>NZ_AP035932.1:0-4147949 GCF_059730895.1 gamma proteobacterium symbiont of Lampromicra miyakona | reverse complement strand
TTATACGCATGAAATAACGGATCTTATCCACAGAGCGACGCAGGTAAAAGGCGATAAAACAGCGGAATCAACTGGGGATCGACATAAATACCCGATCCCCGACCAGCAAAGATCGTCTTAAATCTGCGGGTGCCAGCTGGCAACCCACACTTCCGCCGGATCTTCCGGAATCTCATGTTCCAGCACGTCGATCTCCAGCCGATCGCCAATACGTTTGGCGCCCAGCTGCGTTAACGTCGTCTCCAGCAGTTTGATCGCACCGCAGAACAGATCGTATTCATGATTACCGATACCCACTGCGCCAAAGCGTACGCCTGACAGATCCGGCTGGCTCTCCTGCAGCGCTTCATAAAACGGCAGCAGGTTGTCCGGCAGTTCGCCGGCACCGTGCGTTGAGCTGACAATCAGCCAGATGCCCTCCTGCGGCACCTCATCCAGCTCGGGTCCGTGCAGCAGTTCGGTTGAAAAGCCCGCTTCCTGCAGTTTCTCTTCCAGATGTTCAGCGACATATTCGGCGCTGCCAAGGGTACTGCCACTGATTAAGGTAATATCGGCCATGATGCTCTCCCGCACTAAAGGCGAGCATTGTACGCTGTGATCAAGCGGTGATCCACCTGTGGAAAACAGGGTTAATCGCCGATAGCATCAGGCGACAAGGCGCATCACAAAAGCGATCCGCCCGGGATAAGGTTATGCACAGCGGGGAAGCCGATCACGGCTTGATGGTGCGCATGATCGGGTTTTGCAGGGAGATTAGCGTTTCGGTGGACTGGATTTCATCAATGGTCTGGATCTTGTTGATCAGCACCTGTTGCAGCGCGTCAATTGAGCGGCACATCACTTTAATAAAGATGCTGTAGTGGCCGGTGGTGTACCAGGCTTCCACCACTTCATCCAGCGCTTCCAGTTTGCTGAGCGCTGCCGGATAGTCGCGCGCGCTTTTCAAAATGATGCCGATAAAACAACAGACATCAAATCCGAGCTGCCGTGGATCGATCTCCACGCGCGTACCCAGAATAATCCCCGCCTGACGCATCTTTTCGACGCGCACGTGAATCGTGCCGGGGCTGACGTTAAACTGCTTGGCGAGTTCGGCGTACGCGGTGCGCGCGTTTTGCAGCAGCGCATTTAAAATGCCGCGGTCGAGATTATCCAGTTGCAGGTGTTCCGCCATCATCCATCCTCATTAGGTTCTTCTTCTCTGAACAGGGAGAATGTGCAGCAAATTAGCGGGACAGGCAAGGCACAGACAGCGGAGCTGCCGCTGTCTGCACGCTTTTTAGCGCTTACGCCACAGCGTCAGCTGGGCCTGTGTGTGCTGGAACTTACGCGCGGTTTCGCGAATCACAAACGGCACGTCCTGCGGCGGCGCAACTTCCTCAAAGGCATCGCGCAGCAGCCGTTGCAGCGCCTGCCAGGTGGTGAGCGCTTCACCGTTTTCACGGAAACCGCCCAGCCAGTTCTCCTTCGGCGTGAACTCTTCCAGCCAGGTGTAAGGTGAGGAGATGGCCAGCAAACCGCCGGAGCGGATCATCGGCGTGATGTCCTGCAGGAAGCGCTTCGGCTGGCGCAGGCGATCGATCAGGTTAGAGGCCAGTACCAGATCGTAGCCATCGGGCTGCGGTTTCAGGTTACAGGCATCGCCCTGCACAAACTGAATGCGCTGCGCCAGGGTCTCATCGAAACCAAACTCTTTTAGCCGCACCTGGCGATACTCCACCAGCTCTCCCTCTTCCGGCACCACGTAACGGAAATCCTCACCCGAGGTCAGCTGCAGCGCCACGTCGATAAAGCGCGCCGAGTAATCCATGCCGGTGACCGCAGCAAAATGGCGTGCCAGTTCAAAGCTGGCACGGCCGGTGGCGCAGCCGATATCCAGCGCGTGGCCGCGGTGCGCGCAGTGCGGCAGCACGAGATCGACCAGCGCCGCCGCGTAGTTCGGCACACCGTAATAGCCGGGGCCGTACTGGAAGTCGAGGTACTGCGACACCATGCTGTCGGTTTCATACGGATTCAGCGCCATGCTCTCCTGATGCGAGGAAACCACGTAGCGGAAACCGGCATGCTGGAAGAAGTGACGACGGAAGGCGTAGCGTGAGGATTTCAGCGCTTCGTTGCCGGTGGAGATCCAGCTGCCGCCTTTGATCAGCGCATGTTTGCCGTCAAAGGTGGGCGTGGAGAAATCGTCATACAGCGGGTGTACCCTGAAGCCTTCAAAGCCGTTGGTCGGCGTGGTGGTCCACTGCCAGACGTTGCCGACGATGTCGAAGAAGTCACCCTGGGCAAAGTGGTCTACCGGACAGGAAGAGGCCCAGCGGGCAAGATTGATGTTGCCCGGCGCGTCGATCCAGTCTGGCTGATCGCCGGCAACCTGCTCGCGCAGCTGCATCCACTCGGCTTCGCACGGCAGCTGGATCGCTTTGCCGCTCTCTTCTGCCAGCCAGCGGCAGAATGCCGCGGCTTCCAGCTGATTCACTTCGGCGGGCCAGTCCCACGGCATCGCCACTTCTTCGGTCATCAGACGCAGCCGGAGATCGTCAGGTTGCGCGATGTCGCCGACCCAGAAAGTCGGCATCTGCGCCTGGGCAAACTCGCGCCAGCCCCAGCCTTCGTCATCCCACCAGCGGCGTTCGTTATAGCCGTTGGCGGCAATAAAATGAAAGAACTCGGCGTTGCTCACCAGCATTTTGCTGGCTTTGAACGGTTTCAGCTCAGTTGTAAGGCTGCCGTATTCATTATCCCAGCCGTAGGTATCATCGGTTTTACCCTGCGTGACGCGTCCGCCTGGCATCGCCACCAATGTATTGGCCGGTACCGAGGCACGATCGTGGCGCGCCTGCGGACACGCCGGCCAGTGCGGCTGCGGTTTTACCCACTCAAGCGGCAGCTGGCGGATCAGCACGCTGGAGGTTTCGAGGTGAATACGCTCATGCTCAATGCCCATCAGAATCACCCACGCCGGACTGTCCCAGTCAATCGGCAGATCCAGCGGCATGGTGCGGATGAATTCACTTACCACGGTTTTCACTTTGCCGCGGTAGTCGCGCACCTCGGCCACATCCGGCCAGCTGTAATGGCTGTCGTCGAGATCGTCCCAGCTCATCTCATCCACGCCGATCGCCATCATCGCCTCGATGCGATCATCAATGCGCTGCTGCAGATAACCGCCCGCCATCAGCTTATTAATGTAGAAAGTGGCGGTATGGCCAAAGTAGAAGATCAGCGGATGGCGCAGGGTGATGGCTTTATTAAAGTACGCGCGCTCATCGGCGAGGCAGTCGAACAGGCTTTCGTACAGCTCCCAGGTCTGGGTGAAATAGGCCAGCAGTTCGGCGCGTTTGGCGTCGCTGCTGCTGCCGGAAAGCCGGACGGTGCGGGTGGGCGCAGGCAATTGATCGTGAAGATGAGCGGTTGTCACAGTGAACTCCGTAAGCTGATTAAACACAGCGGGTAATTCACTATAGCAAATTAGCATTTCTGCCTGATGAATTAGCGTTTCCAGCGGCGCAGCAGGCGGCTTTTCAGGCCGGTATCGAAGCGCCAGATGTGATCGAAAATGCGCAGAATGCCGGGTTTGCCGTGCGCCGACATCGCCACGGCGTGGAAGCGTTGCTGATGGTGACGCTGGCGCTGTTTAATGGTGCTGACGATGTCGTCCGGCAGACGCTGGGCGATAAAATCGGAAACGATCACCGCATCGGCTTCCTGCCACTGACTGCCCTCCATACGCGTGACCACCGCAGACAGGCAGGCGGCCAGATCGGTGCCGCCGCGAAAACGCTGGCTGAGAAAACGGATTGCCTGCTCGATGCCGTTATCAGCGGTCAGCTCGTAGCCAATCACTTCGTGAGCAAACAGCATGATGTAGCAGCGCCGCCTGTCGGCCAGCGCCACCTTCAGCAGCGCCAGACAAAACGCTTTGGCGCAGCGTTCATTGAAACCGCCCATCGAACCAGAGGTATCCACGCAGACGATGAACGGGCCGCGCGGCTGCGCTTCGTGCTGCTGATGGCTGGCCGGGCGCAGCGTCACTTTCTCGTGCCAGGCATCGCCCTTTAACCGGTAGGTCAGCAGGCGTTTCTCCACCAGCCGGCGATAAAATTCCAGCTCCAGTTCGCTGATGCTCAGCGCCGCCAGCTCCGGCGGCAACAGACGCAGCACATCGTCACTCTGATGGATGCCGCTGACCTCTTCCGGCACGTTGTCCGGCTCGCGCACCAGCTGATGAAACGCTTCCAGCGGCGCATCCTGTGACGGTACCGATTTCGCTTCGCGGCTGCGTCCCAGCTGCTGCGCCAGTTTCATCAGTTCCGGCTGCTGGGCGAGGAAATCGCCGTACTGCACAATCAACTCATAGTCGCCATGCTGCAGCGGTGCCTTGCTCAGATCCCACAAGCGTCCGGCGGCGGCTTCGTCGTCATCGGTCAGAATCGGCGCCAGCTGGCCGCTGATGGCCATGCGCTGCTGCAGCTCGGCCATCAGGCGTTCCCGCTGCTCTTCCAGCAGGGTTTCGTTCAGCGTCAGGGTTTGCAGCGTCAGGCTCAGGCGCCAGCGCTGCAGGAACAGCGTGTGCTGCGCATTGCTCAGCTGGGCGCTGTCGGTATGCAGCAGCAGTTTGCTGGCTTCTTCGATAAACGGGGACGGCAGCGCTTTCAGCTGCGTCATGATGGCCGGCAGTTGCTCACTGAAGGCGTGGCTGCTAAGCAGCTGCATCTGCTGGAAGAGCTGAAATTCGCGTGCCAGCGCGTCCGGCACCGGCGTGGTTTTCATCTGGGCGGCAATCTCGGCGCGCCAGCGCGGCAGCTCGCCCATCATCGCCTGTTTCAGGCGCGGAAATTTTTCAAAGAACAGCGCCAGCTGCGGCGAGGCCAGCAGTGCCACGATCAGCTCTTCGATCAGCTCGGTTTCGCCAATCGACAGCAGCGTGCTGAGCGTCTCCAGCGAGATCATTTTCTCGCCTGTTTCAGCTGTTCCGCCACATCCTGCAGGCTGGTTTCGACGCGTGCCAGCCAGTCGTCGCTGATAAACAGGCAGCGCTGGTGCTGGCTAAACAGCGTGCGCTGCGCGCGCAGCTGGGCCTCCAGCGCGTCGTATTCTTCAATGATTTCCTGCGGCACGTCGCTGCTGCTGGCGGCACCCGGCAGCGTCAGGCGCGTGGACTGCAGGCTGACGTCGCGCAGCGTCAGACAGTGATGCGCATCCACCAGCAGGTCAAGCGTCTGGCCAAAGCCGATACCGTTGAGCTTGCCGCGGATCTCGCCCGCCTTCAGCAGCCACTGATTGAGCGCATCGCGTGCCACCACCACGTGCGTGACCTGCATGTCGTGCAGCGTCAGCGGCTGTTGCAGCATCAGGGTCAGCTGTTCCTCCGTGATCGAGGCCGGTAATTCATAGTGCGGTTTGCGGCTGAACATACCGCTGTGCTTCTCCAGCGTCAGCGCCTGCGCCACGCTCTGCTGCTGTTGCAGCGCCAGCCGGCGCGCTTTGATCTGCTGCAGCGTGTGCAGCATCGCCTGCTGCTGCCACGCGTGCTGCGTCATCAGCGCATCGATTTCACGATCCAGCAGCTGCATCGACGCCACGTCGTGCCACAGGCAATCTTTCAGCAGGATCAGATCAAGCGGGGCAATCGCCACGCGGCCGCTGTAAAACGCGCTGGCCTGCAGCAGATGGATGGCTTTTTTCCAGCGGCGATCGGAGATATACGGCGCCTCTGGCAGGTTCTCCAGCTGCTGGCGCAGCTGATAGATCAGTTCAAACACATGATCGGGCAGGCTGACCTGGCTGATGCCTTTCTGCCACTGCTGATACTCTTCATCGCTGATGCACAGCGATTCCGCCACCGGGTTGGCGTTTTCATCCTGCTGGTGGGTCAGCATGCTGCGGAAGTTCTGCTTTTCATGCACGTTGTCGAGCCACAGCCGGATCAGCATACGGTCGTACAGCGCTTCCAGACCGCTGTCGGCTTCCGGCAGTTCGTTGGAGGCGGTGACCAGCAGACGCATCGGGATCGGCTCTTCGCTGTCGCCGTTGCGGAAGCGACGTTCGTTGATGGCGGTGAGCAGCGTATTGAGAATCGCCGGACCGGCTTTCCAGATCTCATCCAGAAAGACAATTTCGGCATCCGGCAGATAGCCTTTGGTCAGACGCTGATAGCGTCCTTCATCTTTCAGCGCCTGAATCGACAGCGGGCCAAACACCTCTTCAGGCGTGGAAAAACGGGTCATCAGGTATTCAAAGGCACGGGCGTGCTGGAAGGCGTATTTCAGGCGGCGGGCAATCAGGCTCTTGGCGATGCCCGGCGGCCCGAGCAGAAACACGCTTTCGCCGCTCAGCGCTGCCAGCAGGCAGAGACGAATGGCATGATGCCGTTCATACAGCCCTTTCTCCAGGGCATTGCTGAGGCGAGAAATTCTTTCTGCCAAAAGATGGGGTTGAGCCATAATCACATCATTGTCCTTCTGATCCTGGTGCCGTCATATTCTGGCGAGCGCAATACTCTACTGTTTATCATGCGTGAAAGCGTTGATAGCCGTCAGCTTTTTTGTTTCAGAAGGTTGAGGTGAGGCAAATCGCGGGTTTTCAGCGCATTTCGCGCCGATTTTCGGCGAAAAAACGCTGCACAGACGGCGTAATGCCAGACGGTAAAAGTAGGTTTTTTCGGGAATATGTGCATACTGTGCGCTTTTTGATGATCTGAGCGCCGGGCTGAGGCCTGCGCGGCTCCAACAAAAGACAACTTATGAGCTCGGATAAGAAACAGTCCCTTGGCGCAGTCACTCTGGCGGCGATCGGCGTGGTGTATGGCGATATCGGCACCAGCCCGCTCTATACCCTGCGCGAGTGTCTCTCTGGTCAGTTCGGCTTTGGCGTGGAACGCGAGGCGGTGTTTGGCTTTCTGTCGCTGATCTTCTGGCTGCTGATTCTGGTGGTTTCGCTTAAATACATCAGTTATGTGATGCGCGCCGACAACGCCGGTGAAGGCGGGATCCTGACGCTGATGTCACTGGCGGGCCGCAATACCGGCGCGCGCGCCACGGCGATTCTGGTGATCATGGGGCTGATTGGCGGCAGCTTCTTCTACGGGGAAGTGGTGATCACGCCGGCGGTATCCGTGCTTTCGGCCATAGAAGGGCTGGAGATCGCCGCGCCGAGCCTTGATAGCTACATTGTGCCGCTGGCGATTGCGGTACTGACGCTGCTGTTTGTGATTCAGAAACACGGCACCGGCATTGTCGGTAAGCTGTTTGCGCCGGTGATGCTGCTGTGGTTCATCATCCTGGCGGTGCTGGGCGCGCGCAGTATCATCAATAATCCCGAGGTGCTGCACGCCATGAACCCGTACTGGGCGCTGCACTTCTTTATTCAGTACAAAACGGTATCGTTCTTCGCGCTGGGCGCGGTGGTGCTGGCGATCACCGGCGTTGAAGCGCTGTATGCCGATATGGGCCACTTTGGTAAGTTTCCGATTCGCCTGGCATGGTTTGTGGTGGTGCTGCCGTCGCTGGTGCTCAACTATTTCGGCCAGGGTGCGCTGCTGCTGGAGCATCCGGAGGCCATCAAAAACCCGTTCTTCCTGCTGGCGCCGGACTGGGCGCTGATTCCGATGCTGATTCTCGCGACGCTGGCCACGGTGATCGCCTCGCAGGCGGTGATCTCCGGCGTATTCTCGCTGACGCGCCAGGCGGTGCGTCTTGGCTATCTGCCGCCGATGCGCATCGTGCACACGTCCGAAGAGGAATCCGGCCAGATTTATATTCCGGTGATCAACTGGCTGCTCTATTTCTCGGTGGTGATTGTTATCGTCGGCTTTGAGCACTCCAGCAATCTGGCGGCCGCCTACGGGATTGCGGTGACCGGTACCATGGTGCTGACCGCCATTCTGTGTTCAACGGTGGCGATTCAGAACTGGCACTGGAATCGCTACCTGGTGGTGCTGATTCTCATCGCGATGCTGTGCATCGACGTTTCGCTGTTCTCAGCTAACCTGGTCAAAGTGTTCTCCGGCGGCTGGCTGCCGCTGACGCTGGCACTGATGATGTTTATCGTGATGACCACGTGGAAGAGCGAGCGCTTCCGCCTGCTGCGTCGTATGCATGAGCATGGCAATTCGCTGGAGGCGATGATCGCCTCGCTGGAGAAGTCGCCGCCGGTGCGCGTGCCGGGCACGGCGGTCTACATGTCGCGGGCGCTCAATGTCATCCCCTTTGCCATGCTGCATAACCTGAAGCACAACAAGGTGCTGCACGAGCGCGTGGTGCTGCTGACGCTGCGTACCGAAGATGCGCCTTATGTGCACAACGTGCGTCGCGTGACCATTGAGCAGCTGTCGCCCACCTTCTGGCGCGTGGTGGCAAGCTACGGCTGGCGTGAAACGCCGAACGTCGAGGAGATTTTCCACCGCTGCGGCCTCGAAGGGCTCAACTGCCGCATGATGGAAACCTCGTTCTTTATGTCACACGAGTCGCTGATCATCGGCAAACGCCCGTGGTATCTGCGTCTGCGCGGCAAGCTGTTCCTTGCGCTGCAGCGCAACGCCCTGCGCGCGCCGGATCAGTTTGAAATTCCGCCTAACCGGGTAATCGAGCTCGGTACTCAGGTCGAAATCTGACGCATCGCGCGTCACCAGCTGAGGGTGACGCGCAGCCCCTGCGGCTGCACCGCGCTGAAGGTCAGCCGGATGCCGTGCAGCTGAGCCACATTTTTCACAATCGACAAGCCAAGCCCGCTGCCGGTTTGCGCCTGCCCCGGCGGTCGCCAGAAGCGTTCGCCCAGCCGCGCCAGCTGCTCTGCGCTGACGCCCGGTCCGTTATCCACCACCTCCAGCCTGCGCGCGCTGAGCCGCAGCTGAATCTCACTGCCGGACGGCGTGTAGCGCAGCGCGTTATCCAGCAGATTGCGCAGCAGTAAACCCAGCAGCAGTGGATGACCGTTCATCACCGGTTCCGCGTCAGCCGTCAGCGTCAGCCTGGTGTGCTGCGCTGCCGCCTGTGCCTGATGTTCGGTCACCAGCTGGTGCAGCAACGGCGCGAGGGGGACCGGCTGAAATTCGCTGCGCAGATCGTCTGCTTCGACCCGCGACAGCGTCAGCAGCTGATCGACCAGTCGCGTGGCACGCAGGATGCCGCTGTCGAGCTGCTGCAGCGCATGGTTGCGCATCGCCTCGTCATCGCCGGCCAGCTGAATCACCTCACTCTGCACGCGCAGCGCTGCCAGCGGGCTGCGCAGCTCGTGCGCCGCATCGGAGGTAAAGCGCCGTTCGCGCTGGACCAGCTGCGCCATGCGGGCGAACAGGCCATTCAGCGCCGCCACCAGCGGCTTCACCTCCAGCGGCAGGCGCTGCGGCGTCAGCGGCGCAGCCTCATCCGGCGCGCGCTGCTGCAGTGATGCGGTCAGGCGTTTCAGCGGACGCAGCTCAAACCACACCAGCGCCAGCAGCAACAGCAGCATCAGCGGCATGGCCACCAGCCACGGCAGCAGGCTGCTCAGTGCCAGATCGCGCGTCATATCATCGCGATATTCCCACTCCTGTCCGACCACCACGCGCCACTGCTTATCGGCTGACGTCAGCCACAGCAGCCGCCAGCGATCGTCATCGCCGCGCAGGCGACCATCGTGAAAGCCGTCACGATCCGCGGTAAACGGCAAATCGCGACCGTTTTCGCCGTCGTTAAGCAGCGGTTTGCCGTCGGCGCTGAACAGCGCAAAGGCCAGCGCGTCGTCATCCTGATCGCCGCGATGGTGGCGCAAAATCGCTTTGGTTTTTGGCAGCGAGGCGGCCTGCAGGCGGCTGGCATCCAGCGCCAGCAGGCGCTTGGCGAACAGCATCTGCTGGGTATCAAACAGCTCGTTGACGGTGTCGCGCGTCTGCTGCCATGCGCTAAAGGTGGCACTGGCACCACACAGAATAATTAACAGCAGAAAGCCGATGGCCAGTCGCAGGAACAGACTCATTCTGCCGCTCCCAGCGTGTAGCCAATACCGTGCACGGTGCGGATGAACTGACTGCCGAGCTTTTTACGCAGATGATGGATGTGCACTTCGACTGCGTTACTGGAGACGTCGTCGTCCCAGCTGTACAGTTTCTCCTCCAGCTGCGCGCGCGTCAGCACGCGACCGGGATTGCGCAGGAACAGCTCCAGCAGCGCCAGCTCACGGCTTTTCAGGCTGAGCGGTTCGCCATCCAACATCACGCTGTGGCTGCCGGGAGCCATCACCAGCCTGCCGTGACGCAGCTCCGGCTGCAGCTGACCGTGACGGCGACGAATCAGCGCCTGCAGACGTGCGGCCACCTCCGTCAGCGCAAACGGCTTACACAGATAGTCGTCGGCACCGAGTTGCAGGCCCTGCACGCGCTGGTCCAGCGCATCGCGTGCGGTGAGGATCAGCACCGGGACATCCGCGCCCTGCTCACGCCACTGACGCAGGATGTCCAGCCCGTCGCGCTCCGGCAGCGACAGGTCCAGCACCACGGCATCCCACGGTGCCGCGTTGAGCGCCTGAAATCCGGCTTCGCCACTGACAAACCAGTCGACGCTAAAACCCAGTTTGGTCAGGCCGACCTTCAGGCCATCGCCAATCAGCGTATCGTCTTCAATTAATAAAATGCGCATGCGTTTCTCCCGGTTACCTGGGGGTTTATACGAAGCAGATGCGCGCTTGTACAGCGACATTCGCCCGTTTTGGCTTATTTTTCCCCTCTTTTTTTCCCTTAAGATCCTGTTAAGAACCCTGTGGTGAAATAGCTCCCGTAATCCGCACAGACATGGAAATGAGGTGAAAAATGAAAAAGAGTGCAGCGCTGTTAGCCATTATCGCCCTGGCGGCAACCCCGGTGTTAGCCGCCCAGCAGGGTGGCTTTGTCGACCCGAACGCGCCAGCCGCTCAGGCTAAAGCCGGCGGTTTTAAGGCCGATAACAGCAGTGTGGTGACGGTAAAACAGGCCGAAGAGATGAAGGATGACAGCTGGATCACCGTGCGCGGCCAGCTTGATAAGCAGATCGGCGATGAAGATTATCTGTTCCGCGACAGCAGCGGCAGCATGAAAGTGGAGATCGACCACAAACGCTGGAACGGCCAGACCATTACGCCGAAGGATCAGGTCGAGCTGACCGGCGAACTGGATAAGGATTTCAATTCGATTGAACTGGACGTTAAACAGGTGCGTAAACTGCCCTAACCTCCCCTGCGGAGCCACGTCGCGGGCTCCGCCATCCCGCCAAACTCAAATTTTCCTCGGCCCAGGCGAAACGTTTCGATGGCGATCACATTTCCGTGATGCCGTCATTGAGTTGCCATGTACATTTAATACACTGCCAGACAGCGAAACGTTTCGCTGTGGAGTGGAATAAATGAAAAAAGGTCGCCTGTTAAACGCTGAAGTCTCTCATGTGATTGCCCGCCTCGGGCATACCGATACGCTGACGATTGCCGATGCGGGCTTGCCGATCCCGGCCGGTCCACAGCGCATCGATCTGGCGCTGACGCCCGGTACGCCCGATTTTTTACAGGTGGTGGAGGTCATCACGCAGGAGATGCAGGTTGAGAGCGCCCTGATAGCGGAAGAGATCCAACAACACAATCCGCAACTCCACAGCCAGCTGATCGCCGTGCTCGAAGCCTTGCAACAGCACCAGGGGAATGTGATTAGCGTTCGTTACACCAGCCATGAACAGTTCAAACAACACACTCAGCGCAGTCAGGCGGTCATTCGCAGCGGAGAGTGCTCTCCGTATGCGAATGTCATCCTGAGCGCGGGCGTCACTTTCTGAGGCCGCTATGCAACCGTTATTGCAACTCAGGGGAATTGAAAAATCATTTCCCGGCGTGAAGGCGCTCAACGGCGCGTCGCTGGCGGTCTATCCCGGGCGCGTGATGGCGTTAGTGGGAGAGAACGGCGCGGGCAAATCCACCATGATGAAGGTGCTGACCGGCATCTACAGTATGGACGCCGGTTCGCTGCACTGGCTGGGCAAAGAAGTGACGTTCTCCGGGCCGAAAGCGTCTCAGGAAGCCGGCATCGGCATCATCCATCAGGAGCTGAACCTGATCCCGCAGCTGACCGTCGCGGAGAATATTTTCCTCGGCCGTGAATTCGTTAACCGATTTGGCCGCATCGACTGGAAACAGATGTATGCCGCGGCGGATGCGCTGTTAAAGCGCCTCAATCTGCGCTTCAGCAGCCACAAGCTGGTGGGCGATCTGTCGATTGGCGACCAGCAAATGGTAGAGATTGCCAAAGTACTCAGCTTCGAGTCGCAGGTCATCATTATGGATGAACCGACCGATGCGCTGACCGATACCGAAACCCTGTCGCTGTTCCGCGTCATCAATGAGCTGAAAGCGCAGGGCTGCGGCATTGTTTATATCTCCCACCGCATGAAAGAGATCTTTGAGATTTGCGATGACGTCACCGTGTTCCGTGACGGCCAGTTTATTGCCGAGCGCGCGGTAGGCGATCTCAGCGAAGAGAGCCTGATCGAAATGATGGTCGGCCGCAAGCTTGAGGATCAGTATCCGCATCTAGATCAGACACCGGGCGAGGTGCGGCTGCGGGTCGAGCATGTTAGCGGACCGGGCGTAGAAGATGTCAGCTTTACCCTGCGTAAGGGCGAGATTCTGGGCATCTCCGGTCTGATGGGCGCGGGCCGCACCGAATTAATGAAGGTGCTGTACGGCGCGCTGCCGCGTACGCACGGCAAAGTGACGCTTAACGGCCGCGAGATTGTCACCCGCTCGCCGCAGGACGGCCTGGCCAACGGCATCGTCTATATCTCGGAAGACCGTAAGCGTGACGGGCTGGTGCTCGGGATGTCGGTCAAAGAGAACATGTCGCTGACCGCGCTGCGCTACTTCAGCCGCGCCGATGGCGGCCTGAAGCACGCCGAAGAGCAGCTGGCGGTGGGTGATTTTATCCGCCTGTTCAATGTGAAAACGCCGTCAATGATGCAGCCGATCGGTCTGCTGTCCGGCGGTAATCAGCAAAAAGTGGCGATTGCGCGTGGTCTGATGACGCGCCCGGATGTGCTGATCCTCGACGAGCCGACGCGCGGCGTCGATGTCGGGGCGAAAAAAGAGATCTATCAGTTAATTAACCAGTTTAAAGCCGAAGGGCTGAGCATCATCCTGGTGTCGTCGGAAATGCCGGAAGTGCTGGGCATGAGCGACCGCATTCTGGTGATGCATGAAGGCCATCTGAGTGGCGAATTTTCCCGTGAGCAGGCTACCCAGGAATCCCTGATGGCAGCGGCGGTCGGTAAGCAACACAGCGAGGAGTTAGTTGTATGAGTACCCAAACCTTACCTGCCAGCCGTCGCTGGTTCAGCAAAGCCTGGCTGCTGGAGCAGAAATCGCTGATCGCGCTGATTGTGCTGATCGCCGTGGTTGCCAGCCAGAGCCCGAACTTCTTCACGCTGCCCAACATGTTCAACATCCTGCAGCAGACGTCGGTCAACGCCATCATGGCGGTGGGCATGACGCTGGTGATTCTGACCTCAGGTATCGACCTTTCGGTCGGCTCGCTGCTGGCGCTGACCGGCGCGGTAGCGGCATCGATTGTCGGGCTGGAAGTCAATGCGCTGGTGGCCGTAGCGGCATCGCTGGCGCTCGGTGCCTTTATTGGTGCCATTACCGGTGTGATTGTGGCACGCGGCAAGGTGCAGGCGTTTATCGCTACGCTGGTGATGATGCTGCTGCTGCGCGGCGTCACCATGGTTTACACCAACGGCAGTCCTATCAACACCGGCTTCAGCGATAACGCCGATCTGTTTGGCTGGTTCGGCATTGGCCGTCCGCTGGGCATTCCGACGCCGGTATGGCTGATGGCAGTGGTGTTCGCGCTGGCGTGGTACATGCTGCATCACACCCGCCTCGGCCGCTATATCTATGCGCTGGGCGGTAACGAAGCGGCCACGCGCCTGTCCGGCATCAACGTTAACCGCGTTAAAGTCATCGTCTATTCGCTGTGCGGCCTGCTGGCGGCACTGGCGGGCACCATCGAAGTGGCGCGTCTCTCTTCGGCGCAGCCGACGGCGGGCACCGGTTATGAACTGGATGCGATTGCCGCAGTAGTGCTGGGCGGGACCAGCCTCGCGGGCGGTAAAGGGCGCATTATGGGCACGCTGATCGGTGCGCTGATTCTCGGCTTCCTCAATAACGGCCTCAACCTGATGGGCGTATCGTCTTACTACCAGATGATTGTCAAAGCCGTCGTCATTCTGCTGGCGGTGCTGGTGGATAACAAAAGCAGTAAGTAACTCTGACCTTCACACAGGATTAAAGAAATGAAAAAGTTAACTGCATTGGCCGTCATCCTTGGCGCCACCCTCAGTGCTGGCGCGATGGCTAAGGATACGATTGCGCTGGTGGTCTCAACGCTGAATAACCCGTTCTTTGTGTCGCTGAAAGATGGCGCACAGAAAGAAGCCGATAAGCTGGGCTATAACCTGGTGGTGCTCGACGCACAGAACAACCCGGCAAAAGAGCTGGCAAACGTGCAGGATCTCACCGTGCGCGGCACCAAACTGCTGCTGATCAACCCAACGGATTCTGACGCGGTCGGTAACGCCGTGAAAATGGCTAACCAGGCGAACATCCCGGTGATTACGCTGGACCGTATGGCGGCGCAGGGGAAAGTTGTCAGCCACGTGGCGTCTGATAACCGCTTCGGCGGCAAAATGGCCGGCGATTTCATCGCGAGGAAACTGGGCGACGGTGCGAAAATCATCGAGCTGCAGGGCATTGCCGGCACTTCCGCTGCCCGCGAGCGTGGCGAAGGCTTTAAGCAGGCCGCTGACGCGCACAAATTCAACGTGCTGGCCAGCCAGCCGGCCGACTTCGACCGTACGAAAGGTCTGAACGTGATGCAGAACCTGCTGCAGGCGCATCCGGACGTGCAGGCAGTCTTTGCCCAGAACGACGAAATGGCGCTGGGCGCGCTGCGTGCGCTGCAGACCGCAGGCAAAACCGACGTGCTGGTGGTGGGCTTTGACGGCACCGCGGACGGCGTGAAGGCGGTAGAATCCGGTAAACTCAGCGCGACCGTTGCACAGATGCCAGACAAGATTGGTATGATTGGCGTCGATACCGCAGATAAAGTTCTGAAGGGCGAAAAAGTGCAGGCGATCAACCCGGTTGACCTGAAACTGGTTACTAAATAAAACCCAAAGAAAAGCATGGCAACGCGCCACCCTCGCGGTGGCGCAACTTCCTGGATAACTCCCTATGAGCAAAAGCGCAAAACTGGCGGTACTCGGCAGCATCAACGCCGACCACATCCTCAACCTCGCCCATTTTCCCCGTCCGGGTGAAACGGTGATCGGGAAACAGTATCAGGTTGCCTTTGGCGGTAAAGGGGCCAACCAGGCCGTCGCGGCTGGCCGTGCCGGCGCTGACATTGCTTTTATTGCCTGCGTGGGTGCAGATGACATCGGCGAACGTATTCGCCAGCAGCTGCAGCAGGACCAGATTGATACCGCTCCGGTGGAAACCGTGGCGCAGGAAGCCACCGGCGTGGCGATGATCTTCGTGAATGGCGAAGGCGAAAATAACATTGGCATCTACTCAGGCGCGAATGCGGCGCTGACGCCAGCCTGTGTGGAGCGCCACCAGCAGGTAATTCGTTCGGCCGATGCGCTGCTGATGCAGCTGGAGTCGCCGCTGGACAGCGTGCTGGCCGCGGCCCGCATCGCGCGCGCCAGTCACACTCAGGTGATCCTCAATCCGGCGCCGGCGACCCAGCTCTCTGATGAGCTGCTGGCGCTGATCGACATTATTACGCCGAATGAAACCGAAGCGGAAATCCTCACCGGCATCGCCGTCAACGACGACGACGACGCGGCGCGGGCAGCCCAGGCGCTGCACGCCAAAGGCATCGATACCGTACTGATTACGCTGGGCCGGCGCGGCGTATGGCTCAGCGAGCAGGGCCAGGGACAGCGTATTCCCGGCTTCAGCGTGCAGGCGGTGGATACCATCGCTGCCGGTGATACCTTCAACGGGGCCTTCATTACCGCGCGGCTGGAAGGCGTGGCGATGCAGGATGCGGTTCGCTTTGCCCATGCGGCGGCAGCCATTGCCGTGACGCGCCCGGGCGCACAGCCCTCAGTGCCATGGCGCACTGAGATTGACGCATTCCTGCAGCAACAGGGTTAAGCGCTTGGCTACCATGAAAGATGTCGCCCGTCTGGCGGGCGTCTCCACCTCCACCGTTTCGCACGTTATCAACAACAACCGTTTTGTTAGCGAACAGGTGCGCGACAGAGTGGAACAGGCGATTCGCGAATTAAACTACGCGCCGTCGGCGCTGGCGCGCAGCCTGAAGATCAAGCAAACGCGCACCATTGGCATGTTACTGACCGCCAGCAGCAACCCGTTCTACTCGGAAGTGGTGCGCGGTGTAGAGAACAGCTGCTATGAACGCGGCTACAGCCTGATTCTGTGCAATACCGAAGGCGATGAAGAGCGCATGAATCGCAGCCTTGAAACGCTGATGCAGAAGCGTGTGGATGGCCTGCTGATGATGTGCACGGAAACCCATCTGCCCTCCGCCGAAATCCTTAATCGCTATCCTTCGGTGCCGATGGTGATGATGGACTGGGCGCCGTTTGAAGGGCGCGGCGATATTATTCAGGATAACGCGCTGCTGGGCGGCGAACTGGCCACGCAGTATCTGATTGACCGCGGTTACACCCGCATCGCCTGTATTGCCGGGCCGCTGGATAAAACCCCGGCGCGCCTGCGTCTGGACGGTTTTCATCAGGCGATGGCTGCCAGTGGGCTGGCGGTGCCGCCGGGCTATGTGGTGGACGGCGATTTCGAATTTCAGGGCGGTTTCAACGCCATGAATCAGCTGCTGGCGCTCGATCCGCCACCGCAGGCGGTGTTTACCAGCAACGATGCGATGGCGGTGGGCGTCTATCACGCCCTGTATCAGGCGGGACTGCGCGTGCCGCAGGATATGGCGGTGATGGGCTATGACAACATTGAGCTGGCGCGCTATCTGACGCCGCCGCTCAGTACCATTCATCAGCCGAAAGATGAGCTGGGCGAGCTGGCCATTGATACGCTGATTCATCGTATGAGCGATCCCGACGCCAGCCAGCAAACACTGGTGCTGACGCCGGAGCTGGTGGAGCGCGGTTCGGTTTAACTGCTTTTACGCGTTTTCTCGCGGTTGGCGATCAGGTTACGGCCATCACCCGGCCGTAACATCAGAAACGCCAGCGCCGACAGCACGGTAATCACGCCCATGGTAAAGAAGGTGGCGTGGAACTGCTGCACCGTGGTGCTCTCAAAATCCTGGTAAAAGCGCAGCACGGCGGCGCTGACCGCCACGCCAAAACTGATCGACACCTGCTGCGTTACCGCCAGCACGCTATTGCCGCCGCTGGCGTTCTCATCATTCAAATCCGCCAGCGTGATGGTATTCATGGCGGTAAACTGGGTGGACATCGCCATGCCCAGTACAAACAGCGCCACCAGCAACATGATGATGCTTCCGTCCGGCGACTGCAGCGCGAAGCTGGCGACCAGCACGCCGATGATAACCGTAATGCCCACCAGCGTTTTACGATAGCCAAAGCGGCGCAGCACCTGAGTCACGGTGGATTTAGCCAGCAGCGAGCCTATCGCCGTAGGGCCCATCATGCAGCCGGCGATGATCGCCGGATAGCCAAATCCTACCTGTAACATCAGCGGCATCAGGAACGGAATACAGCCAGTACCGAGACGCGCGGCAATATTACCGATAATCCCGACGGAGAACGTACGTGTCTTAAACATCGGCAGACTAATCAGCGGAGCCGGATGGCGGCGCGCATGCATAATATAGAGCAGCAGTAATACCACGCCGCTGAACAGCACCAGCACCGCCTGCCACGGCGATACGATACGCTCGCCAAACAGCTCGATGCCGATGGAAATCAGCACCAGGCCAAAACCAAACAGCATAAAGCCGCCAAAATCGAAGCGGCGTTTTGGCGTGGTGAAGTCCGGCATATATTTGCGCGCATAGAAGATGCCGGCGATGCCGATAGGAATATTAATCAGGAAGATCCAGTGCCAGCTGGCGTAGGTGACCAGCAGACCGCCGAGCATAGGGCCAAGAATCGGTCCGACCAGGCCGGGCATGGTGACAAAGTTGAGTACCGGCAGCAGTTCGCTGCGCGGATAGGCGCGCAGCAGCGCCAGACGCGCTACCGGCATCATCATTGCTCCGCCAACGCCTTGCACCACGCGCGAAACCACCAGCATGCTCAGCGATCCGGACAGCGCACAGGCCAGTGAGCCAAGCGTGAACAGGGAAACCGCCACAATAAACACCTTACGCGTGCCAAAGCGATCGGCCAGCCAGCCGCTGACCGGAATCAACATCGCGACCGTGAGCGTATAACTGATGACAGCGGACTGCATAGCGAGTGGGGAACGTTCAAGGCTGGTGGCAATGGCGGGAAGCGCGGTATTCAGGATGGTGGCGTCGAGAGCCTGCATAAAAAACGCCATGGCGGCGATCCAGGGCAGGCCGGCCATACTGCGCGCGGAGCGAATCATTGAAAATCCTTCTTGAAGAAAATCGGTCAGCAAAGAGCGTAAGTTAAACAGGATAGCATCGGTCGCTGCGAGGATGGCGCTGATTTGTGCCGCTGTGAGAGCTGATTTGCCTGATTATTGGCCGGGAAATGTCTGTTTTTACCGCGTTCGTATAAAAAAGTAGCTTTCGGTCAATTTTTTTCAGGAAATGCTTGTCACTTCAGATTAACTCCCTATAATGCGCCACCACTGAGACGGCAAAGCGGCAACGCAGGCGGCTCAGCAGGGCGTGAAGTGATTCACCCCGCCGGAGAAAAACGCTGAAAAAAGTGTTTGACTCTGAAGGAGGAAAGTGTAATATACGCCACCTCGCGACAGCAGGCCGAACGCCGCGTCGCACCGCTCTTTAACAATTTATCAGACAATCTGTGTGGGCACTCGCAGGATTGATATCACAAGCCTACGGGCTTTAAAAAATATCAAGTCTTTGCTGAGTGAACACGTAATTCATTACGAAGTTTAATTCACAGAGCATCGCTGCACTCGTTGCAGCAAATCAAACTTTAAATTGAAGAGTTTGATCATGGCTCAGATTGAACGCTGGCGGCAGGCCTAACACATGCAAGTCGAACGGCAGCACAGAAGAGCTTGCTCTTTGGGTGGCGAGTGGCGGACGGGTGAGTAATGTCTGGGAAACTGCCCGATGGAGGGGGATAACTACTGGAAACGGTAGCTAATACCGCATAACGTCGCAAGACCAAAGTGGGGGACCTTCGGGCCTCACACCATCGGATGTGCCCAGATGGGATTAGCTAGTAGGTGGGGTAATGGCTCACCTAGGCGACGATCCCTAGCTGGTCTGAGAGGATGACCAGCCACACTGGAACTGAGACACGGTCCAGACTCCTACGGGAGGCAGCAGTGGGGAATATTGCACAATGGGCGCAAGCCTGATGCAGCCATGCCGCGTGTATGAAGAAGGCCTTCGGGTTGTAAAGTACTTTCAGCGGGGAGGAAGGCGGTGAGGTTAATAACCTCGCCGATTGACGTTACCCGCAGAAGAAGCACCGGCTAACTCCGTGCCAGCAGCCGCGGTAATACGGAGGGTGCAAGCGTTAATCGGAATTACTGGGCGTAAAGCGCACGCAGGCGGTCTGTTAAGTCAGATGTGAAATCCCCGGGCTTAACCTGGGAACTGCATTTGAAACTGGCAGGCTTGAGTCTCGTAGAGGGGGGTAGAATTCCAGGTGTAGCGGTGAAATGCGTAGAGATCTGGAGGAATACCGGTGGCGAAGGCGGCCCCCTGGACGAAGACTGACGCTCAGGTGCGAAAGCGTGGGGAGCAAACAGGATTAGATACCCTGGTAGTCCACGCCGTAAACGATGTCGACTTGGAGGTTGTGCCCTTGAGGCGTGGCTTCCGGAGCTAACGCGTTAAGTCGACCGCCTGGGGAGTACGGCCGCAAGGTTAAAACTCAAATGAATTGACGGGGGCCCGCACAAGCGGTGGAGCATGTGGTTTAATTCGATGCAACGCGAAGAACCTTACCTGGCCTTGACATCCAGAGAACTTAGCAGAGATGCTTTGGTGCCTTCGGGAACTCTGAGACAGGTGCTGCATGGCTGTCGTCAGCTCGTGTTGTGAAATGTTGGGTTAAGTCCCGCAACGAGCGCAACCCTTATCCTTTGTTGCCAGCGGCTCGGCCGGGAACTCAAAGGAGACTGCCGGTGATAAACCGGAGGAAGGTGGGGATGACGTCAAGTCATCATGGCCCTTACGGCCAGGGCTACACACGTGCTACAATGGCGCATACAAAGAGAAGCGACCTCGCGAGAGCAAGCGGACCTCATAAAGTGCGTCGTAGTCCGGATTGGAGTCTGCAACTCGACTCCATGAAGTCGGAATCGCTAGTAATCGTAGATCAGAATGCTACGGTGAATACGTTCCCGGGCCTTGTACACACCGCCCGTCACACCATGGGAGTGGGTTGCAAAAGAAGTAGGTAGCTTAACCTTCGGGAGGGCGCTTACCACTTTGTGATTCATGACTGGGGTGAAGTCGTAACAAGGTAACCGTAGGGGAACCTGCGGTTGGATCACCTCCTTACCTGAAGATACCTTCCCGCGAAGTGCTCACACAGATTGTCTGATAGAAAAGTAACGAGCAGGACGGCTGCGAAGTCGTGACACTTTGTGTCCCCTTCGTCTAGCGGTTAGGACTCCGCCCTTTCACGGCGGCAACAGGGGTTCGAATCCCCTAGGGGACGCCACTGCTTGGTGACAGGTGAAAGGTGTCTCCACAGAATATCTCAAAACTGACGGTAACGTCGTGTTTGAGATATTGCTCTTTAACAATCCGGAACAAGCTGAAAATTTGAAACGACGCGTCGCGTTCATTTCTCCGTAATAAGAAATGAATCACGATGCGTTCGGGTCTCTCAAATGCTTGCAGTCCGCAGCGTTGCAAAACGCCTGTGGGTTGTGAGGTTAAGCGACTAAGCGTACACGGTGGATGCCCTGGCAGTCAGAGGCGATGAAGGACGTGCTAATCTGCGAAAAGCGACGGTAAGGTGATATGAACCGCTACAGCCGTCGATGTCCGAATGGGGAAACCCAGTGTGTTTCGACACACTATCGTTAACTGAATACATAGGTTAACGAGGCGAACCGGGGGAACTGAAACATCTAAGTACCCCGAGGAAAAGAAATCAACCGAGATTCCCCCAGTAGCGGCGAGCGAACGGGGAGCAGCCCAGGACCTGAATCAGCTTGTGCATCAGTGGAAGCGTCTGGAAAGTCGCGCGATACCGGGTGACAGCCCCGTACACGAAGATGCATGAGCTGTGAGTCCGACGAGTAGGGCGGGACACGTGGTATCCTGTCTGAACATGGGGGGACCATCCTCCAAGGCTAAATACTCCTGACTGACCGATAGTGAACCAGTACCGTGAGGGAAAGGCGAAAAGAACCCCGGCGAGGGGAGTGAAACAGAACCTGAAACCGTGTACGTACAAGCAGTGGGAGCCTACCTGTTAGGTGACTGCGTACCTTTTGTATAATGGGTCAGCGACTTATATTCTGTAGCAAGGTTAACCGCATAGGGGAGCCGAAGGGAAACCGAGTCTTAACCGGGCGTTAAGTTGCAGGGTATAGACCCGAAACCCGGTGATCTAGCCATGGGCAGGTTGAAGGTTGGGTAACACTAACTGGAGGACCGAACCGACTAATGTTGAAAAATTAGCGGATGACTTGTGGCTGGGGGTGAAAGGCCAATCAAACCGGGAGATAGCTGGTTCTCCCCGAAAGCTATTTAGGTAGCGCCTCGTGAACTCATCTCCGGGGGTAGAGCACTGTTTCGGCTAGGGGGCCATCCCGGCTTACCAACCCGATGCAAACTGCGAATACCGGAGAATGTTATCACGGGAGACACACGGCGGGTGCTAACGTCCGTCGTGAAGAGGGAAACAACCCAGACCGCCAGCTAAGGTCCCAAAGTCATGGTTAAGTGGGAAACGATGTGGGAAGGCACAGACAGCCAGGATGTTGGCTTAGAAGCAGCCATCATTTAAAGAAAGCGTAATAGCTCACTGGTCGAGTCGGCCTGCGCGGAAGATGTAACGGGGCTAAACCATGCACCGAAGCTGCGGCAGCGACACTATGTGTTGTTGGGTAGGGGAGCGTTCTGTAAGCCGCTGAAGGTGTGCTGTGAGGCATGCTGGAGGTATCAGAAGTGCGAATGCTGACATAAGTAACGATAAAGCGGGTGAAAAGCCCGCTCGCCGGAAGACCAAGGGTTCCTGTCCAACGTTAATCGGGGCAGGGTGAGTCGACCCCTAAGGCGAGGCTGAAAAGCGTAGTCGATGGGAAACAGGTTAATATTCCTGTACTTGGTGTTACTGCGAAGGGGGGACGGAGAAGGCTAGGTTATCCGGGCGACGGTTGTCCCGGTTTAAGCGTGCAGGTGTGAAGACCAGGCAAATCCGGTCTTCTTTAACACTGAGGCGTGACGACGAGCCGCCACGGCGGTGAAGTAACTGATGCCCTGCTTCCAGGAAAAGCCTCTAAGCTCCAGGTAACACGAAATCGTACCCCAAACCGACACAGGTGGTCAGGTAGAGAATACCAAGGCGCTTGAGAGAACTCGGGTGAAGGAACTAGGCAAAATGGTGCCGTAACTTCGGGAGAAGGCACGCTGGCGCGTAGGTGAAGGGACTTGCTCCCGGAGCCGAGGCCAGTCGAAGATACCAGCTGGCTGCAACTGTTTATTAAAAACACAGCACTGTGCAAACACGAAAGTGGACGTATACGGTGTGACGCCTGCCCGGTGCCGGAAGGTTAATTGATGGGGTTATCCGCAAGGAGAAGCTCTTGATCGAAGCCCCGGTAAACGGCGGCCGTAACTATAACGGTCCTAAGGTAGCGAAATTCCTTGTCGGGTAAGTTCCGACCTGCACGAATGGCGTAATGATGGCCAGGCTGTCTCCACCCGAGACTCAGTGAAATTGAAATCGCTGTGAAGATGCAGTGTACCCGCGGCAAGACGGAAAGACCCCGTGAACCTTTACTATAGCTTGACACTGAACATTGAGCCTTGATGTGTAGGATAGGTGGGAGGCTTTGAAGCGTGGACGCCAGTCTGCGTGGAGCCAACCTTGAAATACCACCCTTTAATGTTTGATGTTCTAACGTAGGCCCGTAATCCGGGCTGCGGACAGTGTCTGGTGGGTAGTTTGACTGGGGCGGTCTCCTCCCAAAGCGTAACGGAGGAGCACGAAGGTTGGCTAATCCTGGTCGGACATCAGGAGGTTAGTGCAATGGCATAAGCCAGCTTGACTGCGAGAGTGACGGCTCGAGCAGGTGCGAAAGCAGGTCATAGTGATCCGGTGGTTCTGAATGGAAGGGCCATCGCTCAACGGATAAAAGGTACTCCGGGGATAACAGGCTGATACCGCCCAAGAGTTCATATCGACGGCGGTGTTTGGCACCTCGATGTCGGCTCATCACATCCTGGGGCTGAAGTAGGTCCCAAGGGTACGGCTGTTCGCCGTTTAAAGTGGTACGCGAGCTGGGTTTAGAACGTCGTGAGACAGTTCGGTCCCTATCTGCCGTGGGCGCTGGAGAATTGAGGGGGGTTGCTCCTAGTACGAGAGGACCGGAGTGAACGCACCGCTGGTGTTCGGGTTGTCATGCCAATGGCACTGCCCGGTAGCTAAGTGCGGAAGAGATAAGTGCTGAAAGCATCTAAGCACGAAACTTGCCCCGAGATGAGTTCTCCCTGACCCCTTGAGGGTCCTGAAGGGACGTTGAAGACGACGACGTTGATAGGCCGGGTGTGTAAGCGCAGCGATGCGTTGAGCTAACCGGTACTAATGACCCGTGAGGCTTAACCTTACAACGCCAGAGGCGTTTTGGTCTGAGAGACCGAAAGAATTTTCAGCTTTGTTCACCGGATTACGTCCAGTGGATTTTGTGCTGTGACAAGGCGGCACGCGAGACGACGTGAAGGAGCATACACGAGTATGTGACTGAGCGGCGCGAGCGGGGCAACGCAGTCAGAGCGCGGAAGACGCGGACGAAAACAGAATTTGCCTGGCGGCAACAGCGCGGTGGTCCCACCTGACCCCATGCCGAACTCAGAAGTGAAACGCCGTAGCGCCGATGGTAGTGTGGGGCCTCCCCATGCGAGAGTAGGGAACTGCCAGGCATCAAACCAGTGAAGAAGCCCCGGACGAGAGTCCGGGGCTTTTTTGCGCCCGTACTCCGGCAAATTTCCCGCCAAAAACCGTGTGATTAGCGGTTTTTTAGCCATTGAACAATATACTCTGCAACCTGATCAGGCTGATTAATATCCAGCACCGGTACCTGAAGCGCTAACGCTTCATCCGTCGCTACGGCAATCACCCAGTCGTCCAGCAATTCATCAATTTCCCCCTTAACGCCGCGCCGCCACAACACCATCCTGGGTACAGGTTCCTGTTTAAACCCTTCGACCAGCACCAGGTCCAGCGATGTAGCGTCCATACGGCCTGCCAGCTGCGCTAAACTAAGCGGCTGCTGCGGCGTTTCGCACATTAACGCCCAGCGTTGTTCGCTGGCGACGATCACCTGATCGGCTCCCGCTTTGCGCAGCAGATAACTGTCTTTTCCCGGCGTATCGATGTCCATCTGATGATGGGTATGCTTGATCAGCCCGGGGCGAATGCCCTGCGCTCTCAGTAGCGGAATCACCTGTTGTAACAGGGTGGTTTTGCCGGTGCCACTCCAGCCCACCACCGCCAGTAACGGCACACTCATCACGCACTTTCCTCATTAACCAAATCGTCAGGCGTATTGATATTGCGGAAGGCGGCTTCATCATCATCAAACAGTACGCCGTGTCCGCCATGTTCTCGCATGAACTGCATCAGACGACGTTCTCCGCGCAGCAGCCACGCTTCCAGATCATCGGCCAGCGCACGATGCACCAGGGCCAGCGCCGGATGATCACGCTGACCCGATGTCACCCACACGGCGGCGGCTGCACCACGCTGCTGCCACAGCCGTGCAACAAAATCCTGCGGTAGCCACGGCGTATCGCAGGCGCAAAACGCCACCCATTCGGTCTGGCTGTGCCGCAGGCCGCTGAGCATGCCTGCCAGCGGACCGGGATAATCAGGCAGCGAATCACGAATCACCTGACAGCCACTTGCCTGATAACGATCAATGTTACGGTTGGCGCTAATCAACACAATATTGACCTGCGGCTGTAAACGCTGCAGAACGTGCTGATAAAGCGGTTTGCCCTGTAATGGCAGCAAGCCCTTATCCTGACCTCCCATACGGCTGCCTTGCCCGCCTGCGAGGATCACACCGGTAAATGCGGTCATCTTCGTCTCCCTGTTTATTCTGGACGATACTTAACTCGCGGTAGCGAACCACCTGCGCAAAGGAATCAATGATGAAATATCACCGACTCAATGAACTGCTCGAACTGCTGCAGCCTGCCTGGCAGCAAGAACCCGATCTCAACCTGCTGGCATTTTTACAAAAACTGGCGCAGGAATCAGGTTTCAGTGGCCCATTAAGTGAATTAAGCGATGACGTATTGATTTACCATCTCAAAATGCGTGATGCCGGTAGTCAGGCTGTGATTCCGGGTCTGAAGAAAGATTATGAAGTGGACTTCAAAAGCGCGCTATTACGTGCGCGCGGTGTGATCAAGGATGATGAGTAGTGTTATCCTTGCGCGTTCAACGCACAGGTAACACACAGGCACAATGATGAGCGAAGCCGCTTTTAATTTTCAGACGCTGAATCCCGACGTCATCCTCGATGCGCTCTGGGATGCCGGTCTGCGGGTCGAGTCCGGCTTAACCGCCCTGAACAGCTACGAAAACCGCGTCTATCAGTTCAGCGATGAGGATAAGCGACGCTATGTCGCTAAGTTCTATCGTCCGCAACGCTGGAGCGCCGCGCAGATCGCTGAAGAGCATCGCTTTGCTCAGGATCTGCTGGACGATGAAGTGCCGGTTGCCGCGCCGCTGGCGCTGCAGGGCAATACGCTCAATCAGCACGCTGGCTTTATGTTCGCGGTGTTTCCCAGCCTCGGTGGCCGGCAGTATGAAACTGACAATGAAGAGCAGATGGAATGGGTGGGACGTTTCCTTGGCCGTATCCATCAAACCGGACGCCACAGCCCGTTCCGCCAGCGGCCCACTCTGGGCCTGCAGGAGTATGTGGTTGAGCCACGTCTGCAGCTGGAACAGAGCGCGCTGGTGCCCGCCTCGCTGAAGGATGCGCTACTGAATGCGTTAGATAAACTCAGCGCCACGCTGCAGCAGAGCTGGCACAGCCAGTGGCAACCGCTCCGGCTGCACGGTGACTGCCATCCCGGCAATATTCTGTGGTGCGATGGGCCGATGTTTGTCGATCTCGATGACGCGCGCACCGGTCCGGCTGTGCAGGATTTGTGGATGCTGGTGAACGGCAGCCGTCAGGAGCAATTGATCCAGTGGGATATTTTGCTGGAAGCGTATAACGAATTTGGTGATTTCGATTTACACGAATTGACACTGATTGAGTCTTTACGCGCCATGCGCATGGTTTATTATCTGGCCTGGGTGGTACGCCGCTGGCAGGATCCCGCTTTTCCGCGCGCCTTCCCCTGGATGACCGATGAGGACTTCTGGCGCCGGCAGATTGCACTATTTATCGAGCAGGAAAGGCTGTTACACGAACCGCCGTTACAGCTTAGCCCGCAATTTTAATGAAGTACTCAGGAGATGTTCTCACGATGAAAAAGATTTGGTTTGCGCTGGTAGGTTTGATGCTGGCATTTAGCGCCTCAGCGGCACAGTTCAACGACGGCAAACAGTACGTTACGCTGCCAAAACCGGTCGCCGGTGAGCCGCAGGTTATGGAATTCTTCTCCTTCTTCTGCCCGCACTGCTACCAGTTTGAACGCATTTACCACGTCAGCGATGCGGTGAGAAAGAATCTGCCAGCGGACACCAAAGTGACCAAATATCACGTTGATTTCCTCGGCGGCGACTTCGGTCCGGTGGTCACGCATGCGTGGGCAGTGGCAATGGCGCTGGGTGTGGAAGATAAAGTGACCGCACCGATTTTCGACGGCATCCAGAAGACCCAGACCATTACCGACGCAGCCAGCCTGAAAGAAACCTTTATTAAAGCAGCGGGTATCACCTCTGAAGATTACGATGCAGCGTGGAACAGCTTCGCCGTGAAGGCGCTGGTTGCACAGCAGCAGAAAGCGGCTTCGGATGTTAATCTGCAGGGCGTACCGGCGATTTTCGTTAACGGCAAATACATGGTTAACAACGGCGGCCTGGACACCAGCTCAATGGATAACTTCGTGGCGGATTATGCCAACGTCGTGAAATTCCTGGTTGAGAAAAAGTAATTAAGCGCTGAAAACGCGATGGCTTATGCTGTAGCGGCGCGGTTATCACCCGCCGCTACAGTGAAACCAACCCACACCACATCCTTAATTCACGAAGCCATACATCCCTTACCGCCAGCGTTTTTTGATTACCCTTTCGCTTAATATCCACATAGACGATCGCCTTTTTAAAAAGGTGTTTCGTATCACGGCAAGATTATAACTGACTGATTGTAAAAACATTTTAATCGTAAAATGATTGCAATTAACGTAAATAACAATACGTTATGAATTTTACGCACAAAGTTATCCACAAGATGATCCTTGCGATCCGCGCCGCGTAACCGCGAAAAAGATCCTCACTTTCTGCTGTTACTTCAACATTGTTCGCTGGTTGTGGCATCCTTATAACCCTGATTATCGCAACGAAGAAAATACAAACCTATGGCGCAAATTGCAGAAAATCCCCTGATTCTGGTAGATGGCTCTTCCTACCTCTACCGTGCATATCATGCCTTTCCGCCGCTGACCAACAGTGCGGGTGAGCCAACCGGCGCCATGTATGGTGTGCTCAACATGCTGAAAAGCCTGCTGATGCAGTATCAACCCAGCCATGTGGCTGTGGTCTTCGATGCCAAAGGCAAAACGTTCCGCGATGAGCTGTTTGAAAATTACAAATCGCATCGTCCACCGATGCCGGACGATTTACGCGCGCAAATCGCGCCGCTGCACGAGATGGTAAAAGCCATGGGGCTGCCGCTGCTGGCGGTGTCCGGCGTGGAAGCCGATGACGTGATCGGCACGCTGGCGCTGGAAGCGGAAAAGCAGGGGCGTGCGGTGCTGATCAGCACCGGCGATAAAGATATGGCGCAGCTGGTGACGCCGGGCATTACCCTGATTAACACCATGACCAACACCGTGCTCGGTCCGGAAGAAGTCGAGCAGAAATACGGAGTACCGCCTTCGCTGATTATCGATTTCCTCGCCATGATGGGCGACAGCTCGGACAACATCCCGGGCGTTCCGGGCGTGGGCGAGAAAACCGCACAGGCGCTGCTGCAGGGGCTGGGCGGCATGCAATCCATCTACGACAACCTTGATAAAGTGGCCGGGCTCTCCTTCCGTGGAGCAAAAACCATGGCGGCGAAGCTGGAGCAGAATCGCGACGTGGCGTTTCTCTCCTACCAGCTGGCGACCATCAAAACCGATGTGGAACTGGAGCTGGCCTGCGAGCAGCTGACGGTTAACGAGCCTGACGTCGAAGCATTGCAGACGCTGTTCAGCCGCTATGAATTCAAACGCTGGCTAGCCGATCTGCAGGAAGGAAAATGGCTGCAGGGTAAAAAGAGCAATAGTCAGGCGCAGAAATCGCTGCCGGATGAACCCGCCGTGGCCGCAGCGGAAACGGTCAGCGTGCTGTCCTCCGACGGCTATGTCACCATCCTCGACGAGGCGACCTTTGTCAACTGGCTGAAAAAACTGCAAAGCGCCGACGTGTTTGCTTTTGACCTGGAAACCGATTCGCTGGATACCCTGAGCGCCAATATTGTCGGCATTGCCTTCGCCGTAGCACCGGGCGAGGCCGCTTACCTGCCGGTGGCGCATGACTATCTTGACGCACCACCGCAGCTGGACCGCGCCGCGGTGCTGAAGCAGCTGAAACCGCTACTGGAGGACAGTAAAGCAGCGAAGGTCGGGCAGAATCTGAAGTACGATCGTGGCGTACTGAAAAATTACGATATTGAGCTGAACGGCATCAAATTCGACACCATGCTGGAGTCTTACTGCCTGAACAGCGTCGGCGGCAAGCATGATATGGACAGCCTGGCGGCCCGCTGGCTTAACCACAAAACCGTCACTTTCGAAGAAATCGCCGGTAAAGGTAAAAATCAGCTCACCTTCAATCAGATCGCGCTTGAGCAGGCGGCGCACTATGCGGCAGAAGACGCTGACGTCACGCTGCAGCTGCACTTGCAGATGTGGCCGAAGCTGGAGCAGGAAGCTGGTCCGAAACAGGTATTCGAGGCGATTGAAATGCCGCTGGTGACGGTCATTTCCCGCGTAGAGCGCAACGGTGTGCTGATCGATCAGAACATCCTCGCGAAACATTCGCAGGAGCTGACCACGCGTCTGGCCGAGCTGGAGCAGAAGGCGCATGAGCTGGCCGGCGAGCCTTTCAACCTCTCCTCCACCAAACAGCTGCAAACCATTCTGTTTGAGAAGCAGGGGATTAAGCCGACGAAGAAAACGCCGGGCGGCGCGCCGTCGACCAGTGAAGAAGTGCTGGCTGAGCTGGCGCTCGACTATCCGCTGCCGAAAGTGATTCTTGAGCATCGCGGCCTGTCGAAGCTGAAATCCACTTACACCGATAAGCTGCCGCAGATGATCAATCCGATCACCGGCCGGGTACACACCTCTTATCACCAGGCGGTGACGGCCACCGGACGACTCTCCTCGACCGACCCGAACCTGCAAAACATTCCGGTGCGCAACGAAGAAGGACGGCGCATCCGTCAGGCGTTTATTGCGGGCGCGGATAAGCGCATCGTGGCTGCCGACTATTCGCAGATTGAGCTGCGAATTATGGCGCACCTGTCGCAGGACAAAGGCCTGCTGGATGCGTTTGCGCAGGGTGAGGATATCCACCGCGCCACGGCGTCTGAAGTGTTTGGTGTGGCGCTGAGCAAGGTTTCCGGTGAGCAGCGCCGCAGTGCGAAAGCAATCAACTTCGGACTGATTTATGGCATGAGCGCATTTGGTTTGTCGCGTCAGCTGAACATTGGTGCCGGCGAAGCGAAGAAGTACATGGATCTCTACTTTGAGCGCTATCCGGGCGTGCTGCGTTATATGGAAGCGACGCGCGCGCAAGCCGCGGATAAGGGATACGTCGAGACGCTGGATGGTCGTCGTCTGTGGCTGCCGGACATCAACTCCAGCAATGCCATTCGCCGTAAAGCTGCCGAACGTGCGGCGATCAACGCACCGATGCAGGGCACCGCGGCGGACATCATCAAACGTGCCATGATCGCCGTTGACGGCTGGCTGCTGCAGCAGAACAGTGATGAGGTGAAAATGATCATGCAGGTACACGATGAACTGGTATTTGAGATCCACAAAGACGCCGTCGCAGGTGCCAGCCAGACGATCCGCGAACTGATGGAGAACAGCATGAAGCTGGATGTACCGCTGCAGGTTGAAGTGGGAACCGGCGATAACTGGGATCAGGCGCACTAAGGGCCTGCTGCCCGCCACAGATGCTGGTGGCGGGCAGCGTCATAAGAAAAAAGTTTACTTAATCGGTTCAGCCGGTCATCAAAACTGCCGGTAAAATACAGGTTAAGTAACTGCTTATCGGCTAAGCATTTTTTTGGTAATTAAACTACATGCCCTGCACGAAAATGTGACGAAGCTGGTAAAAAAGATGTCGAATTCTGAAACTTAACAACAAAAAACCCTTTGTTGGTCAGAAAAAATCGGGTAAAGTTCATCGCGTAGGGTACAGAGGTAAGATGTTCTATCTTTCAGACCTTTTACTTCACGTAATCGGATTTGGCTGAATATTAGCCGCCCCAGTCATTTATGACTGGGGCGTTTTTTATTGGGCTTTTTCTGAAAAAAAGCGGACGCAAAGGTCCGCTCAGGCGCTACTCTGACAGCGCTTCACCGTCGCCTTCCTGCGCCGGAGTCAGCTCGCTAAACCAGGTATCAAGTTTCTGACGCAGCTTATCGACGCCCAGTTTTTTCAGCGATGAGAACATCTCGACCTGGACATCGCCCATAAATGCCAGCGATGCCTCACGCACCATGTTCAGCTGCGCTTTACGGGCACCGGAAGCCAGCTTGTCGGCTTTAGTCAGCAGAATCATAACCGGAATACCGCTCTGCACCGCCCATTCAACCATTTGCTGATCGAGATCTTTAAGCGGATGGCGGATATCCATCAGTACCACCAGTCCTTTCAGGGCCTGACGTTTCTGCAAATATTCACCCAACGCGCGCTGCCATTTACGCTTCATCTCTTCCGGGACTTCCGCATAACCGTAACCTGGTAAATCCACCAGGCGTTTGCCTTCCACCACTTCAAACAGGTTAATCAGCTGCGTGCGGCCTGGTGTTTTACTGGTACGCGCCAGGCTTTTCTGGTTGGTCAGGGTATTCAGCGCGCTGGATTTGCCTGCATTTGAGCGCCCGGCAAAGGCAACTTCAATGCCCGTATCCGCCGGTAGATGACGAATATCCGGCGCGCTGAGCATGAAATGGGTGACGTGATAGTTCAAAGCAGACAATGTAAAACTCCAGCAGAATGATCGGGCAATGGCGCTGATTATACCTGTTATGGCGCAAAAGTGCCCGACAGGCGTCTTAACGCGCCATTTTGTAAGAGATCGCCGCTAACTGCTACCAGTGATGACGGATTCATGCAACATTCATTCATTATATTACTGTTTATTTTCATGGTCTTACGCTAAATATGAAAAAGACCGCTCTAAATTAGAGACAAGTCTCACTTGTTCAATTTACTGTTTGGTCTACATTTGTTGTCAGTGCACGGCAGCACCCATCAGGATGATGAGCTCAGGAGCGTCGGGGATGACCGCGAGCATGGCAGGAGAGCGATTCAGGCAGGAATCGGACAGGGACAGGGATTACTCGCAGGAGCGATGTGGCGATGGAGCAACCGGGACGTTGTGAGCCGTAAAGGATTTGACGCGTGTTTCCTTCATATGAAGGTGCGAAATAAGGCGATAGCACAGGCTATCGCCTTTTTTCTTTGTCATCTTTCTGCTAGATTTCGCCGCAATTCTATACTGAACTCACCAGGCATCGCCGAGACCGAACACATGAAGCAACCTGCACCAGCCCAGCGTGGCAAACCTGCTGCTAAAGCGAAACGCAAATCGCGTGAAGAACTGAACCAGGAAGCCCGCGATCGCAAGCGCGATAAAAAGCACAGCGGCCACAAATCCGGCAGCCGCGCCAACCCGGAAACGCAAAGCGCCGGTAAAGGGCACAGCAAAAAGAGCGCCGATCCGCGCGTGGGCAGCAAAAAGCCGGTCGCGCTGGTGGCGGACGGCAAAACCCTGCCCGAGAAGAAAGTGGCGAAGCCAAAGCCCAAAGCCGAAAAAGTGCGTCTGACGCCGCAGGAAGAGCTGGCGAAGCTGGAGAACGATGAGCGTCTCGACACGCTGCTCGATCGCCTTGAGAGCGGCGAAACCCTGAGCGCAGAAGATCAGGCGTGGCTGGATGAGACGCTGGATCGCATCGACGAGCTGATGGAAACGCTGGGCATTGCGCTGGACGACGACGCCGAAGATGAGCAGGCAGAAGAGGATATGATGCGCCTGCTTAAGGGCCACTAACCGCCATTTTTGATCGGCATGCGGCTTTGCGCATGCCGCGCTAAACAGGTATTCACCTATGTTTTGGCCTGGATCAATTTTAGCGCTGCTGCTGACATGTTATCTGCTGTGGTTATTGTTTAAACTACGCCGCCTGTCGCGGCTGAAATCGCGCTTACGGCGGCGTTCCGCCCAGCGCTTCGTCTCCTCTTCTGCCACGCGACCCGCCCTCAGACGACGTCACCGTAAGGAGTGAGCATGTCATCGCAGCAGATTGAGTGGGATCAGCGGCTCATCGAAAAATACAATTACGCCGGTCCGCGTTATACCTCCTATCCCACCGCGCTGGAATTCAGTGAAAGCTTTGGCGCGAGCGATTTTCAGCGCGCGGTTGAGCGCTATCCCGAGCGCGCGCTGTCGCTGTACGTGCACATCCCGTTCTGCCATCGTCTGTGCTACTTCTGCGGCTGCAATAAAATCGTGACGCGCCAGCTGCACAAGGCCGATCGCTATCTTGACGTGCTGGCGCAGGAGATTCGTCAGCGCGCGCCGCTGTTTGCTGGCCGTCGCGTTACGCAGCTGCACTGGGGCGGCGGCACGCCAACCTTCCTCAATCAACAGCAGGTCAGCCGGCTGGTGGCGCTGCTGCGCAGCCATTTTGATATTACCGACGATGTGGAGATGTCGATCGAGGTCGATCCGCGTGAAATTGAGCTGGAGATGATCGATCACCTGCGTGCGGAGGGCTTTAATCGCCTGAGCATGGGCGTGCAGGATTTCAACAAGGCGGTGCAGGAGCGGGTCAACCGCGTTCAGGATGAAGAGACCATTTTCGCCCTGGTGCAGCGTGCCCGCGCGCAGGGATTCCGCTCAGTCAGTCTGGATTTAATCTACGGCCTGCCGCTGCAGACGCCAGAGAGCTTTGCCTTTACGCTGCAGCGGGTGATTGCGCTCAATCCGGATCGCCTCAGCGTCTTCAACTATGCGCACATGCCTGCGCTGTTTGCCGCTCAGCGCAAAATCAAAGATGAGGAGCTGCCGACGGCGGCGCAGAAGCTGCAAATCCTGCAGCAAACCATTGCGACGCTGACCGGTGCGGGTTACCAGTTTATTGGCATGGACCACTTTGCCAAACCGGATGATGAACTGGCGGTGGCACAGCGCGCCGGCGTACTGCATCGCAATTTCCAGGGTTACACCACGCAGGGCGAAACCGAACTGCTCGGACTGGGCGTTTCGGCCATCAGCATGCTGGGCGACAGCTATGCGCAGAATCAGAAAGAGTTAAAAGCCTGGTATGCCAGCGTTGAGCAGCAGGGCCATGCGCTGTGGCGCGGTTTAACCCTGAGCGAGGATGATTGTCTGCGGCGGGATGTGATTAAAGCGCTGATCTGTAACTTTGCGCTGGATTTTGCCGACATCGAAGCCCGGTGGCCAGTGGTGTTTGAACGCTATTTTGCTGAGGATTTAGCGCTGCTGGCGCCGCTGGTGGCGGACGGCTTGCTTGAGATCGGTGAGCGCCGGCTGCAGGTCACCGGCATTGGCCGTCTGCTGATTCGCAACATCTGCATGTGCTTTGACCGCTATCTGCGGCAGAAAGCACGGATGCAGCAATTTTCGCGGGTAATTTAAGCATAAAGGGAGCCAGCGCTCCCTTTATGTTAACTGAACAGACTGACGCTGATGGCGCAGACCACGGCGGCCAGCGCGGTTTGCGGTGAGTGAGTCACAGCATTACCGATTGCCGCCACGTTATGCGCGATCAGCTGGATGACAGATTGCAACATGTTAGCCTCTCCCGATTGCCGCCAGTATGATACTGAACGGCACCGGTCTGTACAGATGTTACGCGCAGAAAGTGTGCAATAAATAACCCTTTTACACTTTTCCGCGTTATTCCATGCCCAGTTCTTTCAGTTTACGCGTGAGCGTATTGCGGCCCCAGCCCAGTAAACGTGCCGCTTCCTGCTTGTGGCCCTGCGTATGACGCAGCGCAGTGGTCAGCAGCGTACGCTCCATCTCCGGCTGTGCTTCTGACAGCAGGTTCTGATGACCGGAACGCAGCGCGCGGTCTGCCCACTGCGCCAGCAGCGTTGCCCAGCTGTCCGGCAGCGACTGCACCGGATTTTCCGGCGTACTCGACTCAAACAGCTCCGGCGGCAGATCCTGAATCAGCACTTCCTGGCCCGCGGCCATCACCGTCAGCCAGCGGCAGGTGTTCTCCAGCTGGCGCACGTTACCCGACCAGTGCAGTCGCGTCAGCGCGGCTTCAGTCTCCGGATGCAGAATTTTCGCTTCCACGCCCAGCTCACGCGCTGCGACCTGCAGGAAGTAGCGCGCCAGACGCGGGATATCCTCACGACGTTCACGCAGCGGCGGCAGATGCACGCGAATCACGTTGAGGCGATGGAACAGGTCCTCACGGAATTTGCCTTCCTGCACGCGCAGCTCCAGATTCTGGTGGGTAGCGGCGATGATGCGCACATCCACTTTGACCGGCGCATAGCCACCAACACGATAGAACTGGCCATCGGCCAGCACGCGCAGCAGGCGCGTCTGCACATCAAGCGGCATATCGCCGATTTCGTCGAGAAACAGCGTGCCGCCATCGGCCTGCTCAAAGCGGCCCTGACGAATCTGGTTCGCGCCGGTAAACGCGCCTTTCTCGTGGCCAAACAGCTCCGATTCGATCAAATCCTTCGGGATCGCCGCCATATTCAGCGCGATAAACGGGGATTTGGCGCGCGGGCTGTGGCGATGCAGCGCATGCGCGACCAGCTCTTTACCGGTACCGGACTCGCCGTTGATCAGCACGCTGATCGACGAACGCGACAGACGGCCGATGATGCGGAAGACATCCTGCATCGCCGGCGCTTCGCCGATGATATCGGTGGTCGGGCCGCTTACCGGCTGATTGCGCGGCTGCTGCTGCTCCTGATAGTGACTGATGGCACGCTCTACCAGCGCGACCGCTTCATCAATATCAAACGGCTTAGGCAGGTAATCAAATGCGCCCTGCTGATAAGCGCTGACCGCCGCGTCGAGGTCCGAATGCGCGGTCATAATGATGACCGGCAGCATCGGATGACGCTGTTTGATCTGCTTCAGCAGCGCCAGACCATCCATGCCTGGCATACGAATATCCGACAATAATACGTCCGGGGTTTTGGTCGAGAGCGCATCCAGCACCTCGTTGCCGCTGTCAAAGGTGGCGCAGCTTAAACCGGCTCCAGTGAGCGCACGTTCAAGCACCCAGCGGATGGAGCTATCGTCATCGACGATCCAGACTATCCCTCGTTGCATAGAAACCTCACTGGCGAATAGGCAGGTAAACCGAGAATTCGGTGTGGCCTGGCCAACTGTTAAATTCAATTTTTCCCGAATGCTGATCGATCAGGCTGCGGGCGATAGAGAGACCTAAACCGGTGCCGCCTTCGCGTCCGCTGACCATCGGATAGAACAGCGTATCCTGCAGCTGGGCCGGAATGCCCGGGCCATCATCTTCAATGTCGATACGCGCCACCAGCCGGTAACGCGTGCCGTGTAACGTCAGCTGAAACGCGGTACGGGTGCGGATGACAATGGTGCCGCCCGCTTCGCCCAGCGCCTGCAGCGCGTTACGCACCACGTTGAGCAGCACCTGCTCAATCTGGTCCGGATCGTGCGGCAGCTCCGGCAGGCTGGGGTCATAATCACGCACCAGCGAGACGTTTTCCGGCAGCTCCATCGACACCAGGTTAACCACACGTTCAGCCACCTGATGGATGCTCTGGGTCACGTGCAGTCCGGGCTGCTGCGGACCCAGCAGGCGGTCGACCAGGTTACGCAGCCGGTCGGCCTGCTCAATAATCACTTTGGTATATTCATTCAGCGCCGGATCGGGCAGGGCGCGCGATAACAGCTGCGCCGCGCCGCGCAATCCGCCGAGCGGGTTTTTAATTTCGTGCGCCAGGCCGCGTACCAGATCGCGCGCGGCAACCTGCTGGGCATGCTGAATTTGCTCCTGGCTGAGACGACGCTGATTATCCATCGGCGCCATTTCCAGCAGAATAAATCCGTCGGGTAGACGCTGTGCCGTGAGCGACATAATGTGCGCGCGGCCATCCACCACTAACGTGACTTCGCTATCGGTAAAGCCCTGGCCTGCCCCTAAACTCTCGCTCATTACCTCAATGTTCAGCGAAAAATAGCCGGTAAGTTCCGGTAAGGGCGTGCCGAACAATTTTCGTGAGCTTTGCGCCAGTAATTGCTGGGCCGCCGGGTTGGCGTAGTGGATAACCAGATCGTTATCGACCAGCAAAATACTGTTGATCAGGGAGTTGAGAATCTGCCCCGCGTCGGGCAGCGTGCCAGTTGCCATACAGCGTTCCTCTGCACTAAATTAGTGCATTATAGCCTTTGGGGACGCAAATCTATTCGTCGAACGATGAATTCGCGGTGAAAAAAGCCCATCCGGAGATGGGCTAAAGTTTCCACGGCAACAAAAAATCTTCAGCGCCAGGATTAGCACCGTCGCGGCGCTGGCGGCTACGGTGCATCTGCGCGAATCTTTTAAGGATTAAACGCTGTAGTACAGTTCGAACTCAACCGGGTGCGGCGTCATGCGTACGCGGTCGTTGTCAGCTTTACGCAGTTCGATGTAAGCATCGATAGCGTCGTCGGTGAACACGCCGCCACGGGTCAGGAACTCGCGGTCTTCGTTCAGTGCGTTCAGCGCTTCTTCCAGTGAACCGGCCACTTTTGGAATCTCAGCTTCTTCTTCCGGCGGCAGGTCGTACAGGTTTTTGTCCATCGCATCGCCAGGGTGGATCTTGTTGATCACGCCGTCGAGGCCGGCCATCAGCAGTGCGGTGAACGCCAGGTATGGGTTAGCCGCTGGATCCGGGAAGCGCGCTTCGATACGACGTGCTTTCGGGCTGGCCACCACCGGGATACGGATAGAGGCAGAACGGTTACGTGCTGAGTAAGCCAGCATGACCGGTGCTTCGTAGCCTGGGACCAGACGCTTATATGAGTTGGTGGTCGGGTTCGCCAGGGCGTTGATGGCTTTAGCGTGCTTGATGATACCGCCGATGTAGAACAGGGCAGTTTCAGACAGGCCGCCGTATTTGTCGCCAGAGAACAGGTTTACGCCGCCTTTAGACAGTGACATGTGGCAGTGCATACCGGAACCGTTGTCGCCAAACATTGGCTTCGGCATAAAGGTAGCCGTTTTGCCGTAGGCGTGCGCGACGTTGTGCACGACATATTTGTAGATCTGAATTTCGTCAGCTTTCTTGGTCATGGTGTTGAAGCGGGTAGCCACTTCGTTCTGACCAGCAGTAGCCACTTCGTGGTGATGCGCTTCTACCACCAGACCCATCTGCTCCATGGTCAGACACATGGCAGAACGGATGTCCTGTGATGAGTCAACCGGTGGCACCGGGAAGTAGCCGCCTTTCAGACCTGGACGGTGACCTTTGTTACCGCCTTCGTACTCTTTACCGGTGTTCCAGGCTGCTTCGATGTCGTCGATAGCCACGTGTGAGCCGGAAGTTGAAGAGCCGAAACGGATGTCGTCAAACAGGAAGAACTCTGGCTCAGGTCCGAACAGTACGGTGTCGGCGATGCCGGAAGAACGCAGGAACTCTTCTGCGCGCTTGGCAATGGAGCGCGGGTCGCGATCGTAGCCCTGCAGCGTGCCTGGCTCGAGAATGTCACAGCGGATGATGAGCGTCGGATCTTCGAAGAACGGATCCATTACGGCAGTTGTTGCATCCGGCATCAGCACCATGTCTGATTCGTTAATGCCTTTCCAGCCGCCGATGGAAGAGCCATCGAACATTTTGCCTTCTTCGAAGAAGTCAGCGTTAACCTGGTGAGCAGGGATAGTAACGTGCTGTTCTTTACCTTTGGTATCGGTAAAACGCAGGTCAACAAACTTAACTTCGTGCTCGTTCATCATCGAGAGAACGTGTTCAGCGGACATACTCAACTCTCCTGGAAATGGTCATTTTGTCGTCGTGGTGAGAGAACTTCTGTTGCCGGGAATGTGTCACGACTACTGACCACCCCTGACCAAGATCTCGGCAAGCTCTTCAACCGTTGTGCAACTGTCGTTTTCGCTTAAAAGATATAAAGCGAATTCTGTGCCAACTTTATTACAATGGTGAAAATGGCGCTGTGATGCGCCCTGCGGTGAGACGACGGCTGCACCAGCGTGGATGGAATGCACCAAAATAGTGCCGTCAGTTTAGGGGTAAGCACTTAAATGGTGCAAAGCGCCATCAAAGTGCAGCTTAATGCACCGTTATTGGTGCTAAAAACGCGCACTGCGAGAATCTTTCGGCGAAAACTGTGATCATGTTCAGTCTTTCGCTTAATCCGTGTACAATACCGCGTTATTTCTATAATGCCTGAGGCAAAGCTGTGATCGAAAATTTGCGTAACATCGCCATCATCGCGCACGTTGACCATGGTAAGACCACCCTGGTTGACAAACTGCTGCAACAGTCCGGTACTTTTGATGCCCGTACCGAAGCGACTGAGCGCGTGATGGACTCCAACGATTTGGAGAAAGAGCGTGGGATTACCATCCTCGCGAAAAACACCGCCATCAAATGGAACGACTACCGTATCAACATCGTTGATACCCCGGGACACGCCGACTTCGGTGGTGAAGTTGAGCGCGTCATGTCCATGGTGGATTCGGTGCTGCTGGTTGTAGACGCGATGGATGGCCCTATGCCGCAAACCCGCTTCGTAACCAAGAAAGCCTTTGCCCACGGTTTGAAGCCGATTGTAGTCATCAACAAAGTTGACCGTCCTGGCGCGCGTCCGGACTGGGTTGTGGACCAGGTATTTGACCTGTTCGTTAACCTCGACGCGACTGACGAGCAGCTCGATTTCCCGATCATTTATGCGTCAGCGCTGAATGGTATCGCCGGTCTGGATCACACCGACATGGCTGACGACATGACCCCGCTGTATCAGGCCATCGTCGACCACGTTTCTCCACCGCAGGTTGAAGTTGAAGCTCCACTGCAGATGCAGATCTCGCAGCTGGACTACAACAACTACCTCGGCGTAATCGGTATCGGCCGCATCAAGCGCGGTAAAGTGAAGCCAAACCAGCAGGTTACTGTGATCGACAGCGAAGGGAAAACCCGTAACGCGAAAGTCGGTAAAGTGCTGGGCCATCTGGGTCTGGAGCGTATTGAATCCGATCTGGCTGAAGCAGGCGACATCATCGCTATCACCGGTCTGGGCGAGCTGAACATCTCCGACACCATCTGCGACACGCAGAATGTGGAAGCGCTGCCAGCGCTGAGCGTGGATGAGCCAACCGTAACCATGTTCTTCAACGTCAACACCTCACCGTTCTGTGGTAAAGAAGGTAAGTTTGTGACGTCGCGTCAGATCCTTGAGCGTCTGAACAAAGAGCTGGTGCACAACGTAGCGCTGCGCGTAGAAGAAACCGAAGATGCCGATGCATTCCGCGTATCCGGTCGTGGTGAGCTGCACCTGTCAGTTCTGATCGAGAACATGCGTCGTGAAGGCTACGAGCTGGCGGTATCCCGTCCGAAAGTTATCTTCCGTGAATTCGAAGGCCGCAAGCAGGAGCCATTCGAAAACGTTACCCTCGACATCGAAGAAACCCACCAGGGTTCAGTGATGCAGGCGATGGGTGAGCGTAAAGGCGACCTGAAAAACATGGATCCGGATGGTAAAGGCCGCGTACGTCTCGACTACGTGATCCCAAGCCGTGGTCTGATTGGCTTCCGTAACGAATTCATGACTATGACTTCCGGTACCGGTCTGCTGTACTCCACCTTCAGCCACTACGACGACGTGCGTCCGGGCGAAGTGGGCCAGCGTCAGAACGGCGTGCTGATCTCCAACGGTCAGGGTAAAGCGGTTGCCTTCGCCCTGTTCGGCCTGCAGGATCGCGGTAAGCTGTTCCTCGGTCACGGTGCGGAAGTGTATGAAGGCCAGATCATCGGTATTCACAGCCGTTCTAACGACCTGACCGTAAACTGCCTGACCGGTAAGAAACTGACCAACATGCGTGCGTCAGGTACTGACGAAGCTACCACCCTGGTACCACCGCAGAAAATGACGCTGGAGCAGGCTATCGAGTTCATCGATGATGACGAACTGGTAGAAGTGACGCCGCAGTCAGTACGTATTCGTAAACGCCACCTGACCGAGAACGATCGCAAACGCGCGTCTCGCGGCAGCAAAGAGTAAGCGAAATCGTCTGATAATAAGCCCCGCACCCGCGGGGCTTTTTTTTGCCTGCCGTCTGAGGCAGCGCGACCCGCACGAAATCAGACCCCGCTTGCGGAATGCGGATTTCCCCTAAGCGTACCTGTTCAGGCTTGCCTTTTACCGCTAGAGTGAATGATCCAGGGAACGTAGAGGAGAGGTGTCATGCTGTACATCTTTGATTTAGGCAATGTGATTGTTGATATCGATTTCAATCGGGTACTCGGCGTCTGGAGCGATCTGGGACGCGTGCCGCTTGCCACGCTGCAGAGCCGTTTTCGCATGGACGAGACCTTCGAGCAGCACGAGCGGGGCGAAATCAGCGACCCGGAGTTTGCCGCCCGGCTGTGTGACCAGCTCGATATTGCCCTGAGCTATCCGCAGTTCACCGCTGGCTGGCAGGCGGTGTTTGTCGGCGTGCGTCCGGAAACGCTGGCGATCATGAACCAGCTGCGCGCCAGCGGCGAGCGCGTGGTGATTCTGTCTAACACCAACCAGCTGCATTTCGAGTTCTGGCCAACGCAGTATCCGGAAGTGCAACAGGCTGCCGACCACATCTATATGTCGCAGGATATCGGCATGCGCAAACCGGAAGCGCGCATCTGGCACTATGTACTGGAGCATGAAGGCTTCACCGCCGATCAGGCGGTATTCTTTGATGACAACCAGGCCAATGTTGATGCGGCGCGCGCGCTGGGCATTGAGAGCGTGCTGGTCGAAGATGCGAAAACCGTGCCTGACTGGTTTGCGAGCCGTCGCTGAGTGACCATGCGAACTCATCTGCGCCACTCGGCGCATGCGTTTTTCCTGTGGATTAAACTGCTGTGGCGCCGCATCGATGAAGACAACATGACCACGCAGGCCGGTAATCTGGCCTACGTGTCGCTGCTGGCGCTGGTGCCGCTGGTTGCCGTGGTATTCGCGCTGTTTGCCGCCTTCCCGGTGTTCTCCGACATCAGCGTGCAGCTGAAGAACTTCATCTTCACTAACTTCATGCCGGCCGCCGGGGATGTGATTCAGCGCTATCTCGATCAGTTTGTCGCCAACGTCAACAAAATGACGGCGGTGGGGGCGGTCGGGCTGATTGTCACTGCGCTGCTGCTGATGCACTCGGTCGACAGCGCGCTCAACGCCATCTGGCGCAGCGACAAGCCGCGCCCGATGGTCTACTCCTTTGCGGTCTACTGGATGATCCTGACGCTGGGACCGCTGCTGGCCGGTGCCAGTCTGGCCATCAGCTCCTATCTGCTGTCGCTGCGCTGGGTGAACGTGACCGGCGTCACCAGCCTGATCGATCAGGCGCTGCGCATCTTCCCGCTGGTTTTGTCGATTCTCGCCTTCTGGCTGCTATACAGCATTGTGCCGACGCGGCGTGTGCCGGGACGCGATGCGTTGATAGGTGCGGTGGTCGCGGGTCTGCTGTTCGAGCTGGGCAAAAAAGGCTTTGCGCTCTATGTTACGATGTTTCCTTCGTATCAGTTAATTTACGGCGTGCTGGCGGTGATCCCCATCCTGTTTCTGTGGGTTTACTGGACCTGGTGTATCGTGTTGTTAGGCGCGGAAGTGACCGTCACGCTGGATGACTATCGCCAGTTAAAACAGCAGGAACGCGATAAAGAACGAGAGGAAACATGATTGCTTTGATTCAGCGTGTGACGCGCGCCAGCGTCAGCGTGGATAACGCCACGGTGGGCGAAATTGGCGCCGGTCTGCTGGTGCTGCTGGGGGTGGAAAAGGGCGATGACGAGCAGAAATCACAGCGCCTGGCGGAGAAAGTGCTGGGCTACCGCATCTTTGGCGATGAGAACGACAAAATGAATCTCAGCGTACAGCAGACAGGCGGTAGCGTGCTGGTGGTTTCGCAATTCACCCTGGCGGCCGACACGCAAAAAGGCATGCGTCCCTCTTTCTCTGGCGGCGCGCACCCGGCGGAAGCCGAGCGCCTCTATCACGACTTCAGCGATCGCTGCCGGGCGCTGGGCGTCACCACCGCCAACGGGCGCTTCGCCGCCAATATGCAGGTTTCGCTGATTAACGATGGTCCGGTGACCTTCTGGTTACAGGTGTGAGATTTTTAGCCGAGCGGCAAGGGATCAGCCACGCAAGCTCCGAACGAGAGAATCACTTTATGTATCATCTTCGCGTACCGCAAACGGCGGAAGAGCTGGATATGTATTACCAGTTCCGCTGGGAAATGTTACGGAAGCCGCTGCGCCAGCCGCAGGGCTCAGAACGTGATGCCTGGGATGCGCTGGCGCATCACCAGATGGTGGTGGATGAGCACGGCAAACCGGTAGCGGTGGGCCGGCTGTATATCAATGCGGAAAATGAAGCGGCGATCCGCTTTCTGGCGGTGCATCCGTCGGTGCAGGGCAAAGGGCTGGGTACGCTGGTGGCGATGACGCTGGAGTCGGTGGCGCGCCAGGAAGGGGCCAAACGCGTCACCTGTAGCGCGCGCGAGGATGCGGTGGAGTTCTTTGCCAAGCTCGGCTTTGTCAATCAGGGCGAAATTACCGCACCGCAAACCACGCCGGTGCGTCACTTCCTGATGATTAAACCGGTGGTGACGCTGGATGATATTCTGCATCGCGCCGACTGGTGTGGACAGCTGCAGCAGGCGTGGTACGAACACATCCCGCTGAGCGAAAAGATGGGCGTGCGCATTCTGCAGTATACCGGGCAGAAGTTTGTTACCACCATGCCGGAAGCCGGCAACCAGAACCCGCACCATACGCTGTTTGCCGGCAGCCTGTTTTCACTCGCCACGCTCACCGGCTGGGGATTGATCTGGCTGCTGCTGCGCGAACGCCATCTCGGTGGCACCATTATTCTGGCCGATGCACATATACGCTATAGCAAACCCATCAGCGGACGGCCCGGCGCCATCGCCGATCTCGGCTCGCTGAGCGGCGATCTCGACCGGCTGGCGCGCGGACGAAAAGCACGCGTACAGATGGAGGTGGAGCTGTTTGGGGATGATGAACTGGGCGCGGTGTTTGAAGGTGTCTACATCGTGTTACCCGCCGATCCCGACGGGCCGCTGGAAGAGGGCGGTTCAGGCGCGCGCATTAATTAACCACGCAGCGCGCAACAAAACCACAGGGTCACTCTGCATGGCGTAATGCTTGCCAGCTAAGATTCAAATGCATTCAACAACAGTTGCATTTTTGGTAGCGGCGCAATTTATTGCGCGATAAATCGCGCCGCTACAAGAATTGTGCGATTGGCGATGGCCTGACTCGCCCGCATCGCGCTTTTTAGCGCGATCGATCATGCAATCACTGCACCTGCCCGCCACGCATCGTCTGCTGCAGCGACTGCGTATCCGTGGTCACCGACAAACTACCTTCTGCGCTGGCACGCAACGGTGCGCCCGCGCTGAGCGAGCCCTTCAGCTGCAGCTGCAAATTACTGCTACCGCTCAGCGGCAGCGCAGGCCAGCCCCAGTTTTGCAGCACGTTTGCCGGCACCGCCTGGCCTTTCAGGTTCAGCGTAAACGGACGCTGTGCTTCCTGCCCTGCGGTTGCCGTGCCTTCCAGTAATCCGCTGCCGTTGAAGGCGCTCATCTCGCTGACCTCAATCTGCCGATCGCTGGCGTTCAGGCTAATCGACGGATGGCGCAAATCGGTGCGGTTAAAGGTGGCTTCCGCCGCGTTAAAGCTGGCTTTGCCCGCCCAGATGCCCCATTGATGCTGGCGCGCCAGCAGCAGATTCTCTGCATTACCATCAAGCGCGGTCATCTGGAACGGGAAGGCCGGATTGATATCAATCACCAGATTACGGTTAGCGGTCGCACGCTTCACCAGCACGCTATCCAGCCAGCCCGGCAGCGTCTGCTGCCAGCGATCGCGCCAGTTTTGCGGCAGCGTGTATTCCAGGCCGGCAATGGCTAAATCGTCAAGCGTCAGGCGCTTGTCGCTGCGCGTCCAGCTGCCGCTGGCGCGAATCACGCCGTTGACCCAGCGGGAGCTGAACTGCGTCAGCTGAATGCCCTGCGGTGAGAATTCGGCGTTGACGATCGGATCGTTGAGTTCAAAGCTGCCGTTAATAAAGTTGCCGGCGTTCATGGCCAGCGAACCGTCGTCGCTCTGCCAGTCATCGCCGCGCAGCGTAATGTTCTTCAGGGTCAGATCGAGATCGGTCACCGCCCAGTCCGGGCCCTGCAGGCGCGCATCGGTCATATCCAGCCGGTTAATGCTCACCGAAGGCACGTCACGCAGCGGACTGAGGAACTCGCTCAGGCTCTGCTGGGTTTGCAGGCGAATATCGTTAAGACGCAGCTGGTTGATTTGCCAGTTACCCTGCGCGTCGCGCTCGGCCCGTCCGGTCATTGAGCCGCGCGCCAGATCGGCGCCGATATTGCTCAGCACCAGCCGGCGTTTGGCGATATTGCCCTGCAGCAGCACGTTGTTACCGGCGACGCCGTCCAGCGTCATGGCACCTGCGCTCATCTGGAACTGCGCATCGCTGCCCAGCATATCGTCAGGCGTGGGCTTCCACGGCACAATGCCGCCGTTGACCCGCTGCGCCGCCAGCGGCAGGGCGCTGTGCGGGCTTTCGATCTGCACATTATTGAGCTGCAGCCGGTTGGCCTGAATCGGCAGCGTGGTTTGTGGTGACTGGTTAGCGAGGTTGATGTCGCCGTCGCGCACTTCAATGCTGTCGAAATGCAGCGGATCGCTGAACTGCACCAGTGCCAGACCGAGATCGACGCGCTTCGCCACCAGTACCGCCGGCTGGCCGTCGTGGCCGAAGCTGAAGTCATCCAGGATGATGTGGGAAGGCGAGGAGAAGTTGTGCTCAATCTTACTCAGCGACAAATGCCAGGCGGTTTTATCGCTTACCCAACGGCTAAACCAGCCTGCGCCCCACTGGGTTTGCAGCAGCACATAGAGAACCACCAGCGCCAGCAGAATCAGCAGTAACAAGGTAAGGAAAAACTTGCCTAAAAATTTCATCGCATCCATCCATCCCGATATTTATCCGGTGAGTGGTTGTTATGCCTGAATTACCGTTACAGCTCAACAGCCTGGATGAAAAAGCGGATAAATAACAGGCAGGCCGTAGCCTGCCAGCAGCATTACTTTTCCTGCGGAAAGACGAGGTTAAGCACGATAGCGGTGATACCCCCGGCGGCGATGCCGGATGACAGCAGGGTTTTCAGCCAGTCCGGGGCAAATTGCAGAATCAGCGGCTGTTGCGATACGCCAAGGCCCACCGCCAGCGACAGCGCGATGATCATAATGGCACGGCGATTGAGCGGCTCGCGCGAAACAATGCGCACGCCGGAAGCGGCAATGGTACCAAACATCACGATGGTGGCACCGCCCAGTACCGGTTCCGGAATATGCTGCACAAAGCCGCTCACCGCCGGGAACAGGCCGAGTACGATCAGCATCAGCGCCACCACAAAGCCCACGTAGCGGCTGGCCACGCCGGTCAGCTGAATCACCCCGTTGTTCTGACCAAAGCAGGAGTTAGGGAAGGTGTTGAACAGCGCCGACACAAACGAGTTGAGACCATTGGCCAGTACGCCGCCTTTCAGACGCTTCATATACAGCGGACCGCTGACCGGCTGTTCGGAGACATCGGAGGTGGCGGTAATATCGCCGATGGTTTCCAGCGAGGTCACCATAAACACCAGCATCAGCGGGATCAGCAGATTCCAGTCAAAACCCAGGCCGTAATAGAGCGGCGACGGCACGGTCAGCAGCCCCTGGTTGGTTGGTGCTGAGGTAGCGGGCAGCATATCCAGCGCCCAGGCCAGCGCATAACCCACTGCCATGGCGATCACCAGCGACGCGACGCGCAGATAAGGGTTGCGCTGGCGGTTGAGCAGGATGATAACCACCAGCACGGCACCGGCCAGCAGCAGATTTTTCGGCGCCCCAAAGCTGTGATCGTTCATGGCGGCGAAGCCACCGCCAATCGAGGTCAGGCCGACCTGAATCAGCGACAGACCGATAATCATCACCACAATGCCGGACACCAGCGGAGTGATGATGCGCCGTGCGAGGTGCAGCACGCGTGACAGCAACATCTCGGTACATGAAGCCACCATCAGGGTACCAAACAGCGCCGCCATCATGGTCGGTACATCGGCACCGCCGTTTTTCAGCGCCATACCGCCCATGATCAGCGGCGTGACAAAGTTAAAGCTGGTGCCCTGAATCGACAGCAGGCCAGAACCCACCGGTCCCCAGGTTTTGATTTGCAGAATGGACGCCACGCCCGAAGCAAACAGCGACATGCTGATGATGTGCTGCGTGTCCTGCGCCGGTAAGCCGAGCGCCTGGCAGATCAGCAGTGCCGGGGTAATCACCGCCACAAACATCGCCAGCAGATGCTGGCAGGCGGCAAACAGCGTTTGCGGCAGCGGCGGACGATCTTCAAGACGGTAAATCAGTTCACTTTTGCTCTCGCCTGGCGCAGTGGCAGGCTGGCGGGATTCAGCAGTATTGACGGACATGGTGGCTTCTCAATAACAACAAAGGGGCGATTTTAAACGGTTGCGTTGTGAAAGCAATCGTTTGCAATGCCCCTTTTAGTTGCGATTGATCTAGAGCGTAAACACCGTGCGGCAGCGGCTGTCATCCTGCTGCCACGCCTGCTCTACCTCACTCAGCGGACGCTGCTGAAAAGCGATGGAGAAGTCACTTTCAGCGGCGGCGTTCAGCATCTCACCAATGCAGGCGATCAGTTCGCTGTCAGAGACGCTGCCCAGTCCGCTGCCCATCAGCGTCAGCCCGGATGAGCGCAGCAGTTTACTGTGCAGCGCGATCTCCTGCCCGCTGAGCGAGCCAATCTGCACGAAGCGCACCGTTTTCTCACCGCCGGCCACCGCCGCGTGCATGATGTCGAGCGCACTCTGGCCCCACAGATAATCCAGCACCACATCAATGCCCTGCTGCATCAGCGCTGGCAGCGCGCCGGGCAGTTCATCCAGCGTCAGGATGATATCCGCACCCTGCGTGCGCAGCTGCTCCAGCACCGCGCGGTTACGGCCGGTGGCGATGATTTTCCCGGCACCGAGGTGACGCGCAATGCGCACCGCCAGCCCGCCGGAGGTGCCGGTTGCACCGTTGATCAGCACGGTTTCACCCGCCTGAAACTGCGCGCGACGCGTCAGTGCGGCCCACGAGGACATGCCGGGATTGGCGATTGCCGCAGCCAGCAGCGGATCAAGCGTCGGCGGCAGCGCAACCACCGCCGCAGCCGGCACCCGGGTCTGCTGCGCCATACTGCCCCACGGTGCGCTAAAGGCGAGAAAATAGACCGGATCGCCGTTGCTCAGCGTGCCGGTGCCATCAATACCGGCGATAAACGGATAGTGGCTATCGGCGCTGTAATGGGCGCCGGCAGCTCGCGCTTTCGCCAGCTGGCTGATGGCGGCGGCCTTCACCGTTACCACCACATGCTGTTCATCGGCCTGCGGTGCCGGGAAATCGCCCCATACCGGTTTCTCACCTGCGGCACTGACAATAGCTGCTTTCATGTTTCACCTTCAGTTCATCGGATAATATGTGTAATATGCACACATTAGGCCTGCTCTGGGATGACGTCAATGAAAAGCGTGCAAAATACACATAATAATGCCGGCTTCGATGATTTGCACAACGCGCTGCTGATGATCGTCGGCACCTTTAATCGTCCGCAACGCGATGAATTATTAATAAAAGAGTCCGGTATCCAGCTGGATCGCGCCCTGTTTCCGTTGCTGATCCAGATTGGCCGCTTTGGTCCCCTCGGCGTGGTCGAGCTGGCCGATCGCGCCGGGCGCGATTACACCACTGTCAGCCGCCAGGTGGCGAAGCTGGAAGAGCTGGGGCTGGCGCAGCGGCAGAAAAATGCCAGAGACAAGCGGATCAATGAGGCGGTGATCACGGCGGCGGGAAAAGCGATGACGGATAAAGTCGACGTGGCGCGCACCCAGATCTATCAGCAGCTGTTCGCTGGCTGGCCAGCTGAAGAGCGCGCTGAGTTAACGCGCCTGTTACAGCGCTTCGTCGGGGATTTTATGGCAGTGGATCGACAGCCGCAGCTGGATTAAGCGTGGCTGTAGCGCTCGGTTTCCGGCAGCCAGCGCTCGATCAGCGCCTGAGCCTGTTCGGGATAATGCTGGTGGATATGGCGCGCCACGCGCTGAACTTCCGGAATCATGCTTTGATCGCGCAGTAAATCGGCGACTTTAAACTCGGCGTTGCCGGTCTGGCGCGTGCCGAGCAGTTCACCCGGACCGCGAATTTCCAGATCGTGCTGGGCGATGACAAAACCGTCGTTGCTGTCGCGCAGCACCTGCAGGCGTTTCTGCGCGGTTTTACTCAGCGGCGCTTTATACAGCAGCACGCAGTGTGAGGCGACGGCACCGCGGCCAACGCGTCCGCGCAGCTGATGCAGCTGCGCCAGACCAAGCCGTTCCGGGTTTTCGATGATCATCAGGCTGGCGTTGGGCACATCCACGCCAACCTCAATCACCGTGGTAGCCACCAGCAGCTGGATTTCGTTGGCCTTGAACGCCGCCATTACCGCCTGTTTCTCCGCCGGCTTCATACGCCCGTGTACCAGACCGACCTGCAGGTCCGGCAGCGCCACTTTCAGCTCCTGCCAGGTGGCTTCCGCCGCCTGCGCTTCCAGCACGTCGGATTCATCGATCAGCGTACACACCCAATAGGCCTGACGGCCTTCATGGCAGGCGCTTTGCACCCGGGTGATGATGTCGCTGCGGCGGGTATCGGGAATTGCCACCGTGGTCACCGGCGTACGGCCCGGCGGCAGTTCGTCAATGGTTGAGGTATCGAGATCGGCGTAGGCCGTCATCGCCAGGGTGCGCGGAATCGGGGTGGCGGTCATGATCAGCTGATGCGGATGGAAACCCTGCTCTTCGCCTTTTTCCCACAGCGCCAGCCGCTGATGCACGCCGAAACGGTGCTGCTCATCAATGATCACCAGCGCCATGCCGTTGAATTTCACCTGTTCCTGGAACAGCGCATGCGTGCCCACCACCATCGCCACCTGACCGCTGGCAATCGCCTCCTGCTGCGCTTCGCGCGCTTTGCCTTTCTGCTTTCCGGCCAGCCAGCCAACCTCTATGCCAAGCGGCGCAAACCACTGGCGGAAATTACTGGCGTGCTGTTCAGCCAGTAGCTCGGTCGGCGCCATCAGCGCTACCTGCTTGCCGTGGGCGATCACATTCAGCGCCGCCAGCGCAGCCACCAGCGTTTTACCGGAGCCGACATCACCCTGCACCAGGCGCATCATCGGGAAGTCGTGCGCCAGATCGCGCTCAATCTCTGCGACAACGCGCCGCTGCGCCGCGGTGGGCGAGAATGGCAGCGCGGCCAGCAGTTTATCCACCATTTCATGGCGTGCCGGCATGGGCAGGGCGTGATGGCGCTGAGCGCCGGCGCGTACTGCCAGCATGCTGAGATTGTGCGCCAGCAGCTCTTCGAGAATCAGACGCTTCTGCGCCGGATGACGGCCGGTTTCCAGCTCGCTCAGGCGCAGGTCCGGCGGCGGCCGGTGCAGGGTGCGCAGCGCCTCCGGCAGACTGATCAGACCGCCGCTCAATTCCGGCGGCAGCAGCTCGGCAATCGGGCAGCTCTCCAGCAGCGTCAGTGCCTGATCGGTGAGATTACGCAGCGTGGCCTGGCGAATCCCTTCGGTGGTGGGATAGACCGGCGTCAGGGTTTCCTGCAGCTCAACGCCACCCAACTCGCCCTGGACGCGATACTCCGGATGAATGATTTCAGCGCCGCGCTGGCCGCGTTTGATCTCGCCATAAGCGGTGACGCGACGGCCCGGCGCCAGGCTGTTTTTCATGCCGGCGTTGAAGTTGAAGAAGCGCATCGTCAGCACGCCGCTGCCGTCGCTGATCTGGCATACCAGCATGCGACGGCGGCCAAAGGTGATTTCGCTGTGCAGCACTTCACCTTCCACCGTTGCCCAGATGCCGGGCAGCAGATCGTTAATTTTGTACAGCTGGGTGCGGTCTTCGTAGCGCAGCGGCAGGTGCAGCAGCAGATCCTGAATGGTAAACAGGCCGAGTTTCGCCAGCTTACCCGCCTGGCTGGCGCCGACGCCGGTCAGGGTACTGAGCGGAATGGCATCCAGCAGACGGCCTTTCATTTTTTACCCGTCGCTTGCATGGTGGACCACCAGGCGGCATCGGCTTCGACTTCGCCCTGCGCGTTGATGTGCGGATAGGGCAGGCCTTTCTGCTTCGCTACGCGCGCCAGCACCGGATAACCGCCCTCAAACAGCAGGCGCTGCTGCTCATCCTCGTCCAGCAGGCTGTGCTGGCGGCGATACATGCCGGCGTTTTGCCGCTGACGCTGGGCTTCATACAGAATCAGCGCGGAGGCCACGGAGACATTCAGCGACTGCACCATACCGACCATCGGAATGATGATATCGCGGTCGGCCAGCGCCAGCGCTTCAGCGGTGATGCCGGTTTTCTCCTGGCCCATCAAAATACAGGTCGGTTTGGTGTAATCGATCTCGCGGAAATCGACCGCTTTGTCTGACAGATGGGTCGCCAGCACCTGCATGCCGCGATCTTTCAGATGGCGCACCGCATCAGCAATGTGGCGATGGGTTTTCACCTTCACCCAACTGTTACTGCCCGCCGACGCGGACACCATGGTGCGCATACGCACGCTGGGCCATACGGCGTGCACTTCGTGGATGCCGACGGCGTCGGCGGTGCGGATCACCGCAGAGACATTGTGCGGCTTATGCACCTGCTCCATGCAGACGGTGAGATCGTGCTGGCGCATGGCCAGCATCTCCTGGATACGAGCAAAACGTTGAGCGTTCATGCACTAATTACGGTTACGGTGAACTTTAATCACGTCCGGCATCACGCGGATTTTACGCATGATATTGGCCAGATGGACGCGATCGTTCGCGGTGAGGCGGATGAAGGCGCTGTAAACGCGACCGTCACGCTCTTCGGTATTGAGGCTTTGAATATTCGAACCTGCGGTATTGATTGCCGCGGTCAGGTTGGCCAGCGCGCCCTGGTGGTTAAACATATCCACCTTAATCTCGGCGACAAACTCCTGATCGGTCACTTTATCCCATTCAACCGGCATGAATTTTTCCGGTTCTTTCTGGTAGCCGCGAATGTTACGGCAGGATTCGTGATGAACCACCAGCCCTTTACCGGGGCTGACATGCGCGACAATCGGGTCGCCAGGGATGGGACGGCAGCACTTGGCGAAGGTAATCAGCACGCCATCAGCGCCCTTGATTGGCAGCTTTTTGCTGCGCTTACTGCTGCCAGATGACGGTTCGCTACCGGATTGCAGCAGGTTCTTCGCCACCACCACGCTCATGGCATTGCCGAGGCCAATCTCCGCCAGCAGATCGTCGATGCTGGAGAGCTTCATACGCTCCAGCTCCTGCTGAATATTCTCCGCCGGAATTTCGGCCAGCTTTTTACTGCCGCCGAGCGCATGGCTCAGCAGACGACGGCCGAGGTTAACGGAATCTTCGCGCTTGAGGTTTTTCAGCAGCTGGCGAATTTTGGCACGCGCTTTTGAGCTGACCACAAAGTTGAGCCACGCGGCATTTGGCCGGGCGCCAGGGGCGGTAATGATTTCAATCGTCTGGCCGCTGGTCAGCGCCTGCGACAGCGGATACGGCTGGCGATCAACGCGCGCACCGACGCAGGCGTGGCCGATATCGGTGTGCACCGCATAGGCGAAATCCACCGGCGTGGCGCCCGCGGGCAGTTCGACGATGCGGCCTTCCGGCGTAAACACGTAGATCTCATCCGGGAACAGATCGGATTTTACGCTCTCGATGAATTCAAACGAGCTGCCAGCGCTCTGCTGCAGCTCCAGCAGGCTTTGCAGCCAGCGCTGGGCGCGAATTTGCGCGGTAGTACCGCTTTCGCCAGCTTCTTTATAAGCCCAGTGGGCCGCCACCCCCATCTCCGCCATCTGATCCATATCTTCGGTACGGATTTGTACCTCAACCGGCACGCCGTGCGGGCCGATCATCGAGGTGTGCAGTGACTGATAGCCGTTGGCTTTGGGAATGGCGATGTAATCTTTCACGCGTCCGGGACGCGGTTTGTACAGGCTGTGCATCTGACCGAGCACGCGATAGCAGGTATCAAGGTCTTTCACGATGACGCGAAAGGCATAAATATCCATGATCGAGTGAAATCGCTGCTCTTTCAGGTGCATTTTGCGGTAGATCGAATAGAGATGCTTTTCGCGTCCGCTGACGCGGCACGGAATGCCGGCTTCCTGCAGACGCCCGTCGATTTCCGACAGGATCTTCTGAATCATCTCTTTACGGTTACCGCGCGCCGCTTTCACTACCTCTTTAATCACGCGGAAACGGTTTGGATAGAGCGCTTCAAAGCCGAGCTCTTCCAGTTCCGTTTTCAGGTGATGAATACCTAGGCGGTGCGCCAGAGGACTGTAAATTTCCAGCGTTTCCAGCGCGATGCGCCGTTTTTTATCCGGACGCAGCGCGCCCAGCGTGCGCATGTTGTGCGTGCGGTCAGCCAGTTTGATCAGGATGACGCGAATGTCCTGCACCATCGCCATGATCATTTTGCGGAAGTTTTCAGCCTGCGCTTCTTTCTTATCGCGGAATTTCAGCTTATCGAGCTTGGAAACGCCTTCCACCAGCTCGGCCACGCTTTTTCCGAACAGCTGTTCCATGTCCTGATAGGTGGCGGGCGTATCCTCAATCACATCATGCAGCAGCGCCGCCATCAGCGTTTCGTGGTCGAGCTTCATCTCGGCCAGAATGCAGGCAACCGCAACGGGATGGGTGATATAGGGTTCGCCGCTGGAGCGTGTCTGGCCCTCGTGGGCATCACGTGCGACAAGGTAAGCTTGCTTGAGGCGCTTGATTTGCTCCTCAGGCAAGTATTTTTCAATCAGCTGATTGAGGCTTTCAAACAGATACAAGGTTGACCTGCAGAGTGCTGTTAACGACGACCTTCAGCGATAGCGGTAACGGCTTGTAACTCAGCGGCTTCCTGCTCTTGCTGTTCCTGACGATCACGGACATCCAGAATCTGGTTGGTGATCAGGCCTTCTTCGATTTCGCGCAGGGCGATAACCGTGGCTTTATCGTTCTCTTCCGGAACCAGCGGATCTTTGCCGCCTACCTGCATCTGACGTGCACGACGTGCAGCGACCAACACCAGGTCAAAACGGTTACCAACTTTCTCTACTGCGTCCTGAACGGTTACGCGTGCCATAGGTGTGCTACTCCACAGATGATGAAGAAATGACTGGGCATAATACTGAAAGTGACTTCAGACTGCCAATAGTTTGCTGATTAAAGCATCATGTCGCGCTTTCTGGCGACCCATACGCAGACGTTCTGCGCGAATAATGGTTTTCAGATCCGACAGCGCCAGATCGAAATCATCATTAACAATCAAATAATCGTATTCGGCATAGTGGCTCATTTCTGCCACTGCCTGCGCCATGCGGCGGGCGATCACCTCTTCGCTGTCCTGACCGCGGCCGCGCAGGCGGCGATCCAGCTCTTCGGTGGACGGCGGCAGAACAAAGATACTGCGGGCGGCCGGCATTCTCTGGCGAATCTGCTGTGCGCCCTGCCAGTCAATGTCGAGAAACACGTCAACGCCGGTCGCCAGCACCTGCTCAATCGCCGCGCGTGAGGTGCCGTAATAATTGCCAAACACTTCCGCATGCTCAAGGAAAGCATCCTCGGCGATCATGCGTTCGAATTCAGGCTTTGAGACGAAAAAGTAGTGTTCACCATGCGCTTCGCCGGGGCGCACGCCGCGGGTGGTATGAGAAACAGACACCTGCGTATCGTACAGCGGTTGTGTCTTTAACAGCGCCTGAATCAGGCTGGATTTACCTGCGCCGCTGGGGGCGGAAACAATATAGAGCGTGCCTTGAGCCATGGTTATCTTGAATTGAGTAAAGAGCGGAGTCGATTTCCTGCACAGTATACACGGCTTAAGCGCAGCACGCAGCGTTTGCCGCCCGCGCGCGGCAATTCTTTTTCTGTGCGCGCCCTCCAGCGGCAGCGCAACTTTCTGCAATTCGCACAAAAACCCGTCAGCCTCGCTCCACAATCGGCTTTTTAACGCTGGTGTCACTCACCGCGGCACGCTGCAATCAGCAAAAAAGGAGGCGACGATGAAAGGATGGAGATGGCTGGGTGCGATGTTGCTGGCGGGATGTGCGAATGGGATGGCGGTTTGTCCCAACTGGTCACCGGTGCGCGCTGAACAGGAGATGGGCGTGCTGCACAACCAGCTGCGCCACTGGGATGATGCCTACTACCGTCAGGGGCAAAGCCCGGTAAGCGATGCCGACTACGACAGCCTGCAGCAGCGCTTACAGCAGTGGCAGCGCTGCTTCTCGCCGGCGTTGCCCGGCTATGCGGCACAGCTCAGCACTGACGGCAGCACGCTGCATCCGGTGGCGCATACCGGTGTGCGCAAGCTGCGTGACAAGCTGGCGGTGGCCTACTGGATGCAGGATAAACCGGCGCTGTGGGTGCAGCCAAAAGTCGATGGCGTGGCGGTGACGCTGGTGTATCGCCACGGCGAACTGGCTGGCCTGATCAGCCGGGGCGACGGACTGCGCGGTGAACAGTGGCTGGCGAAAGCACCGCACATTGCGGCGATCCCGCGGCATATCGCGACTGACCGTGCGGAAGTGGTATTGCAGGGCGAACTGTTCCTGGCGATGACCGATCACCAGCAGGCGCGCGACGGCGGTCAGAATGCGCGCGCCCAGGTGGCGGGTGCCATGATGCGGCGCGAAGCCAGTCCGCTGTTGTCGCGCATTGGCGTGTTTATCTGGGCATGGCCGGATGGGCCGCCGATGATGCAGGCGCGGCTGGCGCAGCTTACGCAGTGGGGCTTTGCCCTGACGCAGCAGTGGAGCCGCCAGGTCAGTAATGAAGAGGAGGTCGCGGCCTGGCGTGAGCGCTGGTATCGCCAGCCGCTGCCTTTTGTCACCGATGGTGTGGTGATTCATCAGTCACCGCAGCGCGTCGGACGCGACTGGCAGCCCGGGCAGGGCAGCTGGTCGGCCGCGTGGAAATATCAGCCTGCCGAAGTCAGCAGCGAAGTGCTGTCGGTGGATTTCAACGTCGGACGCACCGGCAAAATTGCCGTGGTGCTGAACCTGCAGCCGGTGCAGCTGGAGGATAAAACAGTCCGGCGGGTCAATCTGGGCTCGCTGCGTCGCTGGAAGCAGTGGGATGTGATCGCTGGCGATCAGGTCACACTGTCGCTGGCCGGGCTGGGTATTCCGCGGCTGGAACGGGTGATCTGGCGCGTGGCGCAGCGCGACTATCCGCTGCCGCCACAGGACGACGCATTCAATCCGCTGAGCTGCCTGCACTTCAGCGCAGGGTGTCGCGCGCAGTTTCTGTCGCGCCTCAGCTGGCTGAGTCACAAGTCAGTGCTGGATATTGCTGGCATGCAGCGCAGTAGCTGGCAGCGTCTGCTGGACGGCGGCAGCATCAGCCACCTGTTCTCCTGGCTGACGCTCACGCCAGAGCAGATTGCGCAGGCGCAGGGCATCTCCACCGTACGCGCCCGGCAGATCTGGCATCGCTTTAACCTGACGCGCCAGCAGCCGCTGCGCCGCTGGATCAGCGCGCTGGGCTTACCGCTGCCGCGCACGGCGCTACAGGCGTTGCCCGATACGCAGTGGTCGCAGTTGCTGGCGCGTTCAGCCGACAGCTGGCAGCAGCTGCCGGGTATCGGCAGCGTACTGGCACAGCGGCTGGTGACGATGCTGCAGGATACGCGCCTGCAGTCGCTGATTCACTTTCTGCAGCAGCAGAATATCCCGGCGCAGCCGTCAGTGCTCGGGGTGGGGGTAGTTGAAAATCGGCAGACCGAGGCGGAAGCGCAGCGCCAGCAGGCGGGCGAAGAAGCCGAACAGTAGCGTGATGATCACCACCACTTCATGCGCCAGCGGTGTTTTCAGCAGCAGGATATACATCCAGCCGGAGGCAAAAGCGATGCCGGCGTACAGCTCTTTCTGGAACACCAGCGGAATGCGGTTGCAGAACATATCGCGCAGCACGCCGCCAAAGACACCGGTTATGACTGCGGCGATGGCGGCGATGATCGCCGCATGGCCGGAATCCAGCGCAACCTGTGCACCGATAATCGAGAACACCACCAGACCCAGCGCATCCAGCACCAGAAACACTTTACGCAGATGATTCATCAGCGGCGCGACAAAGGTGGTGACCACGGCCGCCGCCGCGACGATCATGATGTATTCCGGGTGTTTCACCCAGCCGAGCGGATAGTGGCCCAGCAGAATATCGCGCACCGAGCCGCCGCCAATCGCCGTGACCGACGCAATAATAATGACGCCGAACAGGTCCATTTTGCGTCGGCCTGCCGCCAGCGCACCGGTCATTGCTTCGGCGGTAATACCAATGATGTACAGGACGGTTAATAACATAGAGCACTCCAGTAAACTGGCGGCAAGGCTAAAGATTTCCCAGAGTGTAGACCACTGAGATTTCTTAAAAAAATGTTTTCGGATTAGCCATCCTGATGGTGAGCCTGCTGATGGGCTTGTTACAGAGGAACTGCAGTTATCAGCCGGTGTTATCGCATCAATAAAAATGATGCGAGACGGCGGAACGACCCTGATTTAAGTTTCGCCGATGATGTGTCGTACCTGATTAATGCCTGCTCATTCAGGCTCATCATTTACGGGCGCGACGTGCAGCAACTCTGGACAGGCATGAAAAAACACAGCGAAGACATCCTCTACTACTCCTCCGATAAGCTGGCGGCACTCGGGCTGGAAAGCCTGCTATCAGCGTTACCGGTGGGCTGCCGGGTGCATGAACTCTGGTCGCTCAGTACCGTCATCTCGCAGTGTGAAAGAGTGCGGCCGCGGTTACTGGTATTTATTTTTCACGAAAATATGCCGCTGGCTGGCACCTTCAAAGTACTGTATGCGCTGCAGCAGCAGTTTCCGGCCATGCAGATGCTGGTGCTGACCCGACGTCTGTTGCCGATGATGCACGCTCTCAGTCGTTATCTGCCCGGACTCAGCGTCCTCGATTTAAAATCCTCACACACCGCGCTGTGTCGTTGCCTGCTGGCCTGTATCGCCGGCGGGATACCGCAGTTGCAGGAGGGGGCTGACATTCTGCTACCGGACCGGCAGCTACGGGTGCTGCTGATGTTGGCGTGGGGCTATAACACGGAGCAGATTGGTAACCGGCTCGGTATCAGCCATAAAACGGTGAATGCACACAAGCTAAATGCGCTTACCCGCCTGCAGGTGAAAAGCAAAAACGATATGGCCGATCTGTTTATGGTGATTGACGAGCTGCGCATGCTGGTGGGATGGCTGCGCCTGCACCGCAATGGCAAGCTGAGCGAGCTGGCTTATCATTCGCTGGAAGAGTTACTGGAAGCATAAAAAGAAAAAAGCGTGCTGGTAACCAGCACGCGAACGCATCTTGCAGATGCCCAGAGCCCACCATACAGACTTGTTGTTATTATCCGTTTCTTGCTCGCACTGCGGCGAAAGCTTTCAGGCTAAAACGGTACTCCGGCTGGAACCATGGACGTCCGTAGTAGCAGTAGATCAGCATTCTGATGGAAACCATCGCCAGGTAACCCCAGATGGCGCACAGCACTGACGGCGTCAGCCACACGGTAAACAGCGTGACCGCCAGCCCTGCCAGCACGGAAGACGTTTCCGTAAAGGCAATGCGCGTAAATTGTTTTTCCCGTTGCAGGATGGCGCGATAGTGTTGCCCCTGCGGAATAATAATAAAGATAACGGAAATCATCTCCAGCATAATTGCCAGTTCCGGCTGTCCCATTATTCGGCTGTAAATGTCACTGCCGATAAACAGCGCGGCAAAAATAAATAAACCGCTTAATACGTTACCCCAGTAAAGCGTCGAGAGTTCGCTGTTGTTTAAACTTTGATAGCGAATAAGTGCGTTACCGAAGCCGCGATCGGCTAATGTATCAATCACTAATAATATCACTACGGCAATCGCGAGCAAATTGAGCTCATTTGCCTGCAGGATTTGCGCCAGCAGTGAAAGCTGTAATACCCCAATGCCAACGATTTTTATGGATGACAACACTGACCATTTGGCGCTGGCCAGATTTCTTTCGCGTATCGCCATACTCTGCTCATTATGGTACATGTACCAGTGCAATTAAGGGTTCACCCGGGCGGCGGCCCAGAGTACAGATCACATCAATGCAGCGCTTCCTGTCGCAGTCCTGAGATACCTTTCAGTGCCGGCCACGTCGCGATGCTGTTAATTAAGTGATGCTCTGATAATAAAATGATGCCCCTGGCGCGTAATTGTTGTGGCGTCTGCGCGGTATCTCCTCCGGTCAGGAGGAAATCCGCGAGATCGTTATAAAATCCTTTTGCATTATTATATTTCCCGGCCAGTATCCGTCTGGCAATCTCAACGAATTCTTTTTCAGATAACGAAGGATAGGTTGAGCGATCCATGTTATGTCCCTGCTGTTTTTATTATTAAGTACTGCTGTGTGTGAAGGAGTTATACCGTGTTTTATTTAAATTAACACCATAAGAAAACTCCTATAAATCGACTGCAGGAATAAATGGTTTCAGAATATGGATGTGAATATATAAGTTCTGGCCTTTGCAATTTATAAGTCCTTTTCCACCTTTTATGGCGCTGCAAAGTTGAACAAGTCAGCGCACAGGAAAAAACAGAGATAAATCAGAAGCACTCAGCTCTCGTCAGCCCGGCATGACCAGGAATTTTCCCGGTTACGACGCTTTAGCCAGACTGGTGAATGGTGCGAAAATGCGCTTTGCGCGCGGTGAAACAGTTAAACACCGCTGCGCGAAAAAAATGCTGCTTTTTAACGATTACGTCCAGCGCAGGATAAAGGGTGGCTGGTGGGATAATGCATTGATTCTAATGGGTTAACAGATGAAGGAGGCGCTCAAGATCGCGTTTTACCCAGGCAACATCCCCGGCGAACTTCTCATCAGACATCAGCGGCTGGCGATAAACCACCATGACGACTTCGGCACCCTGCTCGTTGGCAATGACCCGCATCGGCATATAAATCTCTTTACCGCTGCCGGTGTCAATCCAGTGATCCATCACGCCAAACGGGTTATAGGGAGTGAAACGAATCTTCACTGTGCCTTCCGGGCCTTTCGCTTTCCAGTACTGGCCTTCCTGCGTCAGCGTGCTGCTGCTCAGGCCGCTGGCCCACTTCGCAAAACATTCGGGTTTCCAGATGGTTTCGTACAGATCTAACCAGTTACGGGGAATGGTGAGCGTCACTGTCTGAGATGGTAGCATGGAGCCTCCGCGGGGCAGGTAAACGACAAATTAAACCTGAAACATCGCCTGTCACCTTAACTGAAGGTCACCGGACTGCAAACGGCCCGGTGACGGAAGTGTGCTGCAACAGCGTTTTCTGTCAGATAAAACGGCCGCGCCCCTGAATGTCATGCAGTCCGGCGCTGCCGTCGGCCTGACGCAGCACGAAGCGATCGGATTGCGCCACCACCGCGCAGCTGTGATTAGGGAAGATGCGCAGCAGGGCACCAACCGCAGGCGCATGTTCGCCATAAGTTAAAAAGCCGTGCTCTTCCGACAACTTCTGCACTTCGTACTGATGGCCATGCTCGTCCACCGCGATGCCGAAACCGCTGGCATTGGTGCCGTGCGGGCCTTTGTCCGAGCTCAGCATTTTGGATCCGGCATCAATGATGGCGTAATAAGGATTAACGGCCACCACGCGCGTCACGACCGTTAACGCCAGCGCATCCGCATCACACAAGCCCAGACGCCAGGCGGTGAGATCCAGCAGGGCATAATTGCCGGGACGAATTTCATCGCTGCCGGCGGCTACCGGTGCCGCCAGCGCCGTGGGCGTGGAGCCAACCGAGACGGGACAAGGGGCAAAACCGGCATCCAGCAGCCGCCGTTGCAGGTCACGCATCAGCGCGATCTCCTGCTGCGCCACCTCAGCTATCGCCGTGGCATGACCCGCAGCGTATGCATGACCCGCATGCGAGATCAGCCCGGCGAAGGGCAATCCGCTGGCGACAATCTGCCGCGCCAGCGTCAGCGCGCTATCACTATGTGGATCGACGCCAACGCGATGCAGACCCACATCCACTTTAATGGCGATCGCCAGCGCGCAGTCCGGCTGCTGCTGATGGGCGGCGGCGATGGCGCTTACGCCCGCCGCGCAATCTGCGATGCAGGTAATGCGCGCCTGATGCTGTGCCGCCAGCTGCAGCAGTTCGGTCAGCGCGGCGGCGTGCACCACGGGATAGGCCAGCAGCACATCGCGTACCCCGCCGTGCACAAAAGCCACGCCTTCGCTCGGTTTCGACACGGTAATGCCGCGCGCACCCAGCTGGTGCTGCTGTTCAGCGATCCAGACGCTTTTATGAGTTTTGATGTGGGGACGCAGCGCGACGCCGGCGGCATCGGCTTTCTGTTGCATCAGTTGCAGGTTACGCTGCAGGCGCGCAGCATCAACTTCCAGGTAGGGCGTAAGCCGGTCGGCGTGCAGCGGTCGCAGCCAGCCTGCTGTCTCAGGGTGTTCCATTATAATAGTCCGCAGGTTACGTCTTGGTGCGGACTATCATTCACGAGCGCCGGTTAGACGTAAAGTGAAGCTTCGCCTGGCGGACGGGTTTTAAAGCGGCGATGCAGCCACAGATATTGCTCAGGCGCGCGCAGAATTTCTTTCTCAATCACCCGATTCATGTACGCCGCGGCGGCCGCTTCATCATCATACGGGTAGTTTTCCAGCTGCGGCTGAATGATCAGCTGATAGCCGTCTTTGCGCGCATTACGAATCAGCACGATGGTCAGCATCGCCGGTTTCGCCAGCCGCGACAGCACAAAGGTGCCATTAGTGGTGGCCGCTTTCTCGACCGCGAACAGCGGGGCAAACACGCTGCCTTTCGGGCCGTAGTCCTGATCCGGCGCGAACCAGACGGCTTCGCCCTGTTTCAGCGCCTGAACCATGCCGCGCAGATCGCGTCGATCAATCATTGCTTTATTGGATCGCATGCGCCCTTTGGTTTGCGCCCACTCCATCGCCTGATTATTGTGCGGGCGATACATCGCCATCATCGGCTGGCACAGTCCGGTGATACGGCCACCCAGCTCCAGCGACATAAAGTGCACGCCAATCACCATCACGCCGCGCTGCTGGCTCTGCGCATGCTGAAGATTGGCGATGCCGTGCACCTGAAAAAGTTGACGCACGCGCGCATCGGACCAGAACCAGGCGATGCCGGTTTCCGCCAGCGCCATGCCCAGCGACTCAAAATTGCCGGCAATCATCATCTCTTTCTCGGCTTCATTAATGTGCGGGAAGCAGAGTTCGATGTTACGCCGCGTGATGCGTTCGCGCCGCTTCAGGAAGTGGCGTGATAGCCGGCCCGCTGTCGCACCCAGCCGGATTAATAAAGGATAGGGGAGCTGCACCAGCAGCCAGAGCACTGCCAGCCCGAACCAGGTAAACCAGTAGCGGGGATGCAAAAGTTTGGAACAGAACTGCCCGGTTTTCTTCATAGCGCCTTCATGTCAGGAGTGAATGTAACGCGCGAAGAAGTCGGTCCATGGTTCCCGGTGCGGTACAACTGTAGTTATTACGACCGGCACTTTAGCAAATAGTGCCGTATAAGATATGTAAACTCTGCAATCTTCAGGATTCAGATGATTGATGGATCGTGCACTAAACGGCCAGGGGAGTGAAATCGGATTGGGTTTAAAAGGCGTAAAAACAATAGGTTGGTGGACTGGCTGGCCAGATTTATATGTCATTTTCGGTCAGTAACAGACACAGTTGTTCATCATTCAGGCAATAATCCTTACATTGCGAAAATTAAATATTGGTCTACCACAGCAACTGGTAACTTCTGTAAACCAGTTTCAGACACAGTAATGTCCATTTGACGCTAAAAAAGCCATGATCAGACACTATTGTGTCTGTGTGGAAGCGCTAAAGCTCAACCAGGCTTAACCTATGGCTACGGTGTGCAGCAAAATCTCGCCGCATACCTGTGGGCAGGCCGCAAAGCAGTCTTATCCAGCCACCTGGCACTATATAAACCGGCGTAATGGCTGCTGTTAGCAAGGAAAGATAAAGCCCTGAGCGGGGCTTTACAGAGATAAGCGTTACTCGATGTTCTGAATCTGTGCATTTATTGTCTTTCATGTTAATGATTTTAATGAATTTTTATCAAATTTTTCCTTTTTGGTACAGCATTTGGTACATGAGCCTTGGGTAATGCTTAAGTTTGGCCATTTTGGCAATGATAATGGGAATCAGGTTTTTTCAATATGCAAGATTTTTTTCAAAAAATTTCACCATTTCCGGACAGTGGCTCAGGGCTAGGAACTTTTAATTTTAGTGGTACTACCATAATTAGTTGATAATTAAGGTTTTTATTAAAGCGGTCGTGATGCATCCCGCTAAGAATCTCTGGGATCGGTATTTAATTACAAACTTTAGAATTAAACATAAGTTATGTTCGATTTAATTTTCATTAGTAGTTTTTTATTTTAAAAATTTTTTATTACTCGATATTTAATTTCATATGGAATTTTATTAAGTTTATTGCGTGCATATTAAAGTTATTAATGTTTGATCGTTCACGATTTAAGCAGTATAAATATGTTTATGATTATCATCATGAGGTTAAAGGAATTGCCATGCCTTTAGATGTTGCTTATTCGTTAGAAATTGAAGATTTTATCGATGCAGACAAAGCTTACGAATTTTACTGGTCCGGCCTAATCACTAACAAGAAAGCCTTTATCTGCCCAGGCGATAGTTGCCAAGCACAAGTAACTTGCGCAAATATTGATGAAGAAACTCAAAATATGAGAGTAGTGCCACATTTCAGAATTTATGGAGAGCATGGTGAAAAATGTGAAATTTTTAATAAGATACCATTGAAAATATTGGAGATGACTTCTGAAGAGAGTTCAGGTGAAAAAAAATCGGTTGAACTTTCTGTGGTTGATTCCTTTATGCTTATAAGGCCTCCCTCATATTATGAAATAAGAGACAAGAATACTAATGTTGACGGGGATGATCTTAAGAAGAAAATAAATTATAAAAGTAAAAACCTTACCTATACTTTGAGGCAAAATGGCTTTATTAGTAGTGTATATTCTGTTAGGACAATAGTTAGCCGATATATAAGGTATTTTTCTGATAAGTCAATTGAAAATAGACTTATAAATATAAGCGGTAAAAGTGTTCCGTATACCTCTTTTTTCAAGTTGATATGGGAACAAGACTTAGAAAATTTGCCTGAGGATAGCCTGATTTATTATGGCTGGGCGTATATTGACAGGTACGACAAAGGATATAAGGTAAAATTTAAAAAAGGGTTTAAGAATAAGGATGGGGTTGTTTTGCCTGTTTCTTTTTTCATAAGCGATAATTTGATTGAAAAGTACCCTATTAAAAAATTAGTAACAAAGAGAATTTCATCTATTTCCTCTATGAGCAAACCTACAGGCTTCGTCTTTATATATGGTACACCAAAATTAAAAAAGTTGGCAACAACCTCCAAAGAGTTCGTAAATTTTTCTTTATATAATCTTGATATGGTTGATGTTAACAAAGATAGCCCTATGCCTAAAAGAAAATGAATATTACTTAAACCTAATTTCTATATAATTCTATGTTGAAAATTAAAAGAGAAATAACATGGCTAAGCTTACGACTATATCAACAATCTCGTCTTATTTTGGTATCAAAGAAGATCTTCTTGATCAGTTAGATGTTGTTGATGTTTTACTTGACTCAGATACACTCCTGTTTATAGATCCCCTTTTATTATCTGATAGCAAACATGACGAAATGAGCAGGGATGCATTCAAAACATATAATGAAACTTTCGAGAAGATAATTAATCTTCTAAAAGCATCAGATGAAATAAATGATCCTGCTTGGAAAGCTGCTAAAAAATTATTTTCTTTTTCTGAGATCGGTTGGACTTGTCTAGGCTACGGTTCTTCCAGCAAAGGCTCAGGGTTTGGGCCTGAACTTGTTAATACCTCAATGATTACAGCATCAAAAATCATAAAATTAAAAATAGATGATCCTGATCTTTTTATGGTTATGTCTTTATTCGAGGAAGGCATTGGTGCTGATAGAATAAGTGATATGACTACAAATATAATATTTAACCATCTTCTTGATTTTACGCTGAAGGTAAATGAAACCTTAAATTTAAAAACGATAAGTTTTAAATTTAAAGGCAGCGTTTATACTTCGATTCTCAATCCATTGACTAATGCTCCTCTAATTCTAGTGCCAAAAGATATAGTTCGTGATCTCCCTATATCTACAGATTGGAGTGGTGCTATTAGCACGATGAAAGAAAATGTTGATTTGCGGGACAGGATTAATGCAAACTTAGGTAGCCTTCTTGCTTCAATGAGCCGAAAAGAGAAAGCTAGAGCAAAAGAAAGGGCATTAGAGAACCGAGAGTATTTTGAAGATTTACTTCAGTTAATAAAAGAAATTGATAGAGAGCCTTATGATTTTGATAATGATAAAAATGGAGAGCTTTTTTGGGCTAGATTATCTTCCTCTTTTAGTAAGGAACATCCATTCGATTTATCTAAATTCAAAAGAAAACTCAATATTGATGATGTTGAAAATTTGGTTGAGGAGATTATCAATCAGTTCTTAGATTTAGTAGAGAACAAGGGGTTATGGAAGGAAATGTGGACTGAGGAGGGAAAAAACAGAAAGGAAAAAGCTGCACAAAGGTTACTGTTTGCAGTCGCTTATTCTTATTGTAAAGCAAATAATTTAGACATAAGTCCAGAGGCTGATGGTGGTAATGGACCTGTTGACTTTAAAATCTCCCAAGGTTTTGATGCTAAGGTTGTTGTTGAAATTAAATTATCAACTAACAATCAGTTAGTACATGGTTTTGAAAAACAGCTTGAAATATATAAAAAAGCAGACGACACGGATAGAGGTTTTTTTGTCATAATGGATGTCGGATTTATGCGAAATAAATACCGAGATTTGCAGCTCATTAATACAGAATTTAAAAAAACCAATAAGAGAACATCTAAGATAATTTTAATAGATGCTAATCAAAGGGCATCAGCCAGCAAAAGAATCTAATAGCATTAGTGCAGGATAACTGAGCTTAAAGAAAGTGCTGTGTTATTCTGCACTGAATGACATATCTCTCTAGCGCGCGCTCGTAGCCCCGCCACGCCTGCCCGCTTTATGCAGCAGTTTTCATGCACCTGCATGATTAAGCCTGAGCCGCGCCGCTGCTGGCCTTATCTGCCGTTCCGGGGTGCCGGAGACTCATGCGTTTTCATGCAGCATAGACATGCACTCACGCAACGGACGTAAAAAAGCCCGGCACGGGCCGGGCTTCGGTGAGTTTCTGTGTCTGTGGCTCAGAAAAGTTTGCGCTTGCGGCGGTCGGTTCTGGCTCCCCGGAAAGGATGCACACCGCTGACGCTCAGCACGTCATCACGGAACATCAGCGGCTGATTTACGCTCGTCCATCGCTTAATCAGGTTCTGGATATATACGCGGTACAGCGTGTCGGCATCGTTCGCGCCTTCGATAACGCCCGGTGCATGGGTTGAGCCATTCCGTTCAAACTGACTGTACTTCATTCTGAGCAGGCTGCCCAGCTCGGCGCCGTGAATGATAAAGAAGTCATCAATCAGCGTATCAATGCGCTCATCCGTGATGCCCTCATGACAGAACACGTAAGCGTTAGCCTTGCGCCCGGTCACGTCGGCCAGCACCGGCAGTTGCTTTTCTTTTTCGGCAATCAGCCCGGCAAGGTCTGATGCCGTTTCCTGCTGCTCCAGATACTCCGCCCGCAGCGCCTTCATCTCCGGCGTGACGTTGCCGCCATTCTGTCCCAGCAGTTCACGGAAGCGTGCCCGGTTGTCCCGGCTTAGCTGCTCCATTTCGGCCTTACGCTGGCGCAGCTCACTGAGATTTTCAGTGGCGGCGTTTTCGGTCTGTCGTGCCTCCAGCCAGGCCAGCATCTTCGTGTTGAGGTCTTCGATACGCAGCCGCCATTCAGAGGACAGCCCCTTTACCAGCTCAGTGGTGTGCCTGATAACGTCGGCCTCGGGTAACCGCAGGAGCCATCCGGCTTCCTTGAGTGGACGCTGTGCTCTGGCCTGCGCCGTACCGATACGGTTACCGGCGGCCTGAATCTGTTCGTCGGTCATCTGCTGCTGTGTCATGCTGTTTTTCCTCTCTGTCAGGGCTGTGCGTGGCGGTCTTTGCGGGCGCTGGCTGAACCATAGCGGCCCAGCGTCTGCGGCTGGCGAACCGGCACGTCATTCTGCGGTTCCTGTTCTGCCACTGCGGGTCTGTGTGGCTTCATGATGATTTTCTCGACGCTCTCCAGTGCGGTGAAGGTGCAGGAGCAGTCAAGGTTCTGGCACTGATACCAGGTGCGCTTTACGGACGGTGCTTCGTAGGCGCTGGTGCGGGTATGGGCTACCTGACCGCATTCGGGACATTTCAGGGCCATTTCGTTTTCCTGTGTGGTCGTTTTCAGTAAGTCAATTGTGCCGGGGCTGGCACAGATGAACCATGTGCGGGCCGTGTACCGTGCCTGACACAACGCCTGCCAGAAAAGGGCGGCTGGCTGACTTACCTTCTCTAAGCGGTGTAACACGGGTAACAGGTGTTACAGCCATGAATTAAAAGAACATTTCTTTATTTTTCCGGTGTAACAAGACGGGTAACACGGTGTAACAGCGCTGACGGATGCGTTACACCTGTTACACCTCACCAGTTAGAGAGGTGTAACAGGCTCAGGCCTTACTGAATGCGGCTGTTACACCCGTTACACCTGTTACACTTTAAAAATAAGACTCACGCAAAGCCTTTAACGTCAGCCCGGCACCTCGCTGTTGAAGACGTAGAGCCTGCGCACGTTCATCTCTGGCGGGCGGATGCTGGTCTGAAGCTTGCCGTCGGCAGAGGCCATGAGGTAGCCACGGTCGGCGCACAGGCGCGCCACCTTGCGCGGATCAAACCCCCTGCAGATTTCCTTCCAGCCGGACGGCATAACGTAGAACGTCGTCACCGCCTCGGTGCCGTGCGCGGTGCTGCCTTTTTCCACCCTGCGCCAGCCCACCATGTTGCCGGGGCGGTTGCGCTCGTCGTGCCAGTCGGCAAAGCGGCTGTACTGGTTGGCCGTGAAGAAGCTGCGCACCTGCTCCAGCGCGGCAATGTCTTCCTGGTTGGCGGTGTGGCCGCGGTCTTTGAGCCAGGCACTCAGGCAGGTGCGGGTTGCCCGCAGCGCCTCACCTTCCTGCCAGCCGGTGATGCCCAGCCGGGTCGCCAGCTCACCTGCCATCGCCACTAGGGCAAAGCGGTTCACCGCGCGGCCCACCTGATTGCCTGCGTCCGGCGGGGTCAGAGCGGCGGTGTACTCCCTCAGCAGCGTTTTAGCCTGCGCCGTCAGCCCGTTCAGGTCGGCGGTCAGCGCCTTCAGCCACTCGCGGAACGGCGCGCCGTAGTAGCTGGCCGTCGCCCATTCCAGATGTTCGGCCAGAGCCTTGCCGCTACCGAAGCCGTGCAGCTCCTCAAACACGCCGAACTTCCCGGAGTCGCTGGGTATCTGGATCATCCTGACCTCCATTCCGGCAAAGGTGCGCTCGCCTGCCTTCGCGGCGTGCTCAGTCAGCGACAGCTCGCCGGTGGAGAAGAACAGCAGCCGCCACTGCTTGCGGGTGCGCAGCTCGCCGTCCGTACCGGCACGGCCCTTGCCCTGACCGTTTGCCAGCATGTAGGCGATGTTGCCCGCCTCGCGCCCGTCCACCTCGCGGATTTCGTCGAGCATCATGGCCGCGTCGTTGCGGCGGCTGGCGCAGCCCTCCAGCGCGTTGCCGGTGGCGCGCCACGTCTGCCAGTAGTCCGGCCCGCCGCACACGGAGGTGGCCGCCTTCATGGTGGTGGTCTTGCCGTCCGTGGATTCCCCCTTGAGGTGATAGCCGCCGCCGTCCATGCCGACCAGCCGCAGCAACGGAGCGGCAAAGGCGAGGCTGACCGCAAACGCCACGCGGGAGTTGCCGGTGCAGAAGCGGGAAACGTGCTCGCGCCACTCCTGCGTGGTGCCGGACACGCGGAAATCGCGCCCCTGTACGGAGGTGGTCTGGAGTATCACGCTATCGGCCCCGTCGCCGCTCACCTCGTCCTGGAGGACGTAAACCTGACCGTGCCAGCCGGTGCGGCTCACGCAGGTCACGCGGCGCTCCGGCTTGCACAGCGAGATATATTCCATCAGGCGCGCGCGGGCCTCGCCGGTGGTGCTGATGTACGACAGGCCGTTGACCAGCAGCACCCGTCGCAGCTCCTCGCCGCTGCCGCTCAGCATCTCCATCGGCATGGCCCAGCGGCGGCGCTCGCCCCATGTATCCTCCCACTCCAGCAGGCGGCCAAAGTTGCCGCCATCGGCGTCGCAGGTGATGGCCGTGACGCGCAGCGGATTGCAGATTTTGACGTTCTGGATTTCGGTTTCGCCGTTGCGCTGCACCTGCTTTTCGTACCAGAGGTATTCCTGCGTCAGCCGGAACCCGTGCGGCAGCTGCGTGCGGCCCTCACCGCACAGCACCAGACCGTTACGAAAGGCTTCGCGGGCGCGGGTCACGCCGTGCTCCCGGTGAAAGTCGTTCCAGTCGGCTTTGATTTCGCCCGGCGGCAGGCTCACCCAGCCACTGACGGCTTTTGCTGCCTTCTCTGCGAACGCTCTGCCGGGGTTCTCACCCGCATCCTGAAAATCGTTGTCACCGGCGATGATGATTTTCACCTCCGGCCAGCGCGCCCGCATCGCCTGCGCCACGTTCGGCAGGTTGCCTGCCGAAATCGCGGCCACCACGCAACCGGCGGTCAGCTGGCTTACCGTGAGCGCCGTGGCGTAGCCCTCGGTGATGACCACCTGCACCGGCGGCTCAGGCGGCAGCGGGCTGAGCGCCACAAACGCAGCCTTCATGGTGCTGCCGGGCAGCAGGCTTTTCTCCCCTGCGGGGGCAATCAGCTGCGCACCGGTCACCGCGCCGTCTGATGTGGTCAGCGGCAGCAGCAGGGAACCCGCAGGGAAGGCCGTGCCGCCTATGCGCTGCGCGCTGCCGGTCAGGCAGGCCGGATAACCGGCAAAGCCTTTGTCTGCGAGGTAGGCACTTTCACCGCTGTGGCTGGCCTTCTCCAGCGCACCGACGATGGCGGCCATGTCGCGCTTCGGGGCTTTTTCTCTGGCAGGCTTAACCGGCAGGGCTTGCACGTCACGCACGTCCAGCACCTCTGCCACCGCCTGCGCAGCCTGCTTTACCCCTTTGCCCGTCACCAGCTTCACCAGGTCAAGGCCGTCACCGTGGCCGCAGTGGCTGCAAATCCACGTACCCCGGCCCTCAAGGTCATCCATGCGAAAACGGTCTTTGCCTTCACACTTAGGGCAGGGGCCGTGCCTGCCGCCGTCCGGCACGTCCACGCCCAGCATCTGAAGAATGACCGGCCAGCGGCCGCGTGCGGCGGCTGTGATGTGTGATACTGACTGTACTGTCATAACGCCTCCTTAATGCCGGTACAGCGACGCGCCGGTGTCGCAGAACGATTCAAACGCCGCCGGAAGCGTGGCGTAAAGCCCTTCCATTACCTCATACCCGCGCGCCGTCAGAGCGGGCGGTGCGGTCAGGAGCGTCGGCTCCACCATGTCGGTAAGCAGTGCCAGCGCCGCCGCAGCGCCGTGCGCTTCGCCATACTCGTTAACCATCGCGCTCTCAATATGCAGGGCGATGGCCATCTCGATACGCTCCACCGTCATGCGGTGCGGGCCGCGCATTTCGCTGCCGGTGTCGGCCAGATGCCTGGCCCGCCATGCGGAAGCGATGGCGCGACGGTACAGTGCCGTTGTCAGCTCGAGCGGGAACACGGATACCTGTGGCTTCTTCATTCGCGGGCCTCCTCAATCAGTGCACAGCAGCGCGTACGTCGGTCAGGTCGGCGCGCAGGTAATCCATCAGTGCGGCTACGCCGGGCAAGCTATGCGTGGTTAATGAACCCGGACAGGAATGCTCGGAAAACAGTAGCTGGAGCAGGTCGCAGGCTTCCTTTGCACGGGTCAGCTTCTCAAAAGCGTCTTCCGGCAGGCCGTAGGTAAAGGCGGCAAATGCACCGCTTTCAGGCAAGGGGATGCCCTGAGCACCGTTGTGCCCGATTGAAACTGTCATGATTTACTCCATTAAAGCTGGCTGTGTGTCAGAGGAATTTTGAGTAGTGGCCGTCGTCAGGCTCCGCAGGCTGCTGTGCAGCCCGCTCTCGCCAGCGCTCATACTTCACCGTGGGATGCAGATTAAACGGGCTGAACCCGCCGCTGCCTCCGGCCGGGGCGGTTAGACGATGCGGCGCACCGGCAAGCCGGGTATAGTTTTCCTGAAACCACGCCAGCGGGGATGAGGTCACCTGACCGTCACTGTCGTAGCGATACAGCACCTCGTGACTGAACTCAGGGTTAGCGGATGCGACTGACGCAGGCGCATCGGTAAATCGCAGTACCGTCACCGTCCAGCCCTGCGAATGCTGCCAGCGTTCGCCGCTTTGAACATATTCACGCATGAAGGCCTCCGCGGCAGGGCAGGCGGCCCGCAAAGAGCAGGATGTAATCAGCCGCCATTCGGCTGCGTGCGCTGCGCTCGTCAATGGCAGTAATACGCAGCATGACGGGGCGGCAGGACAACTGAGAACGGTTGATTGCCGCGAAGATCCAGGTAGACTTTGATGCAGCCATAGGGGGACTCCCAAGTTCATTTATGGTCAGGCTTTGTGAGGTATTGCGAGTACCTTGCAGAGCCGCTTGTTTTCAAATGCTTTGTTGTATAAGGTACGTACCTTACCGTTCTTATTAAAGTTAAAGGTACGTACAATGTCAAGAGTTAAAGATCGCACTCCTAAAACCGGTGGCAAATCACCCACCTTCCAGATCCGCATCAATCCAGAGCTAAGAGAGCAACTCGATCTTGAAGCAGCCAAAGACCAAACCACACTCGGTAACTGGTTCAAGGAGGTTGCAAGAGAAGAACTTAAGCGTCGTGGCATCGAACCTAAAGGATGATTTTTGCGGTGACTCGTCTCCGCATATTTATCAATGTGCACGCTGCTGCCCTATCCATTCTTTTACCTCCTCAACGCGCCAGGCAGTAATACGTGCGGAAATTTTTACTGGCTTCGGAAATGATCCAGATGCAACCCGTCGCCATAGCGTTGCAGACGAAAACGGCAGGCAATGCATCAACTGTTTTTGCCTGATAAATCCGGTTTCAGGGATTATTCCGTAAGGTGTGTGCTTCAAATTAGGATTTCCTATCTCAGTGAGTACAAGTGGTGTGGGATGAGATTAATGGAGACATATTGATGAATTCCACTGAAAGTGGAATTCCATCAAGAACATAAAAATTCCACTTAAAAAAGTGAATTCCATCGATTCATTACTGTTGGAGAGGGAAGGTGAGGGAGTTTAAACTTATGATTTATAAGTGACTTATTTTAAAAAGGTTTGTTTTGCACTTCATTGCACCTCATTGCCCTTTATAAACACTTAGGTTCGACACTATTGGCCAATATTGGCAACTAAAGGGCAATCGAAGGTAATGCCTAGGCATTGTTTGGCACATTTCGATACCGGAAGAGATATCAATGCATCTTAAAAGTAAGCAACAAAACGTCACTCCTCATCATAAAGTGAGTTAAGAGATGCTCTCAGCTTGTCGTAAAAAGAAGATTTACCCATCCCTTTTTGGCTTATGCCATTAGATTTCGCATAATCGCTCAACAATCTGTGCAAAGGTTCGATGCTTGGGGAGCCAGCATTGTTAATCCACTTTGTCGATCCACTGGCTGATTTTTCCATAGCGAGATTGATCGCGAGCAAACCTATAATTTTATGAAGAGATGCATTCTCCTCGTTTTTCTTGTGGGCACCACGCTTGTCATGAGCATTTTCTTTAGCGATTAAAACTGCCTTTTCGCCTCCACACTGAAAAATGAGTGATTCACCATACTTTTTATATGTTTGACTCAAGGCTTGAGTGCATCTTTCAATCAAAACATCAGGAGTTACATCTTTTTCAAGGAGAATGAAACAAGATGAGAAAAGGATGTTTGCCTCTATGGGGCTATTGGTCGCGATTGTTTTAGGATAAAGTATATCCAGTTCTTTTTGCTTTCCTTGTGATTTAAGGATAGCGTGTAAATTCCTGTTAACTCTAATTAGATATACACAATAATCACTGATAATATTGTTTTTATCTTTCGGTAACTCATCGTTTCTAAGGTTAGGATCAACATTGGCTAATGCTCTAGCCAATTCCTTTATTTCAACTTGAGGGTAGTGGACTAGCCTTTCAATGGAGCTACCTTTTGAGAAACTAAAATGCATTATAAATTCGCCTCTATTTCAGCCAGAAAATCAGCTAGTTTATTAAGCGCTAATTTTCTTTCATTAAAGTAATTATGTCTATTGTAGATACCTTCAACGCCTTTAATGCGATGGTTAAGACAACGCTCTGCCACCACTGGGTCGATACCTAAAAAGGCCAGATGTGTTCTGGCGGTTCGCCTGAAGTCGTGGATAGTAAAGCCTTTAACTTCCTTCATATGCGGTTTAAGCTTTGCCAGCGCTACGGGAAGAGTGCTTTCTGCAATGTGAGGTATCATCCTATTCTGCATCTTTCTTGCAGGTAGAACCCATTCACTGCCTAAAGAGAGTTGCTTTAGCTCATTCAGCCAAACCAAAGATAATTCAGGAAGAGGGATATCCAGGTTGTCGCCATTTTTAGTGTTTCTCAAATACCACACACCCTCTTCAAGATTAAAGTCTTCCCATTTGGCCGAGCACAGTTCCATTTTCCTGCAGCAAAGAAGTAAGAGTAATTTAAAAGTTATTTCATTCTGTCGGCTAAATCCTTTAGCTATTTTCATCGCGCGGAAAAGTAACGTAATTTCTTCTTTTGAAAGAAAACGGTCTCTGGATTTTTCTTGGCCACCTGCATCATTGTTATCAAAGGCTGCCGCTGGGTTAACACTCAAATAGTGACGTTTTATACCATAGTTGAATATGCGCTTTATCCAACGTAATACATCATTAGCGATAGTTGGCGCGCCGCGTTGAACAATACTCTGCAACATTTTATCAATATCACCAGGCTTAACGTCTTCAACCTTTATGTTGCCTATGTGAGGCTTGATATCTTTTTCAATACGCCTGCGAAGAATATCGGGGTGTTTCCAGCGCCCAACAATTTGTTTCTCGTAGTACTCAATCGCAAGGTCAGAAACACGACGAGCGTTCTTCTCTTTCTCGATTTTGGCAAGCGTGGAGGCTTTACGCTCCTGCTTCTCTCCGGCGACGTCATAGCCTAAAGCTACTCTTGCCGATAGCTCTCTGGCCCGTTCGCGCGCTTTTGCTAAGGATAGATCCCCGTACGAACCGATCCACATCGCACGGGCTTTGCCTCCGTAGCTGTAGCGAAAGCGCCATTTGGGTATTGAGAACTCTTTGCGGTAGCAAAGGTACAATCCGTTTCCGTCAGAGCGTCCTTCAAACCGTTCCTGAGACTTGATCCAAGCTTTTATCTGTATGTCTGTTAGCTTTCCCATTCTGCCTGCTTGTACCAAACCGATAACGGTAAAAGGATAATTGGTACATCAGATGGTACAGTAAAAGTGCGAGGTTTTGCGAGAAGTGATGATTCTTAATGAGACAATAAAACCCGTAAGTCACGGGTTTTATTGTTGTTATTACATCATGTGAAAGTAAATGAGAACTTACTCTATGTTCTGAATCTGCTCGCGCATCTGTTCGATCAACACCTTGAGCTCAATCGCTGAGGCGGTGATGTCCGCATTGATCGATTTCGACGCCAGCGTGTTCGACTCGCGGTTGAACTCCTGCATCATAAAATCGAGGCGGCGGCCGACGGCTTCTTTCTTCTTCAGAATGTTGTAAGTCTCTTTCACGTGCGCATCGAGGCGATCCAGCTCTTCGGCTACATCAATACGCTGGGCCATCATCACCAGTTCCTGCTCAAGGCGATTGTTCTCCAGCTGTACCTCAGCTTCTTCCAGCTTGCTCACCAGACGCTCGCGCTGCCATTTCAGCACTTCTGGCATCTGCGCACGTACTTTGCTGACCTGCTCGGTCACGCCCTGCAGCCGCTGTTCGATCAGCGCTTTCAGCGCGTTGCCTTCACTTTCACGCGCAATGATGAAATCGTCCAGCGCGCCATCCAGCGCTGCCAGCAGTTCCGCGTTGATGGCATCCAGATCCTGCTCCTGCGCGGTCATCACGCCCGGCCAGCGCAGAATATCCAGCGGGTTAATTGCGCCTTCATCACTCTGCATCTTCACCCAGTTCGCCGCCTGCACCAGCTGTTTAGCCAGCGACTCATTCAGCTGCAGCTCACCCTGGGCGCTCGCATCGGCGTCGAAGCGCAGGTTGCACTCGATTTTGCCGCGCGTCAGTCGGTTGCGGATGCGTTCGCGAATCACCGGCTCCAGGCTGCGAAACTGCTCCGGCAGGCGGATATAGGTTTCGAGGTAACGCTGGTTGACGGAACGCAGTTCCCAGGCGGCGCTGCCCCAGCTGCCTTTGGCTTCACGGCGGGCGTATGCGGTCATACTGCGGATCATAAGCTTCTACTCATTCAGGAAATGTTCTTCGAATTATAGCGAGGGTGCTCCCGGCATGATAGGCGTAAACGCACAGCAGGGTGCCAGGCCTTTGACAACCGCGTTTATTGTTATTTACCGATGTTTTCAGGCGATAAAAATATCAAGGTTGTGAATGCAGAGATAAATAACGTTTTAATCTGGCGAAAAAATAGCTACTGCGTGAATTGACCTGCGGTAATTATCGCCAGCTTGTGAACGGGCAGGCTTTTTCCCTTGATTAAAATCATTAAAACACTGATGCAAAGCTGTGAATTGTGTCAATCCATTGATTTTAATGGCTTTAATAACCGTTAAAACATAATGGATTTGTGAGTGTTGTTTTTGATCATATATAACGAAAATACCGTTGCGCAGGGCAAAATTGATCTCTATCGTTGGCACCACTTGAGGACGACAACCACAAAAATGATGTGGGCGGCCATCAGGAAAAATATAAGTAATTAAATTTTTCTATACACAGCAAATTGAATAAGACCGACGCAGAACGCGCTCCTTGTTTTATTCACCTAAATGGAAATCAGCAAATGAACATGAACAAAATCGTTGTGGCTTTAGGTCTGTCTATGTCTCTGGTGGCGGGTTCTGCGATGGCAGCAGGTGAAGGTAACGGTACTGTGACGTTTAAAGGTGCGATTGTTGATGCGCCATGCTCCATCGAACCGGGTTCAGTCGATCAGACGGTTGAGCTGGGTCAGATTTCCAACCTGGCGCTGAAAGACGGTGGCCGTTCTACACCGCGTCCATTCCAGATCAAACTGGAAAACTGCGACACCGCAACCAAAAAAGAAGTGACCGTGACCTTTGCCGGTACTGGCTCTCAGGTTATCCCGGGCAAACTGGCTATCACCGGTACTGCATCAGGCGCGGCGATCGGCATCAACTTCGGCGATACCGAAATTGAACTGGGTACCGCAACACCAGCGCAAAAACTGATGGACGGCAACAACCAGCTCTCCTTCGCAGCCTTCCTGCAGGGTGGCGGCGCTTCTGAGACTATCGTCCCGGGCGAATTCCAGAGCGTGGCTGACTTCGCACTGAACTATCAGTAATGGTCAGAGACTGGCGGGCTTCCTTGCCCGCCACTCTATCTTTTCGCTTAAGGAACTGCGGCGATGAGTCGTTTTATGCCTGCGGCGATAGTTTCGGCATCGGTGCTTTTCATCAATGACTGCCGCGCCGAACAGTTGATCGACCGCGGCCGCGTTGCGTTACGCGGCGCCATTCATCAGGGTGCCTGCGCCATTAAGGTCGATGATGCTGAACAAACCATCGCGATGGGGGTGCTGCCGCTGGCGCGCCTGCAGCGTGACGGTAAAGGGCCGGGTTTTCCCTTCTCTATCCAGCTGGTCAATTGTCCGGTGGAGTACAGCGCGTCGGGAGGCGTGGCACGCACCTTTTCTATCACCTTTGACCACGATGGCCCGCCGGGTCAGCAGCGTTTTGCTGTGTATGGCGATGCCAAAGGGGTAGAGCTGATGATTACGGATACGCAGGGCAACACCATTGCTCCCGGTGAGGCGCAGCCGATCGATCAGCATCTGACGCAGCAGCACGACCTGCGTTATCGGCTCACGCTGGTCAGCAACCAGCAGCAACTGCACAGCGGGAGTTACGCCGCCGCGATTCGTTTTCACATTAATTACAACTGATCTTTCACGGTTTACGGACACCGCTTGCCATGAAAAAGGCTTCATTAACTGCGCCAGTCTCATGCGTGCGCAGGCAGCGTATCAGGCTGACGCCGCTCAGCGTGGCGTTAATGTTAGCCCTCGGCTACAGTGCTCCGCTCTTCGCTGCCGGTGCGGTCTCATTCAACACCGATATTCTTGATCTCAACGATCGGCAAAACATCGATCTGTCGCAGTTTGCTCAGGCTGGCTACATCATGCCGGGCGAATACATGATGGAGCTGCGCGTCAACCAGACACAGATTCCGGAAATGCTGGTGCGCTACTACGCGCCCGAAAACGCGCCAAATGAAAGTCTGCCCTGCCTGACACCCGAAATGGTGGATAAACTGGCGCTGAAACCGGAAGTGCTGAAAAACGCGTCGTGGCTGCAGGACGGCCAGTGTCTGGCGGTGGATTCCATCTCCGGCATGCAGGTGCGCGGCAATCTGGGTGAATCTCGCCTCAACATCACCATTCCACAGGCATGGCTGGAGTACAGCGCCGCCAACTGGGAACCGCCGTCGCGCTGGGATAACGGCGTCCCGGGCCTGTTAATGGATTACAACCTGTTTGCCTCCACTACGCGTGCGCAATACGGCGCTAAAAGCCAGAGTGTGAGCGGCAACGGCACCGGTGGCGTTAACGCCGGTGCCTGGCGCCTGCGTGCGGACTGGCAGATGCAGCAAAATCGTGGCACGGGCAGCCATCGCCAGGAATTCACCTGGACACGCTTTTACGCCTATCGGCCGCTGCCTTCTCTCCAGGCGAAAGCCACGCTGGGCGAGAACTATCTCGATTCCGGCATGTTTGACAGCTTTCGCTATCTTGGTGCGGCGATCACCAGCGATGACAACATGCTGCCGCCCAACCTGCGTGGCTATGCGCCGGAAGTAACCGGTATCGCCAAAACCAACGCCAAAGTCACCATTAGCCAGCAGGGACGGGTGATTTATGAATCGCAGGTGGCTGCCGGTCCATTTCGTATTCAGGATCTCAATGATGCCGTCTCCGGCCAGCTTGACGTGCGCGTCGAGGAGCAGGACGGCAGCGTGCAGACCTTTAGCGTCGATACCGCCACCATCCCGTATCTGACCCGTCCGGGCCGCGTGCGTTACAAATTCGCCAGCGGCAAACCAGGCAGCGAAGAGCACAAAACGCAGGGCCCTACGTTTGCCACCGGCGAATTCTCCTGGGGGATCAGTAACGGCTGGTCGATGTACGGCGGCGGGCTGGCCGCAGGCAATTACAAAGCGTTATCGATGGGTCTGGGGCGCGATCTGCTGTTGCTGGGCGCCATTTCGTTTGATGCCACCCAGTCACAGGCTGGCTTACCGCAGCAGGGCAACAAAAGCGGCGGCTCTTATCGCCTGAGCTATTCCAAACGCTTCGAGGAACTTGATGGTCAGGTGACGTTTGCCGGCTACCGTTTTTCGCAGCGCAACTTTATGAGTCTGCCGCAGTATCTCGACGCGCGTTATCGCAACCAGCAGGTTTCTAACAGCAAAGAGCTCTACACCATTACGCTCAACAAGCACTTTCGCAGCCTGAACCTGAGTAGTTACCTCAGCTACAGCCATCAGACCTATTGGGATCGTGACCCGCTGGATCGCTGGAGCTTTTCCACCTCGCGCTACTTTGATGTCGGCCGGTTTAAGAATCTGAGTTTAAGTCTGTCGCTCAACCGGACGCAATATAACGGCAAAAACGATGACAGCGTTTACCTCAACTTCAGTATGCCGATTGGCGGTGATAGTAGCCTGAGCTACAGCCAGCAAACCAGCGGTAAGCAAACCACCCACTCGGCCAGTTTTTATGACCGGCTGGACAGTAACAACAGTTACAGCCTGAGCGCCGGCCTCAATAACGATCGCCGTCAGTCGTTCAGCGGGTTTTACAGTCATCAGGGCAGTCTGACCAGCATGACGGCCAGCGCCAGCGCGCAGCAGGGACAGTACCGCAGCGCCAGCCTGTCACTGCAGGGCGGTTTAACGCTCACGCCGCAGGGCGCGGCGCTGCACCGGCTGGGCATGCCCGGCAGCACGCGTCTGATGGTTGATACCGATGGCGTCTCCGGCGTACCGGTCAACGGTGGTGGCAGTAACACGTATACCAATTTCTTTGGCAAAGCGGTGATTTCGGATGTGAACAGCTATTACCGCAACACCGCCAGTATCGATGTCACCGGACTGGCTGACAACGTGGAAGCGTCGCGCCCGGTAACCCAGATCACCCTGACCGAAGGCGCCATCGGTTACCGGCGTTTTGGTGTGATTAAAGGTATCAAAGCCATGGCCGCCATCCGGCTGGAAGATGGCAGCTGGCCGCCCTTTGGGGCCAGCGTCCAGAGTAACGGACGCGAAGTGGGCATTCTGGATGATGACGGCCTGGTATGGCTGAGTGGCATTGAGGCCGGTGCCAGCATGGATGTGCGCTGGAACGGCGAAACCCAGTGTCAGCTGGCATTACCCGATCCTCTGCCGCAGCAGTTGCTCGACGAAGGACAGAACTTGTTATTACTTTGCACGCGCCGCGCCGCGCCTGCTTCTTCAACGTAAGGAAAGAGTTAATCATGCTGGTAAAAACGCTGAGCGGCGCCTTGCTGCTCTCCACGCTGACGCTATCGCTGCAGGCTCACGCGGCGATTGCGCTTGATCGCACCCGGGTCATTTTTAACGGTAACGAAAAAAACGTCTCACTGAATATCAGCAATGAAAACAAGCAGCTGCCTTATCTGGCGCAGGGCTGGATTGAAGACAGCAGCGGTAAAAAAATTACGTCACCGCTGGTACTGCTGCCGCCGGTGCAGCGCGTCGAACCGGGCGAACGCAGCGTGGTGAAAGTGCAGGCGCTGCCCGCCATCAAGTCTCTGCCACAGGATCGTGAATCGGTGTTCTATTTCAGCATGCGTGAAATCCCGCCGCGCAGCGAGAAGAGCAACGTGCTGCAAATCGCGTTGCAGACGCGTATCAAGCTGTTCTATCGCCCGGAAGCGATCGTGGTGAGCAATCCGTCAGTGGTGACGCCATGGCAGGAAAAACTGACGCTGACGCGCAAGGGTGCACGCTACCAGCTGAATAATCCCACGCCTTACTTCATTACGCTGGTGGATGCACAGCCAGCGAAAGGCCAGTCGCTGAAGAAGAGCTTTGAACCGGTCATGGTCGCGCCAAAAACCAGTATCGATCTGGGCGTGAACGCAGCAGAACTGGGCAGCGCGCCGCTATTAACCTACATCAACGACTACGGCGGCCGTCCAACGCTGGCGCTGAAGTGTGCCGGCGACAGCTGCAGCGTCGTCAGTAACAAGGTGGAGCAGTAAGCGATGCGTGTGCTGTTGCTGGTGCTGACGCTGTTGAGCCTGACTCTGCAGGCGGCAACCAACGGCGTGGTGCATGTGTATGGCGCGCTGCAGGAGAGTCCATGCTGGCTTGACGTCGGTAACAATGATCAGGCGGCTGGCCTCGATACCACGCCGACCGCCGCGCTGCAACAGGTCGGCGAGCAGGTGATGAAGCAGGCGTTAACGCTGCATTTGCAGGACTGTCCGTACAGTATCCGCAATGTCGCCGATCCGCTATGGCTGCAACATGTGCCGTCCATCAGCATCGACTTTTTTGCCCCGCAAAGTCTGGCCGACCCGCAGCTGATTCGCGTACAGGGCTCTGACGGCGTGGGCCTGCAATTGTTTGATGAGAACCATCAGCCGCTGCCGCCCACCTTCCGCAATCTGCGCGTGCCGCTCAGCGCCGGTAGCAATGTGCTGAGCTGGCTGACGGTAGAGGAACGCACCGCGCTGCCGCTGCAGCCGGGTGCCTGGTCAGCCAGCGGTCAGTTACAGGTGAACTATGACTAAGCATCGACTTGTTCCGTTGATGAAGTATTACAGCAGGCTGCTGATCGGTAGCCTGCTGCTGTGCATCTGCTGGCCGCTGCATGCGGTGGAGCTGCGCCTGCACGGTACGCTGATTGAGAATCCGCCCTGCACGCTGAATGACAACCAGAGCCTGATGATTGAGTTTGGCGATGCGCTGAGCGTGAAAAAGATCGATGGCGTCAACTATCTGCAGCGTAAGGCGATACCGGTCAAGTGCACCGAGGATCCGGGTGCGGCATTGCAGGTGCGTCTGACCGGTACCGCTTCCGGATTCGACAGCAGTGCGCTGCTCAGCAGTGTGAGTGCGCTGGGTATTCGCTTTTATCTGGCCAGCAAGCCGCTGGCGGTCAACAGCACGTTGCCGATTGTTTTCCCCGGCACACTCGATCTCGGCGCGGTGCCGGTACAGCAGCCGGGCGTGACGCTGGAGGGTGGGGAGTTCACCGCCAGCGCGGCGCTGCTGCTGGAATATCAGTAAGGAGAGGCGATGAGAGCGGGAGTAATGCTGGTACTGGGATGGCTGCTGGTGTCACAGGCACAGGCGATAGAGATGCAGCTGCACGGCACGCTGGTGGCGGAACCCTGTTCGCTGGAGCCGGATCAGCAGCAGCTGGAACTCAACTTTGGCGATATCGTTGCGAAATCGCTGTATCAGAATCCGCGCACGCCGGCGCGTCCGCTGGTGATGCGTCTGAGCAGTTGTGATACCGAACTGGGTAAAGACGTCGAGCTGGTGTTCAACGGTATTGCCGATGCCGAGCAGCCCGATCTGCTGGCGCTGGCCGGTGATGCCGGTGCCAAAGGCGTGGCCATTGGCCTGAGTGATGCGGACGGAAAGCTGGTGCCCATTAACCGCGGCGTGATGCATTTTCCGCTGCAGCAGGGCGACAACCAGCTGCAGTTCAGTGCCTGGCTGCAGGCTTCGGCGAGCGCGATTGCCGAGCGCACCATTGAGCCTGGCAACGTATCGGCGATTGCTACTTTTTATCTGAACTATCCCTGAGTGCCTGTTATGTGGTTGATAAATCAACATATCACGTTTGACCCGGATCGGCGCCTGTTGCGCGATCGGCATGATAACGAGCTGCTGCTCAACCAGAGCAGCGCACGCTGCCTGGCGCTGTTTCTGCAAAAGCCGGGTGAGGTCATTAGCCACGAAACGCTGCTGGATGAAGGCTGGCGTAGCCAGGGGGTGCACGTGACGGAAAACTCGCTGCGCCAGATGCTATCGATGCTGCGTAAGCAGTTTCTGCAACTGCGGGTTGAAGGAGAAACCTTTGTCACCGTTCATCGTCAGGGCTACCGGCTGCATGAGTCGGTGCGGGTGGAAGCCTGTTTACCGCTGGCTGAAGCCGTAGAAGAAGCGCGCATTGCGTCGGAAGCACGTATTCAGCCGCTGGTGACCACTCATGTGCATACTGTGCCGCTGCCGGTGATAGCGCCGCCGATCACCGCCGCCTCGGGAGAGGAAACGCCCGCTGCGGCGCCACGCAGCCGTTCCGGACTGGTGTTAATCGGCATGTTGATCAGCGCAGTGCTGTTACTGGTGCTGGCCTTACTCGGCATTAAGGTGCTGGAGATTCGCGACGTGGTGACTGTGACCTATGCACCCTATCGCCACGTGCAGGGCCGACAGTGGTATATCCAGGACGACTTCAGCGCCACCGAGCGTGAAGAGATCGATCAAAATCTGCAGCTGGTGAGTGACAGCATGGCGCGCTTTATCCAGCTGGCCGAAGAGGAACGCCACATTTATATCAACCGCACCAAGCTGGCTGACCGTTACAGCTGGTTTATCTGTCAAAACCCTATCGAGCAGAAGGATGCGTTATGTCGGTCAGCCATATATTTCGTCGCCGAGTAACCTGGGTGTTGCAGGGGGGATTACTGATGCTGGCGCTGGTACTGGCGGCCATCCTGATTTATCAGCTGTCACGTCGCATTCCCCATTGTGAAGCGGATTCGATTCTGATTTCCAGAGAGGCGGGACAGCTGGTGGTGTCGCACGGGCAGTGGAAAGTGCAAAACAGCCTGTTTCAGGCCACTGGCAATTACAGCGGCATGATCAGTTATTACTCGCCACAACAGCAACTGCAGCGCCGCGAACCGGTAGACGTCTCTTTTGAGCTGCGCCACAGCTTCTCCGGCGCCGCGCTGCGCAGCGAAACCACTGCTATCTCCTACAACCTCGCTAATCGTGCCTCACCACAGAATATTGAACGCTATATCTCCGCCGGCCTGGCGCCCGGCCATGTCAATTACGGCTGGATTTATCGTCTGCAGAATGTGCGTTATGTGATTGGTAATAATGCGAATCCGTCTGTGATTTGTAAGAAATAACATTATTTTTAAGCTTTAAAATTAAGGGCGCTACAAATGGGAAAGTTAATTATTATCTTCATTTCTTTCACGATGATTAATTCGGTAGTCGCTTATGCAAGGAATGAAAACGCATGCTGGGGAGAACCCGTAAATATCACGGCAATTTCAGCAACTTCAATTGGCTCTTTCCCTTCTAATAGAAAAGGTACAGAGAAAAGAATTTTCTTTAAGACAGAGCCAACAACATTTCCTGGTTATTGTAATAAAAGTTTTGCGGGAACACCGAATGGCATGCATTATTATGGGGATATGAATCCATTATTTTCTCTTTCTGAATTAAATCAAGGGTACTATAAATTAAGTGAAGATGTTGATATCAGAATATCTCTTGGGACAATTTATAAAAGTTATAAGTTTCCTATGATTCCTCCGAATTCAGTAAGCGGAGCTGTCAAGCCAAATGGTGTGGGTGAAAGAATATACGTTAATAATTTTTCAGCCGCAGGTGAGGGTTTTATAGATTTAGTACTTAGGCGGGATATCATTGGTGGGGCTATAATTATACCGGCTGGTGTAAAGCTCTACGATATGTATAGAGTTTTAACTATATCTCCATACCCACCTAAACCTGAAGATCCACTTCTTCAAGGTGTTATTATGGGCGGAGGAGTTATAATCCCAGTTCCTGTTGTCTGTAAAATTAATCAGGATAATCTAATTCAGGTAGAGTTTGGTAATTTAAGTATTGCAGCTGTTTCTGATTCTGAATCAAATCCGTCCTTCATCAAAGACATTCCTATTGACGTGTCGTGTAGTGAGAGTATCACAAAAAAGGTTGGAATAAAGCTGGTTTCAGAGTTCTCTCCATTTTCGAGTAATCTGGTGGCAACAAGTAATCAAAGTTTAGGTCTTGCCATGCTTCATAATGGGGTAATAATAAAGCCGTACGACTCTTTTCCAATGGATATATATGATGGGTTAGGTCATGCTGCCTTTAGTATATTTCCTGTAAAAAATAAAATGTCCAGGTTAGAATCAGGTGAATTTACTGCTTCTGCGATTTTGATTGTGACGCCAGACTGAGCTCTGTTTAAATATAGCATGATGGTTGTTGTATTGCACATTGTGAGTCGGGCTCGATTCTGATTTCTCAGGAGGCAGGCATCTTTTGCGATTCTTTGCAAAATAACAACGGTCTAATTTGATTATTTTAAATTATTTGTGCGTGAATAGACTATGATGATTATTTTGTTGCGAAGGAAATATATATTATTCATTGCTAAAGCTTTTTTTATGAGCACTTTTCCTGGTCAGGCTCATGCTGGTCTTGATTATGCCTGCTGGACTGACCCCTTAGCGGTTATGGTGTTGACATCAGGCCGTTTGGCTAGCTACACGCCTCCTAAAGAAGGAGCGAGTGGCAGGATATTCTTTGATGAATCATTAGGATATTTTTCTGGCATATGTAACAACCCTGGAAAATATGAATGGAATAGTGTGCGTATCGAAGCTGACCTTGGTTCCTATTTCATCCCATCAGTTAAAAATGGCGGGTATTACAGGCTCACCGATGAAGTTGACGTGAAAATGCATGTGTATGGGCCAAGCTGGCATCCTTATCCAGTGACCTTTGAAGATGGTGTATATAAAGGTTCTGGCCGTGGTCCGATACTACCAGGTCTAGGTAGAGTTTATGATGGTTTTTCAACTGCTTCATATCTCATGACTGAGTTCATTATAACTAAAGATATTGTTGGTGGGGCAATTTTTGTTCCACCCAATGTAGAGATTGCCACCATTTATACTATTGGATATGTAACGCGGCCTTATCCTCCGAGACCCGAAAAACCCTTGCTAAAAATCGTTATCGGACCTCACGGCATTATCATCCCGGTACCCATTGTCTGCGACATCAATAACGGCACGGATATTAACGTTGAATTTGACCGCATCGCCGTGAGCTCCGTTTCTGAATCAGTGTCCAATCCCGCCAACTACAAAGATGTGCCGTTAGAAGTCAAATGCAGTTCTGCATTAAATCAGGAAGTCAATTTACGCTTAGTTGCCGGCACCACCGCGTTCTCCGACGAGCTGATCGCCACCAACTATCCTGATCTGGGCATTGCGGTTAAACATAAAGGACAATTGCTCAAACCGATGGGCACTTCTGCTGTTCGGTTAATCAACGGCATGGCTTCAGAAGTTATCACCGTGTTCCCGGTGAAAAAGAAAGGACAACCGCTGAGCGGTGGTGAATTCAATGCTTCAGCAACATTGCTGATCAGCCTGCCGTGATGATGCTTTAAACCGCGTTATTGATATTAATGTTAATTAATCTTTTTATGATGGTTAAAGTTAAACACTTATCAGAGGGAGATCGGCTTAACCTGAAGCGGCACAGGTTAACGGTGCTTGAAAATATTTTTCATCATCACAGCTCTGTGAATCACCATGATTCACGGGGGTTTTCACACCATTCACAGCTTTTTGGCCGTACATTTTCTGTAGCCAAAGTCTATCAACCATTATTCAACGAGACAGTTTTTGGCCTGTTTCGGCAATTGGGTTTGCTATGCTCTTTCTCTGTTTTATGTCGTGGTATCTGTCCGGACGAGACCCGCGCGTCACGCCGCCTTTGCTGATGCAGCAATTTCTGCAGCGGCGGCGTCGGGGACAGTGCGGTGAGAAAGTCGCCTCTTTCCCTTTCGCCTCGCTGGCCTGTCTAATCTGTTTCCTCCCCACGCTGATTTATCTGCCCAACAGTGGTGGCAATGGCTTTGATCTGCCGCTGAATTTGCTCACTGCAGGCTGTCTCGCGCTGCTGGCGGCCACGCTGCTGTTGAAGAACTGGCGCCAGCCGCGCGATTTAATTGACGACAACGTCATGACGCATGCGCTGTTGCTGATGCTGTTTTGCTTTGCGCTGGCGGTGATCCTGCAGGAGAACGATAACGGACTGCTGACCGGCGTTATCCGACTACTGGGGCTCAGTGCCATACTCATTCTGTGGCTGCTGCTGGGCCTGATGCCGCAGCTCTGGCAGCAGCGTCAGCAAATCATTGCCGGCATCGTATTGCTCAGCACCTTGCAGGCGCTGCTGGCGATTGCGCAAACCTGTTTTCCGGCCCAGCTGCAAACGCTGATGGAGTTTCGTTATCACGCCGGCCAGATTCGCCCTTACGGTATTTTTCAGCAGTTCAATTTGCTGGCCAGCTTTCTGGCGACCGGTCTGGCGGCTACGGTCTGGCTCTGTCTGCAATCTGACATCAGGCACCGTTTCTTACTACTGCCGGCAGTGCTGATCAACAGCCTGGCGCTGCTTCTGACGCAGTCGCGTACCGGTGCGTTTGGCTTTGCGCTGGCGCTGCTGGTGATGCTGCTGGTGTGCGATCGTCGCCAGCGCGCGGTAATCATCAGGATTGTCATGGTGATGGCGCTGGCCGTGCTGTGCGCCCTGCTGCTGCGCAATGAATTAGCGCCGGGCATGCGTGAATTTGCGGCGTCCGACCTGGCGCGCCAGCAGCTGCTGGAATACACGCTGCGGATGATCATGGAAAAACCGTTCAGCGGCTGGGGCTTTGGTCAGTTTGAGTATCATTTTTCGCGGATACGCATGGTGGACGCGATCCACCTGAAAGATTTCAACGCTACCCATCCCCATAACGAGTGGCTGTATAGCTGGGTGGAAGGCGGTGTTTTGCCGATGGTAGGCTTCACCGCCGTGTTGCTGGCATGGCTGACGCCGCTGTGGCGCTGGCGCAGTCAGCCGCAGCGCCTGATGCTGTGGAGTCTGACGCTGCCCGTCATGCTGCACACCATGGTCGAATTTCCGCTCTATCAATCGCTGCCGCATCTGTGGCTGCTGATGCTGCTTACCCATCTGGCGTTACGTCAGCCCGAAGATCGATCAATGATTGAACCTGCGACGCCGGGACTGCCGTCGCGTATGCTGCGCCTGAACATGGCCGGCGGCGCGATTGCGCTGATGCTGTTTTTCTTCAGCGGCCTGCAGACCAACGCGCTGCTCACCCAGGCGGAGCGCGGTCAGTTCCTCTCGTATCCTTCACGCGATCAGCTGTGGAATCCGTGGATTCAGGGCGAGCGCTATGAGTTCGGTGAAATGGTGCATTGCCTGATGCGCTACAACCAGACGCGGGATGAGCGCCTGCTGGCGCGCTTTGTGCAGCAGTCGTCGCTGTGGCTGGAGCGCCATAACGACCTCAACGTATTCCGGAATGCGGTGATGATTGAGTGGCATCTGCGTCACTATCAGCGCTCGCGCAGGCTGCTGCGTCAGGCGCTGACTCTCTATCCAACAGATGAAAGCCTGCTGCAGCTGAAAGCAAAAATGATGACGGAATGGTCATCGGCGGCCTATGCTGTGACAGATGAGACAGGCAACTTCTGAGGCTAAGATGTTGAATAAATGGATGAGGCCGCTGGGCTTCGCCATGATATTAAGCGGATGTCAGACTTCTCCGCCCACTCCGCAGGTTATTCCGCCGCACACCGCGCCCGTGGCCGTGTGCGGGGCCGGCGAGATGATGATGCAAACCACGCTGTGGTTTGATCTGCCGTCCTCCGCTGGCGCAGCGGGCTGGTCGCAGTTTGCTGAACGCGACATCACGCCGCACTTTCCCTCGCCGCTGACGATTTACGATGGCCGCGGCCCGCAGGGCAATCGCAAGGTACTGGTACTGCTTCATCCGGCGGATCGGGCCAGCTCCGAAAGCATTAACGCGCTGCGCGACAAGTTTAAACATCGTTTTGCGACACAACCGGTGACGCGTATCGACTCGCTGGTGTGCGCGGCGCTGTAACACGCGCTGCCTGCACGCGGGCAGGACAGCCGCGTGTGAAGTCCGTATAATGCGCAGCCAAACCCAAGCAAGCCGGAGAGAAACCATGCGTCCAGCAGGCCGTAGCACTTCTGAAGTGCGTCCCGTCACCCTCACTCGTCACTTTACCAAACATGCGGAAGGCTCGGTTCTTGTCGAGTTCGGCGAAACCAAAGTCCTGTGCACCGCGACCGTTGAAGAGGGCGTGCCGCGTTTTCTCAAAGGCAAAGGTCAGGGCTGGGTAACCGCAGAATACGGTATGCTGCCGCGTTCGACGCACAGCCGTATGGCGCGTGAAGCCGCCAAAGGCAAGCAGGGCGGACGTACGCTGGAAATCCAGCGCCTTATCGCCCGCTCGCTGCGTGCGGCGGTTGATCTGCAGGCGCTGGGTGAATTCACCATCACGCTGGACTGCGACGTGATTCAGGCCGACGGCGGCACGCGCACCGCGGCAATCACCGGTGCCTGCGTGGCGCTGGCGGATGCGCTGAACGCGCTGGTGGCGGCCGGTAAGCTGAAAGCCAGCCCGCTGAAAGGCATGGTGGCGGCGATCTCGGTCGGCATCGTGGCCGGTGAAGCGGTGTGTGATTTAGAGTATGTCGAAGACTCTGCCGCTGAAACGGATATGAATGTGGTGATGACCGAAGATGGCCGCATGATTGAGGTGCAGGGCACCGCAGAAGGCGAGCCGTTCAGCCATGACGAATTGTTGCAGCTGCTGGCGCTGGCGCGCGGCGGCATTGAGCAGCTGATTCAGGCGCAGAAAGCGGCGTTAATTGATTGATGTAACAGGCGACCACAGAGTCGCCTTTTCTTTATTTGAGGAGTGAGAAATGAAAGCCTGGCAGCGTCAGTTTATTGAGTTCGCCCTGAACAAAGGGGTATTAAAGTTTGGTGAGTTCACCCTGAAGTCCGGCCGCAAAAGTCCCTATTTCTTTAATGCCGGTCTGTTCAATACCGGGCGCGATTTAGCGCTGCTGGGCCGTTTCTATGCGCAGGCGCTGGTGGATGGCGGCGTCGATTTCGACCTGCTGTTTGGCCCGGCCTACAAAGGCATTCCGATTGCGACCACTACCGCCGTGGCGCTGGCCGATCATCATGACCGCGATGTGCCGTACTGTTTTAACCGTAAAGAGGCCAAAGATCACGGCGAAGGCGGTTTACTGGTGGGCAGCCCGCTGCAGGGCAAAGTGATGCTGGTCGATGATGTGATCACCGCCGGCACGGCAATTCGTGAATCGATGGACATCATCAACGCCCACAACGCCACGCTGGCCGGCGTGCTGATTTCACTCGACCGCCAGGAGCGTGGCCGTGGCGAGATTTCCGCGATTCAGGAAGTGGAGCGCGATTATCAGTGCAAGGTCACGGCGATCATTACGCTGAGCGAGCTGATTGATTACCTGGCGGAGAAGCCAGAGATGGCCGACCATCTGGCGAAGGTGAAGGCGTATCGCAAAGAGTACGGCATCTAAGGTTTGCCGCGGTCGCCATGAATGGCGACCCTACAGTAGCAGGATGTTTGAGCGTAGGGTGCGCATTGATGCGCACCTGGTGGCAAAGGTGAAGGCGTATCGTAAAAAGTACGGTATTTAAGGTTTGCTGCGGTCGCCATGAATGGCGCCCCTACAGTAGCAGGATGTTTGAGCGTAGGGTGCGCATTAATGCGCACCTGGTGGCGAAGGTCGGGGCGATTGCAAAGAGTACGGCATTTAAGGTTTGCCGCGGTCGCCATGAATGGCGCCCCTACAGTCGCAGGATGCCAGGGCGTAGGGTGCGCATTGATGCGCACCTGGTGGCGAAGGTCGGGGCGATTGCAAAGAGTACGGTATTTAAGGTTTAGCGCGGTAGTCAGCGCCGCACGATAGCGTAGCGGCGCAATTTATTGCGCGATGGATCGCGCCGCGACAAATCCGCTGTGCGTATTAAACCAGCTGTGCGGCAATCAACGGCCAGCGGCTGTCGAAATCGGCGGTCGGACGATAACGGAACTCCGAGCGCACATAGCGTGACAGCAAACCTTCGCAGAACGCCAGCAGCTGGCTGGCGAGTAGCGTCTCATCGGTCTGGAAACCTTCGCCGTCGCGCATCTTCTTCTCTTTCATCACCTGGCGCAGCTGAACTTCGATACGCTCAAACAGCTGATTAATGCGCCCCTGCAGGCGATCCTGTTCAAACATCAGCGCGTGGCCGGTCAGGATGCGCGTCAGTCCTGGATTACGCTCACCAAATCCCAGCAGCAATTGCACGATCAGGCGCAGGCGCGCCATCGTCTCTTTTTCATCTTTCAGGATCAGATTGATGCGGGTAATCAGACTGTCTTCAATAAACTCAATCAGGCTATCAAACATGCGCGTTTTGCTGGGAAAGTGGCGATATAACGCCGCTTCCGAAACGCCGACATTGGCGGCCAGCTTGGCGGTGGTGATACGCTGACTGCCATCGCCCGACTCCAGCATTTGCGCCAGCGCCTGCAAAATCTCTTCGCGACGATTCCGTTTCGCGACTTTTTTTTCTGCCATGACCTTCAACACCCCTGAAATTCACCAAAAACAGGCAATACTGCCTTATCTGCCACAGATAAAGCGGCCTGTGGCGACAAGAAATAAAAAGATGGCTATGCGAAAAGTGAGCGTATTACTGACGGCCAGAGTGACCGAAACCGCCTGCGCCGCGATCGCTGGCGTCAAAATCTTCCACCAGGTTAAATTCGGCCTGCACCACCGGTACAAACACCAGCTGAGCCAGGCGATCGCCAGGCTGCAGCGTGAAGCTATCCTGGCCACGGTTCCATACTGAAACCATCAGCTGGCCCTGATAGTCGGAGTCAATCAGCCCCACCAGGTTACCCAGTACGATGCCGTGTTTGTGACCGAGACCGGAGCGCGGCAGGATGACGGCGGCCAGTGACGGATCGGCAATGTGAATCGCCAGGCCGGTCGGCACCAGCGTGGTCATACCCGGTGCGATTTCCAGTGCGTCATCAAGACAAGCGCGCAGATCGAGACCCGCGGAGCCAGAGGTCGCATAGGTGGGTAGTGGGAATTCCTTGCCTACGCGCGCATCAAGTATTTTTACGTCGATTTTTTTCATCATAACGGCTGACAATCTCGTCTATTAATTGTTGGCCAAGGAGCGTCTTATCACTGAGCGGTAAGACTTTCTCTCCCTCCTGCCAAAAAAGGTGAAGAGCATTGGTGTCGCTATTGAAGCCCTGCCCGGCCTGCGCCACATCATTGGCGCAAATCAGGTCCAGGTTTTTCCGCACCCGTTTTTGCCGCGCGTATTCTTCCACATTCTGGGTTTCGGCAGCAAATCCCACCACGAAAGGGCGCTGCACTTTGAGCGCCGCGACGCCTGCGACAATATCCGGGTTCTTCACCAGCTGCAGCGTGACGTTATCATCGCCACCCTGTTTTTTAATTTTCTCTGCGGCAATGTTTGCCGCCCGGTAGTCTGCCACGGCTGCGCTGGCAATGAAAATATCTTGTTGGCTGATTTGCGCCATCACCGCCGCTTCCATCTCCAGTGCGCTGTTGACATCAATGCGCGTCACGCCGGCGGGCGTGGCTAAGTTCACCGGACCGGAAATCAGCGTCACGTTTGCGCCGCGCTTTGCCGCCGCCGCAGCAACCGCATAGCCCATCTTGCCGGAGCTGTGATTACTGATATAGCGCACCGGATCCAGCGCTTCACGCGTCGGACCGGCGGTGATCATAATGTTGAGATGTTGCAGATCGTTGACGGGCGCGGCCCACTCCAGCGCATGCGCAACGATGGCCAGCGGGTCCAGCATGCGGCCCGGGCCGATATCACCGCACGCCTGGCTGCCGCTGTCCGGTCCCCAGACCAGCACGCCGCGCTGCGCCAGACGCTGCAGATTCTCCTGCGTTACTGCCGCGCGGTACATCTGCTGGTTCATGGCCGGCACGATGGCGATCGGTGCCGCGCTGGCCAGGCAGGCGGTGGTGACCAGGTCGTTTGCCATGCCGGCGGTAATGCGTGCAATCAAATCGGCGGTTGCGGGCGCAAGCACAATCAAATCGGCCCATTTTGCCAGTTCGATATGGCCCATTGCCGCTTCGGCCGCCGGGTCGAGCAGGTCATCAAACACCGGATAGCCGGAAACCGCCTGCAGGCTGAGCGGCGTAATAAAGGCTTTGGCCGCATCGGTCATCATCACGCGGACATCCGCACCACGGTCACGCAGACGGCGCACCAGTTCCGGTGCTTTATAGGCCGCGATGCCGCCACTGACGCCCAGCAGAATTTTCTTTCCGGCTAATCCCATCATGTTGTTTGCCTCACTTCAACGCAGAATGCCGCGCCTGGCGCGACAGATGCAGGCAACTTTATCACAAAATCGGCGACCCGCCTTTTCACTGCCTGCGCCCTTTGCGAGCCGGCTCTGGAATTTGTCACGCGCCGCTGGTGGCCTGCAATGCACCAGCGCACAATGGCGGCATTGCAGGGAGGGCGGAACGATGACGGAACTGGCACCACGGGAAAAACTGACGCTGCTGGGCGCCGAGGCGCTGAGCGATGCCGAGCTGCTGGCAATCTTTTTACGCACCGGCACGCGCGGCAACAGCGTGATGGGGCTGGCGCGGCTGATGCTGAACGAGTTCGGTTCGCTGTATCGCATCATGACCGCCAGTAAAGAGGAGCTGGGGCAGATAAAGGGCGTTGGCAGCGCCAAAATGACGCAACTGCACGCCATTGCGGAGCTGGGCCGGCGCTTTTTTGCCAGCCAGCTGGCGCGCGAAAATGTGATGGAGAATCCGCAGGTCACGCGTCACTACCTGCAAAGCGTGCTGGCACATCAGGAGCGTGAAATCTTTATGGCGCTGTTTCTGGATAATCAACACCGCGTTTTGCAGGCGCAGAAGATGTTTTCCGGCTCCATTGCCAGCGTGGAAGTACATCCGCGCGAAATTGTGCGGGAGGCGCTAAAGCTCAACGCGGCGGCGGTGATACTGGCGCACAATCATCCGTCTGGCATGGCGGAACCGAGCCGTGCCGACCGCGAGATTACCAGCAAAGTGGCGCAGGCCTGCGCGCTGCTGAATATCCGCTTATTAGATCATCTGGTGATTGGTCACGGCGAGTTTACCTCTTTCGCTGAGCGCGGCTGGCTGTAATTCGCGGCGTCAACTGGGCAGAAATCCGGCGTTTTTGCGCGATCCGGAGGGATCTTTATCTGTTCGGGACTTGAGCACTTCGGCTTAGCGGCGTATACTACGCCACCTTTGAGAATCTCGGGTTTGGCGTTTGGGCCAGCTTAGCGGGTTCACATGGAACTCGCCTGGGCGGGCTAAGGCCTGACGAGGCGGCCAAAACCTAGTTTTTAAAGCTCGAGCTGATTTGATTTTTGGAGAATAGAAATGTCACGAGTCTGCCAGGTAACTGGAAAGCGTCCGGTGACCGGTAACAACCGTTCCCACGCAATGAACGCGACGAAACGCCGTTTCCTGCCGAACCTGCACTCTCACCGTTTCTGGGTTGAGAGCGAGAAGCGCTTCGTTACTCTGCGTGTATCTGCTAAAGGTATGCGTGTTATTGATAAAAAGGGCATCGATACGGTTCTGGCCGAAATCCGCGCCCGTGGTGAGAAGTACTAAGGAACTGAATCATGGCTAAAGGTATTCGTGAGAAGATCAAGCTGGTTTCCTCTGCTGGTACAGGTCACTTCTATACCACCACGAAGAACAAACGTACTAAACCTGAGAAACTGGAACTGAAAAAGTTCGATCCGGTTGTACGTCAGCACGTGATCTACAAAGAAGCCAAAATTAAGTAATTTTGGTGTTCTTGCGAAAAACCCGGCTCCGGCCGGGTTTTTTGTTTCTGCGCTACGTTGAGGAGATGAGATGCCTGAATTACCTGAGGTAGAAACCAGCCGACGCGGTATAGAACCTCACCTGGTGGGGGAAACCATTCTGCATGCCATTGTGCGCAATCCGCGTCTGCGCTGGCCGGTTTCCCATGAAATCCACGCCCTGAGCGACCAGCCGGTGCTCAGCGTACAGCGCCGCGCCAAGTATCTGCTGCTGGAGCTGCCGCACGGCTGGATCATCATTCATCTTGGCATGTCCGGCAGCCTGCGCGTCCTGCCTGGCGAACTGCCGGCCGCGAAGCACGACCACGTTGATTTAGTGATGAGCAACGGCAAAGTGCTGCGCTATACCGATCCGCGCCGTTTTGGCGCCTGGCTGTGGACTACCGACCCGGAAGGCAGCAGCGTGCTGGCGCACCTCGGTCCGGAACCGCTGAGCGATGCCTTCAGCGGCGGATATCTGTACGAAAAGTCGCGTGGCAAACGCACGGTGATTAAGCAGTGGCTGATGGATAACAAAGTGGTGGTGGGCGTGGGTAACATCTATGCCAGCGAATCGCTGTTTACCGCCGGGATCTTACCCGATCGTCCGGCGATGAGCCTGAGTGAAGCGGAAGCGGAGCTGCTGGCGAACACCATCAAAGCCGTGCTGCTGCGCTCGATTGAGCAGGGCGGCACCACGCTGCGTGATTTCCTGCAGACCGACGGTAAGCCAGGCTATTTTGCGCAGCAGCTGCAGGTGTATGGCCGCACCGGTGAGCCCTGTCGCGCCTGCGGGACGCCGATCCTCAGCGGCAAACACGGTCAGCGCAGCACCTTCTGGTGTCCACGCTGCCAGCACTGATTACGGCTGCGCCAGCTTAGCCAGCAGCGCCTGATGCACCACGGCAGGCAGAAATGCCTGCACATCACCCTGATGGCGCGCCACTTCCTTCACCAGCGACGACGAAACAAACGAGAAGCCTTCGGACGGCATCAGAAACACGCTCTCCAGCGTGGGCAGCAGATGACGGTTCATGTGCGCCAGCTGCAGCTCGTACTCAAAGTCGGATACCGCACGCAAACCGCGCACCAGCACGTTCGCGTTCTGCGCCTGGGCAAAGTTCGCCATCAAATCGCTAAAGCCAACCACCTCAACATTTGGCAGATGGGCCGTAACCTGGCGCGCCAAATCGACACGTTCATCAAGGCTAAACAGCGGCTTCTTACTCGGGCTGGCGGCAATCGCCAGCACGATGCGATCAAACATCTGCGCGGCGCGCGTGACGATATCCAGATGGCCCAGCGTCATCGGGTCAAACGTGCCGGGATAAATCGCTTTTGTGCTCATACGCGGCCCTGTGTTGAGGTGTGATGCAGCGCCCAGAGCGCCGAGTATTTATTAAAGGTGTATTGTGCGTTGACCACCGCCAGAATCCAGCCCTGTTTACCATCGAGAAAACCGGCGCGCAGCAGCAGCGTCTTAATAAACGCGCCCGCGGTGTGGCTGAAAACAGAGAGAATACTGCAGCGCTTGCCGCGCTGAAAGCGCTCCTGCGCCCAGGCTTCGGCATAGTTCATCTGCTTGCGCTGGAAGGCGATCAGGTCGCGGCAGGTCAGGTGCTGCAAATCACCCGGCAGCGCCACCACCGGCGTGCCCTGCGTCTCCAGCGATTCGTGCACCAGATTGTCGTTATAGCGCAGATGGCGCGGATAGAGGCGCAGCACGCGGTCGGGATACCAGCCGCTGTGGCGCATAAAGCGGCCGAGAAACAGATTACTGCGCCCGAGACTGTAAACCTTATCGCTGGGTGGCTGTGTCAGCACCTGCTCAATGGCACGGCGCAGTTCTGGCGTAACCCGTTCATCGGCATCCAGCATCAGAATCATATCGCCGCTGGCAAAGGCCTGGGCGCGCTGACGCTGCTTGCCAAAGCCGGCCCAGCCGTCTGCCTGATAGACCCGCGCACCGTGCGCGCGTGCCACCTCGATGGTCGCATCGCTGCTGCCCGAATCCAGCAGAATGATTTCATCTGCCCAGCTGACGGAAGCCAGCGCCTCCGGAAGGAGTTCAGCTTCGTTTTTGGCGATCATCACCACGGAGAGACGTTGGCGTTGCGACATGCGTTAATGAGCTCGTGGAGGCAGATGCGGTTCGAGTAACTGTAGCAGACGCTGCAGTGCGCCCTGATTCTGGTGCAGCACGTCTACCGCGTGGCGGCCGTAGTAGCGGCGATAATCGTCATCCTGCAGCAGGTTCGCCACTTCTTTTTCCAGCGACACCACATCAGTAACGGTGATCAGCCCTTCCGCCTGTTGCAGACGGGCGCAGATATCTTTGAAGTTCCAGATGTGCGGGCCCATCAGCACCGGAATGGCATGTGCAGCGGGCTCGAGCGGATTGTGGCCGCCGCGCTCCACCAGGCTGCCGCCAACAAAGGCCAGATCGGCGATGCCGTACAGCAGCATCAGTTCGCCCATGGTATCGCCAATCACCACCTGCGTGGCGCTGGAGGGGATCTCGCCGCTGCTGCGCAGGGTAAAGCTGAAGCCGCGTTTTTGCGTCAGGTTGCAGGCATCTTTAAAACGTTCCGGATGGCGCGGCACCAGAATCAGCAGCAGGTCCGGGAACTGTTGCAGCAGGCGACGATGGGCGTCGAGCACGATGGCCTCTTCGCCTTCGTGCGTGCTGGTGGCGATCCACACCGGGCGGCGCGACGCCCACTGGCGGCGCAGCGTCACCGCGCGTGCCGCCAGCTCCGGCGTAACGGAGATATCAAACTTCAGACTGCCGGTCACGGCCAGGTGCGAGCGCTTCAGGCCGAGGCTGAGGAAACGATCGCCGTCCTCAACGTTCTGCGCGGCAATCAGCGTAATGCGCTGCAGCAGGTCACGCATGAAACCGCCGAGCTTTTTATAACCTCTGGCGGAGCGTTCAGACAGGCGCGCATTGGCAATCACCAGCGGAATCTGGCGCTGATGCAGAATGCGAATAATGTTCGGCCACAGCTCGGTTTCCATGATAATCACCAGCCGCGGGTCGACGGTATCGAGGAAACGGTTAATTGAGCCGGGCAAATCGTACGGCAGATAGACGTGGTGCACGTCTTTGCCAAACGCCGACTGAGCACGCTCGGAGCCGGTGGGCGTCATGGTGGTCACGGTAATGGGCAGCGTCGGATAGCGATGACGCAACGCGCGCACCAGCGGCACGGCGGCGAGCGTTTCACCGACCGAAACCGAGTGCAGCACGATGCCGTGCGGTGCCACTTTACCGCTGCAGTAGCCGTAGCGCTCCGCCCAGCGTTTACGATAGGCCGGTGCTTTTCGACCGCGCAGCCACAGGCGCAGCCAGATCAGTGGCTGAATCAGATAAAGCAGGGCTGTATAGAGAGTCGTCATAGTTAAGGTTACGACCAGTTCGCGTCAAAAAACACAGGAAAGGCGGCATGTTAACAGAAACTGACCGCCTGCTCATACCACTTCGTCAACGGGTTTGCAGGACGTGCTGATAAAGCGAAGTCAGCGCCTGCGCCAGTCTTTGCGGACCATAAGGTTCAATTTTGCGACGTGCGGCTTCGCCCAGCGCCGGATTGTGCGAAAGTGCAGGCGTTGCCATTACCGCTTCGCTTAACGCTTTGATATCCAACGCATCGCAGACAAAACCTTCCTCACCGTTGGTGATAAATTCTGCGCCGCCGCAGCCGGTGCTGGTAATGATTGCCAGCCCGCAGGCCATCGCCTCCAGCACCACATTGGGGAACGGATCGTACAGCGTTGGCAACAGCAGCGCATCGGCGGCGTGATAAAACGGCTGAACGTCCTGCTGCACGCCCGCAAAGCGCAGGCGGTCAAGACAGTTAAGCTGGTTCGCCAGCTGCTGATAGCGCGCCAGCTGTTTGTCCTGGCCGACCACCACCAGGTAGCGATCGCTATTAGCGACCGCTTCGATAGCGGCCTTTAATCCTTTGCGTTCGAAGCCGGAGCCGACGTAGATCATCACCGTGGCGTCCTGCGGCAGGTTGAGTCGCTGACGCGCGGCGTGACGCAGCGTATCGCTGGCAGGCTGAAAACGCTGGCTATCAATGGCGTTGTGAATCACGTGGATTTTGCTGGCATCCAGCGCGAAGTGGCGCAAAATATCCTGCTTCACCATGTGCGAATTACAGATCACCGCTTTCAGCGAGGGCGCGTTGAACATCTCCGCTTCCGCCTGCAGCACATAGCGATGGTACGGGCTCAGGCTGGCGCTCAGCCGCTGCCACGGCGAAACAATGCGCGCGCGCTGCTCCAGCCATACGCGATGCACACCGTCGCCGGCGCGGAAAATATCGCAGCCGGCGATGCGCTCGTGGCTCTGTACGATATCGAACTTTTCCCGTTCCCAGCAGGCGCGCGCCGCGCGGGCAAAGCCGCGTTCACGCGAAATGCGGCCGAATTTTGCCGGATTGCAGATGTGCAGGTGCCAGGCCGGGTTCGGCGTGCCCTGCCAGCTGCGGGTAATGATGTTGAGATCGAGCTGCTCGCCGTCCAGCGCTTCCAGCGCGCGTGAGATAAAGCGTTCGGCACCGCCGTCCGGCCGGTATTTCTGCCGGACAATCGCCAGCCGTAACTTAGTCATGCAAAAGGCTCCTGGCGGCGGCAAGCACATCCTCAACCGGGATGGCAGACAGATAGCGCTGCTCGGTATTGGTATTGATCGAATCCGGTGACGGCAGCGGCGCATAGTCGCCCGCCCAGATAACGCGGTTATTGTCGCCCCACGGGCGCCAGTGCTGCAGCTTGGTCGGGCCGAACAGTGCCAGGCACGGCGTCTGCAGCGCCGCGGCCATGTGCATCGGTGCGGAATCGACGCCAATAAACAGCTGTGCCGCGTCGATCAGCGCCGCCAGCTGCGGCAGCGAGAGCTGGCCCGCCAGCGACACCACGTTCGGCGTGCGGCACAGCGACTGGATATGGGCGATCATCGCCAGCTCTTTCTGATCGGGCGCGGCGGTCAGCACCACGCTGCGACCATCAGCGGCCAGCGCATCAATCAGCTGCGCCACCTTTTCATCTTCCCAGCACTTAAAAACCCAGCGCGAGGTGGGCTGCAGCACCACAAACGGGCCGGTAATCGACTGCTGAGCGAGGACGTCCTGCACTTTTTGCTGGTCGGCGGCGCTGAAATGCATGGAGGCTGTCGCCCCGGCGGTGGGAATGCCGAGCGGCTGCAGCGCCGTCATGTTTTGTTCCACGGTGTGCAGCTGATGGTGACGGTCGGTAGAAACCAGCTGGTTATGGCACCAGCGCCAGAACGCGTTGTCGCGCTTGCGGTAGGCAAAGCCAATGCGCACCGGCGCACCGGACAGGCCGGTAATAATGGCGCTGCGCCACTGGTCGGCCAGATTAATCACCACATCGTAATGGCAGGCGCGCACCGCCCGCACCAGCGCGACTTCATGGCGAAACTTCTGCCAGCCGCCTTCCTTTTTCCAGTTGCGATCGATGATATGCAGCTGACGGATCGCCGGATGCGCTTCCAGCATCGGGCGCGTCTCTTTATACAGCAGCACATCAATGTTGGCCTGCGGATAGCGCTGGCGCAGCGCATTGATGGCAGGCGTGGTCAGCAGCATATCGCCATGATGACGCAGCTTTATCAGCAAAATATTTTGCGGTGCAAAGTGGGCTGGAATCGGGCTTGCCATACTCAAATCATCTCAAAATTCAGTGAGCTGATTGTAGGGCAAACCCTGGAGGGGTTAAAGCCGCGGCGGGCGCTTATTTATTGCGCCAGCGATAAATGCGGCTCAGCCACAGCAGCAGCTGATACCACTGACGCGCGCCGCGCGCATTGCGCAGCATGCGTTTGTGCGTCTGGCTGCTAAACAGATCGGCGATCATTGCCTGGCGCGCTGCGGCGTCCGGTTCGCGCCGGATAGCGTGGCACACGCTCAGCGCTTCGCGGGTAATCTGCGCGTGGAAGCTCGGGTAAATCTTCACCTTGTGACGATAGCGCGTATTGATCTCTTCCAGCATGCGCGCGATTTTCAGGTAGTGACGCTGATAGTCGACGTTGTGCTGGCCGGTGCGCTTGCGGTTGCTGATCGACGCATCGTGCATGTAGTAGCGATACAGCACCCGATCGGTGTAGCGCACGCGCTGCACGTTGAGCATAAACTCGGTAGTCCACGGGATGTCCTGATGATGCAGACCGGGTTCAAACTGCAGATTAAGCTGTTCGATCAGCTCACGGCGGTAGATACCGAGCCACACGACGTGCAGGTAACGCCGGGTTTTCAGCGCCTTGTCGAGCCACTCCGGCCCGCTTAACACGCCGGTGCTGGTGAGGCGATCCCGCGGAATCATCGGCTTAATTGTCTGGCTGGCCTTGAAAAACCACTCGGCGTTGCACTGCGCAGCGTCCAGACGATCGCGCTCCGCCATGTCGACCAGCGTCTGGTACATCGCCGGGTCCATGGTGTCGTCAGCGTCGGGAAAGCTGACGTATTTACCCCGCGCCACGGCCAGCCCGGCATTGCGCGCACGCGACACGCCACCGTTCGGCTGATGAATCACCTGGATATGCGGGTACTGCTGCGCCAGCGCGTCGGCGCGCTCGCCGGAACCGTCGGTGGAGCCATCATCAACAATGATGATCTCCAGCGAGGTCAGGGTTTGCGCCAGCAAGGCATTGATACAGCCGGTAAAGTCAGCACCAGCGTTAAACATCGGGATAATGAGACTGAGTAGCGGGGATGAGCTATCGGGCTGCGCTGTCATGTTCTTCGTTGTTCCGTCGCGCCAGGCGCTGCTGCTGCCGGGTGCGGATAAAATCATGGATATCATTTAGCTTGCGTTCATCCAGCTCGAACAGCTGTTCAACCGGATGGGCAAATTTGTATTGCGCAGCGAACACAAACGAAGAGGGCGCGATGTGGTTTGGGCCAATTAAGAGCACGTCACCCAGCGGCCTTTGCTCCTCTACGCAGCAGGGACCATAAATTAAAATCACCGGTACCTGTTGCGCGTCGGCAATATACACATTGCCGGAATCCGAGGCGATATAGAAATCCATCTCGTTAATGGCGGCAGGCAGCGCCTCGAGCGGAATTTTACCTACCAGACTCACCAGATTGTTTCGCTGACCGGCAACTTTAAACAACTCCTGAACGCGTGATTGTTCATTCGGTGCGCCGAAAGCAAAAAAAGTGCAGGGGAGATCGCTCAGGTGGTCGAAAAGCCGACACCAGATTAACGGCGGAATGGTTTTGGCCTGATTCCCTGCCGTTACGCTAATACCAATGCGGATGCCCGGCGCCTGAGTAATTTCCGCTGGCAGGGTTTCCGGTTGCCACAGTGGCAGGGTGGCATGTTTGGGATAACTCTCTTTGGTAAAAGAGCGATCGGCCAGTTTCAGGTAATTTTCCAGCGTTAAGGTATTTTTCTCGTGGTAAACCACGCCGCTGGCCGTTAAATAAAACAGGCCCTGATAGCCTTTGCGGCGATAGCTGGAAAGAAATTGTTTGTTGCTGGCATTGCAGCAGGCGGCAATAAATAAATTGAGATTGGTGGGATGCAGCAAATAAATATTGTCGTAGCGATTGAGCAGCTGCCACACCAGTTTTATTTTTTTCATCAAACCGGAGCGATGATCTTCGATATACCAGATGTGCTCCAGCGTGGCGTCACGTTCAGCCAGCGGGGCGACACTATAGCTCAGCAGGGCATCGCTTTTTCCCAGGTGGGATAATAACGGCGTGATATTAATATAGTCGCCAATTTTAGCGGTCTGTATCACCAGATTTTTACCGGTGCGGCCATGAACAAACTTCATCACCCATTTGACCGGCGAAAAAAGAATAAACAGTAGTACGTACGTCAAGTAGTCATCCCCATGATTCGGTCACACCGTCATGGGGGACCTGTTAACCTGAAACGTGCTGCGTGGTTGAAAATGACGTCTCCGCCACCTGAATAAGCTGCAGGTATTGCTGGCAAACAACGCTCAAACTATAAATGCTTAAGTCCAGATGTTGCAACCTGGGGGGAGTTGTATAAATTTCTCGCATTTTTTCTGCCAGCGATGTTGCATTCATCTCTGCCAGACCGCGTGACAGTTCGCCGGTGAGGATTGAAACAGGACCGCCCGGACAGCGCGTACTGACCACCGGGGTGCCGCAGCTCAGGGCTTCGACCAGCACATTACCAAAACCTTCACTGTCGGAGCTGACCACCAGCAGGCGCGCGTGCCGTATCCAGGGATAAGGATTGCGCTGAAAACCTTCGAAGCGCACGCGCTCCGCAATGCCTGAATTCTGCGCCTGCTCACGCAATTTTTGCGTTATTTTTTCGCTTCCCTGTCCCAGCAAAACCAGCGGCGCGGTGATGCCACTCAGGGCATAGGCTTCGAGCAGGCGGTCATGGCGTTTGGTTTCATGGAAGCGTCCCACGTGCACCAGGAAATCGGTGCCGGCTAACGGGCAGGGTTCAGCGGCCAGCCGGGCGAGGCTGTCAAAATCGAAAGGATTGGCGATCACTTTGGCCTGGCGGGGCTGTACGCCAATGTTTTGCACCATATCGTCGATGACGTACTGCGAAACCCCGACGATTTGGCGATCCTGATAAACGTGACGGATTTTCAGCCGCTTCAGCCACAGCGAGAAGCCGGTTTTACGTGCCAGATACGAAGCAGAAAACACGCCGTGCAGACAGAACCAGGTCCTGTCTCCATCGAGCGCCGGCGTTTGCCTGACAATGCGGTCAGTTTTATGCAGATGAGAGAGGATCAGATCAAATTTGCCGTGACGCGCTTCACTGTCGCGCACCGCACGATCCAGCAGACGCGCGCGGCGCCATGTTTCTGTCAGCTTGCGCCACGGGTGGTTACAGCGATCAAGAATCACCTGGTAATCCACGCCAGCCGGAATAGGGTAATCACATACCTTCCGCAATGAGAAGATCGAAACCTGGTGTCCCTGACTGAGGAAGCCCCCCGCCAGAGTCAGTACGACTTTTTCGGCGCCGCCGCCCGGCAGGCCATCAATCACCATTAAAATGCGTTTCGACAAAATTTTTTACCCCTACATGCCAGTCTGCTGTAAAGACTTAGCTGCTATCATTCCCGGTGCTATCAGGACTTAATATAAGAAAATTCAATTAATTATTTTTATGGCCAGGTAATTTTACACGAACGTGCGCTCGGTTAATTGCTAAAATTCAGGCCAGTGAAGAGTTTAAATTATTCTAGTTTAACTAATCTTATACCGCTATCGACTTCCCCCTGAACCCGCATGGGAAAAGTTTGCGCCCGTCAGGAGCGTTGCGTACCATAGCGATTATAACACTGTAATTCACCGGATAAGTTATGGAAAAACCTGCCTTTTTAATTACCCTTGATACCGAAGGGGATAACCTGTGGCGCAATCGCAGCGGCAAGGTCACTACCCATAACGTCCGGTTTTTACCGCGCTTCCAGGCGCTGTGTGAGAAATACGCTTTTAAACCGACCTGGCTGACCAACTATGAGATGGCCAGTGACCCGGCTTATGTCGAGTTCGGGCGCGATCTGCTGGCGCGCGGTCAGGGCGAAATCGGTATGCATTTACATGCCTGGTACAGTCCACCTGAATATGCGCTGACCGACGATGAGTGGCGTTACCAACCTTATCTGATCGAATATCCGGAAAACGTCCTGCGCGATAAAGTCGCCTTTATGACCGATCTGCTGGAGAACGCTTTTCAGCGTAAAATGACCAGCCACCGCGCCGGCCGCTGGGCATTTAATGAAGTTTACGCCCGCGCCTTGATCGATCAGGGCTATCTGGTTGACTGCTCGGTTACGCCGCGCGTGAGCTGGCGTAATGCGCCGGGTGCACCGCAGGGACAGGGCGGAACGGATTACAGCCATTTCCCCGATCGCGCTTACTTCCTCAATGAACAGGATATTTCCAGGCCGGGTGACAGCCCGCTGCTGGAACTGCCAATGAGCATTCAGTATCGCTATGGCGCGTTCACTAATCAGCTCAAAAAAGTGTGGAATGGCATCCGCGGCAGGCAGCGTGGCCCTTCAGTGAACTGGCTGCGTCCGGTGGGGGGAAATCTGGCCCAGATGAAACAGGTGGCAGAACAGACGCTCGCACAGGGCAACGACTATGTGGAGTTCATGCTGCATTCATCCGAGTTTATGCCAGATGGCAGCCCCACGTTTAAAACGGAGGCTGATATTGAACGCCTGTATGACGATCTGGAAGGTCTGTTCAGCTGGCTGGCGACCCGGACGCAGGGCATGACGCTCACGGAGTTTGCCCGGCTGAAGCAACAGCAGCGCTAAGCCGCCCAATCGCGTTACAGCGCGATCTCAGCCAGCATGGCCATCACGTCGTCAGGCTGAATGTCTGCCATGCTGCTGCTGCCCTGCGCGGGCCGTAACGCATGCTGATTCCTGCCGTAGCCACCAATCAGACCCGGGTCAGTCGGGCCGAACAGGGTGATGTTGGGGCGATCCAGCGCGGCGGTCAGATGGCTCAAACCGGTATCTACTGAGACCACCGCACGGGCGCCCGCCAGCTGCTGCGCCACCTGCTCCAGCGTCAGCTTCGGCAAGACCTCTGCATGATCAAACCCTGCTGCCAGCCGCTGCGCGCGCTGGTGCTCGTGTTCGGCGCCCCACGGCAGCCTGACGCGCAGGCCAGTGGGCTGAACCCGCGCGATGAGCTGGCGCCAGTGATCTTCCGGCCAGTGTTTGTTGTCGCGCGTTGTGGCGTGCAGAAACACCAGGTACGGTTGGCTATCCTGCGGTTGTGCCGCGAGAAAATGACCGGCAATGGCATAGTCGCCCTGCGTGGCCGGTTTTTCATAGCCCAGACTTTTCGCGAACAGTTCGCGCGTACGTTCCACGGCGTGCTGCTGCTTACCAATCTCATGACGCTTGTCATACCACCAGCTGGCGAACGGTTCACGTGCGCTGCGGCTGTCCTGGCCATGTTTGATGCCTTTAGCCAGGCGCGTCACCAGCGCGGCGCTTTTAATCAGCCCCTGGGCATCAATCACCACGTCGTACTGACGTGACTGCAGCTCGCGTTTGAATTGCACGCGCTCTTCGCGCTGCTGGCTGCCAAACCAGTGTTTGCGCCAGCGACGAATCGCCACCGGCAGGACTTTGTCGACGGCCGGATGCCAGCCGGGGATCTGCGCAAAATTCTCTTCCACTACCCAGTCGAAGCGAATGCCGGGAATCGCCTGCATCGCATCGGTCAGCGCCGGCAACGTGTGCAGCACATCACCCATCGACGAGGTTTTAACAATCAAAACGTGCATGGTTACTCCTGCACCGGATGCAGTAACTCATTGAGTTCCTGATGCACGCGTGCCGGTTGAATATCAATCAGGCTCTGGTGATAGCCCTCTGCGGCATCGCCTTTGCGCACTTTGTGGTAGCCGGTAATCAGGCGAATGATGCGCGCCTGATGGGATAGCGGCGGCGTGAAATCCGGGCTGCTCGGGCCATACAGCGCCACCAGCGGCCGGTTGAGCGCGGCGGCAATGTGCATCAGTCCGGAATCATTGCTGACGACCGCAGCACAGTGGGCTATCAGAATCACCGCCTGCTCCAGCTGCGTTTCGCCCGCCAGATTGCGGCAGTGCGCGCGTGCCGTGTCCGGCAGCGCCTGCAGGATCGCCTCGCCGGTTTCCCGATCTTTAGCCGAGCCGAACAGCAGCACCTGATAGCCTTCAGCAATCAGCTGTTCCGCCAGCGCGGCGTAGTGATAGTGTGGCCAGCGCTTCGCGGGACCAAACTCGGCACCGGGGCAGAAGCCGATGGCCGGGCGATCGGCCGACAGCGCAAACTGCGCTGCGGTCATGCGTTTTTCATCGTCGTCGACGCGCAGCTGCGGCCACAGCAGCTGCTGCGGCAACTGTGCTGCCGCCGTAACCGGCTGGTCATAGCCCAGCGCCACATAGCGCTCCACCATTAAGGGAAACGCGGCTTTGTCCAGCACCCGCACGTCATTCAGCACGCCATAGCGCATTTCGCCGCGCCAGCCGATGCGGCGTTTGATGCCGGCAAAAAACGGCACCAGCGCCGATTTAAACGAGTTTGGCAGCACATAGGCGCGATCGTAACCGCTGGCCCGCAGCGCTTTGCCCAGGCGACGGCGCTCACCCAGCGCCAGCGCACCGTGGCCAAGCGGCATCGCCAGCGCCTGATTCACTTCCGGCATGCGTGACAGCAGCGGCCGGCACCAGGCCGGCGCCATCACATCAATTACCGCCTCAGGGTGCGCCTGTTTCAGCGTGCGATAGAGACTTTGCGACATCATCATATCGCCGACCCAGGAGGGGCCAATAACCAGAATTTTCATCGCCGGTGCCGGTTTCCTTATGCGTGACGGTTCAGCCAGGCCATGTATTCGCCCACGCCCTGGGCAACGGTTTTAAACGGTTTGTCATAGCCCGCGGCGCGCAGTTTGCTGAGATCCGCCTGCGTAAAGGCCTGGTAGCGTCCTTTCAGTTTGTCCGGGAACGGGATGTATTCGATCTGGCCTTGCTGGTGGAACTTCAGCACCGCATCCGCCACTTCCTGGAAAGATTCGGCGCGGCCGGTACCACAGTTATAGATGCCGGATACGCCGTTTTCCCAGCACCACAGATTGACCGCCACCACATCATCGACGTGGATGAAGTCACGACGGAAGCTGTCGCTGCCCTCGAACAGCTTAGGATTTTCACCGTTGCTGATTTGCGTATTGAGGTGGAACGCGACGCTCGCCATGCTGCCTTTATGGCCTTCACGCGGCCCGTACACGTTGAAATAGCGGAAGCCGCACACTGGCGAATCCGCTTCCGGCAGAATCTGGCGGACATAGTGGTCGAACAGCATTTTTGAGTAGCCGTACACGTTGAGCGGCTGCTCGTACTGGCGCTCTTCAATGAAGTTCTCGTTACGCCCGCCGTAGGTGGCGGCCGATGAGGCATACAGGAACGGAATTTCACGTTCGAGGCAGAAGTGCAGCAGATCTTTTGAGTACTGATAGTTGTTATCCATCATGTACTTACCGTCCCACTCGGTGGTGGCTGAACAGGCACCTTCATGGAACACCGCTTCAATCGGACCCAGATCTTCACCCGACATGATGTAGGTGAGGAACTCCTCTTTATCCATGTAATCCGCGATGTCCAGATCCGCGAGGTTCACGAACTTGGTGCCATCTTTCAGATTATCCACCACCAGGATATCGGTATGACCGCGATCGTTGAGCGCTTTCACAATGTTGCTGCCAATCATGCCCGCGCCGCCGGTTACGATAATCATATGCTTTGCCTTTAAACAGTTGGGGTGAAACAGGAGGTTTCACGCACGAATACCTAACATCATAACATTTCAGCCCGATGCGGACAGCCAGATGACGCCGATCGCGCTGCACAAATCCTGCGCGCCGCGTGAACTATGCTGCAAAACGGAGATTTCCCTGGCTGAATTGTCGTCCATTCGCTTTTCGATCAGTAATATGTGCCAAAATTTTGCTATCTGAGGAGCAGAATCATGTCCGATCAGTTCTATTCACAAATCCGGCAACAGCTTGAGACAACGCGGCAGGACGGATTGTTCAAACAGGAGCGCACCCTGACCTCGGCGCAGCAGGCGGAAATCAACGTCGCCAATAGCCCGCCGGTGATTAACTTCTGCGCCAATAACTATCTCGGCCTTGCGAACCATCCGGCGCTGATTCAGGCCGCCAAAGACGGTATGGATACGCATGGTTTTGGCATGGCGTCGGTGCGTTTTATCTGCGGCACGCAGGACAGCCATCAGCTGCTGGAGCGCCGGCTGGCGGAGTTCCTCGGCATGGAAGAGGCTATCCTGTTCTCCTCATGCTTCGACGCCAACGGCGGGCTGTTTGAGACTTTGCTGGGCGCGGAAGACGCGATTATCTCGGATGCGCTCAACCATGCGTCGATCATCGACGGCATCCGCCTGTGCAAAGCTCAGCGCTATCGTTACGCCAACAATGATATGGCTGAGCTGCGCGCGCGCCTGCAGGAGGCCCGCGACAAAGGCGCGCGCTACCTGCTGATTGCCACCGACGGCGTGTTCTCCATGGATGGCGTGATCGCTAACCTGCAGGGCATTTGCGATCTGGCCGATGAGTTTAATGCGCTGGTGATGGTGGATGACTCGCACGCGGTGGGCTTTGTCGGCGCAAGCGGACGCGGCACGCATGAATACTGCGGCGTGATGGATCGCGTGGATATCCTGACCGGCACGCTGGGTAAAGCGCTGGGTGGCGCGTCCGGCGGTTACGTGGCGGCAAAACGCGAGGTGGTTGAATGGCTGCGCCAGCGCTCGCGCCCTTATCTGTTCTCTAACTCGCTGGCACCGGCGATTGTGGCCGCGTCGCTGCGCGTGCTGGATCTGCTGAACGAAGGCGATGGCCTGCGGCAGCGGCTGTGGGAAAACGCCCGCTTCTTCCGGGAAAAAATGACCGCCGCTGGCTTTACGCTGGCCGGTGCCGATCACGCCATCATTCCGGTGATGCTGGGCGATGCCAAAGTGGCGCAGCAGTTTGCCAGCCTGCTCCAGCAGGAAGGCATCTACGTTACCGGCTTCTTCTATCCGGTGGTGCCGCAGGGCCAGGCGCGCATTCGCACGCAGATTTCTGCCGGCCACACCCAGGCGCAGCTGGAGCACGCGGTGGCGGCCTTCACGCGCATCGGACACCAATTAGGGGTTATCACTGCAGGAGCCAACGGATGAAAGCACTGGCTAAACTGAAAGCGGAAGAGGGGATCTGGATGGTGCACGACGCACCGGTGCCGGAGCCTGGTCATAACGATCTGCTGATTAAAATCCGCAAAACCGCCATCTGTGGCACCGATGTGCATATCTATAACTGGGACGACTGGTCGCGCAAAACCATTCCGGTGCCAATGATCACCGGCCACGAATACGTGGGCGAAGTGGTCGGTATCGGTCAGGAAGTGAAGGGTTTCGCCATCGGCGATCGCGTATCAGGCGAAGGTCACATCACCTGTGGCCACTGCCGCAACTGTCGCGCCGGCCGTACCCATTTATGCCGTAATACCGTGGGTGTAGGGGTCAATCGTCAGGGCTGCTTCGCCGAATATCTGGTGATCCCGGCGTTTAACGCGTTCAAAATTCCCGACAATATTTCCGACGAGCTGGCGGCGATTTTCGACCCGTTCGGTAACGCGGTGCATACCGCGCTCTCGTTTGATTTGGTAGGTGAAGACGTGCTGATCTCCGGTGCCGGACCGATTGGCATTATGGCGGCAGCGGTGTGTAAACACGTCGGCGCGCGGAATGTGGTGATCACTGACATCAATGAGTACCGCCTCGGGCTGGCGCGTGAAATGGGCGTGACGCGTGCGGTCAACGTGGCGCAGCAGAATCTGCGCGAGGTGATGACGGAACTGGGGATGACCGAAGGCTTTGATGTCGGACTGGAGATGTCCGGCGCGCCGCCGGCGTTTCGTACCCTGCTGGAGACGATGAATCACGGCGGACGCATTGCGCTGCTGGGCATTCCGCCGGGTGAGATGTCGATTGACTGGAATCAGGTTATCTTCAAGGGGCTGTTTATCAAGGGGATTTACGGCCGTGAGATGTTTGAAACCTGGTACAAAATGGCCGCGCTGATTCAGTCTGGCCTCGATCTGACGCCAATCATCACGCATCGCTATCACATCGACGACTTCCAGCAGGGCTTCGACGAGATGCGTTCCGGGCGTTCAGGCAAAGTGGTGCTGAGCTGGGATTAAACGACACACCGGCCTGCGGGCCGGTGACGCTCAGGATTGCTGTTTTTCCGCATCGGTCAGGTAACGCACCTTTCGCGTGTAATCCTGGCCTTTAAAGCTCAGCGGCTGGTGCGGATCCTGCAAATATTTTTGCCATTCGCTCAAGGGGAAGCCGCCATGCGCGCCAATCACCTGCGGTGGAATCACGGCCGACTGACCGCCAATGCGTTTCGACACCGGCCAGTTAGCCCATTCGCCCAGATTGACCGTGCGGATATCCAGCAGGTCAAGCAGTGCGGCGAGTGGCGGCTGATCGGTCGGCGGCTGGTCGTCATTCATCAATTCCCAGGTATCATTAAATAATGTCAGCCACAGCGGACAAATACGCTGCCATGTGCGACGTGAGGCCGCCAGATAGGCGCTATTTACGTGATCCTGCAAATAAGGGCGAATGGTGTGGTGGTAATAAGCCGGAATATGTTCTTTCGGCGCGCCGGCCAGTTTGGCGATCATCTTGCCCTGACGGAAGCTGCTGTACAGATGATGCTCACGCATCGCAATATCCGGCGTTTTTAATAAATTGAGATCGGAATCGATCATCAATATACCTTCACCGGTTGCCTGCAAGGGGGCCTGAAGTTTAATCAGGCGGCTGCGGTAGATCTGTTTATAGCGGTAGTTTTCTTCACGAAACGGCACCTCCAGCGTCACCACACGCACGCGTGCCGGCAGCGGCGGAAAAGCGCTGGAAGGCTGATCGCTGACAATGACAATTTCGCTGATGGTGTCGGCGCAGCGGCTGGCAAAATAAGCGCTGAGCACCGCTTCTTCAATGTAATCAGCGCCGGTACAGGGGATGACTACGGAACTGACGGCAATTGTGCCCTGCGCATCCGCCTGCGTGGCGGGAATGTTGTGGCGCGAGAGAATATAGCGACGGTGTTTATTTAAAAAATCAAACATGCTTTTTTCTCTCCATGACGTTTTCCAGAATGTTTTCCACGCCCGACACGTAATGTTCGATGCTATAGCGCTCGCGCACCCGGGCGGCGGCGGCGGCGATTAAACGCTGGCGCAGTGCAGTATCCTGCCACAGCGCGCTAAGATGCTGGCTAAGCTGTTGCGTATTGCCATAGTCAAACAGTAAACCGGTCTCGCCGTGTTGAATTAATTCCGACGTACCGACGACATTCGAACCTATCACCGCCGTATTCACCAGCATCGCTTCCAGCACCACGCGCGGCAGCCCTTCACTGGCTGAGGCGAGAATAAACGTATCGAATGCCGCCAGATAATCCAGCGCGTTATTTTGAAAGCCGGTAAAAATAACCTGCGCGGCAATCCCCTCTTTTTGCGCCAGCTGCTGTAAGTGCTGCTGCTCCGGGCCGGCACCGACGATCACCATTTTCCATTTAGCGGCAGGATGCGCGCGGCTGAATTCACCTAACGCCTGCAAAATATGATGATTGGATTTACGCGCAATCAGGGAACCGATGGAGCCGAAAATAAAGGTATCGGCGGGATAATCAAAGCGCTGACGCACCGCCTCACGCACCGGCAGCGGCTGATGAATATCGATAGCGTTGGATACGGTAAAGCAGCGCTGCGCATCAACACCGCTTTCGCTCAGGGTGCGGTGTACGCCCTGTGACACGGCAATCACCGCATCACAATGCCGATTAATCATCTTGACCAGCGCATTATTGAGTAATGGATCAATGCGGCAGTGCTGAATTAACGCCACGTGAGTCTGTTCAGCGGCGAGATAGCCTTCAACGTTGGTGCTGGGCTGATTATTCATGTACAGCGCATCATAGCCACCGTCGCGTAAAATCGTCGCGATTTGGCGGGCGTTAGGCTGCATGCGCCACTGGCGATCGATGCGGTCGATGGCGTTTTTTTTCACCGCGCGGTTAAAAAACAGCAGGGTGCGCAGCAACTCTTTGGTGATTTTTGCCCAGAGCGGCTGGCGACGCTGCGCAATAAATGTCACCGGAATGCCGATCGCGTCTAATACCGAGGCAATCGTCTCCTGATTGCCACGCGCATAATTCTGATAAAAACAGCAAGTGATAGCGAAACGCTGGCGATCAATGCGCTTGAGTAATTCCAGCATGCTGTTGGTACCGCCGCCCCATTCGCGCCCGGTATCCAGCAGCAGAATTTTCTTTCTGGTTGACGTCATCTGTTCCGATATCCTTGCGCGGAAAAGGTGTGGCGTTAAATAAGGCGCAGCACGCTGCGCCTGATAATCAGAATAGCTGTTTAAGCGACTGCACGAGTGGACTGCCGGTAATGCTCTCTGTCACCACCTCCACCGCACGACTCTGCGGTACGGCTGGCAGCGGCTGACCCGGCTTACACACGCCAGGCGCACGGAACACCGGAGTACGCGGTTGCACCGGCGTGCTGGCCGGCGGCGTAGCGCCCTGGCGCAGCGGTTCGTTGAGCAACTGGCTGGGGCGGACGAGAGTGATATCGCCCGGTAGCGTCGGCAACATCTGCTGCAACACCCGTACCGTGGTGGGATGCGGATGGCCAATGGCGATGGCGTAGCCATCACGCTGTGCCAGCTTCACTGCGCGGGTGAACTGGGTGCGAATCGCCGCTTCATTCTGGCTGTCGTCGAGGAATACGCGCCGCTTCAGGACTTTGACCTGCGTGCCCTGTGCGGCCGGGACCGACTGGCTGTTGCCAATGGTCATGCTATCGAGGAAGTAGTAGTTGTAGTGATTGAGCACCTGCATCACTTTCTGCATGCCGGGCAGGCTGGAGGTCATTTTGCTGCCCATATGGTTGTTCAGGCCAACCGCATACGGCACTTTGTTGCTGGCGTCACGCACGATGCGCGCGATCTCTTCGCTGCTCATCTCCGGCGTCAGCGTGTCCTTCTCCAGCGGCTGTTTGCTTAGCGGCGCCATCGGCAGGTGAATCAGCACTTCATGACCGCCCTGATGCGCTTTGGTTGCCATATCACGCGCATGAGGCGCATTGGGCAGCACCGCCACAGAAATCGCGGCAGGCATCTGCAGCACTTTATTCTCTTCAGCCGGGCGGTAGCCGAAGTCGTCAATGACGATAGCCAGTTTTCCCGCATGGGCGGCAAAGGTGAAAAACAGCCCGCACAGGGCGGCGCTAAGCTTTTGGGACTGAAACAACACTTATCTTCCTAACCACGGCAGTGGGTTGACGGCCTGTCCCTGACGACGAATTTCAAAGTAGAGCGAGGGCGTGCCGCGGCCGCCGCTGGTGCCCACGAGGGCGATAGGCTGTCCTGCCTTCACCTGCGCACCGACGCTCACCAACGCGCTCTGATTGTAGCCATAAAGGCTCATATCGCCTTTACCGTGTTCGACGACCACAACCAGGCCGTAGCCTTGCAGCCAGTCGGCCATCAGCACGCGACCATCAGCAATGGCTTTGACTTCAGTGCCTTCCGGGGCATCAATCACCAGACCTTTCCAGCGCAGTTCGCCCTGCATTGCTTCACCAAAGCGATGTTCAATGCGACCGCGTACTGGCCAGATGGCCTGTCCGCCCGGCCGGCCAAGGCCGCCGGTGCGCGCCATCAGCTCGCGCTCGCTTTGTGTAGGGGAATAGCTGGAGCCTTTGGCTTTTGCCTGGGCCTGACGCTGGCGCACTTTTTCCGCCTCGCGCGCTTCGCGTTGCGCCCGTTCGCGCGCCTCACGTTCGGCTTTGGCGATTTTGTCCTGCAGGCGGCTTTCGTTCTGGCGCATCTCGACCAGATCGGCCTGGTCTTTCTCCAGCGCGCTCTCCAGTGCGGACAGTGTTTTCTTACGCGCGGCGCTGGCGGTTTCCAGCTTGTTCTGTTGCGTCTGCTGCTGCGCTAACAGCGACTTTTGCTGCTCCTGCTTACCCTGCAGCGCCTGACGCTGCTGCGCCAGTTCCTGCTGAGTCTGCTTAAGCTCGTCGATATTTTTCTGCCGGGCGGCATTGAGGTAGCCAAAATAGGCCAGAATGCGTTCGCTGCGCTGTGCTTCTTCACCGCCGAGCAGCAGCTGCACGCCGTTGTGCTGGCCCTGACGAAACGCGGCATCCAGCTGCTGCGCCAGCAGTTTTTCCTGCTGCGCCTGCTGCTTTTCCAGCCGGGCAATGGCGGCGGTGGTTTGGGCGATTTCGCCGTTCAGCGCGCTCAGGCTGTTGCGGGTTTCACGCAGCTGGCGACTGGCCTGGGCAATCACTTTTTCCTGACTCTGCAGCTGATCGAGCAGCTTACTGCGCTGCAGCTTCTGCAATTTAACGCTTTTCTCTTTTTCGGCGATGTCCTGCTGAATGGACTTTAGCTGCGTTTTGCTGTCATCGGCGCTATGCGCGGCGACGGGCAACAGCAACGCACCCGCACAAAGCAGGCTGAGGGAGATATCGGACCAGCGAAATGACAACGGAGATGCCGGGTCGTTATAACGGGTCCTTGTGTGTGTAACGGTCGCTTTTCCCTTCATAGTCGATAATTATTCCACGATGAACAGCCGCTTACCAGTTATCCCGGCCGGGTTTTGCTTTACGAAAGATGTCGGCCACAGCTTACCGGGATAAAGATTGTCTCAATTTTGCGATTAGAACACTTTTTTTGGAAAATGACGCACAAATCGTAACTCTGCCCGCTTCGCGACTGTACATGCGAAGTGGCGCAGGTATACTCAGAACCCTTGTTTTAGCTTATTAGCCCCGGTCTGGAGTCGTTACCCCTCATGCAAGAAATTATGCAGTTTGCAAGCAATCACCCCATCCTTAGTCTGGCATGGGTCGCTTTACTTATTCTGGTGATTGTAACCACCGTTAAAGGCATGTTCTCTAAGGTAAAAACCATCAGCCGTGGTGAAGCAACCCACCTGATCAACAAAGAGGACGCGGTGGTGGTAGACGTTCGTTCACGCGACGACTATCGCAAAGGACACATTTCAGGGGCTATTAACATCGCCGCAGCCGATATCAAAAAAGGCAGCTTCGGCGAGCTGGAAAAGCACAAGTCGCAGCCCATAATTGTGGTATGTGCCACCGGCCAGAGCGCCGCAGAACCGGCAGCCACCCTTAGCGCAGCGGGTTTTGACAAAGTGACCGTGCTGAAAGATGGTGTGAGCGGCTGGAGTGGCGAAAACCTGCCGCTGGTTCGCGGTAAATAACTTCCTGAGGTATCACCGCATGGCTAATGTTGAGATTTACACCAAAGTGACCTGTCCTTACTGCCACCGGGCGAAGGCGTTGCTGGATCAAAAAGGCGTGTCATACCAGGAGATTCCCATTGATGGGGACGCGGTAAAGCGCGAAGAGATGATCAAACGCAGCGGCCGCACCACGGTGCCACAGATCTTTATTGACGCGCAGCACATTGGCGGCTGTGACGATCTCTACGCGCTGGACGGGCGTCAGGGACTCGATCCCTTACTCCGCGCATAATATTCTCGACCGACAATTTTCACTTAAAGGATTCAGTAACATGTCAGAGCATAGCAGCAACGAAATGCAGTTCCAGATTCAACGCGTTTACACCAAAGACGTTTCATTTGAAGCGCCAAACGCACCTCAGGTTTTCCAGAAAGAGTGGGAACCGGAAGTGAAGCTGGATCTGGACACCGCCTCTTCTCAGCTGGCGGATGAAGTGTATGAAGTCGTGCTGCGCGTTACTGTCACCGCCACCGTGGGCGAAGACACCGCGTTCCTGTGCGAAGTACAGCAGGCCGGTATCTTCACCATCAGCGGTATCGAAGGCACGCAGATGGCACATTGCCTCGGCGCTTACTGCCCGAACATTCTGTTCCCGTATGCGCGTGAATGTGTCACCAGCCTGGTGTCACGCGGTACCTTCCCTCAGCTCAATCTGGCGCCGGTCAACTTTGATGCGCTGTTCATGAATTATCTGCAGCAGCAGGGTGAAGGCGAAGCGCCACGTCAGGATGCCTGATGACTACACTCAACGCTTCGATTAGCGTCATCGGTGCCGGCTCGTACGGCACCGCACTGGGCATTACGCTGGCCCGTAATGGCCATCCGGTGCTGCTGTGGGGCCACAATCCGCAAAGCGTGGCGCAGCTGCAGGCTGACCGATGCAATACCGCTTTCCTGCCCGATGTTCCTTTCCCCGATAATCTCGTTCCTGAAGCCGATCTGGCCCGCGTCGTCAGCGCCAGCCGCGATCTGCTGGTGGTGGTGCCAAGCCATGTGTTCGGCGACGTGCTGATGCAGCTCAAACCGCTGCTGCGTGCCGACTCACGCATTGTCTGGGCGACCAAAGGACTGGAAAAAGAGACCGGACGGCTGCTGCAGGATGTGGCGCGTGAAATCCTCGGCGACAGCATTCCGCTGGCGGTGATTTCCGGCCCGACCTTTGCCAAAGAGCTGGCGGCCGGTTTGCCGACGGCGATTGCGCTGGCGGCCACTGACGCGCAGTTTGCCGACGATCTGCAGCAAAAGCTGCACTGCGGCAAAAGCTTCCGCGTTTACAACAATCCGGACTTTATCGGCGTGCAGCTGGGCGGCGCAGTGAAAAACGTCATTGCGATTGGTGCTGGAATCTCCGACGGCATTGGCTTTGGCGCCAACGCGCGTACGGCACTCATCACCCGCGGTCTGGCGGAGATGAGCCGTCTTGGTGCTGCGCTGGGTGCCGATCCGACGACCTTTATGGGTATGGCGGGTCTTGGCGATCTGGTGCTGACCTGTACCGATAATCAGTCGCGAAACCGCCGTTTCGGCATGATGCTGGGGCAGGGCGAAAGCGTGGATGAGGCGCAACGCATTATCGGACAAGTTGTAGAAGGCTACAGAAACACTAAAGAAGTCAAAGCGTTAGCTGCGCGTATGGGCGTGGAAATGCCAATAACCGAGCAAATTTATCAGGTATTATATTGCGAAAAATCGGCGCGAGAGGCAGCATTGAGCCTGCTTGGTCGTACAAGGAAGGACGAGAACAGCCAAAGCTAAAGCAGGACGCTTAAGCATTATCACCTGTAGCGCCTAATCGGGCGCTTTTTTATCGGGAGCAAACAGCAATGTCGTCTGAAGAGTTAGAACTGGTCTGGAACCATATCAAAGCCGAAGCCAGAGCGCTGGCCGATTGTGAACCGATGCTGGCCAGTTTTTACCACGCGACCTTGCTCAAGCACGAAAATCTCGGCAGCGCGCTCAGCTACATGCTGGCTAACAAGCTCGCTAACCCGATCATGCCCGCTATCGCCATCCGCGAAATTGTTGAAGAAGCCTATCGTCAGGATCCTGAGATGATTGTCTCGGCCGCGTACGATATTCAGGCGGTGCGTCAGCGCGATCCGGCGGTCGACAAATATTCCACGCCGTTACTCTATCTGAAAGGCTTCCACGCGCTGCAGGCGTACCGTATTGGCCACTGGCTGTGGAAAGAGGGACGGCGCGCGCTGGCGGTGTATCTGCAAAACGAAATCTCGGTCTCATTCGCCGTGGATATTCATCCGGCGGCGCGCATCGGGCGCGGCATCATGCTGGATCACGCCACCGGCATCGTGATTGGTGAAACGGCTGTGGTGGAAAATGACGTCTCTATTCTGCAATCGGTCACGCTGGGCGGTACCGGTAAAACCAGCGGCGATCGCCATCCGAAGATCCGTGAAGGGGTGATGATTGGCGCAGGGGCCAAAATCCTTGGCAATATTGAAGTCGGGCGCGGTGCCAAAATCGGTGCCGGTTCGGTGGTCTTGCAGCCGGTGCCGCCCCATACCACGGCGGCCGGCGTGCCGGCGCGCATTGTCGGTAAACCAGCCAGCGACAAACCGTCGATGGATATGGATCAGCATTTCACCGGCGCCGGGTTTGAGTACGGCGACGGCATCTAACCTTTGATCAGCGCGCCCGCATAATCCAGCTGGCGCCACGCCTCATACACCACCACTGAAACCGCATTCGACAGGTTCATGCTGCGGCTCTCCGCGCGCATCGGAATGCGGATCTTCTGTTCTGCCGGCAACGCATTAAGAATTTCTGGTGGTAAGCCACGGCTCTCCGGGCCAAACAGCAGATAGTCGCCCGGCTGATAGCTGACGGCGCTGTGCGCCGGTGTGCCTTTGGTGGTCAGCGCGAATAAGCGCTGTGGCGCTTCCGCCGCCAGAAAAGCGGCATAGCTGGCGTGCTTTTTCAGCGCGGTATATTCATGATAATCCAGTCCGGCGCGGCGCAGGCGTTTATCATCCCAGGCGAAGCCTAACGGCTCAATCAGGTGCAGCTGAAAGCCGGTATTGGCGCACAGGCGGATGATGTTGCCGGTATTTGGCGGGATTTCAGGTTCAAATAAGACGATGTTTAGCATAAGCCCCCCGGAAACGAGGGCCGCAGCATAGCAAATTATTGCCGGGCGGAGTACAGCGGCAGCCACAGCGTCAGGCGCAGACCGCCTAACGGGCTGTCATCGGCTTTCACCCAGCCGCGGTGCTGTTGCACGGCGGTTTCGACAATCGCCAGCCCGAGCCCGGTGCCGCCGGATTCACGGTCACGCGCTTCATCGGTGCGGTAGAACGGACGGAAAATCTGCTCGCGATCTTCCGGGCTGACGCCGGGACCGTCGTCGTCGACGTGCACGGTGATGCCCTGAATATCCACGGCAAAGCTAACGCTGATGTGCGTGTGCGAGTAGCGCAGCGCGTTGCGCACAATGTTCTCCAGCGCGCTTTCCAGCGCATGCGGGTTACCGTACAGCGGCCACGGACCGGGCGGATACGGCACGTCCATGGTTTTACCCATCTGCTCCGCTTCGAATTTGGCATCTTCCAGCACGCCATTCCACAGCTGGTTGGCCTTCATCGCTTCGCTCACCAGCGCGTTCTTGTGCTGGGTGCGCGACAGTACCAGCAAGTCGTTGATCATGCCGTCCAGACGCTGCGCTTCGGTCTCAATACGCTCCAGCTCTTTGCCTTCGCCATGACGCCGGCGCAGTAGCGCAGTGGCCAGCTGCAGACGCGTCAGCGGCGTGCGTAATTCATGGCTGATATCCGACAGCAGTCGCTGCTGTGCCGTCATCATGCGTTCGAGCGCGCTCACCATCTGGTTGAAACTGGAGCCGGCTGCGAGAAATTCCTGCGGGCCCGATTCCAGTTCCGGATGCTGACGCAGATTCCCGCTCGCCACTTCATCCGCAGCATGTTTTAGTTTGCGTGCCGGACGCGCCAGGCTCCACGCCAGCCACAGTAGCAGTGGTGAGCTGATTAACATGGTGACGATGAGCAGCAGCAGGGGGCGGTCAAACAGCAGGTTGACGAAATCGAGCTGGGAACTGGTGGCGGGACGGATCAGATACAGCTGGTAATTGTCTTCGCCGTCGCGCACCGCGAAGGGGCCGACCATCTCGACGCGGCCATACTTTTTCTTCTGCGGATGATCGGCATTATCGGACTGGCCGATAAAGTTGCGGATCACCTGCATTTCATTGTGCTGCGCACCGATCACCCGTCCTTCGCTGGTCACCAGCAGCAGGCGCTGACCGGGCGGTGCCCATTTGTCGATGGCGCGAAACAGCCGGCGCCACCACATCAGGTCGTTGGGCGGATCCTGTGACAGCTCCGCCTCAACGTGTTGCTCAATCATGGTGCCCTGGCGCTGTTCGCTCTCCATCAGCGAGGTCATCTGGCGCGAATCGAGTTTGGGCACCATCAGTACCAGCATCAACACCAGCGCCAGGGTGAGCCAGAAGATGGCGAAGATGCGGGTGGTCAAACTTCCAATCATGATGCCGAAACCATCAGATAGCCGCGTCCGCGCAGAGTTTTGAACCACGGATGACCATCACGACGTTCCGGCAGCTTACGACGCAGGTTAGAGATGTGCATATCAATAGCGCGGTCAAACGGCGTCAGGCGCTTGCCCAGCACTTCCTGGCTGAGATGCTCGCGTGACACTACCTGGCCAAGATGCTGCGCCAGTAAGTAGAGCAGGGTGAACTCAGTGCCGGTGAGATCCAGCGTTTCGCTGTCGAAGCTGGCTTCCTGACGGCCCGGATTCAGCCGCAGGCAATCCACTTCCAGCGTCGGTGAGCTGTTATCGTGCTGTTGCTGCTGTTCGCTCCAGTTGGAACGGCGCAGAATCGCACGGATACGCGCCACCAGTTCGCGATCGTTGAACGGCTTTGGCAGATAGTCATCCGCGCCCAGTTCCAGGCCCAGAACGCGGTCCAGCTCGCTACCGCGGGCGGTCAGCATGATGACAGGGGTTTGATGTTGCTGGCGTAGCTCTTTTAACGTGTCGATACCGTTCTTCTTCGGCATCATGACATCGAGCAAAAGCAGGTCGACGGTGTTGTCCAGCAGATTGAGCGCCTGCTCGCCATCGCTGGCGACAATCACCTCAAAACCTTCCATTTCAAGCAGTTCTTTAAGCAGCGAAGTCAATTCGCGGTCGTCATCAACCAACAGGATTTTATTCATTTTTTGTTGCCCTCCGCAGGCAAAATACCGTGTTCCTATAGTGGCAATCCAACGCTTTACGTAGTTTTACACCCCCTGACGGATGTTTGCAGCTGTCGCCGTACACTAGCTCTCGTTGAATCGCAAAACGGAACGAACCGGGAGTAAACGATGCGCTACTTAACCGCCGTCGTCTTTGCCTCAGCGATGGTTCTCAGTCACGCCAGCGCAGAAGCAGCAGACACGACGACGATTGACGAGATGCATCATAACGGCGGATTGACGACAGGCAGTATGACGCAAAATCCGCAAAGCCACATGTTCGATGGCATTGAGCTGACTGAACAACAGCGGCAACAGATGCGCGACCTGATGCAGCAAGCGCGCCATGAACGCCCGGTGTTAAGCGTTCAGGATATAGAAACTATGCATGACCTTGTCATTGCAGACAAATTTAACGAATCGGCTATCCGCCAGCAGGCAGAGAAACAGGCCCGCGAGCAGGTAGAACTGCAAATCGAGATGGCCCGGGTTCGTAATCAGATGTATCACCTGCTAACGCCTGCACAGCAAGCAACATTGCAGAAGAATTTTGAGCGGCGCCTGAATGAAGCGCGTCGGCTCTCCGGATTGCAGCCATCATCACCGCTGCAAGCAGTGAGTAGTACCAGCAGTAACCAGTAACATAGTATCCCTGTTTTCCTTGCCATAGACACCATCCCTGTCTTCCCCGCCATGATGGCGGGGTTTTTTTTGCCCTGAATTCGCGGGCAAATTGCATCCGTTTCGCTATCCTGTCACGCAGTCTGCACGGTACGGTGATAAACTTGAGCCATTTTCCACTGCATGGCGTGCTGCAGCGCCTGACGAGGCAAGGCATGGAACCTTCCTACGCAAAACTGGTAAACCGCGCGGCGCTGGCGGCGACCACGCTGGCAACGCTGTTGCTGATCGTGAAAATTTTCGCCTGGTGGTACACCGGTTCGGTCAGCGTGCTGGCGGCGCTGGTGGATTCGCTGGTCGATATCGCCGCGTCACTGACCAATCTGCTGGTGGTGCGCTATTCATTGCAGCCTGCCGATGACGATCACACCTTTGGTCATGGCAAAGCGGAATCGCTGGCGGCACTGGCGCAAAGCATGTTTATCTCCGGATCGGCGCTGTTTTTGTTTCTTACCGGGCTGCAGCATCTGGCCACGCCGGAAACGCTGCGTGCGCCGCTGGTGGGTATAATAGTGACGCTGATCGCCCTCAGCTCCACGCTGGTGCTGGTCGCTTTCCAACGCTGGGTGGTGCGGCGTACCCGCAGCCAGGCGATTCGCGCGGACATGCTGCATTATCAGTCGGATGTGGTGATGAACGGTGCCATTCTGGTGGCGCTGGGCTTAAGCAGTTATGGTTTCAAGCGTGCGGATGCGCTGTTTGCGCTCGGCATCGGCGTATATATCCTCTATAACGCGCTGCGCATGGGCTATGAAGCGGTGCAGTCGCTGCTGGATCGTGCGTTGCCGGAGCAGGAAAAACAGGCGATTATCGCGCTGGTAAGCCACTGGCCCGGCGTACGCGGTGCCCATGCGTTACGTACGCGGCAGTCTGGCCCGACGCGGTTTATTCAGCTTCATCTGGAGATGGACGATCATCTCCCGCTGGTGCAGGCGCATCAGGTGGCCGATCAAATTGAGCAGGCATTACGGCAAAAATTTCCCGGCTCAGATGTGATTATTCATCAGGACCCCTGTTCTGTCGTGCCGCAAAATCAGCAGGGTTTTTTTCAGTATTAGCCGTTATAAAACATAGTATTGCGTGAAAAAAATGACGTAACGCTAACAACTTTGTAAAAAATTAGCGAAAACTTGTCTGACCTGAATCAATTCAGCATCAAGCCTTTGATATACTATCTGCAACTATTAAGCCGTGCGATCGCGAGCTGGTCCACACCGGTCGACAGGCAGGAATAATCCTTAGTTTTGAACAATCCAGAGGTTGTCATGATCAAAAAAATCGGAGTACTGACCAGCGGCGGCGACGCCCCAGGCATGAACGCAGCCATTCGCGGAGTTGTCCGTTCCGCGCTGAGTGAAGGCCTTGAAGTTTTTGGTATCTATGACGGCTATCTGGGTTTGTACGAAGACCGCATGATCAACCTCGACCGCTACAGCGTGTCGGACATGATTAACCGCGGCGGCACCTTCCTCGGCTCGGCGCGTTTCCCGGAGTTCCGCAACGAAGAAGTGCGTCAGGTCGCGATCGAAAACATGAAAAAGCGCGGCATTGATGCGCTGGTGGTGATTGGCGGTGACGGTTCTTACATGGGTGCCAAACGCCTGACCGAAATGGGTTTCCCGTGCATTGGCCTGCCGGGCACCATCGATAACGACGTCGCCGGTACCGATTACACCATCGGTTATTTCACCGCGCTGGAAACCGTGGTTGAAGCGATTGACCGTCTGCGCGATACCTCTTCTTCGCATCAGCGTATTTCCATCGTAGAAGTGATGGGCCGCTACTGCGGTGACCTGACCTTAGCGGCGGCCATCGCCGGTGGTTGTGAGTTCATCGTGCTGCCTGAAATCCCTTACACGCGCGAAGAGCTGGTGGCAGAAATCCAGGCTGGCATTGCGAAAGGTAAAAAACACGCCATCGTGGCGATCACCGAACATATCTGTGACATCGACGATCTGGCGCACTTTATTGAAGCGGAAACCAAGCGTGAAACCCGTGCCACCGTGCTCGGCCACATCCAGCGCGGCGGTGCGCCATGCGCTTACGACCGCATTCTGGCATCACGCATGGGCGCTTATTCAATTGAGCTGCTGCTGCAGGGCTACGGCGGTCGCTGCGTGGGTATTCAGAACGAGAAGATGGTGCATCATGACATCATCGACGCTATCGAAAACATGAAGCGTCCGTTCAAGCGCGACTGGCTGGATACCGCGAAAAAACTCTACTAATCAACGATAAATCGGGCGCGATCGCTTTCGCGCCCTTTTTTATGCCTTGCTATATTCTCCATAGTTATAACAGCTTATTTTTAATTCTTTAATCCATGGATTGCTTTGTGTCAGTCTTGTTCTATAACGACCTCGGGAGAGCAAGCAATGAACAAGTGGAGTATTGGTGTCACCCTGTTACTGGCTTCAACCAGTGTTCTGGCAAAGGATATTCAGCTGTTAAACGTCTCTTACGATCCAACCCGTGAGCTGTACGAGCAGTACAACAAAGCGTTTAGCGCGCACTACAAGCAGGAAACCGGTGACAACGTGGTGATCCGCCAGTCGCACGGCGGTTCGGGTAAGCAGGCGACGTCCGTGATCAATGGCATCCGCGCAGATGTGGTGACGCTGGCGCTGCAGTCCGACGTGGATGCTATTGCTGACCGTGGTCGTATCGATAAAAACTGGATCAAGCGTCTGCCGGACAACTCGGCACCTTATACTTCCACCATCGTGTTCCTGGTACGCAAAGGCAATCCTAAAGGCATTCATGACTGGCCGGATCTGATTAAGCCAGGCGTTTCCGTTATCACGCCAAACCCGAAAACCTCCGGCGGCGCACGCTGGAACTATCTGGCGGCCTGGGGCTGGGCGCTGGACCAGAACCACGGTGACCAGGCCAAAGCGCTGGCTTACGTCCGGGCGCTGTTCAAAAACGTTGAAGTGCAGGATTCCGGTGCACGTGGCGCGACCAACACCTTCGTTGAGCGCGGTATCGGTGATGTGCTGATTGCATGGGAAAACGAAGCCTATCTGGCCGTTGATAAGCTGGGCAAAGACAAGTTTGAAATCGTTACGCCGAGCGAATCGATCCTCGCCGAACCGACGGTCTCCGTGGTCGATAAAGTGGTGGATGAACAGGGCACGCGTAAGGTGGCGGAAGAGTATCTGAAATATCTCTACTCACCGGAAGGCCAGACCATCGCGGCGCAAAACTTCTATCGCCCGCGCGATCCTGAGGTGGCGAAGAAGTTTGCCAGCAGCTTCGCGCCGGTTAAGCTGTTCACCATTGATGACAAGTTTGGCGGCTGGAGCAAAGCGCAGAAAGCACACTTTGCCGACGGTGGCAGCTACGATCAGGTCATGAAACCGTAACCGCGTTTTCATCATGACGAAACGGTCAGCCCTGCGCTGGCCGTTTTGCTTTACGGCGCGGAAAAAGCCGTGACTTTCCGCTGGCGACAGGTGAGGATGCTGACAGCTCATCACTGAGGATCTGGCCATGCAGGCGCGCCGCCGTAGTGTTACGTTGCTGATTATCGCGTTCATCCTTCTGATTGCCGGACTGATCGCCGGTGCGGTGCATTTGCATAAAAACGCCGACGCGCTATGGCAGATTGTCAGCGAAAAGTGCGTACCGGACATGACGCAACGCGGTAATCCTGCCCCCTGTCAGCAGGTCAATCTGGCGCAGGGTTACGTTACGCTCAAAGATCTGAATGGCCCGCTGCAATATCTGCTGATGCCGATAGCAAAAATCACCGGCATGGAGAGCCCAATCCTCCTCGAACCCACCACGCCGAACCTGTTTGCTGCCGCCTGGCAGCAGCGCCGCCTGCTGGCGCAGAAGCGCGGTGCGCCTGTCGACGACCGCGTGCTGTCGCTGGCTATCAACGCGCAGTATGGTCGTACGCAGAATCAGCTGCACATTCATATCTCCTGCCTGCGACCGGATGTGCGTCAGCAGCTGGATACGCTGGCGCCGAAGCTGAATGCGCAGTGGCAGACGGCAACGCTGCTGCGGCATACCTGGCTGATTCGCACGCTGAGCACTGCCGAACTGGCGCAGCAGAGCGTATTTATCCGGCTGGCTGAGGAGGTGCCGCATGCGCGCGGTGAGATGGGCAAATACGGGCTGGCGCTGGCCCGGTTGCCGGATGGACGCCTGGCGCTGCTGGCGCTGGAGCGCAACTGGCTGAAGCTGAATCGCGGTTCGGCGGAAGAACTGCAGGATCACCAGTGCCGTTTGCTGGAGTGAGTGGCACCGCGACCGATTAAGGCAATAAAAAAGGCGGCTCATCAGCCGCCTTTCTCTGCGTGAGAAACTTACGCGTTTTTCGCTGCTGCAGCGGCTTTGACGATCACCGCGAAAGCGTCGGCTTTCAGAGATGCACCGCCCACCAGCGCGCCGTCGATGTCCGGCTGGGTGAACAGTTCTGCGGCGTTTTTGTCGTTAACCGAACCGCCGTACTGAATGATTACCTGCTCAGCGATAGCGGCATCTTTCTTCGCGATGTGGTCGCGAATGAATTTGTGTACTGCCTGCGCCTGCGCTGGGGTCGCTGATTTGCCGGTACCGATGGCCCAGACTGGCTCATAGGCGATAACCGCGCCTTCGAAGGCCGCTGCACCCTGGGTTTCCAGCACGGCGTCGATCTGACGTGCGCACACTTCTTCAGTTTTGCCAGCTTCGTTCTCAGCTTCGGTCTCACCGATGCACAGCACTGGTACCAGGCCTGCGGCCTTCAGCACGGCGAATTTTTTCGCGATGAACTCGTCGCTCTCTTTATGGTAGGTGCGGCGCTCAGAGTGGCCGATGATGATGTATTTCGCGCCGATGTCTTTCAGCATCTCGGCAGAGGTTTCACCGGTGAAAGCGCCAGACAGGTTCACGTCCACGTTCTGCGCACCCAGCGCAATGTGGCTGCCGGAAATGGCGTGTTTGGCCTGATCCAGATAGATCGCCGGCGGAGCAATCGCCACACCGCAGCCTTCCACACCTGACAGCTCTTTGCGCAGGCCTTCAATCAGCTCGCCCGCCATGTGCTTGCTGCCATTCAGTTTCCAGTTACCCATAACCAGTGGATGTCGCATTCTTTCCTCCGCATAACGCGATTCATGAAATAGCGCTGCCATCGGGGCAGCGATGTCTGCCAGACAGTATAGAGATCAAATGGGGCGCTGGCTTTGCTTTTCGTCATTTTTGCCGGGGAGATCAGGGGCTAGCGAGCGCCAGTTTGATGGGCTCAACGGCGAAGGTCAGCCCTTTGTCGCCGTTGTCTGCGACCACGAAGCGCAGTGCACCTTCGGTGCGGGAAAAATAGCGTGCACCCTTGCCGGCGCTGAGCAGGCCGTCGAGCTTCTTGTGTCCCTCATCCGCTGACAAACCGGGCACAAAAAAGCGCAGTAGCGCAGTCATGTAATCCATGGCGCGTGTCTGTGCCGCTTTCATATCCGGGCCCGGCACCGGCAGCCAGGTAATCTGCAGCGTTTTAATCTTGCCGGTGCCCTGTTCCAGCGCGGTAGAGGCATACAGCGTTTCGCTGATTTTACTGGCGGCACGTGTCAGGTGGCTCTTGTCATCGCGGTTGTCGATGGCGCGATACTCCTGCAGCGGGAGGTCAGGATTGGCGGCGTTATACTTTTCGCGGAACTGCGCGATGGTCATATCAAAGGTGGGCGCACCCGCCAGCAGATACGGCGCCGCAGGCAGGTGATCGTTGCGATCCTGCGCGGGCGCGTCCTCCGCCCAGGCGGGAAATGTCAGTGCGACGCTGAGCAGCAGCGCGACTGGCAGATTCTTCATTGCTTCGGCCCTAAATCATTCACTTAGCCCACGATTAGAACGGTTTTTACCGCTGAAAGTCAAAACCCGCGCCGGGAAAAATCTGACATTTTGCTGCCAGCGCGATTACCAGTAATGTTCGCTGGTCATGTGACCGGGTTTACGTTTGAAATGCTTACGCATATCGCGGGTCTCTTTCAGCAATTGCTGGGTATCGCGCACCATCTGCGGGTTACCGCACAGCATCACGTGGCTGGTATCGGCGAGCATCGGCAGGCCCACGGCGTTTTCCAGTTCTCCGCTCTCGATCAGCTGCGGTACGCGGCCATGCAGTGAACCGGGCATCTGCTCGCGGCTGACCACCGTCTGAATGTGCAGCTTGCCCTGATAACGCTGCTGTAGCTGCTGCATCAGCGGCAGAAAACTCAGGTCGGCGGCATAGCGCGCAGCGTGTACCAGCACAATGTTGTCGAAGCGTTCCAGCCCTTCGCCCTGTTGCAAAATCGACAGATACGGGCCGATCGCCGTGCCGGTCGCCAGCATCCACAGCGTCTGGCAGTCGGGGATCTCATCCAGCACAAAGAAACCGGCCGCCTCTTTGGTCACCATCACCTGATCGCCGGGCTGCAGCGCCTGCAAACGCGGGCTGAGCTTCCCTTCCGGCACTGTTACCAGATAGAACTCCAGCAGCGGATCCTGCGGCGCGTTAACGTAGGAGTAGGCGCGCTGCACGCGCTCGCCGTCGACTTCCAGCGCCAGCTTGGCAAACTGGCCGGCGGTAAAAGAGTCGATGGGCGCCGTGACGCGCAGGCTGAACAGTGCATCGGTCCAGTTTTTCACTTCTTTTACTTCTGCATTGACCCACTCTGCCATGTTCGCTCCTGATGATTGATAATTAGTCTCTTTCTATCTTCGTCAGCCCGGCACCAGATTTCCAGCCCCGCAGCCGGTAAAGGGCTCTCTGCGACAAATCGTCCGCACACATCAGCAACTGTAGCGGCCACGTTACAGCCTGGTACAGAAGCTTGACGGTGGCTGGGCTGCCGCTTTACGTCCGCCTCTCGCTTTGTGTGCAATTCCTGATATTTTTGCCGCCATAACTCTCCGGCAGCCCTGTTTAGTGCTGTCATTACTTTGTTTCTCAGGCAGACATTTTGTTCCATGATGATGAGTAATACGCAAAACCGCTTCCTGCTGTTCATGCTGATTGTGCTGGTGGCGGTCGGGCAGATGGCGCAGACCATCTATGTGCCCGCCATGGCGAACATGGCAGAGGCGCTTAACGTACGCAGCGGCGCCATGCAGCAGGTGATGGCGGCCTATCTGATGACCTACGGCGGATCGCAGCTGATCTACGGCCCGCTGTCGGACAGCATTGGCCGGCGTCCGGTGATTCTAGCGGGGATGACGATCTTCGCGGCGGGCGCGCTGATCGCCCTGTTTGCGCCGTCGCTGAGTGTGCTGGTACTGGGCAGTGCGGTGCAGGGACTGGGCACCGGCGTGGCTGGCGTGATGGCGCGCACCATGCCGCGCGATCTTTACTCCGGCATTGCGCTGCGCCAGGCCAACAGCCTGCTCAATATGGGCATTCTGGTCAGTCCGCTGCTGGCGCCGGTAATCGGCGCGCTGCTGACCCATCTGTTTGGCTGGCACGCCTGCTTTGCTTTCCTGCTGCTGCTGTGTGTTGGCGTAACGGCGGCGATGGCCCGCTGGCTCCCGGAGACCCGTCCGGTGGATGCGCCCGCGACACCGTTTCTGCGCCGCTACATCACGCTGCTCAGCGACGGCAACTTTGTGCGTTATCTGCTACTGCTGATCGGCGCGCTGGCGGGCATTGCGGTATTTGAGGCCAGCTGTGGTGTACTGATGGCGGGCGTGCTGGGGCTCGACGGGCTGACGGTAAGCATCCTGTTTATTCTGCCGATTCCGGCGGCGTTTTTTGGTGCCTGGTTTGCCGGCCGCGAGCAAAAGTCCTGGCATACGCTGATGTGGTACGGCGTGAACAGCTGCCTGCTGGCGGGCCTGCTGATGTGGCTGCCGGCGTGGTTTGGCGTAATGAATATCTGGACGCTGCTGGTGCCGGCCGCGCTGTTCTTCTTCGGCGCAGGCATGCTGTTTCCGCTGGCAACTTCTGGCGCGATGGAGCCCTACGCGTGGCTGGCCGGCAGTGCCGGTGCGCTGATTGGGGGCCTGCAGAATCTCGGTTCTGGCGTGGTGGCGTGGCTCTCAGCGCTGCTGCCGCAGCACGATCAGTCGAGCCTCGGCATGCTAATGTTTGTGACGTCGCTGGTGATGCTGCTGTGCTGGTGGCCGCTCTCGCGTCATCCGGAGAGCGGCAAACAGACGGTTACAGGATAAAAGGGTGCAGCGCCGCGTCTTTGCGGTCCAGATAGTGGATCGACTGAATGCGGCGAATGGTGCGCGATTTACCGCGCACCAGCAGCGTTTCGCTGGTGGCGATATTGCCCTGGCGCGTGATGCCCTTCAGCAGGTCGCCCGTGGTGATGCCGGTCGCCGCGAAAATCACGTTATCGTTACGCGCCATCTGTTGCAGCGTCAGCACTTCCCCGGCGTTGATACCCATTTCGGCACAGCGCGCCAGCTCCTGCTCACCCAGACGGCGGTTTTCGGCCGAATCCCCTTTGACCTGATGACGAGCCAGCAGGCGCGCCTGCATGTCGCCATCCATGGCGCGGATCACCGCCGCCGACACCACGCCTTCTGGCGCACCGCCGATGCCATACAGCACGTCCACTTCGCTGTCCGGCATACAGGTAAGAATGGAGGCCGCCACGTCGCCGTCCGGAAAAGCAAACACGCGCACGCCCAGCTGCTGTAGCTGCGCGATGACCGCATCGTGACGCGGTTTAGCAAGAATCGACACCGTCAGCTGGCTGAGCGGTTTATTGAGCGCCTGCGCAATCGCCTGCAGATTGGTGGCGAGCGGCAGGTTGAGATCGATAGCGCCGCGCGCGCCCGGACCGACAATCAGCTTTTCCATATACATATCAGGTGCGTGCAGGAAGCTGCCTTTATCACCCACCGCCAGCACCGCCAGCGCGTTGGCCTGGCCCATCGCAGTCATACGCGTGCCTTCGATGGGATCGACCGCAATGTCCACTGCATCGCCGTGGCCGGTACCGACTTTCTCACCAATGTAGAGCATCGGTGCTTCGTCGATTTCGCCTTCGCCAATCACGATCTGGCCGTCGATGTTGATGGTGTTGAGCATAATGCGCATGGCGTTGACGGCGGCGCCGTCGGCGGCATTCTTGTCGCCGCGTCCTAACCAGTGATAGCCCGCTAACGCAGCGGCTTCGGTCACACGGGAAAATTCAATCGCGAGTTCTCGTTTCATGGTCTGCACCTGACAAAAAACAGGCGGGCAGTGTAGCACAACGGGGCAGGGGGACGGGAAAAACCCGCGGCAGGGCGCCGCGGGTCAGCACAGTGTTACTCTTCTTCTTCCCACGCCTGGGCGCGCGCCACGGCTTTTTTCCAGCCGGCATAGCGCACGTTGCGTTCGGTGGTTTCAATGCTTGGACGGAACTCGCGTTCCACTACAGCTTTAGCACGAACTTCTTCCAGATCGTTCCAGAAGCCGACCGCCAGACCGGCGAGGTAAGCCGCACCCAGCGCAGTCACTTCGCGCACTTCCGGACGCTCCACGCGCGTGCCGAGAATATCGGACTGGAACTGCATCAGGAAGTTGTTGGCCACCGCACCGCCATCCACGCGCAGCGACTGCAGGCGGGTATCGGCATCGTTCTGCATCGCTTCCAGCACATCACGCGTCTGGTAAGCGATGGACTCCAGCGTGGCGCGAATAATGTGGTTGGCGTTGGCACCACGGGTCAGACCGAAGATTGCGCCGCGCGCATACGGGTCCCAGTACGGTGCGCCGAGACCGGTAAAGGCCGGCACCATGTACACGCCATTGGTGTCTTTGACTTTCATCGCGAAGTATTCGGAGTCGCCCGCATCGCTGATCAGCTTCATCTCATCGCGCAGCCACTGAATTGACGCACCACCGATGAACACGGCACCTTCCAGCGCGTAGTTCACCTCGCCGCGTGGACCGCAGGCGATGGTGGTCAGCAGACCGTGAGTAGAAGTAACCGCTTCGGTACCGGTGTTCATCAGCATAAAGCAGCCGGTGCCGTAGGTGTTTTTCGCCATACCAGGCTGCACACACAGCTGGCCATACAGCGCAGCCTGCTGGTCACCGGCGATACCGGCGATAGGAATACGCGTGCCGCCCTTACCACCAATGTTGGTCTGGCCGTAAATTTCGGATGATCCTTTCACTTCCGGCAGCATTTCGCGCGGAATATCCAGAATCTCCAGCATGCGCGCATCCCACTCCAGCTTGTGGATGTTGTACATCATGGTACGCGATGCGTTGGTGTGATCGGTGATGTGCACGCGGCCCTGGGTCATTTTCCACACCAGCCAGGTGTCGACGGTGCCGAACAGCAGTTCGCCGCGTTTCGCCCGCTCGCGTGCGCCTTCCACGTGGTCAAGAATCCATTTCACCTTGGTGCCGGAGAAGTACGGGTTAATCACCAGACCGGTGGTGTGCTGGATATACTCTTCCAGACCCTCTTTCTTCAGCTTGTTACAGTAGTCGGCGGTACGCGGATCCTGCCAGACGATGGCGTTGTAAATCGGTTTGCCGGTCTCTTTGTCCCAGACAATCGCGGTTTCACGCTGGTTGGTGATACCGATGGCGGCGATCTGGTCAGAACGGATATCAGCGTGCGCCAGCACTTCCACCAGCGTGGAGCTCTGTGAGGCCCAGATGTCCATCGGATCGTGTTCAACCCAGCCGGCTTTCGGGTAGATCTGGGTGAATTCGCGCTGTGAGACGGCGACGATGTTGGCGTCATGATCGAGCACCACGGCACGTGAGCTGGTTGTGCCCTGATCGAGCGCGACAATATATTTTTTATCAGTCGTAGTCATTATGGTTTCCTGATGATTAACGATGAAACTTACGCTTTACGCTGCTCAGCGCGCGCGACCGGTTTTTCTGTTTTACTGGTTTCTGCAAGGTTGCCCGGCAGGTGACGGCCAATCAGCGCACGATAACCGAAGGCACCGAGGCAGGCACCGACCAGCGGGCCAAAAATCGGCACCAGGAAGTAAGGAATATCTTTACCACCGGTGAACGCCACGTTACCCCAGCCCGCGAAGAAGGCGAACAGCTTCGGACCGAAGTCACGCGCCGGGTTGAGGGCGAAGCCGGTCAGCGGACCCATGGAACCGCCAATCACCGCCACCAGCAGACCAATCAGCAGCGGCGCCAGCGGGCCACGCGGTACGCCGTTGCCGTCGTCGGTCAGCGCCATGATCACCGCCATCAGCACGGCAGTAATCACCATTTCTACCAGGAACGCCTGCGCCACGGTGATGTGCGGGTTCGGATAGGTGGAGAAGATACCGGCCAGATCGAGGCTCTGCACGCTGCCGCGTACCATCTGGTGGCTGGCTTCGTAATCAAAGAACAGATTGTAGTAAAGACCGTAGACCAGCGCCGCCGCACAGAACGCGCCAGCGATTTGCGACACAATATAAGGTAAAACTTTGCGGCCTTCGAAGTTGGCGAACAGGCACAGGGCAACCGTGACTGCCGGATTGAGGTGAGCGCCGGATACGCCTGCGCTCAGATAAACCGCCATGGAGACAGCAAGACCCCAGATGATACAAATTTCCCACTGGCCGAATGCGGCACCGGCCAGCTTCAGCGCCGCCACACAGCCGGCACCAAAAAAGATGATCAAACCGGTACCGAGAAACTCGGCGATGCACTGACCTTTGAGTGTGTTCGTTGTCTGACTCATAATGGAATTCCTGAAGCGAGGTTAAATTTTATCAGTTTTTGTTCTCAATCCTTGAGTCGCCCAGCTCTAATGTAGGGTTGATGTGAATTTATCGTTAACGAGCATAAACGAGAAATAGCGAAATCGAATTTTGTGTGCCGTGTCATAAAAATGCGCGTTTTCGCGTCTTTTGCCTGTGTTTAGGGCCAAAAACCCCCGCTGCGCTGCACCCTGCGCGTGTGACCGCGCGCAAAATGCGCGAAGTTGCGCGTTTTCCAGGTATAAACTGAAAAGTGTTACAGACTTCCCTCGCAGGCCTTGTGCTGCTGGACTTGCCGGGTGTGGCTACATACAATCGGGACATCGTGGCTGGACGCACTATTTTAAGGCACGCCCGGTCTATCAACGCCTTGCACGATTTAGGAGAGGTCAGAAAGATGTCATTTGAAGTATTCGAGAAACTGGAAGCGAAAGTACAGCAGGCGATTGATACCATCACCCTGCTGCAGATGGAAATTGAAGAGCTGAAAGAGCAGAACAATAACCTGAAAAACGAAATGAGCCAGGCATCCGGCAATCACGAAGCGCTGGCGCGTGAAAATCAGCACCTGAAAGAAGAGCAGCATGTATGGCAGGAGCGCCTGCGTGCACTGCTGGGAAAAATGGAAGAAGTTTAAGCCTCAGCGCTTAAACCAACGGGTGCCGCGGCACCCGTTTTTGTTTGTCGCTTACTCGATGTCGAGTGCGTCTTCAGACAGGATCATGCCGGTGTTGTCGGCGTAGAGATGATCGCCTGAGAAGAAGGTGACGCCGCCGAAGTTAACCCGCACGTCGCTCTCGCCGATGCCTTCGCCTGCGGCGCCAGCCGGAATGGCCGCAATCGCCTGAATGCCGATCTCCAGCTCTTCCAGCTCATCGACCTGGCGAACCGAGCCGTACACCACGATGCCTTCCCACTCGTTTTGCGCCGCCAGTCTTGCTAACTGTGCGTCAACCAGCGCGCGCCGCACTGAGCCGCCACCATCGACCAGCAGCACGCGACCGCGACCGTTCTCTTCGAGCAGGTCATACAGCAGGCCGTTGTCTTCGAAACATTTCACTGTGGTAATTTGACCACCGAATGAGGTGCGCCCACCAAAGTTCGAAAAAAGCGGTTCAACAACGTTCACTTCTTCATGGTAGATGTCGCAGAGTTCAGATGTATCGTATTTCATAGGGATGTCGTCTGTTTGCCACAGGAGCGGTAAGTATATCGCTATCTGACGATTGTTGGCAAAATCATCAACCGCCAAAAAAAGCGCTGCATCAATATCCTGCGTAATATTTTGTCTGCGGCGGAGAGAACAGCGGCGCGTGGCGACAGCGCCGCAGGGGAAGCGTTACACGGCGGGCTTCTTGAAGGCCTGCTTGTGCGAGATACGGGAAATCAGCTCGGTCAGCGACAGCACCATGGTGGATCGCACCATCTGCAGGTAGCGCTGCTGCTGCATGGCGCGCAGCGCGGCGTCGTCGCGGGTGAAATCGGGTTGCGGCGGCCAGGCCAGCACGCAGTGCAGTTCGCCGAACGGGCCGAGTATTTCATCGTCGGTAAAGCGGTAGTCGCTGGTGTCGTGATTCAGCTCCTCACGCAGCGCCAGCAGCAGCTCGCAGTCTTCGTATTCGTGGCGATTGATCACCCCCAGGCCGTAGATAAGCTTCAGGCGTACCGAGAGCTCGCCCAGCGGGCCGTCGCCCAGCAGCAGCGGTTCCACCGCATATTTCACCGCGTAGTCGTCTTTGCGAAAGACCTGCAGCACCAGCAGATTGACTGCTTCCGCCAACAGTTCGACAGCGGCGATCAGGAAGCTTCTCACCGAACGACCGGCGTTCAGCCGCTCAAGCACCCGGTTTTCAAAAGCCTGCTTCTCTTCCATTATTGCCTGCATCATTCAGCTACCGTCGACGGGCACGCGGCTGCCGTGCCCGAATTGACCACTAAAGGGCGCGCATTATGCCATAGCGTGGTAAGCGCTCACCACTGAGCTCACCACTTCGCTATTGGCATCAAGGCCAGAAATCTCCGCCAGCGCCGCCTGTGGGCCTTTCTGCGCGATCAGTGACGCCAGCTCCTGCGCCTGCGGATCGGCTTCGCTGCGATAGTGCATCGCGGCGGCAATGCCCTGCACCAGGCTGGCGTGCGGCAGCTGATACTCCAGCGTGCCCAGCGTTGGCTTGATCAGGCGATCGCCGGCACTCAGCTTACGCAGCGGCTGACGGCCCACGCGCTCGACGTCATCTTTCAGGTACGGGTTTTCGAAACGCGTCAGGATTTTCTGGATATACGCGGCATGTTTCTCCGCATCGAAACCATAACGCTTGATCAGCACCGCGCCGCTCTCCTGCATCGCGCCCTGCACCACGGCACGCACTTTCTGGTCGAGAATGGCTTCGCGAATGGTGGCGTGACCGGCGAGCTTACCGAGATAAGCGGTAATGGCGTGGCCGGTGTTGAGGGTAAACAGCTTGCGCTCGACGAACGCCATCAGGTTATCGGTCAGCTCCATGCCAGGAATGTCCGGCAATGCGCCTTTAAACTGGGTTTTGTCGACGATCCACTCGCTGAAGGTTTCTACGGTAACTTCCAGCGGATCGGTGCTGCCGGCTTCAGATGGCGGCACGATGCGGTCAACTGCCGAATCAACAAAGCCAACATGCTCTTCAACCCACGCATGATACTGCGGCGGCAGCGCCTTCAGTACGTGCTGCTTCAGCTGGCTGGTGCCGCGCACCATGTTTTCACAGGCGATGATATTCAGCGGACGGACATTACCGTTGTCACTGCGTTTGGCCAGACCCTGCGCCACGCTGCCCGCGATGCGCTCAAGGATCTGCGGACCAACCGCCGTGGTAACGATATCAACCTCAGCAATCAGCGTGACGATGTCGTCGCTGGTGCTGTTCACCGCGCTGACGCCGGTAACGATTTCAACCTGCGCCTGCTCGCCCACCACGTGAACCGGATACTCATGACGGGCGTTAAGGGCATCAAGCACCACCTGATTCACATCAGCAAACACCAGTTCGATACCGGCATCCGCCAGCAGCTTACCGATAAATCCACGGCCGATGTTACCTGCTCCAAAATGTAACGCTTTCATAAATTTGACCCATATCAAATGACGAAGGGGCGGGCATGTCCGCCCCGGAAAGTGGGGACGGGCTTGCCCGCCCCAGGGAAGTTAAACCGCGAATTACGCGTTGGCAGTGCTGCCAGACAGCAGATCCAGCACGTCCTGCACGCTGGTGGTGTTCGCCAGCTTCTCAATTACGCTATCGTCGTCGAGCGCATTGGTCAGGCTGGTGATCACCTGAATGTGTTCGTTATTGCGTGCGGCAATACCAATCACCAGTCGCGCGACTTCGTCCGGCTCATCGCCAAACTGCACGCCGGCCGGATACTGGCAGAATACCACGCCGGTTTTCAGCACGCGGTCTTTGGCTTCGACGGTGCCGTGCGGCACGGCGATGGATTCACCGAGGTAGGTTGGCGTCAGCTGCTCGCGCGCCAGCATCGCTTCAACATATTCCGGCTGCACGTAGCCGCCTTTCACCAGCTGCTCGCCGGCGAAGCGAATCGCCTGCTCTTTATTGCTGGCGCTCAGGCCGAGGAACACGTTGTCAGCGCCCAGTCTGAACAGGTGCGCGCTGCCGTCGTCATAGCTGTCTGCCAGCGCGGTCTGTACCGTTTCACGGTGGGCTTCGCTGCGGTTCGCCGCCACCAGACGCTCAGTCAGGTTGGTGTACAGTGCGCTGTCGAGGAAGTTGTTCAGCGAGATGTGCTGCGCCTGTGGCGCCTGACGCATCGCACGTTCGGTCAGATCGCGGTGAGTAATCACCAGATCAACATCGCCCGGCAGCGAGTTAATCGCGCTGTTGGTCACAGAGATATTGCTCAGGCCTGCATCCTGCACCTTCTTGCGCAGCACGCCTGCGCCCATGGCGCTGGAGCCCATACCGGCATCACAGGCGACGATGATTTTGCGCACGTGGCTGACGTCAACGCTGCTGGCATCGGCAACCACCGGTGAACCGGCAACGGCCTGGCCTTTTGACTGCGCTTTCATGTCTTTCATGCGCTGGGTCGCCGCTTCGATGTCGTCTTCTTCTTTTACTTTGCTGGTTTTCAGCAGAATCGAGGAGACCACGAAGGAGACGGCGAAAGCCGCAACGATAGCCGCGATGTTAGCGAAGTAAGCGCCTTTTGGCGTCATCGCCAGCACGGCCAGAATCGAACCTGGTGAGGCCGGTGATACCAGACCGCCGTTCAGCAGCGTCAGGGTGAACACACCGGTCATACCGCCGAGGATTACTGCCAGCAGCAGGCGCGGCGCCATCAGCACGTACGGGAAGTAGATTTCGTGGATACCGCCAAGGAAGTGGATGATCGCTGCACCGCCCGCCGACTGCTTGGCGCTGCCGCGGCCGAAGATCATATAAGCAACCAGCACGCCCATACCCGGACCCGGGTTCGCTTCAATCAGGAAGAAGATCGATTTGCCCGCTTCGCTGGCCTGCTGGATACCCAGCGGCGAGAAGATACCGTGGTTGATGGCGTTATTGAGGAACAGGATTTTCGCCGGTTCAACAAAGATTGAGGTCAGCGGCAGCAGGTTGTTCTGCACCATCAGGTTTACGCCGGCGGCGAGAATGTGTGACAGACCTTCTACCAGCGGACCGATAGCGAGGAAGGCCAGCAGCGCCAGCAGCATACCGATAATACCGGCCGAGAAGTTGTTGACCAGCATCTCGAAGCCGCTTTTGATTTTGCCGTCAACCGCGCGGTCAAATGACTTGATCGCCCAGCCGCCCAGCGGACCGGCAATCATCGAGCCAAGGAACATCGGCATATCGGCACCGACGATCACGCCCATGGTGGTGATGGCACCGACCACGCCGCCGCGATCGCCACCCACCAGACGACCACCGGTGAAGCCGATGAGCAACGGCAGCAGGTAGGTAATCATCGGGCCGACCAGTTTGGCCAGCGTTTCGTTAGGAATCCATCCGGTTGGAATGAACAGTGCTGTGATGATACCCCAGGCGATAAACGCACCGATATTTGGCATCACCATATTACTCAGAAAGCGACCAAAGCTCTGAACCTTGACCTTGACTGATGAGGACATAAACCCACCCCTTATTGAGACGCGCTGCAATAAGAGAGCGCGTTTGTTTTTGTTAAGACGTTACGGCGGGGGCCGTGGCATTACTGTATGCACGCGGACTCTAGCACTAGTTGATTACACTGCGTAGCGTCAGGAAAAAGTGTGATACATATCACGCTAAGTTGGGGTGGGCAGGGGGATTAAAGGTGACTTTGATCACAAAAATACCCTGTAAGAAAGCAACGCCGGCGAAAAAATGCGCGCATTAGCGGTAGAAATGTGACAAAAATCACCTTTCATCTGGGCCGGTTTGTTTCACAAATGTGATTGAGATCACAAACTATTTTTGGTTGAAAATGCGCCAGATCACACTCTGTGCTGACAGAAAAAGGCGATGTAAGGAAGTGACGAAAATCTGAAAAAGCGGGCAGGGGAGAACTGCCCGCTGAGCGGCTTACTGCAAACCACCCTGTACGGCATTTTGTGCCTGGGTCAGCGCCTGCGTATTGCTGGCGAGATTACTCATCAGCGTGTTGTATTGCGTGGCCTGCTCCTGCGTCGGGAACTGAACGCCGCCGTCATTGAAGCTGACGCGTGCGCCCTGCGACTGCAGATAATCGCCGGCCTGAACTGCCGACTGGCTCAGCGCCTGCAGCTGCGGCAGCAGCGGAATCAGCGTGCTGGCTGGCTGCGTCACCACTTTGGCGTACACGCTGTCGTACACTTTCTTCAGATCGTCCGGCTGCTTCAGCGTGGCTTTGCTGCTGTCGGCCTGCATTTTGGCGCTCTGAATCTGCTGCGTCAGCACGCTCAGATTGCCGCTCGCCTGGCGCAGGCTGTCGCGGCGCGTCAGGTAATCCTGCGGCACGCGAATGGCCGCCAGTTCATCAACCACCGGGCGCATGCCCTGATCCACCGCCTGATTCACCTGCTGCGAGAAGCCATACAGGATGGCGTAATCACTGGCGTAATTACCGAAGGTTTGCTTCTGGTTTTCGCTCAGGCTGGGCAGATGTTCACCGCTGCGCATCACGGTGTTTTGCAGAAAATCAGTAAAGGCTTTGCGCTGATCGCCCTCTTTATCGCCGCAGGCGGTAAGCTGCAGCACAAGTAGCACGCCGGTCAGCAGCATGCCGCTACGCATCCAGATGCGGGAAATTCCTGACGCCATAATTCAACTCCTGTTGTGACGATGGCTAAATTCGATTCGCTGGGAAAGGTCCTAAAGAATAGTGCAATGGCCCCGGCTGTACAACGGCTGGTCTGCAGTGCTTCACGCTGGTGCGTGCCTGCTGCACAACTGTGCAGCGCAGCCTGCCTGCGAGCGCAGCGCTGTGCAATAACGCATGTAATTCAGGCTGATAGCAACCTGGCATTGATATTGCCTGCTTTCTGGCAGATGCAGGAGCGATCGCGGGCAACCGACGTCGCCACACAATTTGCAATGGGTCACTAGGGTTCCGATCGCGAGATGCTGGTCCGAGAGTGACCGACCGTCCTCTGACGGTTACACGGCGGGAAAAAAGCCCGGGAGGAAAGCGAGAACGTTGCTCGCCGCCTCCTGCCTGATTTTCGTCCGTTAACGCCAGAGGAATCATCATGATTAAAGCCTGTCTGCGCCTGCTGCTGATTTGCAGCGTCGCCCTGTTCAGCGTTCCGTCGCTGGCCGCCGCTAAACCTTCCTTTAAGCTTTGCTGGTCCATCTACGCTGGCTGGATGCCGTGGGATTACGCCCAGCAAAGCGGCATCGTGAAAAAGTGGGCCGATAAGTACGGCATCGATATTCAGTTTGTGCAGGTTAATGACTATATCGAGTCGGTCAATCAGTACACCGCAGGTGGATTTGACGGCTGCACCATGACCAATATGGATGCGCTGACCATTCCGGCGACCGGCGGCGTCGACAGCACCGCGCTGATTGTCGGCGACTACTCCAACGGTAACGACGGCATTCTGCTTAAAGGCGCGGACAGCGTCAGCGCGCTGAAAGGCAAACCCATCAACCTCGTCGAACTGTCGGTCTCACACTATCTGCTGGCGCGCGCGCTGGAGAAATCCGGCATGAGCGAGAAAGATGTCAGGGTGGTTAACACCGCCGATGCCGATCTGGTGGCGGCGTTTGGCACTGCTGACGTTAACGCCATCGTCACGTGGAATCCGCTGCTGGCGGAAGCAGAGAAGCAGCCGGACAGCCATCTGGTGTTCTCCTCGGCGCAGATCCCGGGCGAAATCCTCGACCTGCTGGTAGTTAACACCGCCACGCTCAACAAATATCCTCAGCTCGGCAAAGCGCTTACCGGTGCCTGGTACGAGACGCTGCACAGCATGGCCGGGCAGAGCGACAGTGCCAAAGCGGCGCGCACGCAGATGGCGCAGGCATCCGGTACCGATCTGGCCGGTTTTGATCAGCAGCTTGCCGCGACACACCTGTTCAGCGATGCCAAAACCACGCTGGATTTTGTCGACAGCCCGCAGCTGAAAGCCACCATGCAGCTGGTGGCTGAATTCTCCTTTAAACACGGCCTGCTGGGTGAAGGCGCGCCGGGGGCCGATGCGGTAGGGGTCGCTACCCCGGCCGGTAACTGGGGCGATGCCGGCAACATCAAACTGCGCTTTACCGACACCTTCACCAAACTGGCCGCCGCCGGTCAGCTGTAAGCGAGGCGCTGCCGATGCGTAAATTGATTAACTACCAACCGCTGCCGCTCGGCCGCCTGCTGCTTGGCATTCTGCCGCTGCTGGCGGTGCTGCTGGTCTATCTGTTCGCGTCGGATGCGCGTCTCAGCCTGAACGCGGCAGACAAGCTGCTGCCGGGATTCAACGCCATGGGCGAGGCCATCAGCCGGATGGCGTTTCAGCCCAGCCCGCGCACCGGCGAGTATCTGCTGTGGAGCGATACCGCCGCCAGCCTGCTGCGTTTGCTGAGTGGTGTCGCTATCAGCGCGCTGCTGGCACTGGCAATTGGCCTGTTCACCGGCGCGCTACCGGTGGTGCGCGCGGTGCTGGCGCCGCTGGTGACGCTGTTTGCGCTGGTGCCGCCGCTGGCGATTCTGCCCATTTTGTTTATCTGCTTTGGCCTTGGCGAAGTCTCCAAAGTGGTGCTGATCGTTATCGGCATCACGCCGCTGATCGCCCGCGATCTGCAGCTGCAGGTGCAGAAAATCCCGCAGGAGCAGCTGGTCAAAGCGCAGACGCTGGGTGCGCATAGCGCTCAGATTCTATGGCGGGTGATTCTGCCGCAGCTGATGCCGCGTCTGTGCGATGCGGTGCGGCTGTCGCTCTGTTCGGCGTGGCTGTTCCTGATTGCTGCCGAAGCGATTGCGGCCACGGAAGGCCTCGGTTACCGCATCTTCCTGATGCGCCGCTATCTGGCCATGGATGTGATTCTGCCGTACGTGGCGTGGATCACCCTGCTGGCCTTTGCCCTCGACCTGCTGCTGCGGCTCGTCAGCCGACGCTGCTGGCCGTGGTATCACGCCAAATAAGGAGCGCGCGATGCCCTTACTGCAACTGAAAAATCTGGAAAAACACTACGGCGATCAGGTGGTGCTGGAGCGGCTGAATATAGAGGTCGAGCGCGGCGAGTTCGTGGCGATTGTCGGCGCCTCCGGCTGCGGCAAAACCACGTTTCTGAATATGCTGCTCGGCACCGAAGCGCCGACCAAAGGCGAGCTGCTGCTGGATGGCGCACCGATTCCCGACGAGCCGGATGCCCATCGCGGCGTGGTGTTTCAGCGCTACTCGGTGTTTCCGCATCTGACGGTGCTCGGCAACGTGATGCTGGCTGACGAGTTCAGCAGCGCACGCTGGCTGGGACGCGTCTGGGGACGCAAACGTCAGGCGATTCGCCAGCGCGCGCAGGCAATGCTGGCGCAGGTCGGACTGGAACAGGCGCAGAGCAAATATCCGCATCAGCTGTCGGGCGGCATGCAGCAGCGTCTGGCCCTGGCGCAGGCGCTGATGAAACAGCCGCGCATTCTGCTGCTGGATGAACCTTTTGGCGCGCTCGATCCCGGTATTCGCAGCGAGATGCATCAGCTGATCACCCAGCTGTGGCAGCAGCATCAGCTGACCATTTTCATGATCACCCACGATCTGAAAGAGGGTTTCAGCCTCGCGTCACGCCTGCTGGTGTTCGACAAGCTGCGCCACGATCCGCACGCGCCGCAAGCCTGGGGCGCCACTATCACTTACGACCTGCCGCTGGATCGCACTCAGCCCGCCGCTGAAGTGCTGTCCGCAACGCAGGTGGCTTAAAGGAGAGCACGATGCAGCCATACCAAACCCTGCTGCCCGCCGGGGCGCACTGGTCTTTTGTCATGCGCAGCGGTAGCGCGCTGACGCTGACCGATGTGGAGGGCGGCGCCAGCGCCAGCCTGCTGTTTTATAACCCGGAAAACCTGCTGGAGCGCTACAACGCGCCGGATACGCTCAAATGCCAGCACACTTTCCGGCTCACCGCCGGCCACTGTCTCTACTCGGACATGGGGCGCATTTTCTGCGGCATTGAACACGACAGTTTCGGCTGGCACGAGAGCGTGTGCGGCACGCTGAACGCGGCACAAACGGCCGCGCGCTATGGGGTCAGCGATTATCAGCAGGCGCGCAACCTGCGCCATCAAAACGGCTACGACAGTTTCCTCGTCGAGCTGGCGAAATATGGCCTTGGCCAGCGCGACATGGCGGCCTGCCTCAACCTGTTTGCCCAGGTACGCGCCGATGACAGCGGACGCTTAACGCTGGAGCGGCAGGGCGAAGCCGGCGCGCAGGTTCGGCTGCGTTTCGCCATGGACACGCTGGTGCTGCTGCACACCTGTCCGCACCCGCTCAGCCCGGCGAGCGATTATCCGCGCCAGCCGCTGCAGCTGATGCTGGATGCGCAGCGCGCGCCGCTGCCGGAAATCTGTCTGCAGCGCGCGGAAAACCAGCGCGGCCTGCGCAATAACGCCCTCTATCAACTGCAGGAAGAAGTGTGATGATCAAAGCGAGTGAACGAAACCCGGCGCAGGCGCGTCTGCAGCAGCAGATCGACGCCGGTGATTACTGGCTGCAGCGCATTGCCGCCGGAGAAACGCTGCGCATTACCGATCTGGAAGGCAATCAGGCGGCGGATACGCTGTTTTTCAACGCCGACGATACCGCCGAGCGCTACAGCATGAGCGAGACGCTGCGCGGCCAGCACAACGTGTTTCTCACGGCCGGCAGCGTGCTGCGTTCTAATCTTGATCGGCCGATGCTGACCATCACCGCCGATACCTGTGGCCGTCACGATACGCTCGGCGGCGCCTGCTCGTGCGAGAGTAATACGGTGCGTTATGACCTCGAAAAGCGCCACATGCACTCCTGTCGTGACAGCTGGATGCTGGCGGTCGCCGCGCATCCGGAGTCTGGCCTGACGCGCCGCGATATCACGCACAACATTAACTTCTTTATGAATGTGCCGGTGACCCACGACGGCGGCCTGACATTTGCCGATGGCATCTCCGCGCCGGGTAAGTATGTTGAGATGGTGGCGCAGATGAACATTCTGGTGCTGATCTCCAACTGTCCGCAGCTCAACAATCCCTGTAACGGTTACAACCCGACGCCGATTGCCGTCAGCGTGTGGTGATTCTCTGACGCAACGGGACGACCCGTTTTACGCCGTCACAGCTGGTGCAGGACGACCTGCCGCAATAAGAGTATTCAGTCATGATTGATCGCGTATTGATTGCCAACCGTGGCGCGATTGCCGTGCGCATCATCCGTACCCTGCAGGCCATGAATATCCGGGCGATTGCCGTCTATGCCGAAGCCGATCGCCACGCGCGCCACGTGCGGTTGGCCGACGAAGCCTGGTCGCTGGGCGAGGGCCAGGTGCGCGACACCTATCTCAACCAGGACAAACTGCTGGCGATTGCCGCGCAGAGCGGCGCGCAGGCGCTGCATCCGGGCTATGGCTTTCTCAGTGAAAAACCGGAGTTCGTCACGCGCTGCGAAGCGGCGGGCCTGCATTTTCTCGGGCCGGATGCGGCGCAGATGCGGGCGTTTGGCCTGAAACATCGCGCGCGTGAGCTGGCGCAGCAGAACGCGGTGCCACTGCTGCCGGGCAGCGGCCTGCTGACCTCCCTGCAGCAGGCACAGGCCGCCGCGCAACAGATTGGCTATCCGGTGATGCTGAAAAGCACCGCCGGCGGTGGCGGTATCGGGATGCAGCGCTGCAACAGCGCGGACGAGCTGGAGGAAGCCTTTATCCGCGTGAAGCGTCTGGCAGGTAACAACTTCGCCGACGATGGCGTGTTTTTAGAGAAATTTATCGCCCGGGCGCGCCATATCGAAGTACAGATTTTTGGCGATGGCCACGGCAACGTGATTGCGCTGGGCGAACGCGACTGCTCGGCGCAGCGCCGTAATCAGAAGGTGCTGGAGGAGACGCCCGCGCCGCGGCTCAGCGATGCGGTGCGCGCGCAGTTGCAGGCCACCGCCGTACGGCTGGCGCGCGCGGTTAACTATCGCAGCGCTGGCACGGTGGAGTATGTCTATGATGAGGTCAGCCAGCAATTCTGGTTCCTGGAGGTGAATACCCGCCTGCAGGTCGAGCATGGCGTCACTGAACTGGTGTACGGCGTAGACTTGGTGCGCTGGATGGTCGAACTGGCGCAGCAGCGTTTGCCGCCGCTGGCGACGCTGCAACCGGTGGCGCAGGGCCATGCCATTCAGGTGCGGCTGTACGCTGAGGATCCGGCGAAGCAGTTTCAGCCGAGCGCCGGACTGCTCAGCCACGTGCAGTTCCCGACGGCGCTCGATCACGCTACGCTGCGCATCGATAGTAGCGTTGAGAGCGGCATGGAGGTTTCACCGTTTTACGATCCGATGCTGGCGAAGATCCTCGTGCATGCGGCCGATCGCCAGCGCGCGCTTGATGGCATGATCGCGGCGCTGGCGCAGAGTGAGCTGTATGGCATCGAGACCAACCTGCGCTGGCTGCGTCAGCTCTGTACGCTGCCGGACGTGCAGCAGGGACGCATCATTACCGCCACGCTCGGCAGCGTGGCGTGGCAGCCGCCGACGCTGGATATCCTCAGCGGCGGCACTCTCACCACGGTGCAGGATGCGCCGGGCCGCGTCGGCTACTGGCACGTCGGCGTACCGCCTTCCGGGCCGTTCGACAGCCGCGCCTTTCAGCTGGGCAATCGCCTGCTGGGTAACGAGGCCCAGGCGGCCGGGCTGGAAATCACGTTGCGCGGCCCGACGCTGCGCTTTAATCAGGCATGCAGCTTTGTGCTGAGCGGCGCGCCGCTGGCGGCCACCCTCGACAGCCAGCCGCTGGCGATGCATCAGGTGCTGCATGCGCAGGCCGGGCAAACCCTGACGCTGGGCGACGTGCGCGACGGCTGCCGCAGCTATCTGCTGCTGGCGGGCGGGCTGGATACGCCGCGCTATCTGGGCAGCCGCAGTACCTTTACGCTGGGTAAGTTTGGCGGTCACGCCGGGCGGGTGCTGCGCGCCGGCGACGTGCTGCAGCTGGCCGCGCCGCGTCAGGCTGCGGCGGCGCGCCTGCCTGAGACGCTGCTGCCGCCGCTTAACGGTGAATGGCAGCTGCGCGTTATTTATGGTCCGCACGGCGCGCCCGCCTTTTTTACCGATGACGATATAAGCGAATTTTTCGCTGCCGAGTGGCAGGTGCACTACAACTCCAGCCGCACCGGGATTCGGCTGATCGGCCCGAAACCTGACTGGGCGCGCAGCGACGGCGGCGAGGCGGGCATGCATCCGTCCAATATTCACGACAACGCCTATGCCTTTGGTACGGTGGATTTTACCGGCGATATGCCGGTGATCCTCGGGCCGGACGGCCCTTCGCTGGGCGGCTTTGTCTGTCCGGCGACGGTGATCGACGCCGATCTGTGGAAGCTGGGTCAGCTCAAAGCGGGCGATCGACTGCGCTTTGTGCCGATCGCCCTTGCTGATGCCGATCGTCTGGCACAGGCGCAGCGCAGCGAGATCGCGCATCTGCAAGCGGAAGCAGTGCGCGTGGCGCCAGCACTGCCGCTGATCGATCCGATCTTGCACCAGCATGCAGCAACCGCAGGGCGGCCTGCACTGTGCGTGCGCGCCGCGGGAGACCGTTTTCTGCTGGTGGAGTATGGCGCGCTGACGCTGGACATTGCGCTGCGTTTCCGCGTTCACGCTCTCATGCAGTGGCTGGAGGCGCATCCGCTGGCGGGTCAGCTGGAGCTGACGCCCGGCATCCGCTCGTTACAGGTACATTATGATGCGCAGCAGTGCGCAAGAAGTGAGCTGTTGGCGCAAATTTTGCACGCTGATAATCTGCTGGGCGACCTCGCCGACGCGGCTGTGCCGTCGCGCACCGTGTGGCTGCCGCTCAGCTGGGATGATGCCGCCTGCCGTGAAGCCGTGACACGCTATAGCCAGTCGGTGCGTCCGAATGCGCCCTGGTGCCCGAGCAACATTGAGTTTATCCGGCGTATTAACGGGCTCGATAGCGTGGAGGCGGTGAAACAAATTGTGTTCAGCGCCTCGTATCTGGTGATGGGGCTGGGCGATGTCTATCTCGGCGCGCCGGTGGCGACGCCACTCGATCCGCGACACCGCCTGGTGACCACCAAATACAATCCGGCGCGCACCTGGACGGCGGAAAACTCGGTGGGCATCGGCGGCGCGTATCTGTGTGTTTATGGCATGGAAGGGCCGGGCGGCTACCAGTTCGTCGGACGTACGCTGCAGATGTGGAATCGCGATCGCCGCACCAGCGCCTTTACCCAGCCGTGGCTGCTGCGTTTCTTCGACCAAATCCGTTTTTATCCGGTCAGTGCCGACGAACTGCTGCAAATCCGCGAACGTTTCCCGTGGGGCGATTATCCGCTGCGCGTGGAAGCCGGTGAGTTCCGGCTCGCCGAGTATCAGGCGCTGCTGACTGCCCAGGCGACGGAGATCGACGCGTTCCAGCAGCAGCGTCAGCAGGCGTTTGACGCCGAGCTGGCACGCTGGCGCGCCGATGGCCAGTTCACCTTCGACAGCCAGCTGCAGGCGCAGAGCAGCGAGGAAGTGGTGGTGCCGGCGGGCTGTCACAGCGTCGAGAGCCAGGTGGCGGGTAGCGTGTGGCAATGGCTGGTGGAGGAAGGCAGTGACGTAACCGCGGGTGCCACGGTAGGCATTCTCGAATCCATGAAGATGGAAATCCCGATCGTGGCGCCAGTCAGTGGCAAAATCCACAGCCTGCAACGCCAGGCCGGGCAGCAAGTGCAGGCGGGTCAGTTACTTATGGTGATCGATCCGTTTGCAGTATAAGAAAGAAGAAAAAATAATCAGGAAACAGGCAGCAAAGCCGGGGATCTGACCCATACTTAGAGACCCGGTTCAATGTTGCATTGCCCTGACATCTTTTCGCAGTGTGCAACAGGCTGTGTCCCGTAACGGTTTCATTAAAACACTATTTTCGCCCTGATAAGGAAAAACTGTTTCGGGATACAGCCTGATAAGGCCGGTTTCAGCGCCTGGTGGCGCTTACCTCTCTACTTTCACGTGCTTCATAGTGAGTTTTAAGGAGTTCTCTATGGAAATAAAAGATCCAATGGTCGAATTACTCAGCAGTCTTGAGCAAATTGTTTTGACACGTGATGCAAAGACTCCCGTATCAGAAATTGCACTCAATACCGTTTCCGTTCCCGAACCGCAGCGTTTACGCGAGATGACCGGCATGCAGGTGGATGAATTCGCCCGCGTGATGGGGGTGAGCGTCTCGTCAGTAAAAAGCTGGGAAGCGCAACGTACGCGCCCATCCGCCACGGCTCGCAAACTGATGAAACTGCTGCAGGCCAATCCGTATCTGGGCCGACAGCTGCTGGAATAACGCCGACTATCGGTTCTCTGTGACCCGCCTGCACGGCGGGTTTTTTTCAGCTTAAGCCACCGTATTTCGCCGCCTGTTTGACAAACCAGCTCTCCGGCACGCTGTACGGCGGTTTTGCCAGCTGCGCGATGCCTTGTTCTATGATGTGATTCGCCTGCTGCCACAAACGCCGGTCGCCCTGCTGTAACAGCTGAATCTGAATCTGTTTCTCGACCAGATAAACCCGGGCAAAGTTGGGATCAAACTGCACGATGGCGCGCGTGTTATCGATGATATCGGCGAGCTTGATGGTTTGCGCCTCGGGCGAGGCTTCGGCGGTGTGGCGAAAGTGCGCCAGCTTACGGGCGGTACGATTTTTCGCCTGCGGCTGGGCGCTGTCGGTAAGCATGTCCACCAGGTGTGCAACGCGCGCACCAAAGTGTTCTTCAATATCCTGTAAAGTACTGGCGGTGTCCTCCACCGTGTCGTGCAGCCAGGCGGCAGCGATCATCGCTTCGTCATCGCTTACGCTGCGCACCAGCTCCGCGACGGCAGCCGGATGCACAATATAGGGTTCGTCGGTGTATTTGCGACGCTGGCCCGCATCGGCATGTGCCTGCGTGGCATAACGGCGCGCCTGCTCTTCCAGTGAATCACGCATCTTCACACTCCAGGAAAAAGTTGCTTGCAATTATCTAGCGCGCTATATATATTGAGTCGCATGAACAGTAATCAAGATGACAAAAAAGTGAAGCCTGCGCCACTCCAGCTTGATCAGCATCTGTGTTTCGCGCTCTATTCAGCGAACCTGGCGATGCATAAAGTCTATCGCCAGCTGCTGGCGGCGCTGGAGATCACCTATCCGCAATATCTGGTGATGCTGGTGCTGTGGCATCAGGATGATCTGACGGTATCGGAGATTGGTGAAAAGCTGTTTCTCGATTCGGCCACCCTGACGCCACTGCTGAAACGACTGGAGAGCGCTGGTCTGCTGCGCCGCCAGCGTTCGCGTCAGGATGAGCGCCAGGTGGTGGTTACGCTGACCGACCAGGGACGCGCGCTGCAGGAAAAAGCCGCCAGCATTCCGGAAGCGGTACAGTGCGCGACCGCCTGCGATACCGACACCATGGCGGCGCTGAAACAGCAGCTGGACGATCTGCGCGGCAATCTGAATCGCGCCACCTGAGCATCAGGGATGTCGCTGCGGCGGCATCCTGAGAGTGAAGTTTTCCCTTGTGTCTTATAAATAGCACGCGATTATATAGCGAATAGTGAGGTTATGATGTCTTTAGAAAAAGTGATTTACACCGCCAAAGCCAAAGCAACCGGTGGCCGCGATGGCCGCGCCACCTCGTCTGATAACGTGCTGGACGTGAAGCTGGGCGTGCCAAAAGAGATGGGCGGCGCGGGCGGCGAGGTGACGAACCCGGAGCAGCTGTTTGCTGCCGGCTACTCTGCCTGCTTCCTCGGCGCGATGAAATTTGTCGCCGGCCGCGACAAAATCGCCATGCCAAAAGACGCGTGGATTGAGGGCGAAGTAGGGATTGGCCCTATCCCCACCGGTTTTGGCATTGAAGCAAAACTGAATATCCATCTGCCAGAGATGGATGCGGCGGAAGCGCAGAAGCTGGTTGATGCGGCACACATTGTTTGTCCGTACTCAAACGCCACGCGCGGCAACATCGACGTGACGCTGAATATCATCAACTAAGTTGATGCCTGCATAAAAGGCTCCTGCGGGAGCCTTTTTTATCACGAACACCATCCCGCATCCCATCGAACTAAAGAATTTTCTGGTCTTACCATTGGTTAAATGTTCTACTGCTGCGCTCCGTGCATCATCGTAATTATTTGGGTTCAGATTCGTCCCGATCCTACTCGCCAGGTCACGCTTTTCTGCTACGCAAGCGAACCTTACGCTCTTTGCACAGTCACATTTACGGTTGAAGCATCGACACCAGGTCGGGAACAGAAATTTATATGAATTACATTAAAAGTTTAACGCAGCAAAAGTTGTCGCTTTTGCTGGCGCTCTATCTTGGCATCTTATTGAATTTGCCAATCTTTTATCGCCGTTTTGACGGCTTCTTAACGAAATCCACCGTCACCAACTGGTTATCCGCCGCGGCGGAAGTGACCGCGGCCGTACTGCTGACCTTCTTCCTGATGCGACTGCTGTCGCTGGGTGGCAAATGGTTTTATCGCGTGATCGCCAGCCTGCTGGTGGTGATTTCGGTGGCCGCCGCGTATTACATGGCGTTCTTTAACGTGGTGATCGGTTACGGCATCGTGGCGTCGGTCATGACAACCGATGTCGATCTTTCTAAAGAGGTTATCGGGCTGCACTTTGTATTGTGGATGTTGCTGGTGAGCGCACTGCCGCTGCTGCTGATCTGGCGCAATAACCTGAGCCTGACGCTGATTGAACAGCTGAAGACCCCCGGTCAGCGTCTGAAACCTACAGTGATCCTGCTGCTGAGCGTGGCACTGGTATGGCTACCGATTCGCTACTTCGACAAGCTGCAAAAAGCCAATGAAGAGCTCACCAATATCGACCTGCCAAGCTATGGCGGCGTAGTGGCGCACTCTTATCTGCCTTCGAACTGGATCGCGGCGCTGGGCCTGTTCGCCTGGACCAAGGTGGACGAGAAGCTGGACAGCCAGGAGTTGCTCGATCCGGCGAAGAAGTTTACCTATGTAGCGCCGCCTGGCATTGACGATACCTATGTGGTGTTTGTGATTGGCGAGACCACGCGCTGGGATCACATGGGCATGCTGGGCTACAACCGCGATACCACGCCGAAGCTGTCGAAAGAGAAGAATCTGGTGGCATTCCGCGGTGAATCCTGTGATACCGCCACCAAGCTGTCGCTGCGCTGCATGTTTGTGCGCGAGGGCGGCACCATGGATAACCCTGGCCGTACGCTGAAAGAGCAGAACATTTTTGCGGTGATGAAAGAGCTGGGCTTCACCTCCGAGCTGTTCGCCATGCAGAGCGAAGTGTGGTTCTACGACAACGCCGATGTGAATAACTTCTCGTTCCGCGAGCAGATTGGTTCTGAGAAGCGCAATCAGGGCAAAGCGGTGGACGATATGCTGCTGGTGCCGGAGCTGCAGGCTTCGCTGCAGCGCTTCCCGAAAGGTAAGCATCTGGTGGTGTTGCACACGAAAGGTTCGCACTATCTTTATTCACAGCGTTATCCGCGCGAGTTTGCCCGTTATCAGCCTGAGTGTATTGGCGTGGACGATAAGTGCAGTAAAGCCCAGCTGATTAACGCCTACGACAACTCGATTCTGTATGTTGATACCATGCTGGACAGCGTGCTGGATCAGCTGCGTGATAAGAAGGCGATTGTGTTCTATGCCGCGGACCACGGTGAGTCGATCAGCGAAAATATGCACCTGCACGGTACGCCGCGCGAAATGGCACCGCCCGAGCAGTTCCGCGTGCCGATGATTGTCTGGGCGTCTGATAAGTATTTGCAGGACCCGACTAACCGCAGCAACTTTGAGCGCTTACAGGCGCAGCAGCGCGTCGGCAAAACCCATCGTCACGTTGAGCTGTTCGACACCATTTTAGGGTGTCTGGGCTATACCTCGCCGGATGGCGGTATTAAAGCAGCGAATAACTGGTGCCAGGCACCTGCCACTGCCAGCAGTGCGAAAGCGCTGTAATTCGTGCCTGGATCTTATTGAGCAGGCAGGTGTTTAATGCACTGCTTGCTTTCCAGGCAATCAGGCGGATTTTCGGGAAAAGGGATTGACGCTCTAAAGTCACGGCAGTAATATTCGCCCCCATCGGCGAGTAGCGCAGCTTGGTAGCGCAACTGGTTTGGGACCAGTGGGTCGGAGGTTCGAATCCTCTCTCGCCGACCATATTCGAAAAGCCCGCTTTGCAAAAAGCGGGCTTTTTTCGTTCGCAGCAAAAGAGGATGAGAACCTCCGAAGGAGGTTTGAGCCGAGCGCAGCGAGACAACGTTGCGTCAGCAACGGCCCGCAGGGCGCTTCTCGCAGAGAAGCGTAATCCTCTCTCGCCGACCATATTCGAAAAGCCCGCTTTGCAAAAAGCGGGCTTTTTTCGTTCGCAGCAAAAGAGGATGAGAACCTCCGAAGGAGGTTTGAGCCGAGCGAAGCGAGACAACGTTGCGTCAGCAACGGCCCGCAGGGCGCTTCTCGCAGAGAAGCGTAATCCTCTCTCGCCGACCATCATTCAAGAAACCTGCTTTGCAAAAAGCAGGTTTTTTTTCGTCTGTCGTTTTTGCACTCTCAGGGTGAAATACGCGACCGCTCCGTAAAGACGCTGTCTCGTCCCTGATCGCTCGGCACACGCCATCCATGGCGTGTGACGCTTTACTCCACGGCCCCGCATTCCACCCTTTATCCGGCTTCGGCGATGGCTGAAGGTTTACTGACTGCCGTTTAGCGTGGCATGACTGATTGCAGCGGTACATATGCCAAAAGGGAAGGGAAGGCCATCAGGAGAGCAAAGCGTCCGCCGCATGGATGCGGCGGTCGAGGCTACAGGGATGTATTTACGCCGCCTTTGCGATCTGATGACCTTCCCTGAACCAGACTCACATTCTCGCAGCCATCAAGCAAAGTCATCAATTTACGCGTTCCATTAATCATCACCGGGATAAACCGTATTATCCTTCAACACCGCTCTTCATCCCTTGCTGCATCAAAGCACCTCTCTTAATTCGCGACACATTCTGCTTATGACCGGCTTTTGCTTTTTGCTGATTTCTTATGCCATTACGCCAGCATATTTCGCTGCCTGAACGTCATAACGCACGGGGAATCGTTCAGATATTCAACATTTACCGACAACTTTAAGACGTTTTTTAACGGTGATAATCACTGTCATCAGGCGCTATTGCCAGAGAATCACACGGCATTGCGCGCTTTATCACCTTTTTAAATTTTGGCTTAGCGTGAAAACACTGTTTTTTATCGTTGCTTGCACTTACTCACACTCTGTGTAAATAACCCCACGTTGTATTGACGTTCATTGCAACTGTTGACAAATTGATGCGTCAATAAGATGCAGAGACGGCCAGCGCTGGCAGGTTCCACGGCGTCAGCGCTACAACAATAACCGCTCGCATTTTGGTCATTACATAACTGACCTGCCCGAACCGCATAAAAAAATCAGAGGTCGGGCGACGCACACAACATCACATCACAATGGAGCAAAACATGATCAACTCCCTGGCCAAATCCAGGATGCTGAAGGTCGGTCTTAGCCTGATTGCTATGACCGTGGCCGCGGGCGTTCAGGCGAAAACCCTCGTTTACTGTTCAGAAGGTTCGCCGGAAGGCTTCAACCCGCAGCTGTTCACATCCGGCACCACTTACGATGCCAGCTCAGTACCGATCTACAACCGTCTGGTTGAGTTCAAAACCGGTACCACCGAGCTGCAGCCGGGCCTGGCAGAAAAATGGGACGTCAGCGAAGATGGTAAAACCTATACCTTCCATCTGCGTCAGGGCGTGAAGTGGCAAACCACCAAAGACTTCAAGCCGACCCGCACCTTCAACGCTGATGACGTCGTGTTCTCCTTCGAGCGCCAGCTCGATAAAAACAACAAGTACCACGGTGTCTCCGGCGGCAGCTACGAATACTTCGAAGGCATGGACATGCCGAAGCTGATCGCCAAAATCGAAAAAGTGGATGACTACACCGTACGCTTCACGCTGACCCGTCCGGAAGCGCCGTTCCTCGCCGACCTTGGCATGGACTTCGCGTCAATCCTGTCGAAAGAGTACGCCGACAACATGCTGAAAGCCGGCACGCCAGAAAAACTGGACCTCAACCCGGTGGGTACCGGTCCGTTCGTGCTGCAGCAGTACCAGAAAGACTCACGTATTCTGTACAAAGCCAACCCGGACTTCTGGGGCACCAAGCCAAAAATCGATCGTCTGGTATTCTCCATCACGCCAGATGCTTCGGTGCGTTACGCCAAACTGCAGAAAGGCGAGTGTCAGGTGATGCCGTATCCCAACCCGGCTGATATTGCCAGCATGAAGAAAGACACCAAAATCAACCTGATGGAACAGCCAGGGCTGAACGTCGGTTACCTGTCTTTCAACACCGAGAAAAAACCGCTGGATAACGTCAAAGTGCGTCAGGCTCTGACCATGGCGGTGAACAAGCAAGCGATCATTGATGCGGTCTATCAGGGCGCCGGTCAGGCAGCGAAAAACCTGATCCCACCAACCATGTGGGGCTACAACAATGACGTCAAAGACTACGCTTACGATCCGGCCAAAGCCAAAGAGCTGCTGAAAGAAGCGGGCATGCCGGATGGCTTCAGCATTGACCTGTGGGCGATGCCGGTACAGCGTCCGTACAACCCGAACGCCCGTCGTATGGCGGAAATGGTTCAGGCTGACTGGGCGAAAATCGGCGTGAAAGCCAAAATCGTTACTTTCGAGTGGGGCGAGTACCTGAAGCGTGCTAAAGCCGGTGAACACCAGACCGTGATGATGGGCTGGACCGGTGATAACGGGGATCCGGATAACTTCTTCGCCACCCTGTTCAGCTGCGCGGCAGCGAAAGACGGTTCCAACTACTCACGCTGGTGCTACAAGCCGTTTGAAGATCTGATTCAGCCAGCGCGTGCTGAAGCCGATCACAACAAACGTATTGAGCTCTACAAGCAGGCGCAGGTGGTAATGCACGACCAGGCGCCAGCACTGATCATCGCGCACTCAACCGTGTACGAGCCAGTGAGCAAGAAAGTGAGTGGCTATGTGGTTGATCCATTAGGTAAACATCACTTCGAAAACGTCGACATCCAGGAATAACCTTTCGGATTATCGCGGTCAGGGCCAGCATGGCTGGCCCTCGGGCGGCACCTTCGCCGCCCGTACTCCGCACTTTATTTCCGGCTAATTTCTTATAAACCCTCAATACCTTGCGCTGATGCAGCGTGAAGTATGACGGGGATTTTGAAGCGCTTCTTGCGTCGCGTCCGGCTATGCCGGCTGCGGATTGTGAGCAATGTAGTCCATGGCGTTAGCGCCACGGAAAATGACTGAGAATCCGGCTTATGCTGCAATTCATACTCCGACGTCTGGGCCTTGTCATCCCGACGTTCATCGGTATTACATTATTGACCTTTGCCTTCGTTCACCTGATCCCCGGCGACCCGGTGCTGATCATGGCCGGTGAACGCGGCATCTCCCCTGAACGTCATGCGCAGCTGATGGCCCAGTTTGGTCTCGATCAGCCGATGTGGAAACAGTACATCACTTACATCAATGGCGTGCTGCATGGCGATCTCGGCATCTCGCTGAAAAGCCGCATCCCGGTGTGGGATGAGTTCGTGCCGCGCTTTAAAGCCACGCTTGAGCTGGGCATCTGCGCCATGATCTTCGCCGTTGCCGTGGGTATTCCGGTCGGCGTGCTGGCGGCGGTGAAACGCGGCTCAATTTTCGATCACACCGCCGTGGGCATCTCGCTGACCGGCTACTCAATGCCGATCTTCTGGTGGGGCATCATGCTGATCATGCTGGTGTCGGTGCAGCTCAACCTGACGCCGGTCTCCGGCCGCGTCAGCGACACCATCTTCCTAGACGACAGCCATCCGCTCACCGGCTTTATGCTGATTGATACGCTGCTGTGGGGCGAAGAGGGCGACTTCAAAGATGCGGTGATGCACATGATCCTGCCGGCCATCGTGCTGGGCACCATTCCGCTGGCGGTGATTGTGCGTATGACGCGCTCCTCGATGCTGGAAGTGCTGGGTGAAGATTACATCCGCACCGCACGCGCCAAAGGCCTGACGCGCATGCGCGTGATCGTGGTGCATGCGCTGCGTAACGCCATGCTGCCGGTGGTCACGGTGATCGGTCTGCAGGTGGGCACGCTGCTGGCGGGCGCCATCCTCACCGAAACCATCTTCTCCTGGCCGGGACTCGGCCGCTGGCTGATCGAAGCACTGCAGCGCCGTGATTATCCGGTGGTGCAGGGCGGCGTGCTGCTGGTGGCAATCCTGATCATTCTGGTCAACCTGCTGGTTGATCTGTTGTACGGCGTGGTGAATCCGCGCATCCGTCATAAGAAATAAGGGGGAATCATGTCTGCTGTTGATCCCGCAAGCGCCACCGCTGCACCGAAGCCGATGACCCCGATTCAGGAATTCTGGCACTATTTTAAACGTAACAAAGGCGCGGTTATCGGCCTGGTTTACATCATTCTGATGCTGCTAATCGCCATCTTCGCCGATGTGCTGGCGCCGCATGCCCCGGCTGAACAGTTCCGCGATGCGCTGTTGCACCCGCCGGTGTGGCAGGAGGGCGGCAGCTGGAAATTTATTCTGGGCACCGATGACGTCGGCCGTGACATCCTGTCGCGCCTGATGTTTGGTGCGCGCCTGTCGCTGCTGGTGGGCTGCATGGTGGTCGTGCTGTCGCTGATTCTGGGGGTGATTTTCGGTCTGATGGCCGGTTATCTCGGCGGCGTGGTGGATGCAGTGATCATGCGCCTCGTCGATATCATGCTGGCGCTGCCAAGCCTGCTGCTGGCGCTGGTGCTGGTGGCCATCTTTGGCCCGTCGATTGTCAACGCCTCGCTGGCGATCACCTTCGTCGCGCTGCCGCACTACATTCGCCTGACGCGCGCAGCGGTGCTGGTGGAAGTCAATCGCGACTACGTAACCGCCTCAAGCGTGGCCGGTGCCGGTACGCTGCGCCAGATGTTCATCAATATTCTGCCTAACTGCCTGGCACCGCTGATCGTGCAGGCGTCGTTAGGTTTCTCCAACGCCATCCTGGATATGGCCGCGTTGGGCTTTCTCGGTATGGGGGCGCAGCCGCCGACGCCGGAGTGGGGCACCATGCTCTCCGACGTGTTGCAGTATGCGCAGAGTGCCTGGTGGGTCGTGACCTTCCCCGGAGTGGTCATCCTGCTGACGGTTCTGGCCTTTAACCTCATGGGCGATGGTTTGCGTGATGCACTCGACCCGAAACTCAAGCAGTAAAGAGGCACCGAGATGGCGTTATTAAATGTAGAAAAACTGTCGGTGCATTTCGGCGACGAAAAGGCACCGTTCCGTGCGGTTGACCGCATCAGCTACCAGGTAGAACAGGGCCAGGTCGTCGGGATTGTCGGCGAGTCCGGCTCCGGTAAATCGGTCAGCTCGCTGGCGATCATGGGGCTGATTGACTATCCCGGCCGCGTGAAAGCAGAGAAGCTGGAGTTCAATCAGCGCGACCTGCAGCGCATCTCCGAAAAAGAGCGCCGCCAGCTGGTGGGCGCAGAAGTGGCGATGATCTTCCAGGACCCGATGACCAGCCTCAACCCGTGTTACACCGTGGGCTACCAGATCATGGAAGCGCTGAAAGTGCATCAGGGCGGCAGCAAGCGCACGCGGCGTCAGCGTGCCATCGACCTGCTGGAGCAGGTGGGCATTCCCGATCCGGCATCGCGGCTCGATGTCTATCCGCATCAGCTGTCCGGCGGTATGAGCCAGCGCGTGATGATCGCCATGGCCATTGCCTGTAAGCCGAAGCTGCTGATTGCCGATGAGCCAACCACGGCGCTCGACGTGACCATTCAGGCGCAAATCATCGAACTGCTGCTGGAGTTACAGAAGCAGGAGAACATGGCGCTGATCCTGATCACGCACGATCTGGCGCTGGTGGCCGAAGCGGCGCAGCACATCATCGTGATGTACGCCGGTCAGGTGGTGGAGAGCGGCAAAGCGGTGGATATCTTTAAAGCGCCGCGTCACCCGTATACGCAGGCGCTGCTGCGTGCGCTGCCGGAGTTTGCCGCCGACAAAGCGCGGCTGGCGTCGCTGCCGGGCGTGGTGCCGGGCAAGTATGACCGCCCTAACGGCTGTCTGCTCAATCCGCGCTGCCCGTACGTGACCGACCGCTGCCGTACTGAAGAACCTGAGCTGCGCGATATTCCGGGCCGCCAGTCCAAATGTCACTTCCCACTGGATGATGCCGGGAGACCGACTTATGAGTCTTGATAACACCAAGCAGGATTACCTGCTGCAGGCGATTGACCTGAAAAAACACTATCCGGTGAAAAAGGGTCTGTTCGGCCAGGAGCGCCTGGTGAAGGCGCTGGACGGCGTCTCCTTTAACCTTGAGCGTGGCAAAACGCTGGCGGTGGTGGGCGAATCCGGCTGCGGTAAATCCACGCTCGGACGCCTGCTGACGATGATTGAAACGCCGACCGCCGGCGAGTTGTACTGGCACGGGCAGGATCTGCTGAAACACGATCCGCAGGCGCAAAAACTGCGCCGGCAGAAAATCCAGATTGTGTTCCAGAACCCGTATGGCTCGCTCAATCCGCGTAAGAAAATCAGCCAGATTCTGGAAGAGCCGCTGGTGATCAATACCGCGCTGAGCAAAGCGGAGCGGCGGGAAAAAACGCTGGAGATGATGGCCAAAGTGGGCCTGAAAACTGAGCACTACGATCGCTATCCGCACATGTTCTCCGGCGGTCAGCGCCAGCGTATCGCTATTGCGCGCGGCCTGATGCTCGATCCCGACGTGCTGATTGCCGATGAGCCGGTCTCGGCGCTCGACGTCTCAGTGCGCGCTCAGGTGCTCAACCTGATGATGGATTTACAGCAGGATCTCGGCCTGTCCTATGTGTTCATCTCGCATGACCTGTCGGTGGTGGAGCACATCGCCGACGAAGTCATGGTGATGTACCTCGGCCGCTGTGTGGAAAAGGGCAGCAAAGAGGCGATCTTCAGCAATCCGCGCCATCCGTATACTCAGGCGCTGCTGTCGGCCACGCCACGCCTCAATCCGGACGAACGCCGCGAGCGCATCAAACTGACCGGTGAGCTGCCGAGCCCGCTGAATCCGCCGCCGGGCTGCGCGTTCAACGCACGCTGCCGCCGTCGTTTCGGTACCTGCGTGCAGCTGCAGCCGAAACTGAAGCAGTATGGTGAGCAGCAAATCGCCTGCTTCGCCGTCGACCAGGATGAGAATCAGCCGGTGGCGACGCCGTAATTACGGCCAGCCAGTGCGAAAGGCTCCTGCGGGAGCCTTTGTTATTGGTGGCCTGATACATGAGTAAAATTAACCTGACGTGTCTTAATCGCCTGCGATGGCAGAAATGTATTACGCGACTGAATCTTTAAATCGCTGGTCCTGAACCACAGCGAAAAGGTTAAGGCAAATTCTGAATCCGTGCCGCATTGTGTGAGCGCCGTCACGGCCAGAGATAACTGCACATTTCAATGGTAAGTTGTTTATTATCAGTGCATTATCCTAATTATCTTCCGGCTGCTATTTCCGTTAATCGATTTTTATTAATCCTGCTCAATTAATCAGTGCATGCTTTTTGCATCTGTATATTTTCAATCTTTCAGATAAAACTCTTTTGTCGAATCTGCGGTTTTAATAATCAGAATTCTCTCACCGTGTCTTAACGTGTGTGTTATATTCGCGGAAATTACCCCTCCGCTTTAACAGGCTCTGATCATGAAGAACTACGACGATCTGCAGCGTTTCCAGGAAAAAACGCAAACGCTGGACATTGCTTTTAAGGATATGTCCGGGCAATCGCTGGAAGCCGATCACAGCCAGTGGGCGATCATCCGTCAGCTGGCGACGGATGATGAGCCGGAGCTGGGTAGCGGCCAGCGCGTCGATCTGCCGCAGCCGCAGCCGATTCGCGGCGATGAGTTTTTCGCGCCGCCGCAGGCTCTCAATCCGGCGCCCGTCGCCCGCAGTGAAAAGGCATCGCTGCTGCAGAGCCTCGCCGCCAGCGCGCCGGCACCCGACACAGAAACACCGCGCAGCGCGTTATTCCCGCCAGCAAGCAGCGCGCCCACTGCCGCGTCCGTGTCGTCGCTGGCACCGGCAGCCACGCACGTAGCGCGTCAGGCGGCCACTTCACTGTTCCCACCGCCTCCGGTCAGCGCGCCGGTCGCTGAACAGGCGGTCGCCCCTGCTGCCGCAGCACCGGCCACTGCGCCCGCCGTGGCGCAGCCGGAGCCTGCTACGCCCTCGCGCTTTGGCGCACTGTTCCGCTCGCGTGCGGCGGAACCGGTTCATTTATCTAAAGAAACACTGCTCAAACCGTTACTGGAGAAGATCGCGCTATGCCATTAGTTTGTGTGTGCTCGCCAAAAGGGGGAGTAGGAAAAACCACCATGGCGGCCAACCTGGCCTGGAGTCTGGCGCGTGCCGGCAGCAAAGTGCTGGCGATCGATTTTGACGTACAAAATGCGCTGCGCCTGCATTTTGGCGTACCGCTGCACGACAGCCGCGGCTTTGTGGCGCGCTCGGAAGAGCAGGCTGACTGGAGTCAGTCGATCCTCACCACCGGCAGCAACATCTTTGTCATGCCTTACGGTGAGGTGACTGAAGCGCAGCGTGAGCGCTTCGAACACAACCTGGCGCACGATGCCCATTTCTTAAAACGCGGCCTGGATACCGTCCTGAATTATCCGGGTCTGGTGATTATTGCGGATTTTCCGCCGGGACCCGGTCCGGCGCTGAAAGCCATGCAGGCGCTGGCCGATATGCATTTAGTGGTGATGCTGGCGGATACCGCCTCGGTGGCGCTGCTGCCGCAAATTGAAAACCATCGCATGATTGGCCAGCCATTAAATAATCAGCACGGTCATTATTTCGTGCTCAACCAAAGTGATAATCGCCGGAATATCAGCCGTGAAGTGACCGCATTTATGCAGCAGCGGCTGGGCGATAATTTACTCGGCGTGGTGCACCGCGATGAAAGCGTGGCAGAGGCCAATGCCTCGCAGCAGTCAATCTATGATTTCAGCCCGGCCTCAGCAGCGGCGTTTGATATTGAACTGGTGGCAAAACGGGTGGCGAATATCCTGAATATCAACGTAGGCAACGGCGAAGTTCAGGCACCGATCCGCAGTCATTATTAACAAGCCCGGCCGCCAGCGGCCTGGTTCAAATAATAACAACACAGCTTCTTCAGGGTGAATCATGAGTAAACTCGGGTTTTACCTGCTGCTGCTGGTGCTTGCACCGGTCGCTGCGGTAATCGTCATCACGCCTATGGATAGCCAGAAACAGTATATTTTTGGTTTGATCAGTATTGGCATGATGTTTTTACTGGGCTTCAGTAAAAGCCGTAAAATAACCATTGTGATGGTTTTTCTTTCCGCGCTGATGTCGACCCGATATATCTGGTGGCGCACCACGGAGACGCTGCAGTTTAATTCCGAGATTGAAGCAATTCTCGGTATCGGCTTATATCTGGCCGAGCTGTACGTGTGGCTGATCTTAATTCTCGGCTTCCTGCAAACCAGCTGGCCATTAAAACGCACCATCGAACCGCTGCCGGATGATACCCGCTTGTGGCCGACGGTCGATGTCTACGTGCCGACCTATAACGAAAGCCTCGACGTGGTGCGGGATACCGTGCTGGCGGCGCAGTGTATCGACTACCCGCGCGATAAGATCAAAGTTTACCTGCTGGATGATGGCAAACGCAGCGAGTTCGCGGTATTTGCCGCCGACGTTGGCGTCGGCTATATCACCCGCGACGATAACCGCCACGCCAAAGCCGGCAACCTCAATCACGCCATGAAAATCACCAAAGGCGAGCTGATTTGCGTGTTTGACTGCGACCACGTGGCGACGCGCACGTTCCTGCAGGCTACCGTCGGTCCGTTCCTGAAAGATCCGAAGCTGGCGCTGCTGCAGACGCCGCACTACTTTTACTCGCCGGATCCGTTCGAACGTAACCTGCGCGCTGCGCGCAGCATCCCGAATGAGGGCTCGCTGTTTTACGGCCCGGTGCAGCAGGGCAACGACAACTGGAACGCCACGTTCTTCTGCGGCTCCTGTGCGGTGATCCGCCGCAGCGCGCTGGAACAGATTGGCGGCTTCGCGGTGGAAACCGTCACCGAGGATGCGCATACCGCGCTGAAAATGCAGCGTCTCGGCTGGGGCTCGGCGTTCCTGGCAATTCCGCTGGCGGCGGGACTGGCGACCGAACGTCTGGGTCTGCACGTGATTCAGCGTACCCGCTGGGCGCGCGGCATGACGCAGATTTTCCGCGTCGACAATCCGCTGCTGGGCCGTGGGCTTAAGTGGCAGCAGCGTCTGTGCTACCTCAACGCCATGCTGCACTTCCAGTTCGGCCTGCCGCGCGTGGCGTTCCTCACTGCGCCGCTGGCTTACCTGCTGTTTAACCTGAATATTATCCACTCGTCGGCGTCACTCATCTTCGCTTACGTGCTACCGCATCTGGTGATGTCGCTGTACGTCAACTCGCGCATGAACGGCAAATTCCGCTACACCTTCTGGGGTGAAATCTACGAAACCGTGATGTGCTTCCACCTGGTGATTCCGACGCTGCTGACCCTGCTGTCGCCAAAGCACGGCAAATTCAACGTGACGGATAAAGGCGGTCTGCTGGACCAGGGCTTCTTTGACTTCCACATCGTGCGGCCTCACGTCATCGTTGCCGCGCTGCTGTCGATTGGCATCGTGGCCGGCGTGGTGCGCGCCGTGGCGCATGATTACTTCGGGGTGGACCCGTATGTGATTGCGCTCAACGTCGGCTGGGCGGTGTTCAGCCTGATCATCCTGATGGCGGCGATTGCCGTGGCGCGTGAAACCAAACAGGTGCGTAAAACCATTCGTATCGAGGTGCAGATCCCGGCGGTGATTCACTATGCCAGCGGCATCTCTTCGCGCACGCAAACCAGCGATCTGTCGATGGGCGGCGCGCAGCTGGATGCGCCAGACAACCGGCATGAGCACGATGAAATCGAAGAGATCGATCTGCTGCTGAAATCGGGTGCCATCACCATTCCGGTGAGCAAGATCTCCGGTGATGAGGAGACCATTCGCCTGCGCTTTGGCGCGATGCCGCTGGCGCGCCGCCGTGAACTGGTGCGCGTGGTGCTGGCGCGGGCCGATGCGTGGATCCAGCCGGAATATAAGCAGGACAATCCGCTGGTGTCGCTCGGCACCATCATCCGTACCGTCTTTGAGCTGTTCTGGCTGAGCTGGAAAGATCGCCGTGAGGCGCGCAAGCGTGATGGCCAGACAACGGCCAAAGAGGACAGCGCAGCATGAAAACATTGACGTACACGCTGCTGGCCAGCGCGCTGACCACCACGCTGCTGCTCGCCCCTGCCTGGGCAGAGACGCCGGCGGTAACCCAGGACAGCGCCGCGCTCTCTGACGTACCGCCGCCGCAGGGGCTGGATGGCAGTGCCGATCCGCAGCTGAAGCAGGCCGCGGGCGACGCGCCGTACACGCCGGGCGATGCAGCGCCGGTGCAGGAAAATACAGCACCCGCACAGCCAGCAGAGTCAGCACAGCCGGCAGAGGCAGCACCGCCAGCAGCATCGGCGGCGCCTGACATCGTCATACCGCCGGTGGCTGCAGAGGCACCGGCTGCCGCTGAGCCCGCTGGCGCGCTGTTAAACCAGCCGGTGAGCAGCACCATTTCGGTGGCGCAGATGGGACAGCCGCGCGGCATCACCCTGACCGGCGGCCAGCTGCAGTCCGGTATTCTGTTTACCCTGCCGGGTGATGAGGTGATCACTAATGCGCGGCTCAACCTGTCGCTGCGCGTCTCTGCCGCGCTGGCGGCGCGCAACACGTCGCTGCAGCTGATGCTCAACGGCCAGCCGCTCGGCACGCTGCCGCTGGGTGCCAGCGACAGCGATGTCAGCGACTATCAGCTGGATATTCCGGCGGCGATGGTGGTTTCCAGTAATAACCTCAGCTTTAAAATCAACGATGCCGACAAGCTGCTGTGCGAAAAAGAGAGCGCGCAGCAGTATCAGGTCACCATTCTGCCGAAAACCACGCTCAGCCTAGAAGGCCAGCAGCTCAACATCGGCACCAGCCTGCGCAACTTCCCGCGTCCGTTTATTGATGTGCAGCGCATGACGCCCGCCAGCGTGACCTTTGGTTTTGCCGCTAACGTTTCGCCGGATAGCGTCAGCGCCGCCGCGCTGGTGGCTTCCTGGCTCGGCATTCAGTCGGATTACCGTGGCATCCGTTTCCCGGTGGTGCGCGGCGATCTGCCCGAGCACAACGGTATCCTGATCGGCCATCCGGGTGACAAAATCGGCAGCGTGACGCTGCCTGCGGCGAAGGGGCCGCTGCTGCAGGTGATCGATAACCCCAACAATCCGGTGTACAAACTGTTGCTGGTGGTCGGTGCAGATGATGCCCAGCTGCGCCAGGCGGCCAACCGCCTGACCACGCAGCCGCTGGCCACCGATGCCAGCAGCCTGAACGTACCGCCGCAGCCGATTGGCACGCGCAAACCGTACGACGCACCGCGCTGGATCAACACCAGCCGCCCGGTGCGTCTCAGCGAGCTGCTGCGTAAAGATCAGAGCCTGACCACCACCGGTATCTGGCACGATGCGCTGCGGGTTAACTTCCGCGCGGCGCCGGATCTGTTCCTGTGGGACGGCGACGCGATTCCGGTCAATCTGCACTACCGTTTCCCGTCGGAAAGCTGGATCGATGAAAACAATTCGTTCCTCAACGTCACGCTGAACGGTACTTTTCTGCGCAACCTGACGGTGAACAAAGTCGGGCTGCTGGAGAGCGCCTGGCACCGGCTGGGCGGGGATGCACGCCAGGAGCAGTACACGCTGAAGCTGGAGCCATACCTGATTTACGGCGACAACCAGCTGGCGCTCTACTTCAATATCAAGCCAAAGGCGGATGCGCCGTGCGGCGTGCTGCTCAACAACAACATCAAGAGTCGTATCGAAGAGGATTCGTGGATCGATCTGAGCCACACGCGCCACTTCACCATGCTGCCGAACCTGTCGTACTTCGTCGGTGCCTCGTTCCCGTTCTCGCGGCTGGCGGATTTTTCGCAGACCACGCTGCTGCTGCCGGAGGCGCCGGGTGATGCCGAGATCGCCACGTTACTGGACATGGCCGCGCGCGCCGGTAACGCCACCGGCGTGCCGCTGGTGCAGAATCAGGTGTTATTTGGCCTGCCGAACGGTGGCACCAATCTGACGCGCCTGCAGCACAGCGATGTGCTGGCGGTGAGCACCATGCAGCACAGCGCCTTCACGCAGCAGATGCTGGCCGGCACCGCTTACCAGACCAGCGGCAACACGCTGGGCGTTAAAGAGCCGACCACCGTCGATAAGCTGCGCGGCTGGCTGACCGGTGACTGGTCTCGCCAGCAGCTGGATGCCGATCGCTACTTCTCCTCGAATGAAGCGTGGCGCGGCTTTGTCAGCTATCGCTCACCGTGGAGCGCCGATCGTCTGGTGGTGATGACGGTTGCCACCAGCGATCAGCAACTGCTGCGTTTGCACGATGATTTGAATTCGGCGCGCATCAACGCCGGCATCCGCGGTGATACCGCCATCATCACCGATGAGAACGGCATCCGTAGCTTCCGCGTCGGGCCGCAGTTCCCGAGCGGTGAAATGCCGTGGTACATGATGGTGGTGTGGTATGCCAACCAGCACTCGGTACTGATGGCGCTGGCGGCGCTGCTGCTGTCGGCGCTGATCGGCAGTGCGGCCTGGGTGATGCTGAAGCGCCACGCGTGGCGCCGTCTCCACCCGCAAGACGATAGCCACTCCGGCCGGAAGTAAGGATAAAAATAATGAAAAAACAGCTGATAAGTGCCGGTATTCGTCAGGCGTTGCTGCTGGGCGGCGCGCTGACGTTCTCACAGCCGCTGCTGGCGGCGGAGAGCACCAATCCGGCGTTACAGGCACTGTTCGACCAGGCGGCCTACTGGCATCAGAAAGCGCATGACGATCTGGCGAAAGCCTCGCTGCAAAAAATCCTGATGGTGGAGCCGAACAATACCCAGGCGCTGTATCTGCTGGCGCTCTATTCACAGCAAAGCGGCAGCGCGGCCGATGCGGCACAGTGGCGCGCCCGCCTGAGTGCGGTATCGCCCAACGATCCGCATCTGACGGAGCTGGACAACGCGCGGCAGCTGCAGAGCATTCCACAGGCGCAGCTGTCGCTGGCGCGTCAGCAGGCGCGCAGCGGTAACATCGCCGCCGCGCTGCAAACCTGGCGCAATACCTTCAGCGGCAACGAGCCGCCACCGAGCGTGGCGGCAGAATATTATCTGACCATGGCCGGCGACCGCACGCTGCTGCCCCAGGCGGTGGAGGCGCTGCGGCAGTTTGCCGCCGACCATCCGCAGGATACCGGCGCTCAGCTGGCGCTGGGCAAAGCGCTGACCTATCAGGAAGCGACGCGCCGCCAGGGCATTGATGTGCTGGCCAGCATGGCGGACGGTAATAAAGAGGCCGATCGCTCGCTGCGTCAGGCGCTGCTGTGGCTGGCGCCGCAGGCGTCGGACGCCGCGCTGTACCAGACCTGGCAGCAGCGCCATCCGCAGGACAGTGCGGTGGTGGATTACTACCGCAAAAATGTCGGCGGCGCGGAGAAGGGCGCGGGCTTTAGCGCGCTGAACAGCGGCGACGTCAGCGGTGCGCAGAACAACTTTGAAAAAGTGCTGCAGGCCAACCCGCAGGACGCCGATGCGCTGGCCGGTATGGGCTACGTGGCGCAGCGCGCCGGACGCTACGCTGAAGCCGCCGATTATCTGACGCGCGCCGCCCAGCTGGGCGGCGATCAGAGCCAGCAGCGTCAGCAGCAGGCGGCCGACGCCCGTTTTTATGCGCAGCTGGCGAATGCCCAGCAGGCGCTGAAAAACGGTGACAGCGCGCAGGCGCTGGCGCTGAGTGAGCCGCTGACGCAGGCCGAGGGCGAAAAAGGCATATCGGCGAAGCTGTTCCGCGCTGATGTGCTGCGCCGCAGCAATCAGCTGCAGCAGGCGGAGCAAACCTACCGGGCCATTCTGCAGAGCGATGCCGATAACCGCAGCGCCAAAGAGGGACTGTTTTACGTGCTGCGCCAGCAAAACCGCAGCGCCGAAGCCAATACCCTGCTGGCATCATTGCCCGACAGCGTGCGCCAGAGCGTGGCACCGCGCGGTAACAGCAGCGATCCGCTGCGTGCGCAGGCAAAACGCGAGCTGGCGGCAGGCAACCGCAGTGCGGCCATCGCCACGCTGAACAGCGCCATTCAGCGCTATCCCAGCGACGGCTGGCTGCGACTCGATCTGGCGCGCATCTACCGCGCGCAGGGCGATAATTTACTGGCTGCCAACGTCATGCAGCCGACCCTGCGCAGCGGTGCCAGCACCAGCGAGCTGTATGCCGGTGCGCTCAACGCCAGCGAGAGCGGTGCCTGGCAGCAGGCCAGCCAGCTGCTGGCGCGCATTCCCAACGGCAGCAAGAACAGTGAGATGCGCGAACTGGCGCAGCGCGTGAATTTCAATCTGCAAATGGCCACCGCCGATCGCTATCTGGCACAGGGCTCTGACGCGGCGGCGGCCAATACGCTGCGCGCGCTGGCCGCCACGCCGCCCGCCAATCCGGTCGATGCCGGTAATCTGGCACAGAAACTGGCCAAAGCCGGCGATCTCACCACGGCGGTGACGGTGGTGCGCGGCAACATGCAGCGCGGCGTGCAGGGCAACGCGGGAGATTACGCCGCGCAGGTGGCGGTGCTGAATCAGGCCGGGCTGACGACCGAAGCACAGAGCTTCCTCAGCAGTCCGGAGCTGCAGGCGCGCAGTACGCCCACGCAGCTGGCCGGCATCCGCAACGGTTATCTCATCAATGAAGTCGATCGCCTGCGCGAGCAGAAGCAGTACGCCGCCGCCTATGACAAGCTGGTGGGTGCGCTGCAGCACGATCCGCAGAACCGCGATCTGATGTTTGCCATGGCGCGTCTGTATCAGTCCGGCAAGATGAACAAAGAAGCGGGCGTGGTGTATGACTACCTGATGACGCAGGATACGCCCACTCAGGATGCGCGCACCGGTGCTATTGATGTGGCGCTGGCGCAGAACGACGTCGACAAAGCGAACACCTTAACCCGCGGCCTGCGCAATGAGCAGACGCCGGATCGCCTGTTACTGCTGGCGCGCGTGGCGGAAGCCAACGGCGAGCACAGCCAGGCGATGAGCTACCTGCGCAGCGCGCGCGGCCAGCTGATTGGTCTGCAGGGCGCACAGAGCGGCAGCGTGCCGACCGTTGGCGGTCTGGCGCTGGCGGACAATCCGTTTATCAACCGCAGCACCTCGCCGGTGTCCGGTTCGCCTTCCAGCTATGGCACGGTGATGCCGTGGCAAACGGCACCGGCCACCAGCAGCAGCGCGCAGGACGTCACGCTGGCGAGCACCACGCCGGCGGTCCGGCAGAGCCAGACGCTGCGCCAGATTGACGAGATGATGGACAATCTGCAGGAGAAAACCGGCACCTGGGTACAGGGACAGATGCAGGTGCGCGGACGCGACGGCGAATCGGGGCTCAGCAAGCTGACCGAAGCCAAAGCGCCGCTGACCTTCTCGACCGTGCCGTTCGGCGAGTCGCGCTTCGACTTTACTATGACGCCGGTGTCGCTCACCGCTGGCAGTGCGGCCGGTGATGCGTGGCGTCGCTTCGGCAGCAACGCGCTGGTGCAGGGCAATGTGGTGGCATCCGGCGCGGCCAAAATAGACGACACGCCGTCTTCGTCGACCGATTCGCAAAAGGCCACCGGCGTGGAACTGAATATGGCGCTGAAGGGCGACAGCTATAAGATCGATCTCGGCAGCACGCCGCTCGGCCAGGATCTCAGTACGCTGGTGGGCGGCGTGCAGTGGTCACCGAAGCTGACCGATTTCCTGACGCTGATCCTCACCGGTGAACGCCGCGCCATGACCGACAGTCTGCTGTCGTACGTTGGCGTAGAGGACAAGACCAGCGGCAAGCGCTGGGGGCGCGTCACCAAAAACGGCGGCAACGCCATGCTGAGCTTCGATAACGGCGACGCGGGTTTCTACGTCGGCGGCGGCGCTTACAGCTATCTGGGCGAGAACGTGGCGAGCAACAACAGCGTGCAGGCCACGGCGGGCGCTTACGTGCGGCCTTACCACTACGACGACCGCGAGCTGAAGGTCGGCATGAGCCTGTCGTGGATGGATTTCTCCAAAAACCTGAGTTACTTCAGCTACGGTCAGGGCGGCTATTTCAGTCCGCAGAATTATGCCGCGGTGTCGTTCCCTGTCGACTTCAGCCGCAAGTTTGATGACCTGAAAGTCAACGTTGGCGGTTCGGTCGGCTATCAGTCCTACAGCCAGGACAAGAGCGCGTATTTCCCCAACGATCCGTCGCTGCAGTCCCAGCTGCAAAGCCTCGCCGATCAGGGCTTTGTCAAAAGCGCCTACTACAGCGGTGAGAGCAAAAACGGCATCGGCTATAACCTGCACGCCGGTGCCGATTATAAGATTAATAAAGACGTCACCATCGGCGGCCAGCTCGGCTATGACACCTTTGGCGATTACAACGAAAGCACAGCCAATCTGTACTTCCGTTATCTGTTTGGAGACAACTAATGAGTGAGCAACCGGGCGCACGCATCAGCCATCCGTATCAGCCGGGCTGGTTTGATCTGGTCAGCGTGATGATTGAGAGCATGCTGGACAACGCTGGCGCGGAGGCGGAAGCCTTCCTCAACGGCGTGGGCGAATTGCTGGCAACGCGCTATCCTTTGCCGGAGGCGCGCACCGTGCAGGATCTGGAGCGCGAAATTAATCTCCAGCTGGCGCGCTTTAACTGGGGCTTTGTTCAGCTGCAGCCGCAGCAGAACGCGATTATGCTTGAGCACCATGCCCTGCCGCAGGGCGACAGCCAGCTTGATGCAGAACGCTGGCAGCTGGCGCTGAGCGCAGTGCTGGCCGGCGTGTACGCGCAGTGGCTACGTGCGCAGGGTGGTAGCGCGGCGGTACCGCTGACGCTGGAAAAAATCGACGGCGGCACGCTGCATTATCGATACCAATAGGAAGCTGTGATGAGAGTGATGCGGTTCTGGCGTCAGTGGATGCTGTGTTTCATGGTGATATTTTTCAGTGCTCAGGCGGCCGCTGATGGCTGGAGCAGTTACAAAAGCCGCTTTATGAGCAGCGACGGCCGCATCAGCGATACGGCCAATAACAACGTCAGCCACACCGAAGGCCAGGGCTACGGCATGCTGCTGGCGGTGGCGTATAACGACCGCGCCACCTTTGATTTGCTGTGGCAGTGGACGCGTACCCATCTGCGCAATCCGCAGAATGACCTGTTCTACTGGCGCTATACGCCGGGCGCAGCCGATCCCATCGCCGATAAGAATGATGCCTCGGACGGGGATGTGCTGATCGCCTGGGCGCTGCAGCGCGCGGCACAGAAGTGGGGCGGTGATTATCAGCAGGCGTCGGATCGCATTCAGCGCGCGGTCATCAAGCTAACGGTGATCGACTACGCCGGCCGCAAGGTCATGCTGCCGGGTGCGCAGGGCTTCAATAAAACCAGCTATGTGGTGCTTAACCCTTCCTATTTCCTGTTCGCCGCATGGCAGGAGTTTGCGCAGCACAGCCATCTGCGCGTGTGGAACACGCTGATTGATGATGGCCTTGCGCTGCTGGGCGACATGCAGTTTGGCAAAACCGGCCTGCCGCTGGACTGGGTGGCGCTGAACGCCGATGGCTCCGTCGCGCCGGCGGTCGGCTATTCCAGCCGCTTCAGCTATGACGCGATCCGTATTCCGCTGAATATCTGGTGGTACGATCCGCAAAGCCTGCGGCTGGTGCCCTTCCAGCGCGTCTGGCAGGGCTACGCGCGCGACACCACGCCAGCGTGGTTTGATGTGCTGGCCAATACCCCGGCACCTTACAATATGGAAGGTGGCCTGACCGCGGTGCGCGACCTGACGCTCAACCAAACCGGCTACCTCAGCGACCGCCTGGCGCCGGAGCAAAACTATTTCTCCGCCAGCCTGCAACTGCTGACCTGGCTGGCTTATCAGGAGAAGCGATAGCCTCTCTGTGCCGGACGGAATCAACCTTCCGTCCGGCCGATCACCATCAGGCCCGCCCGCCTGGCTTCAAACCGCTGTTCCAGCGTTTCACTCGATTCCAGACCTGTCTGTATTTCATTTCATTCCTGTACTGACCGCGCAGCTATTGCGCCCGATCAACACCATCAGCGCGTACTACACGCAATTTGTCATGCTAAAATGTATAGACAAAAGTGTATGATAAATGCAAACGGAACCGGAGTTTGAGTGGGATACCACCAAGGCGGAAACAAATTTCCGCAAGCATGGTATCCGCTTTGAAGTTGCAGCCCGCGTGTTTGAGGATCCTTTCCACCTGTCGGTGCAGGATCGTTATGAAAATGGGGAATATCGCTGGCAAACCATTGGTAATGTTATGGGGCATGTGGTCATTCTGGTGGCCCATACGGTGCGCTTCGAAACAGATGTTGAGCGAATAAGGATTATCAGCGCACGCCATGCAACGCGTATTGAGAGGAGGCGCTATGAGCAAAGTCAGGTTTAAACGCAGTGAATTACCGCCGCTCACCGATAAGCAACAGGCGGAGCTGGATGCTTTGAGCCGGAAACAGGACAGCGACATCCAGTGTGATGATATTGCGCCGTTAGACGACAGTTTCTGGCAGGCTGCCGAACGGGGGCGTTTTTACCGCCCGGTAAAAACCCAGGCTTCGATCAGAATCGATGCGGATATTCTTGAGTGGTTAAAGGCGCCTGGCAAAGGTTACCAGACGCGCCTCAACGCGATCCTGCGAGCCGCGATGCTAAGAGAACTGCAGGGTAAATAGTGTGCTTATTTAAAATCCGCATACGGTTCCAGTGGCTGTGGTGGCATATCCATGTCGCCGTTCCAGCCGGCCATTGAGTAGCGCACATACAGCAGCCCGTGGCTTGGGGTGTAATCTTTCGCCTGCTGAATGTCCATGGCCAAACCCAGCGACCAGTGCGGCGTGATGCGCCGCTCTATCAACGCCTGCAAGGTATAGCCGAAACCGCGTCCGGAACTGCTGTCCGATGACGGATTGCTGGCCAGCGTAAAGCCTGGATTCACCGGGTAGCGCGCCTGAGCGTCGGTGGTTGACTGTGACCACGACACCGAGCCGCCGAGTTCATACGACCAGTTTTCCGTGCGCTGACGCCAGGTCAGCGGCACCGCCAGCGAGAAGTAGCGCTGCGGGCTGTAATAGCCGCCCTGGCCAAAGGTGTAGTCGCTCAAATCTTTCTGATAGTGCCACAGCATACTGTTCAGGCCGATGGTGGCGCGCTGGTTGTCGCTATTGATCAGCTTGTAGTAATAGCCTGCCATCAGCCGTTCGCGGCTGTTGTCCGCCACGTTTTCACCGCTGATTTGATGGGCGCTGAGATCGGCCCACACCCCGTGCGCGCCGCCCCGATCGTAGCTCAGGCCGATGCCGCCGCCGGTCGCGACGACGCCGCCCCAGTTTTTGCCGCCGTTAGTGGCCGGATCGCGCGCGCCGGCGTAAGCCAGCAGCGAACTGGAGATCGGGCGACGTGAAGCGGTAAAAGTCACCCCGAGATCGTCGATGTCAGTTTTCCAGCTTACGCCGCCGACCCAGTTAGTGACGGTAAAACCGAGCGGCGTGGTGCCGATATCGGCTGACCAGCGATCGTTGTGCCAGCCGACGCCCAGCGCGGTGCCTTCGTCCCGCTGGGTGAAATCGCGCCGGCAGCCCCCGGCGTTGGCGTCGTTACAGCTGCCGAACTGTTCACTGTGGCTGCCATCAGTGGTGGAAAACGTACCGGCAGACACCTGTACGTGATCGACGCGCACAAAGCTGCGGCCATCGGCCAGCGGGGTTTCCGCCTGCAGCATGGTGGTATGAGCGGTAAAGTCAGAGGTGCCACCGTTGCCCTTATCGCGCGAGTAGTCCTGTTCCAGCGTCACGGTGGTGTCCTGCTGGCGATACAGGTCAGCGGCGTCGCTGCGGATGCTGCGCTTCAGCCAGTCGTCCTGGGCCTGCGTGCGCGTCAGCCGGGTATAGCGGGCGTTATCGTCTGGCAGCGCAGGGGTGATGCCGCTGGCGACCATCGCCGCGCGGTAATCCTGCTGTGCCAGCGCGGGCTGGCGCTGCTGTCCCTCCAGCCGCGCGGCATCACGCAGCACCAGCGCTTTTTCCTGTGACGGCGCGACAGCGGCGGCGCGGGTTTTCAGCGCGCTGAACAGCTGCTGCGCTTTGAGGAGATCGCCGCTGTTTTGCCAGGCGAGTGCCACGCGCCGGCCGCTGTTCAGGCTCTGCTGCGCCACGCTGTCCGGCAGGCTGTGCAGCGCTGCGCGCGCTTCGGTGGTGCGCTGCAGCGCCAGCAGCGCCTCGATGCGGCCGAGCGCGGCATCGTTGTTGCTGGCGTCCTGCTGCAGCACCTGCTGATAACCGGCCAGCGCTGTTGTGGCATCGCCCCGCTCCAGCGCCCAGTCGGCCAGCGTAATGTCGCGGCGCGGCGAGGCCGGCTGCTGTTGCAGCAAGCGGATGGCGGCGGCTTCATCACCGCGGGCGCGTAGCTCCCCGGCACGCCCGAACGCCTGGTTTTGCGCCAGGCGATCCGCCAGTTCATGCATGTTGCTGTCCCAGCGGGCGGTGGGTAAACGGTGCAGCGTGGCCAGCGCGGCGGCATCGTCGTCGCCGGATGACTGCCACAGTGCCGTGGCATACAGCGCGGCTGGCTGCTGCGGCTGCTGGCGCACCATCGCGGCCATTACCGCCGCGCCTGCCTGGTTGTCACCGCTGCTGCGTAGCGCATTGGCCAGCCGCCAGGCCAGCCAGACATCATCCGGTCGCGCCTGAGCCGCCTCACGGTATTTCGCTACCGCCTGCGGCCATTGCTGCTGCTGCGCCAGCGCGTCTGCGTCGGCCAGCAGGCTCTCAATACGTAAATTGCTCAGGCGCTGCTGCGCCGTGCCGTTACTGCGGTCAAGGCGCAGCGCCTGCTGCCAGTACTGCCGGGCTAACGCGCTGTTTTTACGCGCCTGCGCCACATCACCGAGGCCGATGAGCGCCCAGCTATCATTACTGTCGATGGCCTGCGCGCTGCGGTACTGCCGCTCAGCGCCGGATAAATCCCCCTGCTTCAGCGCCGCGTCGCCGCTGTCGATGGCCAGCCAGTAACGATTGGTCTGTAACAGGGACTGCCACTTGCCGATTTGCGTGCTGGCCTGGCCCGCCTGAATCGCTTTCTGTAGCCAGCTGATGGCGGCGGCGCGGTGACCGGCACGCGCCTGCGCCTGGCCCATGGCACCGAGCAGTTCGGCGTCGTCCGGATTGGCCTTCAGCGCCGCCTGTAATGCGCCGATTGCCGCCGCGCCGCCGCCAGCCTCGACCAGCGCCAGGCCGCGCATGCGCTGGCGGAAGGCCGGATCGGCCAGCATTTTTTGCTGACGCGCCAGCTCATCCGCTCCGCGCTGTTGCGCATCGCCGCTGGTGAACACCTGCAGATACTGCTGCAGGCTGGCAACGCTGCGCTCGCTTACCGGCTGGTTCTGGATCTGCTGCAGCCACAGTTCGGACGCGGCATCGCGGCCGCCGTCGCGGTTGGCCAGCTGACGCAGCTGGGTCACCGCCTGATCCGGCTGATTATTATCAAACGCCATGCGCGCCAGCTGTAGCTCGACGCCGATATTGCCCGGATAACGCTGCTCCAGCGCCTGCAACTGACGCCAGGCGAGCGGCTGCTGGCCCGGCAGGCGCGCCACCAGTCGCCAGTACTCCAGTTCGGTGTTTACATCGGGAAAGACGCCGTGAAACAGCGCATCCCACGCTGCTTTGGCCTCCGGCAGCCGTCCGGCGGTGGCCAGCAGCCGCGCCTGCTGCAGCTGCTGACGCCCTTCGGGGCTCATCAGGCGCAAACCTGCCGCAGATTCGCGTGTGGCGGCGTCATCCGGCGCAGCCTTTTGCAGCGCATCGAACAGCTGCTGCGCTTTGGCCTGATCGCCCTGACGCAGCGCCATACGAATGCGCGCCGCCAGCACCTGCGGGTTATCCGGATCGATTTTTTCCAGCCGGTACAGCGACTGCTGCACCAAATCGTATTTGTTGGTGGATTCGCCGGTACGAATCTGCATCAGCAGCCACGCTACCGGCGCCACCTGCGGACCGGGCGCGGCCGCCACGCTGCCGGCCAGCGCACTGGCGATCAGCAGCGCAAGCGGTAACTTATTCATCGTCATCCAGCTCAGCCAGGCGACGACGGCTCACCATGCGCATCAGGCGCCAGGCCATCAGGGCGAACAGGATCACCACCAGCACGGCACACACGGCCAGCCATACCGGATGGGTGGCCAGCAGATTCCACAGCCGCTCCCACCACGGCAGATGCCCGACAAAGTAGGTATCGCCCACGCGCACGCTGTTGACGCCGGACTCCCGGACGATGCTGACGGAACCGAACATCGCCGCGCGTTTGCCGCTGTCGCGCAGCGCTGCATTCAGCAAATCCCAGCCGCGCGGGCTGTCAGCCAGCAGCGCCACCACGCTGCGCTGATCGTGGAACGGCGACTGGAAGCCAACCAGGGCACCGATCGGACCGCGCGAACTGATGCCGGTCTGGCTTTCGGCAGTGCGCTCGCTGGCTGACAGTGGCACGTTGGGCGCGCTGCCCGGGCGCGATGGCATGTTGAGGGTGCTGCGCGTGCGATCCACCAGCAGGTTGATCGCCGTGTCCGCCTGCAGATCCGGCGGAATGCTGCCGATCAACAGCAGATCGGCATCGTGGTCTTTGGCGTTGCGCCAGTCATCGCTCATCTGCACGCGCAGTGCCGGATAGCCGGTCTGGGCGCCGATCGCCCCCAGCGCGTCAAGCAGCGTACTGACTTCGCCGCTCTCCGGTTTTGCCGGCACCAGCACCAGGGTTTGCGCCAGATCGGCGAAGCGGCTGAACGGGAAGCCAGCGCTGGCAAACGCGCCGAGCGAGGGCATTTCGATGTAGTGACGATAGCCGGAGAAATCGATGCTGGAGCGATCATCGATCACCGCATGATGCGCGACGGGGGTGACGGTTTCACAGCGGCCATCGGCAGTGCCGCCGATAAAGGTATTGGCGTAGTCAAAATCAAAGCGCAGCTGGTTCACCACACCGAGACGCAGTGCCGGAATGGTCAGCTGACGGCTGTTGTCCTGCAGGCCCTGCATCAGCGGAATGCGCATCAGCTGCTGGCCCGCGCCATCTTTACTGGTCAGCGGATAATCCTGCATGAACTGGTTATTGAGATGCACCGCCAGCCGTGAGCCGTCCTGCTGCACCGGTGAGGTGTAGCGATAGATCAGGTCCATATCAATGCCGCGTGCGCGCACCAGGAACAGATCCGGCGGCAGGTTGAGCGTCAGGCTAATCGGGTTGGGTTGCAGGCCATCAGCCTGCAGCTGGTTCTGATACTGCGTCAGTTCACCAAAGGTGGTGCGGCGATCGGTGCGTACCCAGTTTGGCGCATCGTACGGCTGGCGCGGGGCCAGCAGTTTCACGCTGTCGATGGTGGCGCGCTCGCCGCGCAGCAGCAGTTCACCCTGCGCAATGCCCTCTACTGCAGTGATCAGATCGTTATCGTCGCGGCCGAGAATCAGCAGCATCTTCTGATAGGGATTGTCCGGCTGGCTGACCATTTCCACGGTGGGTTTGTCCACCGGCGGCAGCGTTTGCAGGAAGTCCGGCCGACGATCGTTGGTGGCGAATACCACCGCATGCTGTCCTTCCGGCAGCTGGTTATACAGCACCGGGAAGGACTGGCCGCGCCACTGCGCCTGGCTACCGAACCACGAGGCCAGCAGGCCTGCCGCACGCTGCTGCTGCACATCCGGCTGGCCGCTGAACACCATCGGCAGCTGCAGCGGCCGGTTGTCGCGCGCGTCAAAGAATGGCTCCGGGAAATGGGAGAGATCGTTTTTCAGCGGCAGCTTCTGCAGCGTCAGGTCCAGTTTGCTCGCTTTACCGATATCCAGCCAGATGGTGCTGTTGGCCGGATTTTCACACACGTTGGCGTAGTGGCCGACCAGTTCCAGGCGGATGCGGTTGAAGTCGCTAATGTAGCGCGGGTCGATCGCCAGCTGCGTCTGGTTTTCTTTGCCGAGCTGATCGGCGGTGACGGTGACCAGTCCCACCAGTTCATCGTTGAGATACACCTTGAGCTGCGACTGCGTCGGCAGCAGCGCCGGCGAAGGCCGGTAGTTGAGCGTCAGCAGCGCGCGCGTGACCACTTCGTCGCTGCGCACGCCGAACTCAATCTGGCTGGTGGGGACGGTGCCGCGCAGCGTCATGCTACCCGGCGGCGGTGCCACCTGGGTAAACAGCAGCTGGCTATCGCGCAGCGGAGCGCTGGTATCGAGCGGTTGGTTCACGTCGGACAGCGGCGCAGAGGTTGCCGCAGGCGGTGCAGCAGGAAGCGCCGCCGGAAGTGCCGCCTGCGCCAGAGATGCCGTGCCCAGCAGCAGGGCGGTGAACCAACTCAGTTTTCTCGTCATGGTCATATCATCAGCTTAGGTAAAATCAGTGTTGAGCGTTGCCGGTCGCGGACGGACGCTATGCGGCAACAGCGTTGCCAGCCAGTGCAGTCCGGCGGTCAGGCCACGGAACAGGCGGCGCAGCGGTGCCGGACCATACTCCGCCAGCCGCAAATAGCCTTTGAAGCCGAGCAGCATAATGTCCGCCAGGCTCTGCACCGGTTTATCCTCCGGAAAACCGTCCTGCCACAGCGCCCAGGTATCGGCGCGCGCAAAGGTGCACTGAATAAATTCGATGTGCTGGCGGGTGGAGAGCTGGTGCAGGCGGATACCCGCGCGGCGGCCAAATACGCGCTGTACCTGGCACGGGAAGCTGAACTCCTGCTGTCCGCGCCGCAGCAGCAGCGAGACGCTTTCGTTCTCGCGCAGTGCATCCGGCTCGCGCAGTTCGACGCCCACGCCGCCGTCAGAGTAGTCGCGCAGCGTGCACGGCAGCATATGACCATCGGCGCGTGCCAGCGCCGCCGGCATGGCGATCTCCACGCGGTGCGCTTCACGAATTTGACGTGCTTCCACCGACACCGCCACCGCGCCGCCGAGAATAATCATGTTGTAAACCACCCACACCAGACTGACCCAGATGGTGAGCAGCTCATTGGCCGGGCCGTGCGCCATGCGCCAGAAGCCCATGCCGATACCGGCAATGTTCAGTAGCACCAGCAGCATATAGGGTTTGGTGATCACCCAGTCGAGATGGCGCTCTTCTACCAGGCCCCCTTTGGCGGTCACATTGAATTTGCCTTTGTGCGGATTAAACAGCGCGACGGTGGTGGGGCGGGCGATGTACCAGGCGAGCACGGTTTCATACACCTCGCTCCAGAACGAGTGGCGCCAGCGCCCCTGGATGCGCGAGTTGGTCAGACTGGTATGCACCATGTGCGGCAGCACGTAGATGGCGATGGCCAGCGCGGGCGCATAGATGATGTAGGCATGGCACAGCAGAAACGCCAGCGGCGCCAGCAGAAAGATCAGCCGGGGAATACCGGCAAGAAAGTGCAGCATGGCATTGGCGTAACACAGCCGCTGTACCAGCTTCAGCCCTTTGCCAAACAGCGGATTATCGAGACGGAAGATCTGCACCATGCCGCGCGCCCAGCGGATGCGCTGACCAATATGCGCTGACAGACTTTCGGTTGCCAGCCCGGCAGCCTGAGGAATGCGGATGTAGGCCGAGGTGTATCCGCGGCGGTGCAGTCGCAGTGAGGTGTGCGCATCTTCCGTCACGGTCTCCACCGCAATACCGCCAATCTCATCCAGTGCGCTGCGGCGCAGCACTGCGCAGGAGCCGCAGAAAAAGGCGGCATCCCAGGTGTCGTTACCATCCTGCACCAGACCGTAAAACAGCGAGCCTTCATTCGGCGTCTGGCGGAAGCGGCCGAGGTTGCGCTCAAACGGATCCGGTGAGAAGAAGTGGTGCGGCGTCTGCAGCATGCCCAGCCGGTGATCTTTCAGGAACCAGCCCATGGTGAGCTGCAGGAACGAGCGCGTCGGCACGTGGTCGCAGTCAAAAATCGCCACGTATTCGCTGCGGCAGGTGGTTTTCAGCGCATGGTTGATGTTGCCGGCCTTGGCGTGTTCGTGGCTGGGGCGCACCACGTAATTGACGCCCACGCTGGCAGCAAACTCGCGGAACTCCTCGCGCGTGCCGTCATCAAGAATATAGATGTTGAGTTTATCCTGCGGCCAGTCGATGCCCAGCGCAGCATAGATGGTGGGTTTGACCACGCTGAGCGGCTCGTTGTAGGTCGGCACCAGAATATCGACGCTGGGCCAGCTGGCGATCTCCGGCGGCATGGAGACCGGCTGGCGGTTGAGCGGCCACAGCGTCTGGAAATAGCCCAGCACCAGTACCGTCCACGCGTAGGTTTCCGCGCCAATCAGCAGCAGGCCAAACGTCAGGCTGAGCGGATCGTCCCAGTTAAGGGTTTCCGTATAGCGCCACCACAGATAGCGGCAGGAGATGGTGAGCGACAGCACAATCAGCATGATGGTCACCAGCCGGCCCGGCATACGGCGCACCAGCATGGCCAGCGCCCACAGCAGCAGCACAAACACAAACTGCGTGGTGATATCAAACGGCTGCGAGATGCACAGCAGCGCCAGCAGGCTGGCGGCGATCGCCACTACGATGAACAGCAGCTGACGCACGCGCCGTGGCAGGCGCTGCAGCCAGCGTTCGCTGCGCTGCGGCACGCCGCTGTGCTCCAGCCGCGCCGGCAGGTGCGCCAGCCATTGATACAGCTGCTGGCGCCAGCGGAACAGCGAGCCAAAGGCGTTAAAACGTTTACGCTCGCTGCGCGCGCTGCCGTCCAGCGGCAGCATAATAAGCAGCCACAGGCTCTGGAGTGCATAGCGCACAATATCGAGCGGACGCGGGCGCAGCGGAGAGATATGCGGGAAGTAGCGCTGACGCTGCTGCAGCACGCGCCGCCACGCCGGCGTTTCCAGCCGCAGCAGCGACCAGGCGAGCACGCACCACAGCAGATGCAGCGCGACCGTTAACCGCCCGGCGCCGTGCTGACGCGCCAGGTGCGCGCGCTGCTGCAATGCCTGCGAGGCCTGCGGCACCAGCAGCCAGCGCAGCGCATTCATGCGCCACCTCCGGCGACATGCAGCAGCAGCCAGTTGGCCAGCGTATTGATCTCTTCGCTGGCCAGCGCATGCGGACGCCAGGCGCCCACCGGCTGTTTCATCATCAGCGCTTCCGCCAGCGCTTCATCGCGATGAATCACCTGTGGAATCAGGTTCTTAAGCGAGCGCAGCCACAGCTGATGCAGATCCTGCTGCAGCTGGCTGTTGGCGTTGAACTGGTTAATCAGAAACAGCGTCTGCGGCGAAAAGTGCGCGCGGTGCAGGCGCAGCTGGCAGTTGGCATCCAGCGTTAACAGCTGAAGCAGCCGATCGGCGGCCGGGATGAACGCCAGCTGCCACGGCAGCAGATCCGCCGGAAGGTCGAAAATAATCCACTGATAGCGCTGTTTCAGGGCCGGCAAAGCCTTAAGCAGCGGTTGTGCAATTTCCGCTGTCGCTGCGTTTAAGGATAAGGTCTGCTGATGCGTGAGCGTGCCAGACGGCAGAAAATCCAGCCCCGGCTGATAGCGCAGCGCGCTGTGCTGCCACGGCTGGTTATCCAGCTGCGCACGCAGCCAGCCGTGCGGCGTGTCGAGCGGCAGATTAAAGTGGGCCGCCAGTTGATTGGCTGGCGAAAGGTCGATAAGCAGCACCGACTGCTGCAGCGCGTTTAGCGCCCAGCCCAGCGCGGCACTGAGTGCCGTCGCGCCACACCCGCCGCGCAGCCCCTGTAAGGCGAGAACCGGCATTAGCGTGGTGACTCCGGTCCCTGCGTGCATTCCTGCAACAACGGCCAGCGCGACAGCAACTGTTGCAGACGCGCTTCACGGGCAATATCAATATAGCGAAACGCCTTCAGTGAAAAGGCGTCACTCAGGGCGTTAATATCATCCTGATCTTCGCTGCCGACAGCGGTCAGTGAAAAAGCATTTTCAGTTTTCATTACTTTTTTGCCACCAAAGAAACGACAACGGATAAAGAGGGGTGATATTTTTCTTGTCGCGTATAAAACCGCAGCCAGCGATTTCTGGCCCGGCAAAGTTCAAACAGTCTGGCGCGTGCGCAGCTTTTTTTATTTCAGCAGTTCCAATCGTTGCCGTCTATATTAAACTAGCCTGGATTGTACAGATCGCGACGCTAATATGAAAAATCTTTATACGCTTGGCCTGCAGCAGGTACAACAGGAATTAATCGCCCTGCAGTCGCCGGGATTTTACTGGATAACCTGCCAGCGGCCCGAAGACGCACGAACGCTGTTACGTCAGGTGGTTAGCCAGCAAAAGGCGGCCACGCTGGTGAGCGCGGATGAACCCCCGCAGGCGCTGTTAACGCCCGATCCGCCCGGCGGTCCGGCGCGTATTCCCTTATTTTCGCTGCCTGCCAATAAAGCCAGCCTGCAACATCTGGCCAGCGATATGGCGCGCGTAATGAATAAACGTAGCGGTCTGGTCATGTTTTATAGTCAGGCGGCGCTGTGGAGCAAATTATCCCCGGATGAACTGACCGTGTGGATAAAAGGCTTGCGCCGGGTTCTGTTAAAAAAACAAATGACGCTGCTAATGATCACCTGCGGAACCGCAATTATTCCCCTGCGAAATCATCTGCAGCGTTATTTTCGTCAGCTTGATGGTGTCGCCCATTTAGAATTTCAGCAGGATAGCTGGCAATATCGAATTAACTGGTGGTACTCCGCCGATAAATTGCTGGCCGACCGCGCTATCCGCCTGAACTGTATTGATAATCAGTTTATTGCGCAGGCTGAAGCTGCCGCGTCACAGCCGCTGAGCCTCAATGATGAAAACCAGTTTCTGGCCCAGCAGGATGTGCTGGAAGGGGCGCCGCCGCTTTCCGCACAGTGGCAACTGTTCAGCGATAACGAGAGCGTGTATGCGCGCGGGCAGCAGGCCAACGCCGCCACGGTCATCTTTAGCCTGGCCCATAATCAGGATGTGCCGACTCTGGCGAGCATGGTCCATGGTTTGCGGCGATCGCGCGGCAACGCGCTGAAAATCGTGGTGCGGGAACTTGGCACCAGCCTGCGCTACAGCGATGAACGTTTGCTGCTGGCGTGTGGCGTTAACAGCATTGTCCCGACGGCGGCGCCGCTGTCGCGCTTGCTGACCGCGCTGGAAGGCGTGCAGGGCCAGCAGTTTACCCGCCACGTGCCGGCCGATCTGCCGGCGCTGGTACAGGCGCTACAGCCGCTGCAGCAGAAAGGCTATTTGCCGCTGGAGCGTTTCTGTGCGGCGGTACAGCAGTTGATGAACAATACGCTGCTGCCGGAAAACGACAAAGGGCTGATGGTGGCGCTGCGCCCGGTGCCGCAGCTGTCGCCGCCGCAGGTGCTGACGCTGTGTAAACCGCGTCGTTTTGGCGACCTGGTGACGCTGGTTGACGATCGGCTCTATTTATTCCTCTCTTCCTGCCGCTTTAACGATCTGGACATTGCCCTGAAATCGATATTTTCCCTGCCGCACGACGAGCTGTTCAGCAACCGCATGGTGTGGTTTGCCGACAATCAGATTTTGTCGGAGGTGAATAAAGTGCGGCAGCTGACGCCGGTGGCGCAGTTCGAACCGCTAACAGTACCGGCCGCTGCGCAACCTGCCGCGCCGGCAGCGGCCGCGCCGCGCGGCCCTCAGACGCCGCAGCCGATCATCATCGACCTCGGGGAACCGCACGTATGACGCTGATGGATGGTGTGCAGGTGGCGATCCTGCTGTTACTGATTTTGCTGTTCCTGAAATCGCTGTGGCGACGCTGGCTGCCGCAGCGCAGCACCAGCCTGCTGATGCGCCTGTTACCTGCCCGCGCCCTCAAATCGGAAGGGCAGTGGCAACGCCAATCGACCAAAACGGATAAACATGGATAACACACCTTCGACGCTGCACGCGGCGCGCTGGCGCGGCCTCGGCGGCTGGAACTTTTACTTTCTGATCAAATTTGGTCTGTTGTGGTACGGCTATCTCAACTTCCATGCGCTGAGTAATCTGGTGTTTCTGGCGTGGCTGCTGTTTCCGCTGCCATCAGCGCGGCTGCATCGTCTGCGCCAGTGGGTTTCGCTGCCGATTGGCTTCGCGCTGTTCTGGCACGATACCTGGCTGCCGGGTCTGAACTCGCTGCTCAGCCAGGGCAGCCAGGTGGCGGGATTCTCGCCGGCCTATCTGCTGGATTTGCTGCAGCGCTTTATTAACTGGGAGATGATCGGCGCGGCCTTTGTGCTGCTGGTGATTTACCTGTTCGTGGCGCAGTGGATTCGCGTGACCGTGCTGGTGTCACTGGCGCTGATCTGGCTGAACGTGCTGACGCTCGCCGGGCCGGCGGTCAGCCTGCTGCCCAGCAAAGCCGCCGCACCGCCGGTAGCGCTGAATGACAAACCGGCGGCGAGCCCGGCTCCGACGGGACTCGATCAGAGCGCGCCGCCCACCAGTGCCAACCTCACCGCGTGGCTGAATCGCTTTTACGACAGCGAGCGTCAGCGCGTTACGCACTTCCCGGATGCGTTGCCCGCCGATTCGCAGCCGTTTGATATTCTGGTGATCAACATCTGCTCGCTGGCGTGGTCGGACATCGATGTGGCGCAGCTGCGCGATCATCCGCTGTGGAAGCACTTCGATATCGTGCTGAACAACTATAACTCCGCCACCGGCTACAGCGGTCCGGCCGGTATCCGCCTGCTGCGCGCCAGCTGCGGCCAGACCTCACACAGTAACCTGTATAAAGCCACCGATCAGCGCTGCTATCTGTTTGATAATCTGGCGAAGCTTGGCTTTAAGCAGCAGCTGATGATGGACCATACCGGCGTGTTCGGTAACTACCTGAAAGAGCTGCGCGAGGATGGCAACATGCAGGCGCCGCTGATGTCGCAGGCCGGAATTGCGCCGGAACTGACCTCGTTTGATGGTTCGCCGGTGTACAACGACGGGCAGCTGATGCAGCGCTGGCTTGATGAGCGCAGCAAAAGCAGCGATGCGCGCAGCGCCACCTTCTACAACCTGATTCCGCTGCACGACGGTACGCGCGAGCTGGGCAGCACCCGCACCGCCGAGTGGCAGCCGCGTGCGCGGGTGCTGTTCGACCAGCTCGATACCTTCCTGACCAATCTGGAGAAGTCGGGACGCCGGGTGATGGTGCTGGTGGTACCGGAACACGGTGCGGCGCTGCAGGGGGATAAAATGCAGATGTCCGGACTGCGCGATATTCCCAGTCCGGGGATCACCCACGTGCCGGTTGGCATCAAATTCGTCGGCATGAAAGCCCCGCATCAGGGACAGCCGCTGACCATTGATACGCCGCTCAGCCTGCTGGCCATCTCGGAACTGGTGTCGCGGGTGGTGGACGGTCAGGTCTTCAACGCACCGAACGTCAATATGTCGGTGCTGACGGATAACCTGCCGCAGACGCCGGTTGTCTCTGAAAATGATAACGCCGTCGTGATGATGTATCAGGGCAAACCGTGGATTCGCCTTAACGGCGGCGACTGGGTGGCCTATCCGCAGTAAACCCGGCGCGGCAAACGGTGCGATCTCGCGCGCGCCGTTTTGTCTCTGCGCCAGTAACGACTGACAAAACGCGGTAACCGCGCGCAAAGCGGGGCAGTTGCGTGATTTTCGCCTTTATCCCGGCGCAAAAAAATGCTGACCTGGGATATACTTGCTGCGCATTCCGGCAACTGTCACGGCTCATTGCAGCCAGGAGAGGTTTTGTTGCGCGTCAGTCGTTCGTTAACGATAAAGCAGATGGCCACCGTATCCGCCGTAGCGCTGGTCACCATCTCAATTTTTATCGTCATCCAGTTATTCCATTTTGTGCAGCAGCGCAGGGTGGACTACGCCCAGCAGATGGAGAACGTCGCGCATACCGTGCGTCAGCCGCTGTCCGAAGCGGTGCTCAAAGCCGATATCCCGCAGGCCGAACGCATTCTGAATACCCTTAAGCCGGCGGGCATTCTGTCGCGCGCCGATGTGGTGCTGCCGAACGCCTTCCAGGCGCTGCACGCCGACTTCGCGCCGGAGAAGCCGGTGCCGCGCTTTGTCGCCCGGCTGTTCGAACTGCCGGTGCAGATTACGCTGCCGCTCTATTCGGTCGAGCGCAGCGGGCTGCCGAAGCCGATTGCCTATCTGGTGCTGCAGGCTGATTCGTCGCGCGTTTATCAGTTCCTGCTCAGCACGCTGTCCACCATGATCACCACCTATCTGCTGCTGGCGCTGATTCTGTCCGTGGCGATCAGCTGGTGTATCAACCGGCTGATCGTGCATCCGCTGCGTAATATTTCGCGTGAGCTGCAGGAGCTGCCGCCGCCCGCCATTCTCACTCATAAGCTGGCGCTGCCGCACAATCATCGCGACGATGAGATCGGCATGCTGATTCGCAGCTACAACCGCAATCAGCAGGTGCTGGAGTCGATTCACGATGAGATGAGCCGGCTGACCACCCATTTCGCGGTGACCGATTTGCCCAACCGCGCGCTGTTTCTGGCGCTGCTTGATCAGCACATCCGCCATCGCCACAGCCAGCAGCCGTGGGGGCTGATGGTGATCCGCATCGAAACCCTGCAGGAAGCCAATGGCGTCCTGAGCGATGAGCAGCGCGATACGCTGATGCTGACGCTGGTGGAAAAAATCCGCAGCACCATTGATGACCATACGCTGCTGGCACAGACCGGACCGAGCGACTTTGCGCTACTGATGAAGCGTGCGCACAACCCGTTTCGCGCCATGCGGCTGGCGCGCAATCTGATGCTACGCATCAACCAGCCGGTGAACCTGTATCAGCTGCAGCTGCGCCCCAACGCCAGCATTGGTCTGGCGCTGCATGACGACAACACCGTGTCCGCAGGCGAACAGCTGGCGCGCGCCACGTCGGCGATGATGTCGGCGCGCCATCAGGGTAAAAACCAGATTCTGTTCTTTGACCCGGCGCTGACCGAGCGGGCGCAGAAGCGCTTAACCCAGGAGCACGACATCCTGCAGGGTCTGCAGGATGGCCAGTTTGCGCTCTATCTGCAGCCGCAAATCAATATGGCCACCGGCGAGCTGGCCGGCGCAGAAGCGCTGCTGCGCATGCGAATGCCGGACGGCAGCTACGGGTTATCCGAAGAGTTCATCGCCAGCGCCGAAGAGATTGGCGTCATCTCCGCGCTCGGCCGCTGGGTATTTGAAGAGGCGTGCCGCATTATCGCTGGCTGGCAGCGCCACGGCATCAATCTGCCGCTCAGCGTGAATATCTCCGCAGTACAGCTGCGCGATGCCAGCGTGGTGAGCCATCTGCAGGGGCTGCTGGAGCGCCACCGCATTGCGCCGGGTAACTTCGTGCTGGAGATCACCGAAACCGCGCAGATTGGCGATGCTGAACAGGCGATGGCGCTGCTGCGCTCGCTGCAGCAAACCGGGGTGGCGGTCGCGCTGGATGATTTCGGCATGGGCTACTCCAACCTCAACTACCTGCATCAGTTCAAAGCGCTGCCGGTCAATAAGCTGAAAATGGATCGCAGTTTTGTCGCCGCGCTGCCGGATGATGACACCATGGTGCGCATCGTGGCGGCAATTGCCGATATCATTCACCTCGACGTGATTGCCGAAGGCGTCGAAACCGCCGAGCAGCGCGACTGGCTGCTGGCGCGCGGAATTACCATCGGGCAGGGCTACTTATATGCTGAAGCCCTGCCGTTATCGGTGTTTAACCAGCGCTGGCTGGCCAGCTCGTCACCATCTGAATAATCACCTTATTTATTGATTTTCCTTGCAGAATTGCACCGTTATGGGAAGCTGAAGCGTTTCAGTTCATAGTTAGAGTTTTGTAACTTTTGTAAGGAATGTAAGGGTATACTAATCCTGTTAACAGAGTGTTATTTTCCTCGCCATCGGTAAGGTCATACGCTTCCAGGCGGCTTGCCGCATGCGTTTCTCCATAACAATGGCGGTGAATGCCGTCTATACCTGGACACCTGTTATGAAACTGTTCAAAAGCCTCTACTTTCAGGTGCTGGTTGCCATCGGCATCGGCGTCCTGTTAGGCCACTACTACCCTGAGTTAGGCGCGCAAATGAAGCCGCTTGGCGATGGCTTCGTTAAGCTGATCAAGATGATCATCGCCCCCGTGATTTTCTGTACGGTGGTGACCGGTATTGCCGGCATGGAGAGCATGAAAGCAGTTGGACGGACCGGCGCAGTGGCGCTGCTCTATTTCGAAATTGTCAGCACCATCGCGCTGATTATCGGTCTGGTGGTGGTCAACGTGATCCAGCCGGGCGCGGGAATGAACGTCGATCCGGCGACGCTGGATGCCAAAGCGGTTGCGGTCTACGCGCAGCAGGCTGAGCAGCAGGGCGTGATTGCCTTCCTGCTGGACGTGATCCCGAACAGCGTGGTCGGTGCCTTCGCCAGCGGTAACATCCTGCAGGTGCTGCTGTTCGCTATCCTGTTTGGCTTTGCGCTGCATCGCCTCGGTAACGCCGGCACCGTGATGTTCAACGTCATCGAGAGCTTCTCGAAGGTGATTTTTGGCGTGATCAACATGATCATGCGTCTGGCACCGATTGGTGCGTTCGGCGCCATGGCGTTCACCATCGGTAAATATGGTGTCGGATCGCTGGTGCAGCTCGGTCAGCTGATTATCTGCTTCTACATCACCTGCGTACTGTTCGTGGTGATTGTGCTGGGCATTATTGCCCGCTGGGCCGGCTTCAACATCTTTAAGTTTGTTGCCTACATCAAAGAAGAGCTGCTGATTGTACTGGGTACATCTTCTTCCGAGTCGGCGCTGCCGCGCATGCTGGATAAGATGGAGAAGCTGGGCTGTAAGAAATCGGTGGTCGGGCTGGTGATTCCAACTGGCTACTCGTTCAACCTCGATGGCACGTCGATTTACCTGACCATGGCGGCGGTGTTTATCGCTCAGGCGACCAACGCCCACATGGATGTCTTCCACCAGATCACGCTGTTAGTGGTGCTGCTGCTCTCCTCCAAAGGCGCGGCAGGGGTGACCGGCAGTGGCTTTATCGTGCTGGCGGCAACGCTGTCGGCGGTGGGACATCTGCCGGTGGCCGGTCTGGCGCTGATTCTCGGCATTGACCGCTTCATGTCGGAAGCCCGTGCGCTCACCAACCTGGTGGGTAACGGTGTGGCAACTGTGGTGGTGGCGAAGTGGGTCGGCCAGCTCGATGAAGCGCAGATGAAAGCGACGCTTTCTTCAGCGAAAAAGGTCAATAACGCTTCACAGACCAGCGCGTAATCCTCTATTTGCGTTAATTTGTCGTGAAATGCCCGCTGTCGCTTGCCCTGACAGCGGGCATTTGCATAATAACCCCATTGATTTTTTTCCCGATTTTTTTCCTCGTCGCGCGACATCCTGACCTTCCTGTGGTCAAAGAGTCTGTCGTTGTATAAACGTGGCGGCAGCCTGCCGCCGTGGTTCGCTGAAAAGCGGCCGCCTATGGCGCGCACGAGCGTTTATCTGTTTGAGTAGGGGTTCACATGCAGGGCATCAGAATTCGGCTTTTGGTTGGCGGATGGCTGCTTGCGGCATCTGGCTTCGGCGTCCACGCCGAAACACTTCAGCCTGATCCCGCCTGGCAGGAAGGCAAACTGGACAATGGTTTCAGCTGGCAGCTGCTGACCACACCACAACGTCCGAGCGATCGCATCGAGCTGCGCCTGATAGTTAATACCGGTTCGCTGGTGGAAAGCGCCCAGCAAACCGGGTTCAGCCATCTTTTACCGCGTCTGGCGATGGTACATAACACCGCGCTGGATACCAATCAGCAGCGCGCACTGTGGCAACAGGCGATGGATCCGCAGCGACCGCTGCCGCCGGCCATCTCGTCTTATGATTTCACCCAATACAATCTCAGCCTGCCGAACAACCGGCCGGAGCTGCTGAAAGAGGCGCTCAGCTGGCTGGCGGCCACCGCCGGTAAAATGACCATTAATGAGCAGGTGGTGTCGACCGCACTGACCGCCACCGATCCCATCGCGACCTGGCCGCCCAATACGCAGGATGTGTGGTGGCGCTATCGCCTGAAAGGGTCGACCATGCTGACGCATGATCCGGGCGAACAGCCGCGTGCGCCGGTGGATATCGCGCAGCTTAATGCCTTTTACCAGCAGTGGTACACGCCGGACGGCATGACGCTGTACGTGGTGGGCAACGTGGATAGCCGCAGCATGGCGGAGCAGATCAACAAAGCGTTCTCGCCACTGCAAGGCAAACGGGTGGCGCCCGCGGCGCTGCCCACGCTGTCGCCGCTGCCGCATCAGCCAATCAACCTGGTTAACGGCGGCATGATGCAGGATCGCCTGTCGCTGGTGTGGGATACGCCATGGCAGCCGATCCGCGACTCGCAGAATCTGCAGCGCTACTGGCAGAGCGATCTGGCGCGCGAAGCGCTGTTCTGGCACGTCCAGCGCGCGCTGGCCGACAGCAAAGCGCAAAACGTGCAGGTTGGCTTCGACTGTCGCGTGCTGTATCAGCGTGCGCAGTGCGCCATTAACATGGATTCGCCTAACGCGTCGCTGGTGCAGAACCTGAACCAGGTGGCGCGTGAGCTGGCCACCGTGCGTGACAAAGGTCTGCCGCAGGAGGAGTTTGATGCGCTAATGGCGCAAAAGCTGCTGGAACTGAACAAACTGTTTGCTACCTACGCGCGCACCGACACCGATATTCTGATGGGGCAACGTCTGCGCTCGCAGCAGAATTCCGTGGTGGATATCGCGCCGGAGCAGTACCAGAAACTGCGTCAGGCGTTTCTCAGCGAGTTAACGCGCGACCAGCTCAACCAGGAGCTGCGCCAGCAGTTAACGCAGGAGCTCACCATGGTGCTGATTCAGCCGCAGGGTGAGCCCGAAACCAACGTCAGGATGCTGCAGGACAGCTGGGACAAGGTGATGAAGGTTCCGGATGCGCCTGCCGCCGCTGCTACCCCGGACGAAGCTAAACCCGAAAATAATGGCAGCGCGAGCGCGACCGATCCGGCTCAACCCTCGTCATAACACAGGGCGCATGAGTCCCCGCAATAAGGTGCGCTGCAGCAAGGCGGCACGGGTGTTCATCCTCAGGAGCTTACGTAAGCGACCGGGATGAACGCGCGCCGCCAGCGCCGCTGCGGTTCAACGTAGCAGGGGCATCAGGTCTTTACGCGCAGCCATTCGGTCACCAGCATCGGCCAGCTGGCCAGCGGCAGATCCGCCACGCCACGAATCCCAAAGCCGTGGCCGCCTTTCTGATAAAAGTGAATTTCCGCCGGCACCTTGTGCTCACGCAGGGCACTAAAAAACACCATGCTGTTATTAACGGAAACCGTCTCATCGTCAGCAGCGTGGATCAGCAGCGTCGGCGGCGTCTGGCCGTGCACGCGCGTCTCCAGCGAATAAGCATCAATGCTTTTTGGATCGGGCCACGCGCCCAGCAGGCGGGTGCGTGAACTTTCATGCGCCAGACCGTCGCGCATGCTGATGACCGGATAGAGCAGCACCATCGCATCAGGCCGCGGTGACAGGCTGTCGGCCTGATCCTGCAGTGGATAGATTTTTTCGCCAAAACGGGTGCCGAGGCTGGCGGCCACGTGCCCGCCGGCGGAAAAGCCCATCATCACGATGTACTTTCCGTTCAGGCCGCGCTGTGAGCGCTCGCGCAGCACGCGCACCGCACGCTGGGCATCGGCCAGCGGCGCATCCGGTCCTTCATGATGGCCGTCGTACGGCAGGCGATAGGTCATTACCGCCAGGGTGTAGCCCATCGAGGTGAAAAAGGTGGCGAGGGCGCTGCCTTCGCGGTCGATCAGTACGCGCTGATACCCGCCGCCCGGTGCCACCAGCAGGGTGATACCGTTTGAGGTTTCCGGATGCCAGATCGCCATCTCCGGGCAGCGCACACCGGTGGCGGCGCGGTCGTAAGGTTCGAACTCTCTGGCCAAATCGACGATCTGCGGCTGAGCGCGCGAGTCACTCGCGCCTGGCGCGTCGCCGTGCGGCCAGATATTGATAATTTCTGTGTGCATAAATCTGTCCTGAGCGAGTCATGTTGTCGTTATTGTGTTCGCGGTCGACCTGACAGCTTCCTGCTGTGGTTGATTAAAACATGGTCTTTTTTCGCGCGATCGTCCAGCCGAAAACCGCCGGCGTCGCCAGTTTCGGACTATGCCTGGCGGTCGGGTTTATCGTCGTAATGCATTGAATTTAAATCAGTCTGATTAGCGGCATTTAAGTGGTGAGCGTCAGGCAGAGAGGAGGCTGGATGGCGTGCGTCATTAGTAAAAATTGCCCGGTGAATCTGCGTCATTAAGCCAAATTTTCGCGGTGATATTTTTCAGCGTAATAATCAATTTCTCGTCAGGGCAGAGGGGAAATTGTCGCGACGCGCAGCAGGCAGCGCGGCGCGACAATCGTGTGCGGTGTTAAACGGTTTTTGGCATCGCGCTGGGCGGAATAATCGCGCCGCGATGCTGAATGACCGTGCTGGCGGTGAGATGGCCGCGCGCTGCGGCCTGCTCCACGCTGCCACCCGCGAGGCGCACGGCCAGATAACCGGCGCTGAAGGAGTCACCTGCGGCGGTGGTATCGACAATCTGCGCCGGAGCCAGTTTGATGGCCGCAACATCCCGCAGCGGCTCTTCGCCGCGCGCCACCAGGCAGGAGTCGGCACCACGTTTGATCACAATCTCCTGCACGCCGGCGGCGCGCGTGCGCGCAATCACGTCCGCCAGCGGCTGTTCGCCCCACAGCAGGTGTTCATCATCCAGCGTCAGGAAGGCGATATCGGTGTGGCGTAGCATCGCCGCATACGCCTGCTGCGCACTGGCGCTATCCGCCCACAGACGCGGCCGGTAGTTGTTGTCAAAAATCACGGTGCCACCGTTTTGCCGGCAGGCACTGAGCAGCGCCATCAGCTTTTCGCGGCTGGCCTCAGGCAGGATCGCCAGGCTGATGCCGCTCAGGTAGAGATAGTCGTAATGCGCCAGCTGCTGACAGATGGCCCCGGCCTGCGGGCTATCCAGCCAGAAGCGCGCGGCAGCATCGCTGCGCCAGTACCAAAAGGTGCGCTCGCCGTGGGCATCGGTTTCGATGAAGTAAAGCCCGGGCATTTTGTCCGGCAGGCGCTGCACCAGTTGCGTGTGCACCTGCTCCTGCTGCCAGGCCGCGATCATCTGGTCGCTGAAGCTGTCGGTGCCAAGCGCGGTGACATACTCCACACGCAGCTGGCTGGAATCGCTCTGCCGTGCCAGATAGATCGCGGTATTCAGCGTATCGCCGCCAAAGCCGCGTTTGATGTTCTCACCTTTTTCGGACAGCTCAATCATGCATTCGCCAATAATGGCGATGGTTTTCTGCGTCATGGTGTTTGGCCTGTAGTGAATGCTGCGCTCTAGTCTCGCGTCTGGTATGGCAGTCGTCAATGCTTTTTAAAACGCTGTTTTAATTTGCCTTAAGGCGTAAAACCGCGCTTCTGCACCGATTTAGCGGCCAAACCGGGGGTTGTTTTGCCGATTAAGCCGCAGACACGCTGCTAGACTCAACAGCTCGTGTGGCTGCGCAGACCAATAAAGTTATCCAGGGGAGAGCCGATACTTGCCACTGAGATGCTATTTGCAGGCACTCAATACCAACCAGGAAAACACCATGGTGATGAAGAATTTGAGTCATCGGCTGCCTTTTTCTCCCGAACTTGAGCAACAACAGGAAACCCGTCTCTACTGGCAGCAGTGCCAACGGTGCTACACTTTCCAGCCGATTTACCAGGTTTCTGGCCGCTTACTGGCTATTGAACTGCTTACCGCCGTGGTGCATCCCGCCGCACCTGAGCAAAACGTGTCACCCGAAGACTATTTCGAGGCGCTTACCATTGCCCAGCGTCTCGACATCGTCCAGGAGCAGCTTGAACTGTTATTACAGTGGGCTTCCTTCTTCAGCCAGCGCCAACTGGTGGCCTCCGTCAATATTGATGGACCCACGTTACTGGCCATTCAGCAGCATGCGCCCGTGCGCGCGCTGATCGTCCAGCTGCCGTGGGTGCGCTTCGAACTGACCGAGCATCACGCGCTGCCGCAGGAAGAGATGGTGGCGCAGATGCCGGAGCTGGGCCCGCTGTGGCTGGATGACTTTGGGTCCGGCATGGCCAACTTCTCCGCGCTGACCGAACTGCGCTACGACTACATCAAGCTCTCGCGCGAGCTGTTTATGCTGCTGCGCGCCAGTGATGAAGGGCGCTCGCTGTTCTCCATGCTGCTGGCGCTGATTAACCGTTACTGTAACGGCGTGATCGTCGAAGGGGTGGAAAACGAGGAGGAGTGGCAGCAGGTACGCAACTCGCCCGCCATGGCCGCACAGGGCTATTATTTTTCACGTCCGCTGCCGTTTAACCAGCTGGAAAACCTGGTACTTGAGCTTCCGTGATTCCGTTCTGCCGCGTCTCGACTATCTTTAAGGAGACGTGGAAGGGCAAGGAGGAGGCAAAATGTCGCGTACAGGAAAAATAATTAGCTGGGTGATCGGGATTTTATTGTTGCTGGTTGTGGTGGTCGTGGTGATTATCGCCACCTTTGACTGGAACCGCCTGAAGCCAACCATCAACCAGAAAGTCTCGGCAGAACTGAACCGACCGTTCGCTATTCGCGGCGATCTTGGCGTGGCCTGGGTGCGCAATCGCGAAGAGCCAGGCTGGCGCAGCTGGGTGCCGTGGCCGCAGGTGCACGCTGACGATGTCATGCTCGGTAATCCGCCCAGCGTGCCGGAAGTGACAATGGTGCATTTGCAGCGGGTGGAAGCCACGCTGGCGCCGCTGGCGCTGCTGCACAAAGAAATTTACCTGCCGTGGATTAAGATGCAGCAGCCGGATGCGCGACTGGTGCAGACCGCCGATAAGAAAAATAACTGGACCTTCAACCTCGCCAGCAGCGAAAACAGCGACCCCAACGCGCCGCCTTCGGCATGGTCATTCCGCCTTGATAACATCCTGTTCGATCAGGGACAGCTGCGCTATCGCGACGCCATCAACAAAGCCGATGTCACGGTGAAGATCAATCCGCTGGGTAAACCGGTGCCGTACGCGCAGGTCGCGGGCGGTAACGACCAGCAAAAAGGGGCCGGCGATTTTGTGTTTGGCTGGCAGGCGAGCGGGACCTACAACAACCAGAAACTCGATGGTGACGGTAAGATTGGCGGTATGTTGTCGCTGCGCAGCAAAACCACGCCGTTCCCGTTACAGCTCGACGTACGCAACGGCACCACACGTGTGCGCGTGGATGGCACCCTGCAGGATCCGCTCAATCTCGGCGGGCTGGATGTGCGGCTGCGCTTCTCCGGCGACACGCTGGCAAATCTGTACGGCTTAACCGGCGTGCTGCTGCCGGACACGCCACCGTATGAAACTGACGGCCACCTGATTGCGCGTTTCAACGAAGAGAAAGGGCCGCTGTTCCGCTACGAAAAATTCAACGGTCATATTGGTGACAGCGATATTCACGGTTCGCTCAGCTACCGTCAGGGCAAACCGCGTCCGACGCTGAGCGGCGAGCTGACGTCGAACCAGCTGCGTATGGCGGACCTTGGGCCGCTGATTGGGGTTAACTCCGGCAAGGGCAGTGAAAAAACGGCGCAGGCCAAAGCACAGCGCGGTGAGGCCAGCACCCAGCCGGCGGATCGCGTGTTGCCACATGACAAGTTCGATACCAAAAACTGGGATGTGATGGACGCTGACGTGAAGTTCAGCGGCAAGCGTATCGAGCACAGCAGCAAGCTGCCGCTCAGCGATCTCTATACCCATCTGCAGCTGAAAAATGGCGACCTGCTGCTGGATCCGCTGCGCTTCGGCATGGCCGGCGGCAGCATTAATTCGACCATCCATCTGGAGGGCGATCGCTCACCGATGCGCGGCCGCGCCGACCTGCATGCGCGCAAGCTGCAGCTGCGTCAGCTGTTCCCGGATGTCACCGCCATGCAGCGTAGTCTCGGCCAGCTCAACGGGGATGCCAGCCTGACCGGCACCGGCAATTCGGTGGCCGACCTGCTGGGCACCAGCAATGGCGAGCTGAAACTGTTGATGAACGATGGCCTGATCAGCCGCAGCCTGATGGAGATTGCCGGGCTGAACGTTGGTAACTATGTGGTGGGTAAACTGTTTGGCGACGATGAGGTGCGCATCAACTGTGCCGCGACCGACCTGAATATTAGACAGGGACTGGCGACGCCGCGGCTGTTCGTGTTCGATACCGAGAACGCGGTGATCAACGTTACCGGCAACGCTAACTTTGCTAATGAGCGGCTGGATCTGTCGATCAATCCGGAGAGCAAGGGCATTCGTATCATTACGCTGCGTTCGCCGCTGTATGTGCGCGGCACCTTCAAAAACCCGGATGCCGGAGTCAAAGCCGGTCCGCTGCTGGCGCGCGGTGCCGCAGCCGTCGCGCTGGGGGCTGTGGTCGCGCCGGCGGCCGCACTGCTGGCGCTGATTTCGCCGAGCGACACCGATGACAATCAGTGCAGCAACGTACTCCAGCAGATGAAAAGCAAAAAGTGATCAGTTACGCCACAGCACTTTGATGATGTGGTAGCCGAAAGCGGTTTTCACCGGTCCGTAAGGTTGCAGCAGCGGGCAGGTGAACACCGCTTTATCAAATGCCGGCACCATCTGCCCTTTGCGAAACTCCCCCAGATCGCCCCCGTTACACCCGGACGGGCAGGTCGAGTGTTTTTTTGCCAGTTGCTGAAAGTTCGCGCCTTTTTCCAGCTGCGCCAGCAGCGCTTTCGCCTGCGCTTCCTGTTTCACCAGGATATGTAAAGCCGCCGCGGTTTTCGCCATGATGGTGTTCCGTTATGTATGTATAATATTCGACGCATTATAGCGTAGTGCGCGTCAGTTGTAGGGTCGCCATTGATGGCGACCTTTGCGCTCAGGTGCGCATCAATGCGCACCCTACGGCGCGATGTAAATCTTCCTGTCTGATTAAATTGAGTGATGTTTTTCTATGCGTCTTAATCCCGGCCAACAACGTGCTGTCGAATTTGTCACCGGTCCCTGTCTGGTGCTGGCCGGTGCGGGTTCCGGTAAAACCCGCGTGATCACCAATAAAATCGCCCATCTGATCCGTGAATGCGGCTATCAGGCGCGCCATATCGCGGCGGTGACCTTCACCAACAAGGCGTCGCGCGAGATGAAAGAACGCGTGGCGCAAACGCTGGGACGCAAAGAGGCGCGCGGCCTGATGATCTCAACCTTCCACACGCTGGGCCTGGAGATCATCAAGCGCGAGTACAAGGCGCTCGGCATGAAATCGACTTTCTCGCTGTTCGACGATCAGGATCAGCTGGCGCTGCTTAAGGACCTGACCAAACAGTGGCTGGAAGAAGATAAAACCCTGTTGCAGCAGCTGATTTCCACCATCTCCAACTGGAAAAACGACCTCGTTGATCCGCAGGGCGCGGCCGGCCTCGCCAAATCGCAGCGCGACCAGATTTTTGCCCATTGCTACGCGCTGTACGATCAGCATCTGAAAGCCTGTAACGTGCTGGATTTCGACGATCTGATTCTGCTGCCGACCCTGCTGCTGCAGCGGAATCAGGAGGTGCGCGAACGCTGGCAACAGCGCATCCGCTATCTGCTGGTGGATGAGTATCAGGACACCAACACCAGCCAGTATGAGCTGGTGAAGTTGCTGGTCGGCGCCCGGGCGCGCTTTACCGTGGTCGGCGATGACGATCAGTCTATCTACTCGTGGCGCGGCGCGCGGCCGCAGAACCTGGTACTGCTGAAAGAGGATTTCCCGGCGCTGGAAGTGGTGAAGCTGGAGCAGAACTACCGCTCGACGCAGCGTATCCTTAAATGCGCCAATATCCTCATCGCTAACAATCCGCACGTGTTTGAAAAGCGGCTGTTCTCTGAGTTGGGCGAGGGCAGCGAGCTAAAAGTGCTGAGCGCCAACAACGAAGATCACGAAGCCGAGCGCGTGGCGGGCGAGTTGATTGCCCATCACTTTATCAATAAAACCCAGTACAAAGATTACGCGATTCTTTATCGCGGTAACCATCAGTCGCGCGTGTTTGAAAAGCTGCTGATGCAGAACCGTATTCCTTATCGCATCTCCGGCGGCACGTCTTTCTTCTCGCGGCCGGAAATCAAGGACTTGCTGGCCTATCTGCGCGTGCTGACCAATCCTGAAGATGACAGCGCGTTTCTGCGCATCGTGAACACGCCGCGTCGCGAGATCGGCCCCGCGACGCTGCAGAAGCTGGGTGAGTGGGCCAATCTGCGCAACAAAAGCCTGTTTAACGCCAGCTTTGATATGGGGCTGGAACAGACGCTTTCCGGGCGCGGGCTGGAGCATCTGCAGCGCTTTACCCACTGGCTGAATGACATCGTTCAGCTCACCGAGCGTGAACCGGTGAATGCGGTGCGCGACCTGATTCGCGGCATCGACTACGAAAGCTGGCTGTTTGAAACCTCCCCCAGCCCGAAAGCGGCGGAAATGCGCATGAAGAACGTCAATACGCTGTTTCAGTGGATGACCGAAATGCTGGAGGGCGACGAACTTAACGAGCCGATGACGCTGGCGCAGGTGGTGACGCGTTTTACCCTGCGCGACATGATGGAGCGCGGCGAGAGCGATGAAGAGCTCGATCAGGTCCAGCTGATGACGCTGCACGCCTCGAAAGGGCTGGAGTTCCCCTATGTCTATCTGGTGGGCATGGAAGAGGGGCTGCTGCCGCATCAGAGCAGTATCGATGAGAACAATATCGAAGAAGAGCGTCGCCTGGCCTACGTGGGCATCACCCGCGCGCAGAAAGAGCTGACTTTTACCCTGTGCCGCGAGCGCCGTCAGTACGGCGAGCTGGTGCGTCCGGAACCAAGCCGCTTCCTGCTGGAATTGCCGCAGGATGATGTGGCGTGGGAGCGTGAGAAAAAGGTGATCAGCGCCGAAGAGCGGGTGAAAACCGGGCAAACGCGCGTCGCCGGCTTACGTGCGATGCTGGAGAACGCGAAGAAGGGGTAATGGTTTCGTCAGAGCCGCAAGCCTGGTCTCTGGCGAAAATCGTTGCGCGCGCCGCAGAGGCAAAGCGCCCGGCAAAGCAAATTTCACTCGCGTAAAAGCGCAGTTGCCGGGCGTTTTTCAATGCAGCAGCAGGTTCGATCAGGAAATCGTCAGCAGCCAGTGCACATACGACTGGTAATGGCTCTCCTGCTCCAGCAGCTCGGCGCGCAGCGGATGCGCAGCCAGCCAGCCTGCCGGCAGCGTCAGATGCAGCGCATCATCATCCGCCTGCAGACGCACCGCCGGCAGCGTGTCGTCGCGCCGCCGGCTGGAGAAGATGATTGCCAGCCGCAGCAGACGGCTCAGCCGATCAGCCATGCGCGGCGGCACGGCGTTTTGCTGCGTCAGCAGCGCCAGATCAATGCTGCCGCTCTGGTTCTGCAGCAGGCAGGCCAGCATTTTTTTCTGTGCGGGGGTGAAACCAGGAAGATCGAGATGGCGAATCAGATACGCGGCGTGCTGCGGTGCCTGGCGGAAATCGACGCTCAGGCCAATTTCGTGGATTGAACAGGCGCTGAGGAGTAAATCGCGACATCGCTGATCCAGCTTCCAGCTGCTGCTCACCTGACGGAAAAAGCTCTCTGCCAGCTGGCGCACGCGGCCGGCCTGCTCAACATCAATGGCGAAACGACGCTGAACGTTCTGCAGCGTGCGGCTGCGAATATCGCGGTCAATCGGCAGATGCAGCATGCCGTACACCAGCCCTTCGCGCAGTGCGCCGCCGGCCAGCGTCATGCTCTCAATGCTCAGCTCGTGGAAAATGGCGATCAGAATCGACAGGCCGCTGGGAAACACCAGCGCGCGCTCCAGCGTCAGCCCTTCAATCTCCAGCTCCTCCAGCTTGCCGCACTGAATGGCACGCTGTTTGAGCTGCTGCAGTTTGCTCAGAGTGATGCGCTCATCCATGCCCTGCGCCACCATGATCTCCTGCAGCGCCTGGACGGTGCCGGACGCGCCCACGCAAATCTGCCAGCCTTTCTCTCGCAGTGCCGGCGCAATCGGACGGATCATTTCACGTGCGGCCTGTTCGGCCTGGGCAAAGTTCTCTTTGGCGAGATGACGATCGCTGAAGAAGCGCTCCAGCCAGGTCACACAGCCCATCGACAGGCTAAACAGCGTCGTGGCGTGCGCACCTTCGCCGGTCACCAGCTCGGTGCTGCCGCCGCCGATATCGACCACCAGCCGCTGGTCAGAGCCGCCGGTGGTGTGCGCAACACCCTGATAGATCAGGCGCGCTTCTTCCTCGCCGCTGATGACGTTCACCGCACAGCCGAGAATCTGTTCCGCCTGAGTCAGAAAATCCTGCGCGTTGCTGGCAATGCGCAGCGTGGCGGTTGCCACCACGCGGATTTGTTCCGGGGGAATGTCCTGCAACTGCTCGGAGAACAGACGCAGGCACTGCCAGCCGCGCTGCATCGCCTCAGCTGAGAGATGGTTGGCCGCATCAAGACCTGCCGCCAGACGCACCTTGCGTTTAATTCGCGCGACGGTCTGAATACTGCCGGACACTTCGCGCACCACCAACATATGAAAGCTGTTAGAACCTAAATCAATCGCAGCATAAAGTGACGATGCGCTTAGCATGTGTGCTTAACCCGAACGTTTACGGTTGTTGTTGCGCGGGGCACCGCCGCGACGGTTGCTGTTGTTGCCACCGCGACGTGGACCGTTGCCCGAGCGGTTACGCTGCAGGCGTTTCGGTGGCGGCAGGTCGCTCAGCAGGGCGTCGCTGTTGTACTTGCTCACCGGAATACCGTGACCGATGTACTCTTCAATCGCCGGCAGGTTAAGCGCGTACTCTTCACAGGCCAGGCTGATGGAGTGACCGCTGGCGCCAGCACGACCGGTACGGCCAATGCGGTGCACGTAATCTTCGCGATCGTCCGGCAGGTCGTAGTTGAAGACGTGCGTAACTGCCGGGATGTGCAGGCCGCGCGCGGCGACGTCGGTGGCAACGAGGATATCCACGTCACCTTTGGTGAAGTCGTCCAGAATGCGCAGGCGTTTTTTCTGCGCCACGTCGCCGGTCAGCAGGCCCACGCGGTGACCATCGGCAGCCAGGTGGCCCCAGATATCTTCACAGCGGTGCTTGGTGTTGGCGAAGACGATGGCGCGGTCCGGCCACTCTTCTTCCAGCAGGGTCTGCAGCAGACGCATCTTCTCTTCGTTCGAAGGGTAGAACAGCTCTTCTTTAATACGGTGGCCAGTTTTCTGCTCGGGCTCAACTTCAACGTATTCGGCGTTGTTCATGTGCTCGAACGCCAGTTCACGTACGCGATAAGAAAGCGTGGCCGAGAACAGCATACTCAGGCGCTGGGTGGCCGGCGGCATGCGGCGGAACAGCCAGCGAATGTCTTTAATGAAGCCGAGATCGAACATGCGATCTGCTTCATCCAGTACCACGACCTGAATGGCGCCGAGGTTGATGTGATTTTGTTTGGCGTAGTCAATCAGGCGTCCGGTGGTGCCCACCAGAATATCGACGCCGTCTGCCAGCACTTTCAGCTGCTTGTCATAGCCATCGCCGCCATAGGCCAGGCCCAGCTTCAGACCGGTGGCCTGCGCCAGCGGCTCGGCATCGGCATGAATCTGCACCGCAAGCTCACGCGTCGGTGCCATGATCAGCGCGCGTGGCTGATTAACCTGGCGGCCTTCAGCAGCAGGATGAGAAAGAAGATAATGAAACGTTGACGTCAGGAACGCCATCGTTTTGCCGGTACCGGTTTGCGCCTGACCCGCGACATCACGCCCTGAAAGCGCAAAAGGCAACGCGAGCGCCTGAATCGGCGTGCAGTTATGAAAGCCTTTTTTATCAAGGGCTTCCACTACCTGTGGGTGCAGGGCGAAGTCGGAAAACTTCTGTTCTGTTAAGTGTGTTTTGCTCATAGTGTGGTAGAATATCAGCTTACTATCGCTTTACGAAAGCGTATCCGATGAAATAAAGTCAACCTACGTTGGTATATTTTACGCCAATTCGCCAGGCATAATCTTTGGAGTTAAACATGAGCAGCGATAAAATCGTTCACCTGACCGATGACAGTTTCGACACTGACGTGCTGAAAGCCGACGGTGTGACGCTGGTAGATTTCTGGGCTGAATGGTGTGGTCCTTGCAAAATGATCGCCCCGATTCTCGACGAAGTCGCAGAAGAGTACGACGGTAAGCTTACCATCGCCAAGCTGAACATTGATGAAAACCCAGGTACTGCGCCAAAATACGGTATTCGCGGTATCCCGACCCTGCTGCTGTTCAAGAACGGCGAAGTGGCGGCGACCAAAGTGGGTGCGCTGTCTAAAGGTCAGCTGAAAGAGTTCCTGAACGCTAACCTGGCCTAAGCCCGGCGCGGTGTTTGTTCGGCAGTGGTGAATTTTTTCGCCACTGCTGGACGTCTCCCTTCAGGCGTGTTAAGTTGACCTCACTGCATTACGCACTTACCTTGTAGTTTGCATCTAAAGTTTTCCCTTGTCAGACCCAGCTCGCATTGAACGTTTTCGTGGTTTGGCAATCTGACGGCTAGCACATTCGGCATCACCTTTCGACCGTCTCCTCGCTTCCTATCGCCACATCTGACGATAACCGTCGAGCAGCGTTGAAAAAGAGCCATTAACAGGCATGGAATTTTTGCCATACCATTCACGACAAACATTTCGAGAATTACCCCGAGTTTAAGAACCCATCACTATGAATCTTACCGAATTAAAGAATACGCCGGTTTCTGAGCTGATTACTCTCGGCGAAAATATGGGGCTGGAAAACCTGGCGCGTATGCGCAAACAGGACATTATTTTCGCCATCCTGAAACAACACGCGAAGAGCGGCGAAGACATCTTCGGTGATGGTGTGCTGGAGATACTGCAGGATGGATTTGGTTTCCTCCGCTCCGGAGACAGCTCCTACCTCGCCGGTCCCGATGATATCTACGTTTCTCCCAGCCAAATCCGCCGCTTCAACCTCCGCACTGGTGACACCATTTCTGGCAAAATCCGCCCACCGAAAGAAGGTGAACGCTATTTTGCGCTGCTGAAAGTTAACGAAGTTAACTACGACAAGCCAGAAAACGCCCGTAGCAAGATTCTGTTTGAAAACCTGACGCCGCTGCACGCGAACAACCGTCTGCGCATGGAGCGTGGTAACGGTTCGACCGAAGACCTGACGGCGCGCGTGCTGGATCTGGCATCGCCAATCGGTCGTGGTCAGCGTGGTCTGATCGTCGCACCGCCGAAAGCCGGTAAAACCATGCTGCTGCAGAACATCGCGCAGAGCATTGCGTACAACTACCCTGACTGCGTGCTGATGGTGCTGCTGATTGACGAGCGTCCGGAAGAAGTAACCGAAATGCAGCGTCTGGTGAAAGGCGAAGTTATCGCGTCTACCTTTGACGAACCGGCCTCGCGTCACGTGCAGGTTGCAGAGATGGTGATCGAGAAGGCTAAGCGCCTGGTCGAGCACAAAAAAGACGTTATCATCCTGCTGGACTCCATCACCCGTCTGGCGCGCGCCTACAACACCGTAGTGCCGGCGTCGGGTAAAGTCCTGACCGGTGGTGTTGACGCCAACGCCCTGCATCGTCCGAAGCGTTTCTTCGGTGCGGCACGTAACGTGGAAGAGGGCGGCAGCCTGACCATCATCGCCACCGCGCTGGTTGATACCGGTTCGAAGATGGACGAAGTGATTTACGAAGAGTTTAAAGGTACAGGTAACATGGAACTGCACCTGTCACGTAAAATCGCTGAGAAGCGCGTGTTCCCGGCTATCGATTACAACCGTTCCGGTACGCGTAAAGAAGAGCTGCTCACCTCTCAGGAAGAGCTGCAGAAGATGTGGATCCTGCGCAAAATCATCCATCCGATGGGTGAAATTGATGCAATGGAGTTCCTCATCAATAAACTGGCAATGACCAAAACCAACGACGAATTCTTCGATATGATGAAACGCTCGTAATCTGTTGCCGCCGGTAACGGCCTGAGCCAGCCGGCTAACGGCACAAAATGCCAGGATTTATGACTAACGCCACGTCTTAACGTGGCGTTTTTCATTTGTGGGCATTAGGATTATGCCTGTCAGGAAGCAGACATATTGACTGAGGCAGCAAAGCGGCGGTTTTTTCAGCAAACGCACGCGCTGCGACAGAATTCAGACCAGGGATATACAGCAATGGCGGGAAAATTGCTTATTGTTGTCCATGATTTTAGCTGAGAGCGTTAACGTGAATTTACTCACTATGAGTACTGAGCTTGGTTTAGTTTTTCTTTTTTCTTTAGCGTTCCTGTTTTTTGCTCGTAAAGCGGCTAAAAAAATTGGGCTTGTGGACACGCCGAATTCCAGAAAACGACACCATGGCGCCATTCCGTTAGTCGGCGGTATCTCCGTGTATGCGGGGATTTGCTTCGCCTTTGCCATCTCAAATTATTATCTGCCGCACGCCGTACTGTACCTTTTCTGCGCCGGGGTACTGGTGCTGGTCGGCGCGCTCGATGACCGCTTTGATATCAGCGTCAAAATCCGTGCCGTGGTTCAGGCGGCGATCGCCATCGTGATGATGGTCGGGGCAAAACTCTATTTACTGAGCCTGGGGTTTATCATAGGTCCGGTCGAGCTGATCGTCGGGCCTTTCGGCTATGTGCTGACGCTGTTCGCGGTATGGGCAGCGATCAATGCTTTCAATATGGTGGACGGTATTGATGGTCTGCTGGGTGGCTTATCCTGCGTCACCTTCGCCGCGATGGGCATCATCCTCTATTTTGACGGACAGACCAGCCTGGCGATGTGGTGCTTCGCGATGATCGCCGCCACCATTCCCTACATTCTGCTTAATCTCGGCTTTTTAGGCCGCCGTTATAAAGTGTTTATGGGTGATGCCGGCAGTACCATGATCGGCTTCACTATCATCTGGATTCTGCTGGAAACGACGCAGGGCCTCAGCCATCCCATCACGCCAGTCACCGCCCTGTGGCTGATTGCTATTCCGCTGATGGACATGGTGGCGATCATGTATCGTCGCCTGCGCAAGGGCATGAGCCCGTTCTCGGCCGATCGTCAGCATATCCATCACCTGATCATGCGGGCCGGTTTTACCTCCCGGCAGGCATTTTTATTGATTACCGTGGCCGCCGCGCTGCTGGCCGGGATTGGCGTGCTGGGCGAATATCTGGCATTTATTCCCGAGTGGGTCATGCTGGCGCTGTTCCTCGCTGCTTTCCTCCTTTACGGTTATTGCCTGAAACATGCATGGCGCGTCGCGCGCAAAATCCGTCGTATCAAACGTCGCTGGCAAAGCAGCGGCGAAGAGAAAAAATAATTACCCAGATAAGTACCCGGATAAGGACACTTTTGTTATGACCTCTGTCGTTGTGGAGAACGAACTGGATGTACGCGGCCTCGGCTGCACGCTGTGGCGCGGCAAAGGCTGGATTATTGGCCTGGCGCTGCTGTTTGCGCTGCTGGCGTGGCTGGCTTCCGTGTTAATGAAGCAATCCTGGAGCGCCACGGCGGTGACCGATCGGCCGACGGTGAATATGCTGGGCGCATTCTTTGTGCAGCAGCAGTTCCTCAATAATCTGGATGTGCGCAACGAGACCGTCAGCCTGAATACGCCTGCGCCGACGGTGATGGATGAGGTCTATCAGGAGTTCACCATGCAGCTGGCGTCGTGGGATACGCGTCGCGATTTCTGGCTGCAGACTGATTACTATAAGAGCCGCAAAAGCGGTAATGCGCACAATGATGCCGCGCTGCTCGACGATCTGATCACGAACATTCAGTTCACCCCGGCCGATGCCACTCACAATACGCTGGATAACATTAAGCTGATTGCGGAGACCGCCGGCGACGCCAACAATCTGCTGCGGCAGTACATTGCCTATGCCAGCGAACGCGCCGCGCGCCATCTCAACGATGAGCTCAAAGGTGCGTGGCAGGCGCGCAGCGTGCAGCTGCAGGCGCAGGTCAGTCGTCAGCAGGAAGTGGCGCAGGCGGTGTTTGATCGCCGCCGCCAGCGCATTGAGCAGGCGCTGAAAGTGGCCAGCCAGCAGGGCATTAAAGAGAACCGCGCGCCGGTCAGCGGAGAAGCGCTGCCGGACAGCGATCGCTTCCTGCTGGGGCAGCAGATGCTGCAGGCGCAACTGGATACCCTGCAAGCCAGCGGACCTGCTTACGATTTAAGCTATGATCAAAACAGGGCGATGCTCAACACACTGCAGGCCGGGCCGCGTCTGGATAAACCGTTCCAGACCTACCGTTACCTGCGCACGCCGGAAGAGCCGGTCAGCCGCGATAGCCCACGTCGTCTGTTTATGATGGTGATGTGGGGCGCGATCGGTGCGCTGGTGGGTGCCGGCGTAGCGCTGGTGCGTCGTCCGCGTGCAACATTCGCCAACCGTCACTAAGAGAATCCGCGTGAAAGTTCTGACTGTATTTGGCACGCGCCCTGAAGCGATCAAAATGGCTCCGCTGGTGCAGGCACTGGCGCAGGATGCTGCCTTCGAATCGCGCCTGTGCGTGACGGCACAACATCGTGAAATGCTTGACCAGGTACTGCGCCTGTTCCGGCTGCAGCCCGACTATGACCTCAATATTATGCGGCCCGAACAGGGGCTGACCGAGATCACCAGCCGCATTTTGCAGGGCATGAAAACCGTGCTGGCGGACTTCCAGCCAGACGTCGTGCTGGTGCACGGCGATACCACCACCACCTTTGCCGCCAGCCTGGCCGCGTTTTACCATCAGATTCCGGTGGGCCACGTTGAGGCGGGTCTGCGGACCGGTAACCTGATGTCACCGTGGCCGGAGGAGGCCAACCGCACCCTGACCGGCCATCTCGCCAGCTATCACTTCACGCCGACAGAAAATTCCCGGCAAAACCTGCTGCGCGAAAATCTGCCCGATGCGCGCATTTTCGTCACCGGCAATACGGTGATCGACGCGCTGCTGTGGGTACGCGATCGCGTGCTGGATGATGCCGATCTCAATGCCCGCCTGGCGGCGCGTTACCCGTTCCTTGAGGCCGACAAAAAGCTGATTCTGGTTACCGGCCATCGGCGCGAAAGCTTTGGCGAAGGCTTTGAACGCATCTGCAGCGCGCTGGCGCAGCTGGCGCGTCAGCATCCGCAGCTGCAAATTGTCTATCCGGTGCACCTCAACCCTAACGTCAGCGAGCCGGTGAACCGTATTCTGAGCGGTATCAACAACATCATTCTGATTGAGCCGCAGGAGTACCTGCCGTTTGTCTGGCTGATGAATCGCGCCTGGCTGATTCTTACCGATTCCGGTGGCATCCAGGAAGAGGCGCCGTCGCTGGGCAAACCGGTGCTGGTGATGCGCGAAACCACCGAGCGGCCGGAAGCGGTCGCGGCCGGTACGGTGAAGCTGGTCGGCACCGACGTGAATAAAATTGTTGCTGAAGTCAGCCTGCTATTGCAGGACGACGAGGCGTGGCAGGCGATGAGCCGCGCGCACAATCCGTATGGCGACGGCCATGCCTGCGCGCGCATCCTGCAGGCACTTAAACAACACAGAGTTTAACTATGCGTTTTTCAACCATTTCCGTTATCGGACTGGGCTACATTGGGCTGCCGACGGCAGCCGTTTTTGCTTCGCACGGGAAACAGGTCATCGGCGTGGATATCAATGCGCGCGCGGTGGAAACCATTAATCGCGGCGAAATTCATATCGTCGAGCCCGAGCTGGGCGACGCAGTACGTGCAGCGGTGCACAACGGCAACCTGCGCGCCACCACCCAGCCTGAAGCTGCCGACGCCTTTCTGATTGCCGTGCCGACGCCGTTTGTCGGCGATCATCAGCCGGATCTCAGCTACGTGCAGGCGGCTGCGCTGTCGATTGCGTCGGTGCTGAAGGCCGGCGATCTGGTGATCCTCGAATCAACCTCGCCGGTGGGCGCTACTGAACAGATGGCGCAATGGCTGGCGGCGGCGCGCCCGGATCTGCGCTTCCCGCAGCACGGCGAGCAGCCTGACGTGTTTATCGCTTACTGCCCGGAGCGTGTGCTGCCGGGGAAAGTGATGGTCGAGCTGCTGGAAAATGACCGTGTGATTGGCGGCATGACGCCGGCCTGTTCGGCGCGCGCCAGCGAGCTGTATCGCATTTTCCTGCGCGGCGAGTGTGTGGAAACTAACGCGCGCACCGCAGAGATGTGCAAGCTGACGGAAAACAGTTTCCGCGATGTGAACATCGCCTTTGCCAACGAACTGTCGCTGATCTGCGCCGAACAGGGGATCAACGTGTGGGAACTGATTGCGCTGGCGAACCGCCATCCGCGCGTCAATATCCTGCAGCCGGGACCGGGCGTTGGCGGGCACTGCATTGCGGTCGACCCGTGGTTTATCGTGGCGCAAAACCCGCAGCAGGCACGGCTGATCCGAACCGCGCGTGAGGTCAACGATGCCAAGCCGGGCTGGGTGCTGGATCAGGTTAAACAGGCGCTGGCCGAGTGCCTGACGGCCAGCGGCAAGCGTGCCACGGACGTGACCATCGCCTGCTTCGGTCTGGCATTCAAACCTAATATCGATGACCTGCGTGAAAGCCCGGCGATGTCGGTGGCGCAGCGTATTGCGGGCTGGCACAGCGGCCGCACCTGGGTGGTCGAGCCGCATGTGGCGGATATTCCGCCGCAGCTCGCCGAACGCGCTACGCTGGTGCCGCTGGCTGATGCCCTGCAACACGCTGACATCCTGGTGATGCTGGTCGATCATGCACAGTTCCGCGCCGTTACCCCTGAACAGGTGACGCAGCCGTGGATTGTGGATACCAAAGGAGTCTGGCGATGAAACAGTTTTTAGTCACCGGCGGCGCCGGTTTTATTGGCTCCGCGCTGGTGCGCTTCCTGATTGCCAATACCGACCACCGGGTGGTGGTGGTGGATAAGCTGAGCTATGCCGGCAATCTGGCGTCGCTGGCACCGGTTGAGCAGGATGCGCGCTTTGCTTTTGAGCAGGTCGATATCTGCGACCGCGCCGCGCTGGATCGCGTGCTGGCGCAGTACCAGCCGGACTGCATCATGCATCTGGCGGCTGAGAGTCACGTGGACCGCTCGATTGACGGGCCAATCGCCTTTGTCGAAACCAACATTGTCGGCACCTACCAGCTGCTGGAGGCGACGCGCCATTACTGGAACGGCATGACGGATGAGCGCAAGAAGGGCTTCATCCTGCACCACATCTCCACTGACGAGGTGTTTGGCGATCTGCACGGCACGGAAGATTTCTTTACCGAAACCACGCCGTACGCCCCGAGTAGCCCTTATTCGGCGACCAAAGCCAGCAGCGACCATCTGGTGCGCGCGTGGCTGCGCACCTACGGACTGCCTGTGGTGGTCACCAACTGTTCCAACAACTATGGCCCTTACCATTTCCCGGAAAAACTGATTCCCCTCACCATTATCAATGCGCTGGCCGGTAAGCCGCTGCCGGTGTACGGCAACGGCAGCCAGATTCGTGACTGGCTGTATGTGGAAGATCACGCCCGCGCGCTGTACACCGTGGTCAGCAGCGGCAAAGTGGGCGAGACCTACAACATTGGCGGCCACAACGAGCGGCGCAATATTGAGGTGGTGGAGACGCTGTGTGATTTGCTGGATGAGCTGGCACCGCAACAGCGCGCTGCCGGGCTGAGCAGCTACCGGGAACTGATCACCTTTGTTCACGATCGTCCCGGCCACGACCTGCGCTATGCCATTGATGCCAGTAAAATCGCCCGTGAACTGGGCTGGACGCCGCAGGAAACATTCGACAGCGGCATCCGCAAAACCGTGCAGTGGTATCTGGCCAATCCGCAGTGGTGGCAGGCGATTCTCAACGGCAGTTATCGCGGCGAGCGTCTGGGCTTAGCCACCCCGCATTAAGCACGCATGCAGGAGGAGCAACGATGAAAGGTATCATCTTAGCCGGTGGCTCGGGCACACGCCTGCACCCGATAACCCGGGCGATATCCAAGCAGCTGCTGCCGGTGTACGACAAACCGATGATCTACTATCCGCTGTCGGTGCTGATGCTGGCGGGGATTCGCGACATTCTTATTATTACCACGCCGGACGATCGCGCCCATTTTGAGCGGCTGCTGGGTGACGGCAGTGAATTTGGCCTGCAGCTGCAGTATGCCGAGCAGCCGAGTCCGGATGGCCTGGCGCAGGCCTTTATCATCGGTGAATCCTTCATTGGCGACGACAGCTGTTGTCTGGTGCTGGGCGACAATCTCTACTTCGGCCAGGGCTTCAGTCCGAAACTGAAAAAGGTGGCCGCGCGCAGCCACGGTGCCACGGTCTTTGCCTATCAGGTCATGGATCCGGAACGTTTTGGCGTGGTGGAGTTTGATGACGACTTCAACGCGCTGTCGATTGAAGAGAAGCCGCAGCAGCCGAAATCGCGCTGGGCAGTCACCGGCCTCTACTTTTACGATAACCGCGTGGTGGAGTTTGCGAAGCAGGTGCAGCCCTCGGCGCGCGGCGAGCTGGAAATTACCGCCATCAACCAGATGTATCTGGAGCAGGGCGAACTGGCGGTGGAGCTGTTGGGGCGCGGCTTTGCCTGGCTGGACACCGGCACCCACGACAGCCTGATTGAGGCCAGCGTGTTCGTGCAAACGGTGGAGAAACGCCAGGGCTTTAAAATTGCCTGCCTCGAGGAGATTGCCTGGCGCAACGGCTGGCTGAGCGATGAGCAGCTGCTGGCAGCGGCGCAGGCGTTGACCAAAACCGGCTACGGCCAGTATCTGCTGGATATTCTGCATGCCCGTCCGCGTCAGTATTGATCCCCTCGCGTGGGAGAGCGACTTCTTCCGCTGCGCCACGGCGCGGCTGACGCTGGACGGCGATGTGCCGCTGGCCGAGGCGCTGCAGCAGCCTTACACGCTGTGGCAGGTTAAGGTGCCGGCGCAGGACAGCGCGGCGATAGATGCGCTGAGCCAGCATGGTTTTCAGCTGGTGGAAGGCGAAGCGGATCTGGCGATCAATATCAAACGCACCGAACGGCAGACCGGCGTGCGTATCGCGCGCGAAGCGCAGATTCCGCAGCTGCGCGCGGCAGCGGCCCAGGCGTTTAGCCAGAGCCGCTTTCGTGCCCCCTGGTTTGACGCTGAAGACAGCGGCCGCTTCTACGCACAGTGGATTGAGAACGCGGTGCGCGGCACTTTTGATCACCAGTGTCTAATCGCCTGCGACGAGCAGGGCGCGCTGCAGGGTTTCGTCTCCATGCGCGAAGTCGCCGGTGACGCGCGTATCGGTCTGCTGGCGGTGCTGCCGGCGGCGCAGGGCAACGGCGTCGGGCAGCGTTTGCTGCTGGCAGCTGCCGACTGGGGCCGGGTGCGCCAGCTCGAGCGTCTGCGGGTCGCGACCCAGCTCAGCAATCTTACGGCGATGCGCCTCTATTTACGCAGCGGTGCCCGGCTGGAAAGCACCGCCTACTGGTTTTACAGGAAAGCCTGATGATCCCATTTAACGCGCCCCCGGTTGTGGGCACCGAAGTTGACTATATGCAGTCGGCGATGGCCAGCGGCAAGCTGTGCGGCGACGGCGGCTTTACCCGGCGCTGTCAGCAGTGGATGGAGCAGCATTTTGGCAGCAAAAAAGTGCTGCTGACGCCCTCGTGCACCGCTTCGCTGGAGATGGCCGCGCTGCTGATCGATATCCAGCCCGGCGATGAAGTGATCATGCCGAGCTACACCTTTGTCTCCACCGCCAACGCCTTCGTGCTACGCGGTGCCACCATTGTGTTCGTCGACGTGCGTCCGGATACGCTGAATATCGACGAAACGCAGATTGAAGCAGCAATCACGCCGAAAACGCGCGCCATCGTGCCGGTACATTACGCGGGCGTGGCGTGCGAGATGGATACCATCATGGCATTGGCGGCGAAGCACCAGCTGTATGTGATTGAAGATGCGGCGCAGGGCGTGATGTCGCAGTACAAAGGGCGCGCGCTGGGCACCATCGGCCATATTGGCTGCTTTAGCTTCCATGAGACGAAAAACTACACCGCCGGCGGTGAAGGCGGCGCTACGCTGATCAACGAGGCGAAACTGATCGAGCGTGCGGAGATCATCCGCGAAAAAGGCACCAACCGCAGCCAGTTCTTCCGCGGACAGGTGGATAAATATACCTGGCGCGATATTGGTTCCAGCTACCTGATGGCGGATTTGCAGGCGGCTTATCTGTGGGCACAGCTGGAAGCGGCGGAACGCATCAACCAGCAGCGTCTGCGCCTGTGGCAAAACTATTACGACGCGCTGCAGCCGCTGGCGGCCAGCGGACGCATTGCGTTACCGGCGGTGCCGGCCAGTTGCCGTCACAACGCCCACATGTTCTATCTCAAATTGCGCGATAGCGAGGATCGCCAGGCGCTGATTAACTGGATGAAGGAAGCGGAGATCCTCACCGTGTTCCACTATATCCCGCTGCACTCCTCACCGGCCGGCACGCGTTTTGGCCGCTTCCACGGCACGGATGCGTTCACTACGCGCGAGAGCGAGCGCCTGCTGCGGCTGCCGCTGTTCTACAACCTGTCGGACAACAACCAGCGTACGGTAATCAGTTCGCTGCTGAGCTTCTTTGCCTGATGTCGTTAGCCAGAGCCTCAGTGTGGACCGCCTCGTCCACGCTGGTAAAAATTGTCGCTGGCCTGCTGGTGGTGAAACTGCTGGCCGTGAGCTTCGGCCCCGAGGGCGTCGGCCAGGCGGGTAACTTTCGCCAGCTGATTACCGTGCTCGGCGTGCTGGCCGGCGCGGGTATCTTCAACGGCGTAACCACCTATGTCGCGCAGTTCCGCCAGCAGCCGGCGCAGTTGCGCGCTGTGACCGGCACTGCATCGGCAATGGTGCTGGGGTTTTCCACGCTGCTGGCGCTGCTGTTCCTGCTGGCGGCGGAGCCCATCAGCCGGGCGCTGTTTGGCCACACGGCCTGGCAAAACGTGGTGCGTATCGTCGCCTTTTTGCAGCTGGGCATTGCCTGGGCCAACCTGACGCTGGCGCTGCTGAAAGGTTTTCGCGATGCGCGCGGTAACGCGCTGGCGCTGATCGCCGGCAGCCTGATCGGCGTGGTGGGTTATGTGCTGTGCTGGTGGCTGGGTGGCTATGCTGGTGCGCTGGTCGGGCTGGCGCTGGTGCCGGCGCTGCTGGTCGGGCCGGCGCTGTGGATGCTGCGACGCCACCGCGAGGAACTGCCGCTGCGCTGGCTGATGCCCCAGTGGCAGCCGGCGCTGGCGCGTAATCTGGCCAAATTTACCCTGATGGCGCTGATGACGGCCGTGACCTTGCCGGTAGCCTGGGTGATGATGCGTAATCTGCTGGCGCAACAGCAGGGCTGGGCGCAGGTCGGGCTGTGGCAGGGCGTCACCAGCATCTCCGATGCGTATCTGCAATTTATCACCGCCACGTTCAGCGTCTGGCTGCTGCCAACGCTGGCGCGGCTGGAGCATAAAGCCGACATCGCGCGCGAAATTGGCCGTGCGCTGCGCTTTGTGTTGCCGGCGGTGGCGGCGGCCAGCTTTTGTGTCTGGCTGCTGCGCGATGTCGCCATCTGGCTGCTGTTTTCCCCGCAGTTCAGCGCCATGCGCGATCTTTTTGTCTGGCAGTTGTGCGGTGACGTCTTTAAAGTAGGCGCCTATGTTTTCGGATACCTGGTGATCGCCAAAGCCTCACTGCGCTTTTATATTCTCACGGAAATCAGCCAGTTTGTGCTGCTGACCGCCTTTGCGCACTGGCTGATCCCACTGCACGGAACGGCGGGCGCGGCGCAGGCTTATATGGCGACCTACGTGCTCTACTTTGCCCTTTGCTGTGGGGCTTTCTTGATTTATTGCCGGAAAAAATGATGCTATTTCACGTGCTGGGCTCCGATATCCCGCATCACAATCACACGCTGCTGCGCTTCTTTAACGACGTCATGAGCGTTGAATCGCCAGCCGACGCGCCGCGTCAGTTTATGGTGGTATCGGCCGCGCCGGATACCCTGCTGGCCTATCCTCAACTGCAGATCGACGTGTATCCCAGCAAGCGCGCGCTGGCGCAGGCGGTGATCGCACGCGCCGCCGATCGCCGTCAGCGCTTCTTCTTTCACGGCCAGTTCAATCCGCGCCTGTGGCTGGCGCTGCTCAGCGGCAAGCTGCGGCGACAGCAGGCGTTCTGGCACGTCTGGGGCGCCGATCTCTATGAAGAGGGCGCCGGGCTAAAGTACCGCCTGTTTTATCTGCTGCGGCGTATCGCCCAGGGGCGCATGGCGCAGGTGTTTGCCACGCGCGGCGATCTGCACTTTTTCCAGCAGCGCCATCCGCGCGTGCCCACTTCGCTGCTCTATTTTCCAACGCGTATGCCGGAGGCCGCGATACCCGCCCCTGCCGCCAGCGACAGCTTTACCATTCTGCTCGGCAACTCGGGCGATCGCAGCAACCGGCACATTGAAGGATTGCAGGCGATTCGCCGCCAGTTTGGTGAGCAGGTTAACGTGGTGATCCCGCTCGGTTATCCGGCCAGCAACTATGAGTACATCGATGAGATTGATGCTGCCGCGCAGCGCCTGTTTCCGCGCGGCCAGGTGACGCTGCTGCGCGACAAAATCGACTTCACTGCCTATCTGCAATTGCTGAGTCGCTGTCAGCTCGGTTATTTTATGTTCGAGCGTCAGCAGGGCATTGGTACGCTGTGCCTGCTGATTCAGGCCGGCATTCCGTTTGTGGTCAACCGTAAGAATCCGTTCTGGCGTGACCTGAGCGAGCAGGGGCTGCCGGTATTGTTCAGCGCTGATGCGCTGGATCGCACGCGCGTGGCGGAGGCGCAGCGTCAGCTGGCGCAGTGCGATCGTTCCGCTATCGCCTTTTTTGCCCCGGGCTATCTGGCGGGATGGCGCCACGCGCTGGCGGAGAGTGAAAGGGAGTCAACATGAGCCTGCTGCAGTTTAGTGGTCTGCTGGTGGTGTATCTGTTTTCGCTGGGCTTCATTCTGACGCTGACCTGGCGCGAATTTAAACGGGTGCGTTTTAATTTCCACCTGTTCTTTACCCTGCTGTTTTTACTGACCTTTTACTTTGGCTTTCCGCTGACCAGCGTGCTGGTGTTCCGCTTTAACGTCAGCGTGGTGCCGGCAGACTATCTGCTGCAGGCGCTGCTGGCCGCCACCAGTTTCTACGCCATCTATTACGTCAGCTACAAAGTGCGGCTGCGGCCTGCGCAGGCGGTGCCGCGCAAACCCTGGCTGACGATGAACCGGGTGGAAACCCATCTGACCTGCCTGCTGCTGGCGCTGGTGGCGGTGGGAACCGTCACGGTGTTCTTTATGCATAACGGCCTGCTGCTGTTCCGGCTGTCGGCTTATAACCAGATCTTCTCCAGCGAAGTGTCCGGCGTGGCGCTCAAGCGTTTTTTCTACTTCTTCATTCCGGCGATGCTGATCCGCTATTTCCTTAATCCTACCCAGCGCCAGTGGCTGCTGTTTTTGCTGATCACGGTGGCGTTTGGTCTGCTGACCTATGCGCTGGTGGGCGGGACGCGCGCCAATATCATCATCGCCTTTGCGCTGTTCCTGTTCATCGGCATTACGCGCGGCTGGATTACGCTGTGGATGCTGGTGGGAGCCGGCGTGATGGCGATTGGCGGCATGTTCTGGCTGGCGCTGCGTCGTTACAATCTCGACGTGGTGGGTGATGAAGCGTTTTACACGTTTCTCTATCTGACGCGCGACACCTTTTCGCCGTGGGAAAACCTTGCGCTGCTGCTGCAGAATTACGACAAAATCGATTTTCAGGGGCTGGCCCCGATCTGGCGTGATTTCTACGTGTTTATCCCGGGCTGGCTGTGGCCGGATCGGCCATCGATGGTGCTCAACAGCGCCAACTATTTCACCTGGGAAGTGCTGAATAACCACTCCGGGCTGGCGATTTCACCTACGTTGCTCGGTTCGCTGCTGATCATGGGTGGCGCAGGTTTTATTCCCCTTGGGGCGATAGCGGTCGGGCTGTTGATGAAAGGGTTTGATTCTCTCTACCAGCAGGGGCGCGAAGCCGGCAACCGCTACAGCGGTGCCATTTTGCAAAGCTTCTGCTTTGGCGCGGTGTTCAATATGATCGTGCTGGCGCGCGAAGGGCTGGATGCCTTCGGCTCGCGCGTGGTGTTCTTTTGCCTGATTTTCGCCGCCTGTGTTGGGCTGGCGAAGTTACTTTTCTGGCTGTTAGCGCGTGCCGGGCTGATTCGCCCGCGCGCGGAGCCAGTTTTATCGCGCTCTGCTTAACCTCCGGGCCTGACGGGAAATACCGACCATGGAAACCGATCATCCGCGTTATACCCTGCGCGGCATCGATTTACACGCTTTCGCCGATATGGCGAGCTTTCTTCACTTTCTGCTGCCGGACGGCAAGCCGCGCAGCGGCACGCTGGTGGCGATCAACGCCGAAAAGATGCTGACGCTGGAAGAGGATGCCCAGCTGCGCGCGCTGATCGCCGCCGCGGAGATCAAATACCCGGACGGCATCAGCATTGTGCGTTCGCTGCGAAAAAAATACCCGCAGCTGACGGTGAACCGCATCGCCGGCGCCGATCTGTGGGAAGCGCTGATGGAACAGGCGGGCCGCAGCGGTATTCCGGTGTTTTTAATCGGCGGGCGTGAGCAGGTGCTGCAGGAAACCTGCGATAAATTACGCCGTCAGTGGAATGTCAACATCGTGGGCAGCCAGAACGGCTACTTCGCTCCAGCCGAACGCGAGGCGCTATTTGCACGCATTGCCGCCAGCGGGGCGCAGATTGTGACCGTGGCGCAGGGATCGCCGCGCCAGGAGCTGCTGATGCGCGACTGTCGCGAACACTGGCCGCACGCGCTGTATATGGGCGTCGGCGGCACCTATGATGTCTTTACCGGCCACGTCACGCGTGCGCCGCGCATCTGGCAGCAATTAGGGCTGGAGTGGCTGTATCGCCTGATACGTCAGCCATCACGCTGGCGTCGTCAGTTAAAACTGCTGAAATATTTACGCTATCACTGGCGCGGCGATCTGTAACGCGGCAGGAATAGTGCTGTAATTCCGGCAGGTTAAGCAGGCAAATTGCGTTATTTATCGACGGAATGCACAAAGCGTAAGCAAACGCGATTTTTTTATGAAAAAGCACTGGACAGCCTGGAGTCAAATACGTAGTATGCCCATCCGCAACGGCGCTACGCGCCCGTAGCTCAGCTGGATAGAGCGCTGCCCTCCGGAGGCAGAGGTCTCAGGTTCGAATCCTGTCGGGCGCGCCATTTAGTTTGTGCGCAAGAGCTTCGGTGGTTGGTTTAACCGCGTTATGCAGTGCATTAAGTAAGCGGTTACGCTTACGCACCAGAATTATGGTGGCTATAGCTCAGTTGGTAGAGCCCTGGATTGTGATTCCAGTTGTCGTGGGTTCGAGTCCCATTAGCCACCCCAGATTTTGCTGGGACATGCGAAGGTGGCGGAATTGGTAGACGCGCTAGCTTCAGGTGTTAGTGTTCTTACGGACGTGAGGGTTCAAGTCCCTCTCTTCGCACCAGGCAAAACAAGTAAGCAGTAACAGGCAGTACAAAATCGGCGAGTAGCGCAGCTTGGTAGCGCAACTGGTTTGGGACCAGTGGGTCGGAGGTTCGAATCCTCTCTCGCCGACCATATTCGAAAAGCCCGCTTTGCAAAAAGCGGGCTTTTTTCGTCTGTAGCAAAAGAGGATGAGAACCTCCGAAGGAGGTTTGCGCCGGGCGTAGCGATTGTCGCTATTACACGACACCTAACCTGCTGATTTTCAACAGCCTTACCTTTCCTTGCACAGCCTGTCGCTCAGCGGAGACAGCTTTAAACCGGTCTGTCGCGTTTTCGCGACATCGTAACCGCTGTTAGCAGGCAGGGATTATCTAACTGACTGATATAAAATAACTTCCCGTGATTCATGCCATTCTGGCACGCTTTGTGCAATAATCTCAGCGTAGATGCTCATTCCACCTCTTATGTTTGCCAATGCAACATAAACCTGGGAATGATGCAGAGCCCCTTACGGTATCCGTTGTCCAGCTGGCAGTAACGTGCACGCGCTACTGCAGTAAGAAGGACATTACGTTGAGTCGGATACCATCAGTTGTCTTACCGACCTGATCTTACACCTGCTTCTGGCAGGTGTTTTTTTTATCTGCCGTTTACGGATTGATGCCGCATTCCCTGCACGCTCTTTCAGGCAAAAAAAAGCCGGGACTGGCCCGGCGTGCACAAAAACAACAACAGTAAAATCAGGCGCCAGGATTGTTCTTCAGCGTCAGTAACAGACCTTCGCGACGCATTTTAGCCGCGTCTTCCGGGCGATGCAGGCGATCGTAAACGTCCGCCAGCCAGGCATAGTCAAAGCCATCCGGACGCTGTGCCAGCGCCTGCTGGAAGGCTTCTGCGGCCTGCTGCCATTCACCGTGGCGCATCAGCAGCTGGCCGAGCGTGCTGTGCAACAGCGGCGTGGCACCGTGCTGCTTAATCTGCTGACGCAGCGCTTTCTCCAGTGCCTGCGGGTCACCGCTTTTGATGCGCGGCATCAGCAGCACCAGCCGATCGTCATACTGACGCTTCAGCCCTTCCAGCACGATGCTTTGCGCGGTGTCCGGATCGTCGCACTCGATCAAATGCTCAGCCATCGCCACCTGCAGCGCGGTCTCCTGGCGGGTCTTGCGACTCTGGTTCTGCCACCATTTTTTCAGGCCTTCGCTGCCCTGATCGGCCATAGCCTGATTCATCAGACCCAGCCACGCCTGCTGCTGCAGCGCGTTACGCTGGTTCTCATCGTTAATCTGCGCCTTCTGCATAGAGGGCAGGATATCCAGCAGTGCGCCCCAGGCGCCGGTGCGGATATAAGCCTGCTCGGCCAGACGCAGCACTTCCGGATGGCGCGGCGCCACTTCCAGCAGGCGATCAATACCGTGACGTGCGGCGTGATCTTCGTTACGCGCCAGCTGCAGTCGCACGCGGGTGATCTCAACCGGAATGGTATCGTTCTCGGAGAGCTCAGAGGCGCGCTCCAGGTGCTGGTTAGCACGGATTTCATCGCCGCGCTGCTGCGCTGCTTCCGCCGCCAGCAGATAGTTCGCCACCGGCTGATCGGCGTGATCGGCATTCTTTGACAGCAGCTTTTCTACCTGACGATAATCGCCTTCCGCCAGCTTCATCAGCGCGCTTTGCGTGTGACGCTGGGCGCTACGACGTTTCCGCCCGGTGAACCAGCCGCGGGTGCGGGCGCCGGTGCGGAACAGGCGACGCAGAATCCATTCAACCAGCAAAATTACCAGCAGGCTGAGAATCAGGATGATGGCCAGACCGGTGACGCTGGTCTCAATGTTCCAGTTATCGGTCTGGATCAGCACGTAGCCCTGATGGCCGGCAACCATCGGTCCCAGCACAATGCCGGCAATCAGCAGCAGGAAAAGCACCAATACTTTCAGCATGGTTAGCCTCCCTGTTGATCAGCCGCAGCCGATGGCTGCGCCAGCAGATTGCGCACGCGCGTTTGCATCAGTTTTTCCAGCAGCGCCTGGCTCTCCAGCGTGTCCGGCACGTCCATCGAAATACTTTGCTGACTCAGCTCGTCGAGCTGGGCGAGGAAGGCTTTGGTTGCCGCATCGTTAGTGTCGTACCAGGCACGCACCCAGGTGGATACCGCATCGATGGACTGTTTGTAGATCTCATCCTGATGGCGCGGCACCGCCTGCGCGGCAATCAGCAGACGTGAACGGATGTTTTCGCGCAGATAAACATCCTGATTCGGTGCCAGCAGCGGCTGCGCGGTATTATCGCGGCGGCGGATGGTGATGAAATCATCCATGAAGTTGTGCCAGCTCTTCACCAGATTCTGACGCCATTCTTGCAGCGAGCTGGAGAGCTCACCGCTGTCGGCATCCATCGGCGACTCATCGCTGTCGTTATCGGCCAGACGCAGATTATCCACGCCGTTCGACAACTGGTTCAGCTTGAGGATGATGCCGTCGTAGTCTACCTGGCTGACCGCCGCCAGTGAACTGATGTCCTGAGTCAGCGCACGGCGCACGTTCATGATGCTGGGATCGTTCATCTCCGCCAGGCTGGTGTCCGCGCTTTTAAGCAGCGCTGCCGCGGTGGTGACGTCCTGATCGCTCCACAGTTTGCGACCCGCCAGTTTGACGAGGTAGTCGGCCTGCGCCAGCAGCCAGGTGCGGGTATCGTTGCCGGAAATAGTGGCCACTTTTTCACGCAGCGTCTCCAGCTCTTTGGCGCTGTTATCCTGCTGGCTGCGCGCTTCCTGCAGCGCGGTGTTGGCGTCCGCCAGCTGCTGCGAGAGCTGTTGTTTATCGCTGCCCAGTTGCTGCTGCAGGGCGCTCAGCTGCTCGCTCAGGTTCTGGTTAGTCTGAGCCTGTAAGTCGGCCTGGTGTTTCCCATTCAGGTAAAGTCCCGCGCCAATCGCCAGTGCAATGACAATTGCCACCGCGCTCAGCACCTTGCCGTCGCTCTTTTTCGCACGAGGCGGCTGGCTGGCTGGCGTCGGGGAAGTGTCCGCAGGGGTGGTTTCTTCAACCATGGCGGAGGAGTCTTTTTGTTCCGTCATTGTGGCTCATCCCAATGTTAAGTTCAGCGTAACGCACGCAGCAGCGCGTCGTTATCCGCACCATCGGCTACCTCAATCTCCTGCCAGCCTAATTCGGCGGCCTGGGTAGCCAAACGTTCACTGACGACCAGCAGTCGACAGTGCAGCAGCCATTCCCGCCGATCGATTGGCGGAAACAGCGCAAACAGTTGTTGTAACATTTCACCGCTGGTCACCACCAGCGTGGTAATACCGCGATCGCGCCAGCGACGGCCTTCAATCGCGCCGTCGTACTGCTTTTCACAGCGCTGATAGCACTCACAGTATTGCACGTCCGCGCCGCGGGCGATCAGCGTCTCCGCCAGCAGTTCACGGCCCGGACTGCCACGCAGAATCAGCGCACGCTTGCCGCTGACCTGCTGCAGGCGATTCAGCCGCACCAGCTCTTCGCTGGTTTCCCGCGCATGCGGATAGTCAACTTTCAGATTACTGACGGTGTGCAGCGCCAGCGCGGTGCTGCGACCAATGGCATAATAGTCGAGAAATGCCGGCCACGCGCTGCGCTGCTGCTGTAAAGCGGGCTGGGCAAAGTGCACCACCTGCTGCGACAGCAGAAATACCAGGTCACCGGGCTGCAGGGCGGCCAGCCTCAGCGGCAGTTGGGGGAGATCGCGACCCGGCGTGAATTCAATCAGCGGAAACGACCACGCCAGTTTGCCCTGGCTGCGCAGGCGCGCAACCAGTTCGCTGGCGGCGGGTTCCGGACGGGTCACGAGGATAGTCATGCGGGCGGCTGTCCCTGATAAACTTCACGCAGAATGTCACGCGCGCCGCCGTCCAGCAGCTCTTCGGCCAGTGAGATCCCCATCTGTTCGGCCTGTTCACGCGGGCCGCGGCGTTCGCCCACCACCATCTGGCTGCCATCCGGCGCACCGACCAGGCCGCGCAGCCACAGCTGATCGTCTTCCAGCACGGCAAAACTGCCGATCGGCACCTGACAGCCGCCTTCGAGACGGGTATTCATGGCGCGCTCGGCGCGCACGCAGACGGCTGTGTCGCTGTGGTTCAGCGCCTGCAGCAGCGTAATTAACGGCTGATCGTCGAGGCGGCACTCAATGCCGACCGCACCCTGGCCCACCGCCGGCAGGGAAAACTCCGCCGGCAGCGCCTGGCGAATGCGATCTTCCAGTCCAAGGCGTTTCAGCCCGGCGGCAGCAAGAATGATGGCGTCATACTCGCCGGCGTCCAGTTTGCTGAGACGCGTACCGACGTTACCGCGCAGCGAGCGAATCACCAGGTCCGGGCGCCGTGCGCTAATCTGGCACTGGCGACGCAGGCTGGACGTGCCGACCACCGCGCCCTGCGGCAGCGCGTCGATCGAGGAATAATGATTCGAGACGAACGCGTCGCGCGGATCTTCGCGCTCGCAGATGGTCACCAGTCCCAGACCGTCGGGAAAATCGACCGGCACATCTTTCATGGAATGCACCGCCATATCGGCACGGTTTTCCAGCATCGCCAGCTCAAGCTCTTTGACAAACAGTCCTTTGCCACCCACTTTCGCCAGCGGCGTATCAAGGATGACGTCACCTTTGGTGACCATCGGCACCAGCTCAACCTGCAAGCCGGGATGCGCAGCCATCAGGCGCTGTTGGACATATTGTGCCTGCCACAAGGCAAGCGGGCTTTGCCTGGTAGCAATTCTGAAAATTTTGTTTAACATGCTGTTAACCATTTTGATCGTTCATCGATTATCCTATCATTGATAGGGGAATGCTGTCAGTTTCAACGGATTGACCAGGCTGCAATCTCAGACCGGAGCCCGCTTTTTACGGCGTCAGATTCTGAGGCTGGAGTCCGAAAATGCAGGGCTACGTTTGGAACGTGCTAAACTGTCAGCTAGCGCAACTTTCTTTACGGTCAATCTTCCAGGTGTTAGATTGATCACGTTTCCAGCAATAATTTGCCCGACATCTTTATTATTAAGCGGCAGATTTTGGAAACAGGGTGCTTAACACTGGGACAATCAGGCGAAACGTCTTGTACCTCTACATTGAGACACTGAAACAGAGACTGGATGCGATTAACCAGCTGCGTGTAGATCGCGCACTGGCTGCCATGGGACCTGCTTTCCAGCACGTCTACAGTCTGCTGCCAACATTACTGCATTATCATCATCCGCTGATGCCGGGTTACCTTGAAGGTAGCGTTCCCCATGGCGTCAGCTTCTTTGCGCCTGATGAAAACCAACAGCAGCTGCTGCAACAGTTAGCGGGCGACCATCCGCTCGACCTCAGCAGCGCGGTGAAGGGCGAACTGCCTATCACCGGCATCTACTCGATGGGCAGCACCTCGTCCGTCGGCCAGAACAGCGTCTCCGATCTCGACATCTGGGTATGCCATCAGTCATGGCTGGATAACGAAGAGCGTCTCAATCTGCAGCGCAAGTGTACGCTCCTGCAAAAATGGTGTGTGTCGCTGGGTGTGGAAGTCAGCTTCTTCCTGATCGACGAAAACCGCTTCCGCCACAATGAGAGCGGCAGCCTCGGCGGTGAGGACTGCGGTTCTACCCAACATATTTTACTGCTGGATGAGTTCTACCGTACCGCCGTGCGCATGGCGGGCAAACGCATTCTGTGGAACATGGTGCCTGGCGAAGAAGAACATCACTACGACGATTACGTGATGTCGCTCTATTCACAGGGCGTGCTGACGCCGAATGAGTGGCTGGATCTCGGCGGTCTCGGCACGCTGTCGGCGGAAGAGTATTTCGGTGCCAGCCTGTGGCAGCTGTATAAAAGTATCGATTCGCCGTACAAAGCGGTGCTGAAAACCCTGCTGCTGGAAGCTTACAGCTGGGAATACCCGAACACGCAGCTGCTGGCGATGGATATCAAACAGCGGCTGCACGACGGCGAAATTGTCTGCTTCGGTCTCGATCCCTACTGCATGATGCTGGAGCGCGTGACGCGCTATCTGACCAGCGTCGATGACACCGCGCGCCTTGATTTGGTGCGCCGCTGTTTTTACCTCAAAGTGTGCGAAAAACTTTCCAGCGAGGAGCAGCATCCGCGCGCGGGCTGGCGGCGTGAAATTCTGTCGCAGCTGGTGAAAGAGTGGGGCTGGGACGATGAGAAGCTGGCGGTGCTGGATAATCGCGCGCAGTGGAAAATCGAACGGGTGCGCGAGGCGCACAACGAGCTGCTGGATGCGATGATGCAGAGCTATCGCAACCTGATCCGTTTTGCCCGTCGCAACAATTTAAGCGTCAGCGCCAGCCCGCAGGACATCGGCGTGCTGACGCGTAAATTGTACGCCGCGTTTGAAGCGCTGCCGGGCAAAGTCACGCTGGTGAACCCGCAAATCTCGCCCGATCTGTCGGAAGAGAACCTGACCTTTATTCATGTGCCGGCCGGGCGCGCCAACCGTGCCGGCTGGTATCTGTATAACCAGTCGCCGGACATGAGCTCAATCATCAGCCATCAGCCGCTGGAATATAACCGCTATCTCAACAAGTTAGTGGCATGGGCGTGGTTTAACGGACTGCTGACGCGCAAAACCCGTCTGCACATCAAGGGCAACGAATTCTGCGATCTGCCGCGCCTGCAGGAGCTGGTTAACGATGTCTCCAGCCACTTCCCGCTGCGTCTGCCCGCGCCGACGCCGAAAGCGCTCTACAGCCCGTGCGAAATCCGGCATCTGGCGATCATCGTTAACCTCGAACACGATCCGACCTCGGCGTTCCGCAATCAGGTAGTGCACTTCGACTTCCGTAAGCTGGATGTATTTAGCTTTGGCCAGCAGCAGCAGTGCCTGATCGGCAGCATCGATCTGCTGTACCGCAACTCGTGGAACGAAGTGCGTACGCTGCACTTCAGCGGTGAGCAGGCGATGATTGAAGCGCTGAAAACCATTCTGGGCAAAATGCATCAGGACGCCGCACCGCCGGACACGGTAGAAGTATTCTGCTACAGCCAGCATCTGCGCGGTCTGATTCGCACCCGCGTGCAGCAACTGGTGTCGGAATGCATTGAGCTGCGCCTGTCGAGCACGCGTCAGGAGCCGGGCCGCTTTAAAGCGCTGCGCATGGCCGGTCAGACCTGGGGCCTGTTTTTCGAACGCATGAGCGTCTCGGTGCAGAAGCTGGAAAACGCGGTCGAGTTTTACGGCGCGATTTCCAACAACAAGCTGCACGGTTTGTCGATCAAAGTTGAATCGAACCAGACGCCGCTGCCACCGGTGGTCAACGGCTACGCCAGCGAAGGCATCATTCAGTTCTTCTTTGAAGACACCAGTGACGATCGCGGCTTCAACATCTATATCCTTGATGAAAGCAACCGGGTTGAGGTGTATCACCATTGCGAAGGCAGCAAAGAGGAGCTGGTGCGTGACGTCAGCCGCTTCTATTCGTCGTCGCACGATCGCTTTACCTACGGCTCGAGTTTTATCAATTTCAACCTGCCGCAGTTCTATCAGATTGTGCACGCCGGCGATCGCTTCCAGGTGATTCCGTTCCGCAGCCAGACGCTGACGCAGCTGTGCGCCACCCAGCCGGACAACGACAACGGCGACTTCCAGCCGCGCTACCAGATGCATTAAAGCCGCTGTGCTGAACGCAGTGGCCTGCCCCCGTTTCTGAACCTTCTGCCGGATATTTCCTGTTGCTTTTACAACGTCAACTGCGATGATAAGCAGCTGGGATTTGGATAAAAAGAGCAGACAGAATGATACGAGTGATGAGCCAGCTGGGTATGGCGCTGGCACTGGTCAGCCTGGTAGGCTGTGGCCTGAAAGGACCGCTGTATTTCCCGCCCAACGATCGGCCGCAACAGAAAAATCAGCCGGTGACTGAGCAGCAGCAGAAAGCGGCACAGGATGCGGATACCAGCGGCCTGGTCACCAGCAAACCGGCTGGCGTGCAGGCGAATTAAACCCGATGAGTCATCCGGCGGAGCAGAAAATGCAGTTCTCGAAAATGCACGGTCTCGGTAACGACTTTATGGTCGTCGATGCCGTGACGCAAAACGTCTTTTTTTCGCCGGAACTGATTCGCCGCCTGGCGGATCGGCATCTGGGGATCGGATTCGATCAGTTGCTGATCGTCGAGCCACCTTACGATCCGGATCTCGATTTCCACTACCGCATCTTCAACGCTGACGGCAGCGAAGTGGCGCAGTGCGGCAACGGCGCGCGCTGTTTTGCCCGCTTTGTTCGCCTTAAAGGGCTGACCAATAAAAGCGACATTCGCGTCAGCACCCAGACCGGCCGCATGGTACTGAGCGTCACCAGCGATGAGCTGGTACGCGTTAACATGGGCGAGCCCAACTTTGACCCGCAGCAGGTGCCGCTGCGCGCTAACAAGGCGGAAAACCTCTATCTGCAGCGCGTGGCCGAGCAGACCGTGATGTTTGGCGCGGTTTCAATGGGCAATCCACACTGCGTGATTCAGGTTGAAAGCGTGAAAACCGCCGCGGTGGAGACGCTCGGTCCGGCACTGGAGAGTCATGAGCGCTTTCCCGAGCGCGTGAACGTCGGCTTTATGGAAGTGGTCAATCCGGAACACATCCGTCTGCGCGTGTATGAACGCGGCGCGGGCGAAACCCAGGCGTGCGGCAGCGGCGCCTGCGCCGCAGTGGCCTGCGGCATTCAGCAGGGCATTCTGGCGGAGAAAGTGCGCGTCGATCTGCCCGGCGGCACGCTGCATATCGCCTGGAAAGGGGCCGGTCAGCCGCTGTTTATGACCGGGCCAGCCACACACGTCTATGATGGGTTTATTCATCTATGAAAAATATCGAAGAGCAGACCGACAGCGCGGTTTTGCTGGACGATCAGGCGGTGAGCGCCTGGCTGCGTCACAACCCCGATTTCTTTATTCGCAATGCGCGCCAGGTTGAGCAAATGATGGTGCCGCATCCGGTGCGCGGCAGCGTATCGCTGGTGGAGTGGCATATGGCGCGTCAGCGCAACCACATCCAGCAGCTGGAAGAGGAGATTACGCTGCTGATGGAGCAGGCAACCGCCAATCATCAGCTGTTCGATCGCCTGCTGGCGTTGCAGAGCCATCTCGCGGCGGCCGATAGCCTGCAGGAGATGCTGACGCGCCTGCATCGCTGGGCGCGCGAGCTTGGCCTGGCGGGCGCTAATGTGCGGCTGTTCAGCGACCGCTGGCGCATCGGCGCACCCTCCGATTTCACCCAGCTTGGTCTGTCACGCCAGGCGTTTGAGCCGCTGCGCATCCAGCGCTTTGGTCAGCAGCATCACTACCTTGGCAGCCTGAACGGACCGGAGCTGCTGCTGCTGCTGCCGCAGGCAAAAGCCGTCGGATCGGTGGCGATGTCGCTAATGGGCGAGCAGGGCGATCTCGGCGTACTGATCTTCAGCAGCCGCGACAACCAGCACTATCAGGCGGGCATGGGCACGCTGCTGCTGCAGCACCTGGCACAAATGCTGCCCGACCTGCTGTCTCGCTGGGTTGAGCGCGCATGAGCAGCGCCAGCCCGCTGTTGCCGGCCGTTGAGGGCTTTCTGCGCTATCTGAAAGTCGAACGCCAGCTCAGCCCGCTGACGCAAAAGAATTACCAGCGCCAGCTGCAGGCGCTTATCGCCATGGCGGATGACATTCACATCACCGCGTGGTCGCAGCTGGAACCGGCTCAGGTGCGCAGTCTGGCGGCGCGCAGCCGGCGCGGTGGCCTCGGGGCCAGCAGCCTGGCGCTGCGCATGTCGGCGCTGCGCAGCTTTCTCGACTGGCAGGTCAGCCAGGGCATGCTGAGCGCCAATCCGGCGAAAGGCATCGCCACGCCGCGCAACGCCCGGCATCTGCCAAAAAATATGGATGTCGACGAAGTCAGCCAGCTGCTGGAGATCGATCTCGACGATCCGCTGGCGGTGCGCGACCGCGCCATGCTGGAAACCATGTACGGCGGCGGTTTACGTCTCGCTGAGTTGGTGGGCATCGACTGTCGTCATCTGGACCTGGAAAGCGGTGAAGTCTGGGTGCGGGGCAAAGGCAGTAAAGAGCGACGCGTGCCGATTGGCGGCACCGCCGTCACCTGGCTGCAGCACTGGCTGCCGTTACGCAACAGCTTCGCGCCGCAGGATGATGCGGTTTTCGTGTCGACGCGCGGCAGCCGTATTTCGGCGCGCAATGTGCAGAAACGCTTCGCCGAATGGGGCATTAAGCAGGGCGTCGCCAGCCATATCCACCCGCATAAGCTGCGCCACTCGTTTGCTACCCATCTGCTGGAATCGAGCGGCGATCTGCGCGCGGTGCAGGAACTGCTCGGCCACGCCAACCTCTCGACCACGCAAATCTATACCCACCTGGATTTCCAGCATCTGGCGTCGGTATACGATGCGGCACACCCGCGTGCCAAACGAGGAAAGTCTGAATGAAGTTTTATCGCCCGCTGGGCCCGATCAAAGCCATCACCTTCGATCTTGACGATACGCTGTATGACAACTATCCGGTGATCCGTAAAACCACGGCGGAATCGCACGCTGCACTGCAGGCGTATCACCCGGCGCTGCGCGAGTTTACGCCGGAAGATTATCAGGCGCTGCGCGATGAACTGCTGCTGCGTGAGCCGGAAATTTATCACGATGTCTCTGAGTGGCGTCGCCGCTCGGTAGAGCTGGCGCTGCTCAACGCCGGACTGCCGGCCGCGCAAGCCAGCGCAGGTGCCCGCGACGTGATGAGCGTGTTTCACCAGTGGCGCAGTGCGGTGGAGATGCCAGAAGAGACGCATCAGACGCTGGCCTGGCTCGGCGAGCGCGTGCCGCTGGTGGCGATCACCAATGGCAACGCCGACCCGCAAAAGCTCGGTATTGATCACTACTTCCAGTTCGCGCTGCGCGCCGGTCCGCACGGCCGCGCCAAGCCGTGGCAGGATATGTACCATCTGACCGCCGAACGGTTGGGCATTGCGCCGCAGCATATTCTGCACGTCGGCGATGACCTGACCACTGACGTCGCCGGTGCGCTGCGCGCCGGTCTGCAGGCGTGCTGGATCAACCTGCGTGACGGCAATCTGATGAAGATTGATGACGCGCGCCTGCTGCCACACGTGGAAATTCATCAGTTGGCATCGCTGACCTCGCTGCTATAATGGCTGTAAATTTATCCAGTCGTATTCTGTATTCTGCAACGCGCGGCCGTGCAGGCTGTGTGTCACCAGCCTGATCGCTTAGCTGATTACGCCCTCGCAGATGTCTGCTCTTGCCGCCTGGCGGCAACGCGAACGGTGCAGGATACGCATCCTACTTGCTTAAAACGGTGCTTATGGACGTTTCCGATCTGCTTAACGGCTTGAATGACAAACAGCGCGAAGCGGTCGCCGCGCCGCGCAGCAATCTGCTGGTGCTGGCCGGAGCAGGCAGCGGTAAAACCCGCGTGCTGGTGCATCGCATCGCCTGGCTGTTGTCGGTAGAGAACTGCTCGCCTTACTCAATCATGGCGGTGACCTTCACCAACAAGGCGGCGGCGGAGATGCGCCACCGTATCGACCAGCTGATCGGTACCAGCCAGGGCGGCATGTGGATTGGTACCTTCCACGGCCTGGCGCACCGTTTACTGCGCGCGCACCACCTGGATGCCGGGCTGCCGCAGGATTTCCAGATCCTCGACAGCGAAGATCAGCTGCGTCTGCTCAAGCGCCTGATCAAAGCCATGAACCTCGACGAGAAGCAGTGGCCGGCGCGTCAGGGCATGTGGTACATCAACGGCAAAAAGGATGAAGGGCTGCGGCCTAAGCACATCGAAAGCTACGGCAATCCGGTGGAGCAGACGTGGCTGCGTATCTATCAGGCGTACCAGGAAGCCTGCGATCGCGCCGGGCTGGTGGACTTCGCTGAGCTGCTGCTGCGGGCGCACGAGCTGTGGCTCAACAAGCCGCAGATTCTCAATCACTACCGCGAGCGCTTCAGCAATATTCTGGTGGACGAATTCCAGGACACCAACAACATACAGTACGCGTGGATTCGCATGCTGGCTGGCGACAGCGGCCGGGTCATCATCGTTGGCGATGACGATCAGTCCATTTACGGCTGGCGCGGCGCGCAGGTGGAGAACATCCAGCGTTTCCTGCAGGATTTCCCCGGCGCGGAGACCATCCGTCTTGAGCAGAACTACCGCTCAACCAATAACATTCTGAAAGCTGCTAACGCCCTGATTGCCAACAACAATGGCCGTCTGGGTAAAGAGCTGTGGACCGACGGCAGCGACGGCGAAAAGATTTCGCTGTATTGCGCCTTCAACGAGCTGGATGAAGCGCGCTTTGTCGTTAACCGCATCAAAACCTGGCACGAAAACGGCAACGCGCTGCAGGATTGCGCCATTCTCTATCGCAGCAACGCCCAGTCGCGCGTGCTGGAGGAGGCGCTGCTGCAGGGCAGCATGCCGTACCGTATTTACGGCGGCATGCGCTTCTTCGAGCGTCAGGAGATCAAAGATGCGCTGGCCTATCTGCGGCTGCTGGCCAACCGCAATGACGATGCGGCATTCGAGCGCGTGGTCAACACGCCGGTGCGCGGCGTCGGCGATCGCACGCTTGATGTGGTGCGCCAGACCGCGCGTGAGCAGCAGCTGACGCTGTGGCAGGCGACGCGCGAACTGCTGCAATCCAAAGCGCTGGCTGGCCGCGCTGCCTCGGCGCTGCAGCGCTTCTGTGAGCTGGTAGATTCACTGGCGACGGAAACCGCTGAAATGCCGCTGCACGTGCAGACCGATCGGGTGATCAAAGATTCCGGTTTGTGGCTGATGTACGAGCAGGAGAAGGGTGAAAAAGGCCAGGCGCGTATCGAAAACTTAGAGGAACTGGTCACTGCCACGCGCCAGTTCAGCTATCAGGACGAAGACGAAGATCTGATGCCGCTGCAGGCGTTTCTGTCGCACGCGGCGCTGGAAGCTGGCGAAGGCCAGGCGGACAAGTGGCAGGATGCAGTGCAGCTGATGACGCTGCACTCGGCGAAAGGGCTGGAGTTCAGCCAGGTGTTTATCGTCGGCATGGAAGAGGGCATGTTCCCGAGCCAGATGTCGCTGGACGAAGGCGGCCGGCTGGAGGAGGAGCGTCGCCTGGCGTATGTCGGCGTGACGCGCGCGATGGAGAAGCTGACGCTCACCTACGCTGAAACCCGCCGCCTTTATGGTAAGGAAGTGTATCACCGGCCGTCGCGTTTCATTGGTGAACTGCCGGAAGAGTGCGTGGAAGAGGTGCGGCTGCGCGCCAGCGTGAGCCGGCCGGTGAGTCATCAGCGCATGGGCACACCGGTGGCGAAGAGCGACAGCGGCTTCGCGCTCGGGCAGCGCGTGCGCCACGCTAAGTTCGGCGAAGGCACCATTATCAATCTGGAAGGCAGCGGCGAGCACAGCCGTCTGCAGGTGGCCTTCCAGGGCCAGGGCATCAAGTGGCTGGTGGCGGCTTACGCCCGGCTGGAAACCGTGTAGCGCGGTTGCGCTACCTTGACGACTTTTTCGTCTCAGCGTAACATGCGCGCACTATTATCATGAGAGGACAATGCCTTGGACGCGCCCAGTCGATGCTGGCTCTATACCCTGGTTAACAGGGACAATTTCTAAGGCTACCTCTTTAACGCGGGTAGCCTTAGCGGTTATCAGCGACCTCCCTTTTTGATCCCGTCGCACGAGTCAGCACTGATTTACCCTTGAAGCGAAAGTTTCCGCGTTCAGGCTTTGCCGTGCCCGTGGTGCCAGCAGCACTGCGGTTCACCGCCTTGTCCCATGTCGTCTGCAATGGGGAGTATTGCTATGCTGAGCGCATTTAAACTGGAGCGCGATCGCCTGACGCGCATCGAGCTGGAAGACAACAACGACAAACTCAACACCTCGGTGTGGGTCGATCTGATCGAGCCGGACGACAGCGAGCGTGAGCGCGTGCAGTCGGAACTGGGGCAGAGCCTGGCAACGCGCCCCGAGCTGGAGGACATTGAGGCCTCGGCGCGTTTCTTCGAAGACGAAGACGGCCTGCACATCCACTCCTTTTTCTTTTTTGAAGATGCTGAAGATCACGCCGGCAACTCCACCGTGGCGTTTACCATCCGCGAAGATCGCCTGTACACACTGCGCGAGCGTGAGCTGCCGGCGTTCCGCCTGTACCGCATGCGCGCGCGCAATCAGCAGCTGACCGACGGCAACGCCTACGAGCTGCTGCTCGATCTGTTCGAAACCAAAATCGAGCAGCTGGCGGATGAGATCGAGAACATCTATAGCGCGCTGGAAAAACTCAGCCGCGTGATCATGGAAGGGCAGCAGGGCGAAGAGTACGACGACGCGCTGTCGCGCCTGGCGGAGCTGGAAGATATCGGCTGGAAAGTACGCCTGTGTCTGATGGATACCCAGCGTGCGCTGAACTTCCTGGTGCGTAAAGCGCGGCTGCCGGGCAATCAGCTGGAGCAGGCGCGCGAGATCCTGCGCGACATCGAATCGCTGCTGCCGCACAACGAATCGCTGTTCCAGAAGGTTAACTTCCTGATGCAGGCGGCGATGGGCTTTATTAACATCGAGCAGAACCGCATCATCAAAATCTTCTCGGTGGTGTCCGTGGTGTTCCTGCCGCCGACGCTGGTGGCCTCCAGCTACGGTATGAACTTTGAGTTTATGCCGGAGCTGAAGTGGAGCTTTGGTTATCCCGGCGCGATTGGCCTGATGATTCTCGCCGGGCTGGCGCCGTATCTCTATTTCAAACGGAAGAACTGGCTGTAATCGCACAGCATTGCATCATCGCACAGAACCGTAGCGGCGCGATTCATCGCGCTTTGTCTAACGGATGCTCAGCATATTGCGCCGTGGCATTCGCGTTATTAATACGCAAACCTGAGCGCAATAAATTGCGCCGCTACAACAGCGTGCGGTCTTTTGCTGGCGCCTTACCCCTGACGCGCCAGCGCTAATCTGCTAACCTGTTGCCTCAACTCACTTTCTGATTTCCACCTTATGGCGCGTTTCTCTTTGCGGCAGCAGTGGGCGCTGCTGTTGACGGCTTCGCTGGTGCTGGGCTGCCTGCTCCAGCTATTGCACCTGCCGGCTGCACTGCTGCTCGGTCCGATGATTGTCGGTACCATTATGGGGCTGAGCGGCGCAACCGTGCGCATCGACAAACGGCTGTTCGTGCTGGCACAGGCGGTGCTGGGCTGCATGATCGGCCAGAGCCTGTCGCCTGCGATCCTCTCGCCGCTGCTCGATGACTGGCCGGTGGTGCTGGCGGTGCTGCTGCTGACGCTGGCGGCCAGCGGGCTGTCCGGTTTTCTGCTGGTGCGCTTTAGCTCGCTGCCGGGACCCACCGGCGCGTGGGGATCGTCGCCGGGCGGCGCGTCCGCAATGGTGGCGATGGCGGGCGATTTCGGCGCCGACGTGCGGCTGGTGGCGTTTATGCAATATCTGCGCGTGCTGTTTGTTGCTACCGCCGCGGCCGTGGTGGCCCGCATCGGCCTCGGCAGCAGCGGTGCTGCCGCCCACATTGTCTGGCTGCCGCCGCTGCACAGTGGCTTCGTGCTAACGCTGCTGGTGATGGTGGCGGGTGCGTGGCTGGGGCAGAAACTGCGTATTCCGTCCGGCGCGCTGCTGCTGCCGGCGCTGATGGGTGCCACGCTGCACGGAACAGGTGTCGCGACGCTGCAGGTGCCGGAGTGGCTGCTGGCACTGGCCTATGCGCTGATCGGCTGGAGCGTTGGCCTGCGCTTTACCCGGCCGATCTTTTTGCTGGCGCTGCGCACGCTACCGCAAATGATCGCCTCGATTATCGGCCTGATGCTGTTGTGCGGGGGGCTGGCGTGGATGCTGACGCGCGTGCTGCACGTCGATCTGATGACCGCTTATCTGGCAACCAGCCCGGGCGGGCTGGATACGGTGGCGATTATTGCTGCTGGCAGCCGGGTCGATATCGCTTTTGTTATGGCGCTGCAGACGCTGCGTCTGTTTACCATTCTGCTCACTGGCCCGGCGATGGCCCGTTTTATCTCACGCTATGCGCACGCGCGTGCGGGCTGAAAACAGCAGCGCGTCCAGAATGAAGATCGCCAGCGCCAGCCAGATGAAGCCGAAGGTCACCATTTTATCCGGCGTCAGGCTCTCACCGTAAAACAGCACCGCCAGCAGGAACATCAGCGTCGGCCCCAGATATTGAAAGAAACCGACCGTCGACAGGCGCAGGCGCGCGCAGGCGGCGGCGAACAGCATCAGCGGAATGGTGGTAATGATGCCGGCGGCGATCAGCTTGAGGTTCAGGCTGAGCGGATTAGCGCTGAGGTGGCTGGTGGCGCTGTCGGCAAAGCCAAACAGATAGATGGCCGCCAGCGGGAACAGCCACGCGGTTTCAATCAGCATACCGCTCTGTGCATCAACCTGAATCTTCTTGCGCACCAGTCCGTACAGCGCGAAGCTCAGCGCCAGGCCGAGGCCGATGACCGGCAGCGAACCGAACTGCCACAGCTGCACCAGCACGCCGGTGGCCGCCAGCAGCACCGCCAGCCACTGCAGACGGCGGAAGCGCTCACGCAGAAATAGCATGCCAAACACCACGTTAATCAGTGGGTTGATAAAGTAGCCGAGGCTGGCCTCCAGCATATGCTGATTATTCACCGCCCAGATAAACAGCAGCCAGTTGCCGCCGATGGTCAGTGCGGTCAGCGCCAGCAGCAGCACTTTTTTCGGCTGGGCCAGCACGCTGCGTACCTGACGCCAGCTGCGGCTCAGGGTAATCAGCCCCAGCATAAACAGGGCCGACCAAATCACACGGTGGGTCATAATTTCCGTCGGTGGCACTTCTTTGACCAGCTTGAAGTAGGCCGGCGCGATGCCCCAGATAAAGTAAGCGCCCAGCGCATAAAAAATGCCCTGACGCGTTTGTTGCGTATCCATCATCTATTCCAGAAAAGCGGCGAGTGTGGCAGGCCGCGCGAAGTTAACCAATAAGATAGGTCGCAGTCGCAGTGGCGATGTAATCGCCCTGCTGATTGTGCAATTCGACGCGCGCAACCGCGACTTTATTCCCGGCGCGCAGCAGGCTGCTGGTGGCGACAAAGCGCTCGCCGCGGCCCGGGCGCAGGTAATCGACGCGCATGTCGATGGTGCCCATGCGCGACAGGCGCTGACGCAGCTCCTCTTCGCTGATGCTCTGCTGGCGCGACAGCGCATGGCTGACGCACACCAGCCCGGCGGCAACATCCAGCACTGAGGCAATCACGCCACCGTGCAGAATCTGCTGCGCGGCATTACCCACCAGCATGGTTTTATTGGCAAAGCCGAGTTCGGCGTAATCGGCTTCAAGGCGATCCAGCTCAAGGCCCAGTGCCTGATTAAACGGCATGTGATAGACAAAAATTTCGCCAATCAGCCGGCGCGCTTCCTGCTGTGTCAGCATCGGGGATGACATTTTTCCTGCCTTAAGATGTTAAAGAATTGTGTATATTATGCCGCGTTCGCGCCGCTTTCCAGTTTCAGAAATCCGCGCTAATCAACCACCGGGTTTGCGTGTAGAATGGCGTGCTTTTTGAACCGTCGCCCGACGATAACTTTTGCAGCGCTCTGGAGAATTCTATGCGTAAGCAGTACGCCTTGCTGGCCGCGGCATTTATGGTTCCTGCGCTGGCGCAGGCCGATGAAGCCACCGTGAAAGAGGTTCATGACGCACCAGCAGTGAAGGGCAGTATTATCGCTAACCTGCTGGAAAAACACGATAACCCATTCGTGCTTTATCCCTATGAAAATAACTATCTGCTTTACACCTACACCAGCGACATGAATAAAGAGGCGATTTCCTCTTACAACTGGGCAGACAAAGCGAAAAAGGATGAAGTAAAATTCCAGCTCAGCCTGGCGTTTCCGCTGTGGCGCGGCATTTTGGGTGACAACTCGGTGCTGGCCGCGTCGTATACTCAGCGCTCCTGGTGGCAGTTGTCGAACCGGGGGGCTTCATCACCGTTTCGTGAAACCAACTATGAGCCGCAGATTTTTCTCGGCTGGGCCACCGACTATTCGCTGGGCGGCTGGACATTACGCGACGTCGAGCTGGGTCTGAATCATCAGTCAAATGGCCGCAGCGATCCCACGTCACGCAGCTGGAACCGCGCTTACGCCCGTCTGATGGCGGAGAACGGCAACTTCCTGGCGGAAATCAAACCCTGGTATCGTCTGCCGGAAAGTGCCAGCAACGACGATAACCCGGACATCACCAAGTACATGGGCTACTACCGCGCGAAGCTGGGCTATATGCTCGGCGACAGCATTTTCAGCGTGGAAGGCAACTACAACTGGAATAGCGGCTACGGCGGTGCAACCTTCGCGTGGAGCTATCCGATTTCTGAACACGTGCGCTTTTACACGCAGCTGTTCAGCGGTTATGGTGAATCCCTTATTGACTATAACCATCGCCAGACGCGTCTTGGCGTCGGCGTAACGCTTAACGATCTGTTCTAACCAGTCAAAACAGGATTACCGTGGCAACATCGGCAGTGCTTAATCAGGAAATGCTGGCGCAGCAGGTATTACAGGATACCTTCGGCTATCAGCAGTTCCGTCCGGGTCAGCAAACCATCATCGAAACCGCGCTGTCAGGGCGTGACTGCCTGGTGGTGATGCCGACCGGCGGCGGCAAATCGCTGTGCTATCAAATCCCGGCGCTGGTGCGCGAAGGGCTGACGCTGGTGGTTTCGCCGCTGATTTCACTGATGAAAGATCAGGTCGATCAGCTGCTGGCAAACGGCGTGGCGGCGGCGTGCCTTAACTCGACGCAGACGCGTGAGCAGCAGCAGCAGGTGTTTGCGGACTGCCGCAGCGGCAAACTGCGGCTGCTGTACATCGCGCCGGAACGTCTGATGATGGATAACTTCCTCGACACCCTGCAGCACTGGAATCCGGTGATGCTGGCCGTCGATGAAGCGCACTGTATTTCGCAGTGGGGCCACGATTTCCGTCCGGAATATGGCGCGCTCGGTCAGCTGCGCCAGCGCATTCCGCAGCTGCCGGTGATGGCGCTGACCGCCACCGCCGATGAAGCCACGCGTAACGACATCGTGCATCTGCTGCAGATGCACGATCCGCTGATTCAGATCAGCAGTTTTGACCGTCCCAACATTCGCTACACGCTGGTGGAGAAGTTCAAGCCTACCGAGCAGCTGCTGCGCTATGTGCAGGATCAGCGCGGCAAAAGCGGCATCATCTACTGTAACAGCCGCGCCAAAGTGGAAGACACCGCTGCGCGTCTGCAGAGTCGCGGTATCAGCGTTGGCGCTTATCATGCCGGCATTGACAGCGAGCAGCGCGCACGCGTGCAGGAAGCGTTTCAGCGTGACGATTTGCAAATCGTGGTCGCGACCGTGGCGTTCGGCATGGGCATCAACAAGCCCAACGTGCGTTTTGTGGTGCACTTCGACATTCCGCGCAATATCGAATCCTACTATCAGGAGACCGGCCGCGCCGGGCGTGATGGTCTGCCGGCGGAAGCGATGATGCTGTACGACCCGGCCGACATGGCGTGGCTGCGTAAGTGTCTGGAAGAGAAAGCGCCAGGGCCGCTGCAGGATATTGAACGCCACAAACTCAACGCCATGGGCGCGTTTGCCGAGGCGCAAACCTGCCGTCGTCTGGTGCTGCTTAACTACTTTGGTGAAGGTCGCCAGCAGCCGTGCGGCAACTGCGATATTTGCCTCGATCCGCCGCGTCGCTATGACGGCCTGGTCGAAGCGCAAAAAGCGCTGTCGGGCATTTACCGTACCGGGCAGCGTTTTGGGATGAGCTATATTGTTGAAGTTTTGCGCGGCTCAACCAACCAGCGCATCCGTGATAACGGCCACGACAAACTGCCGGTGTACGGCCTCGGGCGCGAGCAGAGTCAGGAGCACTGGGTCAGCGTGCTGCGCCAGCTGATCCATCTGGGCATGGTGACGCAAAACATCGCCATGCACTCGGCGCTGCAGCTCACCGAGGCCGCGCGCCCGGTGCTGCGTGCTGAAGTGCCGCTGATGCTGGCGGTACCGCGCACCGTGACGGTGAAAAGCCGCAGCAGCGCGCCAAAAGTCTACGGCGGCAATTACGATCGCAAGCTGTTCGCCAAGCTGCGTAAGCTGCGTAAAGCCATCGCCGACGAAGAGAATATTCCGCCTTACGTGGTGTTTAACGACGCCACGCTGATTGAAATGGCAGAACAAATGCCGGTCAGCGCTTCAGAGATGCTGAGCGTGAACGGGGTCGGTCATCGCAAACTGGAGCGCTTCGGTAAGCCGTTCCTGCTGATGATCAAAGAACATCTTGATGAAGAATAAGGGAAATAAACCATGCTGATGTTATTTGCCACCGTCGCGCTGGTGCATCTGGTTGCGCTGATGAGTCCGGGACCGGACTTCTTTTTTGTCTCACAGACCGCCGCCAGCCGCTCGCGCAAAGAGGCGATGATGGGCGTGCTCGGCATTACGCTGGGGATTGTGATTTGGGCCGGTGTCGCGCTGATGGGCCTGCATCTGATCCTGGAGAAAATGGCGTGGCTGCATGAAATCATCATGGTCGGTGGCGGGCTGTATCTGCTGTGGATGGGCTGGCAGCTGCTGCGCTCGGCGCGTCAGCGTCACAAGCAACCTCATACGGAAGCGCCGGTGGTTGAGCTGCCAAAGCGTGGCATGAGCTTCCTCAAAGGGTTTCTCACCAACCTGTCTAACCCGAAAGCCATCATCTACTTCGGCAGTGTGTTTTCACTGTTCGTGGGTAACGATGTGGGCGCGATTGAGCGCTGGGGCCTGTTCCTGTTGATCGTCGGTGAAACCTTTGCCTGGTTTACCCTGGTGGCGGCGATTTTTGCCCTGCCGTGGATGCGCGATAAGTATCAGCGGATGGCGAAGTGGGTGGACGGTATGGCGGGCGTGCTGTTTGCCGGGTTTGGTATTCACCTCATCATCTCCCGATAAGATCCCGAACCGTAGCGGCGCAATTTATTGCGCGTTTCAACTGGGCGCGATAAAGCGTGCCGCTACGATCAGTGCAAATCGTTACGCCATTTTACGTGCGCTGGCCAGCAGTGCGCCGACCGCCATAAACAAGCCACCAAACACCCGGTTCAGCAGCTTCATCTGCTTCGGACCTTTGATCCAGCCAGCAATGCGCGTCGCCAGCGTGGCGTAACCAATCATCACAATGATGTCGACCACGATGGTGGTCACGCCGAGCACCAGATACTGCATCAGCTGCGGCTGGTGCGGCACGATAAACTGCGGAAACAGCGCGGCGAGAAACACAATGCTCTTTGGATTGGTGAGATTCACCAGCAGCGCGCGCTGAAACAGACGACGACGCGGCATCGCTTTCGCCACCGCATTGAGATCGATTCCGCCCGCTGAGCGCCACTGCTGAATGCCAAGCCACACCAGATAGGCCGCGCCCGCCCATTTCAGTACCTCAAACGCCAGCACCGACTGCGAAAACAGCGCGCCCAGACCGGCGCCCACCAGCACAATATGCACGGCGAGACCCAGCTGTAATCCGGTAATTGAGGCTGCCGCACCGCGATAGCCGTGGCTGATGCCGGTGCTCATGGTGTTGATCGCGCCGGAACCAGGCGAGAGGCTGAGGATGGTCGTGGTTAACAGGTAGGTTAACCACCATTCAATGGTCATGGGTGACATTCCCTGAAGAGAGTGAAGTGTGACACAATACGCCAGAAAATCGCGCTGCGCTATTAAGTGCAGAGCCGCGTTTGACGTTTTTTCAGGGGGACGGATGCAGCAGCATAAACAGAGTTGGCTCGGACGTGAGCACGCTTTTTCAGCCTTTGCTACCGGTCCGCTGCTCGACTTCTGGCGTCAGCGTGAAGAGTGTGAATTCAGCGGCGTGGGCAATCTGACCATTCGCTATGTGCGCTTCACCTCACCGCAACACCGGCGTGTCATCCTGATTGTGCCCGGACGCATTGAAAGCTACATCAAATACCCCGAGCTGGCCTATGACCTGTTCCACTGCGGCTACGATGTGGTGATTATCGACCATCGCGGTCAGGGGCGTTCAGACCGGCTGCTGGCCGATTCGCATCGCGGTCACGTGGTGGAGTTCAGCGATTATGTCGACGATCTGGAAACGCTGTATCTGAAAGAGATCGTCAGCCATCACTATCAGCAGCGCTACGTGCTGGCGCACTCGATGGGCGGCGCAATTGTGGCGCTGTTCCTGGCGCGTCAGCCGCAGGCCTTCCACGCGGCGGTGTTTTGTGCGCCGATGTTTGGTATCGTGCTGCCGCTGCCGCCGTTTCTGGCGCACCGCATTCTCGACTGGGCGGAAAAGCTGCCCGCGCTGCGCGACGGCTACGCGCTGGGCACCGGACGCTGGCGCGCCAGCCCGTTTGGCATTAACCGGCTGACGCACAGTCGCGAACGCTATCGTCGCAATCTGCGCTTTTACGCTGACGATCCGGCGATTCGCGTCGGCGGCCCCACCTATCACTGGGTGCGGGAAGGGATTCAGGCCGGACGCCATATCCTTAATCAGGTGGCGCAGATTACGACACCGATTCTGCTGCTGCAGGCCAGTGAAGACGATGTGGTGGATAACCGCGCGCAGGATCTGTTCTGTGAGGCCATGGCGGCAGCGGGACATGCGGTGGAAGGCACCACGCCTTACATCATTCAGGGCGCGCGTCACGAGATCCTGTTTGAAACAGACGCCATGCGCGCCGAAGCGCTCAATGCGGTGGTCGACTTTTATCAGCGCCACCGTGACTAATGTATTCTTAGACATCAATACCAGAGGCCTACATGTACCACATCGTTGCATCCGACCTGGATGGCACGCTGCTTTCTCCGCAACATCGTCTGACGCCGTTTGCCCGCACCACCCTGCAGGAACTGGTGGCGCGCGATGTGCATTTTATCTTTGCCACCGGACGCCACTACATCGACGTCGGTCAGATGCGCGATAAGCTCGGCATTCCGGCGTATATGATCACCTCAAACGGCGCGCGCGTGCACAATGCCGACGGCGAACTGGTGTTCAGCCACAATCTGGACAGCGATATCGCCAGCGAGCTGTATGGCCTGAAGTATCACGATGAGAAAATCCTGACGCACGTTTACCGCGACGATGAGTGGCACATCAGCCGCCATAATCCGCAGGAAGCGGAGTTTTTCCAGGAATCGGTGTTCACCTATCAGGTGTATCAGCCCGGCATGCTGGCCACCGATGGCATCAGCAAAGTGTTCTTCACCTGCGACGATCCGGAGCATCTGGTTCCGCTGGAACAGGCGATTGAAGCGCGCTGGGGTGACCGGGTTAACGTCAGTTTCTCGCTGCCCACCTGTCTGGAGGTGATGGCTGGTGGCGTCTCGAAAGGGCACGCGCTGGAAGCGGTGGCGAAACAGCTTGGCTATTCGCTGAAAGAGTGCATCGCGTTTGGCGACGGCATGAATGATGTCGAGATGCTGAGTATGGCGGGCAAAGGCTGCATCATGCGTAACGCCCATCAGCGCCTGAAAGATACCCTGCCGACGCTGGAAGTGATTGGCAGCAACGCCGACGACGCGGTGCCGCAGACGCTGCGTAAATTATTTCTCGCCTGAATAAAACGGGCCGGTATGCACCGGCCCGCTCAGATTATGCCTGCTGCTGCTTGTGGCGATGCTCGCTGACCATGGTCAGCAGCAGTAACACCACCGCCAGCACCGATCCGACAATCATCACTAAGAAACCGCCGTCCCAGCCGAAGAAATCCACGGTGTAACCGACAATCGCACTGGCCGCCACCGATCCGCCGAGATAGCCGAACAGACCGGTAAAGCCTGCCGCAGTGCCGGCCGCTTTTTTCGGTGCCAGCTCCAGCGCGTGCAGACCAATCAGCATCACCGGACCGTAGATCAGGAAGCCAATGACGATCATGCAGATCATATCTATGCCCGGATTGCCCGGCGGGTTCAGCCAGTAAATGATGGTGGCGATGGTCACCAGCGTCATGAAAAACACCCCGGTGGCACCGCGATTGCCGCGGAATACCTTGTCCGACATCCAGCCGCACAGCAGCGTGCCCGGAATCCCGGCGTATTCGTACAGGAAATAGGCCCACGAGGATTTATCCAGCGTGAAGTGCTTCACCTCTTTCAGATAGGTTGGTGACCAGTCGAGGATGCCGTAGCGCAGCAGATAAACGAACACGTTGGCCAGCGCGATGTACCACAGCAGCTTATTCGGCAGCACGTACTGCATGAAAATCTGCTTCGCCGTCAGCTCCTGTTCGTGGTTCTCGCTGTAATCCGGCGGATAGTCATTCTTCCATGCCTCAATCGGCGGCAGACCGCACGACTGCGGCGTATCGCGCATCAGCGCAAAAGCGATGATGGCGACGAGGATGGCACCAAACGCCGGCATATAGAGCGCGGCTTTCCAGTCGTTAAACCACGCCATGCCGAGCAGGAACAGCAGCGGAGGAATGCCGCCACCCACGTTGTGCGCGCAGTTCCATACCGACACAATGCCGCCGCGCTCTTTTTGCGACCACCAGTGCACCATGGTGCGTCCGCACGGTGGCCAGCCCATGCCCTGGAACCAGCCACACAGAAACAGCAGCACGAACATCACCATGATGCTCGAGGTTGCCCACGGCACGAAGCCCATCACCAGCATCACTGCGGCGGCGAGAATCAGGCCGGCGGGCAAAAAGACCCGCGGGTTGGAGCGATCCGAGACCGATCCCATGATGAATTTGGAAAAACCGTAGGCGATGGAGATGCCGGAGAGGGCAAAGCCAAGGTCGCCGCGGGAAAAGCCCTGTTCGACCAGGTAAGGCATCGCCAGCGCAAAGTTTTTGCGCACCAGATAATAGGCGGCGTAGCCAAAGAAAATGCCGAAGAAGATCTGCCAGCGCAGACGACGATAGAGCGGATCGACGCGATCGTCCGCCACCTGGGGCTGGTGTGGTGCAGGTTTAAAAATACTCAACATCAGAATGGCCCTCCAAGGGCGCAATATAGTTATCGATTCCCAGCAGGTTGGGGCAAAAAAAGTACGACAGCGAACAGAAAGCAACCTTTCCATTTCGCGCACAGAATAGTGATGGTTACGCGCAGTTACTGTGACGTGTGACACATATGTTACAGTTTTATGACAATAAAGAGCGATATAAACCAGTAAATGTTGGATTTCGCGCATTTGTGTCAGAGAAAACGGCGCGCTGCCTCATAAAAATCGCCGCCCATCGGTCAACCCGCCATGCGAACACGTGCCTGCTGACCGGGCAGCGAAGATGCGATCGTGTTTAATTTCATCACATGTCAACCAGATTATCCCGCCAGCGCGCTGTAGTTTGTTTACACTAGCGCCAGTGTTGAACTTTAGGATGCATAACCGTGCTGTTGCTGATCGTTACCACCATTCTGTGGGCTTTTTCTTTTAGTTTAATCGGGGAGTATCTGGCGGGGCAGGTGGATACCTGGTTCTCGGTGCTGATGCGTTTAGGCCTGGCGGCGCTGGTCTTTCTGCCGTTTCTGCGCTGGCGCGGTTACCGCGCTTCAACGTTGCTGCTCTATATTCTGGTGGGCATGCTGCAATTAGGCATCATGTATCTGATCAGCTTCGAGGCTTATCTCTATCTCAGCGTGCCGGAATTCCTGCTGTTTACGGTGATGACGCCGCTGTATGTCACGCTGATTTATGACCTGCTCAGCAAGCGCCCGCTGCGCATTGGCTATGCCTTTAGCGCGCTGCTGGCGGTGCTCGGTGCGGCCATTATCCGCTACGACAAAGTCAGCGATGATTTCTGGTTCGGACTGCTGCTGGTGCAGGCGGCTAACATTTGCTTTGCGATTGGCATGGTGGGCTATAAGCGCCTGCAGGAAGTGCGCCCGATGCCGCAGCACACCGCGTTCTCGTGGTTCTATCTCGGCGCAGTGCTGATCGCGGTGATCGCCTGGTGCATCTGGGGCAATCCGCACAAGCTGCCGACCACCACGCTGCAGTGGGGCGTGCTGGTGTGGCTGGGCGTGGTCGCGTCCGGGCTGGGTTACTTCATGTGGAACTACGGCGCGACCCAGGTCGATGCCGGGACGCTGGGCATTATGAACAATATGCACGTGCCGGCAGGATTACTGGTTAACCTGGCGATCTGGCAGGAGAAGCCGCACTGGCCGAGCTTTATCGCCGGGGCGATAGTGATTTTTGCTTCCCTGTACGTGCATAAACGCTGGGTACTGGGACACACGGCCAAAAGCGGCGATTCAGGCGCTTAGCTTTTTTTCGCGGGTGTCGATGGCCGCTGAATCAGCGTTAAGCCTTTCAGGAAGTTACGCAGAATCTGGTCACCGCACTCGCGATAATTTTTATGATCCGGGTTACGGAAAATCGCACCGATCTCAGCCTGTGACACCTTGAAGTTAGCCTTCAATAAGATATCCGGGATATCGGTGGTTTTCAGCGCGAAGGCGATGCGTAACTTCTTGAGAAAGATATTATTGTTCATGCGGCGCTCAACCGACGGGGCCGGTGCGTCTTCGCTTTTGCCGCGACGGTAGAAAATCAGACCGTTGAGGAAGTAACCCATCAGCACATCCGGCAGTTTACGAAACGCCTCATCGTCATCTTTCTTCAGCCACGCCTGCACATCTTCACGCGGTACTTCACTGCCCGCCAGCGCAAAAATCTCCACCACTTTGCTGTCGCTCAAATCCAGCATATAGCGCACGCTGCGCAGCACATCGTTATTGGTCATGGTGAAACTCTCCGGTAGCGGTTAAGGCGGCGCATTATAGAGCAGGCAGGGCAGGGATAACAGCACGGGCGACATTGGCCGCCCGCGGCATCAGGACGAGACCGGCTGCAGGGAGCCGGGGCGCGAGGCATCGCGCACGTAAGGCAGGTGCTCGCAAGCGTGCTGACGGGCAAAGCGCACAAAGGCCTCCAGCACCGGCTGCCGCTGCTCGCCGTCGCGCATCGCCGCGTATAAACGGCTCCACAATCCGTCGCCCAGCGTGCGCGTCACCACCAGCCCCTGGTGCTCAAAGCTCTCTACCACCCAGTGCGGCAGCGCGGCAATGCCCATGCCGGCCGACACCATCTGGATCAGCAATAGCGTATTATCCACGCTCTTCAGCGCCGGGCTGACGCCGGCTGGCTGTAAGAAGTTACGCCACACGTCCAGCCGCTGACGCTGTACCGGATAGATCATCAGCACCTCATCGGCCAAATCTTCCGGCGTGATGTGGGCCAGCTGCGCCAGACGGTGATCCGGCGCCAGCACCAGCCGCACCTCAAAATCAAACATCGGCGCATAGAACAAACCGCTGCGCGGCAGAATATCGGACGTCAGCACCACGTCCAGTTCGCCCTGCTGCAGCGCCGGCTGCGGATCAAAGGTCACGCCGGATTTGAAGTCCATCACTACCTGCGGCCAGCTCTGACGGAAATTGTTCAGGGCCGGCGTCAGCCACTGGATGCAGCTGTGGCATTCGATAGCGATGCGCAACGTGGTCTGATGCGGCTCATGACAGGCCTGCAGCGCCTGCTGGATCTGCGGCAGAATCTGCTCCGCCAGCTGCAACAGAATCTCTCCCTGCGGCGTAAAACGGAGCGGCTGGCTCTTACGCACGAACAGCCGGAAGCCCAGCCGCTGTTCCAGGTCGCTGAACTGGTGAGACAACGCCGATTGCGTCTGATGAAGCTGGGCGGCGGCGGCAGCCAGCGAGCCGGTGTGCCGTAACGCCTGCAGCGTCCGCAGGTGTTTGAGTTCGATCATGAGAGTCCTTCACATCGAGATTGAACAAATTGCGCTTGAGACACATACAGTACCCGCAGATTATAGCGGTGTAAACATCTGGACGGCTAAACATCTCAGGCAGACGCGACGGCCACTTTACCTTTGTCCAGCTAACACGCTCAGCGCACGGCAGGATTGCCCGCTGGATGAACGTAAATCGGTTGCTGCGACTGTCGCACAGCGAACAACTTCTGGAGAATCTCACATGACCATTCTGAACCATACTCTCGGTTTCCCTCGCGTCGGACTGCGCCGCGAACTGAAAAAAGCGCAGGAAAGCTACTGGGCCGGGAACAGCTCACAGGACGAACTGCTGGCGGTGGGTCGTGAACTGCGCGCCCGTCACTGGCAGCAGCAGAAAGACGCCGGTGTTGATCTGCTGCCGGTCGGCGATTTTGCCTGGTACGATCACGTACTGACCACCAGTCTGCTGCTCGGTAACGTACCGGCACGGCACCAGAATAAAGACGGCTCGATTGACCTCGACACCCTGTTCCGCATCGGCCGCGGTCGGGCGCCCAGCGGCGAACCTGCGGCGGCAGCAGAGATGACCAAATGGTTTAACACCAACTATCACTATATCGTGCCGGAATTTACCCAGGGTCAGCAGTTCCGTCTCAGCTGGACGCAGCTGCTGGACGAGGTGGATGAAGCGCTGGCGCTCGGCCACACCATCAAACCGGTGCTGCTGGGGCCGGTGACCTATTTGTGGCTGGGTAAGGTGAAAGGTGACGCCTTTGACCGCCTGTCGCTGCTGCAGGCCATTCTGCCGGTGTACCGTCAGGTGCTGGCAGAACTGCGTCAGCGCGGCATCGAATGGGTGCAGATTGATGAGCCGGCGCTGGCGCTGGAGCTGCCGCAGGCGTGGCGCGAGGCGTTTAAACCGGCGTACGACGCGCTACAGGGCGAAGTGAAACTGCTGCTGACCACCTACTTCGACAGCATTGGTCAGAATCTTGATGTCATCAAAACGCTGCCGGTGCAGGGCCTGCATGTTGATCTGGTGCACGGCAAAGACGATCTCCAGCAGCTCAACCAGCAGATCCCGGCGGACTGGCTGCTGTCGCTGGGGGTAATCAATGGTCGTAACGTCTGGCGCGCCGATCTCACCCGCTGGTTTGAGCGCCTGCAGCCGCTGACCGGCCAGCGTCAGCAGCTGTGGATCGGTTCCTCCTGTTCGCTGCTGCACAGCCCCATTGATCTGAGCGTGGAAACCCGCCTCGACGACGAGGTAAAAAGCTGGTTCGCCTTTGCGTTACAGAAGTGTACGGAGCTGTCGCTGCTGAGTCAGGCGCTGAACCAGCACGATGCCGCTGCGCTGCACGCCTGGAGCGCGCCGATTCGCGCCCGGGCAAACTCTGCTCGCGTGCACAACCCCGCCGTGGCGCAGCGTCTGGCGCAAATCCAGGCCAGAGACACTGAGCGCAACAGCAGCTACACCGTGCGTGCTCAGGCGCAGCGTCAGCGCTTTAACCTGCCAGCGTGGCCCACCACTACCATCGGTTCTTTCCCGCAGACGACCGAGATTCGCGGCCTGCGCCTCGACTTCAAAAAAGGCAACATTGACGGCGGCCACTACCGCACCGGTATCGCGGAACACATCCGGCAGGCGATTGCGGAGCAGGAGCGTCTGGGGCTTGATGTGCTGGTGCACGGCGAAGCCGAGCGTAACGACATGGTGGAGTACTTCGGCGAAAACCTCGACGGCTTTGTTTTCACGCAGAACGGCTGGGTACAGAGCTACGGCTCGCGCTGTGTTAAGCCGCCGGTGATCATCGGGGACGTCAGCCGCCCGCAGCCGATCACCGTCGAGTGGGCAAAGTATGCGCAGTCGCTGACCGACAAACCGGTGAAGGGCATGCTGACCGGACCGGTCACCATCCTGTGCTGGTCGTTCCCGCGGGAGGACGTGACGCGCGAAACCATCGCAAAACAGATTGCGCTGGCGCTGCGCGACGAAGTGCAGGACCTGGAAAAAGCCGGTATCGGCATCATTCAGATTGACGAACCGGCGCTGCGTGAAGGCTTGCCGCTGCATCAGTCTGACTGGGCAGCCTACCTGCGCTGGGCGGTGGACGCGTTCCGCCTCAACGCTGCGGTGGCGCAGGACGAGACGCAGATTCACACCCACATGTGTTATTGCGAGTTCAACGACATCATGGATTCGATTGCCGCGCTGGACGCCGACGTGATCACTATCGAAACCTCACGTTCTGATATGGATCTGCTGGATGCGTTTAAAGCGTTTGAGTATCCGAACGAAATCGGGCCGGGCGTGTATGACATCCACTCACCCAACGTACCGAGCGTGGAATGGATGGAAGATCTGCTGCGCAAAGCGGCGCAGAGTATTCCGCAGCAGCGTCTGTGGGTGAACCCGGACTGCGGCCTGAAAACGCGTGGCTGGAGTGAAACGCGTCAGGCGCTGGCCAACATGGTGAAAGCGGCGCAGAAGCTGCGCGCCGAAACCGTTTGATGGCAGGATAATACGTTGTGTTGTTGAGTTGGGGCGCGCTGGCGCCCCTTTTTTATTCTGCGTTCGGCGCGACGCCATACTGCTTAAACCACGCCAGCATGCGCTGCCAGCCATCCTGTGCGGAATCGGCGTGGTAGCTCGGACGATAGTCGGCGTTGAAGGCGTGACCAGCTTCCGGATACACCACAATCTCGGCTTTGGCATTGGCCGCGTGCAGGGCCTGGCGCATCTTATCGATACTCTCCAGTGGAATGCTTTCATCCTGGCCACCGTACAGTCCCAGCACCGGTGCATTCAAATCCACTGCAATATCAATAGGATGTTTCTGCTGCTTCAGCGTTTTCTCGCCCTCCAGGCGACCGTACCAGGCGGCGGCGGCGCGCACCTGCGGATTATGGGCGGCAAACAACCAGCTGATGCGACCGCCCCAGCAGAAACCGGTGATCGCCAGACGACGGATATCGCCGCCGTGGCGCGCCGCCCAGTTGGCCACGTGGTCGAGATCCGACAGTACCTGCGAATCCGGCACTTTGCTCACCAGCTCTTTGAACAGGGTAGGGATATCGTTGTAATCGTTGGGATCGCCTTCGCGGAAATAGAGCTCCGGCGCCACGGCGAGATAGCCTTCCAGTGCCAGACGGCGGCACAGATCGCGGATGTGCTCGTGCACGCCGAAAATTTCCTGCACCACCAGCACGACCGGCAGCGTGCCGCTAAACTGTTGCGGACGAGCATAATAAGCCGGCAGGTTCTCACCCTGGCTCGGCACGGACGTCTCGCCCGCGTGAATGGCATCGCTGGCGGTAATGATGGTGCTGGCTGCGGTGGGCTGCACCGCTGGCGCAAAGCCGTCGGTGGCGGATTTTTGTGCCATATTGTCTTCGGTTTTCATGGTTCTCTCCGTGCTAGCAAGTGCGCAATCACGTAACTATAGCCTGGCCTTACGGCAAGGCTGGCGTAGGGTACGGGGGATGGTTAACCTGATCTGCTTCTCTATTAACACTGCCTTTTACGGTTACACAGCACCGCTTGTAGCAATTCAGCGCAGCAGACCGCTAATATGTGATTAGAGTCACACAATATATTTAGTTCAATGTAACTTTCATTATTGATAGTGAATTCAGTCACATATTTATCCGGGCCGCTGACGTAAAGTGGCGCGCTTATTCCCCCTTATCTTCCAGGAGTCTGATATGGCCCAGTCTGACGTTTTCCACCTTGGCATCACCAAAGCCGATTTGAAAGGAGCCACGCTGGCGATTGTTCCTGGCGATCCGGAGCGCGTGAAGAAAATCGCAGCGCTGATGGAGAATCCACAGCACCTCGCGTCGCATCGTGAATTCACCACCTGGCTGGCGGAGATCGACGGCAAAGCGGTGGTCGTCTGTTCCACCGGCATCGGCGGTCCGTCCACCTCTATCGCCGTTGAAGAGCTGGCGCAGCTGGGCGTGCGTACCTTCCTGCGTGTGGGTACCACCGGCGCGATTCAGCCACACATCAACGTGGGTGATGTGCTGGTGACCACCGCCTCGGTCCGTCTGGACGGTGCCAGCCTGCACTTTGCGCCGATGGAATTCCCGGCGGTGGCTGATTTCGCCTGCACCACCGCGCTGGTGGCCGCGGCAGAAGCCTGCGGTGCGACCACGCATATTGGTGTCACTGCCTCGTCAGACACCTTCTATCCTGGCCAGGAGCGCTACGACACCTTCTCCGGACGCGTAGTGAGCCGCTTCCAGGGCTCGATGAAAGAGTGGCAGCAAATGGGCGTACTTAACTATGAAATGGAATCCGCTACACTGTTAACCATGTGCGCCAGTCAGGGACTGCGTGCCGGCATGGTGGCTGGCGTCATCGTGAATCGCACGCAAAAAGAGATCCCGGATGCGGCCACTATGAAGCAGACAGAAAGCGATGCGGTGAAAATTGTGGTGGATGCCGCGCGTCGCTTACTTTAGCGCGCCAGTCAGGGAATGATTTCGAGACCAGGCTTATAGGGAGCTCAGCAATTGCCTGATTAGAATGCGCGCAATTTCAGCCGATTCTGAGAAATTTCCTATGCGCAAAACGATCTCTGTCCCACGTCCGGGTTTTACCAGCCGCCCTGCTGCAATGCAGGCCCGCGTTGAGAGTGCCGCCGCGCGGTTTCGTCAGGCAATGGCCGCGTCAGATTATCCTCTGGCGCGCCAGTGCTGCGAAGAAGTGCTGCGCGTCATGCCTAACCAGATGCAGGTGCTCAGCGACTACGCGCTGACGCTGATGCGCGTCGGCGAACATAAAAAATCCTACAAGATTTACCAGAAAATCTATCAGGCACCGGCGGCGCAGCGCGCGCAGGCGTCGGAAACCTGGCTGGATGGCCTGACGGAAGTGTGTGGCTGGCTGGATAAGACAGATGAAGTGGCGCGTTATGGACTGGAATCGCTCACCCAATCTGACATGCGTTTCAGTCAGGGCGCGAAAGCGACTTTTCCCGCACCGGCGCCTGCGCCGATTAACCGCAGCAATCCGGCAGAAAATATCATCTCCTTCAGCCTGTATGGCGGTCAGCCGCGCTATTGCGAAACCCTGATTAAAAACGTTGAGGTGGCGCGCGAGCTCTATCCGGACTGGATGTGCCGCATCTATCTCGACGATAGTGTGCCGCAGCACGTGTGGCAGCGCCTGACCCAGCCAAACACCCAGCTGGTTGATATGTCGCAGGAGAAAACCATTTTCCCTACGCTGTGGCGCTTTCTGGTGATGGACGATGCCAGCGTAAAACGCTACATCGTACGGGATGCGGATTCGCTGCTGTCAGAGCGCGAAGTAGCGGCCGTCGACGCCTGGCTGGCTTCGCCATTCTGGTTCCACCACATGCGCGATTATTACTCGCACACCGAGCTGTTACTGGCCGGTATGTGGGGCGGCTGTCACGGCGTGTTTCACAACGTAGAGCAGCAGATGCGCGACTTTATCGCGCAGTATGACGGCAGCGAGCGCTTTACCGACCAGTACTTCCTCAAGGTAGCGCTGTGGCCGACGGTGCGCGACAGCATCCTCAATCACGACGATATCTTTCACTTCCACCACGCGCAGCCGTGGCCGGCGCATGCGCCGATTCGCTGGCAGACCGACAGCTTCCACGTCGGCAGCAATGCCGGTTTCGCCAGCATGGCCGGCAAAGTGGCCAACGCCGAAAATGGCCAGCAGCAGGTGGAGCTGACTTACGGCGGCAACAGCTGGTGCTATCCGGCGAAGGTGAAAAGCGACAGCGAATGGGTGCTGCCGATGCCGTTTTTCCTGATTGACGCCTGGAAAGCCGGCGACCTGACCGTACGCGCCCTGTAGTTGCCCGGACGGTGCCCATCGCGCCCGCGATAAAATCCGCGGGTTGCCATGAATGTTCTGGACATTCATACAGTGGCGCTCTACCTTCTCCTCAGCGAGACGATCCGCGGGGGGATTATGGATCAGCAACTTATCATCAGCGGCGCGCTGGCGCTGGCCGGTTTGGGCATTGGCTGGATTATTGCCCAGCTGCGCGCCGGCCATCAGCACGCCAGCTTCACCACCGAACGCCGCCTGCTGGAACAGGCGCAGCAGCGTCAGCAGCAGCAGCTGGAACAGCTGCAACAGCAACTGCAGCAGCGCGAACAGGAGCTGCGCCAGCTACACGGCACGCTAAGCGGCGCGCAGGAGCGCCTGCAGCAGCTGGATTACTGGCGGGCCGAGAGTGAACAGCTCAGCCGCGAGTTGCGTAATCAGCTGGAAGTTAACAGCGCGCAGGAAGCCGAACTGCGGGAAGTCACCATTCGATTAGAAGAGACGCGTTTCGCCGCTGAGGAGAAGCAGCGTCTGCTGACCAACAGCGAACAGCGCCTGAGTGCGCAGTTTGAAAACCTCGCCAACCGAATCTTCGAAAACAGCGGAAAACGCGTCGACGAGCAGAACCGGCAGAGCCTCAACAGCCTGATCGGCCCGCTGCGCGAACAGCTGGATGGCTTCCGTCGCCAGGTCAACGATAGCTTCGGCCAGGAAGCGCGTGAACGCCACACGCTGGCGCACGAAATTCGCCAGTTGCAGCAGCTCAACGCGCAGATGGCGCAGGAAGCGATCAACCTCACCAAAGCGCTGAAGGGCGACAATAAAATTCAGGGCAACTGGGGCGAAGTGGTGCTCAGCCGGGTGCTGGAGGCCTCAGGCCTGCGCGAAGGCTACGAGTACCAGACCCAGGTCAGTGTGCAGCTGGAGCAGCAGGGCCGTATGCAACCGGATGTGATTGTGCGTCTGCCGCAGGGTAAAGATGTGGTAATTGACGCCAAAATGACGCTGATTGCCTATGAGCGCTACTTCAACGCCGACGACGAGCTGACGCGCGAACAGGCGATTCAGGAGCACATCAACGCGGTGCGCGGCCATATCCGGCTACTGGGGCGTAAAGATTATCAACAATTGCCCGGTTTACGCTCGCTGGATTATGTGCTGATGTTTATTCCGGTCGAACCGGCGTTTCTGCTGGCGATCGATCGTCAGCCGGAGTTGATCAGCGAAGCGCTGCAGCAAAACATTATGCTGGTCAGCCCGACCACGCTGCTGGTGGCGCTGCGCACCATCAATAATCTGTGGCGCTATGAGCATCAGAGCCGTAATGCCCAGCGCATCGCCGACCGCGCTGCGCGCTTGTACGACAAGATGCGGCTGTTTGTCGATGACATGAGCGGCATCGGGCATAGCCTCGACAAAGCGCAGCAGAGTTATCAGCTGGCGATGAAAAAGCTGGCGCAGGGGCGCGGCAATCTGATCGCCCAGAGTGAGTCGTTTCGTGCGCTTGGCGTGGAGATCAAACGGCCCATCAACCCGCAACTGGCAGAGCAGGCGCAGCCCGACGCGGCGGATGATACATGGGCCGATGACAGCGAGCCCGCTGAAAATGCGGCAGATTCTTCCGCCGCTTCCCTGCGCCGCATCAACGAATAACACGCCGGTGGCGTGCTCGGATCGCCCGACTCTGATACACTTCGGGAAGTATTGTTTGTGGAACAGGTAAAACCGATGGCAGATGAATCACAGCAGGAAACTACCCATTTTGGCTTTCAGACCGTCGCCAAAAGTGAAAAGGCCGATAAAGTCGCGGACGTGTTTCACTCCGTCGCGGCGAAATATGACCTGATGAACGATCTGATGTCGTTCGGCATCCATCGCGTCTGGAAGCGTTTTACCATCGACAGCAGCGGCGTGCGCCGCGGTCAGCGCGTCCTGGATCTGGCCGGCGGTACCGGCGATCTGACGGCAAAATTCTCGCGCCTGGTCGGTGAAACCGGTCAGGTGGTGCTGGCGGACATCAACAGCTCAATGCTGAAGATGGGACGCGAAAAGCTGCGCAATCTCGGCGTAACCGGCAACGTCAGCTACGTGCAGGCTAACGCAGAAGCGCTGCCGTTCCCGGATAACTATTTCGACTGCATCACCATCTCCTTCGGCCTGCGTAACGTGACCGAAAAAGAGAAGGCGCTGGCGTCGATGTTCCGCGTGCTCAAGCCGGGCGGCCGTCTGCTGGTGCTGGAGTTCTCTAAACCGGTTTTCGATCCGCTGAGCAAAGCCTACGACACTTACTCTTTCCACATTCTGCCGCGCATCGGCCAGCTGGTGGCAAAAGACGCGGAGAGCTATCGCTACCTGGCGGAGTCGATTCGTATGCATCCGGATCAGGAAACCCTGAAGGCGATGATGAACGACGCTGGCTTTGAAAATACCAGCTACTACAACATGACCGGCGGCATTGTGGCGCTGCATCGTGGCTTTAAGTTCTGATTAATCATGACTTTTACCCCTCTCATCACCGGCGGTCTTGAGACCGCCCTGAACCGTGTGTTGTACCGCGATCGCAGCCTGAAAACCGCACGCCAGCGTCTGGCCGGCAAAGTCCTGCTGCTGCGCCTGCAGGAGCTGGATTTTCCGCTGGTGCTGGTGTTCAGTGAAAACCAGCTGGATGTGCTGAGTGACTGGCAGGACCGCAGCGACTGCAGCGTCAGCCTGCGTTTCAGCACGCTGCCTAAGCTGCGCGATCGTCAGCAGCTGACCAGCCTGATTCGCAGCGGTGAGCTGGACGTGGAAGGCGATCTGCAGGTGGTACAGCAATTCTCCGCGCTGATGGATCTGGCTGAACTCGACCCGGCCGAATATCTCGCGCCGTGGGTGGGCGACATTGCGGCACAGGGCATCAGCCAGGCCGCTCAGCGTGCGCTGGCCCAGCTCAAACAGCAGGTCACCCGCCGTCAGGATTATCTGGGGCAGGTGCTGACCGAAGAGTGGCGCGTGGCACCGGGGGCGCTGGAGCAGGCGTGGTTTTGTGAGGAGGTAGAAGCGATGGAACGTGCGCTTAATGCGTTTGAGGCGCGTTTGGCACAGCTGGAGGCGAAATGACGCTGGGAGAAATTCGGCGCTTATATTTCATTATCAAAGTTTTTCTGACCTACGGGCTGGATGAACTGATTCCGCATATGCGCATTACGCTGCCGCTGCGGCTGTGGCGGCGCTGTGTTTTCTGGATCCCCAACCGGCACAAAGAAGCCGAGATGGGCATCCGTCTGCGTCTGGCCATGGAGCAGCTCGGTCCGGTTTGGATCAAGTTCGGTCAGATGCTCTCGACGCGCCGCGACCTGTTCCCGCCGAAAATTGCCGATGAGCTGGCGATTTTGCAGGACCGCGTGGCGCCGTTCGACGGCGTGAAAGCCAAAGCTCAGATTGAGCGTTCGATTGGCGGCCCGGTGGAAACCTGGTTCGACGACTTCGATATCAAACCGCTGGCATCCGCTTCGATTGCCCAGGTGCATACCGCGACACTGAAATCCAACGGCCGCGAAGTGGTGATCAAAGTGATTCGCCCGGATATCCTGCCGGTGATCAAAGCTGACATGAAGCTGATTTACCGCCTGGCGCGCTGGGTGCCACGTCTGCTGCCGGACGGTCGCCGTCTGCGTCCGATGGAAGTGGTGCGCGACTACGAAAAAACGCTGATTGATGAACTCAATCTGCTGCGTGAAGCTGCCAATGCGATTCAGCTGCGCCGCAACTTTGACCAGAGCCGCATGCTGTACGTGCCGGAAGTGTTCTCCGACTACTGCAGCGAAACCATGCTGGTGATGGAGCGCATTTACGGCATTCCTATCTCCGACGTTGCCACGCTGGAGCAGCACGGCGTCAACATGAAGCTGCTGGCCGAACGCGGCGTGCAGGTGTTCTTCACCCAGGTGTTCCGCGACAGCTTCTTCCACGCCGATATGCATCCCGGCAACATCTTCGTCAGCTACGAGCATCCGGAAGATCCGCAGTATATCGGCATTGACTGCGGCATCGTTGGCTCGCTGAACAAAGAAGATAAGCGCTACCTGGCGGAAAATTTCATCGCCTTCTTCAACCGCGACTACCGCAAAGTGGCCGAGCTGCATGTCGACTCGGGCTGGGTACCGCCGGATACCAACGTGGAAGATTTTGAGTTCGCGATCCGCACCGTGTGCGAGCCGATTTTCGAAAAGCCGCTGGCGGAAATCTCCTTTGGTCACGTGCTGCTCAATCTGTTCAACACCGCGCGCCGTTTCAATATGGAAGTGCAGCCGCAGCTGGTGCTGCTGCAGAAGACCCTGCTGTACATCGAGGGCATCGGCCGTCAGCTCTATCCGCAGCTCGATCTGTGGAAAACCGCCAAGCCGTTCCTGGAGGACTGGATTAAGGATCAGATTGGCATTCCGGCCATCCTGCGGGCGGTGAAAGAGAAGGCGCCGTTCTGGGCGGAGAAACTGCCGGAGCTGCCGGAGCTTTTTTACGACAGTATGCGCCAGCACAAGTTATTGCAGCACAGTGTCGATAAACTCGTCACCGATTTAAACGCGCAGCGCACCCGGCATCATCAGGCACGTTATCTGTTTGGCGTCGGGGCTACACTGTTATTAAGTGGCACCGCGGTGCTGTTGAGCCGGCCTGACTGGGACTTCTTCCCGGCACTGTTAATGGCCGCCGGCATCGTCACCTGGCTCATCGGCTGGCGCAAGACAAACTGATTGTCTGCCTGGTGCAAATCGCGTAATGTCGCAGGCTTAAGTCCGGGTAAAAACGGACTTTCTGTGCGTTACAGTTAACCGTTTTTCACAGAATATTAGAGGCATATCTCATGGGCGGTATCAGTATTTGGCAATTGTTAATCATTGCCGTCATTGTTGTACTTCTGTTCGGTACCAATAAGCTTCGTAACCTGGGTTCGGATTTAGGCTCTTCCATTCGCGGCTTCAAAAAAGCCATGAGCGATGAAGACGATAAAAAGGATCAACCGAAAGAGCAGGACGCTGACTTCAACGCCAAACTGGCAGACAAACAGCACACCCCGGCGAGCAAAGACGACGCCCGGGACAAGTAAGGTAAAACTGTGTTCGATATTGGTTTTAGTGAACTGGTATTGGTGTTCGTGATCGGGCTGATTGTACTGGGCCCGCAGCGCTTACCGGTTGCGGTGAAAACCGTTGTTGGCTGGATCCGGGCCATTCGCTCGCTGGCTGCTAATGTGCAGAACGAACTGGCCCAGGAGCTGAAACTGCAGGAGCTGCAGGACAGCCTGAAAAAGGTCGAAGAGGCAGGACGTGGCACGCTGTCGCCGGAGCTGAAGCAATCCATGGAAGAGCTGCGTAAAACCGCGGACTCCATGAAGCGCTCGGTGCAGCAGAGCATCGATATCGAAAAAGCGGAAGATGAAGCCAACACCATTCATCAGCCGCCCGCTGCTGCGCCACAGCCCGCTGCCGCACCGCAGCCCGCTGAGCCGCACAGCGTTGTGACGCCGGCCAGCGCGGCGCATCAGGCCAGCGCCCCGGCGCAGGCGCCGCAGCCTGCACCAGCCACCAGCCACACCGATTCCGTCGCGCCTGCGACCACTCCTCCCGTAAAAGATGAACGATAAACATGGCCGTTGAAGATACCCAACCGCTCATCAGCCACCTGATTGAGCTGCGCAAGCGTCTGCTGAACTGCATCATCGCGGTGTTTGTTATCTTCCTGTGTCTGGTTTACTTCGCCAACGACATCTATCACGCGGTGGCAGCGCCGCTGATTAGCCAGATGCCCGCCGGTGCCAGCATGATCGCCACGGACGTGGCCTCACCGTTCTTTACGCCGATCAAACTGACCATCATTGTGTCGGTGTTTCTTGCGGTGCCGGTGATTCTTTATCAGGTCTGGGCGTTTGTCGCCCCCGCGCTGTATCGCCATGAGCGCCGCCTGGTGATGCCGCTGCTGTTCTCCAGTACGCTGCTGTTTTACGTCGGCGTGGCCTTTGCCTACTTCATTGTGTTCCCGCTGGCATTTGGCTTCTTCGCCAAAACCGCGCCGCAGGGCGTCACCATCGCCACGGACATCACCAACTACCTCGACTTTGTCATGACGCTGTTCATGGCGTTTGGCGTGGCGTTTGAGGTACCGATTGCCATCGTGCTGCTGTGCTGGACCGGCATTACCAGCCCGGACGATCTGAAAAAGAAACGGCCGTATATTCTGGTCGGCGCGTTTGTGGTTGGGATGTTGCTCACACCGCCGGACGTTTTCTCGCAAACTTTGCTCGCTATTCCGATGTACTGCCTGTTTGAAGTCGGCGTATTCTTCTCCCGCTACTATGTGGGTAAAGGACGTCAGGCGGCAGACGATGAGGAACAGAACCCCGACGCCTGATGTCTTTTATGCAGGGCATCCCGCTGATGGGGTGATGATGAATCTTAACCGCCCGCCTGCCGGGCGGTTTTTCTATCCGTCGCTTTAAGACGGAATGGGGAGCAAACATGTTTGATATCGGTGTAAACCTGACCAGCACGCAATTCGCAAAAGATCGCGATCAGGTGGTAAAACGCGCGCGCGAAGCAGGCGTCACCGGCCTGTTAATTACCGGCACCAATGCCCTGGAGAGCCAGCAGGCGCGTCAGCTGGCGACCCGGCACGCGGGCTACTGCTGGTCGACCGCCGGCGTGCACCCGCATCATGCCAGCGAGTGGTCGGCGGAAACCGCCAGTACGCTGCGCCGCCTGGCTGACAGCGAGCAGGTGGTCGCGATTGGTGAATGCGGGCTCGACTTCAACCGGAACCTTTCCGCGCACGAGCAGCAGGAGTACGCGTTTGATGCGCAGCTCCAGCTGGCGGCGGAACTGCAGCTGCCGGTGTTTTTACACTGTCGTGAGGCACATGAACGTTTTCTGGCGGTGCTGCAGCCGTGGCTGCCGAAACTGGTGGGCGCGGTGGTGCACTGTTTTACCGGCACGCGTGACGAGCTGGAAGCCTGCCTGGCGCTGGGCTTATCGGTGGGCATTACCGGCTGGGTGTGCGATGAACGGCGCGGAATGGCGCTGCGTGACATGCTGCCGCTGATTCCGGCAGATCGTCTGCTGCTGGAGACGGACGCGCCCTATCTGCTGCCGCGCGATATGCGTCCGCGTCCGACCTCGCGCCGTAACGAACCCTGCTTTCTGCCGCATATCGTTCAGCAGGTGGCGCACTGGCGTGGTGAACAGCCAGACGCACTGGCGGCACGCGTCGACCACAATGCACGTCAGCTATTCAGGCTGGCTTAAACCTTACGGAACTGCTTGTTGTCCACGCTGCGCATCACCTGTTTATTCAGCAGGTTAAGCAGCAGGATTGAGCGGGTTTCACCATCGGGCTCGGCAAAGATAGCGCGCAGCCCTTCAAAGGTGCCGTCGGTGATCAGCACTTCATCACCGACCTGCGGCGTTTCCGGATCCAGCAGGATCTGCGGCGCATCGGTTTGCAGCGCTTCGATCACTTCATACGGCACCGTCGCGGGCATGGCGCCAAAGCGCACAAAGTGGCTGACGCCGCGCGTGCTGCTGATGGTGGTGGTGTGAATCGCTTCCGGATCGAATTCGATAAACAGATAGTTGGGAAACAGCGGCTCACTCACGGTGGTGCGTTTGCCGCGCACAATCTTCTCCAGAGCGATCATCGGGCTGAGGCAATTCACCTCCTGCCGCTCAAGATGCTCCTTCGCGCGCAACAGCTGACCACGTTTGCAATAGAGTAAGTACCAGGATTCCATAACTGCTCCCAAATAATGGACGCTAAGAATAACAAACCTGTTGTCAGAGTTATAGCGCATCGGCGGCCGGAAACCCGGTCACAGAAGAAAAATCTCTACGAATTTTCCGATTGGTGCGGCGAACTAACGCTTTTCAGCAAGAAAATTGACGTCTGGCGATCATCTGTATCAGACTGCCAACCCATTAGACGAAGAAAAAGGACGGGCTGATGGAACTGTTTTTACTGAGCAATGGCAAAGTGGCCGACGATGCGCCGCTGCTGAGCTATGCGCATCCGCAGCTGCACGCGATGATTGCCCAGCGCGGCATCACCTCGGCGGTGCTGGTGCCCTACGCCATTATTCGTGACGATCACGCCCAGCGTGCGCAGGCGTTGTCTCAGTCACTGGGCATTCCGGTGCGCACGTTACACGAGTTCGAGACACCGGTTGCGGCCATTGAGCAGGCGGAGCTGATTCTGGTGAGCGGCGGCAATACCTGGCTGCTGAACCAGATGCTGCACGAGCAGGGGCTGATCGTGGCGATTCAGCGCGCAGTGCGCGAGCGCGACGTCCCTTACGTTGGCTGGAGCGCGGGCTGCAACGTGGCGACACCGTCGATTCGCACCACCAATGATATGCCGGTACGCAGCAGCGTGGTGCTGCCTGCGCTGGGGCTGTTCCCGGTGCAAATCAATCCTCACTATCTTGATGCGCACGTCAGCGGCCATATGGGCGAAACCCGTGATGAGCGTCTGGCCGAATTCTGCGCGGTGAATCCGCAGGAGTCGGTGATTGCGCTGCGTGAAGCCAGCTTCCTGCACGTCAGTGAGAACCGTCTGCGCTACTACAGCGCGCGCGGTGAAGATTTCAAAGTGTTCCGTCACGGTGAAGCGATTGCCGCTTATCACGATGTGCTGGCCCTGCAGTCGCTGGTGCCGTTTTCCTGTCAGCCCGCCTGACGCAGAAACTCAAACACGCTGGCGTGAACAAACTTATAATGACGCTTCACTCTGGCCGGAAGACTAACGCCGCATGAAATATCAGGATTTACGAGACTTTCTCGCGCTGCTGGAACAGCGCGGCGAGTTAAAGCGCATCACTCAGGAGATCGATCCTGTCCTCGAGATGACCGAAATCGCCGACCGCACGCTGCGGGCCGGTGGCCCGGCGCTGCTGTTCGAAAACCCGAAGGGCTACAGCATGCCGGTGCTGTGCAACCTGTTTGGCACGCCGAGGCGCGTAGCAATGGGTATGGGCCAGGAAGAGGTCAGCGCGCTGCGCGAAGTGGGTAAGCTGCTGGCGTTTCTGAAAGAGCCGGAGCCGCCGAAGGGGTTCCGCGATCTGTTCGATAAGATGCCGCAGTTCAAACAGGTGCTGAACATGCCGACCAAACGGCTGCGTAATGCGCCGTGTCAGGAAGAGATTTTCAGCGGTGACGAGGTCGACCTGGCGCGCATCCCGGTCATGAAATGCTGGCCGGGCGATGCGGCGCCGCTGATTACCTGGGGATTAACCGTCTCGCGCGGACCGCACAAAGAGCGGCAGAACCTCGGCATTTATCGTCAGCAGGTGATTGGTAAAAATCGGGTGATCATGCGCTGGCTGTCGCATCGCGGTGGCGCGCTGGATTTCCAGGAGTGGTGCAAAGCGCATCCCGGTGAACGCTTCCCGGTGGCGGTAGCGCTGGGCGCCGATCCGGCCACCATTCTTGGCGCGGTGACGCCGGTGCCGGATACGCTATCGGAATATGCGTTTGCCGGTCTGCTGCGCGGCAACAAAACCGAGGTGGTGAAGTGCGTTTCGAACGATCTGGAAGTGCCGGCCAGCGCCGAAATCGTGCTGGAAGGCTACATCGAACCGGGCGACATGGCGCCGGAAGGGCCGTACGGCGATCACACCGGCTACTACAATGAAGTAGACAGCTTCCCGGTATTTACCGTGACGCACGTGACCCAGCGGCGCAACCCGATTTATCACTCCACCTACACCGGCCGTCCGCCGGACGAGCCTGCGGTGCTGGGTGTGGCGCTGAACGAAGTGCTGGTGCCGATTCTGATCAAACAGTTCCCGGAGATTGTGGATTTCTATCTGCCGCCGGAAGGCTGCTCTTATCGCCTCGCGGTAGTGACGATTAAAAAACAGTATGCCGGTCACGCCAAGCGCGTGATGTTCGGCGTGTGGTCGTTCCTGCGCCAGTTTATGTACACCAAGTTTGTGATTGTGTGTGACGATGACGTCAACGCGCGTGACTGGAACGACGTGATTTGGGCCATCACCACGCGGATGGATCCGGCGCGTGATACGGTACTGGTAGAAAACACGCCAATTGACTATCTCGACTTCGCTTCGCCGGTTTCCGGACTTGGCTCGAAGATGGGACTGGATGCCACCAACAAGTGGCCGGGTGAAACCCAGCGTGAATGGGGGACGCCGATTGTGAAAGATCCTGCGGTTACGGCGCGTATTGATGCAATCTGGGATGAGTTAGCGATCTTTGCCGAGCCGCCGCAGCGCTGATGGCGGCTGAGAACCATAAAAAAGGGCACCTATGACGACGTTAAGCTGCAAAGTGACTTCGGTTGAAGCAATTACGGACACGGTTTACCGCGTGCGGTTAATTCCGGCGGCGGATTTTAGCTTCCGCGCCGGCCAGTATCTGATGGTGGTGATGGATGAGCGCGACAAGCGCCCATTTTCGCTGGCATCGACGCCAATGGAAAAGGACATCATTGAGCTGCACATTGGTGCCTCAGAACTGAACCTGTACGCCATGGCGGTGATGGATCGCATCAAAAACGATCGGCAGATCACCGTAGATATGCCGCACGGCGACGCCTGGCTGCGTGAAGACAGCGCGCGGCCGATTGTGCTGATTGCCGGCGGCACCGGCTTCTCCTATGCGCGTTCGATTCTGCTGACCGCGCTGGCGCAGCAGCCGGATCGCGACATCGCTATCTACTGGGGCGGCCGCGAGCTGAGACATCTGTACGATCTGGATGAGCTCAATGCGCTGGCGGTGAAGCATCCGAACCTGAAAGTGATTCCGGTGGTGGAACAACCGGCGGAGGACTGGCAGGGGCGCAGCGGCACGGTGCTGACCGCGGTGATGCAGGACTATGCCAGCCTGAGCGGACACGATATCTATATTGCTGGCCGGTTTGAGATGGCAAAAATTGCCCGCGAGCGCTTCTGTGCCGAACGTGGTGCGTTAGAAGCGCAGATGTATGGCGATGCGTTTGCCTTTATCTGATGCGTGACACGGTGCGCATGCACGTGCCGCTGCAAAAAAAAGCCCGCCCGGTTGGGCGGGAACACGTGCAAGTGTAGTGGTCAACGTATTAAACCCGTTCGAATACCGTCGCGATGCCCTGGCCTAAGCCAATGCACATGGTTGCCAGACCAAACTGTGCATCGCGACGCTCCATCAGATTCAGCAACGTCGTGCTGATACGAGCGCCGGAACATCCCAGCGGATGCCCGAGTGCGATTGCGCCGCCGTTAAGGTTCACTTTCTCATCCAGCTGCTCCAGCAGCCCTAAATCTTTCAGGCACGGCAGCGTCTGCGCGGCGAAGGCTTCATTGAGCTCGAACAGATCGATATCCTGCACGCTCAGCCCGGCGCGCTTCAGCGCCAGCTTACTGGCCGGTACCGGACCGTAACCCATGATCGACGGATCGCAGCCAACCACCGCCATGCTGCGGATGCGTGCGCGCGGCGACAGCCCCAGTTCGCGCGCGCGGCTTTCGCTCATGATCAGCATGGCGGCCGCGCCGTCGGACAGCGCCGACGAACTGCCGGCGGTAACCGTGCCGTTGACCGGATCGAACGCCGGACGCAGCGCGGCTAAGCCTTCAAGGCTGGTGTCTTCGCGAATCACTTCATCGCTGTCATAGCGTTTCAGCACGCCATCGGCATCGTGGCCGTAGGTCGGCACGATTTCGCGTTTGAAATCACCGCGCTGAGTGGCGGCCGCAGCGCGCTGGTGTGAACGCAGCGCGAAGGCATCCTGCTGTTCACGGCTGATGTGGTGCATGCGCGCCAGCATCTCGGCGGTCAGCCCCATCATGCCCGCCGCTTTCGCCACGGTGCGCCCCAGGCCGGGATGAAAATCCACGCCGTGGTTCATCGGTACGTGGCCCATATGTTCCACGCCGCCAATCAGACAGCTGTGGGCATCGCCGACCATAATCGCGCGCGCCGCATCGTGCAGCGCCTGCATGGACGAGCCGCACAGGCGATTGACGGTGCTGGCCGGCACGCGATGCGGGATCTCCGCCAGCAGCGCGGCGTTGCGGGCGATATTAAAGCCCTGTTCCAGCGTCTGCTGCACGCAGCCCCAGATAATGTCATCCAGCGCGGCGGCATCGACGGCCGGATTGCGGCTGAGGAGTTCGCGCATCAGATGGGCGGAGAGATCCTCGGCGCGCACCTGGCGAAAGGCGCCGCCTTTGGAACGGCCCATCGGCGTGCGCACGGCATCAACAATCACTACGTTTTCCATGTTCATTACCTCAGGCAGTTTGCAGCGCCGCTGCGTCAATCGGTTGGGCGACGGGATACCAGCTCTGATGCTGGTGGGCTTTCTGAACCAGCAGCTCAGGCAGCGCGTACAGTGGGCCGAGCGCGAGGTAGCGTTTAGCCTGATCGACGACATTGCTGATGCCCAGCGTGTCCATATAGCGGAACGCGCCACCGCGGAACGGCGGGAAGCCTAAGCCATACACCAGCGCCATATCCGCCTCGGCGGGGGAAGCGATGATGTTTTCTTCGAGGCAGCGCACCACTTCGTTGAGCATCGGCAGCATCATGCGGTTGGCGATCTCTTCATCGCTGAATACCCGCTTCGGTTCACATACCGGCTCCAGCAGCGCATCGACATCTGCATCGGCGCGCTTCTGCGCTTTGCCTTTTTTATCCTGTTCCCAGCGGTAAAAGCCCTGGCCATTTTTCTGGCCGTAGCGTTTGGTTTCGAACAGCACATCAATGGCATCGCGGTAATCTTTCTGCATCCGCGACGGGAAGCCCTGCGCCATCACCTGTTGTGCATGATGCGCGGTATCAATGCCCACCACGTCCAGCAGCCACGCCGGCCCCATTGGCCAGCCAAAATGCTTCTCCATCACTTTATCGATCTGGCGGAAGTCCGCGCCGTCGCGCAGTAGCAGGCTGAAGGCGGCAAAGTAGGGGAACAGTACGCGGTTCACAAAGAAGCCGGGGCAGTCATTCACCACAATCGGCGTTTTGCCCATCTTGCTGGCCCACGCCACCACTTTACTGATGGTGGCTTCAGAAGTTTGCGCACCGCGAATCACTTCGACCAGCGGCATACGCGGCACCGGATTGAAGAAGTGCATGCCGCAGAAATTTTGCGGACGCTGCAGCGCCTGCGCCAGCTGGCTGATTGGAATGGTGGAGGTATTCGAGGCCAGCACGGCATCATCCCGCAGCTGCTGCTCGGTTTCAGCCAGCACTTTGGCTTTGATTTGCGGGTTCTCGACCACCGCTTCGACCACCACATCGGCGCGATCAAAGCCGCTGTAATCCAGCGTCGGCTGAATGCTCGCCAGCACGCTCGCCAGCCTGGTACCGTCGATTTTGCCGCGCTCCAGCTGCTTATTAAGCAGCTTGCTGGCTTCATTCATGCCCAGCGTCAGCGCCTGCGGATTAATATCTTTCATCTTCACCGGCACGCCTTTCCAGGCCGACTGCCAGGCGATCCCGCCGCCCATGATGCCTGCGCCCAGTACCGCCGCCTGCTCTGGCGTGCCGGCCGCGCTGCTGTGTTTCTTCGCCAGGCCTTTTACGTACTGGTCATTGAGGAAGATGCCGACCAGCGCGCGTGCCACATCGCTCTGCGCCAGCGGCACAAAAGCAGCGGTTTCCAGCTTCAGCGCATCATCACGACCTAAGCCCGCTGCCGCTTCGATGGTTCGCACCGCGGCGATCGGCGCCGGATAGTGTTTGCCGGCGGTTTGCTGCACCATGCTTTTGGCGAGGGTAAAACTCATCGCGGCTTCAATCGGACTGAGCTTAAGCGGTGCCAGCTTCGGCGCACGACGCGCCTGCCAGCTGCCCTGGGCTATGGCATCCTGCAGCATGGTCAGCGCCGCGCTGCGCAGCTTCTCGCTGCTGACCACCGCATCCACCAGACCGAGCTTCAGCGCGCTCGCGCCATCAATATCTTTACCGGCGGCGATGATCTCCAGCGCGCTATCGGCACCGAGCAGGCGCGGCAGACGCACGCTGCCGCCGAAGCCCGGCATAATGCCGAGTTTGGTTTCCGGCAGGCCAATGCGCGCGGTGGGCGTGGCCACGCGGAAGTCGGTCGCCAGCACACACTCGCAGCCCCCGCCCAGCGCGTAGCCGTCGATGGCGGCGATGGTTGGCACCGGCAAATCTTCCAGACGATTAAAGATGCTGTTAGCGAATGTCAGCCACTGGCTAAGCTGCTCAGCGGGCGCATCAAACAGCGACAGGAATTCTGTGATATCCGCCCCGACAATAAACGCCGGTTTGGCGGAAGAGAGCAGCAGGCCGCGCAGCGTGCTTTGCTGCTCCAGTACGCTCAGCGCCTCGCCTAAGGCGGCGACGGTTTTGGTATCAAGTTTGTTCACCGAACCGGGCGCATCAAAAACCAGCTCGGCGATGCCATCGTCAAGCCAGTGCACTGAAAGGGTATCGCCTTGGTAGAGCATGTCCGTCTCCTGAAACGCGAAAGGTGATCTGGTCATACCAGATGATCAGGAGTGTGGGTGTCATGTTAATTTTTTGCAAACGAGAGTTTGCTTATTTGATACGGCGATCACAGCGCGCGCAGCACGGCATCCCCCGCGCGGCTGTGCTACACTGCCGCCACTTTCGCGACATCGGAGACAAGTCCATGGATTCACTGAAAACCCTGTATCACGCGCATATCTCAACGCTGCAGCAGCGTGCGCAACAGGTGCTGGCGCGCTTTAAGCTGGACGCCATGCTGATTCATTCAGGCGAGTTGCTGACCGTTTTTCTTGACGATCATACCTATCCGTTCAAGGTGAATCCGCAGTTTAAAGCCTGGGTGCCGGTGACGCAGGTGCCCAACTGCTGGCTATGGATCGATGGCGTGAATAAACCCAAACTGTGGTTCTACTCGCCGGTCGATTACTGGCACAACGTCGAGCCACTGCCGGACAGCTTCTGGACCCAGGATGTCGAGGTCATCGGCCTGAAAAACGCTGACGATATCGCTCAGCTGTTGCCGGCACAGCGCGACAATGTGGCCTATATCGGCCCGGTGCCGTCCCGCGCTACCCAACTGGGCATCAGCAGTGAAGGAATCAATCCTCAGGGTGTCATCGACTTCCTGCATTATCATCGCAGCATCAAAACGGATTATGAGCTGGCCTGTATGCGCGAAGCGCAGAAGCTGGCGGTGGCAGGCCACCGCGCAGCGAAAGAGGCGTTCTTCTCCGGCATGAGCGAGTTTGATATCAATCTCGCCTATCTGACCGCCACCGGCCACCGTGACATTGATGTACCGTATGGCAATATCATCGCGCTGAATGAACATGCTGCGGTGCTGCACTACACCCGGCTTGACCATCAGCCGCCGGCGAAACGTCACAGCTTCCTGATAGATGCCGGCGCAGAGTATCTTGGCTATGCGGCAGACCTGACGCGCAGCTACGCGGCGCAGAGCAAAACGCGCTACGCGGAAATGGTTGCTGCGATGAATAAAGAAGAGCTGGCGCTGATCGCCACGCTGAAAGCCGGCGTGCGCTATACCGATTACCATCTGCAAATGCATCAGCGCATCGCGCGTCTGCTGCTGAAGTTTGAACTGGTGCAGGGGCTGAGCGAAGAGACGCTGGTGGCGGAAAACCTCACCGGACCGTTTATGCCGCACGGCCTCGGCCATCCGCTGGGCCTGCAGGTGCACGACGTTGCCGGGTTTATGCAGGACGACAGCGGCACGCATCTGGCGGCGCCATCGCAGTATCCTTATCTGCGCTGTACGCGGGTGCTGCAGCCGGGCATGGTGCTGACCATTGAACCGGGCTTCTATATTATCGATTCACTGCTGTCGCCGCTGCGCAGCGGTAAGTTTAGTCAGCACTTTGACTGGCAGGCGATTGATGCCCTGAAGCCGTACGGGGGCATTCGTATTGAGGATAATGTGGTGATTCACGCCAGCCGCATCGAAAACATGACGCGTGACTTGCATCTGGCCTGATGGACGCTTACGACATTCCCGCTGAGGCCGTCAGTCTCAGCGAGGAGACCATCAAAAAGAGCCGCTTTATTACCCTGCTGGCGCATACCGATGGGGTGGCCGCTGCGCGCGCCTTTGTGCAGCAGGTAAAGCACGAACACCCGACCGCGCGGCATCACTGCTGGGCCTGGGTGGCGGGCGCGCCCGATGATTCACAACAGCTGGGGTTTTCTGACGATGGCGAACCCTCCGGCACGGCCGGTAAGCCGATGCTGGCGCAGCTGATGGGCAGCGGCGTGGGCGAGATCACCGCCGTGGTGGTGCGCTATTATGGCGGTATCATGCTGGGCACCGGCGGGCTGGTAAAAGCCTACGGTGGCGGCGTGCAGCAGGGGCTGAAGCTGCTGGCGCGCCAGCGCAAAGTGCCGATGCAACGTTTTACCCTGCAGTGTGACTATGCGCAACTGAGCGATATAGAGCGCCTGCTGCAGCGTTTTGACGGCAGCCTTGAACAGAGCCATTATCAGGATCGCATTACGCTACGTCTGGCGTTGCCCCATCCGCAGATTGATGGCTTCAGGCAAAACCTTTCTGATTACAGCCGGGGCGCTTTGGCGCTGATCCCGCTGGACAACTAACCGCATCTGTTTAAAGGAAACGGCTGAATGCATTTTCGCGCCATTACCCGCATCGTGGGCCTGCTGGTGATTCTGTTCTCGGTAACCATGATCCTGCCTGGCTTAGTGGCCCTGATTTATCGCGACGGTGCCGGGCGCGCGTTCAGTCAGACGTTTATGATGGCGATCGTCATCGGTTCGCTGCTGTGGTGGCCCAACCGCAAACAAAAAAGTGAGCTGAAACCGCGTGAAGGCTTTCTGATTGTGGTGCTGTTCTGGACCGTGCTGGGCAGCGTGGGGGCAATGCCGTTTATCTTCGCCGAGCAGCCACATCTGTCGGTGACCGACGCCTTCTTCGAATCGTTCTCTGGCTTAACCACCACCGGTGCCACTACGTTAGTAGGGCTCGACTCGCTGCCCAAAGCGATTCTGTTCTATCGCCAGATGCTGCAGTGGCTTGGCGGCATGGGGATCATCGTGCTGGCGGTGGCCATTCTGCCGATTCTTGGCGTCGGTGGTATGCAGCTGTATCGCGCCGAAATGCCGGGGCCGCTGAAAGATAACAAAATGCGCCCGCGGATTGCCGAAACGGCGAAAACCCTGTGGCTGATTTATGTGCTGCTGACGGTGGCCTGTGCGTTGGCGCTGTGGCTGGCGGGCATGCCGATGTTTGATGCTATCGGCCACAGCTTCTCGACCATCGCCATCGGCGGTTTTTCTACCCATGATGCCAGCATCGGCTACTTCAATAGCCCGACCATTAATACCATCGTGGCGATTTTCCTGCTGATCTCCGGCTGTAACTACGGCCTGCACTTCTCGTTGCTCAGCGGGCGAAACCTGAAAGTCTACTGGCGCGATCCGGAATTCCGCATGTTCATTGGCGTGCAGCTGACGCTGGTGCTGATTTGTACCCTGGTGCTGTGGTTCCATAATGTCTATTCCAGCGGCTGGCAAACCCTCAATCAGGCGTTTTTCCAGGTGGTATCGATGGCGACGACGGCGGGCTTTACCACCGACAGTATTGCGCGCTGGCCGCTGTTCCTGCCGGTGCTGCTGCTGTGTTCAGCCTTTATTGGCGGTATGGCGGGTTCGACCGGCGGTGGCCTGAAGGTGATTCGTATTCTGCTGCTGTGTAAGCAAGGGTCGCGCGAACTGAAACGCCTGGTGCATCCCAATGCGGTCTATACCATTAAGCTGGGGAACCGTGCGCTGCCGGAACGTATTCTCGAAGCGGTGTGGGGCTTTTTCTCGGCTTACGCGCTGGTGTTTCTGGTCAGCATGCTGGCGATTATCGCCACCGGCGTGGATGACTTCTCGGCCTTCGCCGCGGTGGCGGCGACGCTGAACAACCTTGGCCCGGGGCTGGGTGTGGTGGCAGATAACTTCACGTCGATGAATGATGTCGCCAAGTGGATTTTAATCTCCACCATGCTGTTTGGACGCCTTGAAGTGTTCACGCTGCTGGTGCTGTTCACGCCTACCTTCTGGCGCGAATAATAAAACAGGAATGAGTGATGAAAGCGTTAATTCTTTATTCCAGCCGTGACGGGCAAACCCGTGAAATCGCGGCGCGTATTGCCCGCACGCTGACACCGCAGCAGTTGTGTGATGTGCTGGATCTGGCGCAGGCACCGCAGGTGGAGTGGGCACAGTATGATCGCGTGCTGATTGGCGCCTCGATTCGCTATGGTCACTTCCAGCCCGAGCTGATGAAATTCGTCACGCAACATAAGGCGGCACTGCAGCAGCGCGTCAGCGGCTTTTTCAGCGTCAATCTTACTGCGCGCAAAGCTGATAAGTGCACGCCGGAAACCAATGCCTATACGCGTAAGTTCCTGGCGCAGTCACCGTGGCAACCGGATCGCTGTGCGGTGTTTGCCGGTGCGCTGCGCTATCCACGCTATCGCTGGTTCGATCGCATCATGATTCAGTTCATTATGCGTATGACCGGCGGCGAAACGGATACATCGAAGGAAGTTGAATACACCGACTGGGAGAAAGTCACGCGTTTTGCCCAGGATTTCGCACAGTTACCAGGCAAATTGCCGCAAAATAACGCGTAGTGGTGAAATTTAGGCCGAACGATCATTTTTTTGCAATAAACCCTTGTCAGCCAGAATTAACGCCCTATAATGCGCCACCACTGAGACGGCAAAGCGGCAACGCAGGCGGCTCAGCAGGGCGTGAAGTGATTCACCCCGCCGGAGAAAAACGCTGAAAAAAGTGTTTGACTCTGAAGGAGGAAAGCGTAATATACGCCACCTCGCGACAGCAGGCCGAACGCCGCGTCGCACCGCTCTTTAACAATTTATCAGACAATCTGTGTGGGCACTCGCAGGATTGATATCACAAGCCTACGGGCTTTAAAAAATATCAAGTCTTTGCTGAGTGAACACGTAATTCATTACGAAGTTTAATTCACAGAGCATCGCTGCACTCGTTGCAGCAAATCAAACTTTAAATTGAAGAGTTTGATCATGGCTCAGATTGAACGCTGGCGGCAGGCCTAACACATGCAAGTCGAACGGCAGCACAGAAGAGCTTGCTCTTTGGGTGGCGAGTGGCGGACGGGTGAGTAATGTCTGGGAAACTGCCCGATGGAGGGGGATAACTACTGGAAACGGTAGCTAATACCGCATAACGTCGCAAGACCAAAGTGGGGGACCTTCGGGCCTCACACCATCGGATGTGCCCAGATGGGATTAGCTAGTAGGTGGGGTAATGGCTCACCTAGGCGACGATCCCTAGCTGGTCTGAGAGGATGACCAGCCACACTGGAACTGAGACACGGTCCAGACTCCTACGGGAGGCAGCAGTGGGGAATATTGCACAATGGGCGCAAGCCTGATGCAGCCATGCCGCGTGTATGAAGAAGGCCTTCGGGTTGTAAAGTACTTTCAGCGGGGAGGAAGGCGGTGAGGTTAATAACCTTGCCGATTGACGTTACCCGCAGAAGAAGCACCGGCTAACTCCGTGCCAGCAGCCGCGGTAATACGGAGGGTGCAAGCGTTAATCGGAATTACTGGGCGTAAAGCGCACGCAGGCGGTCTGTTAAGTCAGATGTGAAATCCCCGGGCTTAACCTGGGAACTGCATTTGAAACTGGCAGGCTTGAGTCTCGTAGAGGGGGGTAGAATTCCAGGTGTAGCGGTGAAATGCGTAGAGATCTGGAGGAATACCGGTGGCGAAGGCGGCCCCCTGGACGAAGACTGACGCTCAGGTGCGAAAGCGTGGGGAGCAAACAGGATTAGATACCCTGGTAGTCCACGCCGTAAACGATGTCGACTTGGAGGTTGTGCCCTTGAGGCGTGGCTTCCGGAGCTAACGCGTTAAGTCGACCGCCTGGGGAGTACGGCCGCAAGGTTAAAACTCAAATGAATTGACGGGGGCCCGCACAAGCGGTGGAGCATGTGGTTTAATTCGATGCAACGCGAAGAACCTTACCTGGCCTTGACATCCAGAGAACTTAGCAGAGATGCTTTGGTGCCTTCGGGAACTCTGAGACAGGTGCTGCATGGCTGTCGTCAGCTCGTGTTGTGAAATGTTGGGTTAAGTCCCGCAACGAGCGCAACCCTTATCCTTTGTTGCCAGCGGCTCGGCCGGGAACTCAAAGGAGACTGCCGGTGATAAACCGGAGGAAGGTGGGGATGACGTCAAGTCATCATGGCCCTTACGGCCAGGGCTACACACGTGCTACAATGGCGCATACAAAGAGAAGCGACCTCGCGAGAGCAAGCGGACCTCATAAAGTGCGTCGTAGTCCGGATTGGAGTCTGCAACTCGACTCCATGAAGTCGGAATCGCTAGTAATCGTAGATCAGAATGCTACGGTGAATACGTTCCCGGGCCTTGTACACACCGCCCGTCACACCATGGGAGTGGGTTGCAAAAGAAGTAGGTAGCTTAACCTTCGGGAGGGCGCTTACCACTTTGTGATTCATGACTGGGGTGAAGTCGTAACAAGGTAACCGTAGGGGAACCTGCGGTTGGATCACCTCCTTACCTGAAGATACCTTCCCGCGAAGTGCTCACACAGATTGTCTGATAGAAAAGTAACGAGCAGGACGGCTGCGAAGTCGTGACACTTTGTGTCCCCTTCGTCTAGCGGTTAGGACTCCGCCCTTTCACGGCGGCAACAGGGGTTCGAATCCCCTAGGGGACGCCACTGCTTGGTGACAGGTGAAAGGTGTCTCCACAGAATATCTCAAAACTGACGGTAACGTCGTGTTTGAGATATTGCTCTTTAACAATCCGGAACAAGCTGAAAATTTGAAACGACGCGTCGCGTTCATTTCTCCGTAATAAGAAATGAATCACGATGCGTTCGGGTCTCTCAAATGCTTGCAGTCCGCAGCGTTGCAAAACGCCTGTGGGTTGTGAGGTTAAGCGACTAAGCGTACACGGTGGATGCCCTGGCAGTCAGAGGCGATGAAGGACGTGCTAATCTGCGAAAAGCGACGGTAAGGTGATATGAACCGCTACAGCCGTCGATGTCCGAATGGGGAAACCCGGTGCACTCTGTGCATCATCGTTTGATGAATACATAGTCAAACGAGGCGAACCGGGGGAACTGAAACATCTAAGTACCCCGAGGAAAAGAAATCAACCGAGATTCCCCCAGTAGCGGCGAGCGAACGGGGAGCAGCCCAGGACCTGAATCAGCTTGTGCATCAGTGGAAGCGTCTGGAAAGTCGCGCGATACCGGGTGACAGCCCCGTACACGAAGATGCATGAGCTGTGAGTCCGACGAGTAGGGCGGGACACGTGGTATCCTGTCTGAACATGGGGGGACCATCCTCCAAGGCTAAATACTCCTGACTGACCGATAGTGAACCAGTACCGTGAGGGAAAGGCGAAAAGAACCCCGGCGAGGGGAGTGAAACAGAACCTGAAACCGTGTACGTACAAGCAGTGGGAGCCTACCTGTTAGGTGACTGCGTACCTTTTGTATAATGGGTCAGCGACTTATATTCTGTAGCAAGGTTAACCGCATAGGGGAGCCGAAGGGAAACCGAGTCTTAATTGGGCGTTAAGTTGCAGGGTATAGACCCGAAACCCGGTGATCTAGCCATGGGCAGGTTGAAGGTTGGGTAACACTAACTGGAGGACCGAACCGACTAATGTTGAAAAATTAGCGGATGACTTGTGGCTGGGGGTGAAAGGCCAATCAAACCGGGAGATAGCTGGTTCTCCCCGAAAGCTATTTAGGTAGCGCCTCGTGAACTCATCTCCGGGGGTAGAGCACTGTTTCGGCTAGGGGGCCATCCCGGCTTACCAACCCGATGCAAACTGCGAATACCGGAGAATGTTATCACGGGAGACACACGGCGGGTGCTAACGTCCGTCGTGAAGAGGGAAACAACCCAGACCGCCAGCTAAGGTCCCAAAGTCATGGTTAAGTGGGAAACGATGTGGGAAGGCACAGACAGCCAGGATGTTGGCTTAGAAGCAGCCATCATTTAAAGAAAGCGTAATAGCTCACTGGTCGAGTCGGCCTGCGCGGAAGATGTAACGGGGCTAAACCATGCACCGAAGCTGCGGCAGCGACACTATGTGTTGTTGGGTAGGGGAGCGTTCTGTAAGCCGCTGAAGGTGTGCTGTGAGGCATGCTGGAGGTATCAGAAGTGCGAATGCTGACATAAGTAACGATAAAGCGGGTGAAAAGCCCGCTCGCCGGAAGACCAAGGGTTCCTGTCCAACGTTAATCGGGGCAGGGTGAGTCGACCCCTAAGGCGAGGCTGAAAAGCGTAGTCGATGGGAAACAGGTTAATATTCCTGTACTTGGTGTTACTGCGAAGGGGGGACGGAGAAGGCTAGGTTATCCGGGCGACGGTTGTCCCGGTTTAAGCGTGCAGGTGTGAAGACCAGGCAAATCCGGTCTTCTTTAACACTGAGGCGTGACGACGAGCCGCCACGGCGGTGAAGTAACTGATGCCCTGCTTCCAGGAAAAGCCTCTAAGCTCCAGGTAACACGAAATCGTACCCCAAACCGACACAGGTGGTCAGGTAGAGAATACCAAGGCGCTTGAGAGAACTCGGGTGAAGGAACTAGGCAAAATGGTGCCGTAACTTCGGGAGAAGGCACGCTGGCGCGTAGGTGAGGGGACTTGCTCCCGGAGCCGAGGCCAGTCGAAGATACCAGCTGGCTGCAACTGTTTATTAAAAACACAGCACTGTGCAAACACGAAAGTGGACGTATACGGTGTGACGCCTGCCCGGTGCCGGAAGGTTAATTGATGGGGTTATCCGCAAGGAGAAGCTCTTGATCGAAGCCCCGGTAAACGGCGGCCGTAACTATAACGGTCCTAAGGTAGCGAAATTCCTTGTCGGGTAAGTTCCGACCTGCACGAATGGCGTAATGATGGCCAGGCTGTCTCCACCCGAGACTCAGTGAAATTGAAATCGCTGTGAAGATGCAGTGTACCCGCGGCAAGACGGAAAGACCCCGTGAACCTTTACTATAGCTTGACACTGAACATTGAGCCTTGATGTGTAGGATAGGTGGGAGGCTTTGAAGCGCGGACGCCAGTCTGCGTGGAGCCAACCTTGAAATACCACCCTTTAATGTTTGATGTTCTAACGTAGGCCCGTGATCCGGGCTGCGGACAGTGTCTGGTGGGTAGTTTGACTGGGGCGGTCTCCTCCCAAAGCGTAACGGAGGAGCACGAAGGTTGGCTAATCCTGGTCGGACATCAGGAGGTTAGTGCAATGGCATAAGCCAGCTTGACTGCGAGAGTGACGGCTCGAGCAGGTGCGAAAGCAGGTCATAGTGATCCGGTGGTTCTGAATGGAAGGGCCATCGCTCAACGGATAAAAGGTACTCCGGGGATAACAGGCTGATACCGCCCAAGAGTTCATATCGACGGCGGTGTTTGGCACCTCGATGTCGGCTCATCACATCCTGGGGCTGAAGTAGGTCCCAAGGGTACGGCTGTTCGCCGTTTAAAGTGGTACGCGAGCTGGGTTTAGAACGTCGTGAGACAGTTCGGTCCCTATCTGCCGTGGGCGCTGGAGAATTGAGGGGGGTTGCTCCTAGTACGAGAGGACCGGAGTGAACGCACCGCTGGTGTTCGGGTTGTCATGCCAATGGCACTGCCCGGTAGCTAAGTGCGGAAGAGATAAGTGCTGAAAGCATCTAAGCACGAAACTTGCCCCGAGATGAGTTCTCCCTGACCCTTTAAGGGTCCTGAAGGGACGTTGAAGACGACGACGTTGATAGGCCGGGTGTGTAAGCGCAGCGATGCGTTGAGCTAACCGGTACTAATGACCCGTGAGGCTTAACCTTACAACGCCAGAGGCGTTTTGGTCTGAGAGACAGAAGAATTTTCAGCTTTGTTCACCGGATTACGTCCAGTGGATTTTGTGCTGTGACAGGGCGGCACGCGAGACGACGTGAAGGAGCATACACGAGTATGTGACTGAGCGGCGCGAGCGGGGCAACGCAGTCAGAGCGCGAAAGACGCGGACGAAAACAGAATTTGCCTGGCGGCAACAGCGCGGTGGTCCCACCTGACCCCATGCCGAACTCAGAAGTGAAACGCCGTAGCGCCGATGGTAGTGTGGGGCCTCCCCATGCGAGAGTAGGGAACTGCCAGGCATCAAACCAGTAAAGAAGCCCCGGACGAGTGTCCGGGGCTTTTTTACGTCCGTACTCCGGCAAATTTCCCGCTAAAAACGCGAAAACTCCCCACTGTAAAACCGTGCAATCGGGTAAACTACGGCCAGATTAATCAGTAAAGGCCGTAACATGTCCAGCCCTCAGACTTCCCTGAAAGCGTTCAACACACTGGGTCTTGCAATCGCGGCTGAAAAGCTTGTTGTTGCGGATAGCGCAGAAGCCATTTCCTCTGCCTGGCACGCCAGCCAGCAAAATAATCAGCCGTTTATGGTGCTTGGCGAGGGCAGTAACGTCCTGTTCCTCGAAGATTTTGCCGGCTGCGTGGTGATAAACGCGATTAAAGGCATTACCCTGGAAGAGCACGACGAAGCCTGGCATCTGCACGTTGGTGCAGGCGAAAACTGGCATCAGTTGGTTGAGCACACTTTAAAGAAAGGCCTCACCGGGCTGGAAAATCTGGCGCTGATTCCGGGCGTGACGGGATCGGCACCCATCCAGAACATTGGCGCTTACGGTGTTGAATTTAAAGATATTTGCCAGTACGTCGAAGTGTTACACCTGCCGGATAGCACAGTCACGCGTCTGCACCGTGATGAGTGCCAGTTTGGCTATCGCGACAGCATCTTCAAACACGCGATGAAGCACGACTATGTGATTGTGGCCGTCGGGCTGCGTCTGGCCAAGCAGTGGAAACCGGTGCTGAGCTATGGCGATTTGGCGAAGCTCAATCCCGCCACCGTATGCGCGTGGGACGTATTCAATGCGGTGTGCCATATGCGACAAAGTAAGCTGCCCGATCCGCGCATAACAGGCAATGTAGGCAGTTTCTTTAAAAACCCCCTGATTTCCGCTCAGCAGGCAGAGGCATTGCTCACGCACTATCCTGCTATGCCGCACTATCCACAGCACAGTGGTGAGGTCAAGCTGGCCGCGGGCTGGCTGATCGATCAGTGTGCGTTGAAAGGCTATCGTCTTGGCGGCGCTGCGGTGCATCGTCAGCAGGCACTGGTACTGATCAATGAAGACAATGCCACACCGCAGGATATTGTCGTCCTGGCCCATCATGTGCGTCAGGAGGTGGGGAAAAAATTTGCCGTGTGGCTGGAGCCTGAGGTGCGGTTTATTGGCGCGCAGGGCGAGCGTAACGCCGTCGAGGTGATTTCATGAAAGATCAAAGCGTTCCGTTAAAACTGGTCGCCCTGCTGGCCGATGGCGAATTTCACTCTGGTGAACAGTTGGGTGAAGCGCTCGGTATGAGCCGCGCTGCCGTGAATAAACATATTCAGACGCTGAAAAGCTGGGGCCTCGATGTCTACACCGTGACAGGGAAAGGTTACAGCCTGCCAGCGCCGATTCAGTTGCTGAATGAAGAGGCGATACTGGCGCATCTGCATCAGGCGGATCTGGCGGTGATTCCGGTTATTGACTCAACGAATCAGTATTTACTCGATCGCATGGACCAGCTGAACTCCGGCTATGCGTGCATCGCGGAATATCAACAGGCCGGGCGCGGCCGGCGCGGACGGAAATGGTTCTCGCCGTTTGGCGCCAATCTCTACATGTCCATGTACTGGCGACTGGAGCAGGGACCAGCTGCGGCAATGGGCCTGAGCCTGGTGATTGGTATCGTGATGGCAGAGGTTATCCAGTCACTGGGCGCGGCAGACGTCCGCGTTAAGTGGCCAAATGATCTCTATCTGCAGGATCGTAAACTGGCGGGTATTCTGGTTGAGCTCACCGGTAAAACCGGCGATGCGGCGCAAATTGTGATGGGCGCGGGGATCAACCTGGTGATGCGGGGCGAAGGCACGGCGGAAATCAATCAGGGTTGGATCAATCTGCAGGAAGCCGGCATCGAGATCAATCGTAACGAACTCGCCGCCAGGATGATAAACCGTCTGCGTGAAGCTTTACCTCTATTTGAACGGGATGGGCTGGCGCCGTTTGTCGGCCGCTGGGAAGCGCTGGATAACTTTATCCATCGTCCGGTGAAACTGCTGATTGGCGATCGTGAAGTGCATGGCATTGCGCGCGGAATTGATAAGCAGGGCGGTTTATTGCTGGAACAGGATGGTGAGATTAAATCCTGGGTCGGTGGCGAGATCTCATTACGTCCCGCTAATTAACACAGTAAACAGTGACGCATTAAACGCCCTGATAAAGCAGGGCGTTTTTAATACTATTTTCGTAACCGCACGCTTTGCACGGCATGATCCGCAGACTTGGTCATGATCAGGCTGGCCCGCTCTCGCGTAGGTAAGATGTTTTCTTTTAAATTCAGCCAGTTAATCTCTTTCCATAACCCACGTGCAATACTCTCTGCTTCCTCTTCAGGCAGCTGAGAATAGTGGTGGAAATAAGAGTCCGGATCGCTGAAGGCACCTTCGCGGAATTTAAGAAAGCGATTAACGTACCAGCGCTCTAATAAATTTTCTGGCGCATCAACATATATTGAAAAGTCGACGAAATCTGAGACAAATACATGATGCGGATCGTGCGGATAATCCATACCGCTCTGCAGGACGTTCAGCCCTTCCAGAATCAGGATGTCCGGCTGCTGCACCACCTTATCGCCATCCGGGATGACATCGTAAATCAGGTGTGAATACACCGGTGCGGTGACCTGACTGGCGCCCGATTTCAAATCCGATACGAACTTCACCAGTCGATGCATATCATACGACTGCGGGAAGCCTTTCTTCTTCATCAGGCCGCGCTCTTTCAGCACCGCATTAGGGTGCAAAAAGCCATCGGTGGTGATGAGTTCCACCTTACGGTGTTCGGGCCAGCGGCTAAGCAGCGCCTGTAGCACGCGGGCGGTGGTGCTTTTACCGACGGCGACACTGCCGGCAATACTGATAATGTAAGGGATCTTCTGGCCATTGGTGCCAAGGAACTGCTCCAGCACCGCCTGACGGCGCAGATTTGAACTGATATAGAAGTTCAGCAGACGTGATAGCGGCAGATAGATCTCGGCAACTTCTTCCAGCGAAAGATCTTCATTGATACCGCGCAGCCGTTCAATTTCACTGGCGGCCAGCGTCATCGGTACAGAATCTCGCAGCGCAGCCCACTGCTGGCGATCAAACTGCAGGTAGGGCGTCGTCAGTGGCGTCGTTTTTTTACTCATAAGCATGCATCTGACCGCAAATTCTGGCTCATCAACACCTTGCAGCAACAGGCATACAGCGATGTGTCGAACTCAGTTGCACGTCACAGGGGTAATTTAACGAGAACAATGGGCAGGAGGGTAACACCAGTGTGACTTTAAAAAGAAGTAAAATGATAAACCTGAGCACGCTTTCGTAAGCAGGCCCGCATTTTTATGATCACAGTATGAGGCTAACGCGGTATTAAAGAATAATCAGGCTGTGGGCTGGCGGAAAAACACACCATGTTTGCTGCTTTTTGCTGCACTGGCGGGGCGTTTTGCGAGGATTTGCACAAATAGTAAGCGGTAGTGCAAATTTAGCAATTTTTTTGTTGCATCCTGAACCCGGTCTTCCTAGAATGCGCGTCACTTGATGCCGGCTTAGCTCAGTTGGTAGAGCAACTGACTTGTAATCAGTAGGTCACCAGTTCGATTCCGGTAGCCGGCACCATCAAGTAGGTGGGATTCCCGAGCGGCCAAAGGGAGCAGACTGTAAATCTGCCGTCACAGACTTCGAAGGTTCGAATCCTTCTCCCACCACCATCTCAACCTCTCGGTTGAGCGTCAGATAAAGGCTTATCTGATGGGTGAGTTCAACTCTCTCACCTTCGAATTCAGATTGCGCAGTAGCGTGATCACCGTCAGTCAGAAACTCTGACTGGCTCGAATAATAGAAGGTCTTCTTTTATTATTCATAAGCTACAGAAAGAACAGGTAGCCGAGTTCCAGGATGCGGGCATCGTATAATGGCTATTACCTCAGCCTTCCAAGCTGATGATGCGGGTTCGATTCCCGCTGCCCGCTCCAGATGTGCTGATATGGCTCAGTTGGTAGAGCGCACCCTTGGTAAGGGTGAGGTCCCCAGTTCGACTCTGGGTATCAGCACCACTTCCTTTATCTCTCTCCTGATTCTCTCTCTGTAAAACTAACATCAGGTTTTGCCTGGTTAATGTGACGATATCTTTGATATATCCGTGTCTTAGAGGGACAAGCGATGGCTAAAGAGCAATTTCAACGTAACAAACTGCACGTAAACGTGGGCACCATCGGTCACGTCGACCACGGTAAAACCACTCTGACTGCGGCAATCACCACCGTTCTGGCAAAAACCTACGGCGGCCAGGCACGTGCATTCGATCAGATCGATAACGCGCCAGAAGAGAAGGCTCGTGGTATCACCATCAACACCTCTCACGTTGAATATGAAACCCCGACCCGTCACTACGCACACGTTGACTGCCCAGGCCACGCCGACTATGTGAAAAACATGATCACTGGTGCTGCGCAGATGGACGGCGCGATCCTGGTTGTTGCTGCGACTGATGGCCCAATGCCTCAGACCCGTGAGCACATCCTGCTGGGCCGTCAGGTTGGCGTTCCTTACATCATCGTGTTCCTGAACAAGTGCGACATGGTTGATGACGAAGAGCTGCTGGAACTGGTTGAGATGGAAGTGCGTGACCTGCTGTCTGCTTACGACTTCCCTGGCGACGATACCCCAATCGTACGCGGTTCTGCGCTGAAAGCGCTGGAAGGCGACGCTGAGTGGGAAGCGAAAATCGTTGAGCTGGCTGAGCACCTGGATAACTACATCCCGGATCCAGTCCGTGCTATCGACCTGCCGTTCCTGCTGCCTATCGAAGACGTATTCTCAATCTCTGGCCGTGGTACCGTTGTTACCGGTCGTGTTGAGCGCGGCATCGTGAAAGTGGGCGACGAAGTAGAAATCGTAGGTATCAAAGCGACTGCCAAGTCTACCTGTACCGGTGTTGAAATGTTCCGCAAACTGCTGGACCAGGGTCAGGCAGGCGAGAACTGTGGTGTTCTGCTGCGCGGTATCAAGCGTGAAGAGATCCAGCGTGGTCAGGTTCTGGCTAAGCCAGGTACCATCAAGCCACACACCCAGTTCGAGTCAGAAGTTTACGTTCTGTCTAAAGACGAAGGCGGCCGTCATACTCCGTTCTTCAAAGGCTACCGTCCACAGTTCTACTTCCGTACCACTGACGTAACCGGTTCAGTAGAGCTGCCAGAAGGCGTTGAGATGGTAATGCCAGGCGACAACATCAAAATGGTTGTTACCCTGATCCATCCAATCGCAATGGACGAAGGTCTGCGTTTCGCAATCCGCGAAGGCGGCCGTACCGTTGGCGCGGGCGTTGTTGCTAAAGTTATCGCGTAATAGCGATAATATTTGACGCAATGCACACGGAAAGGGCATCATTTGATGCCCTTTTTGTACGCTGTTAACCAGAACCTGGCTCATCAGTGATTTTCGATCATAATCATTGCTGAGACAGGCTCTGTATTACGGCGCTGGATACCGAGTTATGCCCAAAAGCGCATTCGGTTTGGATGCCTCGCTCTGCGGGGCAGAATAGTTTCTGAATTATTGTGGCAGGTTGGTTTATGAGTGCGAATACCGAAGCTCAAGGGAGCGGGCGCGGCCTGGAAGCGGTAAAGTGGGTAGTTGTGATCGCATTGCTGCTGGTAGCAATCGTCGGTAACTACCTGTATCGCGATGTGACACTGCCTTTACGCGCGCTGGCTGTCGTGGTGTTGATCGCTGCGGCGGGCGGCATTGCGTTGCTGACCACCAAAGGCAAAGCAACCGTGGCTTTTGCACGTGAAGCAAGAACCGAAATGCGTAAGGTCATCTGGCCAACTCGCCAGGAAACATTGCACACCACGTTAATCGTTGCCGCGGTCACTGCCGTGATGTCACTGATTTTGTGGGGGCTGGATGGTATTCTGGTCCGTCTGGTATCGTTTATCACTGGCCTGAGGTTCTGAGATGTCTGAAGCTCCAAAAAAACGCTGGTACGTCGTTCAGGCGTTTTCCGGTTTTGAAGCCCGCGTAGCCAAGTCGCTGCAAGAGCATATCAAACTGCACAACATGGAAGAACTGTTTGGCGAAGTCATGGTGCCGACTGAAGAAGTCGTGGAAATCCGTGGCGGCCAGCGTCGCAAAAGCGAACGCAAATTCTTCCCTGGTTACGTACTGGTCCAGATGGTGATGAATGACGCCAGCTGGCACTTAGTGCGCAGTGTACCGCGTGTAATGGGCTTCATTGGTGGTACCTCTGACCGTCCGGCACCGATCAGTGATAAAGAAGTGGATGCGATCATGAACCGCCTGCAGCAGGTGGGTGATAAGCCGCGTCCGAAAACGCTGTTCGAGCCAGGCGAGATGGTGCGTGTCAACGACGGCCCGTTTGCCGACTTCAATGGTGTGGTCGAAGAAGTGGATTACGAGAAGAGCCGCCTGAAGGTTTCTGTTTCTATCTTCGGCCGTGCAACGCCGGTAGAACTCGACTTTGCTCAGGTGGAGAAAGGCTAAGCCTTTTGTTCACTTTTTAGCTCTTGCGGAAGGCGCGAAATTTACCTATAATTTCGCGCCTTTTGTTTTTATGCGCTGGCAACAGCGTGTAAATCGTTATCACGGGGAGCCTGTTCGCCAGGCGCTATACCCAATAGAGGAAATATCATGGCCAAGAAAGTACAAGCCTACGTCAAGCTGCAGGTTGCAGCTGGTATGGCTAACCCGAGCCCACCAGTTGGTCCGGCTCTGGGTCAGCAGGGTGTTAACATCATGGAATTCTGTAAAGCGTTCAACGCCAAAACAGAATCACTGGAAAAAGGTCTGCCGACTCCAGTAGTTATCACCGTATACAGCGACCGTTCTTTCACCTTCGTTACCAAAACGCCTCCGGCTGCCGTTCTGCTGAAAAAAGCAGCAGGCATCAAGTCTGGTTCTGGTAAGCCGAACAAAGATAAAGTCGGTAAAGTAACTCGTGCTCAGGTACGTGAAATCGCAGAAACCAAAGCTGCGGACATGACTGGTGCTGACGTAGAAGCGATGACTCGCTCTATCGAAGGTACTGCTCGTTCCATGGGCCTGGTAGTGGAGGACTAAGAAATGGCTAAGCTGACCAAGCGCATGCGCGTGATCCGTGACAAAGTTGATGCGACTAAACAGTATGACATCAACGAAGCTGTTGCTCTGCTGAAAGAACTGGCTACCGCTAAATTCGTAGAGAGCGTGGACGTTGCTGTTAACCTCGGCATCGATGCACGTAAATCTGACCAGAACGTACGCGGTGCGACCGTTCTGCCACACGGTACTGGTCGTTCAGTACGTGTTGCCGTCTTTACCCAGGGCGCAAACGCTGAAGCTGCTAAAGCAGCTGGCGCTGAGCTGGTAGGTATGGAAGACCTGGCTGATCAGATCAAGAAAGGCGAAATGAACTTTGACGTTGTTATTGCTTCTCCGGATGCAATGCGCGTTGTTGGCCAGCTGGGCCAGGTTCTGGGCCCACGTGGTCTGATGCCAAACCCGAAAGTTGGTACCGTAACTCCTAACGTTGCTGAAGCTGTGAAAAACGCTAAAGCGGGTCAGGTTCGTTACCGTAACGACAAAAACGGCATCATCCACACCACCATTGGTAAAGTGGACTTCGATGCTGACAAACTGAAAGAAAACCTGGAATCTCTGCTGGTTGCGCTGAAAAAAGCTAAACCTGCTCAGGCGAAAGGCGTGTACATCAAGAAAGTCAGCATTTCTACCACCATGGGCGCCGGCGTTGCCGTTGACCAGGCTGGTCTGAACGCAGCAGCAAACTAATTGCTGCTTGTAACGGGCGAAAAATTCATCTAGAATCTTACGCCCGTTGTTCTGGTTGATCCGTCAATTCAGAACCCAAATTCATAGTCGCGGAGTGCACAGGTCTAAACACCTTGTCATTCAGCGACTAAGGTTGGAGCCAGGCCTGATCCTGGCCTCCGTCCAAGACCGCAGGAGCAGAACCTCTTCGGAAGTGATGCTTAATATCCTGCGTAGACGGTGACAGAACCAAAAAGAATTTTTTCTTCACTGGATTCTGCTCACCGTGTAACGCGCTTACGGCCTTCGGGTGTGTAAGTGAAGTGAGTTCCGGGAAATTTTCCCGGTCAAATCCAGGAGCAAAGCTAATGGCATTAAATCTTCAAGGCAAACAAGCAATTGTTGCTGAAGTTAGCGAAGTAGCCAAAGGCGCGCTTTCAGCGGTTGTTGCGGATTCCCGTGGCGTTACCGTTGATAAAATGACTGAACTGCGTAAAGCAGGTCGTGAAGCTGGCGTCTACATGCGTGTTGTTCGTAACACCCTGCTGCGCCGCGTCGTTGAAGGTACTCCATTCGAGTGCCTGAAAGACACGTTTGTTGGTCCGACCCTGATTGCATACTCTATGGAACACCCGGGCGCTGCTGCTCGTCTGTTCAAAGAGTTCGCGAAAGCGAATGCAAACTTTGAGGTCAAAGCTGCAGCCTTTGAAGGTGAGCTGATCCCGGCGGCACAAATTGACCGTCTGGCAACGCTGCCGACTTACGAAGAAGCACTGGCACGTCTGATGTCGACCATGAAAGAAGCTGCTGCTGGCAAGCTGGTCCGCACTCTGGCTGCTGTTCGCGACGCGAAAGAAGCGGCTTAAGGCCAGATTCTTTTTCTTCGTACTTGCTAACGTATAAACTTTTACTGATTCTTAGGAACAATTGTCATGTCTATCACTAAAGATCAAATCCTGGAAGCCGTTGCAGCTATGTCCGTAATGGAAGTAGTTGAGCTGGTTTCTGCTATGGAAGAAAAATTCGGCGTTTCTGCTGCTGCTGCTGTCGCTGTTGCTGCTGGCCCGGCTGAAGCTGTTGAAGAGAAAACTGAATTCGACGTTATCCTGAAAGCTGCTGGCGCGAACAAAGTTGCTGTAATCAAAGCCGTTCGTGGCGCAACTGGTCTGGGCCTGAAAGAAGCTAAAGACCTGGTTGAAGCTGCTCCAGCTGCAATCAAAGAAGGCATCAGCAAAGACGACGCAGCTGCACTTGAAGCTGCTCTGAAAGAAGCTGGCGCTGAAGTTGAAGTTAAGTAAGACAACCCTCGGGTTGCAGTCTGCGTAAACAGACTGATGGCTGGTGACTTTTTGGTCACCAGCCTTTTTGCGCTACAGGGGAACGATGGCGTTTCGCACTGTTTGTCCATTGTTCCTCTTCAATATCTTTTTCTATCGACGACTTAATATACCGCTTTCCTGTGAGGGTTCCCTGCCTGCGCAACGGCGATGAAATGATTTAAGAGTGATAGAAAGATGTATTGCATGGGGTGCCGCGCATCGCATGAAAAACAAAATAGTGTTGCATGAACTGTCCCTTCAGGACGGACAGCGTGGGTCGACTTGTCAGCTAGCTGAGGAACCCTATGGTTTACTCCTATACCGAGAAAAAACGTATTCGTAAGGATTTTGGTAAACGTCCACAAGTACTGGATGTGCCTTATCTCCTTTCTATCCAGCTTGACTCGTTCCAGAAGTTTATCGAGCAAGATCCAGAAGGCCAGTACGGTCTGGAAGCAGCCTTCCGTTCCGTGTTCCCAATCGCGAGCTACAGCGGCAACTCTGAGTTGCAGTATGTCAGCTACCGTCTGGGTGAGCCGGTGTTTGACGTGACAGAATGTCAGATCCGTGGCGTGACGTACTCCGCACCGCTGCGCGTTAAACTGCGTCTGGTGATCTACGAGCGCGAAGCGCCGGAAGGCACCGTAAAAGACATCAAAGAACAAGAAGTGTACATGGGCGAAATTCCGCTCATGACCGACAACGGTACCTTTGTCATCAACGGTACTGAGCGTGTTATCGTTTCTCAGCTGCATCGTAGTCCTGGCGTATTCTTTGACAGCGATAAGGGTAAAACGCACTCTTCCGGTAAAGTGCTGTATAACGCACGTATCATCCCTTACCGCGGTTCATGGCTCGACTTCGAGTTTGACCCGAAAGACAACCTGTTCGTCCGTATTGACCGTCGTCGTAAGCTGCCGGCCAGTATCATCCTGCGCGCGCTGGATTACACCACTGAGCAGATTCTCGATCTGTTCTTCGAAAAAGTGGTGTTTGAAATCCGCGACAACAAGCTGCAGATGGAACTGGTGCCTGAGCGCCTGCGTGGTGAAACCGCCTCCTTCGATATCGAAGCCAACGGCACGGTCTACGTTGAGAAAGGTCGTCGCATTACTGCGCGCCACATCCGTCAGCTGGAAAAAGACAACATTCAGCACATCGAAGTGCCGGTCGAGTACATCGCGGGCAAAGTGGTCGCAAAAGATTACATCGATCTGAACACCGGTGAGCTGATCGTGCCGGCGAACATGGAGCTGTCACTGGATCTGCTGGCGAAACTGAGCCAGTCCGGTCACAAGCGCATCGAAACCCTGTTCACCAACGACCTGGATCACGGCCCGTACATTTCTGAGACGCTGCGCGTTGACCCAACCAACGATCGCCTGAGCGCGCTGGTTGAGATCTACCGCATGATGCGTCCTGGCGAGCCGCCAACGCGTGAAGCCGCAGAAAACCTGTTCGAGAACCTGTTCTTCTCTGAAGATCGTTACGATCTGTCGGCCGTTGGCCGCATGAAGTTCAACCGTTCTCTGCTGCGTGACGAGATCGAAGGTTCCGGTATCCTGAGCAAAGACGACATCATCGAAGTGATGAAGAAGCTCATCGGTATCCGTAACGGTATTGGCGAAGTGGATGATATCGACCACCTCGGCAACCGTCGTATCCGTTCTGTCGGCGAAATGGCGGAAAACCAGTTCCGCGTTGGCCTGGTGCGCGTAGAGCGCGCTGTGAAAGAGCGTCTGTCTCTGGGCGACCTCGACACGCTGATGCCACAGGACATGATCAACGCCAAGCCAATTTCGGCCGCGGTGAAAGAGTTCTTTGGTTCCAGCCAGCTGTCCCAGTTTATGGACCAGAACAACCCGCTGTCTGAGATTACGCACAAACGTCGTATCTCTGCTCTGGGCCCAGGCGGTCTGACCCGTGAACGCGCCGGCTTCGAAGTGCGTGACGTACACCCGACTCACTACGGTCGCGTATGTCCAATCGAAACCCCGGAAGGTCCGAACATCGGTCTGATCAACTCACTCTCTGTTTACGCGCAGACTAACGAATACGGCTTCCTCGAAACGCCGTACCGCCGCGTGGTTGACGGTAAAGTGAGTGATGAAATTCATTACCTCTCTGCTATCGAAGAGGGTAACTACGTTATCGCTCAGGCGAACACCAACCTCGCCGATGACGGCAGCTTTGTTGACGATCTCGTCACCTGCCGTAGCAAAGGTGAATCGAGCCTGTTCAGCCGCGATCAGGTTGACTACATGGACGTTTCCACTCAGCAGGTGGTTTCTGTCGGTGCGTCCCTGATTCCATTCCTGGAGCACGATGATGCTAACCGCGCCCTGATGGGTGCGAACATGCAACGTCAGGCTGTACCTACCCTGCGTGCTGACAAGCCGCTGGTTGGTACCGGTATGGAACGTGCTGTTGCGGTCGACTCCGGTGTAACTGCCGTCGCGAAACGTGGTGGTACCGTGCAGTACGTCGATGCGTCACGTATCGTTATCAAAGTTAACGAAGACGAGATGTATCCGGGCGAAGCAGGTATCGACATCTACAACCTGACCAAGTACACCCGTTCTAACCAGAACACCTGCATCAACCAGATGCCGTGTGTTTCTCTGGGTGAACCTATCGAGCGTGGCGACGTGCTGGCTGACGGCCCGTCTACCGACCTCGGTGAGCTGGCGCTGGGTCAGAACATGCGCGTGGCGTTCATGCCATGGAACGGTTACAACTTCGAAGACTCCATCCTCGTTTCTGAGCGTGTTGTGCAGGAAGATCGTTTCACCACCATCCACATTCAGGAACTGGCTTGTGTGTCGCGTGACACCAAACTGGGGCCGGAAGAGATCACCGCTGACATCCCGAACGTGGGTGAAGCTGCGCTCTCCAAACTGGATGAATCCGGCATCGTGTATATCGGTGCGGAAGTGACCGGTGGCGACATTCTGGTAGGCAAGGTGACGCCGAAAGGTGAAACCCAGCTGACGCCAGAAGAGAAACTGCTGCGTGCAATCTTCGGTGAAAAAGCCTCTGACGTGAAAGACTCGTCACTGCGCGTGCCGAACGGCGTTTCCGGTACGGTTATCGACGTACAGGTCTTCACCCGCGATGGCGTGGAAAAAGACAAGCGCGCGCTGGAAATCGAAGAGATGCAGCTGAAGCAGGCGAAAAAAGACCTGTCTGAAGAACTGCAGATCCTCGAAGCGGGCCTGTTCAGCCGTATCCAGGCCGTCCTGATTTCAGGTGGCGTGGAAGCGGAGAAACTGGACAAGCTGCCACGTGAGCGCTGGCTGGAACTCGGTCTGACCGACGAAGAGAAGCAGAACGCGCTGGAGCAGCTGGCTGAGCAGTATGACGAGCTGAAGCACGAGTTTGAGAAGAAACTCGAAGCGAAGCGTCGCAAGATCACCCAGGGCGACGATCTGGCACCGGGCGTGCTGAAAATCGTCAAGGTGTATCTGGCCGTTAAGCGTCAGATTCAGCCTGGTGACAAAATGGCGGGTCGTCACGGTAACAAAGGTGTTATCTCCAAGATCAACCCAATCGAAGACATGCCATACGATGAGAACGGTACGCCGGTCGACATCGTACTGAACCCGCTGGGCGTACCATCGCGTATGAACATCGGTCAGATTCTGGAAACCCACCTGGGTATGGCGGCGAAAGGCATTGGTGAGAAGATCAATGCGATGCTGAAGAAGCAGGAAGAAGTCGCCAAACTGCGTGAGTTTATCCAGCGTGCTTACGATCTGGGCACCGATGTGCGTCAGAAAGTTGACCTGAACACCTTCTCGGACGATGAAGTGCTGCGTCTGGCAGAGAACCTGAAAAAAGGTATGCCAATCGCGACGCCAGTGTTCGACGGTGCGAAAGAGAGCGAAATCAAAGAGCTGCTGCAGCTCGGCGGTCTGCCTTCTTCCGGTCAGATCACCCTGTTCGACGGCCGTACCGGTGAGCAGTTTGAGCGTCAGGTAACCGTAGGTTACATGTACATGCTGAAACTGAACCACCTGGTCGACGACAAGATGCACGCCCGTTCTACCGGCTCTTACAGCCTGGTTACGCAGCAGCCGCTGGGTGGTAAGGCGCAGTTCGGTGGTCAGCGCTTCGGTGAGATGGAAGTGTGGGCACTGGAAGCATACGGTGCCGCGTATACCCTGCAGGAAATGCTTACCGTTAAGTCTGATGACGTCAACGGCCGTACCAAGATGTATAAAAACATCGTTGACGGCAACCATCAGATGGAACCGGGCATGCCGGAATCCTTCAACGTACTGTTGAAAGAGATTCGCTCGCTGGGTATCAACATCGAGCTGGAAGACGAGTAAGCACTCGCAAGTACTGGTTATGGGACGCGCCTGGCGCGTCCCTGAGAGTTCCACTCCGACGGGAGCTAATCCGTGAAAGACTTACTTAAGTTTCTGAAAGCGCAAACTAAAACCGAAGAGTTTGATGCGATCAAAATTGCGCTGGCCTCGCCAGACATGATCCGTTCCTGGTCTTTCGGTGAAGTTAAAAAGCCGGAAACCATTAACTACCGTACCTTCAAGCCGGAGCGTGACGGTCTTTTCTGTGCCCGTATTTTCGGACCGGTAAAAGATTACGAATGCCTGTGCGGTAAGTACAAGCGTCTGAAACACCGTGGCGTGATCTGTGAGAAGTGTGGCGTTGAAGTCACGCAGACCAAAGTGCGTCGTGAGCGTATGGGCCACATCGAGCTGGCTTCGCCGACCGCGCACATCTGGTTCCTGAAATCACTGCCATCCCGCATCGGTTTGCTGCTGGATATGCCGCTGCGTGATATCGAGCGCGTGCTGTACTTCGAATCTTATGTTGTGGTCGAAGGCGGCATGACCAACCTGGAAAAACGTCAGATTCTGACTGAAGAGCAGTACCTTGACGCGCTGGAAGAGTTCGGTGACGAATTCGACGCGAAGATGGGTGCGGAAGCTATCCAGGCGCTGCTGAAAAATATGGATCTGGAGCAGGAGTGCGAGCAGCTGCGTGAAGAGCTGAACGAAACCAACTCCGAGACCAAACGTAAAAAGCTGACCAAGCGTATCAAGCTGCTGGAAGCGTTCGTGCAGTCTGGCAACAAGCCAGAGTGGATGATCCTGACCGTTCTGCCGGTATTGCCGCCAGATCTGCGTCCGCTGGTACCGCTGGACGGCGGTCGTTTCGCTACGTCGGATCTGAACGATCTGTATCGTCGCGTGATCAACCGTAACAACCGTCTGAAGCGTCTGCTGGATCTGGCTGCGCCAGATATCATCGTACGTAACGAAAAACGTATGCTGCAGGAAGCGGTAGATGCCCTGCTGGATAACGGCCGTCGCGGTCGTGCCATCACCGGCTCTAACAAGCGTCCTCTGAAATCTTTGGCCGACATGATCAAAGGTAAGCAGGGTCGTTTCCGTCAGAACCTGCTGGGTAAACGTGTTGACTACTCCGGTCGTTCGGTTATCACCGTAGGTCCATACCTGCGTCTGCATCAGTGCGGTCTGCCGAAGAAAATGGCACTGGAGCTGTTCAAACCGTTCATCTACGGCAAGCTGGAACTGCGTGGCCTCGCGACCACCATTAAAGCGGCCAAGAAAATGGTTGAGCGCGAAGAAGCGGTGGTCTGGGATATCCTGGATGAAGTGATTCGCGAACACCCGGTACTGCTGAACCGTGCACCAACCCTGCACCGTCTGGGTATCCAGGCGTTTGAACCGGTACTGATCGAAGGTAAAGCGATCCAGCTGCACCCGCTGGTGTGTGCGGCGTATAACGCCGACTTCGATGGTGACCAGATGGCTGTTCACGTACCGCTGACGCTGGAAGCCCAGCTGGAAGCGCGTGCGCTGATGATGTCTACCAACAACATTCTGTCTCCAGCGAACGGCGAGCCAATCATCGTTCCTTCACAGGACGTTGTTCTGGGTCTGTACTACATGACCCGTGACAAAGTGAACGCCAAAGGCGAAGGCATGGTGCTGACCGGCCCGAAAGAAGCTGAGCGTGTTTACCGCGCTGGCCAGGCCGAGCTGCATGCACGCGTTAAAGTGCGTATCACTGAATACAGCAAAAATGAGCAGGAAGAGCTCGTTGCGAAAACCAGCCTGATCGACACCACCATTGGTCGTGCGATCCTGTGGATGATCGTACCGAAAGGTCTGCCTTACTCCATCGTCAACCAGGCGCTGGGTAAGAAAGCGATTTCTAAGATGCTGAACACCTGTTACCGCATCCTGGGCCTGAAGCCGACCGTTATCTTTGCTGACCAGACCATGTACACCGGCTTTGCCTATGCAGCCCGTTCAGGTGCGTCAGTCGGTATCGACGACATGGTGATTCCTGCCAAGAAAGCAGAAATCATTGCAGAAGCCGAAGCGGAAGTGGCCGAGATCCAGGAGCAGTTCCAGTCTGGTCTGGTTACCGCGGGCGAACGTTACAACAAAGTCATCGATATCTGGGCTGCGGCTAACGAACGCGTATCCAAAGCGATGATGGATAACCTGCAGACCGAAACCGTGATCAACCGTCACGGCGAAGAAGAGCAGCAGGTTTCGTTCAACAGCATCTACATGATGGCCGACTCCGGTGCGCGTGGTTCTGCGGCACAGATTCGTCAGCTGGCAGGTATGCGTGGTCTGATGGCGAAGCCAGATGGCTCCATCATCGAGACGCCAATCACCGCGAACTTCCGTGAAGGTCTGAACGTACTCCAGTACTTCATCTCGACCCACGGTGCGCGTAAAGGTCTGGCCGATACCGCACTGAAAACGGCGAACTCCGGTTACCTGACCCGCCGTCTGGTTGACGTGGCGCAGGACCTGGTGGTCACCGAAGACGACTGTGGCACATTCGAAGGCATCATGATGACCCCGGTCATCGAAGGTGGCGACGTTAAAGAGCCGCTGCGTGAGCGTGTACTGGGTCGTGTGACGGCAGAAGACGTGCTGAAGCCGGGCACTGCGGACATCCTGATCCCGCGTAACACCCTGATCGATGAGCACTGGTGTGACGTGGTTGAACTGAACTCCGTGGACGCGATTAAAGTGCGTTCCGTGGTGAGCTGTGAAACCGACTTCGGTGTGTGTGCACACTGCTACGGTCGCGATCTGGCACGTGGTCACATCATCAACAAAGGTGAGGCCATCGGCGTTATCGCAGCACAGTCCATCGGTGAGCCGGGTACCCAGTTGACCATGCGTACCTTCCACATCGGTGGTGCGGCATCGCGTGCGGCAGCTGAATCCAGCATTCAGGTGAAGAACAAAGGTACTATCAAGCTGACCAACGCCAAGTCAGTAACCAACTCCTCCGGGAAGCTGGTTATCGTCTCGCGTAACGTTGAGCTGAAGATGATCGACGAGTTCGGTCGTACCAAAGAGAGCTATAAAGTGCCTTACGGTGCGGTCATGGCGAAAGGTGATGGCGAGCAGGTTGCCGCGGGCGAAACCGTTGCAAACTGGGATCCACACACCATGCCGGTTATCACCGAAGTGGGCGGTTTCATCCGCTTCACTGACATGATCGACGGTCAGACCATTACCCGTCAGACTGACGACCTCACCGGTCTGTCATCGCTGGTGGTACTGGATTCTGCAGAGCGTACTGCGGGTGGTAAAGACCTGCGTCCGGCACTGAAAATCGTTGATGCCAACGGCAACGACGTACTGATCCCGGGCACCGACATGCCGGCACAGTACTTCCTGCCAGGTAAAGCGATTGTGCAACTGGAAGATGGCGTGAAGATCAGCTCGGGTGATACCCTGGCGCGTGTTCCGCAGGAATCTGGCGGTACCAAGGACATCACCGGTGGTCTGCCACGCGTTGCCGACCTGTTCGAAGCGCGTCGTCCGAAAGAGCCAGCTATCCTGGCGGAGATCAGCGGTATCATCTCCTTCGGTAAAGAGACCAAAGGCAAGCGTCGTCTGGTGATCACCCCGGTTGACGGTAGCGATCCGTATGAAGAGATGATTCCGAAATGGCGTCAGCTCAACGTATTCGAAGGTGAACGTGTAGAACGTGGTGACGTCGTATCCGACGGCCCGGAGTCTCCGCACGACATCCTGCGTCTGCGTGGCGTCCATGCTGTGACCCGTTACATCACTAACGAAGTGCAGGAAGTTTACCGCCTGCAGGGCGTTAAGATTAACGATAAGCACATCGAAGTCATCGTGCGTCAGATGCTGCGTAAAGCAACCATCCTGAGCGCGGGTAGCTCGGAGTTCCTGGAAGGCGAGCAGGCGGAAGTCTCTCGTATCAAGATCTCCAACCGCGATCTGGAAGCGAACGGCAAAATCGGCGCGACGTACATGCGTGACCTGCTGGGTATCACCAAAGCCTCGCTGGCAACCGAATCGTTCATCTCTGCGGCATCGTTCCAGGAGACCACCCGTGTCCTGACCGAAGCAGCGGTAGCCGGCAAGCGCGACGAACTGCGCGGCCTGAAAGAGAACGTTATCGTGGGTCGTCTGATCCCGGCCGGTACCGGTTATGCTTACCACCAGGATCGTATGCGTCGCCGTCAGGCGGGTGAAGCACCGGTTGCACCGCAGGTGACTGCGGATGAAGCCTCTGCCAGCCTCGCTGAGCTGCTGAACGCCGGTCTGGGCGGTAGCGACGACGAATAATCGTCTGCTCTGCTGACCATGAAAAAACCCTGCCTCGGCAGGGTTTTTTTTCGTCTGAAATCCGCGTTATTTCTGATTGATATCCTGACGCGTCAGCCCGATGTCACGCAACTGCGCATCACTCAGGTGCGAAAGAATCTCCCGCGTTTCCCGTCTGGCCTGCCAGCGTTTGATTGCGCGCACGCCGCCACGAAAGATATCGAGTAAGGTCACGCTGAACGGTTTTGCCGCCCGGTTCTGATCGAATTCCATAATCCCAGCCCTCAGTATGATGTCTGAACAACATTTTCCCTCTGATGGCGAATTCAATACAGATTCAAAAATCACTTATCTTTAACATACAGATTGCGCCCGTACCGATCTGAATGGTAGAAATAGGCATCATCTGTACTGATTTTTGATCACTGTTAACGCAGCGAGGCACACAATGACGCGCTATCAACATCTGGCCTGTCTGCTTTCAGACCGTATTGAGCAGGGGCTGTATCGCAGCGGCGAACGCTTGCCCTCGGTGCGTACGCTCAGCATTGAGCACGGCGTCAGCATCAGTACCGTGCAGCAGGCTTATCATCTGCTGGAAGAGAAGCAGCTTATCGTGCCGCAGCCGCGTTCCGGCTATTTTGTCGCTACCCGTAAAGCCACGCCGCCGGTGCCGGCGATGACCCGACCCGTACAGCGTCCGGTTGAGATCACCCAGTGGGAATCGGTGCTGGAGCTGCTGAGCAGCCGCATTAATGGCGACGTGCTGCAGCTGGGCAGCGGCATGCCGGACCTGACCCAGCCGACGCTCAAGCCGCTGTGGAAAATCATGGGCCGCATGGCGCAGAAGCAGGACATTGATCAGCTCAACTACGACAGCCTGCTCGGCGTGGCAGCGCTGCGCGAGCAGATTGCGCGGCTGACAATTGACAGCGGCTGTCAGCTGACGGCGGAAGATATTGTCATCACTACCGGTTGCCATGAAGCGCTGTCGGTGTCGATTCGCGCCGTGTGCGAGCCAGGCGATATCATTGCCGTCGAGTCGCCAGCGTTTCACGGCACCATGCAGACACTGCGCGGTCTGGGCATCCGCGCCATTGAAATCCCTACCGATGCGGTCAGCGGGATCAGTCTTGAGGCGCTGGAGCTGGCGTTTGAGCAGTGGCCAATCAAAGCGGTGGTGGTGGTACCCAACTGTAATAATCCGCTTGGATTTATCATGCCGGAAGCGCGTAAGCGCGCGCTGCTGACGCTGGCGCAGCGCTTTGACGCGGCGATCATTGAAGATGATGTTTACGGCGAGCTGGCGTGGGAGTATCCGCGTCCGATCACCATCAAATCGCTGGATATGGATGGCCGCGTGCTGCTGTGCAGCTCGTTTTCCAAAACCCTGGCGCCCGGCTTGCGCGTGGGCTGGGTCGCGCCGGGACGCTATCGCGATCGCGTACTGCACATGAAATATATTGGCACCGGTTCGACGGCAACGCAGCCGCAGTATGCGGTCGCAGAGTTTATTCGTCAGGGCCATTACCTGCCGCATTTGCGCCGCATGCGCCATGTGTATCAGCGTAACTATGAGACGTTTAGCTGCTGGGTGCGCCACTATTTTCCCTGCGGTATTTGCGTCTCGCGGCCGCAGGGCAGTTTCCTGATGTGGATTGAGCTGCCGGAAGCCTTCGATGCGGTGCGGCTGAATGCGGAGCTGCGGGAGCTGAAAATCCAGGTGGCGGTCGGTTCGCTGTTTTCGGCGGCGGGTAAATATCGCAACTGCCTGCGCCTCAATTATGGTCTGCCAATGAATGAGCAAACCGAGCAGGCGATTGCCAGCCTTGGCGCAGCCGTGGAGCGTGCCATGCAGGCCTGCAGTGCCGAAACGCGCCATATCACCTCCCTGACAGAATAACGGTGGAAAGGCAGGGCCGGACAGAGAGTCGGGGAAGCCAGCCCTGGCCCGCTGCAAGCGACAGCGGGCAGGCTCACTTTAGCGATTGTCCCCGGTCGCGCCAGCCCTGACTGCTGCCGTTTGCGCGCCGTATTCGCGGATTTTTAGCGCCGTTGCAGTCAGTTACAACGCTTTTGCGACATGCTCTGGGGATTCTACCAGCGCCAGCAGCTGGCGGGTGGCCGCCTGCCAGTCTTCCGCCTGGGTAATCGCGCTGACCACGGCAATGCTGCCGACGCCAGTCGCCAGCACCTCCGGCACGCGTGCCAGCGAAATGCCGCCAATCGCCACGGTGGGAATATGCTGTAGCCGCGCCAGATGGCGCTTCAGCTCGGCAATGCCCTGAGGCGCAGAGGGCATCTCTTTGGTTTGTGTAGGAAAGATGTGGCCGAGCGCAATATAGGACGGACGCAGCGCCAGCGCGCGATCCAGCTCGGCGTCATCGTGTGTCGACAGACCCAGGCGTAAGCCGGCGTGGCGGATAGCGTCCAGGTCGGCCACATCCAGATCCTCCTGACCAAGATGCACACCATAAGCGTTGTACTTAATCGCTAAGCGCCAGTGATCGTTGATAAACAGCCGCGCACCGTACTGTTTGCCCAGGGCGATGGCATCGCGTACTGCGGCTTCAATCTGGCGATCATCGCCATCTTTGATGCGCAGCTGGAGGGTGCGCACGCCGGCTGCCAGCAGGCGTTCAATCCACAATACGCTGTCGACAACCGGATAGAGCCCCAGTTTTGGCGCGGTGGCAGGGAAGGCTTCAGTCATCATTTTTCCTCTTTCAGGGCATCGGCGGCGTGATACAGCTCGCCGCCACGGCTACGGAAGGCATCGGACATTTGCGCCATGCCCAGCGCTATCGGCTGGGCTTCAGCCTGCTGGCGGGCGGCAAATTCGCGCACTTCCTGGGTGATTTTCATTGAACAGAATTTGGGGCCGCACATGGAACAGAAGTGGGCCACTTTGCCGGATTCCTGCGGCAGGGTTTCGTCGTGATAGGCCCGCGCGGTATGCGGATCGAGCGCCAGATTAAACTGATCTTCCCAGCGGAACTCGAAGCGAGCTTTCGACATGGCATTGTCGCGGATCTGCGCGCCGGGATGGCCTTTAGCCAGATCGGCAGCGTGCGCGGCGATCTTGTAGGTAATCAGCCCCTGCTTAACATCCTCTTTATTCGGCAGGCCAAGGTGCTCTTTCGGCGTGACGTAGCACAGCATCGCGCAGCCAAACCAGCCGATCATGGCGGCGCCAATCCCGGAGGTGAAATGATCGTAGCCCGGCGCGATATCGGTCGTCAGCGGGCCCAGCGTATAAAACGGCGCTTCATGGCAGTGTTCCAGCTGCTCGGTCATATTGCGGCGGATCATCTGCATCGGCACGTGACCGGGGCCTTCAATCATGACCTGCACATCATATTGCCGGGCGATTTGCGTCAGCTCGCCTAAGGTACGCAGTTCGGCAAACTGGGCTTCGTCGTTGGCGTCCTGAATCGAGCCGGGACGTAAACCATCACCGAGCGACAGCGCGACATCATAGGCGGCGCAGATTTCACAGATTTCGCGGAAATGCTGGTAGAGGAAGTTTTCCTGATGATGTGACAGGCACCACTTCGCCATGATGGAGCCGCCGCGCGACACGATGCCGGTCAGCCGTTGTGCGGTCATCGGCACATAGCGCAGCAGCACGCCCGCGTGAATGGTGAAGTAATCAACACCCTGCTCAGCCTGTTCCAGCAGGGTATCGCGGAAAATGTCCCAGTTAAGATCTTCTGCAATACCGTTGACCTTTTCCAGCGCCTGATAGATTGGCACCGTGCCGATCGGCACCGGACTGTTGCGCAAAATCCACTCGCGCGTTTCATGGATATAGCGGCCGGTCGACAGATCCATCACGGTATCTGCCCCCCAGCGCGTGGCCCACACCAGTTTTTCCACTTCCTCTTCAATCGACGAACTTACCGCCGAGTTGCCGATGTTGGCGTTGACCTTCACCAGAAAATTGCGGCCGATAATCATCGGCTCCGATTCGGGGTGATTGATGTTGGCAGGAATGATGGCGCGGCCGCTGGCCACTTCGGCGCGCACGAATTCGGCGCTGATATTCTCCGGCAGCTGCGCGCCAAAGCCGTGGCCGGCGTGCTGCTGCAACAGCGTTGTGCTGCGGATACGCTCACGTCCCATGTTTTCGCGCAGCGCGATGAACTCCATCTCCGGCGTGATAATGCCCTGACGCGCATAGTGCAGCTGCGTGACGCGGCGACCCGCTTTGGCCTGGCGCGGCTGCGGCAGGTGTTCAAAACGCAGATGATCCAGCCCGTCATCTGCCAGCCGCTGCTGACTGTAGCTTGAGCTGAGTGCGCTGATGGTTTCGCTGTCGTTGCGTTCGGCGATCCAGCCGGCGCGCAATTTTGCCAGACCCTGATGCACGTTGATGGTCGCGTGGGGATCGCCATAGGCACCGGCGGTGTCATACACCGGCACCGGTTCATTTTCTGCGTATTGCGGATGATCTTTGCTGCCGCCGGTGTGCGTCGGGCTGAGCTGAATTTCGCGCATCGGGACGCGGATATCCGCGCGGCTGCCGCTGATCCAGATCCGTTTGGAGTTAGGGAAGGCGGTTCCCTGGAGCGAATCGATAAATTTTTGCGCCTGCGCGCGTTGTTCACGACGTGAGGTTTTAGCATCAGACATAGCAAGTTTCCTGAAAATAAGTGGAAGCTGCTTGTCCGGAGTCCGGAAGGAGTAACAGAAACGGTGCGGGCGCCTGACTGCACCGTGCTGATCACATCTACTCTTGTTCCCTTCGCAGGTACTAACCTGATCAGGTTCCGCGGATCCCGAATTAACGGTCTCAGCCCCTAAGGGCACTCCGACAAGTTTACGTTTTACGCGATAAGCGACTTTACTGACTGCTGCACGCTGCGCTTATATCGCAAAGTTTGATTGTGGATTGTCGTTAAAAAGACAATAAAAAAGCCCATTCAGCATAAAAGGGCTTTTCCTGAATAACAAGTCTTTTACAACTGCAGCGGTTCAGGCCGGACGAGCAATGGTGCTGTCATTGGCCACCGGCGGGCGCGCCAGCTGGTTATCCCAGGCGAGCTGAATCAGTTTGTCTTCCAGCGTAAAGCGTGACTCCAGCGCTTCGCCCACTTCTGACAGCGCCTGCTGGAAATCCACGCAGTTGTCGTCATTAATGGCCTGCTGCAGATGGCTGTCATACAGTTGCATCAGACGTTCAGTATTGCCTTCCAGCGCCGGATAGATCTGCGCTGCCGCAATCATCGGGCTGTCGCCGGACATCTCGTTGATAATGCGCTCGTAAACGCTGAAGTGGCCGGTAGAGAGATAGTCCACCAGACGATGGCAAAACGCATCCAGCGCCTGTTCATCCAGCGCGGTCAGCGCTTCTTTGTTCGGCTTCATGCCAATTAACTCGTAATAGGTGACGAGCAGCTGTCGACGGGCGCGCAACCATGAGTCGACTAATTCATTACCGCCACCTACACGCTCGGTCAGGTTATCTAACTGGGTAAGCATACGGGGCTCCAGGTGAGTTATAGTTGTTTATTACACACTTAACATCAGGATTTCAGCGTGCCATTTGACGCTAAGGACAACGATTAAGATGCAACGTGAGATCTCAAGCGTAGACGCTGGCTGGTGGATTGTCAGCTCCGCGCAGAAACTTTGGTTGCCGCAAGGCGAGTTGCCGCATGGCTTATCCGGCGAGTTTGGCCTGACCGGCAGCAGCGGCAGAGTGATTGGCGAGTGGCAGGGCGAAAACGTCTGGCTGGTATGCGAAGCGCGTCCGGACAATATGGCCTCGGTGCGCCAGCTGATTGACGAAGATGTCGGTCTGTTTCAGCTCGCCGGGCGCGGCGTGCAGCTGGCAGAGTTCTACCGTTCGCATCGCTGGTGCGGCTATTGCGGCCATGAAATGCAGCACAGCAAGCGCGAATTTGCCTGCCTGTGCAGCCACTGCCGCGAGCGCTACTACCCGCAAATCGCCCCCTGCATCATTGTGGCGATTCGTCGCGGTGAGGAGATCCTGCTGGCAAACCATGCACGCCATCGCAACAGCATCTACACCGTGCTGGCCGGTTTTGTCGAAGTCGGTGAAACGCTGGAGCAGGCGGTGGCCCGCGAGGTGATGGAAGAGAGCAACGTGCGGGTAAAAAATGTGCGTTACGTGACCTCGCAGCCGTGGCCGTTCCCGCACTCGCTGATGATGGCGTTCATGGCGGAGTACGATGGCGGCGAGCTGCAGCACGATGGTAAAGAGCTGCTGGATGCTGGCTGGTATCGCTACGACGATCTGCCCCTGTTGCCGCCGCCGGGCACCGTGGCGCGCCGGCTGATTGAAGATACGGTTGCGCTGTGTCGCGCCAGCGCGGCATGAAAATGCTACACTGCCGGCCTTAGCATGAGAGAGCCCATTATGAGTGAACTGAAGAACGATCGTTATCTGCGCGCCCTGTTACGCCAGCCGGTGGATATCACCCCGGTATGGATGATGCGACAAGCCGGGCGTTACCTGCCGGAATACAAAGCCACGCGCGCTGAGGCCGGTGATTTTATGTCGCTGTGTAAGAACGCGGAGCTGGCGTGCGAAGTTACCCTGCAGCCGCTGCGCCGCTATGCGCTGGATGCCGCGATCCTCTTCAGCGATATCCTGACCATTCCGGATGCGATGGGCCTGGGGCTCTACTTTGAAACCGGCGAAGGCCCGCGTTTCTCCCACCCCATCGCCTGCCGTGCCGATGTGGATAAACTACCGGTGCCGGATCCGGAGCAGGAGCTGGGTTACGTGATGAATGCGGTGCGCACCATCCGTCATAACCTCAAGGGCGAAGTGCCGCTGATCGGTTTCTCCGGCAGCCCGTGGACGCTGGCAACCTACATGGTAGAAGGCGGCAGCAGCAAGGCTTTCACCAAAATCAAGAAGATGATGTACGCCGAGCCGCAGACGCTACACGCGCTGCTGGATAAGCTGGCAGAGAGCGTGATCCTTTACCTCAACGCGCAGATTAAAGCGGGTGCGCAGTCGGTGATGGTGTTTGATACCTGGGGCGGCGTGCTGACCGGGCGCGACTATCGCGAGTTCTCACTCTATTACATGCACAAAATCGTCGACAGCGTGCTGCATGAGAACGAAGGACGACGCGTGCCCATCACCCTGTTTACCAAGGGCGGCGGCCAGTGGCTGGAAGAGATGGCGGCCACCGGCTGTGATGCGCTGGGTCTTGACTGGACCACCGATATTGGCGAAGCGCGGCGCCGCGTGGGCGATAAAGTCGCGCTGCAGGGCAACATGGATCCGTCTATGCTGTATGCACCCCCTGCACGAATTGAGCAGGAAGTGGCAGGGATTTTGGAAGGCTTTGGCGCAGGCGAAGGCCACGTCTTCAACCTCGGTCACGGGATTCATCAGGATGTTCCGCCAGAGCACGCTGGCGCGTTTGTGGAGGCGGTGCATCGGTTATCACGACCATATCATCAGGGATAAGCATGGATTTAGCCGCACTACGACAGCAACAGGTACAGCTCGCCGCCAGCGTGGTGCGGCAGGATGATTTTGACGTACTGCCGCCGCGCTTTATTGGCGGCGCCGATGTCGGTTTTGAACAGGGCGGCGAGGTAACGCGCGCCGCCCTGGTGATCCTCGAATACCCTTCATTAACGCTGGTGGAGCATCGCATCGCGCGTGTCGCGACCACCATGCCTTACATCCCCGGTTTTCTATCGTTTCGCGAAATTCCAGCCCTGCAGGCGGCGTGGCAGCAATTGTCGCAACGGCCCGATCTGCTGTTCGTCGATGGCCATGGCATCTCTCATCCGCGCCGGCTGGGCGTTGCCGCGCATTTCGGCTCGCTGCTGGATGTGCCGACTATCGGCGTAGCGAAAAAGCGCCTGTGCGGCCGTTTCGCTGAGCTGGATGCGGCACCGGGCAGTCGTCAGCCGCTGATGGATAAAGGCGAGCAGATTGCATGGGTGTGGCGCAGCAAGACGCGCTGCAATCCGCTGTTTGTCTCAACCGGCCACCGCGTCAGCCTCGATAGCGCACTGCACTGGGTTGAAGCCTGCATGGCTGGCTACCGCTTGCCGGAGCCAACGCGCTGGGCCGATGCCGTGGCGTCTGGCCGTCCCGCTTTTGTGAAGTGGCAAAATGCGCGCTAACGCTGTTTGTGCGCGGCTTTTGCGGTACACTGCCGCCAGCTAATCTACCGAGAGTAAGTTTGATGTTACAGAACCCCGTCCATTTGCGTCTGGCGAAGCTGGAAAGCTGGCAGCACATGACCTTTATGGCCTGTCTGTGCGAGCGGATGTTCCCCAATTACTGGGCCTTCTGTCAGCAGACCGAGTTTGCCGATCCGCAGCTCTATCGCCGCATTCTCGACCTGGTGTGGGAAAGCCTGACGGTGAAGGATGCCAAAATCAATTTCGACAGCCAGCTGGAGAAACTGGAAGCGGCGATCCCAAACGGTGACGACTTTGACGTTTACGGCGTGCACCCGGCGATTGACGCCTGCGTGGCGCTGAGTGAACTGCTGCACGCGCAGCTGAGCGGTGAAACGCTGGAGCACGCCATCGAAGTCAGCCGCACGTCGATCACCACCGTGGCCATCCTCGAAATGACCCAGGCCGGTCGCGAAATGAGCGACGAAGAGCTGCGTGACAACCAGGCGGTAATTGACGAATGGGACCTGCAGTGGGAGATTTTTCGCCTGCTGGCAGAGTGCGAAGAACGGGACCTGGAGCTAATCAAAGGGCTACGTGCAGACCTGCGTGAAGCCGGAATCAGTAACATCGGTATAATTTTTCAGCAATAAGGCGAGAAAACGTGACTTCAGGCCCGAATTACCGCGCCTGGAGGCTTCACATCAGCCCCCTGTCTGGTCTACATTTGGGGGGCTGAAAATTGTGGCTATCGGTGCGTGCAGGCTGAAGAGTGCCAGAATATGGCTTTTCCCTCGCACTCGTTGCTTAGCAAGCGATAAATACACTTTAAGGATAACTTATGAACAAGACTCAACTGATTGATGTGATCGCAGAGAAAGCGGACCTGTCTAAAACCCAGGCTAAAGCTGCGCTGGAATCTACCCTGGCTGCGATCACTGAGTCTCTGAAAGAAGGTGATGCTGTACAACTGGTTGGTTTTGGTACTTTTAAAGTGAACCACCGCGCTGAGCGTACCGGTCGCAACCCGCAGACTGGCAAAGAGATCAAAATCGCTGCAGCTAACGTGCCAGCGTTCGTCTCTGGTAAAGCACTGAAAGACGCTGTTAAGTAAGTTTTCCGCATCGCGGTTTAGCTTTAAAAGAGGGGCGATTTCGCCCCTTTTTGTTACCGGGGCCTGCTATGCTGAACATCTCTCCTCAGCGCCTCTGCGCCATCCTCCTCGGGGTATTACTCACCGGCTGCAGTACCACTCCCGATCTTCCGGCTTTCACCGCCAGCGGCTATCTGTCTGACCGTGGTACGGTGCGAATCTGGCGTAAAAACGGTGACCACGAAGCCGTCCATCTGCGTACTGTCTACACCCCTTTCAATGGCGATAGCCGGGAAACCACCGACTATATCTGGCAGGCGGATAAACTGCTGAGCGTGGAACGGCACGTCACTGGCCAGCAGCCGGACGACGTAACCCTGCGCTTCGACCATCAGGGCAACCTCAATTTTATGCAGCGACAGCTGGCTGGCCGGCGTGAAGCCGTCAGCGCCGACAGCGTCGAGCTGTACCGGTTTGACGCGCAGCGCATGCTGGCGCAGAGCAATGCACTGCTGAGTGGCCGGGTACTGTTGCGGCAGGGGCACTGGCAGGGCGGTACGCAGGTCCGTGACTGTGAGGGGCAGCAGGTGAATGTGGCGTTCGATCGCGACACGCTGGCGACGCTGTATCGACAGCAGCAGGGGCAGCAACAGCCGATTACCCTGTCGTGGCTGGAAGCGCCAGAGGGGATTCAGCTGCTGCGTGCCACGCCGGAAGATGAGTGCCGCTGGCAGCCGAAAGAGGCTGATTTTTAGCGGCGACCGGCTGGCCGCCGCCGGGGACTTACTTGCGGTTAATCGCGCGGTAACCGATATCATTACGGCAGAAGCTGCCGTTCCATGAGATGTGCTGCGCCAGCGCGTAGGCATTCTTCTGCGCTGCCGCCACATCTTCACCCAGCGCGGTCACGCACAGTACGCGACCGCCGCTGGTCACCACCAGATCATCTTTCAGGGTGGTGCCGGCATGGAATACCTTCCCGTCCGGTACGTCTTCCAGCGGCAGACCGTGGATCTGATCGCCCGTGTTGTAGTCGCCCGGATAACCGCCAGCGGCCAGCACCACGCCGAGTGACGGGCGCGGATCCCACTGTGACTGCTGCTGATCGAGCTTGCCGTCGACGGCGGCGAGGCACAGCGCGACCAGATCCGACTGCAGGCGCAGCATGATCGGCTGCGTTTCCGGATCGCCGAAGCGGCAGTTAAATTCGATCACCTTCGGCTGACCGGCTTTGTCGATCATCAGACCGGCATACAGGAAACCGGTGTAGGTGTTACCTTCCGCTTTCATGCCGTTGACGGTTGGCCAGATGATCTGATCCATCACGCGCTGGTGAATCTCATCGGTCACTACCGGCGCCGGTGAGTAAGCGCCCATGCCACCGGTGTTCGGGCCGGTGTCGCCGTCGCCAACACGTTTATGATCCTGGCTGGTGGCCATCGGCAGGACGTTATCGCCGTCCACCATCACGATGAAGCTGGCTTCTTCACCATCAAGAAACTCTTCGATGACGATGCGGTGACCTGCGTCGCCAAATGCATTGCCGGCCAGCATGTCCTGTACTGCCGCTTCCGCTTCGGCCAGCGTCATGGCGACGATGACGCCTTTACCCGCGGCCAGACCGTCCGCTTTGATGACGATCGGCGCGCCTTTCTCACGCAGGTAAGCCAGCGCCGGTTCCACCTCGGTGAAGTTCTGGTATTCCGCCGTCGGGATCTGCTGGCGGGCAAGGAAATCTTTGGTGAAGGCTTTTGAGCCCTCCAGCTGCGCGGCAGCCTGCGTCGGGCCAAAGATTTTCAGGCCGGCAGCGCGAAACGCATCGACTACGCCAATCACCAGCGGCGCTTCCGGTCCGACGATGGTCAGGTCGATGTTTTCCTGCTGCGCAAACGCCAGCAGTGCCGGAATATCGGTGGCGCTGATGGCCACGTTCTGCAGGGCCGGCTCCAGCGCGGTACCGGCGTTACCTGGCGCAACAAATACGGTTTCTGCCAGCGGCGACTGTGCTGCTTTCCACGCCAGCGCGTGTTCACGTCCACCATTACCAATCACTAAAATTTTCATCGTTACGGCTCCAGGCTATTAATGGCGGAAATGACGCATGTCAGTGAAGATCATCGCGATGCCGTGCTCGTCGGCGGCGGCAATCACTTCATCATCGCGGATGGAACCGCCCGGCTGGATCACACAGGTGATGCCCACTGCTGCTGCGGCATCAATGCCATCGCGGAACGGGAAGAAGGCGTCGGAAGCCATGGCGGAACCCTTCACCTCCAGTCCTTCGTCAGCGGCTTTGATGCCGGCAATTTTGGCAGAGTAAACGCGGCTCATCTGGCCCGCGCCAATACCGATCGTCATGTTGTCGCGTGCATACACAATGGCGTTGGATTTAACGAACTTCGCCACTTTCCAGCAGAACAGCGCGTCACGCAGTTCCTGTTCGGTCGGCTGACGTTGGCTGACAACGCGCAGCTGGCTGGCATCGACCATACCGAGATCGCGATCCTGAACCAGCAGGCCACCGTTGACGCGTTTGAAGTCGAGACCGGCCACGCGGCTCTGCCACTGACCGCACACCAGAACGCGGACGTTCTGTTTGGTTGCGGTCACGCGCAGTGCCGCTTCACTGGCCGATGGCGCAATAATGACTTCCACGAACTGACGGCTGATGATCGCCTGCGCGGTCGCTTCATCCAGCTCGCGGTTAAAGGCGATGATGCCGCCGAACGCCGAGGTCGGATCGGTTTTATAAGCGCGCTCGTAGGCGGCAAGAATTGAATCGCCTGCGGCGACGCCGCATGGGTTAGCGTGCTTGACGATAACGCAGGCTGGCTCGCTGAACTCCTTGACGCACTCCAGTGCCGCATCGGTATCGGCAATATTGTTGTAGGACAGCGCTTTGCCCTGCAGCTGCTGTGCGGTGGCGACCGACGCTTCGCTGACTTGTTCTTCAATATAGAAAGCAGCGTCCTGATGGCTGTTCTCGCCGTAACGCATATCCTGCTTTTTAATAAAGTTGAGATTCAGGGTGCGCGGGAAACGGCCGGCCGGCGCGGTGCTTTCGCCGTGATAGGCCGGTACCAGGCTGCCAAAGTAGTTGGCAATCATGCTGTCGTAAGCGGCGGTGTGTTCAAAGGCTTTGATGGCCAGATCGAAACGGGTTTCCAGCGTCAGGGAGTTTTCGTTGGCATCGAGCTCCGCGATGATCGCGTCGTAGTCACTGCTCTTCACCACGATCGCCACGTCTTTGTGGTTCTTGGCTGCCGAGCGCACCATGGTGGGACCGCCGATATCAATGTTCTCAACGGCATCTTCCAGGCTGCAGTCGGCTTTCGCCACGGTCTGGGCAAAGGGATAGAGGTTCACCACCACCATGTCGATAGGATTGATGGCGTGCTCGGCCATGATGGCATCATCGGTGCCGCGACGGCCCAGAATGCCACCGTGCACTTTTGGGTGCAGCGTTTTGACGCGTCCATCCATCATTTCCGGGAAACCGGTGTAGTCAGAAACTTCCGTGACGGGCAGGCCGGCATCTGCCAGCAGGCGCGCGGTGCCACCTGTGGAGAGCAGCTCAACACCACGATGGGAGAGGGCCTGAGCAAATTCGAGGATACCGGCTTTGTCAGAGACACTGAGCAGAGCGCGGCGTACAGGACGACGTTGTTGCATGGTGGTTTTATCCCTTGGCTTTGTTTCGCGTAAATAAGAGCGTTACATCAGGCTTAACTTTCTCTCTCTATATATAGAAGAGAACATTTACCTCAGGTAACGCCCCAAAAGGGGCATCCTTGACGTCGCGGGGCATTGTAGCGAAAACGTTTGCGCGATGCTCGCCTAAATTTATTACCGGCTGCAGATGTGGATAACTTTGTGTGTAACCGGGTATAAGGCGGGGTTTTGCTGTGGAATGCAGCGAACGGTTGTTTTTATTGAATTTAGCGGTTGCGCGTGCCGAACAACTCCCTATAATGCGCCTCCATCGACACGGCACAACGACTTACGGAATGCGGTGTAGACAGGAAGCTTCGTTAAGAACTTCCGCCGGAGAAAAACGCTGAAAAAAGTGTTTGACTCTGAAGGAGGAAAGCGTAATATACGCCACCTCGCGACAGCAGGCCGAACGCCGCGTCGCACCGCTCTTTAACAATTTATCAGACAATCTGTGTGGGCACTCGCAGGATTGATATCACAAGCCTACGGGCTTTAAAAAATATCAAGTCTTTGCTGAGTGAACACGTAATTCATTACGAAGTTTAATTCACAGAGCATCGCTGCACTCGTTGCAGCAAATCAAACTTTAAATTGAAGAGTTTGATCATGGCTCAGATTGAACGCTGGCGGCAGGCCTAACACATGCAAGTCGAACGGCAGCACAGAAGAGCTTGCTCTTTGGGTGGCGAGTGGCGGACGGGTGAGTAATGTCTGGGAAACTGCCCGATGGAGGGGGATAACTACTGGAAACGGTAGCTAATACCGCATAACGTCGCAAGACCAAAGTGGGGGACCTTCGGGCCTCACACCATCGGATGTGCCCAGATGGGATTAGCTAGTAGGTGGGGTAATGGCTCACCTAGGCGACGATCCCTAGCTGGTCTGAGAGGATGACCAGCCACACTGGAACTGAGACACGGTCCAGACTCCTACGGGAGGCAGCAGTGGGGAATATTGCACAATGGGCGCAAGCCTGATGCAGCCATGCCGCGTGTATGAAGAAGGCCTTCGGGTTGTAAAGTACTTTCAGCGGGGAGGAAGGCGGTGAGGTTAATAACCTTGCCGATTGACGTTACCCGCAGAAGAAGCACCGGCTAACTCCGTGCCAGCAGCCGCGGTAATACGGAGGGTGCAAGCGTTAATCGGAATTACTGGGCGTAAAGCGCACGCAGGCGGTCTGTTAAGTCAGATGTGAAATCCCCGGGCTTAACCTGGGAACTGCATTTGAAACTGGCAGGCTTGAGTCTCGTAGAGGGGGGTAGAATTCCAGGTGTAGCGGTGAAATGCGTAGAGATCTGGAGGAATACCGGTGGCGAAGGCGGCCCCCTGGACGAAGACTGACGCTCAGGTGCGAAAGCGTGGGGAGCAAACAGGATTAGATACCCTGGTAGTCCACGCCGTAAACGATGTCGACTTGGAGGTTGTGCCCTTGAGGCGTGGCTTCCGGAGCTAACGCGTTAAGTCGACCGCCTGGGGAGTACGGCCGCAAGGTTAAAACTCAAATGAATTGACGGGGGCCCGCACAAGCGGTGGAGCATGTGGTTTAATTCGATGCAACGCGAAGAACCTTACCTGGCCTTGACATCCAGAGAACTTAGCAGAGATGCTTTGGTGCCTTCGGGAACTCTGAGACAGGTGCTGCATGGCTGTCGTCAGCTCGTGTTGTGAAATGTTGGGTTAAGTCCCGCAACGAGCGCAACCCTTATCCTTTGTTGCCAGCGGTTCGGCCGGGAACTCAAAGGAGACTGCCGGTGATAAACCGGAGGAAGGTGGGGATGACGTCAAGTCATCATGGCCCTTACGGCCAGGGCTACACACGTGCTACAATGGCGCATACAAAGAGAAGCGACCTCGCGAGAGCAAGCGGACCTCATAAAGTGCGTCGTAGTCCGGATTGGAGTCTGCAACTCGACTCCATGAAGTCGGAATCGCTAGTAATCGTAGATCAGAATGCTACGGTGAATACGTTCCCGGGCCTTGTACACACCGCCCGTCACACCATGGGAGTGGGTTGCAAAAGAAGTAGGTAGCTTAACCTTCGGGAGGGCGCTTACCACTTTGTGATTCATGACTGGGGTGAAGTCGTAACAAGGTAACCGTAGGGGAACCTGCGGTTGGATCACCTCCTTACCTGAAGATACTTTCCCGCGAAGTGCTCACACAGATTGTCTGATAGAAAAGTAATGAGCAAAGCGTCTTACGAAAGAGACTTCAGTGTCCCCTTCGTCTAGAGGCCTAGGACACCGCCCTTTCACGGCGGTAACAGGGGTTCGAATCCCCTAGGGGACGCCACTTGCTGGTAATGAGTGAAAGGCGTTACCGATAATACTTCAGAGTGTGCTGATTAAGCATGCTGCGAAGTATTTGCTCTTTAACAATCCGGAACAAGCTGAAAATTGAAACGACACGTCGTATTCATTCTCCGTAATAAGAATGAAATTTACGGTGTGTTCGAGTCTCTCAAATTTTCACACCCCATGTGGAATGCAGGAATCAACGAGCATGGAAAAAGGCAAGGCGCATCGGCGCACAGCCAGCGGAGCGTACTGACGTACGTGAGCATGGCGAGCACCGCTGCAACGCAGCATTTTTCCGGCGCAGTGATTCCGGACATGAAACGTCTGTGGGTTGTGAGGTTAAGCGACTAAGCGTACACGGTGGATGCCCTGGCAGTCAGAGGCGATGAAGGACGTGCTAATCTGCGAAAAGCGACGGTAAGGTGATATGAACCGCTACAGCCGTCGATGTCCGAATGGGGAAACCCGGTGCACTCTGTGCATCATCGTTTGATGAATACATAGTCAAACGAGGCGAACCGGGGGAACTGAAACATCTAAGTACCCCGAGGAAAAGAAATCAACCGAGATTCCCCCAGTAGCGGCGAGCGAACGGGGAGCAGCCCAGGACCTGAATCAGCTTGTGCATCAGTGGAAGCGTCTGGAAAGTCGCGCGATACCGGGTGACAGCCCCGTACACGAAGATGCATGAGCTGTGAGTCCGACGAGTAGGGCGGGACACGTGGTATCCTGTCTGAACATGGGGGGACCATCCTCCAAGGCTAAATACTCCTGACTGACCGATAGTGAACCAGTACCGTGAGGGAAAGGCGAAAAGAACCCCGGCGAGGGGAGTGAAACAGAACCTGAAACCGTGTACGTACAAGCAGTGGGAGCCTACCTGTTAGGTGACTGCGTACCTTTTGTATAATGGGTCAGCGACTTATATTCTGTAGCAAGGTTAACCGCATAGGGGAGCCGAAGGGAAACCGAGTCTTAATTGGGCGTTAAGTTGCAGGGTATAGACCCGAAACCCGGTGATCTAGCCATGGGCAGGTTGAAGGTTGGGTAACACTAACTGGAGGACCGAACCGACTAATGTTGAAAAATTAGCGGATGACTTGTGGCTGGGGGTGAAAGGCCAATCAAACCGGGAGATAGCTGGTTCTCCCCGAAAGCTATTTAGGTAGCGCCTCGTGAACTCATCTCCGGGGGTAGAGCACTGTTTCGGCTAGGGGGCCATCCCGGCTTACCAACCCGATGCAAACTGCGAATACCGGAGAATGTTATCACGGGAGACACACGGCGGGTGCTAACGTCCGTCGTGAAGAGGGAAACAACCCAGACCGCCAGCTAAGGTCCCAAAGTCATGGTTAAGTGGGAAACGATGTGGGAAGGCACAGACAGCCAGGATGTTGGCTTAGAAGCAGCCATCATTTAAAGAAAGCGTAATAGCTCACTGGTCGAGTCGGCCTGCGCGGAAGATGTAACGGGGCTAAACCATGCACCGAAGCTGCGGCAGCGACACTATGTGTTGTTGGGTAGGGGAGCGTTCTGTAAGCCGCTGAAGGTGTGCTGTGAGGCATGCTGGAGGTATCAGAAGTGCGAATGCTGACATAAGTAACGATAAAGCGGGTGAAAAGCCCGCTCGCCGGAAGACCAAGGGTTCCTGTCCAACGTTAATCGGGGCAGGGTGAGTCGACCCCTAAGGCGAGGCTGAAAAGCGTAGTCGATGGGAAACAGGTTAATATTCCTGTACTTGGTGTTACTGCGAAGGGGGGACGGAGAAGGCTAGGTTATCCGGGCGACGGTTGTCCCGGTTTAAGCGTGCAGGTGTGAAGACCAGGCAAATCCGGTCTTCTTTAACACTGAGGCGTGACGACGAGCCGCCACGGCGGTGAAGTAACTGATGCCCTGCTTCCAGGAAAAGCCTCTAAGCTCCAGGTAACACGAAATCGTACCCCAAACCGACACAGGTGGTCAGGTAGAGAATACCAAGGCGCTTGAGAGAACTCGGGTGAAGGAACTAGGCAAAATGGTGCCGTAACTTCGGGAGAAGGCACGCTGGCGCGTAGGTGAGGGGACTTGCTCCCGGAGCCGAGGCCAGTCGAAGATACCAGCTGGCTGCAACTGTTTATTAAAAACACAGCACTGTGCAAACACGAAAGTGGACGTATACGGTGTGACGCCTGCCCGGTGCCGGAAGGTTAATTGATGGGGTTATCCGCAAGGAGAAGCTCTTGATCGAAGCCCCGGTAAACGGCGGCCGTAACTATAACGGTCCTAAGGTAGCGAAATTCCTTGTCGGGTAAGTTCCGACCTGCACGAATGGCGTAATGATGGCCAGGCTGTCTCCACCCGAGACTCAGTGAAATTGAAATCGCTGTGAAGATGCAGTGTACCCGCGGCAAGACGGAAAGACCCCGTGAACCTTTACTATAGCTTGACACTGAACATTGAGCCTTGATGTGTAGGATAGGTGGGAGGCTTTGAAGCGTGGACGCCAGTCTGCGTGGAGCCAACCTTGAAATACCACCCTTTAATGTTTGATGTTCTAACGTAGGCCCGTGATCCGGGCTGCGGACAGTGTCTGGTGGGTAGTTTGACTGGGGCGGTCTCCTCCCAAAGCGTAACGGAGGAGCACGAAGGTTGGCTAATCCTGGTCGGACATCAGGAGGTTAGTGCAATGGCATAAGCCAGCTTGACTGCGAGAGTGACGGCTCGAGCAGGTGCGAAAGCAGGTCATAGTGATCCGGTGGTTCTGAATGGAAGGGCCATCGCTCAACGGATAAAAGGTACTCCGGGGATAACAGGCTGATACCGCCCAAGAGTTCATATCGACGGCGGTGTTTGGCACCTCGATGTCGGCTCATCACATCCTGGGGCTGAAGTAGGTCCCAAGGGTACGGCTGTTCGCCGTTTAAAGTGGTACGCGAGCTGGGTTTAGAACGTCGTGAGACAGTTCGGTCCCTATCTGCCGTGGGCGCTGGAGAATTGAGGGGGGTTGCTCCTAGTACGAGAGGACCGGAGTGAACGCACCGCTGGTGTTCGGGTTGTCATGCCAATGGCACTGCCCGGTAGCTAAGTGCGGAAGAGATAAGTGCTGAAAGCATCTAAGCACGAAACTTGCCCCGAGATGAGTTCTCCCTGACCCTTTAAGGGTCCTGAAGGGACGTTGAAGACGACGACGTTGATAGGCCGGGTGTGTAAGCGCAGCGATGCGTTGAGCTAACCGGTACTAATGACCCGTGAGGCTTAACCTTACAACGCCAGAGGCGTTTTAAGCCGAGAGACCGGAGAATTTTCAGCCTGTGACGGATAAAGAATCAGCTTTGTTCTGCGGACGCGAGTCCGGAGGATTTTGCGCTGAGGCGAGGCGGCAAGCGAAGGAAAGGAAGGAGCATACAGGAGTATGTGACTGACTTTGCGAGCGCGGCCAACGCGGCATCAGTGCGAAAGACGCGGGACAGGGCACAAAGAATTTGCCTGGCGGCAACAGCGCGGTGGTCCCACCTGACCCCATGCCGAACTCAGAAGTGAAACGCCGTAGCGCCGATGGTAGTGTGGGGTCTCCCCATGCGAGAGTAGGGAACTGCCAGGCATCAAACCAGTGAAGAAGCCCCGGACGAGAGTCCGGGGCTTTTTTACGTCCGTACTCCGGCAAATTTCCCGCTAAAAACCCCTCCATAACGACTTATTTAATCCTGAAAAAATTCTAACGCGCTCTTTTCCCGACCTTATTGCTGCTGCTCACCGCGCGGCGTTCACGGCTATTGCCGCTCAATGCTGAAACATTTTCATAAACCGCATGAAGACTCGACATCCAGCGGCAGCCAGGCTAATCTCGGGCATCTGGATGTCTAAACGTTTATATGGTTATCAGCAAGAGGTCAGCAGGTTATGCCAATCAGGATCCCCGACGAATTACCGGCAGTGAATTTTTTGCGTAATGAGAATGTCTTTGTCATGACCTCATCGCGCGCCAGTGTTCAGGAGATTCGTCCGCTTAAAGTATTGATCCTTAACCTGATGCCCAAGAAAATTGAAACCGAAAACCAGTTTCTGCGCCTGCTCTCTAACTCGCCACTGCAGATCGATGTTCAGCTGTTACGCATCGACAGCCGCGAGTCGCGCAACACGCCAAGCGAGCATCTGAACAACTTCTACTGCAACTTCGAGGATATCGCTAACGACAACTTTGACGGCCTGATTGTCACCGGCGCGCCGCTGGGGCTGGTTGATTTCAATGATGTTGCCTACTGGCCACAGATTCAGCGCGTGCTGCACTGGGCGAAAGAGCACGTCACTTCTACCCTGTTCGTTTGCTGGGCGGTGCAGGCGGCGCTTAACATCCTGTATGGCATTCCTAAACAGACGCGACAGAACAAGCTGTCTGGCGTCTATGAGCATCAGATCCTTCATCCGCACGCGCTACTGACGCGCGGTTTTGATGACAACTTCCTGGCACCGCATTCACGCTATGCTGATTTTCCCAGCCAGCTGATTCGTGACTATACCGATCTCGAGCTGTTTGCCGAATCAGAAAGCACCGGTGCCTATCTGATGGCGAGTAAAGACAAGCGCCTGGCCTTTGTTACCGGCCATCCGGAATATGACGCTCTCACGCTGTCGGGTGAGTACCATCGGGACTACGAGGCCGGCCTGCACCCTGAGGTGCCGTTCAACTACTTCCCGCAGGACAACCCGGAATTGCCGCCGCGCGCCACCTGGCGTAGCCACGGCAACCTGCTGTTCTCCAACTGGCTCAACTATTACGTCTACCAGATTACGCCATTCGATCTGCGCCATATGAATCCAACGCTCGAGTAAAACGCCTGCTAACAACGCGTTTAAACCTGCCGTGACAGCCGCGTGTTGTCGCGGCTTTTTTTTGTCTTTTTTTTATGATGGAACGTATTGCCTTTATTTCGTGAGATTAAATTACAGTTAAATCAGATAAATAAAATCAAATAGACACTAAAATGGAAATAGTTTTTGAAATTAAAATAAAAATGATTATGCTCTGATCTTGCCGGTTAAAAAATACCCTACAGCCCGATCCTGTCGTTAGAAAAAGGATCAAACCAGGAGGCAGCCCGCATGACAGACACGGTTATCAGCCCGACACTGACCTTTAGCCAGCCCTTTACCCACGCGGAGAAGCAGCTGCTCACGCCCGAAGCCATTGATTTCCTGCACTCGCTGGTGGTGCGCTTTGCACCCGAGCGCGAGCGTCTGCTGAAAGCGCGTCAGCAGCGCCAGCAGCGCTACGATCAGGGGGCGTTGCCAGACTTCGATTCGGAAACCGCTTCCATTCGGCAAAGTGACTGGCAGGTGAGGCCCATTCCTCAGCTACTGCGCGATCGCCGCGTCGAAATCACCGGTCCGCCAGATCGCAAAATGGTGATCAACGCGCTGAACGCTAACGTCAAAGTGTTCATGGCCGATTTTGAGGATTCGCTGGCACCGACCTGGCAAAAACTGCTTGATGGCCAGCTGGCGCTGCGCGATGCGGTTAACGGCACGCTGAGCTTCACCAGCGAAAACGGCAAGATCTACCAGTTACGATCCGATCCGGCGCTGCTGATGTGCCGGGTTCGCGGCTTACATCTGGATGAGAAGCATGTTGAGTGGCGCGATCGGGCCATTCCCGGCGGGTTATTCGACTTTGCGCTCTATCTGTTTCACAACGTCACTGCGCTGCTGGAGAAGGGCCACGGTCCCTGGTTCTATCTGCCGAAAACCGAGCATGCGGCGGAAGTGGCATGGTGGCGGGAAATCTTCCGCTTCAGTGAAGATCGCTTCGATCTGCCGCGCGGCACCATCAAAGCCACGGTACTGATCGAGACGTTGCCCGCGGTATTCCAGATGGATGAGATCCTGTGGGAACTGCGCGATCACGTGGTTGGCCTCAACTGTGGTCGCTGGGATTACATCTTCAGCTACATCAAAACGCTGGGCCAGCACGGTGACTGCATTCTGCCGGATCGTCAGCAGATCAGCATGGACCAGCCGTTCCTCGAGGCTTATTCGCGCCTGCTGATCAAAACCTGCCACCGGCGCGGTGCGCTGGCGATGGGCGGCATGTCGGCGCTCATCCCGGCCAAAGACGCTGAACGCAACGCCTGGGTGATGCAGAAAGTGCAGGAGGACAAAGCACGGGAAGCGGGCAACGGACACGACGGTACCTGGGTCGCCCATCCTGGCCTGGCAGACATCGCCATGGCGGAATTTGACCGTCAGCTGGGCGATCGCCCCAACCAGCTGCACGTCAGTCGTGAACAGGATACGCCGATCACCGCCGAGCGCCTGCTGCGCCCGTGCCGTGGTCAGCGCACTGAAGCCGGGATGCGCGCCAACATCCGCATTGCGCTGCAGTATCTGGAAGCGTGGATCAGCGGCAATGGCTGCGTGCCTATTGATGGGCTGATGGAGGATGCCGCTACCGCGGAGATTGCCCGTACCTCCATCTGGCAGTGGATTCACCACAAGCAAATCCTCAGCGATGGTCAACTGGTGACCGCCGCGCTGTTCGAACAGTTTCTGGATGAAGAGCTGGCGGCCCTGCGCCACAGCCTGGGTGACACGCGCTTTGACGCCAGTCGCTATGAAGATGCGGCTGCGCTGATGGCGCAAATCACCACCGACGAACAACTGGTTCCTTTCCTCACCCTGCCGGGCTACCGCCTGCTGCCCTGACTCTGGAGATACTGCTATGTCAAATCGTACCCAACAGATCGCTCAACTGGAAAACAGCTGGCTGGCATCACGCTGGCAGGGCATTACCCGTCCTTACAGTGCCGAAGAGGTCATTAACCTGCGCGGCTCCGTCAATCCCGCCTGCACGCTGGCGGATCGCGGCGCGAGAAAGCTGTGGGCACTCCTGAATGGTGAGGCGAGCAAAGGCTATATCAACAGCCTCGGTGCCCTGACCGGCGGGCAGGCGGTGCAGCAGGCGAAAGCCGGCATTGAGGCGATTTATCTCTCCGGCTGGCAGGTGGCGGCCGATGCAAACCTGGCCGGGCAGATGTATCCGGACCAGTCGCTGTACCCGGTCAATTCGGTGCCAAACGTGGTGGAACGTATTAACCAAAGTTTTCAGCGCGCCGATCAAATCCAGTGGGCGAGCGGGCTGTCGCCGGACGATGACGGCTTTATCGATTACTACCTGCCGATTGTCGCCGATGCGGAAGCCGGATTTGGTGGGGTGCTCAATGCTTTTGAGCTGATGAAAGCGATGATTCAGGCCGGTGCCGGCGCGGTGCACTTTGAAGATCAGCTGGCGGCAGTGAAGAAGTGCGGGCACATGGGCGGCAAAGTTCTGGTGCCGACGCAGGAAGCGATTCAGAAACTGGTGGCGGCGCGGCTGGCGGCCGATGTGATGGATGTGCCCACGGTGCTGATTGCGCGCACCGATGCCGACGCTGCCGATCTGATTACCTCCGATTGCGACGAGCGCGATGCGCCGTTTATTACCGGGGAACGGACCGCTGAAGGCTTCTTCCGCACCCATGCCGGTATCGAACAGGCGATAGCCCGTGGCCTGGCGTATGCGCCATATGCCGATGTGCTGTGGTGCGAAACTTCCACGCCGGATCTGGCGCTGGCGCAGCGCTTCGCCGAGGCGATTCACGCGCAGTATCCCGGCAAGCTGCTGGCTTACAACTGCTCGCCTTCGTTTAACTGGAAGAAGAATCTCGACGATCGCACCATTGCCCGCTTCCAGCAGGCGCTGAGCGAGATGGGCTACCGCTTTCAGTTCATCACCCTGGCGGGTATCCACAGCATGTGGTTCAACATGTTCGACCTCGCACACGCTTATGCGCAGGGCGAAGGCATGCGCCACTACGTGGAAAAGGTGCAGCAGCCGGAATTTGCCGCACGCGAACGCGGCTACACCTTCTCTGCGCATCAGCAGGAAGTGGGTACCGGTTATTTTGACCGCATCACCACGGTGATTCAGGGCGGCAGCTCGTCGGTCACCGCGCTGACCGGCTCCACCGAAGCCGCACAGTTCTGATCAGCGTACTCCCGGTGCGCAGCATGGCGCACCGTTTCACTGGCTCACGCTTGCCGGAGATTGCCGATGTCACCGAGAGAATCCCTTATCGCCCACACGATTCTGCAGGGTTTTGATGCGCAGTACGGTCGCTTTCTCGATATTACCGCAGGCGCGCAGCAGCGCTTTGAACAGGCGGACTGGCAGGCGGTGCAGCAGGCGATGAAAGCGCGTATCCATTTGTATGATCATCACGTCGGGCTGGTCGCCAATCAGTTGCGCATCCTCAACGAGATGGCCGACTGGGATGACGCCTTCTGGCTGCGGGTGAAAAGCCACTATGCCACGCTGCTGCCGGGCTATCCGCGTCATGAAATTGCCGAAAGCTTTTTTAATTCTGTCTATTGTCGCTTGCTGGGGCACAGCCACTTACTGCCTGAGCGGCTGTTTATCCTGCCGTCACAGCCGTACGCGCCCGCGCCGCCGGCGCAGCGACCGCTGTCGCGCCTGTACCGGCCGCAGCACAGCTGGCATGAGACGCTGCGTCAGGTATTAAATGACATTCCGTTGCGGCTGACGTGGCAGGATCAGACACGCGACATCGGCTGGATTGTGCGTCATCTGCACGAGCAGTTCAGCGCGGCACAGCTGGCCAATGCCACGCTGGACGTCGCCAGCGAGCTGTTTTATCGCAACAAAACCGCCTGGATTGTGGCGCGGCTGCAGCTAAGCGCGGGTGAGATTGTGCCGTGTCTGCTGCCGATCCAGCGCGATGACGCCGGCCGGTTGTGGATTGATACCTGTCTCACCGACAGCAATGACGCCAGCATCGTGTTTGGCTTTGCCCGTGCCTATTTCATGGTGTATGCGCCGGTGCCGGCCGCGCTGGTGGCCTGGCTGCAGCCGATTTTGCCGGGCAAAACCCTCGCCGAGCGCTATATGGCGATTGGCTGCCAGAAACACGGTAAAACCGAATGCTATCGCGAATATTTAGATTACCTGGCGCACAGTCAGGAAGCGTTCACCATCGCGCCCGGCGTGCGCGGTATGGTGATGCTGGTATTTACGCTGCCCGGTTTTGATCGGGTATTTAAGGTGATTAAAGATCGCTTCGCGCCGCAAAAAGAGGTGACGGATGCGCAGGTGCGCGCCTGTTACCGGCTGGTCAAAGAGCATGACCGCGTCGGGCGCATGGCTGACACCCAGGAGTTTGAGCATTTCGCCATCCCGCGCGCGCGCATTCCGGCGGCGCTGATGGCGGAATTTGAGCGCGAGATTCCGGAAAAAATCGAGCTGCGCGATGACGTAGTGATCATCCGCCACTTATGGCTGGAGCGTCGTATGCAGCCGCTTAACCTGTGGCTGATGCAGGCGACGCCGGAACAGCGCCAGCACGCCATTGAGGAGTACGGCGATGCGATTTGTCAGCTGGCGGCGGCCAATATCTTCCCCGGCGATATGCTGTTTAAAAACTTCGGCATGACGCGCCATGGCCGCGTGGTGTTTTACGACTATGATGAAATCCGCCCGATGACCGAGCTGGTGTTCCGCGATGTCCCGGCGGCGCGTTACGAAGAGGATGAGCTGCAGGCCGAGCCGTGGTACAGCGTCGGGCCGGATGATGTGTTTCCGGAAACCTTCCGCTACGCGCTGTGCAGCGAACCGGCGACCGGAAAACTGCTGCAGGCGCTGCATCCGCAGTTGTTCGATCCCGGCTGGTGGCGCGCACTGCAGGCGCGGATCCGTGCCGGGCATATCGAAGAGGTGATGGCGTGGCGCGCCGGACAGCGTTTCAGCGCGCGCTACGCGTCAGTGGCCGCCTAGCGGCCGGCATAGCTCAGTGTTACCTGCTTCGCCGCGCGGATCACCAGCGCCCCGAGTTCAGTAATGCGGTCGTCGGTCATGCGCGCCAGCGGGCCGGAGATGGAGATGGCGGCAAACGGTTCGCCGTGTTCATCATAAATCGGTGCCGCCACACAGCGCAGGCCGAGCGCGTGCTCTTCGTCGTCGTGCGAAAAACCCATCTTACGGATCAGCGCCAGATTCTCCTTCAGGCTATGCGGCGACATCAGGGTTTTCGGCGTGTAGTGATGCAATCCCTTCTGATGCAGCAGGGCGGTGACCTGATCATCGCTGAGGTGAGCGAGAAACGCTTTGCCGGCACCGGACGCATGCATCGGCAACTTGCCGCCAATCGGCGCTGACATGCGCATCAGCTGGGTGCACTGTACCTGGTCAATAATCACCGCCTGATAATCACTGAGATCCAGCACCGCCAGATTCACGGTTTCGCCGGCTTCTTCCATCAGCCGGCGCAGAATCGGGTGCACAATCGCCAGCAGATTGCGGCTCTGCAGAAAACTGCTGCCGACCACAAAGGCATGAGCGCCAATGGTCCATAAACCGAGGTCGCCCACCTGATGCACAAATCCCTGCTGCTGCATGGTGGTCAGCAGGCGATGAGTGGTGGAGTTGGGAAGCCCGGCCTGTTGCGCCAGCTCGGTCAGCGCCACGCTACCGTGTGATTCGGCAATCAGCTCCAGCAAACGCAGCCCGCGCGTCAGAGATTGTACCTGGCCGCCGGCAGGGGCACTGGCCGCCGGAGCCGTACGGGGTTTTTTGCCGCGTTTCGCGGGCGCAGGGGTTGCCATAACATCTCCACAGTCATTGCAGGTATGGAAACCATTTTCGTTTTTAATGGTATGAATGCAAACGCTGGCTGACTGGTCGGATCTGCTGGTCATTTTGCCGCCGGTGGCCGTAAACGGGTGACTTTTGCTCATTTGAAAGTTGTGCCAGTATGACTGGCTGGCATTTAGCCAGCGTAATGACGTGGATGGGGCAAGAGTGAGCAATAAAACCGCAACGCTACAGCAGCAGCTGGCACAACGCATCATGATTCTGGACGGTGGCATGGGCACCATGATCCAGAGTTACAAACTGGATGAGCAGGATTTTCGCGGCAGCCGCTTCGCTGACTGGCCGTGCGATGTGAAAGGCAATAATGACCTGCTGGTGCTGAGTAAGCCGGACGTCATTCGCGAAATCCACGATGCTTACCTGGCGGCTGGCGCGGATATTCTCGAAACTAACACCTTCAACGCCACCCCGATTGCCATGGCCGACTATGAAATGGCCGCGCTGTCGGCGGAGATCAACTTCGAAGCGGCGAAACTGGCGCGCGCCTGCGCCGACGCGTGGACGGCAAAAACGCCCGATCGCCCGCGCTACGTTGCTGGCGTGCTCGGCCCGACCAACCGCACCTGCTCGATCTCGCCTGACGTTAACGATCCCGCGTTTCGTAACATCACCTTCAATCAGCTGGTGGACGCCTACCGCGAATCGACCCATGCGCTGATTAGCGGCGGTGCTGACATCATCATGATCGAAACGGTGTTCGATACCCTGAATGCCAAAGCGGCGATCTATGCGGTACAGAGCGAGATGGAAGCGATGGGCGTGACGCTGCCGCTGATGATCTCCGGCACCATTACCGATGCGTCAGGCCGCACGCTCTCCGGCCAGACCACGGAAGGATTCTACAACTCACTGCGCCACGCGGAGCCGCTGTCGTTCGGCCTCAACTGCGCGCTTGGCCCGGACGAACTGCGCCAGTATGTGCAGGAGCTGTCGCGCATTGCGGAAGGCTATGTCAGCGCCCACCCCAACGCCGGTCTGCCAAATGCCTTCGGCGAATATGACCTTGATGCGGCGACGATGGCGGCGCAGATTGGCGAGTGGGCGCGCGCCGGCTTCCTTAACATTATCGGTGGCTGCTGTGGCACTACGCCGCAGCACATTGCGGCGATGGCGGCAGCGGTCGAGGGCGTGCCACCGCGGCCGCTACCGGAAATAGCCGTCGCCTGCCGTTTGTCTGGCCTCGAACCGCTCAATATTCAGGCCGATTCACTGTTCGTCAACGTGGGTGAGCGCACTAACGTGACCGGCTCGGCCAAATTTAAGCGCCTGATTAAAGAAGAGAAGTACAACGAAGCGCTGGACGTGGCGCGCCAGCAGGTGGAAAACGGCGCGCAGATTATCGATATCAATATGGATGAAGGCATGCTGGATGCGGAAGCGGCCATGGTGCGCTTTCTCAACCTGATTGCCGGTGAGCCGGATATTGCCCGCGTGCCGATCATGATCGACTCCTCAAAATGGGAGGTGATTGAGAAAGGCCTGCAGTGCATTCAGGGCAAAGGCATCGTCAACTCCATCTCGATGAAAGAGGGCGTCGAGCCGTTTATTGCGCACGCGCGCAAAGTGCGGCGCTACGGCGCGGCGGTGGTGGTGATGGCGTTCGACGAAGTGGGCCAGGCGGACACCCGCGCGCGCAAAATTGAGATCTGCCGCCGCGCCTACCACATCCTCACCGAAGAAGTCGGTTTCCCGCCGGAAGACATCATTTTCGACCCCAATATCTTTGCCGTCGCCACCGGCATCGAAGAGCACAACAACTACGCGATGGATTTCATCGGTGCCTGTGAAGACATCAAACGCGAACTGCCGCATGCGATGATCTCCGGCGGCGTCTCCAACGTGTCGTTCTCGTTCCGCGGTAACGAACCGGTGCGTGAGGCGATTCACGCGGTGTTCCTCTACTACGCCATCCGCAACGGCATGGACATGGGCATCGTCAACGCCGGTCAGCTGGCGATTTATGACGATTTGCCGGCGGAGCTGCGCGATGCGGTTGAGGACGTGATCCTCAACCGGCGCGACGATGGCACCGAGCGACTGCTGGCGCTGGCGGAGAAGTATCGCGGCAACAAAGGCGAGGGTGAGCAGGACAAGCAGCAGGCCGAATGGCGCAGCTGGGACGTGGTGAAGCGGCTGGAATATTCGCTGGTGAAAGGCATCACCGAGTTTATCGAGCAGGATACCGAAGAGGCGCGCCAGGCCGCGGCACGGCCGATTGAAGTCATCGAAGGGCCGCTGATGTCAGGCATGAATGTGGTCGGCGATCTGTTTGGCGAGGGCAAAATGTTCCTGCCGCAGGTGGTGAAATCGGCGCGCGTGATGAAGCAGGCGGTGGCCTACCTCGAACCCTTTATCCAGGCGAGCAAAGAGGCCGGCCGCAGCAACGGTAAAATCGTGCTGGCGACGGTAAAAGGCGACGTGCACGACATCGGCAAAAATATTGTTGGCGTGGTGCTGCAGTGTAACAACTACGAAATCATCGACCTGGGCGTGATGGTGCCGGGCGACAAAATCCTGAAAACCGCGCGTGAGGAAAACGCCGACATCATCGGACTTTCCGGCCTGATTACCCCGTCGCTCGACGAGATGGTGAACGTGGCGAAAGAGATGGAGCGCCAGGGCTTTACGCTGCCGCTGCTGATTGGCGGGGCCACCACCTCGAAAGCGCACACGGCGGTGAAGATTGAGCAGAATTACAGCGGCCCGACGGTTTATGTGCAGAACGCCTCGCGTACCGTCGGCGTGGTCTCTTCGCTGCTGTCGCCCACGCTGAAAGAGGCGTTCGTGGCGCGCACGCGTAAAGAGTACGAAACCGTGCGGATTCAGCACGCGCGTAAAAAGCCGCGTACGCCGCCGGTCACGCTGCAGGCCGCGCGCGATAATCATTACGTCATTGACTGGCAACGCTACACGCCACCGGTGGCGCATCGTACCGGCGTCAGCGCAGTGGAGGCCAGTATCGATACGCTGCGCAACTACATCGACTGGACGCCGTTTTTTATGACCTGGTCGCTGGCCGGCAAATATCCGCGTATCCTGGAAGATGAGGTGGTGGGCGAAGAAGCCACGCGGCTGTTTGCCGATGCCAATGCGATGCTGGATAACCTCAGCGCGCAGGGCACGCTCAGGCCGCGCGGCGTGGTTGGTATTTTCCCGGCTAACCGGGTTGGCGACGACATTGAAATCTACCGTGACGAGACCCGGCGCGAAGTGCTGTGCGTCAGCCATCATTTACGTCAGCAAACGGAAAAAACCGACTTCGCCAACTACTGTCTGGCGGACTTCGTGGCGCCGAAATCCAGTGGTAAAGCGGATTATCTCGGCGCGTTTGCCGTCACCGGCGGGCTGGAGGAGGATGCGCTGGCGGCGGCGTTCGACCAGCAGCACGATGATTACAACAAAATCATGGTGAAAGCGGTGGCGGATCGCCTGGCGGAGGCGTTTGCTGAATACCTGCATGAGCGCGTGCGTAAGGTGATCTGGGGCTATGCCGCCCATGAAAATCTCAGCAACGACGAGCTGATTCGCGAAAATTACCAGGGCATTCGCCCGGCGCCGGGCTATCCGGCCTGTCCGGAACACACCGAGAAGGCACAAATCTGGCAGCTGCTGGATGTGGAGCATCACACCGGCATGAAACTGACTGAATCTTTTGCCATGTGGCCCGGTGCCGCGGTGTCCGGCTGGTATTTTAGTCATCCGGAGAGTAAATATTTCGCCGTGGCGCAGATTCAGCGCGACCAGGTGGAAGATTACGCGGCGCGTAAAGGCATGAGCGTCAGCGACGTGGAACGCTGGCTGGCACCGAATTTAGGCTACGACGCGGATTGATGAATTGCCGGCGCAGAGCGCGCGCAATGAAATGCTGGCAGGCGGTCGCCATCAATGGCGACCCTACATGGTTCACGTAGGGTGCGCATTAATGCGCACCGTTAAATGGCGCGGGTTTAACCCCGCGCTGCAATTTAATTAAAACGCGCATCGCGATCGGCGGTCAGATCGTACAGCTGGTACTTACGGCCCAGCATCTGACCACCGTCACGCGTCAGCGGCACCCAGTTCACCTGCGCACGGCCACGGGTTGGCGAGACGGTAAACAGATCCATCGGAATCGAAATATAGAAACCTTTGGTGAAATCCCCTTCGCCATACGCTTCGGCTGACACGTTGGTTTTGGTGGCGTAGAAGCCGACCATTACGCCGCTGTCAAAGCGCTTCGACACATCCAGCGTGACCCCTTTGTCCTTCGCCAGATATTCACCGACGCTGGCTTTCACCAGCACATCCTGCATGAACCACGGACGCCAGTAAGCGGTAAGGTGCCCGGTCGGCGCCTTGTAATCGGTGAACTGCATCATGTTGTCCCAGTCACGCTGCTTCACGTAGTTCGCATCGAGACCGAAAGCCCAGTTGCTGTCCACCGGGCGATACAACAGCTCGCCGCCCACGCCGCCGTACATGGTTTCCAGATAGCCACCGTACACCTGGCCGTAAAAGCCATTGCCGAGATAGCGCATGTAGTTGGCCTGCAGATCATTCACGTAAACGTTGTTCTCCACGTAGTCGCGAATGTGGGTGCGCACGCGCGGCAGCGTCGAGTCGGCTGGCGCGCCGTTGTAGTTGAACTTGTCATAGTTATTGGCGATGTTGCCAAACAGGCTGCCGCCAATCAGCCAGTGATCGGTCAGCCAGTAATCGACATTGCCCATTACGCCGAGCTGATACATGTAGAAGCTTTCCGGACCGCCGACCGACTGGTTGAGCACCGGCGACAGGCTGTAGTTGAGGCGATCCTTACGGATGAAATAGCCCTGTTCGGTGGTGCCCGGATCGATCGGTTCTTCACGCGTCTGCTGCAGCGGCTGCTCGTGGCCGAGCGGATAGCCGCGCAGTTCGTTATTCAGGCTGGCCACATCGGTGCGCGTGGTGACCTGCGGCATGTTAAAGCGCGACTCGGTGACTTCAATCGTATCAATGCCCGCCGGCAGATTGTTCATGATAATGCGGTTAGCGCGGTCAACGCCTTCGCGCGTGTCGCGATATTTGGTCTGCTCACCGGAAACGTATAGCGTGCGGCCTTTGGTCTGGATGCGCGGACCATCCAGTCCGGCATTGTATTTCAGATCGGTAAGCTGATTAGCGACCACCGTCGGCTGCAGCAGATCGCCCTGCGGCTGTGGCTGATAAGCCGGTTTTGCGCTATCAAGGTGCGACTGGTGTAAGGAATTAAAGTTGGTGCGTACGGTCACGCCAAACATAAAGGTATTGCCGCGCTCGTAGCTGGCGTTGATATCTGCCCAGTCGGTAAGGCGATAGATTGCGCCAACGTTGACCTTACTGCGCTGCTCCAGCCGGCCGGCAAAATCGTCCTGATAATCGTTGCCTTCATACTCCAGCTTGAGACGCAGCGGCTGCCACGGCGTCTGGTATTCGATGCCACCAAACAGTGCCGCCGGACCGTGGAACATCTGCGAGCCGTTAATGGAACCCGCCGAACCGCCGCCGGTGCGGCTGCAGAAGCTGTCGCTGTAGGAGCAGAACGGGGTTTTGATGGTGCCGCTGTTGCCGAGATAGCCCCAGCCCAGCCCGAGGCTGAAATCAAACGGTCCCCAGGCTTTACTCGCCACCAGATATTCGCTGTCGAACAGGCCGGTACCGCCCAAATCGCGCGAGCCGACCGCCACTTCCGGCAGCCAGAAGCTCTCCTGCCACAGGCGCAGTTTCAGGTCGAAGGCTTTGTCTTTATAGCTCTGGTTGCCGCTGAAGCCTTCCACCGCACTGTAGCGGCGGGTGCGTACGTCGGTATAGCGCACCGTGGTTTCCAGCCACGGGAACAGCTGCAATGACGCAGAATAGTAGCGATATTGATCGTTATCGCGGAAGTTCAGGCTAAATTCGCCCTCTTTTGCCATGCGCGCGGTCGGCGTTTGCATCAGGCCCACGCCGCCAAAATCAGATTGTGAAGGACCGACCGGTTCCGGCCAGGTTTCCGCCTGCACCTGGCATGCGGCGGCGACAGAAGCAGCCAACAGGCTGAGGAGTAATTGTTTTTTCATCAGTCTGGCATCCGGTGAGTCAGAACGGAAAGCATGCGCGCATTCAAATCAGGCTGGCCCCAGGGCAGGCTCCATGTGGAGAAGCCCAGCCAGATGGTGCTGCCAGGCTCGACTTCAACATGCCGCTGATTCCAGTAAGCGATCGGCACCTGCTGCGTCTCACCTGACGGCGCAATCACCGTGGCCACGCTGCGTTCGGCACCCGATAAACGCGCATGCGGCGCGAGGTAGTCACGCACCGTGCGTCCTGGCTGCCAGCTCTCACTGCCGGGATGGCTGAGTGCGCCCATCACCCGTACCTGCGTCGGCGCTGCCACGATGTACAGGTCGTAGCTGCCCTGCAGTTTACGGTTGGCTTCCGGACGCAGCCGCACCCAGTCGGGATCGAGCGAAGTAAACTGGCGCCCGGTAACCTGCAGAGCGCTGAGCTGCTGGATTACGCTGCCGATGGTTGCGGCCAGTGAAGTAACGCTGTCGGCCTGCCAGGCGCGCAGATCCGCCAGCAACTGAGCGTGCTGCTGCTGCGCCACGGCGGTCGCACCGCGTTCGGCAATCACCGTGCCCGGCCACCAGCTGTGCAGCGCCGGGTTCGTTACCAGTTCGCTAAGCGTGCTGGCATGATCGATCTGGAAACTGCGCTGATCGTGCGCAGGGTGTACCGTCACCTGGCTATCCGCCAGCGCGTGGCTGGCCGCCGTGAAGGCGAGTGCCGCCAGCAAGGAATTGATTTTTTTCATGATTTCGCCGGCTTCAGAAGGGTGGTTGCAATCGGGAACTGGTCAGCCGCCAGCATCTGCTGCGCCTGCAGCACCGTACCGTCGCGGTTATCGATCCAGAAGGTGTTCTGCCAGCTGACGCCGGGGCTCTCCATCTCTACCGTTTCGTGCCAGACGCGGCAGGGCACCCGCTCGCCGGCGAGGTTCAGCACTTCATCGTCGCCGCGCTGAAAGGTGGAGTGAGCGGTGGCGGCACGCACGTTGTTCTGCTCGCGCCACTGCACGACGCGCGTCCACTGCGCGCCATTTTGCAGCCGCAGCGCATCGGCCAGCGGATCCTGCGCCAGGTTACTGACGGCCTGCAGGTTATCGCGCAGGCCGAGGGTTTTCACCAGGCGGCCGTGCTGCATCACCAGCATGGCTTTATCCTGGGTTACCCATTTCTGCTGGCCGTTTTCCAGATAGCCCAGCACCACAAAGATGCGCGGACCGTTGTCGACGCGCGCATACAGGCTGGCATAGGGCAGATTAGCGATTTGTTCATCGCTGACGGTGACATCGTCCGGACCGCTGATGGCGAGCATCACGGTCTGTTCGAGGCCTTTTTGCGTTTGTGTGCAAGCCTGCAGCAACAGGCAAAGAAGCAGCAAAGTGAGTCGGCGCACTGTGTATCCCTGTCTCAATAGAGGCAAAAAAACAAAAAATAACCACACGACTGTGTGGTTATGTTTAAAGGTGCTACATCAACGAGTGGTGCTCGTTGTGGTAGTGGTTGTTGTACCGGTATTTGCACCGTCGCCACCGCCAGCAGCGGCAACGCCGAGACCCACTAACGCACCGAGTGCGCCGATACCCACAGCGGTGGTCGCACCGGTCGAGATTGCTCCCGCCTGCGCGCCTGCTGCAGCACCGGCTTCTTCCGGTGCGGCAATCGCAGCGGAAGAAACGGCAACGTAAAGTAAGGCTGCACCGGCAACCATCAGTTTTTTCATAACAACGTTTCCTGCATCTTGATAAAACGTGAATGAAGGATATTACCCGTCATACCGTACGCTGCCGTCCGATGGCCGCTGGGCCGCATGCAGCTGGCTAACCGTGGTCAGCGCGCAATAATGTTTCCCGGGCCGCCGGGCGACAGCGGGGAAGTATTCAGGGCAGCCTTGAAGGCGCGTTCAGTATAGGGCAACAAATTACCAGAGTTCAGCGCCAGAAAAAGAGGGGGATTAAGCAGGACATTTCTGGTGATAAATAAGGCGAATTGGCGTTAGCTGCTTTTTTTAATTGCGCTTTTTTCGCTGGCTGGAATATTTACGCAGGACGTTATAGCACAGCAGCATTTTTCACTTTTGCATTAAAAAATGGCACGGAATAGGAATAATCAGATTTTCCTGAAAGGGTTAAAATAGAAAGGCAAATTTAATCAGTTGCTTAGGTGGATGAGGTGGACAAATCAGATCCATTTTTTATCAGATAAGCCCGCCACGCATGATGGCATCTTCCGATTTTCCTTAGGGCATTTTAAGAATTATCTAACCGCAGCGTGGCAGCAAAATCCGCTTATTTTCCGCGGGGCGGTATATCGGAGCAAAAAAAAGGCGGCATGTGCTGCCGCCTGATGAGCCTGGGGGTGAAATTAACGCCAGGATTTGTAGCGATTAATTAAGCCATTGGTGGAGCTATCGTGGCTGTTAATCTGCGCATCGTTTTCCAGCTCCGGCAGAATGCGGTTAGCCAGCTGTTTGCCCAGCTCAACGCCCCACTGATCGAAGGTGAAGATGTTGAGAATCGCGCCCTGAGTGAAGATCTTGTGCTCATACAGCGCAATCAGCGCGCCGAGGCTGAACGGGGTGATTTCACGCAGCAGAATCGAGTTGGTCGGACGGTTACCTTCAAACACCTTGAACGGCACGATATGCGCGACGGACTCCGCTGATTTCCCGGCATCGGTAAACTCTTTCTCTACCACGTCACGGGCTTTACCAAACGCCAGCGCTTCGGTCTGCGCAAAGAAGTTGGAAAGCAGCTTCTGATGGTGGTCGGCCAGCGCATTGTGGGTCTGCGCCGGCGCAATGAAGTCGCATGGAATCAGCTTGGTACCCTGATGAATCAGCTGATAAAACGCGTGCTGTCCGTTGGTGCCGGGCTCACCCCAGATAATCGGGCCGGTCTGGTAATCCACCGGATTGCCGTCGCGGTCGACGTACTTACCGTTGGACTCCATGTTGCCCTGCTGGAAGTAAGCGGCAAACCGGTGCATGTACTGGTCGTACGGCAGAATTGCTTCGGTTTCGGCACCGAAGAAGTTGTTGTACCAGATACCAATCAGCGCCAGCAGCACCGGCAGGTTTTGCTCCGCTGGCGTGTTCGCGAAGTGCTGGTCCATGGCGTGCGCGCCGCTCAGCAGCTGTTCGAAGTTTTCGAAGCCGATGGACAGGATGATCGACAGACCAATCGCGGACCACAGTGAGTAGCGGCCGCCGACCCAGTCCCAGAACTCGAACATGTTGGCGGTATCAATACCAAACTCGCCGACCGCTTTCGCGTTGGTTGAGAGCGCGGCAAAGTGCTTCGCCACGTGCTGCTGATCGCCGGCGGTGTTCAGGAACCAGTCGCGCGCGCTGTGGGCGTTGGTCATGGTTTCCTGCGTAGTAAAGGTTTTCGACGCCACGAGGAACAGCGTGGTTTCCGGGTTAAGCGGTTTCAGCGTTTCGGCAATGTGCGTGCCATCAACGTTGGAAACAAAATGCATGTTGAGGTGGTTTTTATACGGACGCAGCGCTTCGGTCACCATGAACGGGCCGAGGTCTGAACCGCCGATACCGATGTTCACCACATCTGTAATCGGCTTGCCGGTGTAGCCTTTCCACTCGCCGCTGATGATGCGTTCTGAGAAGGCTTTCATCTTCGCCAGCACCGCGTTCACTTCCGGCATTACATCTTTGCCATCCACGAGGATTGGTGTGTTGCTGCGGTTGCGCAGGGCCACGTGCAGCACGGCGCGATCTTCGGTGCGGTTAATCTTCTCACCGGAGAACATGGATTTGATGGCGCCCGCCAGATCGGTCTCTTTCGCCAGCGCCTGGAGTTTGTCGAGGGTTTCCTGGGTGATGCGGTTTTTTGAGAAATCCACCAGCATCTGATCATCAAAGGTGGCAGAGAATTTCGCAAAACGATCGGCATCCTGCGCAAACAGGTCGGCAATCTCTACCGATTTCATCTGATCAAAATGCTGCTGCAGCGCTTTCCAGGCTGCGGTTTGTGTCGGATTGATATTTTTCATGGCAACACTCTTGTTGATATAAGAACCGTCATTCCATCCGGGCGCATCCTGTCTGGCCCGGCATGCTGAGCATTTGTTACGGCTTGCACGCGTTTCAGTATGACCACAGTTGCAACTGAAAGGAAAAAATTTGTGACGCCAGCCGCAGCGTTTCAGGTAAATCCGGCGGCGATTGTCGGCCGGTTCGCCGCGCATTACTCTGCGCGGCATCAGCAAAACACCGGTTTTTTCGCACCGCTGACTACTTTATGCGGCTGGCGGCTTCCGGGTTTGTTTAGCAATGCGCTGCATAAGTGTAAAAATGAATTTTCCCGGCGCCGCAAGGCTGGACAGCGGAACAATAAATCAGTATTTTGTGCGCGCGACTTGCACCTCCGGGTGCAAGCCAGAAGAGGCGCGTCGCCCAGGCAGTGTGTTTGAGGATCCGTATCCAGCGAGAACACATCAGGGGGTGCGACGCCGAGGTGGTGCAACACGCGGAGTGTTGTGCTGTCGGCTGCAGGGGCTGAATCCTCTGGGTTGTCACCAGAAGCGTCCGCAGTCGGACGTTTCGCAAGGTGAAGTGCTTTTGGTGACTCATCTCCTGATCTTGTCTGTCCAATTCTGCTCTTCTCTTGTGCCAAGGCTGTTACCCGATCTTCTCTTCCGCGAATGGGAGGAGATAACCTGACACGAGGTTTTGTTACATGTCTCAATCGTTGATCGTGGCAAAATTTGGCGGCACCAGCGTTGCCGATTTCGATGCCATGAACCGCAGCGCGGACGTCGTGCTGTCTGATGCCAATACCCGTCTGGTGGTGCTCTCTGCCTCGGCGGGCGTGACTAACCTGCTGGTTTCGCTGGCTGAAGGCCAGGAACTCGAGCAGCGCGCTTATCTGCTGGATCAAATCCGCACCATTCAATACGCCATCATCGATCGCCTGCAGTCGCCGGACGTCATCCGTCAGGAGATTGATCGCATGCTGGAGAACATCATCATGCTGGCGGAAGCGGCGGCATTAGCCCGTTCGACTGCGCTGACCGATGAGCTGGTGAGCCACGGCGAACTGATGTCGAGCCTGCTGTTTGTGGAGATTCTGCGCGAGCGCCAGGTGAATGCCGAGTGGTTTGACGTACGCAAAGTGATGCGCACCAGCGACCGTTTTGGCCGCGCCGAGCCGGATGTGGCCGAGCTGAAAACGCTGGCAGCGGCTCAGCTGCAGCCGCGCACCGCAGAAGCGCTGGTGATCACGCAGGGCTTTATTGGCAGCGAAGGCAAAGGCCGCACCACCACGCTGGGCCGCGGCGGCAGCGATTACACCGCTGCGCTGCTCGGCGAAGCGCTGCAGGCGACGCGTGTGGATATCTGGACCGACGTGGCGGGCATCTACACCACTGACCCGCGTGTGGTGCCGCAGGCGAAACGCATCGAAGAGATCACCTTTGAAGAAGCGGCGGAGATGGCGATCTTCGGCGCGAAAGTGCTGCATCCGGCGACGCTGCTGCCGGCGGTGCGCAGTGATATTCCGGTGTTTGTCGGCTCCAGTAAAGATCCGGCGGCGGGCGGCACGCGCGTCTGCAACGAGACTAAAAATCCGCCGCTGTTCCGTGCGCTGGCACTGCGGCGCAAACAGACGCTGCTGACACTGCACAGCCTGAACATGCTGCACGCGCACGGCTTCCTGGCCGAAGTGTTTGCTATCCTGGCGCGCCACAGTATTTCGGTTGATCTGGTTACCACCTCGGAAGTGAGCGTGGCGCTGACGCTGGATACCACCGGTTCGACCAGCACCGCCGACAGTCTGCTGACCCAGGCGCTGCTGACCGAGCTCTCTTCCCTGTGCCGGGTGGAAGTGGAAGAGAATCTGGCGCTGGTGGCGATCATCGGCAACAACCTGTCGAAAGCCTGCGGCGTCGGCAAAGAGGTGTTCGGCGCGCTGGAGCCGTTTAACCTGCGCATGATTTGCTACGGCGCAAGCAGCTACAACCTGTGCTTCCTGGTACCAACGCCGGACGCGGAAGAAGTGGTGCGCGCGCTGCATAAGAATCTGTTCGAATCTTAATTGGCGCGTAAGTCACCCGAAGCCGGACAATGTCCGGCTTTTTTTATCTCTGCCGTTCAGCCTGACGCTATTTCGGACAAATGCCAGCGGAATGCCCGTGTCTGCCCGGCGATCTTTAGCAGCCGATAGGCATTTTCTGTCGTCGGCCACGCTTATGATAATGAAATGTTATGATCCGGCGCAGGTCGCTGCGGTCGTTCCCCGCGCGCCTTTTCATCTGTGGCAAAAAACCAATTAAGTAAAACGCTAAGGACATTTCTTCATGCTCGCCAAACTCACCCGCCTGTTTCCGCTCTGGGCCGTACTGCTGTCCGTTGCAGCCTATTATTCGCCGTCCACCTTCCTCGGCATCGGGCCGTGGGTAACCTACCTGCTGATGCTGATCATGTTCGGCATGGGCGTGACGCTCAACATTGATGATTTTAAACGCGTGCTGGTGCGTCCGGCGCCGGTGGTTGCCGGCACGTTCCTGCACTATCTGGTGATGCCGCTGGCGGCCTGGGCGCTGGCGAAACTGTTCCAGATGCCGCCGGATCTGGCCGCCGGGATGATCCTGGTCGGCAGCGTGGCCAGCGGGACAGCCTCGAACGTGATGATTTATCTGGCGAAGGGCGATGTGGCGCTGTCGGTGACCATCTCCTCGGTTTCGGCGCTGGTGGGTGTGTTCGCGACGCCGCTGCTGACGCGCTTCTACGTAGATACCCACATTCAGGTTGATGTGGTGGGCATGCTGCTCAGCATCGTCAAAATCGTGGTGATCCCGATTGGGCTTGGCCTGATTATTCACCACTCCATGAACAGCGTGGTGCGCCGCGTTGAGCCGTATCTGCCGGCGTTTTCGATGGTGTGTATTCTGCTGATCATTAGCGCGGTGGTCGCCGGTAGCCAGGGCTTTATCGGCTCGGTAGGGCTGATGGTGATCGCGGCGGTAATCCTGCACAACGCCATTGGGCTGCTCGGCGGCTACTGGGGTGGCAAGCTGTTTGGCTTTGACGAATCCACCTGCCGCACGCTGGCGCTGGAAGTCGGTATGCAGAACTCCGGACTGGCGGCCACGCTAGGCAAACTGTACTTCTCACCGCTGGCCGCACTGCCCGGCGCACTGTTCTCGGTGTGGCACAACCTGTCCGGTTCCCTGCTGGCGGGTTACTGGTCGGGTAAAACGATTGAGAAGAAGCAGAAATAACGGGGCATGCGTACCGGTGGTCATCAATGGCGATCGGTTACGCACCATCGTCCTGTTGATGCCGGTGCGCATAAATGCGCAACCTACAAAAAACACGCGATAACCTTGCAGAGGGTGCAATAAATGCGCCCTCTGTAAAAACGCGCAATAATCTTGTAGGGTCGCCATTCATGGCGACCGCAAACGCGAAACATTACAGTTTCAGGTAAACCCGAATCCCGTCCAGGAACATCTGCGTCGCCAGCATAATCAGGATCAAACCCATTAATCGCTCCAGCGCGTTGACGCCTTTATCCCCCAGCAGGCGCAGGAACAGGCCGGACATCAGCAGAATCACCACCGTGACGCCCCAGGCAATCAGCAGGGCGCCGACCAGGTGCGTCATCTGGTTGGGATACTGGTGTGACAGCAGCATCAGGGTGGCGAGCAGCGAGGGTCCGGCGACCAGCGGGATCGCCAGCGGCACCAGGAACGGCTCTTCGCCGGCGGGCAGGCCGCTGGTGCTGGTCTCGCCGGACGGGAAAATCATGCGAATGGCGATCAAAAACAGAATGATGCCGCCGGAAATCGACACCGTTTCGGTGCGCAGATTAAGAAACGCCAGGATGCGTTCACCGGCGAACAGGAACAGCAGCATCAGAATCAAGGCGATCAGCATCTCGCGCATCAGCACTACGCGGCGGCGCTTCGGCTCCAGGTGCTTCAGCACCGACATGAAAATCGGCAGGTTGCCCAGCGGGTCCATAATCAACAGCAACAATATGGTCGCGGATATCATTTCAGTCATCAGAGGTAAACCATCCCTTCAGGTCGGCCACAGCCGTTATAAGTTGTACTGCTGAAAAAGTTAGCGCAATCGAATTAATTCACTTGCCAGAAGTGCTGCATTTTGTAGAGTTGTGGGTCATAGGTAAACCTGATTATTACGCAGACTGGCGCGTTGCTGGCGCTGGTCTTTTTTCGCACCACCCAGGCCCCGGCCCGAGTTCCTGAGACGGACAGAAAATGAAGAATGTAGGTTTTGTTGGTTGGCGTGGCATGGTCGGCTCTGTGCTGATGTCACGTATGAGCGAAGAACGCGATTTCGATGTGATCAATCCGGTCTTCTTCTCCACCTCGCAACTGGGTCAGGCTGCGCCGACGTTTGGCGGTAAGTCGACCGGTGCGCTGCAGGATGCGTTTGATATTGAGGCGCTGAAGGCGCTGGATATCATCATCACCTGCCAGGGCGGCGATTATACCAGTGAAGTCTACCCGAAGCTGCGCGAGAGCGGCTGGCAGGGCTACTGGATTGATGCGGCCTCCACGCTGCGCATGAAAGATGACGCCATCATTATTCTTGATCCGGTCAACCATCAGGTGATTCGTCAGGGCCTCGACAGCGGCATCAAAACCTTTGTCGGCGGTAACTGCACCGTCAGCCTGATGCTGATGTCGCTGGGCGGACTGTTCGCTAACGACCTGGTCGAGTGGGCCTCCGTCGCGACGTATCAGGCGGCTTCCGGCGGCGGCGCGCGCCATATGCGCGAACTGCTGACCCAGATGGGCATGCTGCACGATCACGTTGCGACTTCGCTGCAAAATCCGGCCTCCGCCATTCTCGACATCGAGCGCAGCGTGACTGACTTTACCCGTTCCGGCACGCTGCCGACCGACAACTTCGGCGTACCGCTGGCCGGCAGCCTGATCCCGTGGATCGACAAGCAGCTGGACAACGGCCAGAGCCGCGAAGAGTGGAAAGGCCAGGCGGAGACCAACAAAATTCTCTCGACCCGTCACACCATTCCGGTCGATGGCCTGTGCGTGCGCGTCGGCGCGCTGCGCTGCCACAGCCAGGCGTTCACGTTGAAGCTGAAGAAAGATGTGCCGCTGAACGAAATCGAACAGCTGCTGGCCGCGCACAACGAGTGGGTGAAAGTGGTGCCGAACGATCGCGACATCACCATGCGTGAACTGACGCCTGCTGCGGTGACCGGTACGCTGACCACGCCGGTGGGCCGTCTGCGTAAGCTGAACATGGGGCCGGAGTATCTGTCGGCCTTCACCGTCGGCGATCAGTTACTGTGGGGCGCTGCCGAACCGCTGCGTCGCATGCTGCGTTTGCTGATCGACTAAGCGCAGCGCGAATCCAGACAGGCCGGGGTTTCCCGGCCTTTTTTCTTTCCACGGGAGTGCAAAACTTAACCCAAATTGCGCCCGACAAGTGATCAGCTTCCCCTTTTTGCTCGCCCGATAACAATTTTTTGCGTTCCACCCTGGCTTCTGCCAACCCCAAGCTATGATTTAACAGTGATGTGCCGGTTGTTAACTGTTTTTACTTTGCGAATGGAATAGTTGTTGTACACGGCCAGGATCTTTCCCACGGAGGGTGTCCTTCCTTGCTGCTGTATGTATGGCTCATGAAAAGCAGCGCACCTATAGCGACAATCCTGTCTCTCCGGTCGCCTGCGCAAAAAATCATAGGAAGAAAGTCATGTCAGAGCTTCCCGATCGCCATGCGATCAATGCCCTTTTCGCCGGGAATTATGCCGACCCCTTCTCAGTACTGGGGATGCACCAGACCACACAAGGTCTCGAAGTGCGTGCGCTGTTACCGGATGCATCCGAAGTCTGGGTGATTGAAACCAACACCGGCCGCAAATGCGCCCAGCTTAAATGTCTTGATTCGCGCGGCTTCTTCAGCGGCGTGATCCCGCGCCGTAAAAACCTGTTTCGCTACCAGCTGGCAGTCAACTGGCACGGCCAGCAAAACCTGATCGACGATGCCTACCGCTTTGGCCCGCTGCTGGCGGAGATGGATGCCTGGCTGCTGGCCGAAGGCACGCACCTGCGGCCGTATGAAACGCTCGGCGCGCACGGCACCACCATTGATGGCGTTGCCGGCACGCGCTTCGCCGTCTGGGCCCCGAACGCGCAGCGCGTTTCGGTGGTAGGCGAGTTTAACTTCTGGGATGGCCGCCGCCATCCGATGCGTTTCCGCCGCGAACTCGGCATCTGGGAGCTGTTTGTCCCCGGCGCGGTTAACGGCCAGCTGTACAAATTCGAGATCATTGATGCGCACGGTCAGATGCGCATCAAAGCCGATCCGTTCGCCTTCGAGGCGCAAATGCGCCCGCAGACCGCCTCGATGATCTGCGGCCTGCCGCCGAAGCTGGAGATGCAGCCACAGCGCAAAATCGCCAACGGCTTTGACCAGCCGATCTCCATTTACGAGGTGCATCTCGGTTCGTGGCGTCGCCACACCGACAACAATTTCTGGCTGAGTTACAAAGAGCTGGCCGAACAGCTGGTGCCCTATGTCAAAGAGATGGGGTTTACCCATATCGAACTGTTACCGATCAATGAGCATCCGTTCGACGGCAGCTGGGGCTATCAGCCACTCGGCATGTACGCGCCGACGCGCCGCTTCGGCACGCGCGATGAGTTTCGTCACTTTATCGCCGCTGCCCACGAGGCAGGTCTCAACGTGCTGCTCGACTGGGTGCCGGGCCACTTCCCCAGTGACGATTTTGGCCTCGCCAAATTCGACGGTACCGAGCTGTACGAGCACAGCGATCCGCGCGAAGGCTACCATCAGGACTGGAATACGCTGATCTACAACTTTGGCCGGCGCGAGGTCAGCAACTATCTCTCCGGCAATGCGCTGTATTGGATGGAGCGCTTCGGCATTGATGGCCTGCGCGTCGATGCGGTGGCGTCGATGATCTATCGCGACTACAGCCGCAAAGAGGGTGAGTGGGTGCCTAACCAGTTTGGCGGCCGTGAAAACCTCGAAGCCATCGCCTTCCTGCGCCATACCAATCGCACGCTGGGCCGCGCCGCACCCGGCAGCATCAGCGTGGCGGAAGAGTCTACCGATTATCCGGGCGTGACGCGGCCATCCGAAGATGGCGGTCTGGGCTTCTGGTTCAAATGGAACCTCGGCTGGATGCATGACACCCTCGACTACATGAAGCTCGATCCGGTGCATCGCCGCTACCATCATCAGCTGATGACCTTCGGCATGCTGTACAACTACACGGAAAACTTCGTGCTGCCGCTGTCGCACGACGAAGTGGTACACGGCAAAAAGTCGATCCTCGACCGCATGCCGGGTGATACCTGGCAGAAATTTGCCAACCTGCGCGCCTATTACGGCTGGATGTGGGGCTTTCCCGGCAAAAAACTGCAGTTTATGGGCAATGAATTCGCCCAGGGTCGGGAATGGAACCACGACACTAGCCTCGACTGGCATCTGCTGGAGGGGATGGATAACTGGCACCACGGCGTGCAGCGACTGGTACGTGACCTGAACCACAGCTATCGCCACTTTTCGCCGCTCTATCAGCTCGATTTCGATGCCAGCGGCTTCGAGTGGCTGGTGGTCGACGATCACGAAAACTCGGTCTTTGTATTTGTACGCCGCGACCGCGAGGGCAACGAACTGATCGTCGCCAGTAACTTCACGCCGGTGCCGCGTCACAGCTATCGCTTCGGCGTGAATCAGCGCGGCGGCTGGCGCGAAGTGCTGAACACCGATCAGCATGATTATCACGGCAGCGATCTGCGCAATCACGGTATCGTGCATACCGATGACATCGCCAGCCACGGGCGCGCGCAGTCGCTAAGCCTGACGCTGCCGCCGCTCGCCACGCTGTGGCTGGTGCGGGAGGGCGATTGATGCTCCAGCCGGGCCAGCCGGTACCGCCGGGTGCCCATTATGACGGGCGCGGCGTCAACTTTACGCTGTTCTCGCGCCACGCGGAGCGGGTGGAGCTGTGCCTGTTTGATGAACAGGGGAGTGAGCAGCGTTTTCCTCTGCCGGCGCGCAGCGGTGACATCTGGCATGGCTATGTTCCGGCGCTAAAGCCGGGCCAGCGCTATGGCTACCGCGTGCATGGGCCGTGGCAGCCAGAGCGCGGTCATCGTTTCAATCCGGCCAAACTGCTGGTCGATCCCTGTGCCAAAGCGGTATGCGGCGCGGTGCCAGACGACGCGCGCCTACTGGGTGGAGAGTGGCAGCAGGATGATGCCGACAGCGCTGGCGTTGCGCCCAAATCGCTGGTGATCGCCGACGATTTTGACTGGCAGGACGATTGTGCGCCGCGCACGCCGTGGGGCAAGACGGTGATTTACGAGGCACACGTACGCGGCCTGACGCAGCAGCATCCGGAAATTCCGGAAAGGCTACGCGGGACATATGCGGCGCTGGGGCATCCTGCTATGGTGAGCTATCTGCGCCGGCTGGGTATCACCGCGCTGGAGTTGCTGCCGATAGCCGCGTTTGCCAGCGAACCGCGCCTGCAACGGCTCGGCCTGAGCAACTACTGGGGCTATAACCCGTTTGCGCTGTGGGCGCTGCATCCGCATTACGCGGCGGGTGAAGCGGGCCAGACGCCGCTGCAGGAGTTTCAGCAGGCGGTAAAAGCGCTGCACGCGGCGGGCATTGAAGTGATTCTGGACGTGGTGTTCAACCACAGCGCCGAGCTGGAAGAGATTGGCCCGACACTGTCGCTGCGCGGCGTCGACAACGCCAGCTATTACTGGCTGGGCGATAACGGTGAATATCACAACTGGACCGGCTGCGGTAATACGCTGAACCTCAGCGATCCGCAGGTGCTTGACTGGGCGCTGGGCGCGCTGCGTTACTGGGTGCAAACCTGCCACGTTGACGGCTTTCGTTTCGATCTGGCCAGCGTGCTCGGGCGCACGCCGGATTATCGCCAGGATGCACCGCTGTTTGTGGCCATGCAGGCCTGTCCGGTGCTGTCGCAGGTGAAGCTGATCGCTGAACCCTGGGATATCGGGCCCGGCGGCTATCAGGTGGGCAACTTTCCGCCCGGCTTCGCCGAATGGAACGACCACTTTCGCGATACGGCGCGCCGCTACTGGCTGCACGGTGAGTTGAGTAACGGTGATTTTGCCCGCCGCTTTGCCGGCTCCAGCGATGTATTTCAGCGCGCGGCGCGTCTGCCGCACGCCAGCATTAATCTGATCACCGCGCACGACGGCTTCACGCTGCGTGACGTGGTGAGTTATAACCAGAAGCATAATCAGGCCAACGGCGAAGATAATCGCGACGGCAGCAGCAGTAATTTCAGCCATAACCATGGTTTTGAAGGGCTGCAGGGCAACTTCGATGTGGTCGAGCGGCGGCGGCGCAGCGTGCACGCATTGCTGACCACGCTGCTGCTGGCGCAGGGCACGCCGATGCTGCTGGCCGGTGACGAACGCGGTCACAGCCAGCACGGCAACAATAATGCGTACTGTCAGGATAACCCACTCACCTGGCTGAACTGGCAACAGGATGATTTTGGACTGGTCGACTTCACTGCCGCGTTAATCCGGCTGCGTCAGCATATTCCCGCGCTGACGCAGGACAGCTGGTGGCAGGAGGGCGATGGTAACGTGCAGTGGTTGAATGCCAGCGGCAAACCACTGGAAAGGGATGAGTGGGAACAGGGGATGCACAGACTGCAGATCCTGCTCTCCGGCCGCTGGTTACTAACGATAAACGCCACGGATTCGGTGAGTGACCTTGCCTTACCAGACGGAGAATGGCGAGCCATTCCTCCTTTCGCCGGGGAAGATAACCCCATCCTGACAACTGTCTGGCACGGGCCCGCACACGGCGTGTGTGTGTTCCTAAAGCAATCATAAGGAGTCAGACATGGTGAAATTAGATAGAAACGACCCCCTGATGCTGGCGCGCCAGCTCCCTACACAGACGGTTGCCCTGATCCTTGCTGGCGGGCGCGGTACGCGCCTGAAAGATCTTACCGCCAAACGCGCCAAGCCTGCCGTGCACTTTGGCGGCAAGTTCCGCATCATCGACTTTGCGCTCTCCAACTGTATCAACTCCGGGATTCGGCGCATCGGCGTCATCACCCAATATCAGTCACATACGCTGACGCAGCACATTCAGCGCGGCTGGTCATTGTTCAACGAAGAGATGAATGAGTTTGTCGATCTGCTGCCGGCGCAGCAGCGCGCCTCGACCGAACACTGGTATCGCGGTACCGCCGATGCGGTCACGCAGAATCTCGACATCATTCGCCGCTATAACGCGCAGTACATCGTGATTCTCGCCGGGGATCACATCTACAAAATGGATTACTCGCGCATGCTGCTCGACCACGCCGATCGTGGCGCTAAGTGCACCATCGCCTGTCTGCCCGTACCGCTGCATGAGGCCACCGCGTTTGGCGTGATGGCAGTCGATGCGGACAACAATGTAATCGATTTCGTTGAGAAACCGGCGCAGCCGCCGTCCATGCCGGGCGACGACAGCAAAGCGCTGGCCAGCATGGGCATTTACGTGTTCAACGCCGATTACCTCTATGAGCTGCTGGAGGAGGATTTACAGATCGCCGACTCGAGCCACGATTTCGGTAAAGATCTGCTGCCGAAGATCGTCGCCAGCGGCGAAGCCTACGCGCACTCCTTCACGCTGTCGTGCGTACAGAACGACGAAAACGCGGAACCTTACTGGCGCGACGTCGGTACGCTGGAAGCTTACTGGCGCGCCAACCTCGATCTGGCCTCGGTGACGCCCGAACTCGATATGTATGACCACGAATGGCCGATTCGTACCCACATGGAGCCGCTGCCGCCGGCCAAATTTGTCCAGGATCGATCCGGCAGTCACGGCATGACCATGAACTCGCTGGTCTCCGGCGGCTGCATTATCTCCGGCTCGGTGGTGGTGAATTCGGTGCTGTTCCCGCGCGTGCGCGTTAACTCGTTTTGCAATATTGATTCGGCGGTGCTGCTGCCCGATGTGGTTATCGGGCGATCGTGCCGTTTGCGTCGCTGCGTCATAGACCGTGCCTGCGTCATTCCGGAAGGCATGGTGATTGGCGAAAATCCGGATGAGGATAGTCGCCGTTTTTACCGTTCAGAAGAGGGCATCGTACTGGTGACGCGCGCCATGCTGGCCAAATTGGCCGCTGCGGGTCAGTAAGTGACGAAAGGCAAAGAACATTGCCGCGTGGAACGCGGGCGATAACACAATAGGGGTTCAGGATGCAGGTTTTACATGTCTGTTCAGAGCTTTTCCCGCTGCTAAAAACCGGCGGACTGGCTGATGTCGTCGGCGCATTGCCTCAGGCACAAATTGCCGAAGGTATGGACACGCGGGTGCTGATTCCGGCGTTTCCGGATCTGCGTAAAGGGATTCCTGATACCGAAGTGGTGGCGGAGCTGCAAACCTTTGCCGGGCCGGTCCGCTTGCTGTTTGGGCCCTTCAACGGCGTGGGAATATATTTGATTGATGCGCCGGGACTGTACGATCGTCCCGGCAGCCCGTACCACGATACGTCGCAGTTTGCCTATGTCGATAACTACCTGCGCTTTGCGCTGCTCGGCTGGATGGCGGCCGAGCTGGCCAGCGGGCTGGACACTTACTGGCAGCCGGACATCGTGCACGCGCACGACTGGCACGCCGGTCTGGCTCCGGCCTATATCGCCGCACGCGGACGTCCGGCGAAAACGGTGTTTACCGTGCATAACCTGGCGTATCAGGGGCTGTTTTCCGCGCGGCATCTGGACGAAATCCAGATCCCGCGCGCCTATTTTGAAATGCACGGGCTGGAATTCTACGGCCAGATTTCTTACCTAAAGGCCGGCCTGTTTTATGCCGATCATATAACTGCGGTCAGCCCGACCTATGCGCTGGAGATCACCCGGCCGGAGTTCGGCTACGGCATGGAAGCGCTGCTGGAGCAGCGGCTGCGCGAAGGACGGCTGAGCGGGATTCTCAACGGGGTCGATCCCGGCATCTGGGATCCGGCACACGACCTGTTGCTGACCGCCCGCTACGACCGCGACACGCTGGAGAGCAAAGCGGAGAATAAACGTCAGCTGCAGATTGCCATGGGGCTGAAGGTTGATGAAAAAGTGCCGGTGTTCTGCGTTATCAGCCGTTTAACCAAACAGAAAGGGCTGGATCTGGTGCTGGAAGCGCTGCCGGGACTGCTGGCGCAGGGCGGGCAACTGGTGCTGCTGGGCCAGGGCGATGCGGAACTGCAGCAGGGCTTCCTCGCCGCAGCCGCTGAGCATCCGGGCAGCGTCGGCGTGCAAATTGGTTATCACGAAGCCTTCTCGCACCGCATTGTCGGTGGCGCGGACGTCATTATGGTGCCCAGCCGTTTCGAACCGTGCGGTCTGACGCAGTTGTACGGCCTGAAATATGGCACGCTGCCGCTGGTCAGGCGCACCGGTGGACTGGCGGATACCGTACAGGACAGCTCGCTGGAAAACCTCGCCGACGGCGTGGCCAGCGGCTTCAGCTTCGAAGACAGCAATGCCTGGTCACTGCTGCGCGCGATTCGTCGTGCTTTTGTTTTATGGTCCCGTCCTTCACTCTGGCGTTATGTTCAGCGCCAGGCGATGGGGATGGATTTTAGTTGGCAGGTGGCAGCACAAGCCTACCGCGATCTTTATCAACGCTTGCTGTAATGAGAGATTGGGATACCGCATATGAACGCACCTTTCACCTATGCCTCACCCACGCTGACGGTTGACGCCCTCAAGCACTCAATCGCCTATAAGCTGATGTTTACCATTGGTAAAGATCCGTCGATCGCCAACAAGCATGAGTGGCTGAACGCCGCGCTGCTGGCGGTACGCGATCGCATGGTGGAGCGCTGGCTGCGCTCCAGCCGTGCGCAGCTGTCGCAGGATGTGCGCCAGGTTTATTACCTGTCGATGGAGTTTCTGATGGGGCGCACGCTGGGCAATGCCTTGCTGGCGATGGGCATCTATGACGATCTCAATCAGGCGCTGGATGAGATGGGACTCGACCTCAGCGAGCTGATGGAAGAAGAGAACGATCCCGGGCTCGGCAACGGCGGTCTTGGCCGGCTGGCGGCCTGCTTCCTCGACTCGCTGGCCACGCTGGGCCTGCCCGGACGCGGCTACGGCATTCGCTACGATTACGGCATGTTCAAACAGAACATTGTTGATGGCCAGCAGCGTGAATCGCCGGATTACTGGCTGGAGTACGGCAACCCGTGGGAGTTCCAGCGCTTTAACACCCGCTACAAAGTGCGTTTTGGCGGGCGGTTGCAGCATGAAGGCAGCCGGGTGCGCTGGGTTGAGACCGAAGAGATCGTGGCAATGGCTTACGATCAAATCATCCCTGGCTTCGATACCGATGCCACCAACACGCTGCGGCTGTGGGGCGCGCAGGCCAGTAACGAAATCAACCTCGGCAAGTTTAATCAGGGCGACTACTTCGCGGCGGTGGAAGATAAAAACCACTCGGAGAACGTGTCGCGCGTGCTCTATCCGGATGACTCGACCTACTCCGGGCGCGAGCTGCGTCTGCGCCAGGAGTATTTTCTCGTCTCCGCCACGGTGCAGGATATCCTCAATCGCCACTGGCAGATGCATGAAACCTGGGACAACCTGGCCGACAAAATTGCCATCCACCTCAACGATACCCATCCGGTGCTGGCGATTCCCGAGCTGATGCGTCTGCTGATTGATGAGCACAAGTTTACCTGGGACGACGCCTTTGAAGTCACCTGTCAGGTGTTCTCGTACACCAACCATACGCTGATGAGCGAAGCGCTGGAGACCTGGCCGGTGGACATGATCGGCAAGATCCTGCCGCGTCACCTCAGCATCATCTTCGAAATCAATGACTACTTCCTGAAGACCATTCAGGACTACTATCCGGACGACTGGGATCTGATGGCGCGCATCTCGATCATTGACGAAAACGATGGTCGCCGCATCCGCATGGCGTGGCTGGCGGTGGTGGTTAGCCACAAGGTCAACGGCGTGTCGGAGCTGCACTCTAATCTGATGGTGCAGTCGCTGTTCGCAGATTTTGCCCGTCTGTTCCCGGGGCGCTTCTGCAATAAAACCAACGGCGTGACGCCGCGCCGCTGGCTGGCGCTGGCCAACCCGGCCTTGTCAGAAGTGCTGGATGACGCCATTGGCCGCACCTGGCGTACCGATCTGGCTCAGCTGAGCGAGCTGGTGCCGCACATTGACTATCCGGCGTTTATTGAACAGATTGCCGATGCCAAGTTCGCCAACAAAAAGCGCCTCGCGGAGTGGGTGGCGAAGAATATGGATATCGTGCTGGATCCGCAGGCGCTGTTCGACGTGCAGATCAAGCGTATTCACGAATACAAACGTCAGCTGCTGAACGTGCTGCATGTCATCACGCGTTACAACCGTATCAAAGCCGATCCGACCGCAGAGTGGGTGCCGCGCGTCAATATTTTCGCCGGGAAAGCGGCGTCGGCCTATTACGTCGCCAAGCACATCATTCACCTGATCAACGATGTCGCCAACGTGATCAACAACGATCCGCAGGTGAAGAACAAGCTGAAGGTGGTGTTTATCCCTAACTACGGCGTCAGCCTGGCGCAGATCATCATTCCGGCGGCGGATCTCTCCGAGCAGATCTCTACCGCCGGCACCGAAGCCTCCGGCACCAGTAACATGAAGTTTGCGCTAAACGGCGCGCTGACCATCGGTACGCTGGACGGGGCCAACGTGGAGATGCGCGAGCACGTCGGCGCAGAGAATATCTTTATCTTCGGCAACACCACGCCGCAGGTGGAGAAGCTGCGCACTGAGGGCTATAACCCGCGCAAATACTATGAAGAGGATGCGGAACTGCACCAGGCGCTGACGCAAATCGCCAGCGGCGTCTTCAGCCCGCAGGAGCCGGGGCGCTACCGTAACCTGTTCGACGCGCTGGTCAACTTTGGCGATCACTATCAGCTGCTGGCGGATTACCGCAGTTACGTGGATACCCAGGATAAGGTGGATAAGCTTTATCGCCAGCCGGAAGAGTGGCAGCGGCGTGCGGCGCTGAACATCGCCAATATGGGTTATTTCTCCGCCGACCGTACCATTCAGGAGTACGCGGATGAGATCTGGCATATTTCGCCGGTGAGGTTATAAACGAGGCACATTCTGTAGCGGCGCAATTCATTGCGCGGTTTTTAACAACGCGCGATAAATCGCGCCGCTACCGTTGGTGCAAACTTACTTCAGGGTAATACTCTTCACAATCGCATCGGCATCGCTCTGCGCCTGCTGCTGATTGTCGGCGGGCAGGGTGATCTGCAGCGTCAGCAGTTTACCGTCCACCTTCGCCAGAATAACCGAGGACCAGGAGGTCTGGTTATTGGCGGAAATCACTGTATCCAGCTGCTGTGCCGGCTGGTCTTTCAGCGTCACCGCTTTGTTCGACACCACCTGCAGCTGCGGATCGCGGTTGCGCTGCTGCTGCTCCAGACGCTGAGCCAGCGCATCCAGTCCTTCATTGGTCGGATCGCCCGCAATCACGATAATCGCGCGCTGGCCGGTTTCATCGGCATACACGTGCATATTGGTGGATTCCGAACCCAGCTTGCCGCTCTTATCCGACATGCCTGCTGGCAGGCTGAAACTCAGCTTACCGTCCATCAGGTTTACTGTCTGTGCTGACTGACTGGCGCTGGCGCCGTTGCTGTTTGCCGCCGTGTCGTCTTTCTTCTGATCACACGCCGCCAGGCCTAACACCAGCAGGCCGATGCCCGCATATTTCACTAAGTTACGCATTCTTATCCCTTCGTAAGGTTTCCATCAGCCGTTATCAAAACGGAATCGGTGCTTAAAAGCAATCAGCGCTTTGTCAGGAAATCTTAGCGTGCCGTGGCGTTTCGTCTACGTTCAATTAGCCGAAATTCATCTGGCGCTGAGCCGAACGTTCCGCCAGACGCTTAAGTGCCGCATTGAGCAGAACACCATAAGCAGGCAGGAAGAAAACCATGCAGATCAGCACCTTGAAGCTGTAATCCACCAGTGCGATCTCTACCCAGTGGCTGGCCATGAACGGGTCCGGACTCTTATAAAAGGCGATAAAGAAGAAGGCCAGCGTATCGCTGATATTGCCGAGGAACATGGCACAGGCAGGCGCAATCCACCACTGCGGCAGTTTACGCAGGCGGTTAAACACGTGCACATCAAGGATCTGCCCCAGCGCATAGGCCATAAAGCTGGCGCAGGCGATACGCGCCACGAACAGATTGACCTCCTGCAGCGAGGCCCAGCCCTGCCACGCGCCCTGATAAAACACGCACGACACGATGTAGGAGATAAACAGCGCCGGAATCATCACCGCAAGGATAATGCGCCGTGCCAGCGGTGCGCCAAAAATACGCACGGTGAGATCGGTGGCGAGAAAAATAAACGGGAAGCTAAACGCACCCCAGGTGGTGTGGAAACCGAAAATCGCGACCGGCAGCTGCACCAGATAGTTACTGGAGGTAATCACCAGCAGGTGAAACAGCGACAGCCAGAATAGCGCATGCATGCGCTGACGAGCAGAAAAGTTGATCATAAAGGCCTTTTTTAAAAATGGGGTGAGGGAACCCATCCTCTTCATACTTCAGGTTTTATGTGCGTTGGCTGCGCCTGCTCACCCCAGTCACTTACTTCAGTAAGCTCCTGGGGTGAGCAGGCTTGCCGCCTTCCTAAAACCTGAATTATTTTGAGGAATTGGCAGTAACATTAAAAAATCGGACGGCATCTTAGCGTGTTGCGCAACAAATGCAATGGTTAATTTTAACGCAATCGTTCTCGCCTTGCGCGCGCGCTGTAGCGCGTTAGAATGAGCGCCCACCCTGAATAAAGACAGAGAATCATGAGCGATCCTTTTTCCGCTGCGGACCATACGCTTGATGCGCTTGGGCTACGCTGCCCGGAGCCGGTGATGATGGTGCGCAAAACCGTGCGTACCATGCAGGCGGGCGAAACGTTGCTGATCATCGCCGACGATCCGGCGACCACGCGTGATATTCCCGGCTTCTGCCGCTTTATGGAGCATCAGCTGCTGGCACAGCAGACCGAGAGCCTGCCGTACCAGTATCTGATCCAGAAAGGCGCGGATGCCTGATCGCGGCATCCGCCCGCCTCAGCGCTGACGCAGCAGGCGCAGCGCGTTGGCGGTGACCAGCGCGGTGGCACCGGAATCGGCCAGCACCGCCAGCCACAGGCCGGTAAAGCCGAGCAGCGTGGTGACGAGGAAAATCGCCTTCAGCCCCAGCGCCAGCGCAATATTCTGACGGATAATGGCGCGCGTGCGGCGTGCCAGCTGCACGGTGCGCGGCAGAATCGCCAGGTTATTTTGCGTCAGAGCCGCATCGGCCGCTTCCAGCGCCACATCAGTGCCGCTGCCCATGGCAATCCCCAGCGTCGCGGCCTTCATGGCTGGCGCATCGTTGATGCCATCGCCGACCATCGCCAGCGGCTGCTGTTCGCCCAGTTCACGCACGGCGGCTACCTTATCCGCAGGCAACAGACCGGCGCGATAGCTGATGCCGAGTTCGGCGGCAATCGCGGCGGCGGCGCGCGGATTATCGCCGGTCAGCATCACGCTGCGAATCCCCAGCGCCTGCAGCGCCGCCAGCGCACTGCGGGCCTCCTCGCGCAGCAAATCCTGCAGCGCCAGCAGCCCGAGCGGCTGTGCTTCGCGCAACAGCACCACCACGGTTTTGCCCTGTGCCTCCAGCTGCGCAATCTGCTGCTGCTGCGCGTCACTCAGCGCCGCCACATCGCGCGGTGCCAGCAGCTGGTGCATCACGCCGTTGATCTGCGCGCGAATGCCGCTGCCGGCCAGTGTTTGCTGATGCTGCGCCGGTGGAATCACCTGCTGCTGGCGCTGCGCTTCCGCGACTATCGCCCGCGCCAGCGGATGGCCGGAGCCCTGCTCAATAGCGGCCGCGAGGCTGAGCAGCTGTTGCTGTGCATCTGCGCCAAACGGCTGCACGTCGGTAACCTGCGGTTTACCGGCGGTCAGGGTGCCGGTTTTATCAAACGCCAGCGCCTGCACCCGGCTGAGGCGTTCGAGCGCCGCGCCGCCTTTAATCAGCGCGCCCTGGCGAGCCGCCGCCGCCAGGCCGGAAGTGATAGCGGCAGGCGTGGAGATCACCAGCGCGCACGGACAGCCAATCAGCAGAAGCGTCAGCCCTTTGTAGATCCACGGCAGCCAGGCGCCGAATCCGAGCAGCGGCGGCAGCACCATCACCAGCAGCGCCAGCAGCATGATGGCCGGCGTGTAGAGGCGGCTGAAGCGATCGATAAAACGCTCCACCGGCGCGCGGTGACTTTCGGCCTCTTCTATCAGCTGCAGAATGCGGTCGATAGCGCTGTGGCCCGGCTGTGAGGTCACGCGCAGCGTCACCAGCCGATCCACGCTGGTGGCGCCTGCCATCACGGCATCGCCCGGCTGATGGGCCACCGGTAGCGATTCGCCGGTCAGCGCACTTTCATCAAAGCTGGCGCTGGCGTGCAGCAGCTCGGCATCGGCGGGCAGACGACCGCCTGCCGCTACTTCAATCACATCACCGGGCTGGAGCGCCGCCAGTGCCACCTGCTCACGCTGTGTGCCATTGACGCGCGTGGCGGTGTCCGGACGCAGCGCCATCAGCGCGGTGACGCCACGGCGCGCCCGCGCGGCGGCATAGGCTTCCAGCCGTTCCCCCAGCTGGAACAGCAGCAGCACCATGGCAGCTTCGGCGTGGGCGCCAATCACCAGCGCGCCCGCGGCGGCGAGGGTCATTAGGGTTTCAATGCTGAACGGTGAGCCGCTGCGTATGGCCTGCCACGCGCTGCGGGCTACCGGCACCAGACCGACCAGCGTGGTAAGCACAAACAGGCGATCGCCCCACAGCGGCGTGAGCTGGCTCAGCAGCCAGCTGGCAATCATCAGCAGCGTGAGCAGTATGAGCGAGGCATTATCGCGCCAGCGGCGCGCCGCCGGTATGGGGCTGTCTTTAGAAATCAGGCTAAAGCCGGCATGGTTGACGGCCTGTTCAATAGCCGGACGAATATCGCTGAGCGCCTCCACCAGCAGATTTTCACTGGCGAATATCACCCGCGCGCTGGCGACCTGCGGCAGCTTTTGCACGGCGGTTTCGATTTTGCGGGCGCAGCTCGGGCAGTCCATGCCGGCAATCTGCCAGCGGAACTGATAGGACGCGGATGCGCGCCTGTCGCTGTCGGCGTCGCCGCCGCCGGGACTGTCGTCATCGCTGGCGCAGCAGCCGCAATCGCTGGACGCGGCCACCGGTTGCGCGGCGGAAATCTTCAGGGATGCAGGCTGAACGCTGCGTACCGCGCACAGCGGTTTTGGCTGACGGTGTGATTTGCCACAGCGGCAAGAGTGGGCATGTTGATGCATGTGACCTCCGGTTGCAGAAGCGGGCCGATGCCCGCAGTCTGCATGCTACACTCTGGAGTGGACTCCAGAGTCAAGCGGTGAGGTCACTTTTTTCAGTACAGCCACAGTGAACGCACAATCATGAAGTGACCGGCGAAGTAGCAGGCGGCGACGATGGCGCTGTCAGCGCTGAAGCGGCGACGATAGTGCGAGATAAACCACACGATGTTAGCCAGCAACAGCAACACGGCACCCACCAGCAGCGAGAAACTGTAATCGGTCGGACGGAAGAAGTAGTTTTCTGCCGCCATCCAGTTCATCACCAGCGTCATGCCAATCAGCGTACAGATCGGCCAGCGCAGCGTATCCAGTTTTGACCAGATGATGGCGATCACGATGATACCAATCACCAGGAAGGTGAGCGGAATCGGCCAGAAGAAGCTCATGGTCATGTGCGCGGCAAAGCTGATGGTGTACAGCAGATGCGAGAGGAAAAACGCCCCGAGCGCATACAGCATCTGCTGGCGCGGCAGCAGGGTTAACGCATCCCCCACCAGCGTGGCGACCAGGCCAGCCAGAATCAGGTAGTCAGTGGTATTAAGCGTGGGCGCCTGCCACGCCCAGGCAACCAGCAACAGCAGCGTTACGGGTTTGAACAGCCAGCGCTGCCACTGCGGGCCGCGGTAGGAGGCATCGACATACAGCCAACCGGAAAAAAGGACTGCAAGGAAAGACCAAAGCATTTTTTCTCCCTTTTGTGAACGTGTCGCCCACATTGATGAATTTTCCCAAAATCGCGATCTCAGTTTAAGTTACTGGCGGCAAATGTGACAATCGGGCAACTCTGGTTGTATGCTTTGGCGTCTTTTATCTGTTAACCCCCGACGTAAAGTGCGAGAGAAAACATGAGCAAACCACCGCTAATCTTTTTTATCGTCCTGGCTGTTATTGCCGTGCTGGCAACCCGTCAGTTTATCAAGCAGCGCCGCGAAGCCGCGGTCAACGACGCTTCACCGGTGCGCTCACTGAGTGTGGAAGTGAAGACCAAGCGTGAGTTTCCGGCACCCAATCGCCGTTCGCGTCAGCGTGAAGAGATTGTGGCGGAAGAGATGAAGTATGAAGCCTGGTTCCATCCGCTGAACGGCGCCGGTGATTTTAAGGTCAACGTCAGCGCCAGCGATTATCACCAGATGGACAAAGGCGTGAAGGGCGAGCTGAAAATGCAGGGCACGCGCTTTGTCAGCTTTACCCCGGCGCAGTAGGCGCTAAAGCGCCCGGGCTGATGCCGCGCGTTACGACGGATAGTGCTTTTTCTGCCACGCCAGCAGTTCAAATACGCCAAAGAAGAAGATTTTCGCCTGCGTGGCGCGGCTCAGCTTTGGTGCATCCTTCGGTTGCGTGGCGCGCAGCAGCACCAGCTGCAGGCCGTGCATCACCACCATAAAGAACAGCGCGACGTGGACAAAATAGCGCAACGGCGTCGGGAAGGGGTGCACCAGATTCAGCAGCAGAAATGCCCAGACGCAAATCATCAGTAAACGTCCCAGATTAAGCCACATCGTCGGTCTCCTGTTGGCGTTGATAAAGGCGATAGGCCACCTGGCCGGCAATCTTCTCGCGATACAGATCCCAGTTAGCCGGTGCCAGCGGGGTGCCGTGCTCCACTTCGCTCTCAACATAAATCAGCGCGTGGGCGGCGAGCCAGCCATTGTTCTCCAGCAACGTTAGTGTCTCCTGCAGCAGGCCTTTGCGGAACGGCGGATCGACAAACACCACGTCAAACGGCTCGCCCGGCTGGCTGAGCCACTGCAGCGTATTGGTCTGGATCACGCTGGCGTTCGTGGCGCGCAGCGTGTGCAGGTTTTGCGTCAGCTGCTGCGCCACGTTGCGCTCCAGCTCCAGCAGGGTCGCGGAGGCGGCATAGCGCGACAGCGCTTCTAAGCCCAGCGCGCCGCTGCCGGCATAGCAATCGAGGCAGCGCGCCTGCTGGATATCCGGCGCCAGCCAGTTAAATAGCGTTTCACGCACGCGATCGGTGGTCGGGCGCAGGCCGGCGCTGTCCGGCACCGGCAATTTGCGGCCGCGCCACTGTCCGCCAATCAGGCGAATCTGGCCTGCCGCGCCGCTGTTGCGGGGGGATTTACTCATTTCGCTCACAACTCGTCATAATTTGTTGCGTAGTTTAACGGGCGTAGCAGGCAGAAGAAACGTTAAAAAAGGGTGCTGTGGTGCGCTGGCAGGAAAGTGTTAGACTACTAAGTTGATAAAGCGGACGTAATTGCCTGATTTTTACGCCGCTCACGCGCGAAAAAGTGAATTTTTTATCCCCTGGGAACAGCGTGCTACCGGGAATAAGCCATCGAGGAGTGTGGTCACACAATGGCAAAAGAGAAAAAACGCGGCTTTTTTTCCTGGCTGGGCTTTGGCAAAGAAGAGCAGCAGCCAGCGGAAGAGCAGGCGCAGCAGCAGCCGACCGATCAACCGGCACCCGCCGCTGAAGAGAGCGCGTTAGCAAGCGCCGAAGCGCAGGCCGCCGAAACCGTGATCGTCACTGAACAGGTGGCAGAACAGCAGGCCGAATCGCCGGTTCACGCCGACGCTGAAACGCATCCCGTCGCGGAAGCAGAAACCGCAGCCGAATCCGACGCTAACGCTGATGACGCAGAAATCGCTGCCGTCAGCGCGATTGAAGAAGAGGTACTGCCGGAAGATCATCCGCAGCCGGAGCTGATGCCGGTTGAAGAGGAGCCGCAGGCTGAAGAACTGATTATTGAAGCACCGGTTTTATCTGGGGAGCCTCAGCCAGAGGACGCAGAGGACGCAGAGGACGCAGACGCACCGCTGAGCGATGAAGAACTGGAAGCGCTGGCGTTAGCGGAAACCTACGCCGAAGACGCGGCTGAAGAGCGCGTGGCGACAGACACCGTGAGCGATCTGCCGCTGGCGGCCGCGCCGATCGTGGCCCAGGAGCAGGAGCGCCCCACCAAAGAGGGCTTCTTTGCCCGCCTGAAACGCAGCCTGGTCAAAACGCGTGAAAATCTCGGATCCGGCTTTATCAGCCTGTTCCGCGGCAAAAAAATCGATGACGAGCTGTTTGAAGAGCTGGAAGAGCAGCTGCTGATTGCCGATGTCGGCGTGGAAACCACGCGCCGCATCATCACCAGCCTGACGCAACAGGCCAGCCGTAAGCAGCTGCGCGATGCCGAAGCGCTGTATGGCCTGCTGAAGGCTGAAATGGCCGGCATTCTGGAAAAGGTCGATGCTCCGCTGGACGTGGCGGGCAAAACGCCGTTCGTTATCCTGATGGTCGGCGTTAACGGCGTGGGTAAAACCACCACCATCGGTAAGCTGGCGCGTCAGTATCAGGCGCAGGGCAAGTCCGTCATGCTGGCGGCGGGTGACACCTTCCGCGCGGCGGCGGTAGAGCAGCTGCAGGTCTGGGGCCAGCGCAACAATATTCCGGTGGTCGCGCAGCATACGGGCGCGGATTCTGCGTCGGTCATTTTTGACGCCATCCAGGCGGCGAAATCGCGCCACGTTGACGTGCTGATCGCCGATACCGCCGGCCGCCTGCAGAACAAAGCGCACCTGATGGAAGAGCTGAAAAAAATCACCCGCGTGATGAAGAAGCTGGACGAAGAGGCACCGCATGAGGTGATGCTGACGATTGACGCCAGCACCGGCCAGAACGCCATCAGCCAGGCGAAGCTGTTCCACGAAGCGGTCGGCCTGACCGGTATCACCCTGACCAAGCTCGACGGCACCGCAAAAGGTGGCGTGATCTTCTCGGTGGCCGATCAGTTTGGCATTCCGATTCGTTATATCGCTGTCGGGGAAGGCATCGAAGATTTACGGCCGTTTAAGGCCGCCGACTTTATTGAGGCACTGTTTGCCCGAGAGGAATAATTGGCATGATTCGCTTTGAAGAGGTCAGTAAGGCTTATCTGGGAGGACGCCAGGCGCTGCAGGGCGTGGATTTCCATTTGCGTCCCGGTGAGATGGCGTTTCTGACCGGCCACTCAGGCGCGGGGAAAAGTACCTTACTGAAGCTGATTTGTGGCATTGAGCGCCCGAGCGCCGGGCAAATCTGGTTCAGCGGTCACGATATTTCCCGGCTGCGTCACAGCGAAGTGCCTTTCCTGCGCCGCCAGATCGGCATGATTTTCCAGGATCACCATTTGCTGATGGATCGTTCGGTCTACGACAACGTGGCGATTCCGCTGATTATTTCCGGGGCCAGCGGCGAGGATATTCGCCGTCGCGTGTCGGCGGCGCTGGACAAAGTCGGCCTGCTCGACAAAGCAAAAAGTTATCCGATTCAGCTCTCTGGCGGTGAACAGCAGCGCGTCGGCATTGCCCGCGCGGTAGTGAATAAACCGGCCGTGCTACTGGCGGATGAACCGACCGGTAACCTCGATAACGCGCTGTCGGAAGATATTTTGCGCCTGTTTGAAGAGTTCAACCGCGTGGGCGTTACGGTACTGATGGCGACGCACGACATCGGGCTGATCGCACGCCGCAATTATCGCGTGATGACGCTTAATCAGGGACGTCTGCACGGAGGCCACGATGGTCAATAAACGTAACAAGCGTCCGGCTGCGCCGAAAGCGGCGAAGCAGCCGTCAAAGAGCAAAGCGCTGAAGGGCGGCTGGCAGGAGCAGTGGCGCTACGCGTGGCGCGGTACCCTGTCCGACATGTATCGTCAGCCGCTGGCGACGCTGCTGACGGTAATGGTGATCGCGATTTCGCTGACGCTGCCCAGCGTGTGCTACATGGTGTGGAAAAACGTCAGCCAGGCCGCCGCACAGTGGTACCCGGCGCCGCAGCTGACGGTTTACCTCGACAAAGCGCTGGATGACACGGCGGCAGAGAACGTGACCGCCGAGCTGAAAAAGCTCGATGGCGTGGACAAGGTGAACTACCTGACGCGTGAAGAGGCGCAAAGCGAGTTCCGCAACTGGTCCGGCTTTGGTGGTGCGATGGATATGCTGGAGCAGAACCCACTGCCGGCGGTGGCGATCATCACGCCGAAGCTGAACTTCCAGAACTCCGATACCATGGCCAATCTGCGCGATCGCGTGGCGAAAGTGCAGGGCGTGGATGAGGTGCGCATGGATGACAGCTGGTTTGCGCGTTTAGCCGCACTCACCGGGCTGGTGGGGCAGGTGGCGTCAATGATCGGCCTGCTGATGGTGGTGGCGGTGTTCCTGGTGATTGGCAACAGCGTGCGCCTGAGCATTTTTGCCCGGCGCGACACCATCAACGTGCAGAAGCTGATTGGCGCGACCGATGGCTTTATTCTGCGGCCTTTCCTCTACGGCGGCGCGCTGCTCGGTTTCAGCGGTGCGGTGCTGTCGCTGATTCTGTCGGAAGTGCTGGTGCTGCGCCTGCAGTCGGTGGTGGCGCAGGTCGCCTCCGTCTTCGGTACCAGCTTCGCGCTGGAGGGCTTTTCGTGGGATGAAGGTCTGCTGCTGCTGTTAATCGCGGCCATCATCGGCTGGATTGCCGCGTGGCTGGCGACGGTGCAACATTTACGTCGTTTTACGCCGCAGTAACCCATAGCAACGATTTTTTGATATACTCTTCCTCTGCTGCCGACGACCTGGGAGCAGAGGATTTCTCCGATTTCCCCCGCCGTCATCTGTGTGTAAAATATTCACTGCTATAATTGAACTTGTGGATAACTTTGACGTCCAAGTAGCACAGATTGCTTTTGGTTTTCACGCGTCGTTGACATAATGTAACGGCTGCGCAGGGAAACGAGCAGCAAGTCCATTGAATTTGTGAGGGTTTGAATGACCAAAGAAATGCAAACTTTAGCGATTGCTCCTCTGGGCAACCTGGAATCTTACGTCCGGGCTGCTAACAACTGGCCGGTATTAACGGCAGAAGAGGAAAAAGCACTGGCTGAGCGGCTGCATTACCAGGGCGATCTGGATGCAGCTAAGACGCTGATCCTGTCTCACCTGCGCTTTGTTGTTCATATCGCTCGTAACTATTCCGGTTACGGCCTGCCGCAGGCGGACCTGATCCAGGAAGGTAACATCGGCCTGATGAAGGCGGTGCGTCGCTTCAACCCGGAAGTCGGGGTGCGTCTGGTGTCGTTTGCCGTACACTGGATCAAAGCGGAGATTCACGAGTACGTGCTGCGTAACTGGCGTATCGTGAAAGTTGCCACCACCAAAGCACAGCGCAAACTGTTCTTTAACCTGCGTAAAACCAAGCAGCGTCTCGGCTGGTTCAATCAGGATGAAGTCGAAATGGTGGCGCGCGAGCTGGGTGTCAGCAGCAAAGACGTGCTGGAAATGGAGTCGCGCATGGCGGCCCAGGATATGACCTTCGACATGTCGTCTGATGACGATGCGGGCGAAGGCAAGCCGATGGCACCGGTGCTGTATCTGCAGGATAAAACCTCTGACTTTGCCGACGGCATTGAAGAAGATAACTGGGATGCGCACGCCGCTGACAAGCTGAGCGATGCAATGCTGAGCCTCGATGAGCGTAGCCAGCACATTATCCGCGCCCGCTGGCTGGATGATGACAACAAAACCACGCTGCAGGAGCTGGCCGACCAGTACGGTGTGTCTGCCGAGCGCGTGCGTCAGCTGGAAAAGAACGCCATGAAGAAACTGCGTATGGCGATTGAAGCCTGATTAACGGCTGACAGATAAATGGGGCGACCACCGGGTCGCCCTTTTTTATGCGCGCAATAACCTGCGATGACTTATGACCTGTGCGGATTACAGCACGGTCGCCATGAATGGCGACTCTTCAGGACGCGCATTCATAGGCATCGTTAATCACGATCCCACGCAATCTGTACGCTCGTTCGTAATCCCCGTAGGGTGCGCATTCATGCGCACCGTTAATCACGCTCCTGCGCCACATACGTATTCATGCGCACCGCTCTGCACGGCGTAAATCGCCGCTTAACGCACCCACCCGTCGCTCTGCGCGCGAAAGCCACACGCCTGCATAAACGCCGCGCGTACGCGCTGATCGTCTTCGCCGTTATCGGCAACCCACCAGTGATCCAGCGCGCTGTTCTGCGCTATCGTCTCTTCCAGCAGATATTGCCCTACGCCGCGCCGCCGCGTGACTTCACGCACTTCCAGCTGCGTAATCTTGCCCAGCGTGCCGCGAATCTCCAGCCGCAGCGCGCCGAGCAGGCGATCGTTAAAGCGCGCTGCATACAGCCGCTGCGCTTCACTGAGGCTGGCTTCCAGCTGCGCGATATCCTGCTGCGGCCAGACTTTGGCTAAGTCCAGTCGATCCTGCGGCGTCAGCGTGCTGATGCGCTGAATAGTGAGCTTCATAACCCTTACCTGTACTGGCAGAAAGGCCTTAGTGTAGCGAATTTAGACAGTCAGAGCGCTGTCACTTTTTTGCGATGAAAAGAGGTCAAATGCCAGCCACTTTGCCAGGATTGTGGAGTAAGCCAGCATCGATCGCTGAAAAAGCCAGCATAACGCGCTGGCCTGGTGGTGAAAAACCGGCCATAAAAACCAGAGTAATCTGCTGTTCCTGTCAGCTTTTACTGAATATGTCAGTTGATTTACAGAAGAAAGTTCCTGTTTAATAACCTGAAAAATAAAGCCTTCTTAACAAAAAATGCCAGAAAAGAGCGCTAACTCATTATTCTCAAATCAGTTTTGCTCTTTGACTGGCAGATAAATAACCAATCACAACAGACACGACACAACAGATGGGGAAGTTCGCATGAAAATGAGTAAAGGACGCGCATTACTGGCGGGTTGCGTAGCGCTGGCGATGAGCCATGCGGTACTGGCGAAAGACATCAAAATTGCGATTGTCGGTGCGGCAACCGGCCCGGTGGCGCAGTACGGTGACATGCAGTTCACCGGTGCGGCCCAGGCGATCAAGGACATCAACGCCAAAGGCGGCGTAAACGGTGACAAGCTGGTCGGCGTAGAATATGACGACGCCTGTGACCCGAAACAGGCGGTTGCGGTGGCCAACAAAGTGGTCAATGACGGCATCAAATACGTTATCGGCCACCTGTGCTCCTCCTCCACTCAGCCAGCATCAGACATTTATAATGATGAAGGCATTCTGATGATCACCCCGGCGGCGACCGCGCCTGAACTGACCGCGCGCGGCTATGCCGACGTGATGCGTACCACCGGTCTGGATTCCGATCAGGGCCCGACCGCTGCCAACTACATCCTCGATCAGATCAAACCAAAACGTATTGCCGTGGTGCATGACAAGCAGCAGTACGGTCAGGGCCTGGCGGAATCCGTGCAGAAAACCCTGAAGGCGAAAGGCGGCAACGTGGTGCTGTTCGAAGGGATCACCGCGGGCGATAAAGACTTCTCCACGCTGATTGCGCGCCTGAAGAAAGAGAACGTCGACTTCGTTTACTACGGCGGTTACTACCCGGAGCTGGGCCAGATTCTGCGTCAGGCCAAAACCGCCGGTCTGAAAGCCGGCTTTATGGGACCAGAAGGTGTCGGCAACGCTTCCCTGTCTAACATCGCGGGTGATGCGTCTGAAGGCCTGTACGTGACGCTGCCGAAGCGCTACGACCAGCTGCCAGACAACAAAGCGATTGTGGACGCGATCAAAGCTAACAGCGCATCAAACCGCAAAGATCCAACCGGCCCGTTCGTCTGGACCACCTATGCGGCTATTCAGTCATTGGTGGCGGGCATTGAGCGCAGCAAAAGCGATGAGCCTGATGCGATTGCTAAAAACCTGAAAGAGGGTGCGCCGGTGCCCACCGTGATGGGTAACCTGAGCTGGGACCAGAAGGGCGATCTGAAGGGCTTCGAATTTGGCGTCTTCAAATGGCACAAAGACGGTTCTTCTACCGCAGTTAAGTAAGCACGCTCCTGAATTGTCCCTCTCCTGATGGGCGAGGGCAGGGTGCGGCACCGCGCGCACGCGCTGAATGAGGCGCTGCGACGCGGTGCTCTCACCCTAACCCGGTGCCGAACGCACCGGGGATTTCCCGTTTACATGCAGGTCCTCACTATGTCCGAGCAGTTTCTCTATTTCATTCAGCAGATGTTCAACGGGGTCACACTCGGGAGCACCTACGCGCTGATCGCCATCGGTTACACCATGGTTTACGGCATCATCGGCATGATCAACTTCGCCCACGGCGAGGTGTACATGATCGGCAGCTATGTCTCCTTTATCGTGATTGCCGCCCTGATGATGATGGGTATCGACACCTCGTGGCTGATGATTGCCGCCGGGTTCGTGATGGCGGTGATTATCTCCAGCGCCTACGGCTGGAGCATTGAGCGCGTGGCGTATAAGCCGGTGCGCTCCTCCAAACGCCTGATCGCGCTGATCTCGGCGATTGGTATGTCGATCTTTCTGCAGAACTACGTCAGCCTGACGCAGGGCTCGCGCGATCTGGCGCTGCCCAGCCTGATCACCGGCCAGTGGACGCTGGGTGAGAGCAACGGCTTTGCCGCCACGCTCACCACCATGCAGCTGGTTATCTGGGTCGTCACCTTCCTCGCGATGCTGGCGCTGACGCTGTTCATTCGTTATTCGCGCATGGGCCGCGCCTGCCGCGCCTGCGCTGAAGATCTGAAAATGGCCAGCCTGCTGGGAATCAACACCGACCGCGTGATCTCACTGACCTTTGTGATCGGCGCAGCGATGGCGGCCGTGGCTGGCGTGCTGCTGGGGCAGTTTTACGGCTCCATTAACCCGTTCATCGGCTTTATGGCTGGTATGAAAGCCTTTACCGCGGCGGTACTGGGCGGCATCGGCAGCATTCCGGGCGCGATGATTGGCGGCCTGGTGCTGGGCATTGCGGAAGCGCTGACGTCAGCCTATCTGTCGACCGAATATAAAGACGTGGTGTCATTCGCGCTGCTGATCGTGGTGCTGCTGGTGATGCCAACCGGTATCCTGGGCCGTCCGGAGGTGGAGAAAGTATGAAACGCCTCGGTCTGGTTAACGCCGTGGTCTCCACGGTGATGCTGCTGGTGCTCGCCAGCTTCTTTATGGGTATGCGCCTCGATCTCGACGGTACCAAACTGGTAGTGGCGAATGCGGGCACCGTGCGCTGGAACTGGATCTTCCTCGGCTGCGCAGTGGTGTTTGTGTTCCAGCTGCTGCGTCCGCTGCTGCAGGGCAAGCTCAAACGCAGTGGCAAAGGGCTGGTGCTGCCGGGTTTTGACGGTTCGACACCAAAACAAAAGCTGCTGATGCTGCTGGTGATTATTGCCGCCGTCGCCTGGCCCTTCTTCGTGTCGCGCGGCAGCGTGGATATCGCCACCCTGACGCTGATCTACGTGATGCTCGGCCTCGGCCTGAATGTGGTAGTGGGCCTGTCCGGCCTGCTGGTGCTGGGCTACGGCGGCTTTTACGCCATCGGTGCTTACACCTTTGCGCTGCTGAATCACTATTACGGTTTTGGCTTCTGGGAGAGCCTGCCGCTGGCCGGCATTGTTGCCGGTGCCTTTGGCCTGCTGCTGGGCTTCCCGGTGCTGCGGCTGCGCGGTGACTATCTGGCGATTGTGACGCTCGGCTTTGGTGAGATCGTGCGTATTCTGCTGCTGAACAGCACATCAATCACTGGCGGTCCCAATGGAATCGCGCAGATTCCCAAGCCGAGCCTGTTTGGTATTGAATTTGGCCGGCGCGTCAGTGAAGGCGGCTGGACCACCTTCCACGATCTGACAGGCCTGGCGTACGATCCCAATCACCGCGTGATTTTCCTTTATCTGGTGGCGCTGCTGCTGGTGGTGCTGACGCTGTTCGTCATCAATCGTCTGCTGCGCATGCCGCTGGGGCGTGCGTGGGAAGCGCTGCGTGAAGATGAGATCGCCTGCCGTTCGCTCGGTCTCAGCCCAACGCGCATCAAGCTGACGGCCTTTACCATCAGCGCGGTGTTCGCCGGTTTCGCCGGTACGCTGTTTGCCGCGCGTCAGGGCTTTGTCAGCCCGGAATCTTTTACCTTTGTCGAGTCCGCGTTTGTGCTGGCGATTGTGGTGCTGGGCGGCATGGGTTCGCAGCTGGCGGTGATCCTGGCCGCGATTCTGCTGGTGGTGTCGCGCGAGCTGATGCGTGATTTGAACGAGTACAGCATGCTGGTGCTCGGTGGGTTGATGGTGCTGATGATGATCTGGCGTCCGCAGGGGCTGCTGCCGATGAAGCGTCCGCACCTGAAGCTGAAACAGGCAAAACAAGGAGAGCAGGCATGAGTCAGCCTTTATTAGCCGTTGAAGGCCTGATGATGCGCTTCGGCGGCCTGCTGGCCGTCAACAACGTGGCGCTGGAACTGCATCCGCAGGAGATCGTCTCGCTGATTGGCCCGAACGGGGCGGGGAAAACCACGGTATTCAACTGCCTGACCGGTTTCTATAAGCCAACGGGCGGCACCATCAAACTGCGCGATCAGCCATTGCAGGGCCTGCCGGGGCAGAAGATTGCGCGCATGGGCGTGGTGCGAACTTTCCAGCACGTGCGCCTGTTCCGTGAGATGACGGTGATTGAAAACCTGCTGGTGGCGCAGCATCAGCATCTGAAAAGCGGCGTGTTCTCCGGGCTGTTTAAAACCCCGGCGTTCCGGCGCGGCGAGAGCGAAGCGCTGGACCGCGCGGCCAGCTGGCTGGAGCGCATTGGCCTGCTGGAGCTGGCTAACCGCCAGGCCGGCAATCTGGCTTACGGCCAGCAGCGCCGGCTGGAGATCGCCCGCTGCATGGTGACGCGTCCGGAAATCCTGATGCTCGACGAACCGGCGGCCGGCCTCAATCCGCGCGAAACGCACGAGCTGGATGAGCTGATCGCTGAACTGCGCGGCGAACACAAGGTGACAGTGTTGCTGATTGAACACGATATGAAACTGGTGATGGGCATTTCTGACCGCATTTATGTGGTGAATCAGGGAACGCCGCTGGCCAACGGTACGCCGGAAGAAGTGCGTAACAACCCGGATGTGATCCGTGCTTATTTAGGTGAGGCGTAACATGGCGAACCCGATTTTAACTTTACAGGGCGTCAGTGCGCACTATGGCCCGATCCAGGCACTGCATAACATTAATCTGCACATCAGCCAGGGCGAAATCGTGACGCTGATTGGCGCTAACGGCGCGGGTAAAACCACGCTGCTCGGGACGCTGTGTGGCGAACCGCGCGCCACCAGCGGCACCATCACCTTTGATGGCAAAACCATTACCGACTGGCAGACGGCAAAAATCATGCGTGAAGCGATTGCCATCGTACCGGAAGGCCGGCGCGTGTTTTCGCGCATGACGGTGGAAGAGAACCTGGCGATGGGCGGCTTTTTCGCGACGCGTCAGCAGTATCAGGAGCGCATTGAGCGCGTTTATCAGCTGTTCCCCCGGCTGGCGGAGCGCAAAGTGCAGCGCGCCGGCACCATGTCCGGCGGTGAGCAGCAGATGCTGGCGATTGGCCGCGCGCTCATGAGCCAGCCGCGCCTGTTGCTGCTGGACGAGCCGTCGCTGGGTCTGGCGCCGATCATTATCCAGCAGATTTTCGACACCATCGAACAGCTACGTAAAGAGGGCATGACCATCTTCCTCGTCGAGCAGAACGCCAACCAGGCACTGAAGCTGGCCGATCGTGGTTACGTGCTGGAGAACGGTCACGTGGTGCTGGAGGATAGCGGTGAAGCGTTGTTATCCAATGAAGCGGTGCGAAGCGCGTATTTAGGCGCCTGACCTGGCTTTGGTCATGACGTTGGTGCGGTGATTTGCCCTCACCCTAACCCTCTCCCGCACGCGGGAGAGGGAACCGTACGGCAGCGTTTTTCAGACCAGGTTGCTATCCTGGCATCCTCCCGGACTTCTCTCGCCCTGCAGAAGAAGGCATCAGCGCACCGCCTTTTATCCCCCTCTCCCCGTGGGAGAGGGCCGGGGTGAGGGCATCAGCGCGCACTAACCCCGTCATATTCCCGTCATAATCCTGTTATTTTTCCGTCATTTCCTCGTGTCATGTTACTTCGCGAACAAAAAATGCGTGATATCGCGCGCGCCACAAGCACAGGAAACCCTTATGTCCGCTTTTACGCTTCGTCCCCGCCTGATGAGTCTGCTGCTCGGTCTGGCGATCAGCGGTAATGCGCTGGCTGCTACCGAAATCCCTTTCTGGCACTCCATGGAAGGCGAGTTAGGCAAAGAAGTCGATTCTCTGGCACAGCGTTTTAACCAGGCTCACCCGGATTACAAAATCGTTCCGACCTACAAAGGCAACTACGAGCAGAGCCTGGCCGCGGGTATCGCTGCGGTGCGCAGCGGTAAGGCACCGGCCATTCTGCAGGTTTACGAAGTGGGCACCGCCACCATGATGGCCTCTAAAGCCATCGTGCCGGTGCATGAAGTGTTTAAAGACGCCGGCGTGCCGATGGACCCGAAACAGTTTGTCCCTGCCGTTGCCGGTTACTACAGCGACAGCAACGGCCAGCTGATCTCGCAGCCGTTCAACAGTTCCACGCCGGTGCTGTACTACAACAAAGACGCGTTCAAAAAAGCCGGTCTTAACCCGGATCAGCCACCGAAAACCTGGCAGGCGCTGGCGCAGGATGCCGCCGCGCTGCGTAAAGCCGGCATGAGCTGCGGCTATGCCAGCGGCTGGCAGGGCTGGATTCAGATCGAAAACTTCAGCGCCTGGCATGGCCTGCCGGTTGCCACCAAAAACAACGGCTTTGACGGTACCGACGCGGTGCTGGAGTTCAACAAACCCGTGCAGGTGCGCCACATCCAGCTGCTGGAAGAGATGAATAAGAAAGGTGATTTCACCTACTTTGGCCGTAAAGATGAGTCGACGTCCAAGTTCTACAACGGCGACTGCGGTATCACCACCGCCTCATCCGGTTCGCTGGCCGACATTAAGCATTACGCCAAATTCAACTTTGGCGTGGGCATGATGCCGTACGATGACACCGTGCCGAACGCACCGCAGAACGCCATTATCGGTGGCGCCAGCCTGTGGGTGATGAAAGGCAAAGATGCCGCCACTTACAAAGGCGCGGCTGAGTTCATGAAGTTCCTCGCCCAGCCGGATATCGCGGCAGAATGGCACCAGAAAACCGGTTATCTGCCGATCACCACCGCGGCTTATGAGCTGACCAAACAGCAGGGCTTCTATGACAAAAACCCGGGCGCGGACATCGCCACGCGGCAGATGCTGAATAAAGATCCGCTGCCGTTCACCAAAGGGATGCGTCTGGGCAACATGCCGCAGATTCGTACCATTGTCGACGAAGAGCTGGAAGGCGTGTGGACCGGCAAACAGTCGCCACAGGCAGCGCTGGACAACGCGGTGAAACGCGGCAACGAACTGCTGCGTCGCTTTGAACAGCAAGTGAAGTAACTCCGTAATGGCGGGATGGACAGTAAGTCCGTCCCGCTGTCTCTTTCTGACGAGCCTGCTATGTCCTCATCATCACGTCCGGTTTTCCGCGCCCGTTTGTTGCCGTATCTGCTGGTGGCCCCGCAGCTGGCGATCACCGCGATCTTTTTTCTCTGGCCCGCCGGAGAGGCGCTGTGGTACTCGCTGCAAAGCATCGATCCGTTTGGCATCTCCAGCACCTTTGTTGGCCTTGATAACTTCCGCCGCCTGTTCAGTGACGACTACTACCTTGATTCGTTCTGGACCACCCTCGTGTTTAGCGCGCTGGTGACGGTATGCGGCATGACATTCTCGCTGCTGCTGGCGGCGCTGGTGGATTACGTTATCCGGCTGAAAAAGCTCTATCAGACGCTGCTGCTGCTGCCCTATGCGGTAGCGCCGGTGGTTGCGGCAGTACTGTGGATGTTCCTGTTCAATCCGGGGCTGGGGCTGTTCAGCCATCTGCTGAACCAGTTTGGCTACAACTGGAACTATGCGCAGAACAGCGGTCAGGCGATGTTCCTGATTGTATTAGCGTCGATCTGGCAGCAAATGAGCTACAACTTCCTGTTTTTCTTTGCCGCGCTGCAGTCCATTCCTAAATCGCTGGTGGAAGCCGCGGCGATTGACGGTGCCGGACCGGTGCGCCGTTTCTTTCATCTGTCGCTGCCGCTGATTACGCCGGTCAGCTTTTTCCTGCTGGTGGTGAATCTGGTTTACGCCTTTTTCGACACCTTCCCGGTGATTGATGCCGCCACCGGTGGCGGGCCGGTACAGGCCACCACCACTCTGATCTACAAAATCTACCGCGAAGGCTTCACCGGACTCGATCTCTCGTCGTCCGCCGCGCAGTCGGTGGTGCTGATGCTGCTGGTTATCGGCCTGACCATTCTGCAATTCCGCTTTGTCGAGCGTAAGGTGCAATACCAATGATTGAAAACCGACGCGGGCTGGATATCTTCGCCCACACGCTGCTGGCGCTGGGGGTGCTGACCATTCTGTTCCCGCTGTACGTGGCGTTTGTCGCCGCGACGCTGGATAACAACGCGGTGTATCAGGTGCCGATGACGCTGGTGCCCGGCCCGCATCTCATCGACAACATCACCCACATCTGGCGCGATGGCGTCAACGGCAGCGCGGCGTTTGGCCTGATGATGCTGAACAGCCTGATCATGGCGCTGGGCATCACCGTGGGCAAAATCACGGTGTCGATGCTCTCGGCGTTTGCGCTGGTGTGGTTTCGCTTTCCGCTGCGCACGCTGTTTTTCTGGCTGATTTTTATCACCCTGATGCTGCCGGTAGAAGTGCGTATTTTCCCGACGGTGGAGGTGATCTCCACGCTGCACATGCTGGACAGTTACAGCGGTCTGACATTGCCGCTGATGGCCTCCGCGACCGCCACGTTCCTGTTCCGCCAGTTTTTTATGTCGCTGCCGGATGAACTGATTGAAGCGGCGCGCATTGACGGCGCCAGTCCGATGCGTTTTTTCTGGGATATCGTGCTGCCGCTGTCAAAAACCAATCTCGCCGCGCTGTTTGTCATCACCTTTATTTACGGCTGGAACCAGTATCTGTGGCCGCTGCTGATCATCAACGATGCCGGCCTGAGCACTGCCGTGGCGGGGGTGAAAAGTATGATCAACACCAGCGGCGGTCCGACGCAGTGGAACGAAGTGATGGCGGCGATGTTATTAACCCTGATCCCACCGGTGGTGGTGGTGCTTGTGATGCAGCGCGCTTTTGTGCGTGGCCTGGTGGAGAGTGAGAAATAGATGGCAGCGGTAACCCTTCAGACCGTTACGAAATCGTATGACGGCAAAAACCAAATCATTCAGCCGCTGAACATCACCATCAATGACGGTGAATTTATGGTGATGGTCGGCCCGTCCGGCTGCGGGAAATCGACGCTGCTGCGCATGGTGGCCGGGCTGGAGCGCGTCACGTCGGGCGATATCTACATCGATGATCGGCGCGTCACCGACATGGAGCCGAAAGATCGCGGCATCGCCATGGTATTCCAGAATTACGCGCTCTACCCGCACATGACGGTGGGAGAGAACATGGCTTACGGCCTGAAGATCCGCGGCATGGGCAAGGAACAGATTACCCAGCGGGTGATGGATGCGGCGCGCAGTCTGGAGCTTGATCACCTGTTGCAGCGCCGTCCGCGCGAGCTCTCCGGCGGCCAGCGTCAGCGCGTGGCCATGGGCCGCGCCATCGTGCGGGAACCGGCGGTGTTTCTGTTTGATGAGCCGCTGTCGAACCTGGATGCGCGCCTGCGCGTGCAGATGCGTCTGGAGCTGCAGCAACTGCACCGCCGGCTGAAAACCACCAGCCTGTACGTCACGCACGATCAGGTTGAAGCCATGACGCTGGCGCAGCGCGTGATGGTGATGAATAAAGGCGTGGTAGAGCAGGTGGGCACGCCGGTGGAGGTGTATGAGCGTCCGGCCAGTCAGTTTGTTGCGTCGTTCATCGGCGCGCCGGCGATGAACCTGCTACCCGGTCAGATCAATAGCGATGGCTCGCGCTTTACGCTCGACGCGCTCAACAGCCTGCCGCTCGGCGCCGGCAAAGCGCGATGGGCCAACCGTCCGCTGACGCTCGGCATTCGTCCCGAGCATATTCAGCTCAGCAGCCGTGAGGCCGGCGGTGTGCCGCTGGTGGTGGATACGCTGGAGATCCTCGGCGCGGACAATCTTGCGCATGGCCACATTGGCAACACGCGGCTGGTGGTGCGTTTGCCGCACAGCGAGCGGCCTCAGGCTGGCAGCAGCCTGTGGCTACAACTGCCGCCAGATGCGTTACACTTCTTCGATTCTACCCATGGAAAGCGTCTGGAATGAGTGTAAAAAACTGGCCCTATCCGCACATTGTTGCGCATCGCGGCGGCGGCAAGCTGGCCCCGGAAAACACCCTGGCGGCGATTGATGTCGGCGCGCACTACGGTCATACCATGATCGAATTCGACGCCAAACTGTCACAGGATAAGCAGATTTTCCTGCTGCACGATGACACGCTGGACCGCACCAGCAACGGCTGGGGCGTGGCGGGCGATCTGCCGTGGCAGCAGCTGGCGCAGCTGGATGCCGGCAGCTGGTTTAGCCGTGAATTTGACGGTGAACCGCTGGCATTGCTGAGCGAGGTGGCGGCGCGCTGCCGCCAGCATCAGATGATGGCCAACATTGAGATCAAACCCAGCAGCGGTACAGAGGTAGAGACCGGACGTGATGTGGCGCTGGCCGCACGAACGCTGTGGCAGGGACAAACGGCACCGCTGCTGTCCTCGTTCTCGTACGCGGCGCTGGAAGCGGCGATGCAGGCCGCGCCGGAGCTGCCGCGCGGCCTGCTGCTGGATGAGTGGCACGACGACTGGCAGGCGCTGACCGCCGCGCTCGACTGCGTCTCAATCCATTTAAATCATCGCTTGCTGGACGCCGGACGCACCGCCGCGCTTAAAGCCGCCGGTCTGCGTATTCTGGTGTATACCGTGAATCAGCCCGCGCGGGCGCGCGAGCTGCTGAGCTGGGGCGTGGATGCCATCTGTACCGATCGCATTGATGCTATCGGCCCGGACTTCCGTTAATTGCTGTACTGCGTCTGCGCATTGCTGTTCTGCTGGCCCGGCTGCGACTGAATCACGCGCTGCCGGGCGCTATCGCGCCGCTCCTGCAGCTTACGCTGCATCTCCTGATTTTGCTGCTGCTGATCCTGACGCAACTGCTGCTGCTGTTGCTGCTGCTGGATCTGCATGCGCGTCTGCATCCGCTGCTGGCTTGGGTTATAGCCGGGTTGATTCGGTTGGTTAGTGTTGTTCAGCATGTTCGCCATGCCACTCAGCGGCATCAGTGCCGCGATAACAATCAGCCATTTTTTCATGGTGTTCCTCCATCAGTGCGGCCTGCTGTGTGAGGTTGCTCGCCACCCGGCAGCAACCGCCGCAACCATAAGTTTATGCGATATCACAAACCCCAAAACCAGGAGTGCACCTAATTTGGCTTAACTGCTATCTTTTTTACAGTATTTGCAAACACTTGCAGCAATCAATAACAAATGTAAACAACTGAAAGGATGGTGGCGGGATGAGGATACATAACGGTGTGCGCCAGTTCGGCTGGGCGCTGTTAATGAGTTTTACCGTGGTGCAGGGGGCGCAGGCGGCGCCGGCCAGCGCCCCGCCGGTATCGTATGGCGTCGACAGCGACACCTTTCACCCGGTGAAAGCACAGCACGGGATGGTTGCGTCAGTGGACGCGATGGCCACCCGGGTGGGCGTGGATATTCTCAAACAGGGCGGCAACGCGGTTGATGCGGCGATTGCGGTGGGCTTTGCGCTGGCGGTCACTCACCCGCAGGCGGGCAACCTGGGCGGTGGCGGCTTTATGCTGCTGCGCACCGCTGCCGGCCGCACCACCGCCATTGATTTCCGCGAGATGGCGCCGGCGCGTGCCTCGCGCGATATGTTCCTGGATAAGCAGGGCAACGCGGATAGTAAGTTATCACTCACTTCTCATCTGGCTTCCGGCACGCCGGGCACCGTAGCCGGTTTTGCCCTGGCAGCGCAAAAGTACGGCACGCTGCCGCTCAGCACGCTGCTGGCGCCGGCGATCAAACTGGCGCGCGACGGCATCATCGTTAACGATGCGCTGGCTGACGATCTCGCTACCTACGGTAAAGAGAACCTGATCAACCACGACAACAGTCGCGCCATTTTCTACAAAGCCGACGGTCAGCCGTACCAGAAGGGCGATCGCCTGGTGCAGAAAAACCTCGCGCATAGCCTGCAGCTGATTGCTCAGCAGGGGCCGGATGCTTTCTACAAAGGCAAAATTGCCGATGAGATCGCTGCCGAAATGGCGCAGCACGGCGGACTGATTGGCAAGGCGGATCTGGCGGCCTACCGCGCAGTGGAACGCAAGCCGGTAAGCGGCAGCTACCGTGGCTACGAGGTGTTCTCCATGCCGCCACCGTCGTCCGGCGGCATTCATATCGTGCAGATCCTCAATATCCTGGAAAACTTCGACCTGGCGAAATGGGGCTTCGGCAGCGCGGACGCGATGCAGGTTATGGCCGAAGCGGAAAAATATGCCTACGCCGACCGCTCCGAGTATCTCGGCGATCCCGACTTCGTTAAAGTGCCGCAGCAGGCGCTGACCAGCAAAGCCTACGCCAAAACGCTGGCCCAGCAGATTGACGTTAACAAGGCGCGCCCCTCAGCCGACATCAAGCCCGGTAAGCTGGCTCCGTACGAGAGCAATCAAACCACCCACTTCTCGGTGGTGGATAAAGACGGCAACGCGGTGGCGGTGACCTACACGCTGAACACCTACTTTGGCAGCGGCGTAGTGGCCGGTAACAGCGGCATTCTGATGAACAATGAAATGGATGATTTCTCTGCCAAGCCGGGCACGCCAAACGTCTATGGCCTGGTGGGCGGTGAGGCGAACGCGATTCAGCCGGCCAAACGTCCGCTGTCATCAATGTCGCCGACCATTGTAGCGAAAGACGGTAAAACCTGGCTGGTGACCGGCAGCCCGGGCGGCAGCCGGATTATCACCACGGTGCTGCAAATGGTGGTGAACAGTATCGATTTCGGCATGAACGTGGCGGAAGCCACCAATGCGCCGCGCTTCCACCATCAGTGGCTGCCGGATCAGCTGCGCGTCGAGAAGGGCTTCAGCCCGGATACGCTGCGTCTGCTGGAAGCAAAAGGTCAGCATGTCAAAGTGCTGCCGGCGATGGGCAGCACGCAGAGCATCATGATTGGCCCGGACGGCATGCGTTACGGCGCATCCGACCCGCGCTCGGTGGATGATTTGAGTGCCGGGTATTAACGTCGCGCAATAAATTGCGCCGCTACCTCACCGTGCACCGGCCGGTAGCGGCGCGATTCATCGCGCATTCCCTTTCAGACGCGCCATGTAGTGCGTATCGATCATCTGGCCGTCGCGGACCGCGAAACCTCTGGCGGTACCTTCAATCTCAAAACCAAACTGCTGATACAAACCCATGGCCTGGTGGTTATCCGCAAACACCGTCAGTTCAATCCGCGTGACCTGCAGCCAGTTGTCACACAGATCCACCATCGCCGCCATCAGCGCTTTACCCACGCCGCGCCGATGGAATGTCGGATCAACGCCCATGCCGATAGTGGCGCAGTGACGGCGGCGTGCCACCGCCATAACTTCCAGCGTCAGCTGACCGACAACCTGCCCGTCAATACAGGCCACCAGCATGGTGACATGGGGACGGGGATTCGCGAGCCGCTCCTGCCAGAGTGACGGTGACTGATACGGCAGATGCAGCGTGCCCGCCTGAGTTTCCGGCTGGCTATAGATACGCGTCAGAACGGCGGCATCTTCGGGCGTTGCGTGACGAACAGTAACCTGACTCATAAAGCAGCTCCTTGCACTCAGTGAATGAAATCCCCTTTAACATCAGGGAATTCGAGCGCAGCGTCAACGGTAAAAAAATCGGGAAAGGGCTTTACAGACGCGAATGATAATGATTATTATTGTCAACGCGAATCCGGCTGCGTCTCCTGACAAACCGGGTAAGCACGACATTGCTCACATTGCTTCCAGTGTTTCTTAGCCAGCTCGGGTGCTGGCTTTTTTTTTGCCTGCGCGTTAACCGATCGCCGTCCGTGGCAATCCACTGCACGGGGAGATTACAGCGTGTACCAGGTGGCCGCGCCGGGACCGACCGGCAGGTTAAACACGAACACCCACAGCACAAACAGCAGCGTCCAGCCAATCATAAACACCACCGAATAAGGCAGCATCATCGCCACCAGCGTACCGATGCCCATATCACGACGGTAGCGCGCCGCCACTGCCATGATCAGCCCGAAGTAGCTCATCATCGGCGTAATCACGTTTGTCACTGAGTCACCAATGCGGTACGCCGCCTGGATCACCTCAGGCGCAAACCCGACCAGCATCAGCATCGGCACGAAAATCGGTGCGGTCACTGCCCACTGGGCCGACGCGGAGCCAATCATCAGATTGATGAAGCCGCAGATCAGGATGAAGCAGACGAACAGCAGCGGGGCGCTCATATCCAGTGAAGCCAGCAGGCTGGCACCTTTCACTGCCACCACCGTGCCGAAGTTGCTCCAGTTGAAAAAGGCGACAAACTGCGCGGCAAAAAACACCAGCACGATGTACATTCCCATGCTGCTCATGCTGGTGGACATGGCGTGAATGACATCGCGATCGCTGCGCATGGTGCCCATCAGGCGGCCATAAACAAAACCGGGGATGGCGAAGAACACAAAGATAAATACCACGATGCCTTTCAGGAACGGTGAACCCGCCAGCGTGCCGGTTTTGGGATTCAGTAATACGCCGTGGCCGGGAATGACCGTCAGCGCCAGCAGCAGTGACACCACCAGCACCGCCCAGCCCGCACCTTTGAGTGCCCGACGCTCGCCAGGCGACAGCTCGCCCATGTCGCCGCGCACCGCATCACCTTCGCTATCCTGATAGCTGCCCAGCTTGGGTTCGACGATGCTGTTGGTGATCCAGGTGCCCAGCCCGGCAATCACAAAGGTGCTGATAAACATGAAGTACCAGTTCACCTCCGGGCCAACACTGTAAGCAGGATCGATGATCTGCGCTGCACTCTGGGTAATGCCGGAGAGCAGTGGATCAATAGTGCCAAGCAGCAGATTGGCGCTGTAACCGCCCGAGACGCCGGCAAACGCGGCCGCCAGTCCAGCCAGCGGATGGCGACCGAGCGAGTGGAAGATCATCGCAGCCAGCGGAATCAGCACCACATATCCCAGCTCCGAAGCGGTATTCGAGACGATACCGGCAAACACCACGGTAAAGGTGATCAGCTTCTTCGGGGCGTTAAACACCAGTGCGCGCATCGCGGCGGACAGCAGGCCAGACTGTTCGGCGATGCCGACACCCAGCAGCGCCACCAGCACGGTTCCCAGCGGGGCAAAGCCAGTGAAATTCGTCACCAGATGACTGACGATGCGCTGTAAGCCTTCTGCGCTCAGCAAACTGACCACGTGAATCACCCCGTCCGGCGCGCGCCCGGCGGCACCGATCGGGCGCGGATCGATCACGCTCACGCCTAATGCCGCAGCAATAGCCGACGCGACGAGGATAAACAGGGAAAACAGTGCAAACAGCGTAATCGGGTGCGGCAACAGGTTGCCCAGCCATTCAACGGTATTGAGGAAGCGTTCGACAGGACGCTTCGCAGGTGAAGTGGTTTTTTCCATGAGGTCATTCTCCTTATATACAGCGGGCGAGCCGCTTTTTGCCCGGTTTGCCATAGTAAGAAGAGGGAAAAAACGATCAAGAGTGAGTTTCTGTTTAAACCAGGGATAATGCGAGGTGTATTTATTTATCTTACTGATAATATTTATTTAATTTTATTTATCTTTCTAATGTAAGGTTAGTTAAATAATCTGTTTTTTTTATTTTTATGTGAGGTTAATCCGCTTTAGGATTTAAATAATCACGAAGGATTGCTTTAATGTTTCTTTTCCAGCAGACCAGTCTTGTTTTTATCTGCTGGTATTTTTCAGTTGTGTCTGTGAGAGGTTGCGCCGCAACGGCATAACATGACAAAAAAATGATAAACTCAGCTTATCTCTGACCTCAGGCGCACACGATGAAGAAGAAAAGACCGGTATTACAGGATGTTGCCGATCGCGTCGGCATCACAAAAATGACCGTCAGCCGCTATTTGCGGAACCCCGATCAGGTCTCTGCGGCGTTGCGCGATAAAATCGCCGTGGCGCTGGATGAACTCGGCTATATCCCCAACCGTGCGCCCGACATGCTCTCTAACGCCACCAGCCGCGCGATTGGCGTGCTGCTGCCCTCGCTCACCAACCAGGTGTTTGCCGACGTGCTGCGCGGCATTGAAACCGTGACCGATGAAGCGGGCTATCAGACGCTGGTGGCGCACTTCGGCTATAACCCGCACAAAGAGGAGCTGCAGCTGCGTTCGCTGCTGGGCTGGAACATTGATGGCGTGATCCTCACCGAACGTTCCCACACGCCGGGCACGCTGCGCATGCTGGAAGTGGCGGGCATTCCGGTGATCGAAATGATGGATTGCGTCACGCCGTGCCTTGATATGGCCGTGGGCTTCGACAACGTCGAGGCGGCGCGGCAGATGACGCATGCTATCCTCAAAAAAGGCCATCGTCATACCGTTTACCTGGGCGCGCGCCTCGATGAGCGTACGCTGCAAAAGCAGCAGGGCTATGAACAGGCGATGCGCGAAGCCGGGCTGACGCCGCACAGCGTCATGATGGAAGATGCCTCCTCCTTCAGCGCCGGTGCCCAGTTATTACGCGAGGCGCAGAAGCGCTATCCGCATACTGACAGCCTGTTCTGTACCAATGATGACCTGGCGGTAGGCGCGATGTTTGAGTGCCAGCGCCAGGGGTTACGCGTGCCGGAGCAGATGGCGATCGCCGGCTTTCACGGCCACGACATCACGCAGGTGGTTAATCCACGGCTGGCTACGGTGCTGACGCCACGCGAACGCATGGGGCGTGAATCAGCCGCCATGCTGCTGGCGCGGATTGGCGGCGATCGCAGCGTGACCGCGCCGCTGGATGTCGGTTTTGAGATTGCCGAAGGTGGCAGCATCTGATTTTGGCGATTTTTTGAGTCAGTTCACACTTTCGTGCTTTTCCGCCTGACAAGGGTTGCCAGCGTCTGAGCGCGCTCGGACAATGGCAATCAAAATTGTTATCGGTAACATTGGCAGCACCAACTGCCGGAGCGCAAAACCATGACCACGCCATCTCCATCGCACCACGTCTTTATCCTGATGGGTGTTTCCGGCAGCGGAAAGTCTGCCGTCGCCAATCAGGTGTCTCATCAGCTCAGCACCGCGTTTCTGGATGGTGATTTCCTGCATCCGCGCAGCAACATCACCAAAATGGCGGAAGGCCATCCGCTGAACGACGACGATCGCCAGCCGTGGCTGCAGGCGCTGAATGATGCGGCGTTCGCGATGCAGCGCACCCAGGCGATCTCGATCATCGTCTGTTCAGCGCTGAAAAAGTCCTATCGCGACATCCTGCGTCAGGGCAACCACAACCTTAAATTCATCTATCTGAAGGGCGATTTTGCCACCATTGAGTCTCGTCTCAAGGCGCGCAAAGGCCACTTCTTCAAACCGCAGATGCTGGTGACACAGTTTGAAACCCTGCAGGAACCGGGTGCCGACGAGCCGGATGTGCTGGTTGTCGATATCAATCACTCACTGGATGAGGTAGTTGCGGCCACGGTTGCGACCATCGAGGGCGCAATCAACAAGGGCTAGTCATGAGTACCGCAACGCTGGTGTTAACCGCAGCAGGCTCTGTCCTGCTGCTGCTGTTTTTAGTGATGAAAGCGCGTATGCACGCCTTTGTCGCTCTGATGTTAGTGTCGATGGGTGCCGGTCTGTTCTCCGGTATGCCGCTGGATAAAATTGCTGAGACCATGCAAAAAGGCATGGGCGGCACGCTCGGCTTTCTCGCCATTGTGGTGGCGCTGGGCGCCATGTTCGGCAAAATTCTGCATGAAACCGGTGCGGTCGATCAGATCGCCATTCGTATGCTGAAAACCTTTGGCGAGCGGCGCGCGCACTATGCGATGGGCATTGCCGGGCTGATTTGTGCGCTGCCGCTGTTCTTTGAAGTGGCCGTAGTGTTGTTGATCAGCATCGCCTTCGCGGTGGCACGCCGCACCCACGATAATCTGGTCAAACTGGTGATCCCGCTGTTTGCCGGCGTCGCCGCCGCGGCGGCCTTTTTGCTGCCCGGACCGGCACCGATGCTGCTGGCGGCGCAGATGCATGCTGACTTTGGCTGGATGATCCTGCTGGGGCTGTGCGCGGCGATTCCCGGCATGCTGATTGCCGGTCCGCTGTTCGGCAACCTGATTGCGCGCCATGTGACGTTCAGCGCGCCGCCGGAAGATCATCAGCCGGACGTCAGCGAGGGCCAGCTGCCGTCGTTTGGCTTTAGCCTGTCGCTGATTCTGTTCCCGCTGCTGCTGGTCGGGCTGAAAACCATCGGCGCGCGCTTCACCACACCGGATTCACGTCTGTATGCGTGGCTGGAGTTTATCGGCCATCCGTTTACCGCCATCCTGCTGGCGCTGCTGGTAGCGATTTACGGCCTGGCTTACCGTCAGGGCATGGATAAAGAGAAGGTGATGCAGGTATGCGGCAGCGCGCTGCAGCCGGCGGGGATTATCCTGCTGGTGATTGGTGCGGGCGGCGTGTTCAAGCAGGTGCTGGTGGATTCCGGTGTTGGCCCGGTGCTGGGCCACGCGCTGACCGGTGCTGGCATGCCGATTGCGCTGGCCTGTTTTATTCTCTCCGGCGCGATTCGGGTGATTCAGGGCTCGGCCACGGTGGCCTGTTTAACCACCGTCGGGCTGGTGATGCCGGTGATTGAACCGTTGCATTACAGCGGTGCGCAGCTGGCGGCGCTGTCGATCTGCATCGGCGGCGGCTCGATTATTATCAGCCACGTCAATGATGCCGGTTTCTGGCTGTTTGGCCGCTTCACCGGTGCCACCGAAGGCGAGACGCTGAAGACCTGGACGCTGATGGAGACGATTCTCGGCACCACCGGCGCCATCGTCGGGATGATCGCGTTCAGTTTGTTGTCGTAATGGCAATGCGCAATAAATTGCGCCGTTACAGATTAATGCACAGCCTGTAGCGGCGCGATTTATCGCGCGTTGTAAAAATGATCAATCCACCTCGCGCTCATCGTCCGGCTGGTCCAGCACGGTGTACGCCACCGCGCAGAACAGCGAATTCAGGCGCTTCATATCTCCCAGCAAACCTAAATGCAGCGAACTGGTTTCGATGCTTTGCACATTCTGCCGGTGCAGGCGCTCGACGTGGGCGTGGGAATAACGGCGAATCAGGATGCGGAAACGGTGCTTGGCACGGCGCAGGCGCTTGGCGCTGGTGACGTCGTGCGACAGAAACACCGACAGGCTCAGGCGCAGGTTGCTTAACACCTGCTCCTGCAGCGAATTCAGCTCTTCCAGCCCTTCCGGCGAAAACGCCCGGCGCGCCTGCAGCGACTTGTCCGCTACGTCGGCGCTCATGCGTTCGATAATGTCGCCTGCCTGCTCCAGATTCAGCGCCATCTCAATCACCTCGGCCCAGCGGCGTGAATCCTCTTCCGCCAGATCCTCCTTCGGCATGCGCGCCAGATAGAGCTTAATGGCGGTGTACAGCACATCCACATCATCATCCAGCCGCCGCACTGCGCGCTCCTCGCGCAGTTCGCCCATCACCACCTTGTTGAAGCTCTCCAACATCTGCTCCACCACATCACCAATGCGCAGCGTCTCCCGCGCCGCGTTGGCCAGCGCCAGCGCCGGCGTATCCAGCGCGCTGCTGTCGAGGTGCTTAGGCTTGAGATGGGTCTGGTTTTCCGCATCGTCGGCGATCATACGGCGGCACAGGCGCGCCATCGGTTCGGCAAACGGCACCATCACCAGACAGCGCACCAGGTTGTAGAACACGTGGAAGAAGATCACCATCTCTTCATCGTTAACCGGCAGCTTATCCAGCAGGTCGGCGATGTAATCGACAAACGGCAAAATAACGATGCTGCCAATCAGCTTGAACAACAGGCTGCCGAGCGCCACCCGCTTGCCGGCAGCATTCGATCCGCTGGCGTTGATCATCGCCAGCAAGCCGCTGCCGAGGTTAGCGCCAATCACCAGACACAGCGCCACTTTGAACGAGATAACGCCGGTGGCGGTCAGCGTGGCGGTAATCAGCACCGCAGCCAGGCTGGAGTAGCTGATGATGGCGAATACCGCGCCAATCAGCGCATCCAGCATGATATCGCCGGTCAGCGTCGAGAACAGCACCTGCACGCCGGCGGCCTGCGTAATGGGTTTGGCGGCGGCGACAATCAGCTGCAGCGCCAGCAGAATCAGCCCGAGGCCGATGGCCGCGCGTCCGATCTGACCGGCGCGCGTCTGTTTGCGGCTGAGGAAAAATACCACGCCAAAAAAGATAAACAGCGGCGACAGCCAGGAGAGATCGAAGGTCAGGATGCGCGCCATGATGGCGGTACCGACGTCAGCTCCCAGCACCACCACCAGCGCGGGCGTCAGGCTGACCAGATTCTGCGCCACAAACGAGGTGACTAACAACGTGGTGGCGTTACTGCTCTGCACCAGCGCGGTAACGCCAATCCCGGCAAGAAACGCCATCGGTTTTTTTTCCACGCTGCGGCTTAACACGCGACGCAGATCGGCACCGTACACGCGCATCACGCCGGTGCGGACAATGTGGGTGCCCCATACCAGCAGGGCGACGGCGGAGAGAAGGTTAAGCAGGGTTAACACGAATAAAGGCTCCTATGCGCCAGGCAGAAAACAGGCGGCTGCCTGCCTGGCGATAAGCACAGCCGATAAATACCTGCGTCGCGCTGCGTTGCCAATTTTTCGTTTAATTTAAGCGACCTGGCGCAACGTCGACATCTCTAACTGTAGTCCAATCTGCATGCCGGCGGGGTGTAAATCTGCCACGCTGCGGTTGAGCACATCCACCGACAACTCGACCTGATTCGCCAGCACACGATAGCGGATCACGTTCCCGAGCAGGCTATGGCTGAGAATGGTGGCCGCGATGCCTGCCTGCGGTGCGCACAGCTGGATGGATTCCGGACGAATCGCCACCTGGCTGCTGAACGGCTGACCGGTCAGCTGCGTTGCCTGTTCGGCACTCAGCAGGTTGTAGTTGCCAATAAAGCCCGCGGCGAACAGATCCACCGGCTGGGTATAGAGCGTTTCCGCGTTGCCGTTTTGCACAATGCGACCGCGGTTCATCAGCACAATACGGTCCGACAGCGTCAGCGCCTCTTCCTGATCGTGGGTGACAAAAATGGTGGTCAGCTTCAGCTCCTGCTGAATGTGGCGAATCTGCTCGCGCAGATGGCGGCGAATGCGGGCGTCCAGCGCCGACAGCGGTTCATCCAGCAGCAGCAGGCGCGGCCGCGTCACCAGCGAGCGCGCCAGCGCCACACGCTGACACTGACCACCCGACAGCTGGTGCGGATAGCGGCGCGCGAAGTCGGTCAGCTCCACCAGCGCCAGCGCTTCCATCACGCGTTGCTGAATCTCACCGGCGGGCAGTTTCTGCATCTTCAGGCCAAAGGCGACGTTCTTCTCTACCGTCATATTGGGAAACAGCGCATAGCTCTGGAACACCATGCCAATGGTACGTTTCTGCGGCGGCAGCGGCACCAGATCCTGGCCCTGCAGCAGAATGGTGCCGCTGTCGACATCGGTCAGGCCGGCGATGCAGCGCAGCAGCGTTGACTTGCCGCAGCCGCTCGGGCCGAGCAGGGTGACAAACTCACCTTCGTCGGCGCTGAAATCGATGTTTTCAAAAATGGTGGTCGGGCCGTAGCTTTTATTCAGTTGGGTAACGTTCAGGTAACTCATGGTCAGCCTCGTTCAGGATTGAGGGCATTGGCCAGCCAGGTGACCAGCAGGACAACCGCAAAATAAGAGATCACCAGCGCGCTGGTGAAATGCCCGCTGCCGTTGCGCATGTTGTAGAGATAAACCTGCAGCGTTTCATAGCGGGTGCCGACCAGCAGGTTAGCAAAGACAAACTCACCAATCAGAAAGGAGAAGGAGAGCAGCACGGCAATAAACACCCCTTTGCGCAGATTTGGCAGCACCACAAACAGGGCTGCCTGCCAGGTGCTGGCGCCCAGCAGATGAGCCGCGTCAATCAGCTCTTTCAGGTTAATGGCCTGCATGTTGTTGGCAATGGCGCGGTAGATAAACGGCAACGCAATGGTGAAGTAACAGCCGATGAGAATCCACGGCGTGCCGGTCAGCATCAGCGGGCCCGAGGAGTAGAGCTGCAGCAGCCCGACCGACGAGACCACCGGCGGCACGGCAAACGGCATCAGAATCAGCACGTTCATCACCGCGTCCAGTTTTGGATAGTAGTAAGCGATTACAAACATCGCAGGCAGCACCAGCAGCAGGGAGAACAGCAGCGCACCCACGCAGATCAGCAGCGAATGACCGAGCGCGGTGAGGAAGCGCGGATCGCTCCACAACTGCGTCAGCCACTTCAGGGTAAAGCCCTGCGGCAGAATGGTATCGCTCCACTCGCTGGAGATGCCGTACAGCAGCGTCGCCAGCAGCGGTGCGGCGAGCACGATCAGCAGCAGCCAGACAATCAGGCGGTGGTAGAGTTTTTCGACGCGAGACATGTCAGGACTCCTGTACGCGGGCATGCAGATAGCTGCGACGCACCAGATACTGCTGCACCACGGTAATCAGCGCCATAATCAGCACCAGCAGCATCGCCAGCGCGCCGCCGGTATTGGGATCGAGCGAGATATCGCCTGACACCAGCGCGGCGATGCGCACTGGCACCACGTTGAAGTTGCCGGTGGTCAGCGCGTAAATGGTGGCGTAGGCGCCCAGCGCGTTGGCCAGCAAAATCACAAAGGTGCCGAGCAGTGCCGGAAACAGAATCGGCAGGCCGATGTGCCACCAGTAGCGCCAGCGGCTGGCACCGAGCAGTGCCGCCGACTCTTCCCAGTCTTTCCGCAGCCCGTCAAACGCCGGGTAGAGCAGCAGAATACCGAGCGGAATCTGGAACCAGGTGTAAACCAGCACCATGCCGTCGCGCGAAAACAGCTTAAAGCTGTCCAGCCAGCCGTAGTGGCGCAGCAGCAGCGTCAGGCAGCCGTTCAGTCCAAGCAGGATGACAAAGGCGAAGGCCAGCGGCACGCCGGCGAAGTTGCTGGTCATATTGGTGAACGACAGCAAAAAGCGCTGAAAACGCCCGGTGCCGAGCTTGTGCAGCGAATAACCGGCAAGCAGCGCGATCAGCAGACCGTAAACGCTCGACCACAGTGAAATATCCAGCGACAGGCGAAAGGCCTGCAGGTAGAACGGTGAAGTGAGGATATCGCTGTAGTTATCGATGCCCCAGCGCTCATTGATATCGCTCCAGAAGCTGTTGATGGCAATCCACAGCAGCGGCGCGAGCTGGAAGGCGATCCAGAACAGCACGAACGGCAGCAGCAACAGCGAGGCCAGGGTTTTGCCCTTCATCAGCGCGGCTCCGCCAGCAGACCACGACACAGCGGTTTGTCGTGCGGGACGCCGAGCAGGGTGCAGACGGTGCCGCACAGGTCGGTTTGCTGCGGTTCAAGGTCGGGCTGCAGCGAGAAGCCGCGGCCAAAAACAAACAGCGGCACCTGCGTCTCTTCCGGCAGAATACCGCCGTGCGAGCGATCGTCGTTCATGCCGTGATCGGCGGTGACAATCACCTGATAACCGGCGGCCAGCCAGCCGGGCATCCACTGCGACAGATAGCCATCCGCCATTCGTGCCCGGTTACGGTACTGCGGTGATGACAGGCTGTGCTTGTGCCCGGCATCGTCGATGTTCATTGGGTGAATCAGCAGGAAATCGGGATCGTGCTGCAGGCGCAGGCTTTCGGCATCCTCAAACAGATGCGAGTCGGGGTAACCGTCGTCCCAGTAGAAATGGCCGTACTGGATCGGCAGGTCGGGCGCGTTAGTGTGGCGATCGCGCGCGGCGTTGAACGGCGAGCGGTTATACAGTTCGCTCACCCAGTGATAAGCGGCAGCGGCGGTAGTGAGTCCGGCGTCGCGCGCGTAGTGGAAGATACTGCGCTGATTGCTCAGGCGATTGACGCCGTTGTGAATGATGCCGCTGCGCACCGGCGGAATGCCGGTCAGAATGCATTCGTACAGCGGACGCGACAGCGACGGCAGTTCGCAGGTCAGCGTGTAATAGTGGCCGTTGCCCTGTTTGCATTCGGCAAACAGATAGCCCATGGCGTGCTGCGCCACCTGATTACTCAGCCCATCGAGTACCACCAGGATTGTTTTCATCCCCGCTCCCTCAGGTGCGCATGAATGCGCACCCAGTAAAAATTGGTGATAGGTACCGGCGCAATGTATTGCGCATTGCCGGAAAACGGATGCGCGATACATCGCGCCGCTACGGTATGTGCGACTGGCAGAACGTCTGCGTTACTGCTTCATGTTAATAACCACATTCTCCTGCCATAGGCGCGGCAGCAGTTTTGAGGTCTTATCCCAGGCAGCCTGATCTTTGATCGGACGGGCATTTTTATATTCCGACTGCGGCAGCAGTTTGGCCTGCACGTCTGCCGGCAGCGTTAAATGCTCGGCGCGAATCGGGCGCGCATAGCCTTTCGCCAGGTTGATCTGGCCCTCATCCGACAGAATGTATTCACGCGCCAGCTTCGCCGCGTTCGGGTGGCGGGCGTATTTGTTGATAATGGTGGTGTAGCCAGAAGTCACGGACCCGTCCGACGGAATCACCACTTCGTAGCGATTTTTATCAATCTGGTCGCGGTAGTTCAGACCGTTGAAGTCCCACACCACGGCGACCTGAATCTCACCTTTTTCGATGTTGGCGATTACCGGGTCGGTCACGCCAAGGCGGCCCTGTTTCGCCAGCTCGCCAAAGAACGCCAGCGCCGGCTTGATGTTCTTCTCGTCACCGCCCAGCGCATAGCTGGCGGCGAGGACGCCGTTTGCCGCCTGAGCAGCCGTGCCGACGTCGCCGATAGTGACCACATACTTACCTTTTTTCAGATCGGCCCAGCTGTGCGGTGCGTCTTTCACCTGCTGCTTGTCGATCAGGAAAGCGATGGTGCCGGTGTAGGCCAGCATCCAGTTGCCATCGGCGTCTTTCGCCCATGCCGGAATCTGATCCCAGTGCGTCGGTTTGTAGGGTTGCGCCACGCCTTTGGCGACGGCAATCGGACCGAAAGCGGCGCCCACGTCGCCGATATCGGCGCTGGCGTTATCCTGCTCGGCGGCAAACTTCGCCAGCTCCTGCGCCGAAGACATATCGGTATCGCTGTGCTTCAGACCGTATTTGGTGCTGAGATCGTTCCAGGTATCTTTCCAGTTAGCCCAGGTGTCAGGCATACCGACGCTGTTCACCTGGCCTTCAGCGCGCGCGGCTTTTTCCAGCGCGGCAACATCGTTATCGGCGGCATGCGCGGCGGGCAGCGCAAGCAGAACGGCACTGGCTACTACAGAAGAGATAAACGCTTTCATCTCGATTGCTCCGGGTGTAAGTTGTGGGTCGTCGTGGTCTAGTCCAGCAAGAACCGAGCCAATGTAGCCCGGATAGATGAAGGTTTTATGACCGGGGTGTTGAAATGGGATGTGGCGCGTCGTTCCACATGCGGTTACAGCGCGCTAAAGCGTGGGATGTGCCTTGTCACATTGTAGTCATCGAACTGTCATAGTGCAGATTTGCCCCAAAATGAGGCTGAAAAAAATGTCGTCGAAAACCGCAGATGTGATCGCCGCCGCACTATGCGAACGGATTGAAAACGGAGAGTTTGTCACCAGACGATTGCCGGCCGAGCGCGCGTTGAGCGAACAATATTCCACCACGCGCATCACGCTGCGTGAAGCGCTTGGCCTGTTGGAAGCGCAGGGCGTCATCTACCGCGAACTGCGGCGCGGCTGGTTTATTGCGCCGCCGCGCCTCATCTATAACCCGGCACATCACAGCCACTTTCACGCCATGGCGCTGCAGCAGGGGCGCATTGCCAGCACTGAGGTGATGGAGGCGCGCGAGGTGCCGGCGCAGCTGGCAATTGCGCGTCATCTGCAACTGCTGGAAGGCGATCAGGTGTACCGCATTCGCCGCCTGCGCCGCATAGATGGCCGCGCAGTGCTGTACGTCGAGCATTACCTCAATCCGGCCTTCTTTCCCGGTCTGCTGCGTGAAGATCTCACCCGCTCGCTGACCGATCTGTATGACCAGCGCTACGGCATTCACTACGGCGGCGCACGGTTTACCATTGTGCCCGGTCCGCTTCCGGCGCGGGCGGCGCCCGCACTGAACGTGGCGAGCGGTACGCCCGGCCTGCTGATTACGCGTATCAACCGTGACCAGTATAAGCGGGTGATTGACTGCGACTGCGAGTACTGGCGTTATGACGCGCTGTGCGTTGATGTTGAGGTGTGATGTATTGTGATTTAGATCACATTACAGCATGATAGCGCCAGAAGAATCTCGTCATCTGAGGCGCAAAATAATGACAACAAAACCAGCGGCGGGGCAGCTTATTGCTTCGGTATTACAGTGGGTACTGAACATTGGCCTGGTGATTCTGGCCGTTATTCTGGTGGTGTTTCTCGGTAAAGAGACCATTCACCTGGCGAATGTGCTGTTCAGCACCGGTGAGCAGGCGTCCTCATATCTGCTGATCGAAGGCATTGTGATCTACTTTCTCTATTTCGAGTTTATCGCGCTGATTGTGAAGTACTTTCAGTCCGGCTATCACTTTCCGCTGCGCTACTTCGTCTATATCGGGATCACGGCGATTATTCGTCTGATCATTGTCGACCATAAAAATCCTTTCGATACGTTGTGCTACTCGGCGGCCATTTTGATTCTGGTGGTGACGCTGTGGCTGGCCAACAGTAACCGCCTGAAACGTGAGTAACTCCTCCCGCGACGCCAGCGTGGCACAAGCAGATGTGTCACGCTGAGCGCGGTGCGCTACACTAGGGCAACTTTTTTACCGGAGATGTCCTGATGTCGCATGACGCGCTGCGCCAGTTACGCGCACTGCACTGGCTGCCAGCCTCTTCCCCGTTACTTTCACCGCCGCTGCTTGACTGGCTGCTGGAAGAAGACTCAATGACGCGCCGCTTTGAGCAGCACTGCCAGCAGGTTACCGTACAACTGTTGCGGGAAGCGTTCATTACCGCCGATGAGATGCCGCAGGAAGCGGCGTTTCTGCCTGCCGACACGCGCTTCTGGCTGCGTGAAATCGTGCTGTGCGGTGACAATGAACCCTGGCTGATTGGCCGTACCGTGGTGCCGGAGAGCACGCTGAACGGTCCGGAACAGATGCTGCAAAATCTCGGCACGCGACCGCTGGGACGCTACCTGTTTTCCTCCTCGACGCTGAGCCGCGATTTTATCGATCCGGGCCAGATTGATGACCTGTGGGGACGCCGCTCGCGGCTGCGCCTGTCCGGCAAACCGCTGCTGTTAACTGAACTGTTTTTACCGGCGTCGCCGCTGTACCGCGCGCTGAAGCAAGGATAACGCCCCGTGCAAAAGACTTTAACCATGAGCAAATGGCAGGCCTATAGTCGCCTGATGCGTATTGATAAACCGATTGGCACGCTGCTCCTGCTGTGGCCGACACTGTGGGCGCTGTGGCTGTCCGGCATGGCGATTCCGCCGCTGTCGGTGCTGGTGGTGTTCGTACTTGGCGTGTTTGCGATGCGTGCGGCGGGCTGCGTGATCAACGATTATGCCGACCGTAACGTCGACGGCCACGTGAAACGCACCGCCGCGCGACCGTTAGCCAGCGGCGCGGTAACGGAGAAAGAGGCGAAACTGCTGTTCGCCGGCCTCGGTCTGCTGGCGTTCCTGCTGGTGCTGACCATGAACCGCATGACCATTCTGCTGTCATTTGGCGGGCTGGCGCTGGCGTGGGTTTATCCCTTTATGAAACGCTATACCCATCTGCCGCAGGTGGTGCTGGGCGCGGCGTTTGGCTGGGCGATTCCGATGGGCTGGGCGGCGGTTAGTGAGTCCTTACCCTTTGTCTGCTGGCTGGTGTTTCTTGCCAATATTTGCTGGACGGTGGCTTATGACACCCAGTACGCCATGGTTGACCGCGACGACGATCTGAAGATTGGCGTGAAATCGACGGCGATTCTGTTCGGGCGTTACGACAAGCTGATTATCGGGCTGTTACAGCTGGCCGCGCTGGGCCTGATGGCGCTGGTGGGCATTTTACTGCATCTGAACGGTGCGTTTTACTGGTCGCTGCTGCTGGCGGGCGGGCTGTTTGTGCATCAGCAGAAGCTGATCGCCGGGCGTGAACGTGAGCTGTGCTTCCAGGCATTCCTCAACAACAACTACGTTGGCCTGGTGCTGTTTATTGGCGTGCTGCTCAATACCCAGCCGTTTGTTGCGCTGTTCTGATGACGGGGTGATTAACCCCGGCGGCGCGCCGGTCGTCGCAGTGGGAAGCGCGTTCTTTCCGCGTCTGAATTCTGACAACGAAAACCGCGGCGCAATCTGGCGTGTTACAGATGCGCCGCGATTTTCAGTCGCCCATTAGTCGTGCGCCACGGCACTCTCAATGGTCAGACGGACATCGCTGGTGACCAGTTCGGCCAGCATCTGCCACATCATATTGGTACGTTCAGCATCCGCATCACCGGAATCACTGATATAGCCTTCATCACGCAGCGACAGCACCAGCGCGGTAAAGACCGCCTTATCAAAGAACTCCGGCGCATTGATACCGTGCAGCACTGATAGACGCTGAGCCAGCGTGCGGCTCTCTTTCTCCAGCGTGCCACGGTTAATGGTCGGCTTGGCGCTGAGAATGGCGAAGGTAATGGCAAAACGCTGCAGCGTTTCACGAATCCCGGCCGCCAGCAGCTGCAGCGTACGGTAACGTGCCGCACTCATTTTCAGCTGGCCTTCCTGTACGGTGATCAGCCCCTGCCGCGCCATTTCGGCGCAGAGCGCATTCAGCAGGGCCGGCAGCTCGGCACTGTCCCAGCGCAGGAACAGTTCGCTCTTCAGCATCGGATAGACCAGGCTGACCTGACGCAGCAGTTCCGCCTCGCTGATCTCCCGATGCTGCTGCACGATAGCGGCAATCAGCGACGGCATCACCAGCATATGGTGGATGTTGTTGCGATAGTAGGTCATCAGCACCGCCTGCTCGCGCGGCAGAATGATGATCTCGCCAATACTGTCCTGCTCGGTCTCGAACTTGTTCATGCCCATGGCGTGATCGAGCAGCGCTTCAGCGCTGAGATCCGGCACGGTTGACTCGGGTGAATACGGCACATTGCGCAGCAGCTGGGTATAGCACTCCAGCTGTTCCGTCAGCTGTTCACGCGTCAGCGAGCGCTGGCGCGATGCCAGCAGCGCGGTCACGCACAGGTTCATGGCGTTAGCCGCGCCGGCTTCGTTGATGCGTACCATCAGACGTGCCGCGATATCGTTCACTACCGGCGTCATCCACGCCGGACGCTGAGGATCGATAGGGTCAATCGCGTCGCGCCACTCCGGAACCTGTTTGTTGAGATAGTTAACCAGCGACAGCGGCTCACCGAAGTTCACATAGCCCTGGCCGAGGTTACGCAGCTTGCGCAGGCCGCGCACCATCTGCATGAAGCCCTCTTTCTCTTTCGCGGCACCGCGCAGCTCTTTGGCATAAGTGCCGACTTCCATCACGTGCTCATAACCGATGTAGATCGGCACAAAGGTGATAGGACGGCTGCCGCCGCGCAGCAGCGCCTGTAACGTCATCGACAGCGTGCCGGTTTTCGGGTCGAGCAGACGGCCAGTGCGTGAGCGCCCGCCTTCAACAAAATACTCAACCGAATAGCCGCGGCTGAACAGCTCGCCCAGATACTCGCGGAACACCGTGGAGTAGAGCTTGTTGCCTTTAAAGGTACGACGAATAAAGAAGGCACCGAGGCGACGGAAAATCGGTCCGGCTGGCCAGAAGTTGAGATTGATACCGGCAGCAATGTGCGGCGGCACCAGGCCCTGATGATAAAGCACGTAGGACAGCAGCAGATAATCCATGTGGCTGCGGTGGCAGGGCACGTAAACAATTTCGTGACCATCCTGCGCCAGCTGGCGCACGCGTTCGCCGCCGTGCACGTTAATGCCCTGATAGAGCCGACTCCACAGCCAGCCCATCACACGGTCAGTCACGCGGATCGCTTCGTACGAGAAATCCGCCGCCACTTCTTCCATCATTTCGATGGCGTTCTGCTGCGCTTTTTCATGCGAAATTTTCTTGCTGCGCGCTTCGTCTTCAACCGCTTTCTCAATCGCTTTGGATTGCAGCAGCTTGTTGAACAGATCCTGGCGTGCCGGCAGACGCGGGCCGACGGCTGCCAGCCGCTGGCGGGCAAAATGAATGCGCGCGACACGTGCCAGTTTCTGCGCGATCGACTGATCGGTACCGTGTTCGGTGGCCATCTGACGCAGCGAAACCGTGGGCGAGAAACGGACAAAGCTGTCGCGACCGTGCCACAGGATGGCAAAGAACTTCTGTATGCCGTTAAGAATACGCAGATGTGGCGTCGGTTCGCCCTGAATTTCACGGCCTGGCGCACGGCCAAACATCACGGAAACCGGCAGCATCTGTACGTCCAGCGCCGCATTGTTGCGGTGCAGATCGAGGTAGTCATGGAACAGCTTGACCGACTCCGGGTTCGCCACGAAATAGGGGAAGACGCGTGGCCCATCGTGAATAAATACGTGGCGCGGCAGCAGGGTGCCGTCAATCTCCAGCGGCGCCAGCGGATCCGGCAGATCGTGCTTCAGGCACTGTGCGCGTAGCGTGAGCAGGTCCGCCTTTGAATCATAAGGCAAAACATACATCACCGGACGGGTCGGATCGATACCGTGTTCCGAGATCGGATCGGTCGGAATGACCTTACTTTTTACCAAAATAGAGAGTGGTAAATTCAACAATTTGTAATAGAGTTTACGCCAACCTGACATAGACAACTTGAAGCCTCTTGTTAGCAAAGCGCGGCAAGCATACCAGAAAGTGCGGCGAAGATCTGTGGCTGTGCCACCTCGCGCGCCCAGACATTGACGTCAAAAACAGTTAAGGGTTCCACAACATGGCAAATAACGTCACCGGTTTCCTGAGAATCATTAAAGCCGCCGGTTATTCCTGGCAGGGGCTGCGTGCCGCCTGGCAGCATGAAGCCGCTTTTCGCCAGGAGGCGATTGCCGCACTGGTCGCGGTTGCCATCGCCTGCTGGCTGGATGTCGATATCATCACGCGTGTGTTGCTGATTGGCTCGGTGGTGCTGGTAGTCATTGTTGAGATCCTTAATAGTGCCATCGAAGCCGTGGTGGACCGTATTGGTCAGGAACGCCATCCGCTGGCGGGACGCGCCAAAGACATGGGCTCGGCGGCGGTACTGCTGGCTATCTTACTGGCTCTGTTTGTCTGGATCGCGCTGCTTTGGTCGCATTTGCGATAAACATTCCACATTCATCAAGCCGCTGATTTTTCCCTCTGTTTCGGTTTTCATTTCGCCAATACCTGTATATACTCACAGCGACTGTATAAACAACCAGGGGGCGGGATGAAAGCGTTAACCAGCAGGCAGCAACAGGTCTATGACCTGATTCGCGACCATATTAATCAGACCGGCATGCCGCCAACGCGTGCTGAAATTGCTTCGCAACTGGGCTTCCGCTCGCCTAACGCTGCTGAAGAGCACCTGAAAGCGCTGGCGCGTAAAGGTGTCATTGAAATCGTCTCCGGTGCATCGCGCGGTATCCGCCTGCTGATGGAAGAAGAGGCGAGTGAAGGGCTGCCACTGATCGGTCGCGTCGCCGCCGGTGAACCGCTGCTGGCGCAGGAACATATCGAAGCCCACTATCAGGTCGACGCCAACCTGTTCAAACCCTCTGCCGATTTCCTGCTGCGCGTCAGCGGTATGTCGATGAAAGATATCGGCATTATGGACGGCGATCTGCTCGCGGTGCATAAAACGCAGGAAGTGCGCAATGGCCAGGTGGTGGTTGCGCGTATCGATGATGAAGTCACGGTGAAACGCTGGAAGAAGCAGGGCGCGATTGTCCAGCTGCTGCCGGAAAACAATGATTTCCAGCCGATTGTCGTGGATACCCGTGAACAGTCGCTGACCGTGGAAGGGCTGGCCGTCGGCATCGTGCGCAACGGCGAGTGGCTCTGAAACCCGGTTGATCTCCCCCGCTGCGGCGGCGCACGCGCGCTGGCCGCAGTCTGCTTTAATCATACTTTTGTTCCCGGCGCGTAAGGCGCTCGCTCAGGCCGACTACCGTAACCCTCGGGATGGGGCTGATGCAGCTATTTTCCTCTTCTGATAAAGCGCTGTGGCGACTGGCGTTGCCAATGATCCTGTCCAATATCACCGTGCCGCTGCTCGGCGTGGTCGATACCGCCGTGATTGGCCATCTTGATAGCCCGATCTACCTCGGCGGCGTGGCCGTAGGCACCACGGCAACCAGCTTCATCTTTATGCTGCTGCTGTTTCTGCGTATGAGCACCACCGGTTTAACCGCGCAGGCCTTCGGGGCCGGCGATAAACAGGCACTGGCGCGCGCACTTATGCAGCCGCTGCTGATCGCCCTCGCCGCCGGGTTGCTGCTGGCGCTGCTGCGTTCTCCTGTCAGTAGCCTGGCGGCAACGCTGATGGGCGGCAGCGCGGAAGTCCAGCAGCAGGCGCAAATCTTCATTGAAATCCGCTGGCTGAGCGCACCAGCTACGCTGGCTAACCTGGTGATTCTCGGCTGGCTGCTGGGCGTGCAGTATGCGCGTGCGCCGATGGTTCTGCTGATTGTCGGAAACCTGGTCAACATCCTGCTCGATCTGCTGCTGGTGCTGAAATTGCACTGGGGCGTTGCCGGTGCCGCCGCCGCCACGGCGCTGGCCGAATACGTGACGCTGGCAGTGGGATTATGGATGGTGGCGCGCGTGCTGAAACTGCGCGGCATCGATTTTAAACTACTGAAAAACAGCTGGCGCGGTGACGCGGCGCGGTTATTTCGCCTTAATCGCGACATCATGCTGCGCTCGCTCATGCTGCAGATCTGCTTCGCCTCGCTGACCCTGCTGGGTGCACGCATCGGACCGGATGTGGTTGCGGTCAATGCGGTGCTGTTGATGTTCCTGACGTTTACTGCCTATGCGCTGGACGGCTTTGCTTACGCTGTGGAAGCCTGCTCGGGTGAAGCTGTAGGGGCAAAAGATCGCAGCCGGCTGCTGCTGATCTGGCATGCCGCCTGTCGCCAGGCGGGTATCGTTGCGCTGCTGTTTGCGCTTATTTATGCGCTTAGCGGCGCGCACATTGTTGCGCTGCTTACCTCGCTGCAGCCGCTGCGTGAGATGGCCGATCGCTTTCTGCTGTGGCAGGTAATTTTACCGCTGGTCGGCGTCTGGTGTTACCTGCTGGACGGCATGTTCATCGGCGCGACACGCGGCCGCGAAATGCGAAACAGCATGATCATGGCTGCAGCAGGTTTCGGCATCACTTTGCTGACGCTGCCGTGGTTAGGGAATCACGGTTTATGGCTGGCGATCACGGTGTTTCTGGCGCTGCGCGGCCTGACGCTGGGATGGATGTGGCGCCGCCACTGGCAGCGTGACAGCTGGTTCAGCCAGCCATAAGCACAGCGCAGGCACCAGAATAATCTGTAATTTCGTGCACAATCCGAAGCGGCTACTATAATTATCTCAAACGGCGCAGATAAGCAGCGCGTTATATGGTTATTTCCGGCATTACATGAGAAATACACCATCTCACTCAGGAAGACGTGGAGGATTGTTATGAACAAAGACGAAGCGAGCGGAAACTGGAAGCAGTTTAAAGGGAAGTTTAAAGAGAAATGGGGCAAGTTGACCGATGACGATTTGACCGTGATCGAAGGGAAGCGCGATCAGCTAGTGGGTAAAATCCAGGAACGTTACGGTTACGCCAAAGATGAAGCTGAGCGTGAATTGAAAGACTGGGAAAGTCAAAACAAAGATTACCGCTGGTAAGTCTCCCGCTTTAAGGATGATGCTCCTACCCGCTGATCGTTACGATCGGCCTGGCACACGGACGTGCCAGTTACCCTTTACGCACCTTCTTCTTACTTTCCACTTCATGATCGTGCTGACAGCTACCCGGCTGCGTGCAGGCTGCCACTTCGGCACAGTTTTCACACAGGCCGTGCGCCTCAATAACGCTATGACGTAAGGTAAAACCCGCCTGATCGGCCAACCCGGCGATGATCTTTTCCACGCCGTGCGCGTGCTTCTCACTGACGGCGGCACAGTTGTCGCACACCAGCATCACCGATGTGTGCGCCGGCTCGTCGAAATGGTGGCACACCACATAACTGTTATTTGACTCCACCCGATGAATAAATCCCTGCTCCAGCAGGAAATCCAGCGCGCGATAAATAGTTGGTGGTTTCGCCTGGGGTTCACTGATGCGCAGCTGGTCCAGCAAATCGTAAGCGCTAATGGAACCGTTCTGCTCCGCCATCAGGCGCAGCACTTCTGCGCGCTGCGTAGTGAGGCGCACGCCACGGTCAAGGCACAGAGATTCAGCCTGCGTGAGCAGTTGTTCGGGCGTGAGGTTTGGCATAAGCATTCTCCAGGTGATGGGTGATGTTATTTTATCACACAAACTTTTACGCTGCTGCCATTGCTTTTTTACCTGATATCATCCAGGAAATGTCTGTCTTTCAGCCACTTATCTGCCGCGTTGCGCCCTGGTACCTCCTTCTGTTAAGCCATGCTTTTCCTTCCTGAGTTTTTTCTCACAGGTTAACCCATCTTTTTGCTTTGCAACTCACTGACTTAGTGGCTATGGTTCAAAAGGTTTTAAGTAATTTCTGGCATCAATTTAGCTGACGTTCATATTTCTGCATAAAACAACAGCAGAATGGTGCGGGCGTGACCAATTCTGCGAATAGCAATGCTAATTCCTTTCAATTCACAGCAATAAAGCGTTAGCCAGCGTTCAGAATAGGGCTAATAAACTATTCCGTCGTAGAGACAGTCAACGACAATTAAAAGGTGATGGCAGACTCATGGTGAAGACATTATTCAGACGCAAGAAAATTGCTTATGTTGTTGGTTTTAATGCGGTATTTGTTACCTCATCAGCATTTGCTGCTGGCACCTGGTACGATGCGCGTAACGATGCCATGGGGGGAACCGGTGTCGCTTCCTCAACCTGGAGCTCGGCAGTGCTGGCTAACCCGGCATTGATGACCAAAGCGCAGCCTGAAGATAACGTCAGCATCATTTTTCCTTCAGCCGGGGTGCAGATTACTGACAAAGACAAATTAGTGGATCGCGTAGACGAAATTACTGATACGGTGGACCGCTATCGTGACGTGATCAACAACATCACGCTGCCGGAGATCATCAATGGCGCGCCTCAGGTCAGAGCCGCGGCAGGTGATATGGCCAATCAGCTGCGCGATCTGCGCGGTGATAAAGCGAATGGCACCGCAGGCGTGGCGTTAGCCGTCAGCATTCCCAACGAGACCCTTCCTTTCGCCTTCATCACCAAAGCCTACGGCACGGCGCACATCCGCGCTAACGTAGTACAGGGCGATATTGATTATCTGGATCAGGTCGCAAATGGCCGCATTCCTTTGCCGGGCGACCAAAATAATCTGCGATCCAGCGCCAACGGCCTGGCTGCGCTGATCACCGATTACGGTGTCGCAATGGCACATGAGTTCACCATCGCCGGTCACCCGGTCTCCGTTGGCGTCACGCCGAAGCTGCAGAAAACCTGGCTGTATAACTACACCGCCAGCGTTTATAACTACGACAAGAATGATATTAACGACAGCCGCTATCGCAGCACCGATACCGGTTTCAACGTCGATGCCGGTATCGCTACCGACTTCGCGGAGAACTGGACCTTCGGCGTGACCGGGCAGAACCTGGTCTCGCGCGATATCGACACCAAAGAGGTTAACGGCTATCGCGATACGTATCAGATTCGCCCACTGGTAACCACCGGACTGGCGTGGAATCGCGGACCCTTTACTCTGACCGGCGATGTCGATCTGACCGAAACCAAACGTTTTAAATCGCAGGAGAGCAGTCAGTACGCTGGCGTGGGTGGTGAATATCGCGTGCTGGACTGGCTGGCGCTGCGTGCCGGCTATCGCGCGGATATGAAGTCGAATGACACCGATGTGTTTACGGCCGGTCTCGGCGTGTCGCCGTTCAACAACGCGGTGCATCTGGACCTGGCCGGTTCGGTCGGCAAAGACAATACCTGGGGGGCCATGGTGCAGCTCGGGTTTAACTTCTGACCACACGATGACGGGCGGCTGTGTCGCCCGTCACAGCTGTGATATCATTGCGCAGTTTCTCATCACTTAACTGCGGATTTACTGCGTTTCATGACCGATACATTCTCTTCGCAACGTTTCTCCATCGCCCCAATGCTGGACTGGACCGACCGTCACTGTCGCTATTTTCACCGTCAGCTGAGCGGCGACACGCTGCTGTACACCGAAATGGTGACCACCGGGGCCATCATCCACGGCAAAGGCGACTATCTGGCCTATAGCGAGGCGGAGCATCCGCTGGCGCTGCAGCTGGGCGGTAGCGATCCGGCCGCGCTGGCAACCTGTGCAAAGCTGGCTGAAGCGCGCGGATACGATGAGATCAACCTGAACGTCGGTTGTCCGTCCGATCGGGTACAGAACGGCCGTTTTGGCGCGTGCCTGATGGGTGAGGCGGCGCTGGTCGCGGACTGTATCAAAGCGATGCGCGATGTGGTCAGCATTCCGGTCACGGTGAAAACCCGCATCGGTATTGACGACCAGGATAGCTACGCCTTCCTGTGCGATTTTGTCGGCACCGTGGCGCAGCAGGGCGGTTGTGATACGTTCATTATTCATGCGCGTAAAGCGTGGCTGTCGGGTCTCAGCCCGAAAGAGAACCGTGAAATTCCACCGCTCGATTATCCGCGTGTTTACCAGTTGAAGCGGGATTTCCCGGCGCTGACCATGGCAATCAACGGCGGCGTTAAGACGCTTGAAGAGGCCAAAGCGCATCTGCAGCACCTGGACGGCGTGATGATGGGGCGCGAGGCCTATCAAAATCCCGGCATTCTGGCGCAGGTTGATCGCCAGCTGTTTGGCCGCGAGACACCGGTGGCCGATCCGGTCGCCGTGGTGCGTTCCATGTACCCTTACATCGAAGCCGAACTGGCACAGGGCACCTATCTGGGACACATTACGCGCCACATGCTGGGCCTGTTCCAGGGCATTCCCGGCGCGCGCCAGTGGCGCCGTCACCTGAGCGAAAATGCCCACAAACCGGGCGCCGACGTCCGCGTGCTGGAAGCGGCGCTGGCGCTGGTGGCTGACCGCATCGTGCAGGAAGCCTGATGCCGCGAGCCGGCCTGGTCAGACTGGCAGGACGGTTTAAACCGCACGGTTTCATCGTGCGGTTTTTAATTCACCACCAGTTAGTCAATTTCACCAAATCAACGTCCCCTCTGTCCTGCATCTAAGCGATAATTCAATGGCTTAGCGATCGTTACGACCTGGCACGTATCTTGTAATACCTTCTGCATTACTGATACAGGAGAGCGCTCGTGGAAATATTATTTGTTATCGGCTTTTTTATGATGCTGCTGCTGACAGGCGTATCGCTGCTGGGCGTGATCGCCGCGCTGCTGGTGGCCACCGTGGTGATGTTTCTCGGCGGGCTGTTTGCGCTTGTTATAAAATTGTTGCCGTGGCTGGTGCTGGCGGTGGTTGCCGTGTGGCTGTATCGCGCATTTACCACGCCGCAGGGAGAGATGAAGCTTAACCGGCTGAAAAGGAAAATCAGCGACTTAGAGAAGAGAAGCTGGCGTTAAATGCGGTTACGATCACAGAGTTGGTGATTGCTTAGTACGAATTCGCAATTAAACATATTTTTTACTTATGTTTTCTGTCAGGATAGGTAAAGAAATTCAGACGAATTCATCGCCGCTGTCCCTACACCAGCGCGAACTATAAAAAAGAAAGAAAAGGGCTTCCTTCGGGAAGCCCTTCATCATTTCTGCTATCAGGGAATCAACAGGCTGGAACCCTGAGTGGCACGACTCTCCAGCACCTGATGCGCACGCACTGCATCGCTCAGGGCAAATTTCTGCTGCTCCGGCACGTTAAGCTGAATAGCGCGGCTGGCGATAAGCGAAAACAGTTCGCCGCTGGCGCGATCGAGCTCTTCACGGTTGGTGATATAGCCAAACAGGGATGGGCGGGTGACAAACAGCGAGCCTTTCTTGTTGAGAATGCCGAGGTCAACGCCGGTCACCGGGCCGGAGGCATTACCAAAGCTCACCATCAGGCCGTGGCGGCGCAGGCTGTCGAGGGAGGGTTCCCAGGTATCTTTGCCCACTGAGTCGTACACTACCGCCACTTTTTCACCGTTGGTCAGTTCGCTGACGCGCTGGGCGATATCCTCTTCGCGATAATTGATGGTGGCCCAGGCACCGGCATCTTTGGCGATCTGCGCTTTCTCCGCAGAACCGACGGTGCCAATCAAATGCGCGCCCAGCGCTTTCGCCCACTGGCAGGCAATCAGGCCCACGCCGCCCGCGGCGGCATGAAACAGGAAAATTTCATCGGCTTTTACTTTGTACGTTTGACGCAGCAGATACTGCACCGTCAGGCCCTTGAGGAAAGAGGCCGCAGCCTGCTCAAAGCTGATGCTGTCCGGCAGAATCACCAGCCGATCTTCTGCCACATTGTGCAGCTCGCTGTAGGCACCCAGCGCGGCCTGGCAATACACCACGCGATCGCCCGGCTTGAAACGCGAAACCGCGCTGCCCACTTTTTTCACGATGCCTGCCGCTTCAGTGCCCAGGCCGGACGGCAGCGAGGAGACCGGATACAATCCGCTGCGCACGTAGGTATCGATGTAGTTAATACCAATCGCCTTGTTCTCCACCTGAACTTCATGCTCGGCGGGATCGGCTGGTGTGAAATCGACCCATTGCAATACTTCCGGGCCGCCGTGCTGGTTGAACTGAATTCGCTTTGCCATTCTGACTCCTGTGATTGTTCATCCTGGGACGGTATACTTGCGCGTCCCTTTCACGATCGGTAATGCATTCACTATGGCAGGAAATAAACCCACCAACAAATCGAACGAACCCCGCGATCGGCAGCTCGAAGGCGTGAAAATGCCGCCGCACTCTCTCGAAGCGGAGCAGTCGGTGCTCGGTGGGTTGATGCTGGATAACGAACGCTGGGATAACGTCTCCGAGCGCGTGGTCGCGGAAGACTTCTTCAACCGCTCGCACCGCATGATTTTCTCCGAAATGCAGCGCCTGCTGGAAGCCGGTCAGCCTATCGATCTGATCACCCTGTCAGAGTCGCTGGAAACGCGTGGCGAGCTGGAGATGGCGGGCGGCTTTGCCTATCTGGCCGAGCTGGCAAAAAATACCCCAAGTGCGGCAAACCTCGGTGCTTACGCCGACATCGTGCGTGAACGTGCGGTAGTGCGTGAGATGATTTCGGTGGCCAATCAGATCGCTGACGCCGGTTACGATCCCCAGGGCCGCAGCAGCGAAGAGCTGCTGGATTTCGCTGAATCCAACGTCTTTAAAATTGCCGAACAGCGCGCCAATAAGGATGAAGGTCCGCAAAATATCGAGCAGATTCTCGAAGCGACGGTATCGCGCATTGAAGCGCTGGTGTCAACGCCGCACGATGGCGTGACTGGCGTCGATACCGGCTATCAGGATCTCAACAAGAAAACCGCCGGTCTGCAGGGCTCAGATCTGATCATTGTCGCGGCGCGTCCATCGATGGGTAAAACCACTTTCGCCATGAATCTGTGCGAAAACGCCGCCATGCTGACAGACAAACCGGTGCTGATTTTCAGTCTCGAGATGCCCAGCGAACAGCTGATGATGCGTATGCTGGCCTCGCTGTCGCGCGTTGATCAGACGCGTATCCGTACCGGTCAGCTGGAGGATGAAGACTGGGCGCGCATCTCGGCCACCATGGGCATCCTGTTAGAAAAGAAGAACATGTTCATCGATGACTCGTCCGGCCTGACGCCAACCGAAGTGCGTTCACGCGCGCGCCGCGTGTTCCGTGAAAACGGCGGCCTGAGCATGATCATGATCGACTACCTGCAGCTGATGCGCGTACCGGCGCTCTCCGACAACCGCACGCTGGAGATCGCCGAGATCTCACGCTCGCTTAAAGCGCTGGCGAAAGAGCTTAATGTACCGGTGGTGGCGCTGTCGCAGCTTAACCGCTCGCTGGAGCAGCGCGCCGATAAGCGTCCGGTTAACTCGGATCTGCGTGAATCGGGCTCGATCGAGCAGGATGCGGACCTGATCATGTTCATCTATCGTGACGAGGTATATCACGAAAACAGCGATCTGAAAGGCATCGCCGAGATCATCATCGGTAAACAGCGTAACGGTCCGATCGGCACAGTACGTCTGACGTTCAACGGCCAGTGGTCACGCTTTGATAACTACGCCGGACCGCAATACGACGACGAATAATCGCGCTTCCACAGTTGCATGCACGATTTGTGCATGCATTTCACGTCATCAGAAAATAGTGTTGGACAACCTCGTCAATTATCAGGTTATCTGTAGCAAAGCGAATCCTATAACGCTGTGGACACAGAATGACTCAGGTAGACGATTACGACCTTAAGATACTGACACTACTACAATCTAACGGCCGCCTTACCAACCAGGAACTCAGTGATTTAGTCGGACTTTCGGCGTCGCAATGTTCACGCCGGCGCATTAATCTCGAACAGGCAAATCTTATTCTCGGCTATCACGCGCGGCTCTCGCCGGACGCGGTAGGGCTGGGCATGGTCGGCTTGATCGAGGTGCGACTAAAAAATCACACGCCCGATTACGAAGAGAGTTTTCACCGCATGGTGGAGCAGGAAGCGGCGATTGTCGACGCGTTCAAAACCACCGGTGACGCCGACTATTTGTTAAAAGTCGCGGTGGCCGATTTAGCGGCGCTGAGCGCGCTGATCAGTCAGCTCGTCGCTGGCCATCAAAGCGTGGCGCATGTGAAAACCTCGGTGGTACTCAACCGTTTAAAAGAGAACGGCTTGATGATGATCCCCGAGCACAAAGTGCGCCAAAAGAGTGCATGATGTGCCAGTGTGGTGCAGATTTGTGCCGTTTTTCGCGCAAAGCGCGCACCAGAAACCGAATTTGTGCATGAATCGATTATTTTACAGCAAATTGATGCACATAAACCTGCAATAAAGCGCCTTAGTTATCAATTGGATAATCGCTGGCACCCATCGGCGGCGACAGGAAGCCGCCGATGTGGTGCGTTTTTTGCAAATGAACGCCATCATTTGCAAAGAGATCGCGCCATGGATAACGCTGTACAACCTTCCCGCATTCCCCACACCCGTACAGAAGATGCGCTGGCTATCGTGCTTGGCACGCTGATGGTGTCGTTTGGCGTCATTTTGCTGAAACAGGCGGGCGCGCTGACCGGCGGTACGGCGGGCGTGGCTTTTCTCATCAGCTACCTGTCGCCGCTCTCGTTCGGCAGCGCCTTCTTTCTGATTAACCTGCCGTTTTACTGGCTGGCCATTCGTCGCATGGGCTGGGAATTTACCCTGAAAACCTTCTGTGCGGTGGGGCTGGTATCGCTGTTCACCCATTTGCACCCGCTGTTTATCCATTTTTCTGCGCTAAATCCGTTTTATGCGACATTGTTCGGTAACGTGGTGATGGGGATTGGGTTTATAGTGTTGTTTCGTCACAAAGCCAGCCTCGGTGGTATCAATATTCTGGCGCTCTGGCTGCAGGATCGCTCTGGTCTGCGCGCCGGCAAACTGCAAATGGCGCTGGATACCTGTGTGGTACTGGCCTCGCTTTTTGTGGTATCGCTGCCGATGCTGCTGGCCTCCATCGCCGGCGCGGTGATGCTCAATCTCATCATCGCCATGAATCACCGTCCCGGCCGCTATTTTGTTTGATGACGTCGACCCACACACATTTATGAATAATCATGGAGATCTGCACCGTGTTTCAAAACGTTGATGCCTATGCTGGCGATCCGATTCTGTCGCTGATGGAAACCTTCAAACAGGACCCGCGTGACCACAAGGTGAATCTGAGCATCGGCCTCTATTACAACGAAGCCGGCATCATTCCTCAGCTGCAGGCGGTGGCCGCCGCGGAAGAGCGTTTGCAGGCGCAGCCACATCAGGCTTCGCTCTATCTGCCAATGGAAGGGCTGGGTCCGTACCGTAACGCCATTGCGCCGCTGCTGTTTGGTAAAGAGCACCCGATGCTGCAGGCGGGGCGCATTGCTTCCATCCAGACGCTGGGCGGATCCGGCGCGCTGAAAGTGGGCGCAGATTTCCTGAAGCGTTACTTCCCGGACGCCAGCGTATGGGTCAGCGATCCGACATGGGAAAACCATGTGGCGATCTTTAACGGTGCCGGTTTTAACGTTAACACCTACCCGTGGTACGATGACGCCACCAACGGCGTGAAGTTCGATGCCTTCATCGCCAAACTGAAAACGCTGCCGAAGCAATCCATCGTGTTGCTGCATCCGTGCTGCCACAACCCGACCGGTGCGGATCTGACCAACGCGCAGTGGGATCAAACCGTTGAGGTCCTGAAAGCGCAGGAGCTGATTCCGTTCCTCGATATCGCCTACCAGGGCTTTGGTGCCGGTATGGAAGAGGACGCTTACGCGATTCGCGTGATTGCCGCGGCGGGCCTGCCGGCGCTGGTGAGCAACTCCTTCTCAAAAATCTTCTCGCTGTACGGTGAGCGCGTTGGCGGCCTGTCGATTGTCTGCGACAGCGCAGAAGAGTCGGCACGCGTGCTGGGTCAGCTGAAAGCGACCGTACGTCGCAACTACTCCAGCCCGCCGAACTTCGGTGCTCAGGTGGTTTCCTGCGTGCTGAACGACGAAGCGCTGCTCAACAACTGGCTGGCGGAAGTGGAAGCGATGCGCCTGCGCATCATCGAAATGCGCCAGGTGCTGGTCAATGTGCTGAACAGTAAACTGCCCGGCAAAAACTTTGATTATCTGCTGAAGCAGCGCGGCATGTTCAGCTACACCGGCCTGAGCGCGCAGCAGGTAGATCGCCTGCGCGATGAGTTCGGCGTGTACCTGATCGCCAGCGGCCGTATGTGCGTTGCCGGCCTCAACAGCCGTAACGTCAATCAGGTGGCCGAAGCCTTTGCTGCCGTAATGTAACCGACGCGGTGCCTGTCAGCCCGCGGCTGGCAGGCACTCGTTCAGCCATCCACACATTGTCTGTTCCCGCTGTACCTTCTGCCGCACCCCGCTTTTCCACGCTTCTCTTTGCCGGCGATGCTGGCTGACGGCCGCATTCCGCATGGCTATAACACCTTAACCCCGGGTAATCGGGACGGGTCTTGTGTGTTCCTGTTAGTGAGGGCGCTATTTTTTGCCGGCGCGCTTTGGCGCACTGCCAGAGCGCTCGCCAATCACAATAAGGAACCGCCCATGAGCTATTTCCCCTCCGCACTGAAACCCCTCTGCATTGCCATGACGCTGGCGCTCGCACTGCCTGCTGCGGCCGTTGAGCTGACGCGTGATAACGGCGCGCCGGTCGGCGATAACCAGAATTCACAAACTGCCGGCGCCAATGGCCCGGTGCTGTTACAGGACGTGCAGCTGATTCAAAAGCTGCAGCGCTTTGATCGTGAACGTATTCCGGAACGTGTGGTGCACGCGCGTGGCACCGGCGCGCACGGTGAATTTCGCGCCAGCAAAGATATCAGCGATCTGACTATCGCTGAGGTGTTTAAGCCGGGAACGGTGACGCCGGTCTTTGTGCGCTTTTCCAGCGTGGTGCACAGCAAGCATTCGCCGGAAACGCTGCGCGATCCGCGTGGTTTTGCCACCAAATTCTATACCAGCCAGGGCAACTGGGATCTGGTGGGCAACAACCTGCCGGTGTTCTTCATCCGCGATGCGATCAAGTTCCCTGATATGGTGCACGCGTTTAAACCGGATCCGCGCACTAACCTCGATAACGATGCGCGCACCTTCGATTTCTTCTCCCACGTGCCGGAAGCCACGCACGCGCTCACCATGCTGTTCTCCAACATGGGCACGCCGGCGAGCTATCGCGAAATGGACGGTAACAGCGTGCACGCCTACAAGTTTGTGAACAGCCAGGGCGAAGTGCACTACGTGAAGTTTCACTGGAAGACGCTACAGGGCGAACGCAACCTCGATCCGGCTGAATCGGCAGCGATCCAGGGTCGCAGCTACAGCCACATGACTGAAGATCTGGTGGCGGCGATTAACCGCAAAGCGTTTCCGAAGTGGGATCTCTACATTCAGACCATTAAAGCCAGCGAACTGGATAAGTTCGATTTCAATCCGCTCGACTCCACCAAAATCTGGCCGAACGTGCCAGAGGTGAAAATCGGGCAGATGGTGCTGAATCGCAACGTCGACAACTTCTTCCAGCAAACCGAGCAGGTGGCGATGGCGCCGTCCAATCTGGTGCCGGGCATTGAGCCGTCTGAAGATCGCCTGCTGCAGGGCCGCCTGTTCTCTTATGCTGATACCCAGCTGTACCGCGTGGGCGCGAATGGCCTTAGCCTGCCGGTCAACGCGCCGCGCGTACCGGTCAGCAACGGCAATCAGGATGGCCTGATGGACAGCGGTAACGCCGATGACAAGGGCGTTAATTACCAGCCAAGCCGCATCTATCCGCGTGAAGAGCTGCAAAGCGCGCGTTACAGCCATACGCCGCTTAGTGGCAGTACGCAGCAGGCGATGATCGCCAAACCGCAGAATTTCCGCCAGGCAGGGGAACTGTATCGTTCCTTTAACGCAAAAGAGCGGGGCGATCTGATCACCTCGCTCGGTGGCGCGCTGAAAAGCGCCGACGCGCAAAGCCGGCTGGCGATGCTCTCGTTCTTTTATAAGGCCGATAGCGAGTACGGCACGCGTCTGGCGGCGGTAACGCAGGACGATATCACCACGGTAAAAGCGCTGGCTGACAAGCTGAGCGACTGATGTGCCGGCGGCAGAGCAAGCGCTCTGCCGCTTTTTCCCGCTGAAGGGTTTACCTTTCGCCGACATGCTGCACACTTAAGTAAACGGTTTAACCCAGGAATGTGGCATGTGGCAGCAACAAACTCTCACGCTGAGCGCGAAGGCGCGCGGCTTTCATCTGATCACCGACGAGATTGTCGGCCAGCTTAATGGCTTAACGGACCTGCGCATCGGCCAGCTGCATCTGCTGTTGCAGCACACCTCAGCGTCGCTGACGCTCAATGAAAATTGCGATCCTACGGTGCGCAGCGACATGGAGCAGCACTTTTTGCGGCACGTTCCAGAGGACGCGCCCTATCAGCACGACTATGAAGGCGCTGACGACATGCCGGCGCACATCAAATCGTCACTGCTTGGCGTATCGCTGCTGATCCCGGTCAGCCGCGGCAAACTGCTGCTCGGCACCTGGCAGGGGATCTGGCTGGGCGAACATCGGGTACACGGCGGCGCGCGGCGCATCGTCGCCACCTTACAAGGGGAATAAAACATGAACACGTCGGATTTACTGACCTACTGCATGAGCAAACCGGGCGCTTCACAAAGTTATAAAGATGAGTGGGACGCAACCCAGGTGAAAAGCGATGGCGTGCTGTTTGCCATGGTGCATGACGTTGAAGGGCGACCGGCGTTGTCGCTGAAGACCTCGCCCGCGCTGGCGGAGTTGTTGCGCGATGAACACCACGATGTGTTTCCAAGTGAACATCTCAATAAGTCGCACTGGAGCACGCTGTGGCTGGATGGATCGCTGAAGGATTCGCAGATTTATTATCTGGTTGATGCATCGTGGCAACAGGCTGACGCCACGCGCGCGGCGGGCGTCAGCCATGATGATGAGACGCGCTGATTAAGCCGCAGACTCTTCACGCAGGGTGTTGATATCAATCACGAAGCGATACTTCACGTCGCTTTTCAGCATGCGCTCGTAGGCGTCGTTGATTTGGTTCATGGCGATCAGCTCGATATCCGAAGTGATGCCGTGCTTGCCGCAGAAATCCAGCATCTCCTGGGTTTCAGCGATACCGCCAATCAGTGAACCGGCAATGCTGCGACGCTTGAGGATCAGGTTAAACACCTGCGGTGCCGGGTGATCGTGCTCCGGCGCGCCGACCAGCGTCATGTTGCCGTCGCGCTTCAGCAGGGCGATAAACGGGTTGAGATCGTGCTGCGCGGCGACGGTATTTAAGATGAAGTCGAAGCTGTTGGCGTGCTGCGCCATCTGGTCAGCATCTTTCGAAATCACCACTTCGTCAGCGCCGAGGCGTTTGCCATCTTCAATTTTTGATGGTGAAGTGGTGAACAGCACCACGTGCGCGCCCATCGCATGCGCGATCTTCACCCCCATATGGCCGAGGCCGCCCAGACCAACGATACCGACTTTTTTGCCGGGACCGACATTCCAGTGACGCAGCGGGGAATAGGTGGTGATACCGGCGCACAGCAGCGGCGCAACGCCCGCCAGATCGAGGTTTTCCGGTACGCGCAGCACAAAGCTTTCATCAACCACCATGCTGGTGGAGTAGCCGCCGTAGGTGATGGCGCCGGTTTCACGATCCTGGCCGTTGTAAGTGCCAACAAAGCCGTTTTCACAGTACTGCTCGAGTCCTTCCTGACAGCTTGGGCAGCTGCGGCAGGAGTCGACCATACAGCCGACGCCGACTAAATCGCCCACTTTATATTTGTGCGTGTGCGCGCCAACGGCGGTGACGCGACCCACGATTTCATGGCCTGGCACCACCGGGAATACGGTGTTGCGCCATTCGTTGCGCGCCTGGTGCAGGTCCGAGTGGCAGACGCCACAGTACAACACTTCAATCTGCACATCATGAGCGCGCAGTTCGCGCGGCTTATAATCGAACGGGGCGAGTTTGGCTTTCGCGTCCTGTGCGGCATAGGCATGCGTAATATTCATGGTGTCTCCAGTCAGATGTGTCGTGAGTATTTTTTGCGAGGGGTCCGTTCAGTGATGACACTGAAGGACAGAGGCGCGTCAGCGGCGCCAAAAAGGAACGCAGTAAGAATAGTCAGCGGGACGCGATGCGTATATGCCTGAAGTTGTCTGTTTCTTGCCTGTTTCTGCATTTGCTAAGGCATTCAGACAATCGCACCGGCTGGTAAGCAACCGGAGCGGTGAGCCGCGGCGAGATCAGAAAAAACGCGCCGCAACAGCGGGTGCGGCGCGTTAAACCTACTTTTTCAGCATCGGCTTGAGGAAGCGTGCAGTATGCGATTTTTCGCACTGTGCCACGGTTTCCGGCGTGCCGGCCACCAGGATTTCACCACCGCCGCTGCCGCCTTCCGGACCGAGATCGACAATCCAGTCAGCGGTTTTGATCACGTCGAGGTTGTGCTCAATGACCACGATGGTATTGCCCTGATCGCGCAGTTGATGCAGCACTTCCAGCAGCTGCTGGATGTCGGCAAAATGCAGGCCGGTGGTCGGTTCATCTAGAATGTACAGCGTCTGACCGGTGCCGCGCTTCGACAGCTCACGCGCCAGCTTAACGCGCTGCGCTTCACCGCCGGACAGCGTGGTTGCCGACTGGCCAAGACGAATGTACGACAGACCGACATCAATCAGCGTCTGCAGCTTACGCGCCAGTGCAGGTACCGCATCAAAGAACTCACGCGCCTCTTCGATGGTCATCTCCAGCACTTCGTGAATGCTCTTGCCTTTGTATTTAATCTCCAGCGTTTCGCGGTTATAGCGTTTGCCTTTGCACTGATCGCACGGTACATAAATGTCCGGCAGGAAGTGCATTTCGACCTTAATCACGCCGTCGCCCTGACAGGCTTCACAGCGGCCGCCGCGCACGTTAAAGCTGAAGCGGCCCGGATTGTAGCCACGCGAACGCGCTTCCGGCACGCCGGCAAACAGTTCACGCACCGGGGTAAAAATCCCGGTGTAAGTGGCCGGGTTTGAGCGCGGGGTCCGGCCGATCGGGCTCTGATCGATGTCGATCACTTTATCGAAATGCTCCAGCCCGGCGATCTCGCGATACGGTGCAGCTTCACCGCTGGTAGCACCATTCAGCTGGCGCTGCGCAATCGGGAACAGCGTATCGTTAATCAGCGTTGATTTGCCGGAACCGGACACGCCGGTGATACAGGTAAACAGCCCAACCGGAACCGTCAGCGTGACATCCTTCAGGTTATTACCACGCGCGCCGCTCAGTTTCAGTACTTTGGACGGATCGCCTTTCACCCGCTCTGCCGGCACCGCGATTTCACGCTTGCCGCTGAGGAACTGACCGGTGAGAGAATCTTCGTGCGCCATGATGGCATGCACATCGCCCTCGGCTACCACCTGGCCGCCGTGCACGCCAGCGCCCGGACCGATATCGATAATATGGTCAGCGGCGCGAATCGCGTCTTCATCATGCTCAACCACGATCACGGTATTACCGAGATCGCGCAGGTGAATCAGCGTCGACAGCAGGCGCTCGTTGTCGCGCTGATGCAGTCCGATGGACGGTTCATCCAGTACGTACATGACGCCAACCAGACCGGCACCAATCTGGCTCGCCAGACGAATACGCTGTGCTTCACCGCCGGACAGCGTTTCCGCTGAACGCGACATCGACAGATAATTCAGGCCGACGTTGACCAGGAAGCTCAGACGGTCACCAATTTCCTTCAGCACTTTCTCGGCGATTTTGGCGCGCTGACCGCTCAGCTTCAGATTGCGGAAGAAGTCCATGGCGTGGCCGATGCTCATATCCGAGATGGTCGGCAGGTTGGTGTCTTCCACGAACACATGGCGCGCTTCACGACGCAGGCGCGTCCCTTCACAGCTGGCGCAGGCGCGGTTGCTGATAAACTTCGCCAGCTCTTCGCGCACCGCGTTGGATTCCGTCTCTTTGTAGCGGCGCTCCATGTTATGCAGCACGCCTTCGAACGGATGACGACGCACCGAGGTATCGCCGCGATCGTTGATATATTTGAACTCAATGTTCTCTTTGCCGGAGCCGTACAGAATCACTTCGCGCGCTTTGTCGCTCAGGCTATTGAACGGCGCTTCGACATCGAAATCCAGATGTTCCGCCAGCGAGCGCAGCATCTGGAAATAGTAGAAGTTACGGCGATCCCAGCCGCGAATGGCGCCACCGGCCAGCGACAGCTCCGGATTTTGAACCACGCGATCGGGATCGAAATATTGCTGAACGCCGAGGCCGTCACAGGTCGGGCAGGCACCGGCCGGGTTGTTGAATGAGAACAGGCGCGGCTCCAGCTCACGCATGCTGTAACCGCACACCGGGCAGGCAAAGTTAGCCGAGAACAGCATCTCTTCGGTATCGGGATCGTCCATATCCGCGACGATCGCTGTGCCGCCACTCAGTTCCAGCGTCGTTTCAAAGGATTCGGCCAGACGCGTCGCCAGATCGTCACGCACGCGGAAACGATCGATCACCACCTCAATGGTGTGTTTCTTCTGCAGCTCCAGCTTGGGTGGATCCGACAAATCGCACACTTCGCCATCGATACGTGCGCGGATGTAGCCCTGCGCCGCCAGATTTTCCAGCGTTTTGGTGTGCTCGCCTTTGCGATCTTTTACCACCGGTGCCAGCAGCATCAGGCGCCGACCCTCTTCCTGCGCCAGGACCTGATCGACCATCTGGCTGACGGTTTGTGCCGCCAGCGTGACGTTATGATCCGGACAGCGCGGCTCACCCACGCGGGCAAACAGCAGACGCAGGTAGTCATGAATTTCAGTGATGGTGCCGACGGTCGAGCGCGGGTTGTGCGACGTCGATTTCTGCTCAATGGAAATGGCAGGCGACAGCCCCTCAATGTGGTCTACGTCCGGTTTCTCCATTAAGGAAAGAAACTGGCGCGCATAGGCAGAAAGCGATTCAACATAGCGGCGCTGGCCTTCGGCATACAGCGTATCAAACGCCAGCGAAGACTTACCGGAACCCGACAGACCGGTCACTACAATGAGCTTGTCGCGTGGGATGATCAGGTTGATATTCTTCAAATTATGGGTGCGAGCACCGCGGACTTCAATCTTATCCATTCACCTTTCCCGGATTAGGCAACGCTCGCCATGCCTTGCCAGCACGACCAGCAGAAACGCATCATTATGGCACAAAAAATAAACTGAATAAATATCCAGTGTTTTTGCTATCCTGTCACGGTCGAAAAACTGGAATCCCGCTCGAAAGTGGGAAGCGTCATTGTGACGTGATACAATTTTTCGCTTAGACTTTTAGCATCAACTCATCGGGAGACAGCAACATGGCCAGTCGTGGCGTAAACAAAGTGATTCTTGTCGGGAATCTGGGTCAGGATCCGGAAGTGCGCTACATGCCGAATGGTGGCGCGGTAGCCAACATTACGCTGGCCACGTCAGAGAGCTGGCGCGACAAGCAAACCGGTGAAAACAAAGAGATCACCGAATGGCACCGCGTCGTGCTGTTCGGCAAGCTGGCCGAAGTCGCCGGCGAATATCTGCGTAAAGGTTCGCAGGTCTACATTGAAGGCCAGCTGCGCACCCGTAAATGGCAGGACCAGAGCGGCCAGGACAAATACACCACCGAAGTGGTGGTGAACGTGGGCGGCACCATGCAGATGCTGGGTGGTCGTCAGCAGGGCGGCAATGGCGGTGGCGCACCCATGGGCGGCCAGGGCGGCGGCAACAATAACGGCTGGGGCCAGCCGCAGCAGCCGCAGGGTGGGGGCAACCAGTTCAGCGGCGGCGCGCAGCAGCGTCCACAGCAGCAGAGCGCACCGGCGAACAACGAACCACCAATGGATTTCGACGACGATATCCCGTTCTGATTGGCGTACCGATCAACGCGTTATCCAGCCCTCGCTTCTGCGAGGGTTTTTTTATTATTTTCTATTTAATTATTGCATTGAAATTATCCAGTGCATTTTTCTTTAGGTTTTCAAAGTTACTTTTAATGATGTCTTCCTTGTTTTTTATTTCAGATGTTTCGAAATAAGGTTTTTCTTTAAGACAGGTTAATCTTGAACTGTACCAATTTTCATTTCTATGTGTAAAAACACGATATTCACCTTCATTAAGTAGTAGGTAATATTTTTCTCCTTTTCCTGCAAGCATCATTGATGCATCATTACATTTGAATGTTTCGGTAGCATCCACAGGAATACTGATGTTTAGAGCAGTATTAAATACTAGCTTTAAATTAGATGTTATTATTAATAGAGTGACAATGGCTGTCATGGTTAGTGGGATAAATAGAGGGAATGAGTCTCTAATAATAATAATATCTTTTTTATTGACGTTGGTGCTGGTTTTTTCGAAGAAAAATAAAGCTACCCCTGCAGAGGTAACTGCCAGTGAAACATATGTCATGAGAATCAAGCCCGCATAGAGAATGACACAAAAGCGTGATGCAGTCTGGTCATAAGTTAAATCGGCGATGTTCATAAAATCGTGTCTGGCTTGCGCATAGGCGTAGAAGGAGCCTACTATCCAGCCGATTTTAACTATCCATGACGTGGCACTTTTGTAATGCTGGTTGTAGATGTTACTTTCAGAAAGGAAGACGCTGGAAGAAAGGAAAAGTAATACTGTCGAGCTTATTAACAATAAAAGTGAAACTGTTTTTTCGGTCTGAAAAAGATAAGATAAGATAGCACAGAAAAAAATAATTGAAGAATAAAGTGCTAATACAATGCTGGAGTTGTATTGCGTTATTATCTTTCTGTGCTTAGGGCTCTTAATAATGCCTTTGTGGGATGGGCTTCTGAAAAATCCTTTAGCCATAAATGTAAAAAAATGATCAGAGAAAATAAAAACAATACTAACGCTGTTATACTTCTTTTAACTGTTTCTATTTTGGCTAACAAAGTTATTGAAATACAAAAGTAATAAATGACTGCGTAGTAAAAGTAAATTATTCTTTTAGCGGTTAATTTTGCTGTTTTCATTTAATGTCCTTTTACGCGAGGAAAAATCATCCCTTTATAAGGCGTTGATCAAAGACAAAAGGTAATTCTTTCACTCTGGTAAGAGCGCTTTTAAAAGAATGATGAAGCGGATTTAATATTGCTTTGTTTTCCATCGGGATAATCGTTGAAGGTAGCATCAGCGCGGCGCCTTCAGCGGATTGCAGCCAGCCGGTGCCGAGATCCATTGTCGACAGTGGCGCTGGATCATGACGCCAGTCCGGCGGTAAAAATGCTTCAGCAAGATAGGCAACTTCAGCATCCGGGATGTCGATACTGAATAAGGTGTACTCATCCAGCACCGACTCTCTTCCGATATGGACCAGCACTTCCAGTGCTGCGAGTGACACCGACGTGGCAACATAAATGGTGGGATAGCCTTTATGATTCCAGCGTCCACCATACTGTTTTGCCCCATAACCGGACCAGGCTTCAGCCGCATACTGGCTCTTCGTCAGCCGATAAAAAATCACGAGAAAACACCGTGCTCCAGACGACCGATCAGATCGAGAACATCCAGCGCACCGCTCTCCGTCGTCAGTAAGGTGATGGGCGCAACATTGCCTAACCCTTTCACCGGTCGGCTCAGCCACTGGGTGGCCTCTTCTTTATTACCAGCAAAAAGCTGAACGGCGGCATCCATCACGCGGACGAAGCGGGCGACACGTTCACTCTCGTCGGGTGACAGACTTTTACCCGTGCTTTTACGACGGGCAATGTTGCGTTCATTAATCCCTGTGACCTTCATGATTTCGGCGCGCGTCATGGCCGACCAGTGACGGATATCATCAATGACGGCCACCGGCAAACCGGCTTCCAGCATACGCGTTAACTCAATACCACGTGGAGGCAGGCCAGCAACCCGCCACAGCGCGTTGTCATTGGCTCCAGGCTGAGGAATATAAGCTCGCATCTGAAAAACTCCATACAGACAAGTGTCATGTTGTATTATTGACACTTGTCAGATTATTTCAATAGCGCAACCCTTAATGCGCGCGCCACTCCCGCAGTAATTCTTCCGTGGTTTTAACCCGCACCGGATTGCCCGGCATGATCAAATCTGCCCACACTTCGTTGTGCTGATTAATGAGCTGCTGCGCTGACACATAAGTGCGATCGGCGGTGGTGTGGGCGTCGGCCGCCACGGTGATGTGATAGCCAAGGCTGGCCCCGACTTTGATGGTGGTATCGACGCAATAATCGGTGGCGCAGCCGCAAATGACAAAGCTTTCAATCTGATGCTGTTCAAGCTGCGCCGCGAGCCCGGTTTGCCAGAAGCTGTCGCAGGCAGTTTTGGTGATGTAAAGCGCGCCGGCGGGTTGTTCCAGTTCGGCGACTATGTGCCAGTCTGCGGAGTCAGCGGCTAAATCCGGCCCGCTATGCTGAATAAAAATGACCTGATCGGCGGCGGCCATCAGCTGATTAATGCGCGCGCAGCGTCCGGCGCGGTCGTAACGCGGCGTTGCCAGCACGCCATTTTGCATATCCACTACCATTACCACCCGTTGTGCCATTGTCGCCTCCTTTATAGGTCAGGCCCCAGTGTCGCGCTGAAGGGGTAGGCGCGTAAAGCGATTGGGCTTTGCTTTTTTTGTGCGCGCCGCGCATGCTTACTGCCTGATAGCGTATGGAGGTGTGTGGTGACGGTGGTTCCCGAAGTCTTTCCCTGTGAGCAGGATCGTGCGCAGTTTCAGCACTTTGCTGAGCTGCCGGGCATTGAGCTTTATCAGGCGCACATCTCCCGCTACGCTTTTGAGCCCCATACCCACGAAGCCTTCGGGATTGGCACCATCGAATCCGGCGCGCAGCGCTTTCGCTACCGCGGCACCAATTATGTCGCGCCGGTGCATTCGCTGGTGATGATGAATCCCGATGAACTGCACACCGGTGAATCGGCCTGCGCCGAAGGCTGGCGTTATCGCATGATCTATATCGATCCGGCGGAGATGGATCGGCTGACCGGCGATCGCAACTGGTGGTTCAGCGATGCGCTGCGCACCGATACGCGTCTGGCACAACCTTTCTCCCATGCGCTGGCACAGATGTGGCAGGCGCAAAGTGCGCTCGAGCGGCAGGGCGCGCTGCTGGATCTGCTGGAGTGGCTGCGTCCGCTGGCGCAGCAGGGCGTCGCGCGGCCGCGCGAAGGCGCCCACCGGTTTGATGTGGTAAAAGCCTGGCTGCGCGATAATCTGGCAGAGCCGGTGCGGCTGGAGGAGCTGGCGGCGCTGGTATCGCTGTCGCCGTGGCATTTTCTGCGCAGTTTCAAACAACACTTTCACGTTACTCCCCATCAAATGCTGATGGCCTTCCGCCTGTTCGAAGCCAAACAGCGGCTGGCGCAGGGCGAGAGCGCCGCGAGCGTGGCGGCGGCGGTTGGCCTCACCGACCAGGCGCATCTGACGCGGGCGTTTGCCCATCGCTACGGCATCACGCCGGGACGCTATCAAAAGCAGGTGTTCAGCGGACGTTAACCGCAATCTGCTACAAGCCTTTCACCTTTTCCTGCGCCACACTGTGGCGGATTAAAGATAAAGGAAAGGTGTATGTTTGCAGGAATAGTGTTTGCCCTCGCGGCGGGGCTGATGTGGGGCATGATTTTTGTCGGGCCGCTGCTGATACCCGATTATCCGGGCACGTTGCAATCAGCGGGTCGCTATGTTGCCTTTGGTCTGGTGGTGCTGCCGCTGGCGTGGCTCAGCCGGCGCCGGCTAAAACAGCTGACGCGCCCGGACTGGACGGAGGCGGTGAAGCTGTCGCTGGTGGGCAATCTGCTCTATTACGCCTGCCTCGCCAGTGCGATTCAGCGCACCGGCGCACCGGTATCAACCATGATCATCGGCACGCTGCCGGTGGTGATCACCGTCACCGCTAACCTCTGTTACGGCCATCTCGAAGGGCGCCTGCCATGGCGCCGGCTGATGCCCGCGCTGGTCATCATTGCTGCCGGGCTGGGCTGCGTTAACGCGGCGGAACTGCACGGGCAGGGGCCGGCATTTGATCTCTGGGGCTACCTGAGTGGCCTGCTGCTGGCGGTGCTGGCAGTGGTGTGCTGGACCTGGTATCCGCTGCGCAATGCGCGCTGGCTGCGCGAACACCCTCAGCATAAACCGTCGAGCTGGGCCACCGCGCAGGGGCTGGTGACATTGCCGCTGGCGCTGGTGTTTTATGGGCTGGTGAGCCTGCAGATTCACTGGCAGCAGCCCGATTTCGCTTTGCCGTTCGGCCCGCAGCCGGCGCGTTTTATCTGGCTGATGCTGGCGATTGGTTTGTTCTGCTCATGGCTGGCGGCGCTGTGCTGGAATGCCGCCAGTCAGCGTTTGCCAACGGTGGTGATGGGGCCGCTCATCGTATTCGAAACGCTCTCTGGCCTGCTGTGGACCTTTATTTACCGCCAGAGCTGGCCACCGCTGCTCACCAGCATCGGTATCGGCTGTCTGATTGTTGGCGTGATCTATGCCATGCGCATTAAACCGCAGCGGCTGACCGCGCTTCCTTAACCCTGCCTCGCTGCTGAGTGATCCACTCAGCAGCGCTTTCCCCTGATATTTTAGGAATTTGACCAGCCGATAATCCCGCCTCAGTGACCTGATACTGGCCGCCACGCGCACGCTATATAACCGACGAGCGCTACAGCCGCCCGGTTTTCATTCTCTTCCGCTATAAAACTTCCTGCCGTCAGCACGGTAAAAGGTCGACTCTGGGTGCCTTTTAGCGTTCCGGAGGGATAAAAAAAGCGCATATCGGGCAACAATTCGCCGGTTTAGCGCGTAAAAAACTCTCCGCCAATCGGATTTTTACCCGGCTGTGGCACTGAAATACCAGCGTGAGAAGCCACCTTAGCCTTAAGCGTTACCGGCATTGTTAAGAATGATTCCCAACAGCTGCCAGAAAAAAAGATTAAAGATGACGATGGATTTAAGCGCAGTATTTACCGTGGATAACCGTTTTTCGGCTTTATAGTTTAAACATCATAACGTTTTTGAACCGGAGTATTCCTGGTGTGGTTTAAGAGTTAACCGACTAGCGCTGATCGTCAAAGCGATCATAAACGCAGCGGCCAGATCCAGTTTAAAACTGAGCCAATGTGTGAGCGGTTACACCGTGTTGTTCATTAACGCTTAACAGAATTGTCTGTGATCAGGACTGATTATTAGTAATCGTGAAGTAATAGACTAAGCACCAATCTCACCAAAATGAGATTGGGCTAAGTCTAAATGGCTTGAAACGCGAGGCTTTTGCTGGTGTGAATCAATTTTACCGCAAAAAAGGAAGTGATTCCGTGATGGCATTCATCAGGAAAAAGTGGTTCGAATTGTTATGTAGCGAATGCCGAATTTAATGATCTTCATCTCTTCTGGTAAGAACAAATCTCAGCATTAAGTCATATAACATCGGCCTCAATGGTATTAGCGATTATCGGAACCGGAAGGGTAATGATAAACGCTACGGCTAATATCCAGTAAACGACAGCTGCGACGGGTACCGATGTCGAAAGTGGTTTGCAGGAAGTTGACCGCCTGACGCTTTTCATTCGTAGTGAAGAAGTTTTTCAGCACGCTTTGCAGCATCTCCTTGTCGGAGCTCAGGGTCTGCAGCTCGCGCGTAAGGTTCTGCAGTTTATCCTCCAACTCCTTGATTTTGCGACCCTCCTCTGAAGAAAGCCCGGAGAACTTCTTCTTCCAGCTATAGAAGGTGGCCTCGGAAATGCCCAGCTCCTCACAAATCTCCCTGACTTTCACTCCCGTTTCAGAAGCTTTAATGGCATTTGTGATTTGCTCTTCGCTATATCGTGACTTTCTCATAAATGCTCTTACCTTTCTTATCAATTAGTGGATGAGAATTACTGTATTAATATCTGGTACTGCAAAAACGGTATTAATGCAGTATTAAAGTGCGCGATTAGAATTGCGAGGGTTAAATTAAGTTATTTAGAATAAATATCATCATGGGATAAATCTTATTTTATTCTGAATGCCATTGAACGCCTTCCTGGTGCTGGGTTTTTGATATAGATTCATTCCATCCCAAATGCAGAAAAATACGACAATCATTGGAAATTCGGCATAGCCTGCTTGCAAAAAACTCAGGATATGCCTGTGAACTTTTGTCCTGAATTCGGGTTGAAATCGTTTACATCCATCGGGCTTCGCACCAGGTTTAATCGGAATTTTCCTGAATTTAATCGCTAAACTCTGACGCGAGTCTCATTTTTCGGACCAGCCTGGTTTGAAGTTATTAAATTGTGTCAGGCCCACTGAGCGCTTGTTAATTCATTTCAAGGACGTTGTACCGAAAAGCAGTTGCTGTACGTAATACTAAGGACCAGTCAATGAAATTGAGCGTAATGTCTAATGCCGCCTGGATGATGTCTGAGAAGATCGTCTCGGTATTCGGCGTCATATTTGTGACCTCCTACGTGGCAAAATCCTTTGGCCCAACGGTGTTTGGTCAAATGGCGTTTTCGACCTCGCTGTTCTCCATGGTGCAAACCGTGGCGATTTTTGGTACCGAAACCATCCTGTTCAAGCGCATCAGCAAAAGTGCGCCGAAAGGCCTGCGGCTGATGACCGTGGCGCGGACCATGCGCCTGGTGCTGCTGTTGCTGACATCAATCCCGGTGTTGATTTGGGTCTGGTACAACATGCAGGAAAACTTCCTTGCGTTTGCACTGGCCTCGTTTATCTCGTCGGTGTTTGTCACCCAGGACACGTTCAGCGTTTATAACAATGCGCGACTGGCGTCGCGGCTCAATACCATTGCTAACTCGGCCGGCTTGCTGCTGGGCTTTGCCATGAGCTTCACCATCGCCTGGCTGCATCTCAATCCACTGTGGCTCACCGCCTCGATTGTGGCCGTCACACTGGTGCCGTACGCCATCAAGCGCGTCAATTTCTATCGCGAACATCAGGATCTGGCACCGCCGCAGGACAAGCGCACCACCTACCTGCGCTACCTGATGTATGCCGGCCTGCCGCTGGCCATCTCCAGCATCTTTATCTCGGTGCAGGTGAAAGCCGCACAGATGTTCCTCGCGGGCATCGCCTCAGCGCGCGACCTTGGCCTGTTCGCCGCCGCGAATACCATTTCGGCTTCCTGGATTTTTATCCCGGTTGCCATCATCACTTCCTGCTTCTCGGAGATTTTCCGCGAGCGTGGAGCAGCCGCGATCAAGCTCACCGCGCGGCTGAACGGCTATGTCATGGGAGTTTCATTGCTGTTATTAGCGGTGATCGCCTTGTACGGCGAAAAAATCATCATCGCTTTATATGGTCACGAGTACACACAGTCCGGAAGTCTCATTACGTTACTGTCGTTAGCAACCTGCTTTTCGGCAATGGGGACCGTCGCTTATCGCTACATGGTGAAAGAGGGCGGGTTTAACTATCTGTTGAAGAAGATCATTTGTCTGATGGTCATCAGCCTGCCGCTGTCGTGGTGGCTGATCCAGGGCTACGGCATCATGGGTGCCGCCTGGAGCGTCTTCATCACGGAGTTACTGTCCCTGACCGTAATGAATTACTTCTTCAAAAACGGCGTCATCCAAAAAATTCAGGTTTCCTCACTCAACTACAAAACCTACAAATGAGGTCAGATATGATCAGGTTGAAAGACGAACTCAGAAGAAGCGTACAGTATTTCATCAAAAAGATGCCCTGGGCTTACCAGGATCGCATCTACTACTTTCACAAATTCCGTAAGCTGCCGAACCTGCGTCAGCCGAAGGTGTTCAATGAGAAAGTGCTGTATCGCAAATTCGTCTACGGCGACTACCAGTGTTATGGCCGCCTGTCGGACAAGTTTTCGGTGCGTGAGTACATTGCCGAAAAGGTGGGCAGTGAGTATCTGATTCCGCTGGTTTATGAGACCAGCGATCCGCACTCACTGCATACGCTGCCGAGCTGGAAGAACACGGTTATTAAGCCGAATCACGGCTCCAACATGGTCGAGATCCTGCTGGAAGAACCGGATGCGCTGAAAAAACAGCAGATTATCAGCGACTGCCAGCGCTGGCTGAAGACCGACTTCGCCAACGAGGCGCGCGAGATTCACTATCGCTATATTAAGCCGCGCATTCTGGTAGAGAAGTACATCGGCGATGGCAAAACCGCGCCGATCGATTACAAGTTTCACATGTTCAACAAGCGCGACGGCAATTTTGAATATGTGCTGCAGGTGATCTACAACCGCTGTAATCCGCTGCTGTCGATGAACTTTTACGTCAACAATCTTAACGAGGCGTATCACAAAATTCGTGATACCGGGCTGGATGTGTCACCGCTGCTGCCACAGCTGCAGCACGCGCTGGCGCTGAGTAAAACGCTGGCCAGCGACTTCGATTATGTGCGCGTGGACTGGTATATCGATGGCGAACAGATCTACTTCGGTGAGCTGACGTTCACGCCAGGCGCCGGGCTGGTCACCGGGTTGGATCGGGGACTTAATCAGATGATGGGTGATATGTGGATTCAGGATCGTCGCGATACGCAGAGATCGGACGTCACGGTGCCGGAAGTGCCACTTCCAGCCGTATTGAAGAAAATTTGAAATCACACAGCAAAATAAAAAACCCCGCTTAGCGGGGTTTTTTATGCGCCGCGTTTACGGCATTGGCCAGTCGGCTGGTGTCTGGCTCATCACCTGAATAAACGCTTCTTTGGTGATGGACATAAAGTTATGCACGTTTTCCATGCTCAGCGTAATGCCGAGCAGACCGGTAACAAACCAGCATGACATCGCTACGCCCACGCCGCCGCACATCAGCGCCATCACGTGGTGGCTGTTCTGACGCAATTTAATTTTCATGGTGCTGGCGAAGAACATCATTAGCGCGCTGAGTAGTTCCCAACGCATGACGATCAGACTGGTAGTTAACGTAGCCATTGGCGAAAAACCTCTTGAGATCAGTAATATCCCTGACATTCATCGGACATCACTGGCGGCAGAAAAGGGAGGTCAGGGAAGCCCTTCTGTCGTCTTAATACAGCTTGAATCTGTGACTTGGGTCACATTATATCACTGGATTTGAAAATTTGAACAAAATTTAGACCTGGTATGGCAGGCAAAGAAAGGGCTGGAGGAAGGTGAAGAGGAGGGGAAAGGCGCGCCCGCGTGGGGCGCACTGACTTCAGCGTACCGGGCAGCACTCGCCGGTGGTGCGCTGGGCAAAGCTGTTCATGCCTTCGCTGCAGTCAAAGTTGACCAGACGCGGACGCTGCACCATTGCCTGGCGACGCATGCTGTGACGATAAGCGGTAGGGGTTTGCGAGAACTGACGGCGGAACACGCGCGAAAAGGTCTGCTGCGAGTCGTAGCCGTACTGCATCGCAATGTCGAATACCGGACGCTGCGTCTGACGCAAGGCTTCGGCGGCCAGCGTGAGACGGCGTTCACGAATATAACCACCCAGCGTTTGTTTCGTAACCGTACGGAACATACGCTGCAGGTGCCATTTCGAGTAACCCGATTTTGCCGCCACTTCATCAATCGACAATGTTTTATCCAGATTCTGATCGATCCAGTTAGTCAGTGAATGGATGATTTCCTGTTGCATCATAGCCTGTTCCTTCTGCAAGGTTATCGCCTGGTTTGAAATTCGCTGTTTTGCTGGGGTGCGAGTATAATTCCTCAAGTTAACTTGAGGTAAAGGCCCTAAATGAAAAAAGAACGCAATTACCCGAAACCGGTGCTGACGCCGGGCGAAGTGGCGAAACGCAGCGGCGTGGCGGTATCGGCACTGCACTTTTATGAAAGCAAAGGCTTGATCAGCAGCACGCGCAATGGCGGTAATCAGCGCCGCTACAGCCGTGATGTGCTGCGCCGCGTGGCGATCATCAAAATTGCGCAGCGCATCGGGATTCCGCTGGCGACGGTCAGCGACAGCCTGATGCACGTGCCGGCGAATAAGCGCATGTCGACGCAGGAGTGGGACGCGCTGACGCAGCACTGGCGCGAAGAGCTGGATAAACGCATCGAAACCCTGACGCGTCTGCGCAACGATCTTGACGGCTGCATTGGTTGCGGCTGCCTGTCGATGCGCGACTGTCCACTGCGCAATCCGGGTGACCGTCTGGGGCAGCAGGGCTCCGGAGCGGTCCTGCTCGATCCGCAACAGGACGAGCCGCAGCGTTAATCCGCTATACTAGATGCCAACCCTTAGCAGCAAGGAATCGCGCATGATTACCGTTCACCATCTGGAAAACTCCCGTTCTCATCGGGTGCTGTGGCTGCTGGAAGAGCTGGCGGTGCCGTATCAAATCAAACGCTATCAGCGGGAAAATACCCTGCTGGCGCCGGACGAATTAAAGAAAGTGCATCCGCTGGGGAAATCGCCGGTGATTACCGATGGCAATCGGGTGATCGCCGAATCGGGCGCCATCCTCGAATATCTGCAGCTGAAATACGACAGCGAGCATCTGCTAGCGCTGCATGAGGAAGAGGAGCAAATTCAGGCGCGCTACTGGCTGCACTATGCTGAAGGTTCGCTGATGCCGCTGCTGGTGATGAAGCTGGTGTTTGCGCAACTGGGCAAAAAGCCGGTGCCATGGCTGCTGCGCCCGGCCGGCGTGGCGCTGAGTAAAGGCATTCAGAAAGCGTGGCTGAACAAGCAGCTGGCGCTCCACGGGCGCGTGATTGAGCAGCATCTGAGCCAGCAGCGCTTTTTTGCCGGTTCACGCTTCAGCATTGCCGATGTGCAGATGAGTTTTCCGCTGCTGGCGTTGCAGATGCGCGGCGCGCTGGGTGAGATGCCCGCCACGGCGCGCTGGCTGGAGAATATGCAGCAGCGCGCCGCGTGGCAGCGCGCGCTGGAGCAGGGCGGCCCGATTCAGTTCAATAACGGCTGAGGCGCAGCGGTAACGCAACGAAACAGGACGCCGCGACGCGCTGTCGCGGCACCGCAGCAAACCATCTGAAATGCCAGCCTTTTTCCTCCATGATTTCCTGCTCCCGCTAGCGTAACGCCAGCCATAATGGCGCCAGAGCTGCGCATTATCCTGCCTGCCAGGTGATTAGCAGTTGAAAACGCCACCCCAAACGCCAGATAATCGTTTGCCTTTTTTCCGCGTCACCCCTTTTTGACCTGGAATACGCGGCCACGTAATCGTTTGCCTGCTTTTCTCTCTGAGACATCTTCACCAGGATGATGCGCAAACGCGAGCCGCGCGGTGACCTATATCTTAAAAAACACAGAGGAATAACTATGTCTGGCGAATCACGCCCGGCCAGGGGAAAACTGGACGCCTGGTTCCACATTTCAGCACGCGGCAGCAGCGTGCGGCAGGAAGTGCTGGCTGGCCTCACCACCTTTTTAGCGATGGTCTATTCGGTCATCGTGGTGCCTGGCATGCTCGGTAAAGCGGGCTTCTCACCGACGGCGGTGTTTGTCGCTACCTGTCTGGTGGCCAGCTTTGGCTCCCTCATCATGGGACTGTGGGCCAACCTGCCGATGGCGATTGGCTGTGCCATCTCCCTGACCGCCTTCACCGCGTTCAGCCTGGTACTGGGCCAGCACATTAGCGTGCCGGTGGCGCTGGGCGCGGTCTTCCTGATGGGCCTGCTGTTCACGCTGATTTCCGTAACCGGCATTCGCGCGTGGATTCTGCGTAACCTGCCGATGGGCGTGGCGCACGGCACGGGCGTCGGTATCGGCCTGTTTCTGCTGCTGATTGCCGCCGATGGCATTGGTCTGGTGGTAAAAAACCCGGCGGCAGGCCTGCCGGTGGCGCTTGGTCACTTCACCTCTTTCCCGGTGATCATGGCGCTGATCGGGCTGGCGGCGATTTTTGGTCTGGAAAAACGGCGGGTACCGGGCGGCATTCTGCTGACCATCATTGCGATTTCGCTGCTTGGGCTGATTTTCGACCCGGCGGTAAAGTGGCAGGGGCTGTTTGCCATGCCGAGCCTGCGTGATGCCAGCGGCCAGTCGGCAATGTTTAGCCTGGATATCATGGGCGCGCTGCAGCCGGTGGTGTTGCCGAGCGTGCTGGCGCTGGTGATGACCGCGGTGTTTGACGCCACCGGCACCATTCGTGCGGTGGCCGGGCAGGCGAACCTGCTGGATAAAGAGGGCCAGATTATCAACGGTGGTCGCGCGCTGACCACCGACTCTATCAGCAGCCTGTTTGCCGGACTGGTGGGTGCTTCGCCCGCCGCAGTGTATATCGAGTCCGCTGCGGGTACTGCCGCCGGCGGTAAAACCGGCCTGACGGCGATTGTCGTGGGTCTGTTGTTCCTGCTGATTCTGTTTATGTCGCCGCTGGCTTATCTGGTTCCGGCCTATGCCACCGCACCCGCGCTGATGTATGTCGGCCTGCTGATGCTGAGCAACGTGGCCAAAATCGACTTCAATGATTTCGTCGATGCGATGTCTGGCCTGCTGACGGCGGTATTCATCGTACTGACCTGCAACATCGTCACCGGCATCATGCTCGGCTTTGCCGCGCTGGTGATTGGCCGCCTGTTTGCCGGCGAGTGGCGCAAGCTCAACGCTGGCACGGTGGTGATTGCTGTGGCGCTGGTGGCGTTCTACGCGGGCGGCTGGGCTATCTGACCGCAATCCGGGCGTCAGTCCGGATTATTCTCTTTATCGCACACGCCGCACATCGGGTAGCCCCGCCGGGCGGCGTTTTGTTTTACACTTTCCGACGCAACATCGCTTCGATTAATATGATTCGCCTAAGGAAAGCATGGAAATCTTCTTTACTATTCTCATCATGACGCTGGTGGTTTCGCTGTCCGGCGTTGCGGCACGTATCCTGCCGTTTCAGATCCCGCTCCCGCTGGTACAGATCGCGGCCGGCGCGCTGCTGGCCTGGCCAACCTTTGGTCTGCACGTCGATTTTGACCCCGAACTGTTCCTCGTGCTGTTTATTCCGCCGCTGCTGTTTGCCGATGGCTGGAAAACGCCGATCAACGAGTTTCTGCATCACGGCCGTGAAATTATCGGCCTGGCGCTGGTGCTGGTGCTGATTACCGTGGTCGGTATCGGCTACCTGATTTACTGGCTGGTGCCGGGCATTCCGCTGATTCCGGCGTTCGCGCTGGCGGCGGTGCTGTCACCGACCGATGCGGTGGCGCTCTCCGGCATCGTTGGCGAAGGGCGCATCCCGAAAAAGATCATGTCGATTGTTCAGGGCGAGGCGCTGATGAATGACGCGTCGGGCCTGGTGTCACTCAAGTTTGCCGTCGCGGTGGCGATGGGCACCATGGTGTTCACCTGGGGCGGCGCCAGCGTCGAATTCCTTAAAGTGGCGATTGGCGGCCTGGTGGCCGGTGTCGCCGTTTGCTGGCTGTATGGCCGTTCGCTGCGCCTGCTCAGCCGCTGGAGTGGTGACGATCCGGCAACGCAAACCGTACTGCTGCTGCTGCTGCCGTTCGCCTCTTATCTGATTGCTGAACACCTCGGCGTCTCCGGCATTCTGGCGGCGGTAGCGGCCGGTATGACCATCACCCGTTCCGGCATCATCCGTCAGGCACCGCTGGCGATGCGCCTGCGCGCCAACAGCGTATGGCAGATGCTGGAGTTTGTGTTCAACGGCATGGTGTTCCTGATGCTGGGCCTGCAGCTGCCGGACATTCTCTCCACCTCGATTGCTCAGGCGAACGCCGATCCTAACGTCGAGCTGTGGATGCTGTTCGCCGACGTCGGGCTGGTCTATGCGGCGCTGATGATCGTGCGCTTCGGCTGGCTGTGGATCATGAAGCGCACCAGCCTGCGCCTGCTGAAGAAGAAGCCGCTGGAGTTCTCCAGCTACTCGCTGCGTGAACTGCTGATCGCCTCTTTTGCTGGCGTGCGCGGTGCTATCACGCTGGCCGGTGTGCTGTCGATTCCGCTGTTCCTCAGCAACGGCGAACCTTTTCCGGCGCGCTACGAACTGGTGTTTATCGCCACCGGCGTGATTCTGTTCTCGCTGTTTGTCGGCGTGATTCTGCTGCCGATTCTGCTGCGCGGCATGGAGAGCCACGACAAAGTGGGGCACCGTCGCGAAATCCAGAGCGCGCGTGCCGCGATGGCCGGCGTGGCGATCGAAAGCCTGCACAAAATGGAGCAGCGACTGGAAAACGACGCTGAAGAGAACATCGATCCTGAGCTGCTGAAAGAGGTCAGCCTGCGGGTGATTGGTAATCTGCGTCGTCGCGTCGATGGCAAAGATGATATGGAACAGGCGCTGTTTGCGGAAAATCTGGAGCGCCGTTTCCGCCTGACCGCGCTGCGCGCCGAGCGTGCCGAGGTTTATCATCTGCGCGCCACCCAGCAGATCTCCAACGAGACCATGCAGCGCCTGCTGCGCGATCTCGACCTGCTGGAAGCGTTGCTGATAGAAAAAGAGGAATAGCCGCCGCGTTTTGCTGCTCTCCGATCCCGCGGCCGCCTGACAGACAGGGCGGCCGCTTTGTTACAGCGATAGCCGTGGCGCGTTATCCGGCCAGTGTTCACGGCAGCAGGCAATCCACGCCTGCGCGCTGCGCGACAGATAACTGCCTTCGCGCCAGATTAGCCCCAGACGCCACTGCAGCTCCGACTCCAGCGGCAGCCACAGCAAGGCCTGTTTATCCAGCCGCTGGCAAATCGGCTCCGGCAGGATCGCCAGCCCCATATCCGCCTGCACCATCGCGGCAAGAAAATCCCACTGCGCGCTGCGCAGCGCGATATCCGGCATCACTCCCTGGCGCTGAAACGCTTTCATCAGCTGGCGGTTAAGCGAAAACTCTTCGTTGAGGATCAGCAGGGGATGCTGAGCCAGCTCGGCCAGCGTCAGGCTGGTGCGGTTGAGCCAGCGCGCGCTGCGCGGCAGCAGCACGCACAGCGGATGGCGCATCAGTTCCAGCGTGTTCAGCGGCAGCTCCGCATCAATCGGCAAGGCGGTCAGCGCAATATCCAGCCCGCCGCTCAGCACCGCCTGCTGCACCGTCAGGCCACCAAATTCGGAGATTTTCAGCTGTACGCCGGGATAGCGCCGGCGGAACGCGGAGATCGATCCGGCAATCTGCATGCCGACCATCGGCGGAATGCCCAGCCGCAGCTCACCGGTTTTCAGCTGGTTGATGTCACTGATTTGCGCCTCCAGCTGATGAAACTCCTGCAAAATCGCCAGGCCGCGCTGATACACCGCCTGGCCGCTGTCGGTGAGATGCAGCTTGCGTCCCTCGCGCAGCAGCAGCGTACAGCCCAGCTCTTCTTCCAGCTGGCGCAGCATTTTGCTGATGGTGGGTTGCGTCACGAACAGCTTTTCCGCCGCGCGGGTAAAGCTCTGCTGACGCACCACTTCGGTAAAATAACGCAGGGCACGCACGTCCATAAGCATTCCTTTTTGGCATAGTTTGAATAATTTTAATTCATTTCTTTCACACTCTGGCGCGGATTTATACTGAAACCCTGAATTTTTGAGGGGAAGAGAGAAATGGCGTCCGCGCTTCGTCCGCGCACCACGGATATCCTGCAACGCGTCACGGTGCCGCTGCAGCTGGTGCTGTATATCGCCCTGTTCGTTGCCAGTGGTCAGCTGGTGAGCTGGCTGCATCTGCCGTTACCGGCCAACGTCGTGGGTATGGTGTTGCTGTTACTGTTGATCGTCAGCGGTATCGTGCCGCTGCGCTGGGTTAAAGCCGGGGCCAACTGGCTGCTGGCCGAAATGCTGCTGTTTTTTATTCCGGCGGTGGTGGCGGTGGTGAATTACAGCGACCTGCTGCGCAGTGAAGGCTGGCGCATCTGTGTGGTGATCGCCGTCAGTACGCTGATGGTGCTGGCGGCCACCTCGCTGGTGGTCGATCGCTTATACCGCTTCGAACTGGCGCGCGCCGCGCGTAAGCAGGGCGATCGTGACTGACTTTATCATTAGCCTGTTGTGTCTGGCGCTGACGCTGCTGGTTTACTACCTCAATAAACGCCTGTACCGGCGCAGGCCTACACTACTGCTGATGCCGCTGGTGTTAACGCCGCTGGTGCTGGTGGCGCTGCTGCTGCTGACGCACGTCAGCTGGCAGGATTACATCGCTGAAAGCCACTGGCTGCTGTGGTTGCTGGGTCCGGCGACGCTGGCTTTTGCGGTGCCGGTTTACGAAAACCTGCACATTATCCGTCGTCACTGGCTGTCGCTGAGCGCGGGCGTGATCACCGCCACGCTGGTGGCCGTGTGCAGTTCGGTATGGCTGGCGCGGCTGCTGACGTTACCGGAGAGCATCCAGCGCAGCCTGGCGGTGCGCTCCATCACCACGCCTTTTGCGCTGGCAGCGGCCCAGCCGATTGGCGGCCAGCCCGATTTGGTCGCGCTATTCGTGGTAATTACCGGCGTGTTTGGCATGGCGGTGGGCGACGTGCTGTTTTTACGCATCGCGATTAAACAGGGCGTGGCAAAAGGCGCCGGCTTTGGCGCGGCATCGCACGGAGCCGGCACGGCACGCGCCTATCAGCTTGGCCAGCAGGAGGGCGTGGTTTCCAGCCTGGTGATGATGCTCTCCGGCGTGCTCACGGTGCTGCTGGCGCCGCTGCTGGGCCAGCTGCTGTGGCATGCTTAACCGGACAAATTTGAGCCTGGGCTCATATCAGCGTTTCCTCGCTTTGCTTACCGTTTGCGCGCGTAAACAACAAGGAAGCGAGAATGAAAAATACCACATTAGCATTAGGCCTGCTGCTGGCCGCCACCGGGACCAGTGCCGCTGAGATCGGCGGGCAGGGCGGCAGCCACTTCTGGACAGCCCGGATTAACAGCGACCGCACCGCACCAGGCGTGCAGGCAGCACTGGAGTATGTGCATGGTCATCAGCAAACCCATCTGCTCGACGCCAGCCTCGGCTACGGCTTTTCCCTCGGCGCGCTGCAGGTAGCACCGCGTATCGGTGCCTTCTGGGCCGATGTGAAAACCACCTCAACATCAAGTCGCGGCATGAATGGCGGGATTCGTCTGATGGCACCTCTGCCGCGGGCAGGGGCCACCTGGCTCTATCTGGATTACAGCCTGTCGCCTGATTTTGCCAACCACAATCTGCATGCGCTGCATCAGCTGGAAGCGGGCGTCTATTACCAGCCGGCGAAGTGGTTATCACTCAGCAGCGGCTATCGCTACCTCTCCGTCAACGGTGATTATGGCCATGCCGATCAAAGCCTGATGGATGGCTTGTTTATCGGCGCTGCCGTGCGCTTCTGATCCCTCCACGGCCGTTCGCGGCCGTTTTCTGCCTGCTGTAACCCATTTTTACGTAAAGCTTTCCAAATAAAGTTGTGTCACGTCGCCGCGCTGTTTACCCTTTGCGCCGAATTATGTGTCCTTCATGGAGTGGTTTGTTATGTTTAAGCAACTTGTTACGGGAAGCGTTTTAGGTCTGGCACTGCTGAGCGGCGGCGCGCAGGCGATTGAGGGCAGTGTTGACGTGGGTGAGCACAGCACCAACCTGAACCTTGGCCTCGGCACCGCTTCACCGGGTCTGTTTCTGAAAGGCAACTGGCTGCGCAGCGATCACGACGGCAGCACCTACGGCCTTGGTATGGGTTATAACCTGGATGTGGGTGATTTCCGCGTGGCACCAACGGCGAAAGCGCTGTTCACCCATCCGGAAGATGGCCGTGATGGCTTCACCGTGGCGCTGGGTGCCGGTGCGCAGTATAACTTCAACAGCATGTGGGGCTTGTACGGCGAATATTACTATGCGCCGGAAGCGTTCTCCGATCGTCTGGACAGCTATAAAGAAGCCTCAGGCGGCCTGAGCTTTACGCCGATTTCGCTGCTGAACCTCCGCGTTGGCTATCAGTACATTGAGCTGAACAACAAAGGCGACCGCAAAGATAACGTACTGGTCGACGGCCCGTACGTCGGTGCGTCGCTGCGTTTCTGATGACGGGACCAGGTGCGCATGAATGCGCACCCTACGAAATTCTGTTGGGTCGCCATTTATGGCGACCTGGTCAATCACCGCACCCTCTCAATCTTAATGCGCTTTCCCCTGCGAAATCCCGACGCCCGTTTGTGAACGGATAAACTGTCCGCGGAATTTCGCCCGCTCCAGCGCCCCCTGCTGGGAATGATCGGTAATGGAAAACAGCCAGGTGCCGACAAACGCGACCAGCATCGAGAACAGCGCCGGATACTCATACGGATAGACTGGCGTTGCGTGTCCCAGTACCTGCACCCAAATGGTCGGGCCGAGAATCATCAGCACCACCGCCGTCAGCAGGCCCAGCCAGCCTCCCACCATGGCGCCGCGCGTGGTCAGCTTTGACCAGTACATCGACAGCAAAATAATCGGGAAGTTACAGCTGGCGGCAATTGAGAACGCCAGGCCGACCATGAAGGCAATATTCTGTTTCTCAAACAGAATGCCCAGCGCAATCGCCACCACGCCCAGCACCAGCACGGTAATCTTTGACACCCGCAGCTCTTCACGCTCGGTGGCCTGACCTTTGCGGATCACGCTGGCATACAGGTCATGCGACACCGCCGAAGCACCGGCCAGCGTCAGGCCGGCCACCACCGCCAGAATGGTGGCGAAGGCTACCGCCGAGATAAAGCCGAGGAACAGGCTGCCGCCGACCGCATTGGAGAGATGCACTGCCGCCATATTGGTGCCGCCAATCAGCGCGCCGCTGGCGTCTTTGAAGACCGGATTAGCGCCGACCAGCAGAATCGCGCCGAAGCCGATAATAAAGGTCAGGAAGTAGAAGTAGCCCATAAAGCCGGTGGCCCAGAACACGCTTTTGCGTGCTTCTCGTGCATCGGCGACGGTGAAGAAACGCATCAGAATATGCGGCAGGCCGGCGGTGCCAAACATCAGGCCCAGACCGAGCGACAGCGCGGAGATCGGGTCTTTCACCAGACCGCCTGGCTGCATGATTGCGCTTCCTTTCGGATGCACCGCCATCGCCTCGGTAAACAGCGTATTAAAGCTGAAACCGGTGGCTTTCATCACCATGATGGCCATAAAGCTGGCACCAAACAGCAACAGCACCGCTTTGATAATCTGCACCCAGGTGGTGGCGAGCATGCCGCCAAACAGCACGTACAGCACCATCAGAATGCCGACCAGCACCACCGCGATGTGGTAGTCGAGACCGAACAGCAGCTGGATCAGCTTACCGGCACCCACCATCTGCGCAATCAGATACAGCGCCACCACCACCAGCGAACCGCAGGCGGAGAGGGTGCGGATGGGCTTTTGCTGCAGGCGATAGGACGCCACATCGGCAAAGGTATAGCGGCCCAGGTTACGCAGGCGTTCGGCTATCAGGAACAGAATCATGGGCCAGCCGACGAGGAAGCCGAGCGAGTAGATCAGCCCGTCGTAGCCGGAGGTGTAGACCAGCGCGGAGATACCGAGAAACGAGGCGGCCGACATAAAGTCACCGGCCATCGCCAGGCCATTCTGGAAACCGGTGATGTTGCCGCCGGCAGTGTAGTAATCGCTGCGCGAGCGGGTGCGTTTGGACGCCCAGTAAGTAATGCCGAGCGTGGCCGCCACGAAGACCACGAACATGATGATCGCTTCGTAGTTGGTGGCCTGTTTTTGCACCGCGCCGGTAATGGCATCGGCGGCAAATACGCTGGCTGGTACGATAGCCAGCGAGGCGGAGAGCAGGCGCTTCATGATTTCACCTCGCTGACAATCTGTTTGGTCAGACGATCAAACTCGCCGTTGGCGCGCCAGACATAAACGCCGGTCAGCAGAAACGACACCACAATCAGGCCGACGCCGATGGGGATGCCGCGCGTCACATTGGTGCCGGCGTGCAAGGGCGTGCCGAGCCAGCCGGGCGCGAAGGCAATCAGCAGAATAAAGCCGACGTACAGTACCAGCATGATGAGGCTGAGCAGCAGCGCAAACGACTGACGTTTGTGCACCAGCTCCTGAAAACGCGGATTGCTTTCGATTTGTTGCCAGACGGCTTCCTGTTGGTTCAGGGCTTCGTTCATCACATTTTCTCCAGAGGCAAGGCAGACAGAAAACTCACGGCAACGTGATTTAACTGGCTGAATATTCTAGTTATAAAGGTTGTGCGATGGTGAAAAGCATACGGCGTAAGGATGGAAGAGCGGAGAGTTGCCTGCCGGGGACAGGCTGATACTCTCCGCCGGGTCAATGCCGGTTATGGCATGGTGATCGATTGTTTCTCCTCGAGCAATTTCTCCACCACGCCCGGATCGGCCAGCGTTGAAGTATCGCCAAAGTTGCTGGTATCGCCGGCGGCGATCTTGCGCAGAATACGGCGCATGATTTTGCCGGATCGGGTTTTTGGCAGCGAATCGGTCCAGTGCAACACGTCTGGCGTGGCAATCGGGCCGATCTCTTTACGCACCCAGTTGCGCACCTCACTGTACAGCTCTGGCGACGGCTCTTCGCCGTGATTCAGCGTGATATAAGCATAGATCGCCTGGCCTTTAATGCTGTGCGGTATCCCCACCACCGCGGCTTCGGCAATTTTCGGATGCGAGACCAGCGCGGACTCGATCTCCGCCGTGCCAAGCCGGTGGCCGGAGACGTTCAGCACGTCATCGACGCGGCCGGTGATCCAGTAATAGCCATCGTCGTCACGGCGCGCGCCGTCGCCACTGAAGTAGCGATTTTTAAACGTCGAGAAGTAGGTTTGCTCAAAGCGATCGTGATCGCCAAACAGCGTGCGTGCCTGGCCGGGCCATGAGTCGACGATCACCAGGTTACCCTCGGTGGCACCGTCCAGCGTATTACCTTCGTTATCCACCAGCGCCGGCTGGACGCCAAAGAAGGGTTTGGTGGCCGAACCGGCCTTCAGCTCGGTGGCACCGGGCAGCGGCGTAATCATGAAGCCGCCGGTTTCGGTCTGCCACCAGGTATCGACGATCGGGCAACGGCTGTCGCCAATCTTTTTGTAATACCACTCCCAGGCTTCCGGGTTGATGGGCTCGCCGACCGATCCCATGATGCGCAGGCTGCTGCGCTGGGTGCCGGCAATCGCTTTATCACCCTCGGCCATCAGCGCGCGGATAGCGGTTGGTGCGGTGTACAGCAGCGTGACCTTATGTTTATCCACCACTTCCGCCATGCGGCTGGGCTGGGGCCAGTTGGGTACGCCTTCGAACATCAGCGTGGTGGCCCCGCAGGCCAGCGGACCGTAGATCAGATAGCTGTGCCCGGTAATCCAGCCCACGTCGGCGGTGCACCAGTACACATCATCGTCATGATAATCAAAAACATATTTGAAGGTGGTGGCAGCATACACCAGGTAACCACCGGTGGTGTGCAGCACGCCTTTCGGCTTGCCGGTGGAGCCGGAGGTATAAAGGATAAACAGCGGATGTTCGGCCTCGACCGCTACCGGCTGATGCTGATCGCTGGCTTTCGCCATCAGTTCATGCCACCACAGATCGCGGCCTTCGCGCCAGCCGGTCTCTTTGCCGGTGCGCTGGAACACCACCACGTTTTTCACGCTGGTGACGTTTGGATTGTTCAGCGCATCATCCACGTTTTTCTTCAGCGGAATGCTGCGTCCGGCACGCACGCCTTCGTCAGCGGTAATCACCAGTTTTGCACTGGAATCCACTACGCGTCCGGCCACCGCTTCAGGTGAGAAGCCGCCAAAAATGACCGAGTGCACGGCGCCGATGCGCGCGCAGGCCAGCATGGCGACCGCGGCTTCCGGCACCATCGGCATGTAGATCGCCACCACATCGCCTTTCTTCACACCAAGGCCGGTCAGCACGTTGGCAAAGCGGCAGACGTCGGCGTGCAGTTCACGGAAGGTCAGGGTTTTGCTTTCGCTGGCGTCATCGCCTTCCCAGATAATCGCCGGGTGATCGCCGCGCGTAGCCAGGTGGCGATCGAGACAGTTGGCGGCAAGGTTCAGCGCGCCATCTTCATACCAGCGAATCGAAATATTGCCGGGGGCAAACGAGGTATTTTTCACTTTGCTGTAGGGCGTCATCCAGTCGAGGATTTTGCCCTGTTCGCCCCAAAAGGCCTCAGGATCGTCAACCGACTGTTGATACAGCGCCGCATACTGATCGGCATTTATCAGGGCATTCGCTGCAATGGCAGCGGGTACGGGATGCTTGTGTATTTGGCTCATGGCTGACCTCCTTGAAGATGTTAATCATATGTCAATCAAAGGTTAATTGAAGAGTGAGGCCGGGCTTTGTTTCTGTTTTGCAGTCTGGATCACGACCTTGTGTAAGGCTGAAAAGTCACCCAATTCAATCTGTTTACCGGCGCAGGAAATGAGACAAAACCACTGGCTGGATCAATAAAATTATGAACCAGCCGGTTAAATAAGCAGCAAACAGACCGGCACGTTTTTTCAGCAATCCTGAATAGCTATGCGGAAAATTATCGAATTAACACTTTTCATAACAGCGAGTTATGACAGGCGCATGTCAGCAGCATTTTATGCTGCCTGGCTGTGCAGGATTTAAGCTATCGCCCCAGGGGTTGCATTTACCGTAGTGAAAATGGTACTTATCTCGGCCCTGTTCAGCAGGTATCAACTCAGGCTGCATCATCGCGCGGGCGCATAATGCCGGCGCAGCGGTAACCGATGCAGTCCATTATAACCCTCTATTTTATCGGGCTTTTGCTCACTTCCCTGTGTGTAATGTCTTCTGCACCTTCGCAGCAGAGCAAAGGGGTTTTAACTGAGGAAATAACGCGTTATGAAAGGTTTTAAACTCACCCTCGCGTGGCAGATTCTGATTGCCCTGATTCTCGGCGTTATCGTCGGAACCGTGCTGCATAATCAGCCAGACGATCGTGAATGGTTAATCACTAACATTCTTACTCCTGCCGGCGACATCTTTATTCATCTCATCAAGATGATTGTGGTGCCGATTGTTATTTCCTCACTGATTGTCGGCATCGCCGGCGTGGGTGATGCGAAAAAGCTCGGGCGGATTGGTGTGAAAACCATCATCTATTTTGAAGTGATTACCACCATTGCCATTGTGGTCGGCATCACGCTGGCCAACGTATTCCAACCCGGCAGCGGCATTGATATGTCAACGCTGGCAACGGTGGACATCTCTAAATACGAAGCCACAACGGAAGCGGTGCAGGGTGCGCCACATGGCCTGGTGACCACCATTCTGTCGCTGATCCCGCAGAATATTTTCGCCTCGCTGGTCAAAGGCGACATGCTGCCGATTATCTTCTTCTCGGTACTGTTTGGCATGGGACTGTCGGCGCTGCCATCGGAGCATCGCGATCCGCTGGTGACCGTATTCCGTTCCATTTCCGAAACCATGTTTAAAGTGACGCACATGATCATGCGCTATGCGCCGGTCGGGGTGTTTGCGCTGATTGCCGTCACCATTGCTAACTTCGGTTTTGCTTCGCTCTATCCGCTGGCCAAGCTGGTGCTGCTGGTGTACGTGGCGATTCTGTTCTTTGCATTCGTGGTGCTGGGCGCGGTGGCGCGCTTCTGCAAGCTGCGTATTACCACCCTGATGCGCATTCTGAAAGATGAGCTGATTCTGGCGTATTCCACCTCCAGCTCAGAGACCGTGCTGCCGCGCATCATGCAGAAGATGGAAGCCTACGGCGCGCCGAAGGCGATCACCAGCTTTGTGGTGCCAACCGGCTATTCGTTCAATCTGGATGGTTCAACGCTGTATCAGAGCATTGCGGCGATCTTTATCGCCCAGCTGTACGGCATTGACCTGTCGCTGACCGATGAAATCATTCTGGTGCTGACCCTGATGGTGACGTCGAAAGGCATCGCGGGTGTGCCGGGCGTCTCGTTTGTGGTGCTGCTGGCTACGCTGGGCAGCGTCGGTATTCCACTGGAAGGTCTGGCGTTTATCGCCGGCGTCGACCGTATCATGGACATGGCGCGCACCGCGCTCAACGTCATCGGTAACGCGCTGGCGGTGCTGGTTATCGCCCGCTGGGAAAACCAGTTTGATACCAAACAGGCCGCCGCCTACGAGTTGCAGCTGCGCACGCAAAACGCCAGCTAAGCGACACGCTCTCTGACTGAACCCGCCTTCTGGCGGGTTTTTTTATATTTTGCAGACAAGTCCTGTCGTGGTGAGCGGCTGAAGAAAGTTTAAATTTATACCCACCATAACCACTAAAATTGAATCGGTGGTTATGGTGAGTATATAATATTCACGATGACATCAGGAGGTTGTGTTGAGCAGCAGGGAGCTGATTAGGATGTTGCTTGAACGAGGGTGGATTCTGGATCGTGTTAAAGGAAGCCATCATGTGTTTGTCCGTGCAGATAAGCCATATCACATCTCGCTTCCTCATCCTGAAAAAGACCTGGCAACCGGAACATTACGTAAGCTATTGAAAATGATGGACTGATATACGGGGGCTTTGCCCCCGATTTGGAACAATTAGCAATGTCAGGTGCAGCAGGCATTGCAATGCTTTTCATGTCCGCAGTAGATAATCAAGAAGGCAATTTACATAAGGACTCACCATGAGATTCCCCGTTTATTTGCACAAAACAGAAAACGGCAGCTGGTCAGGTTTCGTACCCGACGTGCAGGGATGTTTTTTTGCGGGCAACACCGTTGACGAGGCGTTGAGCGATGCATTTGGTGCAATCGATGCGCATGTGGAATCGTTAGCGGACGCAGGCAAGGCCATTCCAAAAGCAGCCAGCGTTGAAACCCATATTAATGATGAAGAGTGCCAGGGAGGTTACTGGGCTTTCGTTGAGATTGATCTCAGTCGTTACGAAGGTAAAGCGGTGAAGCTGAACATCACCCTGCCGCAAAACTTACTGACCAAAATCGATAGCCACGTAGAAGCACACCGCGAATACGGCTCCCGTAGCGGCTTTCTCGCCGCGCTGGCACGCAGAGAACTGGCAAACATCTAGTGCTTCTTCTTAATCCAACCCGCCTTCTGGCGGGTTTTTTTATGTCCGCTGCCGCAAAAGGTAAAAATATTGACCTGAGCAGGAGGAATTAACAATTCTATATGATATATAGTTTCAAGAATAAATTATTCCTGAAGGGAGCGAACATGAACATTGATCTGAGCCAGATGATCACCGAGGGCCGCAACCCGGCGAGCCAGAACATTGACGAGCTGAACACGGAAGCGATGCTGCGCGTCATTAACGATGAAGACAAAAAAGTGGCGCTGGCGGTTGAAGCTATCGTGCCGCAGATTACTGAGTTGGTGGATGCCATCACGGCGGCATTCAGCCAGGGCGGACGTCTGATTTACTGCGGTGCCGGGACCTCCGGCCGTCTCGGTATTCTCGATGCCAGCGAATGCCCGCCCACGTTCGGTACGCCGCGCAGTCAGGTGGTCGGGCTGATCGCCGGCGGCCATACCGCGATTTTACAGGCGGTGGAAAATGCCGAGGACAACCGCGAGCAGGGCGCGCAGGATTTAAAAGATATCGACTTTTCGGCGCGCGATGTGCTGGTCGGCATTGCTGCCAGCGGCCGCACACCTTATGTGCTCGGTGCGCTGGCCTGGGCGAAGCAGCAGGGCGCCTTCACCGCCGCGCTGACCTGTAATCCCAACAGCGCCATGTCGCAGGCGGCGGACGTCGCCCTGACGCCGGTGGTAGGCCCGGAAGTGGTCACCGGCTCGTCACGCATGAAAGCCGGCACCGCGCAGAAGCTGGTGCTCAATATGCTGACCACCGGCGCCATGATCCGCAGCGGCAAAGTGTACGGCAACCTGATGGTCGACGTAGAAGCCACCAATCAGAAACTGGTGCAGCGGCAAATCAACATCGTTAAGCAGGCCACCGAATGTGACGATGCCCGCGCACAGCAGGCGCTGGCAGCGTGCGGCGGCCACTGTAAAACCGCCATTGTGATGATACTGGCGGACCTGAACGCCGATGACGCGCAGGCGCTGCTGGCGCAGAACCACGGCTTTATCCGCCAGGCATTACACCACGCAGGAGCGCAATGATGGCGGCGATCACTGAAAGCTTATTACGCGATATCCTGCAGGCGGTCGGCGGCGCAGGCAACGTCGTGCACTGCGGTAACTGCATGACGCGTCTGCGTCTGACGCTGGCCGATGCCGCGCGGGTCGACAGCGCCCGGCTGAAAACGCTGCCCGGCGTGCTGGGCGTGATTGACAGCGATGCCCAGTTGCAGATTGTGCTCGGCCCTGGCAAAGCGCAAACCGCAGCGGAAAAAATGCAGGCGATGCTGAACAGCGCCACGCCAGATGCGCCGGGCGATCTGCACAGCATTGCCAGCGCGCAGAAGCAGCAGATGAAAGCGAAGCAAACCAGCGCGCTGCACCGTTTTCTCTTCTGCTTTGCCACCATTTTTACCCCGCTGATCCCGGGCTTTATCGGTGCCGGATTGCTGCTGGGGTTTGCCACGCTGATTGAGCAGGTGTTTCATCTTAATCAGCCCGGGGAACACGCCCGCTGGCTGCTGGATACCGTGGCTTATATGAAGGTGTTCGGCAAAGGGTTGTTCACCTTCCTCAGTATCTTAATCGGCTATAACGCGCAGAAAGCGTTTGGCGGCACCGGCGTGAACGGCGCGATTATCGCCTCGCTGTTTGTGCTGGGTTATGTCCCGAACGCGACCGTTGGCTATTACAGCGGCATGCAGGATTTCTTTGGCCTGACTATTGATCCGCGCGGCAATATTATTGGCGTGCTGCTGGCGGCGATATTTGGTGCCTGGCTGGAGAAACAGCTGCGCAAAATTATCCCGGATAATCTCGATATGATCCTCACCTCGCTGCTGACGCTGTTAATTACCGGCGCGGTAACGTTCCTGGTGATCATGCCGATTGGCGGCGAGCTGTTTAAAGGCATGTCGTGGCTGTTTATCCACCTGAACAATAACCCGTTCGGCTGTGCCATTCTGGCCGGTTTATTCCTGATTGCAGTAATGTTCGGCATTCATCAGGGCTTTATTCCGGTCTATTTTGCGCTGATGGAAACCCAGGGTTTCAATTCGCTGTTCCCGATACTCGCCATGGCCGGTGCCGGTCAGGTCGGCGCTTCGCTGGCGCTGTGGTGCAAAGCCGACAAGCACTCGCTGCTGCGCAGCCAGATTAAAGGCGCCATCGTGCCGGGTCTGCTGGGCGTCGGTGAGCCGCTCATCTATGGCGTGACGCTGCCGCGTCTTAAACCGTTTATTACCGCCTGCTTCGGCGGTGCGCTGGGCGGCTTCTTTATCGGGCTGGTGGCGTGGCTCGGACTGCCGGTGGGCATGAACACGGTGTTTGGCCCGTCAGGACTGGTGACGCTGCCGCTGATGACCTCTTCGCAGGGCATCTTTGCCGGTATGGCGGTCTATCTGGTGGGGCTGATCGTGGCGTGGATCGGCGGCTTCGTCTTTACCTGGTGGGGCGGCACCAAAAACGTCGATTTAAGCTAGAAAAGCCTGCGCCAGCAGACCGTCAAGAGGTCTGATGTCATTAAATGGATGATTTTGCTGCAATTGTGGGCTGGCTCACAATTGCAGTATTTCGTTAGCGCTGCTTATTATTGAGCGTGAGAATTATCACCCGTCCAGACTTTACTGGAGTGGCTGAAAATAAATGACGTGATATTAATGCGTTATCACTATAAGCCTTATGTAAACCAGGGTTATAGCCTTTCATTTCCTGCGAAATTCTTATTTCATCCTGATAAATATCTCCGGGCTCGCTTTTGATCTGTGCAGCCATAAAGTCTATATAAGCAACAGCTTTCTCCTGATTTTCACGCATCAGCGGCACCCTCTGTGCCCGTAATTAACCACTTGATTCGTTTTGTGAAAATAGAGTTCGCCCATCTGCCCCTTTGTTCTTTTTTCGCTGTGCTTTCACAGCGTCGCTGATTGCTTGTTACTGGAGGTTGTATGAGATTCACCCGGAATCCCATTGCGCTAGGGATCGTCGCTGCGCAGGCGGTGTTTTATTTCCCCGGCGTAGGGGAAGCGGCAACACTGGGCGCGTATAATCCGCGCGATAACGACCAGCAGAGCGGCGCGCTGATCGTTAACGGCGGTAGCGCAACCTTAACCGGTAATCAGGCGTTTGAGCCGGGCATTGACGGGGCGGTCAACACCACGCTCGGCCAGGTGACCATCGCGGCGGGCGCACAATACCTCAATCAGGCACGTCTCGATCCCGGTCCGCAAAACCTCGCCATCACCGTGCCGGATCCCACTACCGGCGGCAACACCACCTTTCAGGTGTTTGATTCCGCCAGCCTGGTGGCGCAGGCACCGGTTACCGCCAGCACGGTGGTGCCGGATCTGCAAAATGTGAATGACAATCAGTATATCGACGCGCGCATCGCCGACGTCAGCGGCAGCGGCAGTTCGCTGGATGTCAGCATTGGTCAGGCTAACGCCAACAGCAGCGCCAGCACCAACGCCTGGACCATGGCGGCCAAAAACACCACGCTGTTTCAGGTCAGTAACGGCGGCACCCTCAACTGGAACAACAACAACCGCATCACCTTTAACGGTTCTGCAGCCAACATCTCCGGCGGCCAGGTGACCGATAGCCTGGCGGTACAAAATCTCGCGACCTATAACGGCAGCTTTAGCGTGCAGACGCTGGACGGCAAAACCACCGCCTTCAACGTCACCAATGCCAGCCAGCTGCAAAGCTACAATAACTGGCTGGTGAGCCAGCTGCAGGCCGGCAATCTCGCGCCGGCCAGCTACCTCAGCGCGTTCAATCAGGCGGTCACTATCACCAACGGCGATATTGTCTATAACGTCAGCGCCACTGCGCCGGATGAAGTGACGCAGCCGATAGGTAGCCGCGTGGTGATCAATGCCGAAGGCGCCGGTTCGCAGGTTACTATCGCCACCGGTAAAACGCTGGAAGTGGTAGGGGCCAGCGATGGCGCGGTACGCGTGGCCAGCGGGGCCAATGCCACCATCGACGGGAAACTGGCGAGCCGCGGCACCGCGCTGGCGCTGGATGGCGCGACGGCTACCAATAGCAGCAGTGGCGTCATCAACGGTGGCTTCCTCAACCGTATTGATGGCACCGGCGTCGGCGCGGCCAGCAACAACGCCACGGCGGTAACGGTGCAAAACGGCGGCGATTTCACTAACAATGGCGTGCTTAACCTCGGTACCACCGGCAGCAATCTGACCAACGGCGTGGCGGGCATCCGCCTTGATGCCAATGCGCAGGCCAGCAACAGCGGCAATATCAACGTGGGCGTCAACGGTTCCAGCGCGCGCGGCACCACCTCCGGCGTGCTGCTCACCACCGACAGCAGCCGATTTACCAACAACAGCGGCGGCACGATTTATCTCGGGCGAGGCGCGCAGAACAGCCTGAGCGACAACGTGGCGGAGACCGCCCTGAACCAGAGCGGGCTGACCAGCGGCATTGCGCTGCTGGCCAACGGTAGCGCCACCAACGACGGGGCGATTGTGATTGGCTCGCGCGTACAGAACGCCGCCGGGATGTCGGTCAGCGGTGCCAGCAATGCCACGCTGATCAACAGCGGCACCATCGACGTCAACGGCAGCGCTGCGCGCGTGCCGCGCGAGAACGCCGGCATGCTGGTCACTAACAGCAACGGTACGCTGGAGAATCGCGGCACCATCAACCTCAACGGCGTTAACGGCACCGGCTTGAAAGTGCTGGCCACCAGTGGTAACAGCGCCGCCGCCAGCTCCACCGGGACCATCAACGTGGCAGGCGGAGCCGATCCGGCCAGCGGCACGCGCAACTTTGGCGTGTGGGTGGAAGGCCAGGGCAGCGGCACTGCCGCAGCGAACGTGGACGGGCCGATTAACCTCACCGGCAACGGCGCGATTGGCGTGCACGCGCGCGGCAACGCCACGGTTAACGTCACGCAGAATGCCATTCCCCGCTTCAGCACCGGCAGCAATCAAATTGGTTTTTTTGCCTATGGCCCGAATGCGCTGATCAACGTAGACGATAACAACGCGTTTGACGTCACCACCACTAACTCGACGCTCTTCCGCATCGAACAGGGCGCGACGTTTGACGGTACGAATACCACGCTGACCGCTTCCGGCACGGGTGCGGTGGCGGTGAACGGCACCGGCGGTGGCGGAACATTGGTGAAGACCAACAACGCCACGATTAACGTCAGCGGCACCGGCGCCACCGGCGTCAATATCGAGGGCGGTGCGCAGGGCAACATTGACGCGGCGACCACCATTACCCTCAGTGGCAGCAACGCCACGGGCGCGATTGCCGACGGGCAGAAACATACGCTGACCGGTGCCAACAGCCGTGCGCCGGTCGCCAGCACGCGGCTGACCTCCGCCGCAGAACTCAATTCGGCGCAGAACGGCATCACCGGCTATCTGGCGCGCAACCGCGCGCAGCTCAGCAACAGCGGCAACATTAACTTCAGCGGGGCCAATACCACCGGCCTGCGCGTGGAGAGCGGGGCGACCGGCAGCAACAGCGGCAACATCAGCATCAGCGACGGCGGCACCGGTATCGCGGTGAACAGCGCGGGCAGCACCTTCGCTACCACCGCCAGCAACAGCGGCAACATCGACGTCAATGGCGGCAGCAGCTCCCGCCGTACGCGCGGCGTCAGCGCCAGCGGTAGCCAGGCGGTGGCGAACCTCAACGGCGGCACGCTCACGCTCAACGGCAGTGGTGCCATCGGCGCCGAAGCGCTGGACGGTGCGCTGGTGAATATCGCCGCCGGATCGACGCCGATCTTTAACAATAGCGACCAGATCGCCTATCACGCTGCGGGTAACGGTTCGCGCATTCGCGCCGCCACCAGCGCGCTGGATGTCAGCACACGTGGCTCGACCGGCTACCGCCTTGACGACGGCGCGGCGCTGAGCTTCAGCACGCCGAACAGTCTGAGCGCCAGCGCCGCCAGCAGCACCGGCGTGATTGTTTCCGGCAGCGGCAGCAGCCTCAACAGCGCCAACCTCAATCTGACCGCCAGCGGCGAGGAGAGCACCGCCGTGCGCGTCGAGGGCGGCGCAGCGGCAACGCTCGACGGCAGCAGCACCATCACGCTCAGCGGCAACAACGCGGTGGGCGTGCTGGTGAATACGCTGCGCAGCGATCTCAGTAATGCGCTGGACGGCAGCGCTGCCGCCACCCGCGTCACCAGCAACGCCCGCATCAGCGGCGCTGGCAACGGTGCCGTTGGCTTTGACCTGACCAACGGCGCGGCGCTGGAGAACAATGGCGCACTGACGCTGACCGGCAGCAACAGCATCGGCATGCGCTCGCGCGCCGGCAGCACGCTGACCAACAATGGCGTGGTTAACGTCAGCAACGGCACCGGGTTAGATGTCGGCGGCAGCGGCACCACGCTGGCGCAGGGCGGCAGCATCAATGTCGATAACGGCGTGGCCGGCGTGCGCATCAGCGACGGCGCGCAGCTGGCATTGACCGGCAGCGATACGCTGATCACCACGCGCGGCACGGCGCATGGCATTTTGCTCGACAGCGGCGCGGCGGCGCTCAGCGCGCGCGACGCCACCATCAACGTACTGGGCAGCGGCAACGGCATCGAAAACCGCGCGGAGCTGGGCAACGTTAGCCTGAGCAACCTGACACTCAACGTTGGCGATGGCAACGGCATCCGCACTGCCGTCGCGTTCGATCCCGCCTCCACCGTGACCACCAATGTATCCGGCAGCGGTAACGGCCTGACTATCGCCAACGCCGATGGATCGACCACCGGCGGCGATCTGACGCTGGGTTCGGGTTACGTTTTCAATGTCACCGGCGCCGGCGGCTCCGGGATTCGCGCCAACACCACGGGAAATATCGTCACCGCCGCCAGCGTCAATATCACTAATGCGGCAGGCGGTTCGGCACTGGTCTCCAGCACTGCCGGCACCATCGTCAACCGCGGCACGCTGCGCTCCAGCAGCCTGACGGCACCGGTGGTCGATCTGCGCGGCGGCAAAACGGTATTCGAGAACCTCGGTACTATCGTGACGGCCACGGCGCAAAGCGTGGCGGTGGCGGGCAGTAACGCCGACGATGTGATTTTGCTGACCCAGGGTGACGTGCTGGGCGACATCAATCCTGGCGGCGGCAGCGATACGTTCCGCTGGACCGGCGGCACGCTCAACGGCAGCCTGACCATGGGCGCAGACAACAACAATATCGCCGAGGTCAGCGGCGTCGATCTCAGCACTACTTACCATCTCACCAGCGGCAACGGCACCGGTAACAGCCTGACCTTTGACCAGATTACGGCGCGCGGCGGCAGCTTCAGCGCGGATGACCTGAGTAAAGGCGTTAACCTCGGCAGCGGCTGGAGCATCATTAACTTCGCGGATAGCCGCTGGACGCTGACCGACAACCTGCAGCTGGCGCACAGCACCATCAACATTGATGGGCGCTCAACGCTGTACGCCGGTGACAACGTGCATCCCACACTGGCGGGCGGCACAGCGGATTCGCTGCAGGTGAATAACAGCGGTACGCTGGACCTCACCAATGGCGGCGGTTCGCCGGGTAATACGCTGGACATCAACGGCTCGCTGGCGTCGATGGGCGGTCAGGCGAATCTGGTGACGCGCCTCAATGACGGCGGCGCGCTGAGCAACCAGTTTACCGACCACATCAACGTCAGCGGTAACGCCAGCGGCACCACGCTGCTCAACGTCAGGCTCGATGCGGCAAGCAGTGCGGCGCTCACCGATCGCAACCGCAACGGCGGCATTGAGGGCAATGAAGGCATTTCGCTGGCGCAGGTGGGCGGCAACGCCGGCCAGAACAGCTTTGCGCTCAGGGATGGCTATCTCGGCGCCGGACCGTGGCAGTACCGGCTGTATAGCTTCGCGCCGGGCAGCAGCGATCCGGCCCAGCGCCTGCTGAGCGGCAGCGGCAACAATTACTGGGATTACCGGCTGGCAAACTACTACGTGTGCGAGGACAGCGACAGCTGCCAGCCGGCGCTGGTGACCAGCGGATTTGGCACGCCACAGCGCTACAATGCGCGTCCGGCGGTGGTGCCGCAGGTGCCTTCGTACATTTCGGCACCGGTTGGCCTCGCCTATTACACCGCCGCGATTATTGATGACCTGCACAAGCGTCTCGGCGAACTGCGTCACGAGCAGACGCGCCCGGCGGGTAACGGCGGTGAGATGTTCCTGCGCTACATCGGCTCGAATCTGAAATACAAAAGCGACCGCAGCTTTAGCGATTACGGCTACGGGTTTGACCTCGACTACAGCGCGGTGCAGCTTGGCGGCAACCTGCTGCGTCTCGACGGTGAGCAGGACAGCCTGCGCGGCGGCGTGGCCTACACGCGCGGCAATACGCGCATCCGTCCGCAGGCGGCAGACGGTTACAGCAGCACCAGTTTTGACAGCGACAGCCTGGCGCTGTACGGCACCTGGCAGCGCCAGAGCGGCTTTTACCTTGACGGCGTGCTGTCGTTTGACTGGCATCGTGGTGAAACCGACATTGCGCGCCAGCAGCGCGAGGCAAAGCTGAAGGGCCACGGCTGGACCGCCTCGCTGGAGAGCGGTTATCCGTTTGAACTCGGCGAGGGCTACAAGCTGGAGCCGCAGGCGCAGCTGATGTACCTGAAACTGAACATGAACGATTTCACGGATGAGGACAATAACCAGGTGCGCTATGGCGATTATCACCAGACGATTGGCCGTCTCGGCGCGCGTCTCGACCGCAGCTGGACCGATGACAGCAACCGCCAGTACACGCCTTATCTGCGCGCGAATTATTACAAAGGCTGGGGCGGCACGGCGCAGACATCGGTGTCGGCAGCCGATAACCCGGCGCTCGGGGCCAGCTTCAGCAGCGGTAATTTTGGCCAGATGTGGGAAGTGGGGGCTGGCGGCACGGTGACGCTGCAGCAGGATGTGTCGCTGTACGCCGAAGCGGATTACCGCAAGGAGATCGACGGCAACGGCGCCAGAGGCTGGCGTTACAACCTCGGCGTGCGCTGGCAGTTCTGACAGTATGTGCGCATGACGCGGTCGCCGTGAACGGTGTAATGCCGACCGGTCAGGGCAGCCGCAAATCGCACAAAATTTGTAGCGGCGCGATTTATCGCGCAATAAATTGCGCCGCTACCAAATGTGCAACGATTGTCGAACAGTTTGAGGTTCAACTGACAAACTTATCGTACTCAGCCAAAGCTCGATCTCATTTACCCTAAATGATTTTTTATCGATCCCGCCCGCGGCCAGAACTGTGAAGCGCCGCGCACTCCGGCTTTATTAAGAACAAAAATTAAATAGCCGCGCTAAAGCCAGGCCATTGTGCTGCCGAAAAGGTAAAAAAGTATTATCGATTTCTCTTCAGCCTGCGTTTTGCAAGGACTCACACATGCGTAATAACCAGCCCATCACCCAGCGTGAATTCGTCTTTGACGATCGCGCCACGCTGATGTCGACCACCGATCTCAACAGCCACATTACCTACGCCAACGACGCCTTTATTGAGGTCAGCGGATTCAGCCCGGAGGAGGTCAACGGCCAGCCACACAACATGGTGCGTCATCCGGATATGCCGCCGGAAGCGTTCGCCGATATGTGGAGCACGCTGAAGCAGGGCGAACCCTGGACCGCGCTGGTCAAGAACCGGCGCAAGAATGGCGATCACTACTGGGTGCGCGCCAATGCCATTCCGGTGGTGCGCGAGGGCAAGCTGCAGGGCTATATGTCGGTACGCACCAAACCGTCGGCGGAGGAGGTCCGTCAGTGCGAGGCGCTGTACCGTGATTTTCGTGAAGGACGTGCCAAAGGGCGTCGCTTTCATAAGGGACTGATTGTTGGCAGCGGCTGGCGGCGGCTGACCTCAGTGCTGAAAACGCTGCCGCTGCGCTGGCGCATCCGCAGTACGCTGATCGCGCTGCTGCCGCTGTCGGTGCTGAGCGTCTGGCTGCTGGGCATGGCACCGCTGGCGATCGGCTGCTTCAGCGGCGGCATGGCCGGACTGCTGCTGCTGGCCAGCCTGTGGCTGGAGCATCAAATCTCGCGCCCGATGGAGCGCATGTGCCGCCAGGCGCTGAGCGTGGCCACCGGCGCCAGCCACAAAGTCGAGCACATCGATCGGGTGGATGAGATCGGCATGACGCAGCGCGCTATCGGCCAGCTGGGCCTGATGTTCCGCTGGCTGGTGGATGACGTCAGCGGCCAGGCGATCAACGTCCTGAGCGCCAGCGACGCCATCGCGCGCAGCAATGATGAACTGAGCCGTCGCACCGAGCAGGCGGCGGCGAACGTGCAGCAAACGGCAGCGACCATGAACGAAATGACCGCCACGGTCAAAAGCAACACGGAAACTGCCAGCGAAGTGAATACGCTGTCGGCCAGCACCAGCGCAGCGGCGATCAAAGGCGGTGAAGTGATGCAGGAGATGGTCGGCATGATGGCAGAAATTGCCGACAGCTCGAAGCGTATCGCCAACATCACCAGCGTGATCGACGGCATCGCTTTCCAGACCAATATTCTGGCGCTGAACGCGGCGGTGGAAGCGGCACGTGCCGGTGAGCAGGGTAAAGGCTTTGCGGTGGTGGCGGGCGAGGTGCGCAGTCTGGCACAGCGCAGCGCCAAAGCCGCCAGCGAGATCAAAAACCTGGTGGAAACCAGCGCAGGTCGCGTGCAGTCGGGCAGCGATCACGCCGATGCGGCCGGCCACACGATGCAGGCGATTGTCGATCAGGTGCAGAATGTCACCGCCCTGATCGCGCAAATCAGCGCGGCGACGGCCGAACAATCCATCGCGCTGAGCGAAGTCAGTAGCGCGGTGGAGGATCTCGACGACATCACTCATCAGAACGCGGCGCGCGTGGCGGAAGGCGCAGAAGCCTCCGGCCGAATGGCGCATCAGGCCAACCGGCTGGTTGAAGCGATCAGCGTGTTTCGCTAAGTTTCACGACGCTTCACGTCCGGCGCGCAGCGCGCCGGGCGGTGTGCCGACAATGCGTTTGAAAGCGCGACTGAAGGCGGCCAGTGAACCGTAACCGAGGTGGAACGCCACGCTTTCCACCGCTTCGCCATCGTTAACAATACGCTCAACCGCCAGACGCATGCGCAGTTCGGTGAGGTAGCGCAGCGGCGTCATGCCGGTGGCGTTTTGAAAGCGCGCGGCAAACACCGAGCGTGAGCTGCCGGATTCGCGCGCCAGCCGCTCCACCGTCCAGTTTTCGCCGGGCGCGCGGTGCATGGCCGCCATCGCCAGGCTGAGGCGCGGATCGCGCAGGGCCTGCACCAGCCCGCTGCCCTGACCACAGCCATTCTCCACCCAGCCCCGCACAATTTGCGCCGCCACCACATCGGCCAGCCGCGACAAAATGCCGGCAAAGCCCGCTTTGCGCTGACGCGTTTCACGCTCCATGGCATCCAGAATCGGCTGGATTTCCGGGTATTGCGCCAGCAGCGTGCTGACCAGCATCACGTCAGGCATGGTGTGCACCAGCGGCTGCATGCCGCCCAGCTCAAACGCCATGCAGGCGCTGAATAAAATCACATCGCTGTCATCCGGGCAGGCATCCGCATCCGGCGCATCGTTGATGGCGCACACGCTGTCGCAGATGGGTTTGCTGTTAAAGGTAGCGATCGGCACGCACACCGCATCTTCGCCGGAGATCAGCGCGTGCGGCTTACCGTGCGGAATCAGCAGTGCATCGCCCGCCTGCAGCGGATAGACGGTGCCGGAAGCGGAGCGAATCAGCAGCGAGCCGCGGCCAACAAAGTGCAGTTGCGCCTTGCCCGGCGCGTCATCATATTGCAGGCCAAACGGCGCATGCAGCGCGATGCGCTGATATTTGACGCCGTACAGGCGCATGCCCATCAGCAGTTCGCTGGTCAAATCTTCATAGCGGCTCATACAATCCAGACGAATTATCAAAAAACAAAGTTTCTGTATCATAGATCGTCTTGCGTCGTCTCTCTATGCTTACAGCCTGATATTTTGTGATGGGGATCGCAGATGAGTCTGGATACTGAAGTAGTGGAAACAAGCATTGCGGTAGAGAAACCCGCATGGGGCGCGGTGTTCGCCATGGCGTTTGGCGTCTTCGGCCTGATCACCGCAGAATTTCTGCCGGTGAGCTTGCTGACACCAATTGCCGACTCGCTGCGCGTCAGCGAAGGGCAGGCGGGCCAGACGGTCACGGTTACCGCGCTGGTGGCGCTGCTGACCAGCCTGGTGATTGGTAACGTCACGCGCCGCCTCGACCGCCGCCTGGTGATGCTGGCGTTCACGTTGCTGCTCATCGCCTCGGCGCTGCTGGTGGCGTTTGCCGAAAATCTGCCGATGATTTTACTGGCGCGCGTGCTGCTCGGCATGGCGATTGGCGGCTTCTGGACACTGTCGACCGCCATTACCATGCGACTGGTGCCCGCCGATCAGGTGCCGCGCGCGTTGTCGATTGTGTTCAGCGGTATTTCGCTGGCCACCATCATTGCCGCGCCGCTGGGCAGCTATCTTGGCGGGCTGATTGGCTGGCGTAACATCTTCCTGCTGACCGGTGTTTTGGGCGTGCTGGCGCTGTTCTGGCAGTTCTTCACCCTGCCGTCGATGCCGCCGGAGAACAAAACGCGCAGCGGCGGCGTGCTGGACCTGCTGCGTCAGAGCGTGATGCGCTGGGGCATGCTGGCGGTGATCATGATGTTCACCGGCCATTTCGCCTTCTTTACCTACCTGCGTCCGTTCCTGGAAACCAGCGCGCAGCTGAATGTGAATCAGCTGTCGCTGGTGCTGCTGGCGTTCGGCGTGGCGAACTTCTTCGGCACCTCGCTGGCTGCGTGGCTGGTGACGCGCAGCGTGTCGCTGACGCTGACCGGCATGGCGCTGGTGATGAGCGTGACGGCGGTGCTGCTGGTGAGCTTTGGCCACGTCTCCTGGCTGGTGGCGAGCGGCGTCGCGCTGTGGGGGCTGGCGTTTGGCTCAATGCCGACTGGCTGGTCAACCTGGCTGTCGCGCGCGGTGCCGGACGACGCCGAATCGGGCGGCGGGCTGCTGGTGGCCACTATTCAGCTGGCGATCACCGCCGGTGCGGCAGCCGGTGGCTGGATGTTCGATCTGCAGGGCGCGGGCGGCGTATTTCTTGCCAGCGGCGTGCTGATGCTGCTGGCCGCCATCACCATCTTTACCCGCGTGCGGCATCACGGTTAAAACCGTTTACCGCCATCAGGCGCGCCGCGACACGCTTCAGGGTGTGTCGCGGCGCCGCTTTTGCCGCGTATGCCTGGTCTCACCAATCACAGCAATAAATCCTGTCTTTTAATCAAATCGTGGTTTTTTTAACCCTTTGCGCACAGGTTGCGCTAAACGTGCTTTTGATAGTCAAAATATTCGAATGACTTAGGCAAATCTCTGCGCTTTTTTTTTGATCGGTTGCCGGCCTACTATATCTCTCATCAAGGCGATGTCGCCTTATTCAATCAAACATCATTAAGGAAATGACCATGAAAACCATCAAAACTTTTGCTGCTGCTATTGCTCTCTCTGTTCTGCCATTTGCCAGCTTCGCGCAAAGCGTGACCGCTACCGCCTCTACGCTTGACGGTGCTGAAGCGCAAATCGCTGCTAAAGCGCAGGAACTTGGTGCTTCCTACAAAGTGACTGAAGCCAACTTCAACAACGGCGTTCACATGACCGCAGAACTGACCCAATAAGTTTGCCTTACCCTCTGTGCTGACAGGGTGCCTTCGGGCGCCCTGGCGGCGTTGCTAACGCCATAAAATCCTGTCCCTTTTCCGCATAAATGATTATTATTCGCAAAAACTAACATCCTTATCGGCTCGCCTCGGGCTGAATTTCCTATTGGTTGCAATGTCGGGCTTTCACTGCCGCACGGCGGTGGTTTTGCTATGGAGAAGTTATGAAAGCGAATAAAACAATGCAGTGGGCGCTGCGTCCGCTACTGGTGGCCACGGCGCTGCTGTCCTGCAGCGCGCTGCAGGCGGCGGAAACGCAGCCGCTCAATCAGCCGATCGCCAAAGGCGCCTACGAACTGGCCTTCAGCAACAGCAACAACGCGCTGTTCCTCGCCACGGCGCAAAACGCCGGCAATCCGCAGGGCGGTACCGTGTACCGTCTCGATCCGCAGAATCTGGCGGTGAAACAAACCATCAGCACTGAGCTGAAGACCTTTGGTGCCGCCATCAATCAGCACACCAACGTGCTGTACTTTGGCAACACGGTCAACGGTGCGCTGACGGCAGTGGATGCCAGCAGCGGTAAGGTGATCAACACGCTGGTGCTGGATGGCCGCAAGCGCGGTGACACGGTTCGTCCGCTGCAGCCGCGTGAACTGGTCGCGGATGCGCTAACCAATCGCGTGTACATCACCGGTCTCGGCGCGCAAAGCGTGGTGTGGGTGGTGGATGGCAAAACACTCCAGCTCATCAGCACTATCCCGAATACCGGCAAAATGGGCACCGGGCTGGCGCTGGATGCCGCCGCGCAGAAACTGTATGTCACCAATGCCGATGGTGAACTGGTCACTATCAATACCCGCCTGAACGCGATTGAAAAGCGCCAGAAAATTGACGGTGATAAAGAGCACTTTTTCCTGAACATTGCGCTGGATAGCAAAGGCCACCGCGCTTTCCTCAGCGATGCGAAGCAGCCGCAGGTGCTGGTGCTGGATACCCGGACACAGCAGGTGATTCAGCGTATTGAGGTACCGGAATCGCTGGCGGTGCTGTTCAATGCTGACCGTGACGAGTTTTATGTCACGCACCGTAAAGCCGGTGAGATCAGCATCATCGATGCCAGCAGCTATAAAGTGAAACGCACGGTGAAAGCGCCGGGCCTGCCGAACAGCCTGGCGCTCTCCGCCGATGGCAACACGCTGTTCGTCAGCATCAAGCAGCCGGGCTCACGCAAGGAACCGCCAAAAAACCCGGACAGCGTGTTACGCATCGCGCTGTAGGGCGTAATTATCCGAAACTCAGGGGCGACGTGTGTCGCCCTTTGCATTTCCGGCTTTGATCCCCCCTTTCCCGCCCGGCTTACGCTACCTTTAGGACGACAACACCTAAGGGGAGAGTGCAATGAGCCAGTTTTTTATGCATGAAAAAAACGATCTGGTGAACGAAGCGATCGAAGGCGTGTTACTCAGCACACCGTGGCACAACCTGACCCGTCTCGATCTGGGCGATGAGATTCGCGTGGTGGTGCGTTCGGACTGGGATAAAAGCAAAGTCACACTGATTTCCGGCGGTGGCTCCGGCCACGAACCGGCGCACGCGGGCTTTGTCGGCAAAGGGATGCTGACCGCTGCGGTGTGCGGCGATATCTTCGCCTCGCCGAGCGTTGATGCGGTGCTGAACGCCATTGTTAACGTCACCGGTGAGGCGGGCTGTCTGCTGATTGTGAAAAATTACACCGGTGACCGGCTCAACTTTGGCCTCGCAGCGGAAAAGGCGAAAAATCTTGGTTACAAGGTGGAGCTGGTGATGGTGCAGGACGATATCGCGCTGCCGGAAAATCCACAGCCGCGCGGCATTGCCGGCACCGTGCTGGTGCACAAAATCGCCGGCTTTGCCGCGGAGCAGGGGCACTCGCTCGACGAGGTCAAAACCCTGGCGCAGCGCACCATCGACGCCACGTCCTCCATCGGCCTGGCGTTTGCCACCTGTCACATTCCGGGTGAAAAGCGCGACGATCGCGTGGCAGCTGGTCATAGCGAGCTGGGGATGGGCATTCACGGTGAGCCGGGCGTGATCACGCTCGATACGCAAAACAGCCGCAAAATTACCAGCATCATGACCGATCAGCTGGCGCAGGCGCTGCCCGACGGCAAACAGGCGCTGTTGATGATCAACAATCTCGGCGGCTTTTCCCAGCTGGAGCTGGCGCTGCTCACGCGCGAGGTACTGCAGTCGCCGCTGGCGGCACGCATCACCCATTTAATTGGCCCGGCAACCCTGGTCAGCGCGCTGGATATGAAAGGGTTTTCGCTGACGCTGCTGGCGCTGGAAGAGGCGTTTTTCGAGGCGCTGCATGCGCCGGTGCAGGTGCTGGGCTGGACGCCGATGTATGACTTTGCGCCCATCAGCCTGCAGCGCGCTGAACGCATCGGCAGCGTGCTGGATTTCGATCCTTCTGATAACGCTGAAGTGGCGCAGGTGGTTGAGCGCGTGACGCAGACGCTGATCGATCTGGAGAGCGAGCTGAATGCGCTGGATGCCAAAGTCGGCGACGGCGATACCGGCTCGACCTTTGCCGCCGGCGCGAAGAAAATCCAGCGCGGCCTGCGTGAACAGCAGCTACCGCTGGATGAGCTGCCTACGCTGCTGGCGCTGGTGGGCGAACAGCTGGCGACGGTGATGGGCGGATCGAGCGGCGTGCTGATGTCGATTCTGTTTACTTCGGCCGGACAGCAGCTGGAGGAGGGCAGCACGCTGCCGCAGGCGCTGATGCACGGGCTGGAACGGATGAAGCACTACGGCGGCGCGCAGCCGGGACATCGCACCCTGGTGGATGCGCTGCAGCCGGCACTGGAGGCGTTAGCGGCCGGAGAGTCGCTGGCCGCGGCGGCAGCCGCTGCGCAACGGGGCGCCGACGCGACGGCGCAGATGCAGAGTGCGAAGGCGGGCCGTTCGGCTTATCTCAATCAGCAGAGTCTGGATGGCGTGAAAGATCCGGGCGCGTACGCCATCGAGAGGGTGTTTGCGGTGCTGGCGGGCTGAAGATGGGGCGGATGGGTGCGGGGTTCGCCCTCACCCTAACCCTCTCCCGCAGGCGGGAGAGGGGACTGTCCGGAACGATGTCGGAGTACAGCGCGGTTCTGCACCCGGCCCTCACCCTAATCCTCTCCCGCGGGCGGGAGAGGGGACTGTCCGGAGCGATGTCGGAGTACAGCGCGGTTCTGCACCCGGCCCTCACCCTAACCCTCTCCCGCGGGCGGGAGAGGGGACTGTCCGGAGCGATGCCGGAGTACAGTGCGGTCCTGCGCCCGAGCCTTTTCCGCTTACTCCGAGGCTTCGCGCAGCATCTCGTCGTGCGGAATATCCTGCAGAATCTGCTCGAAGCTGCGCAGACGTTTGTAGATCGACATCAGCGTAATCAGCGTGGACCACGAGGTGATCAGATACTGGAAGGAGGAGCGCACCTGATCGAACACGTTGGTGATCTGGTTAAGTAGCCCCAGCGTGATGGTGCCCGCAACAATCGAAGGGAACAGCACGAACAGCCCGAACACATTGTCCACCTGCAGATAGAGAATGCGCGTGATGTTGAAATAGAGATAGTGGAAATAGAGGCGGAAATAGTTGTGACGCACGCGGCTGAACAGCTCCTGCACCGTAGGCGGCGCGGCGCGCTGCGGATCGTCCTCGCCGTACACCAGTTCTTTACGGTACGCGGCTTCCACCCGCTGATTGCGGAACTCCAGCCCCGGCAGTTTAATCCCCACCAGCGCCAGCAGCGCGGTACCAAACAGCGACCACAGCAGCGCGGCGATCACCAGCGCATAAGGGATATTGCCGAGGATCGGCACTTCTTTCACGTGATGCGATAGCGTCACCAGCACCGGCAGAAACGCCACCAGCGTCATGATGGCCTGAATAAAGCTGATGCCCCAGTCCTGCAGCGTACTGGCGAAGCGCATGGTGTCTTCCTGCACACGCTGTGCGGCACCTTCTACCAGACGCAGGCGCTGCCAGTTATGCATGTAGTAGTTGTTCATCGCGGTACGCCAGCGGAATACCCAGTGGCTGACGAAAAACGAGTTCATCACGCCGATCACTACCGCGATCAGCGCAATGCCGAGAAACGCCAGTACCTGCACATAGAACTGATTGATGCTCACCGAGCCAGCTTTGGTCAGCGCCTGTTGAATCATGTCGTAAAACGGACCATACCAGGCGTTAACGCCGACGCCAACCTGCACGCCAAACCAGGTGACAAAGATAATCAGTAACGATCCCCATACCGACCAGCGCTGCCACGGATGGTTGTCGATGATGCGCCACACCAGCGCAAAGGCGCCGCCCATGATCCAGTAATAGGCATAAAACCACAGCTGGCTGGCGTGGATAAAGCGGCTGGCGTTGGTCGGCAGCGGCTGCTGCATCGCCGCCTGCAAAGCGGGAAAGCGCGCCGGAAAATCATTGAAAAAGCCAAACCAGGCAAAAATGGCAATCAGGCTCCAAATCGCGGCCGAGCTGAAAAACAGCGCCGGCCGCGGAAAATAGGACTTAAACATAGGCACTCCGCTGTTGTGTGTACTCTTTATACCGCTTCCGGCATTTATCTGTCTGTTGTCGGTTGTATCCGACGATGACAGCATCGCCGCATTTATGTAAAGCGGCAGAGTTAGTTGTTAAGTTTTTTGTGCTCATTTGTTTCGGGAAACTAAATTATTAACGGCGATGGTGTTACACTACGTCAACTGTTACCGGTAACAGTCTTGCTGTATCCCTTAAAACGCCAATAAAAATCATTACAACGCAACTACTTAACTTTCATGCCGCATTATATGCGGTAATGAGGCAATGTCATGTCAGAAGAAAAAAAGGGTCACACTCGCCGGGATTTCCTGCTGAGAACCATCACCCTGGCGCCGGCAATGGCGGTAGGCAGTACAGCGATGGGCGCACTGGTCGCGCCAATGGCTGCCGGTGCGGCAGCGTCGTCGGCCGCGGCGCCGCAGCAGGCGCGCGAATATCAACCGGTGTGGTTTACCGCCGAAGAGTTTGCCTTCATCAAAGCCGCCGTGGCGCGCCTGATCCCCAACGATGAACGTGGTCCTGGCGCGCTGGAAGCCGGCGTACCGGAGTTTATCGATCGCCAGATGAATACGCCGTATGCCACCGGCAGCAACTGGTATATGCAGGGACCGTTCAATCCGGATCTGCCAAAAGAGCTCGGCTATCAGCTGCCGCTGGTGCCGCAGCAGATCTACCGTCTCGGCCTGGCCGATGCCGATGGCTGGAGCAAACAGCAGCACGGCAAGGTATTTGCTGAGCTGACGCCCACGCAGCAGGATGCGCTGCTGAGCGCCTTCGAAAACGGCAGCGCGCAATTCCCGCAGGTGCCGGCCAAAACCTTCTTCGCCTTTCTGTTGCAAAACACCCGCGAGGGCTACTTCAGCGATCCGATCCACGGCGGCAATCAGGGCATGGTGGGCTGGAAGCTGATCGGCTTCCCTGGCGCACGCGCCGACTTTATGGATTGGGTAGAGCGCGGCGAACGTTATCCGTTCCCGTCAGTTGATATTCGCGGCGAGAGGGCGTAACCGTGGCAAATGCGTTAAAAAAAGTGGATGTGGCGATCGTCGGTTTCGGCTGGGCCGGGGCGATCATGGCGAAAGAGCTGACCGAGGCAGGTCTGCATGTGGTGGCGCTGGAGCGTGGGCCGCATCGAGATACCTATCCGGATGGATCCTATCCACAGTCCATTGATGAACTGACTTATAACATCCGCAAAAAGCTGTTCCAGGATCTGTCAAAAAGCACCGTAACTATCCGTCACGATGCCTCACAAACCGCCGTACCGTATCGTCAGCTGGCGGCATTCCTGCCGGGCACCGGCACCGGCGGCGCCGGCCTGCACTGGTCGGGCGTGCACTTCCGCGTCGACCCGGTCGAGCTGAACCTGCGCAGTCACTACGAGCAGCGTTACGGTAAAAACTTTATCCCGGAAGGCATGACCATTCAGGATTTCGGCGTCAGCTATGACGAGCTGGAACCGTTCTTCGATCAGGCGGAAAAAGTGTTCGGCACCTCCGGCAGCGCCTGGTCAATCAAGGGCAAAGTGGTGGGCAAAGAAGGCGGCAACCCGTATGCGCCGGATCGCTCCAGCGACTTCCCGCTGCCCGCGCAGAAGCGCACCTGGTCGGCACAGCTGTTTGCCCAGGCGGCGGAATCGGTGGGCTATCATCCTTACGATATGCCGTCGGCCAACACCTCCGGTCCTTACACCAATACTTACGGCGCGCAGATGGGGCCGTGCAACTTCTGCGGCTACTGCAGCGGCTACGCCTGCTACATGTACTCCAAAGCGTCGCCGAACGTTAACATTCTGCCCGCGCTGCGCCAGGAGCCGAAGTTTGAGCTGCGCAACAACGCGTATGTGCTGCGCGTCAATCTGACCGACGATAAAAAACGCGCGACCGGAGTGACCTATCTGGACGGTCAGGGACGTGAAGTGGAGCAGCCGGCGGATCTGGTGATCCTCTCCGCCTTCCAGTTCCACAACGTGCACCTGATGCTGCTGTCCGGCATCGGCAAGCCGTACAACCCTATCAGCAACGAGGGCGTGGTCGGCCGTAACTTTGCCTACCAGAACATCTCCACGCTGAAGGCGCTGTTTGATAAAAACACCACCACCAATCCGTTCATCGGTGCCGGTGGCGCCGGCGTGGCGGTGGATGATTACAACGCCGATAACTTTGACCATGGTCCGTACGGCTTTGTCGGCGGTTCACCGTTCTGGGTCAACCAGGCGGGCACCAAGCCGATCTCCGGCCTGCCGACGCCAACAGGCACGCCGAACTGGGGCAGCCAGTGGAAAGCGGCGGTGGCGGATACCTATAACCATCACGTGTCGATGGATGCGCACGGCGCGCACCAGTCGTATCGCGCTAACTACCTCGATCTCGATCCCAACTACAAAGATGCTTACGGCCAGCCGCTGCTGCGTATGACCTTTGACTGGCAGGACAACGACATCAAAATGGCGCAGTTCATGATCGGCAAGATGCGCAAAATCACTGAAGCGATGAATCCGAAGATGATCATTGGCGGCGCGAAAGGGCCGGGTGCCCATTTCGATACCACCGTGTACCAGACCACGCACATGAGCGGCGGCGCCATCATGGGTGAAGATCCTAAAACCAGCGCGGTGAACCGCTATCTCCAGAGCTGGGATGTGCCTAACGTGTTTGTCGCCGGCGCTTCTGCCTTCCCGCAGGGGCTGGGCTACAACCCGACCGGCATGGTGGCGGCGCTGAGCTACTGGTCCGCCAAAGCGATTCGTGAACAGTATCTGAAGAACCCCGGCCCGCTGGTACAGGCATAAGGAACATGGCGATGATCAAAAGTTTAACAGCCCTGTTGCTGGGCACCCTGTCGTTCGCCGCGCTGGCGGAGGACACCGCCGCCGATACGCTGGTGCAGCGCGGTGAGTATCTGGCGCGCGCCGGTGACTGCGTCGCCTGCCACAGCACCGCAGGCGGTAAACCGTTTGCCGGCGGACTGGCGATGGCGACGCCGATTGGCACCATCTACTCCACCAATATCACGCCGGATAAGGCAACCGGCATTGGTGACTACAGCTATGACGACTTCCAGAAAGCGGTGCGTCATGGCGTGGCGAAGAATGGCGACACGCTCTATCCGGCGATGCCCTATCCGTCTTATGCGGTGGTCAGCGATGACGACATGAAGGCGCTGTATGCCTACTTCATGCACGGCGTGGCACCGGTGGCGCAGGCTAACAAAGAGAGCGACATTCCGTGGCCGCTGTCGATGCGCTGGCCGCTGGCGATCTGGCGCGGCCTGTTTGCGCCAGATGTGAAGGCGTTTCAGCCGGCCGCGCAGGAAGATCCGGCGCTGGCGCGCGGTCGCTATCTGGTGGAAGGGCTGGGCCACTGTGGTGCCTGCCACACACCGCGCAGCTTCACCATGCAGGAGAAGGCGCTGAATAACGGCCAGGGCAATGATTATCTTGCCGGCAGCAGCGCGCCGATTGACGGCTGGACCGCCAGCAACCTGCGCGGTGACAACCGCGATGGCCTGGGGCGCTGGAGCGAAGCGGATCTGCAGCAGTTCCTGCGCTATGGCCGTAACGATCACACGGCGGCGTTTGGTGGCATGACCGAGGTGGTGCAGCACAGCCTGCAGTATCTCAGCGATGCGGATATCAGCGCGATTGCCCGTTACCTGAAATCGCTGGGTGCGAAAGATCCGTCTCAGGCGGTGTTCCGTGAGGATGACGCAGTGGCCCGGGCGCTGTGGAAAGGTGACGACAGCCAGCCGGGTGCCGGCGTGTATGTCGACAGCTGTGCGGCGTGTCATAAAACCGACGGCAGCGGCTATCAACGCTTCTACCCGGCACTGCGCGGGAATCCGGTGGTGATGGCAGAGGATCCGACGTCGCTGATTCACATCGTACTGGTCGGCGGCACGCTGCCGGGCGTGCAAGGCGCACCGACCGCGATCACCATGCCGGCGTTTGGCTGGCGTCTGAACGACAGTCAGGTGGCGGATGTGGTGAACTTTATCCGCAGCAGCTGGGGCAACGGCGTGCAGACCAAAGTCACGGCGAAACAGGTGGCGAAACTGCGCCAGGATGACAGCGTGCAGCCAAAACAGGGCAGCGCGGATATCCGGGTGCTGGAAAAGCAGTAAGTCTGTCTTAAGCATTTCCTTCAGGTCATGGCGCGGTTCATGGCCTGAAGGGTGCGAAAAATCCCACTAAAATTCATTATCTTAGATTTTCCTTTCAGACGTTTCTTGTAAGAGATTCCTTCCCCTGCGTTTAAAAATCCCTGCCGCTTATTAAGCGTTACTTTAACGATATTAACTCTGGCGAAAAGGATGACCATATGTCTGTAGGCTATTACGACCCGACCAAACCGGGGCAGGAGAACTACGTCAATTCACCTTATCAGTACTGGAAAGGGGTGATTGAGGATAAGAGCGTCAGCTATATCGAATTTGCCATTAACGGCCAGCTGTTTACCACCCAGGTTCAGGCCGATGGCAGCTGGGAGTATCAGCTGCCGCTGCGGCTGGAAGAGGGGAGCCACAATCTCACCGTGCGCTTTTTCGACCGGGCCGGCAACGCCGGGATTCCGTTCCAGACGCGGCTGGAAGTCGATCTCAGCCCGCCCGATATGCCGGCAATTATGCGCGTACTGGATGATTTCGGACCGGTGCAGGGCCCGGTTGGCAACAAAGGCTTCACCGATGATAAAACGCCAGCCATTTCCGGTTATGCCGAGCCGGACAGCATTGTCCGCCTGTACAGCAACGGCGTGCTGATTGGCAGCGTGCAGGCGGCGAAAAACGGTCAGTGGACCATTACACCGGAACTGAACGACGGTGAGCAGCGCCTGTATGGCACCGCCACCGATAAATTCGGTCAGGTAAGTTTTGATTCCCCGGTCTATACGCTTTACGTCAATTCGCCGCGCATCGACAAGCCGCAGCTGCTGGAAGTGTTTGATAATGAAGGGGTGAACACCGGTGTGATCAAAGCCGGTAGCGCAAGCGACGATCGCAGCCCGCGCCTGAGCGGCAACGCGCCGCTGGACGCAGAAAACGTCATCATCTACGTCAACGGGGTACGCGTCGGCGTGGCACCGGTGATTGACGGGCAGTGGCGCTGGGAGAGCAACGTTGATCTGCTGGGCTACGGTGAAAACACCATTACTACCCGCGCACAAAATAACCGTGGTGAGTTGAGCGATGCGAGCGAGCCGTTTACCTATACGGTGGTGCCCACCGCGCCGGTGAAGATTGAGTATGCGCTGGATAATTTTGGCCCGGCACAGGGCAAACTGGAAAACGGCGCGCTGACCGATGACTTCACCCCCACGCTCAAAGGCACGGCGGAAGCCAACAGTATCGTCTACGTGTATGCCACACGCGAAAACGGCAGCTGGTGGCTGAAAGGCAGCACCCAGGCGGATGCCTTTGGCCACTGGCAGGTGGAAATCGCCCGACTGGATGGCGGGGCCGGCCCGTATCACTTCCAGGCCAGTAACAGCCCGACGCGCGATCCCGCTGCGCCGCTGTTCGACCTGTATGTGTCAGACAACGGCACCCGCCTGAAGCCCACCATCAACGCGGCGCACGATAATGTCGGGCCCGAGCAGGGCAAATTAATCAACGGCGCCATCACCGATGACATGGCGCCGACGCTGCAGGGCAAAGCCGAAGCCAACAGCATGGTGTATATCCATGCGCGGCATATTGATGGCCACTGGGTGGTATTAGGCAGTGTTAAGGCCGATGCCTGGGGCAACTGGATAACGGAAGTGCGCGCGCTGCGCGGGGGATACGGCACTTATGAGTTTCAGGCTGCCAAAACCCCCGATCGCGACACCAGCGCCGAGGTGTTCAGTCTCAACATGGTGCCGGAAAAACCCGGTATCGTTTCTGCCTGGGATAATTTTGGCGCGCAGACCGGCGTGCTGCATCAGGGCGATGTCACTGATGACCTGACGCCAACGCTGAAAGGCCATGCTGCAGCAAACAGCGTGGTTTATATCTATGCCCGTCACGTGAACGGGGTATGGGTGACGCTCGGCAGCGCCGTTGCGGATGCTCATGGTCACTGGCAAAGCGAAGTGCGCGCGTTACGCGGCGGCTTTGGCAAATATGAGTTCCAGGTCTCAGACAGCCCGGTGCGTGACGCCGCCGCCGATGTTTTCGACCTGACGATAATCTCCGGCAAGACAGAGATTATTTCTGCGTGGGATGACAGCGGACCAAAGCAGGGCCAGCTGAAAAGCGGTGATATCACCGATGATATGACGCCAACCCTGAAAGGCACGTCTGCACCCAATAAGGTGGTGTACATCTTCGGCTGCCATATTGAGGGCCACTGGGTATTAATGGACTCGGTCACAGCGGATGCTACGGGTAACTGGAGCTACCAGTCTTACGATCGCTCGCCGTGGAAAGGGCTGACGCAATTTCAGGTCAGTGATAGCGCCATTCGTGATGTGAATGCGCCAACCTTTCTGCTGGAGATCAATGTCGATCCGCCGAAGGTCGATCACAAGGGGCTAGTGTGGAATTTCAACGACGGCACCCAGCAGGGCTGGATCGCCAGCGGTCTGTATCACAAAAATGACAACATCGGGGTTAAGCGCTGGAGCGGAGGCAATTCCTCTTATGAGTTGGGTTCCATGACCAACGGTTCAAACACCAACGGGTTCAAAGGAGAAGTGGTTTATCGCTATATTCAGGTCGAAGCGGGTAAAACCTACCAGTTCGATTTTGATGGCTACCGTATTCCTGGCGGTAGCCTGAAACCGAAAATCGGTCTGGACGTTAATGGACAGAAAGTGATTCCCAACATGGGCCTGGATGCTGCCTGGAATCATTTCAGCGGACTGTATACCGCCAGCAAAACAGAAGTGGTTCGCGTGGCGGTAACCAATGAGGTTAATAACGGTAACGGCAACGATTTCGCTATCGATAACATCGGGGTTAAAGAAATCAGCCGGGTTCGTGGACAACCTGATCTGGTGAAAGATGCTAACGGTCATCCGCGCTATATCGATTTTAAAACCGGGGTCAGTTATACCATCGACGACAGTCTGAAAATGACGCTGATTAAAGGACCGAATATCGGCGGCGAGCAAAAAACGCTGAAGCATGGCGAAATCATTGTTGGCCGTGGCGGCCAGATGAAGCTGGATTTCGACGGCGTGGCGGAGAAAGTGGTGCTGAAATCGGATTATGTGCACAGCAAAGGCAATTACATCGATTTCTATGACACGCAAGGTAAATTGCTGCACAGCTATGAGCTGAAGGCGCACCCTGGCACCCTGCGAAGCGACATTGTCGAGTACCACGCCCCGGCCGGTAAGCTGATCGGTTCAGCCGTGGTGCGCGTCAATCCGGCAGAAGTGGATTCGGTGAACAATCCGGGCGGCGTGCGCATCAGTGACGTTGAATGGGGCATGCATGACGATCATGTCGGTATCACTACCTTTGATGTTCCTGCCGTCATCACCCTGGGCGATGAATTCGCCGTTTCCCTGAGCGATGTGCTGGCGCAGGGCAAGCAGGGCAGCACCATCGATATGACGGGTCACGGCAAAAACGTCCTGAGCGTAGCGGTTGACGATATCCTGCAGGTTGGAAGTCAGGATCTGTTCGTGAAAGACGGCAAAACCCAGCTGCTGTTCAAAGGCGATGCGCAGGACGTGGTAAAACTGGATGACATCCTCGGCGACGGCGGTGACGTGGGCGATTGGGTGAAACAGCAGGGCAGCACCACGGTGGCTGGCGTGAAGTATCAGGTTTACAGCCACAGCGGCGTCGATGCCGACGTGCTGATCCAGGAAGGGGTGAAAACCGAACTGGTGTAAATCTGGCGGGGGCGGAAACGCCCCCCAAAAGTTTGCACCAGGACGTAGCGGCGCAATTTATCGCGCGATGAATCGTGCCGCTACAAAGGGGGCGCATTGCCGGGCTGAACCGGCCGCCGCCCACCTTGCGCCCGTCCGGTTTAAATGTTCTCCAGATCCAGCCCCCGCGTCTTCGGCCCGTAAATCCCGACCGACAGCATCACCATCAGCATACTCAGCACGATAAACACGATCACGCCCTGACTGCCGGCATACTGCAGAATCAGGCCAATCAGAATACTGCTGAAAGCGGTCGACAGCCGGCTGAACGAATAGCAGAAGCCAACGGCGCGCGCACGAATGTGCGTCGGGAAGATCTCGGTCTGATAGGCGTGATAGCTGAAGGTCAGCCAGGCGTTGCTATAGGTGATCAGGAAACCGCACACCACCATCAGCAGAGGATTGCTGGTCAGCGCGAACAGCGTGCCGAACACCACCGTCATCAGCGATGAAAAAACGATCTGCCATTTGTTTTCCAGCCGGTCGGCGTAGCGGCTGCAGATCAGCGAGCCGAGCGGATAGGCCAGCGTGATGAAAAAGGCGTACAGCAGGCTGTGGGTAACGGTGGCCCCCTTGCCAGACAGCAGCGCCGGCAGCCAGTTACCGAAGCCGAAGAAGCCAATTGCCTGGAAGAAGTTCATCACCACCAGCATCAGCGTACGCTGGCGATAAGCCGGTGCCCAGATTTCGCTAAAACGCCCTTTTTTCGGCAGCTGTACCGCCGCATCACGCTGAGAGAAATCGTCTCCCGGCGTGATGCCGCAGCGTTTTTCCATCTCGCTCAGCACCCGGTGCGCGTCCTGATGCCGCCCCTGCTGCGCCAGCCAGCGCGCCGACTCCGGCAGGTTTTTCCGGATAAACCAGATTACCAGCGAGCACAGCGCACCGGCGATCACGACCCAGCGCCAGCCTTCGAGGCCGAGCAGGGTTTGCGGTACCAGCCACCATGACATCAGCGCTACCGTCGGCACCGACAGGAACTGAATGAAAAAAGAGAAGGCAAACGCGCGGCTGCGCAGATGGGCTGGCACCCACTCCGACAGATAGGTATCGATGGTCACCAGCTCGACGCCCAGACCGATACCGACCAGGAAGCGGCACAGAATAATCATCTCCGCGCTGTGCTGGAACGCCATCAGCAGTGAGAACGCACCGTACCACGCCAGCGCGCACATAAAGGTCAGGCGACGGCCGAAGCGGTCGGCATAGGGCGTCAGCAGGCTGGCACCGACAAACAGGCCGAGAAAGGTCGCCGAGGCGAACGCCGCCTGATCGGCGATACCAAACACGCCCGCGGCGCCGGTGTGGAACACGCCTGCGGCTACCAGCCCGGCGCTGATGTAGCCGGTTTCAAACAGATCGTACAGCTCGAAGAAGCCGCCGAGCGCCAGCAGCGTAATAAAGCGCCACAGCCCGGCGGAAGAGGGCAGGGCGTCGATGCGCCCGGCCAGCGTCTGGCGTTCGGTAGCGATGCGATCGGTCGCCACCCCTGTCGAATAGGTGGTTGTCATTATGATTGTTACCTCGGTGTTTGCAGGATCCGCCCGGTGGTGGTTTGTCAGAAATCATTAACCGTTAGCAAGCGAAGAAATAGCAGAATAATCAATTCGTCCGGGGTTGCCGAGAGGCGCAGCGGTGACATTTTGGCAACGTGCGTTGCAGTTCACAGAAAGCGGTACGCCGTCCATGGCGCCAGGTCAGGGCAGATGCGGATAAACGCCCGGACCGATGGGCAGGCCCAGCAGATACCACACCAGCAGCAGCGCGATCCACGTCACAAAGAACACCAGCGGATACGGGAAGATCAGCACGTAGTAGGTGCCGAGCTGCGCGTCTTTTTGATAGCGCTGCAGGAAACCGAGGAACAGCGGCAGAAACGGCGACATCGGCGCCAGCGGCAGCACGGCGGAATCGGCGATGCGGAAAATCATCTGGGCAAACGCCGGGTGAAAGCCGAGCAGCATAAACATCGGCACAAACACCGGCGCGAGGATCGACCAGATCGCCGAGCCGCTGGCGATAAACATGCACAGAAACGCCGAGAGGAACATCAGGCCGAGAAAGGCCGGCGCACCGCTGATGCCGGCGCTCTCCAGCATATCGGTCAGGCCGATGGCCATAAACTTGCCCATGTTGCTCCAGTTAAAGAACGCCACGAACTGCGACAGCGGAAACACCATGACGATAAAACCGGCCATGCTCTTCATCGGATCCACCAGCAGTCGGGGGATGTCGTCAGCGCGGCGAATCTGCTGCGTCACCGCGCCATAGGCAATCGCCACCACAAAGAAGAACAGGATGATGATCGGCACGATGCCCTGAATAAACGGCGAAGGGATGATCCCGCCGGTTTTCGGGTTGCGCAGCGGCGCATGCTCCGGCACCACCAGCAGCGCCATCACGCCGATGAACATCAGCGCGGCGAGACCGGCCGCCTTCAGGCCGCGATTCTCCTGCGCCGTCAGTGGTGGCAGGCGATCGTGGTGGCCGCTGTTCCAGACGGGCAGGCGCGGCTCGACAAATTTATCGGTCAGCAGCGCGCCGGCCACGGTCAGTACGATGACCGAGCTGGCCATGAAGAACCAGTTATCGATCACGCTGACGTGGACCGTGTCGCTGACCGCTTTGGCGGCCTCGGTACTGATGCCGGAGAGCAGTACGTCGGTGGTGACGATCAGCAGATTCGCGGTAAAACCCGACGCGACGCCGGCAATCGCCGCCAGCAGACCCGCCACCGGATGACGCCCGACGGCAAGGAAGATCAGCGCGCCGAGTGGCGGCATCACCACCAGTGCGGCGTCGGAAGAGATATGGCTGAAGAACGCGATAAACAGCACCATATAGCTGGCGTAGCGACGGCTGACGCGTGACGCCATCTTCACCATCAGCGATTGCAGCAGCCCGACTTTTTCCGCCAGGCCGGCCCCGATCACCAGCGCCAGAATGGAGCCCAGTGGGGTGAAGCCGCTAAAGTTTTTGATGATGTTGGGCAGGATCCATTGAATGCCCGCCACGCTCAGCAGGTTATTGACCCGCACCAGTTCGCCATTGGCGGGATTTTTAACAGCTACATCAAGGCTGCTGAGAAGCGCGGTGGCGATCATCAGCACCACGATCAGGTAGACAAACAGTAAGAACGGGTTGGGCACTTTGTTGCCGACCCGCTCAATCCAGCTGAACAGCTTGCCGGGGCTGCGATTTTCAGTCATCACTTCCATCGGTAGATCCTCATGAGTCGTCTTGTCAGTTATGTTTGCGTAATGCTTATATTTTTTTAATGGTGATGCGTTGGTACCAGGTCACCATAAATGGCTACCCTACACGGTAAGGAGCGGTGACCACCGGTCACGCACCCGGTTACTGCGTTGCAGATCGGTCGCAATACGTCCCGTAGGGTGCGCATTTATGCGCACCTGGCGTAATGCGTTGCTGAACTCAGGATGCTAATGTCGATGGCTGCACGCCGGCCGGAATCGGGCACACGTACGGCTGCTCGCGGCGCACGCGGTCAAACTCTTCACGACAACGCGCCAGCGCGGCATCATCGTGCAACAGCGTCAGCGCGGTGGCGGCCAGCACTTTGGCGGCGAGGCACATCCCTTTGTGGGCAATCGGCGTGCGGCCCTGCGCCACCAGCTGCCAGGTGTGCAGCGGCGTGCCGAAGGCAAAACAGGGGGCAAAACACTGCGCCGTCGGCGTTACCCAGCTCACATCCCCAACGTCGGTTGAGCCGTACAGCAACTCGCGCGTGACCGCATACGGCGCTACCTCATCCATCAGCACTTTATCCCCCAGCGCCTCAGCCCAGGCGATACCCGCTTCGCCACCGGTGCGCGCCGCATTCAGTCGCGCGTTACGCAGATCGTCTTTGCTCAGCGTGGCGCGGATCTCTGCCGCAAACGCCTGTTCCTGCGCGCTGTAGTGCGGCAGACCAAAATGGTGCAAATTACGTTCCATCACCGCTTCCAGCGCGCGGTTGGGCATATAGTTGGAGCAGGCTTTATCAAAACGTACCGTCATCTGCGTATCGGTCATCAGCGCTGCGCCTTTGGCGATGTTGATCACGCGCTGGTAGATATCCTGGGCCTGGTCGAGCTGCGGCGCGCGAATCAGGTACAGCACTTCGGCATCGGCCTGCACCACGTTGGGCGATACGCCGCCGGTTTGGGTGACCGCATAGTGCAGGCGCGCCTCCTGCACGATGTGCTCGCGCAGAAAATTCGCGCCGGTGTTCATCAGCGTCACCGCGTCCAGCGCGCTGCGCCCGAGATGCGGCGAGTTAGCGGCATGCGCTGCCACGCCTTTGAAGTGAAACGCCGCCTGAATATTGGCGAGGGTGCTGAGGTTGAACATGCCGCTGAAGCCTTCCGGGTGCCAGGTCACGGCAGCATCGACATCATCAAACAGCCCCTCGCGCACCATGAAGGTTTTACCCGAGCCGCCCTCCTCACCAGGGCAGCCGTAAAAGCGCAGCGTGCCGCGTCCGCCCTGTTCTGCCCACCAGGCTTTGATGGCGAAAGCGGCGGCCAGGCCGGCGGTACCGAGCAGGTTGTGGCCGCAGCCGTGACCATTGCCGTTTTCCACCAGCGGCTCAGGCGTGGCGCAGCCCGCCTGCTGGCTCAGGCCGGCCAACGCATCAAACTCGCCGAGGATGGCGATCACCGGCTGGCCGTGGCCGATTGAGGCGATAAACGCGGTGTCGAGACCGCCGACGCCGCGCTCGACCTCAAACCCCTCCTGCACCAGCGCATTGGCCAGCAGCGCAGACGATTGCGTCTCTTCGAAACGGGTTTCCGGTACGTCCCAGATGGCATCGCTGAGGGCACTGAAACGCGCCTGGTGCTGGTCGATGTAGCGATCGATAAAGTCGTGTGCGCTCATCGGGCACCGCCGAATTGCGTCTGGTTAAGCGCCAGCGTAGCCAGCATCTGCACGGCGGTGGCCATCACCGCTTCATCAAAGTCGAACCGCGCATTGTGATGGCCCGCCGCCAGATCGCAGCCGAAGATGACGTAAGACGCCTGGCCGCCGCGCTGCTGCACGCGCTCCATCATGTAGGTGGCATCTTCGGAACCTGCCGCCTGCTGTTTGCTGTCTATCACCGAACTGAACAGACCCAGCGCTTCGGCCTGCTGATGGATAAAACTGACCCACGCCGGGCTCGGCGTGCAGCTGCGTGCGCCACCCATCAGCGTGACCTCGTGCTCAACGCCGTACATCGCCGCGGCACCGGCAATCACGCGCAGCGCCTGCTGATAGATATCGTCGTTGACCTGATTACTCGCGCCGCGCGTTTCCACCTTCATCAGCGCAACATCCGGCACCACGTTGCGTCCGCTGCCGGCCTGTAAGACACCAACGTTAACGCGCGCCACGCCGCCGCTGTGCTGCGGCAGAGTGTGCAGCGCCAGCGTGGCCTGCGCTGCCGCCAGCAGTGCGTTGCGTCCCTCTTCCGGTTTGCCTCCGGCATGCGCGCCGACCCCGGTAAAACGCACGTCCAGTTTGGTCGTGGCGAGAAAGCTGTCGCTGCCGCAGACGATCTCGCCCGGCGGCACGCCGGTGCCGAGGTGAATGGCGGTGAACAGATCGACATCATCAAGCACGCCCGCGGCCACCATGGCTTTGGCACCGCGTACGCCTTCTTCGGCTGGCTGAAAAATAAGTTTTATTCGACCGCTCAGCTGGTGCTTCATCGCCATCAGCACGCCCGCCAGCGCCAGGCCAATGGTGGTGTGACCATCGTGGCCGCAGGCGTGCATCATGCCGGGATTGCACGAGGCGAAGCCTTCGCGCGTCGGCAGGTGATCGGCGGCGGCGCTCTCCGTCTGGTCGAGCGCGTCCATGTCAACACGAAAGCCCATCACCGGACCGGGACGTCCGGTGTCCAGCGTCGCCACCACGCCGCAGAAACCGCCGGAGAAGTGGGGCAGCCACTGTGGCAACGCGCCCTGCTGCAGCGCACGCGCTTCCTGCTGCGCCAGCACTTCAGCAGACGGCAGACCCATACGCGCATCGGCATCAATCACCTCACGGCCCAGCTGCAGCTGATAACCAAGACGATGCAGCTCTTCCGCCACCAGCGTGGCGGTGCGGAACTCCAGCCAGCCGGATTCAGCAAACTGGTGCAGGTCGCGGCGCCATGTCTGCATCTGCGGTATCCGCGCGTTGACGAGGTCGGAAAGGGTGTTCATCGGCTGTTCCTTAGTGTTGGTTTTTTATGCATTCAACCGAATCTACACAATGGTATTAGGGCGCATAAGATGCGAATATCTTGTGACCGATAGACAACGGTTATCACCAGATCATGGCGGCCAATCTTAAACTTCATCAGCTGCGCGCCTTTGTTGACGTGGCGCGCCAGGGCAGTATTCGCGCCGCCAGCCGGCTGTCGGGCCTGTCACAGCCGGCGTTAACCAAAGCGATTCAGGAACTGGAGCTGGCGCTGGGCGCGCGCCTGTTCGAGCGTCGTCAGCAGGGCGTGATGCTGACCGATGTCGGTGAAACCTTTTTTCGTCATGCCTGTCTGGTGCTGGAGGAACTGCGCGTGGCGCAGGAGGATATCCAGCAGCGGCTCGGTCTGGCCGGTGGCAAAGTGAATATTGGGGTGGGCGGCAGCATTGCGCGTACCGTGATGCCGCAGGTGATAACCCAGTTTCATCGTGAATATCCACTGGTGAAAGTGCGTATCGTTGAGGGCCAGCTGGTGTCGATGGTGCATGAACTGCGTCAGGGCGCGCTGGATTTCACCATCAATACCTACGACCGGCATCACTTCGATCAGGAGCTAATTTTCGAGCGGCTGATGCAGCGCGAGTATCAGGTGGTGATGCGTAAAGGGCATCCGATGGCGCATGCGCGCTCGCTGGCCGAGTTGCAGCACTGCGACTGGACTATGCCGACACCGCAGGGCAGTTATTACCGACTGCTGCATGACCTGTTCGGTGAGCGCGGCATGGCACCCAAAATCGCGGTGACCTGCGAGACCTTTATGGCCTGCACCAGCCTGGTGGCGAAGAGTGATTTTGTCAGCATCATTTCGCGCGACGTGATTGAAGACCCTACGCACGGCGGGCAGCTGATCGCGCTGGATCTCGACGATCCGCTGCCGAAAGCCACCTTTTATCTGATTCAGCGTAAAGACACCGCGCTGACGCCGATGAGCGCTTACATGGCGCAGCTGTTTCGCCGCTACTGCCAGCCGTGACGGGCGAAAAACTGCATCGTCTACACTTTAGGTGTACGACACGCGTTTACGCACTCTCAACGGAGGTTACGATGCAGGTGAGTCCTTATTTATTTCTCTACGGTCGCTGTGAAGAAGCGATTGCCTTCTATCTGGAAGCCACCGGCGGCGAAATTCTGCAAAAAATGACGTTTGGAGATATGCCGGAGCAGGGCGAACAAGTGGGCGATCAGTCGGCGCCGCCGCTGCCGCCGGAAAAGATTATGCATGCGCATCTGCGCATTGGTCAGGGCGAGCTAATGCTGAGTGATGGCAATACCGCCCAGCCACCGGCGTCCGAACATGCCGGTTATGCGGTGAGCCTGGCCACGCCAGATGAAGCGGAGGGTAAAGCCTGGTTTGATAAGCTCTCTGCGGGCGGCAAAGTGACCACTGAATGGCAGAAAACTTTCTGGTCGAACGGCTTCGGGATGTTTATCGATAAGTTCGGCATCCCATGGCGCATCAACGTGGTGAAGCCACAGGCGTAACAGACTGGCGTGGCCGTGATGGTAAGCGGCCACGCCGGAAGCGGTTTAGAAGTTGTAACCCACCACCAGGTAGTAACCCCAGCCGGTTGATTTCACTTCAAACGGACCGTTGCCGAAGTTCAGCTCCTGGCCATCAGCCCACTGGCCGCCGTTGTGGAAGTAACGCGCCACGGTAGAGACATGCCAGTGATCGTAGTTCAGCGACAGAATGTGGCTGGAGGCAATTGAGTTGCTGGTGCGTGAGCGGTCAGACTTGTCACGCAGATCGGAGCCCCAGTCAAAGTTGGTGAAACCGATGTAGCTCAGCTTGCCGCCCCACAGGTCGGTAATCGGTACAAAGTATTTCACCTTGAAGCGATAACCATCCCAGCTGTTTTCGTTCGCCGCGCCGTAGTTTTCCCACTGGTATTTCGCGTACACGTTCAGTGACAGGCCGATATCGCTATGGGTATCAATGTCAGTACCCAGACCCATATACCAGGTGTTCTGACGGCTGTCGCTGTTGCGACCCATGTCGTAGATGTAGTTGTTAGCGAAGTACCACTCTTTGAACGGTCCGAACGCCAGGCTGGTGCCGGTCAGCTTATCAATGGAGAAGCGTGGCTCAATTTCCATGAACATCGGAGAACCGTGGTCAAAAATACCGTTGGCATTGCTGTTACCCACGCCAAAGAAGTTGGTCAGGTCAAGGTAGCCGTAGAAATCAAACCAGTCCTTTTTAGTAAAGGCTTCGTATTCGAGATACACATCATTGTTGAACTGGGGTCCGAAGCGGGTGTGATAACTGCCTACCACGTTCACGCTCTGATGCCACCAGTCAGAAAGGTACTGCGGATCGCTTTCCGCCGCCTGTGCGGCGCCGGTCCAGCTACTGGCCAGTAAGGCCCCTGCTATCAACGTTTTAAATTTCATTATTTTTTAACCACTTACTCGTGATCGCCGCGCAAATGCTGCGATCGGGTGAAATCGATCCCAGGGGATGGGCAGTGTGCTGTTGTCGCCGGTCTGACGCGCCGGATTTTCAGGCCCGCGTAATGTGCCTGTAACAGAGCGATAGAAAATAGATTTTGATCACGTTTGTCAAAAAGTGTTGCATTTCGATTCAGTAAATATGTGAGCTTGATCACACAAAGGCCGTGTAACGAACGGAACCCCGCAACCGTTTACGTTGTCGGGATACGCAGAGAACTGGCAGGAGAAGAAAATAGCCGGCGCGGATTATCGCGCCGGAGAGGAAAGACGTCAGGGAAGGGTTACGCGTACCTGCAGGCCACACACTTCACCCTGCGGGTTCAGGCAATTCGACAGCGCCACCTGCATCTGATGCTTCTGCGCCACGCTGCGCACGATCGACAATCCTAAGCCGCTGCCCTGCGCCTGGACATCCGGCGAGCGGGTAAAGCGATCGAAGGCGCGCTCAATAAACGACTCCGGCATGCCGGGGCCGTTATCGACAATATCCACCACCGTATGATGACCGACGCGATGCAGTAGCACATCCACCAGGCTGCCCTCCGGCGTGTGCAGCATGGCGTTGCCGATCAGGTTATCGAACAGGCTGCGCAGATCGGAGCGGCTGGCGTGCAGACGATAATGCGCCGTGCCGTTGAAGCCGATATCAATGCCGCGCTTGTCCGCCACCACCATCAGCTGCTCAATGCTCTCCTTCAGCAGGTCATCAAGCTCAATGGTCTCGACGCTGGCGACAACGGACTGATCCTCCTGGCGCGAGATGTTCAGCAATTGCGTGACCAGATGGCGCGTGCGCGTGACGCCCGCTTCCAGCTGATCAAACTGGCGGCTGGCTTCGCCCGGCAGGATGTGCTGACGCAGGTTCTCCAGCTGTAACGTGACGGCGGTGACCGGCGTGCGCAGTTCATGCGCGGCATCCTCAAGGAACTGGCGCTGTGACGACCAGGCCGCGCGTAGTTTATCCAGTAGCGAGTTATAAGCATCGACCAGCGGCAGCACTTCGTCCGGCAGACCGTCCGGCGACACGCTGTGCGGATGCAGGGTTTCCTGCGCCGCAATCTGGCGCGACGCCACGCGCAGATCGCGCGTAATGGCACGCACCACCAGCCAGATCACCAGCAGCGACAGCGGCATCATCAGGATCAGCGGAATGATGGCGGAGAGTACGCGTTTCACCATCAGGCTCTTCATGTAGCCGACGTTGTGCAGCACCTGAATATTGCCGATCTCGCTGCCCAGCTCGCCGGGACGGGTGTAAACGCGCCACTGGCAGTCATCGCCGCAGTCGCCAACTTTTAAATCTGACCAGCCTTTTTTGCTCTGCAGGGGCGCATGCAGCGCCGGCCAGGAACTGGCGCGCAGATGATTATTGGTGTCCCAGAGCTGAACGATATAGGTACTTTTCAGCTTCTCCTGCTGCATCACCATCGGCATCAGTGCCGGCATGCGCTGGCTGCTTGACCAGGCATCGGCAATTTTGGCGAGCTGGTCGTCCTTCATGGTGCCCATCATGTCGCCATAGCAGTGGTAGAAATACCAGGTGACACCGCCGATCATCGCCAGATGCAGCAGCACCAGCGTGGCCAGCAGTTTGTTGCGCAGCGACCGCATAAACGTAAAGGATCTCATATTGCCGGTACCCGCCAGCCCAGACCGCGTACGTTGCGAATCACTTCGTTATCGAGTTTGCGCCGCATGCCGTGAATCAGCACGTCCACGGCGTTGCTGGTGACCTCTTCGCCCCAGCCGTAGATGCGGTTTTCTAACTGCTCACGCGACAGGATCGCGCCCGGGCGTTCCAGCAGCGCATAGAGCAGGGCGTATTCACGTGCGGTTAGCTGCTCGCGCTGGCCTTTGTACAGCACTTCACGCGTCATCATATCGAGCTGCACGTCGCCGTTGCCCAGCAGGGAGTCCGCCGCACCGTGGCGGCGTCGGGTGATGGCTCGCATACGCGCCAGAACCTCTTGCAGATCAAAGGGTTTGAGTAAGTAGTCATCGGCGCCGCTGTCCAGGCCCTGGATGCGCTGCTGCACGGTATCACGCGCGGTCAGCACCAGCACCGGCGTCATGTCACCGCGCGTGCGCGCACGGCGCAGCACATTGATGCCATCTTCACGCGGTAAACCGAGATCGAGCAGGACGCAGGTATAACCGCCTTCCTGCCAGGCGTTGCTGGCAAATACGCCGTCACGCACCCAGTCCACCGACCAGCCGGCGGCCTCCAGCGCCTGCTGCAGGTTGGCGCCGATCATTTCATCATCTTCTACCAGCAGCACACGCATGATGCCCTCCTGAATAACTTGTCGCAGTGTAGCGCCCGATAATTAGCGCAGAATTAACCTGGTGCGCTGTTTCGTCGGGAAAGCCGTTTTTTTGCTTGCTAATTCTGCGCTAATTTTCTGCTAATTAAGGGATAAATTTAACGCGCTACAGTGACGTCACTGGACATTTTACCGACGCCGGAGGAAGTCATGAATCAGCGCGAATTTATCCGTAGTTTGCTGGAGTGGATTGAAAAAAACTTAGGGCACGATCTGCATCTGGATGAAGTAGCACGCCGCTCGGGATATTCCCGCTGGCATCTGCAACGTCTGTTCCGTCAGCACACCGGTTTTTCACTGGCAGAATACATTCGCCAGCGCCGGCTGACTGAGTCAGCGCTCACGCTGATCAACAGTGATGAGGCGATTTTGCAGGTAGCGATGAGCTACGGCTTTGATACCCAACAGGCTTACACCCGCACCTTTAAAAATTATTTCCGCGTCACGCCAGGCCAGCTGCGGCGTCAGCGTCGCGTCGAGCCGGATCGCCTGCTGTTTCCGTTAGCGGTGGCGGTGTGACATCCCTCGCCCGATTTCCCGTGGCCGCTGCGTAACGGGAAATCGGGTGCGCATTCGCGTGTTTACTTTTAAGCTGCGGTTCTCACTCTTTCGAATCAGCCAGAGAACATGGACAACAGCGATAATCTCACCGCCATGATGCTGTTTGCACGCGTCGTTGAGCGGCAAAGCTTCAGCGAAGCGGCCCGTACGCTGGGGGTATCAAAATCGCACGTCAGCCGCGAAATTGCCCGGCTGGAGGTGCGGCTGGGTATCAAACTGCTGCAGCGCACCACGCGCAAAGTGGCGCTGACCGAGCTGGGCCAGGCTTACTATCCGTTCTGCACCCGCATGCTGGAAGAGATGCATCGCGCCGATGCGTTTGTGCAGCAGGTGCATCAGCAGCCTGCCGGCAACGTGCGGCTGCAGGCGCCGATCACCTTCGGCTGCCAGTGCGTGGTGCCGACGCTGAACACCTTTATCCGCCGTCATATTCACATCAATGTCGATCTCGAACTGACCACCAGCGACGATCCGCAGCCCAGTGCGGACGTGGCGATTGTGATCCGCGCGCGTGCGCCGGAAGTCGCAAACTACCGCGAGCTGAGCAGCATTGACTGGGGACTGTATGCGTCGCCAGCGTATCTGGCTGCGCATCCGGCCATCGATCATCCCGAACGTCTGATGCGCCACGATCTGCTGCTGTTTCACGGCCCGGCACACACGGCGGCGTTGCCGTTTCGCCGTGATAAGCAGCGCCTGGCGCTGGATGTGCACAGCCGCTTTCGCGCGAATAACAGCATGGCGCTGCTCAATGCGGCCCTGGCCGGAACCGGCGTGGCGTATCTGCCGGCCTATATGACGCAGGAGGCGCTAGCGCGCGGCGAGATTCAGCAGGTGCTGCCGGAATGGCAGATGGATCGCCTGCACAGTTACCTGCTGCTGAAAGAGCAGCCGCAGCCCTCGTCACCGATCACCTTGCTCTGCGACGCGCTGATCACTGCGCTGGGTGCGCCGTGATTGTTGTTTTTTGGCAACAATAGCGCGCTGGCTGGCAAATATCCGCTTCTCCCTGTTTTCTGTGTGCTACCGCTGATAGCCTGCTAAAAAAGCCAAAAACAGGGATATCCCTATGTCGCACTCTTCTATCGCGTTAGCGCCTGAGCAGCAACACTGGCGGCGCAATTTGTGGGTTTGCGTGCTGGGCTCGTTCAGCACTATCGTCGCCATGACCCTGCTGCTGCCCTTTCTGCCCCTCTATGTGCAGCAACTGGGCGTGCAGGAACCGGCAGCGATTGCGCGCTGGTCAGGCGCCGCTTATGGTGCCACCTTTCTTAGCGCGGCGCTGACGGCACCGCTGTGGGGAAAACTGGCGGATCGCTATGGCCGCAAGCTGATGCTGATCCGCGCCAGCCTCGGAATGGCCGTCGCCATGTCGCTGATTGGTATGGCCACCGCGCCGTGGCAGCTGGTGGCGCTGCGCCTGCTGGCCGGTCTGCTCGGCGGCTATGCGTCGGGTTCCACCATTCTGGTGGCGTCGCAAACGCCGAAAGCGCAGACCGGCTGGGCGCTGGGCGTGCTGTCCTCCGGCATCATGGCCGGTAACGTGGTCGGCCCGCTGCTGGGCGGCGTGCTGCCGCCGCTGATCGGTATCCGCCACACTTTCTGGCTCACCGGTGCGGTGATTTTTCTCGCGTTTCTCGCCACCACTTTTCTGCTGAAAGAAGCGCCACGTGCGGCGAAGAAAGCCGCAGCCGGGGAGGGTGATGAGCCGGAGGCGTCGATCAACCGGCCAGTGGTGTGGCTGATGTGGCTGTCGGGCATGCTGCTGATTTTTGCCAATATGTCGATTGAGCCGATTATCACGCTGTATATCGCGCAGTTTGTTCACGGCGATCACGCGGTGACGGTAACGGCCGGGCTGGTGATGGCGGCCGCCGCGCTGGGCAGCATTCTCTCCGCGCCGCGTCTTGGCCGGCTGGCCGACCGCATCGGACATGCGCGCGTGCTGATTTATGGCCTGCTGTTCTGCGCGCTGCTGCTGATTCCGCAGGCATTTATTAGCGCGGCGTGGCAGCTGGTGGTGCTGCGTTTCCTGATGGGGATGGCGCTGGGCGGCCTGATGCCCTGCGTAACGGCGTTGATTCGTCATAATGTGCCGCAGCGGCAGGTCGGGAAAATGCTGGGCTATGCGACCTCAGCCCAGTATGTCGGCCAGGTGAGCGGCCCGCTGTTCGGTGGCTTTATCGGCGGCGCGTTTGGTATGCGCCCGGTGTTTCTCGCCACCTGCGTGATTATGGCGCTGTGCGCGCTATTGAATGCGCGGGTGCTGCGTAAACCCTGATCGCCAGATCGACCGTAATGCCGACCGGCGTGAAAAAAAAAGCGGGCATTGCCCGCTTTTTTACTTCAGTGCGAAAAATTACTTCGCATCTGGCAGCGCATAGGCAATCACGTAATCGCCCAGCTTGGTACCAAACGAACCGTGACCACCGGCCGCGATGACAACGTACTGTTTGCCATTCACTTCATAGGTCATCGGCGTAGCCTGGCCACCCGCTGGCAGACGCGCCTGCCACAGCATCTCACCGGTGTTGGTATCGAACGCACGCAGGTAGTTATCTGCGGTCGCGCCGATGAAGAACACGTTACCGGCGGTGGTGATTGGGCCACCCAGCATTGGCATACCCATTTTGAACGGCAGCGGAACCGGTGCGCTATCGCGAACGGTACCGATACGTTTCTTCCACACGGTTTCGTTGGTCTTCAGGTCGATCGCTGAAACGTAACCCCAGGCCGGCTGTTTACACGGCAGACCAAACGGCGACAGGAACGGGTTCAGCTCGACGCCAAACGGCACACCGTACTGCGGCTGAATGCCGGTTTCGGTACCGGAACCGCCTTCTGCGCCCTGCGGTGGTTCAATCGGGTTGCCCGGACCGCGCGGAATCAGCTTAGACACAAACGGCAGCGCCATTGGGTTAGCGATGGCGATCTGACGATGTGGATCAACCGCGATGCCGCCCCACTCGAACATACCGAGGTTGCCCGGGAACACCAGCGTACCCTGCTCAGACGGCGGCGTGAACGGACCTTCGTAGCGCAGACGCTTGAAGATCACGCGGCACACCAGCTGGTCATACATCGTCGCGCCCCACATGTCCTTGTCCGTCAGGTTCTGCTTCGGACGGAAGGTCAGTTCGGAGTACGGCTGGGTCGGTGCCACGTGGTCACCTTTCGCCGCGCCCTGCGGTACCGGCGTCTCCGGTGCAGGCACGACTGGCTTACCGGTACGACGATCCAGCACAAAGATGTTACCGGTTTTCGCCGGGGCATAAATCACCGGTACGGTGTTGCCGTCTTTGTCCGTGATATCGGCCAGCGTCGGCTGTGACGGCAGGTCCATATCCCACAGATCGTGGTGCACGGTCTGATACGACCACACCAGCTTACCGGTGGTGGCGTTCAGCGCCAGAACGCTGCTCGCGTAGCGCTCCTGCTCTGGTGTGCGGTTACCGCCCCAGATATCCGGGGTGGAAACGCCCATTGGCAGGTAAACAGTATCCAGTTTTGGATCGTATACCGCCGGCGCCCAAGAGTTCGGCGAGTTCATGGTGAAGGTGTGTTCATCAGCCGGAATCGCGTTAGGATCTTTCGCGCCCGGGTCGAACACCCACAGCAGTTTACCGGTGTTGACGTCGAAGCCACGGATGGCACCAGACGGCTCACGGGTAGAGTAGTTATCGGTGACCGCACCAGCAATGACGATGGTGGTGTCAGTGATAACCGGCGGTGACGTAGGCTCATACTGGCCTGGCGTCTGTACCGGCTGCTTGTGCTGCAGATCCAGCTCACCGTTGTTGCCAAAGGATGGGCAACGGGCACCGGTATCGGCATCCAGCGCGAACAGACGACCGTCGTTCACTGGCAGATAGATGTGGCGTGAGCACAGCGCAGGCTGGCTGTTAGAGGCATCGGCAGCGGCAGGCACTTCATGGTATGAAACACCGCGGCAGGTCACGTGCTGGAAGGTAGGATTCGGCTTCAGGCCCGGATCGAATTTCCACTTCTGCTTACCGGTCGTCGCATCCAGCGCAAACAGAATCTGGTGTGGCGAGCAAAGGTACAGCGTGTCGCGGATTTTAATCGGCGTCACTTCGTCAGTGATTTCACCCGGATCGTTGGCGGTTTTGAGATCGCCGGTCTGGAACTGCCAGGCAACCTGCAACTCTTTCACGTTGCTGGTGTTGATCTGCTTCAGCGGCGAGAAGCGAGTGCCCTGCTGGTCACGCGCATAGGCTGGCCAGTCAGCATCGTTGATGTTACTCAGCGGCTGGGCCTGCGGGACGTTAGCGGCTTCCGGCAGGTTGCCATTCAGCTCCTGCGGATCGTGGAATACTGCCCACGCCAGCACCAGTACGCTGGCTACCAGCGCAACGGCCATCGCACCCAGCGCACCTTTACCCGCATGATTCAGGCCGCGATACACAAACGGCAGAATCAGCCAGATACCGAAGATCACCAGCACGTCGGTACGTGGGGCCAGCGCCCAGAAGTCGAAGCCGACTTCCCATACACCCCACACCAGCGTTGCCAGCAGCAACAGGGCATACAGCAGCAGTGCGGAACCGCTACGGCGCCACAGCAGGACAGCGGTGATCAGCATAATCACACCGCCAATAACGTAGTACCAGGAACCTCCAATGGCGGCTAACCAAACGCCGCCAATCAGCATAAATGCGCCCGTCAGCAGTGCAAACAGCACCGTCAGGAAGCGAATTACGCCAAAAGATGAGGAAGCTTTCCCCATAATATTGACCTCTTTCTTTGCCATAAAATCAAAGGAAACAACCGATTAGGCTGTATCCCGACATAGAGTACGAAGTGACTTAAGGTGTTCTGTCAGTGCTTTTCCGTTAAGCAGGATGATCCCTTTGCGTTAAATTTTATCTTAAAAACGTTAACAGGTTTGATTTTTTTAGCGCTTTGCTCTTTTTATCAGGCAGTGACACGACATTTTATGAGGATATTGCGCCATCCTGTCCGGCGTAATCGGGTGATAACGCCGACGCGCAGAATTTTGTGTAAACGTTTACCCCGGGAAGAGCGGATGACAGTTCCGCTGCGTTTGCCAGCCGCTTAGCTGTAAATGCAGGTAATCTTCGGCCGGTAATTGGAGCTGAGGCGTACGTAATATTACCTCTGCTTGTGTTTCCCGCAGCGAAGCGAGCAGAAAAGGAAAGCTGAACTTGAGATAATTTTCGCGGAAGAAGTCATCGCTCAGAACAATACCGCTGAAGGGAAAATCGGTAATATTTTTCCACTCGGTTCCCGGCGGCGCGAGATCGTAAAGCCAGAAGGAAAAACGAGACGCCACAGCGCGTAAGGCGGATCCTGCCTGACGTAAAGTGGCATAGTTGATCGCCAGCCTTACATTCTCATGTTGCAGGCTGGAATAATTATCCACGTCATGCAAAAAGGACATCACACTATTTCCCGCCAGTGGAATAATTATTAATCCCGCAGCATCCGCTGACTGATAATGTTGGGTAATTATCTCGCCTTCATGAAGTAATGCATCACGCTCCGGCACGCAATGCATTAAGGACGCTGAATAACATGCGCCGATAGGTGTGCCGTCGAAGCGACAGACACGCTCAGTGACATAAGGATGGTATGAATTGTTTTCCATTTATCTCTATGAATAAATTAATGAACGATAGCGTCTTAATTATTATAAGGACGGGAAGACTGCTGTGATTATCACAGGGGGCAATATAGATCGATTCGCCGGCAAAGATCACCTTTTTTAGCTGTTTCTGATAAAGAGATAAAAAGCGTTGTGCTGGCGGTAATTAACGTTTTATTGAATTATCTGGAATGTTTTGACTATTTTCACAGTAAAACAATCAGTCTGCTAATATTCTGCGCGCCAGCTTTAACCCTGAATCCGTATAAACACCTGTTTTTACAGCGCACATCCAGCCATTGCCTGCTCCGGTCAGTTATCGCACTCTATGGCGTGAAAAACATAAGGAAAGCCGATGGTGGCTTTTCACCAGGCCGGTGCCATGACGCCGGCCGGTTCTGCTTCAGGATGGGATAAAACTATGAGTTCACCGGTCACCGCAGCGGAAGATTCGCTGCTGCGACACAGGTCGTTCGTCGCCTTCTGGCTGGCGCGTACCTGTTCATCGTTTGGTTTTCAGATGTTCTCCGTGGCCGTCAGCTGGCAAATCTATGCGCTTACCCACAGTGCTATGGCGCTGGGCATGATCGGTCTGATGCAATTTTTACCTTCGGTATTGCTGGCGCTGCCGGCGGGTCACCTTGCGGATCAGTATGACCGTCGCCGCATCGTGCTGCTGGGGCAGCTGATTGAGTGGCTGGCGCTGCTCGGGCTGGTGGCGCTGACGCTGCTGCACTGGGCGGGCCGGATTGAAATCTGGGGACTGGTGTTCCTGATTTCGCTGGCCAAAGCGCTGGAGTGGCCGGCAATCACCTCAATGCTGCCAGCGTTGGTACCGCCGCCCATCCTCGCACGCGCCATGGCGGCCAGCTCGGTGGGCGGTCAGGCGGCGGTGATTGTCGGCCCGACGCTGGGCGGTTTGCTGTATGTGGCCGGGCCGGAGGTGGTGTACGGTGTTTCGGCGCTGTTCTATCTGCTGTCGATTGTGCTGGTCAGCCGTTTGCGCTACGAACGACCGCCGCAGGCACGTATTCCGGCCAGCCTCAGCACCATGTTTGCCGGTGTCCGCTTCATCCGCGAGCGCAAAGATGTGCTGGGGGTGATCTCGCTCGATCTGTTTGCCGTGCTACTGGGCGGCGCTACGGCGCTGCTGCCGATCTTCGCCCAGGATATTCTGCATACCGGTCCGTGGGGGCTGGGCATGCTGCGCGGTGCCCCGTCGGTCGGAGCGCTGCTGGTTGGGGTGTGGCTCAGCCGTCACAAGCTGGAAAAGCACGTGGGCATGATCATGTTTGGCTCGGTAGCCGGTTTTGGTCTGGCTACGCTGGTATTTGCGCTATCGACGCAGCTGTGGCTCTCGCTGCTGGCGCTGGTGGCACTCGGCGGCTTCGATATGGTGAGCATGGTGATTCGCGGCGCGCTGGTGCAACTGGACACGCCGGATGAGATGCGCGGGCGCGTCAACGCGGTCAACGCCATCTTCATTAATACCTCTAACCAGCTGGGAGAGTTCGAATCCGGCCTGTTGGCCGCATGGTTCGGTGCGGTGCCTGCAGCCGCGATTGGCGGTGTCGGCACCCTGGTGGTCGTGGCGCTGTGGATGGCGCTGTTCCCTCATCTGCGTAAACGGCAGAAACTGGAAAACGACAGTCTCGCCTGACGTTCGCGGCTGCCCGGCGCGGTAGCCGTGGCCGGGCACGCAGTCTGCCTCGCTATCTCACACAGTTAAGTTTGATTATTATTAATCACATTTGACTGTTTGTGAGCATGATCAAACTAATTAAACGCCAGTTAATCTATAAATTGCCCTGCCTGTGCGTAAATTTATTCATTTTTGAGTGAAGTAAATCATTTTGCACGGTGCGGGGTAGCCAGCGCAGCGACGCAACAACAATAATCATGGCCGCCTCATTAACGGTGCGTGTGAAGCCCGGCACGCACCACGACCCTACGTTATCAATGAGGCGAACATGAAACAGTTCTCTGCAGAAGGGATGGTGATTATTGTCGGGATTGTCATTGCCTACATCCTGTTCACTACCTGGCTGACCTGGCGGTTGCGCAGTAAAAACAGCGGCGACTTTATGGCGGGTTCAAACGTGATGCCGGCGTTTGTGGTCGGCGTAATGCTGATGTCTGAATACATTGGCGCCAAGTCAACCATCGGTACGGCGCAGGCGGCTTTTGAGGATGGCTTCGCCGCGTCCTGGTCGGTGATTGGTGCCGCCATCGGCTTTCCGCTGTTTGGTATTTTGCTGGTCAAACGCATCTACAATACCGGCAAAATTACCATTTCCGGCGCGATTGCCGAGCGCTATGGCAACTCCACCAAAAATATTATTTCCATCATCATGATCTACGCGCTGCTGCTGGTGAACGTCGGTAACTATGTCAGCGGTGCGGCGGCGATCTCTACGGTACTGAACCTTGATCTCACCACGGCGGCGGTGATCACCGCGCTGGTCAGCACCTTCTATTTTATGTTCGGCGGCATGAAAGGCATCGCCTGGGTGACGCTGCTGCACAGTGGCCTGAAATATATCGGTATTCTGGTCATTCTCGGCGTGGCGCTGCACATGACCGGCGGCGTCAGCCCGATGATCAAAGAGATGCCGCACTTTTACTGGACCTGGGACGGTAACGTGGGCGCCAGCACCATTTTTGCCTGGATGATTGGCACCATCGGGTCGATCTTCTGCACCCAGTTTGTGATTCAGGCTATCGCCTCGACCAAAAGTGCGGCGTCTGCGAAGCGCGCCACCTGGGTCGCGTTCTTCTTCTGTATGCCGATTGCCATCGCCATTGCGCTGATTGGCGTGGCGGCAAAGTATCTGCATCCGGAGATTAACAGCCTGTACGCGCTGCCGGTGTTCCTGCAGGACATGAGCCCGTGGCTGGCAGGGATTGTCACCACTTCGCTGGTGGCATCGATTTTTGTCAGCGTCAGCACCGTGGCGCTGGCCATCGCCTCGCTGGTGGTGAAGGACTTTTATGTGCCGTACCGTAATCCGACGCCGGAACGCGAATTTCGCATGACGCGCTGGCTGTCACTGCTGATCGGTTTCCTGCCGCTGATCTTCGTGCTGTTTGTACCGGAAGTGCTGAAGCTATCGTTCTTTACCCGCGCCATCCGTCTGTCGATTTCGGTGGTGGCGATCATCGCTTTCTACCTGCCATTTTATAAAAGTACGCGCGGCGCGAACGCCGGCCTGATTGGTGCCTGCGTCATGACCTCGCTGTGGTATCTGCTGGGCGATCCGTTCGGCATCAACAATATGTACGTCGCGCTGGTCACACCGGCGGTGATCATGCTGATTGACCGTCTGATCCCGTCACGCCAGCCGCAGCGCAAAAATGCACCTGATTCATCAATGCAAAACAGTGGAGCCTGACATGACCGACTCAACCATTACCGTCGAACGTAACGGTAAGCTTCATCCGCACGCGCAGGACGCGCAGCAGCTCACGGCGATGCTGCCTTCGGTCTGTCCGCAGAACCACGCCGCTAATCTGCTGCCGTTACCAAACGGCGACCTGCTGTGCGTGTGGTTTGGCGGCACGCAGGAAGGCATCGCGGATATTTCGGTGTGGTGCTCGCGGCTGGCGCAGGGCAGCGCCCAGTGGAGCGATCCCCGGCAGTTATCCGACGATCCAGCGCGATCGGAACAGAATCCGGTGCTGTTTCTCGATCCCGAGGGCGTGCTGTGGCTGCTGTGGACCGCGCAGAAGTCCGGTAATCAGGACACGGCAATTGTGCGCTATCGCCAGTCACACGATTTGGGTCTCAGCTGGAGTGCCATCGATACGCTGCTCGATCAGCCGGGCACGTTTATCCGCCAGCCGCTGGTGGTGCTGCCGAACGGCAACTGGCTGCTGCCGGTGTTCTATTGTCGCACCCAGCCGGGAGTGAAATGGGTGGGCAATGATGACATCAGCGCGGTGAAAATCTCCAGTGACAAAGGACAGAGCTGGCGCGATGTGACGGTGCCGGACAGCCTCGGCTGCGTGCACATGAACATTACGCTACTGCAGGATGGCAGCCTGCTGGCGCTGTATCGCAGCCGCTGGGCTGATTATATCTACCAGAGTCGTTCGGACGACGGCGGTGAAAGCTGGAGCGCGCCGCAGGCAACCGATCTGCCAAATAATAACTCATCGATTCAGGTGACTACGCTGCACAACGGCCATCTGGCGCTGGTGTTTAACGCCATGAGCGCGCGCGATGCCAGCGAGCGTCGCCTGTCACTGTACGACGAAATCGAAGACGAAGATGAAGATGACGCGGCGGTGGCCGTGGCGGCGCAGCCGGTGGTTCAGGGCGTACGCACCGCCTTCTGGGGGGCTCCGCGCGCACCGATGACGCTGGCTATTTCTGCCGATGGCGGAGTGAGCTGGCCGTGGCAGCGTAATCTGGATGAAGGGGACGGCTACTGCATGACCAACAATTCACAGCAGAAACTGAACCGCGAGTTCTCCTATCCCAGCATTAAGCAGAGCGCGGACGGTGCACTGCACATTGCCTACACCTATTTTCGCCAGGCCATCAAGTACGTGCGCGTGGAGGAGAGCTGGGTGAGGGACAAAGCATGAGCCGCCATGCACTGGTGACCGGTGTCAGTTCCGGCATTGGGGCGGCGATTGCCGATGAGCTGCTGACGCAGGGCTGGCAGGTCACCGGTTTTAGCCGTACGCCGGTGGAGAAAGATCATCCGGCGTTTACCTCCGTCAGCGTCGACCTGTTTGACGCCGGTCAGCTGAAACGAGCTTTGGCCGGGCTGGCGAAGGTGGATGCGCTGGTGCACGCGGCAGGCATGATGCTGGCCGCGCCGCTGGGTGAGCTGGAGGAAGAGCAGGGGGCGCGGCTGTGGTATCTGCACGTGCAGGTGGCGCAAATCATGGCCAACACCTTGCTGCCGCAGATGGGCCACGGCGATCGTATTCTGCTGCTCGGCAGCCGCACGTCACGCGGCGCGGCGAATCGCAGCCAGTATGTCAGCACCAAGGCAGCGATGGTGGGCATGGCGCGCAGCTGGGCCGCCGAACTGGCTCCGCAGGGCATTACGGTCAATGTGATCGCTCCCGGTGCCACCGCCACGCCGATGCTGCTGCAGCCGGACCGCGCCAGCTCGCCGCCGAAACTGCCGCCTATCGGACGCTATATCCATCCCGAAGAGGTGGCCGCGCTGGCTGGTTTTGTGCTGTCGCCGGCTGCCGCTGCCATTACCGGACAGGAGCTGGTAATTTGCGGCGGCGCGTCGCTGTAGCTTTATTCTCCAGCGTGCTTCTCTCATCGTAAATAACAGGATGGGAGAGGCTGCTTTTGTCTCGTCTGCGAAAACTCCTGGCTTACCGTGCTACGCTTTCTTTGGGTTTACCAAAGTGGTAATCTTTTACCGTTTTATGCTAAATCCAATTTTATTGTCTACATATTAAGTGGTTACGGAGTGTAGCGCTCCGCAGCAGAGAAGCGCGCAATGAATCATGATGTTCTTCAGGAAATAAACGCCGAACCACTTTTTCCGGTACAGAGCGATCAACATATTGTTTTTGGCGTTGACGGAAAGTTTAAAGCGCATGCGCTAATCACGATTCTGTCCATCATGAAACACGCCGGAGACCGCGTTTATCATTTCCATCTGATCTCGTCAGAACTGACACCGGCCGATAACCCCCGGCTCGCCAGGCTGTTTCAGGGATCGCGCCACGGCGTGACGCTGCATCATCTGCCGGACCAGCTGTTTGCCACGCTGCCGGTCACCGAACTTTTTACCCGTGCGACCTACTATCGCTTTCTGGCACCGCTGATTTTGCCGCAGGCGGAAAAACTGCTCTATCTTGATGCCGATATGGTGTGCATTAATCCGCTCAATGAACTGTGGCAGATCCCGACCGGCCCCGAGGCGGTTGCGCTGGTGGTCGGTGAAATTGCCTCGCTGCAGCCGGTGCTGGCGAAGAATGCCGGCTTGCGCGGCGAGCGCTATTTTAACGCCGGCATGATGCTGATTGATGTGGCGCAATGGCGCGCTGGCAATATCAGCGAACGCGCGTTTACTTTACTGTCCGAACACGGGCGAAACTTCCAGTATCTCGACCAGGATGCGTTGAATATTTTACTGGAAGATAAAGTGACCTTTGTTTCTCCTCGCTTCAATACCCTGACCATGCTGGCCCATGACGATCGTGGCTATACGCTCGACGTGCCGGCGGAAACCTGCCTGATTCATTATGCCGGTGCGGATAAGCCCTGGCAGGTATGGAATCAACAGTTTGTGGTCCACCATTATCGCGATATTTATCAGGATTCACCGCTGTCCACCATGGCGTTTGACCAGCCAGCCAATGCGCAGCAGGCAAAAAGAATGTATAAGTCGCTTTTTCGTCAAAAAAGATGGTGGCAGGCCATGCTGTGGCGCCTGAAACATATCAAGATGAGGTATTGTTAAGTGCAAGCTCACGCTTTTCGCCAGCTGATGACTGGAAAAAATATTTACCAGCTCTGTTTTGTGCTGCTGAGTATCGCGCTGGCGTCGTCACTGGTGGTTGAAGCCTTACCGCGCAAAATATTCTATTTTTCCAGTTATCTGGTGGCTCTGTATTTAGTAATTCTGGCGGCGAAAAAACAATGGCTAAAAGATAAAACGGCCATAACGGTAGCGCTTCCGCTGCTGTTCATCGGGCTGGTCCGGCTCATCTGGGCAAAGATGTTTTCCCACGCTGAATTCAGTGATGTGGTGAATAACTACTTCCAGGGCGGTAAGCTGTTTATTATCGCGGCTTTTCTCAGCTATTTTATCGTCGCCTGGCGCCACTACCTTAGCCGTCCACTCCTGATAACCTGCAGCGCCATCTTATTTGTCGGGCTGCTGGTGACGTTAGGTTTCGCTATCAGTGAACACGCAAAAACGCTGACCCGCATCAGATTGCTGACCGACTCCGCCGGTACCGTCTCTTATCTGATTACCGCGCTGGCGCTCTGTACTTTGTACACCGGCCACCGGGTCATCACCCATCGCGGCGGACAAATGATCTTATTCAGCGCGGTTTTTGTCGTGAATATGATGCTGATGATTCTGACCGAGTCACGCGCCGGCGTATTAACCCTGCCACTGATTTATCTGGCCTGGTTTTATTTTACCCATCGCTGGGCGGGTAAAATTTCGCTGGTGGTGTTAGCGCTGTTTATTATCGTGGGCGCTTTATTTATGCCGGGCAGCGTCTGGCAGCGCTTAGACAGCATCCACAATGAAGTCGATACTTATCAAACCAACAACAACACCTCGATTGGTGCCCGTTTCTCTATCTGGAAAGGCGGCTGGCACAGCGTTTCGTGGTCGCTGCTGGGGCAAAGTCCGGATCAGCGCACGGCAAAAGCGCGGGAATACATCACGCAGCATGAGCGCCACAATCCCGAAGCGTATAAAAACGTCATGTATCACCTGCACGATGATTTCCTTGAAACGCTTTCGCTGCAGGGGATCGCTGGCGCACTTTCCCTGCTGATTTTTTACCTGGTGCTACTGATATTAGCCGCACGCCGCGGCGTCGCCGGATTAACACTGCTGCCGCTGTCAATTATCATCTTTGGGCTGACCGACACGGTGTTAATTCAGAGTGGTTCGGTGCTAATCCTGGTGATGGCGATTATCATCAGCTATGCCATGATTCATCCGCCTGAGAAAGCATCGTCCTGATAAACCGGCGCTGGCATAGCGCCCGGTTGTTACAGCGGTTTGTTTAACTTCAGAGCCAGATATTTCTTTTTAAAACTGGTTCTGATTTTACTATCGAAAAGAAAAGACAGCGGCCTGATTTTAGTGATCGCCTCAATAACCTGCTTTCTGTCGTCAGGATTATCCAGGGCTTTCCGATGTTTATGTGCAATATTAATCCAGTGGCAGGATAGCAGATTACGATAGCGCTCCTGCAACACCTCATCCATATGCTGCGTTGCGCTCACTAAGAGTGAAATTTTGTGTTTATCCAGCTGGCTGGATAAGCTGTTGCCGCGTTTAAAATAAAGATAAGGGCTCTGGCGGCTATAAGCGATTGCATCACTGCTGACCAGGATTTCCGGGAAAAGCCAGGCGTCCTCGTAGCAGGTATAATCCGGGAAGGGATGTGCCAGCAGCATGGTGCGCTTAATAAACTGACCGATAAAGTGCGCCTGCAAATCGCGATGGATCAGGAATTTTTCAATGGCCTGATGCCGTGACAGTGTTTCCGCCTGCAGGCCCTGCCATGTGATGTGCTGAGGCCGGGATTCATATACCTCATTAAGCGCCGTGAACAGTGCGTCCGGACGATGGCTTTTCAGGTAGCGGACAATATCGGTGAGGGCGTCGGCCAGCAACTGATCGTCGCCATCCAGCATCGTAATATATTCACCGCTGCACTGCTGAACGCCAAAATTACGCACCCGGCCAATGTTGCGGTAATCAATATTAAATACTTTCGCCTGCGGATGCCGCCGGGAAAAATCATCGAGTAACGCTGCAGTGTTGTCGACGGATGCGTCATTGATAAGAATAAATTCAATATACTGCTCAACACCATGACAGGCCTTTTCTAAACTCGCCAGCGTGTCAGGCAGAAATTTTTCACTGTTATGGGCCGTTAGCAACACACTGATTAAATAGTCAGGAACCATCATTTTTTAAGTCAACATCTGAGGCAGGAATGCCGTCAAGCATACTACAAGTGGCAATTTGAGGGGAGGGCATTGACGCAGCGCAGCCCTGCGCCTGCTGTCGCCGATCAGGCACATTTACGACTGATACAATAATGCGTATGATTCTCATTCCTTTTTATACTTCCTGCTCGCGCAGGTAACCCATCGGTCCTTACCGGAGACAGCAATGACTTCATCATTACGCCCGCGCGCCACCGCGCTGGTTCTGGCGCTGCTGGCAGCCATGAGCCTGAGCGCCTGTCAGGCGCCGGCTAAAAAATCAGTAGCGCCTGCCGCCGCGGCTAAGCCAGCGGCAGCGGAGAAGGTACAGCAGCGTGAACTGGGCGACGGCCTGTATGAAATGGCCTATGTGCCGGGCGATCCGGCTGCGCTGTATGTGGCCAGCGCGCAGGCGTTTAAAACCGTCAACGGTGGCGTGCTGTATCGCCTGGATGCCCGCACGCTGGCGACGCTGGGCGAAACCCATACCGATCTGAAAAACTTTGGCATGACGGCTTCACCGGACGGCAGCGTACTGTACATTACCAACACGCTGGACGGTGGCGTGACGAAAGTGGACGCCAGAAGCGGTAAAGTGCTGCAGCGTCTGCTGTTTGGCCTGAAAAACGACAAAGGCAATCCGGTTGGCGCGCGTGAAATCCTGCTGCATGACGGCCTGCTGTACATCGGTGCGATTGATAATCCGGCGATGATTTGGGTGGTCGATGCGAATACGCTGCGGCTGAAAACCACCATCAAAAACGCCGGCAAGTGGGTGACCGGGTTGCTCTATTCGGCGTCAACCGACCGTATTTACGCGGCGAACGGCAGTGGCGAAGTGCTGGTGATCAATCCGCGCAGTCACAAAATTGAGCAGCGCTGGACGCCAGGCGATGGCAAAGAGTATCTGCTGTTAAATCTGGCGGAAGATGCCGCCAATGGCCGCCTGTACGTCACTGACAATTCTAAGGGCAAAACCACGCTGGTGTTCGATGAGCGCAGCGGTAAGGTGATCAAGCGCCTGGATGTCGGCGATTCGCTTGGCATCAAATTCAATGCGAAGCGCAACGAGATTTACATCAGCCAGCGACTCGGCGGCAAAGTGCTGCAGCTGGACGCGACGACCTACGCAGTGAAAAATAGCTGGACGCTGCCGACCCACCCTAACAGCCTGCTGGTGTCGCCAGATGGTCAGACGCTGTACGTGACGGTGAAGCAGGGGCTCAATAAAGATCGCTCGCCGCAAGGGCCGGATAGCGTGGTGCGGATTACGCTGGATTAACCGCGCTGGGTTTAATCGCGGCGCGAGGGATCGCGCCGCAGATAACCCGTACTTAGCAACGGGTTACGTCATCCATTACGCCACGCCGTTCACCAGCAGTACGCGGTAGTTGGCGCCTTTCAGGCGATGCGCTTTGGCTTCCTGGTAGGCCGGGCTGAAGTACCAGGCTTTGGCGGCTTCAGCATCTTCAAACTGCAGCACCACCACGCCTTCAGCATCGCGCCCTTCCAGTACCTCCAGATCGCCGTAGAAAGCCAGTGGCGTGATGTGGTGATCGCCACGCGCCGCGCCGGCTTTCTGCGAATAGGTGGCCAGCTCATCTTTATCCAGCGTTTCGTCTTTAATCATAACGACATATGCGGCCATTATTGTTCGCCTCGCGCCTGACGCTTGTCTTCAGTATTGGTATCAAAATCGCTCGCATCGTGCCGTTCCAGCAGCTGATCCTGCGGCTCGGCGCCAAATGCCCGATTCACTTTACGCCCGCGGATCACCGCCGGACGGTCGGCAATCTCTTTTGCCCAGCGCACCACATTTTTGTACGACTGCACATCGAGAAATTCGCCGCCGCCGTACTGGTTGTTCAGCACCAGATTGCCGTACCACGGCCAGGTTGCGATATCGGCAATGGTATATTCGTCGCCGGCGAGGAAACGGTGGTCCGCCAGCTGGCGATCCAGCACATCAAGCTGACGTTTGGCTTCCAGCGTGAAGCGGTTAATGGCGTATTCAATTTTCTCTGGTGCGTAGTGATAGAAGTGGCCGAAACCGCCGCCAAGGTACGGCGCGGATCCCTGCAGCCAGAACAGCCAGTTCAGGGTTTCAGTGCGGCCCGCCACGTCAGAGGGAATAAAGTGGCCGAATTTATCTGCCAGATAGAGCAGGATATTGCCGGATTCAAACACGCGCAGTGGCGGCGTGATCGAGTGGTCGCGCAGCGCCGGAATTTTTGAGTTGGGGTTAACCTCAACGAAGCCGCTGGAGAACTGATCGCCATCGCCGATGCGGATCAGCCAGGCGTCATACTCCGCTTCCTGCACGCCGAGCGCCAGCAGCTCTTCCAGCAGAATGGTCACTTTCTGGCCGTTTGGCGTCCCCAGCGAATAGAGCTGCAGCGGATGCTTACCGACCGGCAGCGTTTGCTCATGCGTCGGCCCGGCGGTTGGACGGTTAGTCTTCGCCCCGTTACCTTTGGCTTCCGGGTCCCAGGTCCAGACTTTCGCGGGCTGATACTGATTTTCCGACATAATGCGTTCGCCTTGTTGTGAGAAGATTTTTGCTGCTACTGAGTGTAGCAGCACGCTATCACGCCGATTTAACCGCGCTGGCGATAAAAGACAAAGTCGAATCAGGCAAAATTCTCTTGCGTAAACAGCATAAAGTCGACTTTGCCGGGATGATAGGTCTCTGGTTGCTCACCCTCTTCCAGATGTCGCAGCAGCAGCGTCAGCGCCAGTTGTGCGTGACGCAGGGTGTTTTGATCGAGCGTTAGCGTCAGCACGCGTTTGGCCAGCAGCTCACGGGTGGTTTGGTAAAGTTCGTGCGTAACATACACCACCTTGCCGCACAGCCGGTGGCGCGCCAGCGCTTCGTGAATCTGCGTGTTGCCCATGCCGGTATTGTACAAGCCGACAATGTGCTGCGATGCGGCCAGCGTTTTCTCCAGCAGCCGGCTGATGCGCTCGCGCTCGTCCTGGCCTGCGATGATCTCCCGCAGCCGCAGATGCGGGAAGCGCTCCGCCAGCACTGCCTGAAACCCTTCGATGCGCAGACGGTGCGCGGCGTAATCGGCGCGACCGCTAACCAGCACCACGTCACCCGCCACGGGCAGCATGCTGCCGAGCATCAGCGCGGCGGTGCGTCCCGCCTTAAGCTGGTCAATACCGACATGGCACAGGCGCGGCGCATCAGGCAGATCGGCCACCAGCGTAATGACCGGTACGCCACGCGCTTTACAGGCCTCAAGCGCCGCGTAAATCAGCGGATTTTCATGGGCGAAAACAATCAGCCCGTCCATCTTTTTGCTGCTGGCTTCGATATGCGCCGCCAGCTTTTCGGGCGCATGCTCCGGAATCAGTGTGCGGTGCAGCCGCAGGCGACGATAGCCGAGCTCATCTGCCAGCCGGGCAAAATCCTGCGCCAGCTGTTGAAAGAAGAAGGAGCCGTTACCGCTCAGCAGCACCTCTATCTGCCACGCGTGGCGGTGCTCCTCCGGCAGGATGCGTTTCAAACCCGCTTCGCGCGCCGCCAGTAAAATCTTTTTCGTCATCGCGGGCGACACGCCGCCCCGGTCGTTCAGCACCCGATCCACCGTGGCGACGCCCACGCCCACCCGCTTAGCCAGTTCGGCCAGCGTCATTGTTTTCATCTGAGTGAATTCCATCAAAAACCGCGTTCAGACAGCCTGCCAGAAAGCGATATTTTGACAAGACCGACGATGCCGAAGTGTGAGCAACAGGAGCGTTATCATGCGCAGTGCGCAACGTTTTGCCTTAATTGGCTGTGGATTTATTGGCCAGGTGCATGCCGCAAACCTGGCGCGCCATCCCGGCGTTGAGCTGGCGCTGGTGTGCGATATCGACGCCGCGCGCGCCGCTGCGCTGGCAGAGCAGTTTGGGGCGCGGGCCGCCAGCGTGCCGCAGGCGCTGAGCAGTGAGGCCATTGATGCGGTGCTGATTGCCAGTGCGACGCCGACCCACGCTCCGCTACTGGAGCAGGCGGTGCTGGCGGGCAAAGCGGTGTACTGTGAAAAACCGATCGATTTGTCGCTGTCGCGCGCCCGGGAAGTGGTAGCCAGCATTTCCCCGCTGCAGGTGCCGGTGACGGTAGGGTTCAATCGGCGTTTTGATCGCAGCCATGCACAACTGAAAGCCCAGCTGCAGCAGGGCGTGATTGGACGCAGCGAGCTCATCCAGATGGTGTGCCGCGCCTCTGAACTGCCGCCGCTGAGCTATCTGCAGGCGTCCGGCGGACAGATGCGCGACCAGGCCATCCACTTTTTCGATCTGCTGCGCTGGCTAACTGAGGATGAAGTGGTCACCGTGGGCGCGCTCGGTGCCGCGCTGGCGATGCCGGCGATCCGCGACATTGACGTCGATACCTCGGTGCTGATTATGCGCCTGCAGCAGGGCGCGCTGGCGCAGCTCGATAATGCCCGTCGTACCGCTTACGGTTATGACGAGCGCATCAGCGTGATGGGCAGCCTAGGCATGCTGGCGTCGGAAAGCCAGGCGGTGCGCGGTGCAACGCTGTATCAGGGGCAGCACATCCGCCAGCCGGGGCTGTATGCGGACTGGTTCAGCCGGGTACAGGAGACCTATTACAGCCATCTCGATGCGTTTGTGCGCCATCTTGGCGGCGAGAAAGTGGCTGGTCTGCCGGGGCTGATTGACGGGCTGCGCGCGCAGGCCATCGCGGAAGCGGCGCAGCTGTCGCTGACGCGCGGCGAGTTTGTTGAGGTGGAGTGGGTGACGGTGTGATGGGGAATGGGCGATGGCGTTTGCCCTCACCCCAACCCTCTCCCGCAGGCGGGAGAGGGGGCTGATAGTGCGCCCATCTGTCATTGGCGGGAGAGGGAGCTGATTGTGCGCCTATCTGTCATTGGCGGAAAAAGGGGCTGAGGGCGGGCGATTTACAGATTCAGCAGCTCGCGCTCAATCAGCTCGCGGGTTTCCACCGCCTGATACTTCATCTTCTCCGGATAGCCAAACAGCGCGGCGGAGATAATCGACTCGCCGCCCACTTTATAGTGGCGGTTAGCGAAATCCATCTCGCGCAGCGCCTCGAACAGCGCGTCGAAATTCACCTCACCTTCGCCAACGGCCACGTGCTGATGGATAGTGGCATCGACGCCCGGTGGGTTAACGATGTAGCGACAGTGTTTGGTGTGGTTCATGGTATCGGCAATCAGCATGTGCGACAGATCGTCGCCAGCGTAATGCAGCATACTCTTCACGTCGCCTTTGCCCTTGTCATAGTAGAACGTATGCGGTGCGCTATAGATGTATTTGACGTTGTCGCTGCGGAACGACTTGACGATATCGGCCGTTTCATTGCTCTCTTCGCAGAAATCCCACGGATGCGCCTGAATTTCTACGCGAATCCCCTCTCGCTCGAAAATCGGCAGCAGCTCGTCCATTGAGCGATAGAACATCTCTTCGCAGATTTCCGGCTCGTTCGGGTTACCGGAGAGCTCGGTATTGATCACCTGCACGCCCATCTCCACGGCAATCTCAATCATTCGCTTCCAGTTTTTCACCGCCGCCTGGCGCCGCAGCTCATCCGGTCCCGACCAGCGATAGACGGTGATAAACGAGGAGATTTCCAGTCCGGTAGCGTTGAGCGCATTTTTGTACTCGCGCATGATCTCCCGGCTGGCTTTCGGGTGTTTATAGAACGGATTGATTTGCGGATGCGGCGACTGTTCAATGTATTTATAACCCCACTCCGCGACCTGATGCACCATACGCGTGATGCCGAGATCGCGGATAACATCCACATCAAAAGCGATTTTCATTGTTGTTCTCCTGCGCGTTATGTTACCCACCACCGCAATCGGCGGCTGGTGTCGCGTCAACTATAAAAACAGCCCGGCACCGGCTCTAATGCTTTGCTGATGCATTTCCATCAGTGCCGGCGGCCCGCTGCGGCGAGCTTTTGCCAAATAATTATTCTATTTGCGTGAAAAATGAAACGAATCAGGGTGTTTGTGCGACAGCGATCAAAAGAATGAGAGGATTTACTCATTAATTGAGAGATAACGACCGGCTTATATGGCGTGAAAGCATAACGTCAGGCATTATTTTTGATAGTTTATTATCATTAAAGGGCTTAACGATGAGCAAAATTACCATGAGCGCGATTGCCGCCGCTGCCGGGGTGGGGATCGCCACCGTGGATCGGGTGCTCAATCGCCGCGCGCCGGTGCGGGCGCAGACCGAACAGAAAGTACTGGCAGCGGCGCACCGGCTGGGTTACCGCAGCAGCCACGCCCCGCTCAGTGCGCAGAGCGACGGCGTGACGCTGCGCATGGGGTTTATCCTGCTGTCGGCTTCGTACTCTTTTTATCAAACGCTAACCGATGCGCTGCGCCAGCAGACGCAGCCATTTCATCCGGCCGGCAGCGGGCCGCTGTTTGTCTGGCACGAGATTGATGAGGTGGCAGCGGTGGTGGATTCGCTCTACCGGCTGGCTGAGCAGGTGGATGCTATCGGCGTGGTGGCGCTGGATCATCCGCTGATCCGCCACGCGATAGCGCACGTTTCGCGTCAGGACGTGCGCGTCTACGCGCTGTTTTCTGACTTTTCGCCCTGTGGGCATGCTGGCTATTTCGGCCTGGATAATCAGAAAGCCGGGCGCAGCGCGGGCTGGATCGCCAGCCATCTGCTGCATCAGCCGGGTCCGGCGGGCGTGCTGCTGGGGGATCACCGCTTTATCTGTCAGGAGAACTGCGAGAGTGGTTTTCGCTCGTATCTGCGCGAGCAGGACAGTGCGCGGCGCGTGCTGGAACCGCTCAAAACCCACGAATCGATTCCCGGTGGTTATCAGGCGACCCGCCAGCTGCTGGAGCAGCATGCCGATCTGGCGCTGATCTACGCGCCGTGCGGCGGCATTGAAGGGGTCGTTCAGGCGCTGCGTGAGCAGCCGCAGCGTAAGGTGGCGCTGATTTGTCACGGCCCGGTCAATGACGGCGACCTGGCGCTGATAGATGGCACCATCACAGTGATGCTGCGCCATCAGATCGCTGACATGGCACGACAGCTGGCGCAAACCGTGCTGCAACGTCACGCTGAGCGCAGCGACCATTTTTCTCAGGTCACCCTGCCGTTTGAGATCGTCATGCGGGAAAATGTCTGAGGCGTTGCGCCGTTCCCCTTTGTGATTGCTCACCGGGCGACAGCCGCGTCAGCGCGCATGACGACAGTATTTGATAAAATATTATCAAAAATTTGATAATTAAATTTATGATCGCTATCAAAGAATGAAAGTTCCATGATTGAGGTTGGTGAAATATCTATTTGATACTGATGCCAGCCCTCATCATAAGGAACCATCATGACCCTACACATTGCCAATGCGCCCTGCAGCTGGGGCGTAGACGATCCTGACAATCCTTTCCTGCCGCCATGGCAAACGGTGCTGCGCGAGGCGGCCCAGGCCGGTTACCGCAGCATTGAACTCGGGCCGTGGCGCTATCTGCCGACCGATGCCGCCGAACTGCGCCAGCAGCTGGAAGCGCATCAGCTGTCACTGGTGGCCGGCACCATTTTTGATGATTTGGTTAGCGAGGCGAATTTCCCGGCGATGGTTGAGCTGACGCACAACATCTGCCGCAACCTGTCGCAGGTGCCGTGCGCGGCACGCACGCACGGTGATAACCGGCCCGCGCCCTATCTGGTGATTATCGATTTCGGCAACCCGCAGCGGGCGCAATTTGCCGGCCAGACGGAGAAAGCGCCACGTCTGGTACCTGCGGACTGGCAGCGCATGATGCAGCACATCACTCAGCTCAGTCACATCGCCTGGCATGACTACGGCGTGCGACCGGTGATTCATCCTCATGCCGGTGGCTGTATTGAGTTTGCTGATGAACTGGAGCAGCTGGTACAGGACATCCCGCATGAGGTTGCCGGACTGTGTCTCGATACCGGCCATCTTTATTATTCCGGCATGGATCCGCAGACCTGGCTGCAACGCTACTGGTCGCGCATCGACTATCTGCATTTCAAAGACATTAATGCGGCCGTCTGGCGCGATGTGATTGCGCGCGGCGTCGACTTTTTCACTGCCTGTGCCGAGGGCGTGATGTGCCCGCTTGGACAGGGCGCGATTGATTACCCGGCGCTGCGGGCGTTTCTCGCTGAACGTCACTACCAGGGCTGGATCACCATCGAGCAGGAGCGCGATCCGCGCAACGCCGCCACCAGTCTGCAGGACGTCACGGCCAGCCTGCATTACCTGCATTCCATCGGATTCTGAGGAGAACAGCATGATTAACGGGAGCAAAGTACTGGATCGCGCGCTGCGCTGGGGCATGGTGGGCGGCGGCGGCACCAGCCAGATCGGTTACATCCACCGTTCCGCTGCTTTACGCGACGGCAACTTCACCTTAGTGGCGGGTGCGTTTGATATTGATGCGGAGCGCGGGCGGGCGTTTGGTCGCGCGCTGGGCGTGGCGGCGGAGCGCTGCTATGGCGATTACGAAACCCTGTTTAAAGCCGAAGCCGCGCGCGCTGATGGCATTGAAGCCGTCTCCATCGCCACGCCGAACAATACGCACTTTGCTATCTGCCGCGCCGCGCTCAGCGCCGGGCTGCACGTGGTGTGTGAAAAACCGCTGTGTTTCACCTCCGCTGAAGCTGAGGAACTGCAGCAACTGTGTAAAGCGCAGCAGAAGATCATCGGCGTGACCTATGGTTATGCCGGCCATCAGCTGATTCAGCAGGCGCGCACCATGATTGCTGATGGGCTGCTGGGTGAGATCCGCATTGTGAACATGCAGTTTGCTCACGGCTTTCATCACGAAGCGGTCGAATTACAGAATGCCAGCACCAAATGGCGCGTCGATCCGCGTTTTGTCGGCCCGAGCTATGTGCTGGGCGATCTGGCCACCCATCCGCTGTTTATCGCTGAAACCCTGTTGCCGCAGTTGCAAATAAAACGTCTGCTGTGCAGCCGCCAGAGCTTTGTGGCCTCGCGTGCGCCGCTGGAAGATAACGCCTTTGTGATGATGGAATACGATAACGGTGCGGTCGGTACGCTGTGGGCGTCAGCGGTGAACTGCGGATCGATGCACGGCCAGAAAATTCGCGTGGTGGGGGCCCGAGCCAGTCTGGAGTGGTGGGACGAACAGCCAAACCAGCTGCGCTATGAAGTGCAGGGCGAGCCGGTGCAGATTCTTGAGCGCGGCATGGGCTATCTGCACGCCAGCGCGCTGGCCGATGACCGTATTGGTGGCGGCCATCCCGAAGGATTATTTGAAGCCTGGTCGAATCTCTATCGCCGTTTTGCGCTGGCGATGGACGCCACCGACCGCGGCGATCACGCCTTCCTGCAGGACTTCTGGTATCCGGACGTGCACGCCGGGCTGATGGGGGTACGCTGGGTGGAACAGTGTGTCAAATCGGCGGATGCCGGTGCGGTGTGGGTTGAGTGCTGACTGGCTGACGAAATTTAACCGGAGTGCGAGGCAGCGGGGCGGCATCCGTGCTTTATTGGGAGCCGCTGCGCATGCCTTCTGCAGTCGCTGCGGCGATCTGATCGATGGCGCGCTGTGCCTGTTCGCACTGGTGCAAAATAGTGAAGGCATGATGGTAAAGCATTTTCCCCGCTTCGGTAGGCGTTACGCCGCGTTTGGTGCGGATCAGTAACTGCTGATTCACTTCTCCCTCCAGCGTGGCAAGCTGCTGGCTTAGCGCTGGTTGCGCAATATGCAAACTTTCAGCGGCCTGCGTCAGGCTGCCCGCGTCGACGATTTTGATGAAATATTTAAGGCGACGAAGGTTCACGATTACTCCCTCTGGCGACACGATTCGGTGTATCAAAAACGTCCGGCACGATGAGATGCAGCAGACGCTGAGTTAAAGACAAAAGCCACGACGGCAGGCAGGCACTACGATTAACAGTTTTTTAACATCGACACGCGCAACGCGGCGTGACCGGTGGCGCAATTAGCTGGAAAGGTTTGGGCGCAATCGCAAAAGTGTGCGACGCGTCGCGCAAATGGGGCCGAAGCAGTCAGGGTCGTAATGAAGCTAATCGATATTGCATGGGATTGCAGTTTTTTCAGGTACTCCGCACAAGCTGAGCACGTCCACAGCGATGCTGGCATCCGGCATGATACAGGTCATCTTTTCAATATAACTTCCGGTTTATATCAGAGCGCTATAAACTACAGGTTATACGAGGTGATTTTGAACAGCTGGAAGGTAGAAACCACCGTGCGCTTTGCCACATGGCTGCAGGCGCAGGATGACGCGATGATTGAGGATGTGTTGGCCAGCCTGGCGGTTCTCAGGGAGTTCGGGCCCACGTTAGGGCGGCCTGATGTTGATACCCTCGTCGGGTCGCGTTTTTCCAATATGAAAGAACTCCGTGTTCAGAGTAATGGCCGGGCGATTCGTGCATTTTTTGCCTTCGATCCGGTCAGACGGGCCATTGTGCTCTGCGCGGGAAACAAAACCGGAACGCATCAGCGGCGCTTTTATCAGGCGATGATTAAACTGGCTGACCGCGAGTATCAACAGCATCTGGAGGAGATGAATCATGCCAAAACTTGAAGACCTGATTGCTCAGCGTTCGCCTGAATCACAGGCGCGCATCAGAAATAAGGCGGCGGAAAAAATCATCGAGATTCGTCTGCGCCAGCTGCGGGAAGAACTGGCGCTTTCACAGGTACAGTTGGCTGAAAAGATGGGGGTTTCGCAACCTGCTATTGCAGCGATCGAGGCGCGTGGTGATGAACTGAAACTCTCCAGCCTGAAAAAGTACGTTGAGGCGTTAGGCGGAAAATTGAGCGTAACCGTTGAACTGCCAGCCGGTGACGGGCGGATCTTCCAGCTTTAAAGGTTTCTGCCAGGCCGCAGGGTGAGCGATTCTGCCGACGCAGAAAAGCAAAAACCCAGCCATAAGGCTGGGTTTTCTGAATAGTGGTGCCCGGACTCGGAATCGAACCAAGGACACGGGGATTTTCAATCCCCGTGTGTAAGTGTTAATTTTTTCCGCTTTGATTGTTGTGAAATTGCTTATCTCACCTGAATAAACTTCAGGTGTTATAAATGCATTTAAAATCAGATAATTACAAATCACTTGGTACTAGGCCGAAAGTGATTCCAGTTGTTTCAACTAAAGGTGGCGAGGGTAAATCAACCCAGGCCGCAAATCTCGGCGGTTTTCTCGCCGATGCGGGCATAAAAACCCTCATTATTGACGGCGACCACGCCCAGCCAACTGCCAGCAGTATCTACCCCTTAGCATATGAAGCGCCCTGTGGCCTCTACGAGCTGCTCATGCAGACTGCAGACCTCTCCCGGCCAGAAAACATAATTTCCCGTACCGAGATCGATAATCTGGACGTCATTGTCTCCAATGATCCCCGTAACCTTTTACCTACCTACATGCTCAATGTTGCTGACGGACGCGTGCGCCTGCGGAATGCGCTGGCAAATCCAGTGTTCAGCCAGTATGACGTCATCCTGATTGATTCACAGGGTTCACGTTCGGTGATGTCGGAACTGATTATTCTTGCCGCTACCGGTGAGATGATCGGCATGGTGAAGCCCGTTCTGCCCGATGTCCGCGAATTCATGCGCGGCACAGTTGCTCTTATGGAAGAGCTCCTCCCTTATCTGGCCTTTGGTATCAAACTCCCGCAGATACGCATGCTGGTTAACTGTATGGATTATACGGTGCTGGCAAAAACCACCGTTGAGCATGCTGAAGCCATCATTTCAGGCGGTGAGTACAGCCAGCATTCGGACAAGATAGTTATTAAGATGTTTCAGACCAGAATCTATGACCTGGATATCTATAAACATGGTCATGCAGCAGGGCAGCCAGTTCACAGACTCGAGAAGAAAACCAGTCGTAAAAGTGATTCGGCCTTTGATTCCATGCACAACCTTGCATGCGAACTTTTCCCCGAATGGAAAGAGAAGTTTGACGAGCTTGCTGCAGAAGGTGGGCGTAAAGATGACCTCTAATCGCAGAAATATCCCCGGTCTGTTTTCTCTTGATGCTGAACAGTCTGTCATCGGTGGCCTGATGCTGGATAACGATCGCTGGGATGAAGTAGCAATCCGCCTCAGCGCAAATGATTTCTTCCATAAGGTTCATAAAGCCATCTTTCAGGAAATGACGCGTCTGGTGGCGGCCAGTAAGCCCATAGACCTCGTGACGCTGGCTGAAAGTATTGAAAGCCGTGGTAAAGATGCCCTTGACCAGCTCGGTGGCTTTGCCTACCTGGCAGAGCTCGCTAAGAATACGCCCAGCGCGGCAAATATCGTTGCGTACTGTGACATAGTGGCAAAATACAGTCAGGGTCGTCAGTTAGCCGCAATTGGTACAGAAATCACTGAATCGGTAAAAAAACCGGGTGCTGATATTGAAAGGGTAATGGAAATTGCCGAGCAGAAAATCACCCGACTTGCCGAGCGAACTGAACCTGAACAGGCAGTCACTCTCATTGATGGTATGGAAAAGCTGCTGGTTGAGCTGGAGCGCCGATGCAATGTCCCTGACGGTATTACCGGTACGCCTACAGGTTTTGAAGACTTCGATGCCATGACCAGCGGTCTTCAGGCTGGCGACTTAGTGCTTATAGCGGCACGTCCATCAATGGGTAAAACGGCGTTGCTGATAAGTTTGCTGATTAATTCCTTAATGAAAAAAAAGGAGTCAAACGGGCAGTTTTACAGTCTTGAACAGCCAACAGAACAGATCCTGATGCGCATGGTTGCTTCACTGGGCAGCATAGACCTGACCCACCTCAAGAGTGGGTTAATGGATGATGAAGACTGGGCGCGCGTGTCAAACGCTTATGGGTTGTTAACAGGGGACCTCAAAGATCGCCTCATCATTGATGACACCGGTTCACTGACGCCGGCGATGCTTCGTATTCGCGCCAGGCGCAACGCCCGGCGCTATGGTCATCCATCGATTATCGGACTTGATTACCTGCAGCTGATGCGCTGCCCGGATCAGGAAAACCGCACGCAGGAAATTGCTGAAATATCGCGTTCCCTGAAAGCGCTGGCCAAAGAAATGGACTGCCCTGTTGTTGCGCTGTCACAACTGAACCGACAGCTTGAGAGCCGCGCAGATAAACGTCCGAATAATGGTGATCTTCGCGATTCCGGGGCTCTTGAACAGGACGCTGACGTCATCGTTTTTATCTACCGCGATGAGGTCTACCACGAAAACACGGATGATAAAGGCGTCGCTGAAATCATCATCAGCAAACAACGCCAGGGGCCTACAGGCACAATTCGCCTGCAATATGAAGGTCGTTTCACCCGATTTTCTGACCTGACGGCCAGCGCAGGGAGGACAGCAGCATGAGTAACGTTCGTAACCTGAACATCGGTGCTGCCATGCTGCAACGGGGTAAATCGCCTTCTCAGGTAACTGACCCAATGGATGCCGCTACATTGCCGGTCAGCGAAATGGCAATGGTACTGACACTGGACCAGCTGCGCCCGAATCCGGACAACCCCCGCAAAGGCCGCAATCCACGTTATGAAGAAATCAAAGCCTCAGTGCGTGCTCGCGGGCTGGATTCCATTCCTAAAGTGACCCGCGACCCTCAGGGGGAAGAAGTTTACATCTTCAGCGACGGCGGCAACACCCGATATCAGATTCTCTGTGAGTTATGGCAGGAAACCGGCGATGAACGTTTCTATCGCATACATACTATTTTCAAGCCGTGGCCAGGCAGGCTTAAATGCCTGGTTGGTCACCTTGCAGAAAATGAAGTCAGGGGAGACCTGACTTACATCGAAAAAGCCTTTGGTGTGCATAAGGCCCGCGTGATTTACGAAGAGCAACTAGGCCGTGCTGTTACGCTGCGGGAACTTTCTGACCTGCTCGGTCAGGAGGGTTATCCAATTGATAATTCAAGTGTCAGCCGCATGGAGGACACGCTGAACTACTTATATCCACATATGCCAAAACTACTTGAATCTGGCATGAGTCGCAGTCAGGTAACGCCTCTTCTCAGCCTTCGCTCCTCTGCTATGAAGGTCTGGAAAGTATTTAGCGGTGACGTTAAACCTGCCGCTACTCTGGATGATGTATTTGGCTCAACATGCAGGGTTTTTGACGAACCAGACAGCTATGCGCTTGATGTATTCAGAGATGAATTTATCGGCCAGTTGATTAAGGCTCTTCCGCATCCAAGCCTGAATTATGATCGCTGGCTGATTGAGCTTGACCCCCGCGAGCAGAAGCGCCGTGAGCAGTTTGGTGAGCCGCCACCGCTGCCGGCAATGACGCCTCCGCCGGAAAGAGCGGCAGGCCGGGAATCCACGGCATCTCAGGTCACTGTCCTGCCTCCGGATACCAGCGCCGAAACGCCGGTCACGGGGCTGCGCAGCGGCACCCTGACCACACCAGGTCGTCCCGAGCCGGCTCCGGAACTGCCCGCGGGCGCTGAACTGCCCGTAAACGCATTGGTAACAGCCGGCAGTGAACCGCATCGCGAAGTACAGGATGATCTGTTCGGCGGACGACCGGTCATTACCGGCGAAACGGTTGGCTCGGACAGCATTTCTCTTCCTGATTTCAGCCCGGGCACGCTGATGTCCGCATTTGGCGAGGAGAGTGAGTCCCAGGCCGCGCCCGTCAGTTCGGTCGCCTTCGCTGCAACCGGGCTTGAGCCCGTCAGCGATATCTGGCACATCCCGGCACTCCAGGATGATATTGAGCATCTGCAGGATATGGCCTACCGGCTTGTCTTCGAGATTGCCGAGGCGATGGGCTGTGCGGACAACGTGCGGGAGGATAAACACCCTCAGTCAGCAGGCTTTGCCGTCTCAGAAACCGGCAGCGAATTTGTCCTCTTCCTGGCGGGTCTGTCCGGCGCGCTCCCCAACAGGCAATTCAATATGTTCCTGTTCTGCCTGAATTTCTTCGGCTCTCAGTCACCATCTGACACGGCCGTATTCGACGATGTTACGGTGGTAAAAACCCTGCGCCTTATCCGTGTTCTCCGCCGTCTGCGTGAGCTGCAGCGACAGTCTGCAAAAGGAGGGGAAAATGTCTGATGACCTGAACGATGAAATGGCGCAGGCCAGTACGGCTCTGTTCACCCAGCGCGGCATCGATGCAATCCGGGCGCAGGTGCACTCAGTGAAACCGTCAAAAGCGTTCTGCGAATGCTGCGGAGCTGACATACCGTTCGCTCGCCAGCAGGCTGTGCCGGGCGTGGAGCTCTGTGCCGGCTGTCAGGATGTCAAAGAGAAACAGGACCGTCACCGTGCTACCGGGAGCAGGGGGATGCGCTATGTCGGATAACGCAAAAGTCACAGCCCGTATCCGCCGCCTGATGGCGCTGGGCACGCGCAACAGTAACCCTCATGAAGCCGCCCGTGCGGTTGCACTGGCCCAGCGGCTTATGCAGCGTCATGGTATGACGCCAGACATGCTTTCTCTCAGTGGCATCACCGAGTCAGTCTGCCTGAGCCTGACCAGTAATGCAGATAAGGTGCCAGCCTGGCTGAGCTCTCTGGCAACAGTGGTCTGCATGGCCACAGGATGTCGCTGCTGGTTTGGCTGGCATGTTCATGTCAGTTCACAGGGAACCAGCAGCGTTCGCCGTTCACTTCACTTTTATGGCTTCAGCGAACGACCCGAGGTGGCGCTCTACATCTATACAGTTCTGCAGCGCCAGCTGCGCGCCGCGTCTGAAACGCACATGGAACAGTATCGTTCCCGTCGAATGCTGCTGCGTACGCGCCGTCGTCGTGCAGACCAGTTCAGGGAGGGCTGGGTATCCGGCGTCTGGCAGGTACTGCGTTCATTTGCGCCCTCTGAGGAGGAAAATACCGTACTTCAGCGCTGGCTGACAAAGCGACATGCCGGAGACGCACTGGCCGACGTGACTGTTCGTGAGGCGGGAAGCTGTCGCGGTGACAGCGCTGCCCGGATGGCCGGTTTTCTCGCCGGCCGGGATGCCGACCTTCATCATGGCCTCAGTGGTGAACAGGCTCCCCGGCAGATTTCAGCAGGGGGAGGTTCTCATGACTGATGTTCTTTTATGGTGTGCCTGCCTGTCGGGCTGGATCTTTGATGTTCTGCTTGTTGCTGATCAGACGTTATCAGGAGGTGGCCTGTGAGCCAGATTAATCTTTCCCAGGCCACCACGGCCATTCTCTCATCCCTTCTTATGGACATTAAGAATGGAAATATACGCCGCTGCGAGTCGCTTGGTATGTCAGTAGAGGAGATACGTGCACTGAGTCAGCTCAGCCTTGATGAACTGCACTACCTCAGCCAGTCGCACGTTTCCGTTCTTGATATCCGTCTGAACCACGAAAATTTCTGGCTGATGCTGAATCAGGCTCGGAATGAACTCAAGCGCATGCTGATGATCGATCGCGCGCTTGAACTGGGCGGCTCTATGGAGCTGATAGACAAATATTTCGGTCTTTCACCTGCGGAGGTCAGTGCCCGGCGCCGACTCATGGGTATTGAGTCGCGTCAGGGGCGTACTCAGGGCCTGACGGAGCCGCAGGATGCAGCGCTCTGGACCGAGTGGAAAGCCTCAGGCCTGACTTCACCAGATTCCCATCAGGCGCTGGAAGCGATGATGCTCACTGCCGAGCAACATGGCCTGTCTCTTACCGCCGTTTGGAGTCGGGTTTGTCAGTGGTGCCGCGAGACAAACACGTCATTACGTCGGACCGAGTTAACCGCTCGCAAGGAGGCGTGATGGAACTGGAAGATTTTTCTCCTCGTCAGCAGGTTTCCCCGGCGGTACGCCGCCGGGCACAAAAGTTATTCCATGCACTTTGCTGCGGCCAGAAAGTGTTCCGCCGGCTGGCCATGAACGGATATCTCAAGATAGATGTGGGACCGTTCTGGCGCATCCTGAGCAAGGACGGTGGCCGGCAGTGGTGGCTGATGGATCATGAGACCTACAACCGTGAAATACGCCGGTAACGGATTGCCGCTGATGACCACACAGTGCCGGGTTTATCCCGGCACTGTGCTGTCTCAGGCAGAAGAGGAGAGCATAAAATGACCATTCCAGCCGACAGTATCGTGGCGCACACGCTTGGCAGAATGCAGCAGAATCTTGAGCGGCGCGCTGATAACGGCGATGTAAGCCAGGAGCGCAGCGGGCTGCTGTTTATGGGGAACGTGCACGATGCGTTCCCGCGCAGGCTGTTTCTTGATACGCGCCTGTCACCGCTGGATAAAACCGCCTGGGTGATGATCAGGCTTTATGCGCAGCAGAATGAGGGAGCCATCTTTCCGACCTATGACGAGCTGCAGGTTCAGCTGGCCTCCGCGCATTCCGAAAAAGCCTCACGCGATACGGTGAGCCGCGTTCTGCTGATGCTGCGCCTGACCGGCTGGCTCAGTTTGTGTAAGCGGGTGCGCGATGACCGTGGCCGTGTGAGGGGCAATATCTACGCGCAGCATGATGAGCCGCTGGGTTACCGTGACGCCGAAACCTTTGACCCGGGCTGGCTGACGCTTGTAGAAGAGAGCTGCCAGAATCGTAATAAAGCGGTCCGGATGACCGCGCTGGCCGTGGTGAATGACATTCTGCAGGACCCCGGGATGCGTCACCGTCACAGTCGCCTTGCCCTTATCGAAAGCCGCCTGAGCGCGCCGTTTACACCTGAGCAGATGGTCCGCCATCGCCAGGCTGTGACCCGCAGTCCGGATTCCGGACTCAGTCAGAAAAGCGCAAAAAACCATTCAGATCCACTGAGTCCGGAAAACGGACTCAGTAACTCATTAATGGATAAAACACTGAGTCCGGAATCCGGACTCAGCCTGAAATCAAGCACTTACACCGGAGTCCGAAATCCGGACTGTAACGTACGTTCTTTCACACAGAGTGTGAATAAAAAAACGTACGTACCGGGTGGAGAGCATTTTTTGCCTGAAGATTTTGTTAACGGGCTGAACGGCGAGGATCGGCAGATGCTCACCACGCAGATGGCCTCACTGCCGGAAGCGGTAGCAAAGGCGCTGGCTGACATGCTGCGCGAACAACTGCGACTTGGCAGGCTTAATAACCCGGTTGGCTGGTTGTTCACGATGCTGCGACGTGCCCGCAGCGGTGAACTGAATCTGCAGGAAGCCCCTGCGCATGCCAGTTCCGGCAGCAACAACCCCCGGACAACCAGCACGCGTACTGTACCCGCAGCCAGCCTGCCTGTTCAGCCAGCCAACCGCCCGTCGCAAGAGGAAGTTAGGGAAATGATTGCCGCCATTCGTAGAAACGTAAACAGCAAAACGTAATTGCCGTACTCAAATCACCGAGCGCGCTTGAAGCGCCGCAACAAATAACAGGAGCCAACCATGACTAATCACATCATGACGTTGCTGACAGATGAGCGTCGAGATTCTCTGATTGACTGGGCTAAAGGATACATCTATGCCGCAGAAATATATGTGGCTAGCAACCCCGCCGACCGTTCGGGCAAAGCATACCTGGAATTGTTGCAAATAGCCCTCGCGGCGCTGACAGCAGCACCGGAGGCCAGCAATCAGCAATGAAAGCAGCAACGAGCGGCTGGAACAAATCGCTCAGTGCAGCGATGTGGCAAAACTATTCGCCTACGGACATGGCCAATGCAGCATTGATTAAAAAGTGACCTTGCTGCGGGGCGCAGCAGGATTAAAAAACGTACAAATGATTATTCGTTAATGTTCGAAGGTGCCGCCTGGCTCTGCGCTGAGTGGTTAAAAATTAGCCTTGCTGCGGGGCGCAGCAAGATTAAAAAACGTACAGACGATCGTCGGTTAACTCTCGAAGATGCCACCTGAATCTGCGACGGGCGGTTAAAAAACAACCTTGCTGCGCCCCGCAGCAAGAGTGATAAATGAGCAATTTCGGAATTTCATTACGATGATTAAGAATTTCACATTGTTGGAAGGATAGTCTTTTCACGACTATGCCTGCTCTTCTTAACTGAATGCAGGTGACGACAACGATGGCAGAGAAACACAAAAGGGCTGGTGCTCTCCAGTCAGAACTCCATATAGAGCTGCATACTAATTACGCTATCGGCCTATGGGAAGGTCGCAAAAGAGAAAAGCCTGAGGATGGTAAAAAAGGCAAACAACCTATTATGGGGATGCCTCAGTTCCTTCATCGCGCAACTCTGATTAACAGAGATTCATTAATGAATGACCCCTGGGCGGATGCAGCAATGCTGGAATTGGAAGAAAAAATTGAATACGCCAGTAATGAAATGAGCAAACTGATTGATGCGCTGGACAAACAAATGAGCTTTGTTCCTGCAGGTGTCACGATCAGTGATGCACAGGCCGCAGAAACACTCGACCTGACGGTATTCAGCGGGACACCGCTGGGCTATCGCTGTGTTTTCCTGTTAATGGGTTTCGACCAGTTTGCCAAAAAAGTCCTGCAGGCGGCTCACTATGGTGTCATATCGCGTAAGCAACGTTATGAACTTCTGGGTGATGGCAGCAGGCTGTTACGTGAAATTTATGGATGTGTTCTCCGGTATCGTAAAAAAGGAGCAACCCGTCTTGATGCGGTTGAAAATAATGACGTCTGGCAGAAGGCCTGTGAGGAAGCTGGAGAGCCCGATCGCGCTGTTTTGCTGGGGTTGAAGCGTTCTGCCTTTTCACCGCCGGTGAATGAAGCGAGCGTAAACCTGCTGCGCATGCGTTATCAGGCAGTCTGACTCACAGGAGGCTGGCTATGCGCCTTTATATCTGTGAAAAGCCCTCTCAGGGGCGCGATCTTGCGGGGGTTGTCGGCGCCACCCGCCGCGGCGATGGTTTTCTGGCAGGCAGTGGCGTCACCGTCACCTGGGCCGTCGGCCACCTGCTGGAAACCGCTCCGCCGGAGGCCTACGGTCAGCAGTATGGTAAGCCCTGGTCGCTCTCTGCGCTTCCCATCCTGCCTGCCCCCTGGCAGGTTGTTGTAAAAAAGGAGACGCAGGATCAGTTTAAGGTCATAGAGCGGCTGCTGCGTCAGGTTGACGACGTGGTGATTGCTACTGATGCTGATCGTGAGGGTGAAGTCATCGCGCGCGAGCTGCTGGATTACTGCCGCTGGGAAGGCCCGGTGCAGCGGCTCTGGCTCTCCGCCCTAGATGAACTCAGCATCCGTGCGGCACTCAAGGACCTTCGCCCCGGGCACGCCACGCTCGGGATGTATCATGCCGGTCTGGGGCGAGCCCGGGCCGACTGGCTGATAGGCATGAACCTCTCCCGCCTTTACACCCTGCGTGCAGCCGAGGCAGGCTTCGATGGCGTTGTCTCTGTAGGTCGTGTGCAGACGCCGACGCTGGCGCTGGTTGTTCGCCGGGACCGGGAAATCGCCTCTTTCGTGCCCAGGCCTTACTGGCAGGTTAAAGCGATTATTTCGGCCGGCGGCCTCACCTTTCCTGCGCAGTGGGTGCCGGCGAAGGTGTATACCGATGAAGAAAAGCGCTGTGTTCACCAGAACATTGCGCAGCAGGTGGCGCAGCTGTGCCGTCAGACGGGGCACGCTGTGGTGACAGAATGTGACACTAAGCGCGAAAAAGCCGCCGCGCCGCTGGCTTTTTCGCTGGGCACCCTGCAGCAGGCCTGTGGCAGGCTATGGGATATGTCACCCCAGCAGGTGCTTGATACCGCGCAGAGCCTGTATGAAAAGCACAAGGCCACCACTTACCCCCGCACCGACTGCGGTTATCTGCCTGAATCCATGCGGGAAGAGATTTCCGGTGTGCTCGATGCCATTGGCCGTACCGACCCGGAATGTGCACCGGTGCTGGCAGGCCTTGACAGGGAATTTGTCTCGCGCATCTGGAACGACAAAAAAATAACGGCACACCACGGCATTATCCCCACGCGCAATGCGTTTCAGTTGTCCGCTCTGACAGAGGCGGAGCGTAACGTCTATCTGCTCATCCGCCGTAACTACCTCGCGCAGTTCCTGCCCCTGCATGAGTCCGATTTCACCGAGCTGCAGTTCGACATTGGCGGGCAGCTGTTTCGCAGCACCGGACGAACGGAGGTGATAAAGGGCTGGAAGGTCCTTTTTGAAAAAGATCAGGATAGTAATATTGATGAGGACGATGAAGCAGCTGCTGCCCTGCCGCCGCTCAGCCGCAATGACCGCTGCGCGGTGACCGGTGCTGAGGTGGCGCAGCTGATGACCCGTCCGCCGGCACACTATACGTTTGCCACCCTGATTGGCGCCATGATGAATGCGGCCGCTTTTGTTACGGACGTTGCGCTGCGTAAGGTGCTTAAAGACAATGCGGGGCTGGGCACCGAAGCTACCCGGGCAGGCATCGTTGAGCAGCTGCTGAACCGGCGTTTTATTGTGCGTAAAGGCAGCAAAATTATGGCGACCGAACTGGGAACCGACGTGATCGATGCCCTGCCGCCCCAGCTGACCGAGCCGGGCATGACCGCGCTCTGGGAGCAGGCGCTGGATGAAGTTGCCGCCGGCCGTATGTCGCTGGACGACTTTCTGCGGCGCCAGGCCGGCTGGACGCGTAACCTGGTCAGCCAGGGGGCTCAGCAGCAGGTCCGTATCCGGGTTCCGCCCACGCCTGCCTGCCCGATGTGCGGAGGGAAAACCCGCCTGCGCAAAGGGGACAGGGGGGAGTTCTGGAGCTGCCAGCGCTATCCCGGGTGCAAAGGCGTCATAAACATCAGCGGCAGCAAAAACAAGCGCTCCCGGAAACCTAAGTCTGCTGAATCAAAGAAGAATTAATCCGTCGTCTCCGATTGCGGGCCGTCAGGGGCTTTGCTATTGTGGCACCGGCTCTGAAGCCGCACCCCGTGACTGCGGGTTTCGTCAGCATCTAATGCATGTGCTGACGGAATACAGTCTGACCGGCCCTGTCCACACCTGAACGGGAGCCGGTAAGGCACGAAAACTCCGTGAAACCCGTGCCGGGCCCTTTCAGCCTTCGGAGCGACTGCGAAAGCAGGTTAACCTCAGGTCGATGGTGCAGACCTCAGAAGGCGGTGCCGCAGGGTGCCGCTTTTTTAATTTTATGTGCTGATGATTTTTTGCACGCTGCGACGTTGACATCCGCGGCGTCTGAATGAATGATAAAGAGGCTAATCGTTGTCGTTCCGACAACTGCCAATGTTCCGGTGATTTGAGAGGAACGCCTTCGGGTAATCACATGCCAATGCCATCACAACCTGAGAGATGGCGCTTTCGGGCGGTTTTAAACCTGTTAACCTCTGAGAACAGGAACTCTTCATGAGTTGAGGTCCATTTCACCAATTCAGCCAGTCGGCAATCCTTGCTGACATCCCTGCGGGAAACACTTCCCGTAAGGGACAGATGTTTCTCCGCAACCTGTTTAGTTTTTACTCCGGAGAAACCATCATGACTGCAACTACCAATACCCCTGCTTCAAACAGCTCTGCTTCTGCTAATCAGAAAAAAGAGTTTTTCAACCTCAACGTCAGCGGCATCGGATATCTCAATTCGATACGTCGTGTTCAGGGACCCAACGGCGAATTCACCTGCGCCGTTATTAATGCCCTGACCGGCCCTACTGATAATGCGTCCTATACCCGCTTCGATGTCACTGTCGCTGGCGCGGACACCACCAAACTCATTAACCGCTGTCAGAAAGCCGTTGATGAAGAGGAAAAAGTTCTGATTGGCTTCGTGCTAAGCGGACTCAAAGCCGATGTGTTTACCCTTCAGTCGGGTGATCATGCCGGTGAAAGCCGCCCTTCCCTGAAGGCCCGCCTTATCAAGGTGGAGTTCATCAAGAAAGGTCAGGACGTAGTCTATCAGGCACCCAATGCTTCCCAGACGCCAGAATCCGGCTCATCGGCTCAGAAAGAGTACGATCCGAATTCGTTCTAAGCGTTACGGATACACCACCGGAACATCCCGGTGGTCGTGTTTCTCACCCCACATTTCTGAGAGGAAAACATTATGTCCGCACGCGGCGTCAACAAAGTTATTCTGGTCGGTCATCTCGGTCAGGACCCTGAAGTTCGTTACATGCCAGATGGCAAAGCAGTGACCGGCTTAAGCCTGGCCACTTCTGAAACCTGGCGTGATAAACAGACCGGTGAAAACCGGGAAATTACCGAATGGCATCGCGTCGTGCTGTTTGGCAAGCTGGCTGAAGTTGCCGGTGAATACCTGCGTAAGGGTTCACAGGTGTATATCGAAGGCCAGTTACGCACCCGCAAATGGACGGATAACAGCGGCACCGATCGCTGGACTACTGAAGTCGTTGTGGGAATGAACGGAACGATGCAGATGGTGGGCGGAGGCCGTAACAATGGTACCAACACCAGTGGAAACAATGCGCAGTCAGGTCAGCAGAGTGCATGGGGCCAGCCTCAGCAACCTCAGCAGCCTCAGTCTGCGCCACAGAATCCGGCGAATGAGCCACCAATGGATTTTGACGATGACATACCGTTCCTCGGACACGGTTATGGCATATGCCGCAAAGCCATTTACGCCATTTCTTAACGGAATCATAGGCTTATGCCATCTTATGCGCCAGCTCAGTCTGGCGCTTTCTTTTCAGCATCTACTGAATGGGCATGTATAGCAATTTGCTACCATCCGGGGTACCATATGCGTATAGCAATTTGTTACCAACAGGAGGAGTTATGCAAACAACTTTCCGTAAATCCGTTCGTGATAAGCAAATCAATATCCGTGCCACGGATGAAGAGCGCGCAGTGATTGATTATGCTGCGAGTCTGGTGAATAAAAACCGTACTGATTTTATCATTGAAAGGGCTGTGCATGAGGCACAGAACATTATTCTGGATCAACGCGTGTTCATTCTTGATGACGAACGTTATCAGGAGTTCATCAGGCAGCTCGAAGCCCCTGTACAAAATGTTGAAGGTCGTCAGCGTCTGATGGATGTAAAACCTGAATGGAAATAAAAGTCACTGCGCCTGCTTTACTGACGGAGGTGCATGATCTTGAGCCGTTCGATAGCGGAAATGTGGTTCTTGATGACTGGCTTCGCCGGCGTGCGTTGAAAAATCAGCATCTCAATGCCTCCCGTACATTCGTCATCTGTCTCGAAGGAACCATGCGTGTAGTGGGTTATTATTCCATCGCGACCGGCTCGGTAAGTCATGTCGATTTGAGTCGTAGTCTCAGACAGAATATGCCCGATCCCGTACCGGTTGTTTTACTGGGCCGTCTTGCAGTCGATGTAACTACTCAGGGCAATAAATTCGGGAAATGGTTGCTGAATGATGCCGTGATACGCGTTTCAAATCTGGCGGATCAAGTCGGGATTAAGGCTATCATGGTGCATGCAATAGACGAGCAGGCTAAAGCGTTCTACGACTACTTTGGCTTTGTGCAGTCACCGGTTGCCGCTAACACGTTATTCTACAAAATATGATGGTTTCATGCTGTTATCCAACTGCTGAACTAATGGACTTCAAATTACTTTCAACGCCGGTTCTCCGGCGTTTTCTTTTCTGATTAATGTTAATAGCCAGGTCCGTTGATTAACCCTTACCGACTCTGCAGTATTTTTCTTCATTTTCAGGAAAGAGTTTCGCATTGCCTGCTTTTTCCTCACCGCGAGAATAGCACTCCTGACTAAGACTATTCCTGGGGTGAATCCTGATGGCAGTACCTTCAAGACGCGCGGCAACGGGAGCCGGACTGCTTGCCTGCTCTGTCATGCTGGCCAGCTGCAGCAACCCGGCCTCTGACGCAGCGCCATTAACCAATGGCCGTTATCAGCAGCCTGCCCGCTTCGATGACATTTACCGAAATCGTTCCCCTGAAGTGGTTCGCTACGACCGCTACACGCTCGTCAGCACACGCCCAGATGATGCGCAGCGCGATCCGCTTAATCAGATAATCGATATCACTATGCCTGCTCAGCTGGTTAACTCAGTGGGAGAAGGATTTCGTTATCTCCTGCTGGAGTCCGGCTATTCACTATGCTCAGCCACTTCTTCAGCATTTTCAGAACTGCTCAGCCGCCCCCTTCCTGCCGTGCAGCGCGATATCGGTCCTGTGAAACTGAGCGAAGCTCTGCAGGTGCTGGCCGGTCCAGCCTGGCGCCTGAAGGTGGATGAGGTGAACCGCGAAATCTGCTTTGAGCTGCGTGACCAGTTCCGTAGTTTTGCTACCCCCCAGACGTTGCCGATCTCGCGCTCACCACAGGCTGTAAATGTGAATCGTCCGGTTGTGACGCAGCCTGTTCAGCCCCTGGTGGTGACAGGAAAAGGCAATATCGTCTCACGCAATCCTTTTACCAGTGGCACCATCAGCGTTAATGCCCCGGCCACCGCCCCGGAAACGTCGCTCAAACCGCAGAATCCCGCAGTTCCGTCTCCGGTGCTGACGGCGGCGAACGTGTCGGCACCACAGAAAATCCCTTCGATGGCCCCGGTAAAAAGCAAACCGGTGTCATCCCCTGCTGCGACTCATGCACCTGATCAAAGAACAGCGCTGTCGCAGAAACCAACTGTTGCCGCAGCGCGCCCGGCGGCCGCGCTGCAGACTACAGTGAACGGCACCTCACCGTCGGCACCGGTCCGCCCCGTTACAACGCTGCCGCCGGCGCCTCCCGTCAGCAGCCAGGCCTCATCTTCTTATGCGCCGGGTACGCCAGTTGCTGCGCTTCCCGTCGGGCAGACCTGGCGGGCGGAACCGGGTTCGACCCTGAAAGAGACGCTGACCAGCTGGGCTTCGAAAGCACAGTGCAGTAATGGCGGCAACTGGGTTGTTATCTGGCCCGTGACGCTTGATTACCGCATCGATGCGCCGCTGGTTTTCCACGGCAACTTTGAGTCGGTCATGGTTCAGGTTTTTGACCTCTACCGCAAAGCTGAAAAACCCCTTTTCGCTGAAGCCAATCGTATTCAGTGCCTGATTTCCGTGAGCGATACGCCAGCGGGAGGAGGTCACTGAGATGGGGTTTGCGCTGCCCATACTCGTGTTCTGTCTGGTCATTTCGCTAATGGCGGGTGATGCGCAGCGCCATTCTGCTGAACACATCCGGCTTTCAATGCAGCAGACCCTGCCGGATCGGCTTGCCGGCGACATGCTGCGCACCGCGGACGCGGTAAATAACTGGCGCTACGGAAAAACGGTGGCTGATGGTCCGGTATCACTTGCTCAGACAGGTATTGTGCCGCTCCCGGACAATCGCATTAAGACCGTTATCAAGGGGGGGCGCCTCTGGATATGGGTGCCTGAAACTGCCGGTGTTTTTGCCGCGCTGCGTGCGAGGTCAATGACCTCGGCGCTGGCCCTGACCGTCAGCGGTGGCCGTCTGCGCATGGCGGATGGCACCGATATGAATCTCTCTCTGCCGTCCGGCGTATCGGAGGGCAGCATTGTTTACCTTAACTAACAACACCAGGGGGCTGCGGATGCGCCGTTTACCTTTCTGCCTGACAGCGCTGGCCGCCGCGTTTGTGCTGTCATCATGTTCGCTGAGTGAAATCAGCAAAATGGATAAGGAGGCCACAGGTCAGGCTGAAACGGCACAGCGGGTGCTGCAGAGCCGCCAGGCTTTGTCTCAGCCTACCGTTGTCTGGTCTGATAAACCCTGGGTGAACCTGCAGCCGGTTGCACCGGTCGTGTCCACGCCGGATGAAAAAAAACTGCCTTCCTGTCAGATAACGATTAACCGGCCGGAAGGGATTTCACTGCCGGAGCTGGGTCAGCGCATCACCGCGCTGTGTGGCATCCGGGTGTCGATCACCCCCGATGCTTATGCAGCGCTCAGCAGTGTCACAACCGGAGGTGTGGTCACCTCCCCGATGAGCGGTCCGTTACCTGCACCCGATGATAACGGTCGTGTGCCGCTTTCACAGATCGGCGCTTCTGCAGGGCAGGCCGCGCCTGTTCAGCAAAGCACCATGATCGCGCGTGGCCTTAAGTTCCAGGGCGACGTCCGCGATCTCCTTGATATTGAAGCCAGCGGATACGGCCTGTCCTGGCGAAGTGACAGCAGCGGCGTGTATTTCTATCTTCAGGATACCCGCACTTTTCAGCTGGTTATCCTGAATACAAAGGTTAACAGCAGCGCCTCGATTAATTCCGGTTCAGGCAATCAGCTGGGCAGCGGCGGCGGGACGACCGGCGGGACGACGGGCGATATCAGCTCTAATCAGAAAACTGATTACGGCATGAACAGCGACCTTTACGATGATATTCGTAAAACGGTTGAGCAGATGCTGACCCCGAAATCCGGGCGATTCTGGCTTTCGGCCGCCACCGGCACGCTGAGCGTGACCGATACGCCTGACGTGCTTAACCGCGTCGGTCGCTATATCGAATATCAGAACAAGGTCCTGAGCCGTCAGGTACAGCTCAATATTCAGATTGTCAGCGTCAGCCAGACACGCAACGAGCAGCTGGGCCTTGACTGGGGGCTGGTTTATAAATCCCTGCATAACTTTGGCGCCAGCCTGACAGGGTCAATGGCCAATGCCTCCACGTCAGCCGCCAGCGCCGGTATCTCTATCCTCGATACGGCCACAGGTAATGCGGCTAAATTCTCCGGATCAAGCCTGCTTATCAAAGCCCTTTCCGAGCAGGGTAATGTCAGCATGGCGCTGAACCAGACTGACCCTACCGCCAACCTGACGCCGGTGGCCTATCAGCTCTCGGGCCAGAAAGGCATCCTGTCCAGTTCCAGCACAACCGCAACGGCAAACGTGGGCGTCACCTCATCAATGACGACGTCGACCATTACCACCGGCCTGTTCATGACCATGCTGCCGTTCATTCAGGAAAACGGTGATGTGCAGCTGCAGTTCGCCTTCAGCTATACCAGCCCGCCGCAGATTGAGAAATTCGTCAGCGCTGACGGCAATACCCGTAACGATCTGCCCACAACGTCAACCGAAGCGCTGGCCCGCAAGGTCAATCTGCGCTCTGGTCAGACGCTGGTGCTGACCGGTTCGGAACAGCAGAACCTTTCTGCAGACAAACAGGGCACCCTTACGCCAAACAACTTCATTCTGGGCGGCGGCCAGACAGGCTCCCGCGGCCGCACGACGCTCGTCATCATGATCACCCCTGTTCTGCTGAGGTAAACCATGTCAGTACTGAAAAAAATGAGCCTCCGGGCCGGCATCCGTTTGACGCATCAGCGGCGGGACTGGATGGCAGGTCTGCACTGGGAGCCGCAGCGTAATGCGTTAAATACCCGGTTTCGCAGTAAAGCGTCGCCCGATACGCATTATGCCGCTGCCGGAAGAGGAAATGCTTCAATGCGCGGCCTGGTTTCCCCGGGGCGCGTGCGCCGCAGCCAGCACGCGCTGGCCGTGGCATTCCTGCTGGCCGAGGGCGGAAATGCCTGGGGTATTTACCGCCTGAGTCACACCGAGGATTCGTGGGTCTTTTTCGCTGCTATCGGCGGGCAGTTATCCGTCATGGGCGATGTGCCCGGCTCCCGCGCCATCATTGAACAGTCGGCGGCAAACTTCCTGCGTTTTAATGATGCTGATTCGCCGCGTTTACGCTGTGCCGCAACGGCAGACGACAACCTGCACGCCGGCACACTGACCGACAGACTCAGCCGGGCGCAGGTAAAACGCTGCCGGCTTCATAAGCGCGTGACCGCCCTGTCGGTCATCATCCCGGCAGCCGCCGTCAGCCTCGCGGTGGCCTGTGGCGTTTACTGGTTCGATGCGGCATCGGAAAAGGCTGAACAGGCCGCTGCAATGGCAGCGTTTCGCGCCCGCATGGCATTGACGAAAGAAAAGCCGGCTGAACCCGCACGCGCACCGCACCCGTGGGCTTCACTGCCTCCTGTTTCAGTGCTGCTAAGCAACTGCTGGCTCACGCGTGAGCCCGTATTCGCATCCGTTGCCGGCTGGCGCTTTACCGACGGGGAATGCGTCCCGGAGGGCCTGCGCCTGCGCTTTGTTAGCACCCCGGGTGCAACGGTCGAGGATTTCTCCCGCCGCGCCCGCGAGCTGTTCGGTCACTCAGCCGTCTTTAATCTTCAGGAAGGCGGTAAAAACGGTGATGTTTTCATTCCCTTTAACCATACCCCCCCGACCGGGTTCACTGACGAAGCACTGCCCGGTGCTGATGCTCAGCTTACGCGCTTTATATCCCATCTGCAGCGCCGCAACCTCGACGTCAGATTTACCGAGGTGAAGCCGCCGCCGGTCGCGCCGGGTGAGGAAAAAATTACTCCTGTACAGGACTGGCGGGAATTTAACTTTTCTGTCAGCTCACGTCTGCAGCCCGAGCGACTGCTGCAGGATTTTGATGCCACGGGGCTTCGCCTCAGCAGCCTTTCGATCACCATGAGCCCGCAGGGGCAGTTCGACTACACCATGAAGGGGAGCATCTATGCGCAGAATTAATCCCGCCCTGCCTGGGCTGCTTCTGTCCGCTTTGCTCTGCGGACCCGCGCCCGCGGCCGCTGCCGGCGATGTGCTGCCGCCGAATGTCACCCTCGGGGAGCTGGAAGCTGCGCAGGCCCGCAATCTGATTCTGGAGCAGAAAGTGCAGACGGCGCGGCTGGAGCAGCAGCTGCGGGAAAGTCAGTCCGGACAGGGTGCCGACCGGAATTATCTGACCACAGCCAGCCAGCCGGCCATGCCGGTTATGGCGCAGCCTGCCCCCTCTCAGCAGACCGCATCTGCCGGCGCGGAGAAGCGCGCCGGCAGCGTTCGCCTGCAGGAAATTTACGGGCGGGGTAATCAGTTACGCGCGCGCATTGTCCTGCCTGACGGCGGGGTCACGGAGGTGGTAAAAGGCGATCAAATCCCGGGCACGGCTAAACGCGTCACTGAGGTAACGTCAACGCTTGTGCGCCTCAGCGACAATTCTGAACTCTCCTTCTGAGGCCACGATGACACCTGATAAAGAGATAATGGATTTTGTGTTCGCCGAGCTGCATGCCACCGGTGGCGTAACACTGTTAATCGACGGCAACCGCCGTAAAGAAGCGGCCATACAACGCTGGGTGATGGACGTCACCCGGACGCATCCCACGGCAAAAACCGAGTTTGTGACGCTGAGCGAGCTGAACCGCCGGCGTGAAGTGGCAGAGCAGCGCGGCCTGAGCCTGTCACAGAGCGTCAGCGAAGGCGATCTGGACAAGCTCGACATCAGCGTATCGCAGGATAAGGTCATCAACTATATGAGGCTCGGTCACGAGTTCAATGCCTCTGATATTCATATTGAAATCAGCAGTGATCGCAGGATTTCCATCGTCCAGCTGCGTATTCACGGCGAGCTGGAGGTCGTGGATGAAGTGAAAGATGTGGAGGGGATGACGCTGGCCTCTACCTCATATCTTTCCATGTGCGACGTGCGCGAACAGTCATTTTTTGCCGGTCGCGAGCAGTCAGGACGCATAGATGCAAAGTTTGCCCGCCGCGCCGGTCTTTATGGCGCGCGATACGAGCATCGTCCAACGCCCGACGGGCTGATAGTGGTTATGCGTCTTATTCCGGACGACGGTGACAACATACCGACGCTGCCGCAGCTGGGTTTTCTGCCGGAGCAGATAAAGCTCATTATGCAGATTCTTCGCCTTCCGGAAGGCATGGTTCTGCTCACCGGCCCAACCGGCTCGGGCAAAAGCGCCACGCTGCGCGTGTTCAGTGACATCTGGCTTGATCTGACGGGCGGTAAAAAGCGCCTGCTGACGCTGGAAAATCCGCCTGAGGGTCGGATTCCGGGTGCCATACAGACGGCCGTCATGCCTGCCGATAACTCGCCGGAGGCCATCAGTCGCGCCTGGACTAACGCCAATGCCTCCGCGCTGCGTCTCGATCCGGATGCCATTCTGAACGGCGAGATGCGTGACCTGCACTCCCTTATCGCCGGCATTTACGCCAGTGAAACCGGCCACGCGCTGTTCTCCACCCTGCACACGCAGAGCCCCATTGGCTCCCTGCGTCGTATGGAGCACTTCGGTATTGACCGCCATCTTCTGGCAGATGCCGCACTCATCACCGGCTTAATAGGCCAGCGTCTCGTGCCGCTGCTGTGCGAACACTGTCGGGTGCCGTGGGAGAAAAAAGCCCCTGAGCTGGACGCTGATACGCGGGAACGTCTTGAACGGTACTGCACTGTTGAGGGCTTCTTCGATACCAGCAAACTCTTTTTCCGCAATCACGAAGGCTGTTCCCACTGTCAGAAAACGGTGCCGCTGACCGGACGCATCATCAGCCGGGGTGTGACCGGGCGCACGGCCATTGCCGAAGTAATACGGACCGATGCCCGCCTGATGCAGCTCTGGCTGTCACACGGCCCGGCCGTTGCCCGTCAGTACTGGGTGAATCAGGGCGGTATTACCCGCCGCATGCACCTGATGAGATACCTGGCTGAGGGGCGTGTTGACCCGCTGGAAGGCGATCTTATCTGTCCGCTGGATGAAGATTCGGTAATGGAGTGCGAGGTACCCGATGGCATCCGCTGATCGCTTCACGCCTGACAGGCATATGTCGATAGCAGAAAACCTGCGCTACCGCCTGGTCAGGGCAACATTCACCGGCCAGTACCGCCAGCCGTTTTACGAGACCCTGCGCTTTCTGCTGGAAAACCGCAAACAGCTCAAAGAGGCCCTGACCATGATTGGCGAGGTGCACACCGACTTTGGCAGCCGCTGGCATCCATATCACGAGCTGGTCCAGGACTGTCTTGAAGGGGTGAACGATAACCGCCCCGGTCGCGCGCTGCAGGACGTGCTGGCCGCCTGGGCACCTTACGAAGAGGCCGCACTTATCAGCGCCGGCATGGAAACCGGCAATATTCCCGGTGCCCTGATGCAGGCGGATAAACTCATTGTGGCCCGACGTCGCATTCTCGGCCAGGTGGTATTCGCCTCAGTATTCCCGATCGTGCTGGTATTGCTGGGGACGGGGTTGCTGCTGGCCAACAACCTGGCGCTGGTCCCCACCCTGAGCAAAATGTCCGATCCGGCAGGCTGGACTGGCGCACTCGGATTTATGAATGGGGTTGCGCAGTGGAGCGGCCGCTGGGGACTGACTGCTGCCGGCGCGGCCGCGGCACTTGTGGTGCTGGCGTTCTGGTCCCTGCCCCGATGGCGGGGGCGACTGCGTCGCTTCGCTGATTACCTTATGCCCTGGTCGGTTTACAAAGACCTGCAGGGGGCGGTGTTTCTGATGAATATCGGGGCGCTGCTGGGTGCTGGCGTGCAGGAGCTTAAGTCGCTGCAGATCCTTAACGGATTCGCTCCGCCCTGGCTGCAGGAGCGCATCGAGGGCGCGATGGACTGCATGAGTGAGGGCGATTCTCTGGGTCGTGCAATGCGCAACAGCGGTTATGACTTCCCCAGCCGTGAGGCGGTGAACTACCTCTCTCTTCTCGATAAAGGCAACAGCGCAGCATCGCTGATCACCAACTATGCCGATCGCTGGCTGGAGCAGGCGCTGGCGCGCGTTGCCCGCCGCGCGAACGTCACCAAGCTCTTTTCTCTCGTCCTGATTATGAGTTTCTTCTTACTCATACTGCTGATGGTGATGCAGATTCAGGATATGAACACCTTCAGCACACATTAAGGAAACATCATGTCATCAAAGGCATTCCCGCAACATCATCGCCAGCCTGATCGCGGCTGGGGCATTATGGAACATGGCGCCATTGCACTGCTCACCATCGTTGTTATCTGTATCGTGGGTGCATGGATCTGGAGCCTGTGGGGTAAAAAGTCCGTAGGCGTGGAGGTATCAAATCTCCAGTTTATCGTGACCAATGCTCAGCAGCTTAAGCAGACTCAGGGAGGGTACAACTTTGCCAGCAGCACCACGATGACCGGCACCCTGATCCAGCAGGGTGGCGCGCCGAAAGCCGGCTGGACCATTCAGGGAACGGCGAGCTCCGGCACGGCGACGATGTGGAACAGCTATGGTGGCCAGGTCGTGATAGCACCGGTGGCGACCAACGGGTTCAACAACGGATTTTCTGTTACGACGCAGAAAGTACCGCAGGCAGACTGCATCTCAATTGCCACCCAGCTTGGTTCCGGCGGTGCATTCAGCGCAATCAGCATTAACAGCACGGATTTCAGCGACGGCATTGTCAGCGCGGAAGCGGCAGGAAAGTCCTGCACGGCTGACAGCGGCATGACCGGGAATAACACGCTCGTCTTTACGCATAACGGCTGATGACATGCTGCGCCTGTCCACGGTTCTGTTCCTGATATTGCTTTGCCCCCGTGCGGGGGCGTTTTGCTTTGACGCAGCGGGTGCGAAGTACCATCTCGATCCGCTCCTGCTTAAAGCCATCGCTACGGGCGAGAGCAGCCTCCGGCCGGCAATAACGAATATTAACCGGGATAAAAAAACCGGGCGGGCGCTTAGCACGGACTATGGGCTGATGCAGATCAATTCCTCACATATTCCGGGGCTGATCGCGCAGGGGGTCATCAGCGGTCCACAGGATTTGCTGACGCGCCCCTGCCTTAATGTGCAAATCGGCACCTGGATACTTGCCAGACATTTTCAGGTCTGTGGCTACAGCTGGAACTGTCTCGGCTCGTATAACGCCGGGTTCAGAAAAGACCGCCATGAAACGCGCGAGTCCTATGCCAACCGCATATATGCCATTTACCGCCAGCTTTTACTAAAAGAACGGGGAATTAAACTGTGACGCTGCTGACGCTGAGCATGCCGTGGCCAATGCTTATCATCATTTTTCCGCTTGGCTTGTGCCTGTTCTGTTTTATGGCAAACCTGGTACGCCTCAGCTATCTGACCACCAATGATGAAAAAGAATGGCTGGCCATTTTTTTAAATCCCGCCCCCGCCGGCATTACCTGGCTTTTTGCGGCATCGGCAACCTGCATCGTACTGTCGCCGGCGCCGGCTCTGGAAAGGCTGATGGCGCTGTTGCTCAGCCTTTTTCTCTTCAGGATGACGCTCATCGATGCGCTCACCGGATTTCTGCCCCGTTATATGACTGTGAGCTGCCTGATTGCCGGTCTGGCTGCTGCTCTGTCAGCCCCCGGATTCTGGGGGCATGCATTCTCTGCCGCGACGGCGCAGGGGTTATTCGGGCTCTGGCGCTACGTCACCGGAAAAGTCTCTGCACGTGAATGCCTGGGGCTTGGCGACGTCTGGCTGGCCGGCGCTGTTGCGGCCTGGCTCGGTGGTTGTGAGGGTCTTTATGCACTGCTCACAGGCGTCTTTTTATTTGTGCTCTGGCAGCTTCTGGTGCGCCGCGTCCAGCAGGGAGGACCTATGGGACCCTGGCTGTGCGCCGGCGCGATGCTGGTCGCGCTTATCAAACTTTATCATCCACTCATTACATGGTGATGCCTGTGAAATCGACTGAAAAAAACGACAGGGGCTGGGCGATCATCAGCACCGGTGCCGCACTGATTATTCTGTTACTCGTCAGCGTCTGGGGGTATTCGCTTATCACTGACTGGATGGATAAGCGGACCTGGATGAACACTGCTGCGCAGGTTTCCCGTTTTACACAGGCCGTCAAAAGCTATACGGGACGTTATTACGATACGCTGCTCTCCAGCGCCACGACAACGTCCCCTGTTATCGTGACGCCGGTGATGTTGAAAAACACCGGTTTTCTGGAGCAGGGTTTCAGCGAGAACACTATCGATGGCCAGGTATATCGCGCTGCGCTTGTCCGGAATGCAACTAACACGAACCAGCTGCAGGGGCTGATTTTTACACAGAACGGTTCCGCACTGCCCTTTCTGGCACTACGACAGATATCAATGGATATCACCTCTGGCATGGGGGGCTATATCTGGACGTCAGGGATCGCGACCGGCGCGATGAGCAGCTGGAGCATGCCGCTCGCACAATTTGGCGTCAGCACCACGCAGGGCCATATCGCCGTTCTGCTGACCACGGATGAACTGGGTGCCGCGCAGGGTGAGAGCGATCGCCTGTATCGTTTTTCCGTTACCGGTAAGCCAGACCTGAACACGATGCATACCAGCATTGATATGGGGGGAAACAACCTGAATAACGCAGCTACGGTTAACGCGGTTAACGGTGCATTCAGCAGTAACGTTACTGCACGCGGCAACGTCACTGCTAACGGAACCGTGACGGGCCAGAACGTCACCGCAGGGTCCGGCGTCTCAGCAGGCGCCAACGTCACTGCTGGTAACGCGATTACCGCGAATAGCGATATCAGGTCTAATAATGGCTGGATGATTACGCGGGGTTCTAAGGGCTGGCTTAACGAGACATACGGTGGAGGTTTTTATATGTCGGACAATGACTGGGTCCGCGCAGTTAATAATAAAAACATTTATACCGGCGGTCAGGTGCGTGGCGGAAGCGTGCGGGCGGAGGGGGATATGTCTGCAGGCGGACTTCTGTACCAGGACCAGGTCAACTCGGCAGGCGCAGGCTGCAGCATTATTGGCGCGATCAGTCATGATTCGAGCGGCACCACACTCTCCTGTAAGGACTGGGTGTGGCAGAGCGGTTCGTCATCCCCGGTGCGCGTCTGCGCTAACCGCTGCGGCGGGCGCTGGCCGCTTGAAATTGGCCGCGTAAACCATGACGGCGACTGGTCTTCATGGAATACGCTTGGCGAGGGATGCGGTGGCTCATACACCCAAAACTGGCTCGTGCCTGTTTTCTGCAGCATAAACTGACGGCCAGACTGTTGTGCGGTGTGTCAGTTAACGTTCAGGCCGGCAGTGTTGACGCCTGAAGACATTTTGCAGATCCTATAACTACTCCAGTATTAATTAACCTCTAATGACATCTAATGACATTTTGATACCGCGCGCCAGAAAACTGGCCGCGGTTTTTTTACCGCCGGAAACAGAGGCTTGCCGGACCTTTTTTACTTCCCTGTGTACCCACCCCGGAAATTTTTACAAACGGCTACTGAGTTAATCATCGTTATTCGTCGCCTGTTTTTGCACCTTATGGCCGTTCTGCTGTGCAGCCATAAGGAATCCCTGTATGTCACTCAGTCATGCCTCGCCCGAGGAACTGCTCCCTGACGCTCCTGAACATCAGGCCGGAGCGTCAGAGGTGCAGCCCGCCGCTGCGGATAAGCCCCGAATCCGGCTTCCGTTTAGCCCCCGAAAAATCATCAAAGGTGGCAGCATCGTTTTGCTTACTGTCAGTCTGACGGGTTCCCTGATTGCGCTGGTTGTCATGGGGCGTCAGGTATCAGACCTGACGATACGCGTTAACACACTCGATGCGGCGTTTCGCAGCGGCCAGATTGGTCAGCTTGCCTCCAATGTCTCATCAATGGAAGCGCGCCTGAAAACACTTGAGCATCAGACAGCCGCCTTAGCCTCCCTCCCTGCGGAACTGCAGTCGGCCGGTGATGAACAGGCCAGCCTGAAAAACGCCGTCAGTCAGCTGCAGGATGCCGGCAGCAGCAACGGCCAAGTGGTTGCTCAGCTGCAGACGCGCTTAAGTTCTCTTGAGCACGATGTTCAGCAGTCATCCTCCGCACTGAGTGAGCTCAACCGCCAGCTGGCGCAGAAAGCAGCTGAGCCTGAGAAGAGCCGGACCGCCATCGAAGCAGCTAAAACCCGCGCGGCGATTCCTGCAAAAAAGAATAACCGGTCAGCCAGGCGCACGGTGACGCTGGCTGCACCGTTTGTGCTGACCGGCATTGAACGCCGTGGCGGGCAGACCTTCGCCGTTGTCATTCCGCGCGGTGCTTCACAGATATCCGCCATGCGCCTGCTTTCACCAGGTGATTCCCTGCTGGGCTGGACGCTCCGGTCAACAGAGGGAAGTCGCACCGCGCTCTTTACGGTTAACGGTAGCGAGCAACGGCTGCATGTTGAATGAACGGAGATAGATCAGTGATTAAAAAAAGCTTACCTGCCGTGCTGATTCTGATGTCATTTCTTTCAGATGCGGCAACGGTTCAGACGCCGTCAGCGCAGAGCAGCGTATCCCCGCTGCGGGAGTCCTCCTCAGGCACGCTGAGTTTGCAGCAGCAGGCGCAGCAGTGGGGACTTTCTGACAGCGACTGGAGCCGTTATCAGACGCTCATGCGGGGCGAGCGCGGCATTATGTCTCCCGGTCTCGATCCTCTTACCGCTCTGGGCGTGGAAACCAGCAACAGCGCTGAGCGTCGTCGTCTGGCCGAGCTCTGGGTCAGGCATGAATATCAGCGAACTGAAAAAGAACTGGCCTTCCAGCGCGAAATCAATGCCGCCTGGCTCCGCCTGTATCCCGAGACGCTGGCCGTAATTATGGGCAGCAATGCTGCAGGGATAGCACACGATACGCAGGGACGGCTTGCACTGTTTGTTAAAGAGAACTGCTCCCGCTGCGATGCGCGTCTTGCGGCTGTGCTTGCAGACAATCGCCCGGTTGATATTTATATGGTCGGCGGAAACAGCGATGAGGCCATCCGCGCCTGGGCTATCCGGCATAACATTCCGGTGGAAAAGGTTCGCAGTCGCCAGATAACACTTAACCACGACGGCGGCCTGTGGCTGCGTTACGGACAGGGGCAGATGCCTGTGATTCTGCAGCAGGGGGAAAACGGATGGCAGCTCGCCGCGTTCTGATGGTTGCATCTGGTCTGCTGCTGGCATCGGCAGCGCACAGTGCGCCGGCACTCCAGGTCATTCCGGATGCTTACCGTGAAATTGCTGCAGCCGAGCGGGTACCTGCTGAATCGCTGTACTCGCTCGCTATGGCTGAAAGTACGCGCAGTACCGCATGGGGAGCAAAGCCGTGGCCCTGGACCATCAACGTGGCAGGCAGGGGATATCACTATGATACCCGGGAGGAAGCCTTCACGGCGTTGCTCGGATTCATGCAGCGCTGGCCACTGAAAAATATCGATGTCGGGCTGGCGCAGGTGAATCTGGGATGGAATGGCCATTTCTTTGCCACCTATCGTGATGCATTTGACCCTTATACCAATCTTCGCGCTGCTGCCCGTATTCTGCGGGCCTGTTATGACGCCCGTCCCGGAAGCTGGCTGCAGGCTGCAGGTTGCTACCATCATCCTGCGGGCGGGCGGCACGCCGCAACCTATATGGCGATAGTGCGCCGCAAGCTCAGCCAGATTGCGCCAGCCGATATGCCCTCCCGCAGTGAGCAGCCTGTCACCCTTGCCCGTTCAACACTTACCTGGATTGAACCTCAATGAAAATTCAAATCCGTAATATCCTGCCTGTGACGCTCCTCCCTGTCATGCTGATGGCAACCTTCAGTGCGTTTGCAGCCCTCACCGTTGTCGGGGATCTTGGCGGTGAAAGTACCGCACCTTTCTTCGACGCAATTAACGCGGCTCCTGCGGGCGATCCGGCCGGAACAGCGCTTCCTCCGCCTCCTGTGTCGCTTTCCATTTCCGATATGCTGCCCGTCAGCACACCAGAAATGTCCCCAGGCACCGTGACTGCCAGACCACTAAACCTGCCGGGGATGCCACCGGTATTTGTGCTGGGTGACGATCCCTCATCCCGCAGCTGGCTACAGCTGAATGCCGCTGAGCTTATGCGTATGCAGGCAACCGGCATGATTATCAACGTGCAGGATGAAAGCGGCCTGAAATCGCTGCGTCAGATAGCCCCGGCGGTTGAAATGGTGCCTGTCAGCGGCGGAGATCTGGCCCGCCGGCTAGCGCTGACACATTATCCGGCGCTGATCACCGCAACAGGAATTTCACAGTGATGCCGGCAACCCTTTTCCCGGAGCTGTTCAGCCAGCATAGCGGGCTGGTTGTCCTGTTAATCGCTTTTGCGACTGCACTGGGCCTTCTGATATCAGCGCGCCGTTCTGTTACCCAGCGCCGTCATCGTCGCTATCAGAAACAGGCTGCCCGGGCGCTGCTTCGCCTGTCCCTGCTGCGCGACGAGCCGGCGCGGATAAGCTGGCTTCGCAAGATGAATCCGTATGTGTTTGAAGAGATGTTACTGACAGCGCTGTCACGGCAGGGGCTGCGTATACAGCGCAATGCCCGTTACAGCGGTGATGGGGGGGCGATGGGACCGTCTGGATCAATGGTCGCCGCTTTCTGATTCAGGCCAAACGGTACAGTGCAACCATCATTGCGGCACACGTTTCTGCATTCGGGTTGCTAACAGAGAGCGAACGCTGCTCTGGTCTGTTTATTCATACCGGCCGGACAGGTGAGGTGAGCCGGGATGCCTTACGACATTATAGCGGCATCACCCTCATCAGCGGCCAGCGGCTACTCTGGCTGCTGGCTGGCGATCGGCGCTGGATGGACTACCTGAACACCCAGTCACATTGTCAGGCCCCGCGACAACACCCCCCAGAAAAACACGCTTCTTCCACAACTGTTCATGATTAAGAGGGAGACAACAATGTCTGGTTTTATGGCGAGTAAGAATGACAACCTGCTGCAAAGCGCGGCAGAGGTTGACCGCAAAATGAATGCTGCAGCAAAGCTTACCGGCTCTTCTGGCTGGCAGACCAGCAGGGAGTTTTCATGAGCGATCGTTATGTCATGGAGTCACTGCTGCGCCCGGCGGTAGAGCTCTATTCCGCTACGGTTGCGGCCAGTGCGACATGCATATGCCTGACCGCCCCCTGGGCGGTGGCACTCGCGCCTTCCGTAAGCTGGGTTACGGCTGCCGGCTTCGGCGTCATTGCCCTGAAGCGGACCCGTCAGGGCATGAAAATTTTGCGCTACCGGCAGAATATCCGCCGTCTCCCCCGTTACGTGCTGACCAGCGATCAGATCCCGGTCAGTCGGCGCCATCTTTTTCTGGGCAAAGGGTTCCGGTGGTCGGCACGTCATACCCAGCGACTGATGGAGGCGCGTCGTCCTGAATGCGAAATCTACGTGCAGCCCTCCGTGCTCTACCGCATGGCACGCGAAATGGAAAAAAGGATGGAATACAGCCTCCCCTGGCTGTGCCGGCTGACCCGTGCAGATATGGCGCTCAACCCTTTTCGACCATTGCCGCCGGTCGGCGGCAGCCCGATTTATCACGGCGTCGAGCCTGATGAGACGACGGTGACCTATGATCTCGGCGAACGCGTCGGACACATGCTCGTTATCGGTACCACCCGCGTGGGCAAGACCCGTCTGGCGGAGCTGCTCATCACCCAGGACATCCGACGTAAAAATGCCGCTGGCGATCATGAGGTGGTCATTGTGTTTGACCCCAAAGGGGACGCTGACCTGCTTCGCCGGATGTACGCGGAGTCGCACCGAGCGGGGCGTCAGGATAATTTCTGGGTGTTTCATCTTGGCTGGCCCGATATCAGCGCACGGTACAACGCCGTCGGACGCTTCAGCCGTATTTCAGAGGTGGCGTCACGCGTTGCCGGACAGCTCTCCGGTGAAGGTAATTCCGCCGCCTTCCGGGAGTTTGCCTGGCGCTTTGTCAATATCATCACGCGCGCGCTGGTCGCCCTCGGTCAGCGACCGGATTACGGCCTCATTCTCCGCTATGTCACCAATATCGGTGAGCTGTATGAAACCTACGTGGATAACCTGCTGAGTGAAAAGGCGCCGCAGTTGCTGAATACCGCAGAAGCCATGATGCAGAGCGGGATCAGCGACAAGGACCTGCCGCGTCATCTTCAGGGCAGGCCTAACGGCGTGAAAATCTGGGTATCGGAACAGGTACTGGGCAGTCCGGAGGGGAAAAAGCTCTGGGACCCGGTGCTTGATGGTCTGCGCAGCGCAGTCCAGTACGATCGCACCTACTTCGATAAAATTGTGGCCTCCCTGTTGCCGCTGCTGGAGAAACTTACCACCGGTAAAACGGCTGCGCTTCTCGCGCCCGATTACACCGACCTGGACGATCCGCGCCCGATTCTGGACTGGCACAATATCATCAAGTCACGCGGCGTGGTGTATGTCGGCCTCGATGCGCTCTCTGACCCGGTGGTGGCCGCGGCCGTCGGCAACAGCATGTTTGCCGATCTGGTCTCTGAGGGCGGTCACATCTACAAGTTCGGTCTTGGCGATGAGGAGGAAGGTAAATCCGCAAAGGTGGCCATCAACCTGCACTGCGATGAGTTCAACGAGCTGATGGGGGATGAGTTCATTCCGCTCATCAACAAAGGGGGCGGCGCCGGCTTTCAGGTGACCGCGTACACCCAGACCCTGTCCGATATCGAGGCGCGGATCGGCAGCACGGCTAAAGCGAATCAGGTGGTGGGGAACTTCAATACGCTTGTCATGCTCCGCGTGCGCGAGAAGAACACCGCCATGCTGCTCACCGATCAGCTCCCTGAAGTGGACGTTTACCAGAAAACACTGACTTCCGGCGTCACGGATGTTTCCCGTCCCGGGGAAGGAACAGACTTTAACAGCAACGTTAATGACCAGGTGAGTCTGGTAAAAGTCCCGATGATAAGCCCTGCAGATATCATCAACCTGCCAAAGGGGCAGGCCTTTGCCTTACTTGAAGGGGGGCGGTTGTGGAAAATTCGCATGCCGCTGCCGGCAGATAATGACGATCCACATATGCCAGCCAGTCTGAAGCAACTGGCTGACAATATGGAAAAAAACTACCACACCGGTGAGACATGGTGGACAGGTGGTGACATGCCGTTTGCAGGAGGCCCCGATGTCCCAGCATGACGGTGACAGCAGACAACGCAGCGCCCCTGCGCGCCAGCGGCAGTCCGGACCGATTGGGCTGCTTCTGTGGGATTTCCCGATGGGCCTTATCGGCGTGCTGCTTGGCTCACTGCTCGTCAGCCTGCTGATTGAATATGCCTGTATCGCGCTGTTGTGGCCGGAGGAAGGCGCCGCCCACAGCTACCGGGTGATGGTGGCTGAAAGTCACTGGCTGTCGGAGGGGTATACACGCAGCCTGCTGATGGCTGCACCGGTTGAGACGGTCAGCCGCTGGGTGCATGTTGCGTGGCAGTGGCTGTTCGTGGACAGCGGATTCAGCGGCTGGCTGCAGTCATTTAAATCCCTGAGTGAAAAAAGCAGCGGGCTTATTCCGGCGCTCAATGGGCTGGGTGCTTCACTGGTGAGCTGGCTGGGTGTGTACCTTCAGGCCACGGTCTGGGTCACGCTGATTTTCTTCATCCGGGTCATGATCCTTTTTCTCAGCCTGCCGCTGTTTGCGCTGGTTGTCATCATGGGCGTGGTGGACGGGCTGGTCAGGCGTGACTTACGGCGATACGGCGCCGGCTATGAATCAAGCTTTGTCTATCACCACGCCAAGCGCTTTATTAAACCCGCTCTGTACGGTCCCTGCATGCTCTACCTGGCATGGCCAACAGCTGTGTGGCCAAATCTGTTGTTACTGCCTTCAGCACTGCTGGTTGGTGGCGTGCTGGCCGTGGTAACGGGGTCATTCAAGAAATACCTCTGAAGATACCGCGTGTTGTACCATTTTCGGGATGCTCCCCGGGGGCCCGCAGCTGGTGCGGGCTTTTTTTATGATTTCTAAGTGGCATGAGAGATCGAGACTTGCCGGGGCACTGCAATTTTTTTGTCGGGTTCATGAACCTGATGCTGATTGTGGAAGGCATCTGACAGGGTATTACAAGCCGGCAAGTAAATAAGAATGTGTTCAGTGCTTTATCATAGGGCCCATTAGGTAAACTCTCCGGGCTGAGCTGGTGAAGTCACCAATTCTGAGCACCATCTGAGGCAGTTAAGTGCCCAGGCTGTGTGAAAACTGTTTTGGTCGCTTAATCTGAGAGAAACCAGGCTGGAAACTGCGCACATACGTAAAATTTGGCTCATCTAACCAGTCGAGTAATTCCAGATTTTGCGTAGATGCGCGCACTTCAATTCTAGGTCAGAGTTTTCACGCAGCCTGTGCCAAAAGCGGACATTAAACCAATAAATAATCTGTCCTCTTTTCAGCTTTAGCGAAAATTCCTACTTACTCACTAACCAATAGGCTCTTGTTGCACCACCCTGCATGGCGTAAGAGATTCCGAATGACATTAAATCTGCGAGATGAGCATCGATTTCAGCATTGCTTATCCCTGGCTGCACTCCCACTACAGTGAACCCAAGTTGAGTTGCACGAGTGTCTTTAAGCTTATCCTTGAGTGTCTGCAGATCACCCACTACAAACCTAGACGGCGACTTAAAACGTTTACTCATCCGATCCGCCATATGCGCAAGAAGCACTGATAAATCACAATAGAAAACGGACTTCACTAGCTGACCAGCGACTTCGTACACATCATCCACTCGCCCCCCGCTGGGAGCGCCTCCTGCTCCTTTACAGTGGTACAACGAGATGTCCACGTCGCCATTGGCCGCCATGGTCACCGCAATATAGTCAGCTGCCTCTCCAGAGCGGTGGTCGTAAAACAGTGCGACTACGTTAGGGAGGCGAAGCAAGTACTGTTCGAGGTGTTCCTGTACAGTCCTTTTGCCCTGCAACTTTACGCGCTGTTCCCGTGCTTTTTCAGTGTCGTTTTCGATGATAAACTCGACACTAATTTCGCATTCGTCCCAACCAATGACCTGCGTATCCTCCTTTGTGAGCGAAACTGCCTGTAACTGCGGCGCAAGCATTGAATTCAGCCCTTCAAAGGTAGATTTATCTGAGGCATAAAACATCGGCGGGTGTTCACTCAACCAGTCAGCTAACGGCATCCATATATCGCTAGCTGATTCGATCTCCAAACCCACATTCTGATCGAGCAATGCCACCATTCGCCCCTGAGGCGAGAATCGCATATTGGCACTCGCTTCCTCTGAGTGAATGCTGAAGAGCAATTGCGCTTCTGAGGGTCTGCAGTCAAAGTCTGCCAGGTCCCATTCAGTGAGGCGGCTATAGAGCGGCCGTTGATCCTCAGGGCGACGAATTCTAATCCTCGGATTTGTCTTGAATCCTGCTCTGGGCCAGGTCCCTGCAATCACTAGGTCTGGTAGCCTCTGCAACGTCGTAGCCGATCGAATAACATCGAGGCGTGTTTCCGAGAAGGGAGCATTGCCAGCAAGCCGACCATCTAACCGAGCGACCCACCGGTAAAACTCTGCAATAGAGAGGCGCTGATTACTCCAAATACGTGAGCTACTGCTAGCTCCGATGGTCTCTTTTTCTCCGCCGCTCGAGCCGCTTCCGAAGAAGTGCCCTTGAGCGTATGCCCGGCTATCACCAGCCGTTACTGCACGTTCCGCTGCCGGCCCTGTTAACGTTCTGTATGTTTCGCTTTGTGAGTTGAATGTCGTATTTTTTAGTCCAACATTGAAGAATCGTACACCCTCCAAACCTGCTCGCGCACGGCTGGTTTCCTCGTAGCTTAATGACCGATAACTCTGAGGGCAAACCATGTCCATCAGTCCCAAGTAGATCTTTTCTGTTCTTCGGGTAGAGCCGATATAACAAAGTTGGGAGTCCGCAAAGTATAAGAGCAGAAAAGCATCATGCCGAATGTTCACAAGCACATCGGATGTGGCGAAATTTGGTGGATTTTCGTCGGAGGTCAGGATTAGTGTCAGGGCTCCATCATCTGACGCCCATTGCTTCACTACTCGCAGATCACGCCCCAGAGTTTCTTTTATCTGTGTGAAGATCGGAGGTGTGGAGCAACGGAACACGCAGACGTGCGCATAGAGCTCGATTGCTAAAGGGGACACTGCATCGTAGTTTGACTCGGCAACTCGCCGCAGCCTGAGCCGCTCTACCATTTCTAACTCAGCAGCATCGCCTGCCATCTCTGCTTGAGCAGCTGCATCTATCATACTCGCAAGATCTACACCCTCCTTCAGAAGAGTACTAGACGCCTCCAGAACTCTTGGGAGCGGCGCAATCAATGTTGCCTGGCCGGTTGCCTCATCCACCCTAGCGAAACGCCCAATGAACTGAATTGTCGGTACCAATGAACGATGTGGAGTGTGTAATGCGGCCACCTTCAGTTTCGGAAAGTCGTACCCCTCCCCGAACATATCCACACACACGATCCCCTGCAGCTCCCCACTGACCAAACGCTGCTCGCAGCGATCCTGGGTACGCTTCGTGATCTTACTATCCACTGCTTCAACGTTGACCCCAAGCGCTTGATATATTGGAACCAAAGCCCTAGCTGCATTGATCGTTGCTGCCCTCACAAAGAGGCGATGATCATGCCCTGCAGCTAAGTCCTGATTCAGTTGGTTTACAGCCGTTTCTGCAATGACTTGGTCAATGTGATGATCATCGACCGTGTTTTGAATAGGCGCGGCTCTGAAGGCGACGGGATGAAACGCCCCTTCATCTACGGCCTTCATTACTGGGTAGCGGTAGACCAGCTTCCCTGGAATTACTTGGCCATCGCGGCGAAAGGGGGTTGCGGTCAGAAATACGAACCGGGCTTTTGTGTAGTGCTCTAAGTACGCAGCCCATGTATTCGCAGGAGCGTGATGGGCTTCATCAAATACGATCAAATCGAACAAGTCTGGCGAGGCGCCAAATGCAACCGCTGGTGATGAACTACTTGGCGTCGAAACCACAACATCGTGGCTCTCTAAGACTTGCCAATCTTCCTCAGCTTGAGGTCTCCCTTCATGTCGGAGCACCGATGGGTTAGCAAGATCCGCCGGAATAGCACCAATACGCTTTAGGGTAGAAAGCTCCGAAAAGTGCGATGATACCTGCTTGCGTAGCGCATTAGACGGCTCAACAACGAGCACTCGTTTTGACTGAACCAGAAACGGTAGTGCCATCATTACAGATGTCTTACCGTACCCAGTAGGAAGGCAGATTATCGCCGGGTCAGCATAGACCGAGTAATGCGCCATTGCAGCATGTAGAGCACCGAGTTGACCCGCACGAAAGCCTTGATTAGGCACTAACTTTTGTGCGGCTAAATTCAGAGCACCATTCGAATCCCTGAAAAAATTAGGCATCTTCCCCTCGCTGGCTGACGAAGTTCTAACTTAAACACTGCTTTTTACTAGAGGTACGGAAGCGTCGCCGTATGCAGTTTCGCAACCTGTTACGGCTTACACTAACGCATAGCACGGCATTGTGCCACTTCCTAGCAATCGACCGTTTTGTATACAAGATTGCCTTCATTGTAAGTCTGAGTCAGAGAGCCTTGAAAATCCGCTGAGCGTCCGCACCTCGCTCATTGCTGCCTGTCACATCTCCTATGTCACCTGAGTGCCAGGAGCGGACGTTACTATAGTAGGTCAGGATGGCTTCAAATCAGCCCAAAAGAGCATTATGATTTATAAAATTTAGTCTATTAGCTTATAGAGAAAAAAATGATAAAAGATAGCGGAAGAGAAAAGCTGTCAGACAAAAAATTTGACTCTGAAGTAGTTAGGGACAAGTTTGTTAATAAATTATTTGAAAGATTAGTTGCATTAAATCTTAAATTTAAAAATGTAAACTTCAGCTACTGTATTTTCGATGCTGCTTACATCAGAAAATGTAGCTTTCAGGACTGTGACTTTACTGGTTGCAGATTTTTAAATTGCAACTTAATTGGGTCGAGCTTTAGTGGTTGCAAATTTGACTATGCCACTTTTGATAAGACTTACATTGATAATGACATTCTCGAAAGTGGGTGTCCTGGACCGGACAACCTTAGGCTCAAGTTTGCACGTTCTTTACGTTTGAATTATCAGCAAATAGGTGATTCAAAATCAGCAAATAAAGCCATAGCAATCGAATTACAGGCTACAGGAGAGCACCTTCATAAAGCATGGAAATCAAAGGAATCTTATTATCGAAAGAAATATAAAGGATTTGGCCGTTTTAAAATGTTTGGCGAATGGGTTGAGTTTAAGGCATTAGATCTTATCTGGGGAAACGGAGAGTCAGCTTTTAAATTATGCAGGGCTGTTATTGTTATTCTGTGCATCATAGCTTTGCATCACGTGCTTAACTATGGTGATCCCAAACTACTTAGTTCATATTTTGACGCGTTAGCAATGTCCCCACAGATATTTTTGGGGACATTACAACTCCCTCAGTATTCAGCATCCTTTTTGACAATAGTCGTTCTAGTAAGGTTAATTATGTTTGGTTTCTTTATGTCCATAATAATTAAACGGTTCAATAGGCGATAATTATGCATATCTATGCTTTTGGTTCGATATGTCGCGGAGAGGTTGATTCATTTTCAGACATTGACATGTTAGCTATTGTCAGTGGTCGGGATGAAAGGTTTAACCCGAGAGATTACTCGATTTATTCTTATGAACGAATAAATGAACTCTGGAAAGAAGGTAATCCATTTGCGTGGCATCTTTTTTTGGAATCCAAGATTATTTATTCACCCGATAATATTGATTATTTGCGGGGCTTAGGTAAACCGAGTAACTATAATTCAGGCTTAGCTGATTGTGAAAAGTTTCTAGAGATATTTATTAGCGCTAGACGTTCTATTGAAATATCTGATCTTACAGAAATCTTTGATCTTTCTTCAGTGTTTTTATCGATACGAAATTTTGCGACATGCTTTTCTTTAGATTGCGATGTAAGACCCGACTTTTCGCGAAATTCTGCACGTAATTTGGGCATTCATAGCATACCAATTTGTGATTTGACCTATCAATTATTAGAAAGGGCCAGAGTGCTATGTACGAGAGGTACTGGTGAAATCCTGAATGCTGATGATATTAAGAAAGTCAAGTCTCAATTGGGTTTAATTGAGTCCTGGATGCGAGAAAAAATAAAATTAACTGGTGGCAAATATGAGCGAGTTTAGTAATAGAATTAAAGCTCAAAGGGAAGCATTGAAAGTAGTCAATGGTTCAGGGCTATTCCGTGAACCATTGTTAAGTCTGACAGAGAAAGCTATAGAACGATGGTCTAATAACAATAATCTCAGTAATGCTGATCTCGCTATTCTCTTGTTGAAAGAGATGTCAGGCAACTTATTTTTCCTTGCAAATAAGAGTCAGGAGCAGGTTACTGAAGACTATAAGATCCTTTCTAAGAGGGTGAGTGACCAGTTATCTAAATTGGAAATTGAATTGAAAAACAGAGTCATTTCCAAGACAATTCGTTGAGAACTGAATAGCCATTTCTTCTATGTTCAGTTTGGGGGAGGTTAAAAATGTTAACCTCCGCTTCTCGCTCATAACAGAATCTCAGCGCCGCAGTTCGCATTAGATCTGTGCTGGGAACGGACGTTGCATTCCAGCAATTATTGCTTAAGAGTTATTGTTCGATTGTGATGAGGGCAAACACTATGCTACTGGATACGTTAAAAAGACTCGAATGTTCTCTTCACGGCAGCAGGCGGAAAGAACGGAAATGGCTTGAACAGATACTCCATGAGAAATTTAGCGAAATAACGCGCTCAGGCGTATTAGTTGATCGCGCACAGACTATTGAAGCCCTTTTGGGTGAAGATAACGCTCCAGCTATTGTTAGTAGTGATTTTCGGCTTATCAGCGCTGGAGATAATTTCGCAATATTGCACTATAGAACTGTCAATCCAGATGGTAGTCGTGCATCCCTTCGTTCTTCATGCTGGGAAATATCTAAGAACGGGCAATGGAAATTGGTATTCCATCAGGGAACACCTGAGGCACAGAGCGTGTAGGTGTCAAATACAACGTCCGCTTCACGCCCTGAGACATTCGACAAGCTTTTTATGGCTTCAGTAAAGTCTATATCTCGCTCAAAGCAGACTGTGAGTTTAAGTCTAAGCTGGTATACCTCTTAGTGATCGATGATATCGTCTATATACGAAGCTTACTGTCAAGGCGTGCATGCTGAGTGAATTATTCCCCCAGGCAGTTACACATAAAATTTTCGACAGTACATAAAGAATTTCCTGCTGTAAGCATCGCTGCTTTGCGTCACTCTCCCGACGACCAGTTAACCGGGAGAGCCTCATGCGTCACACCAGAAACCTCATTGCCCTGCTGATAACCACACTTCCCGTCCTTCAGTGTCACGCCTCCGAGAAAGACGAGCTGGCGCTTGTCATGCGTCAGCTGGATCAGGTGCAGGCCGGGCTTGACCGGGCCCGTGTCGCGGCAAACCAGACTCAGGATGCCCGCTTTCATTTCGACTATCTGCAGGCGACACGCGATATCACCACCATGAAGCAGGGTATTTCAGCCTATCTGGAACCCTCCCGGGCACAACCCGCGTCCCGGCAGTCCGCTGTTACCGGCCAGTATCGTGCTGAGGAACCCGCATGGCGATGAACGGCGCGCAACTGAACGGGTGGAGCGCCGGCACCGGCAGCAGCCTAACGCCCGGACAACTTAACACCCTCATTCTGGGGTTGCTGGCCGTCGTCATTCTTCTGTTCTGCGCCTGGGCGCTGGTTCAGGCCTATCGCGGTATTGCCTCCAAATCCGTGACGTTTCGTCAGTTCAATGAACTTGCGGTAAGGCTAATCGTGCTTTACCTGGCAACGCTGTTTCTGTTTTTCCACTAAAAGGACACCTTAATGAAATCCACATTACTCAGGCTTTACCACTCAGCATTCGCACGCGCCGGGCTGTTGCTGACGGGTTTTATCATCAGTGGTCAGGCGCTTGCTGATCTGCCGCCGGTTGAGCAGCCCACGACCGGCGGTGGCGGTGGCACCTATAACACCATGATGGGGTACGCCAAAATGGGTGGGCTGGCACTCGGGCTGTTGATAAGCGTTGGGGCCTTCCTCGCGGTCGCCCATGCCGTCATTACCTCTTTCCACGACATCCGTAAGGGTAAAGGCTCCTGGACGGAATTCCTGCTTTACGGGGTGGTTGGCATCATTCTCATCCTCGCCGTCATCTATCTGGCCACTAAAGCCTCTGACATTTTGTAAGGAGCAAGCATGGCCGTCATCGACTTCCTTCCTGATCGTCTGAACAATCCGCCCGTGGTGTGGAAAGGCTTCACGTCTGGTGAGTTTCTTCTGGCGGCCATCATTGGCGTCGTCGCCGGCATTCCCCTGGCGGTGCCGCTGGCGCTGGTGCCATTTATCGGCTGGCTGGCATTTCCCACCTGCATGCTGCTGATGCCACTCATTGTCATCTTCCTGGGTGGCGGCTGGATTGCCGGCTATAAACGTGGCAAGCCGGAAAATTACATCTGGCAGCGGCTGGAGGAAATCCGCTGCAGGGCCCGCCTTTCACGTTCACTGGTAATCGACAGCCGGGCGTGGGAGATGAAGCGAACCCTGGCTATGCCGCAGAGAGGTGAGCGATGAGCCGGTTTCGTAACGGTATGACCGCGCGTGATAATCACATCATTTCGCTTCGCATCGCCTGTGTGCTGCTGTTCGCCGGCCTGCTGGTCACGGGGATTGGCTGGATGCGCGCGCCTTCCGAACTCACCATCCATAACCCACCCGACCTGCGATCGGGCAGCACGCGAAAATGGTGGGAGGTTCCGCCGTCCACAGTATACAGCTTTGCGTTCTATATCTTTCAGCAGCTGAACTCATGGCCCAAAAATGGTGAGGTGGATTATCCGGCCAAAATTGCCCAGATGAGCCCTTATCTGACGCCGTCCTGCCAGGACTTTCTGAATAAAGACGCAGAGATGCGTAAAAACAGCGATGAACTCCGGGACCGCGTGCGGGTGGTATATGAAATTCCCCGCCGTGGCTACAGCAGCCGCAGTGTCACCATTCTCGATCAGGACAACTGGATCGCACGGCTGGATTTAGTGGCAGACGAGTATTACCACACCGAGTCGGTCAAGCGCGCGCTGGTCCGGTATCCCCTGAAAGTGGTGCGCTGGGAAGGCGATCCGGAGCGCAATCCCTTTGGACTGGCGCTGGATTGCTATGCGGCTACGCCTCAGCGGCTTGAAGCTGTCACCCTGCCTGAGCCGGAGAAAAAGTGATGGGAAACCGGATGAAAAAGTATTCACTCATTTTTCTCGTCAGCCTGTGTTTTCCCTGGGTGGCGAACGCCGTTGAGCTGATGAAATGGGAGCGTATCCCGCTGCAGGTCCCCCTGACGGTGGGCCAGGAGCGTATCGTTTTTGTGAATAAAAACGTACGCGTTGGCTTTCCGCCCTCGCTCAACAACAAGCTGCGTATACAGAGCAATAGCGGCGTGGTCTATCTCAATGCCAGCGAAGCGTTTCCGGTGACGCGACTTGAGCTGCAGAACAAAGAGAACGGGGAGATTATCCTGCTGGATGTCTCTGCGGCATCCGGTAAAACCACGCGTGAACCCGTGAAAATTGTTTATGACGGTGAAGTGGCCACCGTATCAGCCAGTGACAGGCAGTCCGTCAGCAGCGACGGGGACAGCACCGGGCGTCAGGCGAAGCAGTCGGATGTGGATGCTCCTCAGCAGGATCGTAAGCCCGCTAAACTCAATGCCCCTCTGCCTGTCGTGCTGACCCGCTATGCGGCTCAAAATATGTATGGCCCGCTGCGTACGGTTGAGCCGGTGCCGGGTATCAGTCCGGTTTCACTGAAGCTGCCGTCCGCTGTTACCACACTGATGCCCTCAGAACCCGTCAGCGTTACACCAATGGCAGCATGGAGCCTGCAGGGCAGCAGCGTGGTTGCGCTGCAGGTCCGTAACCGTTCAGCCAGCAAAGTGATTCTCGATCCGCGCGCGCTGGAGGGGCAGTTTATTACGGCCACCTTCCAGCACCGCTGGCTCGGCCGTGCAGGTACGCCTGAGGATACAACGGTTCTTTATCTGGTTACGTCCGGGCGCCCGGAGGGGGCATTCATTGCCGAACCGCCGTCTCAGCAGCCTGCTGACAGCCGTAAGCGGAGAGTAAAATAATGAAAGCACCTGCCTCTAATCTCATCGTTAAAATTGCCGTGCCGGTGGTGCTGGCCGGTGCCATTGTCGTCGGCGTGAAATCCTGCTCAGGGGGCGGAAATCATCCGGCGATGACAGGCAACGCAGCCAGTTCTGCGCTGAAAGACCTGTCGCCGGAAGACCTCAAGGCAGCGGGGATCGAGGGTGACACGCCGCAGGACACGCTTCGCACGGTGGTGGGAAATTTCCGCAAAGTTCAGAACCGTCTCGATTCGCTCGCGGACGATAACAAAAAACTCACTGACGAAAATAAAGCCCTGAAAACCACCAACAGCAATGTGGACGCACAGATCAGCCAGGCGGTGAGCAATGCCCGTAATGAGGAAGCGCAGAAACGCCAGCAGCTCAGCGCTCAGGTCACGGATCTCAGCTCACAGGTCAAACGGCTGATGGATCAGCTGCAGAATGGCGATGCCGGCACGGAATCCGGAAAAAGCAGCAGCCCCGGCAGTGATATTCCGATCGGGCTGGGCTACGACAGCGGGCTGAACAGCGGCGCTTCCGGCGTATCGTCTTCTTCTGATGGCCTGCAGTGGGTTGAGCCCAGAGACGGGGTATCCGTTGATGCCAGCGGCCGGCCGGTGACCGACAGCAACAGAAACAACGCGACCGGTTTCTCCTTTGCCACTTCGTTTTCCGAAGCGGGTGAAGCAGGAAAACAGGCGGCAGGAAAAGCAACCGCAATGGTTCAGACTCAGCTTACGGATGCGCAGAAGGCGACCGTTCCGGTATTTACGCTTCCGGAAAACTCCACGCTTGTAGGCAGTCAGGCGATGACCGCCTTACTGGGGCGTATTCCCATCGATGGTAAAGTCACTGATCCCTATCCTTTCAAGGTCATGATCGGCAGGGATAACCTGACGGCGAACGGCATCGAGCTTCCCGATGTTCAGGGGACAATCGTGTCCGGTACCGCTACGGGGGACTGGACGCTGTCGTGCGTGCGCGGGTCAATTACCAGCATCACGTTTGTCTTTACCGACGGCACCGTCAGGACGCTGTCTTCTCCGGATGGCCAGAACAGTGGCGGCAATCAGAACAGCGGCAACGCGAACGGTAATAACAGCAGCATTGGCTGGCTGTCAGACGACAACGGCATTCCCTGCATTTCAGGCACGCGTAAAAGCAACGCCTCAACCTACCTGCCGACCATCACCACACTTGCGGCCGCCGGTGCGGCGGGTGATGCCGTGGCGGAAAATCAGAATACCGGCCAGACCAACGCCTACGGTGGCGTGACTTCAACTCTCACGGGTGATGCCGGTCAGGCCGTGCTGGGCAAGGCGCTTTCCGGCGGCATGCGGGAAACGATCGACTGGGTGAAAGCCCGCTACGGACAAACATTTGATGCCATTTATGTACCGCCGGGTCAGAAGGTGGCGCTGCATATCACACGACAGCTGGCCATCGATTACGAAGAAAAAGGCCGCAAGGTTAAATATGACTTCAGCCTGGCCGGCAATGGCACAGGCATGGACTGACGGGGATTTCAATGCAAAACACCAACCTTGAGTATCGGGTGGGGTATACCCCACTCAGTGGACGCCTGTATGCCGGTTATGTCCGGAAAGATAATGGAAAGTGGGAGGGGTCACCCCATGAGGTGACCGACTGGGCCATGTTTGCGGTTGGCCAGAAACTGGCTCGGGAAGAGACCGATATGCTGTTTCCCCTGCCTGACGGTCGGGTAATGCGTGTGTCTGCAGTCATTACAGACGCTGAAACAATGGAGGACGCGAATGCACAGCGCTAAACCCCGCCTGGTGTTGCCTCTGACACTGATGCTTTCGTTATTACTGGCCGGCTGCAGCACGTCCAAAGACGAGATGCTGCCGCCCGGAGACAGCAGCATGCTTGAGCTCTGGAATGATGGCGCCTCTGCGACACATGCAACCGGCGAAAGCCGCACGACACTGCGCCGTCCGGTAACGGACAGCGAACGCGTGATTTCTCAACAGACGCGCGAAAGCTACAGCCGCACGCAGGAAAATGAAATACAGCAGACGTTTCCGCGCCTGCCTAATCCCGACATGGTCATGTACGTGTTCCCGCACCTGGCCGACGGCAATACGCCGGTGCCCGGCTACAGCACCGTTTTCCCGTTTTACAGCCAGGTGCAGTATGCGCTGCCTGGTGAGCGCACGGAGGATCTGTAATGGCTTTTTCTCTTTTTCGCCGTCGGGCCGACGCGCAGGCGCCGCATCAGTTTGGAGATGGCCCGTTTTCCATTAACGGGCATGAGCCGCTGACGCGGGAGGGGCGGCTTACCCGCCGTGATGAAGCTAAGCTGTATGATACTGCGCCTTCTATTATCGACCACATCCCGTGGGGCGAGTATCTACCTGAGCACCAGTGCATTCTGCTTGATGATGGCGTGTCGGTCGGCGCCGTTTACGAAGTGATCCCGGTTGGGACCGAGGGACGACCTGACACACGGCTCGATGAAATTCGTGACGTGGTGGAAAACGCCCTGCAGGACAGCCTCCCGGAGCTGGATGCTCACCAGTGGGTGGTGCAGTTTTACTGCCAGGACGAGTCAGATCTGACCGTCTACATGGACGGAATCAGGGGGTATGTGAAGCCCAATGCTCAGGGAACGGCTTTTACGGAAGCCTGGCTGACAGAGCAGGAGCGGCATCTGCAGAACGTGGCCAGCGAAAAGGGTCTGTTTCTGGATGAGGCTGTCACCGGTGCGCCCTGGCGCGGCCAGATCAGGCGTACACGTATGGTGATTTACCGCTGGGTTGAATCACCGTATCGCGACCCGATGGCGCCCGAGGTGTTGCTCAAACAGGTTTGCGATCGTCTGACCTCTGCAATGAGTGGTGCGGGTATCCAGTGCCGGCGTCAGAACGGAGAGCAGATCCACAGCTGGCTGCTGCGCTGGTTCAATCCCGATCCGAAATGGGTTGATAAAGCGACACTTTATCGTTGTGCAAAACACACTGACGATGCGCCGGATGATTTACCTCTGCTGAACGATTTCAGTGAAAGCCTGTGGTTTACTCGCCCGCGCAGCGACGGGGATAAAGGTGTATGGTGGTTTGATGATGTGGCGCATAAAGCTGTTCCCGTGGCGCGTCTGCGCAATGCGCCCTCAACAGGTCACCTGACGGGTGAGGTGAAACGCGGTGAACATATTAATGCCATTATGGACCTGCTGCCTGAGGGCACCGTGCTTGCCCTGACGCTGGTCATTCACCCTCAGGATAAGCTGGAAGAAAACTTTGCCCGCCTGAGCCGTGATTCAATGGGTGAAAACGTGGACTCCCTGCGCGCGCGCGAGGATGCCGCCACAGCCCGCACTTACCTGGGTAATAAACATAAACTGTATCGGGCTGCCATTACCCTGCTGATTAAAGCCCGGGACCTTCCATCGCTGGATAAGCGCTATCTTGATCTCAGCAGCAAGCTGCTCAACTGCGGCCTTGAGCCGGTTAACCCGGAGCATGATATCGGTCCGCTCAGCACCTATATGCGCGCATTACCCATGTGCTTTAATCCGGCACAGGACCGGCATAACTGGTATACGCGCCTGATGTTCGTGCAGCATTTTGCCTGCCTGGCACCGGTCTACGGTCGTGATACCGGCACCGGCAACCCGGGCTTCACCTTCTTTAACCGGGGCGGTGGCCCGCTCTCGGTCGATCCGCTTAACAAAAATGACCGCACGCAGAACGCGCATCTAATGCTGTTTGGGCCAACCGGTGCTGGCAAGTCCGCCACCGCGCTGGTCAAGCTTGCCCAGATGATGGCCATCTATCGCCCCCGTATTTTCCTGATAGAAGCAGGTAACAGCTTCGGCCTGTTTGGTGATTACTGCGCCTCCCTGGGACTGAGCGTACATCGGGTCAGTATCAAGCCCGGTAAAGTTGTTTCTCTCGCACCTTTCGGTGACTCACATCTGCTGATGCAGGCAAAACCGGATGAACTGATCATCAGTGAAGACGCTCTTCCGGATATTGATGACGATGAAGATAAGGATGAAGAGCGTGACGTACTCGGTGAAATGGAAATTGCCGCCCGCCTGATGATCACTGGCGGAGAAGCTGCAGAAGAATCACGGTTAACACGCGCAGACCGTGGCATGATCCGTGAGGCCATCATGATCGCCGCCCGCACGGCTTTTGAGGAAAGCCGGCAGATGTTGCCTGAAGACCTGATGTTTGCGTTGCAGAATATTGCCCGGGACAGCAGCCAGGGAGAAGATGGCCGGGAAAAGCGAACTGCGGCACGTCGTTCCCGTGCGGAAGAAATGTCCGAGGCGCTACGGATGTTCACTGAAGGCTTCGAAGGCGAACTCTTCAACCGTCCAGGCACACCGTGGCCAGAGGCGGATGTCACGATCGTTGATCTGGGTACGCTGGCCCGTGAGGGCTATGAGGCGCAGATGGCCGTTGCGGTCATTTCGCTGCTTAACTCAATCAATAATATCGCTGAGCGAGATCAGTACAGCGACAGGAATATTATTGTGCCCATCGATGAAGGACATATCGTAACGACGAACCCGCTGCTCGGGCCCTACGCGACAAAAATTGCCAAAATGTGGCGTAAGCTCGGCACCTGGCTCTGGATTTTCACCCAGAACCTCGAGGATTTCCCTGATACCGCAAAAAAAATGCTGAACATGGCGGAGTGGTGGATCTGTCTGGTAATGCCTCCTCAGGAGGTCGAGCAGATTGCCCGCTTCAAGACGCTGACAGCTGAACAACGGGAAATGCTGCTTTCAGCGACGAAGGTCCCCCGGAAATATACGGAAGGCGTCATTATTTCAGAGAAGGTGCAGGCGCTCTTTCGTGCGGTTCCCCCCAGTCTCTACCTGGCGCTGGGGATGACTGAAAAACCAGAGAAAGCCGAGAGACGACAAATCATGAACGAATTAAATTGCAGTGAGCTTGAGGCTGCGTTTCACGTTGCGCGCCGGCTTGATGAAAATCGCGGACTGAGTATCTGACAGGGGAACCCATGAAAAAACTGACTATGGCACCGCCAGTGGTCGTAGCGGACAAGGCGCTGATTGCGTCTGTCATTTTTACCGTGCCACCGCAGGGGACGGCATCAATTGGTCAGTCCGACAGTGTCTCACTGGAAATACTGCAGCGCCAGATCACAAGTCGGCTTGATAAGCCGGTTCTGATTTCAGTATTCCCTCACCGCGTTGGGCGCCGCAGCTGCGTGGCGGTACATCTGACGGATGCCGGCGGGAAAAAACTGGATATTCTCATTACGGTAACCGGTAACACGCTGTGGCCTGGTGAAGCTGAGTTCGAAAGCAGCCTGCGCTGGAATATCTGCGTGCCGGATGCCACCGATATGTTATGGGTGCTGAAGGAGATCGACAGAGTTACAGACGGCGAGGTGTTCAGTTAAATCGGCCCTGCCTGTTTGTCAGGCAGCGGTTTCAGGCTGTCTGACAAACAGGCAGGCTGCGGGTGCGGGCGGCATAGAGCCCGCGTTTATTTTGACTCATTCGGGTTGAGCCTTTTCAAACTTACTTTATTGACTGCGTAATTACACCTGACTTGACTACCCATTTGCATTTTACTTGGCGACCGTTTGCAGATTACCTGACCATCGCCAACTAAAATTGGCGTATGGCTCACATCTTATGACGAAGCCCGAACTAAACGGCAGCAGTGTGCCAGAAGCGGAAGTTTGTTATTGTTGTCACCGATATCAAGTTATGGGTACTACTTAGCATAAATAAACAGGGAACAAGATGATGCATAATGTGAAAATCTAATTTTAAAAGTTAATTGAAAGGGAGATCCACCCTCCCCTTAGCAATATAATACCAATAAATCAACCCATTGGGAGAAGTAGATTGTCAACAGGATGATTGCCATTTCTCCTTTTAATCTTTCTTTTGAACCCAGTTATAACTATCCGTGAAGTGAATTTCTGCACCGGCTTAAACACGGCGGCAACGAAAACCAAAGGAATAACACCAGATAATAATGACGCCACACTAACCACAGTGTCCGACGGGACATGATAATACGCAATAAATGAAATGGGTATGGCCACTAATAACATGAAATAAATAGAACGAATCAATTTATATTTTAACTTGGCATTTCTCTTTAAATTTACGCCCTCACGGATTCGCGCCTGAATTATTATCTTCCTAACTAAGGCCTGAGCTTCTGCTTTAGTTGCAGCTTTTTCTTGATTCGATTTGATGACAAGATCATTCTTGTCTGCATTTACTTCTTCAAGTTTCTTCCGAAGAGCCTCAACTTGCTTTTCACTTTTGATACCTTTTTCAGCTTGAATTTCGAGTAAAGATTTTGTCCTAAGTGCGTTTTCTATTACATCTCCATCCATAAAACTCATGATATCCTCAACCTGATCAGGTACAAATTCCTCAGGCTGTAAACTTTTGCTTCTTAACTCCATAACCAAGTTGGCAGCAGTCTCTTTCGACATTGTGCCACTCGCGACAGCGTTTTTCATATCTTTGTATACATCTGCTACTTTTGCTGCGACCTGAGTAGAAAGAATAACCTGTGCTCTAGCTACTACATCAAAAGTTGTAGGTAGCTTTACTCCATTAGCAAACCCTTTATGCGACTTAAACCATAATCGCTCGGTTATATAGTCTAAAGTGACAGCGAATGGTATTTTTCTTTCTCCTTGGATAGAAAAATAATGCGATAAGGATTTGGTTATATTTTTTCCCGTGATGAGAAGAGCTCCACTTTGCTCTAACTTTAGATTACTTCTACCTTTTCGCTTGTAATTTATTTTTGTGAAAACTTTTAAAGCATCAGCAATTTTATCCAACTCATAATCTGGAAACTCTTTTTTTAGTTCTTCAAGCGTAGAGGTGCTCTCTATATTATATTCTGGCTTGTCGTAATAATCAGCACCTGTATCAAGAGAAATTTTCATTTTCTCAAGCTTTTCAAAAAACTCTATTTTCCTTATTGTGATTTCTGATTTTGTAGAGCAAGTCTGTAGTAGATTGATCATTCCTGTTTTGGATGGATCTGGATGTTGATTACGCTCAAAAATATTTTCCGCTGCATAAAAGTAGCTTTCAACTTCGCTCTTCGTTTCTTCAAAATATTTTAATTCTATTTTTGATTTATTTCCTGAGCGATCTCGTAACCCTTTGACTAAGGACAGGAACTCTTCAAACATACGGTAATGAATCTCACCATTTAGCCCTACTGCATCAAATAGCAACTCTGTATCTAGTACTATTTGAAAATCATTCCGCCATGGTTCAATGTTCACTAAATCTGAGCTATAACAAATTCCACCGTAAAGAATTAACCCCTCTTCAACCTTGTTTAACTTATCGGTAAATTGAGGATTTTCTGAGTTTTGAATGATAAACTGACTGATAGCTACGGAGTTCTCACTCTGCTTTCTGTCATGAATAAAATATGAATAAAAATCTGATAAGAGTTCGTCAATTTCCTCTTGGTTAAGTTCTTCTTTACTAAAGGACTTGACAAATTGAATGAGCAAGTCTTTTATATAATCTTGCTCCTCCTTTACTTGTTCATAACTTGCTTTTAGAGTGTTATTTCTCTCAAACTTCTCAGTTACATAATATTTACTATTATTAAAATCTAATAAGCCTCTTTTTTTTAGCCTGTTTTTCAGACATGACTTCACCACAGCTTCAGGTATATCAAACCCATAATCAGAGTTTAGCCTCTGAGAGCACTTAGTAACGTCGAACTCCCATAGCTGATGTATAACTATAGTTGAGCATAGAAACTGAGCTAGAACATCGTAAATATCTTTCTTATTTTCATGTAATTGACGAAAAAGAGCTGCAGATGCCAATAAACGTTGATCTTCCATAATTCCTTTCTTGAGATTGCTCATACAGCTCCTCCGATCACATTTTTGATGGTTTGATACAGAAGCAACATGTACTTATTGAATATTGAACATTAAATTTACAATATTACTTCAAAGTGTGTCAAAAATATTTTAATGAAAACTCATCCAATCCTATAATCCATTGACATGAAAACATTGCATTATAAAAACAAAATTCTCAGCACTTTATTCTTTTATTTGTTGTAGGGGCTCAGGTTCGCTCTGGATTTCCATCTGAACCCTCAAACTGATGACCCGCTTTCACGTGAATTAACACAGAATGCTGTGAGCAATGTCCGCAGATCGCTCTTAGCTGCCAGTTAATCTGGCCGGGTTTTGACTGCTTTTTTGTTTGAGATGACCAAGTGAAATGCAAATACGCGGTCAAGTAAAATGCAAACGGGTTGTCAAGTGAATGCAAAAAAACAATTGACAAAACAAACGTGTTTTTGTATTTAAATACTTGCCTGGTGTGATCTATATACCCGTCCAATCATTCCTCTCACACCGGGTCAAAGCCTTATCCAAACGGATGAGGCTTTTGTTTTGTCGTTACGGCAGCTCCACTTTTCCTGCATCAATATCCATCACTGAAACGGCTCTGAATCTTATACAGACGCCGTGTTTCGCTTCTGCGACCATCAGGCGTGAGATTGGCCGCCATATCAAGACATCGCTCTCTGCGGCGGGCTATGGCCTCGCGTTCGGCATCTTCCGTAATCTGATCCATCACGGTCAGCCAGCGGCGTGCAGCGCGTCGCCATAAGCCCCTTCTTTCCAGTGATTCTGCTACAGTGTCTTTCAGTTCCATATGCCTCCACCGGGGTCACTCTTGCCTCATCAGTGCCATCTATTCTTTCATAATGGTAATCACAGTTTTTTATTTCACCCAGAGCGCATTCACAGAAAATGGACTTCCGTCTACAAACAGGAGCCTGTTGATGCGCTATCCCTTTGAACTCGATCCGCAGATTATTCACCACATTATTTACAGTCAGGCCGGCTCTGTCGGCAAGGCCGTCATAGAACTCATCATGAACAGCGTCGACGCCGGTGCCGGCGCGGTGATCATCGACATTACCCCGGAGGGCTTCTCCTGTCGGGATGATGGACGCGGTTTTACGTCATATGATGACGTAAAGCGCTATTTCGGGCGTTTCGGCACGCCACATCAGGAAGGTGATGCGACCTACGGGCGCTTTCGTCTGGGGCGTGGCCAGATCATGGCGCACGCCCGAACACTCTGGCGTTCGCAGCGCTGGCAGATGTCGGTTGATACGCGTGAAATGGGTTATCACTATGACCTGGAAAAAATTGCGGAGGCTGAGCCAGGCTGCCATATCACTGGTGAGTGGTATGAACCGCTGACCAGTCAGGAGCGCATGTCATGCATTCAGGAAATCCGCGATCTGGTGCGCTATACACCCGTCACGGTGCACCTCAACGGCACCATCATTACCCGCCAGCCGGCACTGGAGAAGTGGGATGCGGAGGACGATCAGGCCTGGTATCGCCTCCGGGAAGACGGTGCGGTGTCGGTATACAATCAGGGCGTCCTGGTGCGTCATGATCCAGGACACATCTGGGGCGTTGGTGGCCTTATCGTCAGTAAAAAACCCATCGCGCTTAACGTCTCGCGTACTGAAATTCTTCGCAAAAGCTGCCCTGTCTGGAAAACAATTGCCGCCCGGTTTGGCCAGCTTGCCACCGCCTTCTCTGACAATCAGGGGAAATATCGTAAAACGGAAGCGCGTCGGGAGAAAACCGCCCGCGCTTTGCTTTCCGGAGAGGGCGACCTGCAGAAGCTGATGAACGATGAAGAGGTCATCACGCTCCTGCCCGGCAAACGTCACGTCACGCTTGAGCACTTCATTCGTAAGTGCCGCTATTACCCGGCGGCAACCGACAAAAACTGCTTCACCCTCGCGCGGTATGCTCGTGATGTTCCGCGCGGGGAAATCATTGCCCGGGCCGGTATCGCGCCAGTGGTGCATCCTGTCACGCTGTCCCGCTTCGGCTGTTACGAGCCGGAAGAGTTTATGGAAAGTCTGAGCCGCGTACGCGCAAACCTGATGGCGTACCGTGAACAGCTACCCCGGCACCGGCGATGGGGCTCCGGCTGGCAGTCTGAGCTGGTACTTATTGATTTCGACACCCTCAGCGCAAACTTTATCGACCGCACGCAGATGATCAGCGAGAAACAGCTTGATAAGGAAACCCGACGTGCATGGACAGCGCTGCGCTGGTGCCTTACCCAGTATGCTGCTGTCTGCTCGGGAGGCGAAGCGGGTTATCAGTCACGTTCTTACGGGGGTAAACGCTTTCAAATTCTGCTGGGTGAGTCCACGTCTGCGGATGCCTGGACGGACGGAGAGACCTACATTGCCTACAACATCGATATCGTCCGCCGGCTGAAGTCCGATGCGCTGCAGACTGCCAGTCAGCTGTTCAGCCTGACGGAGCACGAGGTGGCACACCAGGGCGACAGCCTGGACTGTGGCCACGACGAGACTTTTTATCAGCGTTTCCATGATATCAGCACCCTGTGCGCACCCGATCGCCAGCGTTACATGCACGTCTGGCTGATGAAGTACACGACCAGCCTGGAGGCAGAGGGTAAACGCGCAACCGGAACAGCCTGGAGAGAGCGTTATCTGACTGAGCGTGCCAGCACCGGCCGGGAGACAAAAGGACTCCCCGGCGTTATCAGTGATGCCGGCATTAGTGATGCTGTAAGCGCACAGCCGGACCCGGAAGATATGTCACGGCTTGATTTTCTTAACCAGCAACTGACGGGCGCCGGTGCAGCGGCGCCTGTCAGGTCCAACTGGGATAGCGCGGTGGCCGCCGGCATTGAGCAGGCCCGTAAGAATCAGGCAGAACGGGTACGGGAACAGCAGGCTCCGGAGGATTGGTATGCTGCTGAGGATGATGCATCCGATACTCTGACCGATGAGCAAAGGGCAGCTGAAGCTGAAGAGCGGATGTGGCTGGCGTCCCGTAAAACACATTACCTGTCCTTTTTACCCGGCGCTACTGAGGAGGCTTTAAACGACTGGGTGGTTGAGTTCCTTGACATTGCGACCGGTTCAGTTGAGGAAGCACGTGTTGCCTGGGCCATGCGTGCCTGGGAAAACACCGACCTCTGGTTTGCCAGAAATACTCCAGCCGGCATTGAGGCGGAATACCTCCATGAACAGGACGCTGAACACCCGCCTGAACAAAGCCTTCCTGCAGAGTGGCTTCCATTTGTCGTGGAGGGCGAAACCCGATGGAGCATAGAGCGTAACGCAGCTGCAGCAGGTTTTGTCCGTGAAATGGATTATCTGGAGTGGCGCCGCGACAGCACCGTCGGCGGGGCATCCTGATCATGCGGAATCACGGTTTTCTCAACCAGCCTGCGCGCTGAGAAATTATCAGCACCGGGCTCAGAGTTAATTACTGACCGGCCCCGTCATTGAACGCACCCTGAGCAGGTTACTCACTCAGGGAGTGTTCTCCATGAAATTTTCATTTTGCTGCCTCGCAGCACTGTTCCTAACCGCCGGCGCCCATGCCGGCACCGTCATTTATACCGACAGCGCCCACCCGGTAACGGGTAACCCCGGTCCTGACGTGACTGTCATTATGCTGGATGCGCCTGACCGGCTGCAGGCGGATCTCTTCGGCCCGCTGCCGGCAGACCCGGCGCAGGCTGAACAGCAGGCGCGGACTGTCATCAGTTCATCCGCGTTTAAGCAACGTCAGCAGGACCTTGCCGGAACCTATGCCGGTCTCACGCACGCCTGGTCGCTGGGTCTTGAGAAATACCCCGCGGTGGTGTTTGACGATAAGTGGGTGGTCTACGGCACCACGGACGTCGGCGTGGCCACGCAGCAGCTGAACGCCCGGAAGGAGTCTGCACAGTGAAAATGTCTTTCTCCCGCCCGCGCCGGCTGGCACTCGCCACGTTAATGGCCTGCACCGGCACGATGGCCAGCGTCAATACCGCGAGTCTGCTCTCAAGCGCCGCCAGTCCTGACTGTATCAGCTGGCGCATCAGCGGTATCTGTTACTGGCTATTCTGCACGCCTTTCGGCTGCTCCGTTAAAACCTCCGTGAAGGTCACCCATTTCATTCCGGAAGCCGTGGTTTCAGCCTACCTGAGCCCTGGAGCCAATCCCTGGACGGAGATGTCGGCCGTCAGCAGCCTGGCTGATGGCGCCGAGAGTGCGCTCCTGGGAGGCGCTGCAGGTGTGGCGACCGGTGGCGGACGGCAGGAAATGAAGGCGCCCGGCAATCGCAAGCAGAACCTGCACTTTTACTACGGCGATGCGTACGGCCATCCAGCTACCAGACTCATCGGCGGAATGGTGCCGGGGTATTCCTGTGACAGTGCCGCCACGCCTTTTATGCCGTACTTCACAAGCAGCCTCGATGCGCTTGCCTGGCGCACCGGCGTACCGGAATCGCTCTACCCGGAGGCGTTAATCCCGGGACAGCGTGAGATTGGCAGCACGGCCAGCGGCAACATGTGGGGGAATGTCTATCCCCGCAGCGGCTTTGTCACGCAGACCGACAGCTACAAGTCGGCGGCCGTTGTGGTGCAGCGCGTGGCCGACATTATCACCCGCCAGGGACAGCTGCATGTCTACAGCCCGCTCACCGGGCAGCGTTCGCCGGGCTACTGGCCACCCGACCCCGTCCAGGAAAATACCGGCACAAAAAATCACAAATGGCAGCGTCTCTCTCCCCAGCTCTCGCAGAGCTGCGCGGTGTTCCCCGACACCGGCGGGCAGATAGCTGAAAACGGCAACTATGCCTGGGCGCTGTGGCAGCCCTACAGCTGCTGCAAACGACGTGGCCAGACCTTCCTTTACAGCACCGATTTCTCCTGAGGACTAAGCAGATGAAACAGCAGTATTCGCAGCGGCTCTACCGCCCTCTGGCGGCATTAGCCTTCTCCGCCTTTCTCTCCCTGCCGGCACTGGCTGTGGACACGTCACTTTCGTCCGGCGGTGCGTCAGTGAGCGGCGCGATTAATGACGGACTTTTTTACTCTATTGGTGGCGGCTCAGTGATCTCACCGCCACCGAGCCGCAGCAATATGTCCCGGCTGGGGCTGAACGGTGGGTGGAGCAGTGACCTCATGTGCGGCAACTTTGACCTGAAAACGACCGTAGGCAATCAGCTCAACGGCATCACCAGCGGATTCAAGGACCTTATGGGCAACGTGATTCAGGGCGCGACCGGCGCGGTCATGAGCATGCCGGCAATGGCCATTCAGCGTGCTAATCCTGGACTGTATGAAATGCTCACCAACGGGGTGCTGCAGGCAGGGCTCAACTTCGATAAAGCGCAACTCAATTGCCAGAATATGTCGAAAAAGCTTGCTGACTATACCCTGGGCAGCAAGTGGCAGCAGGCTGCTGTATCCGAAGAATATAAGGATATTGTGGCGTCCAGCGGCGGAGACGCCGTCTCCAGCGACCAGCAGCTGCAGAAGGCCACCGGTGAAGAAGGCGTCACCTGGGTTGGCGGTCAGAAGCGCGGAGGCAAAGGCCAGCAGGCCATTCAGCCGACCCGTGACCTGGCTAAAGCCGGTTATAACATGATGAACAGTCTGCCGGTGACCAGCAACAGCAGCGTGGGCTCCGCCAGCTGCAACGGCACGGTCTGCCAGCGCTGGAAAACCTCGGATGATGCGGCAGCGGCTGTGGTTAAGGTGCTTGGCGATCGTTCGATCCGGACCTGCAGAGAAACCAGCGAATGCACAAGCGGCGGGGCTGAAAACCAGCCCGGCAGTTCTGTCGCCGGCACGGGATTCTCGCCCGTGCTTGAAGATGCTACCAAAGCCAATCTGGAACAGCTGGGTAAACTGGTCGGCGGTGAACTGCAGCCAACGGCCGATAACCTGGCGGCGCTTAAAACCGGCAGCCTTGTTGTAACGCGCGGCGTTATTCAGTCATTACGCGATGACCCTGACAAGGTCGCGCTGGTTCAGCGCCTGGCCGGCGAGCTGGCGATGGCTGACACCGTGGAAACAGCACTGACCATGCGGCGCATGCTGACCACCGGAGAATCCGAGCCAAACGCCGCTGAGCAACCCGAGGCGCTTGCTGAAGGCGACCGCCGCATTGATGCGCTTGACCGCGAGCTCAGCGCCCTGCGTAACGAGATGGAGTTGCGCAAATCCATCAGCAACAACAGCCTGCTGACCACGCTGGCGCGTCAGGGAGAGCGTAACCAGGATAACCAGCTGCAGCAGAAAGCCGGCAATCAGGATCAGGGCTTCAGCCAGATGAACCAGACGCAGTCTTCCGGAGCAAACTGATATGACACTCTCCTCTGTTCGCGGCCGTGCGGGCCGCATATTACTCATGCTTCTCCCGTTACTGCTGGTAACCGTGGCCATGTTTGCGCTGGCTTCGGTCTTTATGGCGTATGACCCGGACGGCCAGCTGACACGCCGCTGGCTGCATGAGAGCCGGTGGGGGCTGTTTGCCTGGCGACTTGTGATGTATGCCGGCATCGCTGCAGCCTGGGGCCTGAAGATCCGTCCGCGGCTTCTGAAGCGGTGGCCGGAGGCTCGTGCCCGCCTGCCGCGCACCGAGCTGCTCGGGGTGCTGTTTATTCTGGCCACGGAGTGCGTGGCCTGGACCGGCACGGCATAAGGGGAAGATCATGACTGCAAACAGTTTCCTGGAATACTTTCTGGTCCTCTTTGGCTGGGTGATGAACAATGCCATGTGGACCATTCTCAGCAGCACAGGGCTCTTCGCGCTGCCGCTGGTTTTCAAAGTCATGGGTGTTTGGCTCAAGGTGCGTGAGGAAGGTGCAGACGAAGGGAATAAAGGATTACTGGCGCTCCCGCGCATTGAGCATGCCATTTATGTTTCATTTGTGGTGATGCTTTTTTGCTGCATCCCGCTGCTGCCAGTAGATATCAGCACCATTAAATTCGACAGTTCCCGGGCAAAGCAGTGTGGCATCAGCGTACCCACGCCGCAGAACTCGGGCTACAGCGGTTTAGTCAATGACTTTGAGGGTCGTACCGCCCAGGTGCCCATCTGGTGGTACCTGCTGCATATGATGTCTAAGGGCACCACCCAGGCCATGATTGCGTCCATTCCCTGCGGCACGCAGCTGCGCCAGATGCGCTTTGACGTGCAGAACACGAAGCTGCGTGACCCGGTATTGCTGCAGGAGGTCCAGGACTTTGCAGATCAGTGTTATTCAAGGGCCTATTTCCGGCTCAAGAACAGCAACAGTCAGCTCAGCGATGCCACCATTAACTCGGTAGGCTGGATTGGCAGCGACTACTTCCTGAATACGTCGGGCTATTACGATTACTACACCGCCACCACCCCGAGGAGCCAGTGGCCCTATAACAGCTCCCGCGACAGCGGCTATCCGGACACCGGTCAGGGCGGCTATCCCACCTGTAAAACGTGGTGGTCCGACGGCTCGTCCGGGTTGCGTAAACGGGTGCTGGCAAGCTTTGGAGACAACACGCGAAAGGAGATGCAGCGTTCATTTCCGGGAGCTCAGTGGGAGGAAGTTGCACTGCGATGGCTGGTCAGTCCCCGAAATGCAGGTCTGTCAGGTGACGGAACGACTTATGCTGTGGGTAGTGCTGATAACGTAACCGGCGTAGTAGGTAACATAACTCGTCTGACTTCGACAATAGGTGTTGGCCTTAAGCAGGCAGAAGCACTTCCTGGCTTCGATGCGCTAAAACAGGCACTTCCGATGATTCAGGCGCTTCTGCAGATGATGATTATCACTGTGATACCGGTGCTGATGATGTTCAGTGCCTATGAGCCTAAAACGGTGGTTACCATATCATTTGCATTATTTGCACTGCAGTTCATCACCTTCTGGTGGGAGCTGGCCGGCTGGCTCGATGACCGTATGATCACCATCCTTTACGATAATATGGCACAACAGGGGCTCGCCAGCAGTTCTGTCCCATTTGCGAACTTCATCAGCTCAACTAACGATGGCTGGATCATGAATTTGGTACTGGGGATGATGTATGTAGTGTTTCCAGCTTTCTGGGTGGGAATGCTGGGATGGGCTGGTGCTCGAATAGGTTCGATGGCAAGTCATTTAAGCGATGCTGCTAAGATGCCAATGGATGCAGGATCGGAAGCAGGCAAGACAGCACAAAAAACGGCTATTAGCGGGGCTAAAGGGGCTTTAAAGTAGGCAATTTTAATCAATTGCGCACCTCAAAAGCGGTGGTAAGAATTACCCACCGCTTAATTAAAACCATCTTTGTGCCTGAAAAACCCTTCTTTTTCCCAACTATACTTCAGTGAGGATTTGTATTCTTCTTGGTTTTTTTCTGAATTAGTCGCCACACTTTTTAGAATGGTTGTTCCACAATCGTGCGTTGCACTAGAGAGCACGACAGGTTCTGGCGCTTTATTTTTCAGCTTTGCTTCATCATAAACGATGTTACGACGACGTTTACTCGCAAAACGAGCCAGTGTGGTGCTTAAGTCTTCAGCATCGAACCCATTTTTACCACTCATGATGATGGTTCCTCTGACTTTGTTAATCCTGGCAGTAGAGTTTAAACCAGCCTTTCAACAGCATGGTACCAGGTTACTAAATTTCATTAGGGCTGGCAAATTTTTGAACATGCAGAGACTGATTCTATGGTTGACTATGACCGCTCAGTATAAAGTCAAAAAGGTTTGGCTCAACCTGTAGTGCGGCGTGAAGTTGACATGAAGGGGAGTATGCCTGTAGACCTCTCTTTGCCAAGACAGTCTCCTTACCGAAGGTAAATATGTGAGATGGATTTGAAATAATGACATATTCACCTGTAAGCGGTGAAGTTTTCGTTTTTTCATCCTACCTGAGGTTATTTAGTTCTTCTTAATTTACATGAAAACCAACTCCTCATTTGCGCAGGTTCTTTCATAATGAGGCGACACATCTGAAATAATAACCCTGTTAATTTGATTGCATTATTATGCCCTGCGTTTAATCAGGCAGGATATATAACCATATCTACTGACGAGAGTGTGAGCACACGCCCATCATCTTCAAAGATTATAGGTCAAAAATTCCAAACTGATAAAAATGAGCGCATCGATTAAGCGCTTCATTAAATGACTTCAAACGATTCAGGGCAGCCTTACTATTTTTACCTGTATTGCTGTCGGGACCTGCAATGGATGATATGTATTTGTCAAACACATCAGGAATGAACTTCATTTAATGCAATTTTATAAAAATTAAGTGTTTTTTTGCTTTCAATACACAAAAACACTTATATTCTTCATTGAGGAAATAACTTTGTTAGATGACGGACAAGGGATTACCCTTCTGTTATTTATTTTTTATTAAAACACCGCACAAACTTTTGATTCTGATTAAAGTGATTCCGCCAGTTACCTTGAAGAGAATTCCTTAAGGAAGGGGTGCGCTACAATCACTATCAATTAACTTGAAAAGCCCTCAGCGCATCCTATTTCTGGGATTTCCTTCGGTCATACCAATCAGGTGCATCATTTTTACCGCAACGTTTTTATTCTGACTGTGAATTACATGCAATTTCGAGGCATCTTTAAAGATTCATTCTGTTGTAATTAATAAGCCGTATATAAGCATTGTCGTTTATATGTAATATAGCGCTAACCGGTGGTTTCCTGAACATATTAATCATCTATATAAACATGAACATAACATGGTTCTATTCAGGAGGAAAAAGGCTACATATATATTCTGGTGACAGAAGTTACTTGAAAAAGGATCACGCTTCGATCTAACATCTCCCTCGTTGTACCGTTGCGTAAAGCAACATGCCAATGTCCCGGCAATCTGAGAGGGACGCCTTCGGGTGATTGCATGCCAAAACCGTTATGACCTGAGAGACGGTGCCTTCGGGCGGTAAACCCGTTAGCCTTTGAAAATGGGGATCGCCTTGACAGCGATAAAGGATATTCCTTCACAAACAAGCCGTCCCTGACAGCCTTCTTTCAGACTCATCTGTCTGTTTTCTTCGTTTCGTCTCAATTTTTTGACGACTGCATCCGTTGCAAACTTTGCGACGTGGGTATGACCATTTGGAACATTTGGGCATCTTCCACGGCAGCATTGAGAGCAGAAGAGCGCGGCGTCACTTGCGTTCGAGTGAAACGAGTACCAAGTGACGCGCGCAGCGCATAACTGGCAGCGCTGACGCACTGCCGTTTAAACAACTTCTTTACCAACTGACCAACACGTACTCAAAGGTTTTAAGCGCCTTAAAGACGTACTTCATTCACCGTTTGTTCATTTATCAATCAAACGTCTTAGCCGTGAAAACGGCCCGGGACTTCATTAAAAGAGGAGAAAATCGACACGATATCGATGGCGACACCAGTCAGCATACTGGTGTGTGGAAGCAGACTGATTCATTTCAGCCCGGTGCAAACCGCGAACAGGTCAGAGACCTGGGGAGCTTCGCAATAACTCAACATTTCGCCGCCCCGATGCACAGATATCTGTCGAGACGCAGGAAGCGCAACCACAAACCGTGCCGTCGGGGTGAAATTCATCGTCTGTAGCTGTGGCGCAGCCGGTGTCAGTGCTTTTCCGTTTACGCAGACGGAAAAGCACTGACACCTGTTTAAATGGAGGGGGATTATGGCAAAACTGAATAAAAATCTTAAAACGCTTGCCAGACAGGCGGGCGGAAGTTTTAAAACTGTTTCTGACCGAATGAAAATTGCTGACAGGTTTGCCGAGCATTTATTAAGGCTTAATGTTCAAATCAGAGATATAAGGAACATTAAAACGTCGCATATCGAACTGTATATGAAAAGTCGCCTTTCAGAAGAAATTTCCAGGCGCACACTTCAAAATGAAATGGCGGCGATCCGCGCTTTACTGCGGGTTGCAGGAAAGACATTCATGGCTAATCCTTCTCATGAAAAACTGAGCAACCAGGCCCTGGGCATTTCGGAAACGAGCCGGGACGGAACGAAGGTTGCCATTCCCGATAATTATTTTCGGCAGGTATTAACGAGTGTAGAGCAAAAGGATGAGGGCATTGCCTGCGCAATGAGGCTATCCCGATTACTCGGTTTAAGAACGGAAGAAACAGTTCAGTCTGCTAAATCATTGCGTACCTGGCAAAAAGCGTTACTGAATGGGGACGAAAAAATACGCATTGTATTCGGTACAAAAGGAGGGCGCCCAAGAGATACCACGGTATTAGATCGTGATGCGACTCTGGCTGCAATCAATGCGTCTCTTAAACATCTGAGTGAAAATAATGGCAAGTTAATCGATAAACCATCATTACACACGGCTATTGAACGCTATCGCAATGTCGTCCGTGAATCAGGATTAACCGGCAAATATGCACCCCATAGTTTACGTTATGCGTACTCTGTTGATGTTATGAATCTCCATATGAAAAAAGGTTTTACTAAAGAAGAGGCGCAGGCTCTTGCATCAATGGATCTGGGACATGGCGATGGCAGGGGACATTACGTGGCGCGTGTTTATAACAAGGTTAAGCTTCATGAATAAGCATGGTTTTATTTCTGGTAAAGTTTCGATTATTTGTCGTGTGCTTTTAGGATTTAAAGTAAACGTTTCACGCATTATCGACAGGGGACATTACGAGGTGGCCTGTCTACAGGAGGCTTATGCACATTATGGTGACAGGCTCACCCGTACTGATGCCTGTCTGTATTTCACTCAGGGCGCACTGATTGAAACTTTCAGGATTGTGCTGAGTGCAAAAATTAAAGCGGTAAGATCTTTGCGTTGATACTCTTGCCTGAGGTGCGGGAATTGTGTACGCTTATTTTGCTAACGTTGTCTCTGACAACTGCCAATGTTCCGGTGATTTGAGAGGAACGCCTTCGGGTAATCACATGCCAATGCCATCACAACCTGAGAGATGGCGCTTTCGGGCGGTACAAACCTGTTAACCTTTGAAAACAGGGACCCCTGCGGTTAAGGTCCTTTTTACTTCGCTTCACTCTCCTGAACACCTGATTTACTCATCCGGCATTTCTGGCCTGATTCTCACCCTGAGGGATACTTTCCCTTTGGGACGGTTCCCTTTTTTTATAAGGAATCGTACCCATGCATTACACCAAAATGATCAATCCGCTCACGTTACTGAATTGTGATTCATCCGCTTCTGCAAGAATCATGGTGGATTACGTTAAAACTCAGCTTAACGTACGTCTTGGTTACAAACTCATGGTTGACGCCGATCCTCAGGTTCCTGCTGACGGCCTTCCAGACTACCTGACTTTTCTCAGATATGTCGCACATACCGTTGGTTTTGCAACTGAGCATTGCTTCATAAGACACACCTTTGTCGAAGAAGCCGTGAACGAGCTGACGCTCCTGGGGGCAAATGTTCACAGTCGTCACTGGAATACGGCTTTTCACCAGGGCGTTACCCTGTCTCGCCAGGAAAAAGAGCTGGACGACGCTACAGAAGAAGCGCGCAAAATGTTTTATCAGAGCGCCGGTTTTTCTGACATCGCCTGACTGCCTTATCAAACGGACAGTCTTTTACCCTCACGGGACTTCTGTCCCCGTCAGGGACAGATTTCCCCGACGCTTCAGGGAATCCTCAATGAACGATTTAACTCTCACTTCAGATTTTTATCATCGTGCCAGCGAGCGTACCGCTCACAAAGTCGCACTGGCCAAAGCAGAGGGCGAGCTGCTGAGTATCGCAGCGCTTCGCCGTTTTGGCCTGAATACCGGGACAGATGACGACGGCTTTCCGTTTTACGTCTGGGAAATGGCTGCGGTCGCCAGGGACCTGGCTGAACTGCATGTCCGGAAGCTTATACCTGAATCATGGGAGGCATTCTTTAACGGCCTTTGCCGCATGGCAGAAGGTATTGATAAAGAGGCCTGGACATATTTCTACAAAAGCGCAGTCAAAGACGAAAAATGCTTTCTGGCTATGGAAAATAGCGAAGCAGATTTCTGAGGTGATGCACTTAACCCGTATGGGGATTTTCTCCATACGGAGACAAATCCTCTTATTTTTACTGAAGAGGATTTACCTGTGAATACACTGGCATTTAATACGTTATTACTCGTTAAACATAACAGCAGCGAATGGCACCGGATGTGGAGCAGGCTGGCAAAGCACAGATCTAACCGTGCCCTGCAGGACCCGGCTGTTGCTGATAATGACGGTGAAGTCTGGCAGTACATGGAGACAGTGGAAAAACGCGTTCTGTGGTTTGGAAAACGCTACATCCATCGTTTCCGTCATCGTTATCACCCAGCCTGCGGTTGCGCCATGACAGTTCACATTCCTGCCAGCCGAACCTTTAACCCGGACGATCCGGATAACGCTTTATATCATCACTTCGGTTAGTCATTAACCAGACGCCGGCGTCATTTATGACAAAGGCTTTAACCCATGCGGGGACAACCTCCCTGCATCTGCGGTGATGGTTTTCTCCGCATTCATTAAGGAGAAAACCATGAGCAGTATAATGCTGTTACTTATCACCCGCACATCGCGCGCCCTCAGCTGCCTTGCAGAGGCAATGCGTCAGCAGCAGGCTGAATGGTTCACCAACCGCAGCGGACACAGCAGTTTCCGCGCCGAGGTCGTTCAGTCTGAAGGAGGGTTTACCGCCATCATTTCACGCAGAACGGGCTACAGTTCGCGTGACTGGCAGTATCAGCAACTTGGCAGCGCAGGTAAGTTTGCCTCCGCACGTAAGGCTTTACGGGCGGGCCGGCAGATGGCGCAGCAAATGGCCGGATTGCGTTACCGTTTCGACTGAATCTGTTTTTACTGATTAACACTTCCCGGAGGGGCCTTCCCTCCCGGGGAGGTTTCCTCCTTCTTTTATACGGAGGAAATATGATCCGTTTTACTTCTGCTGAACTTCGTCCGCTTTTCACACAGAACCTGGGTATGCAGCGCCCGCTGATACTTGAAAAGAACCTGGGGATTTATCTTCGTGTACCTGATGACAATCATCCCGGAGAGTGGCTGAAAGCCTGGGCTGCAGGGTGTAATCCGTCGGAGGATGCAGACTGGTCAGATCTTGCTGACTCACTGATACCCGAACGGGAATTCTTCTTTCAGACCTTTATTGCGCAGAGCATGTCTGATGCTGTCCTGAATGACCAGCATGATCTGCTCATCAAACCCGTGATCAGTAACCTGAACAATGCGCTGACGCTTCATGTGGAAACGCATCCACCGCTGAAGGTGTATGTACCGGTGAGCGAATATCGTGACCGGACCCGCTGGCTTTACGATCAGTCGCTGCGCCATTTTCATGCCTGTGTAGGTAATGCTGAACGTCTCAGCTGGCGTTCGCAGGCATTACATGTTCTCGACCAGGTCATTCGCCTTGATTCAAAGCGGGCGAAACCCGCCGATCGGGAGATGTTTGACAGTGCGGTCGCGAGCGTACGTGACCGTATTCGTTTGGTTATGGCCGACGGCTCCTTACGTTTTTACTGATTTTTCCACTCACCGGTGGCGCATCGTCCGCCACCGGCCGGGATGCGCCCCGTTTTCAAAGGATGCATCCCATGAAAAAGACAACAGCCCGATCCAAAGCGTCAGCAGTACAGACTACTGACCTGTATCAGCAGGTCACCGATAAAATCATTGTGGCGCTGGAAAATGGCGTGCCGCCCTGGCGGCGCCCGTGGCGTTCGGCTCAGAACGTGCACGGCAGCTGCCTGCCGGTCAATGCCGTAACCGGCCGTGCCTACAGCGGGGTTAACGTTCCCCTGCTCTGGATGGCCGCAGAAGAACACGGTTATACGTCCGATCGCTGGCTGACTTTCCTGCAGGCTAAAACTGCGGGAGGTCACGTCAGGAAGAATGAAACCAGCGCGCTGGCCATTATCTACAAACCGTTTGAGAAACAGGCCAGGGACAGCAGTGATAATCTGCTGTTCCGGGACGGAGAGCCGGTTATGGAGCAACTGACCATGCTGAAGCAACTGCAGCTGTTCAACGTTGAACAGTGTGAGGGCCTGCCTGAATTCGTTAGCGGTGAAGGTGTGGTTTCTGTTCCGGCAGAATCCCCGTCTGAACTCAGCGCGGTACAGCTGAATCAGGTACAGCAGATATTCAGCTCCACGGGAGTCGGGTGCGATCACCGCCGGCAGGACCGCGCTTATTACCGGCCGGGCGCTGACCGCATAGTCATGCCGACGGTATCGCAGTTCCGGACGGAGGCGGACTACTGGTCCACCCTGCTGCATGAACTGGTGCATGCCACCGGGCACGGCAGTCGCCTGAACCGGGAAGGCATTACCTCATCGTCACGGCAGTTTGGTGACCCGGTTTATGCGTTCGAAGAGCTGATAGCGGAAACCGGCAGCGCCTTTCTCTGTGCGGAGCTCGGTATTACCGGCGACGTGCAGCACGAAAGCTATCTTGCCGGCTGGCTGAGAGCACTTCGGGAAGACAAACGGGCAATTTTCCGTGCCTGCCGGTTCGCCCGTGAAGCCTCGGAATATTTACTTGCGCCCCTGAACCGTAATACGGAACAGGCGGCATAATCTGACCCGGCGGCTGCGGCCGCCATCATCCCCCTGAGGGTATCTTCCTCAGGGAGATGCCCTCTTTTCGTTTCAACCGACAAGAGGAGTTTCACAATGTTTTCATGGTGCCAGAACCGCCTGGAAATCACCGGTAAGTCAGTCTGCCTTGATGTTATGCAGCCCTGGATTGCCGGCACGGAAAAACCGCTATACCGCCATGCCGTCCGGCAGGCGATAAAACTGTTTCTCGCTGGCTGTGCCGGCATACTCAAGCCTATCAGGGCCATGGACTATGCGCCGTATCCGATGCTGACCGCTTCAGGTACGGGAGCGCAGACTTCACCTAACCAGGCATTCCAGCACTTTATCGAGCTGCTGGAGCAGGATGCGTGGCTGGACACGAAGACACTCTCCCGCATGGAGAAAATCACGCTGCAGTCCGGCATCGATGCGCTGAAATGGGAAGCCATTCCGTTTTCAGCCCGGCAGATAATGGCGCAGCTGATGGCCGTGCATTATGCCGACTGGTTTGGTGTAGCCGGTGCCGGTGGCCAGTTCGATCCGCAGGAGCGCTGGGAATGGCTCAGCAGTATGCCGGAGACAACCTGCCCCTGTGACATGCTGATGGTGATGCCGTCACGTCTTGCTACCGAACTCAACGGCGATACGGGTCTGTTCAGGGGGCTCAATACATCGTTAGAACTTTACATGCAGCTTTTTGGCATGGAGTTCCCGGCAGGCCATCAGGCCAGCTGGAGCCGTGATGATGTGGGTTCGCTCACGCTGCACTTTGCGTCTCCCTGGTATCCGCCGTCAGGTGAGATCATGGGAGAAATGTCACAGTTGTTTGACTGCGAGATCCGGCACTACTGGATTTCACCGGATGCCGGCACGTCAGGTTACAACTGCTTTGACCGGGGCGATCATGTTGACAGCGGTCCGTACCCGGCTGAGGAGCTACGCCAGTCTGCATCGGGTGATGGTGCCCGTATGTACCTGGTTACGCCTGAACCTGCTTTAGTGCCCGCTGTAACCACAGCGCACTACGGCAGTATCCGCGCATAGCGACAATCCAGAACCGGTAATCCGGCTCTGTCGTCCGGCCACAGCGAAACCTGTGGCCGTTTTTTCACCCCGAAGGGAACACCGTTTCCCTTCAGGAAGCGTGTTCCCTTTTCTGAGGAAGCACGCATGAAACAAGTCATTAATCACGAAAAAGCCTTTCTTAAACTCTTTAATCAGACCGCCCGTTATCACCGCCGGCATCAGGTGTTTGAGGATTTCATCAGCTGTAGCGTCATCGCACTGGAAAATCGCCTGCAGTTCTGTGAAAAGCGTGAACAGAAGTACCTGCGCATCGTGTCCCGTTATGAAAAACCTGACGTCAAAAATTTGGCGCAACTGTTTGCCCATGTGGTGAACGGGCTTGAAGAGGAGCTAGGTGATTTTCTGGGGCGGGTTTTTATGCAGCTCGAGATGGGTGATAAATACCGGGGACAGTTTTTTACCCCGTGGAGCATTGCCCGTATGATGGCTCAGCTTCAGCTTGGAAATATTGAAGAACAGCTGAAGGTTAAACCTTTCATTACCCTCTGGGAACCAGCCTGCGGTGCCGGTTGTATGGTGCTGGCGTACGCCAGCGTGATGATGGAGGCCGGTTATCCACCACACCGTCATCTGTGGTTTTCAGCAACGGACATCGATCCGCTGGCCGCAGGTATGGCTTACATTCAGCTCTCACTGTGCGGCGTAGCCGGAGAGGTCGTGATTGGAAATGCCCTGAGCGATGAGCGGCGAAGGGTTTTACGAACGCCGGTTCATTACTGGGAGCGCTGGCCGGAAAGGTTGCGGAATGTCACTAAAGGGCAAAAACAACTTTTTCACGTAGCTTAAAACTCAGCAGGCAGACCTGAATACAGGTCTGCTTTCTTTTGGAAATTTTATGCCCGCTTCTCCCTGAGAAGCCGATTGCGAACACCTTTATGCTCCTTTGTTTTTCGGTGCATATAAAGCATGACAGCTTCATCAGAAGTTAGCTTGCCAATGCTGTATCCGAAATAACAATCTTTCGCTACGTGTTCAGATTCGGCTAGCTGCTTTAATTTTTCAATCGGCGTCGTCATTTCTGCTCCTCCTTCTGATAAATCGGGTCAGTACCGCGCGGGAACTTCTGCGCTTCTTGCCGATAGAATTGCAGACGCTCCCGGAATATTCACGCATTTCTTCTGGCTGCTGCCGCTCCACTTCTGCAGGTATTACCGGCAGGTTCATGCGTTCTTTGTAGGCCGCGCCTGACGCAGCTAAATCCACGTTAACTCTGTCGCGTTCTTCCCGCGACCGGGCTGCAAGGTTATGAGACAAGATGACTCCTCCGGATGACAGTATACCGCCTATGCTGAATAGCAGGAGGTAATTATGTGTGGACGGTTTGCGCAGTACAGCAGCAGGGATGAATACTTTAAGGCGCTTGGCGCCAGCCCTGAAGAATTAATCCGGGACCCGGAGCCTATCGGGCGGTACAACGTGGCGCCGGGCACAAAGGTCCTGTTACTCAGTGAACGCGATGGGGATCTGGCGTTCGATCCGGTCTACTGGGGCTATGGTCCCGAGTGGTGGGATAAGGCGCCGCTCATAAATGCCCGCAGTGAAACAGCTGCATCAGGGCGCATGTTTAAGCCGTTGTGGGTACACGGGCGTGCCGTCGTGCCTGCAAACGGCTGGTTTGAGTGGCAAAAAAGTGGTGCCGGAAAACAACCCTACTTCATTCACCACCGTGACAGGCAGCCGCTGTTTTTTGCGGCCATCGGAAAGGCGCCCTTCAATCGGGAGCACGGGCGGGAAGGCTTCGTTATCTTCACCGCGGCCAGCAATCAGGGCATGGTAGACATACATGACCGCCGTCCACTTGTGCTGACTGCAGACGCGGTTCGGGAATGGCTGAGTCATGATACTTCTCCGGCGCGCGCTGCGGAGATCGCGCGGACCAGCGCTCTGCCTGAATCCGCCTTTTCGTGGCATCCGGGCGTACAGGCATCAGTCCGATGAGCATGCAGCATGATCTTATGCGTCAACGTGATTAAATATATTTAATTTATGACCGGGAATTTTGCCATCAAAATTCCTGTTTATTTAACACAAATATAATCAGATATTTTAAGCGGCTTTTCAGGGGTGATTTTTTTAAGCGATCATAACGAAAATAAATAACGCACCGTGAGAAAACAGAGCTATTATGACCGTGTTATTAAAATAATATGAAATCACAGTAGTTTTTCACCCGGGGGTTATATGGTTCACATTGATTTGCGCACACGTGAAGGCGTGATGAAGGCTTATGCTTTCAGGACGCCTGAACAGGCTTTAAGTATGATTGAGAAAATAAAGGACGATGATTTTCAGTGGTTTAATCTGGACTGGGAGGGCAGGAAATTCACCTGCCCGAAAAAGTTTATTAAAAGAATGACAAGCTGGTCTTATATTAAAATGATGCGGGGATTTCTGTAACCCACCTGCCGTTAACAATCTGGGAATAAATATAATCACGCAGGGATGCGTGTTTTCTTAATATCCGAATCGTTTCAGACACTGTAAAAAAACACTGAGCGGCAGACGTCACTTTCCCGCCGCGAGGTCAGCGCCCGGCCGTCCGGATATGACGGTAACGGCGCAATAAGAAAAAGACGCCCCTCAGCACATACATCGGGGACTTTACGGGTATGTGTGCCTCACCCGCCTGATGCCGGATGTCCGTGTCGCAGGTCTCACAGTGGCTGATAAAATAATAACGATCCTCCGTGGTCAGAGGTGCACAGCAGCGCCGGCAGCGTACGGGACCCATGGCGTTTGTTTCTCCGCTTAACCTGCTGTATCTCTGCAGTCGTTTAAGCAAAGACCGCCGCTGCCGTTAAGGCAACCGGGCGCGCGTGAATAAGATGATTCCTGGCAGCGCGGGTCGCGGTCACGGAAGGGCAGGGCTCAGTGGCAGCGTGCCGGCAGGGCGTCAGCCCAGTGTCGCAGGCTGGCGGCAGAAAAATTCAGGAGGCGTCCTTCCGGCAGTGCGCCGGCCAGCCGGACTCCTCGGCCTGCACGCCCGGACAGCATGTCCAGCATGGCGCCGGGCACCCGGGCGTAGAGAATGTTGCAGTGGCCACGCAGGGCCTCGCCGGCACACGTCCATCCGCCGCCGTCCTGTCCTGCGCTGTTTTGTATGTCATCGCCCGAAAGCCTGCCGTGCGGCGCCTCCAGCGAAATCAGAAGCGCTCCGTCGTCATCGCAGGTCGCGTGCAGAAACACGTTTTTATCCTCCGAAGCCGTGATGCAGGTGCCGGAGCCGGGCGTGCAGGCTGCCGGCTGCGCCCATAAGGGGGACGCCATGAGCACAAACAGCAGCAGCATCTTGTTCATAAACGGCCCGCCTGTCTGTATGAAATTTGTACGCCACCCGCCATCGGGCATGGTGCGCTCCCTGGCCGATGGTGTATGCACCCTGCCCACAGGGTTATCCACCGCACGGGTGCATAAGTTCGCCTGTACGCCGGCGGAGAAAAAAACCGCGCGGGTGCGCGGTCAGGACGTTCCGTAAATACCGGACAATACGCCACCGGTCGTCCGGACCTGAGTCAGGTGCGGAAGGGCGGAGACGCCAGCTCTCTTCGTTTGCTGTGCAGACGCGTTGTGTGTGCAGCGCAGGGAGCATATCCCTTTTATCTGTATGGTACCGGCCCGCCTTCATGAAATAAAACGTCCGGCACGATAAAAAAATGCCCGCAAGCCTTCACGGGCTAATCGTTGATTTATGCCGTGGTGAGACGGCACCGCTTTATTAAGCATTTTCCATGATATTTATCCACGAAAATTGTGTGAAAGCAGAGGATTATCAGATTAAGTTGCATTAAGAAGAATGAAATGCGCTAAGCTGGCGTGGGCCGGCCCCCGCAATCCTGTCGCGCGGCGCATAAAAGGCGCGCTGTTCTGCCATTTAACCCGGTCCGTGACCGTTACACTCTGATGACACCTCAACCGGGCCCCTGACGCCATGCCGCTGAAAAAACTCCGCCTCCGTACACTGCTCCTGTCGCTCTCCGTCGGCGGGGTGATCCTCACCTCCTGCCTGCTGCTCGGGGCGCTGCTGATTTTTCAGAAGGGCAACATCGAGGACAGCCTGCTGGAGAGCAACATCGCCTACGCGAGGAAGCTCGCCGACACCACCGATCGCTATCTCGGCACGGCGCAGCGCGAGCTCGCCTGGAGCGCCACGCAGATTAAGGGCCTCACCGACCCCGCGCTGCTGAGAGGGGAGACCGACCGCCTCCGGCTGCAGTCCGGCTTTTTTAACACGGTGGTGGTGGTAAACCGCGACGCCGTTATCGCCGCCACCTCCCCGGAGAGCCTGAGCCTGGTCGGCGTGAAGCTGCACTCCGATGCGAGCCGGCAGGCCATCGCCACGCAGAAGCCGTTTATCTCGGCCCCCTTTACCTCGGCCTCCGGTAATTACGTCGTGTTCCTGTCACAGCCGCTGTTTGCGCCGGACGGTGGCTATCTGGGCTACATCGGCGGCACCATTTACCTCAGGAAGCAGAGCATGCTGAGCGATATCCTGAGTCAGCATTTCTACGCCCGCGGCTCTACCGTCAGCATCGTCAGCAATGACGGCCTCATCGTGTTCAGCCACGACCCGTCTCTCGTGGGAACCAGAATGACGCTGAGTGCCGCCCTGATGAAGCGACTCGCCACGATGGACAGCGGACGATTCAGCACGGAGGCGGGCGGACAGGCGTTTCTGACGGGGTTCGCCAGCCTGCACAAAACGGACTGGAACATTTTTATCGCGGGCACTTCTGAAACGGTCCGGCATATTCTCGTGCGCACGGCGGAAAACGCGCTGTGGTTCCTGCTGGGGATCATCGTGCTCACGGCCGCCGTCGTTGCCCTGATGGCCGGGCGCATCGCTTACCCGCTTGAAAAGCTGGCCGGCATGGTGCGGGACGACGACAGCGAGGCGTCGCTGGCCTCGGTGCCCGCCTGGTATTATGAGGCCGATCGCCTTAAGGAGGCGGTACAGGATCACCGCCTGGCGGTCGCCGGCCGCATGGCTGCGCTCAGCGATGAGGCCATGACCGATCCGCTCACCGGAATCTGCAACCGCCGCGGCTTTACCCTCATGGCGGACAGGTTCAGCGATGACGCCGCGCAGTGCGTGATTGCCATCGACATTGACCACTTCAAAAAAATCAATGACTGGTACGGCCATGATGCAGGCGATGCGGTGCTGGTCAGCCTCGCCGGTCTGCTGCGGCAGGCGTGCCGGACGGGGGACGTCGTCAGCCGCTTTGGCGGTGAGGAGTTTATTCTTCTGCTGCCGCAGACCTCCGTGGTGGATGCGGCCCGCACAGCGGAACGCATCCGCGACGTGGTCAGCACCACAACGTTCCCGTACGTCGGCGCCATGACGGTCTCTGCCGGGGTGGCCGCGCTGTCAGACTGTGGCAGCCGCGATGCGCTTCTGCGCCGCGCCGATGAGGCCCTTTATGAGGCCAAAGGCGCCGGACGTAACGTGGTCATCGTCGCCGGACCGGAGGGGTTCAGGCGCTACAGGACGCCAGCCTGAGGGCTGTGAACCCGCGGCGGCGGGTCAGCACTGCCCGCGCAGCTTCCAGCCCAGCCACTCGTCGAGCTCCCCTTCCGGCAGCGGCCGGGAGTAGAAGAAGCCCTGCGCCTGGTCGCAGCCGTACTGGGTGAGTGCGGTCACCGTTTCTGCATCCTCGACCCCCTCGGCGAGCACCGTATAGTCCAGCTCCTTCAGCATCGCGATGATGCTGCGCGCGATGATGCGCGAGGCGGTGTCTGACGAGATTTCGCTGATGAGCGTGCGGTCCAGTTTGATGACGTCCAGCGGCATGCGCCGCAGGTAGCTGATATTGCTGTAGCCGGTGCCGAAGTCGTCCAGCGAGATGCCAAAGCCCCTGAGCTTCAGCATCTCCAGCCCCTCCATCGCCGCCGGGCTTTCGATGATGCGCTCGGTCTCCAGGCACTCAATGCCCAGCAGCGCAGTGGGCAGTTTTGCCTTCAGCATCTTGGCCTCCAGCGCGTCGGCAAAGCCCTCGCGGGAGAAGTCCCTGCTGCTGATATTGATGGTTACCGGAAGCTGGATGCAGCTGTTGCGCAGGCGGGCAAGGCGCGCGATCGCGCGGTCGGTTACCCAGGCCGTCAGCGCGCTGAGCAGCTCGGTCTGCTCAGCCAGCGGCACGAAGAGGGCGGGTGAGAGTTCGCCCCGTACCGGATGGCGCCAGCGTACCAGCGCCTCCAGCCCCACCGGCAGGCCACTGTGGAGGCAGACTTTAGGCTGGTAGGCGAGCCACAGCCCCCTGTCTTCCCGCAGCGCGGCGGCCAGGTCGTTCATCAGGGTAAAGTCCTGCGTATGGCGCGCATCGGTCGCTTCGCTGAAGCGCATGGCGGGCACGTCCCGGCCGATGGCCTCGTGCAGGGCGCTGACCGCGCGACGCAGCGCTTCCTGCGCCGGAATGTCGCCCGGGGTGAAGGTGACCTCCCCGGTGTGGGTGCTGAGCGCCACGGCGATGCCGTCGCCCAGGTCGGCGCTGATCCCCTCCAGACGCCCCGCCACCCAGTCCGCGCTGAGCCGGCTGTCGTCACGCGTCAGCACCGCGAATCGCCCGGTGGCAACGGTGTAGAGCAGCTCGCCGGCGGCAGGACGGAGCCGCAGCGGCAGCAGCGTGGCCACGTCCTTCAGCAGGCTCTCCACCGGACCCATGCCCATCGAGCGCGCGAGTTCATAGGCGCGCGGCATGTCGATGCAGTCTATCAGCACCAGCCGGCGGGCTGTGCGGTCACCGGATGCGGCCAGATACTGAAGGTCGCGGATGAGGCGCTGGCGGTTAGGCAGGCCGGTGACCGGGTCGGCAAAGCCGGCGGAGTGCCAGGCCTCCAGAAACGACATCACCAGCGCGGCCAGCAGTTTCAGTGTCGTGACCTGCCCGGCGCCAAACGGGTGCGCCGCGGTGTCCGTGACGCACAGCGTGCCGAGCACGATGCCTTCGCGGTTCTTCAGCGGCACGCCGGCATAGAAGCGGATGTAGGGTGCGCCCGTGATGAGCGGGTGCGTCACAAAGCGGGCGTCCAGCCAGGTGTCGGGCACCACAACCGCGCTGTCGCTGTCCACCGCGTGACGGCAGAGCGAGTCCTGCCGCGAAGACTGCGCGAGGGCGAAGTTGTGCGCGGCCTGCACGTGCTGGTGCTCGTCGTCCAGCACCGAGATAAAGCTGCCGGGGATGCCGAGCGCCTGGCTTGCCAGCCGCACAAATTTTCGCAGCACGTCGTCACGGCTTTCGTCGGGACTGCGCAGCGCCTTCAGCGCCCGCGCGCGGCGATCGCTGTCGCCGTTAAGATTCATCAGCATAAGTTCCTCCGCACTGGCCTGGTTCCGGTGCGAAATTATAAAGAGAAAGTGGACGGTAACGGACCGGTGTAAAAGGCAATAACTGCGAAAGGGAAAAGCGATTAAAACTTTTTTATGGTGCTTACTATAGGCGCTTCCTGGTCTGATGTCATGCTTATTTTCTTTAGCAAAATATTTAGCGCAGCGCGATTCTTTTATTTTATCGTCCGTCAGTGTCCTTTTTGAATAATACCTGCCAGACTCTTGCTAAATAAATGTAGTGCGCAACTTAATCACGCGCGTAATTAAAACAAACGATAACGCCTCTTATTATTTAATAATAACAACACCGGGGAAAACCTCATGCAGTTACTCAGACATTTTACCATCCGCCGCGTCGTGCTGTGGATGATGATTGTTTCATTTAGCATGGTTGCGGTCGCCGGCGCCTGGAGCGCGCTGACGCTGCGCGAAATGTACCGCCACGCCGACCACGCCGGTGCGCTGACCCGGCAGCTGACCTTTCTGGCCCGCGCCGGCCTCGTCATGCAGGGCGGGACCGCAGCCGAGAAGACGGCCCTGCTGGCCGCCGTTCCGCCGGAGGCGGCGTGGGACGGCTACCGCGCGGCGTTGAGTGAGCCGGACCGTTATCCGGCCGCCGGCCGCGAGCGGCTCGGAAGCCTGACGCAGCAGCTCGCGGCCGACGACGCGCCGGTGATGGCCGGGCGCCACCGGCTGGAGGTGATTCTCAGCAGCGCGCTGCTGGCCGCTGCCGCGCTGCTGGCGTTCTGTGACCGCTATCTGGTGGTGCACCTGGTGCGCCCGGTAGCGAAAATCCGCGCGCACCTGAAGACCATCGCAGGGGGTGACCTCACGCGCGAGCCGGAAGACCTGGGCCGCAACTGCGTCGGGCAGCTGGTGCCGCTGGTCCGTGAGATGCAGCACAGCCTGCTGGACGCGGTGGCGGCCATCCGCGACAACGCGGCGATCCTGCACCGCGAGGCTGGCGAGATTGCGGCCGGCAACGCCGACCTGTCCGACCGGACCGCCACCCAGGCCGCCGCGCTGGAGCAGACCGCGGCGAGCATGGAGGAAATTACCGCCACCGTGGCACACAACGCGGAAAACGCCCGCGATGCTCGCGAGCTGGCAGAACGCACCGCCGGCACCACGCAGCGGGGCGCGGAGCAGGTGCAGACCGTGGTGGACGCCATGAGCGGCATCGCGGAGGGCTCAGAAAAAATCCGCCAGTTCACCGCGACCATCAACGGCATTGCCTTCCAGACCAACATCCTGGCGCTCAACGCCGCCGTTGAGGCGGCCCGCGCCGGGGAGCAGGGGCGGGGCTTTGCCGTGGTGGCGGCCGAAGTGCGGTCGCTGGCGCAGCGCAGCGCGGCCGCCTCAAAAGAGATTGAGGGCCTGATTGCCGACACCGTGGCGCGCGTCAGCGACGGGCGACGGGCTGCCGGCAGCGCCGGTGCCACCATGAGCGAGGTGCTGCACGGCGTCGGTGAGGTCAACGCGCTGATCGGACAGATTGCCCTGGCTTCGGAAGAACAGAGCAAAGGGATTGCGCAGGTCACGCTGGCGGTTGCGGAGCTTGACCGCGTCACGCAGCAGAACGCCACCCTGGTGCAGGAGGTTTCTGCCACCGCGGGCAACCTGAACGGGCAGACGATCGCGCTGGGCGGCGCCATCACCCGCTTTACACTGCCTGCAGAAGAAGGCAACGTGGCTGTTGCCGCGTCCGCTTCACCGGTCAGCCCGCGCCGGGCGACCCCGCCACCTGAAGGCGACTTGGTGGCCTTCAGGCATCATTAACGCGTCGTGCGGGGGGGCGGATTTTTCTCCAGCCACGCCCGCACGCGGTCGGCTTCCGGGCCCGCCTCGCGCACGGCCCGGGTCAGACGCTCCTGGGTCGTGCGCAGTTCCAGCGTCCAGAACGTGATCTGCCACTGCTCCCGGATGTCTATGCGGCTCAGGTCGGCGGGTACCCGCCGCTGAATATAATCGCGGTTTTTCATCAGGTTATCCTTTTCATCAGTACAGGGTGTGGCGGCACAATAAATACGGCCGCCGGCAAGCCCTGCCTATCCTGGCGAATAATAATCAGGAAAACACCGGATTAATCCCTCTGTCAGGATTTCGTAAAAAAAGGAGAGGATTCCTGGGTGTATGGATATTATGCCTGTCGCGCTGAGCGGCTGATTTGGTTTAGCGTTATAGAAATAAATCAGGTAATTGCGGTTGACTATCCCGCGATCGATTCAGGGCGCATTGCATTACGGAATAAATATTAAGATAATGTGATGTATCAGGGGCGTGTTCCGTATTTTTTATCCTGACGGCTCGTTGTGGTCCGCCTGCCCGCGAAAGGAGTGTCTTCTGGGAAATCAGCTTTTATACCGGCCCGTCGCGGTCGGTTCCGACGTCCGCGAGCTCCGGCTTGCGGCCGGCCTGTCGCAGCAGGCCGCCGCCGAGCGGTTTGAGCTCAGCCTGCGCGTCTGGCAGATGAAGGAGGCGGCGAAAAATCCCGCCCCCCTGAGCCAGGGAGAGTACGAGTTCCTACTGCTGCTCGCCGGGCGTCACCCGCACTATGCCCTTGTGCCGCAAAAGAAAAAGTAGCAGGCTCTGTTCCCTGAGCCCCCTGAAGTTCAGGCGGGCCCGGCCGATAAAAGGATAAGGACATGAGCGGAAAGTACTACTATGCAGTTCGATGCGGGCGCCCCGCGATTGAAGAGGTGCACTGCGCGGGCTGTGGCGAGCTGGCGCAGGCCGGCGGGGGCCGCTTTCTCGGCACGTTTTACTCGCTCAGGCACGCGCTCCAGTCCGCGCGCCTGCGGCATCCCGACTGCGTAATCTGCCTGCGGTGCGCCTCCCTGCAGCGCTGAAACGCGGCCAGGAGTGGTCCTGAAGTAACGTTTTCGTGATGCCCGGACAGCCGGGCGTCACTGTTATCCCTGACTCCGCCCGCGGCGGGGTCAGCTGACGGGCCTTTCTTCCGGCGGCGGGGCGGCAGGGATTTCTGCGGCCCCGTCTGATTGAACGTGTCCCCTTTTTGCTGTGTCATGCCGGCCACAGCTCATTCGACCCGGGGGGGACAGACCCTGAAACGCTCGACATCAGACCACGAAGCGACCCGTCTTGCGGCGCTGGCACCCTATCAGCAGGCGGATGCGCTGCCGGAAAACGCGCTGGACCGGCTCACCACGCTCGCCGCGCGCCTTTTCCGCGTGCCCACCGCCTTCGTTTCGCTGATTGACGACCAGCGGCAGCTTTTTGCGTCCCGCTACGGGCTGAACATCACCGGCACCGCCCGCAGCGTCGCCTTCTGCGACCACACGCTGGCGCAGGGGGAGATCCTCTGCGTGCCGGATACCCTCGACGATCCGCGTTTTCGCGACAGCCCGCTGGTGCACGGCTACCCGCACATCCGCTTCTACGCGGGGATCCCGCTTGCCACCCCGGACGGCCACCATATCGGCACCGTGTGCCTGACCGACACGCAGCCGCGCCCGCCGCTCACGGACGCGGACCGGCAGCACCTGGCCGACATCGCCGCGCTGGTGATGGACCGGATGGAGGTCCACCGGCTCGAGGTGCTGCGCCACGCCAGCCAGCAGCGGCTGGAGTCCATCTCGGCCACCTCCCCGGACGCCATCATCTGCACCGACCTGCGCCGGGGCATCACCTTCTGGAACCCGGCTGCCACCGCGATGTTCGGTTACGGCCCGGAGGAGATGTCGGGCCAGTATGTGGCCGGGCTTGTTCCCGAGCGCTGCCAGACCGACTACCGCAACGAGCTGGAGCGCCTGACGGCCGACGAGGCGGCGATTTCGCAGCCGCGCACGCTGCAGATATGGGGGCTCAGGCGCGACGGCCGGGAGTTTCCGGCCGAGGTGTCATTCTCGGGCTGGCGGGAGGGCGGCGAACGCCTGGTGGGGATGATTGTGCGCGACGTCACCGCCCGGCACGAGAGCGAGGCCCGCCTCTGCGAGCTCGCCTCGCTGGACATGCTGACGCGTCTGGCCAGCCGCGGTGCCTTTATGCAGCAGCTGGGGCAGCTGACCGAGGCCGGCGTGCCCTACACCCTGCTGATGACCGACCTGGACGGCTTCAAGGAGGTCAATGACACGCTCGGGCACGCCGCCGGCGACGCGCTGCTCTGTCACGTGGCGGAGCAGATCCGGCTGGTGTGCGCGGAGGCGGTCACTGCGGCCCGGCTCGGCGGCGACGAGTTTATCATCCTGCTGCCGGGCGGAAGTACCGGTGCCGGCCTGACGGCGGAGCGCCTGATTGCCGCCGTGCAGACGCCATTCAGCTACCACGGCTCCCCCGTGATTGTCGGGGCCAGCACTGGCATTGCCGCCTATCCCGAACACGGAGAAGACGCCTCGTCGGTGATGTCGGCGGCGGACCTGGCGCTCTACCGGGCCAAGGCGTCGGGCAAGGGCTGCAGCGTCCTGTTCCGGCCCGAATTCCTGGCGGCGGAGCAGCGGCGCCGGCGCTTTGAACGCGAGCTGGAAACCGCGGTACGCCAGCAGCAGTTCATCCTGCACTACCAGCCGCGCTATGACGCCGGCAGCGGCCGCCTGCTCGGCTGCGAGGCGCTGGTGCGCTGGCAGCATCCGGCCCGCGGCCTGCTGCTGCCAGCCGAGTTTATGGATATGCTGGTGAAAAGCCCGCTGTCTGTGACGCTCGGCGACTGGGTCATCCGCACCGCGCTGGCGCAGGTCCGGCAGTGGCAGGTCCGCTGCCCGCGGCTGCGGGTCAGCGTTAACCTGTTCCCGCGCCAGCTTTCCGGTCCCGGGCTGGAAAGCGTGCTGCGCGAGTCCGCGGGCGGCGACGCCGCCTTTGTGGACCTGGAGGTGGACGAGCCGCTGCTGACGGGACTCGTTGAGGATATGCCGGCACAGTTTGCGGCCATCCGGCGCACGGGGGCCGCGTTCGTCATCGATCACTACGGCCGCAAGCTAGGCGCCATCAGCCTGCTTCGGCACGGCTTCGTCAGCGGCTTCAAGATTGACAAGTCGCTGACGCTTGAGCTCGGCACCAGCATGTGCGTGCGGATGATGTTCCGGGCCATCGCGGCGCTGGGGAAAAGCCTCGGGCTCAGCGTGGCGGCCGAGGGTGTGGAAGACGCGGAGCAGCGGGCGTACGTAACAGGCGCCCGGTGCGACATCATGCAGGGGAACGGGCTGTGCAGACCCCTGACGGCGGTGGCGTTTGAGGCGCTGCTCAGCGCGGAGGGTGACAGTAAGACGCTGAAGCACAGCTGATAAAACGGCGCCCTCAGCGGCCCATCAGCCGGTGCGCCAGCTTATCGGGCAGAAGTAAGGGCAGCGAGCCCGGAAACAGCAGACCCCGGCCGGTCCTGTGCAGCGGGTCAGACGCTCATAGTTCGCCAGCTCGAAGTTGGTGGCGGGCACCTCTGCCAGAAGTCCCGCAGGACCGCTTCCGGGCTTTCGACTATCAGGCTGGCGTTTCCACCGACGCTGCAGGCGCAGCCAGGCTACTTTGTAATCCAGACCGCCCTTTCCCGCAACTGCCTTACTTAACCGCATCTGCTCCACTGATGAAGTCGGTTCAGCCGGGGCAAACCCGGAAGCCTCAACACGTGTAGCCGCCGCCAGCGTGACGGCCCATGCGCAAGCTTGCTGCACAAGCCAGGTGCCGATACCGCTTCCGCGCAGCGGCGGGGCCAGCACCAGACCGCCGGGTGCCAGCGCTACACGTCCCGGCCGGCCGTGCGTGAAAACGGCGCTGACGGTGCCCGAAAGGTCGCCCTGCGGCAGAGCTGATAGCACGTGCCATGCCAGTATCAGCGAACACATCGGGCTCCGTGACCTCCGGCAGGGAAAGTGTCCCTCCCGGACAGACACCAGGAAGCTGACCGGCGTGTCAGGCAGAATGTCTGTGGATAAACGGCGGACCGTCAGGAAATATTCCGTAAAGGGCCCACCCTGTGGCGGCTGACATAAAACGGCTCCTGATGGTATTCAGGGTACCGTGATGTGAGCGGAGCGCGCTTTACAGCAATGCGCGCTCAGCGGGCCATAATTCAGGATAAACTGTACCGGCTGAAACGATAGTGGCGCAGTCAGTGTAAAAAAATCAGTGAATCAGACACTTCCTGGCATCACTTTCTCGACAGCGTAATATATTCATATAATGTTTTCCCGTATCATGGATGGCGGCTTTCCGCAATATCAGTAAGCACTTTGTGGGACTCTGGTCCGCCCTTTACACAGCCAGCGTAAGGACGGTTATGTGAAATCCAGCCTTGATCCCGGGTCTGAACATCCCGGGTTACTTTTTGCCATGTGTCCCGCCACATCGTTTCCGGCTGTACTCGCTGCTGCCCCACGTTGTTCTGTGACACCGTGCACGTTTATCTATTCCGCCGCCGTCACCTGCTTTACGCCTGCGTGACAGAGTCAGGTTGGGAGTGATAAAACCCAAAAGGTTGAGTTGACAGGAGGCATCCCGATGAAAAATGCTGCCACACCTTACCGCGAAGCGCTGATACGTCTTTGTGCGCTCAGGTTGCGCTACCGGCGTGCGAGCCGTAATCCGGCCGCCGGAGTGGTTGACCTTGCGGCGTTGATGTCCGAGCTCGAAGAGGCCGAACAGGACGTTGAGCGACATGAAAAGCAGTAAATGCTTCCGGCAGATCGGGCTTTAAAGTTTTACGCCAGCAGGCCTATACGAATAAGGTGATTAATCCGATGGCCACACTCCACGAGTAAGTCCGTTTATCTCATTGACGTTTTCAGGGGCTGACCGGCCCTGACCGTAACGCGCTCCACAACGTCTTCCGTAACTGCAGATGCAGGCATGACACCGCGCCAGTCTGCCGTGATTACTGCCACCGGTTCATGCCTGACATTTTCTGTCTGGTCAGTTTGATAAAAACCGGCTTCCGGGAGGAAGCCATCAGCACAATCAGTCGCAGTATCTGTTATTTGTCCCCTGATAAGGCACACTAAAGATGTCGGTACGCGCAGGCCAGACATATGCGCAGCGACGATGTACTTTTTCTGGCCGGCAGGCACCACGCCAATAACGTAAAAACGCTGAAAGGCTGAGGAAGGGTCCCTGCCCCGTGTTTCAGTCTAAGAAACCGTAACTGCTGCCTCAGAAGCTCTTCCAGTTATCATCTCCCGCTGCCGCAACGGCAGGGGTGGGACGTAATGCAGCAGCCGTCCTTATCGGCCGTGTTGCCTGAGCGCGCACAGTGTCTGACTGTCCCGAATCGGGAACCAGCGTAAAGGCACTGACCAGCTGATTCAGCGCCGCCGCCTGCTCCATCAGCGAGCGTGACGCGGCCGAAGCCTCTTCAACCAGCGCGGCGTTCTGCTGCGTCACGTCATCCATCTGGTTTACGGCAATATGGACCTGCCCGATACCCTGAGATTGTTCACTGGCGGCAACGGATATCTCATCGACAAGGTCGGTGACCTGCCGCACGGCGTCGTTCATGCGGGACATATTCTCTCCTACACCCTCGGCCTGCGTCGCTCCGGCTTCGACAAAGCCCATGGATGACTCAATCAGCTCCTTGATTTCGCGGGCGGAAGAGGAGGAGCGCTGCGCGAGGTTGCGGACTTCGCCGGCGACCACAGCGAAACCACGGCCCTGCTCCCCGGCACGCGCGGCCTCGACGGCGGCGTTCAGGGCCAGAATGTTGGTCTGAAACGCAATCCCTTCAATGAGCCCGATAATATCCGTAATTTTTGCAGAGCTCCCCCTGATGTCACCCATTGTGCCCAACAGCGTGCGCACCCGGCCGGCGCTGTCTTCAGAAATATCGCGGGCATTTTTCGCCAGCTGACTGGCAAGCTGTGTGTTTTCTGCGGTCTGACGTACGGTCTCACTCAGCTCTGACATGCTTGCCGCCGTCTGCTCCAGCGAGGCAGCCTGCTCCTCGGTTCGTGAAGAGAGGTCCTCATTACCGGCTGCTATCTGCGCAGAGGCTGAGCTGACCGACTGTGCAGAAGCCTCGACCTTCGACAGCGAGGCTGAGACGTTTTCAATAAGATGATTAAACGCTTTTGCGGTCAGGCCGATTTCATCCCGACGCGACTCGTCCACCCTCAGAGTCAGGTCAAGCTGCTGGCTGGCGATTTCCATAGTCTGCCGCATGCCGTTGAGCTGTCCGCGGATAGCGAAAATAGTTTTCAGCGCAAAAAAGGCCAGAATGGAAATGGCCAGCATTGAGCCACCCACAAGGCTCCAGACTGTCATCTGATAAGTCTGGTCATTTTCTTTACGCAGAGTACTACCGATGTTCACATTCAGTTTGAGCTGTTTCTGGTAGCCAGCAATCAGCTGGCGGGCAGCTTCTCCAATGCCGTCATTGCTCTGAAGCGCCCCCAGTGCAACGGCGTCATTCTGTGCGCGTGAGCCAGCAAGAAATGCAGGAAGCGACGATTCAACCTGTTTGATGGTGGAGAACGCTTTCTCTGTCAGTTGCCGGTCCTCCTCGTTCGATATGTCGTTATTTAGGTAATACTGGTTCAGTGATTTGATATTACTGATAGCTTCATCGATTTTCTTTTCAACTTCAGCCTGCCGCCGCGGGTCTGTTGCGCTCTGGTGGCGGTAAAGCCAGATAATAAGGGAGTTACTGCCGTCTACCAGCTTGCCCAGGTCCAGCAGTGAGGCAACGGTATTTTCCTGCACATACTGAAAGCGGGACTGAAATCCGCCGGCAACCATGACGGCCACGATGACCATCGCGACCAGCGCGGCTGAGAGAAGTGAAAAGGTGAGCAATAATCGCTGTGTAATCGTCATCTGTAATTCCTGCCATTGTAAGTGACTGATACTTTATGAAATCTGAAAATAATAAAAACTTTCAGCATATATATCGGCAGAAAAGCAGGAAACGTTATTTCAGGAAAGGCGCACCCGGCGAAATAAATTCTGTTTGTGGCAATCCCATTGCCTGATCCTGTTCGATGAGGATATCCATACAGCATCTCTCATCAGCACTGTGGCGGATGAGCATCAGCGCCCCCGAGCTCTGAAAGAAAAAAGCCTGTCTGGCCGCTATCGGCCTGCTGGCAGAGCGCCTTCACTGACTCAGAATCGTAATGTTCAGGAATAAACCAGCGGGTCGTTGGCTCTTCCTGAGATACAGGTGCTCATTAACCCGTCCGCTTAAGCAGATAAGGCCTGCGAAGCAGGCCTCATACAATCAGTGTTGTGGCTTCATTGCCGAACCGGACTAAGCGTCCTCTTCCTCTCGCGAATACCCCACAACCATCTCCAGCGCGCCGCGCAGTACATCGAGCCTGACGACGTCAGAGGTGCTCTCCAGCTCTGCTATCAGGCTGAGTATCACGTCCTTTCGCAGCACGCGTCCGCCCTGAGCCTTCAGGCGTGTAAATACCGCGCTGATGATTTCTGATTCAGCGGCCAGCTGATCGCCGCGCTGATTAATTACACTGAGAATTTCTTCTTCGGTTTTGTTCTGCTGCATAACCCATCATCCGGGACAGATAAAGAGAAGGGCGCCGCCGGCGCCCGGGCTGTCTTCAGACTCCGTTCTGCCTCCGCCCGTGGCGGAGATACGTTACCGGTCAGTGCCGGCGCGTGCCTGGCGGAGGGGCATCCTCTGTCATAAACAGCGACTCCGGACTCTGTACGAGCCGGGCGCCAGGAAGCGCCGCACTGACCTCATCAAGCGCCAGTTTCAGGGCCTCAGCCCTGTCGGGATGCGTTTCACGCGCGGCCATTTCGATCAGCCTGACTGCAACCGTTGCACCCGATACCGGTGCATTCTCGCTGAGCAGACCGAGGACGGCCTCACCGATAACGTGGTCCATAAGCATTTCAGTTTTGTTTCTGTACATACCACTTCCCGGGTGTCAGTAAAGGGACGCTTTCCTGTACCTGCCGCCGCTGACGCGGCTGGCTGACGTTACATCCGCATGCATGACCGGATGTGATATCCACGCCGGAGAAGGCACTGCTGTGGGCAGATACCTGATTCAGAGAGGCTCTTCCCGGCCAAACAGCAGGCCAATCAGCGTGCGGCAGAGCTGCTCCTCTTCTGCGCTGCCCGCGAGCTCCAGGCGACGTACGAGCTTTGCGCAGATGGCCGGCCGGTTGAGGGCGGCGCCGCTGCGCAGGATTTCCACCACGATCTGCCCCAGCATGGCCTGCTGCGAAGGGAGTTGGGCGTCAGTGAAATAACGGGCAATGTCTCCCGCATTATCAGGTTGCATGCTGTTCTGGCGCATAGTCATTTCTCTCGAGATAATGGTTAAAATGTCATCGGGTGATGATGCGCGGAAAGTTATACAAAAAATAAAAACCTGTACAGAAATACTTTTGACGGTGAAATGAATTTTTTAGCAAAAAATGCTAATCATTATAAATCATGAGGATAAATAACTTATCTTACGAAGGGCGGAGGGGGGCATCCCTGACAGTTTCTCCGGCCGGCACGCGCACAGCGCGCCCGATGCGAGGCTGGCTTTTCATCGTCGTGTCCCGGCCAGAGCCGTTCTACGTTCCAGGTCGTTCTAACCGTCGTTTTCCTGACCCGTCATCGTCATCCAGTGCAGCTCAGCCTGCTCGCGACTGCCGTACTGACGGAAACCCTGCAGCCAGCGTCTGGCATCAAAGATTTCCGCAAGCTTCTCGTCGCTGACGTCAGCTTCGGCCATCACGGCGAGCTCCTTTCTCAGGGACCCTACCGTACTGTCCTGGCCGGCGCTCGCCAGGCTGACCGCTGCCTCTCCGATAATGAGATGGCCTTTCTCATCGTCGTGATAGAACACAGCAAATCATCCTTCTCGGGAAAATAACAACCTCAGGACTGAATGTAGACGAAGAAGGCGCCTTCACCAGAAGAAAAATCTGTCATATGGATAAGAAATAAAATATTGGTTTTGTGTGGCGGAGTCGCCGGGTGTAGAACAGAATATAAATGCGTGAGAAAAACTGATGTGTTCAGTACCAGGGGAATATGCGGTCAATACAATAACGCTTTAAAAATTAGCCGCGGCATAACAGCCGCGGCGTTTCGTTACACAGCCTGCCACTCACTTTCAACTTCATCTTTAGATTTGGAAAGAATGACTTTATTGTCATCCACTTCATTAACCCAGCTGAAGGGGATGATGTGATGCTGACCGCCGGCTTCCGGGTCGCTTTTCGCCAGCTTAATTTTGTCATCACCCTCGAAGTGGTCAACAACACCCACGTGCTCGCCGTTAACGTCCACTACCTGAGCATGGTCCAGAACTTCTGCTTTATCAACCATAATTAATCCTTAATAACGTCTGGTAAATGATAAATTAACCCAGTCATCATGCTGGGTATGCTTTTAAAGCGTGGGTTATTAATGTGTCTGGCGTCAAGAAATTAACATAATGAAACATCTTCCTCATCGCAGTGTATGGCGCATACCTCTGTCCCGCCTTTCAGCCGCGAGGCTGCAGAGGCCGGTCTGACAACTATTTACCCGGTGCCATGATGAAAGCGCCGGCTGCATTAGATCCAGACTCAGTTAAGGTAAATCGTTGAATTATTCCCCTGGCACTTCCCGGACTCTTTATGAATACGGTTAATCTGCCCTGTGCCACTCTTCCACAGACAACCATACTTTTTCTGGCCTGAATTACTGCCGGTGGATGGATTAGGTAACCTGATTTCCAGCGTTCTGAACGCTGCAAAAATGATTAAAGGTGTCGCACTGTATTTTCGGCTCTGTTGCAAAGATCAGCGGCGCTGATAAACTTTCTTCCCATTTTCACCAGTGACGCACCCCATGAATGTATTTAAAGGCGGGCATTTTCAGCGCGACATCATCTTCTGGGTGAAATGCGCCTGGTAGCCAGAGTGTTTGAAATGCGGGCCTTTATCATCGGCCAGAAGGCATATCAACTTTAATATTTGCAACAGTGCCTAAATGCGCACCCTACGAAAACTTCGCACGATCTTCGTAGTGTTGTGACCAAAAAGCGCTTAACAGCAAGCATCAGGGCAGCTTTCGCCGCCCTTTTCATAACTGTTACTTCAACGCAATACGCGCGATGCCGTCAGCGCCTTTTGTAGAAGAGTCTTTATTAAATTCCGCTTTCAGGGTCACATACAGGGTGTTGTCGTCTGGGCCAATCAGCAGACTGTTAGGATTCTGATCAAACGACCAGCTGTTTTTCACCGCGTAAGTGGTGGCATCCAGCTGCAGCACTTTCTTCGATTCACGCTGGCTGATGTAGATTTCGTTGCGCTTCGCGTTGAATTTGATGCCCAGCGAGTCACCTTCAATACGTTTGACCACTTTGCCGGTGTGCTCGTCGAGTACCAGTGTCGCTTTTCCTTTGGAATCGTCAGTGATGAACAGACGGCCAGTGGCAGGATCTTCTGCCATGTTCAGGAACAGATACTCTTTACCGTCACCCGCCGTCCAACGCTTCTCGATTTTGTGGGTGCGCGGGTTAATCACCAAAATTTCGCCAGAACCATTGGCGGCATAAATGCGCTCAGTGACCGGGGAATAGATCAGGCCCGTTACCCATTTACCGGCATTTTTGATCTCGGTTTTTAGCTTGAAGGTTTTCGTATCAACCACCGAGATGTAACCTGGATCGGCAACGCGGCCCACGTACAATTCGTTGCCGTGCCACAGCACTTCACGGGCGCCCGCCGGATAACCTTCTTTACTGATTTTGCCTGGGAACACCAGACGTGCCAGCACTTTGCCACTCTCGGCATCAACCTTAGAGATTGCGCCATCCAATGAGTTAGTGGTGTAGAACACACTGCCTTGTTCATCGATTGCCGCACCAAAGTTTTTCAGATCGGTGTGAGTCTCGCCTTCAGTCGCCAGGGTTGCTGGGTCCAGACGATAGATAACACCGCCATTCACATCCTTAAAGCTCTGCGCGCTGGCGACAAACAGCCCTTTTGAGTCCTGTGAGTAAACCATCTCATACAGGCCATCACCCAGGACACGCTGTGTCACGGCGGTATCAACCGGTTTAGCGGTTTCAGCAACAGGGGCTTCGGCTTTTTTAGCAGGCGCCTGACAAGCAGTCAGACTAAATGCAGCAGCAACCGCCATGGCAACAGCGGCTTTGCGCGGACTAAACAACGATTTCATGCAGTACTCCATCAATGGATGAACGGCTCCGACCGTATCTAACGAGCGGAAAATATAAGAAGAATGAGAATCATACGCATTAAGATGAAGGAGGCAAATATTCACGTGGATTTCTCTGCTCTCCCGCTTTCAAACAGAAAAAATGTTCACTGCATCTGCCGCACCATTTACCGCAAAGTTCCTGTTTATTCCCGTAACAAAAATGAAAACGCCAGCAACTAACGGGTTATGAACGCATCCATCACACTGATTTCGTTGTTATTTACACATTATTACACTTCAGGTTGAATCATTGCGAGATTCTATAAAGCAAATGATTATCATTGGCGTTCGTAAACAGGAATACGCCGCACCTGCCCCTTTTCTATGGGGGGTAAATTCAGGCGCAAACATAACAACCGAAGCCTGATGGCTTTACATAACAATCATTGACCACGGAAATAATTATGTCTTCGAAAGGCAGGGATTCAGGCATCCGAAAAACGTATAGCGTGTCGCTTTTGGCGATGGCAGTACATACCCTTCTCAATCCAGGCATAGTACAGGCGGCAGATAACACGCAGCAGGATTTGGTGGTTGATGCCATCACCAGCGACAACAGCGGAGATAATGAGAAGCAGGATTATGCGGTGAAAACCACGCGTGCTGGCACCAAGTTGTTACTGACGCCGCGCGATGTGCCGCAATCGGTCAGTGTGGTGACTCAGCAGCGTATGCAGGACCAGCAATTACAAACCGTCACCGATGTTTTGAATAACACCACCGGCATCACCAGTAACCTGGTCGACTCAGAACGTTCAGAATATTATTCACGCGGTTTTAAAATCACCAACTTCACCTTTGACGGCATCCCCACGTCGGTGGGTGACAGCTGGAACTACGGTGATGCCGCCTCTGATACCGCGATTTATGATCGTATCGAAGTGGTACGTGGTGCGACCGGACTGATGACTGGTGCGGGCAGCCCATCAGCGTCGGTGAATATGGTGCGTAAGCACGCCGACAGCAAAGAATTCACCGGTAGCGTCAGTGCCAGTTACGGCAGTTGGAATAAGCAGCGCTATGTGGCTGACATTGCGGGCCCGCTGAACAGTAACGGCTCGTTGCGCGGACGTGTTGTAACGGGTTATCAGGACCAGGACAGCTGGTTAGACCGTTACCATAAAAACAAGAAGTTCCTGTATGGCGTCGTTGATGCCGACCTTACCGAACACACCACGCTTTCACTGGGTTATGACTATGAGAAAGCCGACACGCGTGATCCTACCTGGGGCGGCTTACCAGTGTTCTACAGCAATGGATCACTGACGCATTACAACCGCAGTCTCAACTCCGCCGCCGACTGGACTTATTACCACACTGAAGTGCAGAAGTTGTATGCCGACCTGGTGCATAACTTCAACAATGGCTGGAGCATTCATGTTAACGGCACACATGCGAAAAATACCTTTAGCGATAAACTGCTCAATATCTACAGCGCCTTCCCGGATGAAACCACGGGTGAAGGGGTGACCGGTTACGGCAGCCTCGATCGCGGTAAACGTGAACAAACTTCCGTTGATGGCTATGCCAGCGGTCCGTTTGAGTTGTTTGGACGTCAACATCAGCTCATGGCGGGTGTAAGCTACAGCCGTCAGCATAACCAAACCTACAGTCAGGATGGCGTCACCGATCTGGATGAATACGACATTACGTCAGCCGACATGGGGGCTTTTAATAACAACTGGACCGGCAATATCGCTGAACCGCAGTGGCAAGGCTGGTATCTCAACGCCAATGACGTGATCCGTCAGAAATCCGCCTACACCGCCGCGCGCTTCTCGCTGGCTGATCCACTGTCACTGATTATTGGGGCGCGCTACACCGAGTGGAGTACCAACGGCAGCAGTGGCAATATGACCAAGAGCAATACGACGCCGTATGCCGGTTTGGTGTATGACATCAACGATACCTGGTCAGCCTATGCCAGCTACACCTCGATCTTCCAGCCCCAGACTTACCGCGACGCCTCAGGTCATTACCTGTCGCCAGTTACCGGGAAAAGTTACGAAACGGGCCTGAAATCAGCGTGGTTTGATGGTCGCCTGACGGCTACCGTCGCGGTATTCCGCATCCAGCAAGAGAATGTCGGTACGGCTATTGACGGCGTTTATGTTAATAACAGTAGCGAGCAAGCGTACTACGCCACTAAGGGCGCGCGCAGTAAGGGGGCAGAGTTTGAGCTAAACGGGGCCTTGACCGATAACCTGCAACTGACCTTCGGTGCCACACGTTACGTGGCACGCGACAGTGATGGGCGATATAACCCGGATCAGCCGCAAACCGACTTCAAACTGTTTACGCGCTACCAGGTACCGAGGTTGCCAGACCTGACCATTGGCGGCGGCATCAACTGGCAGAACCGTACCTTTGAAGATGTCAGCGCACCAGAAGGCAGTACGCAGCGTGTGTATCAGGGCAGCTATCCGCTGGCCAACCTGTTTGCGCGTTATCAGGTCACCAAACAAGTTGCGGTGCAGGCCAACGTCGATAATTTATTTGACCGCGAGTACTACACCTATATGAACAACTATGTTTACGGTGAACCGCGTAACTTCTCGGTGAGTGTCTCTTATCAGTTTTGATTGAAAAATCCCCGGTGCTAAGCCGGGGATTTTTGACATCAGACCTTGTTTTTATAATTAAAACTGATCTGCGAATTCTGCTCACGCGGTGAACGCCACGCTTCTAAATAAACCGATTTCCAGTACGGATTATTCAGGGATGAGCGCATCACGCCCCGGCTAACCGAAGCGTGAAGGAATTGATGATCGGTGTCATAAAAGCCGACGTATAACTCATGTTTGATACTAAAGAACACTAAATCAGCGGGTTGCAGGTGTGACTGATCAACCGGCTGACCCATGGCGATTAATTCTTTGGTGGTGACACGATCCATCGGAATATTAAAACGATCTTTTAACGTGCGCCAGACGAATCCCGAGCAATCACCCCCGTTAATTGCGTTCGACCCCACTGGTATTTGGTGCCTTCCCATGAGTGCATCTGATCGTGTAATGGGGATTAAATGGCACTGTTGCAAATATTAAAGTTGATATGCCTTCTGGCCGATGATAAAGGCCCACATTTCAAACACTCTGGCTACTAAGTGCATTTCACCCAGAGGATGGCCGAAGTAGAATGACTCAGCCTGGCCTTTGCACAGCGCGCGCATCACTTCAATCCCTTTTATCGTGGCGTGAGCTGTCTTAATCGATTTAAACCCCAGCGTGGCGCTGATTATCCGTTTCAGCTTGCCATGACCGCATTCGATAACGTTGTTCCGGTATTTGATCTGCCGGTGCTCCACCTCCGGCGGGCATTTCCCTTGACGTTTCAGTAACGCCAGTGCCCGGGGGGAGTCGGTGCTTTGTCTGTACTGATGATGCGCGGGATCTTCCACTGTTTTACGTTGTTTAAAATCTTACCCAGAAACCGGTAAGCGGCATTCGTATTGCGATGCGGCGAAAAGTAAAAATCGACAGTGCGGCCCCTGCTGTCAACGGCCCGGTACGGATAAGCCCACCGGCCATTCACTTTGATATAAGTTTCATCCAGATGCCATGAACAGAAGCCGGAATGCTGTCCCGTAAAGAAAGACCCAGTGGAAGTCCGCCCGCTTTCGCGTGGGGTAATGTCGCCCGGAAGCTCAACCCCTTTCTGCCCGGTTACAGGGCAGCATTCGCTTTCTCCACCTTCCTGTACCCGCACCTCCATCAGCTTCCCTTGCGGTCGGCTTGCCAGCGTGGGCAGAAGTACGGGCTTACCGTGTTTCACTTCAGTAACAGAATGGGTCAGACCCTGCCTCTTCATCGGCAATCGTGATGTCCGTGTGCTCTCACTCGACAAAAGAGCAGCCGATTGCGTACCTTTTGGTTCAAGCCTGTCAGCATCTTTGGCTTGTCAATGTTAACGGCGATTCACAGTAGTTCACTTATGTTGGTCATGCCATTCACCCTCGATAATGTCGCGGGCCAGCGACGGGTTCAGCGGGCCGTCAACGGACCACATCTGCGCCTCGGCCATGGTGTCCATCAGCACCTGCGCGGTGCGGGTGTAGCATTCAAACGCAAACAGCGGATCGTCGCTCAGGCAGCGGGAACCCCAGAAGCGGTAGCCGTCTTTGCGGATAAGCGTGGTGACGTCGTTCTGGTTAAGCAGGCCCGCGTCGGTAGCCGGATCCTGTAAATCCCAGAATACGTCCTTTGAAATACCGGTCACGCCGTTCACGCCGACGTTAGAGAGCGACTTATGCCAGCCGGTTTGTTCGTCGATTTTGGCGCGCAGGCCCAGCGCGCGGGCGGTGGCGTAGGCCGTGGCGTCCTGCTTCAGTACGGTGTCAAAGCTGATGAAGTCCGACCAGATCAGCATCCCTTCGCGCTGGCTGAAGTTGGCGCGGTAAGCGATCGCCTCCTCCACGCTTTTGCAGCCGTAGGCGGACAGGTACGCAAACCCGCGCAGGCTCTGCGCCACACTCAGCAACTCGGTTGCAACGGCCTGCGTATCGTGCCCAGGCGCGCCGAGGATGCGTGGCTTTACGTCGCACACCGACTGCGCGGCCAGCAACGCTTTCATACCGGTGCGCTGGCCGTCGGTGACGCCGCCGATGATGTTCGCGGAGGTTTCCGCCTCAGTCTCGCCCTGCGGCACGCGCACCACGACGGTGACGGGTTTGGACTGGTCGGCGATAGCGTCCAGCGATCGGGCCAGCGTGCCGGATTCGCCCGCCTTGCCGCTGGCGGTGAGTACGCCGGTCAGCAGCACCGGTCGGTTAAGCGAGAATGTTGCCGGGTCGGCGTCGTCGCCGGTGCAGACCAGCCCGACGATCGCTGTACTGACGGTGGTAATGGTTCGGGTGCCCTCGTTGATTTCCTCAACGCGCACGCCGTGATGATAATCCTGTGCCGTTTGGCGGTTCTCCTGTTAAGGGGTTCCGCTATGGTCGTGCCTCATTGCAGATGGCGCATCTGAGTAGTGTTGTGTGAGGGCTCACACAATTATCCGCGACTCCGGAGTAACTGCCGTACCCGCTGGTACAAATTAAGAATGGACCGAATCAGGGATTATTCCCCCTGAATCCGATTGATAACCCTCTTCAATACTTTAACTATGAGGGAAATGTTAAACGGGAGAATAACGATGAAACTGGCCCCGAAACATTACCGCCTGTTGTCCCTACTGCAGGAAAGAGGCTCGATTCCCGCGCGTATCAGGCCTGTTATAAGGGAAGAACTGGTGGCAATGGGCCTCGCTGAATATTTTCACTGTGAGGAGTGGCTCAGGGAAAAGGAACGCTACAGGCTGACGAAGCAGGGCCGGGAATTACTTGAGAAACACGATAAAGAGATTGAGCAGGAAAAGCAGCGTGCCGCCGGTGAGTCACGGCCATTTCGTCCTGGAAGGCCGCGAAAGGACAGCAACCGCTTCCCTTGACGCTTCCAGTCTACAGACTAGCCTTGGTAGGCATTCTAATAAAATCGACGTTTTCGTTACCCCATATTATCCGCGCGCTGGCGCGGTTTTTTTTGCCCAGTAAATCAGTTCGACAGTGTTTAGTCTTGTCATATCAACTCGCCCGCAAATCATGCAATGGGGTATTTGTCAGCGAGACATCTCACCTGCCGTAACCCGATATCCTGCGTAGTGTACCCTCTCAAAACATTGCATCACCTTGACGATGCCGTTAAACCGGTTATATTTACCTACCTGAATAAGAAATTGTGTTTTCATTTTAGTTTGCTGCCGCGCCCTCCAGCGCGGTTTTTTTTGCCCCTGAAATAATCACATTACTGACAGTTAAGTTCTTTATCTTCGCGATTCAAACAAATCATTATCCATTTGTGCGGTAATGGTATTCTCTCACAGCGATTTATCCTGTCGCGAATTTCACTTCTTTATTTTTCCGCCCGACATACCTGGTCAGGTTGCGGCGTTTTTTTATCTGTAATGCTTTCGTCCTTAAGCTCTCTTAGTCTTGCCGCCGGAATATAGCGGTATAGTGTTTTGACTGACACTTCCAGCATCAGTGAAACCTGCAGCATTGTTGCCCCCTGAACCAGCATCCGCTCAGCCCTGGCTGTCACGTCCGCTGTCATCACCCGCCGGCGGCCCCCAACGCGCCCTTTTTCCCGCGCAGCTGCCAGCCCAGCGCGGGTTCGCTCTACGATCAGCTCGCGTTCCATTTCCGCAAGCGCCCCCATCACGTGAAAGAAAAAGCGCCCCATCGGCGTGCTGGTATCAATGCTGTCGGTCAGGCTGCGGAAATTAACGCCGCGTTCACGCAGTTCTTCCGTCAGCATGACCAGATGACGCATGCTGCGCCCGAGCCTGTCCAGCTTCCAGACAACCAGCGTGTCCCCGGCCTGCAGGCAACGCAGCGCCTTTTTCAGTCCGGGGCGAACACGGGTTTTCCGCTGATCCTGTCCTCGAAAATCAGCTCACAATCTGCGCTCTGAAGCGCAATCCGCTGTAAATCCGTGTTTTGGTCATTTGTTGATACCCTGATGTAGCCAATCAGCACGCTGCAATCTTCGCAAATGGGCGTGAGTGTGCCAGTCCAGGCCATCATGGGCCAGGCCATTGATTCGCCTAAACCTCGGTTTGGACGATATCGCAAAAGCGGGGGTTGCGACCGGCTTAATGGCATGGCCGGGTTATGCGATACTGCCGCTTATCATCAATGGTGCAAAGGTCACCATGGTTGAGCCGCAGGCGTTGCCGGTGCCGACGTTGAACGCCAGCGACACCAGCGCGTCGTAAACCTGCTGCGCGCCACGCAGCGCGCCAGTGCCGCCTCGACGCGTAACACGTTGGTGGTGAAGTTGCCCGCCGCCTGCCGCTCGGTGATCGTCTTGCCGGGAATGACGCCCAGCCTGGCGTCCCACCCGTATTGATGCTCACAGGTAACGCTTCACCTCACGGTATCCACGCGGCCTAAGGCCGGACTACCTTGTTCTGGCAGCTTCACACAGGCCCGTTGCCGATCCAGCATGTGCCAGTAGGCTACTGATGACGGAACATCAGGTTCCTCTCTGATTTCTCAGCGGAACAATTACTGAAGCGACTTTTTACGTCGCACGTCCAGAAACATTTCGTCGGTTGACTGAATTTTCGTCATCACACGCCGATATAGCGCCTGAAGCATATTTTGTGCCTCATTACGCTGACCAGGAGAAGTGATGTTCCGGAAATTATTAAAAAAAGCGCCTGCCGTAGAAAGGGCTGATACAATCACATCTGCAATACCGGCTGTTGAAACGGTCTGCGCAGATAACAGCGACACTCTGCTGCTGAAATGTCTGATGAATATCAATCAGACGTGCGTGTGGTACATTGAGGCACCTGACCTGCGGACTGATTCGCCCGCTTTCTTCTCACCTTCGGCCCGTCGTCTTTTAGGATTGTCTTCTCAGAAGGAATTTGGACTCGCCTCGCTGGTGCAGAGGGTTCATCCGGATCACAAAGACGCTTTCAGAAGTTTCATTCATTATGCTGTCAGCCACAGCGTCGTCGGTAATCCCCTACGATGCCGTATTAAAACAGATGCAAATAATTCTCAATGGTTCCTTCTCCGGGCTCAGTACAGCGCAGACTTTACGCCGCCCCGGCTGGTTGGCACTATTGAAAATATCGGGGAAGAAATCGAGCAGGCCCGCCTTTTCGATATCGTATCCACACGCTTTGACCTGTCCCGGGAAATGCTTAACGACGGACTCTGGGACCTCGATATTATCGGTGGAAATCCGCTCAACCCGGACAACGTATTCTGGTGGTCACCGCAATTCAGAAAGCTGCTTGGCTTTGAAACGACTGAAGAGTTTCCGGACGTAATGGAAAGCTGGGCATCACGCCTTCATCCGGAAGATAAACAGGCTGCGCTTGACGCGTTTGTCAGCCATCTCATGGACTTCAGCGGTAAAACCGGTTTTGATATCGAGTATCGCCTTAAACTGCGCAGCGGGGAATACCGGTGGTTTCAGGCCCGGGGCCAGACAAAGCGCGCGGCAGACGGGACGCCACTGCGTGCTGTCGGTGCGCTTATTGACATTCAGGGGCGTAAAGACCGGTTGCAGCACGAAGAAAGTGAAATCAGGCGGAATATCCAGACAGCTGAAACCGCTAAAGAAATTGCGGAACTGGTATCTGAAAACGGAAGCATTGCAGCGCAAATTAAACTCATTTCGCTCAACGCAAGTATTGAAGCCGCAAGGGCCGGAATACACGGCAGGGGATTTTCTGTTATCGCCAGCGCTATCAGGGGGCTGGCCGAAAGAACAGCTGACATCACCGGGCAGATTTCCCGCCTGCAGATGCGCATAAAAAGTTTTGCTGCGGACACTGACAAATCAGACATACGCTGATCGTCCGGCATTATGTGTGTTCATATCAGCCAGCCGCCTGCTCTGCCCTGATAGTAGGTGCGGGATCCCATTAATGACCCGAGAGGCTGCTTTTGCAGATGCAGTGAGGTAAGTCCTACTACGAACGGGGCGGGGCTCAGGCGATGTGTTGCCAGCAGACAGGTCATGGTTACCTCTTCAGCCAGCCGGTTTCCGCAGAGCATGCAACCGATCTGACTGCATCCGGTCCGGTTGCGGTTTTCGGTGCCGGCAGCACTTTACCGGCAAGTAAGGCTGCATAGCCTTTAGCCGGGCGGGCTGAGCGAGCCCTGCCGGTGCGTCACGGCACGCCCGGCTAAGCAGGGTCTACGGAACATTCACCCGGTGTCGGCCTGACCGGCTCAGGCATGCCGGGACCATCCGCTGACGGGTGTTATTACCGTGCGCAGCAGGATATTCAGGTGATGTGGTTGCCTGCCACGACAGTGCAAAACTATATTGCGTGCAATTTTGTTGTGCTCAACCCTGCTGAATCAACGTCTTCTGCCGATACCCCTTCACCAAACAAATGTTTCCCGGAGAACTGATGAAAATTTCAACACGCCTCAGCGCAGGCTTTGGTTTGCTTATCCTGCTTTTTATCCTGTGCACAGCTATCGCCGTTCACGCACTGTGGCAGGCCAGGGAGGGGATGAACGACACCGTCGACGTGAAGATGAAGCGCTTTGCACTGGTCGTGGACATACGGAACGGCGTGCGCGACATGGCGATTGCCGCGCGCAACCTGGCCCTGCTGTCTGACCCGGCACAGATGCAGCCCGAGTGGCAGCGCCTGACTGCTCAGCGTGATGCGTATATCCGTAATCGTGAGCAACTGCAAAGAAGCATGTCCGGCAACGTTACCGCACAGGGGAAGGCTGCGCTGGAGAAAGTGCTTTCAGCGGAGGGAGCCGCACTTTCCACCCTGATGACGGCCGGAAAGCTGGGGCTGGATAACCGCCAGCAGGAGGCTACCGCGTTTCTGATAGCCACCGCCCGGCCGGCGCAGAAGGCTTTACTTACACCCCTTGATGACCTGACGGACATTGAGATGCAGCTGAGCCGGGATACGGTATCTGAAAATAGTGCCCGCACCGCCCGGACGGCCGCTATCCTGTCGGGCCTGGCCCTGCTGTCCGTTCTGCTGTCGGTAGCAACCTGTTATCTGCTCGTCCGCATGCTGATGCGCCAGCTGGGCGGGGAACCTGCTCAGGCCCGCGCGCTGGCCGCCGCCATCGCCTCCGGTGACCTGACCTCTCCGGTCACGCTGCGCCGCGGCGATACTTCCAGCCTGCTTGCCTCGCTGGAAGGCATGCAGGCTAACCTGCGCGGGCTGGTGTCGCAGATTAAGGATGCGTCCGCCTCGGTGGCGCTCGCCGCAGACGAAATTTCGCAGGGAAATACCGAGCTGTCCTCGCGCACTGAGCAGCAGGCTGCCGCCCTGCAGGAGACGGCAGCCAGCATGGAGCAGCTGACCGCCACGGTGAAAAGCAACGCGGCCGGTGCGCACCAGACTGCGGGCACGGCGCGCGAAACCGCCTCGCTGGCCCGCGCGGGTGAGGCTGACGTGCAGCGCATGTCGGAGACCATGAACGAGATCTCGCTGAGCGCGGTCAGGGTCCGGGACATCACCTCGGTCATTGAGGGCATTGCTTTCCAGACAAACATTCTGGCGCTCAATGCGGCCGTAGAGGCTGCACGCGCCGGCGAGGAGGGCCGGGGGTTTGCCGTTGTGGCGGGGGAGGTCAGGTCACTTGCCCAGCGCAGCGCCAGCGCGGCGCGGGACATCAAGCTGCTGATTGAACAGGCCGTTTCCCAGGTCGAAGGCGGCGTGGCCGCGGCCGCCGGCACGGGAGAGAGTATCCTGAGGGTTGTCAGCATGGTGGGCGAGCTGGCAGACGCCATGGACAGCCTTTCCCTCTCCTCCGGCGAGCAGATGCAGGGTATCTCTCAGGTCAGCATCGCCGTCAGTCAGATGGACGGAGTGACGCAGAATAACGCCGCCCTGGTGGAAGAGTCCTCTTCGGCATCGCAGTCGCTGTCAGAGCAGGCCCGTGCCCTGCACGGCATGGTGGAGACCTTCCGCGTATGACGTACGATAGCGATACTGTATTCGCCGGCCCGGACCGGATCACCTCTCTTAAGGCCGACGTGGACGCGCTGTTACGGCAGCTCAGCGAGGGGGAATACCTTAGCATAGACACGTTTGCCAACAACTGGGTGCACCTGACAGCCCTCTATGCCAGAATCCAGGCACAGATGAACGACCGGGTTCTGATGGACCGGATGGTCCGCACGGATCTGCTGCTGACCGCAGACCTGATAGCAGTAGGCCGGATGATTATGGTGATAAACAACTTTATGCGCTGTGCGGCCGCCACGCGCTGAACCGGCCAGCCGCTTCACGTTGACATCAATTTAATCTGACCCAATACTGTGCGCGCCCTGATGGGGCGCAGAATCGCTGCTGTCCGGCCGGTGAGGCAGACTGACTGACAGAAGCGTGTCCGGCGCCCTGAACCGCTGGCCGGTGCACGCTGTCACGCCGCACCCGGCCCCATCCGGAAAACGTGATGATATGAAAGATGACATTCCAGCAAACTGCGATGCGGTTCCTGCCGCAGCGGCACCTGAAACCATTGACCAGTTTCTGTGCTTTGCGCTTTACTCGGCATCCCTTGCCATGACGAAACTCTATCAGCCCCGGCTGAAGCCGCTGGGCCTGACCTATCCGCAGTACCTGGTGCTGCTGGTGCTGTGGGAAAAGGATGGCCTGACGGTCTCCGAGGTCGGCGCGCGCGTACGGCTGGACTCCGGCACGCTCAGCCAGCTCCTGAAGCGTCTGGAGAAGATCGGCGTTATCTGCCGGCAGCGCGACATGCAGCATGATGAGCGGCGCGTGCTGGTTTTCCTGACGGAGCAGGGCCGCCGGCTGAAGATAACGGCCGCCGGCGTGCCCGCGGATATGGTGTCGGTGATGGATACGGCCTGTGATGAGCTGGGTGAGCTGACCAGCCGGGTCGCCGCGCTGCGGGAAAAGCTGGCGCGTGCCCGCACATGATACCGCTTCTCGCCGGGTGCGGGAAACATCATAACCCCGCCGGGTGACCCGAATGACGTCGTTCCCGGCGATATAAGCACGACACCAGTTGTGCGTCAGGAGTATGAATTGGGTAGCGATAGTCCGGATAATACGGAAAGCATTGCGTCAGTAATAGGGCTGGCCGTCTCGGCCCTGCTGAAGTCAGGAAAAGAGGTGGGCATGCAGCAGATCCTGACCGTCCTGGAGCAGGAGGCCGCGCGGTCGGTGGACGGCCGTAAAAAGCTTTACGATCGGGCGATCCGCGTCGTCGCCGGAGACACGGATGGATGATGCGGACTCAGCAGGCCACCGGCTGACACACAGCCGGATGGCCGGTGAATCAGTGCCTGAACGCTGCACCCGGGACGGTTACGTCAGCCCGTTCCGGGTCATCTGTCCGGTTCAGGACGCGGCCGGCGGCACCGTCCTGATGCTGCCTGCGCAATGCCCCTTCGGCTTCGCGGATGGCGGAAAAGGTTGCCTTTCTGCAGCCGGCATCCTTTTCCGTCATCAGCATCTGCTGCAGCCGGAGGAGCAGCGTTATCTCATTAACCGGTTCTTTCTCTCTGAGTAAAAAAAGCACCGCCTCACCGAGCTTCGTGTCGGCCCGTTTTTCATCTTCTGTTCTGTACATTACGTTGCACCACATTCCTGGTTTCAGTCAGGGCAGATGCCGGCCTTGCCGGTATCTGCCGGAGAACTCTGCCACCAATGGTAGCCTCTGCCACGGTATGTTCAACCTGAAATTAATGCACCGTCCGGCAGGGCGTATCATCCCTCCGCATGCGCAACCGTTCCGCTGGTTGCCTCCCTGAACTGTCAGTATATAAGACTAACCTTATGATGAAATTGATTTTTTTCAGATGACAGAATGATATGAGATGTTTCCCGTAACGAATTTTCCCGCCGCCGGCGGTTTTTTTTCCTGATGTAATGTAATACCCGGCCGGCTCTATCATTTCTGCTGGTTCGCTTGCGTAACCTTCAGGCCGGAGTGCCCGTCGTTATGCGAGCGGCACCACAGCTGCCCCCGGAGAGAGCAAACCATACGCTGATCATGCGCAGCAGGGCGTTGGCGGCGACCGCCCCCTGCCCGAACATGCTCTGGTTGACGTAGCTGATGGCTTGATCAGCCAGCCTACCGGACGTGCTCCGGTCGATGATTGCGTTAAGCGGTCGCCTGCGGGCTTCCGGCACTGCGGCGTAAACGCTAGCCCCCCTTGCCTCGGCATAGAGTTGCTCCTGCCCGATGATATGACGCATGAGCAGAGCCTGTCCGCGATGTTAATTGCGGAGCCGCTGGCAGGCGCCTGAAGATACTGTTTATTCTCCTGTTCAGCAGGCGTCATAGCGGGTCCATGGCACCTGCTGAATAACTGAAATTGTTGTTACGTTGTGTGACATCCACGTACTGGTCTGGCGGTCTCTCCTGTGGCATCTATACTTTTCCACCCAGGATTAATCTCAGTCACCGTAGCATTTATGCCCGGGACCCGCGATGGACTGCCTTTCACACACCAGAAAGAGGTAAGACATGTATATTCGACTGGATCTCTTTGCCGAGATGCTCGGCATCCGGCCGGGCGACCTGCTACAGGCGACGCGCACGGACGGGGTGCTGGCAGGCTTTACTCTCCCCCGACGTCGTCAGGTGCGCGGCGCTGCCGTGATGTTCCTGCAGGAGGAGGCTGTAGCCTTCTTAAAGCAGTGGCAGACCCGTTCATCTGTACCCTCTGCTCCGGATGCCGATGAGCCGCTGGTATCACTGGACGCATTCGCTCGCCAGGCCGGTATCGCGCCGCTGGCACTCTGGCAGGCTGCCAGTGCCGGAAAACCGCTCCGGGGCATTGCCCTGCCCGTGGCGATCAAATCTTACGGCAGCCAGCTGATGTTTTCCGCTGCGGCCGTTGAGTTATTTACCGCCGAGTACCGATGCTGTTTATCGAAAAAGTAAGGTAAATCAGCTTATTGCCAGTTTTTATTTTTGCCGGATAGTCTCATTATCCGGCCCCTTCGCTGACTCATAATTAACATGTGGAATATGGATGAACCGTACCGAATGGCTGCTAAAGTTCCGGCGATACCAGAATCTGGAAACGCTGGAGAGGGTTTATGAGCACCTGAGCTATACCGGCGACCCTGATGAAGAATTTGCGATGACGTCGGCTTATGACCATCGAAAGGCCGAGCTTGCCGCTGGCAAGCTGTTTGACCGGGTACCCAGGCACATCTGGCAGTACGTAAAGTAATCTCCTTCTGGCGCCGTTCTCATAGTGCGGCTCTCTCTCGGCCGTTTAGCTGGCGATGGTTGATAAGTAGCGGCAATTTCCGAAGGAGCTGGCCAGCGATATCAACAGGCTGCTGCGGGAGGGCCGTGAGAAAGGGCTGCACGCCGACCTTCCCGGCCAGCCGGACTACCCCTGGCGGGCCGGTAACGGCAACCTGAAGGCTCAGAACGACCTGTTCCGGCGGCAGCACGCGCTGCACGTGGTCAAGCTCACCTGCTGGATATATCAGGTGTTGGCAGAGAGCGGGTGGAGCGACCGCAGGCAGCTACGCCTGAGCCTAGCCATGTCCGGCATCTACCTTAACCGTAACGGGCTTGTTTCAGGCTTTGATGAGCATGGCCAGCAGCGTATGGCCATACCCGGCTGTGCCTGCCAACTGGTGCCTTCAGCGATCGCCAATGCTGACCAGCCTGCATTACCCTGACAGCTGTTACGTGCGCAGAGAGATAGATGTCCGATACAAACCCGTAATGCTGTTTAAGGTTCATAGCAGCCGTATCAACAGGAATCGGGCCAGACTTTCACACCATATTATTGCGTGTTGCCGACTCTTCGTCGCCTGTTACCGGTTGCTGACTGACAGGGTTGAGATAGCTTGTGAGGTTATTGCCGCTGCAGCAGGTTAGCGTTATTAAAAGGGTCATAATGGAGAGAATTTTTTTCATATTAACAGCCTATGGAATGAAGGACTGCACATGATCGTTCAATTCGAATGCATGTGTGTAGTCAGTGTGTACATTCCCTAAATGCCCTAACACCCGAAATTATTTTTCCGACTAGGAAGATTTACGTCGTAGTATCAGCACGGGCCATTCCCTACGGAATTCCGTGCGCCAGCGCCACTGCCGGAAGAGAATTTCCAGCTGCATCAGCGCCCTCATCGCTGGTGTAAAAGGGATACGGTAAGTGCGGTGATGGACGGTAAGCCCACCTTCAGCGATACAGGCCAGCATCCGGCGAGCACGAATGTCGGTCAGAAGGTGCGAGGAGATGATAACGATGTGGTACTTTTCCAGAGCCTGTCGGGTTGACGCCTTCACGCATTGCCAGAACTGATGGACCCGCTCTGGCGTCAGATCTGTGGTGGGCTGCCAGGGGGCGAGGTGCACCCACGCCCGACTGCGACGATGGCGGATCAGCGTCAGCGCCGGTCTTAACTGCCGCTCTGCCCATGCGAGCGGGCGAAGGAGAAAGGGAAGAAGGAACAGCAGCACCCATACCAGATAAAACCCGGTGGATGTGCCCTGGAGGGTGAAACTCAGGCTCATCGTCCCGCACAGTGCCAGCCAGATCATAAAAAAAAACAAAACAAAGAATTGCTGCATACGATGGTTCGCGATACCGGTGTAATCAGAGGTATGCAGGAAAGCATCACGGTGTTACCAGATCACCCAGAAAATCTGAAACCACTTCTGAACATTTTAACAAGCAGGATTTCTGTCAGAGACGGTTACGGGTTTCCGGTTGAAATTGTCCGGAGAGCTTTTAGCTTAGCGTCATATTCAGCAGGCATATTACGGCGGAGGTGACGGTGATTGGACTTAACTGGTTAACAGGCAGGGGCAGACAGGAAAACCAGCACGTAGAGGGACTATCTAAGGGCGACACATCCCCCCGGCCTGTTGCTGATGGTAGTTGGCACCCAGCTCTGACGGGCAGTGCGCAGCTTCAGACAAACGAGTACCGTCGTCTTATCCGGGTGCTGACAGAAAACAGTCCGCTTTCAAAGGAAGTCACTGAAGCCTGGTGGCTCAGGCCTCTGGAGGAGATGGCGGCACGGGTGCAGGCCTGCCCGGCTGCCTGGTCCGGCCCGTACTCTGGTCCCGGAGGTTTTAATGAACTAAGCCTGAACGTGGCCGCGCGTGCGGTCAGGCTGGTCCGCGGCATGATGCTGCCAGCAGGCGCCACGCCTGAAGAACAGGCTGAGCAAACGCCCGGCTGGGTCTGTGCGGCATACTGGGCCGGGCTGTTCCATCATCTGCCCTGGCTGATGCAGGTGGAGGGGGCTCTGAAGAACGGTCGGGTCTGGTATCCCGGCCTGAGCGTGCCCGGAGATCAGTGGCGGGTCAGGCAGACCACTGAACCCTCAGGCGAGATGAACTGCGTATTTGTGGCGCTAAGACTATTGCCTGAGACGGCCCTGTTGTGGCTTCAGCGCTGGCCCGCTCTGTCTGATACACTCCTGCTCTTTCTGTCGGGACGCCGTGCCGAAGCCGGGACACTAACCAGTATTGTGAACGATGCCCTGAGCAGCTGCTGTCTTTCAAATGAGACCGTAATGTCCGGGCAAAAACCGCAGCAGGCCTCTCTGGTTAATATAACATCTGTAACAGACCATACCCCCCCGAAATTATATGAAGTAAAACCTAACTCATTGTCCAGTCTCGATAATGCTGAAGGTATTTTAGTGCCAATAAAAAATGTATTTTTGGACTACAGTTCTGCTCAGGAAAGTGAGTTGTCGCCTGAGAAGATTGTCCCGCCTGCTCCTTCATTGGTGCTGGAATCCGCACTCACAGCAGAGGAAGCCCTGCTTTCTGCAGAAAACGCCATCAGTAAGGGAGAAGAAGAGCAGACGCAGGGCTATACGGAGAATCTCCTGTCATTGCTTGATTTAATGGCTGAAGGGAAAACTGCTACGGCATTGGATAATTCTTCTTCGGATAATCGTCCAGCCACGCCAATTACAACTGAGGTGTTTCATTCCGATGAAAACAGGAGAGATAAGGGAGAAGAATCCGGTGTGCTCTTTCTTGAGTGGATCAGGGACAGCATTGAGGACGGCAGGCTGAGCGTAAATCAAAAGGACAGTCTGCTTCACGTTCTGGCGCAGTTTGTTTTTGTGGTCTCACCGGCCTGTTTTTACCGTTACACCACGACTGCAGGAGGCAGCGATACGGATAAGGCCAGACTACAAAAAAGTTTTGAGGCACTGAACGTACACCATTCACGAAATGGTAAGGGGTTATTTCATTACCATCAATACGATACTCTGGATAAGAGTGGTCGTTTTACAAAAGTGTCAGGCTATATGATTAATGCCGACATTTTATTTAAAAAAGGGAGCTGTCCTTCGGACAGCACATGGCTTTCAGCCAGGAAATGACTGGTTGGGGATCATTTATAAAATTGAGGTCAAAATGAAAGATTCGTGTTCATTTGATGAACTTCTTGAAGGATATTTTTTTAGTAAAACTCTTCGAGTTGCAACTGAATGGAGTTACAGAAAAGTATTAAAGACTTTCCTGAACTTTGCTGGAGCAGCCATATCTCCTGCTGATGTTGATGACAGGTTGGTTTTAAACTGGCGCAGACATGTGATTAATGTGGAGGGTCTAACAAAAACCACATGGAACAATAAGCTCACACACATGAGAGCATTGTTCAACTTTGCAATAGAGGAACGTTATATTTCGGCAACCAAAAATCCCTTTAATGGCAAGATTGCACGGCCAGATGTAAAGCGAAAGAAAACCCTAACTGATATCCAGATTAATAAAATATATCTTTTAATGGAGGCTAGGGAGGCGGATGAACAGTATGGTAAAAACTATAACCACAGGTCGGCATTGAGACCTGCATGGTTCTGGCTTACCGTGCTGGATGCTTTACGAAGGACAGGTATGAGGCAGAATCAGCTTCTGCATATACGATTGTGTGACGTTAATTTTATGCATAACTGGATAAGCCTTCGACCGGAAGGAGCAAAAAACCATCGCGAGCATCTTGTTCCGATCACGCGTCATCTGAGACCAAGATTAGAAATGCTTTATAACCGTTCTCTGGAAAGAGGAGCAAAGATGGAGGATCAGCTTTTCAATTTATCCCGATTTGATGGCCGCAGAAATGAGACAAGTGAAAACATGGATAATCCACCATTGCGTGCATTTTTTCGCCGGCTTTCAAATGAATGTGGTTTTGTTGTGAGCCCTCATCGATTCCGGCACACAATAGCTACAAATCTGATGAGTATGCCTGACAGAAACCTGAAAATGGCTCAGGATCTTCTGGGCCATTCAACGCCTGCAGTCACTCTGCAATACGTAGAGAGCGACATTAACAAGGTCAGGATCGTTCTCGAACAGCTGGAAGTGACCTAAGAGTAATCTTAAGTCAAATTTTAACGATATGATTCTTATAGAGGAAAAAAAGGGAGGCAAACCTTTACAAAAGATTGACAGAAAACATTTCTAAAGGTAAATACGATGCTGAAGTATTTTTTAAGGATTTGAGAAGTCCAGAGGATGCACGAACATCCTCCGGACTTTAAGTCCCATGTTCAACAATGGTGCGGTAAGCAAACTACCAACATCATGCTGGGGACCACTGTCATGCCCGTTAAGGATCTCAACACCTAACGAACAGGCTCTGAAGAGTGGTGCCCGGAGGCGGAATCGAACCACCGACACGGGGATTTTCAATCCCCTGCTCTACCGACTGAGCTATCCGGGCAACGGGGCGCATTAAACCTTACTCGCGCCGAACCGTCAAACGCTTTTCGGTAAAAATCAGCTGACTGCTGCCTTTTGCAGCAACCGCCGGACCCGATGGTAAAAACCTGCGCAACCGCGTCATTTAGTGGTGAATTTTTAGCCACTCACGCCGATAACCGTGCTGACATCCCATAACCATAATAAGGTCCACCATGTTCAGCACTATTACATCGGGAATCCTGTCGCGCCTCGCGTGGCAGAAACGCAGCCACAGCAGCGCAACGCTCAGTTCGCTGCAGGAGGCCATCGCCATGGTTGAGTTTACGCCTGATGGTCACATCCTCACCGCCAATGCGCTGTTTCTGGAGCGCATGGGCTACACGCTGGCAGAAATTGTCGGCCAGCATCACAGCCTGTTCTGCACGCCGGATATGGTGCAGTCACCGCAGTATCGCGAGTTCTGGCAGCGTCTGAATCGCGGCGAAGGCTTCAGCGATAAGTTTTTGCGCGTGGCGAAGCACAGCCGTCCGATCTGGCTGGAAGCCAACTACGTACCGGTGCAGGATCGTCACGGCCGGGTGATTAAAATCGTTAAGCTGGCGAGTGATATCACCGCGCGCATCATGGATGCGCAGGAGCAGCGCGCCATGACCACCGCCATTGAGCGCTCGATGGCGGTGATTGCCTTCAACCTCAAAGGTGAAGTGCTGATGGCCAACGATAATTTCTTCAATACCATGGGCTATCGCGCTGATGAGATCATCGGTCGCCATCACAGCCTGTTCTGTCCGCCCGACATGCGCACCAGCGAGGCCTATCGCCGCTTCTGGCACAAGCTCAATCAGGGTGAATATATCTCCGGCCAGTTCGAGCGCGTCAATAAGCAGGGCAATACCGTCTGGCTGCGCGCCACCTATAATCCGGTGTTTAACAGCGCCGGCGAGCTGTACAAAGTGGTGAAGTTCGCCACCGACGTTACCGCGCAGGTGGAAAAGAACCAGCTGGAGCGCGAAGCAGCGCAGCAGGCATGGCAAACCGCGCTGCACACCAGCGAAAGCACACAACAGGGTGCGGCGGTCATTGAGAACAGCGTGCAGAATATCAATGCGCTGGCCAGCGAACTGCACGGTATTTCAGGGGATATCAACGATCTGAGCGACTCTTCCGATCGCATCGGCGCCATCGTGGAGAGCATTCGTCGCATTGCCGACCAAACCAATCTGCTGGCGCTCAATGCGGCAGTGGAAGCCGCGCGCGCCGGTCAGCATGGCCGCAGCTTCGCCGTGGTCGCCAGTGAAGTGCGCACCCTCGCGGCGAACATCAATCGCGCCACCAGCGAAATCGAGAATCGGGTGAGGCATAACCACCTGCTGGCGGATAAGGCGCAGAAAGGCATCGCGTCGAACCTGAAACGTGCCGATCAGGGCGTAGTGCTCGCGCAGCAGGCGGGCGGTGTGATTGCCGAAATTCGTGGCAGCTCCAGTGAGGTGGTGCGCGCCATCAGCCACGTCGCCGATGCGCTAAAAGCCCCGCAGTAAGCGCAGCAGCGTGCGCTGGCCGGCGGTGACATAAAAGTGTCATCGCCGTGCCGTAACCTAAGATTATTCCTAATCAACGCCAGACTCTTTCTCATGCAGCAGCCTGATTTCCGCACCGGGCTTAGCGCCCTGACGGGTCGTGCCCGCGCGCGTTCGCTGTGTATTGCGGTGCCGTTCGTCACGCCAGCGATGGACAACACGGCGGTAATGGCGCTGTTTAGCGAACACAAAGATTTGATTGGCCTGCCGGTGGTGGAAAACGGCACGCCGTTCGGCATGATTAACCGCCACATCTTTCTGTCGCAAATGACGCGCCCGTTCTTCCGCGAGCTGTACGATCGTAAAAGCTGTATCGCCTTTATGGATAAGCAACCGCTGGTGATCGATGCCGAAACCGAACTCGATCGGGTCGCGCAGCAGGTGGTCGCCAGCGGGGATAAATCAGTGACCGATGGTTTTATCGTGACTGAACAGGGCCGCTATATTGGCATCGGCCTCGGCATAGACCTGATTCGTACCGTCTCCGATTTGCAGGCGCAGCAGCATCAGCAGATTTTACAGAGCATCGATTACGCGCGGGTGATTCAGGACGCGATGCTGGACCGCTCGCGGCAGCAGATGGCGCAGCAGCTGAGCGACTGGTGCCTGCACTGGCAGCCGCGTGACGGCGTGGGCGGCGACTATTACGCCTTTCACCGTGACGAGCACGGCTGGCTGGCGCTGATTGCCGACTGCACCGGTCACGGCATTCCCGGCGCGTTTATGACGGTGATTCTGCATGCGGCGCTGGAGCGTGCGCTGCAGCACAACCATCGTACGCCGTCTGCCCTGCTGCAGGCGCTTAACCACCACATCAAACAAACCCTGGGCCAGCTTAACGCCTCGCAGCAGACCTCGCTGTCCAACGACGGCTGCGATGCGATTGCGCTGCGGCTGGAGACGGCCAGCCATCAGCTGAGCTGGGCCAGCGCGCGCATGCACGCCGTGCTGCAGCCGCTACAGGGTGAAGCCGCCGCGCTGCAGGCCGATCGCGTCGGTGTTGGCTACACCGATACGCCGCACGACTATTGCTGGCCGCAGCAGCAGCGCACACTGCAGCCCGGCGATGTGCTGCTGGTTATGAGCGACGGCGTGACCGATCAACCCGGCGGCGCGCGGCAAATCATGTTCGGCAAAAAGCGGATTCAGACGGTCATTGCACAACATAAAACCCTGCCGATGGCCGAGCTCTCCGCGGCGTTTGCGCAGGCATTTCTTCACTGGCAGGGCAACCAGCCGCGACGCGATGACGTCACCTGGTTTGGCCTGCGTTATTAACGAGCCTCTTATGCATCCAGCTTCCACCGGCACGCACCTGCCGCCCGACAGCGTTGCGCTGCACTATACCGGCTTCTTTTCGCCGCAGAACATCACCGCGATGGGTGAAGTGGTCAAAGTGTTTCTGGAAAACCAGCAGGCCCCGCTGAAAGTGCGCCGCCGGCTGTTCTCCAGCTTTGTCGAGATTGTGCAGAACATTCTGCGCTATTCGCAGGACAGCCGTACCCTGAGCCACGCCGAACAGCACTTTCGCTTTGGCACCGTAACGCTGCACGTGGATGGCGATAACTACGTGCTGGAGAGCAGTAATCAGGTCGAACAGGCCGCCTGCGAGCAGCTGCGCGACTGGCTCGATCTGCTGCGAACCATGAGTAACGACGAAATTAAGCAGGCCTACCGTGTCGGTCTGCGCACCGAGAGCCCCGCCACCAGCAAAGGGGCCAATATCGGTTTGCTGACGCTTGCCCGTGACGTCAGTGAACCGCTGGAGTATGAACTGCGTCCGCTGCCCGCCAGCGGCTACGCCACGTTTTGGCTTAAAGCCACCATTCACCAGGATTGAGGTTGTATGCAAAACCTGATTATCGCTGCCACTGAGAGCACGCCCGAAGTGAGTTTTGATTTTGCCACCCGCCAGTTTGCGCTGCGCGGCGAGTCGTGGCCGGAGAACGCGGCGGCGTTTTATCGCCCGCTGCTGGATGCCCTTGAGCAGTGGCAACCCACCGACAACGACGCGGTGGTCGTCACTATCGCGCTGCGCTACTTCAACAGCTCCAGCACCAAAATGCTGTTCAGCCTGTTCGATCTGTTCAACCAGCTGGCGCAGCGCGGTCAGCGCGTCACGCTGAACTGGCTGTTTGATGCGGAAGATGACATCGCGGAAGAGTTTGGTCAGGAACTGGCGCTGGATTTTACCGATCTGCAGGTTAATCTGCAGGCGGAACTGGCGTCATGATGGACCTCAATGAGCTGTTCCGTGAAGAGAGCGAGGTGCTGAATCGCTCACAGCATGTGGCGGCGCAAAACACGCTGAGCGCGCAGGATTACCGCGAGGCGCTGCTGCACCTGAATCGCCACTATCAGCGCCTGATGCGCGAAACCTGGCGGCTGATCTCCCGCAGCGATCGCGCGGAGCGCGAGCTGAACCGCGTGAATGAGCAGTTAAACCAGCTGGCGCAGGAGCTGGAGTACAAAGCCAGCCACGATCCGCTGACGGCGGTGTGGAATCGCGGCGCGATTATTCAGCGCATCAGCCAGACGCTGGAGAGCGGTCCGGCGGCACTGATCATTCTGGATATCGACCACTTCAAGAAGATCAACGACGAATACGGCCATCCGATGGGCGATAAGGTGATTTGCGGGCTGGTGACGCGCATTCAGGCGCACTGCCCGGCCGGCGCCAGCATTGGCCGCATCGGCGGCGAAGAGTTTACCGTGCTGCTGCCGCACTATCGCCTGTCCGACGCGGTGATTGTCGCCGGTGCGATCCACGCCTCGCTTAACGCCTCGCCGCTGGCGGTGCTGCCGCAGCAGCTGGTGACCGCCAGCCTCGGCGTGAGCTACGGTAAGCCGGGCTCCGATTTTGACACGCTGTACAGCAATGCCGATGCCGCGCTCTACGATGCCAAACACCACGGCCGCAACCGGGTATTTTTCCGCTGATCAGTGCACCTGCGCGGTGCTGGCCGTCTGCATCGGCACGCTGCTATCCGGCGGCGGCAGGAAGATGTGGTCGAGGATATTGCGCATCACCGGCGCGGCCGTAATGCCTTCGTTACCGCCGTTTTCCAGAATCAGCGCCACCGCCACCTGCGGGTTGTTAAACGGCGCAAAGGCGGTATAGAAAATGTGGTCGCGCAGGCGCACCGGAATCATCTTCGCGTTGTAAGTCTGGTTCTGCTTCAGGCTAAACACCTGCGACGTACCGGACTTGGCGGCGATGCCGTACGGCGCGGTATGGAAATATTTATAACCGGTGCCGTTAGGCGCGTTGGCCATACCAAACATGGCGTGGCGCACCAGCGACCAGTACGGTGACTTCGCATCGCCAATCTGCGGCTGCGGCGCGGTCGGCTGGTAAACCTGCTGCCAGGTGCCGCGCTGTGCTTTAGCCAGCAGGTGCGGATTAATCACCCGGCCGTTATTGATCAGCGCCACCATGGCTTTCACCATCTGAATCGGCGTGGCGATCCAGTAGCCCTGACCGATGCCCACCGATACGGTATCGCCCTGATACCACGTATGTTTATGCACTTTCTGCTTCCATTCGCGGCTCGGCAGCAGCCCGGCGTACTCTTCATTCAAATCGATACCGGTAGGTTTGCCGTAGCCGAACTGGCTGAGCATGCTGTGGATGCGGTCGATGCCCATCATGAACGCCACCTGATAGAAGAAGGTGTCGGCGGACTCTTCAATCGCTTTGGTGACGTCGAGCATGCCGTGGCCGGACTTTTTCCAGTCGCGGTATTTGCGATCGGTGCCCGGTAGCGTCCAGGTCGGCGCGCCAAAGAAGGTGGTGCCCGGCGTAATCACTTTGCTCAGCAGCGCCGACATCGCCATGTAGGGTTTTACCGTGGATGCCGGTGGATACAGCCCCTGGGTGACGCGATTGATCAGCGGCAGGTTTTTATCCTGCAGCAGCGTTTTATAGGCTTTGTAGCTGATGCCCTTCACGAACGGGTTGGGATCGTAGCTCGGGCTGGAGACCATCGCCAGCACGCCGCCATCGTGCGGATCCTCAATCAGCACCGCCGCACGCTGCCCGGCCAGCTGGCTCTCCACATACTGCTGCAGATGCAGATCCAGCGTCAGCCAGATGTTTTTGCCCGCCACCGGCGGCACCTCTTTCAGTACGCGCACGATGCGGCCGTGGTTATCTACTTCCACTTCCTGATAGCCGGTCTTGCCGTGCAGCAGGGATTCGTAGTAGCCCTCAATACCCTGCTTGCCGATGTTATGGTCGGCGGCATAGTTTTCGCCGACGCCCTCGGCATTGAGCCGCTTGTAATCATTGTCGTTAATCTTCGACACGTAGCCGACCACGTGCGCCAGATCGGCGCCGTACGGGTATTCCCGATCCTGATAGGTGTCAATGGTGACCCCGGTGAAGCGGAACTGATTGACCGAGAAGCGCGCCACCTCTTCGTCGGTGAGCTCGGCCTTCAGCTCCACCGGTTTATAGCGGCTGCTCTGCTTCAGTTCATGCTCAAAGGTTTCGATATCATCCGGTGTCAGATCGACGATGGGCGTCAGCGCCTTCAGCGTCGCCTGCATGTTGTCGATTTTGTACGGCGTGACGAGGATGTCGTACCAGGTGACGTTGCGCACCAGCGGGATGCCGTTGCGATCGAAAATCAGCCCGCGCGTCGGCGCGATGGGGATCATTTTGATGTCGTTCTCGTTGGAACGTGTCTGGTAATAGCTGTGCTGATCCACCTGTAAGCGATACAGGTTGATGCCAAGAATGGTGAAGCAGATAACAACCAGGGCAAACGCCACCAGCGCGCGGCGCACAAAAAGTTTCTCTTCGGCTTCGAAATTGCGGAAATTCATCAGGGGTTTAGTCTCTTCATTATCACGCTAATGATAGGGAGAGATCGCCGCAGAGCCAGCAGGAAGATGCACAAGCCTGGGTAAAAGTGTGTCAGATGTTTACGGTGGAGCGGCTGCGTCAGGAATGCGGGACGGGGCGTTGACCGGCTAATAAACGTTGCCCGATCGGTCCCCTCTCCCGCGCGCAGGCATTAACCGTTGCTCGATCGGTCCCCTCTCCCGCGGGCGGGAGAGGGTTAGGGTGAGGGCGAAGGAAGAGCGAGGAAAATCAATCCCCCAGCAGCACCGACTCCAGCGCGATCTTAATCATATCGTTGAACGTCGTCTGACGCTCTGCCGCGGTGGTTTGCTCGTGCGTACGGATATGATCCGACACGGTACAGATGGTCAGCGCTTTGGCACCAAACTCTGCCGCCACACCATAGATGCCGGCCGCTTCCATCTCCACACCGAGGATGCCGTACTTCTCCATCACGTCGAACATCTGCGGGTCCGGCGTATAGAACAAATCAGCCGAGAAGATGTTACCGACGCGCGCGTCCACACCCAGCGCTTTAGCTGCGTCAACCGCGTTACGCACCATGTCGAAATCCGCGATGGCGGCAAAATCGTGATCTTTGAAACGCATGCGGTTAACTTTTGAGTCGGTGCAGGCACCCATACCAATCACCACATCACGCAGTTTCACGTCTGCACGCACTGCACCGCAGGAACCCACACGAATGATCTTCTTCACGCCGAAATCGGTGATCAGCTCTTTGGTGTAGATCGAGCAGGATGGGATACCCATACCGTGGCCCATCACGGAGATTTTGCGGCCTTTGTAAGTCCCGGTGAAGCCCAGCATGCCGCGTACGTTGTTCACTTCGACAACATCGTCGAGGAAAGTCTCGGCAATGTGTTTTGCACGCAGCGGATCGCCTGGCATCAGCACCACGTCCGCGAAATCGCCCATTTCGGCATTAATATGAGGAGTTGCCATTGTTGTTCTTCCTTATCAAAAAGTGGTGGCTGTTTTACAGCAAGCTTTTGCCGTAGTCCATGCTGGACAGGCCAAAATAGCTGGCGATGGTCTGGCCGATATCGGCGAAGGTATCGCGGTAACCCAGCGAGCCCGGTTTTACTTCTGGACCATAGATCAAAATCGGGATGTGCTCGCGCGTGTGCTCTGTGCCATGCCAGCTCGGATCGCAGCCGTGGTCAGCGGTGAGGATCAGGATATCGCCCTCTTTCACCAGCGCCATCAGCTCTGGCAGACGACGGTCAAACAGCTCCAGCCCACCGGCATAACCGGCGATATCGCGGCGATGGCCCCAGGTCGAGTCAAAATCGACGAAGTTGGTGAACACTATCGAGTTGTCCGGCGCCTTCTTCATCTGCTCAATGGTGGCGTCAAACAGTGCATCCAGACCGGTGGCTTTAACTTTTTGCGTGATGCCCTGCTCCGCGTAGATATCAGCGATTTTACCCACTGAAATCACTTCGCCGCCCTTCTCATCCACCAGCTTTTTCAGCATGGTCGGTGCCGGTGGTTCGACCGCCAGATCGTGACGGTTACCGGTACGCTGGAAGTTACCGGCTTTATCGCCGACAAACGGACGCGCGATTACGCGGCCGATGTTATAGCCGCCGTTGGTCAGCTCTTCACGCGCAATTTCACACAGCGCGTACAGGCGATCGAGGCCAAAGGTCTCTTCATGACAGGCAATCTGGAACACCGAATCTGCCGAGGTGTAGAAAATCGGCTTGCCGCTTTTCATGTGCTCCTCGCCCAGCTGGTCGAGAATTACCGTGCCGGAGGAGTGGCAGTTGCCGAGGTAGCCCGGCAGATCGGCGCGTTTTACCAGCGTATCCAGCAGCTCCTGCGGGAAGCTGTTCTCTTTGTCGCTGAAATAGCCCCAGTCAAACAGCACCGGCACCCCGGCGATTTCCCAGTGGCCGGACGGCGTATCTTTGCCCGAAGAGAGTTCGCTGGCGTAGGCGTACGCGCCGATAATTTCCGCCTGCGGATCCAGTCCCGGCGGGAAGCGGCCGGTAGAGAGTTCCGCCGCTTTGCCAAGGCCGAGCGCGGTCATGTTGGGCAGATGCAGCGGACCTTCGCGGCCTTCATTGGCGCGGCCTTCAAAGCACGCTTCGGCGATATGGCCGAGCGTATCCGATCCTTCATCACCGAATTTATCGGCGTCTTTGCTGGAACCAATCCCGAAGGAGTCGAGAACCATAATAAAAGCACGTTTCATGCAAGTCTCCTGCGCCATAGCGCGATGACAAGTCAAAAAAAAGCGATCAGATCAGTATACCCGAACGGCCGCTGCCTGGCACGCAGTTACGCCACTATTCGCTGATGCGGCGATACACCACCGGCGTGGCCTCCGGAGCGTGGTCGCTGAGCGTTATCGCCGCTTTCACTGCCGCAGCGGCCTGCTGCCACTGCGCTTCCGATGCGGCATGAATCACCGCCAGCGGCTGCTGCACATTGACTTCACTGCCCAGCGTGATCATGTCGCTGAGGCCCACGCTGTAATCAATGCTGTCGCTGGCGCGCTGACGGCCACCGCCCAGCGCCACCACCGCCATGCCCAGCGCCCGCGTGTCCATGGTGCTGACGATGCCGGGACGATCGGCGTACACCGCTTTGCTCAGCATCGGTGCCGGCAGGTAGCGGTCCATCTGCTCGATGAAATCCGTCGGGCCGTTCTGCGCCGCCACCATGCGGGCAAACACCTCAGCCGCTTTACCGTTATCCAGCACCTGCTGCAGTTTTTGCCGCGCTTCGGCTTCGTTCGCCGCCAGTTTGCCGGAGATCAGCATCTCAGCGCACAGCGCCAGCGTGACCTCCAGCAGCCGCGGATTGCGCGCCTCGCCGGTGAGGAAATGCACCGCTTCGCGCACTTCCAGCGCATTACCGGCGCTCGATGCCAGCACCTGATTCATGTCGGTGAGCAGCGCGGTGGTTTTGCATCCCGCACCGTTGGCGACGCCGACAATCGCCTGCGCCAGCTGCTGCGAGGCCTCAAAGGTTGGCATAAACGCCCCGGATCCGACTTTGACATCCATCACCAGCGCGTCTAATCCTTCGGCTAATTTTTTGGCGAGGATCGAGGCGGTGATCAGCGGAATAGAATCCACAGTGGCGGTGATATCGCGCGTGGCGTAGAACCGCTTATCCGCCGGCGCCAGCGAATTGGTCTGACCGATAATGGCAACGCCGACCTGTTTGATGATCTGACGGAAGCGATCGTCGCTGGGGAAGATATCAAAGCCGGGAATGGCTTCCAGCTTATCCAGCGTGCCGCCGGTGTGGCCGAGGCCGCGCCCGGAAATCATAGGCACGTAGCCGCCGCAGGCCGCCACCATCGGACCCAGCATCAGCGAAGTGACATCGCCCACGCCGCCGGTCGAATGTTTATCAACAATCGGTCCGTTGAGATTCAGCGCCTGCCAGTTGAGCACCGTGCCGGAATCGCGCATCGCCATGGTCAGCGCCACGCGCTCTTCCAGGTTCATGTCATGAAAATAAATCGTCATCGCCAGCGCGGCGATTTGCCCTTCAGACACGCTGTTATCACGCACGCCGTTGATGAAAAAGCGGATTTCCGCTTCGCTCAGCGGCTGACCGTCGCGTTTTTTACGAATAATTTCTTGTGGCAGGAACAAGGTTGCCTCCCCGGAAAAGCGATGTATCGCTGAATGACAGCCGCCAGTTGCGCAGCAATGCGCACCTGACGGCAGTGACGCCGTGGGCCGCCATTTTAGCGACCGCGTGGATCAATAACCGGCTTTGCTGGTCGCCGTAGCGTGACCCAGGGTATTCAGCAGGCTGGCTAACAGGCTGGAAGCGCCGAAGCGGAAATGACGCGCATCCGCCCAGCCGCTGCCGAGGATGTCGTCGGCCAGCTGCAGGTAGATAGCGGCATCTTCCGCCGTGCGCACGCCGCCAGCCGGTTTGAAGCCCACCTGCTGCTGCACGCCTTTGTCACGGATTACCTGCATCATGATCGCCGCCACCTCTGGCGTGGCGTTGACCGGCACTTTACCGGTAGAGGTTTTGATGAAATCCGCGCCGGCATCGATCGCGATTTCGGACGCCGCACGAATCAGCGCTTCCTCTTTCAGCTCGCCGGTTTCGATGATCACTTTCAGCAGCACGTTCGCCGCCGCGCAGGCCTCTTTACAGGCTTTTACCAGCGCAAAGCCGACGTCACGATTACCGGCAATCAGCGCACGGTACGGGAACACCACGTCAACTTCATCCGCGCCATAGGCGATTGCCGCACGGGTTTCCGCCAGCGCGATGTCGATGTCGTCGTTACCGTGCGGGAAGTTAGTGACGGTCGCGATACGAATTTCCGGCGTGCCCTGCTCGCGCAGCGTCTTACGTGCAATCGGGATAAAGCGCGGATAGATACAGATCGCCGCCGTGTTACCGGCCGGTGATTTCGCCTGATGGCACAGCGCGATCACTTTTTCATCGGTGTCGTCTTCGTTCAGGGTGGTCAGGTCCATCAGTTGCAGCGCGCGCTGCGCGGCCGCGTTCAGATCGGTCATGGTGCTCTCCAAAGTCAGGCCGGTGAAATCTGCTCACCGGAGAATGTGATAATTATAACAAACCACGCCGCGTGGAATTGCGAGGTTTGTCACAAGGAAAAGGAAACCGCGCTCTGATATACATGCATTTAGCGATTTTAATCACATTAAATCGCTATTTTGCCGAACAGCGCGGCATGATGCCATTGTGATTATTATCACAAATGTTGCCGCAAAAAGGTATCGGATATCGTTAAAGCGTAGTTAATTTGCGACAGAGCGGGAGTTGTCAGCAGATCATCAGAAGTGGCAGAGGCGTTGCAGCGACGCGATTCATCGCGCAAGAAATTGCGCCGCTGGCACAATTGCAACGGCCATTAACCGTGATGGCGCTATTAGATAAAGTGAGAGGGCGGCAGGCGCAGGATCAATACTCAATCCGGCAGGGCGAACAAACGCAGGCTGTTGTGCCACAGCGCATCGGCGATCTCATCGGGCGGTTCCGGGCGCAGCTGGCACAATACTTCGAACACATTACGCGCGCGCTCCGGGCGATTTGGCTGGCCCTGAAAACCGTGCAGCGGCATATCCGGCGCATCGGTTTCCAGCAGCAGCGCCTGCAATGGCAGGCTGGCGATGGTGTGGCGGGTTTTGCTGGCGCGCGTATAGGTAATGGTGCCGCCGACACCAATCGCGTAGCCAAGGGCGATGAAACGCTCCGCCTGCTGCTGGCTACCGGCAAAGCCGTGCACCACGCCGCGTCGCGGCACGTCGTGACGGCGCAGATGCTGCGCCAGCTGATCGTGCGTACGTCGCGAATGCAGGATCACCGGCAAATCATAGCGCCTTGCCAGCTTCAGCTGCGCCTCCAGCAGCCGGGTTTGCCGCGCAAAATCCGGCGCTTCCATATACAGATCCAGCCCGATTTCCCCCATCGCCACGCGTTTTGCATCCGGCGTTTGCAGGTACTGCTCAAGGCGATCGAGATCGTCATCCTGATGTTGCGCAATATTGATCGGGTGCAGCCCGAGCGCGCTATACAGCGCCGGATGCTGCTGCGCCAGCTGGCTCACCACGGCAAAACGGCTGGCATCCACGCACGGCACGATGATGCGTTCCACACCCGCCTGCGCCGCCTGCGCGATACTGTGTTCGGCAGCGGTGACAAATGGCGGAAAATCAAAGTGGCAGTGGGTGTCGATAAATCTCATGCCAGCGATCCTGCATCGTAATCGGCGTCATTGCCCGCCAGCGGCGGCGTGCTGACCGGCCGGTTATCCGGCGCGTTGGCGACGGCGGCTGGCGGCGTCACGGCAATCGGTCGCGCCAGCGGTTCAGCATCGCTCAGCCACTGGCCCAGCGTCGCCAGGAAATAGCGCCCGCTGCGGCGGCCCAGATGATAATCCTGATTCAGTGACGCCAGACGACTGCCCAGCGCCATGCTGGCCAGCGGCTTTGGCGGAAAGATTTCAATGATGCGCAGATTATCCGGCGGCTGTTCAATAAACTGCTGAATCTGGCGGTAGCTCTCTTCGTGCTGATGCAGAATATTGATCATTGGCTGCAGGGCGCTGTCGCTCAGCCAGCGCTCCATGCGTTTAAACCACTTCGGCGTATACGCCATCTGTGACGGCACGGTACGGATCACCACAATGGTATCGGCGCCACGCCGCGCCGCTTCGCGCACCGGAATGGCGTCGCTGATGCCGCCGTCGAGATAGCTCACGCCATCCATCAACACGCCGCTGCGGTAGAAACCGGGGATCGCGCTGGAAGCCTTAATGATGTCATGCCAGGTCAGGTTGGTGGGATTGAAATACTGCGCGCTGTAATCATCGCTGCGGCAGGCGCACATGTAAAATTCGCTGCCTTTGGCAAACAGGCTTTCGGCGCTGCTCAGCGCCAGCGGGAACTCCTGTTTAGTGATATCCACTAACCAGTCAAGATCGATCAGGTGGCCACCGCGTACAAAACGCAGCGGATCGAAAAACAGTTTACTGGTGGTGTAACGGGTAATCACGCGCCGCGCATAACCGGGCTGAGCACAGACAAAGGCTGAAAGGTTTTGTGCACCGGCTGAGGTGCCGAGCATTAACTGAAAGGGGTTAAAGCCTGCGCGCTGAAATTCATCCAGTACGCCCGCCGTGAAGATGCCGCGTTGCCCGCCGCCTTCGCAGACCAGTGCGATCTTTTTGGATTTGAATGGCGTGAGTGCCAGTGGCTCAAAGGTGTCCAGCGACACCGGGATGCGTATTCCCAATGGATGTCCCTCAGTGTTTGCTGCTCTGAGGGAGGCGCTCAATCAGCATCCCGGAGAACCAGTCATTGTCGTTCCCTGACCAACCGCATCCTGCAATCGTCGCGGCGCACCTTCAATGGTGGCAATGACTGGCCTCCGCTTTATGTGACTAGCGGGTTAACATGGTTAACGCAGTGGGTCAGGGTCGTTTGCGCCCGGTAAACAGGCTCACGAGGAACAGAATAATACCGACAATAAAGACAATTTTAGCTGCCCATGCTGCCGTACCCGCCAGACCGCCAAAACCTAATGCTGCAGCAATCAGAGCGATGACCAGAAAGATAATACCCCAACGAAACATAAGCCTCTCCTTTACCATAGTGAAAATCGAACTGCTTATTCTTCACATCACTGTTTTTAATACGAAACGGCACCGTTGGTGATGCCGTTCCGGTTGCGTTAAGATTTCACCTTGAGGTCATTCTTCACGCTTTTCACGCCTTCAATGGCTTTGGCGATCTTCTCAGCCCGATCGGACTGGGCCTGATTCGCCACTTCCCCGGACAGCTGTACCACGCCATCGGTGGTTTCCACCTTCACGTTGCGCGATGGCACAATGTCATCTGCTAAAAGTTTAGCTTTTATTTCACTGGTGGTTGCTGCATCACCTGCATAACCTTTCAATGAACTCTGTTTGCTGTCTCTGACATGTAGTTTGTCGCTGACGGATTTAACCCCTTCCACCTTCTGCACCAGCGCCACAGCCTTCTCGGCCTGGTCCTGCGAGGTGACAAAACCGCTCAGCGTCACCACGCCTTGCTGCGTTTTGACGGAGATATCCGTACTTTTAATCGCTTCATCGTCCACCAGCGCGGCTTTGGCTTTGGCGGTGATGCCGCTGTCATCCATAAAGCCATCGACTTTTTTCATAGAACTATCGATTTTGGAACCCGCGCTGCTGCTGGTATCAGCCGCCATTGCCGCGCCGCTTAACAGCGCAGTACCGGCCAGTGCAGCAATCAGGGTTTTAGCAATCTTAGTCTTATTCATCGATATCATCCTTCTATCAGTTAACCCACTCGCAACCGCGAATGCGCCAGCAACACACCACGTTGCTGCGTGATGGACGTAATCAGACCCACAGGTCCATTTTCTCGTCCGACAGAATAATCATAGTAGGGATTACAGCTTTTGCTGGCTTTTGTGGTTGATATCTCGCCAAAAAGCGATAACCGCAGCGCAATTAAGAGGAGTCTGTATCGGAGAAAACCGGGCGGCAGAAAGCAGCAGCCCGGTGAAGACGGCGAACTTAGTGTTCGCGCGTTTTACGGAAGGTCACGTCAGGATAGCGCTCCTGCGTGATGTTGAGGTTGACCATGGTCGGGGCGATATAGGTGAGGTTGTCACCGCCATCGAGCGCCAGGTTGATCTCGTTTTTGCGCTGGAAATCGTCGAACTTCTTCGCGTCGCTGCATTCAACCCAGCGGGCGGTCGACACGTTGATGGCCTCGTAAATCGCCTCAACGTTGTACTCGCTCTTGAGACGCGCCACGACCACATCAAACTGCAGCACGCCCACCGCACCCACGATCAGATCGTTGTTGTGCACCGGACGGAACACCTGCACGGCGCCCTCTTCCGACAGCTGGACCAGCCCTTTCAGCAGCTGTTTCTGCTTCAGCGGATCGCGCAGGCGAATGCGACGGAACAGTTCCGGGGCGAAGTTCGGAATACCGGTGAACTTCATGGTTTCGCCCTGGGTGAAGGTGTCGCCAATCTGGATGGTGCCGTGGTTATGCAGGCCGATGATATCGCCCGGATAAGCTTCCTCAACGTGCGAACGGTCACCCGCCATGAAGGTCAGCGCGTCGGAGATCACCACATCTTTACCGGTACGCACCTGACGCAGCTTCATGCCCTTCTCATATTTGCCGGACACCACGCGCATAAAGGCCACGCGGTCACGGTGTTTCGGGTCCATGTTGGCCTGAATCTTAAACACGAAGCCGCTGAACTTCTCCTCTTTGGCTTCGACTTTGCGGGTATCGGTCTGGCGCGGCATTGGCGCCGGCGCCCAGGCAACCAGACCATCCAGCATGTGATCGACGCCAAAGTTGCCCAGCGCGGTACCAAAGAACACCGGCGTGATTTCGCCGCTCAGGAACAGCTCTTTGTCGAACTCGTGCGATGCGCCCTGCACCAGCTCCAGCTCGTCGCGCAGCTGCTGCGCCAGCTCTTCGCCGACGGCCGCGTCCAGTTCCGGGTTCGCCAGCCCTTTTACCACGCGCACTTCCTGAATCGTGTGGCCTTTGCCGCTCTGATACAGGTAAGTTTCATCGTTGTAGAGGTGATACACGCCTTTGAACAGCTTGCCGCAGCCAATCGGCCAGGTGATCGGCGCACAGGCGATTTTCAGCTCGCTCTCGACCTCATCCAGCAGTTCCATCGGGTCGCGAATGTCGCGGTCCAGTTTGTTCATAAAGGTGATGATCGGCGTGTCGCGCAGACGGGTTACTTCCATCAGCTTGCGGGTACGATCCTCAACCCCTTTCGCGGCGTCGATCACCATCAGGCAGCAGTCCACCGCCGTCAGCGTACGGTAGGTATCTTCCGAGAAGTCTTCGTGCCCGGGGGTATCCAGCAGGTTAACCAGGCTGTCGCGATACGGGAACTGCATCACCGAGGTGGTGATGGAGATACCGCGCTGCTTCTCCATCTCCATCCAGTCTGATTTGGCATGCTGGCTGGAGCCGCGACCTTTAACGGTACCGGCGGTCTGGATCGCCTGTCCGAACAGCAGGACTTTTTCGGTGATTGTGGTTTTACCGGCGTCCGGGTGCGAGATGATCGCAAAGGTCCGGCGGCGCGCCACTTCTTCTAAAAAGGGAGCAATAGACATGAGTGAATTCTTCTTCAGGGCAACGCGCGAGCGGCGCGCTGCGAATAAATCATTCCGGAGCCAGTCCGGCGGATAACGGTGCCAATGGCGACGCATGCGCGTCGGGTCACAGCAGGGTGTGTGCGATCTACATTGGCGGCAGTCCGGTTATCCCATCAGCATTGAGGCGGCATAGCATACAATATTTCAGCAGGCGGGGGAATCTGCGGCAGGATGAGACGATGCTCGCGCAGTTCAGGACATGTCTTGTAAACACTAAGCGATGTCTGGCTGAGAATGCCTGTCCGGAACCGTCACCCCGGCAAGGACAGCAAAATGACTCTACAGCTTAACCCACATACCTACAGCCCGTCGCACCGAAACGCCGCCCTGTCGTCGTCCGCGCAGATGTACCGCAAACCCGGCGAGATGCTGCTGATCAACGCGCCGGATAACCCAGTGCTGCCTGCCACCGGCCGCGCTGATTTTTCCCGCAGCAGCCTGCCGGCGCACCTGCATTATCTGCTCACGCCGCGTCCCGGTTTTTCTGCCGGTCAGCATTTTGTCCCGGAGTATCCGTACATGCTGGACGCCGCGCTGTCGGTCACTGCCCGCCGGGGCGCGGTGTCGTTAGCACCGTATCACGCCGACAGCGACAAGTGCGCGCTGGTGATTGAGCGGCAGACGCTGGTGAAGTTTGATCTGCCGCCGCTACACGATTTGGTGCTGAGCTACATCGGTCTCAACACCTACTTTAGCGAAGTGCGCTTCTACAACCGTGCCGGACGCATCGTGGCGTTTCGTCGCCTGAACGCCAGCAAAAAGCGCCACGAAGTATTCTGCTTCGCTGGCATGAAGCCGGTCTCACTGGTGATTGAGACCAGCCAGCACAGCTCGATTTTGCTCGATGAGATGGTGTGGAATCAGACCGTGGGCGTGGGCGCGCGCTGAGGCGCGTTATCCCAGCATGCGCACCACCGCCGCCTTGAAGATCTTCACGCCGATCTCCAGCGAACTCAGCTCAAAGCGCATCTGCGGATGGTGCAGTCCCGGCACCAGATTGGTTCCCAGCCCCCAGAAACCGGCTTTCACCTGCGGATTTTTCACCGGATAGTAGAAGAAATCCTCGCTGCCCGGCGTGGTTTTCGCCGCCAGTAATCCCTGCTCGCCGAGCACATCGACAATCGCGGCGCTCAGCAGCGCGGTGGCATCGGCATCAATTTCCGCCGCCGGCATCTCTTTCAGCACCACCACTTCAGCGGTTGCGCCCAGCGCGGCCACGCTGTGCTGAATCGCCTGGCTGACTTTCTCTTTAAGCAGTTCCATCGGCGCGTTCTCCTGCGAACGCAGATCCCACACCACGCGCGCCTCGTCCGGCACCGAGTTGGTCACGCCGGCGTCGCACAGGAAGCGCGTCGCTTTTACGCTCCAGGTGAGGCCCGGTGCCAGATGAATGCTGTTCACCGCCTGCACCGCCTGGACTGCCGCATCAAGCGCGTTGACGCCGAGATGCGGTCGCGCGGCATGGGCCGGAACACCTTTAATGGTGGCCTCCAGCGTGCTGCACGCTGAATAGATCACCGCAGGCGTCGCCTGCCCGACCTGGCACTCCTCCAGCGGGCGCAAATGGAAGCCGAGGATCATCTCCACGTCATCCAGCGCGCCGCCCTCAATCATCGCCAGCGCGCCGGCCCCCAGCTCTTCAGCCGGCTGGAACAGCAGCTTCAGCCGCCCTTTTTTAATAGCGCCTTCCTGCAGCAGCTCCTGCGCGGCGGTCAGCACCACCGACGAGTGGCCGTCATGGCCGCAGGTATGGCGGGCGCAGGCAACGCCGTCGATCACGTGCCCGAGCGCATCCATGTCGGCGCGCAATGCCAGCACCGGGCCCGGCACGCCGCTGTCGATCTCCGCCACGATACCGGTGGTCTGGTTGATGCCGCGCGTGACCTTAATGCCAGCCTGTTCCAGCTGGCCGGCGATGTAGGCCGAGGTTTTAACTTCCTGAAACCCCAGCTCGGGGATTTCATGCAGAAAATGGTAGTGATCGAGAACTCTGGACACCGTTTCGCTCCTAAACAAAAAAACGCATCACGAACATAGCGATAACCGCATTGATAATGCTGGTGAGCATCAGCAGCGGCCAGTATTTTTTCGGCACATCAGCAACGCCCAGCAGGCGGCCCATGTACTGCAACTGTGACCCCATAAGAAAAATCGCCGGCGCGAGGATGGTGATGTCGGTACCGCTCAGCAGGCCTTTCGCCATCAGGCTCACCGCCACCCCGACGCTGGCCGAGGATGACAGCCATGCGGTCAGCAGCACGGTGATCGCCTCGCCGGGCAAACCGAAAATCCCCATCAGCGGCGCAAACGCGTGGCCAAGAAACTGCATGATGCCGAGCAGATTCAGCACTTCCGCCAGTACGTAGGCCATCACCACATTGGGCATCAGATTGTGAATAGCAATATGGAAGCCTTTACGCGCGCCGACAATAAAAATATCAAACGGATTATTATTGACCCGCGTCTGTACGTTATTTGACATCAGCAAAATCCTTCTTATAAACACTGTTTAACACAAAACGGACAAATGCCGCACCGACGAATTTCAGCACAAACATCAGCAGCAGCGGAATAATGATTGGTGCACTCATGGACGCAAATAGCGCCGAGCCAATGGCAAAATAATTATTGATCAGTCCGGCACCGGAATATTGCCAGGCGCTCATCACCACCAGCTCTTTTTTACCAATTTGCTGCTGATCCGCCATCTCTTTGGTGAGCGCCGCGCCGGCATCGGTACTTTGCAGATCGGTAATCAGCGCCAGGCCGCAGCGTCCCGGCAACCCCATCAGCGGTTTCAGCAGTGGCGTCAGCAGCGTGTGGGCGGCACGAATCGCGCCGTAGTGGGTGAAAATCTCCAGCACGCCCAGCGCCAGCATCACAGTGGGTGCCAGCGACAGCGCGAACAGGAAGCCGGCTTTAGCGCTGATGCCGCCGGCGCCGAGAAAGGTGGAACCTGATTCTTTGATGGTGCCAAAGCTGCCGCCCAGCGTGGTGAAATCAAACGCGCCCAGCCAGCTAAAGCCTTCGACCTTATAAAGCAAACCGGAAAAAAACAGTATTGCCAGTATCAGCGCGAGATAATTTCCGGCGCTTGCCGTGACCGTTTGTGGCGCGGCCATGATTTTTTCTTCAGACATCTTTTCTCCTGCTGGCCCTATTTCTGCCAGACGTGGTTGCAATATACGGAACTATTTACCAAGCAGGATTTATGCCAACGCGCACTTTCTTTAATTTCGCTATGGCTAATTTTGTTCAGTAACAAGCAGCAGCCGGAATAAGCGTTTATATCGCCGTGCCAGCTTTATTGCTGGTCGCGCCAGTGCTTATTTTATCGGCGGGTTGACTGGCGAAGAAGTGATCGGTGCAGTTGTACGCTGCACCGCCAGCAGGCAACGCAGCTGCACTAAAACAGTGCTGCGGACTGTGAATGAAAATTAGTCAAAGTTGAGAATTCTTCGCATTCAACTAGCGGAATAATTCCATTTATAATCAATAAGATAAATTCAACTTTTTTACGAAAAAACCTTCACAAAAAAGTATAGATTGATGCATAATTCGCCGTACTTCACCTGACAAATTAAAAAGGACTCAGCCATGTTAACCGCTGAAATGACCTCACGCCTGAACGACCAGCTTAACCTCGAATTCTTCTCCGCCAACCTCTATCTGCAGATGAGTGCCTGGTGCAGCGACAAAGGCTTCGAAGGTGCCGCCTCCTTCCTGAAAATGCACTCGCGCGAAGAGATGCAGCATATGCAGAAGCTGTTTGATTACGTCAGCGATGCCGGTTCACTGCCGGTGCTGGGCAGCATCGCCGCGCCGGCGGTGAGCTGGACCTCGCTGAATGACGTACTGGAAGAAGCGCTCAAGCACGAGCAGCTGATCACCAGCAAAATCAACGAGCTGGTGCACGCCGCGCTGACTTCGCAGGATTACTCCACCTTTAACTTCCTGCAGTGGTACGTTGCCGAGCAGCACGAAGAAGAGAAGCTGTTCAAAACCGTGCTGGACAAGCTAGCGCTGGTGGGCAACAAAGGCGAAGGTCTGTTCCTGGTGGACAAAGATCTGGGCCGCATGAACGTCGAAGGCCACGGCCAGTAAAAATAATAAAGATTATGCACAGCAGCATGCACAACGCCCGACTCTGTCGGGCGTTTTTTTTGTGCTTACTCCAGCGCCTTCAGTCTGAGCTCCGACGGCTGTGGCCGGCCAAACAGGTAGCCTTGGAACAGCGTACAGCCCTCTTCGCGCAGGCGGACAAACTGCTCATTACTCTCCACGCCCTCTGCGGTGATCTGAATATCCAGGCTGCGGCTCATGCCGGTAATCGCGCGGATGATCGCCAGCGCCTCGCGGCTGTCGCCCATATCATTGATAAATGACTTGTCGATTTTGATCTTATCGAACGGGAACGAACGCAGATAGCTGAGCGACGAGTAGCCGGTGCCGAAGTCGTCGAGCGCAATCTGCACGCCCAGTGTTTTCAGGCTCTGCAGCGTGCGGATATTGCCGAGCGTATCATCCAGCAGCACCGATTCGGTGATCTCCACCTCCAGCCGATGCGGCGCCAGGCCGGATTCGCGCAGCGCGCCCTCCACCACCGACACCAGCGAGCTGTTCTTAAACTGCAGCGGCGACAGATTGACCGAGACCGACTGTTCGGTTTCCCAGCTCTGCGCCTCGCGGCAGGCTTCGTACAGCGCATAGGCGCCGAGCATATGGATCAGCCCGGTCTCTTCGGCAATCGGAATGAAGTCATTCGGCATGATCAACCCTTTGATCGGATGATGCCAGCGCATCAGCGCCTCATAGCCAATGATGCCGGTCTCGTTGGTGATCGGCTGATAGTAGAGCTTGAGCTGCCGTCCGGTGATCGCCTCGCGCAGATCGTTCTCGATCACCCGGCGGCTGCGCGCCACATTATCCATCTCCAGCGTAAAGTGCTCATAGCGGTTACGGCCGTTACGCTTGGCTTCATACAGCGCCATGTCGGCGCAGCGCAGCATGTGTTCCGGCGTATTGGTGGCCTGCGAAGTCAGCGCGATGCCGACGCTCAGCCCGACCGACAGGTTGTGGCCTTCAACATTCACCGGCGGGCGGATCGCCTCGATCAGGCGCTGCGCCACAATCGCAGCCTCATCGGCATTCCGCACGTTGGGCAGCACGATGGCAAACTCATCGCCGCCGATGCGCGCCAGCGTGTCCTGATCGCGCAGTACGCTGCGCAGCCGCTTCGCCACCACCCGCAGCAGATCGTCACCGATTTGATGCCCCAGCGCATCGTTCACGTTCTTGAAGTTATCCAGATCGAGGCACAGCGTGGCGCTGGTCTGGCCCTGCTGCTGATCGACACGCAGCGCCTCGCTCAGCTTCTGGCGAAACAGGATGCGGTTCGGCAGGCTGGTAAGATTATCGTGATGCGCCATGTGACGAATGCGCGCATCGGCTTCGCGCTGATCGGTGACGTCTTCCACAATCAGCATCACGTAATTCTGCCGCATGTCTTTGCCGCTGATGGTGGTGGCGCGCGTGTGCAGCACCCGCTCACCGCCAGCGGTCAGTAACAGCTGCTCGCGCGCGTGGATGCCCTCGCTGCGCAGCGCGATATCCGCCAGGCTGTTGAAGTAATCACTCAGTTCCGCCGACATACATTCGTGTGGCCGCTTATGCATAATCAGCGACTTACTGAAGCCAAACAGCTGCTCGGCTTTGTCATTGACCATCAGGATTTCGCGGCTGATGGCGTCTTCGACGATCACGCAGGAGGGAATGTTGCTGATGATGGTGTCGAGGAAGCCGGAAAGCTCCGACATTTTGGCGCTCTGCGCCTGCGCCAGATCGCGCGCGCGCAGCAGCTGCTGCTCGTGCTCACGCCGCTCGGTGACGTCGCGGGTGATCTTGGCAAAGCCGATCATTTTGCCCTCTTCATCATGAATCGCGTCAATCACCACATGCGCCCAGAAGGCGGAGCCGTCTTTGCGGTAGCGCCAGCCCTCGTCCTCAAAGCGACCGGTTTTCAGCGCGATGCCCAGATTGGCATCCGGCGTACGCGCCTGACGTTCCGGTGAGCCGTAGAACACGGAGAAGTGCTGGCCCACGATCTCGTCAGCCATGTAGCCTTTGGCGCGCTGCGCGCCGACGTTCCAGTTCACCACCCGGCCCTGTAAATCCAGCATGTAGATGGCGTAATCCGTCACGCCTTCCACTAACAGGCGGAAGGTTTTCTCGTATTCACGCTGCTTGCGCAGCAGCGCCTGCTGTTCGGTGCAGTCGCGGGTGATTTTGGCATAGCCGATCAGTTTGCCGGCGTCATCGCGAATCGCGTCGATGATCACGTGCGCCCAGAAGGCGCTGCCGTCTTTGCGATAGCGCCAGCCCTCATCTTCAAAGCGACCGGTTTTAAACGCGGTGGTGAGGTTGCGTTCCGGGATATGGTTCAGGCGATCCTGGGCGCTGTAGAAGCGCGAGAAGTGCTGGCCGACAATCTCTTCGGCCACGTAGCCTTTGGCGCGCTGCGCGCCGGCGTTCCAGTTTTCGACATTGCCGTCGAGGTCGAGCATGTAGATGGCGTAGTCCGTTACGCCTTCAACTAATAAACGGAAACGCTGCTCCTGTTCCTGTTGTTTACGCTGCTGCGCCTGCTGTTCGGTGCAGTCGCGGGTGATTTTGGCAAAGCCCAGCAGTTCGCCGTACTCATCGCGGATGGCGTCGATCACCACGTGCGCCCAGAAGGCGCTGCCGTCCTTGCGATAGCGCCAGCCTTCGGTTTCATAGCGCCCGGTGGCGGTGGCGATGGCCAGACCGCGCTGCGGCGCGCCGTTGCGCCGATCCTCTTCACTGTAAAACAGCGCAAAATTCTTCCCGACGATCTCTTCGGGGGTATAGCCTTTGGCGCGTTGCGCCCCGGTGTTCCAGTTAGCCACCGTGCCATCCGGCTTAATCATGTAGATGGCGTAATCCACCACGCTCTGCACCAGTAGCCGGTACATTACGTCAGAGTTATTGTTCATTGTTGTTCGCCTATGCTGGCCTGGTCTCGATGCGCAGTTAAGATAATTCTTAATCTTCAGGCAGACTTAAACGCAAAAGCGCATCGCTTACAAGCGCAAATCATCCGCAGACAAAAGTTGGTAGTGTGGTTATCGGCAGTGGCGAGAAAATGTTCAGTGGGATAGTGGATTTATTGCGCAAAGTTGACAGCACGCCACACGGAGATTCTCCGGCGGCGTGCTGTCAGGTGGCATTAACTGACGTCATCTGGCGCGTTCAGGTTAAGTGCATGCCGATATAGCGCTCATAACGCGCGGGTTTCACGCGAGACAGATCGACCAGCACCAGACCATCAATGCAGTGATTGAAATCCGGATCGCTGCCGAAATCGATAAACTGCACGCCGCCCGGCTCGCACACTTCCGAATACTGTTTGTACAGCGTCGGAATCGCGGTACCGAGATTAGCCAGCAAATGCTTGAGACGCCGCAAATCGTCGGCGTAGTTATCGCCGGTGAACTGCGCCAGCACCTCCGGCAGCGACGCCGGATAAGGGCGGCGCGACTTCGCCAGCGGCAGGTCGGTCGGAAAGTAGAGACGGTAAAATGCCACCAGCAGATCGCGCGCCGCCAGCGGCATGGTGCCGGAGATTGATACCGGACCGAACAGGTAGCGCGTCTGCGGATAGCGCGCAATGTAAGCGCCGATGCCCATCCATAAATAATCCAGCCCGCGCTTGCCCCAGTAGGCAGGCTGAATGAAGCTGCGCCCCAGTTCCAGCCCCTGCTGAATAATCGGCAGCATGCGCTCGTCATAGTGGAACAGGCTGTCGCTGTAGATGCCCTGCAGCCCGCGCCGTGCCAGCTGCTCGGCGCCGGGAATAAAACGGTAGGCCCCGACAATCTCCAGCGCCTCGTCATCCCATAAAATCAGGTGATAGTAATCATCGTCATACTTGTCGAGATCGCGCCGCCTGCCGCTGCCCTCGCCCACCGCACGGAAGGCGATTTCGCGCAGCCGGCCCAGTTCACGCAGCAGCGGCACCCAGCTGGCCCCGTTGCGCCGCCACAGGTATATCTGTTTGCCGTCCGGCAGCGTCCCGAGCCGTTCACTCTCCAGCAACGCTTTTTTCAGCTCAGCGCGATCTTCCGGGCGGGCGATGGCGGCTTCAGTAAGAAACAGACCGCGCCGTCCCTGACCGATGCGGTACAGATGCTTGCGCAGCCGCTTCGCCAGCTCTTTGCCCGGCGTATGGCCATCGTGCCAGTTGGCGAAAGGAATCTGCTCGCCGATATGCAGTTTGATGCGCGTGCCGCGCTGGCGGAACATTTCGCGCACCAGCATCAGCAGCGCCAGCGGTGCCGCCACCTTCGCCGCGGCGTAAAACGCCAGGCTGTTACGTCCCACCACGTGCACCGGAACCAGCGGCGCGCGGGCGCGGGCAGCGAGGCGCAGAAAACTGTGGTGCCAGTGGCGATCGCGCACGCCGCGGCTCGACAGGCGCGAGACTTCACCGGCCGGGAAGATAATCAGCGCGCCCTGGTTGTCGAGATGCTGCTGCATGCGCGTCAGCTGCTCGCGGCTGGTGCGGTTGCCCATGTTATCCACCGGCAGCATCAGGTTATTGATGGGCTCCAGCATCATCAGCATGCGGTTGGCAACGATTTTCACGTCGCGCCGCACCTGCGATACTGCCGCCAGCAGCGCCAGGCCGTCCAGCGCGCCAAGCGGATGGTTGGCGACGATCACTACCGGCCCGTGCGTCGGGATCTGTTCAAGGTCGCGTTCGCTGAGCTCACAGCGCACATCCAGGTGTTCCAGCACCTGCTCCACCATATCCACCCCTTTCAGATGCGGATAGCGCTGGGCAAAGTCCTGAAACTCTTGTTCACGCACCGCCCACTTCAGCAGGCTTTTCTGCCAGTGCGCTGGCTGCTGGCCTGGCCAGTAAGTATTGAGAAGCTGATCAACGGAAAACATGGTGCACCTTTTTTATACGCAGCGGTTTATTCCCCTGACGTTAAAACGGCTTGTTTTCAGATTTATGACCACGGCAGATGCGGACAGGAAAAAGTATCAGCGCGCTTTGTGCTGGCGCATAAAAAAGTCAAATTTACCTTAAATGAGAATTTTCCAGACAGGACTTAAATCTTATTCTTAAGACCCGTGAATTAATCTGGTCACACCTCTGCTAATGAATTTTCATCGGTGTTTATTCCTTGCGTTCTTTTTTTTGTTTATTTTTGGACTACACATATGATTCATTCGGTATTTATAGTTGATGACCACCCATTAATCTGTGCGGGTATTCAGGCACTGCTGCACGCTTATGACTATTCGGTTGCGGGCATTGCCAACAAAGGCGATTTATTGATTAGCGAATTACATCATGCGCAGCCAGACGTGGTGCTGCTGGACCTGACCATGCCCGGCCGCGCGGGCATTCCGCTGATTGCCGACATTAAACGTATTTTGCCGCAGCAAAAAATCATTGTTTTTACCGCCTCAGAAAGCCTGTTTTATCAACGCTGTTGCCTGCAGTTAGGGGTAGAAGGCTATGTGTGTAAACGCGGCGATTTGGAAACTTTATTGACAGCAATAAAAGAAGTCGAGCGCGGAAAACGTTTTTATCCTGTTACGCACAGCGCAGCGGATGCCGCCGAACTGATTGAAAGCGAGAAATTGATGAGTTTAACGCGCCGCGAATTGATTGTGCTGGTGAAACTGGCCTCCGGGATGAGTAATAAAGAGATCGCCTCACAATTACAGCTGAGCAGTAAAACCATCAGCACTTATAAAATTAAAATTCTGCGTAAGCTCGGCCTGAAAGGGATTAGCGGAATTAATACGGCAGCGCGCGCCAATGAGCTGGTGTGAGTCAAACCCGGCCCGGTCCGCCAGCGTGACGACCGGGCAGCAGGTCAGAGCTTGAGCGGCGGCAGCTGAGAGAACACGCTCAGCAACCCTTTACTCCACAGCTGGCGGATCTGGGAAAAGTAGGGATGCTGTTCGGTGATGTGGTACTGCTCGCTGTCGCTAAAGCTGTCGCTGTGGTAAACCATCGCGTCGAGCGGCAGGCCGACGGAGATGTTACTCGCCAGCGTCGAATCCATGGAGATCAGCGCACACTGCATCGCCTGGCTGAGCGAGGTCTCATAGCGCAGCACGCGGTCAATAATTGGCTTACCGTATTTGCTCTCACCAATCTGGAAGTACGGCGTGTCGACGCTGGCTTCAATAAAGTTGCCCTGCGGATAGATCTGGAACAGCCGCGGCTCTTCGCCGCGAATCTGCCCGCCCAGCAGCAGCGTGCCGCCAAACTCCTCGCCGTCGCGCGCAATCACTTCACGCAGCGTGGCGCCTACCAGCAGCGCAATGTCGTACAGCGAACGCCCGTTGAGCAGATTGGGTTGTTCGCTGTCGTTACAGTTGCGCCGCAGCAGGCTCATCACGCTCTGCGTCGTCGCCAGATTGCCGGCGCTTTGCAGCACCAGCGTGCGCTCATCATCCACCTGAAACACATGCAGTTTGCGAAACGAGGAGATATGATCCACGCCCGCATTGGTGCGTGAATCCGAGACAAAAATCATCCCGGCCGATAAACGCATTGCCACACAATAAGTCATAGTTACGCCTGTTCCGATTACTGCTGCCCGTGCACCTGTTGCACCGCAGCCACCGCCAGCATATCTTCACCGCCGCCGCCCAGACGAATGCCGCGCACCGGACAGGCATCGAGATAGTCGACGCCCACCGCCAGCCGCAAATGCTGCCGCGTACTGCGCGTGTTATTGGTGATATCAAAGCTGTGCCAACTGCCATCCAGCCAGGCTTCAACCCAGGCGTGGGTAGCAACGTGTTCAACGTTGTCAGTATACAGATAGCCACTGACGTAGCGCGCCGGGATCCCCAGGCTGCGACAGCAGGCGAGAAACACGTGGCTGTGATCCTGGCAAACGCCGCTGCCGGCAGCAAACACTTTCGCCGCGCTGTCGCTCACCGCAGTGCTGCCGGGCCGGTACGGCATCTTCAGCAGCAGCTCGTCCATCAGCTTCTCCAGGCTGGCGAGCGGTTTTTCCGCCTGCCAGTAGCGCTGGGCGAAGTCGCGGATCGCCGCGTCCGGCTGGGTCAGCGGCGTAGCGCGCAAAAACACCAGCGGCGACAGCGTCGACTGCGGATCCGGCGCCAGCTCGCTGGCATCCAGAATCTCGACCACGCCGCGCGCGGCAATCTCCAGCAGCTGATGCGGCCTGTCCAGCGTCAGCACGTGCAGCACGTTGCCGTAAGCATCCAGCGTGCGCGTCGCCTCACACGGCAGATCGAGCTGCCACGACAGCACCTGCTGGTGCACCGAATTCTGCGGCGTCAGGCGCAGATACTGGGTGCTGAGTTTTACCTGCTGCTCATAGGCGTACCAGGTTTTATGCTCAATGTTCAGTCTCATTTCGCCTCCAGATAGGTGTGATTGATGCTCTCCGCCAGCGCGTTGATGCGGCTGAGAAAATGGTCCAGCCACGGCTGCAGGCCGTCGCGCGTCAGGCTTTCCCAGGTGCTGAAGCGCATCTCCGCCAGCAGGACGGTACTGAGATAGCGCGGGCGATCTTCGCCGCTGCTGCCGATCTGCTCGAGCTGGAGGACGATCTCTTCAATACAGGAGTGCAGCGAGCGTGGGCTCTCGCTGCGCAGGATCAGCATTTCGTTGACCAGCGGCGGCATCAGCTGCTGCTTAAAGATGGCGTTGTAGGCTTCACGCGCCGATACCGCGCGCAGCAGACTGTCGAGGCAGTAATATTCCCGTACCGTGTCGGGATGCTGCTCCAGCAGCTGCTGGTTAACGCTCAGCAGCCGCGCGGTACCGTCGCTGCGCTCCATCAGTGTGCCGAGACGGATAAAGCGCAGCGCATCGCCGCGCAGCAGCGTGCCGGACATCGCGCCGCGAAACAGATGCGAACGCTCTTTCACCCAGTCAAAGAAGCTGTCGGCACCGGCCGGCGAGATGCCGCGGCGGCGCGTGTTGCGCATCTCAATCCACGTCGAGTTAATGCTCTCCCACACTTCGGATGACAGGCTGCCGCGCACCGCGTGCGCGTTGTTCCACGCCGCCTGCCAGCAGCTGAAAATACTGCTCGGGTTGCGCTCATCCAGCGCGAAGAAGTTAAACAGCTGCGGCATGGTGCAGCGCCCGTTGAGGGTTTCAAACAGCTGACGCGTGCCGGTCAGGTTGAGCGGCAACAGCAGTTCGTCGCCCTGGCGATTGCGCACCGGCATCAGCGACAGGCGATGGGTCACATCCAATACCCGGGCAAGTTGTTCTGCGCGCTCCAGATAGCGCGCCATCCAGTAAAGGCCACTGGCCGTCCGGCTTAGCATGATGTGTCATCCTCCAGCACCCAGGTGTCCTTGGTGCCGCCGCCCTGCGACGAGTTCACCACCAGCGAGCCTTCGGTCAGCGCCACGCGCGTCAGGCCGCCCGGCACCAGCCGGATATCCGCGCCGTACAGCGCAAAAGGCCGCAGATCGATATGGCGCGGCGCCAGACCGTTGTCGATAAAGGTCGGGCAGGTGGAGAGCGACAGCGTATCCTGCGCGATGTAATTATCCGGCCGCGCCAGCAGCCGATCGCGAAACTCGCTCAGCTGCTGCTGGCTGGCGACCGGGCCAATCAACATGCCGTAACCGCCGGCACCGTGCACCTCTTTCACCACCATCTGCGCCAGATTGGCCAGCACGTAGCTCAGATCCTGCGGCTTACGGCACTGCCAGGTGGGCACATTGTTGAGGATCGGATCTTCATCAAGGTAGTAACGGATCATCTCCGGCACGTACGGATAGATCGACTTGTCATCGGCGACGCCGGTGCCGATCGCATTGGCCAGCACCACATTGCCGGATCGGTATACCGACAGTAATCCCGGCACGCCGAGCATCGAATCCGGCCGGAAGGCGAGCGGATCGAGAAAGGCGTCATCCACGCGGCGATAGATCACATCCACTTTGCACGGCCCGGCGGTGGTACGCATCAGCACCGCGCCGTCTTTGACGAATAGATCGGCGCTCTCCACCAGCTCCACGCCCATCTGCTGGGCGAGAAAACTGTGTTCGAAGTAGGCGCTGTTGAAACGTCCCGGCGTCAGCACCACCACCACCGGATCGTTAACCGGCGAGCTTTCGCGCAGCGTCTGCAACAGGTGCGACGGATAGCGCTCCACCGGCGCGATATGCTGCGCGGCAAACAGCTCCGGATAGAGGCGCATCATCATTTTGCGGTTTTCCAGCATGTAGGAGACGCCGGACGGCGTGCGCAGATTATCCTCCAGCACGTAATAGTCGCCATCGCTGTTGCGTACCATATCAACACCGGTAATGTGCGCGTAGATCTGGCGATGCAGATCGACATCCTGCATACAGGGCTGATACTGATCGTTAACCAGCACCTGCTCGGCCGGCACGATGCCGGCTTTGAGAATATATTGCTGATGGTAGATATCGTGCAGGAAGGCGTTGAGCGCCTGAACGCGCTGGCGAATGCCGCGTTCCAGCATCGCCCACTCGCTGGCAGGAATGATGCGCGGCACGCTGTCGAACGGGATCAGCCGCTCGGCACCGCCATCGTCACCGTAGACGTTGAAGGTGATGCCAACGCGATGAAACAGTAGTTCTGCCTCTTCACGTTTACGCGCCACCGCCTCTTTGTCCGCCTGTTGTAACCATTCCCAGTAATGCTGATAGTGAGCGCGGTGCTGACCGTCGCTCTGCAACATCTCATCGTAGAAGGTTGATGCTATCTGGTCGCGTGCTTTCATGTTTTACCCGGCGCTTGTCAGAGGACCTGACTTCTCTCCTGCACAAAGTGTGCCAGAGGCCCGCCGCCGCAACGGCACGCGCGCCCCGAAAGCGGAGCCGCGCCGGATAATCGTTGCCTTGCACCTTACTGGTGCATCAGCTGCTGCGCCACTGGCAGCCAGATTTCGGTCATTGCTCCTTCGCCGCCGGTGAACGGATCGCGATCCGGCAGCGGCACACGCTGGATCTGCTCTTTCGACGCGCGCAGCCGGGAGGGTTCGTCGCGCACAGTTTCCGGTGACATTCCTTCAGGATAGGCGCCAACGGTGAAAAAGTCGTCGGAGGCAAACACCTGTTTATGGCCCACGCCGGCCGGGATCAGCACCGCATCCCCTTCACGCAGCGTCACCATGCGGCCGCTGTCGCCGCCAAACAGCACTTCCGCCCAGCCCGCGCCGACGCCCAGTACCTCATGGGTGTTGGGATGATAGTGGGTGTAAGGAAAAATCGGCGCGCGCCACGCTGCAGGCCAGCCGCTGGCGCTAAAGGTTTTTTCAAACCAGGCCGCGCTGTCCTCCTCCTCTTCCGGCACCACGCACGGCCAGATGATCAGCGGCAGCGGATTATTGGGTACACCGCCGGACGGCAGCGATAACATTAAATGCTGCGGGTTACCTGACGATCCCGCGGAAAAGGTACCGGCGGCGAAAGACATCAGTAACAGCAGACTGGAAGATTGGGCAGACATACTCTTTCTCCGGATAGCCACGTTGCCTAATTGTGGCAAAGCCACCGGGCATTGCAATGTGCGCACACCGGCAAAATTCACATAAAAGAATGATTTAGCTTACTAAAGCCAAATTACTTATTAACATATTTAACATTTCATGGCATGCCGTGGCGCGCCTCGTTTACCCGGCGTCTGCCGCAGCAAAAAACAGGCAAAAAAAAACCGGTGGATTTCGCCACCGGTAGAATCAACAGTTGATTCAAAGGCACTGACAGGTTATCGCAGGCGGTCAGCGATGGGTTTCACCACGTTCTCCCCTTCGCGACCATAAAACTGAAACAGCGTCTCGGCTGCCGCCTCGGTGAGCACCATGATTTCAATACGGCGGTTACGTGCGCTGAGCGGATCGGCTTTGTCGAGCGGCATACGGGATGACATGGCATTCACCTGCAGCACGCGCGTGCTTTCCAGCCCGCCGCGCTCCAGCGCGCGCCGCGCCGCCAGCGCACGGTCACCGGAGAGATTCCAGTTGTTGTACGCCGCGTTGCCGCTGTACTGCGCGGCGTCGGTGTGGCCGCTGATCATGATTTTGTTGTCGATACGGTTAAACACCGGACCGAGTTCGGTCAGCAGGCGCTGATAAAACGGCGTCAGCACCGCGCTGCCGCGCGGGAACATCATGCGATCCTGGTCATCCTGAATCAGGATACGCAGCCCCTGCGGCAGGGTTTCCAGCGTCAGCAGGTTCTGAGCGTGATAGCTGTTGATGATGCTCTGGATCTGCTGACGCAGCTGCGCCAGCTCGGCGTCGGAGCGCGACAGCACGCTATCCAGGTCTTCCTGCGGCTGGCTGGCGTTACTGTTGCTGTCGCTGTTTTCCGCGCTGGTGTCACTGACGGTGGCGCCCTCGGTCGGCGGCGCAATCGCCAGCGTTTCACCAATGATGGCGGAGCCGCGTCCGGTTTCGACATCGAACGGATTAAAGCCGGAACCGTTAAACACCGAGGTGCCGTTGAGCTGCGCGACAATCTCCTTACGCTCGTCTTCGGTGACGGCGCCCATGATCCACAGCACCATAAACAGCGCCATCATCGCCAGCGTGAAGTCGGCAAAGGCCACCTTCCATGCGCCGCCGTGAGCCCCGTGATGCGCTTTCCTGCCGCCGCGTTTAATGATCAACTTTGTGGTAGTGACCAAAGGGGCCGAGCGTATTTCTGAAGTGTCGGCGCGCTTTACCCTTGACGCGCTGCCGGGCAAACAGATGGCGATCGACGCCGATCTTAACGCCGGGCTGATTAATCAGGAACAGGCGCGCGTGCGGCGTCAGGATGTGGCCAACGAGGCGGACTTCTACGGCGCGATGGACGGCGCCTCCAAGTTTGTGCGCGGTGACGCCGTCGCCGGCATCATGATCCTGCTGATCAACGTGCTGGGCGGCATCCTGATCGGCGTATTCAAACACGGTTTACCGGCCGGCCAGGCGTTCGAACAGTATGTGCTGCTGACCATCGGTGACGGTCTGGTGGCGCAGATCCCGTCGCTGCTGCTGTCGACGGCGGCGGCGATCATCGTGACGCGCATCAGCGACGGCGCTGACATGGGCGAGGACGTGAAGTCGCAGCTGCTGGCGAAACCGGCCACGCTGTATACCGCCGCGGGCGTGATGTTTGTGCTGGCGATTGTGCCCGGCATGCCGCACATGGTGTTCCTCGCCTTCACCGCCCTGCTGCTGTTCGCCGCGTGGCGCCAGAGCCGCGTGGTGCAGAAGCCGACGCAAAGCCATGTCGACATGGAAGCGATCAATCAGGCGCTGGCGCAGCCGGACGAACAGCCGACCATCAGCTGGGACAATATTCCGCTGGTCGAGCCCATCGGCCTTAACCTGGGCTACAAGCTGGTCACGCTGGTGGACAAAGGCAAAGGCGCGCCGCTGACCCAGCGTATGCGCGGCGTGCGCCAGGTGGTGTCGGAAACCAGCGGCGTGCTGCTGCCGGAGATCGCCCTGCGTGAAGATTTTCACTTAAAGCCGTCGCAGTACGCCATCAAGATCAACGGCGTTCGTACCGCGGTAGGCGAAGTGCATGCCGACCGCCTGATGGCTCTGCCGACGCCGGATCAGTACGGCGAGATCGACGGCCTGCTGGATACCGATCCCGCGTACGGTATGGCGGTGACCTGGATCCTGCCGGAGCAGAAAGCCAAAGCGCTGAATCTGGGTTATCAGGTTGTCGACTGCGCCAGCGTGGTGGCCACGCACGTCAACAAAGTGGTGCGCGAAAACCTGCCAGAGCTGTTCAACTACGATGATATTACTCAGCTGCATCAGCGGCTGGCGAGCGTGGCGCCGAAGCTGTCAGAGGATCTCAACGCCGCGGTGAACTACAGTCTGCAGCTCAAGGTGTATCGTCTGCTGCTCAACGATCAGGTATCGCTCAAGGACATCACCACCATTGCCACCACGCTGCTGGAGAGCGTGGCGATCACTAAAGATCCGATCCTGCTGACCTCCGACGTGCGTTATGCGCTGCGCCGCGCCATGGTGGCGGCGATTGCGCCGGACAACAAACCGCTGTCGGCCTATACGCTGGATAACAGCCTGGAAAACCTGCTGCTGGCAGCGCTCAATCAGGCGCAGCAGGGCGGCAAAGTGGCGCTGGACAGTTTCCCGGTCGACCCTAACATTCTCACCCAGCTGCAGAGCACGCTGCCGGTGATGATGGAGCAGCTGAAAGCGCAGAACCTGACGCAGGTGCTGCTGGTGACGCCGCAGCTGCGGCCGCTGATTGCGCGCTACGCCCGGCTGTTCGCCAGCGGGCTGAATGTGCTGTCGTATAACGAGGTGCCGGACGATGCCAATCTGCAGATTGTCGGGCAGGTGAGCTGATGCGTTGCGGAAAACTGTTATAAAAAAACACCGCTGATCTGTCTCTGCCGCCCTTCACTGTTATGTGGTTTACTGGCAGGCAGTGATATTCAGAGGTGAATAATGGACGCGATTAAACAAATTCTGATCGATGAAATCGACACGCTCAACCGCGAGGAGCGGCGCGATAATCTGCCGCGTTTCAGCTTTAACTTCCTGAAAACCCATCCGGGGCTGTGGGGCGTGATGTACCTGTGCTACGGCCAGTGCGTGGCGCTGATTTTCTCGACTGAGATGCTCGGCTGGCCGGCCTTCTGGTTCGCCACGGTGTTCGTGCTGGTGATGAGTTTTCTGATGTTGCTGGACATCAACCCGAAATACCGCTTCGAGGACATCGATACGCTGGATTTGCGCGTGTGCTATAACGGCGAGTGGTATTACGTGCAGCCGGTCTCACAGCAGGCGCTGGACAAGATCCTGGAGAATCCGGGCACGCCCGAGCGCGTGCGCAGCGGCATCGATCGCCTGATGCAGCAGAAAGGAGAAGTGGATTTTTATGATGTCTACTACCTGACCTGGGGCCATCAGCGCGCCGCGAAGATCTGATCGGGCAAATTCATTCCTGCTTCCATGGTATTTATAAGCCCTTAATGACTCACTGCTTAATTACTACCCCCTGCGTCTTTACACAGAAGGTATGCGAAGCTAAAGAGGGTAGTAAGACAACGCCTGAAGGCTGGGTCAGGAAGTTTCGCCGCGCGCACCAAATCAAAACGCCGGCACGCCGCTGTGAAAGCGCAGCTCAGTGTCCGGTTCGCTGATCAAGCGCGCTTCCGCTGCCCCAATCGCCCGCACGCGCGGTGCGATATCCTTCGGTGAAATCTGTGCCGCCAGCGTCAGGTAATCCTGATAGTGGCGCGCTTCGGAACGCAGCAGTGAGATGTAAAACTTCTCCAGCTGCGCATCCAGGTACGGCGCCAGGCTGGCGAAGCGCTCGCAGGAACGCGCTTCGATATACGCCCCGCAAATCAGTTTATCCACCAGCGTATCCGGTTCATGGGTGGTCACTTCACGCAGCAGCCCTTTGGCGTAGCGGCTGGCGGTGATCTTGCGATAGGGCAAACCGCGCGCCTGCATGATTTCCCACACCTGATAAAAGTGGTGCAGCTCCTCTTTGATCAGCAGCACCATCTTTTCCACCATCTCATCAGCCCACGGCAGTTCATTACGCACAATAATGCTTTTGCTGAGATTCTTGTGGGCATTGATAAAATCGCTGTCGTGATTCTCACCGAAAATAAAATCTTCGTACGGCTGCAGCCACGCCAGGATCGCGTCACCACTGGGTTTATCCGCGACGTATTTGCGGATCAGCCACACTGCGGTCTGCGCCGCTTTCAACTCGCATACCATGTGATCGGTAAGCAGCAGCGTGAGATTTTCCGGCTTGCGCGCTTCATCAATCCACGCCTGCGGCGTGCGGCACTGTAAAAACTGGTGAATGGGGTCTAATAGCGAAGCGTAATTCATCAGAGGTTCTTTGCTGGCAGGAAAATTACCGGGCGGCATGTGCCGCCCGTCAGGGCTTAGTGACGCACACCGTCATCGTCTTCGTCGTCGATCTCTTCGCCATCGTCTTCATCTTCGGCATCCGGATCTTCAAAGTAAGTGCCCCAGCCGTCGTAATCGACGTTGTATTTCCCGACCAGATTCACCAGCTGCTCGACCTGCGCGTCAATCAGTTCCGGCTTCAGCGCCGATTCGCTCAGGATGTCGACGCACATCACGGTGCTACCGTCTTCCAGCTCCAGCTCTTCCGGCTCGGTGACTTCATAGCCCAGCTTGAAAGCGTCAACCGCGGCTTTCTCCAGCGAGTCGAAGTTGTTGCAGGAGAGATGATGCTCGATGGTGTAAAGCGCATCCGGATCGCTGCCGTCTTCCAGCAACTCTTCAATGATCAGGCGCGTCTCTTCGCGCTGTTCTTCCAGCAATGCTTCGTATGCCATGGGCGTGTCCTCAAAATAGTGGCAGTGAATGCAATTATTTTCCCACACTGCCTCGCGCGCCACTACACAAAACAGAAAGTTTCTTAGCGCTGGGGTTGAAAATGCATATTCATACGGTTAGATTGAATTTTAATTCATTATTGATGTAATGCGGAGCGCAGTATGAGTCAGCTGTATTCGAGACATTTCCTGAGATTGCTGGACTTCACCCCAGCCGAAATCACCGGTCTGTTATCACTCGCCAGTGAATTAAAACAGGCAAAGAAAAACGCCAGCGAAACCCAGTACCTGAAAGGCAAAAACATCGCGCTCATCTTCGAAAAAGACTCGACCCGTACCCGATGCTCTTTCGAAGTTGCCGCCTACGATCAGGGCGCTAACGTCACCTATCTCGGCCCGAGCGGCAGCCAGATCGGCCATAAAGAGTCGATGAAAGACACCGCGCGCGTACTGGGACGCATGTATGACGGCATTCAGTATCGCGGCTACGGTCAGGCGCTGGTAGAGACGCTGGCCGAATATGCCGGCGTGCCGGTGTGGAACGGCCTGACCACCGAGTTCCATCCGACGCAGCTGCTGGCTGACCTGCTGACCATGCAGGAGCATCTGCCGGGCAAAGCGCTGAACGAGATGACGCTGGTGTACGTCGGCGATGCGCGCAACAACATGGGCAACAGTATGCTGGAAGCAGCAGCGCTGGTGGGGCTGGATCTGCGGCTGGTGGCGCCGAAAGGCTGCTGGCCAGAAGAGGAGCTGGTGGCGCAGTGCCGCGCGGCAGCGCAGCACACCGGCGGCAAAATCACCCTGACAGAAGAGATTGCCGAAGGCGTGCAGGGTGCTGATTTCATCTATACCGACGTCTGGGTATCGATGGGTGAAGCGAAATCGGTGTGGGAAGAGCGCATCGCCCTGCTGCGTCCCTATCAGGTGAACAGCGCGATGCTGGCGCTGACCGGCAATCCGCAGGTGAAGTTCCTGCACTGCCTGCCGGCGTTTCATGATGACCAGACCACGCTCGGACGCCAGATGGCGGAACAGTATGGCCTGCACGACGGCATGGAAGTGAGCAACGAGGTGTTTGAATCCGACCATAGCGTGGTGTTTGACCAGGCGGAAAACCGCATGCACACCATCAAAGCAGTGATGGTGGCGACGCTGAGTCAGCGCTAAGCCTGCACGGCGCAAACGTTTACCTCGCGCGTGATTTCTGCTTGATGCGGCTCAGTGAATGCGTATAATGCGCCACAATTTGCCGGAGGAAACATGCAACAGCGCAGCGCACAATTTGCCGCTCCCGTACGCCTGAATGCAGGCGGCGCACCTGTTTCTTTCCGTCATTCATCGATCGCCAGAAAGCCCCTGTAAAGGGGCTTTTTTTTGTCCGCAATCCGGCAGCGCAGAGGAGAGAGCTATGGCCAACCCGCTATATCGCAAGCACATTATTTCCATCAACGACCTCAACCGCGATGAGCTGGAGCTGGTGCTGCATACCGCCGCCCAGCTGAAAGCCCATCCGCAGCCGGAGCTGCTGAAACACAACGTTATCGCCAGCTGCTTCTTTGAGGCCTCAACGCGCACCCGCCTGTCGTTTGAAACCGCGATGCACCGGCTGGGCGCGTCGGTGGTGGGATTTGCCGACGGCAGCAACACCTCGCTGGGCAAAAAAGGGGAAACCCTGGCCGATACCATCTCGGTGATTGGCACCTATGTGGATGCCATCGTGATGCGTCATCCGCAGGAAGGGGCAGCGCGGCTGGCCACGGAGTTTTCGGGCGGCGTGCCGATCCTTAACGCCGGCGACGGCGCCAACCAGCACCCGACGCAGACGCTGCTCGATCTGTTCACCATCCGGGAAACCCAGAGCCGCCTCGATAACCTCAACGTGGCGATGGTCGGCGACCTGAAATATGGCCGCACCGTGCATTCGCTGACCCAGGCGCTGGCGAAGTTCAGCGGCAACCGCTTCTACTTCATCGCACCGGATGCACTGGCGATGCCGTCCTACATCACCGATATGCTGGATGAACAGAACATTGCCTGGTCGCGCCACGACAGCATCGAAGAAGTGATGCCGGAGCTGGATATTCTCTACATGACGCGCGTACAGAAAGAGCGTCTCGATCCCTCAGAGTATGCCAACGTGAAAGCGCAGTTCATCCTGCGGGCGGCCGATCTGGCCGGTGCGCGCGATAACATGAAGGTACTGCATCCGCTGCCGCGCATTGATGAGATCACCACCGATGTCGACAGCACGCCGCACGCCTGGTATTTCCAGCAGGCCGGCAACGGCATCTATGCCCGCCAGGCCCTGCTGGCGCTGGTACTGAATAGCGAACTGGCACTGTAAGGAGCAGAACGATGACCCACGATAACAAACTGCAGGTTGAAGCCATCAAACGCGGCACGGTGATCGACCATATTCCGGCGCAGGTCGGCTTTAAGCTACTGTCACTGTTCCGCCTCACCGAAACCGATCAGCGCATCACTATCGGCCTTAATCTGCCGTCGGGCGAGATGGGACGTAAAGATCTGATCAAAATCGAAAATACTTTTCTGACCGATGATCAGATCAATCAGCTGGCGGTGTACGCGCCGCACGCCACGGTGAATCGCATTGATGAGTATGAAGTGGTGGCGAAGATCGCACCGACGCTGCCGGAACGCATCGAGCGCGTGCTGACCTGCCCCAACGGCAACTGCATCAGCCGCAGCGAGCCGGTGTTCTCCAGCTTTGCGGTGAAACAGCGTGACGACGATGTGCACCTGAAGTGTAAATACTGCGAGAAAGAGTTCGCGCGCCACGTGGTGCTCGGTCACTGGTAATCGCCCGTTTCCTCCCTATAATGGGGCGAACATTTTCGCGGCGGGCAAGGGTTCGCCGCGCATGCCTAAGGAGAAACAATGTCTCGCGAAATCAGTACTGAAAAAGCCCCGGCAGCGATTGGCCCGTACGTCCAGGGCGTGGATCTCGGCAGCATGATCATCACCTCCGGCCAGATCCCGGTCGATCCGGCCACCGGTGCGGTTCCGGACGACATCGCCGCGCAGGCGCGTCAGTCGCTAGAGAATGTGAAGGCGATTGTGCTGGCCGCTGGCCTGCAGGTGGGCGACATTGTGAAGACCACCGTGTTCGTCAAAGACCTGAACGATTTCGCCACGGTCAACGCCACCTATGAAGCGTTTTTCACCGAGCATCAGGCCAGCTTCCCGGCGCGCTCCTGCGTGGAAGTGGCGCGTCTGCCGAAAGACGTGAAGATTGAGATCGAAGCCATCGCGGTACGTCGCTGATTTAGCTGTCATCAATCACACAGCATGCAGGGGGCGTATCCGTGCGCACCTGGCGAGATCGCCAGGTCGTCATCAATGACGACCCTGCATAGTTCGTGACTTCCGAACTTCCCTATCTCGACGATCGCAGCAGTTTCTCCAGCGGTCGCACCAGCGCCAGCACCGTTTCATCCTGCACCTGCGCCGCCGCATCCAGCTGGGCGTGCATCTGCGCCACCTCGCCTGCGCCGTAGGCCTGGTTACGCTCCAGCGCATTCACCAGATCCAGCCCCATTCGGCTCAGCTCAGCGACCTGACGCACCTGCGGTTGCAGCGCTTTCAGCTGATAGTTGCCCAGCACCAGCGGCATCACCGCATCGCTGTTGCGCTGCCAGCGCTGCAGCTGATGGCGCAGGGCGCTGGCGGCAGCATGATCGCCGCGATTAGCAATCAGCGCATCCACCTGTTTATCCAGCAGCCGCACCGGCTCGCTCTCGGCCGGCAGCACGTCCGCCAGCCGGTTCAGCGGCTCGAAATAGTCATAATGCCCGGCCTGAAACTTCAGGTGCTGGCGGGTGTAATACTGCGCCGGTTCCAGCACTTCCGCTAGCACGCGCAGCGGAGTGATATCGCTGCTGTTGGCCAGCCGCATCATCTGCACCTCGGCCTGCTGATGCTGCTGCAGGCCGACCGACACCGTCCCCCAGCGATCAATCGCGCTGAGCCGCTGGTACATATTCTCGCTGTCGGTCACATCCTGCGCCGACCACAGCCGCTCCGCCACCACAAAGGCGCGCGGCCACAGCCGCGTATCAATCACCCGGCTATTCACGTTCTCCGCCCACAGCGCCGCTTCACCGCCCAGCAAATCATGCTGCAGCTGAGCGGGCGTGGGCAGTACCGGAGCAATACCGGCCGGTATCTGCGCCAGCCTGCTACCTGTGGTCGGATAGCGCACGTTGCCCACCAGCACGTAGCCGGTCAGGCTGTCACGCGTCAGCGTCACCACCGGCTGAAACGGCCCCATCCAGCTGTCGACGCTGAAGGTCAGCTGCGTCGGTGATAGCCAGCGAATGTCGCTGACCTGGCGTCGCGCCTTGCCGCTGAAATCGATAAAACCGCGCCAGCCGTTTTTGCCCTCAATCAGGGTGAAACTGCCCTGCACCGCGCTGCCTTTCAGACGCGGCATAGTGAACTGCCAGCTTTGCGCCTGATCGTCGGCGCGCAGTTGATCGATGCCGTTCAGCCCCTGCGGCCAGGGATCATTGCGATAGTGATACGCGGCGCTCTGCGGCTGGTCGAGATAAAAACCGGTGGAAAGAATGCCGCGATACCCCTGCTTTACTACTTCGCTCAGCGCGTCCTGCCCCTGCCATGACTGAATCACAATACTTTTCGGCAGGTCGGGATGGTACACCTCATCCCAGCCAAGCATGCGCCGCTGATGCGCGGCGAGAATCTTCTCAACCCGCTGGTTGAACCACGCCTGCAGCGCATGGGCGTCCTGCAGGCCGTGGTCGCGCATAAACTGCTGAATCTTCGGTGAGGCGTTCCACTGACTGGGATCGACTTCATCCCCGCCGATGTGAATGTAGGGATCGGGAAAGATCGCCGCGACTTCGCCGATCAACGTGTCGATAAAGCGAAACACCGCTTCATTGCTGGGATCGAGCAAGGGTTTAAATACCCCCCAGCCGCGCTCCATGGCATATGGACCCGGCGCGCTCATCAGCTCCGGCATCGCTACGGCCAGGGCGGAAGCATGGCCAGGCAGATCGATTTCCGGCACCACGCGCACGCCGCGCTGGGTGGCATAGTGCACCAGCTCGCGCATTTGCTGCTGGCTGTAGAACAGGCCATCACTGGCCTGCTGCTGCAGCTGCGGATAGTGACTGGAAGCAAAGCGCCAGCCCTGATCGTCGGTCAGGTGCCAGTGGAACACGTTCATGCGCGCCGCGGCGATACCATCAATCTGCCGCTTGAGGGTTTCCAGCGGCAGGAAATGGCGCACCGGATCGACCAGCACGCCGCGCCACGGGAAGCGCGGCCGATCGTCAATGGTGACAAAGGGAATTTGCGTGCCGCTGGCGGTGTTGGCGATCAGCTGCAGCAGGGTTTCCATGCCGCGCATCGCGCCAAAACGGGTAGGTGCCTGCAGCAGTACGCCACTGCTGCTGACCTCCAGATGGTAGCTTTCGTCGCTGTCCGGTTGCGGTAGCGGATCGACCGCATCGGCAATCCGGACCTGAATGGCGGGACGATCGCTGGCCGGGCTGGCGGGCAGCAGCGCCCAGCCGGTTTGCCGCGCAATGCGGGCGCGCCAGCGCGCTTCGGCCCCTTCCAGGTGATCGCCGGTGATGTGCAGCGAAAATTGCGGCGTCAGGGTAAACGCGCCACCGCCTGCGGGCTGCGTCACCTGCTGTGGCCACGGCATCAGCGGCAGATCGCCTGCCGGTGCGGCCTGCGTGGAAAACGTCAGGGAACACAAAACGGCCAGCAGCGTACGGGGCAGAAGCATGGTGGGCATCCTTGTAAGGCAAAACGATGGGCCGGAAATGGCGCAAAACGCTCATTAAACCTGTTTCGCAACGCAAAGCAAGTTGCAACCGGCTGAAGTTTGTGCGGCTTAAAACTTTTCAGTGTAGCGGCTGTTGACCACTGCACGGCTTTCAGGCGCTGGCCGCGCTTCTTTGCGACAGGTCAAAAACAGTGCGATTAATTCCCTCTGAAACACCACATGTTGCGATTACACTCCTTAAAATTATCTACATGTAGTTTTCAGCGGAGAAGGGAAGATGGCAACGGTAGTGATTAAGCGTGACGGCTGCAGGGTGCCGTTTGATGCCCGGCGCATTGAAGCTGCAGTGCGGGCCGCCGCGCAGGCTGCCCAGGTTGACGACCTGGCCTGGTGCACGACGGTCGCTCAGCAGGTCAGCGCGCAGCTGGCAACGCAGGTTGAAGTCGATATTCGCGACATCCAGTGTGCCGTGGAAGAGGCGCTGATGAGCGGACGCTGGCCGCAGCTGGCACGCGCCTATATTGAATACCGTCACGACCGCGATCTGGCGCGCGAGCAGCGCGGCAAGCTGCACCATGCCATTCGCGGCCTGGTGGAACAGACCAACGCGGCACTGCTCAACGAAAACGCCAACAAAGACAGCAAAGTGATCCCGACGCAGCGCGACCTGCTGGCCGGCATCGTGGCCAAACATTATGCCCAGCAGCAGTTGCTGCCGCGCGATGTGGTGCTGGCGCACGAGCGTGGGGAAATCCACTATCACGACCTCGACTACTCTCCCTTCTTCCCGATGTTTAACTGCATGCTGATCGATCTGCACAGCATGCTGACGCACGGCTTCAAAATGGGTAACGCCGAGATTGAACCGCCAAAATCCATCGCCACCGCCACCGCGGTGACGGCGCAGATCATTGCGCAGGTCGCCAGCCATATTTACGGCGGCACCACCATAAACCGCATTGACGAAGTGCTGGCGCCGTTTGTCACCCTCAGCCTTGAAAAACATCGCCAGATTGCCCGCGAATGGCAGATTGCTGATGTGGAAGCTTACGCGCGCGCGCGCACTGAAAAAGAGTGCTACGACGCGTTTCAGTCGCTGGAGTACGAAGTCAATACGCTGCACACCGCCAACGGCCAGACGCCGTTCGTCACTTTTGGCTTTGGCCTCGGCACCGACTGGGCGGCGCGCCTGATTCAGCAATCGATTCTGCGCAACCGCATTGCCGGGCTGGGCAAAAACCATAAAACCGCGGTGTTTCCTAAGCTGGTGTTTGCCATTCGCGAAGGCGTCAATCGCCGCGCCAGCGACATCAATTACGACATCAAACAGCTGGCGCTGGAGTGTGCCAGCAAGCGCATGTATCCGGATATTCTCAACTACGACAAAGTGGTGGAAGTCACCGGCTCGTTCAAAACGCCGATGGGCTGCCGCAGCTTCCTCGGCGTTTACGAGGAAAATGGCGAGCAGATTCATGAGGGCCGCAACAACATCGGCGTAATCAGCCTCAACCTGCCGCGCATTGCGTTAGAAGCCCAGGGAGACGAAGCCCGCTTCTGGACGCTGCTGGATGCGCGCCTGGCGCTGGCGAAGCGGGCGCTGATGACCCGCATTGCCCGGCTGGAAAAAACCAAAGCGCGCGTCGCACCGATTCTTTATATGGAAGGTGCCTGCGGCGTGCGGCTCAATGCGGACGATGAGGTGGGCAAGATCTTCCGCAACGGCCGCGCCTCGATCTCGCTGGGCTATATCGGTCTGCATGAAACACTCAACGCGCTAAGCGGCAACGCCGTGCATCCGTATGATGCCGCGCACCTGCGCGCAACCGGCGTGGCGATTGTGACGCATCTGCGCCAGGCGGTGGATGCGTGGAAAGCGGAAACCGGCTACGGCTTTAGCCTGTACAGTACGCCCAGTGAAAACCTGTGCGATCGCTTCTGTCGCCTTGATGCCGCCGAATTTGGCGTAGTGCCGGGCGTGACCGACAAGGGCTATTACACCAACAGCTTCCATCTCGACGTAGAGAAAAAGGTCAATCCGTACGACAAAATCGACTTTGAAGCGCCCTACCCGGCCATCGCTAACGGCGGCTTCATCTGTTACGGCGAATACCCCAACATTCAGCACAACCTGCGGGCGCTGGAAGATGTGTGGGATTACAGCTACGACCGCGTGCCCTACTACGGCACCAACACGCCGATCGATGAGTGCTACGAGTGCGGCTTCAGCGGCGAGTTCAGCTGTACCAGCAAAGGCTTTACCTGTCCGAGCTGCGGCAATCACGATCCGGCGCGCGTTTCGGTCACGCGCCGCGTCTGCGGCTATCTTGGCAGCCCGGATGCGCGGCCGTTCAACGCTGGCAAGCAGGAAGAGGTGCAGCGCCGCGTCAAACACCTTGATACCGGACAGCTGGGATGATGCACATTCATCGCTACTACGATGTGGATATCGTGAATGGTCCCGGCACGCGCTGCACGCTGTTTGTCGCGGGCTGCGAACATCAGTGTCGCGGCTGCTACAACCAGAGCACCTGGCGGCCTGACTCCGGCGTGCCGTTTACGCTGGCCATGGAGGAGCAGCTGATCGCCGATCTGCAGGATCAACGCATTCCACGTCAGGGGCTGTCGCTGAGCGGCGGCGATCCGCTGCATCCGCACAATGTGCCGCATATTCGCCGGCTGGTGAAACGCGTGCGGCGCGACTGTCCAGATAAAGATATCTGGCTGTGGACCGGCTACACCCTGGCGGAACTGACGGCGGCGCAGCGTGAAGTGATTGCGGAAATCGACGTGCTGATTGATGGACGTTTCATCGAAGCGGAAAAAGATGCGCGGCTGCTGTGGCGCGGCAGCCGCAATCAGACTATCTGGTATTTACGCCAGCCACAGTGCGAGGATGCCGAGCAGCATGCCGCTGACGGCCACGCCGCAGAAGGCGATCCACAACGCGCGCGGCGGGAACGCGCGATGCAGCATCAGTAGCGACGGCACGCTGACCGCGGGCAGCGTCACCAGCAGCGCCAGCGCCGGTGCGACGCCCATGCCCGCCAGCATCATGGTTTGCACGATGGGGATCTCGGCGGCGGTCGGGATCACAAACAGGCAGCCGGCGATGGCCATCAGCATTACCCAGAACAGCGTATTCCCTACCGCGCCGTCCGCGTGCGGAAACAGCCAGACGCGCGCGGCGCCGAGCAGCAGCACCGCCACGATGTAGAGCGGAATGGTGTTACAGAACAGCCGCCACATCACGCGCAGCCAGCGCGTCACAAACCGTTCATGGCTTTCTTGCGGCAACAGCGGCGCGGCAACGGCGGTTTCCGGCACGCTGCGCTGCACCAGCATGGCAATCCCCAGCACCATCACCCCACCCGCCACCAGCCGAATGGCGGCAAACTGCCAGCCGAGCACAAAGCCCATAAACACCAGCGTTGCCGGATTGAGCAGCGGATTCGCCAGCCAGAACGCCATCGCCGCGCCGCTTGAAACCTGCGCCTGGCGCAGGCCGACGGTCACCGGCGCGGCACAGCAGCTGCACATCATGCCCGGCAGGCCAAAACCGGTGCCGACCAGCGTGGCCCCCAGCCGGTTGCTGCCCATCAGGCGCAGCAGCCAGCGGCGCGGAATCAGCACCTGCACCAGCGAGCCCAGCACCACACCGAGCACCGCGGCTTTCCACACCGCGAGAAAATAGACCATGGCGTAATCCAGCGCGGCGCGCCACGGCGAATCTGCGGCATTGGCAAGGATCGAGCGGCCGATGGAATGGGTTTCTGCGGCCGTGAAGGCTTTGCCATAGTAAGGCTGCCATTTTACGTACCACAGGCCGATAAGCACCACGGCGAGGAACAGCAGCGGTTTCCACCAGGCGAAGCGGGCCGCTGGTGCAGGTGAGGCGAATTGGGTCATAACCGGTTCCGTATTCAACTGAATAACGTATGCCGCGCGGAGGGCGCGACGCAGATCCCACAGTGTTATTCAGGTTATGACTGTGTGCCAGCGTCGTCACGCTTAAACTTGATCTGTCTCCGGAATTTAACCAATCCCGCCTGTGCCGGCTGGCTTGCGTTTCCGCGCTCAGGGTCCAGACTTGTCTGTTGAAACGTGTCACGCACAGCAGGTGCGTGACCAGCAAGGAGGAGAAAGATGAGCAAGAAAATAGCGGTTCTGATTACCGATGAATTTGAAGACTCAGAGTTTACCTCACCGGCCGAGGCCTTCACCAAAGCGGGCCATGAAGTGGTCACCATTGAGATGCAGGCGGGCAAAACCGTGAAGGGAAAACAGGGCAAAGCCGAAGTCAAAATCGACAAGGATATTGACCATGTCAGCCCGGCCGAATTCGACGCGCTGCTGCTGCCCGGTGGTCATTCGCCTGACGCGCTGCGCGGTGACGATCGCTTTGTCACCTTCACCAAAGAGTTTGTTGCCAGCGGCAAACCGATTTTCGCCATCTGTCACGGTCCGCAGCTGCTGATCAGCGCGAACGGCGTGCGCGGTCGCAAAATGACCTGCGTGAAAGCTATCGCCATCGATCTGCGTAATGCCGGCGCGGACTTTTACGATAAAGAGGTGGTGGTTGATGATGACAAGCTGGTTACCAGCCGCACGCCTGAAGACCTGCCCGCGTTTAACCGCGAATCCCTGCGCATTCTGAACGCAGCGTAAGGCGGTCGCCCGGTGCGCCTGCGCGCGTGCCGGGCTAACGCTGCCAGACAATCTTTTTGCCAAACCCCAGCGCGTTATCGGTCATTTTCAACTCATCCAGCGTAATTTCCCACAGCGGCGCGGTGACTTTTTTTGCCACCGGAAAGCGCGACTGATAGGCCTTCAGCGCCTGCGCCTCATCGGTCAGTTGTATACGCCCGCGATACTGCACGCCTTTAATCAGCAGCACCGTTTTCGGCTGGCCGTTCACCGTGCCGGCAACGCGTGGATGACGCGCCATCAGCGCGCCGTGACGCGTATCGGCTTCGGTCATCAGCCAGAACGCCATGCGCGCTTCATCGAATACGTAGAAACAGTTGGCGCACCATAGCGCATCGCCGTCGCTGGCACACAGCGACAGCACGTGCTGTTTTTTCAGATAGCGAATCAGATGAGAATGGTCAGACAAGAGCAACTCCGTGCGTTGATAGCGATGCGGCCGCAGGCGCGTTACACTGCCCGCCAGCACATGAACGAGGTTTGTAAATGGAACAGGGCTGGCAGCTGTATATGCTGCAAACCGCCGCCGGGATGCTTTATACCGGCATCACCACTGACGTCAACCGTCGCCTGCAGCAGCACCAGCAGGGGCGCGGTGCCCGTGCGCTGCGCGGCAAAGGTCCGCTGACGCTGGTGTTTCACTGCGCGGCCGGCGATCGCGCGGCGGCTTCCCGGCTGGAGTATCAGGTAAAACAGCTGAGCCGGGCGCAGAAACTGCTGCTGGTTGCCCAGCAGCCGGCCTGCTTAACGGCGTGGTTTAGTCGATACGATTGAAAGGTGCCGAGAAGGCGATCAGCCCTTCTGCCCCATCGAACGCATCGTCCGCCAGTTTATACACCTGAAACGCCGCTTCGCTGCCGGGCCAGCGGCAGTGCAGGCCGTGACGCGCCGCCGGTTCAAAGCCGAGCGGATTGTAGAACTGCGGATCGCCCAGCACCACCACGGCGCTGTAGCTGAACTCATTGAGCGAATCGAGCCCTTCATACACCAGCTGTTTAGCAATGCCCTGACTGCGCACCGAGGCATCAACCGCCAGCGGCGCCAGCGCCACCCAGTTACGATCCTCGCCCTGCAACGTCACCGGACTGAAGGCGGCATAACCCAGCACCTGGCCTTCGTCATCGGTGGCCACCACGCCCAGCGTGAGTAAACCGTCTTCACGCAGCTGCTGTACCAGTTCCGCTTCGGCTGCGGTGGCAAAACTGCGCTTTAACAGGCTGTCGATGCCTGCCGCGTCCACACCAATTTCAGTACGAATCAACATGAGATCCCCGCGCGCGCCTCAGCGGCCTTCGCGTCCTGTGTCATTCCTGCCTCAACAAAAGCAGCCAGCTGCAGCAACCCCGTGCGCAATGGCGTGGGCATGGCGTCCAGTTCTATGGCATCCATCAGATTCTTCACCTCCAGTCCCAGCTCCGTGTCGCCCTCAATCACCAGACGGCGCTGAAAGAACAACATATCGGGGTCGGCTTTGCGTGCTGCTACCAGCAGCAGATCGTTGGCTTCGCCACGAAACCAGACATCTGCTTCGGCGTCGCGCGAAACGGTCAGGCGCCCGTCCTGCAGCGTGGTGATCCAGCGCAGATTGACGTCCGCGATCTCAATGCCGAGATAGCGCCCTTGCAGAAAGTCTAACTCACCTTCAGCCAAAGCATGACGAAATTGCCAGTTTAGGAGTTGTTGCAAAACCGTTTTTTTCACGGCGAATGGTGTTAGCGACACCGGTAAAGCGAGGAATTCCGGCCCTTTTTCAATTAACAGGCCGCGTAAGCGTGCGAACATGCGCTGCACTCCCTTGAGAAAATTTTATCTATATTGCCACATCCGACGGCTTTCGCCTCAACCGGGATCAAGGAAATCGCCCCGCGTCTGTGCGAAAATTCTCCATTCCGCCCTGGCAATCCCGCTTTCACTGCCTTAAATCAACATTGCAGCACCTGCGCTTCCTTACACTCAACGGCGTTCAGAATCCGGGGGAGGAAATTGTATGGAACTGCTGTGTCCGGCGGGGAATTTACCTGCGCTGAAATCGGCGGTGGAGCACGGCGCTGACGCGGTGTACGTCGGCCTGAAAGATGACACCAACGCCCGCCACTTTGCTGGTCTCAATTTTACCGATAAGAAACTGGCAGAAGCCGCGCGCTTCCTGCATCAGCACCGGCGTAAACTGCACGTGGCGATCAACACCTTCGCCCATCCTGACGGCCTTAACCGCTGGCAAAGCGCCATTGACGTCGCCGCACAGAACGGTGCCGATGCGCTGATTCTGGCCGATATCGCCACGCTGGAGTACGCCGCCAGCCGCTATCCGCAGGTTGAACGTCACCTGTCAGTGCAGGCATCCGCCACCAATCTGCAGGCCATTCAGTTTTATCACCGCCACTTTGCGCTGAGCCGCGTGGTGCTGCCGCGCGTGCTGTCGATGCACCAGGTGAAGCAGCTGGCGCGCGAAACGCCGGTGCCGCTCGAGGTGTTCGCCTTTGGCAGCCTGTGCATCATGGCCGAAGGCCGCTGCTATCTCTCGTCGTGGCTGACCGGCGAGTCGCCGAACAGCGCGGGTGCCTGTTCACCGGCCAAATTTGTGCGCTGGCAGCAGACGGCACAGGGCATGGAGTCGCGCCTGAACGAAGTGCTGATTGACCGTTACGCCGCCGATGAGAGCGCGGGCTATCCGACGCTGTGTAAAGGGCGCTACGAGGTGGATAACCAGCGCTATCACGTGCTGGAGGAGCCCACCAGCCTCAATACCCTGGCGCTGCTGCCAGAACTGCTGCGCGCCAATATCGCCTCGGTGAAAATTGAGGGACGCCAGCGCAGCCCGGCCTATGTGGCGCAGGTGGCTAAAGTGTGGCGTCAGGCGATTGATCGCTGTATGGCCGATCCGCAACAGTTCACAGTGCAGGATCCGTGGATGCGCGCGCTCGGTGAGCTTTCTGAAGGCAGCCAGACCACGCTTGGCGCCTATCACCGCGACTGGCAATAAGGAGACCGTATGAAATACGCCATCGGCCCGGTGCTGTGGTACTGGCCAGCCGCCACGCTGGAGCAGTTTTACCAGCGCGCCGCAGAGAGCAGCGCAGAGATTGTCTACCTCGGCGAAGCGGTGTGCAGCAAACGCCGCGCCACTGCGTTCAGTCAGTGGATGGAGATGGGCCGCACGCTGGCGGCCAGCGGCAAACAGGTGGTGCTGAGCACGCTGGCGCTGCTGCAGTCCCCTTCGGAAGTCAAAGAGCTGCGCCGCTATGTTGAAAACGGTGAGTTCTTACTGGAAGCCAACGATATCGGCACCGTGAACATGGCGGCAGAGCGCAAACTGCCGTTTGTCGCCGGTCCCACCCTGAATGTCTATAACGCGCAGACACTCCAGCTGCTGCTGCAGGAGGGCATGACGCGCTGGTGCATGCCGGTGGAGATGTCACGCGACTGGCTGATTCAGCTGTTGCAGCAGTGCCATGACGCTGGCCTGCGCGATCGGTTTGAGGTTGAAGTGCTCGGCTATGGCCATCTGCCGCTGGCGCTGTCGGCGCGCTGCTTTACCGCGCGGTCTGAAAACCGCGCCAAAGATGATTGCCAGACCTGCTGTATTGATTATCCCTCCGGGCGCCGCGTGCTGTCGCAGGAGGGCCAGCAGGTATTTGTCCTGAACGGCATTCAGACCATGAGCGGCTACTGTTACAACCTTGGCAACGATCTCGCCGGTATGCATGGCTGGATCGATATTGTGCGCCTGTCGCCGCAGGATGAGAGCACGCTGGCACAGGTTGATCGCTTCCGCGCTAACGAAGCGGGTGAAGCACCGCTGATGATGGCGCGCGGCAGCGACAGCAACGGTTACTGGCGCCGCCTGGCCGGAATGGCGCTGGATAGCGGCGGTTAAAGGCACATTCCGGCTATATTCCTGCCGTTATTAGCAGTTTTAATATGGGTAATGATGCGTAATACTGACTGGTGCAGGTTTACTTATCACCTGCGCCATCCTTTGCTGGAGTACCCATGTCTGAGAAGAAAACTGTTCGCCTGTCCGTGCTGGATCTGGCCCCCATTCCGCAAGGCTCGTCTGCGCGTGATGCCTTCCATAATTCGCTGGCGCTGGCGCGTCAGGCTGAAGCCCTTGGCTTTCATCGCTACTGGCTGGCCGAACACCACAACATGACCGGCATCGCCAGCGCCGCAACGTCGGTGCTGATTGGCTATCTCGCCGCTAACACCGAAACGCTGCGCCTCGGCTCCGGCGGGATCATGCTGCCCAACCACGCACCGCTGGTGATTGCCGAACAGTTTGGCACCCTGGAATCCCTCTACCCTGGCCGTATCGATCTCGGACTGGGCCGCGCGCCCGGCTCCGATCAGCGCACCATGCTGGCGCTGCGCCGTCATCTTTCGAGCGCCCAGGCCGACAGCTTCCCGGAAGATGTGGCCGATCTGATCCGCTGGTTTGATGCCGAAGAGGGCGAACATCCGCCGGTGCAGCCGGTGCCTGGCCTCGGGCTGAAAATTCCGGTGTGGCTGCTGGGTTCCAGCCTGTATAGCGCGCAGCTGGCGGCGCAGCTTGGTCTGCCGTTTGCCTTTGCTTCGCACTTCGCGCCAGACCTGCTGTTGCAGGCGCTGCACCTGTATCGCGAAAAATTCCAGCCCTCTGCGCGCCTGGCAAAACCTTACGCTATGGTGTGTGTCAACGTGGTGGCGGCAGACAGCGATCGTGATGCGCGCTTCCTGTTCACCTCGATGCAGCAGCAGTTCATTAATCTGCGCCGCGGCAAGCCCGGCCCGCTGCCGGCGCCGGTGGAGAACATGGATAACCTGTGGTCGCCATCCGAACAGTATGGCGTGCAGCAGGCGCTGAGCATGTCGGTGGTGGGCGATAAAGATAAAGTGCGCCACGGCCTTGCCGCGCTGCTGCGCGAAACCCAGGCGGATGAGATCATGGTCAACGGCCAGATTTACGATCCGCAGGCGCGCCTGCGTTCGTTCGCGCTGGCGATGGAAGCCGCACGCACGCTGTAAGCCTTACTGCGGTGGGGAGAGTCCTTCCGGCCCCACCGCCATCTTGCGCACATCGCGCGCCGGTGACTGGCCATAAAAACGGCTGTACTCCCGGCTGAACTGCGACGCACTCTGATAGCCCACCCGATAGCCTGCCGTCCCGGCATCCAGCTTCTCAATCATCATCAGCCGGCGCGCTTCGTTGAGCCGCAGCTGCTTCTGATACTGCATCGGCGTCATCGCCGTAACCGCTTTAAAGTGATGATGCAGCGATGAAATGCTCATGCCAACGCTGCTGGCCAGCTGATCCACCTTCAGCGGTTGATGAAAGTTTTCGCGCAGCCAGCGCGCCGCGCGCGCCACTTTGTTGCCCGGGCGCTCGGTCAGCGCCATATTCAGAATGCGCGGCCCTTCCGGCCCGGTCAGCAGGCGATAGAAAATCTCCTGCTCAATCAGCGGTGCCAGCGCGGCGATATCCTGTGGCTGATCCAGCAGCGCCACCAGCCGCATCACCGCATCCACCAGCGGCGGCGCGACTTTGTGTACGGTAATGCTACGTTCGGGGGCGGCGCTGCCAATCTGCTGCGGCGGGAAATGCTCCAGATAGCGCAGCAGGCGCGCTTCGTTGATGGTGATGCCGACGCCAAGACAGGGTTTCTCTGGTGTCGCCAGCACCACGCAGGACTGCACCGGCATGTCCATGGTGACCAGCAGCAGATCGCCCGGCCCGTAATGCATCACATCATCGCCCATGCGCAGTGCTTTCTGGCCCTGGGCCATCAGCGCAAAACCCGCCCAGCTGGCAATATGCGCCAGGCTGGAGGGGTGCGAGCTGCGGCCAAAAGAGAGAAAATCAATCGCGCTGGCGGTGCGCCCATCCTGCTGCGCGTGACGGGCAATCATCGCCACCAGCTGCTGCCACTGTTCCTGATGAATCATGCGTTATGCACTCCGCGATGAAAAATCACTGAATCCCCATTCTTACCTGCCGATGCGGTTGCGCCTAGTCCCTGCGCCACAGATTTGCAGGATCGTGCAAAAAGCTTGCAGGATTGCGCTACCGCACAAAGCGGCAACAGCGCATGCTTTACTCACCCGAAATCTCAGGTGGAGAGACACAATGCAAGCACTTGAAGGCAAAATTGCGCTGGTGACGGGCGCGTCGAAAGGCATTGGCGCCGCCATCGCCATGACTTTCGCCGCGGCCGGCGCCCGGGTGGTGGTGAATTATCGTCAGGATGAAGCGGGCGCGGCGGATGTGGTGACCGATATCTGCGCGCTGGGAAGCGACGCCATCGCCGTACAGGCCGATATATCCCGTGAAGCTGACGTGCAGCGCCTGTTCGCCAGCAGTATTGCGCAGTTTGGCGCGCCAGACATCGTGGTCAACAACGCCGGCATGTTTCACCATGGTGACTTCGCCAGCCTCAGCGTCAGCGACATGCAGCAGCAGCTCAACGTGAATCTGCTCGGTACACTGCTGGTGTGCCAGCAGGCGGCGCAGCATTTTCCGGCGCGCGGCGGCTGCATCATCAACCTCAGCGCGCTAAACAGCCAGCGCAGCCTGCCCGGCTCGGTACTGTGGTCAGCGACCAAAGGCGCGATCGATACCCTAACGCAGGGGCTGGCACGTGAGCTGGGCCCGCGCAACATTCGCGTCAACGCGCTGGCGCCGGGGATCATTCTGACCGAAGGGCTGCTGGCAGCGAAAAAAATGAATGCGGAATTTAAAGCGCAGCTGATCGCGGCCACGCCGCTGGGACGCTTTGGCCTGCCGGAGGATGTGGCGCAGGTGGCGCTATTTCTGGCGTCGGAAGAGTCGGCTTATGTTACCGGTGAGCGGGTGCTGATTGCCGGCGGCGTGTAAAGCCCGCGTTACAGACATAAAAAAAGGACGCTTGCGCGTCCTTTTTATTTTTAAGCGATTAACGCTTATGCATCACGGCGACGTGGTGCAGCTGCGCCTTCGTCACGACGTGGGCCACGGCCACCTTCACGGCTGAAACGTCCGCCTTCACGACCGCCTTCGCGACGCTCAGAGAAACGACGCGGTGCGCCACCTTCACGGTTGCCACCCTCGCGGTTACCACGACGCTCACCACCGAAGTCACGACCGCCGCTACGACGCTCGGTGCGCTCGTGTGGCTGCGCATCGCCCAGCAGCTGCATATTCATCGGCTTGTTGAGAATACGCGTACGCGTGAAGTGCTGCAGGACTTCACCCGGCATGCCTTTTGGCAGCTCGATAGTGGAGTGAGTACCAAACAGCTTGATGTTACCGATGTAACGGCTGCTGATGTCGCCTTCGTTAGCAATCGCGCCCACGATATGACGCACTTCAACACCGTCATCACGGCCCACTTCAATGCGGTACAGCTGCATTTCGCCAACGTCACGACGTTCGCGACGTGGACGATCGCCACCTTCGCGGCTGTCACGGCTGTCACGACGTGGACGGTCGCCGCCACGCTCATCGCGATCGCGGAATTCACGACGCTGTGGACGTGGTGCATCCGGTGGCAGAATCAGTGGACGTTCGCCCTGCGCCATTTTCAGCAGTGCAGCGGCCAGCGTTTCCATATCCAGCTCTTCTTCTGGCTGCATTTTTGCCAGCAGCGCACGGTACTGATCCAGATCGCTGCTTTCCAGCTGCTGCTGAACTTTCGCAGCGAACTGCGCCAGACGACGCTGACTCAGCAGCTCGGCGTTAGGCAGCTCAACTTCCGGAATAGTCAGCTTCATGGTGCGTTCGATGTTGCGCAGCAGACGACGCTCGCGGTTCTCAACGAACAGCAGCGCACGGCCAGCACGACCCGCACGACCGGTACGGCCGATACGGTGCACATACGATTCGGCATCCATCGGGATGTCGTAGTTAACCACCAGGCTGATACGCTCAACGTCCAGACCACGGGCCGCAACGTCAGTCGCGATCAGGATATCCAGACGACCGTCTTTCAGGCGCTCCAGCGTCTGCTCACGCAGCGCCTGGTTCATGTCACCGTTCAGCGCGGCGCTGTTGTAGCCGTTACGCTCCAGCGTTTCTGCGACTTCCAGCGTGGCATTTTTGGTGCGCACGAAGATGATGGCAGCATCGAAGTCTTCCGCTTCGAGGAAGCGCACCAGCGCGTCAGACTTACGGCCGTAAGCGGTCCAGTAAGACTGAGAAATGTCCGGGCGAGTAGTGATGCTGGACTGGATGCGCACTTCCTGCGGATCCTTCATGAAACGCTTAGTGATACGGCGAATCGCTTCCGGCATGGTTGCAGAGAACAGTGCGGTCTGATGACCTTCCGGGATCTGCGCCATAATGGTTTCAACGTCTTCGATGAAGCCCATACGCAGCATTTCATCGGCTTCGTCCAGTACCAGACCACGCAGGCTGGACAGGTCCAGGGTACCGCGTTTCAGGTGATCCAGCAGACGGCCCGGAGTACCAACCACGATCTGTGGACCCTGGCGCAGTGCGCGCAGCTGCACGTCATAACGCTGGCCACCATACAGGGCCACGACGTTAATACCGCGCATGTGTTTAGAGAATTCTGTCATCGCTTCAGCCACCTGAACCGCCAGTTCGCGGGTCGGCGCCAGCACCAGGATTTGCGGTGCGCGGACAGAAGGATCAACGTTGTTCAGCAGCGGCAGCGAGAACGCTGCTGTTTTACCACTACCGGTCTGCGCCATACCCAGCACATCACGGCCCGCCAGCAGGTGAGGAATACACTCAGCCTGGATTGGCGATGGCTTAACGTAGCCCATACCGTTCAGTGATTCGAGGATGTCGGCGTTCAGGCCCAGATCAGCAAAAGTGGTTTGAATATCAGTCATGTAGTACACGTGCCTCTTAGATTGCGGCGGCCAGTCTACATAACTCGTCGTGAAAACTTTCAGTCATTTTCATCAAAAAGTGTGAACCGGCTCAAATTAGAAGTTTTGACGAACAGAAAAGCCCTCACCTGTTCAGGCGATGACTTTACGGGTAAATCAGGCAATAAAAGTTCGTCAGCTATTGCTGGTCAGATTCTGATAAATCGTCTTGTGTCTGGCCGAGTTGCGCCAGTTCCAACAATGCGTATCGGTGTTCAACAAAGTTATTGACGTTGTTGGCCACCGCCAGTTTGAACAACGCTTTCGCGTCGTCCTTCTCCCCCAGACTTAGGTAGTACTTACCTAAATAGAAGTTGGTTTCACTGAGATGTTCAGCGAGCGAGGTGTTATCCGTTGCGTCCGCCTTGAGACGTTCCATCAATGTTTTTTCACTGATGTCGCCCAGGTAGAACTCGACAATATTCCATCCCCATTGGTCCTTAGCCGCCTTGTCGTAACGCTGTTGTAGCGTCACTTTTGCCTTGTCGGCATCCATCTCGCGTTCAACGAGGTAGAGCCACAGGCTGCGGAACGGATCGTTAGGATCGTCTTGATAAAACGCCAGCAGATCATCTTGCGCTAACTTGTATCGACCGCCGTAATAGAGGGCGATACCACGGTTTAAATGCGCATAGTTGTAAGTTGGATCAAGCTCAAGTACAGAATCAAACGCTTCATAGGCAGCATCAAAATTGCCTGCCTGCGTTAAGTAAATGCCGAGATAGTTAAACACTTCCGGCATATCCGGTCTGATAGACAGCGCTTGCGAGAAATCGTTCCGCGCTAGTGCCCTCAGACCCAAACTATCATACAACACTCCGCGCTCATATAACAGCTGTGCGCGTTCATCATCGGTCAGGGCCCGACTGGCAAGAATTTGTTCCATTCGCGCCAGAATAACCTCTTGCTGCAGTGTGGGCTGCAAAGGTACTGCCAGAACTTCGTTCTTACGCCAATTGGAGTTGCTGCATCCTGCCAGCGTGATAGCTGTCGCAACAAAACACCAGCGCAAAAAAGGCTTCATTTCCCACTCCCGAATACAAACATTGGGATAACCATCCTGTCATCCGCCTGCTATGCACAAGGGTTCCCGCCCTCGCGATGATACCCGTCCTGCTTCAGCTGCACTGACACGCTGACCAGCGCGCCACGCATTCCGGGTATACAAACACCGCTCCCCGCCAGCAGGCAGGGAGCGGCTGATCAGGAAAAACGCTTACTCGGCGTCAGGCGTCGTCACCGCAGCGGTTTCTTCTGCTGGCTTCTGCTCTGTCGCTTCTTTGATGCTGAGACGAACGCGGCCCTGACGATCCACTTCCATCACTTTAACTGGCACTTCCTGACCCATCTGCAGGTAATCGGTCACTTTCTCTACGCGCTTGTCGGCGATCTGAGAAATGTGTACCAGACCTTCTTTACCGCCGCCGATCGCCACGAAGGCACCGAAATCAACGATACGGGTCACTTTACCGGCGTAGATACGGCCCACTTCGATCTCAGCGGTGATCTCTTCGATGCGACGAATCGCTTCTTTGGCTTTCAGGCCGTCGGTCGCTGCGATCTTCACAGTGCCATCATCTTCGATTTCGATGGTGGTGCCGGTCTCTTCGGTCAGCGCACGGATAACCGAACCGCCTTTACCGATGACGTCTTTGATCTTGTCTGAGTTGATCTTGATGGTGTAGATGCGCGGCGCGAACTCGGAGATCTCCTGACGCGGCGTGCTGATCGCCTGTTCCATCACGCTCAGAATGTGCAGACGCGCACCCTTGGCCTGGTTCAGTGCCACCTGCATGATTTCGCGGGTGATACCTTCAATTTTGATGTCCATCTGCAGCGCGGTGATACCTTCACGGCTACCGGCTACTTTGAAGTCCATATCGCCGAGGTGATCTTCGTCGCCGAGGATGTCAGACAGCACCACGAACTTCTCGTCTTCTTTCACCAGACCCATCGCGATACCGGCAACGGCCGCTTTGATCGGTACGCCAGCGTCCATCAGTGCCAGCGATGCACCGCACACGGAAGCCATAGAAGAAGAACCGTTCGATTCGGTGATTTCAGACACGACGCGCACGGTGTACGGGAACGCATCCTGTTTAGGCATCACTGCCAGCACGCCACGCTTCGCCAGACGGCCGTGACCAATTTCACGACGCTTCGGTGAGCCAACCATACCGGTTTCGCCCACGGAGTACGGAGGGAAGTTGTAGTGGAACAGGAAGCTGTCAGTACGCTCGCCCATCAGCTCATCGAGATTCTGTGCGTCACGCGCGGTACCGAGGGTGGCAGCGACCAGCGCCTGCGTTTCACCACGGGTAAACAGCGCAGAACCGTGGGTACGCGGCAGTACGCCAGTGCGCACGTCCAGACCACGGATCATATCTTTTTCGCGGCCATCGATACGCGGTTCGCCGTTCAGGATACGGGTACGCACCACGTTCTTTTCCAGGCTGTGTACGATGTCACCGATTTCGGCATCATCCAGCGTTTCGTCTTCAGCCAGCAGTGCGGCGATGGTTTCGTCTTTGATGACGCCAACCTGCGCATAGCGCTCCTGCTTGTCAGTGATGCGGTACGCATCGCTGATGCGCGCTTCGGCCAGGGCGGCAACGCGTGCGATCAGCGCATCGTTCGCCGGCTCTGGCTGCCAGTCCCAGCGTGGTTTGCCGGCTTCGGCCACCAGCGCATTGATGTTTTCAATCACAACCTGCTGCTGGTCGTGGCCGAACACCACAGCACCCAGCATCTGGTCTTCGGTCAGGATGTCCGCTTCAGATTCCACCATCAGCACTGCATTCTGCGTACCGGCAACCACCAGATCCAGACGAGACTGTTTGATCTCATCCGCGGTTGGGTTCAGCACGTACTGATCGTTGATGTAACCGACGCGTGCCGCACCGATTGGGCCGTTGAACGGAATGCCAGACAGTGACAGCGCAGCAGAAGCACCGATCATCGCAACGATGTCCGGGTTAACCTGCGGGTTCACGGATACCACAGTCGCGATAACCTGTACTTCGTTAACAAAACCTTCCGGGAACAGCGGACGCACCGGGCGGTCAATCAGACGCGCAATCAGGGTTTCGCCTTCGCTTGGACGGCCTTCACGACGGAAGAAGCTGCCCGGAATACGGCCAGCAGCGTAAGTACGCTCCTGATAGTTCACTGTCAGAGGGAAGAAGTCCTGACCGGCTTTGGCTTTTTTCTGGCCCACGACGGTAACGAATACCGCGGTGTCGTCCATGCTTACCATTACTGCTGCGGTGGCCTGGCGCGCCATCATGCCGGTTTCCAGCGTGACGGTATGCTGACCATATTGGAATTTGCGTACGATCGGGTTCAGCAAAATTTAAGTCCTTAAATTCGTGGCAAAGCCTGCTCGGCCCGCCGGGGATTACCGATCTTTAGTTGCATCCTCGCGACTAATGACAACCCTTAACCGCCCCTGCGGTAAAGCCTCTCATTAGCCGCGCGAACCTCTGCAAGCAAAGATCACTCTCAGCAACAATACATGAGTTTGGTCCGGATTGCTGCCGATTGCTCGAAAAAAGGGGCCATAAAGGCCCCCTTTTCGCGAAACTCGCACAAATCTGATCGCCAGATGCGGTTTTTTGCATACTGCATGCGCTACATCGTTGATCAGATTCTTCAGACTTAGCGACGCAGACCCAGGCTTTCGATCAGGCTGGTGTAACGTGCAACGTCTTTACGCTTCAGGTAGTCCAGCAGCTTACGACGCTGGGATACCATGCGCAGCAGACCGCGACGGCTGTGGTGGTCTTTCTTGTGCTCAGAGAAGTGACCCTGCAGGTGGTTAATCTGAGCAGTCAGCAGAGCAACCTGAACTTCAGTTGAACCGCTGTCGTTAGCGCCACGACCGTATTTAGCAACGATCTCTGCTTTAGCTTCTACGCTTAGAGACATAATAAACTCCAGTAAAAAATGAATGTATGGGTGCCGATCTCTAATTCAGCAGCCCGCTTTTAAAGCCGCGCTATTCTACTCTTCGCCCGGTAGCAACGCAAATGCGCTGTAACGCCCAGCGGTAATATGCGGTCAGTCGGCAAACTCTACTACCAGACGACGCGGTGCCACGCGACCATCGTCGGCGATTTCCGCCATGCCGATAAATTTCTGCTCATCGCCTTCGGTCACCCGCACCAGCCCGCTGGCCGGCGCGTTTTCCGCCTGGACCGGCATGCCCTGTTTGAACCAGGCCGCGACCGGCGTGGGCAGATTGACCGCTGGAAAATCTTCCGCCGGGCTGTCCATCGGCAACAGCAACGCGTCCAGCGGTGCGTAATCCGGCGTTTCCGCCGCATTAACCTGCGCCGCCAGCGTCTGCAGCTGTTCCAGCGTCATCATGCGCGCAATCGGGTAGCGAGCCACCTGCAGACGGCGCAGCATGATCACGTGTGCGCCGCAGCCGAGCTTCTCACCTAAATCGTCAATGATGGTGCGAATGTAGGTGCCTTTGGAAACATGGATTTCCAGCTCCAGCTCGTCGCCCTGCCAGCGAATAAACTGCAGTTCAAACACGGTAATCGGTCGCGCTTCACGCGGCACGGTGATGCCTTCGCGCGCATATTCGTACAGCTTGCGGCCCTGATACTTGAGCGCCGAGAACATGGTGGGCACCTGCAGCGTCTCGCCGCGAAAGCTCTCCAGCGCCGCATCCAGCTCAGCCTGGCTGAAGGTCACCGGCCGCGTTTCGACGATATTGCCGTCCGCATCAGAGGTATCGGTGCGCTGGCCCAGACGGGCAATCACGCGGTAACGCTTGTCCGAATCCAGCAGATAGCGGGAAAACTTGGTGGCTTCGCCGAGACAAATCGGCAGCATACCGGTGGCCAGCGGATCGAGCGCGCCGGTATGGCCCGCCTTGTTAGCATTAAACAGGCGTTTTACTTTTTGCAGCACATCGTTGGAGGATGCGCCCTGGTGTTTATCCAGCAGGAAAACACCGTGGACATCACGACCACGGCGACGAGGACGACTCATCAGTCCTCCTTGTCGTCTTCCGCCGGGCTTTCACCCCGTCGCTCAGCATCGTTTCTGATCACGTTAGACACCAGATTCGACATGCGCATCCCTTCAATCAGCGAGTTATCGTAAAAGAAGGTCAGCTCCGGCACGATGCGCAGACGCATCGCTTTACCGAGCAGAATACGGATGTAGCCAGACGCTTCTTTCAGCGCTTTGAGGCCGTTTTTCACCGCTTCTTCATCCTGGTCGTTCAGGAAGGTCACGAACACTTTGGCATACGCCAGATCGCGTGACACCTCAACGCCAGACACGGTGACCATCATACCCAGACGCGGGTCTTTGATTTCGCGCTGCAGGATGATCGCAATCTCTTTCTGCAACTCCTGCGCCACGCGCTGTGGGCGACCAAACTCTTTCGCCATACTATTTCTCCCAAATAATTCGGGAGGCCAGAGGCCTCCCAAATTGCATCACATCGACCAGCAATTACTCGATGGTGCGTTTAACTTCAATCACTTCGAACACTTCGATCATGTCGCCAACGCGAACGTCGTTGTAGTTCTTCACGCCGATACCACACTCCATGCCGTTACGCACTTCGTTGACATCATCTTTGAAGCGACGCAGAGATTCCAGCTCGCCTTCATAGATAACCACGTTGTCGCGCAGTACGCGGATCGGGTTGTGACGTTTGATGTTGCCTTCGGTGACCATACAGCCGGCAATCGCGCCAAATTTCGGTGACTTGAACACGTCACGGACTTCGGCCAGACCGATAATCTGCTGTTTGAACTCCGGTGCCAGCATGCCGCTCATGGCTGCTTTCACTTCGTCAATCAGGTTATAGATGACGGAGTAGTAGCGCAGGTCAACGTTTTCAGCGTCAATCACGCGACGCGCAGAGGCATCAGCACGCACGTTGAAGCCGAGGATGATCGCGTTGGACGCAGCGGCCAGGGTGGCGTCGGTTTCGGTAATACCGCCCACACCAGAACCGATAATCTTCACCTTCACTTCGTCGGTGGAGAGTTTCAGCAGCGAGTCGGAGATCGCTTCCACAGAACCCTGTACGTCGGACTTCAGGACAATGTTCAGCTCGGACACTTCGCCTTCGGTCATGTTGGCAAACATGTTTTCCAGCTTGGACTTCTGCTGACGCGCCAGTTTGACTTCGCGGAATTTGCCCTGACGATACAGTGCCACTTCACGCGCTTTCTTCTCGTCACGCACCACGGTCGCTTCATCACCCGCTGCCGGCACACCGGACAGACCGAGGATTTCCACCGGAATCGATGGACCCGCTTCCAGCACTTCGCGACCCAGTTCGTCACGCATCGCACGCACACGGCCGTATTCGAAGCCGCACAGCACGATATCGCCTTTGTTCAGCGTACCTTCACGCACCAGCACGGTGGCTACCGGACCACGACCTTTGTCGAGGAACGATTCGATCACCACGCCGCTCGCCATACCCTGACGAATCGCAGTCAGCTCCAGTACTTCCGCCTGCAGCAGAATTGCGTTCAGCAGGTCGTCGATGCCGGTACCGGCTTTCGCCGAGACGTTAACGAACATGTTCTCGCCGCCCCACTCTTCCGGAATGATACCGTACTGGGTCAGCTCGTTCTTCACGCGATCCGGATCGGCTTCTGGCTTGTCGATCTTGTTCACGGCCACGACCACCGGCACACCGGCCGCTTTCGCGTGCTGGATAGCTTCGACGGTTTGTGGCATCACGCCATCGTCCGCCGCCACCACCAGGATAACGATATCCGTGGCTTGCGCACCACGTGCACGCATTGCGGTAAACGCGGCGTGGCCCGGGGTGTCGAGGAAGGTGATCATGCCGTTATCGGTTTCAACGTGATACGCACCGATGTGCTGGGTAATCCCGCCCGCTTCGCCAGAGGCGACTTTGGTGGAGCGGATGTAGTCCAGCAGCGAGGTTTTACCGTGGTCAACGTGACCCATGATGGTCACGACCGGCGCACGGCTTTCCTGCGCAGCATCGGTATCACGATCGTCCAGTACCGCTTCTTCCAGCTCGTTCTCGCGGCGCAGGATCACTTTGTGACCCATCTCTTCGGCCACCAGCTGGGCGGTTTCCTGGTCGATAACCTGGTTGATGGTCGCCATGGCACCCATCTTCATCATCGCTTTAATAACCAGCGAGCCTTTCACCGCCATTTTGTTGGCCAGTTCGGCAACGGTGATGGTTTCGCCAATGATGACGTCACGGTTCACCGCCTGAGCAGGTTTGTTGAAGCCCTGCTGCAGCGTGCTTGGTTTACGATGTTTGCCACCTTTACCGCCGCGTACCTGAGCACGCGCTTCTTCACGGTCAGTTTTGGCTTCAGAGTGCTTGTTGCCCTTTTTGGCCGGACGCGCTGCCTTGGTGGTGCGGGTGCGACCACGACCGCCTTCAACTTCGCGATCGTTTTCGTCTTCTGCCTGACGGGCATGAGTTGAAGTGGTGACGTGGTAGTCGCCCTTATCTTCTTCCTCTGGTTTTTCCCATTCAGCGGCTTTCTCTTCGGCCAGACGACGGGCTTCTTCCGCCGCGCGGCGCGCATTCTCTTCCAGCTTACGGCGCGCTTCTTCTTCCGCTTTACGCTTCAGTTCGGCGGCTTCAGCTTCACGACGGGCTTTGTCAGATTGCGCAGCCTTGGTCATTTCGTCGGTAGGTTGATTAGTCACTTTCTCATTTTCCGCTGCTTCACGCTTAGCCTTGTCAGCGGCTTCGCGCTTGGCTTTCTCTTCGGCTTCACGTTGCGCTTTTTGTTCAGCTTCGCGACGGGCTTGTTCTTCAGCCTCGCGACGCGCCTGCTCTTCCGCTTCACGCTGCGCCTCGGCTTCTGCTTCCGCCTGAGCTTGCTCAGCGTCGGCATCACCTTTCACGTATGTGCGCTTTTTGCGGACTTCGATTTGCACCGACTTACTTTTACCCCCGGTGCCTGGAATATTCAAGGTGCTGCGCGTTTTGCGCTGCAACGTCAGTTTGCCTGAACCGGTCTGACCGTGCTCACGATTCAGGTGGGACAGTAAGGTCTCTTTCTCTTGCTGGGATACGGCGTCGTTTTCAGACTTACGGATCCCTGCATCAGCAAATTGCTGTACCAGGCGATCGACCGGAGTCTGAATTTCGGCGGCCAGCGATTTTACGGTTACATCTGTCATGCTGTTCCTTCCTGTTATTACGCGTCATCGCCGAACCAGCAGATATTACGTGCAGCCATAATCAGCGCACCGGCTTTCTCATCATCCAGCCCTTCAATATCTGTCAGATCGTCAACACCTTGCTCAGCGAGATCTTCCAGCGTGCAAACGCCTTTTGACGCCAGGCGATACGCCAGCGCACGATCCAGGCCTTCAAGATTCAGCAGGTCCTCAGCAGGTTCCTGATTACCAAGGCTCTCTTCTTTCGCTAATGCCAGGGTGGTTAACGCATTTTTTGCTCGTTCACGCAGGGCTTCAATGGTCTCTTCGTCGAGGCCGTCGATTTCCAGCAGCTCGTTGATTGGCACGTAAGCCAATTCTTCCAGCGAAGAGAAGCCCTCTTCCACCAGAACGGTGGCGAACTCTTCGTCGATGTCGAGATGTTTAGTGAACATATCGATCGCTGCATGGGCTTCGGCCTGATGCTTCGCCTGCAGATCATCGACGGTCATCACGTTCAGCTCCCAGCCGCTCAGCTGGGATGCCAGACGCACGTTTTGGCCATTACGGCCAATCGCCTGAGCCAGATTGCCGGCTTCAACAGCGATATCCATGGTGTGATTGTCTTCATCCACCACAATTGACGCCACATCGGCAGGTGCCATGGCGTTAATCACGAACTGTGCCGGGTTGTCGTCCCACAGCACGATATCAATACGCTCGCCGCCCAGTTCGCTGGACACCGCCTGCACGCGCGCACCGCGCATACCGACGCAGGCACCGACCGGATCGATACGTTTGTCGTTAGTTTTTACCGCAATTTTGGCGCGTGAGCCCGGATCGCGCGCTGCCGCTTTGATCTCGATAACTTCTTCGCCAATCTCCGGCACTTCAATGCGGAACAGTTCGATCAGCATCTCCGGTTTGGAGCGGGTAACGAACAGTTGCGCACCACGCGCTTCCGGACGCACGGCATACAGCACGCCGCGAATACGGTCACCCGGGCGGAAGTTTTCACGCGGCAGCATGTCTTCACGCACAATCACCGCTTCGGCGTTGTTGCCGAGATCCAGTGAAATGTTGTCGCGATTCACTTTCTTCACCACGCCGGTGATGATTTCGCCTTCCTGCTCGCGGAACTGATCGACCACCATCGCGCGCTCGGCTTCACGCACTTTCTGGACGATAACCTGTTTCGCGGTCTGCGTGGTGATACGGTCGAAGGTGACAGATTCGATCTGATCTTCAACATAATCGCCCAGATTGAAGGCTTCATCTTCAAAGCGTGCTGCTTCCAGCGTGATCTCGCGCGTTGGCTGCGTGACTTCTTCTACAACCACCCAGCGACGGAAGGTGTCGAAATCGCCGCTGCGACGGTCAATGCTGACGCGCACGTCGATTTCCTGCTCATACTTCTTCTTGGTCGCAGTGGCCAAAGCGCTCTCCAGCGCTTCGAAGATTTTCTCACGCGGCAGGGCTTTTTCGTTAGAAACGGCTTCTACTACAGCTAAGATCTCTTTGTTCATCCTGGTTAGCCTCAATCCGGACTTTTAAAAGTGGGGGACCAGGTTCGCTTTCTGAATGTTGCTCAGCGCGAACACTTCATCGTTACCCTCAACGGTTACCGTGATCATCTCGCCTTCGACAGACTTGATGATGCCCTGCCATTTACGGCGGTTCTGCACGGCCATACGCAGTACCAGGCTCACCTCTTCGCCAGCGAAACGCGCATAGTGCTCCGCGGTGAACAGAGGGCGATCGAGACCCGGTGAGGAAACTTCAAGGTTGTAAGCCACCGTAATAGGATCTTCCACATCCATTACAGCGCTGACCTGGTGGCTAACATCGGCGCAATCATCAACATTGATACCCTCTTCACTATCAATATAGATGCGCAAGGTTGATGTGCGACCACGAATGAACTCGATACCGACCAATTCGTAGCCAAGCGCTTCTACCGGAGCAGAGATCAACTCTGTCAACTTTTGCTCTAATGTGGACAAGCCCACCCCCAAGACATAAAAAAAGGGCCTAAAGCCCAGTGTTACGATTTCCTGATAACAAAAAACCCCGAAAATTCGGGGCTTTTTGTGACTGGACCCTGTATGCCGCGATGCGGCTTCGGCACACCATCCAGCAGAATTTTTTTCAAAACTGACTGCGGATGCGTCCGTCGATGCATACAGTATATTTGAAAAAGAACTCTAAGGGAAAGTGGTTGCGGGGGCCGGATTTGAACCGACGACCTTCGGGTTATGAGCCCGACGAGCTACCAGGCTGCTCCACCCCGCGTCCGAAAACGTGGCGAATATTACGCCGATCTTGCGAAAAATGCAAGTTATACTGAGATTTGGTACCGAGGACGGGACTTGAACCCGTAAGCCCAATCGGGCACTACCACCTCAAGGTAGCGTGTCTACCAATTCCACCACCTCGGCACTTCACTGACTGCGACGATACGATGTCGCTTTAGCGCTGACGATCTTACTGCGGGATATCATTGCCCGGCGTGGCCGGTTTAGCTGGCTGAGTCTGCTGTTGAGACTGAGCCGGCGCGCTGAGGTTTTCCCACTCGCTTCCTTTGGAAGTCTTGTTACTGTTCAGGTTGCCCAGAATCAGACTGATGATGAAGAACAGCGTAGCCAGTACCGCGGTCATGCGAGTCATGAAGTTACCAGACCCGGTTGAACCGAACAGCGTACCAGAAGCGCCTGCACCGAATGAGGCTCCCATATCAGCGCCTTTGCCTTGCTGCAGCATGATCAGACCAACGAGGCCAATCGCTACAATAAGGAAAACAACCAACAGAGCTTCGTACATAATCAACCTGTTTCCTTGCGCGTTATCCGCACAGTTAAAGCTTCAACCAATATTGACGGGGAGTCTCGTCATCACCCATCAGAAGCGGGTGTGAATACTAACCAAAGGCGCATACCTCTGCAAGCGCAATTTACACGAAGTTTTGCGATTGCGGAAAAAAGCGCCATCCCGGTGATTTTACAGGCGGAAAGCAGCAAACTGACCGCCCGTAACGCGGTTAAACCGCTTTTACCGCATCGGCAATTTTGTGCGCCAGCTCGGTCACCTGCGCCTCATCCTCGCCTTCCACCATCACGCGAATCAGCGGCTCGGTGCCGGATTTACGCAACAGCACGCGCCCGCGCCCGGCCAGCGTTTTTTCCACCTCTGCGGCAGCCGCTTTGACGCTGTCGCTCTCCAGCGGATCGTGGCTGCCGCTAAAACGCACATTCACCAGCACCTGTGGCAGCATCTTCATACCGCTGCACAGATCGTGCAGACTCATGTGGTTGCGCACAATCGCAGTGAGTACTTGCAAACTTGCTACGATGCCGTCACCGGTGCTGATTTTATCCAGCAGGATCACGTGGCCGGAGTTCTCCGCGCCCATGCGCCAGCCCTTCTCCTGCATTTTTTCCAGCACATAGCGGTCGCCCACTTTGGCACGGGTAAACGGAATCCCCAGCTGTTTCAGCGCCAGCTCCAGCCCCATGTTGCTCATCAGCGTGCCGACCACGCCGCCACGCAGTTGGCCCTGACGCAGCGCTTCGCGCGCGATGATGTAGAGAATCTGGTCGCCATCTACCTTCTGTCCAAGATGATCCACCATCATGATGCGGTCGCCATCGCCGTCATAGGCCAGGCCGAGATCGGCTTTTTCATCCAGCACGCGCTGCTGCAGCTGACGCAAATCGGTAGCGCCGCACTCTTTGTTGATGTTCATGCCGTCCGGCTGCACGCCAATCGCAATCACCTTCGCACCCAGTTCACGCAGCACATTCGGCGCGATGTGATAGGTCGCGCCGTTGGCACAGTCCACCACGATCTTCAGCCCGTTCAGGCTCAACTCGCTGGGAAAAGTGCCTTTGCAGAACTCGATGTAGCGCCCGGCGGCATCGACGATGCGGCTGGCACGGCCCAGCTCAGCGGATTCGACGCAGGTCAGCGGCTTCTCCAGCTCCAGCTCAATGGCGGCTTCAACGTCGTCCGGCAGTTTGGTGCCTTCGGCAGAGAAGAATTTGATGCCGTTGTCGTCAAACGGGTTGTGCGACGCGGAGATTACGATGCCCGCCTCGGCGCGGAAAGTGCGCGTCAGGTAGGCAATGGCCGGCGTGGGCATCGGGCCGGTGAATGCCGCAGACAGCCCGGCAGCCGCCAGACCGGCTTCCAGCGCCGATTCCAGCATGTAGCCGGAAATACGTGTATCTTTACCAATCAATACTTTGCGCGAGCCGGAACGGGCCAGCACTTTGCCGGCAGCAAAACCCAGCTTCAACACAAAGTCCGGGGTAATGGGCGCTTCACCCACTTTGCCGCGAATCCCATCCGTACCGAAATATTTACGATCGCTCATGCCTTTATCCTTTTGCTCTCCGTGTCGCCTCGACGATGCGCATCGCTTCGACAGTTTCTTTAACGTCATGCACGCGAATAATCTGCGCGCCCTGCATGGCGGCGATCACCGCGCAGCTCAGGCTGCCGGTCAGACGCTGTGCCGGACCGACGTTTAACAGCTGGCCAATCATCGACTTACGCGACATGCCCACCAGCAGCGGCAGACCGTGATGGTGAAAATCACTGAGATGCGCCAGCAGCTCATAATTGTGGCTGAGATTCTTACCGAAACCGAAGCCCGGGTCGAGCAGCAGACGCTCTTTTTTGATGCCGGCCGCTTCACAGCGGGCAATCTGCGCGGCGAAGTAAGCGTCCACTTCGCTTACGATGTGCTGATATTCCGGTGCCTGCTGCATGGTGCGCGGTTCGCCCTGCATATGCATCAGGCATACTGGCAGACCAGTATCTGCGGCGGCCTGTAACGCACCCGGCTCGGACAGCGAGCGGATATCGTTAATGATGTGAGCGCCCACTCGCGCGGCTTCGCGGATCACTTCTGCTTTTGAGGTATCCACCGAAATCCACACTTCAAAGCGCTGCGCAATGGCTTCCACCACCGGGATCACCCGCGCCAGTTCCTCTTCCACTGAGACTTCATCGGCACCGGGACGGGTTGATTCGCCGCCCACATCGATAATCGTGGCACCGGCATTCACCATCTCGTTGGTGTGCGTGAGCGCGTCGACCAGCGTGTTGTGCGTTCCGCCATCAGAAAAGGAGTCCGGCGTGACATTTAAAATTCCCATCACATGGGGAAACGACAGATCGAGATGGGTATCACGGGCGTACAACTTCATGGCGAAAATCTCCCTGAGGAATCACTGGATTGTGGAATGTAAAAAACCCCGGACCAGCCGGGGTTTTTGCTTAGGAACAGGCCTGTTACTTGTCGAACTGTTCTGACATGGTGTTGCCTGGGTTTGGCGTACGCGGTTCATCAACCGGACGTGGCGCCTTTGGCGTACCGTTGCTGTCAGAGTTGTTGCTGCCTGGATCTTCCCAGCCTGCTGGCGGACGCACTTCGCGGCGTGCCATCAGGTCGTCGATCTGCGGTGCGTCGATGGTTTCATACTTCATCAGCGCGTCTTTCATCGCGTGAAGGATGTCCATGTTCTCACCCAGAATACGGCGTGCACGCTGGTAGTTGCTGTCAATCAGGTGCTTAACTTCCTGGTCGATGATGCGTGCCGTTTCGTCCGACATGTGTTTGGCTTTCGCCACTGAACGGCCGAGGAACACTTCACCGTCCTCTTCCGCATACAGCAGCGGACCGAGTTTTTCCGAGAAGCCCCACTGCGTCACCATGTTGCGCGCCAGGTTGGTCGCCACTTTGATGTCGTTTGAAGCACCGGTAGAAACGTGTTCCGCCCCGTAGATGATCTCTTCTGCCAGACGACCGCCGTACAGCGTTGAAATCTGGCTCTCCAGCTTCTGACGGCTGGCGCTGATCGCGTCGCCTTCAGGCAGGAAGAAGGTCACACCCAGCGCACGGCCGCGCGGGATAATCGTCACTTTATGCACCGGATCGTGTTCCGGCACCAGGCGACCAATAATCGCATGGCCCGCTTCGTGATACGCGGTGGATTCTTTCTGCGCTTCCGTCATCACCATGGAGCGACGTTCCGCACCCATCATGATTTTGTCTTTCGCTTTCTCGAACTCAACCATCGACACCACGCGCTTGTTGCCACGCGCAGCGAACAGCGCCGCTTCGTTGACCAGGTTCGCCAGATCCGCACCGGAGAAGCCCGGCGTACCACGTGCGATAATCGCGGCATCAATGTCGGTTGCCAGCGGCACACGACGCATATGCACTTTCAGAATCTGTTCACGGCCGCGCACGTCTGGCAGACCTACCACCACCTGGCGGTCAAAACGGCCTGGACGCAGCAGCGCCGGGTCCAGTACGTCCGGACGGTTAGTCGCGGCGATAACGATGATGCCTTCATTGCCTTCGAAGCCATCCATCTCAACCAGCATCTGGTTCAGCGTCTGCTCACGTTCGTCGTGACCACCGCCTAAACCGGCGCCACGCTGACGACCCACCGCATCGATCTCATCGATAAAGATGATGCACGGTGCCGCTTTCTTCGCCTGCTCGAACATGTCGCGCACACGTGATGCACCGACACCGACAAACATTTCTACGAAGTCAGAACCGGAAATCGTGAAGAACGGTACTTTCGCTTCGCCGGCAATCGCTTTCGCCAGCAGCGTTTTACCGGTACCCGGAGGGCCCACCATCAGCACGCCTTTCGGGATTTTACCGCCCAGCTTCTGGAAGCGGCTCGGCTCACGCAGGTATTCCACCAGCTCACCCACCTCTTCTTTTGCTTCGTCGCAACCCGCAACGTCAGCAAAGGTGGTTTTGATCTGGTCTTCGGTCAGCATACGGGCTTTGCTCTTGCCGAAGGACATCGCGCCCTTGCCGCCGCCGCCCTGCATCTGCCGCATAAAGAAGATCCACACGCCAATCAGTAGCAGCATCGGGAACCAGGAGATGAAGATGGAAGCCAGCAGGCTCGGCTCTTCTGGTGGTTCACCCACAACTTTGACGTTTTTGGTCAACAGGTTATCGAGTAACTTGGGATCGTTGACAGGAATGTAGGTCGTGTATTTATTACTGTCTTTTTTGGTTACGTTGATCTCACGCCCGTTAATACGTGCCTCGCGGACCTGATCCTGGTTCACTTCCGACAGGAAGGTTGAATAATCAACCCTACGGCCATTCGACTCGCTGGGCCCAAAGCTCTGGAATACTGACATCAGCACGACCGCGATGACTAACCAGAGAATCAGGTTTTTCGCCATGTCACTCAAGGGATTAACCTCATATTACAACGGTGTTAACAGACAGCGTAGGGTACTATATATCCTTCATACCTGGAATCGCGGCGCTGATGATTTTGCCTGTTTAGCCTGAAACTCAGAATTACGCATCAGAATAAACGCCGTTTCGCCTTGCTTTGATTCCGGTATGGAGGGCTACAGTTTGCGCCCTGTCGCCACAATGTACACTTCGCGCGAACGTGATCGCGAAGCGTCCGGCTTACGAATTTTCACTTTCGTAAACAGGGAGCGAATTTCCCGCAGGTATTCATCGAAGCCATCTCCCTGAAACACTTTCACTACAAAACTGCCGCCAGGTGCCAGTACATCCCGACACATTTCTAACGCCAGTTCAACTAAATACATGGAACGCGGGATATCGACCGCAGGCGTACCGCTCATGTTCGGCGCCATGTCCGACATCACCACCTGCACTTTCTGGTCGCCCACGCGCTCCAGTAACGCTTTCAACACCGCTTCGTCGCGAAAATCGCCCTGCAGGAAGTCAACGCCGACGATGGGATCCATCGGCAGCAGATCGCAGGCAATAATACGGCCACCCGAACCAATCTGTTGTACCACATATTGCGACCAGCCGCCGGGCGCAGCGCCCAGGTCAACCACGGTCATACCGGGTTTGAACAGCTTGTCACCCTGCTGAATTTCATCCAGTTTAAACCAGGCGCGCGAGCGCAACCCTTTTTTCTGTGCCTGTTGCACATATTTATCGCTAAAGTGTTCCTGAAGCCAGCGACTGGAACTGGCCGAACGCTTTTTACCCGTCATAATATTTCCAGTTAAATCGTCATCGTAGCGATAAATCAGCACGCAATGGGTCGCGTTGATTTGGCGATATACCCGAGATGGCGGTAGAATGAACCGTTTTCAATCCCTGAGTAAGCAAAAAATACGATGAATCTGAGTACCAAACAAAAACAGCACCTGAAAGGCCTTGCCCATCCACTGAAGCCAGTGGTCATGCTGGGCGGCAATGGCCTGACTGAAGGCGTGCTCGCCGAGATCGAACAGGCGCTCGAACATCACGAATTGATCAAGGTAAAAATTGCCTCGGAAGATCGTGAAACCAAGCAGCTGATCGTGGACGCTATCGTGCGTGAAACTAAGGCAAACAACGTTCAGGTCATCGGCAACGTGCTGGTGCTGTATCGCCCTGCCAAAGAGCGCAAAATTACTCTGCCACGTTAAGCGTACCGTTACGGCTCGTCCGACGGGCAGAGAAAGTGCCATGCTCCTGCATGGGATAAAAGGCCGCAGCGCGGCCTTTTTCCTTTCTTTACAATATGCAGCTGCGCATTTCAAAGCGTAGCAATATCTTAGATGTATTCCACTTTCAGCACTTCATATTCCACATCGCCGCCTGGGGTTTTAACAATAGCCACGTCATCGGCCTCTTTACCCACCAGACCACGCGCCATCGGCGAATTCACGGAAATCAGGTTCTGTTTAAAGTCCGCTTCGTCATCACCGACAATCCGGTAAGTAAACTCTTCATCGGTATCGACATTCAGCACGGTGACGGTGGCACCAAAAATCACGCGGCCGGTTTTCGGCATGGCGGTCACGTCAATCACCTGTGCATTAGAGAGCTTGGCTTCAATCTCCTGAATACGCCCTTCGCAGAACCCCTGTTCTTCGCGCGCGGCGTGGTATTCGGCATTCTCTTTCAGATCGCCGTGCTCACGGGCTTCGGCGATAGAGGCGATGATGCGCGGACGCTTAACGGTTTTCAGTTCGTTCAGCTCTTCACGCAGCTTCTCAGCGCCTTTCAACGTCATCGGAATCTGATTCATTTTGGCTCCTCGTCATCTATCCTGGTTAACGGCGTCATCCTGACCGGTGACAGCAGAAGATCGGCTTCTGCGGCGCGTAACCTCTTTTCACAAGCAAAAGAATCCTGACCCGGAAAGCTTTCCGGGTCAGGTATCGGTTTTGCATTTTGATACGTATTTTACCCCAGAGTTCCCTGTGGGTCATTGTTTACTTTGCACCGTCCGGGGACATAGTATTGACGCCTTCACCCGTCAGTTACCGCGAGATTATGCGATTTTCACGACTTGTTACCGGATTAACCTGTGCGTTTATGCTGCAGGCACAAGCAGCACCCGTTGAAGAATACATGCAGTATTTGCCAGACGGCGCAAACCTGGCGCTGATGGTACAAAAAGTGGGCGCATCCACCCCGATAATCGACTATCACGGCAAACAGATGGCGTTGCCGGCCAGTACCATGAAAGTGATCACCGCGCTGGCGGCACTGCTGGAACTGGGCCCGGACTTCCGTTTTCAGACCACGCTGGAGACCAAAGGCGCGGTCAGCGATGGCACCTTAAATGGCGACCTTGTGGCGCGTTTTGCCGGCGATCCGACGCTCAGCCGCCAGGATCTGCGCAATATGGTGGCGGCGCTGAAAAAGCAGGGCATCAACCATATCAAGGGCAATCTGGTGATCGACACCTCGGTGTTCGCCAGTCACGATATGGCGCCAGGCTGGCCGTGGAACGATCTGACACAGTGCTTCAGCGCCCCGCCAGGTGCGGCGATTGTTGATAAAAACTGCTTCTCGGTTTCGCTCTACAGTGCCAATACGCCCGGCGAAAACGCCTTTGTGCGCATCGCCTCTTACTATCCGGCGCACATGTTCAGCCAGGTGCGCACGATCGGACGCAACAGCGGTGACGGGCAGTATTGCGAACTGGACGTGGTGCCCGGCGAGCTCAATCGCTACACGCTGACCGGCTGTATGCGCCAGCGTGCGGAACCGCTGCCCCTGGCGTTTGCCGTGCAGGATGGCGCCGCGTGGGCCGGCGAGATCCTTAAAGCGCAGCTGCGCGACGCCGATATTGATTACAGCGGCCATTTAGTGCGCCAGACGCAGGTGACGTCACCGGGTACGGTGCTGGCCTCGACGCAGTCCGCACCGCTGCACAACCTGCTGCACACCATGCTGAAAAAGTCAGACAACATGATCGCCGATACCGTGTTCCGCACCATCGGCCATCACTACTTTAACGTGCCGGGCACCTTCCGCGCCGGTTCGGATGCGGTCAGGCGTGTGCTGCGCGAAAAAGCCGGCGTCGACCTCGGCAACAGCATTCAGGTGGATGGATCCGGCCTGTCGCGTCACGACCTGATCGCGCCGGATACTATGATGCAGGTGCTGCAGTTCATCGCCAAAAATGACGCCACGCTGAATTATATTTCGATGCTGCCGCTGGCGGGTTATGACGGCACGCTGCAGTATCGCGGCGGTCTGCACGAAGCGGGGCTGGATGGCAAAGTGTCGGCAAAAACCGGTTCGCTGCAGGGCGTCTATAATCTGGCTGGGTTCATCACCACGTCGAGCGGTGCGCGCGTGGCCTTTGTCCAGTTCCTCTCTGGCTATGCGGTACCGCCGGAAGACCAGAAAACGCGGCGGATTCCGCTGGTGCGCTTTGAGAGCCGGCTCTATACCGACATTAACAAGAACAACTAATGAAACTGTTGATCGTTGAAGATGATGCGTTGTTACAATCGGGGCTGGCGCAGGCGCTGAGCAGCGAGGGCTACGCCGTGGATTGCGCTGGCAGCGCGGCGGAAAGCAACGCCCTGCTGCGCAGTAGCCAGTACAGCCTGATCGTGCTGGATCTCGGTCTGCCGGATCGCGATGGCGCCACGCTGCTGCGCCAGTGGCGGCGAGACGGCATCGCGGTGCCGGTGCTGATCCTGACCGCGCGCGATGCGCTGGAGGATCGCGTCGACGGGCTGGACGCCGGTGCCGATGATTACCTGGTCAAGCCGTTTGCGCTGGCAGAACTGCAGGCGCGGGTGCGCGCGCTGATCCGCCGCTATCAGGGGCACAGCGACAACCTGCTGCAGCAGGGCGATCTGACGCTCAATCTCAGCTCGCAGCAGGTGCTGCTGGAGAATCTGCCGCTGGAGATCACCCCCAAAGAGTTCGCCCTGCTCACTCGCCTGCTGATGCGCGTGGGGCAAAATGTGCATCGCGAAACGCTGCAGCAGGATCTCTACAGCTGGAACGACGATCCCGGCTCCAACACTTTAGAAGTCCACATTCATAATCTGCGCCGCAAGCTGGGGAAAGATCGCATCAAAACCGTGCGCGGCGTTGGCTACCGGCTGGAACTGCGCGAATGAACAGCATGCGTCAGCGGTTACTGATCATGCTGGCGCTGATTCTCCTCACCTGCCAGGTGATGAGCGCCATCTGGCTGTGGCATGAAAGCCGCGAACAGATCAGTTTCCTCGTCAATGAAACCCTGTCGGCCCAGGCGCGTAACGATCGCGTGGAGAATGAGATCCGTGAGGCCATCGCTTCGCTGTTGCTGCCTTCGCTGGTGATGGTAAGCCTGACACTGCTGCTGTCGTTCTGGGCCATCAACTGGATTATCCGTCCGCTCAAATCACTACAGGACAGCCTTGCCCACCGCTCTGCCGACAACCTGACGCCGCTGCCGATTTACTCCGAGATGGATGAGATCGTTGCGGTCACCTCCTCTATCAACCAGCTGTTTTCCCGTCTCGACCACACGCTGCAGCAGGAGCGATTATTCACCGCCGACGCCGCGCACGAGCTGCGTACGCCGCTGGCCGGGCTTCGCCTGCATCTCGAGCTTCTGCATCAGCAGCAGGTGCCGCAAAGCGCCATGCTGATTGAGCGTATCGACCAGTTGATGCACACCGTCGAACAGCTGCTGATGCTGTCGCGCGCCGGTCAGGCGCTGGCGGGCGGCCACTATCAGCAGCTACAGTGGCAGCGTGACATCATGCAGCCGCTGATGCCGGAGATGGCTGAACTGTATGCCCAGCGTCAGCAGACGCTGCACTGGCCAGACGGCGACGATGTGCCGCAGCAGGGTGAAGCGGTGCTGCTGCGCCTGATGCTGCGTAATTTGCTGGAGAACGCATCGCGCTACAGTCCGGAAGGCAGCAGCGTGCAGGTGAAGCTGCGTCAGGTGCAACAGCAGGTCTGGGTTGAAGTGTGGGATCAGGGGCCGGGTATTGATGCCGATGCGGCAGAAGAGCTGACGCAGGCGTTCCGGCGGCGCGATCAACGCTATGGCGGCAGCGGCCTGGGCCTGAACATTGTGCTGCGTATTGTGCAGATGCATCGCGGCAGGCTGGAACTGGTCAACCGCGAAGACAGCAGCGGACTGGTCGCCCGCTGCTGTTTGCCAACGCAACTGATTGGCTGAACGCCGTCAGAAGTGGGTGTTGAGGCTCATATAGTAAGTACGGCCTGATTCGTTATAGGTATTGGCACCGGCACCGTAGAGATAAGCGCCGGTGGTGGCGTTACCGGTGGTTTGCGCATTGCCCTCACGGAAGTGGCGCTTATCGAACAGGTTATCGATGCCCAGCGTCACGCTGGCGTACTTATTGATATCGTAAGTACCGCTCAGGCCGACAATCGAGTACGGGCTCACTTTGTCGGTGGCGCTGCCGGTCACCGGCTGTCCTTTGTAGTCGTACTTCTTCGGCGTCTGGGTGCCGTACCACGTCAGGGTGGTTTGCAGCGACAGATCCTGCGTTGCCTGCCAGCTCAGCGTCGAGTTCAGCGTATACTCCGGAATGATCGACAGACGATCACCGGTCTCCTTGTTCTTGCTCTGCAGCATGTAGGTGAAGTTGTTATTCCACATCACGCTGTCAGAGAAAGGAACATTGACCGTACCTTCCAGCCCTTCCACCACCGCTTTCGGCACGTTCTCCCAGCGATAGATATCCGTGGTGCCGTTAGAGGCTTTACCTGAAGGCGCATAGCCAGCTTCAATCTTGTTACGGTAGTCGTTACGGAACCAGGTCAGACCGGCCTGATAACCTTCATGCTTCCACTCCAGCCCAACTTCTTTATTGATGCTGTTTTCCGCTTTCAGATTCGGATTACCCTGCAGATAGCAGGCGCCGGTGCTGGCGGCGCAGCCCTGGCCGTTGCTGTACAGCAGGTAGTTCGGGTTCGTCTGGTACAGACTCGGCGCTTTGTAGGCCCGGCCAATCCCCATCTTCAGCGTGAAGTCATCGCCCAGCCCCTGTGACAGGTTAAGCGACGGGCTCCAGTTGTTGCCAACGATGGAGTGATGATCGAAGCGCAGCGCCGGCGTCAGCATGGTGCTGTCGGTCAGCTCCATGTTGTCTTCGGCAAACAGGGAGAAAATCTCCGCCTGGGCATAAGGACTGCGGCCGGTGCTGGCGATGCCTGGCACGGCACCGTTGCTGGCGGCCTGGGTGGTCGACGAAGGATCTTTCATGCGCTGCTGGTTCCACTCGGTGCCCAGCGTTGCGGTCTGATTGACGCCCAGCTCAAACGGCAGGCTGATTTCACTGTGCAGCAGCACATCGTCCAGCTGGATGGTATTGAACCCGCTGTTGGAGAAGATCCCTTCCGTGCCACCCGCCAGACCTTCATTAATGCGCGTATTGCGGGTTTTCTCGTAGCGCGCCCAGCTGCTGGTGCTAATGCCGTTATCCCACGCGCCGGTCCATTTCAGTGAAATATTCTGGCGATACAGACGGTTGGTTTCATCGCCGTACAGGCTCTTCACCAGCGCGTTAGTGTTGGTGTTCTGCGTATCGCCCGCGTACAGGTTGCCCTGACGACTGTAACCGGCCTGCAGCTCCAGCGTCTGCATAGGGGCAAACGCCCAGCTCAGCAACGCATTGATATCTTTGTTAACCGAACCTTCGCGGCCTGCCGGGTAGCTGCCGGCATAGCTGCCGGTGCGCGCTGCCGCATGTCCTTCATTGATGTCGTACGCGTCGGCCTGGGTTTTGGCTAAACCGCCATACAGCCGGAAGTTGAAGTCGTCACCGAGCGGCCCTTCAAGGCTGAAGTTGGTGCGTTTGGTCGCCCCTTCCGATTTGTGTTCCGGCGCGTTGAAGTAGGTATTCCACGAACCGTGCCACTGCTGATCGCTGTACTTTTTGGTGATGATGTTAACCACACCACCCGCCGCACCGTTACCGTAGCGCACCGCGGCCGGCCCGCGAATCACGTCGATGTGATCGATCATTTCCGGCGGCACCCAGTTGGTATCGCCACGCGTGTCACGTTCGCCGCGCCAGCCGAGACGCACTGAGTTACGGCTGGTGATCGGCATGCCGTCCACCATGATCAGCGTGTTTTCCGGTCCCATGCCGCGAATATCGATCTGCCGGTTGTTGCCGCGCTGGCCGCTGGTCGAGTTGCCGGTCAGGTTGACGCCTGGCATGGTACGAATAATTTCGGCGACATCGCGCGCCGGCGGATGCTTTTTGATCTCATCGGCGGTGATGGTGGAAACCCCCGGTGCCTGCAGCGTCTGCTGCTGGGCCGTCACCATCAAGGTGCCGCCGTCCATCGCACTGGCGTCGGGAGAAGAGGTATTGCTGGAAGTGGTCTTGCCGGAAGTCTCTGCTGCCCAGGCATTGCCGGAGAGCAATGAGGCGCTGAGCCCCAGTTCAATCAAAATAGCAAAGGTTAACCGCGAGTAATGCTTCATTTTTTTTCATTCCTGGAAGGCCAGTTCTGCGCCACAGCGGAGTGACTGGCGAGCCGGTGAGAAGATCCCTGTCTTTATCGCGCAGCCGTTCACACCTGGCAGGGCCATCCTTTGCTGAATCCCATGACTTACCGGGTGCCAGACGGAACGTGCGTGCTCATTTTGAGCGCAGTCACCATATTGCAAATGCAAATAATTATCAATAGTATTATTTATCAATCCTATGTAAACCTCCCCGTACAGACGGCGACTGGCAGCCCCTATGACCTGGCGAAATGATGGAATTGGTAGCGAAGCCTGGTGGCAGGAGCAACAGACTCAGGGCATTCCGCGCATTGAGCCGCAGCAGGATGGTACCTGTCTGGTGACCTTCTTCTGGCGCGATCCGCAAGGCAATGAAACCACCTCCCGCACCCAGCGCGTGTGGATCAACATCACCGGCGTGACCGATCACCACCAGCGGCGCCCGCCGCAATCGCTGATGCGCGTCGCCAGTAGCGATGTCTGGTACTGGCAAACCGTGCTGCCGTCACACTGGCGCGGCAGCTACTGCCTGATGCCGGATCGGCAGGCCAGCGATTTCAGCGGCGAGCCTGACATGCATGCGCTGCGCCACTGGTGGCGCGAAAAATTCCCTGCCGCGCAGGCCGATGCGCTCAATCCGCTGCGCAGCTGGTCCGGCGGACGCGGCATGGGCGTGTCACCGCTGCACCTGCCTGACGCGCCCGACCAGCAGGTGTGGCGTGCGGTGGATGAGGGCCGCGCCCCGGCGCTGACGCTGCTGGAGCAGCAGTGGGACAGCGCGCTGCTCGGCAATCGTCGCCGCGTGTGGCTGTACGCCACAGGCGAGGCGCAGCACGGCCCGCGTCCGCTGGCGATACTGCTCGATGGTCAGTTCTGGGCGCAGCAGATGCCGATCGCCGGCCCGCTGCAGCAGCTGACCGCCGCGGGCAAGCTGCCGCCGGCGGTCTACCTGTTTATCGACATCATCGATCGCGAACACCGCAGCCGCGAGCTGCCATGCAATCCGCAATTCTGGCAGGCGGTGCAGCAGGAGCTGTTGCCGCAGGTGGCACGCTGGATGCCGTACGATGCGCAGCCGGCGCGCACGCTGGTTGCCGGACAAAGCTTCGGCGGTCTGGCCGCGGTGTTTGCCGCGCTGCACTTTCCTCACACCTTTGGTAATGCGCTCAGCCTGTCCGGCTCCTTCTGGTGGCCGGAGCGCGGTAACCCGCATGGCTGGCTGTTGCAGGCGCTGGACCATGGCCTGGCACCTCGCCAGCCGCTGCGTTTCTGGCTGGAGGCAGGCCAGCGTGAAGGCCTGATTCTGCAAGCCAATCAACAATTACAACAACAACTTACCGCTGCCGGCTATCAGGTGCATTACCAGTCGGTAGAGGGCGGGCATGACGCGCTGTGCTGGCGCGGTGGCCTGCTCGACGGTCTGCAAGCTTTGTGGCGCAATCCAAATTCATTCATCACGCCAGACGTGAACCGGAGCGACAGTAAATTCTCTGATGAACGACACTATGATTGACCAACAAACTCTGCCGCTGGTGGCAGCGCAGCCTGGCATCTGGATCGCCGACCAGCTCAGCCGCCATCACAACGCCTTCGCGGTCGCGCACTTTGTCGAACTGCGCGGCGACATCAACAGTGCGCTGCTGGCGCAGGCCATCGTCGATGGCATGCAGGAAGCCGATACCCTGAATATGGCGTTCGGCGAAATCGACGGCGAGCCGCTACAGTGGCCGCAGCCGCAGACCTTCAGCCTGCCAGACATCGTTGATCTGCGCGGCGAAGCGGATGCCGCAGCCGCCGCGCGCGCCCTGATGCGTGCCGATATGCAGGGCGACCTGCGTGTGCTGAGTGGCGCACCGCTGTGGCACCATCGTCTGTTCCGCCTCGGCGAACAGCACTGGTTCTGGTATCAGCGCTATCACCATCTGGTGGTGGATGGCTTCAGCTTTACCGCGCTGACGCGCCGCATCGCCAATCTGTACAGCGCCGCCGTACAGCAGCAGCCGCCTGAGCCGACACCGTTTATTCCGTTCAGCGCCGTGGTTGACGAGTATCAGCGCTATCAGCAATCGGCGTCTTACACCCGTGACGGCGAATTCTGGCGCGAAAAAGGCCGCGCCCTGCCCGCGCCCGCCTCGCTGTCGCCGCTGCCGCTGGCCGGTCAGAGCGCCAGCACCGATCTGCTGCGTCACAGCGTTACGCTGGATCGTCACCGCTTCCAGACGCTGACCAGCCAGCATCCACAGCACAGCGCCGCCGATCTGGCCTTTGCGCTGGTGGCGCTGTGGCTGGCTCGTCTCAGCGGACAAAATGATTTTGCTGCCGGCTTCATCTTCATGCGCCGCATCGGCTCCGCCGCGCTGTGCGCCACCGGTCCGGTGATCAACGTGCTGCCGATGGCGGTGCATTACCAGCCGGGACAAACGCTCGGCGATCTCGCCGCTCAGCTGGCCGCGGAAGTGAAAAAAATGCGCCGCCATCAGCGCTACGATGCTGAACAGGTGCAGCGCGATCTCGGCCGCCTCGGCGATAGCGATCCGCTGTATGGCCCGGTGATCAACCTGAAGATGTTTGACTACCAGCTCGATTTCGCCGGCATTGAAGGCATCACGCATCAGCTGGCCTCCGGCCCGGTGCGCGATCTGGAAATCGCGATTTACCTCAGCGAGCACGGCGATCTGACGCTGGAGCTGCTGGCGAACGCGCAGCGCTATGCTGCGGAGACGCTGCAGCGCCATGCCAGCCGCTTTGCCCTGCTGCTCAGCCAGCTGGCCGCGCAGCCGCAGCGCGCGCTGGGCGAGCTCGATCTGCTGACGCCAGCGGAGCAGCAGCAGATTGCGGCCATCAATCAGACCGCCCATCCGCTGCCGGCGGAAACCCTGGCGTCGCTGCTGGCGCAGCAGGCGCAGCGCACCCCGGACGCACCGGCGCTGGCCGATGCGCAGCACCAGCTGAACTATCGCCAGATGCAGCAGCAGGTATTCGCGCTGGCGGCCGATCTCAGTGCGGCCGGCGTGCAGCGGGGTGATATCGTCGCCGTGGCGCTGCCGCGTTCGGTGCAGCTGTCGCTGGCGCTGCAGGCGATTGTGACGCTCGGGGCCGCTTATCTGCCGCTGGATACCGGCTATCCGGACGAGCGGCTCCAGCTGATGCTGGAAGACGCCGCGCCCAAAACGCTGATTACCACTGCCGCGCTCAGTGCCCGCTTCCGCGCCATCGCGCCGGTCAGTCAGCTGCACTTTGACACCCTGTACAATGCCGAACATGCACCGGCCCCGGCCAGCGCGCCGACGCCGCAGGATGGCGCGTACATCATCTATACCTCCGGCTCTACCGGCCGGCCGAAAGGCGTGCTGGTCGGCCATCAGGCGATCGTTAATCGCCTGCTGTGGATGCAGGATCGTTATCCGCTGCAGGCGGATGACGTAGTGCTGCAGAAAACGCCGAGCAGCTTTGATGTCTCGGTGTGGGAGTTCTTCTGGCCGCTGCTGGTCGGCGCGCAGCTGGTGATGGCGCCGCCGGATGCACACCGCGATCCGGAAGCCTTACAGCAACTGTTTGCCCGCTACAAAGTCACCACCACGCATTTCGTACCCTCGATGCTGGCGGCCTTTGTCGCGGCGCTCGACCACCCGGCCGCGATAGCGTGCTGCGCCAGCCTGCGCAACGTGTTCTGCAGCGGTGAAGCATTGCCTACCGATCTGTCGCGCAGCTGGGAAACATTGACCCGCGTGCCGCTGCACAATCTGTATGGGCCAACCGAAGCGGCCGTTGATGTCAGCTGGTATCCGGCTTATGGCGCGGCGCTCGCCGCCGTCGATGGCCCGAGCGTACCGATCGGCTTCCCGGTGTGGAACACCGGCCTGCGCATTCTTGATGCGCAAATGCAGCCGGTGCCGCCGGGCATGGCCGGCGATCTCTATCTTACCGGCATTCAGCTGGCGCACGGCTATCTCAACCGGCCGGAGCTGACCGCCAGCCGCTTTATCGCCGACCCGTACGCCGCTGGCGAGCGCATGTACCTGACCGGCGACGTAGCGCGCTGGCTGGACAACGGTGCGGTGGAGTATCTCGGACGCAGCGATGACCAGCTGAAGATCCGCGGTCAGCGCATTGAGCTGAACGAAATCGATCATGCGCTGTGCGCCCAGCCCGGCATTGAGCAGGCGGTGACGCATGCGGTGGTGCTGGGTAGCGCGACGGCACAGGGCGATGCGCGTCAGCTGGTGGGCTACGTGGTGGCGCCTCAGCCGGTGGATGGCGACGCACTGCGTCACGCGCTGGCACAGCAGCTACCGGCGCACATGGTGCCGGTGGCCATCGTCCAGCTGGAGGCGCTGCCGCTCAGCAGCAACGGCAAACTGGATCGCAAAGCGCTGCCGCTGCCGCAGAGCACCACGCAGCGCCAGGGGCGCGCGCCACTGCCCGGTTTAGAGAGCACGCTGGCCGCAGCGTTCTGCCGCCTGCTGGCCTGCGACACGATCGGTGCGCAGGATGATTTCTTTGCGCTCGGTGGCCATTCGCTGCTGGCGATGCGCCTGGCCGCGCAGCTGCGCCGCGAGCTCCAGCTGCCGGTTTCGGTTGGGCAGATCATGATCGCCCCGACGGTGGAAAAACTGGCGGCGCTGCTGAGCGATGGACAATCCCATCAGCAGGCGGGCTTTGAAGCGGTGCTGCCGCTGCGTAAAGGCAGCGGACCGACGCTGTTCTGCTTCCACCCGGCGTCCGGCTTCGCCTGGCAGTTCAGCGTGCTGCAGCGTTACCTTGACCCACGCTGGTCACTGGTCGGCATTCAGTCGCCTGACACGCAGGGACCGCTGAATCAGAGCGCGCACCTCGATGAGGTCTGTGAGGCGCATTTGCGCACGCTGCGCGAGGTACAACCGCACGGGCCATACTATTTCCTCGGCTACTCGCTGGGCGGTACGCTGGCGCAGGGCATTGCTGCCCGGCTGGAAGCGGCGGGTGAAGAGGTCGCCTTCCTTGGCCTGCTCGACACCTGGCCGCCGGAAACGCAGAACTGGGATGAGAAGCGCGGCGAGAATGTGCTGGATCCGGCGGTGCTGGAGGAGGTGAATCGCGAGCGCGAACAGTTTATCGCCGCGCAGCGCCATCAGGCCGGAGAAGAGATGCAGGCCATGTTCGATACCATCGAAGCCAACTACGCCAGCTCGGTGCGTCTGCTGGCCACGGCGCGCAGCGCACGCTTCGGCGGCCGCGCTACGCTGTTCCTCGCCGAACAGACGCAGCAGCCAGGCCAGGATGCGCGCCGCGCCTGGGCGCCCTATGTCGGTGAGCTGACGGTGTGGCCGATGGATTGTGCCCACGTCGAGATTATCTCGCCTCGCATGTTTGAGCAGATCGGGCCGCTGTTGCAGCAGTTGCTGGCGTAGCGGTTTTGCCCTCACCCTCTCCCGGCGGGAGAGGGAAACGTATGGCAGAAAACGTTTAAACAACAGCCCTTTCTTCCGCCTTAGCGCCCGCGCCCCAGCGGCACAATCATTGGCGTATGCGCCACCGGATCCTCAACAATCACACAGCGTAATCCGTACACCTGCTCAATCAGTGCTGGCGTCACAATCTCGCCAGGCTTGCCCTCGGCAATGATCTTCCCGTGACGCATGGCGATCAGATGAGTGGCGTAGCGGCAGGCGTGATTAAGGTCGTGCAGCACCACCACCAGCGTGCGGCCATGCTGCTGATTGAGCGTCTGCATCAGCTCAAGCAGCTCAATCTGGTGGGTAATATCCAGCCAGGTAGTGGGCTCATCCAGCAGCAGCAGCGGCGTCTGCTGCGCCAGTACCATGGCGATCCATACGCGCTGACGCTGCCCGCCGGACAGGGTATCGACCGCCTGTTGCGCCAGGTCCGCCACGCCGGTGGCCAGCATCGCCTGCTGTACCGCCGCTTCATCCTCTGCGCGCCAGCGGCCAAACAGTGACTGATGCGGATAACGTCCGCGCGCCACCAGCTCGCTCACGCTGATGCCCGCCGGTGCGTTTGAACTCTGCGGCAGCAGGCCAAGACGGCGCGCCACCTCTTTGGTGGGATAACGTGCAATCGCCTCGCCGTCCAGCAGCACGTCGCCTTTCAGCGGTGCCTGCAGGCGGCTGAGGGTGCGCAGCAGGGTGGATTTACCGCAGGCGTTAGGGCCGATAATCACGGTCAGCTCCCCTTGCGGAATCGCCACCGACAGATTTTCCGCCACTACCTTTTTGTCATAACCCAGCGTCAGGCCTTCGCCATGCAGCCGTGAAGGAATATCGATCATTGGCGTCGCGCCTCCCGCACCAGTAACGCAATCAGATAGAGTCCGCCCAGGCTGACGGTAATCACGCCAACCGGCAGTTGATAAGGCAGGAACAGATGCTGCGCGGCATAATCGGCGGCGCACAACAGCAGCGCGCCGCACAGCGCCGCCAGCCATAATGCGCCTTTTTCCCCGCCGCTCAGCCGGCGCGCAATCTGCGGTGCCAGCAGCGCCACGAACGAGATCGGCCCCGCCAGCGCGGTGGACGCCGCGGTCAATAGCACGCCCAGCAGCATCAGCCACAGGCGGCTGCGCTCCACCGGCACGCCGAGCGCGCAGGCGGTGTCGTCGCCCATCTCCAGCAGACGCATGCGGCGCGTTAACAGCGCCACCAGCAGCAGCGACAGCAACAGCACCGTCACCACCGGCGGCGTTTTCGTCCAGGTGATGCCGTTAAGCGAGCCGGCGCTCCACAGCCCGGCGCTGAGCGCCGACTCCAGCGAAGCGCTGATAATCAGCCAGGCATTGAGCGCCATCAGCAGCGCGCGCACACTAATGCCCACGATGATTAACCGAAACGTTTCCACCCCGTTGCGCCAGGCAAACAGATACACCAGCGCAGCCGTCGCGATACCGCCGATCAGCGCGGCCCCGGTCATCGCTGCAATACTTTGATTGAACAGCACCAGCGCCACCAGCACACCGCTGTAAGCGCCGGTATTGAAGCCGAGAATATCCGGGCTGCCGAGCGGGTTACGCAGCAGCGACTGAAAAATTGCCCCGCTGACACCCAGCGCCGCACCGATCAGCAGCGCCATCAGCACGCGCGGCAGCCGCCACTCCACCACAATCAGCTGCACGTTGGCCGCTCCCTGCCCGCGCAGCGCCTGCCACACCTGCTCCGCCGTAATCGGCAGCGCACCGCGCGTCAGCGCCAGCCATGTCAGCAGCGCACACGCTAATAGCAGCCAGCTGCCATGCAACCAGGCGCGCCGCGTCATAGTCCACCTCGCCCGCGCTGGCGCCGCACCAGCAAAATCAGCATCGGCGCACCAAGGATGGCGGTCACTATTGAGACACGCAGTTCGCCTGCCACCATCATCCGCCCCAGAATATCCGCCGCCAGCAGCAGCGCCGGGGTGATCAGCGCCGTCGCCGGCAGCAGCCAGCGGTGATCGTTGCCCACCAGCCAGCGGGCAAAATGCGGCGTCATCAGGCCGATAAAAGCGATCGGTCCGACGGCGGCAGTCGCCGCGCCGCTCAGTAAGGCAATCGCCAGCAGGCCCAGCAGTTGAGTGCGCACCACGCGCGTGCCCAGCGCCGCCGCCATATCGCCGCCCATGCTCAGGCTGTTCAGCGATTGCGCCAGACCCAGCGCCAGCGCCGCACCGGCCAGCACCGCCGGGCTCAGGGTACGCAACACGCTGAAATCGCGGATATCCAGCGAGCCGCTCTGCCAGAAGCGCAGGTGATCGTAAATGTCCGGATTGAGCAGCGACAGGCCGGAGGTTAAGCCCTCCAGTACCGCCGCCAGCGCCACGCCCGCCAGCGTCAGACGCACCGGATTGACGCGCCCGCCGCCCATCGCGCCAATCACCGTCATCAGCAGCGCCGCCAGCAGTGCGCCGCTGAAGGCCAGCGTCAGCCACTGCAGCGGGGAGTCCGCCCCCAGCAGCGCGATGCCGAGCACGATGGCAAAACCGGCACCGGCGTTCACGCCCAGAATGCCCGGCTCGGCCAGCGGATTACGCGTCAGGCTCTGCATCAGCGCGCCAGCCAGCCCCAGCGCCACGCCAGCCAGCAAACCGGCCAGCGTGCGCGGCAGGCGCGCATCGCGCACGATGATGCACTCCGCGCTGGAGCAGGAGGCGGTGAGAGCGTGATACACATCGGAAAGCGGTATTGATTTGGCACCCAGCATCAGACTGAGCGCCATGAGGAGCAAAAGCAGAATCCCTGAGCCTGCTAATGCACGGATCTGGCGCATAGCGTTCTAAACCTTCACTGTTCGACGTCGTTGCAGTGCAACGTAATGTGATAATGATATTTGTTATCGTTATTACTCGCGTTTGCCTATGTTACCATGAGTCGCCTCGCGGATGATGAGGAAAATTGGTGCAAAAAGGCGAAACAATGAACAAACCCTCTCACTTTATCGATCTCTCATTGCTGAAAACCCACGCGGCGTTTCGCGCGGTGTTTATTGCGCGTTTTATCTCGATTGTGGCGCTCGGTATGCTGGCCGTTGCCGTGCCGGTGCAGATTCAGCAGATGACCCATTCCCCGCTGCTGGTGGGCCTCGCCGTCACACTGTCCGCTGCCGGCATGTTTACTGGCCTGCTGACCGGCGGCGTGCTGGCCGATCGCTATGAGCGTAAGACGTTGATCCTGCTTGCCCGCACCACCTGCGGGCTGGGCTTTGTCGCGCTGGCGATAAATGCCGCGCTGCCCGCGCCTTCGCTGCTGGCGGTCTATCTGCTGGGCTTGTGGGACGGCTTTTTTGGTGCGATTGGCGTCACGGCGCTGCTGGCCGCTACGCCAGCGCTGGTGGGGCGCGAAAACATCATGCAGGCCGGTGCCATTACCATGCTGACGGTGCGCTTCGGCTCGATTTTATCGCCGGCAATTGCTGGTGTGGTGATCGCGCACGGCGGCGTGCTGTGGAATTACGGACTGACCGCCTTCGGCACGCTGCTGACGGTACTGACGCTGCTAAAGCTGCCTGCGCTGCCCCCGCCTCCGCAGCCGCGCGAGCATCCGTTGCGGGCGCTGGCAACCGGCGTGCAATTCCTGTTCGCCAGCCCGCTGGTCGGCATGGTGGCGCTGACCGGTGCGCTGGTAACGCTGGCCAGCGCCATCCGCGTGCTGTACCCGGCGCTGGCACCGCACTGGTCAGTCAGCGCCGACCAGCTCGGTATGCTGTACGCCGCCGTGCCGCTCGGTGCCGCCGTGGGTGCATTTACCAGCGGCAGGCTGAAACAGGCGGCGCGCCCTGGGCGGCTGGTGCTGGGCAGTGCCGTGGCCGGTTTCGTCGCCCTGGGCCTGTTCAGCCTGATGCCGACGCTGTGGCTGGCGCTGCTGTGTCTGGCGGGCTTCGGCTATTTCAGTGCCATCAACAGCCTGGTGCAATACGCGATGATTCAGCTGCTGACGCCGGATCATCTGCTGGGCCGCATCAACAGCCTGTGGACGGCGCAGAACGTGTGCGGCGATGCCCTCGGCGCCGCGCTGATTGGTGCCCTCGGTTCGTGGCTGCTGCCGGCGCAGGCTGCCGCGGCGTTTGGCTGTGCCGCGACACTGCTTGGCGTCATGATGTGGCTGATGATGAAAGGATTACGGCGCTATCAGGCGCCCGCGCCGGTGCTGGCGCAGCAAACATCATGATTTGACGAACAGCTGATGCAGACGCGTCAGCAGATTGCTGGCGCTGTAGTAATCCAGGCGGAAGGTGTCGATACCCAGCGCATAGACCTGCTTATCGCGCACCGCCGCGTTTTGCGCCAGGAACGGGTTGCTCAGCACTGACTGCGCGGTTTTGTCATCGCCGGCAAAGAGCAGGAAGCTGTGACCGGTCAGGCTGGCGGCGAGATTCTCGCCCGAGAGCTGAATAATGTCTTTGCGCTGGCCCATACTGTGCCCCTGTTGCGTGTCAGCCGGCGGCTGCGCCAGGGAAAAACCGAGCTGCTGCAACAGTTTGCCCTGCGCCGATGCGGCGGTCCACAGATTCACCGCCCGGCCATCACCGTTCCATACCATCGCGGAGACCGGCTGCGGTGGCAGCGTAATGGCCTGCTTCAGCGCCGCTTCGCGATCGTCGAACTCTTTTACGCACTGCGCCGCCTGTGCTTCATGGCCGGTGGCCTGCCCCAGCAGCGTAACCACATCCTGCCAGCTCTTATCGTCGTAGTTGACCACCAGCGTGGGGGCAATGGCGGACAGCTGACTGACCAGCTTCAGGGCGGAGTCATTACCGGTGGCGCTGACGATGATCAGATCCGGGGCTTGCGCCGCAATCGCCTCGGCGCTCGGTTCACCAATATACAGCCGCTTAACGTGGCGCTGCTTTGCCACCTCGCCCCACTGACGGAAGAAGCCCTGATCGTCGGCCAGGCGGCTTTTCGGTGCGGTCGCGCCTGAGGCGATGACCGGCGCGTCAATCGCCAGCAGCGAGCCGGTCAGCGTGACGCTGGTGGAGACAATGCGCTGTGGTGCCTGGTTAAGCGTTACCGTTCCGGTCGCGCCCTGTACGCTGCGCGGCCAGCCCTGGTCGGCCCGCGCTGTCCCTGACAGCGACTGGAAAATGAACAACAGGACAGCCATGCCCCATAAACCGCATTTATTCATAAGTTTTGATCCACCTTTTAGCTTAATGCCTGGCCCGGCGTCAGCCGCCGCTTACGTCTGACAGCACGGTAAATCCCGCGAATGGATTGACTCTTTGCCCCTTTCGACGTAGGTTACAGAGCCATAATAAAAATGATAATCATTCTTAATAATCTTATCATTTATAGGTGAAAATTATGGTGGAAAGCTCCACGTTTGAAAATGCCTGGCTGAAGGATTTTTCCGCGCTGTGCCGCGGTTTCCTTTTCACCTCGCCATGGCGCAGCCTGGCCACCCAGGGGTGCTATACCACGATCAACACGCCGGTGGGCGATGCCGCGCTGCTGCAGGGCGACTTTCAACAGCAGCTGCGCCAGCACTTTGCCGCGGCGAAAAAGCAGGGGATCGCCAATCCGCTGCTGGTGGGCGCGATTCCGTTTGACGTCAGCCAGCCAGCATCGCTGTTCATACCCGAATCCTGGCAGAGCTTTAATCGCGCCGACCTGCAACAGGCGTTACCGGCGCAGCAGAGCGAACTGCCGGCAGTGCGGCGGCGGACGGCAGTACCGGATCACGCAGTGTTTACCCGCATGGTGGCCGACGCCGTTGCCACCATCCAGCGCGGCGATCCGGACAAAGTGGTGCTGTCGCGCCTGATGGATATCGTCACGGAGCAGCCGGTGGATACCGCCGCGCTGATGCAGCGCGTGATCGCGCAAAATCCCAATAGCTACCATTTCCATCTGCCGCTGGCGGAAGGCGGTGCGCTGGTGGGCGCCAGCCCGGAACTGATGCTGCGCAAACAGGGACGCGATTTCTCCTCCTGCCCGCTGGCCGGCTCGGCGCGCCGCCATCATGACGATGTCAGCGCCGATCGCGCGGCAGGTAACACCCTGATGGCGTCAGCCAAAGATCGCCACGAACATCAGCTGGTGACCGACGCGATGCGCAGCACGCTGCAGCCGCGCAGCCGCCTGCTGTCAGTGCCTACCGTGCCGTCGCTGATCACCACCGCCACGCTGTGGCATCTGGCGACGCAAATCGATGGCGAAGTGCAGGATGAGCGCGAAAACGCGCTGTCGCTGGCTGCGCTGCTGCACCCAACCCCAGCCCTGAGCGGCTTCCCGCACGCCCGCGCACAGCAGCTGATTCAGCAGCTCGAACCCTTTGATCGCCAGCTGTTTGGCGGCATCGTCGGCTGGTGCGACAGCGAAGGCAATGGCGAATGGGTGGTGACCATTCGCTGCGGAACGGTAAACGGCACGCGCGTGCGGCTGTTTGCCGGCGCTGGCATCGTCGCCGACTCACAACCGGAATCAGAATGGCGTGAAACGGGTGTGAAGCTGGACACCATGTTGCGCGCTTTTGGACTGCAATAAAGGAACAAGCATGAGCATTCCCTTCAGCCGCTGGCCGGCACATCTGGCCGCGCGCTACCGCGAAAAAGGCTACTGGATCGACGTGCCGCTGACCGACATCATCGACCGCCATCGCGAAAACGACGCTATCGCCGTGATCGACGGCCCTTTACAGCTCAGCTACCGCCAGCTGGCGCAACGCAGTGATAATCTGGCGGCGGCGCTGCAGCGACGCGGTTTACAGCGCGGTGACACGGCGCTGGTGCAGCTCGGCAACGTGGCGGACTTTTACGTTACGCTGTTTGCCCTGTTTAAGCTGGGCGTGGTCCCGGTGTACGCACTGTTCAGCCATCAGCGCACTGAACTGCTGGCCTATGCGCAGCAGATTGCACCGAAACTGCTGATTGCCGATCGCCAGCACTCGCTGTTTGCCAGCGACGACTTCATCGCCACGCTGTGCGAGGCGCAGCCCACGCTGCAGCAGGTGATCCTGCGTAACGACGCGCAGGCGGAAAATACGCTGGCGTCGCTGCAGGATGAAGCGGCTGGCGATTTTATCGCGACACCGACGGCCGCCGATGAAGTGGCGTTTTTCCAGCTCTCCGGCGGCAGTACCGGCACGCCGAAGCTGATTCCGCGCACCCACAACGACTACTACTACAGCATCCGCGCCAGCGACGAGATTTGCCACATCAATGCCGACACGCGCTATCTGATCGCCCTGCCCGCGCCGCATAACTTTGCCATGAGTTCCCCCGGTTCGCTCGGGGTGTTCTATGCCGGCGGCCAGGTGATTCTCGCCGCGGATCCCAGCGCCACGCTCTGCTTCCCGCTGATTGAGCAGCACCAGGTGACCGATACCGGACTGGTGCCGCCGGCGGTCAGCCTGTGGTTGCAGGCGATTCAGGAGTGGGGCAGCAATTCAGCGCTGGCCTCGCTGCAGCGCATTCAGGTGGGCGGAGCCAAACTGGGCGAAACGCTGGCCGCACGCATTCAGCGTGAAATCGGCTGCCAGCTGCAGCAGGTGTTTGGCATGGCGGAAGGGCTGGTTAACTACACGCGCTTCGGCGATGACGAGCAAACCATTCTGACTACCCAGGGGCGGCCGATTTCGGAAGATGACGAAGTATGGGTGGCCGACGAGAACGGCAATCCGCTGCCGCCGGGCCAGGTGGGTCGCCTGATGACGCGCGGCCCTTACACCTTCCGGGGCTACTACAACAGCCCGGAGCACAATGCCGCCAGCTTCGACGCCAACGGTTTTTACTGCTCAGGCGATCTGATTGAGATCAACGCTCAGGGTTACATCACCGTACAGGGACGCGAAAAGGATCAGATCAACCGCGGCGGCGAGAAGATCGCCGCAGAAGAGATCGAAAACCTGCTGCTGCGCCATCCGGATGTGATCCACGCCGCGCTGGTGTCCATGCATGACGAGCTGATGGGTGAAAAGAGCTGTGCCTTCATTGTGGCGCGCCAGCCGGTGAAACCGGTCGCGCTGCGCCGCCATCTGCGCGAGCTGGGCATTGCCGAATTCAAACTTCCCGACCGCATTACCTGCGTCGACGCCCTGCCGCTGACCCCGGTGGGCAAAGTGGATAAAAAACGTTTACGCCAACAGCTTGCTGAGCAGACGCAAGCCTGATTTTTTCCGGAGATTGTAATGGCTATTCCAAAACTGACGTCTTATGCGCTGCCCGCCGCCACTGAGCTGCCAGCTAACAAAGTACAATGGGCGCTGGAGCCTCAGCGCGCGGCGCTGCTGATTCACGATATGCAGGCCTATTTCCTCAACTTCTGGGGCGAAGACAGCCCGCTGGTGAATCAGGTGGTGGAGAACATTGCCCGCCTGCGCGCTTACTGCAAAGCGCAGGGCATTCCGGTGTTCTATACCGCCCAGCCCAACCAGCAAAGCGATGAGGATCGCGCGCTGCTGAATGATATGTGGGGACCGGGGCTGAACAAACATCCGGATCAGCAGAAGATCGTCGACGCGCTGGCGCCGGATCAGGACGATCAGGTGCTGACTAAATGGCGCTACAGCGCGTTTGTGCGCTCGCCGCTGGAATCTATCCTGCAGGAGATGGGCCGCGATCAGCTGATCATTACTGGCGTGTATGCCCACATCGGCTGCCTGACCACCGCCACCGACGCCTTCATGCGTAACATCCAGCCGTTCATGGTGGCCGATGCGCTGGCCGACTTCTCGCGCGACGAGCATATGATGGCGCTGACCTACACCGCAGGCCGCAGTGGCAAAGTGGTGATGACCGCCGACCTGATGCCGCTGCCACAGAGCAAGGACGCGCTGCGCGCGCTGATTCTGCCGCTGCTGGAAGATGATGACGTGCCGGAAGATGATGAAAACCTGATCGATTATGGGCTGGATTCGGTGCGCGTGATGGCGCTGGCGGCGCGCTGGCGTCAGGTGCACAGCGATATCGACTTCATCAGCCTGGCGAAAAACCCCAGCATTGATGGCTGGTGGGCGCTGCTGTCACGGGTGCCAGCCCAATGAGCGCCTGTTTTGATTTCAGCGGAAAAATTGTCTGGGTAACCGGTGCCGGCAAAGGCATCGGCTACCACACCGCACTGGCGTTCCATCAGGCCGGTGCGCAGGTGACCGGTTTTGATTTGCACTTTGGCCAGGATGACTATCCGTTTACCACCTGCCAGCTGGACGTCGCCGATAGCGCTGCGGTGCGCGACTGCTGTCAGTCACTGCTGGCCAGCCAGCCGCGGCTGGATATCCTGGTGAACGGCGCGGGCATTCTGCGCATCGGCAGCACCGATGCGCTGTCGTTTGCTGACTGGCAGGCGTGTCTCGCCGTGAACGCCGGCGGCGCGTTTAACCTGTTCCAGCAGACGCTGCCGGTCTTCCGCCAGCAGCGCGCTGGCGCGATTGTCACCATCGCCTCTAACGCCGCGCACGCCCCGCGCCTCGGCATGTCAGCCTATGGCGCGTCCAAAGCAGCGCTGCGCAGCCTGTGCCAGACGGTTGGGCTGGAGATGGCACCGTATGGCGTGCGCTGCAATATTGTCTCACCGGGATCAACCGATACCGATATGCAGCGCAGCCTGTGGCATACGCCGGAAGCCGAGCAGGAGATGATCAACGGTTTCCCGGATCAGTACAAACTGGGGATCCCGCTGCGTAAGATCGCCCAGCCGCAGGAGATCGTGAACAATATCCTGTTCCTGGCCTCGGATCTTGCCAGCCACGTGGTGCTGCAGGATATTGTGGTGGACGGTGGCGCAACGCTGGGAGCCTGAGGCATGGCAATCTGGAAACGTACGGTGGATCTCGCCACGCTGAATCAGCTGGGCGATAACTCGCTGGTGGCGCATCTGGGCATCGTGTTTACCGCCATCGGTGACGATTATCTGGAGGCCACCATGCCGGTAGACAGCCGCACGCAGCAGCCGTTTGGTCTGCTGCACGGCGGCGCGTCGGTGGTGCTGGCAGAGTCGATGGGCTCCATTGCCGGTTACCTGAGCGTGGAAGAAGGTAAAAGCGTGGTGGGCATTGAGGTGAGCGCCAGCCATCATCGGGCGGTGAGCAGCGGCGAGGTGTGCGGTGTTTGTCGTCCGCTGCATCTGGGGGCGCGCAATCAGAGCTGGCAGATTGAGATACGCAATAGTCGCGATCAGCTGTGTTGCAGTTCGCGGCTGACGGTGGCGGTGCTGGGGTAGGTTTGGTTCCGCTGCGGCCTGATGCCCTCACCCTGCCCTCTCCCACGGGGAGAGGGAATGATTGTGCGGCCTGGTGCTTTCTCCTGCGGGGAGAGGGAATGATGGTGCGGGCTGGTGCTCTCCTGCGGGGAGAGGGATGATGGTGCGGGCTGGTGCTCGGCGCTAAACAGCAATAAAAAAAGCGGCCATCTGGCCGCTTTTTTCGCTGACATCAACGCTGATAAATGATCTCGACGCCTTCGTCGTCGTCTTCATCCCAGTCGTCATCCCAGTCTTCGTCTTCTTCCACTTCCTGAGCATTTTCCAGCGCTTCACGGTGGTAATCATCCCACATGAAGGCCACTTTCTCTGGCTGCTTCGCTTCTTCTTCCGCTTCTTTTGGATTCGCGATGATAAAGCTCATCACATCCCAGCACAGCTCATTGACACCGTCACGGCTGGCGGCGGAGATCAGATAGTATTTCTCATCCCAGCCCAGCGCTTCGGCAATGGCTTTGGCGCGGCTTTCCGCCTCTTCGCGGCTCAGCAGGTCAGTTTTGTTGAACACCAGCCAGCGCGGTTTCTGGTACAGCTTGTCGCTGTATTTTTCCAGCTCGCCGAGAATGATGCGGGCGTTCTCTACCGGATCGGATTCGTCGATTGGCGCGATGTCGATAAGGTGCAGCAGCACACGGCAGCGCTCCAGATGCTTGAGGAAGCGAATTCCGAGGCCCGCGCCTTCCGCTGCGCCTTCAATCAGGCCGGGAATGTCGGCGACCACGAAGCTCTTTTCGCTGTCCATACGTACCACGCCGAGGCTTGGCACTAAGGTAGTGAACGGATAATCCGCCACTTTTGGCTTCGCCGCTGATACCGCGCGGATAAAGGTCGATTTACCGGCGTTAGGCAGACCCAGCATCCCCACGTCTGCCAGCAGCATCAGTTCCAGCTGCAGGTCGCGCTTCTCGCCCGGCGTGCCCATGGTTTTCTGACGCGGCGTACGGTTCACTGACGATTTGAAGCGGGTGTTGCCCAGACCGTGCCAGCCACCTTTCGCCACCATCAGCTTCTGCTCATGGCGCGTCATGTCGCCCAGCGTTTCGCCCGTGCCCTGATCGATAACGCGCGTACCCACCGGCACTTTAACAATGATGTCTTTACCGCGTTTACCGGTACAGTCACGGCTCTGGCCATTCTGGCCGCGTTCGGCGCGGAAAGATTTTTCGAAACGATAATCGATCAGGGTGTTGAGGTTTTCATCCGCCAGCAGGTAAACATCACCGCCGTCACCGCCGTCACCGCCGTCCGGTCCCCCTTTGGGAATGTACTTCTCGCGGCGGAAGCTGACGCAACCGTTGCCACCATCACCCGCGACCACCAGGATCGTCGCTTCATCAACAAACTTCATTTTTTATCTCCGTCACACTGTCGTTTGCGCCACGCTGCGGGCGACAAACGGGTCCGCCAGGGTCTTCTGCGCTGACCGGCGGCGGATAATACAGGATTGGCAAAGCCATGTGTACATAAAGTGTACAGCAAACTGAGGCGCAAGGTCAGCGTGATTGCCGTAACCTGCGGCAGAATGTAAAAAGCCCCGCAAAGCTGCGGGGCCTTCCATTCGTGTGTTCAGACGTTAATCGTCTGCGGCACAACAACCTTACTCAGCAACGATGCTGATGTATTTACGGTTGTTAGGACCTTTAACTTCGAATTTAACTTTGCCGTCTGCGGTAGCAAACAGAGTGTGGTCACGACCACAACCTACGTTGTTACCGGCGTGGAATTTGGTACCACGCTGACGAACGATGATGCTACCTGCCAGAACAGATTCACCACCGAAACGCTTAACACCCAGACGTTTTGCATTGGAGTCGCGACCGTTACGAGTCGAGCCACCAGCCTTTTTATGTGCCATTTGTCAGATCTCCTCTTACGCGCTGATCACAGTGATTTTCACATCAGTGAACCACTGACGGTGACCAGCTTGCTTACGGTAGTGTTTACGACGACGAAACTTAACGATTTTAATTTTCTCGCCACGACCGTGAGCAACAACTTCTGCCTTGATCACACCGCCTGAAACCAGTGGCGCGCCGATTTTCACGTCTTCGCCATTTGCAATCATCAGAACCTGGTCGAACTCGATGGTTTCACCGGTTGCGATGTCCAGCTTTTCCAGGCGAACGGTCTGACCTTCGCTTACTCGGTGTTGTTTACCACCACTTTGGAAAACCGCGTACATATAAAACTCCGCTTCTGCGCATGCCTTTCTGTTCATCAGGCGGCGCGATAAATATTCACAATAGGGCGCGAATTCTACGCAAAACTCCAGCAGAAGACAAGTGCACTTTGCACTCTCTTGCAGAAAAAAAGCGCAGGACGAATGCAAACGTTTCTCAACCCGATTTTTCAAGTACAATCAGTAACAGATTACCTGAACTCACGCTGGGTAAAAGCGCTTACCATGCAGAAAACGAGTCAAAGCTGAACAGACGAATGAACTTAGAACAGATTAACGAATTAACCGCGCAGGACATGGCGGCCGTCAACCAGACCATCCTCGACCAGCTGAATTCAGATGTCTCACTGATTAACCAGTTGGGCTATTACATCATCAGCGGGGGAGGCAAACGCATCCGTCCGATGATCGCGGTGCTGTCAGCACGCGCGCTGAATTATCAGGGATCGCTGCATGTGACCAATGCGGCGCTGATCGAATTTATCCACACGGCGACGCTGCTGCACGATGATGTGGTGGATGAATCCGATATGCGCCGTGGCAAAGCCACCGCTAATGCCGCGTTCGGCAATGCGGCGAGCGTGCTGGTCGGGGATTTTATCTATACCCGCGCCTTCCAGATGATGACCAGCATGGGATCGCTGAAGATCCTTGCACTGATGTCCGAAGCGGTGAACGTGATCGCCGAAGGGGAAGTGCTGCAGCTGATGAACTGCAACGATCCGGATATCACCGAAGAGAGCTACATGCGGGTGATCTACAGCAAAACCGCCCGCCTGTTTGAAGCCGCTTCGCAGGCTTCGGCGATCCTCGCGGAGGCCACGCCAGCGCAGGAGAAAGCGCTGCAGGATTATGGCCGCTATCTCGGTACGGCGTTTCAGCTGATCGACGATCTGCTGGATTACAGCGCCGACGGCGAGACGCTGGGCAAAAATACCGGTGACGATCTGAGCGAAGGTAAGCCGACGCTGCCGCTGCTGCACGCCATGCACAACGGCACGCCCGAGCAGGCGCAGATGATCCGCAAGGCGATCGAAGAAGGTAATGGCCGTCATCTGCTGGAGCCTGTGCTGGCGGCAATGCAGCAAACCGGTTCGCTGGAATGGACGCGCAAACGCGCTGAAGAAGAGGCGGATAAAGCCATCGCGGCGCTACAGGCACTGCCAGAAACGCCGTGGCGCAGCGCGCTGGAAGCGCTGGCGCACATGTCGGTGCAGCGCGATTTCTGACCTGCTACGGGGCCGTCCGGCCCCGTTTTTATTTCTCCCCCCTGCTCTGCCCGTCTGATTACATTCCCTTGCAGCATTTTTGCGAAAAACTGCGCAGTTTCGTGCACAGGCAAAACAATTACTGGAAACATATGGAAATTATTTGCTATAAAAATCCGGATTTTTCCAGTTATCTCTGCGCAGGAGAGCCACAGCGCTGCAGAGATGGAGCACTAACACGGACACGGAGAAGAGAGTTATGCATGCAAGGAGAGAAGACTGGCATCCGGCAGATATCATTGCGGCCCTGCGCAAGCGCGGTACGTCACTGGCCGCCCTGTCACGTCAATCTGGCCTCAGTTCATCGACGCTGGCCAACGCGCTGTCACGCCCCTGGCCTAAAGGTGAATGGCTGATCGCCACGGCGCTGAAGGTCCATCCTTCCGAGATCTGGCCCAGCCGCTATTTTGATCCGGTCACACAGCGTCTGCTGGATCGTAAAAAGCGCATTCGATCGCCCCAGGATCTGAAAAAGATCGTCTCACGCGGGTAAAGCAAAAAAAAACCAGCCACGCTGTCGTGACTGGTTTTCATGCCTGGCAATCAGGACAAAGGATTACTCGCCGCTGACGCGCTCGATGTTGGCGCCTAACGCTTTCAGCTTGTCTTCAATGTGCTCGTAGCCACGATCGATGTGGTAGATACGATCCACCAGCGTCGCACCTTCTGCAATGCAGCCTGCCAGTACCAGACTGGCTGACGCACGCAGATCGGTCGCCATCACCTGCGCGCCGGACAAGGTTTCAACACCGTGACAGATAGCGGTGTTGCTTTCGATTTCGGCGTGCGCACCCATACGAATCAGCTCCGGGATGTGCATGAAGCGGTTTTCGAAGATGGTCTCGGTAATGACGCCGGTGCCTTCAGCCACCAGGTTGAGCAGCGTAAACTGTGCCTGCATGTCGGTCGGGAAACCCGGGTGCGGTGCGGTACGGATGTTAACCGCTTTCGGACGCTTGCCGTGCATATCCAGGCTCACCCAGTCTTCACCGACTTCAATCTCCGCACCCGCATCACGCAGTTTCGCCAGCACGGCGTCCAGCGTGTCTGGCTGCGCATTGCGGCACACCACTTTGCCGCGCGAGATAGCGCCGGCCACGAGGAAGGTGCCGGTTTCGATTCGGTCCGGCAGCACGCGATAGACGCCGCCGCCGAGGCGCTCAACGCCCTCGATGGTGATTTTGTCGGTGCCGGCGCCGCTGATTTTCGCGCCCAGCGTGTTAAGGAAGTTTGCCGTGTCGACAATCTCCGGTTCACGCGCCGCGTTTTCAATGATGGTGGTGCCCGTCGCCAGCGTTGCGGCGCTCATGATGGTCACGGTCGCGCCCACGCTGACCTTATCCATCACAATGTGCGCGCCCTTCAGGCGGCCATCCACAGAGGCTTTAACATAGCCCTCTTCCAGTTTGATCTCGGCACCCAGCTGCTCCAGGCCGGTAATGTGCAGATCGACCGGACGCGCACCAATCGCACAGCCGCCCGGCAGAGAAACCTGGCCCTGGCCAAAACGCGCCACCAGCGGCCCCAGCGCCCAGATGGAGGCACGCATGGTTTTCACCAGATCGTACGGCGCACTGAAGACATTAACTTCGCGCGCATCAACGTGGACCGAACCATTGCGTTCAACGCGCGCACCGAGCAGGCTCAGCAGCTTCATGGTGGTATCGATGTCACGCAGCTTCGGCACGTTCTGAATCTCTACCGGCTCTTCAGCCAGCAGCGCAGCAAACAGAATCGGCAGCGCAGCATTCTTCGCCCCGGAAATGGTCACTTCACCGCTTAAACGGGTGGGGCCTTGCACACGAAATTTGTCCATTAACACGGCTCTCAATTATCTATCAACAAAACAGCCAGAGTGGCGCTTAGAAACCGTTGAGTTTACGGTCGCGCGCCCACTCGGCTGGGGTATAAGTCTTGATGGACACCGCATGAATACGGTTATCCGCAATGTATTCCATCAGCGGCGCGTACACAGCCTGCTGTTTCTTTACGCGGCTCAGCTCGCCAAACATTTCGCCCACGGCAATGACCTGGAAATGGCTGCCATCGTTGCTGAGAACATGTACTTCTTCTAACGGCAGCGCCTGCATTAGCACGGCCTGAACTTCACTATTTTCCATCGCTCATTGCTTCACTTGATAATAATAAGGCGGATATCTTAGAGGAAAGCGCCTGACTCTTAAATACGCAAAAGCCCCTGAAAAAATCAGGGGCTTTGTCAGCCGCGCCGTTAATCAGGCGATTTGTTCCGCAGAAACAATAATCTGCTGCAGGTTGTACAGCTTGATTAACGAGTCGAGCTTATCGGTGATACCACTGAAAAGCGGCGTCGTGCCCTGCGCCCGCGCGATTTCACGCAGATGCACCAGCAGTGCCAGCCCGGCAGAATCAACCCGATCGAGCGCCGCCACGTCAATCGTGGTGATACCGGCCATGGCGCTGTCACGCGCCTGCCACAGCGCCAGCAGCGTATCGCGGTCCAGTTTGCCGCTCAGGGCCAGCGTGCTGGCAGTGCGCTGCCAGCGTAACGGTTCGCTCATTATTGCTGCTTGTCCAGGGTGATAGGCTGCGCGGCATAGGTTTTCAGCTGCGCAGTCAGGCCGTCGATGCCTTTGGTGCGCAGCAGATCGCTCCACTCATTCTGTTTGGTGGTGATCATGCTGATGCCTTCGGCAATCATGTCATAAGCCTGCCAGTTGCCGGTCTGGCTGTTCTTGCGCCACTGGAAATCAAGGCGCACCGGCGGACGACCGTTGGGATCGATGATGGTGACGCGAATCGCCACGATATTGGCATCGCCAATCGGCTGCTCAGGCTGAATCTGGTAAGTCTGGCCGTGATACAACGCCAGCGCCTGACCATAAGCCTGCGCCAGATAATCCCCGAACGCGGCAAAGTAGGCGTCGCGCTGCGCCGGCGTGGCTTCGCGGTAGTAACGGCCCAGTACCAGCGCCCCCGCGTATTTAATCTGCACGTACGGCAGCAGCTCCTGGCGCACAATTTCGCGCAGGTAATTCGGATCCTGCTTAATCTTCGGCTGTTCGTTCTTCAGGCGGGTAAAGGTTTTCTCCGCCGCTTCGTTCATCATCTTGTACGGATTGCTCTTGTTGGCGTCCGCTGCGTTTGCCGCCAGCGGCGCGATGGCCAGCAGGGCCACCATAAGGAAACGTTTTAACATCGTGTTGTACCTCTCTGGGTTATTCCGTTGTAGCAGGTGCTGCCGGGGCGCTCGCGCTGGCGGCGCCCGACGATTTCTCATTGTCCTTGTTGTCGCCGCTCTTGTAGAGGAACTGGCCGATCAGGTCTTCCAGCACCAGCGCCGATTTGGTATCCCGCAGCGTGCCGCCATCTTTCAGCATCGCCGAGCCAAGCTCCGGATCGTCAAAACCTAAGTTGAGCGCGAGGAACTGCTCACCCAGCAGACCCTGGGTGCGAATCGCCAGCGAGCTGGTGTCAGGAATTTTATTGGCATACTGTTCGCTGATGTCCATGGTGACGCGCGGCGACAGCGTTTTGTCATCCAGTGAAATGTCGGTGACGCGGCCAATCACCACGCCGCCAATTTTCACCGGCGAGCTGACTTTCAGGCCGCCGATATTATCGAAGGTGGCGTACAGCTTCCACGTTGGCTCAGTACCCAGCGATTTAAGATCGGCGACGCGCAGGCTGAGGAACAGCAGCGCCAGCAGCGCAGCCAGCATAAACACGCCAACCCAGATTTCGTTTTTTTTGCTTTGCATTGCATTAATTCCCAAACATCAGTGCCGTCAGCACAAAATCCAGTCCAAGCACCGCCAGCGAAGCATGGACTACGGTACGCGTGGTCGCGCGACTGATCCCTTCCGAAGTCGGGATGGCGTCATACCCATTGAACAGCGCGATCCAGGTCACCGTGATGGCAAACACCGCGCTCTTGATCAGGCAGTTGATCACATCGGTACGAAAATCCACCGCGTTCTGCATCGCCGACCAGAAAAAGCCCGGGTCGATGCCTTTCCAGGCCACCCCGACCAGCGCGCCACCGGCAATGCCCACCGCGGTAAAGATCAGCGCCAGCAGCGGCATACTGATAAAGCCGGCCCAGAAGCGCGGCGACACCACGCGGCGCAGCGGATCGACCGCCATCATCTCCATGCTGGAGAGCTGCTCAGTGGCTTTCATCAGGCCAATTTCCGCAGTGAGCGCCGAACCGGCGCGCCCGGCAAACAGCAGCGCGGTGACCACCGGCCCCAGTTCGCGCAGCAGCGACAGCGCCACCAGCATACCCAGGCTGGTTTCTGCGCTGTACGTGGTGAGTACCAGATAGCCCTGCAGCCCCAGCACCATGCCAATGAACAGGCCGGAGACCACAATGATCAGCAATGACAGCACGCCCACGCTGTACAGCTGCTTCACCAGCAGCGGCGCATGCTTACGAAACGCCGGTTTACCCACCAGCGCATGGAAGAGCATTAAGCCCGCCCGGCCAAAGGCCGCACAGGTGTTAATTCCCTGACGCCCAAATGACGCCAGTGCCTGTAACCACATCAGTTTAGCTTCTCCCTGTGCGGGTCAGATCGCTGAGGTAATCCCCGGCAGCGAAGCGGAACGGCACCGGACCATCCGCATGACCCTCAATAAACTGGCGCACGCGCGGATCGGGATTCTCCCTCAGCTGCGGCGCACTACCCTGAGCAATAATCTTTTGCCCGGCAACAATATAGGCATGGTCGGCAATGCTCAAGACCTCTGGCACGTCGTGTGAAACCACAATGCAGGTGACGCCCAGCGAATGGTTGAGCTCATCGATCAGCTTGACCAGCACGCCCATGGTAATGGGATCCTGGCCGACAAAGGGTTCGTCGAACATGATCAGCTCCGGCTCCAGCGCAATTGCTCGCGCCAGCGCCGCCCGGCGCGCCATGCCGCCGGAGAGTTCGGCCGGCATCAGCTGGGCTGCGCCGCGCAGTCCCACAGCTTCCAGCTTCATCATCACCGTGCTGTGCAGTAATTCCGCTGGCAGCCGGGTGTGTTCGCGCAGCGGCCAGGCAACGTTTTCATAAACGTTAAGGTCGGTGAACAGCGCACCGGACTGGAACAGCATGCTCATTTTTTTACGCACGTCATACAGCTTACGGCGCGACAGCGTCGGAATGTTCTGGTCACGAAACCAGATCTCACCTTTGTCCGGCTGCAACTGCCCGCCAATCAGGCGCAGCAGGGTGGTTTTACCGATGCCGGAAGGGCCCATAATCGCCGTGACTTTGCCCGCCGGAACGGTCAGCGAAATGTCATCGAAGATGGTGCGATTGCCGCGCGTAAAACTGACGCCACGAACCTCAACCAGATTCGTTTGCTGCTGGATCATCATTACCTCTTTAAACGGATCGGGCGTAATTAACGTGGTGGATGGTAGCCTGGTAAACCACAATGCACGATAGTTTTACAGAAACTTACCCGTCCGGTGTGGCGAAAACGGCCTTAAAATTTACTTTTGCCTCTCAGACAGTCAAAATCAGCGCCTGATTCCGCACGCGCACTGCTTTTACCTGTCGGACAAGGTTTGCCGGCACCGTTATCCATCAAGGATTTTTCATGTTCGTAGCCACTGCCCTGCTGTTTATCGGATTGATTTTACTGGCTTACGGAGCTGACCGCCTGGTGTTCAGCGCCGCGATCCTGTGTCGATCCCTTGGCATTCCCCCGTTGATCATTGGCATGACGGTGGTGAGCATTGGCACTTCACTGCCGGAACTGATCGTCTCGTTCTCTGCCGCGCAGCATGGTCAGATGGATTTAGCCGTGGGTACCGCGCTGGGCTCGAACATCACCAATATTCTGCTGATTCTGGGGGGCGCTGCGCTGCTGCACCCTTTAACCGTACACTCCAATCTGATTCGCCGCGAACTCCCTCTGCTGCTGCTGGTCTCACTGCTCAGCGGCATCATGCTGTTTGATAACCAGCTCAGCCGGCTGGATGGCGTGGCACTGCTGCTGCTGGCGCTGGGTTATCTGCTGGTGGCGATCCGCATCGCCCGGCGGGCCGAGCGCGATAATAATGACACCCTGACGCGTGAACAACTGGCGGAGCTGCCGCGCGACGAAAGCGGCAATACGGTGGCGTTTCTCTGGCTGGCGGTGGCGCTGATTATTCTGCCGATGTCGACGCGCATGGTGATCGACAACGCCACGGTGTTTGCGGATTACTTCGGCGTTAGCGAACTGGTGATGGGACTGACGCTGATTGCTGTCGGGACCAGCCTGCCGGAACTGGCCACGGTGCTGGCCGGCGCGCTGAAAGGCGAAGACGATATCGCCATCGGCAACCTGATTGGCGCCAATATCTTCAATCTGGCAATTGTACTGGGCCTGCCGGCGCTGGTGCATCCCGGCGCGATCGATGCACACGCCTTTGCACGGGATTACTGGATTATGCTGGGCGTCAGCGTGCTGTTCGCCCTGCTGTGCCTGCTGCGCAAGCGCCGCATCGGCCGCATAGCGGGCACGCTGCTGTTAGGTGGATTTATCGTGTGGGTGCTGTGGCTGTGGCTCAGCCCCACGCTTATCGCAAGCTATTAAGGATGACTGACCATGTCACATCAGCAACCGGATTTCGACTTCCAGCAGGCAGGTAAAGCGGTACTGCGCATTGAACGCGAAGGGCTGGAACAGCTCGACCAGTATATTAACGCCGACTTCAGCCGCGCCTGCGAAATGATCTTTGCCTGCCGTGGCAAAGTGGTGGTGATGGGCATGGGCAAATCCGGCCATATCGGCAAGAAGATGGCCGCCACCTTCGCCAGCACCGGCACGCCGGCGTTCTTCGTCCACCCGGGTGAAGCCAGCCACGGCGATCTCGGCATGGTCAGCACCAACGATGTGGTGATCGCCATCTCGAACAGCGGCGAGTCCGGCGAAATCCTCGCGCTGATCCCGGTGCTCAAACGGCAGAAAGTGCAGCTGATTTGCCTGACCAGCCGTCCGGAGAGCGCCATGGGCCGGGCTGCCGATGTGCATTTATGCGTGAAAGTGCCGCAGGAAGCCTGTCCGCTCGGGCTGGCACCGACCTCCAGCACCACCGCCACGCTGGTGATGGGCGATGCGCTGGCGGTGGCGCTGCTGGAGGCGCGCGGCTTCACGCAGGAAGATTTCGCGCTGTCGCACCCGGGCGGCGCGCTGGGGCGCAAACTGCTGCTGCACGTCAGCGACATTATGCACAGCGGCGATGAAATTCCCCACGTCACCCGTGACGCCTCGCTGCGCGACGCGCTGCTGGAAATTACGCGCAAAAACCTCGGCCTGACGGTGATTGTCGACGACCTGATGAAAATCGAAGGGATTTTCACGGACGGTGACCTGCGCCGCATCTTCGATATGGGCATCGATTTCCAGTCGGCGCGTATCCAGGATGTCATGACGCGCGGCGGGATTCGCGTGCGCCCCAACCTGCTGGCGGTGGACGCGCTTAATCTGATGCAAAACAAAAACATCACTGCGCTGCTGGTGGCCGATGACGATCGCCTACTCGGTGTGGTACATATGCATGACATGCTGCGCGCTGGCGTGGTCTGAACGGGAAACAACAATGAGTGCTGAAACCACGATGGTCGACACCTGCTACGGTCCGGTGAGCGCCGACGTGATGGCGCGGGCGGCCAACATCCGCCTGCTGATTTGCGATGTCGACGGCGTGATGTCCGACGGCCTGATTTACATGGGCAACAGCGGTGAAGAGCTAAAGGCCTTTAACGTGCGCGACGGTTACGGCGTGCGCTGCCTGCTGACCTCGGACATCGAAGTGGCTATTATTACCGGCCGTCGCGCTAAACTGCTGGAAGATCGCTGTAAAACGCTCGGCATTACGCATCTTTACCAGGGACAGTCGGATAAGCTTTTGGCCTGGCGCGAACTCCTGGATAAACTGTCACTATCGGCAGACCAGGTCGCGTATATTGGTGACGACCTGATCGACTGGCCGGTAATGGCACAGGCGGGTCTGAGCGTGGCCGTCGCCGATGCGCATCCGGTGTTACTGCCGCGCGCGCATTACGTGACGCGCATTGCTGGCGGTCGCGGTGCAGTACGTGAGCTATGCGACCTGATTTTGCTGGCGCAGAACAAATTTGAGGATGCCAAAGGGCAATCAGTATGAGTAAAAGCAGGCGTTGGATAACGCTGATTCTGGCGCTGATCGCCCTGGTGCTGATCGGCTGGAATCTTACCAACCAGGACGACAGCGCCACGCCGGTGGCGACCAACGATCAGGCGCCGACCTACACCAGCGCTAACTCCAGCACCGTGGTGTATAACCCGACGGGTGCGCTGGCCTATAAGCTGGTCTCGGATAAAGTGACCTACTTTTCGGCCGAAGAAGTGAGCTGGTTCGATAATCCGGTGATGACCACTTACGACGAAAACAAAGTGCCCACGTGGTCGGTTCGTGCTGACAAGGCAAAGCTGACGAAAGATCGTATGCTGTATCTTTATGGCCACGTTGAAGTACACACATTGACGCAGGATTCCCAGCTTGAGCGCATCATCACGGATAATGCTCAGGTTAATCTGGTCAGCCAGGATGTGACGTCTGACGATCAGGTCACCCTATTTGGCCGCAGTTTTAACTCCACTGGCATGAAGATGCGCGGCAACCTACGGACAAAGAATGCCGAGCTGCTTGAAAAGGTCAAAACCTCCTATGAAATTCAAAATGAACAAAAATAGCCTTAAGTTGCTGCTGGTGAGTGCGCTGCTGGCAACCAGCCTGCCGGCGCTGGCGTTAACGGGCGATTCGGACAAGCCGGTTAACATCGACTCGGTGAACCAGGCGCTCGATTTGCAGGGTAACGTCGCCACCTTTACCGGCAACGTGATCGTGACCCAGGGCACCATCAAAATTACCGCCGATAAAGTGGTGGTAACGCGTCCCGGCGGCGACAGCAACAAAACCATCGTCGATGCCTACGGCAATCCGGCCACCTTTTATCAGATGCAGGACAACGGCAAACCGGTGCAGGGTCACGCCGCCAAACTGCACTATGAGCTGGCCAACGATTTCGTCGAGCTGACCGGCAACGCCTTTATTGAGCAGCAGGACAGCAACATCAAAGGCGATCGCATCACCTATCTGGTGAAAGAGCAGAAAATGCAGGCCTACAGTCAGGGCCAGAGCAAGCGCGTCACCACCGTGCTGGTGCCGTCGCAGCTGCAGGATAAAAACGGTTCGTCTGCGAGCCCCAAAAAGAGTAACTGATCGCTATGGCCACATTAGTCGCTGAAAACCTGGCGAAAGCCTACAAAGGCCGTCGCGTAGTAGAAGATGTCAGCCTGCAGGTGAAATCCGGCGAGATTGTCGGCCTGCTGGGCCCCAACGGGGCCGGTAAAACCACCACCTTCTACATGGTGGTCGGCATCGTGCCGCGTGATGCCGGCCGCATCATCATTGATGAAGAAGATATCAGTATTCTGCCGCTGCATGCGCGCGCGCGCCGCGGCATCGGTTATCTGCCGCAGGAAGCGTCGATCTTTCGCCGTCTGAGCGTCTACGACAACCTGATGGCGGTACTGCAGGTGCGTGACGATCTGACGGAAGAGCAGCGTCAGGACCGCGCCAATGAGCTGATGGACGAGTTCCACATCGGCCATCTGCGCGACAGCATGGGCCAGGCGCTGTCGGGCGGTGAACGTCGCCGCGTCGAGATTGCCCGTGCGCTGGCCGCCAATCCAAAGTTTATCCTGCTGGATGAACCTTTTGCCGGCGTTGACCCCATCTCCGTTATCGATATCAAAAAGATCATCGAACACCTGCGTGACAGCGGCCTCGGCGTGCTGATCACCGACCACAACGTGCGTGAAACGCTCGCGGTGTGTGAGCGCGCATATATCGTCAGCCAGGGCCATCTGATTGCCCACGGCACGCCAGATGAAATTCTTGCAGATGAGCAGGTTAAGCGGGTTTATTTGGGCGAAGAGTTCAGACTCTGATAAGGTGTCGGCATACCCGACATTTGCTTAGGAAATTCTAGCCGGATTATGAAGCAAGGTTTGCAACTCAGGCTCAGCCAACAGCTGGCGATGACCCCCCAGTTGCAGCAGGCAATCCGCTTGCTGCAACTCTCTACGCTTGAACTCCAGCAGGAACTGCAACTGGCGCTGGAAAGCAATCCGCTGCTTGAACAAACCGATCTGCACGATGAAGTCGACGCCCGCGAGTTTCAGGAGAACGAGGCGTTAGATACCCGTGAGGCACTCGAACAGAAAGAGATGCCGGAAGAGCTGCCGCTCGATGCCACCTGGGACGAGATCTACACGGCCGGCACGCCCTCCGGCACCGGCACCGATTACCAGGACGACGAGCTGCCGGTGTATCAGGGTGAAACCACGCAGTCGCTGCAGGACTATCTGATGTGGCAGGTGGAACTGACGCCGTTCACCGACACCGACCGCGCCATCGCTACCTCCATCGTCGATGCCATCGACGATACCGGTTATCTCACCGTCAGCTTACAGGACATTTGTGACAGTATTGGTGACGAAGAGCTGACGCTGGAAGAGGTGGAAGCGGTGCTGAAGCGCGTACAGCGTTTCGATCCGGTGGGCGTCGGCGCACGCGATCTGCGTGACTGCCTGCTGGTGCAGCTGTCGCAGTATGCGGCCGATATGCCGATGCTGAACGAAGCACGGCTGATCGTCAGCGAGCATCTCGACCTGCTGGCTAACCACGATTTCCGCAGCCTGATGCGCGTGACGCGGCTGAAAGAAGAGGTGCTGAAGGAAGCGATGCTGCTGATTCAGTCGCTCGATCCGCGCCCCGGGCAGTCGATCAATACCAGCGAGCCCGAGTATGTGATTCCCGATGTGCTGGTGCGCAAGACTGGCACGCGCTGGACGGTGGAGCTGAACGCTGACAGCCTGCCGCGCCTGAAGATTAATCAGCATTACGCCGCGATGGGCGGTTCTGCGCGTAATGACAGTGACAGTCAGTTTATTCGCAGCAACTTACAGGAAGCCCGCTGGCTGATTAAGAGCCTGGAGAGCCGCAACGACACGCTGCTGAAAGTGACGCGCTGTATTGTCGAACAGCAGCAGGCGTTTTTTGAACAGGGTGAAGAGTATATGCGTCCGATGGTGCTGGCGGATATCGCCCAGGCCGTGGATATGCATGAATCCACCATTTCCCGCGTCACCACGCAAAAGTATTTGCACAGCCCGCGTGGCATTTTTGAACTGAAGTATTTTTTCTCCAGTCACGTCAGCACCGAAGGCGGTGGCGAAGCCTCGTCGACGGCGATCCGTGCACTGGTGAAAAAATTAATCTCCGCGGAAAATCCCGCAAAACCCTTGAGCGACAGCAAACTGACCTCCATGTTATCTGAACAGGGCATCATGGTGGCGCGACGTACGGTTGCTAAGTATCGCGAGTCTTTATCTATACCGCCATCAAACCAGCGCAAGCAGCTGGTTTGACCGAAACAAGAAGGAAGACCTATGCAGCTAAACCTTACCGGACTGAATGTTGAGATAACCGACCCACTGCGCGAATTTGTAAATAACAAATTTGCCAAACTGGAACACTATTTTGATCGTATCAATCAGGTTTATATTGTTCTGAAAGTGGAGAAGGTGACGCAGATTGCGGAAGCAACCCTGCACGTCAACGGCGGGGAGCTGCACGCCACATCGGAAGCGGAAGACATGTACGCGGCCATCGACGGGCTGATTGACAAGCTGGCCCGTCAGCTGACCAAACACAAAGACAAACTGAAAAAACACTAACCTTCACGCTTGCAGAGTGCTGACGGGTTCAGCACTCAGAGGAGAAATGGGGCGGGTCACCGCCCCGTTTTGTCATCTGCGCAAGCGCCTGCAGTCACCTGCCCTGCCCGTTCGCGGTGTCCCGGTACGTGCCTTACGGCTATGTGAACACGCAAGTGAAACGATGATGAACAACGATCTGACACTGGAATTGAGCGCGGTCCTTTCGCTGGACTGCACCCGCAGCGGCGTACACTGCCAGAGTAAAAAGCGCGCGCTGGAAATTATCAGCGAGCTGGCCGCTAAGCAGCTCAATCTGCCGCACCAGACGCTTTTTGAAGCCATCCTGACCCGTGAACGCATGGGCAGTACCGGCATTGGCAACGGCATCGCCATCCCGCACGGCAAGCTGGAGGAGGATACGCTGCGCGCCGTTGGCGTGTTTATCAGCCTCGACCAGCCTATCGCCTTTGACGCCGTCGACAACCAGCCGGTTGACCTGCTGTTTGCCCTGCTGGTGCCCGCAGACCAGTGCAAAACCCATCTGCACACCCTGTCGCTGGTGGCGAAACGCCTGGCGGATAAAACCGTCTGCCGCCGTTTGCGCGCGGCACAGAGCGATGAAGAGCTCTACGCCATCATTACAGAAGCTCAGGAAGATCACGCTTAAGCGACAGACACTTTTACCGGCCTGCGTGCCGGTTTAACACGGGAGAAATGTGATGGTGCTGATGATCGTTAGCGGTCGGTCAGGCTCAGGAAAATCAGTCGCGCTGCGCGCCCTTGAGGATATGGGCTTCTACTGTGTCGATAACCTGCCGGTGGTGCTGCTGCCGGAGCTGGCGAACACCTTAACCGAGCGCAATATCTCAGCGGCGGTTAGCATTGACGTGCGCAACATGCCGGAATCACCGGAGGTGTTTGAGCAGGCACTGAACAATCTGCCGGAAGCGTTCTCGCCACAGCTGCTGTTTCTGGACGCCGATCGCAATACGCTGATCCGCCGCTACAGCGACACGCGCCGCCTGCATCCGCTCTCCAGCAAAAATCTGTCGCTGGAAAGCGCCATTGATGAGGAGAACGATCTGCTGGAGCCGCTGCGCTCGCGTGCGGATCTGATCATCGATACCTCAGAGATGTCGGTGCATGAGCTGGCAGAAATGCTGCGCACGCGCCTGCTGGGCAAGCGTGAGCGTGAACTCACCATGGTGTTTGAATCCTTCGGCTTCAAGCACGGCATCCCGATCGACGCCGATTACGTGTTTGACGTGCGGTTCCTGCCTAACCCGCACTGGGATCCGAAGCTGCGTCCGATGACCGGGCTCGATCGTCCGGTGGCGGCCTTCCTCGATCGTCACACCGAAGTGCACAACTTTATCTATCAGACGCGCAGCTATCTCGAGCTGTGGCTGCCGATGCTGGAAACCAATAACCGCAGCTATCTGACGGTGGCGATTGGCTGTACCGGCGGTAAGCACCGTTCGGTCTACATTGCCGAACAGCTGGCAGACTATTTCCGTTCGCGCGGTAAAAATGTGCAGTCCCGTCATCGCACCCTGGAAAAACGCAAATCATGACCGTGAAGCAAACCGTTGAGATTCGAAATAAGCTGGGTATGCATGCGCGCCCGGCGATGAAGCTATTTGAGCTGGTGCAGAGTTTTGATGCGGAAGTGCTGCTGCGTAACGAGGCCGGTACCGAAGCCGAAGCCAGCAGCGTGATTGCGCTACTGATGCTCGACTCCGCTAAAGGCGGTCATATCGAAATCGAGGCCAGCGGCCCGCAGGAAACCCAGGCGCTGGCCGCGGTCATTGAGCTGTTTGAAGCCGGTTTTGACGAAGACTAACCGCGTCAGTGCAGCTGGTAACGGTTGAGAAAACCCTCGCCGCCCAGCTGGCGCATCTGGCGCATAATCCACTGCTGGCGCTGACGAATGTAGCCGGACGGTGCATCCGCGCGGAAGCGAATCGGATTCGGCAGCACCGCCGCCAGCAAAGCGGCTTCCGCCATGCTCAGCCGGCTGGCAGGCTTGTGGAAATAGCGCTGCGATGCCTCTTCCACACCAAACACTCCATTACCGAATTCCGCAATATTCAGGTACACCGTCAGAATGCGGCGTTTGGTCCATACCGTTTCCAGTCCCACCGTCAGCCCGGCCTCCAGCCCTTTGCGCACCCAACTGCGGCCATCCCACAAGAACAGATTCTTCGCCGTCTGCTGAGACAGCGTTGAAGCGCCGCGCATCCGTTCGCTGCCGTCATTGTCCAGCACCTGCTGAATGGCATGCACGTCAAAGCCCCAGTGCTCAGGAAACTTCTGATCTTCCGAGGCGATCACCGCCAGCGCCATCCACGGTGAAATCTCATCCATTCCCACCCAGTCTGAATGGGCGACATAATCGAAGCGTCCGCTGAACCACGCGCCAAGCTGCCGCTCCACCATTACCGCCGAAAACGGCACCGGCAAAAATGCGAACAGCACAATACCGGCCAGCCACAGACCCAGCCATGCCAGAAGCACCCTGCCAGCCAGCCGCTTCAGGCGCTGGACCATCTTCCCTTTACTCTTACTCATGCAATCGTCTCTTACCGGTTCCCTGGATTAATCAATTACTCAGGTCATGATTTCAAATAGCGGTGATGCAAGCCGGAATTTTATCTCTGCGGCATCGCGACCACCAGCCAAACTCATTGCGCGGGCAACCATCGTTCCTCTATTAGAGCCAGTCGCATCAAGCACTTCCGGCAAAAAGGAATCGGTTCCATGCAGAAAAATCGCGCAGCGCGCACGGGCATAAATACTTAACCGATTGTGATGCCGCTCACGTTAAACCTTTCACGATGTTTAACTATCATCTTTAGTAGTCAGTGAAGATGTTCATTGACAACCGAGACCATTCTGAAAAACACGGCGCAAATAGCGACAATTACCCTTCAGGCCAGGGCGCAACCTGTAAAACGTTTTACCGCCCATCCGGTTTACGCTAACCGTTCAATGCCCGAACTGGAACTTTCAGCCGGGGGTTTCCAAAACGTTTTGGATAACCGCCGCAAAATCTGGTTATTCATTATTAGAATCAATAACATGAGCATAAAAACGACCGTTGCGCTGCGCTTTTTGCCGTTTCCCTTCGCCGCGCAGCGCTTCCCGGACCGTGACTGTGGGAAAACCAGGCAAAAAACCGAACATTTGCTCAAAAATAGTGCAATACGCTAAAGAAATTGATTCCTTGCTTGACTGTGTCAGCAAATTAATGTTTTCTGTATTTAAACGCTGCTCAACATCACACAATTTAATGAATCTTGTCACAAGCTGTGGCGAATTTGCTAAGGTGATTTTGAAGCGTTAACCAATACCACGCTGTTGCTTTTGTATTCGATTTCTAATAATAGCAGCAGCGCCCATTTCCCTGGTGTTGGCGCAGTATTCGCGCACCCCGGTTTCGACTGGGGTCATTTTTTTTCTGGCCCGCGCTATTTTTCCCGCTCCGCAACCCAGTTCCGTAATACTTCAACGTCGTGCCGCCACTCGTGCTTCAGCTCGTCAACCCACTCCTGCACGTTATCCCACCAGGCCGGCAATTCCGGTGACTGAATCTGTTTCGCCAGCTTCTGCAGATGCAGCAGGCCGACGGAGCCCGCCGCGCCTTTGATCTTGTGCCCCTCTTCGGCGATGCCCTTCTGATCACGCGCCATCATGTTGGAGTCCAGCACCTCAAGATAACCCGGCATCATCTGCTCGAACATCGTCAGGCTTTGGGTGATCAGCCCCGGACCAACCAGCTCGATATACTGCTCCAGCATGTCGACATCCAGCAGCGTGCGTGACTGTTCCGCGTCGGTGTCACTCACCACCGCTTCGGCTTCGGCCTGGTAATCCCAGAATTTTTTGATCATCGCGGTCAGCGCCGGCACCGCCAGCGGTTTGCTCAGCACATCGTCCATGCCGGCATCGAGATACTCTTTTTTATCCTTCAGCACGTTGGCAGTCAGCGCCACCAGCGGCGGCAGCGTCACGCCGGCGTGCTGCTGATGAATGGCGCGCGACACATCGAGGCCGGTCATGTCCGGTAGCTGGATATCCAGCAGCACCAGGTCGAACTCCTGCGGATCGAACATCGCCAGCGCCTCACCGCCGGTCATCGCCACCTCCACGCTGCAACCCAGCTTCTCCAGTACCGAGCGCGCCACAATCACGTTGAGTTCGATATCTTCTACCAGCAGCACGTGCAGCGCCGGCAACGGCATGCTGTCGTCCTGATCCTCATCTTCCACTTCATCCGCCACGCGCGGCGCGTGAATTTCCACGGTAAAGCACGAGCCCTGACCCGGTGCGCTGCTGACGGTAATATCGCCGCCCATCGCCTGCGCCAGCCGACGTGACACCGCCAGGCCAATTCCGGTGCCGGTGGCCGGTTTACCGCCGTGCTGATCTTTCACCTGGTAATACATGGCGAAGATTTTGTCCTGCTCTTCCTGCGGAATGCCCATCCCGGAGTCCTGCACCTCAAAGTGCAGCGTTTCGTCCTGGCGATAGGCGACGCGCACCACGATTTCGCCCTGCCGGGTAAACTTCACGGCATTGCCAATCAGGTTCCACAGAATCTGGCGTAGGCGCGTGCCGTCGGCTGAGATCTTGTGCGGCAGCGGCAACTCCGGTGCCATGACGAACTTCAGCCCTTTCGGCTGTGCCAGCAGGCCGGAGAGGTTTTCCAGGTCGGCGAGGAAGCCGGTGAAATCCAGCGGCTGGTTATCCAGCTGCACTTTACGCCGTTCAATCTTGTCGACTTCAATCACATCATTAAAGATGTTGCCGAGGGTGATGGCCGAGACGTGAATGGTTTTCAGGTACTTCAGCTGCTCCTGGTTGAGATCGGTATCCAGCAGGATACGGCTTAACCCGACGATGCCGTTAAGCGGCGTACGCAGCTCGTGGCTGATGGTGGAGATAAAGGTGGTCTTTTCACGGCTGGCGTTCTCCAGCGCGTCCTGATAGCGCTTACGCTCGGTAATATCGCGTCCGAAGCCCATCAGGCCGCTGCGCTTACCGACGCGGTCGTAATACGGCACTTTGCGGATTTCAAAGCAGGCTTTGCGCCCGTCCGGATACTGCAGCCACTGTTCATAGGTGAGCGACACATTGTGGCGAAACACCTTCTCATCGGTCTCCAGCACTTTGGTGGCGGCATCTTCGTCATAAATGTCGCGCGGCGTCAGGCCAATCAGCTGCTTCTCGCTCAGGCCGGTGAGCAGTTCCATGGCGCGGTTACAGCCGGAGAACTGTTTGTCGATGTTGCGATAGAACACCAGGTCGGGCGAGGCATCAAGGAACGAGCGCAGGAAGGAAGATTGCTGCTCCAGCTCAATCTGCGCCTGTTCACGCCGCGTCATCTCTTCGCGCAGCTTATCCATCACCTGCTCGCGCGCCTGCTCTGCTTTAATACGGTCGCTGATTTCCTGGTTCAGCTGGCTGATGGTCTCTTTCATCTGCTGATTCAGTTCAAGGTCGCGCGTGCGCATCTCCTCCAGCTTGTCCACCAGCTTCGACAGCCGCTGGCGCGACTCCTCCAGCTGATCGACCACCACGGAGAGAAAGTAGACCGCCCATGGGGTAATCAGCAGGCCAAAAAACACTGAACGCACCACGTCGATACTTTCAACGTGGCCACGCAGCACCATGGTGACCGCCATCTGCACCACCATTGCCAGCACCACCAGCGCCGAAGCCAGCAGCAGCGAAAACCGCACCAGCCCGAGCTTGACCATTAAATCCACGTAGTACTGTGCTAAAAGACGAATCTGTTTCATTACGCGCTCCCTGAACGAATCTGGCTCATCATAGCGTAATTATCCGCGCGCTGCGCCGCCGCACGCGCCGTGCGGACTGACTTTACGCCCTGTTATGGTGCAGCAGCGCGGCGTTTCGCCGACGTTCGCGGCTTTATGCCTAAAGCGCTTGACTAATTCTGCCAACTGAATAATCTGGAGGGCCGCGCTTTTGCGGGTCCCGGTGCCGCGTGCCCGGCGCATCCGCTTTCTGCAGCCATCCCTCCTGATGGTTGCCTTCCGTTATTGCATATCCATTCAGCTTAAGTGCTGTTTTAATCACACCCTGGTTAATTAATTTTACTAATGGCAACCGCGTTTTGATTCAAATGTTCCGCCATAAGAAAAACAGATACATGCTGTGCACGAAACGGTCCAAACAGAATTTTGTGCTGGCATCCCCATATTCAACAGCATGGTCTGGAAATATGAGGCCGATCACACAGTGAGACGGCTCACACTTCATAAGGGAATCAGAAAGGTCAGATTGACATATATTTACGTAATAAAAACATAATAATCATACAGTTAAATTGCAAAAAGGCTGATTAACCGTAATAAAGCTGGCTATTTGACCTGAGTTCGCTTTCCCGATAAGTTGGAATTCCGCTGGATGCTTTCCAGTCGGGACTGTGTCTCGGCATATCTATGCAGCAAGAAGACTCCCTCTGGATGCAAGTTATCTCCCTTAGAGACCGGATTTTATGGACAGCCAATCAAGGACGTGAATCAGTGCCTTGATTGTCGTTGTCCGGCGTTGCGACGTCCGCGTTAAAGCGCGCGAAAACAAATTGATACAGCACGCAGCAGCGCTCTGTGCCTGAAATAATGCAGGTAATGTCTAAAGCAGTTTAAGGAGACCCTCAATGTCCACTCAACAACCTAACCCCTGGGGTTTGTATGATCCATCAGCAGGAAGCGACAGCTGTGGTGTAGGTTTCATTACCCGCAAGGACGGCGAGCAGACTCATGAAATCCTGCAGATGGCGCATAGCGCCCTGTGCACGGTACCGCACCGTGGCGGGATGTCTGCAGAGGGTGTGGGCGATGGTGCAGGCGTTAACGTTGACCTCTCCCTGAACTTCTTCCGTAAGCTGACCGGTCAGGCGCTGGAAGCGGGCCGCTTTGGCGTGGGCAACTTCTTTGTGCCAAAAGATGCGGCGCTGCGCGCGAACGCAGAGCGTCTGGTTGAAGAGACGCTGGCCGCTTACAACTTCCCGGTGCTGCTGAAGCGTGATATGCCGCTGGACAACAGCGTCACGCGCCCGGCCGCACAGCAGTTTCAGCTGCCGATCGTGCAGTGGGTGTTTGCCGCACCGCAGGACGTTACTGAGCAGAGCGACTTCGAGCGCCACATTTACCGTGCGCTGCTGGACATCGAAGCACGCGCCTTTACCGAAAGCGAATTCGGCGGCCTTTATCCGCTGTCGCTGTCGTCGCGCACTCAGGTGTTCAAAGCCCGCCTGAACTCCAACGAAGTAATTCCTTACTTCAAAGATCTGACCGATCCCGATCATCAGGTGCGCGGACTGTTTTTCCATACCCGCTTCTCCACCAATACCGATCCGCATACCACAATGGCGCAGCCGTTCCGTCTGATGGCGCACAACGGTGAGCTGAACACGGACCGTAAAAACCGCATCGCGGAAGCGGCACTGATGCTGGCGCGCGGCAAAAAGATCGTGCGGCCAAAAGGCCAGTCTGACAGTTCGCGTCTCGATCAGAGCATCCACAGCCGTCTGATGGAAGATAACCTCGATCTGATCAACGCCGTGGTTTCAATGATGCCGCCGGCGTGGGAAAACGATACCTCGCTGTCAGCTGAAGTGCGCGCCATGCTGGAATACTTCTCGCTGTATGAAGAGAAGAACGACGGCCCCGCCGCACTGATCTTCGGTAACGGCGAAGTGATTGGCGCACGGCTGGACCGTCTTGGCCTGCGTCCGCTGCGCTCCGTCGAAACCGCTGAGTACATCGGTGCGATGTCAGAAGCCGGCCAGATCGCCTTCCCACCGGAGAGCGTGCTGCGTCGTGGCCGTATCGAAGCTGGCGGCATGCTCTATTACGATCACAAAGAGAAACGCTCTTACACCACCGTGCAGGCGCTGGAAAAGCTGGCGGCGGAAAAAGATTATCTCTCCCTGGTGCAGGCGGCACGCGTTGAACTGCAGCAACTGCCGGAAGTGCCGGCAGAGAAACTCGGCTCACCGCTGCGCTATCGCGGCGACCTGAAAACCTATCAGCGCTTTGTGGCTTACTACTACAACCAGGAAAGCTTCAAATTCATGATGGACCCGATGCTGCAAACCGGCGCTGAGAAGATCTCCGCGATGGGTTACGGCAACGCCATCAATGGCCTGTCCGATCATGAAGGCGGCATGGCGCACTACTTCTCGCAGCGCTTTGCACAGGTCACCAACCCGCCGCTCGACTCCATCCGTGAAGCGGACGGCATGACGCTGCGCGTGGCCCTCGGCGCTAAACCGCACCTCGGCCGCAGTAAAGGCCAGCAGATCATCGTGCCAAGCCCGATCCTGACGCACCTTGACATGCTGCGTCTGCGCGAGCAGAAAGTGGCGCCGTATGCACGCTTCGAGATGCTGTATGAGCCGGTCATCGGTAAAGACATCGTCAGCCGCGCCGCCAACGCCAAAGCGCTGGAAAACGCTATCGATAACCTGGCGCAGCAGGTGGTGGATTTTGCCCGTCAGCAGGGCGGCATCGCGGTGATCACCGATCGCCATATCTCTTCAACTCATGCTGCCATTCCGATGCTGCTGATGGTGTCGGCCATCAACCAGCGTCTGGTGCAGGAAGGCCTGCGTCTGGATGTGTCACTGGTGGTCGAGAGCGGCCAGAGCATCTCCTCACACCATATCGCCGCCACGCTCGGCTTCGGCGCCTCTGCCGTGTATCCGCTGGGCGTACAGATGCGTGCAGAAGAGAAGTTTGGTGAAGGTGAAGAAGGCAACAAAGCGTTCAAACGCTATGCCAAAGCGGCAGAAAAAGCGCTGATGAAAACCATGGGCAAAGTGGGCCTGTGTACCGTTGAGAGCTACAGCTGCGGTGAGTTCTTCGAGCCGAACTTCCTCGATACCGAAGATCCGGTGCTGAAGAAATATTTCCCGAATATCAAAACCCCGGTGGGCGGCGCGGGCTTCCCGGCCATCGCGCAGATGGCGGTGGACTGGCACCAGAGCGCGCTGAAAATTCAGGGCGAAGCCGAAGTACCACTGCTGGGTCTGTTCAAAGAACGTTCTGAGGGTGCGGGCCACTCGTATGGCACCATCGCAGTACGTACCTTTATTGATATGACAGAGCAGCCGATTCGTTTCGCCGACAAAGCGCGCGAAGAGGACAACTTTATCCGTCTGATGACGCTGGCCAGGCTGGACAACGCGTTCAGCATCAAAGCCGAGTCGTTTAAAGACAGCAGCTTCGAGCGCATCCCGAATGCGGTGATCGACAGCTTTGCTATCACGCCGGATTACCGTCAGTTCTCCAGCCTGATGCACGCTGAGCGTAAGCGTCGTCCGGCGGCACTGCGTGACATCCTCGCGCTGCCGTGCGATCTGACCCACGTGGACAGCGAAGCCGAATTTGGCCGCAAGCTGGGCCGCTACTCGCTGGTCAACAACGGCTTCGCCATTCGCGGCCTGCGCTGCGAAGCGGTGAACGGCAGCCTCAACCAGTTTGAGCTGCGTCTGATTGATGCTATTGCCGGCCTGAAGCCGGAGAGCGAGCGTCTGGCCGCGCTGTCACGCGCGCTGAAAACCCGCTTTAACGATGAGATCGAAAGCAGCAGCATCACTGAAGGCGTGTTGTACATTACCGCTTACGGTCAGGCAGCAGACTATCTGGCAAAAATCTTTACCGCGCTGCCCTCGCTGCCGCTGGAAGAGATCCAGCCGGCGCACGAAATCACCCGTACCTTCGCCTCAGGCGCCATGAGCCACGGCGCGCTGGTCGCGCCGGCGCACGAAGCGGTAGCGCACGGCACCAATATGGTGGGCGGAATGAGTAACTGTGGTGAAGGTGGCGAACACTATTCACGCCACGGCACCATTCGCGCATCGCGCATCAAACAGCTGGCGTCCGGTCGTTTCGGCGTGTGGGCGGCTTATCTGGCCGACCCGATGCTGGAAGAGCTGGAGATCAAAATTGGCCAGGGCGCTAAACCGGGCGAAGGCGGTCAGCTGCCGGCACCGAAAGTGACGGTGGAGATTGCGGCCGCGCGTGGCGGTACGCCGGGCGTTGAGCTGGTATCACCGCCGCCGCATCACGATACTTATTCTATCGAGGATTTGGCGCAGCTGATCCACGACTGTAAAGCGGCGCGCGTACGCGTTATCGTCAAACTGGTGTCGTCTGAAGGCATCGGTACTATCGCAGTCGGCGTGGCAAAAGCCGGCGCAGACGTCATCAACGTCGCCGGTAACACCGGCGGCACCGGCGCGGCGTCGGTCACCAGCCTGAAATACACCGGGCGCGTGGCGGAAATCGGTATCGCCGAAGTACACCAGGCGCTGTGCGCGAACGGGCTGCGTGACAAAGTGCAGCTGCGCTGCTCCGGCGCACAGCAGACCGGCAGCGACGTGATCAAATCGGCCCTGCTCGGCGGCGACAGCTTCGAGTTCGGCACCACCGCGCTGATGATGCTGAAATGCGTGATGGCGAAAAACTGTAACGTCAAATGCCCGGCAGGCCTCACCACTAACGCTGAAGCCTTCGATGGCGATCCGCGTCAGCTGGCGCAGTACTTCATCAACGTGGCGCAGGAAGTGCGTGAGTTCCTCGCACGCCTCGGTCTGCGTTCGCTGCGTGAAGCGCGCGGCCGCTCTGACCTGCTGCACCTGATGGATCATCCGCTGGAAGTGGGCAAACTCGATCTGCGCGCCATGCTGACCGTGGTGCCGGAGCAGAAGATCGCTCAGCCGGTGTATCTGGAAAAAGATTTCGAGCTGGACGATGGCTGGGTAGAAGAGCTGAAAGCGCAGCTGGTTGATGCCGCCCGCCGCGAGATTACGCTGGGTAACGGCGTGACGCTGAACAACCGTAACAAGAGCGTTGGCGGTCAGCTGGCGATCGATATTGAGCGCATGCTGAACCACGAGCTGTCGGCGCAGCAGCTGGCCGCACTGCCAGCGGTACTGCAGGATGACCGTGGCCGGAAATATCTGGCACCGCGCACAGTGCAGATTAATACCCGCGGATCAGCCGGTCAGTCATTTGGCGCGTTCTGCAACGACGGCATGCAGATGAAGCATTACGGCACCTGTAACGATGGCGTCGGTAAAGGTCAGTGTGGCGGCGAACTGGTGGTGATGTCACCGGGCGGCGGCGCACAGGACAGCGACGGCAACGTGCTGATTGGTAACTTTGCGCTGTTCGGCGCGACCGGCGGTCGTCTGTTTGTTCAGGGCCAGGCCGGTGACCGTTTCGCCGTGCGTAACTCAGGCGCCACCGCGGTGGTGGAAGGCGTCGGCGACTTCTGCTGTGAATACATGACTAACGGCGCGATTCTTAACCTCGGCACCTTTGGTAAAGGTTTCGGTAACGGCATGAGCGGCGGCTTCGCCTATCAGTACGATCCGTACCGTTCCCTGGCCGCGCACGCCGCCGGTGATTCGGTGCTGTTCGGCTCCATCGCTGACGAAGACGAAATGGCGCAGGTGCACAAGCAGGCAGTGCTGACCATGCTGCACTGGCACCTCGAAGCCACCCAGTCGCCGCGCGCGGCATGGCTGCTGGAGAACTGGGAAACCGAGTGTCAGCACTTCGTTTATGTGATGCCGCGCTCGCTGCTGCTGTATCAGGACGGCGGTGAAATCCTGAAAGCGAAAACGCGTAAGGATTTGCTGGAAGAGCTGTCCACGTCGCTGGCCGCGCATCAGGTTGCCAAGTTCAAATCAGCCTGGCGTGCGGGCAAAACCATCGCCGACGGTGCGGTACCGGCCTACGGCGCGACCGATACGCAGGAGATGTTTGTTCTGCTGAATAACTACACTGTTCTGAGCTTCGCGCAGCAGCTGGCGCTGGGCAAACTGCCGAAAGGCACAGCGGTGGAAGACGCGGCAGTCGAGAAAGCGGTTCGCAACCTGCTGATGACCGAAGATTTCGCGCTGGTCAGCAAGCTGCAGCGTCATGCCCGTGCGGCCATTGAGAACTACAGTGATGATGAGCTGGCAAGCCTGATCGCCGCCAAGCGTATGTCGGATTACAAAGCCGCGCTGACGCAGCGTAACATTCGCTCCATGGACAGCCTGGCAACCTATGGCTGGATCATTTATCAGGACGCCTGCAATCGTGAGGTACTGGGCCATCTGCCTGATTTTGAAGAGCTGTTTGCACGCGCCGCACTGCCAGAGATTGCCGCCGCGGTCGGGAAACTCTCCTGATTGCGCTGCGAAAGAAGATTGATGACGATAAAACGGTTTGAGTACTGATATCCATGAAGATTCCTTACATTCCTGAAGACGCGCCGTTTAACGGCGAACAGAAATACTGGCTGGCGGGGTTTCTCGCCGGTCTCCACTCGCGCCTGCTGGTATTAGAAGACAAGCAGACCGCACCGGCAGCGGGCGCCAGCGCCACCACCCAACTGCATATTCTGTTTGGTTCCCAGACCGGTAACGCCGAAGCGCTGGCGCAGACCGCAGCCAAGGCGGCGCGCGCTAAAGGCCTGGTGCCGGTAGTGCAGGCACTGGGTGAAGTGGATCTGGATGTGTTCGCCACCATGCGTCATGTACTGATCGTCACCTCCACCTACGGCGAAGGCGAAATGCCAGACAACGCACAGCTGTTCTGGCAGGCCATCTCAGCCAGCACCGCGCCGCGTCTGGAGCAGATGCACTTTGCCGTGCTGGCAATCGGCGATACCGGCTACGACGGTTTCTGCCAGGCCGGTAAGTTCATTGATATGCGCCTGGAGCAGTTGGGGGCGAAACGCGTGGTGGATCGCATCGACTGCGACATCGATTACGAAGAGCCTTCCAGCGAGTGGATTGGCAGCGCCATGCCACAGTTTGCCGCCAGCGCGGGCAGCAGCGGCACGGTGCTGGAGAGCGCGCCGGAAGCGCCGGTAATCCCAGGCAGCAACAAGCAAAACCCATACGCGGCGGCGCTGGTGACCAATAAGCGTCTGTCCGGCGAGCAGTCCGCCAAAGATATCCGTCACTTCGAATTTGACCTGAGCGACAGCGGCCTGAAATACGAAGCCGGTGATGCGCTGGGCGTGATCCCGGTGAACGATGCCGGGCTGGTGAGCCTGCTGCTGAGCGAGCTGAAAGCCGACTACGAAACCCCAGTGCCGGGCTTTGACCGTAACCTCGGCGATCTGCTGACCTATCAGTTTGAGATTTCTGAGCCGTCGCGCAAGCTGATTGAGTGGGTCGGACAGCACACCACCAACCAGGAGCTGCTGCACGTCCTGCAGCACGACGATAAAGACACGCTGGCCAACTGGCTGTGGGGCAAAGATACGCTGGATCTGCTGCAGCTCGAGCTGAAGCGTAATCTGTCGGTGCCGGAGCTGGTGGCGATGCTGCGTCCGCTGCAGCACCGTGCTTACTCCATTTCGTCCAGCTCGAAGGCGCACCCTAACCAGGTGCATCTGACCATCGCTTCCGTGCGCTATCACAGCGGTGGCCGCGAGCGTAAAGGCGTGTGCTCAACCTATCTGGCTGAACGCGTGCGTCGCGGAGAGAAGCCGGCGATCTTTATTTCGCCGAACAAAGCGTTCCGCGTGCCGGCGAATAATAACGCCCCGCTGATCATGGTCGGTCCGGGTACCGGCATCGCGCCGTTCCGCGCCTTCCTGCAGGAGCGCCAGGCGACCGGTGCTGAAGGTAAAAACTGGCTGTTCTTCGGCGACCAGCATCAGGAACATGATTACATTTACGCGGATGAGCTGGCGGGCTGGCAGCAGAGCGGTCTGCTGACGCATCTTGACCTGGCCTTCTCCCGCGATCAGGAAGAGAAGATTTACGTGCAGAACCGCATGCTGGAGAAAGGCGCTGAGCTGTACGCCTGGCTGCAGGAAGGCGCCTACTTCTACGTCTGTGGCGATGCCTCACGCATGGCGAAGGATGTCGATGCCGCGCTGTATGAAGTGGTGCGTCAGTTCGGTGGTCTTTCCAGCGAGCGTGCCGCAGCCTATATCGATCAGCTGAAGAAAGATAAGCGTTATCTGCGCGACGTTTATTAAGATCGGTACAAAGGGAGTGCTACGCTCCCTTTGGTCTGCTGCGCGCTAAGCCGCGCCGCGACACAGGCATAAAAAAACGGGCTAATCAGCCCGTTTTTTATTTTCCGCGATTTACTTCACTACGCGCAGTGAAGGACGTCCACCGCGCGGCGGCGGTTCATCATCCGGTGAAGAGTCGTCATCCGTCGCATCGTCCGGACGGTCACCATCAATCACCGACATCAGCGTCTCTTCCTGGCCGCCTTCCTGCTCGTCGCCGGACAGCTCATAAGCAGGCTCCGGTTCGAACATGGTGCCGGCGCCGTTTTCGCGCGCGTAAATCGCCAGCACCGCAGCCATCGGCACGGATACCTGGCGCGGCACGCCGCCGAAACGCGCATTGAAGCGCACCTGATCGTTGGCAAGCTCAAGGTTACCCACCGCGCGCGGCGCGATGTTCAGGACAATCTGTCCGTCACGTGCGTACTCCAGCGGCACCTGTACGCCAGGCAGATTGATATCCACCACCAGATGCGGCGTCAGCTGGTTGTCGAGCAGCCATTCATAAAAGGCCCGCAGCAGATAGGGACGGCGGGCAGTAAGTTGCGACATTTCCATAGATTAGCCCCGGGCTTGCAGGCGCATTTCACGTTCGGCTTCCGTCAAAGAAGCGAGGAAGGAGTCACGTTCAAATACGCGCGTCATGTAGCCTTTCAGCTCTTTCGAACCTGCGCCAGCCAGATCCACACCCAGCTGCGGCAGACGCCACAACAGCGGCGCCAGATAGCAGTCAACCAGGCTGAACTCTTCGCTCATAAAGAACGGCGTACGTGAGAACAGCGGCGCAATGGCCAGCAGCTCTTCGCGCAGTTGCTTGCGCGCGGCATCGGCTTCGGCACCGCTGCTGGTTTCAATGGTACGCATCAGGCTGTACCAGTCCTGCTCAATGCGGTGCATCATCAGACGGCTTTCACCGCGCGCGACCGGATAAACCGGCATCAGTGGCGGATGCGGGAAACGCTCATCGAGGTATTCCATGATGATGCGGGATTCATACAGCGTCAGTTCACGGTCGACCAGCGTTGGCACAGTGCGATACGGGTTGAGGTCAATCAGATCCTGCGGCAGATTATCCGTTTCAACCTGCTCGATCTCCACGCTGACGCCCTTCTCAGCCAGCACGATACGTACCTGATGGCTGAAAATGTCAGTCGGACCAGAAAACAGCGTCATTACCGAACGTTTGTTGGCAGCGACAGCCATGAAAACCTCCAAGTTTGTTCACAAAAAAATACTGCGAATAGCCAACCACGCGGCGACTCACCTGCTCATCAGATTCGCACACAGCCGGGCGTTACGGGCATTGTCCGGTCGTCCCGACAGGAGCAGTATGCACAACGCCGCGACTCGCGGGCGCAAAGTGTCAGTCAGTTTACCAGATTTTAAGCAGCTTGTGGGGCGGGGATAATCATTTGCGGGCAAAATGCGGGGAAAGCTCGCGTTTTTGCGCTGAAAAAGCCGCGATTCAGGCAATAAAAAACCCGCCGAAGCGGGTTTTTTGAGCCAATTGTAACTGCCGAAGCAGCCAGCAATTAACGCTTGGAGAACTGTGGACGACGGCGTGCTTTACGCAGACCGACTTTCTTACGTTCAACCTGACGCGCGTCACGGGTAACGAAGCCCGCTTTACGCAGTTCAGAACGCAGAGACTCGTCGTATTCCATCAGAGCGCGGGTGATACCGTGACGGATCGCACCAGCCTGACCAGAAATACCACCACCTTTAACGGTGATGTACAGGTCCAGTTTACCAACCATATCAACCAGCTCCAGCGGCTGACGCACGACCATGCGTGCAGTCTCACGACCGAAGTACTGCTCCAGAGAGCGCTGGTTAATTACGATGTTACCGCTACCCGGCTTGATAAAGACGCGAGCGGCAGAGCTTTTGCGGCGACCAGTGCCGTAGTTTTGAGTTTCAGCCATTGCCTATAATCCCGATTAAATGTCAAGAACTTGCGGTTGCTGCGCCGCGTGGTTGTGCTCGTTACCTGCGTAAACTTTCAGTTTACGGTACATAGCACGACCCAGTGGGCCTTTTGGCAGCATGCCTTTAACCGCGATTTCAATCACACGCTCAGGACGGCGTTCGATCATCTCTGCAAAGGTCGCTTGCTTGATACCACCGATGTGGCCAGTGTGGTGATAATAAATCTTGTCGTTACGCTTGTTGCCGGTTACAGCAACTTTGTCAGCGTTCAGAACGATGATGTAATCACCGGTATCAACGTGCGGAGTGTATTCCGCTTTGTGCTTACCACGCAGACGGCGCGCCAGTTCAGTCGCCAGGCGACCCAGGGTTTTGCCAGTTGCGTCAACAACATACCAGTCACGCTGTACGGTTTCTGGTTTAGCTGTAAAAGTTTTCATTGAAAAGCTTACCCAAATAAAAGTTACACGTTGGTGAAATCCCAAACGCTAAGTTAACGATTGAGGCTCACACGACCAATTCGCCCAGCAAGCCCACCCCCTCAGGTAGAGTTACCGGATCACACAGTTTTCCGGGAAAAGAAAGCCTGTGCTGTAACGTGGGGTCGCAAGATTATAGAGAAGTCGAATCTAAAGATCGACTCTTTTTGCGCCCGAAGCGGTGATTTCTGTTTGCCCCTCAGGGCAGGTGCGGCAGGCGAAGATACTCCTCGCTCTGCATCTCCTGCAGGCGCGACAGACAGCGCTGATATTCGAATTTCAGCCGCGTGCCCTGATAGATTTCAAACAGCGAGGTTTCTGCCGCCACCACCAGCTTGACGTGGCGCTCGTAGAACTCATCCACCAGCGCGAGGAACCGCCGCGCCTGGTCTTCCGTTTTGTAAATCATCACCGGCACATCGTACAGCAGCACGCTGTGGAAGCGGCGCGACAGCTCAATGTAATCGTGCTGGCTGCGCCCCTCACCGCATAACGCGAGGAAGTTGATGGCCAGTACGCCTTCGTGAACGCCGAGCGTCGGCAGCTGGCGATGGTTAATCTCCAGCACCGGCGCGTCGCCGCGCGGTTTACCGGACAGCGCGCTGAACATGCGCTCCATCTCCGCGTGCGTTGCGTCGTTAAGCGGGAAATTCCACAGATGGGCCGATGTCAGGGTGCGCAGGCGATAATCAATGCCGGCATCGACATTCATCACATCGCAGTGGCGCTTGATCTGCTCGATAGCCGGCAGAAAACGCGCCCGCTGCAGGCCGTTGCGGTACAGCTCATCCGGCGGAATGTTGGAGGTCGCCACCAGCGTAATGCCGCGGGCAAACAGCGCTTCCATCAGGGTACCAAGCAGCATTGCGTCGGTAATGTCGGAGACAAAAAACTCGTCGAAACAGAGAATATCGGTTTCCGCTTTGAAACGGTCAGCGACAATCAGCAGCGGGTCGCTGTGGCCCTGCAGCTGCGTTAACTCTTCGTGCACGCGCAGCATGAAGCGATGGAAATGCAGACGCAGTTTGCGATCGCCAGGAATAGACTGAAAAAACAGATCCATTACCCAGGTTTTACCGCGTCCGACGCCGCCCCACATATACAGGCCACGCACCGGCGCTTCATGGCTCTCCGGCGCTTTATTCATCAGCTTTGATAAGCGGCCAAACAGCCCTTTAGACGCTGGCTGCGGCGGCTGCTGGCGGGCAATCAGGCCTTGCTGAATGCGATCTAAACGGGTGATGGCGTCACGTTGTACATCGTCCGGACGAAACTCGCCCTGCGACAGCGCCTGCTCATAGCGCGCAAGCGGAGATGAGGTTTGCATGGTTCTCTCAGAATCCCTGAAAAAGTCCGATTCACGTGTCGGTTGTCGAAAATTAGGCCGCTCTACACTAAGCGATACAGCCCGAGGATTCCACTTCCGATGGATTAACGGGTATAGTGGCTACTATTGAAGTTGAAACAGAAGCAATGCCCTACGAAGCAACGGAAATTACACGGGAGTCATTATGACCTGGGAATACGGGCTGATTGGTTTAGTGATTGGCATTATTGTCGGCGCGGTAGCGATGCGTTTTGGCAACAAAAAGCTGCGTGAGCAGCGCAGCATGCAGTACGAACTGGAAAAATCCAAAGCGGAGCTGGCGGATTACCGCGAAGAGCTCACCAACCACTTTGCGCGCAGCGCAGAGTTGCTGGACAACATGGCGCGCGACTATCGCCAGCTGTATCAGCACATGGCGAAAGGGTCGAATGACCTGCTGCCAAATCTGCCGGGCGAGAAAAACCCGTTTGCTTACCAGCTGACGGAAGCCGAGGCCGATAACGACCAGGCGCCGGTGCAGATCCCGCGCGACTACTCTGAAGGCGCATCAGGCCTGCTGCGCAGCGGCGAACGCACCACCCGCAGTTAATCCTTTTGGGGCACAGCATGGCTGTGCCCTTTTTGTTTTCCGAACGCTTATTACCAATAACTGTCACACTTCTTTTATCCCCCTTTTCGCAGCGAGAGCGTCATAGCAATGAAAAAACCAGCACGACTGTTAAGCGCATTAGCCTTGAGCATTGGGATGAGTCTGGCGGCGACGCCGGGTGCCATGGCCACGTTGCCGGCACAGATTCAGGGACAAGCACTGCCAAGCCTGGCACCGATGCTGGAAAAAGTGCTGCCGGCGGTGGTCAGCGTGCATGTCGAGGGCACCGACAGCGGTCAGCAGGGCCAGGATATTCCCGAGCCGCTGAAGCGCTTCTTTGGCCAGGCGCCCGGGCAGTCTCAGCCACAGCCGTTTGAAGGACTGGGTTCCGGCGTCATCATCGACGCGGCCAAAGGCTACATCCTGACCAACAATCACGTGGTAAACGGTGCGGATAAAATCAGCGTGCAGCTGAGCGATGGCAACGAATATGACGCAAAGCTGATTGGTCATGACGAGCAAACCGACATCGCGCTGATTCAGGTAGAAGGCGCAAAAAACCTCACGCAGGTGAAAATTGCTGATTCTGACGCGCTGAAAGTGGGTGACTTCGCCGTGGCGATCGGCAACCCGTTCGGCCTCGGCCAGACGGCGACGTCCGGCATTATTTCGGCGCTGGGCCGCAGCGGGCTGAATCTGGAAGGGCTGGAGAACTTTATTCAGACCGATGCCGCCATCAACCGTGGCAACTCCGGCGGCGCGCTGGTGAACCTCAACGGCGAGCTGATCGGCATTAACACCGCCATTCTGGCGTCGAGCGGCGGCAACATTGGTATTGGCTTTGCCATCCCCAGCAATATGGCGATGAATCTGGCGCAGCAGCTGATTCAGTTCGGCGAAGTGAAGCGCGGTCAGCTCGGGATCAAAGGGACAGAAATGACCGCCGATATCGCGAAAGCGTTTAACGTCGATGCGCAGCGCGGGGCATTTGTCTCTGAAGTGCTGCCGAAGTCGGCGGCGGAACAGGCGGGCATCAAAGCGGGCGACATCATTACCGCCATTAACGATAAGCCAATTACCAGCTTTGCCGAGCTGCGGGTGAAAGTCGGCACCACGCCGCCAGGCCAGCAGGTGAAAATCGGTCTGCTGCGCGATGGCAAACCGCTGACGGTGACCGTAACGCTGGAACAGAGCGCGCAGAGTACCGCCAGCGCCCAGCTGATGTCGCCAGCGCTGCAGGGTGCCACGCTCAGTGACGGCAATACCAAAGCCGGCGATAAAGGGGTCAAAGTCGATACCATCGAAAAAGGCACGCCGGCAGAACAGGTTGGCCTGCAGAAAGACGATGTGATTGTCGGCGTTAACCGTACGCGGGTGCAGAGCCTCGCCGAGATGCGCAAAGTGCTGGAGGGCAAACCGCCGGTACTGGCGCTGAACGTGGTGCGCGGCGACGAGAGTATTTACCTGCTTCTGCGATAATCCTCGCAACGGGCGGACAAGCAGGTGTTTGTCCGCCCTTCTCGTGCTATTCTGCCCTGCGATCAACTCTTGCCTGAAATAACACCATGTTTCTTAAACTTTTACGTTCTGTGGTGATGGGCCTGATCGTGGCAGGTTTACTGCTTGTCGCGATCCCGGCGCTGCGAATGGGCAGCAACGTCACCTTTGATCACGACAGCAGCGCCGATGAAGCGCCTTTCAGTTTCAATCAGGGCGTGCGCCGTGCTGTGCCGGCGGTGGTCAACGTCTATAACCGCAGCGCGCACGGTAACAATAATCGCGGCATTACCACGCTCGGTTCCGGCGTCATCATGAACGCGAAAGGCTACATCCTCACCAACAAACATGTCATCAATAACGCTGACCAGATTATCGTCGCGCTGCAGGACGGACGCTTTTTTGAAGCGACGCTGGTGGGCTCCGACGCCATGACCGATCTGGCGGTGTTAAAAATCAGCGCCTCTAATCTGCCGGTAATCCCGATTAACGCCAAACGTGTCGCGCATATTGGTGATGTGGTGATGGCGATTGGCAACCCGTACAACCTCGGCCAGACGGTCACCCAGGGCATCATCAGCGCCACCGGCCGCATCGGTCTGAGCTCCTCCGGTCGGCAGAACTTCCTGCAAACCGATGCCTCGATCAACCAGGGGAACTCCGGCGGCGCGCTGATTAACTCGCTGGGCGAGCTGATGGGCATCAACACGCTGACCTTCGACAAAAGCAACGACGGCGAAACTCCGGAAGGCATTGGTTTTGCCATTCCGACCGCGCTGGCGACCAAAATTATGGATAAGCTGATTCGCGATGGCCGGGTGATCCGCGGTTATATTGGCATTACCGGGCGCGAACTGCCGCCGCTGCACGGTCAGGGCAGCAACCTCGATCGGGTGCAGGGCATTATCGTCAGCGAAGTGACGCCGGGCGGTCCGGCGGATCGCGCCGGCATTCAGGCCAACGATGTCCTGCTGCAGGTGAACGGTAAGCCGGCGCTGTCCGCGCAGGAGACCATGGACCAGGTGGCGGAAATCCGCCCGGGATCGGTGATTGATGTGCAGGTGCTGCGCAATGAGCAGAAGATGACGCTGCCGGTTACCATCCAGGAGTTTCCGGAAGCGGCCAATAATACCTCGCCGTAAACGCACCCGGCCGCGGACAGCGCCATCGCTGAGCCGCGGCCGGGTATGCAGAACCGCGGCGTAACTAGCTGCGATCGACCGGGAAAGCGATCACCTCACTGAGCGCATCGGCCTTCAGCGCCAGCATAATCAGGCGATCGACGCCCAGCGCCACGCCGGAACAGGCCGGCATGCCGTGCGCCAGCGCATCCAGCAGGTAAGTATCAATCGGATGCTGTGGCAAACCGCGCGCAGCGCGACGGCGATTATCCTGCTCAAAGCGCTGACGCTGTTCGCGGCTGTCGGTCAGCTCGCGGAAACCGTTGGCCAGCTCCACGCCTTTGTAGTAGACCTCAAAACGCTCTGCCACGCGATGATCTTCGGTACTGATCTCCGCCAGCGCCGCCTGACTGGCCGGGAAGTGATAGACGAAGCACGGCTTATCGAGACCAATTTTCGGTTCCACGCCCAGCATAAACAGCAGCTGCAGCAGCGTGTCGCGATCGTCTTCGCGATTCGCCAGCTCGCCCTCACCCAGCTTTTCCGCCGCTTCGCGCAGCTGCGCCTTGTCCGCCGACAGCGGATCGATCTCCAGATGACGGATAAACGCCTGCTGATACGATAGCGATTCGGCGCTGTCGCACTCCAGCACCTGCTGCAACAGGTCGTCGACTTCGTTCATCAGCCGATACATGTCGTAGTGCGGCCGATACCACTCCAGCATGGTGAATTCCGGATTATGGTGGCGCCCGGCCTCTTCATTACGGAAGCAGCGCCCCATCTGATAAATCGGGCCGCTGCCCGCCGCCAGCAGGCGCTTCATGTGATATTCCGGACTGGTCATCAGCCACAGATCGCGCCCGTCTGCCGCGCCAGGTCCGACAAAGCGCGTCTGGAATGGCACCAGGTGGATGTCGGTGATCGTCGCCTGGCTCATGGCAGGCGTATCCACTTCCAGTACGCCGCGATCGGCAAAGAAACGCCGGATTTCCGCCAGGATGGCGGCGCGTTTCAACAAATTGGCAATGGGTGCGCTCGGCTGCCAGCTTGCCGTTTCGCTCATGGTGATGACTCCTTATACAGACAAGGGGAGGAAGTCTACCCGTATTGCTGACGGCAAACAACGGCACCGCCGTCGCGGCAGGCAGTTTCAGAAATCACAGGCGCTGGCAGGACAACAGGAGGAAGAGAAAGCCGGTACGAAAGCAGGTTTCGCACCGGTTTTAGTTACTGCGCGCTGCGCTGAATTGCCTGACCGCCCGCTTCAACATCTTCGCCTACACCACGCGTGGTGTTACAGGCTGAAAGCAGCGAGGAAAGCACCAGTACCGAGAAAATCGCGACAATACTTTTCTTTAACATAGCCATATCCTTGTTGGTTGCAGTAAAAGTACAGCTTTTAAAGCATAGACCGGATACGCCATGATGGCGGTTAAGCTGCTGAAAAAAGACGCGGTGCGGGGAAGAGCGCGGAAATAAAAAAGGCGCATCGATGATGCGCCTGATTTGACGATTATTTTACGCGGGAAACGTATTCGCCAGAGCGGGTGTCCACTTTTACCACTTCGCCAATCTGTACGAACAGTGGCACTTTGATCACGGCGCCGGTAGACAGCGTCGCTGGCTTGCCGCCGGTACCGGCAGTATCACCTTTCAGACCTGGGTCAGTTTCGGTGATTTCTGCTTCGATGAAGTTCGGTGGCTGAACGGCGATCGGTTTATCGTTCCACAGGGTTACGATACACTCGGCGTTGTCCTGCAGCCATTTGGTCACGTCGTCCAGTACCTTGGCTTCAACCTGATACTGTTCGAAGGTTTCCGGGTGCATGAAGTAGAAGAAGTCACCGTCGTTGTAGGAGTACTGCAGCGTCATGTCACGCACGTCTGCGCCTTCGGCGGAGTCGGTAGACTTGAAGGTTTTCTCAACGCGTGAACCGGTCAGCAGACGACGCATTTTAACACGTGCAAACGCCTGGCCTTTACCCGGCTTAACGAATTCACTGGATTCGATGGCATACGGTTCGCCTTCGAACATGATTTTAAGACCGGCACGAAAATCGTTGCTAAGATAAGTCGCCATAAAGGCCCTCTGTAGATATTAACTGGTAATAGCCAAAAAAATGGCACACATTGTAACCCTAAATCCCCCCGTCAGAGAAGATTGGTTGCAGCAACTTGCTGATGTTGTCACCGATCCTGCTGAATTACTGCAACTTTTAGCCCTCGAAAACCACGCGGATCTGGCAGCCGGGAGCGAGGCACGCCGTCTGTTCGCCCTGCGCGTACCGCGCGCCTTTATTCAGCGCATGCAGCGCGGCAATGCGCAGGACCCGCTGCTGCTGCAGGTGCTGACCAGCCGTCAGGAGTTTACCGATGCGCCGGGCTACAGCACCGATCCGCTCGATGAGCAGAGCAGCGTGGTGCCGGGCTTACTGCATAAGTATAGAAACCGCGCGCTGCTGCTGGTCAAGGGCGGCTGCGCGGTGAACTGCCGCTACTGCTTCCGCCGGCATTTCCCCTATCAGGATAATCAGGGCAACAAGCGCAACTGGCAGGCGGCGATTGATTACATTGCCGCCCATCCCGAGCTGGACGAGATCATCTTCTCCGGCGGCGATCCGCTGATGGCGAAAGATCAGGAGCTGGCGTGGCTGATTGGCGCGCTGGAAAACATTCCGCACCTGAAACGCCTGCGCATTCACAGCCGGCTGCCGGTAGTGATCCCGGCGCGCATTACCGAAGGGCTATGCCAGCTGCTGGCGGATACGCGTCTGCAGGTGCTGCTGGTCAGCCACATCAACCACGCGCAGGAGATTGACGAGGCGCTGCGCGAACGCATGCAGAGGCTGAAGCGCGCCGGCGTCACCCTGCTGAACCAGAGCGTGCTGCTGCGCGGCGTTAATGACGATGCGCAGACCCTGGCACAGCTCAGCAATGCGCTGTTTGATGCCGGCATCCTGCCCTACTATTTACATGTGCTGGATAAGGTGCAGGGGGCGGCGCACTTCTTTGTGCCTGATGAGCAGGCGCGCGCGCTGGTGCGGCAGCTGCTGACTATGGTATCGGGCTATTTGGTGCCGAAGCTGGCGCGGGAAATTGGTGGTGAGCCGAGCAAAACGCCGCTAGATCTGCAGCTGCGTCAGGAGTGACCAGGCGCAATAAATTGCGCCACTACGCGTTCGTGCAGACGGCTGAATTCGCACTACCCCCTTTCTGCGGGCCGAAGCGGCGCGATTCATCGCGCTATTGTTTATGTTACGCCAACAAAAAAGCCGCTCTCGCGGCTTTTTTATTGCTGCTCTGCCATTACGGGCACTTATACACCTGACCCGACATTTTGCTGTCGAGCGGGGCAAAGGCAGACAGCAGGTTCTGCGTCGGGCTGGTGGCACCATAAATCACGTTGCCGCCCATCTCCGCTGCGCGGTTACGCAGGTCGTTGGCCGCACCGCGCAGTGAACTGCCTTCACCGCCTGAGCCGGTCAGCCAGTTGCTCTGCGAGCCGGTAACATTGCCCAGCAGCTGACATTGGCTGCCTGGTTGTTGATCAACAAAGGTGACACGTTCGCCGGCGGCACTCAGTTGGTTGGAGGTGCTACAGCCCGCCAGCAGTAAGGTACCGACTGCCAGTCCGAGCGAGAGGTTAATCCGCATTATAATCCCCATTTATTATCATCAGTGTCGGGCGGCAGCGTAGCAGAAAAGCGCACATTTTTTCTGAACATTCATTGCCCTAAACCCGCAAAGCCGAAGTATTGCGCCCTTACTTATACCTTGTTCGCCGGCAAAAGAAAAACCCCCGACCGTTTCCGATCGGGGGTTTCTCAACAGCTCAGACGTTCAGGGCAATTACATCATGCCGCCCATACCGCCCATGCCACCCATGCCGCCAGCGCCAGCACCTAAGTCAGGTGCGTCGCCTTTCGGCAGGTCGGTGACCATCGCTTCGGTGGTGATCATCAGACCGGCCACAGAAGATGCGTACTGCAGCGCAGAACGGGTCACTTTGGTTGGATCCAGGATACCGAAGTCGATCATGTTGCCGTACTCTTCGGTCTGCGCGTTGTAACCGTAGTTACCGTCGCCCGCTTTCACGTTGTTAGCAACCACAGATGGCTCTTCACCGGCGTTAGAAACGATCTGACGCAGTGGCGCTTCCATCGCACGCAGAGCAACCTTGATACCGACGTTCTGGTCTTCGTTCTGACCTTTCAGGCCAGATGCTGCGATTTTCGCCGCAACACGCACCAGCGCAACACCACCACCGGCAACCACGCCTTCTTCAACCGCAGCACGGGTAGCGTGCAGGGCATCTTCAACGCGTGCTTTCTTCTCTTTCATTTCAACTTCAGTCGCTGCGCCTACTTTCAGTACGGCTACACCGCCTGCCAGTTTAGCAACGCGCTCCTGCAGTTTCTCTTTGTCGTAGTCAGACGTCGCTTCTTCGATCTGCTGACGGATCTGCGTCACGCGGCCAGAGATTGCGCCCTGATCGCCCACACCATCGATGATGGTGGTGGTGTCTTTGTTGATCACCACGCGTTTTGCCTGACCCAGGTCTTCCAGCGTCGCTTTTTCCAGCTCCATACCGATCTCTTCAGAGATCACGGTACCGCCGGTCAGGATAGCAATGTCCTGCAGCATCGCTTTACGACGGTCGCCGAAGCCCGGTGCTTTCACCGCAGCCACTTTCACGATACCGCGCATGGTGTTGACCACCAGCGTAGCCAGCGCTTCGCCTTCCACGTCTTCTGCGATGATCAGCAGTGGTTTGCCGGCTTTCGCCACAGCTTCCAGCACTGGCAGCATTTCGCGGATGTTAGAGATTTTCTTGTCAGCCAGCAGGATGAATGGGCTTTCCAGCTCCACCGCACCGGTTTCTGGCTTGTTGATGAAGTACGGAGACAGGTAGCCACGGTCGAACTGCATACCTTCAACCACGTCCAGCTCGTCCTGCAGACCGGTGCCTTCTTCAACGGTGATCACGCCTTCTTTACCCACTTTGTCCATCGCCTGAGCGATCAGGGTACCGACGCTTTCATCGGAGTTGGCAGAAATGGTACCTACCTGCGCGATAGCGCGGGAATCCTGGCATGGTACAGACAGGGTTTTCAGCTCTTCAACGGCTGCCGCAACGGCTTTATCGATACCGCGCTTCAGATCCATTGGGTTCATGCCCGCCGCGACGGCTTTCAGGCCTTCGTTGACGATAGCCTGGGCCAGAACGGTAGCGGTGGTGGTGCCGTCGCCTGCTGCGTCGTTGGCTTTAGAAGCGACTTCTTTCACCATCTGCGCACCCATGTTCTCGAACTTGTCTTCCAGCTCGATTTCACGTGCCACAGAAACACCATCTTTAGTGATGGTCGGTGCACCAAAAGATTTATCCAGAACCACGTTACGGCCTTTCGGGCCCAGGGTAACTTTTACTGCATCTGCCAGTACGTTCACGCCACGCAGCATTTTTACGCGTGCGTCATTACCGAATTTTACGTCTTTAGCTGCCATTTCAAATATCCCTTAAATTCGTTTCGTTCAGTGAATTACGCGTAAATTACGCTTCAACAATCGCCAGAATGTCGCTTTCAGAGATGATCAGAACTTCTTCGTTGTCGATTTTCTCAGTCTTGGCACCGTAGCCTTCGCTGAAAATCACCAGATCACCCACTTTCACGTCCAGCGGCTTCACGTCGCCGTTTTCCAGGATGCGGCCATTGCCAACAGCCAGTACTTCACCGCGGGTTGATTTGCCTGCTGCAGAGCCGGTCAGAACGATACCGCCAGCAGATTTGGCTTCAACTTCTTTACGCTTGACGATAACGCGATCGTGCAACGGACGAATTTTCATTTGATAGCTCTCCTTTGAGAAGTCCAATCATTCATTTTTGGGTTGAACGCCGGGCTTGAGGGTTCCGGCCTCGTGGAGAGAGAGATAGGGGCAGAAAAGGGGCTTTCAAGGGCAAAAAAATAAAAAATTTTCGTTTGCGTAACAGATGACGAAAAAGACAGCAAAAAGGGCGGCTTACGCCGCCCCGCTTACATTCAGCGATCTTTATCGTGACCGATACGATCCTGATCTTTGCGCTCAAACTCGCCGTCCATGGTGACGCCGCTATCCGGACCCTGCCCCGGGCCGCGCCATACGCGCAGGTGCGGCATCAGTTTTAGCGTCAGGTGCTTCTGCACCGGCGGCAGCAACAGCAGCAGGCCGAGGAAATCGGTAAAGAAGCCCGGCAGCAGCAGCAGAAAACCGGCGATGATCAGCGACACGCTTTTGATCATCTCCGCCGCCGGGCTCTCGTTACGCGCCAGCTTCTCCTGCATCAGCATAAAGTTCTTCATGCCCTGGTTTTTCACCAGCGACACACCAATGCACGAGGTAAAAATCACCAGCAGCATGGTCAGCAGCACGCCGAGCGCGTGCGCCACCTGGATGAAAATTGAGATCTCAATCCAGGCCAGAACAAAAAAAATCACTAACGGTAACCAGCGCACCGATATCTCCTGTGAGTCGCGCCGCCACGCAGCGTGCGGGGCAGCAAAATTGAAGGGTCAGCATGACCATAACGTATGAGATGGGCACGCGGCCGGGGAAATTCAACCGCCACTGTTAAATTTATGCCACTGACTTAAAATTGCGAAGTACATCACATATCGTTATTACCGCTGGGCCAGCAAATGTCCGTAAAGTGATCTGTGCACAAGCATTTCTGCAGTGACAGAATATGATCGTGCTCGCCAGCCCGAAGATGGATAAAATGTCGGCACTGGTATTCCACGACAATATAATTGCTTCACCTGCACGTTATTCGCCGCCCATCCATTCCGGATGCCCGGCAGTAACACAGCAGCAATAATAAGAAGGTAATCATGGCGAACAACATTCGTATCGAAGAAGACCTGTTAGGCATGCGTGAAGTTCCGGCAGATGCCTATTACGGTGTTCATACTCTGCGTGCGATTGAGAACTTCTATATCAGTAACAGTAAAATCAGCGACATCCCTGAGTTTGTTCGCGGCATGGTGATGGTGAAAAAAGCCGCCGCGCTCGCCAACAAAGAGCTACAAACCATCCCCCGCCACATCGCCAATACCATCATTCAGGCCTGTGATGAAGTGCTGAACAACGGTAAGTGCATGGACCAGTTCCCGGTTGATGTCTATCAGGGCGGCGCGGGCACCTCGGTCAACATGAACACCAACGAGGTGCTGGCTAACATCGGTCTGGAGCTGATGGGTCACCAGAAAGGTGAATATCAGTACCTCAACCCGAACGATCATGTGAATAAGTGTCAGTCCACTAACGACGCTTATCCTACCGGTTTCCGCATTGCGGTTTACGCCTCGATCCTCAAACTGCTCGACGCGATTGGCCAGCTGAGCGAAGGTTTTCAGCGCAAAGCGGTGGAGTTTGAAAACATCCTGAAGATGGGCCGCACCCAGCTGCAGGACGCGGTGCCGATGTCGCTCGGTCAGGAGTTCCACGCGTTTAACGTACTGCTGAACGAAGAGACGCGCAGCATTCTGCGCACCGCCGAACTGCTGCTGGAGGTTAACCTCGGCGCCACGGCGATCGGCACCCGCCTCAACACGCCGGACGGCTACCAGCAGCTGGCGGTACAGCGCCTGGCGGAAGTCAGCAACCTGCCGGTAGTGCCCGCCGAAGATCTGATTGAAGCCACCTCAGACTGCGGCGCTTACGTCATGGTGCACTCAGCGCTGAAGCGCCTGGCCGTGAAACTGTCGAAAATCTGTAACGACCTGCGCCTGCTGTCATCCGGTCCGCGCGCTGGCCTGAACGAAATCAACCTGCCGGAGCTGCAGGCCGGTTCTTCAATCATGCCTGCCAAAGTTAACCCGGTGGTACCGGAAGTGGTCAATCAGGTGTGCTTTAAAGTGATTGGCAACGACACCACGGTGACCATGGCTTCTGAAGCCGGCCAGCTGCAGCTCAACGTGATGGAACCGGTGATTGGCCAGGCGCTGTTTGAGTCGATCAGCATCCTGACCAACGCCTGCTACAACCTGCTGGAAAAATGCGTTAACGGCATTACCGCCAACAAAGCGGTCTGTGAAGCCTACGTGTTCAACTCCATCGGTATCGTCACTTACCTCAACCCGTACATCGGCCATCACAACGGCGATATCGTCGGGAAAATCTGTGCTGAAACCGGTAAGAGCGTACGCGAAGTGGTGCTGGAACGCGGTCTGCTGACCGAAGCCGAGCTGGACGATATTTTCTCCATCCAGAACCTGATGCACCCGGAATACAAAGCCAAACGCTACACCGACGAAAACGAACAGTAATCCGTTCCGGATCAAGTCGTCTGAAGCACGCCTGTATACAATACGGCGTGCTTTTTTATTTTGACGTCTATAACTAAAGTGGCTGCGTGTGGCGGCACTTCAGGGAGTGAAACTATGGTAGTGGTGGAATTGCTCATCGTCCTGCTGGCGATCTGGCTGGGTGCGCGCCTCGGCGGCATCGGCATTGGCTTTGCCGGCGGTTTAGGCGTGCTGGTGCTGACGCTGGTTTGCGGCATGAAACCCGGCGCGATCCCGTTTGATGTCATCGAGATCATTATGGCGGTGATTGCGGCCATCGCCGCGATGCAGGTGGCCGGCGGCATGGATTATCTGGTCGGGCTGGCGGAACGCCTGCTGCGCCGCCATCCGCGCTATGTCACGTTCCTCGCGCCGCTGGTGACCTATGTGATGACGCTGCTGGCGGGTACCGGGCACACCGCTTTTTCAACTCTGCCGGTGATTGCGGAAGTCGCCAAAGAGCAAGGCGTACGCCCTTCGCGCCCGCTGTCGATAGCCGTAGTGGCGTCGCAAATCGCCATCACCGCCTCGCCGCTTTCGGCCGCGGTGGTATTTTTTGCCTCGATTCTTGAACCGCGCGGCGTCAGTTATCTGGCGCTGCTCGGCGTCGCGCTGCCTGCCACCATGCTGGCCATTTTCTGTGCCGCCGTGATCACCAACTTCCTCGGCAAAGAGCTCAAAGAAGATGACGTCTATCAGGCGCGCCTGGCGAAAGGTGAAGTGACACTGCGCGGTGAGCAGGTTTATCACATCAAGCCGGGTGCCAGACGCGCGGTGCTGCTGTTCCTGATCGGTATTGCGGCGGTGGTGCTGTACGCGACGGCAATCAGCGACAGCGTGGGCCTGATCAGCAATCCGGTGCTGCCGCGTAACGAAGCCATTGTGGTGTTTATGCTGACGGTTGCTACGCTGATTTGCCTGACCTGCAAAGTGGAAACCGGTGAAATCCTCAGTGCCAGCACGTTTAAATCCGGCATGAGCGCCTGTATCTGCGTAATGGGCGTCGCCTGGCTGGGCGATACCTTTGTCAAGGCGCACCTGAGCGACATCCAGACGCTGGCCGGCGACATGCTGCAGAGTTATCCGTGGATGCTGGCGCTGGTGCTGTTCTTTGCTGCCACGCTGCTCTACTCGCAGGCGGCCACCACCAAAGCGCTGATGCCGGCGGCACTGATGCTCGGCGTATCGCCGCTGGCGGCGGTCGCCTCCTTCGCCGCGGTGTCCGCGCTGTTCGTGCTGCCCACCTACCCGACGCTGCTGGCCGCGGTGGAGATGGATGACACCGGCTCGACCCGCATTGGGAAGTACGTGTTCAACCACTCGTTTATCATTCCCGGCGTACTGGCAATTACCTTCTCGGTGGCGTTTGGCTTCCTGTTCGGCAGCCTGATCCTGTAGCGTCGTGGTTACATCCTGAAAACCTCGTGGCGCAGCGGCCGTGTTATTATCGCGGCTCATTCGCCACCGGAGCTGATTAATTCGTCATGGCTGCTCGATTTTCCCGCCTGCTAAGCCTGTGCCTGGCACTGCTGTTTTGCCTGTCGGCGCAGGCCAGCCTGTTCTCGACCACTACCAATAACCGCTTTGTGCCGGTCGATCAGGCCTTTGGCTTTGATTTCAGCCAGCAGGGCCATCAGCTGACGCTGAGCTGGAAAGTGAAGGACGGCTATTACCTCTATCGCCAGCAATTCCACATCAGCTCGCAACACGCGCAGCTGGCGCCGGTCACGCTGCCGCCGGGCCAGCCGCACGAAGATGAGTTTTACGGCAAGAGCGAAATCTATCCGCAGGACGTACAGCTGCCGATCACCCTGCGCCAGGCCGATGCTGGTGCAACGCTCAGCGTGACCTATCAGGGCTGCGCCGCGGCCGGTTTCTGCTATCCGCCGGAGACCCGCTCGGTGCCGCTGACGGCGATGGCTGCCGATAGCGCCGCGCCGGTAATCGCGGCATCACCGGCCGCTCACCGCACGCCGCTGCCGTTTTCGCCGCTGTGGGCGCTGCTAATTGGCATCGGCATGGCCTTTACGCCGTGCGTGCTGCCGATGTATCCGCTGATCTCCGGCATCATTCTTGGCGGCCAGCGCCGCCACTCGCTGGGCCGGCTGTTCGCCCTCGCACTGGTCTACGTACAGGGCATGGCGCTGACTTACACCCTGCTCGGTATGGTGGTGGCTGCGGCGGGGCTGCGTTTCCAGGCTGCGCTGCAGCATCCTTACGTGTTGATCGGCCTCTCCGTGCTGTTTGTGCTGCTGGCGCTGTCGATGTTTGGCCTGTTCACGCTGCAGCTGCCTGCCAGCCTCCAGACGCGTCTGACGCTGTGGAGCAACCGTCAGCAAGGCGGCTCGCTGGCGGGCGTGTTTATGATGGGCGCACTGGCAGGCCTGATCTGCTCACCCTGCACCACCGCGCCGCTCAGCGCCATCCTGCTGTATATCGCGCAGAGCGGTAATTTGTGGGCTGGAGCCGGCACGCTGTGGCTGTACGCCTTCGGCATGGGACTGCCGCTGATTGCTGTAACGATGTTCGGCAACCGGCTGCTGCCGAAAAGCGGTCCGTGGATGCAGAGCGTGAAAGAGGGTTTTGGCTTTGTGATTCTGGCGCTGCCGGTGTTTCTGCTGGAGCGCGTGCTGGGCGATATCTGGGGACTGCGGCTGTGGAGTCTGCTCGGCGTGGCATTTTTTGCCTGGGCGTTCAGCCTGAGTCTCAGCGCGCGCGGCACAGCGCGCGTGCTGCCGATCATCATGCTGGCGGCCGCGCTGGTGGTGGCGCGCCCGCTGCAGGACTGGGCATTTGGCAGCAGCAGTACGCAAAGCGTCGCGCACCTGCCGTTCCAGCGCATCAGCAACAGCCAGCAGCTGGATAGCGCATTACAGCAGGCGCAGGGCCGTATCACCATGGTCGATCTCTATGCCGACTGGTGCGTGGCCTGCAAAGAGTTTGAAAAATACACCTTCAGCGATGACGGCGTACGCAGTGCCCTGAGCAACGTGCAGCTGCTGCAGGCTAACGTGACAGCCAACAACGCGCAGGATAACGCGCTGCTGCAGCATCTGCAGGTGCTTGGCCTGCCGACCATCCTGTTCTTTGATGCGCAGGGCAAAGAGATTGCCGATTCACGCGTCACCGGATTCCTTAACGCCGCGGATTTCCGCGCCCATTTGCACAATCTGCCGCGTTAAACGAAACTGGTTGCACGACACTGCCCGGGCGTACGCGCCCGGGCCCGCATTCCGGAGGAGAGTCTTTTGCAACGCGAACAGATCCTTGAGCATGCGCTGAATGTGCTCGAACAGAGCGGCCTGGCCGCGACCACCTCGCTGCAGCAGCTGGCTGGCGAAAGCGGCCTCGCCAGCGATCAGCTGGAGCGCTACTGGCCCGATCGCGATGCCCTGCTGTATGACGCGCTGCGCTTTCACGGCCAGCAGATTGACAGCTGGCGCCGCCAGGTGCAGTTGGATGAGCGCCTCAGTGCGGCACAAAAGCTGCTGGCGCGTTACGACGTGCTGGCAGAGCACGTCAGTAAAGGCCGCTTTCCCGGCTGCCTGTTTATTGCCGCCTGCAGTTTCTATCCCCAGCCGGATCAGCCGGTGCATCAGCTCGCCGAACAGCAGAAGCGCAGTTCCTGGCAGTTCACCCATGAAATCCTCGTCGACCTGGCGCTGGACAACCCCAGCATGGTGGCCGATCAGATGGAGCTGATCCTCGAAGGTTGTCTGAGTAAGCTGCTGGTGAAGCGCAACGTGCAGGATGTCGCTACCGCACGGCGTCTGGCTGAAGATGTGCTGAGTATCGCACTGTGCCGGCAAAACGGCGCGCTGGCGTAGGCTTTTTGCCCACCCTGCCTGAAAAGCAGGCAATCAGTCACGATTGCTACGCTTTTTTTAAGAAACCCGTTGACGGCTGTGAGCCATTAGGGTTTAATGCGCCCCGTTGCCCGGATAGCTCAGTCGGTAGAGCAGGGGATTGAAAATCCCCGTGTCGGTGGTTCGATTCCGCCTTCGGGCACCACTCTTCAGAGCCTGTTCGTTAGGGGTTGAGATCCTTAACGGGCATGACAGTGGTCCCCAGCATGATGTTGGTAGTTTGCTTACCGCACCATTGTTGAACACGGGACTTAAAGTCCGGAGGATGTTCTAGCATCCTCTGGACTTCTCACATCCTTAAAAAAATACTTCAGCATCGTATTTACCTTTAGAAATGTTTTCTGTCAATCTTTTGTAAAGGTTTGCCTCCCTTTTTTTCCTCTTTTAGAATCATATCGTTAAGATTTGACTTAAGATTACTCTTAGGCCACCTCCAGCTGTTCGAGAACGCTCCTGACCTTGTTGATGTCGCTCTCAACGTATTGCAGAGTGACTGCAGGCGTTGAATGGCCCAGAAGATCCTGAGCCATTTTCAGGTTTCGGTCAGGCATACTCATCAGATTTGTAGCTATGGTGTGCCGGAATCGATGAGGACTCACAACAAAGCCACATTCATTTGAAAGCCGTCGAAAAAATGCACGCAATGGTGGATTATCCATGTTTTCACTTGTCTCATTTCTGCGACCATCAAATCGGGATAAATTGAAAAGCTGATCCTCCATCTTTGCTCCTCTTTCCAGAGAACGGTTATAAAGCATTTCTAATCTTGGTCTCAGATAACGCGTGATCGGAACAAGATGCTCGCGATGGTTTTTTGCTCCTTCCGGTCGAAGGCTTATCCAGTTATGCATAAAATTAACGTCACATAAACGTATATGCAGAAGCTGATTCTGCCTCATCCCTGTCCTTCGTAAAGCATCCAGCACGGTAAGCCAGAACCATGCAGGCCTCAATGCCGACCTGTAGTTATAGTTTTTACCATACTGTTCATCCGCCTCCCGGGCCTCCATTAAAAGATATATTTTATTAATCTGGATATCAGTCAGGGTTTTCTTTCGCTTTACATCTGGCCGTGCAATCTTGCCATTAAAGGGATTTTTGGTTGCCGGAATATAACCTTCTTCAATCGCAAAGTTGAATAATGCTCTCATGTGTGTGAGCTTATTGTTCCAAGTGGTTTTTGTCAGACCCTCCACATTAAGTACATGTCTGCGCCAGTTTAAAACCAACCTGTCATCAACATCAGCAGGAGATATGGCTGCTCCAGCAAAGTTAAGGAAAGTCTTTAATACTTTTCTGTAACTCCATTCAGTTGCAACTCGAAGAGTTTTACTAAAAAAATATCCTTCAATAAGTTCATCAAATGAACATGAATCTTTCATTTTGACCTCAGTTTTATAAATGCTCCCCAGCCAGTCATTTCCTGGCTGAAAGCCATGTGCTGTCCGAAGGACAGCTCCCTTTTTTAAATAAAATGTCGGCATTAATCATATAGCCTGACACTTTTGTAAAACGACCGCTCTTATCCGGCGTATCGTATTGATGGTAATGGAATAATCCCTTACCATTTCGTGAATGGTGTACGTTGAGTGCCTCAAAACTTTTTTGTAGTCTGGCCTTATCCGTATGACTGCCTCCTGCAGTCGTGGTGTAACGGTAAAAACAGGCCGGTGAGACCACAAAAACAAACTGCGCCAGAACGTGAAGCAGACTGTCTTTTTGATTTACGCTCAGCGTGCCGTCCTCAATGCTGTCCCTGATCCATTCAAGAAAGAGCACACCGGATTCTTCTCCCTTATCTTTCCTGTTTTCATCAGAATGAAACACATCAGTTGTAATTGGCGTGGCTGGACGATTATCCGCAGAAGAATTATCCATTGCCGTAGCAGTTTTCCCTTCAGCCATTAAATCAAGCAATGACAGGAGATTCTCCGTAGATCCCTGCATCTGCACTTCTTCTCCCGTACTGATGGCGTTTTCTGCAGAAAGCAGCGGTTCCTCAGCTGTGAGTGCGGATTCCAGCTCCAGTAAAGGCGCAGGTGGGATAATCTTCTCAGGCGACAACTCGCTTTCCTGAGCAGAACTGTAGTATGAAACTCCAGTTTTAATTGGCACTAAAGAACCTTCCGCATTATCGAGACTGGACAATGAGTTAGGTTTTACTTCATATAATTTCGGGGGGGTATGGTCTGTTACTGATGTGATTTTAACCAGAGAAACCTGCTGAGGTTTTTGCCCGGACATTACGGTCTCATTTGAAAGGCCGCAGCTGCTCAGGGCATCGTTAACAATACTGGTTAATATCCCGGCTTCAGCACGGCGTCCCGACAGAAAGAGCAGGAGCGTATCAGAAAGAGCGGGCCAGCGCTGAAGCCACAGCAGGGCCGCCTCAGGCAATAGTCTTAGCGCCACAAATACGCAGTTCATCTCGCCTGATGGTTCGGTGGTCTGCCTGACCCGCCATTGCTCTCCAGGCACGCTAAGACCGGGATACCAGACCCGACCGTTTTTCAGAGCCCCTTCCACCTGCATCAACCAGGGCAAATGATGGAACAGCCCTGCCCAGTAAGCAGCACAGACCCAGCCGGGAGTTTGCTCAGCCTGTTCTTCAGGCGTGGCGCCCGGTGGCAGCATCATGCCGCGGACCAGCCTGACCGCACGCGCGGCGACGTTCAGGCTGAGTTCATTAAATCCTCCGGGACCAGAGTACGGGCCGGACCAGGCTGCCGGGCAGGTCTGCACCCTTGCCGCCATCTCCTCCAGAGGCCTGAGCCACCAGGCTTCAGTGACTTCTTTTGAAAGCGGGCTGTTTTCTGTCAGCACCCTGATGAGGCGACGGTTTTCGTTTGTCTGCAGTAGCACACTTCCCGTCTGAGCAGGGTGCCAGCTACCGTCAGCAACAGGCCGGGATAACGTGTCTCCCTTAGAGAGTCTCTCTCCGGGCTGGCTTTCCTGTCTGCCTCTGCCTGTTAACCAGTTAAGTCCAATCACCGTCACCTCCGCCGGAATATGCCTGCTGAATATGACGCTAACCTAAAAGCACTCCGGACAATTTCAACAGTAAACCCGGAACCGTCTCTGACAGAAATCCTGCTTGTTAAAATATTAAAAAGTGGTTTCAGAGTTTCAGGGTGCTCTGGTAACACCGTAATGGTTTCCTGCATGCCTCTGTTTACACCGGTATCGGGAGCCATCGCATGCAGCAATTCTTTGTTTTGTTTTTTTTTATGATCTGGCTGGCCCTGTGCGGGACGATGAGCCTGAGTTTCACCATCCAGGCCACATCCACCGGGTTATATCTGGTATGGGTGCTGCTGTTCTGTCTCCCCTTCCTGCTCCGCCCGCTCGCATGGGCCGAGCGGCAGTTAAGACCGGCGATGACGCTGATCCGCCATCGTCGCAGCCGGGCGTGGGTGCATCTTGCCCCCTGGCAGCCCACCACAGATCTGACGCCAGAGCGGGTCCAACAGTTCTGGCAAAGCGTAAAGGCGTCAACCAGACAAGCTCTGGAAAAGCACCATATCGTTATCATTTCCTCGCACCTTCTGACCGACATTCGTGCCCACCGGGTGCTGGCCTGTATCGCTGAAGGTGGACTCATCGTCCACCACCGCACTTACCGCATCCCTTTTACACCGGCCATGAAGGCGCTGATGCAGCTGGAGATCCTCTTCCGACAGTGGCGCTGGCGCACGGACTTCCGCAGTGACTGGCCCGTGCTGGTTCTGCGGCGTAAATCTTGAGGACGGAAAAATAATTTGCTCAGTTACCGACCTGCGTGGTGTTTAACACATGGATACGTGTGTGTATTCGATCTGAACGATCGATTTTATCATTTGACCTCATTGTTCCAGATGTTTTCCGCCAGCCACATGTCGATGAAAACCATGTACGGCTTAGGTTTTAACATCTTATTGCGTATTTATGGGCTAGCGCTCAGGGTATTTGAGATATCGTCTGACGGTGCTCTCGTAACATCCTAATTGTGTCGCGATATAGACAATGTAGGCACCCTTTAGGCGCATTTGCTTTATCCTGAAAAACTCTGCTCTGCTTTGCATAATGGAATCTTTTTCGGTGTAGGAACCTTAACGAAACAGCATAACTGGTGGAGCGTAAGACCTAAATGGTGTACTAATGTCTTATGTCACTGACGCTGACAAAGGAAGCTAGGCAGTAAGGATTTGGAAGGCTGGCGAATGCCAAGCCCGTCGGGATGTCGCAGTCTGTCTAAAGCCAGACCACCTCAAAGTATGAATTTAATCAGAGCCAAAACTAGGTGTTGAGGTTAAATCTGCGAGATCTAATCAGGGAAAGATCGCTACCCTTGCATAGATACGCGTCCTACAGTTTGTAACTAGATTTTTCACACGACCGGAGCTAAGAGCGAACTTAGAGTACTGCGGTCCAAGGAACTGAGACGTAAAGAGGTAATTCACTTATTATACTTTATGGAAAAATGGTACCATGGTTACAGAAAAAACTGAACAGAATCCAAAAATATGACTAGTCTGAACTTAAATCATTTCAGCGAAATCAACAAGGCCCTGAGCTTGCTAAATTCTATTTCTAAAAATCGTGAAAGTGACTTCTCTGGAACTGGCTTGATTTTTTATAGTGACCTATCTCAGTTGCCATTTCTTCAGTTGGAAAATGAAAGCATAAAGCCTAATGCCTCCATTTTTTTCGAATGGGAAATCGCTTCCGCAATATGTCAAATCTCCACAGTCAGAGATCCCTTTCACGATGGATTTCATTTTATTGATATTGAAGATTGGAAGATTACTCATATATCACAATTCATTTCTCCCCCCATTCCAAATAATGCTTCACAGCGTTTTCGCGGAACAGGTTCGCGTCTAATGTCCGCATATTTAGCCTCGCTCATAGATGGTATAAAATGTGCAGGAATCGTTTCTCAGACAGGTAAAGTGCATTTATTTCATACAGGCGTGGACATTGCCGGAGAAAAATAAAATATGGCAAACGTAAATTTATCTATCAAAGATTTCAGGAAAGCCCTGCTGTTTGTCGCAATCACGACCGTTCTGATCGGCAACCTTGTAGGTCTGGTACGACACTTTGCCTTTGGGGCTAATGGCACACAGGCGTTGATAGCAGGTCTAATATCTGGTGCCAGCTGGGCCGTAGCTGTTTCCGTTTGGGCTTTTCGGCGCCCATGGAAGACGGAATGGATCGCCAGCTTGACTGGGCGCCCAATAATTCACGGTGTTTGGTTTGGTCATCTTTTGACGAATTACGGCACAAGTGATGACAAATCCACTAAGCCCATACCTATTGCATTTGTGATAAAACAAACATTTTTGGGTTACTCCCTTCTCTCATATACTGAGAGTCAAGATAGTCGAACGTTGATTGAGTCACTTTTGGTGGACGATCAGCACAACACGGCACATATTCGATACATGTATGAGTTCTACATTCGAAAGCCTAACGAGCGCAAGCTAACAACTGGTGCCGCAGAGCTAAAATTGATTGAAGGAGGAAATCGTTTGTGCGGGCATTATTTAACGAACTCACCAACACAAGGATTTGCAGACCTCAAGCTAGTTCAACGGGAATGCAAAGACATCGACACATTTATGGCTGCAAAAAAGGCGTATCAAGAAAAATTGAAAGACACACAAAAAAAACAAAGCAAATAGCATAATTTTTTCTGATAAATAAAATCCTAGAGAACTGAAAAAATTGGATTTTGCTCAGCAATGTACAGGAGTAAAGAAAGCAAGCCTCGAATAAGAAGCAGTACGTTTGCTTTATGATATGGTTCTATTTTCTCTGACGAAATTTACAGAGCCTTGTAAAATTCGTTGCGAGACGCGCTCGGTGTGCGATTGCAATTCGTATGCATCTAAACTTCTTTAACTTAATAGCTGCTACTCCAAAGGATAAAGCACTGAGCCGGGGCCGGAGCTTGGTACTAATTCGACATATAAAGACTTTCGGCCAACGATAACCGCAAGCATAGGCCGTTTGTCCAAGCGTTTTTCCGACAAGAGACTCCACTCTAATCTATCAAGACCTGAAGGATTAGGATGATCTTCCGGATGGGTATGCCATTCACCCAGATAGCGGACTGTCCCTTTACTTATAGTCCACCGTAAATGAGCGATGGCATTATGACTTAACGGCATTCTTTCGAACAGATAGCGGAATCGTTTGTCCCAAACCGTGGGAACCGTAACTTGCTCAATGAGCATATGTGCTCCATGAACCGAACCGAGCAGTAGTCCGCCAGCCTCGCAATCTGTATCAGAGGCCTGAATATGCTGACAGAAAGTCTCCAGTGTAGACTCTGAGAAATGCAGCAGGGTCCGCCTATCGTCGGTGGCCCAAGAGCTCATGAACTGCATATAGGGCATTCCCGGTCCACCAGCGGATCGCAATCGGGTGTGGCAAGCAGATGAGTATGATCGATCAGTCGAGTTCGCAAAGCAGGTGAATATACGTTGTTAACCCAATCAAAGGCCATCTCTGCTCCCAGACTGGCTGCATGCATCGATACCGAGGCTGGGAATGGCACGTACAAGCCTTCGCATCCATGCCCAGCCAAAATGGTAGGAAGAGAATCAACGGTGGAAAGAAGTTCTCCCCTCCTGTTGCTATGCCAAAGACATCGGTAGCAAGCACAAAAAGAATTTGCCCTCAGGAGTGCACGGACAGCCGTTCCTGGCCCTTCGATCCACACTGAAATCATTGGCGTTGTTCGATAGTGACTGCACAACCAATGCCCGAGAGGTTCTTCCCCGGTGGCGTCTATGAACAAGTCCAGCTCTCCCAGTTGGGCCTGCCTGACATCCACAGGGAGCGCACGAATCTCGGCTCCTGGTGCCAAACGCTTTAGTTCCTTAGTCATAGCCTCGGCCTTGTTCGAAAGCAAGTCCGGAAATCCAAGGCGATGACGCCCGATATTTTGCGGCAGAAGGTAATCGCAATCGATCAAAGTGAGTTTTCCGCCGCATGTCCCCGCCCCAGCTTTGACCAGCATATCTGACAGATATCCTCCGATCGTACCGCACCCAACAATGGCCAGGTTCTTACCTGCAAGCGTATTTGACTTAGGTATGTTCCGCTGGGCGATATATTGGTCATCGATTCTGATCATCGAGACGGGCATCGCCTTCAAACCATAGCTCGAATCCCTGCGGTCTTTGAACTTACCCTTTTTAACTTGTCGTTGGCGATCATATAGAACCGCAAAGCCATACGTCATCAACGGAGATTCGATAACGATCAGAACGCCGTTGGCTTTTTCCTTTTCTCCCTCTTTGATGCGATCGTGAATTTTGCGCCGGCAACGAGAGTCAAGCGCACTTTGCCAATCCAAGATATCTCCAACAGTTTCGGGAGGCCAAGAGCTCGTCAGCGGGCGAGGTTGAGCACTGGTCTTGACCCGGTAGGTCAGCACTGTTTGGGTGGTGACTTGATAGCCAAGCGAAGTCAGCTTATTTGTTGTTCGCTCTTTATTGTCAGTGATGAACCATGAAGAATGGCCTTTGGCCTGTGCGACTATGCAGTTCTGCCGCCCCAAGTCTCCGCCCTGCATGTCCACAAAGCAGGGCCATCCATCCCAATAGGCGAAAAACTCTTCAGTAAGATCTTCAATCATCTCCCCCTCCAAAATCTGCCCGAGTACGGCAGCAGCGCGCTGCAAGCATGCCAGCGACTGTCCTATAGGATCGTAGATATCTAGAACGACCGTGCCTTTAGCTAGATAGCAAAGTCCGCCACCTGCACCAAGGTGAGGAACCGCTGCGGGTAGCCCTGGAGGAATTTCCAGCAGTCGTATGCGAGGCAAGTCGAAGAACGTAGGGTCGAGCTGAACTTCACATGAATAGCCCTTGTGCGATTGGGAGGGGATCAACTGTCCTTGCAGCCTGAACCAACCATCATCCGTCTTGCCAACAAATTCGAAGCCTCGCAGCACGAAGGCCTCGATTACGTCTGCGAGCGCTATGGCGCTTTTCATCCTGCCTTCGTTCGCCCGACAAGTTCGCTCGGGCCAGCCGTTGCGGGAGCTGCAGCAATGGTGGCGGCGACGGATACCACCTTGACTCGATCCGGCTTGTTTGGAAAGCGAGGGCCGAATTCGCCCTGCAACCAAATGCAGGCTTGTGAAGGGCTGCTGGCGTTGGTGGCACCACGAAGCACTTTCTCAAATTCTTCAAACGCCTTTGCCGCCTCTTCGACACCCTCGTTGCCAAGCCGCCCCGTGAGCGATTCGGACTCATCCACCGGATTATTCACCCCCGCGCGCAAACGGGCCGACAGTCCTGCGACGACATCCAGCAACGCTAAGTCATCGCGCCGATCACGTCTCTCAAATAGTGGGGCCGCGGCGGCCATCAATAGAATCGAAGCAGGCCCATTGATGGACCATCTCCAATCGCGGAACGCCTTCAAGTAACGAATTACGCGGCGTAACTGCTCACCCTTGGCGTCTACTTCGCCCAAGAACCATTCCTTCACTGGCCTAGGGTCAGAGGGCATCCAATTGCATTCACGATGAGCCAGGAGCACCTTGTCAGCGGGTAGCGCTGTCCAAGCATCCCGTTCTGCCATGTTCACCGCTTCCGACAGCGACTCGTAACCATATCGCTCCATCGAAGCCTTTGCGAGGGTGACAAATTCTTCATCGGGAATAGCGTATAAAGGAATATCAATGTGGGCATACGCTGAAATGACGATGCGGATGCACGTCGGCTTGTCGCTGACTAGCTTCCACTGCTTTTCCTCTACCAGCGACCTCAATGCTTCTTCCGCAGCAGCAAAGAACACTGTCGCTGCCATGCTAGGACGCTTCGTCTGAGAGACGAAACTTAAAGGCAAGTAGCATCCATCATCGACATCCGCCTGTTGCGGACGTTGGGCCGGAGAATTAAGCGTCTTGTATGCCCACGACCCTTGAGTGAAGAAACGTGGCTGTGGCACGTCCTCCGTGTATCCGTTTGACCTCAGCACGCGAGGGATGCCTGTACGCAGGCAGTCCCTGACATCAGTGCGTACGCTGGCGATCCAAGCGCGCTGCTCAGGGGACAGATTCAACTCATCGTGCAAGCACAATTCATCATCAACGGTGGTAAAGAAAAGCGGGCTCAGGTTCAGCATGCGGCCTCCGGTACATTCTTGTTGGGGCCGTGGAAGAAAATGGGTGCGCCGGCCTGGTGCGCTCGAAATGGTTGAAAAAGCGGGTCGCCGAGCGCACGTTGCGCCGCGTGGCTACCACGATCCTTTAGTGTATTCGTAGCGCCAATGGAAACCCGATCCAGCGCCTTCACGTCCTTGCTCTGATCGGGTGTTGCCATGTCGTCAATCTGGAAGTATTGGCTCCCCAACGTCTGCCGCAGCATGTAGTCCACGGAAGACTCTTGAGCGGAGATCACTAGGTCAAAAAGCCCTCCGCGCCACTTGCCGAACCCGCGGTCAAGGCTAGCACCACCACGAACGGTCGCACCGATCGTCATGGTGCCGATGGAGAGGACCCGAATCAACGCATCCTGTTTTGGCGCGAGAAACGTATTGATTTCATGCAAACCGAACAGGCCGGGGGCATTTCCAACTAATCCTCCATCCGCAAAGACTCCTCGGTTATTGCGAGCCAGCGGAAAGTAGACGGGCGCTGCGGCAGTCGCCAAAGCAACGTCAACAATCTTCATGCGGTGATCCAGCTCAAGTGAAGGGTGGTGAGGTGTCTTAAAGAACTGCCCACGGCCTGTCGAGTAGTTGACTGCCGGAACCAGAACACGATGTTTCAAGTCGCCAATTGTGGTTCCTTGAAAGCGCTTGGTCAGTACATCTCGCAATCCTCTCGCGTCATGCTTTGCAGTAAGCCAGAAACCGAAAAGCCGCCTTGGAAGGCTGCGGCATCCAAAAATGCGGCTACCTTCGTCTTCAAACAATGCTTTAAGTTCGCTTGCAGGGATTTCCGCTGCCAGCCCTAAAGCCAGCATCCCTCCTGCCGATGTGCCACAAATCAGGTCAAAGTGAGAAGAGATAGGCCGACCCAGCGCGGCTTCAAGCTCGGCAAGAACTGTGGCCGTATAAAGGCCGCGATAGCCTCCACCCGACAGAGCGAGCACATGGTAGGTAGGAATGTCAGTCATTAAGTCTCGACCTCTCGGGGAAACGGGGCGTTGCCGTGGATACCTTTGTCACGGATACGGCCATCTGGACGATGGATGAGGAATTCGAGCTTTTGGTTGCGTTCAACATCTCGTCCTGCATTGATTGCTGCTGCGTGTCATGCACCGAGGTCGCTCTCTGGTTGTAGGAGTTTGTATTGGCCCAACCTACTTGATGAGGAAAAAATGCTGTTTTTCCAGCCATTACTGCACTTCTACAATAAAATGATGTAAGTCTCAGCCAGCAGGGTTGTTAATGGCCGCGCGCAGTAGCTTAAGATTTTACTCATGCAGATAACAGTAAGGCAATGCCAACCTATTGTAGGCGTTACGTTGTCCTGCTAGACAGCAATGTATCAGCGCATGTGCGCTGGTGCAACGTGCGCTTTTTTGCTTCGACTTAATGTGGGTTGATACAACAGAAGGCTTAGACCTTCTCCTGCAACGCTGAGGTCATAACTCATGCAGCAGTAAATAGGCTTAGGCCTTTCTATCACGACGATACTCGAACGCAGGCCCCTTTCCCTGCATGTAATTGGGCTGCTGTTATCAGAGGACCTTACGTATGCCTACCGCCATGAACTGACTAAAAAAACTCCCAATACTTGATTGAAAGCTAATAATGGTTCTAAAGCCGATGGACAGAGCCTCTTAGAGTTTGTGCTACAAGATTATTCTGTTGGTTTTGCCGTTTTTACTATGGCGGCCACGCTTTTCACAGAACTGCAGGCGATTTTCCAGTGCGATGACGCTGCAGCTGATGAAATCCTCAAACACCTGATGCCGGCGGTGATAACGGGCGGTCTGATTAAAGAGTTTAAGAAAGGCTTTTTCGTGATTAATCCCTTGTTTCATGCGTGCTTCCTCAGAAAAGGGAACACGCTTCCTGAAGGGAAACGGTGTTCCCTTCGGGGTGAAAAAACGGCCACAGGTTTCGCTGTGGCCGGACGACAGAGCCGGATTACCGGTTCTGGATTGTCGCTATGCGCGGATACTGCCGTAGTGCGCTGTGGTTACAGCGGGCACTAAAGCAGGTTCAGGCGTAACCAGGTACATACGGGCACCATCACCCGATGCAGACTGGCGTAGCTCCTCAGCCGGGTACGGACCGCTGTCAACGTGATCGCCCCGGTCAAAGCAGTTGTAACCTGACGTGCCGGCATCCGGTGAAATCCAGTAGTGCCGGATCTCGCAGTCAAACAACTGTGACATTTCTCCCATGATCTCACCTGACGGCGGATACCAGGGAGACGCAAAGTGCAGCGTGAGCGAACCCACATCATCACGGCTCCAGCTGGCCTGATGGCCTGCCGGGAACTCCATGCCAAAAAGCTGCATGTAAAGTTCTGACGATCTATTGAGCCCCCTGAACAGACCCGTATCGCCGTTGAGTTCGGTAGCAAGACGTGACGGCATCACCATCAGCATGTCACAGGGGCAGGTTGTCTCCGGCATACTGCTGAGCCATTCCCAGCGCTCCTGCGGATCGAACTGGCCACCTGCACCGGCTACACCAAACCAGTCGGCATAATGCACGGCCATCAGCTGCGCCATTATCTGCCGGGCTGAAAACGGAATGGCTTCCCATTTCAGCGCATCGATGCCGGACTGCAGCGTGATTTTATCCATGCGGGAGAGTGTCTTCGTGTCCAGCCACGCATCCTGCTCCAGCAGCTCGATAAAGTGCTGGAATGCCTGGTTAGGTGAAGTCTGCGCCCCCGTACCTGAAGCGGTCAGCATCGGATACGGTGCATAGTCCACGGCCCTGACAGGCTTAAGTATGCCGGCACAGCCAGCGAGAAACAGTTTTGTCGCCTGCCGGACGGCATGGCGGTAAAGCGGTTTTTCCGTGCCGGCAATCCAGGGCTGCATAACATCAAGGCAGACTGACTTACCGGTGATTTCCAGGCGGTTCTGGCACCATGAAAACATTGTGAAACTCCTCTTGTCGGTTGAAACGAAAAGAGGGCATCTCCCTGAGGAAGATGCCCTCAGGGGGATGATGGCGGCCGCAGCCGCCGGGTCAGATTATGCCGCCTGTTCCGTATTACGGTTCAGGGGCGCAAGTAAATATTCCGAGGCTTCCCGGGCGAACCGGCAGGCGCGGAAAATTGCCCGTTTGTCTTCCCGAAGAGCTCTCAGCCAGCCGGCAAGATAGCTTTCATGCTGCACGTCGCCGGTAATACCGAGCTCCGCACAGAGAAAGGCGCTGCCGGTTTCCGCTATCAGCTCTTCGAACGCATAAACCGGATCACCAAACTGCCGTGACGATGAGGTAATGCCTTCCCGGTTCAGGCGACTGCCGTGCCCGGTGGCATGCACCAGTTCATGCAGCAGCGTGGACCAGTAGTCCGCCTCCGTCCGAAACTGCGATACCGTCGGCATAACTATGCGGTCAGCGCCCGGCCGGTAATAAGCGCGGTCCTGCCGGCGGTGATCGCACCCGACTCCCGTGGAGCTGAGTATCTGCTGTACCTGATTCAGCTGTACCGCGCTGAGTTCAGACGGGGATTCTGCCGGAACAGAAACAACACCTTCACCGCTGACTGATTCAGGCAGCCCCACACACTGTTCTACGTTGAACAGCTGCAGTTGCTTCAGCATGGTCAGCTGCTCCATAACCGGCTCACCGTCCCGGAACAGCAGATTATCACTGCTGTCTCTGGCCTGTTTCTCAAACGGTTTGTAGATAATGGCCAGCGCGCTGGTTTCATTCTTCCTGACGTGACCTCCCGCAGTTTTAGCCTGCAGGAAAGTCAGCCAGCGATCGGACGTATAACCGTGTTCCTCTGCGGCCATCCAGAGCAGGGGAACGTTAACCCCGCTGTAGGCACGGCCGGTTACGGCATTGACCGGCAGGCAGCTGCCATGCACGTTCTGAGCCGAACGCCACGGGCGACGCCAGGGCGGCACGCCATTATCCAGCGCCACAATGATTTTATCGGTGACCTGCTGATACAGGTCGGTAGTCTGTACTGTTGCCGCTTTGGATCGGGCTGTTGTCTTTTTCATGGGGTGCATCCTTTGAAAACGGGGCGCATCCCGGCCGGTGGCGGACGATGCGCCACCGGTGAGTGGAAAAATCAGTAAAAACGTAAGGAGCCGTCGGCCATAACCGAACGAATACGGTCACGTACGCTCGCGACCGCACTGTCAAACATCTCCCGATCGGCGGGTTTCGCCCGCTTTGAATCAAGGCGAATGACCTGGTCGAGAACATGTAATGCCTGCGAACGCCAGCTGAGACGTTCAGCATTACCTACACAGGCATGAAAATGGCGCAGCGACTGATCGTAAAGCCAGCGGGTCCGGTCACGATATTCGCTCACCGGTACATACACCTTCAGCGGTGGATGCGTTTCCACTTTAAGCGTCAGCGCATTGTTCAGGTTACTGATAACGGGTTTGATGAGCAGATCATGCTGGTCATTCAGCACAGCATCAGACATGCTCTGCGCAATAAAGGTCTGAAAGGAGAATTCCCGTTCGGGTATCAGTGAGTCAGCAAGATCTGACCAGTCTGCATCCTCCGACGGATTACACCCTGCAGCCCAAGCTTTCAGCCACTCTCCGGGATGATTGTCATCAGGTACACGAAGATAAATCCCCAGGTTCTTTTCAAGTATCAGCGGGCGCTGCATACCCAGGTTCTGTGTGAAAAGCGGACGAAGTTCAGCAGAAGTAAAACGGATCATATTTCCTCCGGATAAAAGAAGGAGGAAACCTCCCCGGGAGGGAAGGTCCCTCCGGGAAGTGTTAATCAGTAAAAACAGATTCAGTCGAAACGGTAACGCAATCCGGCCATTTGCTGCGCCATCTGCCGGCCCGCCCGTAAAGCCTTACGTGCGGAGGCAAACTTACCTGCGCTGCCAAGTTGCTGATACTGCCAGTCACGCGAACTGTAGCCTGTTCTGCGTGAAATGATGGCGGTAAACCCCCCTTCAGACTGAACGACCTCGGCGCGGAAACTGCTGTGTCCGCTGCGGTTGGTGAACCATTCAGCCTGCTGCTGACGCATTGCCTCTGCAAGGCAGCTGAGGGCGCGCGATGTGCGGGTGATAAGTAACAGCATTATACTGCTCATGGTTTTCTCCTTAATGAATGCGGAGAAAACCATCACCGCAGATGCAGGGAGGTTGTCCCCGCATGGGTTAAAGCCTTTGTCATAAATGACGCCGGCGTCTGGTTAATGACTAACCGAAGTGATGATATAAAGCGTTATCCGGATCGTCCGGGTTAAAGGTTCGGCTGGCAGGAATGTTAACTGTCATGGCGCAACCGCAGGCTGGGTGATCACGATGACGGAAACGATGGATGTAGCGTTTTCCAAACCACAGAACGCGTTTTTCCACTGTCTCCATGTACTGCCAGACTTCACCGTCATTATCAGCAACAGCCGGGTCCTGAAGGGCGCGGTTGGACCTGTGCTTTGCCAGCCTGCTCCACATCCGGTGCCATTCGCTGCTGTTATGTTTAACGAGTAATAACGTATTAAATACCAGTGTATTCACAGGTAAATCCTCTTCAGTAAAAATAAGAGGATTTGTCTCCGTATGGAGAAAATCCCCATACGGGTTAAGTGCATCACCTCAGAAATCTGCTTCGCTATTTTCCATAGACAGAAAGCATTTTTCGTCTTTGACTGCGCTTTTGTAGAAATATGTCCAGGCCTCTTTATCGATACCTTCTGCCATGCGGCAAAGACCGTTAAAGAATGCCCCCCATGATTCAGGTATAAGCTTCCGGAAATGCAGTTCAGCCAGGTCCCTGGCGACCGCAGCCATTTCCCAGACGTAATACGGAAAGCCGTCGTCATCTGTCCCGGTATTCAGGCCAAGACGACGAAGCGCTGCGATACTCAGCAGCTCGCCCTCTGCTTTGGCCAGTGCGACTTTGTGAGCGGTACGCTCGCTGGCACGATGATAAAAATCTGCAGTGAGAATTAAATCGTTCATTGAGGATTCCCTGAAGCGTCGGGGAAATCTGTCCCTGACGGGGACTGAAGTCCCGTGAGGGTGAAAGACTGTTCGTTTAATAAGACAGTCAGGCGATGTCAGAAAAACCGGCGCTCTGATAAAACATTTTGCGCGCTTCTTCTGTAGCGTCGTCCAGCTCTTTTTCCTGGCGAGACAGGGTAACGCCCTGGTGAAAAGCGGTATTCCAGTGACGACTGTGAACATTTACCCCCAGGAGCGTAAGCCCGGTCACGGCCTCTTCGACAAAGGTGTGTCTTATGAAGCAATGCTCAGTTGCAAAACCAACGGTATGTGCGACATATCTGAGAAAAGTCAGGTAGTCAGGAAGGCCGTCAGCAGGAACCTGAGGATCGGCGTCAACCATGAGTTTGTAACCAAGACGTGCGTTAAGCTGAGTTTTAACGTAATCCACCATGATTCTTGCAGAAGCGGGGGAATTACAATTCAGTAACGTGAGCGGATTGATCATTTTGGTATAATGCATGGGTACGATTCCTTATGAAAAAAAGGGAACCGTCCCAAAGGGAAAGTATCCCTCAGGGTGAGAATCAGGCCAAAAATGGCTGATGAGTAAATAAGATGTTCAGGAGAGTGAAGCGAAGTAGAGAAGGACCTTAACCACAGGGGTCTCTGTTTTCAAAGGTTAAACAGATTTGTAACCGCCCGAAAGCGCCATCTCTCAGGTTGTGATGGCATTGGCATGTGATTACCCGAAGGCGTTCCTCTCAAATCACCGGAACATTGGCAGTTGTCAGAGACAACGTTAGCAAAATAAGCGTACACAATTCCCGCACCTCAGGCAAGAGTGTCAACGCAAAGATCTCCCCGCATTATTTTTCTCTCAGCACAATCCTGAAAGTTTCAAACAGTGCGCCCTGAGTGAAGTACAGACAGGCATCAGTACGGGTGAACCTGTCACCATAATGGGCATAAGCCTCCTGTAAACAGGCTACCTCGCAATGTCCCCTGTCGATAATGCGTGAAATGTTTACTTTAAACCCTAAAAGCACGCGACAAATAATCGAAACATCACCAGAAATAAAACCATGCTTAATCATGAAGCTCAACCTTGTTATAAATACGCGCCACATAATGCCCCCTTCCATCGCCATGTCCCAGATCCATTGATGCAAGAGCCTGTGCCTCTTCTTTAGTAAAACCTTTTTTCATATGGAGATTCATAACATCAACAGAGTACGCATAACGTAAACTATGGGGTGCATATTTACCGGTTAATCCTGATTCACGGACGACATTGCGATAGCGTTCAATGGCCGTGTGTAATGATGGTTTATCGATTAACTTGCCATTATTTTCACTCAGATGTTTAAGAGACGCATTGATTGCAGCCAGAGTCGCATCACGATCTAATACCGTGGTATCTCTTGGGCGCCCTCCTTTTGTACCGAATACAATGCGTATTTTTTCGTCCCCATTCAGTAACGCTTTTTGCCAGGTACGCAATGATTTAGCAGACTGAACTGTTTCTTCCGTTCTTAAACCGAGTAATCGGGATAGCTTCATTGCGCAGGCAATGCCCTCATCCTTTTGCTCTACACTCGTTAATACCTGACGAAAATAAGTATCGGGAATGGCAACCTTCGTTCCGTCCCGGCTCGTTTCCGAAATCCCCAGGGCCTGGTTGCTCAGTTTTTCATGAGAAGGATTAGCCATGAATGTCTTTCCTGCAACCCGCAGTAAAGCGCGGATTGCCGCCATTTCATTTTGAAGAGTGCGCCTGGAAATTTCTTCTGAAAGGCGACTTTTCATATACAGTTCGATATGCGACGTTTTAATGTTCTTGATATCTCTGATTTGAACATTAAGCCTTAATAAACGTTCGGCAAACCTGTCAGCAATTTTCATTCGGTCAGAAACAGTTTTAAAACTTCCCCCCGCCTGTCTGGCAAGCGTTTTAAGATTTTTATTAAGTTTTGCCATAATCCCCCCTCCACTTAAACAGGTGTCAGTGCTTTTCCGTCTGTGTGAACGGAAAAGCACTGACACCGACTGCACCACAGCTACAGACGATGAATTTCACCCCGACGGCACGGTTTATTGTTGCGCTTCCTGCGTCTCGACAGATATCTGTGCATCGGGGCGGCGAAATGTTGAGTTATTGCGAAGCTCCCCAGGTCTCTGACCTGTTCGCGGTTTGCACCGGGCTGAAATGAATCAGTCTGCTTCCACACACCAGTGTGTTGACTGGTGTCGCCATCGATATCGTGTCGATTTTCTCCTCTTTTAATGAAGTCCCTGGCCGTTTTTACGGTTAAGACGTTTGATTGATAAGTGAACAAACAGTGAATGAAGCACGTCTTTAAGGCGCTTAAAACCTTTGAGTACGTGTTGGTCAGTTGGTAAAGACGTTGTTTAAACGGCAGTGCGTCAGCGCTGCCAGTTATGCGCTGCGCGCGTCACTTGGTACTCGTTTCACTCGAACGCAAGTGACGCCGCGCTCCTCTGCTCTCAATGCAGTCGTGGAAGATGCCCAAATGTTCCAAATGGTCATACCCACGTCGCAAAGTTTGCAACCGGAATTCAGCGTCTGAACGAAAGAGTAAACGTTGGCGAAAAACGCCGTGGAGATGAAAAAGCCCTGAACAGGCATAGAAAGAAAAGGACCTTCGTCGTTGTGCGACCTCCGTTTTCAAAGGTTAAACGGAGTTACCGCCCTAAGGCACCGTCTCTCAGGTCATGACGGTTTTGGCATGCAATCACCCGAAGGCGTCCCTCTCAGATTGCCGGGACATTGGCATGTTGCTTTACGCAACGGTACAACGAGGGAGATGTTAGATCGAAGCATGATCCTTTTACAAGTTAAATGTCATAGCCTCATGTGAATCATATAAGATAACGAGTCTGAAGCAGGTGGCGAATAAAGGTTCAATAAATTATTAGAACTCTACGCCATTTCGAAACTAGTTAGAAGGAACGGAACAGTGGTAACCTCCCCCATGTTCTAGAATACTCCATGCTGAATAATTGCTGTGCAAAATCCAAAGTTAAATCCCTATAGCTTTCCTCATAAAATTTCCTGATCTTATCATCGCTAATAACAATGCTGGAAACAGGTATTTCAACTACACCTGTTGAGGACCTGTTCATTATTATCCACTCTTCTCCTTCCATTTGATCCGAAGGGAACATTAAGTATGAGTACAGGACATCCTCTGCAGGTATGCTTAACTCAATCGATATAGATCCATAGCCACCTTTGTTATTGGTGTCAGTAAAGGAGTTAAGTACGTCCATAAGTACAGGTATTTTTTCTTTACCTAATAAATCAGCTGCAGATTTATACAGCATGAGTAAGTCACTATAATTAAGACGTCCAGAAAAATGAGATGATACTGTTACTTCATTAATTTTTTGTCGAGGCAATTCTTTGGGGCCGATTTCTCGCCTTAATTTTATATGAGTAACTCCCGCATCATTTAAAATCCCTTGCAGGTGAAGATAAATATGTTTCAACTCACCGGCGATTTCATTTAACTGTGGTTTACTCAGGGAAGCAATAAATGCATCAACCTCCTTGCTATACCTGGTGTATATTCTGTCATCATCAATTGGCACGTCATTTACATCAAAAGCCCTTGACATTAGCCGCAGTAAAATTGCATATCCATCTCTTTTTTTACCACTAAACCCAGTAATAAATCCATATGGTTCAATATGGCTTCCATAACCAATGCATGCTGATAAGAGCTCACTTGTTAATTGAAACTTAGAATCACTGAAATGCGAATTAAGTCTATGCGTTTTGGATGAGACCATTTTTTCACCAGTATGTTTTAAAGATGAACTTCATTTTTCGCACCTTACTATAACATCTCTGTGAGAAGTGGGTTTTGTAATAAATTCAAAATTCATCCGATGGACAACTTGATAGAACCCTAATGTGGTACCTGATGAAACGAGCCGTGTTACTGTTCAAAAATTTGCCAGTAGTGCTGTTTTTTAGTAATGTGATTCGACATGACAATCTTTGCTTTGTGTTGTGAACGAGGAAGATCTTATGGCAAGTGACTGGAATGAAGAGTTAGAGAAATACGAGAGTGGTCGTAGTTTTGGGGACGACGTGAGAGACTCTGTAAAGACAGCTTGCACAGCAGCTTCTTTGATTGTTTCAAAACTACCTGCTTCGACTAATAAGACCAAAAAACCTAAAGACGGGTTTCGTGATGGTGCTGAAGGTTATGGGTGGTATGTAGGCAATTTCAGGATAGATCGTGATTAGAGGCTGTCAGCGATGAAACTGCCAGCCTCAGCACTAGTTATAATGAGTATTAGACGAGTTTCTTCACCCCAGCTTTAACAGCCTCTCCTGCCATCGCCCCCCCTTCTTGTCCAGCCTGTTGAGCTTGAGCGCCACCCTTAATGAATCCCTCAGCAATGCCACCAATTTTTACCCCTATCCAGCCAAGCATGCCCACCCAGAATGCCGGAAAAACTACGTACATCATTCCCAGCACAAGATTCATTATCCATCCATCACGAGGTGAACTAAGGAAATCCGCTATAGGTTGACCTGAAGCAAGCCCATTAGCCGCAAGACTTGAGTACAAAATAGTGATCAATCTGTCATCAAGCCATCCTGCCAGCTCCCACCAGAAGGTGATGAACTGCAATGCAAACAGTGCAAATGATATGGTAACCACTGTTTTGGGCTCGTAAGCACTGAACATCATCAGCACCGGTATCACAGTGATAATCATCATCTGCAGAAGCGCCTGAATCATCGGAAGCGCCTGTTTCAGCGCATCGAAGCCAGGAAGTGCTTCTACCTGCTTCATACCTAAACCTACAGTAGATGCCAGCCGTGACAGATTTCCGCCAATACCGGAGACGGTGTCATCTGCACCGGCCATGTAAGTAACACCGCCTCCCGAAAGTCCGGCATTTCGCGGGCTTACTATCCACCGCAGCACGACCTCTTCCCATTGCTGACCGGGAAATTGCCTCTGCACTTCTTTACGTGTGTAATCACTAAAGGTGGCCAGCACGCGAGTACGAAGCCCCGAAGAGCCATCGGACCACCACGTTTTACAGGTGGGATAGCCGCCCTGACCGGTGTCCGGATAGCCGCTGTCGCGGGAGCTGTTATAGGGCCACTGGCTCCTCGGGGTGGTGGCGGTGTAGTAGTCGTAATAGCCCGACGTGTTCAGGAAGTAGTCGCTGCCAATCCAGCCTACCGAGTTAATGGTGGCATCGCTGAGCTGACTGTTGCTGTTCTTGAGCCGGAAATAGGCCCTTGAATAACACTGATCTGCAAAGTCCTGGACCTCCTGCAGCAATACCGGGTCACGCAGCTTCGTGTTCTGCACGTCAAAGCGCATCTGGCGCAGTTGCGTGCCGCAGGGAATGGACGCAATCATGGCCTGGGTGGTGCCCTTAGACATCATATGCAGCAGATACCACCAGATGGGCACCTGGGCGGTACGACCGTCAAAGTCATTGACTAAACCGCTGTAGCCCGAGTTCTGCGGCGTGGGTACGCTGATGCCACACTGCTTTGCCCGGGAACTGTCGAATTTGATGGTGCTGATATCTACTGGCAGCAGCGGGATGCAGCAAAAAAGCATCACCACAAATGAAACATAAATGGCATGCTCAATGCGCGGGAGCGCCAGTAATCCTTTATTCCCTTCATCTGCACCTTCCTCACGCACCTTGAGCCACACGCCCATGACCTTAAAAACCAGCGGCAGCGCGAAGAGCCCTGTGCTGCTGAGAATGGTCCACATGGCATTGTTCATCACCCAGCCAAAGAGGACCAGAAAATATTCCAGGTAACTGTTTGCTGTCATGATCTTCCCCTTATGCCGTGCCGGTCCAGGCCACGCATTCCGTGGCCAGAATAAACAGCACCCCGAGCAGCTCGGTGCGCGGCAGGCGGGCACGAGCCTCCGGCCACCGCTTCAGAAGCTGCGGGCGGATCTTCAGGCCCCAGGCTGCAGCGATGCCGGCATACATCACAAGTCGCCAGGCAAACAGCCCCCACCGGCTCTCATGCAGCCAGAGGCGTGTCAGCTGGCCGTCCGGGTCATACGCCATAAAGACCGAAGCCAGCGCAAACATGGCCACGGTTACCAGCAGTAAGGGGAGAAGCATGAGTAATATGCGGCCCGCACGGCCGCGAACAGAGGAGAGTGTCATATCAGTTTGCTCCGGAAGACTGCGTCTGGTTCATCTGGCTGAAGCCCTGATCCTGATTGCCGGCTTTCTGCTGCAGCTGGTTATCCTGGTTACGCTCTCCCTGACGCGCCAGCGTGGTCAGCAGGCTGTTGTTGCTGATGGATTTGCGCAACTCCATCTCGTTACGCAGGGCGCTGAGCTCGCGGTCAAGAGCATCAATGCGGCGGTCGCCTTCAGCAAGCGCCTCGGGTTGCTCAGCGGCGTTTGGCTCTGATTCTCCGGTGGTCAGCATGCGCCGCATGGTCAGTGCTGTTTCCACGGTGTCAGCCATCGCCAGCTCGCCGGCCAGGCGCTGAACCAGCGCGACCTTGTCCGGGTCATCGCGCAGTGACTGAATAACGCCGCGCGTTACAACAAGGCTGCCGGTTTTAAGCGCCGCCAGGTTATCGGCCGTTGGCTGCAGTTCACCGCCGACCAGTTTACCCAGCTGTTCCAGATTGGCTTTGCTAGCATCTTCTAGCACGGGTGAGAATCCCGTGCCGGCGACAGAACTGCCGGGCTGGTTTTCAGCCCCGCCGCTTGTGCATTCGCTGGTTTCTCTGCAGGTCCGGATCGAACGATCGCCCAGCACCTTAACCACCGCCGCTGCCGCATCATCCGAGGTTTTCCAGCGCTGGCAGACCGTGCCGTTGCAGCTGGCGGAGCCCACGCTGCTGTTGCTGGTCACCGGCAGGCTGTTCATCATGTTATAACCGGCTTTAGCCAGGTCACGGGTCGGCTGAATGGCCTGCTGGCCTTTGCCTCCGCGCTTCTGACCGCCAACCCAGGTTACGCCTTCTTCACCGGTGGCCTTCTGCAGCTGCTGGTCGCTGGAGACGGCGTCTCCGCCGCTGGACGCCACAATATCCTTATATTCTTCGGATACAGCAGCCTGCTGCCACTTGCTGCCCAGGGTATAGTCAGCAAGCTTTTTTGACATATTCTGGCAATTGAGTTGCGCTTTATCGAAGTTGAGCCCTGCCTGCAGCACCCCGTTGGTGAGCATTTCATACAGTCCAGGATTAGCACGCTGAATGGCCATTGCCGGCATGCTCATGACCGCGCCGGTCGCGCCCTGAATCACGTTACCCATAAGGTCCTTGAATCCGCTGGTGATGCCGTTGAGCTGATTGCCTACGGTCGTTTTCAGGTCAAAGTTGCCGCACATGAGGTCACTGCTCCACCCACCGTTCAGCCCCAGTCTGGACATATTGCTGCGGCTCGGTGGCGGTGAGATCACTGAGCCGCCACCAATAGAGTAAAAAAGTCCGTCATTAATCGCACCGCTTACTGACGCACCGCCGGACGAAAGTGACGTGTCCACAGCCAGTGCCGGCAGGGAGAGAAAGGCGGAGAAGGCTAATGCCGCCAGAGGGCGGTAGAGCCGCTGAGAATACTGCTGTTTCATCTGCTTAGTCCTCAGGAGAAATCGGTGCTGTAAAGGAAGGTCTGGCCACGTCGTTTGCAGCAGCTGTAGGGCTGCCACAGCGCCCAGGCATAGTTGCCGTTTTCAGCTATCTGCCCGCCGGTGTCGGGGAACACTGCGCAGCTCTGCGAGAGCTGGGGAGAGAGACGCTGCCATTTGTGATTTTTGGTGCCGGTATTTTCCTGGACGGGGTCGGGTGGCCAGTAGCCCGGCGAACGCTGCCCGGTGAGCGGGCTGTAGACATGCAGCTGTCCCTGGCGGGTGATAATGTCGGCCACGCGTTGCACCACAACGGCCGCCGACTTGTAGCTGTCGGTCTGCGTAACAAAGCCGCTGCGGGGGTAGACATTCCCCCACATGTTGCCGCTGGCCGTGCTGCCAATCTCTCGCTGTCCCGGGATTAACGCCTCCGGGTAGAGCGATTCCGGTACGCCGGTGCGCCAGGCAAGCGCATCGAGGCTGCTTGTGAAGTACGGCATAAAAGGCGTGGCGGCACTGTCACAGGAATACCCCGGCACCATTCCGCCGATGAGTCTGGTAGCTGGATGGCCATACGCATCGCCGTAGTAAAAGTGCAGGTTCTGCTTGCGATCGCCGGGCACCTTCATTTCCTGCCGTCCGCCACCGGTCGCCACACCTGCAGCGCCTCCCAGGAGCGCACTCTCGGCGCCATCAGCCAGGCTGCTGACGGCCGACATCTCCGTCCAGGGATTGGCTCCAGGGCTCAGGTAGGCTGAAACCACGGCTTCCGGAATGAAATGGGTGACCTTCACGGAGGTTTTAACGGAGCAGCCGAAAGGCGTGCAGAACAGCCAGTAGCAGATACCGCTGATGCGCCAGCTGATACAGTCAGGACTGGCGGCGCTTGAGAGCAGACTCGCGGTATTGACGCTGGCCATCGTGCCGGTGCAGGCCATTAACGTGGCGAGTGCCAGCCGGCGCGGGCGGGAGAAAGACATTTTCACTGTGCAGACTCCTTCCGGGCGTTCAGCTGCTGCGTGGCCACGCCGACGTCCGTGGTGCCGTAGACCACCCACTTATCGTCAAACACCACCGCGGGATATTTCTCAAGACCCAGCGACCAGGCGTGCGTGAGACCGGCATAGGTTCCGGCAAGGTCCTGCTGGCGCTGCTTAAACGCGGGCGAACTGATGACAGCCCGCGCCTGCTGTTCAGCCTGCGCCGGGTCTGCCGGCAGCGGGCCGAAGAGATCCGCCTGCAGCCGGTCAGGCGCATCCAGCAGAATGACAGTCACGTCAGGCCCGGGGTTGCCCGTTACCGGGTGGGCGCTGTCGGTATAAATGACGGTGCCGGCATGGGCACCGGCGGTAAGGAACAGTGCTGCGAGGCAGCAAAATGAAAATTTCATGGAGAACACTCCCTGAGTGAGTAACCTGCTCAGGGTGCGTTCAATAACAGGGCCGGTCAGTAATTAACTCTGAGCCCGGCGCTGATAATTTCTCAGCGCGCAGGCTAGTTGAGAAAACCGTTATTCCGCACGATCAGGATGACCCGCCGATGGTGCTGTCGCGGCGCCACTCCAGATAATCCATTTCACGGACAAAACCTGCTGCAGCTGCGTTACGCTCAATGCTCCATCGGGTTTCGCCCTCCACGATAAATGGAAGCCACTCTGCAGGAAGGCTTTGTTCAGGCGGGTGTTCAGCCTCCTGTTCATGGAGGTCTTCCGCCTCAATGCCGGCTGGAGTATTTCTGGCAAACCAGAGGTCGCTGTTTTCCCAGGCACGCATGGCCCACGCAGCACGTGCTTCCTCATCTGAATCGGTCGCAATGGCAAGGAACTCAACCACCCAGTCGTTCAAAACCTCCTCAGTAGCGCCGGGTAAAAGGGACAGGTAATGTGTTTTACGGGACGCCAGCCACATCTGTTCTTCAGCTTCAGCTGCCCGTTGCTCCTCGGTCAGAATGTCGGATGCATCATCCTCTGCAGTGTACCAGTCCTCCGGAGCCTGCTGTTCCCGTAACCGTTCTGACTGATTCTTACGGGCCTGCTCAATGCCGGCGGCCACCGCGCTATCCCAGTCGGACCTTACAGGCGCCGCTGCACTGGCGCCCTTCAGCTGCTGGTTAAGAAAGTCAAGCCGTGTCATATCTTCCGGATCCGGCTGTGCGCTTACAGCATCACGAATTCCGGCATCACTGATAACGCCGGGGAGTCCTTTTTTCTCCCGGCCGGTGCTGGCACGCTCAGTCAGATAACGCTCTCTCCAGGCTGTTCCGGTTGCGCGTTTACCCTCTGCCTCCAGGCTGGTCGTGTACTTCATCAGCCAGACGTGCATGTAACGCTGGCGTTCAGGAGCGCACAGGGTGCTGATATCATGGAAGCGCTGATAAAAAGTCTCGTCGTGGCCACAGTCCAGGCTGTCGCCCTGGTGTGCCACCTCGTGCTCCGTCAGGCTGAACAGCTGACTGGCAGTCTGCAGCGCATCGGACTTCAGCCGGCGGACGATATTGATGTTGTAGGCAATGTAGGTCTCTCCGTCCGTCCAGGCATCCGCCGACGTGGACTCACCCAGCAGGATTTGAAAGCGCTTACCCCCGTAAGAACGTGACTGATAACCCGCTTCGCCTCCCGAGCAGACAGCAGCATACTGGGTAAGGCACCAGCGTAGCGCTGTCCACGCCCGTCGCGTTTCCTTATCAAGCTGTTTCTCGCTGACCATCTGCGTGCGGTCGATAAAGTTTGCGCTGAGGGTGTCGAAATCAATAAGTACCAGCTCAGACTGCCAGCCGGAACCCCATCGCCGGTACCGGGGTAACTGTTCACGGTACGCCATCAGGTTTGCGCGTACGCGGCTCAGACATTCCATAAACTCTTCCGGCTCGTAACAGCCGAAGCGGGACAGCGTGACAGGATGCACCACTGGCGCGATACTGGCCCGGGCAATGATTTCCCCGCGCGGAACATCGCGAGCATACCGCGCGAGGGTGAAGCAGTTTTTGTCGGTTGCCGCCGGGTAATAGCGGCACTTACGGATGAAGTGCTCAAGCGTGACGTGACGTTTGCCGGGCAGGAGCGTGATGACCTCTTCATCGTGCATCAGCTTCTGCAGGTCGCCTTCACCGGAAAGCAAAGCGCGGGCGGTTTTCTCCCGACGCGCTTCAGTTTTACGATGTTTCCCCTGATTGTCAGAGAAGGCGGTGGCAAGCTGGCCAAACCGGGCGGCAATTGTTTTCCAGACAGGGCAGATCTTGCGAAGGATTTCAGTACGCGAGACGTTAAGCGCGATGGGTTTTTTACTGACGATAAGGCCACCCACGCCCCAGATGTGTCCCGGATCATGACGTACCAGAACGCCCTGATTGTAAACCGACACGGCGCCGTCTTCCCGGAGGCGATACCAGGCCTCATCGTCCTCCGCATCCCACTTCTCCAGTGCCGGCTGGCGGGTAATGATGGTGCCGTTGAGGTGCACCGTGACGGGCGTATAGCGCACCAGATCGCGGATTTCCTGAATACATGACATGCGCTCCTGACTGGTCAGCGGTTCATACCACTCACCAGTGATATGACAGCCAGGCTCAGCCTCCGCAATTTCTTCCAGGTCATAGTGATAACCCATTTCACGCGTATCAACCGACATCTGCCAGCGCTGCGAGCGCCAGAGTGTACGGGCGTGCGCCATGATCTGGCCGCGACCCAGACGAAAGCGCCCGTAGGTCGCATCACCTTCCTGATGCGGCGTGCCGAAACGCCCGAAATAGCGCTTTACGTCATTGTATGACGTAAAGCCGCGTCCATTATCCCGGCAGGAGAAGCCCTCCGGGGTAATATCGATAATCACCGCGCCGGCACCGGCATCGACGCTGTTCATGATGAGTTCAATGACGGCCTTGCCGACAGAGCCGGCCTGACTGTAAATGATGTGGTGAATAATCTGCGGATCGAGTTCAAAGGGATAGCGCATCAACAGGCTCCAGTTTGTAGACGTAAGTCCATTTTCTGGGAATGCGATCCAGGGGAAATAAAGAACTGTGATTACATTTATGGAAGAATAGTTGGCACTGTTGAAGCGACAGTTACGCCGGTGGAGGCATATGGAACTGGAAGATAATGTTGCAGAATCGCTGGAAAGAAGGGGGTTATGGCGACGTGCTGCCCGCCGCTGGCTGACCGTGATGGATCAGGTAACGGAAGATGCCGAACGCGAGGCCATTGCCCGCCGCAGAGAGCGATGCCTGGATATGGCGGCAGATATCGCGCCTGACGGCCGGAGAAGCGAAACACGGCGTCTGTATAAGATTCAGAGCTGTTTCAATGATGGATAATGATTATAAAAGGTTTTGTCATAACCAGCTGAAAATAAAGAAATAAAAAAGGCTCCTCAAGGAGCCTTTACAACCAGGATGGCTAGATCAGAGAGGTTTAACTTTATAAGCGCCTGCCTGTTCAGCTTTTGTCTTAACAGTCAGAAAACGCTTTAACATCTCGACTTTACCTGCGTGTACAGCGGTATAGTCAATTCCACCCTTATCATTGTTGCGGGTAGTGTTGCGTTCTAATTGCATAGTATGCTCCTTGAGTTGCAAAGAAGAACCCCATCTTTTCAGCATAGCGTTTGATGTACCGATCATAAACGCGTTGCAGCTTTTCGTTATCTGCGCCGAAAAAGAGTAGTTCAATCTTTTCTGTGTCTGCGACACGGAAAATCATCTCGACTATCGTTTTATAGAGATAGTTTAGTTCATGTAAGTGAAGATCCAAGCCACCGGCGGGTTTTCCAAATGGATTACCGTCTGCACAGGGGCGGTCTTCAATTGCACGATCATAAAAACTTACGACCTGGATAGAGAACTGGCTTGCCAGTTCCACACCAATCATCTGGTGCATCGTTTCAGCTGCTGCCGGGTCATCAGTTGGGGGCATAAACAGCAGTCTAATTTCAATTCGTCGCTTTGAGCATCCTGACAAGATGAACTCAATGTCAACATAGGCACCTTCACAAAACTGATCACCAAGTATGACCAATTTTTCGGCAAAATGCTTATGTTTAACTGCTCCCAGGTTGTCTTCATGCATAGTAGACGACCTGCAACGGATAGCTGTGTTTAAGCGTGCTGGCTATAATACACACACCAGATGAAAAGTAATACACTTTTTCTCCGCCGTTGTCATGACTGAAGAAGCGCAGCAAAGCAACCATGCGAATCTGTCCAATAAAGTTAAAATCGGCGTAATCCTAACAAAACTTTAGGAGGAAGTTACATTTTTATTATTGTTAAAAATTGTTGTAAAGCGGGCTCTATGCCGCCCGCACCCGCAGCCTGCCTGTTTGTCAGACAGCCTGAAACCGCTGCCTGACAAACAGGCAGGGCCGTTTTAACTGAACACCTCGCCGTCGGTAACTCTGTCGATCTCCTTCAGTACCCATAACATATCGGTGGCATCCGGCACGCAGATGTTCCAGCGCAGACTGCCTTCGAACTCAGCTTCACCAGGCCACAGCGTGTTACCGGTTACCGTGATGAGAATATCCAGTTTTTTCCCGCCAGCATCCGTCAGATGTACCGCCACGCAGCTGCGGCGCCCAACGCGGTGAGGGAAGACTGAAATCAGAACCGGCTTATCAAGACGATTTTTAATCTCGCGCTGCAGTATTTCCAGTGAAACACTGTCGGACTGACCAATTGATGCCGTCCCCTGCGGTGGCACGGTAAAAATGACAGACGCAATCAGCGCCTTGTCCGCTACGACCACTGGCGGTGCCATAGTCAGTTTTTTCATGGGTTCCCCTGTCAGATACTCAGTCCGCGATTTTCATCAAGCCGGCGCGCAACGTGAAACGCAGCCTCAAGCTCACTGCAATTTAATTCGTTCATGATTTGTCGCCTTTCGGCTTTCTCTGGTTTTTCAGTCATCCCCAGCGCCAGATAGAGACTGGGGGGAACCGCACGAAAAAGCGCCTGCACCTTCTCTGAAATAATGACGCCTTCAGTATATTTCCGGGGGACCTTCGTCGCTGAAAGCAGCATTTCCCGTTGTTCAGCTGTCAGCGTCTTGAAGCGGGCAATCTGCTCGACCTCCTGCGGAGGCATTACCAGACAGATCCACCACTCCGCCATGTTCAGCATTTTTTTAGCGGTATCAGGGAAATCCTCGAGGTTCTGGGTGAAAATCCAGAGCCAGGTGCCGAGCTTACGCCACATTTTGGCAATTTTTGTCGCGTAAGGTCCGAGCAGCGGGTTAGTCGTTACGATATGTCCTTCATCAATGGGCACAATAATATCCCTGTCGCTGTACTGATCGCGCTCAGCGATATTGTTGATTGAGTTAAGCAGAGAAATGACCGCAACGGCCATCTGCGCCTCATAGCCCTCACGGGCCAGCGTACCCAGGTCAACGATCGTGACATCCGCCTCTGGCCACGGGGTGCCTGGACGGTTGAAGAGTTCGCCTTCGAAGCCTTCAGTGAACATCCGCAGCGCCTCGGACATTTCTTCCGCGCGTGAACGACGTGCCGCAGTTCGCTTTTCCCGGCCGTCTTCTCCCTGGCTGCTATCCCGGGCAATATTCTGCAACGCGAACATCAGGTCTTCAGGCAACATCTGCCGGCTTTCCTCAAAAGCCGTGCGGGCGGCGATCATGATGGCCTCACGGATCATGCCACGGTCTGCGCGTGTTAATCGTGATTCTTCTGCAGCTTCTCCGCCGGTGATCATCAGGCGGGCGGCAATTTCCATTTCACCGAGTACGTCACGCTCTTCATCCTTATCTTCATCGTCATCAATATCCGGAAGAGCGTCTTCACTGATGATCAGTTCATCCGGTTTTGCCTGCATCAGCAGATGTGAGTCACCGAACGGTGCGAGAGAAATAACTTTACCGGGCTTGATACTGACCCGATGTACGCTCAGTCCCAGGGAGGCGCAGTAATCACCAAACAGGCCGAAGCTGTTGCCTGCTTCTATCAGGAAAATACGTGGGCGATAGATGGCCATCATCTGGGCAAGCTTGACCAGCGCGGTTGCGGACTTGCCGGCACCGGTTGGCCCAAACAGCATCAGATGCGCGTTCTGCGTGCGGTCATTTCTGTTAAGCGGATCGACCGAGAGCGGGCCACCGCCCCGGTTAAAGAAGGTGAAGCCCGGGTTGCCGGTGCCGGTATCACGACCATAGACCGGTGCCAGGCAGGCAAAATGCTGCACGAACATCAGGCGCGTATACCAGTTATGCCGGTCCTGTGCCGGATTAAAGCACATGGGTAATGCGCGCATATAGGTGCTGAGCGGACCGATATCATGCTCCGGGTTAACCGGCTCAAGGCCGCAGTTGAGCAGCTTGCTGCTGAGATCAAGATAGCGCTTATCCAGCGATGGAAGGTCCCGGGCTTTAATCAGCAGGGTAATGGCAGCCCGATACAGTTTATGTTTATTACCCAAGTAAGTGCGGGCTGTGGCGGCATCCTCGCGCGCGCGCAGGGAGTCCACGTTTTCACCCATTGAATCGCGGCTCAGGCGGGCAAAGTTTTCCTCCAGCTTATCCTGAGGGTGAATGACCAGCGTCAGGGCAAGCACGGTGCCCTCAGGCAGCAGGTCCATAATGGCATTGATATGTTCACCGCGTTTGACCTCTCCCGTCAGGTGACCTGTTGAGGGCGCATTGCGCAGACGCGCCACGGGAACAGCTTTATGCGCCACATCATCAAACCACCAGACACCTTTCTCCCCGTTGCTGCGCGGGCGGGTGAACCACAGGCTTTCACTGAAATCGTTCAGCAGGGGTAATTCACCCGGCGCATCGTCAGTGTGTTTTGCACAACGATAAAGTGTCGCTTTATCCACCCATTTCGGATCGGGATTGAACCAGCGCAGCAGCCAGCTGTGGATCTGCTCTCCGTTCTGACGCCGGCACTGGATACCCGCACCACTCATTGCTGAGGTCAGACGATCGCAAACCTGTTTTAGCAACACCTCGGGTGCCATCGGGTCGCGATATGGTGATTCAACCCAGCGGTAAATCACCATACGTGTGCGTCTGATCTGGCCGCGCCAGGGCGCACCGGTGACAGCCTCATCCAGAAACAGGCCCTTTTCGCTGGCCACGTTCTGCAGATGCCGCTCCTGCTCTGTCAGCCAGGCTTCCGTAAAAGCCGTTCCCTGAGCATTGGGCTTCACATACCCCCTGATTCCGTCCATGTAGACGGTCAGATCTGACTCGTCCTGGCAGTAAAACTGCACCACCCACTGGTGAGCATCCAGCTCCGGAAGGCTGTCCTGCAGGGCGTTTTCCACCACGTCACGAATTTCATCAAGCCGTGAGTCTGGTCGTCCCTCGGTCCCAACCGGGATCACTTCGTAAACAGCGCCGACCGATACGCCATCATCAAGCAGGATGCACTGGTGCTCAGGAAGATACTCGCCCCACGGGATGTGGTCGATAATGGAAGGCGCAGTATCATACAGCTTAGCTTCATCACGGCGGGTAAGCCGCCCCTCCCGCGTCAGCGGTTCATGCCCGTTAATTGAAAACGGGCCATCTCCATACTGATGCGGCGCCTGCGCGTCGGCCCGACGGCGAAAAAGAGAAAAAGCCATTACAGATCCTCCGTGCGCTCACCAGGCAGCGCATACTGTACCTGGCTGTAAAACGGGAAAACGGTGCTGTAGCCGGGAACCGGCGTATTGCCGTCGGCCAGGTGCGGGAACACGTACATGACCATGTCGGGATTAGGCAGGCGCGGAAACGTCTGCTGAATTTCGTTTTCCTGCGTGCGGCTGTAGCTTTCGCGCGTCTGCTGAGAAATCACGCGTTCGCTGTCCGTAACCGGACGGCGCAGTGTGGTGCGGCTTTCGCCGGTTGCATGTGTCGCAGAGGCGCCATCATTCCAGAGCTCAAGCATGCTGCTGTCTCCGGGCGGCAGCATCTCGTCTTTGGACGTGCTGCAGCCGGCCAGTAATAACGACAGCATCAGTGTCAGAGGCAGCACCAGGCGGGGTTTAGCGCTGTGCATTCGCATCCTCCGTCGTTTCAGCGTCTGTAATGACTGCAGACACACGCATCACCCGACCGTCAGGCAGGGGAAACAGCATATCCGTCTCTTCCCGGGCCAGTTTCTGGCCAACCGCAAACATGGCCCAGTCGGTCACCTCCTGGGGAGAACCCTCCCACTTTCCATTATCTTTCCGGACATAACCGGCATACAGCCGTCCACTGAGTGGGGTATACCCCACCCGATACTCAAGGTTGGTGTTTTGCATTGGAATCCCCGTCAGTCCATGCCTGTGCCATTGCCGGCCAGGCTGAAGTCATATTTAACCTTGCGGCCTTTTTCTTCGTAATCGATGGCCAGCTGTCGCGTGATATGCAGCGCCACCTTCTGACCCGGCGGTACATAAATGGCGTCAAATGTCTGTCCGTAGCGGGCTTTCACCCAGTCGATCGTTTCCCGCATGCCGCCGGAAAGCGCCTTGCCCAGCACGGCCTGACCGGCATCACCCGTGAGAGTTGAAGTCACGCCACCGTAGGCGTTGGTCTGGCCGGTATTCTGATTTTCCGCCACGGCATCACCCGCCGCACCGGCGGCCGCAAGTGTGGTGATGGTTGGCAGGTAGGTTGAGGCGTTGCTTTTACGCGTGCCTGAAATGCAGGGAATGCCGTTGTCGTCTGACAGCCAGCCAATGCTGCTGTTATTACCGTTCGCGTTGCCGCTATTCTGGCTGCCGCCACTGTTCTGGCCATCCGGAGAGGGCAGCGTCCTGACGGTGCCGTCAGTAAAAACAAACGTGATGCTGGTAATTGACCCGCGCACGCACGACAGGGTCCAGTCCCCCGTCGCGGTACCGGACACGATTGCCCCCTGAAGATCGGGAAGCTCGATGCCGTTCGCCGTCAGGTTATCCCTGCCAATCATAACCTTGAAAGGATAGGGATCAGTGACTTTACCATCCACGGGAATGCGCCCCAGTAAGGCGGTCATCGCCTGACTGCCTACGAGCGTGGAGTTTTCCGGAAGCGTAAATACCGGAACGGTCGCCTTCTGCGCATCCGTAAGCTGAGTCTGAACCATTGCGGTTGCTTTTCCTGCCGCCTGTTTTCCTGCTTCACCCGCTTCGGAAAACGAAGTGGCAAAGGAGAAACCGGTCGCGTTGTTTCTGTTGCTGTCGGTCACCGGCCGGCCGCTGGCATCAACGGATACCCCGTCTCTGGGCTCAACCCACTGCAGGCCATCAGAAGAAGACGATACGCCGGAAGCGCCGCTGTTCAGCCCGCTGTCGTAGCCCAGCCCGATCGGAATATCACTGCCGGGGCTGCTGCTTTTTCCGGATTCCGTGCCGGCACCGCCATTCTGCAGCTGATCCATCAGCCGTTTGACCTGTGAGCTGAGATCTGTGACCTGAGCGCTGAGCTGCTGGCGTTTCTGCGCTTCCTCATTGCGGGCATTGCTCACCGCCTGGCTGATCTGTGCGTCCACGTTGCTGTTGGTGGTTTTCAGGGCTTTATTTTCGTCAGTGAGTTTTTTGTTATCGTCCGCGAGCGAATCAAGACGGTCCTGAACTTTGCGGAAATTTCCCACCACCGTGCGAAGCGTGTCCTGCGGCGTGTCACCCTCGATCCCCGCAGCCTTGAGGTCTTCCGGCGACAGGTCTTTCAGCGCGGAACTGGTTGCGTTGCCTGTCATCGCTGGATGATTTCCGCCCCCTGAGCAGGATTTCACGCCGACGACAATGGCGCCGGCAAGCACCACCGGGACTGCAACTTTAACGATGAGATTAGAGGCAGGTGCTTTCATTATTTTTTTCTCCGCTTACGGCTGTCAGCAGGCTGATGCGACGGCGGTTCGGCAATGAATGCCCCCTCCGGGCGCCCGGACGTAACCAGATAAAGAACCGTTGTATCCTCGGGCGTACCTGCACGGCCGAGCCAGCGGTGCTGGAAGGTGGCCGTAATAAACTGCCCCTCCAGCGCGCGCGGATCGAGAATCACTTTGCCGGCTGAACGGTTACGGACCTGCAGCGCAACCACGCTGCTGCCCTGCAGGCTCCATGCTGCCATCGGCGTAACGCTGACGGGTTCTGAGGGCATCAGTGTGGTAACAGCGGACGGCAGCTTCAGTGAAACCGGACTGATACCCGTCACCGGCTCAACCGTACGCAGCGGACCATACATGTTCTGAGCCGCATAGCGGGTCAGCACGACAGGCAGAGGAGCATTGAGTTTTGCGGGCTTACGATCCTGCTGAGGAGCATCCACATCCGGCTGCTTCGCCTGACGCCCGGTGCTGTCCCCGTCGCTGCTGATGGACTGCCTGTCACTGGCAGATACGGTGGCCACTTCACCGTCATAGACAATTTTCACGGGTTCACGCGTGGTTTTACCGGGTGCCGCAGAGACATCCAGCAGGATAATCTCCCCGTTCTCTTTGTTCTGCAGCTCAAGTCGCGTCACCGGAAACGCTTCGCTGGCATCAAGATAGACCACGCCGCTGTTGCTCTGGATACGCAGCTTGTTGTTGAGCGAGGGCGGAAAGCCAACACGCACGTTTTTATTCACAAAAACGATACGCTCCTGGCCCACCGTCAGGGGGACCTGCAGCGGGATACGCTCCCATTTCATCAGCTCAACAGCGTTCACCACACATGGAAAACACAGGCTGACGAGAAAAATGAGTGAATACTTTTTCATCCGGTTTCCCATCACTTTTTCTCCGGCTCAGGCAGGGTGACAGCTTCAAGCCGCTGAGGCGTAGCCGCATAGCAATCCAGCGCCAGCCCAAAGGGATTGCGCTCCGGATCGCCTTCCCAGCGCACCACTTTCAGGGGATACCGGACCAGCGCGCGCTTGACCGACTCGGTGTGGTAATACTCGTCTGCCACTAAATCCAGCCGTGCTATCCAGTTGTCCTGATCGAGAATGGTGACGCTGCGACTGCTGTAACCACGGCGGGGAATTTCATACACCACGCGCACGCGATCCCGTAGTTCATCGCTGTTTTTACGCATCTCTGCGTCTTTATTCAGAAAGTCCTGGCAGGACGGCGTCAGGTAAGGGCTCATCTGGGCAATTTTGTCCGGATAATCCACTTCACCATTTTTTGGCCATGAGTTCAGCTGCTGAAAGATATAGAACGCAAAGCTGTATACGGTGGACGGCGGAACCTCCCACCATTTTCGCGTGCTGCCCGATCGCAGGTCCGGTGGGTTATGGATGGTAAGTTCGGAAGGCGCGCGCATCCAGCCAATCCCCGTGACCAGCAGGCCGGCGAACAGCAGCACACAGGCGATGCGAAGCGAAATGATGTGATTATCACGCGCGGTCATACCGTTACGAAACCGGCTCATCGCTCACCTCTCTGCGGCATGGCCCGGGTTCGCTTCATCTCCCACGCCCGGCTGTCGAGTACCAGTGAACGTGAAAGGCGGGCCCGGCAGCGGATTTCCTCCAGCCGCTGCCAGATGTAATTTTCCGGCTTGCCACGTTTATAGCCGGCAATCCAGCCGCCACCCAGGAAGATGACAATGAGCGGCATCAGCAGCATGCAGGTGGGAAATGCCAGCCAGCCGATAAATGGCACCAGCGCCAGCGGCACCGCCAGGGGAATGCCGGCGACGACGCCAATGATGGCCGCCAGAAGAAACTCGCCAGACGTGAAGCCTTTCCACACCACGGGCGGATTGTTCAGACGATCAGGAAGGAAGTCGATGACGGCCATGCTTGCTCCTTACAAAATGTCAGAGGCTTTAGTGGCCAGATAGATGACGGCGAGGATGAGAATGATGCCTACCACCCCGTAAAGCAGGAATTCCGTCCAGGAGCCTTTACCCTTACGGATGTCATGGAAAGAGGTAATGACGGCATGGGCGACCGCGAGGAAGGCCCCAACGCTTATCAACAGCCCGAGTGCCAGCCCGCCCATTTTGGCGTACCCCATCATGGTGTTATAGGTGCCACCGCCACCGCCGGTGGTGGGCTGCTCAACCGGCGGCAGATCAGCAAGCGCCTGACCACTGATGAGAAAACCCGTCAGCAACAGCCCGGCGCGTGCGAATGCAGAGTGGTAAAGCCTGAGTAATGTGGATTTCATTGAGGTGTCCTTTTAGTGGAAAAACAGAAACAGCGTTGCCAGGTAAAGCACGATTAGCCTTACCGCAAGTTCATTGAACTGACGAAACGTCACGGATTTGGAGGCAATCCCGCGATAGGCCTGAACCAGCGCCCAGGCGCAGAACAGAAGAATGACGACGGCCAGCAACCCCAGAATGAGGGTGTTAAGTTGTCCGGGCGCTAGGCTGCTGCCGGTGCCGGCGCTCCACCCGTTCAGTTGCGCGCCGTTCATCGCCATGCGGGTTCCTCAGCACGATACTGGCCGGTAACAGCGGACTGCCGGGATGCGGGTTGTGCCCTGGAGGGTTCCAGATAGGCGGAAATACCCTGCTTCATGGTGGTGATATCGCGTGTCGCCTGCAGATAGTCGAAATAAAAGCGGGCATCCTGAGTCTGGTTTGCCGCGACACGGGCCCGGTCAAGCCCGGCCTGCACCTGATCCAGCTGACGCATGACCAGCGCCAGCTCGTCTTTCTCGGAGGCGTGACACTGCAGGACGGGAAGTGTGGTTATCAGCAGGGCAATGAGGTTTCTGGTGTGACGCATGAGGCTCTCCCGGTTATCTGGTCGTCGGGAGAGTGACGCAAAGCAGCGAGGCTTACAGCAGGAAATTCTTTATGTACTGTCGAAAATTTAGGTGTAACTGCCCGGGATGATTAATGTACTCAACGTGCACGCCTTTACAGTAAGCTTCGTATATAGCGCTTATCATCGCTCATTTAATGCCCATGCCGCCGCCAGACTCAGGGCCGCCGAAACGCCGCAATCTAAAAAACATAAAAAAAGCCCGCACCAGCTGCGGGCCCTCGGGGAGCATCCCGAAAATGGTACAACGCGCGGTATCTCAGAGATACTTTTTAAATGACCCCGTTACCACCGCCAGAACGCCACCAACCAGCAGTGCTGAAGGCAGTAACAACAGATTTGGCCACACCGCCGTGGGCCATGCCAGGTAGAGCATGCAGGGGCCATAAAGGGCAGGCTTAATAAAGCGCTTGGCGTGGTGATAGACAAAGCTTGATTCATAGCCGGCGCCGTATCGCCGTAAGTCACGCCTGACCAGCCCGTCCACCACGCCCATGATGACAACCAGCGCAAACAGCGGCAGGCTGAGAAAAAGGATCATGACCCGGATGAAGAAAATCAGCGTGACCCAGACTGTGGCCTGAAGGTACACACCCAGCCAGCTCACCAGTGAAGCACCCAGCCCATTGAGCGCCGGGATAAGCCCGCTGCCTTTTTCGCTCAGGGCTTTAAATGACTGCAGCCAGCCGCTGAATCCGCTGTCCACGAACAGCCACTGCCACGCTACATGCACCCAGCGGCTGACCGTCTCAACCGGAGCGGCCATCAGCAGGCTGCGCGTATACCCCTCCGACAGCCAGTGACTTTCAGCCACCATCACCCGGTAGCTGTGGGCGGCGCCTTCCTCCGGCCACAACAGCGCGATACAGGCATATTCAATCAGCAGGCTGACGAGCAGTGATCCGAGCAGCACGCCGATAAGGCCCACAGGAAAATCCCACAGAAGCAGCCCAATCGGTCCTGACTGCCGCTGGCGCGCAGGGGCGCTTCGTTGTCTGCTGTCACCATCATGCTGGGACATCCGGACCTCCTGCCAACGGCATGTCACCACCCGTCCACCATGTCTCACCGGTGTGGTAGTTTTTTTCCATATTGTCAGCCAGTTGCTTAAGACTGGCAGGCATATGTGGATCGTCATTATCTGCCGGCAGCGGCATGCGAACTTTCCACAACCGCCCCCCTTCAAGTAACGCAAAGGCCTGCCCCTTTGGCAGGTTGATGATATCTGCAGGGCTAATCATCGGGACTTTAACCAGACTCACCTGGTCATTAACGTTGCTGTTAAAGTCTGTTCCTTCCCCGGGACGGGAAACATCCGTGACGCCGGAAGTCAGTGTTTTCTGGTAAACGTCCACTTCAGGGAGTTGATCGGTGAGCAGCATGGCGGTGTTCTTCTCGCGCACGCGGAGCATGACGAGCGTGTTGAAGTTCCCCACCACCTGATTTGCTTTAGCCGTGCTGCCGATCCGTGCCTCGATATCTGACAGGGTCTGGGTATAAGCGGTCACCTGAAAGCCGGCACCGCCCCCTTTGTTGATGAGCGGAATGAACTCATCCCCCATCAGCTCGTTGAACTCATCGCAGTGCAGGTTGATGGCCACCTTTGCGGATTTACCTTCCTCCTCATCGCCAAGACCGAACTTGTAGATGTGACCGCCCTCAGAGACCAGATCGGCAAACATGCTGTTGCCAACGGCCGCGGCCACCACCGGATCAGAGAGCGCATCGAGGCCGACATACACCACGCCGCGTGACTTTATAATATTGTGCCAGTCCAGAATCGGGCGCGGATCGTCAAGGTCGGTGTAATCGGGCGCGAGAAGCGCAGCCGTTTTACCGGTGGTAAGTTTCTCCAGCAGCGGCAACAGGGAGGCCACAATTTTATCGAAGTAGGTGCGATCGTATTGGACTGCGCTGCGCAGACCATCAAGCACCGGGTCCCAGAGCTTTTTCCCCTCCGGGCTGCCCAGTACCTGCTCCGATACCCAGATTTTCGCGCCGTTAGGCCTGCCCTGAAGATGACGCGGCAGGTCCTTATCGCTGATCCCACTCTGCATCATAGCTTCTGCGGTATTCAGCAACTGCGGCGCCTTTTCACTCAGCAGGTTATCCACGTAGGTTTCATACAGCTCACCGATATTGGTGACATGGCGGAGAATGAGGCCGTAATCCGGTCGCTGACCGAGGGCGACCAGCGCGCGCGTGATGATATTGACGAAGCGCCAGGCAAACTCCCGGAATGCGGCGGAATTACCTTCACCGGAGAGCTGTCCGGCCACGCGTGACGCCACCTCCGAAATACGGCTGAAGCGTCCGACGGCGTTGTACCGTGCGCTGATATCGGGCCAGCCAAGATGAAAGACCCAGAAATTATCCTGACGACCCGCGCGGTGCGACTCCGCATACATCCGGCGCAGCAGGTCAGCGTCCCCTTTGGGATCAAACACGATGACCACCTCATGGTCGCCGGCGGCGTTTTTACGTCGGATATCCTGGGTGATGAGCAACTCCGCCAGACGGGTCTTGCCCACGCGGGTGGTGCCAATAACGAGCATATGTCCGACGCGTTCGCCGAGATCGTAGGTCACCGTCGTCTCATCAGGCTCGACGCCGTGATAAATCGGGCTGCCGCCGACCGGCGGCAATGGTCGAAAAGGGTTTAGCGCCGTATCTGCACGGGTCAGCCGGCACAGCCAGGGGAGGCTGTATTCCATCCTTTTTTCCATTTCGCGTGCCATGCGGTAGAGCACGGAGGACTGCACGTAGATTTCGCATTCAGGACGACGCGCCTCCATCAGTCGCTGGGTATGACGTGCCGACCACTGGAACCCTTTGCCCAGAAAAAGGTGGCGCCGGCTGACCGGGATCTGATCGCTGGTCAGCACGTAACGGGGGAGACGACGGATATTCTGCCGGTAGCGCAATATTTTCATGCCCTGACGGGTCCGCTTCAGGGCAATGACGCCGAAGCCGGCAGCCGTAACCCAGCTTACGGAAGGCGCTAATGCCACCGCCCAGGGGGCGGTCAGGCATATGCAGGTCGCACTGGCCGCAACCGTAGCGGAATAGAGCTCTACCGCCGGGCGCAGCAGGGACTCCATGACATAACGATCGCTCATGAAAACTCCCTGCTGGTCTGCCAGCCAGAAGAGCCGGTAAGCTTTGCTGCAGCATTCATTTTGCGGTCAACCGCTGCCGCGCTTTGCAGCAGGTTGTCATTCTTACTCGCCATAAAACCAGACATTGTTATCTCCCTCTTAATCATGAACAGTTGTGGAAGAAGCGTGTTTTTCTGGGGGGTGTTGTCGCGGGGCCTGACAGTGTGACTGGGTGTACAGGTAGTCCATCCAGCGCCGATCGCCAGCCAGCAGCCACAGTAGCCGCTGGCCACTGATGAGGGTGATGCCGCTGTAATGTCGTAAGGCATCCCGGCTCACCTCACCTGTCCGGCCGGTATGAATAAACAGACCAGAGCAGCGTTCGCGCTCTGTCAGCAACCCGAATGCAGAAACGTGTGCCGCACTGATGGTTGCACTGTACCGCTTGGCCTGAATCAGAAAGCGGCGACCATTGATCCAGACGGTCCCATCGGCCCCCCCATCACCGCTGTAACGGGCATTGCGCTGTATACGCAGCCCCTGCCGTGACAGCGCTGTCAGTAACATCTCTTCAAACACATACGGATTCATCTTGCGAAGCCAGCTTATCCGCGCCGGCTCGTCGCGCAGCCGGGACAGGCGAAGCAGCGCCCGGGCAGCCTGTTTCTGATAGCGACGATGACGGCGCTGGGTGACAGAACGGCGCGCTGATAACAGAAGGCCCAGTGCAGTCGCAAAAGCGATTAACAGGACAACCAGCCCGCGATGCTGGCTGAACAGCTCCGGGAAAAGGGTTGCCGGAATCACTGTGAAATTCCTGTTGCGGTGATCAGCGCCGGATAATGTGTCAGCGCCAGCCGGCGGGCCAGATCTCCGCCGCTGACAGGCACCATTTCAACCGCCGGGGCTATCTGACGCAGCGATTTCAGGCCGCTTTCATCCTGCACGTTGATAATCATGCCGGTTGCCTGCATACGCATTAGCTCAGCGGCATTATGCTGTAGCCAGCTGCGGGATGAGGGATCGTCACCCAGCACAAATACCGGTGGCATCCCCGGCAGGTTTACTGGTCTGGCAGTCACGGTGCCTGGGGACATTTCTGGTGTGCTGACGGGCAGCATATCGGAAATGGAAAGCGACACAGGAGGCGGAGGAAGCGCTGTAGCGGCCGGATCGCCCGCAGGAGCCGCGTTAATTGCGTCGAAGAAAGGTGCGGTACTTTCACCGCCAAGATCTCCTACAACGGTGAGCGCTGCAAATGCACTAAACGTTGCCATCAGCATGACAGGGATGAGAGCTACCGGCAGGATGTTACGGATTTGAATTTTCATTGAGGTTCAATCCAGGTAAGTGTTGAACTGGCAAGGGTGACAGGCTGCTCACTTCGGGAGGGCATATCGGCTGGCGCAATCTGGCTGAGCTTGCGGCGCACTATCGCCATATAGGTTGCGGCGTGGCGCCCGCCCGCAGGGTGATGGTAGCAGCCTGCAGCCTGCAGCCAGCTTCCGGGACGGGCGTCATAACAGGCCCGCAGAATACGGGCAGCAGCGCGAAGATTGGTATAAGGGTCAAATGCATCACGATAGGTGGCAAAGAAATGGCCATTCCATCCCAGATTCACCTGCGCCAGCCCGACATCGATATTTTTCAGTGGCCAGCGCTGCATGAATCCGAGCAACGCCGTGAAGGCTTCCTCCCGGGTATCATAGTGATATCCCCTGCCTGCCACGTTGATGGTCCAGGGCCACGGCTTTGCTCCCCATGCGGTACTGCGCGTACTTTCAGCCATAGCGAGCGAGTACAGCGATTCAGCAGGTACCCGCTCGGCTGCAGCAATTTCACGGTAAGCATCCGGAATGACCTGGAGTGCCGGCGCACTGTGAGCTGCCGATGCCAGCAGCAGACCAGATGCAACCATCAGAACGCGGCGAGCTGCCATCCGTTTTCCCCCTGCTGCAGAATCACAGGCATCTGCCCCTGTCCGTAACGCAGCCACAGGCCGCCGTCGTGGTTAAGTGTTATCTGGCGACTGCGAACCTTTTCCACCGGAATGTTATGCCGGATAGCCCAGGCGCGGATGGCCTCATCGCTGTTTCCGCCGACCAGATAAATATCAACCGGGCGATCGTCTGCAAGAACAGCCGCAAGACGCGCATCGCAGCGGGAGCAGTTCTCTTTAACAAACAGTGCAAGCCGTCCCTGCGTATCGTGTGCTATCCCGGCAGCATTGCTGCCCATATTTACGGCCAGCGTCTCGGGATACAGGCGGAGCCAGGCGGCATTGATCTCGCGCTGGAAGGCCAGTTCTTTTTCAGTTCGCTGATATTCATGCCTGACCCAGAGCTCGGCCAGACGACGACGCTCAGCGCTGTTGCTTGTTTCCACGCCCAGAGCAGTAAGAGGATCGAGACCGGGAGACATAATGCCGCGCTCGCCCCGCATGAGCGTCTGATAACGGCTCCAGTCGCTGTCAGAAAGTCCCCACTGCTGCGCCTGCTGCTTAGAACTCAGCGTGCCCGATAAGGATTCCTGCAGCGGGGATACGCTGCTCTGCGCTGACGGCGTCTGAACCGTTGCCGCATCTGAGAGAAATGACATCAGAATCAGCACGGCAGGTAAGCTTTTTTTAATCACTGATCTATCTCCGTTCATTCAACATGCAGCCGTTGCTCGCTGCCGTTAACCGTAAAGAGCGCGGTGCTACTTCCCTCTGTTGACCGGAGTGTCCAGCCAAGCAGGGAATCACCTGGTGAAAGCAGGCGCATGGCGGATATCTGTGAAGCACCGCGCGGAATGACAACGGCGAAGGTCTGCCCGCCACGGCGTTCAATGCCGGTCAGCACAAACGGTGCAGCCAGCGTCACCGAGCGCCTGGCTGACCGGTTAATCTTTTTTGCAGGAGTCGCCGCGCGGGTTTTAGCTGCTTCGATGGCGGTCCGGCTCTTCTCAGGATCAGCCGCTTTCTGCGCCAGCTGACGGTTGAGCTCACTCAGTGCGGAGGATGACTGCTGAACATCGTGCTCAAGAGAACTTAAGCGCGTCTGCAGCTGAGCAACTACCTGGCCGTTACTACTGCCGGCGTCCTGCAGCTGACTGACTGCGTTTTTCAGGCTGGCCTGTTCTTCACCGGCCGACTGCAGTTTCACGGGAAGTGAGGCTAAGGTGGCTGTCTGATGCTCAAGTGTTTTCAGGCGCGCTTCCATCGATGAGACATTGGAGGCAAGCTGACCAATCTGGCCGCTGCGAAACGCCGCATCGAGTGTGTTAACGCGTATAGTCAGGTCTGATACCTGACGCCCCATGACAACCAGCGCGATCAGGGAACCCGTCAGACTGACAGTAAGCAAAACGATGCTGCCACCTTTGATGATTTTTCGGTGGTTAAACGGAAGCCGGATTCGGGGCTTATCCGCAGCGACGGGCTGCGCCTCTGACTCTCCGGCCTGATGTTCAGGAGCGTCAGGGAGCAGTTCCTCGGGCGAGGCATGACTGAGTGACATACAGGGATTCCTTATGGCTGCACAGCAGAACGGCCATAAGGTGCAAAAATGCGCGGGGAAAGACGATGGTTAAATCTTCAACCGGTTACGAAAATTTAAATCTGACGATACCGGCTGAAGATTAACTTGAAAAAACACCGGACGATTAAGTCGGTCTAGTCATTAGAATGAATCAGTACTTGTGTGCTTTTTGGATTAAAAACTGTCGCATTATCTGGAATGTGTCTGTTCACAAATGTTCCAGCGCCAATAACAACATTGTTACCTATGTTTACATCACCAATAATCAATGCATGTGCGCCAAGATCGACATTATCCCCAATGATGGTTCTTCCTGATACGTCTCCATTGGTCTTCCTGCCAATGGTGACTCCGTGGCGTATATTAAGCCTGCTCCCGATTTTACATTCAGGTCGGATAACAATTCCGAAGCCATGATTTATTTTCATGCCGGGACCGATCTCTGCATCCAGAGCTATGTCGATTGAATATTTTCTGCATAAATTTCGGTTGATCTTCCTGGCACGCTTTCTCAACAGTTTATTGTCAGTCTGGTGGAAATATGAAGCCAGCCTCCATCAAAAATAAAAACGTTTATCCGGGCTGGTTAACAACCTGTGCATCACTCTAAGCCAACTGAATTTTTTCTTACCTGCTCTGTTAATGACTTCAATTCGCAAGCATTCTTTGAGAAAGGCAAGTTGAGGCTTACCGGATTTTGAATCAATAAGTGTGTCTACTTTTGAGAGGGAAGGTCTCATTTCCATATTCGACTAAATGACCATATCAAACATTGTGGGCATGCCATTAATTTACTGCATTTGCGCATCGCCCACCACCACTTATCATCAGCGAAATTACATACAAAAAATTTCACTTAAGTACCTATATAATGTGAGCCAATATTCCTTTAATAGTTCAGCATAACTTTTATACAGCTACAGTATCCTTGTGGTGACTGACCAGGTGAGATAACGGGGCAATTATCATCAGTTCTTGGCGTGTAACCAACATAATCGTCTGAACGCCCCTTATCAAATGATGTCCTGCGGCAATAATATCCCGGCACGCCAGAGGCATTTTTCTTCCACGTCCAATCCTGGCACGAAAGTGTAGCTCCGCTCGAATCATGACTGATCGCGCCAATAATGCTGCAACCTGCACCTATCGAGTTGACCTGGTCCTGGTACAGAAGTCCGCCTGCAGACATGTCCCCCTCCGCCCGCACGCTTCCGCCACGAACCTGACCGCCGGTATAAATGTTTTTATTATTAACCGAGCGGACCCAGTCATTATCCGACATGTAAAAACCTCCACCGTATGTCTCATTAAGCCAGCCCTTAGAACCCCGCGTAATCATCCAGCCATTATTAGACCTGATATCGCTATTAGCGGTAATCGCGTTACCAGCAGTGACGTTGGCGCCTGCTGAGACGCCGGACCCTGCGGTGACGTTCTGGCCTGTCACAGTTCCGTTAGCAGTGATGTTGCCGCGTGCAGTAACGTTACTGCTGAATGCACCGTTAACCGCGTTAACCGTAGCCGCGTTATTCAGGTTGTTTCCCCCCATATCAATGCTGGTATGCATCGTGTTCAGGTCTGGCTTACCGGTAACGGAAAAACGATACAGGCGATCGCTCTCACCCTGCGCGGCACCCAGTTCATCCGTGGTCAGCAGAACGGCGATATGGCCCTGCGTGGTGCTGACGCCAAATTGTGCGAGCGGCATGCTCCAGCTGCTCATCGCGCCGGTCGCGATCCCTGACGTCCAGATATAGCCCCCCATGCCAGAGGTGATATCCATTGATATCTGTCGCAGTGCCAGAAAGGGCAGCGCGGAACCGTTCTGTGTAAAAATCAGCCCCTGCAGCTGGTCCGTGTTAGTTGCATTCCGGACAAGCGCAGCGCGATATACCTGGCCATCGATAGTGTTCTCACTGAAACCCTGCTCCAGAAAACCGGTGTTTTTCAACATCGCCGGCGTCACGATAACGGGGGACGTCGTCGTGGCGCTGGAGAGCAGCGTATCGTAATAACGTCCCGTATAGCTTTTGACGGCCTGCGTAAAACGGGAAACCTGCGCAGCAGTATTCATCCAGGTCCGCTTATCCATCCAGTCACTGATAAGCGAATACCCCCAGACGCTGACGAGTAACAGAATAATCAGTGCGGCACCGGTGCTGATGATCGCCCAGCCCCTGTCGTTTTTTTCAGTCGATTTCACAGACATCACCATGTAATGAGTGGCTGATAAAGTTTGATAAGCGCGGTCAGCATCGCGCCGGCGCAGAGCCAGGGCCCCATAGGACCTCCCTGCTGGACGCGGCGAACCAGAAGCTGCCAGAGCACAAATAAAATGACGCCGGTGAGCAGTGCATAAAGCCCCTCACAACCACCGAGCCAGGCCGCAACAGCGCCGGCCAGCCAGACGTCGCCAAGCCCCAGGCATTCTCGCGCAGAGACTCTTTCGGTGACGTAGCGCCAGAGCCCGAATAACCCCAGCGCCGTCGCGGCAGAGAATGCATGCCCCCAGAAGCCGGGGGCAGCCAGAGCACCAGCCAGACCGGCAATCAGGCAGCTCACCGTCATATAACGGGGCAGAAATCCGGTGAGCGCATCGATGAGCGTCATCCTGAAGAGAAAAAGGCTGAACAACAGCGCCATCAGCCGATCCAGAGCCGGGGCCGGTGACAGTACGATGCAGGTTGCCGCTGCAGCAAAAAGCCAGGTAATGCCGGCGGGGGCAGGATTTAAAATAATGGCCAGCCATTCTTTTCCATCATCGGTGGTCAGATAGCTGAGGCGAACCAGGTTCGCCATAAAACAGAACAGGCACAAGCCAAGCGGAAAAATGATGATAAGCATTGGCCACGGCATGCTCAGCGTCAGCAGCGTCACAGTTTAATTCCCCGTTCTTTCAGTAAAAGCTGGCGGTAAATGGCATATATGCGGTTGGCATAGGACTCGCGCGTTTCATGGCGGTCTTTTCTGAACCCGGCGTTATACGAGCCGAGACAGTTCCAGCTGTAGCCACAGACCTGAAAATGTCTCGCAAGTATCCAGGTGCCGATTTGCACATTGAGGCAGGGGCGCGTCAGCAAATCCTGTGGACCGCTGATGACCCCCTGCGCGATCAGCCCCGGAATATGTGAGGAATTGATCTGCATCAGCCCATAGTCCGTGCTGAGCGCCCGCCCGGTTTTTTTATCCCGGTTAATATTCGTTATTGCCGGCCGGAGGCTGCTCTCGCCCGTAGCGATGGCTTTAAGCAGGAGCGGATCGAGATGGTACTTCGCACCCGCTGCGTCAAAGCAAAACGCCCCCGCACGGGGGCAAAGCAATATCAGGAACAGAACCGTGGACAGGCGCAGCATGTCATCAGCCGTTGTGCGTAAAGACGAGCGTGTTATTCCCGGTCGTGCCACTGTCAGCCGTGCAGGACTTTCCTGCCGCTTCCGCGCTGACAATGCCGTCGCTGAAATCCGTGCTGTTAATGCTGATTGCGCTGAATGCACCGCCGGAACCGAGCTGGGTGGCAATAGAAATGCAGTCTGCCTGCGGTACTTTCTGTGTCGTAACGGAAAATCCGTTATTGAACCCGTTGGTCGCCACCGGTGCTATCACGACCTGGCCACCATAGCTGTTCCACATCGTCGCCGTGCCGGAGCTTGACGTTCCCTGAATGGTCCAGCCAGCTTTCGGCGCGCCACCCTGCTGGATCAGGGTGCCGGTCATCGTGGTGCTGCTGGTAAAGTTGTACCCTCCCTGAGTCTGCTTAAGCTGCTGAGCATTGGTCACGATAAACTGAAGATTGGATACCTCCACGCCTACGGACTTTTTACCCCACAGGCTCCAGATCCATGCACCCACGATACAGATAACAACGATGGTGAGCAGTGCAATGGCGCCATGCTCAAGAACGCCCCAGCCGCGATCAGGCTGGCGATGATGTTGCAGGAATGCATTTGATGACATGATGTTTCCTTAATGTGTGCTGAAGGTGTTCATATCCTGAATCTGCATCACCATCAGCAGTATGAGTAAGAAGAAACTCATAATCAGGACGAGAGAAAAGAGCTTGGTAACGTTCGCGCGGCGGGCAACGCGCGCCAGCGCCTGCTCCAGCCAGCGATCGGCATAGTTGGTGATCAGCGATGCTGCACTGTTGCCTTTATCGAGAAGAGAGAGGTAGTTCACCGCCTCACGGCTGGGGAAGTCATATCCGCTGTTGCGCATTGCGCGGCCCAGAGAATCACCCTCGCTCATGCAGTCCATCGCGCCCTCGATGCGCTCCTGCAGCCAGGGCGGAGCGAATCCGTTAAGGATCTGCAGCGACTTAAGCTCCTGCACACCGGCGCCCAGCAGCGCCCCGATATTCATCAGGAACACAGCCCCCTGCAGGTCTTTGTAAACTGACCAGGGCATGAGGTAATCAGCGAAACGACGCAGTCGCCCCCGCCATCGGGGCAGGGACCAGAACGCCAGCGCAACAAGTGCTGCGGCCGCGCCGGCAGCAGTCAGTCCCCAGCGGCCGCTCCACTGCGCAACGCCATTCATAAATCCGAGTGCGCCAGTCCAGCCTGCGGGATCGGACATTTTGCTCAGGGTGGGGACCAGCGCCAGGTTGTTGGCCAGCAGCAACCCCGTCCCCAGCAATACCAGCACGATCGGAAATACGGAGGCGAATACCACCTGGCCGAGAATGCGACGACGAGCCACAATGAGTTTATCCGCCTGCATCAGGGCGCCGGGAATATTGCCGGTTTCCATTCCGGCGCTGATAAGTGCGGCCTCTTCATAAGGTGCCCAGGCGGCCAGCACGTCCTGCAGCGCGCGACCGGGGCGGTTATCGTTCACCCCTTCAAGACAGTCCTGAACCAGCTCGTGGTAAGGATGCCAGCGGCTGCCAAAGTCGGTGTGCACCTCGCCAATCATGGTCAGGGCCTCTTTGAGCTGTTTGCGGTTTTCCAGCAGAAAGCGCAGGGTCTCGTAAAACGGCTGGCGGTACTGGCCGGTGAATGTTGCCCTGACCAGGCGGTAGCGCAGGTTTTCTGCTATCGACATATGCCTGTCAGGGGTGAAGCGATCAGCGGATGCCATCGGGTACCTCGCACTCCATCACCGAATCTTCATCCAGCGGACAGATAAGATCGCCTTCCAGCGGGTCAACACGCCCCTCAGCCAGGTATCTCATCAGGTGCATGCGGCGGGTAATACCGCCCTGATTGACCCAGTACTGACGGGCAACGGCCGGGCCGTGTGACAGCCAGAGCTGCATCAGGCGGGCATCGGTCCGTATCACTTCGGCAATGGCCGTGCGCCCGGTCACACCCCGGCTGATGATGCGTCCGGTCAGCGGCACCGTTTTCTGACAGTGGGGGCAGCCTTCGTGATTGCGGAAAAAGAGTTTGCTGGTATCGCAGAAGCCCTCAACAGTGCAGTACCGTTCAAGGCGTTCCCGCGTATCAGCGTCCAGCTCCGGGGCTTTTTTCTCCCACGGCACCCGGCAGTGTTCGCACAGCAGCGGCACCAGACGCTGGCCTATTAAGCCGGTGATGAGTGCGGCATCTGCGAGAAGGTGGCGGTCAATACCGAAGTGCTCCATACGACGCAGGGAGCCAATGGGGCTCTGCGTGTGCAGGGTGGAGAACAGCGCGTGCCCGGTTTCACTGGCGTAAATGCCGGCGATAAGGGAGTGCAGGTCACGCATCTCGCCGTTCAGAATGGCATCAGGATCGAGACGCAGCGCGGAGGCATTGGCGTTAGTCCAGGCGCGGCTGATGGCCTCCGGCGAGTTATCGGCAGGCATGACTGCCGTCTGTATGGCACCCGGAATCCGACCCTCAGGCGGATTTTCCAGCGTCAGCAGGCGCTTTTTACCGCCCGTCAGTTCAAGCCAGATGTCACTGAACACGCGCAGCGTGGCGCTTTTGCCCGAGCCGGTGGGCCCGGTGAGCAGCACCATGCCTTCCGGAAGGCGAAGGATCTGCATAATGAGCTTTATCTGCTCCGGCAGAAAACCCAGCTGCGGCAGCGTCGGTATGTTGTCACCGTCGTCCGGAATAAGACGCATAACCACTATCAGCCCGTCGGGCGTTGGACGATGCTCGTATCGCGCGCCATAAAGACCGGCGCGGCGGGCAAACTTTGCATCTATGCGTCCTGACTGCTCGCGACCGGAAAAAAATGACTGTTCGCGCACGTCGCACATGGAAAGATATGAGGTAGAGGCCAGCGTCATCCCCTCCACATCTTTCACTTCATCCACGACCTCCAGCTCGCCATGAATACGCAGCTGGACGATGGAAATCCTGCGGTCACTGCTGATTTCCATATGAATATCAGAGGCATTGAACTCGTGACCGAGCCTCATATAGCTGATGACCTTATCCTGCGATACGCTGATGTCGCGCTTGTCCAGATCGCCCTCGCTGACGCTCTGAGACAGGCTCAGGCCGCGCTGCTCCGCCACTTCACGCCGGCGGTTCAGCTCGCTCAGCGTCACAAACTCGGTTTTTGCCGTGGGATGCGCCCGGGTGACGTCCATCACCCAGCGTTGTATGGCCGCTTCTTTACGACGGTTGCCGTCGATTAACAGTGTTACGCCACCGGTGGCATGCAGCTCGGCGAACACAAAATCCATTATCTCTTTATCAGGAGTCATCGTGGCCTCAGAAGGAGAGTTCAGAATTGTCGCTGAGGCGCACAAGCGTTGACGTTACCTCAGTGACGCGTTTAGCCGTGCCCGGGATTTGGTCGCCTTTTACCACCTCCGTTACCCCGCCGTCAGGCAGGACAATGCGCGCGCGTAACTGATTACCACGCCCGTAAATTTCCTGCAGGCGAACGCTGCCGACGCGCTTCTCCGTGCCGGCAGACGCGGTCTGCTGAGAGGGGGCAGGCTGCGCCATAACCGGCATGGCCGGCTGGCTGGCGGTGGCCAGATAATTCCGGTCAGCACTCTGTCCGGACTGACTTTCCCGCAGCTGCTGCTCCAGCCGGGCCGTCTGCACTTTCTGCTCCAGAATCAGATTGCGGGCCTGCGCGGCTTCCAGCTCCCCGAGTGTGACATTCGGCGGCAGCACATCGCCGGCAGTGGCCGCAGGCGCGGGTCCGCAGAGCAGAGCGGACAGAAGCAGCCCAGGCAGGGCGGGATTAATTCTGCGCATAGATGCTCCCCTTCATGGTGTAGTCGAACTGCCCCTGCGGGCTCATGGTGATCGAAAGGCTGCTGAGGCGAAGCCCCGTGGCATCAAAATCCTGCAACAGTCGCTCGGGCTGCAGACGTGAGCTGACAGAAAAGTTAAATTCCCGCCAGTCCTGTATAGGGTAATTTTTTCCTCACCCGGCGCGACCGGCGGCGGCTTCACCTCGGTAAATTTCACGTCGAGATTGCGGCGCTGCAGATGGGATATAAAGCGCATAAGCTGAGCATCAGCACCGGGCAGAGCTTCGTCAGTGAACCCGGTCGGGGGGTATGGTTAAAGGGAATGAAAACATCACCGTTTTTACCGCCTTCCTGCAGATTGAAGACGGCTGAGTGACCGAGCAGCTCACGGGCGCGGCGGGAGAAATCCTCGACCGTTGCACCCGGGGTGGCAACAAAGCGCAGGCGCAGGCCCTCCGGGACGCATTCCCCATCGGTAAAGCGCCAGCCGGCAACGGATGCGAATACGGGCTCACGCGTGAGCCAGCAGTTGCTTAGCAGCACTGAAACAGGAGGCAGTGAGGCCCACGGGTGCGGTGCGCGTGCGGGTTCAGCCGGCTTTTCTTTCGTCAATGCCATGCGGGCGCGAAACGCTGCCATTGCAGCGGCCTGTTCAGCCTTTTCCGATGCCGCATCGAACCAGTAAACGCCACAGGCCACCGCGAGGCTGACGGCGGCTGCCGGGATAATGACCGACAGGGCGGTCACGCGCTTATGAAGCCGGCAGCGTTTTACCTGCGCCCGGCTGAGTCTGTCGGTCAGTGTGCCGGCGTGCAGTTTGTCGTCTGCCGTTGCGGCACAGCGTAAACGCGGCGAATCAGCATCATTAAAACGCAGGAAGTTTGCCGCCGACTGTTCAATCATGGCGCGGGAGCCGGTCACATCGCCCATGACGGATAACTGCCCGCCGATAGCCGCGAAAAAGACCCACGAATCCTCGGTGTGACTCAGGCGGTAAATACCCCAGGCATTTCCGCCCTCGGCCAGCAGGAATGCCACGGCCAGCGCGTGCTGGCTGCGGCGCACGCGCCCCGGGGAAACCAGGCCGCGCATTGAAGCATTTCCTCTGCCGGCAGCGGCATAATGCGTATCAGGCGACGCTTTACTGCGAAACCGGGTACTTAACGCATTACGCTGCGGCTCCCAGTGAAGACCTGCCATCCAGTCCCGCCGCTGATGCGTCAAACGGATGCCGGCCCGGAGGCTCATTTTTTTTAGTACTGACATGGTTTACCTCAGCAGAACAGGGGTGATCATGATGACGAGCGTCGTGCGGCCGCGGGAGCCTGTCTGGCCGCCGCCCAGAATGAAGTTGTTTGGCGTAAGGGTGCCCTGTTTGTCTGCAGAAAGGTTCTGCTGTTCCGAACCGGTCAGCACCAGCGTCTGACCAGAGCGCAGATTGACCTTTCGGGCCAGCCCTTCGGTTGACGTTGTCGGCAGATCGTTACGGGTATTGCCGTCAGCGCTGAGGAATTTCTCAATCTGCGGCGGGCTGGTATAGCTGAAGGCGAACTGCAGCTGCACGTCGCCGTTTTCCTGAATGAACGGCAGCATGGTCATGAACAGGCCGGTGGTAATGGTCGTCGTCGTCATCGATGAGGTGACGCCCACGTTCGCCGTTGCGGTTGTGCTGGAACTGGACAGGATGCCTTTCTGGCTTGAAAGCTGATACGCCACCGGCGTCAGGTTGGCTGTAGGGTCAGTCTGGTTCAGTGCCATGCTGACATTACCCTGCTCGGAAAGAGCTTTAATAAGCAGGCTTGATCCGGAGAATTTAGCCGCATTACCTGTGGCCGTATCGAGGATTGAGATACCGGCGCTGGCGGCTGATGTGGAGGCATTGGCCATTGACCCTGTCAGGCTGGCGCCAAAGTTATGGAGGGATTTATAAACCAGCCCCCAGTCAAGGCCCAGCTGCTCGTTGCGTGTCTGGCTGACGCTGACAATCTGAATATTGAGCTGTACCTGACGGCTCAGAACCTTGTTCTGATACTCGATATAGCGACCGATGCGGTTAAGCACGTCAGGTGTATCCGTCACGCTCAGCGTGCCGGTGGCGGCCGAAAGCCAGAATCGCCCGGATTTTGGGGTCACCATCTGCTCAACCGTTTTACGAATATCATCGTAAAGGTCGCTGTTCATGCCGTAATCAGTTTTCTGATTAGAGCTGATATCGCCTGTCGTACCGCCGGTCGTCCCGCCGCCGCTGCCCAGCTGATTGCCTGAGCCGGAATTGATCGAGGCGCTGCTGTTAACCTTTGTATTCAGGATAACCAGCTGAAAAGTGCGGGTATCCTGAAGATAGAAATACACGCCGCTGCTGTCACTTCGCCAGGACAGGCCGTATCCGCTGGCTTCAATATCAAGAAGATCGCGGACATCCCCCTGGAACTTAAGGCCACGCGCAATCATGGTGCTTTGCTGAACAGGCGCGGCCTGCCCTGCAGAAGCGCCGATCTGTGAAAGCGGCACACGACCGTTATCATCGGGTGCTGGCAACGCACCGCTCATCGGGGAGGTGACCACACCTCCGGTTGTGACATTGCTCAGCGCTGCATAAGCATCGGGGGTGATCGACACCCGGATGCCACAAAGCGCGGTGATGCGCTGACCCAGCTCCGGCAGTGAAATCCCTTCCGGCCGGTTAATCGTTATCTGACAGGAAGGCAGTTTCTTTTCATCCGGCGTGGACACGACCGGTGCAACCGGCTGCAGGTTCACCCAGGGTTTATCAGACCAGACAACGGTAGGCTGAGATAAAGCCTGGCGGCTCTGCAGCACCCGCTGTGCCGTTTCAGCCTGACCTGTGGCTTCCTTATCCATTTTGCTGATTTCACTCAGCGAACATGATGACAGCACAAACGCGGCGGCCAGCGCTGTCAGGCAGAAAGGTAAACGCGGCATCCGCAGCCCCCTGGTGATGTTAGTTAAGGTAAACAATGCTGCCCTCCGATACGCCGGACGGCAGAGAGAGATTCATATCGGTGCCATCCGCCATGCGCAGACGGCCACCGCTGACGGTCAGGGCCAGCGCTGAGGTCATGGACCTCGCACGCAGCGCGACAAAAACACCGTCAGTTTCAGGCACCCATATCCAGAGGCGCCCCCCCTTGATAACGGTCTTAATGCGATTGTCCGGGAGCGGCACCATACCTGTCTGAGCAAGTGATACCGGACCATCAGCCACCGCTTTTCCGTAGCGCCAGTTATTTACCGCGTCCGCGGTGCGCAGCATGTCGCCGGCAAGCCGATCCGGCAGGGTCTGCTGCATTGAAAGCCGGATGTGTTCAGCAGAATGGCGCTGCGCATCACCCGCCATCAGCGAAATGACCAGACAGAACATGAGTATGGGCAGCGCAAACCCCATCTCAGCGACCTCCTCCCGCTGGCGTATCGCTAACGGAAATCAGGCACTGAATACGATTGGCTTCAGCGAAAAGGGGTTTTTCGGCTTTGCGGTAGAGGTCAAAAACCTGAACCATGACCGACTCAAAGTTGCCGTGGAAAACCAGCGGCGCATCGATGCGGTAATCAAGCGTCACGGGCCAGATAACCACCCAGTTGCCGCCATTACTGCACTGTGCTTTCGAAGCCCAGCTGGTCAGCGTCTCTTTCAGGGTCGAACCCGGTTCCGCCCGCCAGGTCTGCCCGACGGGAAGCGCAGCAACTGGCGTACCCGGCGCATAAGAAGATGAGGCATGGCTGCTGACGGGAGGAGCCGGCGGCAGCGTTGTAACGGGGCTGACCGGTGCCGACGGTGAGGTGCCGTTCACTGTAGTCTGCAGGGCGGTCGCCGGGCGCGCTGCGGCCACAGTGGGTTTCTGCGACAGCGCTGTTCTTCGATCAGGTGCATGAGTCGCAGCAGGGGATGACACCGGTTTGCTTTTTACCGGGGCCACCGAAGGGATTTTCTGTGGTGCCGACACGTTCGCCGCCGTCAGCACCGGAGACGGAACTGCGAGATTCTGCGGTTTGAGCGACGTTTCCGGGACGGTGGCCGGGGCATTGACGCTGATGGTGTCACCGGTAAAAGGATTGCGTGAGACGGTATTGCCTTTTCCTGTCACCACCGGGGGCTGAACAGGCTGCGTCACAACCGGACGATTCACATTTACAGCCTGTGGCGCGCGCGAGATCGGCAACGTCTGGGTGATAGCAAAACTACGAAACTGGTCACGCAGCTCAAAGCAGATTTCACGGTTCACTTCATCCACCTTCAGGCGCCAGGCTGGACCGGCCAGCACCTGCAGGGCTTCGCTCAGTTTCACAGGGCCGATATCGCGCTGTACGGCAGGAAGGGGGCGGCTAAGCAGTTCTGAAAATGCTGAAGAAGTGGCTGAGCACAGTGAATAGCCGGATTCCAGCAGGAGATAACGAAATCCTTCTCCCACTGAGTTAACCAGCTGAGCAGGCATAGTGATATCGATTATCTGATTAAGCGGATCGCGCTGCGCATCATCTGGGCGTGTGCTGACGAGCGTGTAACGGTCGTAGCGCACCACTTCAGGGGAACGATTTCGGTAAATGTCATCGAAGCGGGCAGGCTGCTGATAACGGCCATTGATTAATGGCGCTGCGTCAGAGGCCGGGTTGCTGCAGCTGGCCAGCATGACAGAGCAGGTAAGCAGTCCGGCTCCCGTTGCCGCGCGTCTTGAAGGTACTGCCATCAGGATTCACCCCAGGAATAGTCTTAGTCAGAAGTGCTATTCTCGCGGTGGAGGAAAAACGGACAATGCGAAACTATGTCTGCGGATTAAAGAATTAAGTTTTGCAAACCGATAGAAGAAAAGTGGCATTCAGTCACTTTATCAAAACAGTCAAAATGAGGATGACATGAAAAAAAGCATTTACGGTGTTTACCTTTACTTAGCACTGGTCGCCGGAGCAACGGCTGCAGGCAACGATAACGTACAGTTAAGTAATCTGCATTTTCAGAGCACACAAAACGGATTACAAATAATTCAGGGGCTGGGCCAAAATACCAGTTCAAAGACCCTCGCAAATGTAATCATCAAAATCAACCTGCTTAAAGATGATGTGGTTATCGGTCAGGCGGGAGACTTTGTCAGTAACATTGAGCCTGGTCAGAAATTTGTTATTAACGCCAGCTTCAACAGCATTGAACTGCACCCTGACTCGTTCAAGGTTACAGAGGTAACGGCTTTACAGAAATAATCCCCTCCGGGGCAACCTCTTCGGTCCATAAAAGCAAGTTTTACGTACCAAAGGGGTTCTCAATTTTCCCGCTGTTTCAGGTTGCATTGGATAAAAAAAGCGCCCGAAGGCGCTTTCTTGTCTGGCATAGTGGTTACTCATTCAGGATAAAATTCCTGAGACAGAATTTGTTCCATATCCCAGATACAGTCCTCGGGAAAGACGTCAAGTTGCGTTTCCTGAGTTGCAGAAGATACAGCATCGGCCCATACAGCAGCTATCCAGTCAGGATCAGAGAGCGCAGTTTTCAGGCTGGGTGTGCCTTTGATGTGTAATGCCAGTGCTTTTCTTTGTTCTTTGATGGTTCGCTGCCAGCTGGAACCTCGGCGGCCCGGCTGAAACTTCCATTTGAGAAGATGCGCCAGCAGAACGGCCATACGACTGGCAAGTTCCCGCTTTTCGCTTTTGCCCACGTCCTCGATCTCCTCGGCGATATTAGCAATATCAATCTCAGAGAACCGACCGGCACGCAGTAAAGCTGCCTGCTCCTGAGCCCAGGCAACAACATCAGCTTCGTATCGTGTGTTCATGGTAGATCTCCAGTGACATTCCTGATTAATGAACATCATTATAGAAGAAAAAATCGCCAGACTGAACCGGCGCACTTTAGGTCATAATTATATGAATCCATTACGAAATGGCGTAAATGGCTTTCCGGCATATGCCATAACCGTGTCCGAGGAACGGTATGTCATCGTCAAAATCCATTGGTGGCTCATTCGCCGGATTCTGTGGCGCTGACTGAGGCTGCTGAGGTTGCTGAGGCTGGCCCCATGCACTCTGCTGACCTGACTGCGCATTGTTTCCACTGGTGTTGGTGCCATTGTTACGGCCTCCGCCCAGCATCTGCATCGTTCCGTTTATTCCCACAACGACTTCGGTAGTCCAGCGATCGGTGCCGCTGTTATCCGTCCATTTACGGGTGCGTAGCTGACCTTCGATATACACCTGTGACCCCTTACGAAGGTATTCACCGGCAACTTCAGCCAGCTTGCCAAACAGCACGACGCGATGCCATTCGGTAATTTCCCGGTTTTCACCGGTCTGTTTATCACGCCAGGTTTCAGAAGTGGCCAGGCTTAAGCCGGTCACCGCTTTGCCATCTGGCATGTAACGAACTTCAGGGTCCTGACCGAGATGACCGACCAGAATAACTTTGTTGACGCCGCGTGCGGACATAATGTTTTCCTCTCAGAAATATGGGGTGAGAAACACGACCACCGGGATGTTCCGGTGGTGTGTCCGTAACGCTTAGAACGAATTCGGATCGTACTCTTTCTGAGCCGATGAGCCGGATTCTGGCGTCTGGGAAGCATTGGGTGCCTGATAGACTACGTCCTGACCTTTCTTGATGAACTCCACCTTGATCAGGCGGGCCTTAAGGGAAGGACGGCTTTCACCAGCATGATCACCCGACTGAAGGGTAAACACATCGGCTTTGAGTCCGCTTAGCACGAAGCCAATCAGCACTTTTTCTTCTTCATCAACGGCTTTTTGACAGCGATTAATGAGTTTGGTGGTATCCGCGCCAGCGACTGTGACATCGAAGCGGGTATAGGACGCATTATCAGTAGGGCCGGTCAGAGCATTAATAACGGCGCAGGTGAATTCGCCATTGGGTCCCTGAACACGACGTATCGAATTGAGATATCCGATACCGCTGACGTTGAGGTTGAAAAACTCTTTTTTCTGATTAGCAGATGCAGAGCTATTTGAAGCAGGGGTATTGGTGGTTGCAGTCATGATGATTTCTCCGGAGTAAAAACTAAACAGGTTGCGGAGAAACATCTTTCCCTTACGGGAAGTGTTTCCCGCAGGGATGTCAGCAAAATTTGCCGACTGGCTGAGTTGGTGAAATGGACCTTAACCTGTAGATCAGGTTCCTGTTTTCAAAGGTTAAACAGGTTTGAACCGCCCGAAAGCGCCATCTCTCAGGTTATGATGGCATTGGCATGTGATTACCCGAAGGCGTTCCTCTCAAATCACCGGAACATTGGCAGTTGTCGGAACGACAACGATTAGCCACTTAATCATTCATTCAGACGCCGCGGATGTCAACGTCGCAGCGTGCAAAAAATCATCAGCACATAAAAATAAAAAAAGCGGCACCCTGCGGCACCGCCCTCTGAGGTCTGCACCATCGACCTGATGTTAATCTGCTTAAAGCAGTTGCTCCGCTGGCGTGTTCAGTTCCCGGCACGGGTTTCACGGAGTTTTCGTGCCTTACCGGCTCCCGTTCAGGTGTGGACAGGGCCGGTCAGACTGTATTCCGTCAGCACATGCATTAGATGCTGACGAAACCCGCAGTCACGGGGTGCGGCTTCAGAGCCGGTGCCACAATAGCAAAGCCCCTGACGGCCCGCAATCGGAGACGACGGATTAATTCTTCTTTGATTCAGCAGACTTAGGTTTCCGGGAACGCTTGTTTTTGCTGCCGCTGATGTTGACGACGCCTTTGCACCCAGGGTAGCGCTGGCAGCTCCAGAACTCCCCCCTGTCCCCTTTGCGTAGGCGGGTTTTCCCTCCGCACATCGGGCAGGCTGGCGTGGGCGGAACCCGGATACGGACCTGCTGCTGAGCCCCGTGGCTGACCAGGTTGCGCGTCCAGCCGGCCTGGCGCTGCAGAAAGTCGTCCAGCGACATACGGCCGGCGGCAACTTCATCCAGAGCCTGTTCCCAGAGCGCGGTCATACCCGGCTCGGTCAGCTGGGGCGGCAGGGCATCGATCACATCGGTTCCCAGTTCGGTCGCCATTATTTTGCTGCCTTTACGCACAATGAAACGCCGGTTCAGCAGCTGCTCAACGATGCCTGCTCTGGTGGCTTCGGTGCCCAGCCCCGCATTGTCTTTAAGCACTTTACGCAGCGCAACGTCCGTAACAAAAGCGGCCGCATTCATCATAGCTCCAATCAGGGTGGCAAACGTATAGTGTGCCGGCGGACGGGTCATCAGCTGCGCCACCTCAGCACCGGTCACCGCACAGCGGTCATTGCGGCTGAGCGGCGGCAGGGCAGCAGCTGCGTCATCGTCCTCATCAATATTAATATCCTGATCTTTTTCAAACAGGACCTTCCAGCCCTTTATCACCTCCGTTCGTCCGGAGCTGCGGAACAGCTGCCCGCCAATGTCGAACTGCAGCCGGGTGATATCGGACTCATGCTGAGGCAGGAACTGCGCCAGGTAGTTACGGCGAATGAGCAGATAGACGTTACGCTCCGCCTCAGACAGCGCAGACAACTGAAACGCATTGCGCGTGGGGATAATGCCGTGGTGTGCCGTTATTTTTTTGTCGTTCCAGATGCGCGAGACAAATTCCCTGTCGAGGCCTGCCAGCACCGGTGCACATTCCGGGTCGGTACGGCCAATGGCATCGAGCACACCGGAAATCTCTTCCCGCATGGATTCTGGCAGGTAACCGCAGTCGGTGCGGGGGTAAGTGGTGGCCTTGTGCTTTTCATACAGGCTCTGCGCGGTATTAAGCACCTGCTGGGGTGACATATCCCACATCCTGCCACAGGCCTGCTGCAGGGTGCCCAGCGAAAAAGCCAGCGGAGCGGCGGATTTTTCGCGCTTAGTGTCACATTCTGTCACCACAGCGTGCCCCGTCTGACGGCACAGCTGCGCCACCTGCTGCGCGATGTTCTGGTGAACACAGCGCTTTTCTTCGTCGGTATACACCTTCGCCGACACCCACTGAGCCGGAAAGGTGATGCCGCCGGCCGAAATAATCGCTTTAACCTGCCAGTAAGGCCTGGGCACGAAAGAGGCGATTTCCCGGTCCCGGCGAACAACCAGCGCCAGCGTCGGCGTCTGCACACGACCTACAGAGACAACGCCATCGAAGCCTGCCTCGGCTGCACGCAGGGTATAAAGACGGGAGAGGTTCATGCCTATCAGCCAGTCGGCCCGGGCTCGCCCGAGACCGGCGTGATACATCCCGAGCGTGGCTTGGCCGGGGCGAAGGTCCTTAAGTGCTGCGCGGATGCTGATTTCATCCAGAGCGGAGAGCCAGAGCCGCTGCACCGGGCCTTCCCAGCGGCAGTAATCCAGCAGCTCGCGCGCGATGACTTCACCCTCACGATCAGCATCAGTGGCAATCACCACGTCGTCAACCTGACGCAGCAGCCGCTCAATGACTTTAAACTGATCCTGCGTCTCCTTCTTAACAACGACCTGCCAGGGGGCCGGCAGGATGGGAAGCGCAGAGAGCGACCAGGGCTTACCATACTGCTGACCATAGGCCTCCGGCGGGGCGGTTTCCAGCAGGTGGCCTACAGCCCAGGTGACGGTGACGCCACTGCCTGACAGAAACCCATCGCCGCGACGGGTGGCGCCGACTACCTCTGCCAGATCGCGCCCCTGAGAGGGCTTTTCACAGATATAAAGGCGCATAGCCACCCTCCTGTGAGTCAGACTGCCTGATAACGCATGCGCAGCAAATTTACGCTCGCTTCATTCACCGGCGGTGAAAAGGCTGAGCGCTTTTCGCCGAGCAGAACGGCACGATCGGGCTCACCTGCATCCTGGCAGGCCTTCTGCCAGACAGCATTGCTTTCTGCTGCATCCAGGCGTGTTGCATCCACCCTACGGTAAGATAAAACAGTCCCGTAAATCTGACGCAGCAGCCGTCCTCCTTCACTGAGATAACTGTCCCGGTCATTTCGCGTGATCAGTCCATAATGCGATGCCTGAAGCACCTTTTTGGCAAATTGGTCAAATCCTACCAGCAGAAACACGCACCGGTAGCCCAGCGGAGTACGCGTATAAACATGAATATCCAGTGGCTCTGCCGAAGAAACTTCCGTCAATGTTACGCCCTGTGGGAGCGCACTCATATCTTCATCCAGCTTACTGATAAGCCCGGACATCGTTTCAGATGCAGATTTCAGCTTTTCTTCCAGACGGTACATAGCTTCATCAGCCCAGGGATTGTTACTCAGCGAATCCTGGTTAATTTGTGTTGCGCGCGTGAAGAACTGAGGCATTCCGATAATGCCGTGTTTCGCAGGCGCGTCTCCCTCCGGCTTCTCCCGTTTGCGCCCCAGCCACAAACCAATTGCATAATTGGTATGGAGGGCAATTGTCATTTCAGACTGAAGAGAACCTGTCTTTGTTACCTGTTTATCTGCCATCGTTATCGTCACCTGTATTCAGTTAAGAAGAGCTGGCATAGTCCTGAATCAGATGTATTCCCAACAATGTGAAACTCATAATTACGGATAAGAAATTAACGGCGGGTTAGATTTTGATTTGATTGCGCCCCGCAACACTGCTTACTTTTTAGCCGCTGTTGCGCCCCGCAACACTGCTTGTTTTTTAACCACTGTTGCGCCCCGCAACATTGCTTGTTTTTTAGCCACTGTTGCATCCCGCAATACTGCTCGTTTATTACCGCAGGGTAGATTGTGTCAGCTGCAAGTGTCTTACCGGATGGAGGTAAGCTGAAGCTTCAACCGTCTAATTATTTGCTAACACTCTGGCGTATGCTTTCAATCATCGCCCTGACATCCTCCTTAGAAGGCCGGCTCGCAGGCTTTACAGGCAGACTGGCTGCTGGTACAGCACGCGGGACGGTTGTACTGGAATTGTTGCTGCCGGAACTGCCATGTACTGCGGTTTCATGCAAATTCAGCTCACCGCAACGGGCACGTCGCAGCATCGTGAACAACCAGCCAACCGGGTTATTAAGCCTGCCAAGTCGCAGTTGTTCGCGCAGCATGTCAGCCAGCGCCTTCGCTAGCGCTTCCGGCAGTGAGGCCATCTGGGTGGTGAGCATCTGTCGATCCTCACTGTTCAGCCCGTTAACAAAGTCTTCAGGCAAAAAATGCTCTCCACCCGGTACGTACGTTTTTTTATTCACACTCTGTGTGAAAGAACGTACGTTACAGTCCGGATTTCGGACTCCGGTGTAAGTCATTGATTTCAGGCTGAGTCCGGATTCCGGACTCGGCGTTTTCTCCATTAATGAATTACTGAGTCCGTTTTCCGGACTCAGTGGATCTGGTTGATTCTTTGCACTTTTCTGACTGAGTCCGGAATCCGGACTGCGGGTCACAGCCTGGCGATTGCAGACCATCTGCTGAGGCGTGAACGGCGCGCTCAGGCGACTTTCGATAAGGGCCAGGCGACTGTGGCGATGACGCATCCCGGGGTTCTGCAGGATATCATTCACCACGGCCAGCGCGGTCATCCGGACCGCTTTATTACGATTCTGGCAGCTCTCTTCAACAAGCGTCAGCCAGCCCGGGTCAAAGGTTTCGGCGTCACGGTAACCCAGCGGCTCATCATGCTGCGCGTAGATATTGCCCCTCACGCGGCCACGGTCATCACGCACCCGCTTACACAGACTGAGCCAGCCGGTCAGGCGCAGCATCAGCAGAACGCGGCTCACCGTATCGCGTGAGGATTTTTCGGAATGCGCGGAGGCCAGCTGAACCTGTAGCTCGTCATAGGTCGGAAAGATGGCTCCCTCATTCTGCTGCGCATAAAGCCTGATCATCACCCAGGCGGTTTTATCCAGCGGTGACAGACGCGTATCAAGAAACAGCCTGCGCGGGAACGCATCGTGCACGTTTCCCATAAATAGCAGCCCGCTGCGTTCCTGGCTTACATCGCCGTTATCAGCGCGCCGCTCAAGATTCTGCTGCATTCTGCCAAGCGTATGCGCCACGATACTGTCGGCGGGAATGGTCATTTTATGCTCTCCTCTTCTGCCTGAGACAGCACTGTGCCGGGATAAACCCGGCACAGTGTGGTCATCAGCGGCAATCCGTTACCGGCGTATTTCACGGTTGTATGTCTCATGATCCATCAGCCACCACTGCCGGCCACCGTCCTTGCTCAGGATGCGCCAGAACGGTCCAACATCTATCTTGAGATATCCGTTCATGGCCAGCCGGCGGAACACTTTCTGGCCGCAGCAAAGTGCATGGAATAACTTTTGCGCCCGGCGGCGTACCGCCGGGGAAACCTGCTGACGAGGAGAAAAATCTTCCAGTTCCATCATGCCTCCTTACGTATTTGTGCGGGCGCAGTGCGGGCAGTGGTACCCGCCTCCCGGCACCACTGACATACGCGGCTCCAGACTGCTGTCAGGGAAAGACCCAACTGCTCCGCCGCGAGCATCATCGCCTCAAGCGCCTGATGGGAATCAGGAGATGTCAGACCTGAGGCTTTCCATTCGATCCAGAGCGCTGCGTCCTGAGGCTCTGTCAGGGCCTGAGTTCGCCCCTGCCGGGACTCGATGCCCATCAGACGGCGGCGTGCACTCACTTCTGAGGGTGACAGGCCAAAGTACCGGTCGATAAGCTCCATTGAGCCGCCGAGTTCAAGTGCACGGTCAATCATCATGAACCGCTTCTGCTCGTTCCGGGCCTGATTCAGCATTAGCCAGAAATTTTCATGATTGAGGGAGACATCTAGCACGGAAACGTGTGACTGGCTGAGGTAGTGCAGTTCGTCAAGACTAAGGTGACTTAGCGCACGGATCTCTTCAACGGACATACCCAGTGACTCGCAGCGGCGGATATTGCCGTTTTTGATGTCCATCAGCAGTGCGGAAAGAATGGCCGTGGTAGCCTGAGAGAGATTAGAAAAGTTATGCTGGCTCACAGGCCACCTCCTGAAATCGCCTGGTCGGCGACGAGCAGAACATCAAAAAGCCAGCCCGACAGGCAGGCACACCATAAAAAAACATCAGTCATGAGAGCCTCCCCCTGCTGAAATCTGCCGGGGAGCCTGTTCACCACTGAGGCCATGATGAAGGTCGGCATCCCGGCCGGCGAGAAAACCCGCCATCCGGGCAGCGCTGTCACCGCGGCAGCTTCCCGCCTCACGAACAGTCACGTCGGCCAGTGCGTCTCCGGCATGGCGCTTTGTCAGCCAGCGCTGAAGTACGGTATTTTCCTCCTCAGAGGGCGCAAATGAACGCAGCACCTGCCAGACGCCGGATACCCAGCCCTCCCTGAACTGATCTGCACGACGACGGAGCGTACGCAGCAGCATTCGACGGGTACGATACTGTTGCATGTGCGTTTCAGACGCGGCGCGCAGCTGGCGCTGCAGAACGGTATAGATGTAGAGCGCCACCTCGGGTCGTTCGCTGAAGCCATAAAAGTGAAGTGAACGGCGAACGCTGCTGGTTCCCTGTGAACTGACATGAACATGCCAGCCAAACCAGCAGCGACATCCTGTGGCCATGCAGACCACTGTTGCCAGAGAGCTCAGCCAGGCTGGCACTTTATCTGCATTGCTGGTCAGGCTCAGGCAAACTGACTCGGTGATGCCACTGAGAGAAAGCATGTCTGGCGTCATACCATGACGCTGCATAAGCCGCTGGGCCAGTGCAACCGCACGGGCGGCTTCATGAGGATTACTGTTGCGCGTGCCCAGCGCCATCAGGCGGCGGATACGGGCTGTGACTTTTGCGTTATCCGACATAGCGCATCCCCCTGCTCCCGGTAGCACGGTGACGGTCCTGTTTCTCTTTGACATCCTGACAGCCAGCACAGAATTCCACGCCCGGCACAGCCTGCTGGCGAGCGACCGGTATGTCTGCTCCGCAGCATTCGCAGAACGCTTTTGACGGTTTTACAGAGTGCACCTGCGCCCGGATTGCATCTATGCCGCGCTGGGTGAACAGAGCCGTACTGGCTTGCGCCATTTCATCGTTTAGATCATCAGACATTTTCCCCTCCCTTTGCAGCAAGTCGCTGCAGCTCACGCAGACGGCGGATAATGCGGATAAGACGCATTGTTTTCACAACCGTAACATCGTCGAATACGGCCACGTCAGCCGGAGATTGAGTACCAAAGAAATTCAGACAGAACATAAACATATTGAACTGTTTGTTGGGGAGTGAGCCGGACAGGCCTGCCAGGAAGAGGACAAATTCGCTGCCGGTTTCGGAGACGGCAAAGCCTGATGACTGAGGGTGTTTATCCTCCCGCACGTTGTCCGCACAGCCCATCGCCTCAGCAATCTCGAAGACAAGCCGGTAGGCCATATCCTGCAGATGCTCGATATCATCCTGGAGTGCCGGGATGTGCCAGATATCGCTGACGGGCTCAAGGCCGGTAGCAGCGAAGGAGACTGAGCTGACTGACGCCGGCAGAGGGTCATTTTCCTCACCAATTGCTGATAACAGTGTGCTCTGACTGAAATCAGTAAGAGAAATGCTGTCCGTACCAGCCGTTTCACCGGTAATGACCGGCCGGCCGCCAATAAGGTCATCCTGGACTTCGCAACGCGGTTCACTGCCGGCGGTTACCAGTGCGTTTACAGGTAGTTCAGCGCCTGCGTGCAGTTCCGGAGCTGGCTCGGGACGACCGCGTGTGATCAGGGTGCCGCTGCGCAGGCCCGTTACCGGGGTTTCGGAATCTGTATCCGGAGGCAGAACAGTGACATTAGACGTCGGGGATTCCCGGCCTGTCGCTCTTTCCTGTGGTGGCGACATTGCCGGCAGCGGTGGCGGCTCACCAAACTGCTCACGGCGCTTCTGTTCACGGGGGTCAAGCTCAATCAGCCATCGATCATAATTGAGGCTCGGATGGGGCAGAGCTTTAACCAGGAGACCTATTAATTCATCGCGCAGGTGATCAAAGGAGAAGCTGTCAGGATCATTAAAATTCTTGCACGCTTCACCAAATACCCGCTCAAATTCATCTGTCGAATCATCGGATACGTCATATTTAGTCCATACTTTCTCAGCCAGAATTCTGAGGTTGAGGATGGGGAGGGCCTGCCCACGACTGAGTCCTCTTTCCAGAAGGTCAGGCATGTGCGGATGAAGATATTTGAGTGTATCCTCCATCCGGCTGATACTGGATGCGTGAACAGGATAGCCTTCATCGTTCAGGAGTTCAGACAACTCACGAAGTGAAACAGGCCTTCCCAGCTGCTCTTCCTGAATAATTCTCGCATTGTGAATCCCAAATGCTTTGTCAATGAAGCTCAGATCTCCCCTGACGTCGTTTTCAGCCAAATGTCCGACAAGACATTTCAGTCGCCCGGGCCACGGTTTAAAAATGGTGTGTATGCGATAAAAACGTTCATCGCCGGTTTCCTGCCATAACTCACAGAGAATCTGATATCGGGTGTTGCCGCCGTCGCTGAAGATGTAAACGTCTTCCCCCTGAGGATCGCGGGTCACTTTTGGAATGGAATCCAGCCCGCGAGCACGCACGGAGGCTTTAATTTCTTCATAACGCGGATTGCGGCCTTTACGGGGGTTGTCCGGATTCGGGCGCAGCTGATCCAGAGTCAGTACCATTGCCATTTCGCTGACCGGCAACGAAGCGGCATCCATTGGGTCAGTGATCTGAGAAGGCGATTTACCCCGTTGCAGCATGGCAGCACCGATGTTCAGGTTACGAACGTTACTCATGCTGCTGTCCTCCCTGCGCTGGCCGTCAGGTCAGAAAATCGGGTGAAACGACCTTCATATTGCAGGCGAATTGTGCCTGTAGGCCCCTGGCGTTGTTTGCTGATGATGATTTCAGCGACACCTTTATCATCCGTGTTTTCGTGGTAGACCTCATCACGGTAGATAAAAACGATGACGTCAGCGTCCTGTTCAAGAGCCCCGGAATCGCGAAGATCACCATTATTCGGACGTTTATCTGCGCGGCTCTCAAGCTGTCGGTTCAGTTGTGACAGCGCGACAACAGGGCAGTCCATTTCTTTGGCCAGCGCTTTCAGAGAACGCGATATTTCTGCAATTTCCTGCGTGCGGTTTTCCTGATCCGGGCAGCGCATCAGCTGCAGGTAATCAAGACCGATAATCGATGGATGACCATAGCGCCGCGCGTTGCGTCTGGCGCGAATACGAAGCATCGCGGGCGTCAGTGAACCGGTGTCATCAATGATGAGGCGATCTTTGAGGTCCCCTGTTAATAGCCCATAAGCGTTTGACACTCGCGCCCAGTCTTCATCATCCATTAACCCACTCTTGAGGTGCGTCAGGTCTATGCTGCCCAGTGAAGCAACCATGCGCATCAGGATCTGTTCTGTAGGCTGTTCAAGACTGTAAAACTGCCCGTTTGACTCCTTTTTTTTCATTAAGGAATTAATCAGCAAACTTATTAGCAACGCCGTTTTACCCATCGATGGACGTGCCGCTATAAGCACTAAGTCGCCAGCCTGAAGACCGCTGGTCATAGCATCGAAGTCTTCAAAACCTGTAGGCGTACCGGTAATACCGTCAGGGACATTGCATCGGCGCTCCAGCTCAACCAGCAGCTTTTCCATACCATCAATGAGAGTAACTGCCTGTTCAGGTTCAGTTCGCTCGGCAAGTCGGGTGATTTTCTGCTCGGCAATTTCCATTACCCTTTCAATATCAGCACCCGGTTTTTTTACCGATTCAGTGATTTCTGTACCAATTGCGGCTAACTGACGACCCTGACTGTATTTTGCCACGATGTCACAGTACGCAACGATATTTGCCGCGCTGGGCGTATTCTTAGCGAGCTCTGCCAGGTAGGCAAAGCCACCGAGTTGGTCAAGGGCATCTTTACCACGGTTTTCAATACTTTCAGCCAGCGTCACGAGGTCTATGGGCTTACTGGCCGCTACCAGACGCGTCATTTCCTGAAAGATGGCTTTATGAACCTTATGGAAGAAATCACTGGCGCTGAGGCGGATTGCTACTTCATCCCAGCGATCGTTATCCAGCATCAGGCCACCGATGACAGACTGTTCAGCATCAAGAGAAAACAAACCGGGGATATTTCTGCGATTAGAGGTCATCTTTACGCCCCCCTTCTGCTGCAAGCTCGTCAAACTTCTCTTTCCATTCGGGAAAAAGTTCGCATGCAAGGTTGTGCATGGAATCAAAGGCCGAATCACTTTTACGGCTGGTTTTCTTCTCGAGTCTGTGAACTGGCTGCCCTGCTGCATGACCATGTTTATAGATATCCAGGTCATAGATTCTGGTCTGAAGCATCTCAATAACTATTTTGTCCGAATGCTGACTGTAATCACCGCCTGAAATGATGGCTTCAGCATGCTCAACGGTGGTTTTGGCCAGCACCGTATAATCCATACAGTTAACCAGCATGCGTATCTGCGGGAGTTTGATACCAAAGGCCAGATAAGGAAGGAGCTCTTCCATAAGAGCAACTGTGCCGCGCATGAATTCGCGGACATCGGGCAGAACGGGCTTTACCATGCCGATCATTTCACCGGTAGCGGCAAGAATAATCAGTTCCGACATCACCGAACGTGAACCCTGTGAATCTATCAGGATGACGTCATACCTGCTGAATACTGGATTCGCCAGCGCATTCCGCAGGCGCACGCGTCCGTCGGCAACATTGAGCATGTAGGTAGGTAAAAGGTTGCGGGGATCATTGGAGACAATGACGTCCAGATTATCGATCTCGGTGCGGGAAATTATGTTTTCTGGCCGTGAGAGGTCTGCAGTCTGCATGAGCAGCTCATAGAGACCGCAAGGCGCTTCATATGCTAAGGGATAGATACTGCTGGCAGTTGGCTGAGCGTGATCCCCGTCGATAATGAGGGTTTTGATGCCCGCATCCGCGAGAAAACCGCCGAGATTTGCGGCCTGGGTTGATTTACCCTCGCCACCTTTAGTTGAAACAACTGGAATCACTTTCGGTCTGGCACCAAGTGATTTGTAATTATCTGATTTTAAATGCATTTATAACACCTGAAGTTTATTCAGGTGAGATAAGCAATTTCACAACAATCAAAGCGGAAAAAATTAACACTTACACACGGGGATTGAAAATCCCCGTGTCCGTGGTTCGATTCCGCGTCCGGGCACCACTAACAATAAGGCACTGGTCAGAAAGAGATTTTCTGACGGGTGACTGAAAGAAGGTGGCGTTCCAGCAACATTCAGTGCAGAGTAAATGCACCGGCTTGGTTTTAAGCCAACCTTCTGAAAGGGTATCAGTTAGCGCTGATACCCTTTTTTTATTGGCATTGATTAATGTTCGCCTTCATTCATCCATAATTCTCGCCACCTGTTGCGATCATTTAAAATATCGCCCACCAACTTCTCTTTTTTTTTAATCTCGCGGGAAGTGTTTGTTAGTCAGACATTCAGAAAACGAATAATCTGAAAATTACCAGAAAATGTTAGTGAATCTCCTAAAAACAGGACAACGGCGAGTTCAGCAAATTGCCAGGGGAACAGGTAACTTATGGCTAATGATGAACTGAAAAACCGGCCTCATGCATAAGTTACAAAGCTGATTCATTGAGAAATATTACTTATAAGTATAATTCGGCTCTTGACTTCATTAAATAATTCGCGATTCTTGTATGCGGGAATTTGATTTATGGAAGAATTGAGAAGGTGTGATGGATATACGGATGCTGGATCCCGATGAGCCGGGGTACTTTTTCAACTTCAGGAACCCCCTGCCTCATAATGAGTATTATGCTGTAAAACCTCAGTTCATGCCTCCACATGGTGCGCGTCCAATTGTGGATGATGCTACAGGGCTGTGTATTGGTTACACGGTCGCGCAGGCTCCCGGACTGTGGCAGGTTTATGATGCGGATGGGCGTTTTACCACGCTTGAAGAAGCTCCGTTGCAAACCCCGCTCATTGATCCGCTAGATATTGCGCTGATTGCATTTGGTGTTTTTCGCCTGTTGAGCAGTGGTCGGGCGGTGCTGGATGTCGCTGCGGGTAAAAGCATAGGCAGTGTGCTAAGCGAAGCAACGCTCAATATGCTGCGTGGCCGCCTGAAGGTTGGCCTGTCCGTGCGAAATCTTAAATTTACACGTACTACGGCCGCGCATATGGCCGAGTCGGGCAGATATATTCCGGTCAATATACTGGAAAAAGCTATCCGCTATGGTTCACGAAGCCCTGATGCTCAAAAAATGCCCGGCATGTTTTTATATCGTATAAAAATGACCCGTCTGAAAAAGATTGTGGAGCATGATAAAATCAGGTATGTCCACAAAGAGTACACGTTACATGTTGTGGTCAGGGAACGGGACTGGACAATTTCACACTTCCATATCGACTGAGTGGCGGGACAGAAATGTTTGAGATCAAAAATGAAGATGCGTTATTTCGCTTCTCATTTATCGAAAGAATTGAGGAGCCTGAAGATCGCAGGCTGGATTTGATTATGTGCTGGCTGGAAATTGCCGGTTGCAGTATAAATCTGCAATGTCAGTGCGAACTGACGATTTTCGACCTTGAAAGTCTGAAGGAAATGTTATCGGAGTTTTATGCATCCCTGTACAAAAATGGACGACCTAAGCCGGTAAATTTCGCACCCAGAATGAAAGCGTTCACCTGCGAATTCAATGCTGTCGAGGGAAGTGATTTAATCGGTTTCAACTTCACTGCGACTCCCGCTATATATGATAGCTGGCAACTGACTGGCGGGATCGCTATTGATCAATCCTATTTCCCTGCGTTGATACAGGGAATCGAATCGATTCTGACCAACTGAGCGCGGGTAAGATGCCGCCCGCCCTGCAGCCTGCTGGTTTGATTGCATAGCCGGGCACTCACCTCACAACGCCAGCTGCACCGCCGCGTCCCCGTATTCGACCTGCGCCGGCACCGCGCAGCAGATCAGCACCTCATCCTGCGCCAGCGTGATGCCTGGCCGGGAAGTGTAAGTCACCGCACCTTTCACCAGTCTGGTCTTACAGCTGCCGCAATGTCCGGCGCGACAGCTGTAGGCCGGGCTCAGGCCGCGCGCTTCGGCCAGCTCCAGTAGCGTGCCGGACTGCGGCGTCCAGCGCGCTTCTTTCAGCGACTCTGTAAACACCACCGGCACCGCTTCGGTCGCCACTGGCGGCAGCGCGGCGGGCTCTGGCGCATCCTCCTGCTGACGCTGCAGCGACGACGGACCAAACGCTTCGGCGTGAATACGCGCGTCGGCAATATTCAGGCCGCGCAGTCCGTCATACATTGCCTGGGTAAATGACGGCGGACCGCACAGATAGAAATCGTAATCGTTGAACGGCAGCACCTGCGACAGCAGCGCCATATCGATGCGTCCGGCAACGTCGTAATCCACGCCCGCTTCGGCTGCACCCGGCTGGCTCAGCACCCGCACCAGTTTCAACGCACCTTCACTGGCCGCCAGCAGCGCATCAAGCTCACGCGCAAACGGGCGTTCGGCGACGTTACGCGCCGACTGCAGCAAATACACCGGGCGCATCCGGCGTTTGCGTCGTCCTTCGTAAATCAGATGACGCAGCATCGCCAGCAGCGGCGTGATGCCGACGCCTGCCGCCAGCAGCACCGCTGGCCGCGTTTCGTGTGCATCAATAGTGAAATCACCGGCCGGTGCGCGCACCTCCAGCCGATCGTCGACGCGCAGGGCATCGTGCAGATACTGTGAGACGGCGCCTTCACGCTTCACGCTGATGCGGTAATAACCATCCGACGGTGCAACTGACAGCGTGTATTGCCGAATCAGCGGCTTAGCGCTGCCCGGCAGCGTCAGGCGGATTGGCAGATGCTGGCCCGCCAGATGCGGCAGCACGCCAGCGCCATCATCCGGCATAAGATGAAACGAGCGAATCTGCGCGCTCTCATCGACAATTTGCGTGATGCGAAATGGTCGCCACTGCGCCGCCAGCTGCTGCGCCTGCAGGCGTTCGCTGGCGGACGGCCAGTCGCCGGTCATCAGCGAGGCGGGCGATACGCCGTCTGGCTGATCGGCCCAGCGCAGGGCGAGGGCAGCGCGCCGGCGCACGATGCGGCGCGCGCTAAAGCGCCACAGCCGCTCGGCTCCCTGAAAGGCCGCGATTTCGGCGGAATCGGTTATCACCGTGGCATCGCCGCTCATCTGCAATACATCGCCGCTCGCGTAGTCGATAAACAGCAGCCCGGCCTTGCCGTTGAGCACGATATTGCCGAGGGTGGAGAAGAACAGGTTGCCGTTGAAGTCTGGAATGGTCAGTACATCATCGGCAGCGATGCGCACAAAACCGGCTTTGCCGCCGCGATGCGAAACGTCCACCTGACGGCGCGCCTGGTCGGCATAAGTGGTGACATAAAACGTGTCGGCTTGCCGGATGGCGGTGCGCGCGGTGTCATCCAGCGCGCTGAGTGTCTCAACCTCGCCCTGATAAGCCCTGCCGGGCGTATGATCGAAGCGGAAATCGCGCAGATGGATATAGCGCGGGCAGTTGCCGAAGCTCTGGTCAACCTGCACGCGCAGGCCGCCGCCAATCGCCGTCAGCACGCCGTTCATGCGGTTGCGCCGCCGCGTGTGCAGCTCAATGCCGAGCAGGCCCACCGGCGCGCCATCGGTCATCCCGCCGGCCGCCGGATCGCTGGCGTCAGGACGGGCCGCGATATCCAGCGTGGTGGCGTTGGGCGAGAAGATAAAACCGGGCTGGCCTTCCAGCAGCGTGGCCCAGGCATCACCCTGTGTATCAACGCTGCCGGCAACGATAAACGGCAGCTGCGCGTAAAAGTCACGATGCTGATCGGGCATGTAATCGCGGATCACGCGCTGCCCGACATCGGCCATACGTTCCGCCACCCCCGCCTGCTGCTGCAGCGCAATTTCACCGTCATGCCATACCGGCAGCGTAATCAGTTTCTCGCCCATGATGCTGGCTCCTGTCAGGCGCGCAGGCCGGCGGCGGTCTGCGGAAAAGGCACAAAGCCGGGCAGTGCTTCAATCCGGCGCAGCAGCTGATTCACCGCAGGGTAACCGGACATCTCGACGTTGCCTTCCGGGGCACCGGCCAGGTAGCTGTATAAAGCGATGTCAGCAATGGTGGGATGGTCGCCCACCAGCCACTCACGCTGGCTGAGATGGCTTTCCAGCCGGGAAAGAATCAGATGCGCGCGCGCCAGCACCTCTTCCGCGTTGAATTTGGCACCAAACACGGTAATCAGGCGCGCCGCCGCCGGACCGTAAGCCAGTTCACCGGCCGCCACTGACAGCCAGCGCTGCACCTGGGCGGCGCCCAGCGCATCTTCCGGCAGCCAGTCGCTGCGGTTAAATTTCTTCGCCAGGTACACCAGAATGGCGTTGGAATCCGCGATGTAAACGCCATCGTCTTCCAGCACCGGCACCTGACCGAATGGGTTGATGGCGAGAAACGCCGGGGTTTTATGTTCGCCGCCAGGCAGGTCGACTTCGACCGTTTCATGGGCTATGCCGAACAGTGACAGCGCTAGCAGTGCGCGGTGAGCGTGGCCGGAGAGCGCTAAGTTGTACAGTTTCATCATGCGATTCCTCAGGTAGTGGCCGGGGTGATCCCGAGCCGTGGCCTAAGGTTCGCACAGCCGTATTGCTGGCAGAATAGCCAGATCTGCGAAGTCATTATTGCAAAAAGTGGAAGGATGCGGCCGGGTGCGCAGCAGGGCGCACCCGGCAGGGAATGGTTCAGGAAGGTACGACGGCGCTGCCGCTGGCGGCCTGCGCCTGCTGTTCGTTCTGCTGCTCTTCGCGCAGCTTCAGGCGATCCCACACGCGGAAAAACGGATAGTAGACCACCAGCGAAATCGTCAGGTTGACCACCTGCAACACCGTGCCGGAAATATGGCCGCCGGTGGCGAGATAGCCGCTGACGAAGATTGGCGTGGTGAAGGGCAGGGCGATGCCGGCTGGCGGCGCCACCAGACCGCTGCTCATTGCCGCCCACGAAACAATCACCAGCAGCACCGGCGTCAGGATAAACGGCAGGAACAGGTAGGGGTTCATCACCAGCGGAATACCGAACACCAGCGGCTCGCTGATGTTGAATAGCGCCGCCGGCGCGGCGATTTTCCCCAGCTGTTTCATCTGGCGGCTGCGCGCGCGGATCAGCATAAAGATCACCAGCCCAAGCAGCGCGCCGGTGCCGCCAGGCGCAATCCATAAATCGTAAAACTGCTGGGTAAAGATGTGCGGAATCGGCTGGTTATGCTGAAAGGCTTCGAGGTTTTCACTCATGTTCGACAGCCATACCGGCTGAATGAACACCAGCACGATGGCATCGCCGTGCAGGCCGAGCGTCCACAGAATGCCAATCAGCAGCACTGAGAAAATCATCCCCGGCAGCGTGCCGCCGACGTGGTGCATCGGCAAACCAATCACCGTGGCGATCAGGTTGTTGATGTCGTGGAACGGTGAGGCTTCAACGGCCAGGCGCAGCAGCAGCACCACGGCCAGCACGCAGAAGCCGGGAACCAGCGCGAGGAATGATTTCGCCACCGCCGGCGGTACGCCTTCCGGCATCTTGATCACCAGGTTGCGGCTGTGCACAAAGCGGTAGATTTCGGTGGAGAGCAGCGCAATCACAATCGCCACGAACAGGCCCTGACTGCCGATCAGCGAAATCGGCAGCACGCCAGTGACCAGCTGCGCGGGTGCGCCTTCAACCGGGGCGAACAGCGTCTGCTGCGGAATGGTCATCACAAACGCCACCAGCGCCATCGCGCCGCTGGTTAGCGGATCGAGCGTGCGGTATTTCTCTGCCAGCCGGTAGGCGATGCCGAAGCTGGAGATCAGCGCCATGATGTCGTAGGTGGCACGCACCGGATAGAGCAGTTTATTGCGCCAGCTGTCGCCGAACAGGTCGGCCATCAGATGCCCCCACGCCGGGATCGGCAGGTAGGCGAAGATCAGAAAAAAGCTGCCGATCAGCATGAACGGCATGTTGAGAATGATGCCGTCCCGCACGGACAGCACATGCTTCTGCCCGGCCACCTTGAGCGCGGCGGGCAGCACATAACGTTCGATGATATTACGGTTGGACATAGGGCCTCCTCGGGCACAATGGCGCAACAAATTAACAGGTCAATGCGTGTCATTTCGGCGCGGCAGCGGATACCTGCACCCGGCCGTCGCGGCGCAATTTATTGCGCGACGAAGCGCGCCACGACGGCCAGGGTGCGGTTTGCGACAGGGATATCACGCAAACTGCGGCAGCCACGGTTGATTCAGCGTCAGCACTTCGTCCAGCAGCGCTTCGGCGCTGGCGACATCGCCGACCAGCGGGTTGCCGACCAGCGCCAGCAGCGCGGCACCGCGATCGCCGTGCACCGCCGCGTCGATGGTCAATCGCTCGAAGGCTTTAATCTGCTGCGTCAGCCCGTGCATCAGCGGTGGCAGCGCGCCAAACACCAGCGGGTGCGCGCCCTGCGCATCGACCACACAGTTCACTTCCACCACTGCGTCGTCCGGCAGACCGTGAATCGCCCCACGGTTCTGGCAGTTCACCACCAGATTTTGCCCGCTATTGTTATGGATGGCGCTGATGAGCTCAACGGCCACTTCGGAGTAATATGCGCCGCCGCGAAAACTCAGCTGCTCCGGCTTGTGCGCCAGCTGCGGATCGGCATACAGCGTGAACAGCTCGGCTTCCACTTTCATCACCTGTTCGGCGCGCGTTCCGGCCTGGCCGTGCTGCGCTTTTTCCTGCTCTTCGGCCAGCATCTGCGGTGTTTGCCAGTAGTAGCGGTGATAAGGGCAGGGAATCGCCTGCAGCGCGCGCAGAAACGCCGGCGACCACGGCATCTCTTTGATGTTATTCATGGTCAGCGCCTGGCCTTCGCACAGCTGTTCGATCACCCCGGCGGTCACGTCCTCGCCGCGGCACAGCACCTGATGCACCCACACCAGATGATTCAGCCCGGCAAAGCGCAGCGCCACCTCGTCAAACGGCGCCTGTAACATGCCGGCGATCATATGGTGCATATTCACCGGCACGTTACACAGGCCGATGATCTTCGCGTTGCTGTAGCGCGCCACGGCTTCGGTGACGATGCCCGCCGGATTGGTGAAGTTGATGATGAAGGCATCGGGTGCCAGCTGTTCCACTTTGCGCGCAATCTCCAGCATCACCGGAATGGTGCGCAGCGCTTTGGCGAAGCCGCCGACGCCGGTGGTTTCCTGGCCGAGACGACCATACTTCAGGCCCAGCCGTTCATCGGCGGCGCGTGCCGCCAGCTGGCCGACGCGCAGCTGTGTCAGCACAAAGCGCGCACCGCGAATCGCCTCATCCAGCGCGAAATGCACGCTGACCTTAACCTGCTCCAGCCCGTTCTTTTGCAGCATACGGCGCGTGAGATCGGCGATGATCTGCACCTTTTCGCGTCCTGCCACCACATCCACCAGCGCCAGTTCGGTTACCGGCAGCTGCGCATAACGGTTGATGATTCCCTCCACCAGCTCCGGCGAATAGCTGCTGCCGCCGCCAATGATTGCTATCTTAAGCATCGTTTTCTCCTGCCGTGGTACGGCGATAGAGTTCAATGATTTCGCCCGCTAAATCCTGAATCAGCATGGCGTTCATCAGGTGATCCTGGGCATGAACCAGAATCAGGGTAACCGGCAACCGGCCGCTGCCTTCGTCCAGGCTAATCAGCGCCGTCTGCTGCTGATGCGCGCTGCTCACGTTTTCCCGTGCCGCCGCCAGCTGTTGCTGTGCCGCATCAAACTGGCCGGCGCGCGCCAGCCGCAGGGCGCTGAGAGCGGCGCTGCGCGCAGCACCGGCCTGCACCAGCAGCAGCATGATCTCCTCTTCCGGAACCACCATTACGTCATCTTCAGGCATGCAGAATCTCCCACAGCGCAACGCCGTGTGTTATCAGTCAGATTGGGGGAAACGAAGAATCAGGAAGCGCGCAGCGCCAGCGCTTTATCCAGCACCTGTTCGCCGCGCATCATGCCGTAATCCATCATGTCGATAACGGCGACCGCCTTGCCCTGCGGGGCCGCGATGGCGGTGAGGCGGGCAGCTTCAAACTGCACCTGCGGGCCGAGCAGCACCACGTCTGCGTCCGGCAGGATACGTTCGAAATCGGCCACCGGGACGGCCTGAATGTTGATCGCCAGCCCGCGCGCTTGTGCGGCGTGCTGCATTTTATTCACCAGCATGCTGGTAGACATGCCGGCGGCACAGCAAAGAACAATGCGCATAATTTATCCTCCTGTGAATTGACTCCGGCATTTAAGACCTGTCGCAGTCGCACTGTAAATACCCTGCGGCCAGATGATTTTGTGATGAAAGTTATTTAAATTCTTATTTATCAATATCTTAATCTTTAAACTGCCATGAAAATAATTTTCATTGGTGTGATCGGGACGATGATTTCTGTTGCGAGTGCTTTAATTCCAGGAAAATTCAGTGCGCTCAGCTGAAAAAAATCTCACCATGAAAAATATTTTCATGCATCATGAGGGTTCGTTACTGAGGATGTGATGAGCTAATGGATATTGTCTGGCAACTGCAGCAGCAGTCGGCGCGTTTTGATGCGCAGGAATCAAAGCTGGCGCGATTTATTCTGGATAACCTGCACGCCAGCGCGCAGGCCACCATGGAGAGTCTGGCGGCGCAGGCGGGTGTCAGCCCGGCTGTACTCCAACGCTTTGCTGCCTCGGCGGGCTACCGCGATCTGGATGATTTTCTTCACCAGGTGCGCCAGGCCGGCCAGCAGGAAAGTGCGTTTATGACGGTGATTCGTCAGCGGCAGGCTTCCCTCAGCCAGCAGGAGCAGCGGGTGGCGCGCGCCATCCTGCGTGACGCCGCGTTCGCGGCCTCGGCCACCATTGAACAGCTGGCCAGCCGGGCGGAAGTCAGTGCGGCGACCATTACCCGCTTTGCCCGTTCGGTCGGCTGCGACGATATTCGCGATCTGCGTATGCGGCTGGCACGCGCCAGCGCCGAACCGGCTACTTCCAGCCACGGTGCGGTGCCGCAGCTGGTGAGTCTGCATCAGGCGCTGACCCAGCAGTGGCAGCAGCTGGATGACAGCCGCTGGGAGCAGGCGGCGCAGGCGCTGCGTCAGGCACGCAGCGTGTTGCTGATCGGTGCCGCCGGCCAGCACACGCCGCTGGTGGCGGAAGTGCAGCAGCGGTTGAGTGAAGCCGGGCTGGCGCTGGCGTGGATCCAGGACGACAACCTGCTGCGCCTGACGCTCAGCCGTTTGCAGCCGGACGATCTGCTGCTGATCCTCGCGCCGGACACCATCAACAGCAGCGTGCTCAGCGCGGTGCATCACGCTCACATCCAGCAGACCCCAGTGATGGCGCTGTGCCCGGCGGCGCTGGATCTCGCCAGCCAGGCCAACTACTGGCTGCCGCTGCCGGATGCAGCACCGGCGCGGCGTTATGGCATCCTGCTGGCGCTGGACCGGCTGGCGGCGGCGCTGTAACACCCCGCCTTTCGGCTCAGGCGGTTGCCGCCACCTGAGATTTGGCTTCAATAAACTGCACCAGCGCGCGCGTCACGTCAGCGGTGGTGGCGCTGCCGCCGACGTCCGGCGTCAGAATGCCCGCCGCGCATACATGTTCAATGCCCTGCATTATCAGCGCGGCCGCGTTGCGTTCGCCCAGATGTTCCAGCATCTGCACCGCCGTCCAGAAGGTGGCGATCGGGTTAGCGATGCCTTTGCCGGTGATATCAAACGCCGAGCCGTGAATCGGTTCGAACATCGACGGAAAACGCCGCTCCGGATCGATATTGGCAGTCGGCGCGACGCCGAGACTGCCGGCCAGCGCGCCGGCGAGGTCGGAGAGAATATCCGCATGCAGGTTAGTGGCGACAATGGTGTCCAGCGATTGCGGGTGCAGCGTCATGCGGTGCGTCATGGCATCCACCAGCATCTTGTCCCACTGCACATCCGGAAACTCCTGCGCCACTTCCGCCGCAATTTCATCCCACATCACCATGCCGTGCCGCTGAGCATTGGATTTGGTCACCACCGTCAGCAGTTTGCGCGGCCGCGACTGCGCCAGTTTAAAGGCGTAGCGCATGATGCGCGTCACGCCGACGCGGGTGAAAATCGCCACTTCAGTGCCCACCTCTTCTGGCAGGCCGCGGTGCGCACGGCCGCCGTTGCCGGAGTATTCCCCTTCCGAGTTCTCGCGCACGATGACCCAGTCAAGATCGCCCGGTCCACGGTTGCGCAGCGGCGAGGTCACGCCCGGCAGAATTTTGGTAGGCCGCACGTTGGCGTACTGATCGAAGCCCTGACAAATCGGCAGGCGCAGCCCCCACAGCGTGATGTGATCCGGCACGTCCGGCGCGCCCACCGCGCCAAAGTAGATGGCATCAAACTGCTTCAGCGTCTGCAGGCCATCTTCCGGCATCATCACGCCGTGCTGTTTGTAGTAGTCCGAGCCCCAGTCAAAGGTCTGCACGTCAAACGTCAGCTGTTCATCGTGCCGCGTCAGCGCCTGCAGTACCTCAACGCCAGCCGAAATCACTTCCGGGCCAATACCGTCTGCCGGAATCGCGGCAATTTTGTAGTTACGCATAGTCTTCTCCAGTCAATTAATGGGTATGAGGATGAGGCAGATCGGCGCTTTGCGGTTTTGGCGTGTGCGCGGCGAGAATCAGCACGATGAGCGCGGACAACGCCAGCAGCGCGGCGACGAAATAGAGTCCCCAGGTGTAGCTGCCGGTTTGCTGGCGGATCACGCCAATCATCATCGGGCCGACAAAACCGCCGAGATTGCCGATGGAATTAATGGTGGCGATGCCGGCGGCCGCGGCCGGCCCGCTGAGAAACAGCGTCGGCATGCTCCACAGCGGCGGTTTGGAGGCGCTGATGCCGACCGTGACCAGCGTCAGCGCAATAATCACCGCCAGCAGCGTGCTGACGTTACCGGCGTAAATCAGCCCGGCGGCAGCCAGTAAACAGGCGCCAATGACGTGCCAGCTGCGCTCGCCGCGACGATCGGAGTGACGCGCCCACAGGATCATGCCAATCACGCCGATCACCGCCGGGAAAGCATTGAGGAAGCCGATTTCCAGCGAGGAGGCGCCGAAGCTGCGAATAATTTGCGGTGACCAGATCCCCAGCGTGTACAGCCCGGCCGACGTGCCGAAGTACACCAGCGCCAGGGCCAGTACGCGCTTGTCCGCCAGCCCGCGCCAGGCGCTGCTGTGGCCGTGCTGCGTCGACCGTGCCTGCTCTTCAGCCTGCATGGTCTCCTGCAGCCAGCGCCGCTCTTCTGCGTTCAGCCATTTAGCCTGCGCCGGACGGTCGGTAAGGAAAAACAGCACTACGATGCCCAGCAGCAACGCCGGAATCGCTTCTAATACAAACATCCACTGCCAGCCGGCGTAGCCCAGCAGACCGTGCATCTCCAGCAGCGCGGCAGAGACCGGCGAGCCGAGCGCGGTAGAGAGCGGGGCTGCAGCCATGAAGATGGCGGTAACCTGCGCGCGCTTCGCCGCCGGGAACCAGTAGCTGAGGTAGAGAATGATGCCAGGGAAGAAACCGGCTTCCGCCACGCCGAGCAGAAAGCGCAGGAGGTAGAAGCTGGTGGTGCCCTGCACCAGCGCCATGCAGCCGGAGACCAATCCCCAGCTGATCATCACGCGGGCGATCCAGATGCGTGCGCCCACTTTGTGCAAAATTAAATTCGACGGGACTTCAAACAGAAAATAGCCGAGGAAAAAGATCCCGGCGCCAAAACCAAATACCGTGGGCGAGAAACCTAAATCCTGATTCATGGTTAACGCGGCAAAACCAATATTGACGCGATCGAGAAATGCGATGAAATAAAGCAGCATGATGAAGGGCACAATGCGCAACGTCACTTTACGCATCACCCTTTTTTCGAGGTGAGAGTTCATATTAAAGTGCTCCAGATTGTGTAGGGTAGTATTATTTTCTGGTTGTCGAATGCAGTATGCAGGTTTGTATTGCGCGATCATCAGGCGTGGATTATATAAACTATTTGAATAATCGTGCGGTGAGGGAAATGTGGATATAAATCAATTGCGTTGTTTTGTCGCGGTGGGTAAAGAACTGCATTTCGGTCGGGCGGCACAAAGTATGGAAATGATGCCTGCATCACTTTCCCGCTTTATTCGCCTGCTGGAAGAGGATCTCGGCGTGCGCCTGTTAAACCGCTCAACGCGCAATGTTTCATTAACCGCCGAGGGAGCCCTGTTTTTTGACGAAGCGGGAAAACTGATCGATCAGTTTGATGCGCTGGCGCTGCGTTTTAAAGGCGGATTAAAAGATGAACGCCGGACATTACGCATTGGCGCTATCGATAGCGCCGCGCGCGGTTTAGTTCCTGCACTGCTGAATTTATTTGTGCCGCGTCATCCGCTGAGCGATATCCATATTATCGAAGATAAAACCCTTAACCTGATTCCCAAATTAAAATCCGGCTGGCTGGATATGATTATTATCCGTGCGCCGCAGCGTATGGATGCGTCCCTGGCGCTGCGTTTTATTACCCGCGAAAGTTGCGTGCTGGCAGTGCCACTGACGCATCCGCTGGCGGAAAAAGCGCAGGTGACGGTGGCAGATTTTCAGCATGAAGCCATGATCATTCCCGACCGCCGCACCCGGCCGCACAGCCACGATCTCACCATCAGCCTGTTTAAGCAGGCCGGCCTGACGCCGCATATCGCGCAATATGCCGAAGAGAAGCAAACCATTCTCAGCCTGGTGTCCGCCGGCCTCGGTCTGGCGGTGGTGCCAGCCTCTTATCGCACCATGAACAGCGACAGCGTGCGCTATATCGCGCTGACGCTACCGGAGCAGATCAAAGGCTTGCCGCTGAGTATTGCGTGGCAGAAGGGCAACGAAGATCCGCTGTTGCGTGAAATGCTGCGTCTGCTGCATGACCACCGGCAGGAATTGATCGACAGGCTGTGAGGCTGCGCCAGGACGCGCGCTGACGTTCTGTTTATTACTTTCATTCTGCAAGTGACTTGCAAAATGAAAGTTACCCTGCCACAGTATCCCGCATCGACTTCACATCGGGAACTGGCCCATGAAAAACCAACCTCTGTGTAATATGCCGTGCCCTATCGCACGCAGCCTTGGACGCGTCGGCGATGGCTGGAGCATGCTGATCATGCGCGATGCGCTGGCCGGCTTTACCCGCTTTGATGAATTTCAGAAAAGCAGCGGCGTGGCACCCAATATTCTGTCGCGCCGGCTGAAAGAGCTGGTAGAGGATGGATTGCTGGAAAAGGTGTGTTACAGCGACGCTCCGGCACGCTACGAGTACCAGCTCACTGCGGCGGGCCGCGATTTTCGTACGGTAATACTGGCGCTGGCCGAGTGGGGCAGCACCCACTTTTCACCGGAAGGGCGGCAGATGCAGCTGGTTGAAAGCGCCACTCAGCGCCCGGTGACGCCGCAAATGGTCGACAGCGCCACCGGCCAGCCGCTCTCCAGTGACAAATACCAGATGGTGCCTGGCCCGGCGGCCAGCCCGATGATGCACTACCGCCAGCAGTATCTGGCGAGAAAGCGCGCGGGCGATACGGCGCAAAAATTCGCCCCGCAGACGGTGGCCGGGAACGAACCATGAGCCTGACGCGGAAAAAAGCGGCACTGCTGCTGATGCTGGCCTGCGGCGGCGTGGCGCTGGCCGGCTATGGCTATTACTGGTGGCACAGCGCGCGCTTTATGCCTTCGACCGATGATGCTTACGTCGGCGCAGATATCAGTGCGATTTCGGCCAAAGTGTCCGGCTATGTCCAGACCCTGGCGGTGCAGGATAATGCGGCGGTTAAAAAGGGCGACCTGCTGGTGCAGCTGGATAACCGCGACTATCGGGCGGCGGTTGACCGTGCGGCGGGCGAAGTCGCCACGCAGCAGGCGGCGCTGCAGGATATCGCCGCCACGCGCCAGCTCCAGCTGGCCACCATCGACGGCGCGCGTGCTGCGCTGCTGGCGGCGCAGGCGGTGACGCAGAAAACCACCGCCGACCAGCGCCGCTATGACGCGCTGGTGAGCAGCGCTGCGGTGTCGCAGCAGATTCGCGATCATGCGCAGGCCGATTACCATCAGGCGCTGGCGCAGGAGGGCAAAACCCGTGCCGATCGCGCGGTCGCCGAACGTCAGCTGCAGGTGCTGGATGCACGCGAGCAGCAGACGCACGCCGCGCTGGCACAGGCGCAGGCCGACCTGGCGCTGGCACAGCTCAATCTGGAATACACCGCTATCCGCGCGCCGTTTGATGGCGTAATCGGCAATCGCCGTGCCTGGGCTGGTTCGTATGTCAGCAGCGGCACGCAGCTGCTGTCGCTGGTGCCGGCGCAGGGGCTGTGGATTGACGCCAACTTTAAAGAGAGCCAGCTGGCGCACATGCGGCCAGGCCAGGTGGCAACGATTGTGGCGGACGTGCTGCCAGGCCGCACCTTCAGCGGGCATGTCGCCAGCCTGTCGCCGGCCACCGGTTCGCGCTTCAGCATTCTGCCGGCGGAAAACGCCACCGGTAACTTCACTAAAATCGTCCAGCGCGTGCCGGTGCGCATTGCGCTGGACGGCGATGCGGCCACGCTCGGGCTGTTGCGTCCGGGACTGTCGGTGACCGTGACCGTCGATGAGCGCAGCGCGCAATGAGCCGCGTGGTCGCCGCGCCGATCGCGCCCGCGCAGATGCCGGTCAGCCGGAAAGTCTTCGCCTTTGCCACCCTGTGCATCGGCATGTTTATCGCGCTGCTGGATATCCAGATTGTCTCAGCTTCGCTGCGCGACATTGGTGGTGGCCTGTCGGCGGGCGATGATGAAACCGTTTGGGTGCAGACCAGCTACCTGATCGCCGAAATCATCATTATTCCGCTCTCCGGCTGGCTGGCCAGCGTGCTGTCTACGCGCTGGCTGTTCGCCGCTTCGGCCTGCGGCTTTACGCTGATGAGCCTGCTGTGCGGCTGGGCGTGGAACATTCAGAGCATGATCGCGTTCCGTGCGCTGCAGGGGCTGGCTGGCGGCTCGATGATCCCGCTGGTGTTCACTACCGCCTTCGCCTTTTTCCAGGGCCGGCAGCGGGTGATTGCTGCCGCGACCGTCGGCGCGCTGGCGTCGCTGGCGCCGACGCTTGGCCCGACCGTTGGCGGCTGGATCACCGATAACTTCAGCTGGCACTGGCTGTTTTTCATCAACATCATTCCCGGTATTTACATCACCATTGCGGTTCCGCTGCTGGTGAACATCGACGCGCCCAACCGTGAACTGCTGCGCGGCGCGGATTATCTCAGCATCGTGCTGCTGGCGCTGGCGCTCGGCTGTCTGGAATATACGCTGGAAGAGGGGCCGCGCTGGGGCTGGTTTGATGATGACACCATTGCCACCACCGGCTGGATTGCGCTGGCGGCGGGCGTGTTGTTTGTGATCCGCACGCTGCGGCATGCCAAACCGATCGTCGATTTACGCGCGCTCAGGGACCGCGACTTTAGCCTCGGCTGCTACTTCTCGTTTATGGCGGGCGTAGGGATCTTCGCCACCATTTACCTTACGCCACTGTTTCTCAGCCAGGTGCGCGGCTTCAGCGCACTGGAGACTGGACTGGCGATCTTCTCCACCGGGGTGTTTCAGATTCTGTCGATCCCGCTGTATGCCTGGCTGGCGAACCGCGTCGATCTGCGTATTTTGCTGGCGGCGGGGCTGATCTGTTTTGCGCTGTCGATGCATTTCTTCGTGCCGATTACCCATGACTGGGGGGCGAAGGAGCTGCTGTTTCCGCAGGCATTTCGCGGTATGGCGCAGCAGTTTGCCGTGGCACCGACGGTAACCCTGACGCTGGGCAGCTTGCCACCGGCACGCCTGAAGCTCGCGTCTGGTCTGTTTAATCTGATGCGCAACCTTGGCGGTGCGATTGGTATTGCCCTGTGCGGTACGGTGCTCAACGACCGCACCAACCTGCACTTTAGCCGGCTGGCGGATCATCTCAACAGCGCCAGCCTGACGCTGGGTGATTTTCTGCAGGGGCGCGCTCAGGCGCTGATGACCAGCGGCCTGAGCCCGGATGCCGCGCATACGGCCGCGCTGCAGTCGCTGGCGGCGCTGACGCTGCGTGAAGCGCGCACCCAGGCTTTTTCCGACGCGTTCTGGCTGATCATGACAGGATTTTTCGTCGCGGCGCTGCTGGTGCCGTTACTGAAAAAGCCGCAAGGGTGAGCGCCAGATCGTAGCCCATTAACGTTTACTCAGCGCTTCCCACAGGCCCAGCAGATAAGTGGTGCCCAGCGCGCGGTCGTACAAACCGTAGCCTGGGCGTCCGGTTTCACCCCAGATAAAGCGGCCGTGATCCGAACGGATATAGCCGTCAAAGCCGTTGTCATACATCGACTGCAGCACTTTATACATATCCAGCGAGCCATATTCCGTCGGATGCGCGCACTCGTAGAAATCTTTATCGCGGATGATCTTGATGTTGCGCACGTGGGCAAACGGGATGCGTTTGCGGCGCGAGAATTCGGCCAGAATGGCATAGACATCGTTCTGCGGATCCTCGGCAATCGATCCGGTGCACAGCGTGATGCCGTTGGCTTCAGAATCGACGACGTTACAGATCCAGTCAAGATCGTCGCGGTTCTTCACCACGCGCGGCAGACCGAAGATCGAATACGGCGGATCGTCCGGGTGGATTGCCATCTTCACGCCCACCTCTTCGCACACCGGGATCACCGCTTTGAGGAAATAGGCGAGGTTTTCACGCAGCTTCGCGTCATCAACGTCCTGATATTTGGCAAACAGTTCCTGAACTTTTGCCAGCCGTTCCGGCTCCCAGCCCGGCAGCGCGAAGCCGTTGGCGCTGCCCAGCACCTCTTTCACCACCTCGTCGAGGCTTTTATCGATGCCCTGTTTCTCGAAGGCCATGGTGATGGAGCCATCCGGCAGCACATAATTCATATCCGTCTTCATCCAGTCAAACACCGGCATGAAGTTGTAGCAGATCACTTTTACCCCGGCGGCCGCCAGGTTGCGGATGCTTTGCTGATAATTAGCGATGTAGCGATCGCGGCTCGGCAGGCCGATCTTGATGTCGTCGTGAATATTAACACTCTCAATCACTTCAACTGTCAGTCCGGCTGCGTGCACCTGATCGACCAGCGCCTGGATCTTCTCCTGCGGCCAGGTTTCGCCCACCGGCACATCATAAAGTGCGCCCACCACGCCGCGTACGCCCGGCACCTGGCGAATATATTCCAGCGAAACCTTGTCTTCCTTCGGCCCAAACCACCGCATTGTCAGCTGCATTATGTCATCCACCGTCATCGTGTCTGTATGATAATGGCTAAACTACCATACTAGAATTCATGAGGGCAGCATTGTGCGGCGATTAAGCCATGATCCGCGTCACAGAACCGGTTTTATCCGCAGCGCAGTCGCTTACTGGGTGGTCACCAGCTCGGTGAAATACTGCTTGTACTTAAACAGTTCGAGATCCGAGCGCAGCCCCAGTTTGCGCAGCGCGGTCTGCTTCTGACCGCTGATGGTTTTGCGGCTGCGCGCGTATTTACCGGCGATCTGCGTAATGCTCAACCCATCCAGATAGCAGCGAATCACCTCGATTTCGCGCGGACTCAGCTCGCGCAGCATCAGGGTAATGTCGTCGCCCACCTGGCGCGGCGTCAGGTAGTCGTGCATTTCACGGTCGCTCTCCTGGAATTTATCCAGCTCCAGCATCATGTCCGGCGTCAGGAAACGCTTGCCGCGACAGATCTGATGAATGGCGTCGATTAGCACCTCCTGATCGTGGCTTTTACCGACAAATCCCTGCACACCGGCTTTCAGCAATAGCTGAACAATCGCCGGCTTCTCCACCGCGGACGACACCAGAATCTTCAGCTGCGGGTAGTGCAGGCGCAGCTGTTTTACCATTTGCAGCCCATCGAGCTGGTCTTCACCCAGCATGTAATCCAGCACCAGGATATCGATCGGCTGGCGCTGCAGGAAGGTCATCAGCTGCTGGCGCTGGGCAAAGGCCCCGGCCAGATCGAGCTGCGGCTCCTGCGCTAAACGGTACTGCATGGCTTTACCGATCAGCGGATGATCGTCCAGCACGGCAATCTGCCAGATTGCGCTCTCTTTCATTAAATCACCTCTTCAGGAATGGGCGTTTCCAGGGCACGCAGGAACAGCGCATCCAGCTCGGCCACCGCCCCGGCGACCTCCGGCAGCAGCTGCTGTAATAGCGCACTATCTTGATGCTCCGCGGCCTGTTCGGCGGCGCGGCAGCGATGTTGCAGCGCGTCGGCGCGCAGCATTCGGGCACTGCCGAGTAGCTGATGCGCGGCGTGACGCGCCGAAGCAAAATTGTTCGCAGCCACCGCCTGCGTCAGCTGGGCGAGATCGTAACTGTTCTGCTGGCGCGCGGTGGTCACCAGGTCGCGCCACGCCTGCGGGTTGTTTGCCGCCAGATTTTCCAGCGTCAGCAGGGTATCGTCGCGCGTCGGGTTCATCGGTGCGCCGGTGATCACCTGCAGCAGCTGCGCGCGCTCCAGCGGTTTAAACAGACAACCGTTCATGCCGGCGTCCTGCGCCAGCTGCGCCACGCGCTCTTCCGCCATCGCCGTCAGGCCGTAAACCGGTACCGCGCGTCGCACCAGGCGCTTCTCTTCGGCGCGCAGCTGGCGGGTGAATTCGAAGCCGTCCATCTCCGGCATGTTGCAGTCGGTAATTACGCGGTCCGGCTGATTTTCGCGCCACAGCGCCAGTGCCGCCGCACCACCGTCCGCCACCAGTACATGGTGCCCGGCGTAGCGCAGCTGCTGGGCCAGCAGCAGGCGGTTGGTGGCGTTGTCATCGACAATCAGAATGCGCAGTGCAGCCTGTTTTGCTGGCTCCACCGGCTGTGGCAGGGCGGGCTGCTCATGTTCAATGCTCGCCGCTTCCGCGCGGAAGCGCAGCATAAACACGCTGCCGTTACCCGGTTCACTCTCGACGTGCAGCTCGGTGCCGAGCATCACCGCCAGCCGGCGGCAGATATTCAGGCCTAACCCGGTGCCGCTGGCGCGGTTGCTGCCCTGATCGACCTGAATGAACGGCTCGAAGATCGCCTGCTGCTGCTCTGCCGTCAGGCCAACTCCGCTGTCGCTCACCTCCAGCACATACTCCGGCCGCGTGCTCTCTGCCTGATACAGCGCCACTTCCACTTCGCCGTGCGAGGTAAACTTGATGGCGTTGCTCACCAGATTGGAGAGAATTTGCTTCAGCGCCACCGGGTCAAACAGCACCTGGTCCTGCTCCAGCTCCAGCACGATATTCAGCGCCAGCCCTTTGTTGAACGCCACCTGGCGGAACAGCGCTTCGCAATCCCGCACCACTTCACTGAGCGACATCGGCTGCAGCTGCACGCTGAAATGCCCGGATTCGATTTTGGCCAGGTCGAGAATATCGCCCACCAGCGACAGCAGCGAACGCGACGACTCCCAGGCGACATCAATGTTCTTCTGCCGCTGCTGTTCATTACTCTGGCCGAGATGCTCAATTTCCAGCAGGCCAATCAGCGCCGCCAGCGGTGTGCGGATTTCATGACTCATGTGCGACAGGAAGGTGCTTTTCGCTTCGCTGGCGCGCACCGCGACTTCGTTGGCTTTGCGCAGGTCGGCCATCAGCGCTTCGATATGCGCCAGCTGCTCGCTGATTTCACGCTCGTGCTCGCGCTGTTTGGCCAGCGAGGCTTTCAGCAGATGGTTACGCCACAGGAAAAACAGCAGGCCCAGCCCGGCCACGGCGACGATGCGCAATATATAGCTGCGATAGCTTTGCCACGAGGTGCTGGTGGCGGGCGGCGTGTATTTGATCCAGCGCTCCATCAGCGACTGCATGGTCGGCTGCGGAATATCGGACAGCGCTTTGTTAAGGATCGACAGCAGCACCTGATCCTGCCCATTGACCGCCATCGCCATGCGGAACATCGGCAGCGGCGCGACAAACGCCACTTTGAAGCTGTCATTGAAGTGATTGTTGAGCAGAAACAGCGACGACTCGTACGGCACGATAAAGCCATCCAGCTGCTTATCGAGTAGCTGACCGAGCGAATCGATCGACACGCCATTTTCGACAAAGTTGATGCCCGGCCAGCGCTCACGTAAATCGTAACGATAGTAGGCGCGCTCATAGATTCCGACGCGCTTGCCCGCCATCTCATCAAAGCTTTTCCACGGGCTGTCTTTGCGCGTCACCACTACCCACGACGAGTAGATGTAGGAGCGGGTGTAGCGGATTTTGTCGTCCTGCTGCGCGGTGGCGTCGCTGACGGCGATAATCGCATCGCGCTGGCGGTTGAGCGTATCGCGCATGTTGCTCAACCCCTGAATCGGGTTGTAGCGAAAGCGAATGCCGGTGCGCTGGGAAATCATTTTCAGCAGGTCCACGCTCAAGCCGACCACGCGCTGCCGGTTATCAATAAAGGTAAACGGCGTATGCGAAGGATCGTAGTTAACGGTGATCTCGCGGTGTTCTGCCAGCCACGCGGCCTCTTTGTCGCTGAGATCCAGCGGATGGTTCTTAACCACCGACTGATAATCCAGGCTCCAGGCTTCCGCAATCTGTACCGCGTTGCGCAGCGGAATGTTTTTCAGGATTTCATCAATGGCTGCGATCAGCGGCAGATTGGCACTGTTGCTGGCAAAGCGCGCGTCGACATCGTTGGTGTACGGCGTGCTGTGCGCTTCAATCACATTCTGCAGGCCGCGATGCGAAAGAAAGCGCTGAGTGGCGCTGTTGCTCCAGAACAGGGTGTTTTCGCTGAACGCGGTGTCGGTGTAGGCCCACAGCGGCGGCGCGGCCGGCGCCAGCGTGGCGCGCGGATAGCGCTTGTGCAGCAGTGCTTTGAGTTCCGCATCACCGTAATAGAGCAGACGATAGCGGCTATTTTTCAGCTCACTGTCGAAGGTCGCGTTACGTTTGCTGATTAATACGCTGCGCGCCAGTGAATACGGCAGGCTTAGCGCCAGATGCGTATCCTGATTGGCGGCCAGCGTGTAGTAAGGAATCAGATCGACTTCACCGTCGTTGAGCGCATCCACCAGCTCCAGCCGGGTTTTATACACCTTGATTTTCACCGGCAGATTTAACGCCTTCGCCACAATGGCCAGATAATCGGCCGAGAGTCCTTCGTAGGTATTGGCTTCAAACGACACGGAATAGGGCGGCAGCGGATTGTTCCACACGCCGACGCGCAGTACAGAGTGCTGTTTCAGCCACTGCTGGCTCTGCGGCGACAGCGTGACTTCCGGTGCTACCAGACCATAGCGCGGCGAGAAATTTAACGTGGTTGCACCCCAGGCAGACAGGCAAAAGCCCAGTAACAGAAGGAGGCTGAGGATGCGTTTACTCACGGATGATTTCACTCGCTGGACCGGTTGCGCGCGCCGCCACCATGACTGCGCTTCTTCTCTGACGGCACGTTGCGCGTCAGGCATCCTTCAACAGCGACTTAATACAAGTGGACTTAAATCGCGCTTAAGAAATTTCTTAAAAACAGGAGAGAAAATTCCTGGTGAAAGCCAGGTTCCGCCGGCGCACCGAAGCGAAGCGCGCTGCTATTTTTAGTAAGTGTAAGTTTTGTTTGCTGAAATTACCGCGTTGCTTCGCCATTCCTGCTGAACCCGGCGCAATTTTCCGACGCTAATCGCCTTTTCATTTGTTTTATTTACAGAATCTATCGTGCAGGCAAAATAGCCCTTATTTTCTCTCCAGCGATCAACTATGTCCGAAGAAGCGCTGCGCCAGCAGATTCAGAACCTGAAAAAGCACAATGCGCGCCTCAAGCGCCTGGCGCACGACGCGCGTAATAAGCTGAACGCGGCGCTGGACGGCACCGGCTTGTGCCTGTGGCAACTGGATATTCCCAGCGGCAAGCTGGTGATTTTTAACCGGCGCTGGGGCGCGATGCTCGGCTTTCAGGCGAAAGAGACCAAAGCGCGCTTTGATGCCTGGCGCGAGTGCCTGCATCCGGAAGATGCCGATGAGGTGCTGCGCGCCTTTTACGATCATATTGAAGGACGCGCGCCCTATTACGAGGCGCTGCACCGTATGATCGGCAAGAACGGCAAAATCACCTGGGTGCTGGATCGCGGCCGCGTCAGCGAGTGGGATGAGCAGGGGAATCCGCTCAAAGTGACCGGCACCCACATCGACATGACCAAAGAGAAGAATTACGAAGCCCAGCTCTCCCTGCTGGCGCATCACGACCCGTTAACCGCGTTGCCCAACCGCCACGCGCTGCAGGCGCATTTTAGCCAGCTGCAACGCGCCGGGCCGCTGTGCGTGGCGTTTATCGACCTCGACAACTTCAAGCACGTCAATGACACGCTCGGCCATCGCAGCGGTGACGAGGTGCTGATTCAGCTCAGCCAGCGCATCCGCGATTTGCTGCCGTCAGAGGCCATCGTCGGGCGGCTTGGCGGCGATGAGTTCGTGCTGCTGCTGCCGTTTTTGATTGATTACCCGAAGGTGCGCATTCTGGCGCAGGCGGTGCTGGATGCGGCGCTGACGCCGTTTGACGTCGACAATGGTCATGCGCGGATTGGTGCTTCGATCGGTATCGCCCCGGTACACCGGCGCGACAGCTTCGACGACGCGCTGACCAGGGCGGATGGCGCGATGTACCAGATTAAGAAGAACGGTAAGCAGGGCTTTGGCCTGGCAGGCAATATATCGGTGGGGTGAGGGCCAGCGCCCGCACCCTTTTATCACTTAAAACGCAAAACAGGAACAGCCCAGCGCACCCCAGAACGCGTTATTGTCTGACACCGGCACCGATGACTGGCGCGCGACATCATGAGCGTGGCTGTGCACGCCACAGGGGCCGCTGCACTGGTGTACCTGCGGCATCCGCGCGGCGCGGCCGCTGGTCTGCGGCGGGGCGCTGCGGTAGTGACCAGGCACGGTAACCACCGGCGACCACTCCGGCAACACCGGTACCGGCGGCGGTGCCAGTGGCGTGAAGCTGCCGGCGGCATACACCACATTGCCATCCACCAGCGTCAGCACCGATTCAATGCCTTTGATCTCCTCTTCCGGCACGCTAAAGAAATCTTTCGATAACAGCACCAGATCCGCCAGCTGGCCGACTTTGATCTCACCTTTGGCGCTCTGCTCGCTGGAGAACCAGGCACTGCCTTTGGTCCACAGCATCAGTGCGGTTTCACGGTCGATGCGTGCGTTGTCATCGTACAGCTGCATCCCGCCGACGGTACGGCCTGAAACCAGCCAGTACAGTGCGGTCCACGGGTTATAGCTGGCGACGCGGGTGGCATCGGTACCGAGGCCCACCGGCACGCCGGCCTCCAGCATGCGCGCCACCGGCGGCGTCTGCTTCGCGGCCTCTTTACCGTAGCGATCGACAAAGTATTCACCCTGGAAAGCCATGCGATGCTGCACCGCCAGCCCGCCGCCGAGAGCTTTTACCCGCTCAATATTGGCTTCAGTGATGGTTTCCGCATGGTCAAAGAACCAGTGCAGGCCATTGAACGGAATGTCGCAATTCACCTTCTCAAACACATCCAGCATGCGGCTGATTGATTCGTTATAGGTGGCGTGCAGGCGGAACGGCCAGCGATGCTCCACCAGGTGGCGCACCACACGCTCCAGCTCATCTTCCATGCCGGGTGCCAGATCCGGGCGCGGTTCGAGGAAATCTTCGAAGTCCGCCGCCGAGAACACCAGCATTTCACCGGCACCGTTGTGGCGCAGGAAGTTGGTGCCCTGGCCCGGCTTCAGCATATCGGTCCACTTCTCAAAGTCTTCCAGCTCGTGGCCGGGACGCTGGGTGAACAGGTTATAGGCGATGCGTACCGTCAGCTGCTTTTTCGCGTGCAGTTCGGCGATCACGTCGTAATCGTCCGGGTAATTCTGGAAGCCGCCGCCGGCGTCAATGGCGCTGGTCAGACCGAGGCGGTTCAGCTCGCGCATAAACTGACGCGTCGAGTTAACCTGCTGTTCCAGCGGCAGTTTGGGCCCTTTCGCCAGCGTGGCGTACAGCAGCATGGCGTTAGGACGGGCGATCAGCATGCCGGTCGGATTGCCATTACTGTCGCGCTGGATTTCGCCGCCCGGCGGGTTGGGGGTCTCTTTGGTGTAGCCCACCACTTTCAGCGCGGCGCGATTGAGCAGCGCGCGGTCATACAGATGCAGAATGAAGACCGGCGTATCGGGCGCGGCGGCATTGATTTCGTCCAGCGTCGGCATGCGGCGCTCAGCAAACTGGAATTCGCTCCAGCCCCCGACCACGCGTACCCACTGCGGTGACGGCGTACGCAGGGCCTGTTCGCGCAGCATACGCAGCGCATCGGCCAGCGACGGCACGCCTTCCCAGCGCAGCTCAAGGTTGTAGTTGAGGCCACCGCGAATCAGATGCAGGTGGGAGTCGTTCAGGCCGGGAATGCCGGTGTGCCCTTTGGCGTCGATGATTTGCGTGTCGCTGCCGGCAAAGCGCATGACGTCCGCTTCGCTACCTACGGCGAGGAACTTGCCGTCTTTGATGGCTACGGCGGTGGCCAGCGGGTTTGCGCGGTCGACGGTGTGAAACTTACCGTTGGTAAAAATCAGGGATGCGGTCGTCATTCTGTTCTCTCCGTTAAATTAAGCGTAGCGGCCCTCAGCCACCGTGTTAATGCGCGGTTAAAAATGCTTGCGCCGATGAGGAAAAAAATACGAAATGACAGCAGTTATTGATAACGGATTGTTTTTACGTTGTCGTTCAACTTTTTTTTACGGAGGGTAGGGAATGCGTTTAAATCTGGAGGCGCTGCTGATTCTGGATGCGCTCGATCGTCATGGCACCTTTGCCGCTGCGGCCGCGCGACTGTTCAAAACCGCGTCGGCGTTGAGCTATACCGTGCAGAAGATGGAGAGCGATTTAAAAATCACGCTGCTCGACCGCTCCGGCCATCGCGCCACGTTCACGCCGACCGGCCGTCTGATGCTGGAAAAAGGGCGGACGCTGCTGCGTGCGGTGAACGAGCTGGAGCAGCAGGCGCGCTACGTGGAGAGCGGCTGGGAGAGTCTGCTGACCATCAGCGTGGATGCTTCGCTGCCGTTTAGCATCCTCACGCCGCTGATTGACGAATTTTATCAGCAGCACCCGCACACCCAGCTGCAGTTCCGTCAGGACGTGCTGGCCGGCTGCTGGGAAGCGCTGCACTACGGCGAAGCGGACATTGTCTTTGGCGCGGTCCAGGAACCCGCCACGCGCAAAGAGATTGTCTGCCAGCCGCTGGGCTGGCTGGAGTATGTGTTCGCTGTCGCTCCTGACCATCCGCTGGCGGCGGAGCCCGAACCGCTGCTGCGCGAACAGATTCGCCAGTATCGCGCGGTCACGGTGCATGATTCATCCCGCCACGGTGCCGGGATGGATTTACGCGTGCTGGATGAGCAGAAGACGCTGAGCGTGCATGATTTCCCGGCCAAACTGCAGGCGCATCTTGCCGGGCTCGGCTGTGGTTATCTGCCGCTTTACCTGGCGCGCCCGCACCTGGCGAGCGGTGCGCTGGTGGCGCGCCAGCTGGACAGCGAGTGCCGGCGCGATATCGCCTATCTGGCGTGGAATGAGAGCGCCTGCGGCAACGCGGCTATCTGGTGGCGCGAGCGCCTGCCGACGCTGCCCGGCCTGAGTGACATCTACGCGCCAGCCTGATCACAGCGCAATATGATGGCTGACCTGCGGGGGTTCATCACCCTGATGGAACTGCAGTACCGCCTGCTGTAACTCAGCATCGGCGCGCGAGACGCGCTGGTGCTGACGCAAATGCTCCTGCCATGACTCCACCATAAACCACTCCAGCAGCGCCCCGGCATCGTCGGTCTGCTCCATTAATCCCCACGCATAGGCACCGTCACGGCGTCGCGCCTGCGCCAGTTTGTGCATGGCGTGCTGGAAAGCGGCGCGATCGGCCTGGGGAACACGGTAGCGAATCTGGATCAGTACGGCGCCACGGCGGATATCCACCGCATCGCTCACCACTGGTTCAGCCCAGTGCTGCGCTGGCTGCAGATCCGCTTCGCCCGCCGGCAGCGCCAGCCGTTTTGCCAGCAGCGCCGTGATGAGCAGCGCCGCGCCGGCCAGCATCAGCGTTGGTGCCAGGCCCATGTGCTGGGCGATCAGCCCCCAGGCCAGACTGCCGCCCGCCAGCGTGCCGTTGAACACCATCAGATAGACCGCCAGCCCGCGCCCGCGTACCCAGTCGGGCAGTACCGCCTGCGCCACGCCGTTGAGGGTCGTCAGCGCGATGATCCAGCCGGTGCCCAGGACCAGCATCAGCAGCAGCGCCAGCCATTGCGGCGGACTGAGCGCCAGCGCCACCATGACCAGCGCGCTGAGCACGGCGGAGAGCAGCATCAGTCCATCATGGCTCAGCCGGGCACGCAGGCGCGGCAGCAGCAGCGCGCCGGCAATAGCACCGGCACCGACGGCCCCGAGCAGCAAGCCGTAAAAGCCTGCGGTGCCGTGCAGCATGGTGCGCGCCACCAGCGGCAGCAGCGCCCAGATGGCACTGGCAAAGGCAAAATACAGCGCGGCACGCAACAGTACGCGGTGCAGTTCGCGGCTGGCCTTCACATAGCGCAGCCCGGCGCGGAAAGCACCAAAGAAGTGCTCATTCAGCGCGGTAGCGGCTTTCGCCGGACGTTTCCACCACAGCAGCGCGGCGATGACAAAAAAATAACTGGCGACATCGGCACCGTAAGCGGCCATAGCACCTAAACTTGCCAGCAGCAGGCCGCCGGTAGCCGGTCCAATCGCCCGGGCGATATTGATGCCCAGCGAGTTGAGCGCGACGGCATTTTTCAGCTCATGGCGGGGTACCAGTTCCGGCACGATGGCCTGCCATGCCGGACCGAACAGCGCCGCGCCGACGCCGCCGACAAAAGTCAGGCCGATCAGCCACTCAACGGTGAGCCAGTGGTTGTGCGACAGCAGCAGTAGCGTGCCGCTGACGCTGGCCATCAGCAGCTGCACCACAATTAGCAGGCGGCGGCGGTCAACAATATCCGACAGCACGCCGGCCGGCAGCGCCAACAGGAACACTGGCAGGGTGGCGGCGGTTTGCATCAGCGCGACGGCGGTTGGGTTATCCGACAGTCCGGTAATCAGCCAGGCGCTGGCGACGTCACGGATAAAGCTACCGGTATTGCCGAGCACCGAAGCGGTCCAGATCACGGCGAAAAGCCCGTAGGCGAAAGGGGAAAACGCGCCGCTGCGCGCTGTTTGTGGATTTGGCTGGTTCATCAGGCTGTTCCTGTCAGTGTGCGATGAGAGCACGATACGAAGCCCGCCCGTCAGGAGATAGCGGAAAAAATCGGCCAACTTGTACAAGGATTTTTGACGGCAGGGCTTAGCAAAAATCTTTGCACAAGTTGTCAAAATCTCTGCTTTAGGTTTTTCCAGCATCCCACGCTAGTTTGATTGCCAGACACAACATCACTGACTAACGGAGAAAAAACATGAGCACATTCAAGACTAAAGACGGCGTAAACCTGTACTTCAAAGACTGGGGCAAGGGGCAGCCGGTGCTGTTCAGCCACGGCTGGCCGCTGGATGCCGATATGTGGGACAGCCAGCTCAACTTCCTCGCCGAGCGCGGCTATCGCGTCATCGCGTTTGACCGCCGCGGCTTTGGTCGCTCCGATCAGCCGTGGGAAGGCTACGATTACGACACTTTTGCCGACGATATTCACGGCCTGATCGAGCACCTGCAGCTGGATGAGGTGACGCTGGTGGGCTTCTCGATGGGCGGCGGGGATGTGTCGCGCTACATCGGTCGTTATGGTACCGCGAAAGTGAAAGGACTGGTGCTGCTGGGCGCCGTCACCCCGATCTTTGGTAAAACCGACGATCACCCGGAAGGGGTGGAATCAGCGGTGTTTGACGGGATCAAAGCGGGTTTGCTGAAGGATCGTGCGCAGTTTATCAAAGAGTTCGCCACGCCGTTTTACGGCACCAACGCGGGCCAGACGGTTTCCGATGGGGTGCTGACGCAGACGCTGAACATTGCGCTGCTGGCGTCGCTGAAAGGTACGCTGGATTGTGTGACCGCGTTCTCTGAGACGGATTTCCGTGCGGATATTGCCAAAGTGGATGTGCCGACGCTGGTGATCCACGGCAGTAACGACCAGGTGGTGCCGTTTGAAGCCACCGGCAAGCTGGTGCACGAGATGATTGCGGGTTCGCAGCTGAAAGTGTATGAGAATGGCCCGCACGGTTTTGCGGTGACGCATCAGGACCAGCTGAATGCGGATCTGCTGGCGTTTTTGCAGGGGAACTAAGGGGGAGTGCGTTTTTTCCCCTCACCCTAACCCTCTCCCGCTTGCGGGAGAGGGGACCGATCGAGTGAACAATTAATTCATTAATCACATATGGCAGCGTTTCCCTCTCCCGGTGGGAGAGGGCCAGGGTGAGGGCATCAGGCCGCAGCATCCCACATCAGACCGCAGTTTCCCGCCTGCTACCACGCCCAACCGCATTATCAGTCCGCCAGCAAATGCCCGTACATCGCCAGCAGGCGACGGGTGACGCCGTTGGTCCAGCCGAAGCCGTCCTGCAGTGGATACTCACCGCCGCCACCCGGGCGGGCGCGATCGCCGCTGATATCGTACTTCTCTACCAGCTTATGGTGCAGCGAATAGAAATTCTTCACCGTGGTCAGCCAGTTGACCGCAATCTCGGTTGCCAGCGTCTCTTCACCGTAGTTATTCAGTCCGACCACCGCCATCCACTGTAGCGGTGCCCAGCCGTTGGGTTTATCCCACTGCTCGCCGCTCTCCACCATGGAGGTCACCAGCCCGCCCTGCGTCAGCAGCAGCTGGCGCAGCGCCACCGCCTGCAAATGCGCCTGCTCGGGTGAAGCCAGCCCCAGGAACAGCGGTACCACCGCCGCTGCGGTAAAGGCACCAAAGCGTTCACGACGCCAGTCGTAGTCGCGGTACACACCTGCGGTGTTGTCCCACAGATAGCGATGGATCGCCTGCTTGCGCGCATCCGCCTTCTTCTGCCACGCCAGGCCGGTGAGTTCTTCGCCCTTCGCGTGCGCCAGCGTCGAGATCATCAGCTCCAGCTTGTAGAGAAACGCATTCAGATCCACCGGAATAAACTGGGTGGTGCGAATGCTGGACAGACGCTGCGGATCGCGCAACCAGCGTGAGGAGTAATCCCAGCCGGAAGCGGCACCGGCGCGCAGATCGCGATAGACCTCGCTGGCCGGGCGACGCGATTTGCTGGCGGTTTCCACATCTTCCATCCACGATTCATCGCGCGGCGTGTCGCGATCGTCCCAGTAGCGGTTGAGCAGCGAACCATCCGGCATGCGCACCACGTGGCGATAGGCCTGATGCGGCATCAGCTCGCCGGCCCCGTCCATCCAGAACTGATACTCTTTCATCAGCTGGTCAAGATAGCGCTTCGCGCCGCGAATGCCGTCTTCTTCAAACAGCTCGACCATCAGCGCGAATACCGGCGGCTGCGAGCGGCTGAGGTAATAGGTACGATTGCCATTCGGCACGTGACCGTAGTTGTCAATCAGCCAGGCGAAGTTGTCCGCCATATGACGCAGCAGATCGTCGCGGCCCGCTTCGGCCAGTCCCAGCATGCTGAAATAAGAGTCCCAGTAATACGTTTCACCAAAACGCCCGCCGGGCACCACGTAGGGCTTCGGCAGCGGCAGCAATGACGAATGCGGTAAATGCTGCTGCGGCATTTTGGTTAACACTGGCCACAGATCGTCAATATGTTCCGTCAGGGTTTTATCCGGATTGGAAACATAAAAACACTCATTGACCTGCGGTAAATAAAAATGCTCGTGGACAAATTTTTCCAGGTCGAACTCCGCCGAGCGTTTACGGCGGCGATAGCGGATTAAAATATCCAGCGGATCGAATTTAGGCGCGCAGTCCGGAAACGTTTTGCTGTCGGCAAAAATACGTGACGTCTGCACGTGCTCAAACAGCTCCAGATAGCGATCGGCAGGCGTCAGCGCATCAGGCGCAGGCAGGCCTTCAATCAGCTCGGGTTCCGGCTCCGAATCCTGCATACCTTCGCGGATAAACTCGTGAGGATCGTATTGATACCCCAGATCAGCATGGGCTTCGTGTTCTCCGAAAGCTTGACGTTGCTGGTGGTTAGTATTAATAGCGGCCTCCTGAAATTGCCTGGTTGCTCAAAGGACAAATTATAGATCTCTGACCCGATGAGACAACAATGCGAAATATCTATGAACGTAATAAATCTTGTCGATTGATCGGCTATTTAAGGCTTTTTTCAGCGAATACAACGCCCTATATTTCAGGAATTGAAAGCAGTGTTTCAGATGAAGCTTTAAATAAATGAGCAGAATTATCTGTAAATAAGAAAATCGTCAGTGATGACGGCAAAAAAGCGGGAAGAGGTTGATCATTTGATGGCAAACGAGACGGGGAAAAGAGGGGGTTTCGTCGCCCTCACCCCGGATTTCACCGCAGGTGAGGGCGCCATCAGCGCCTTACTTTGCCAGCGTGGCCTTAATTACCGCGGCGAACGGTGTGGTCGGGCGGCCAATAAGTTTGCTGAGCGTGTGGCTGTCGTCGAACAGGGCACCCTGAGCGGCACCGGCGTCGGAATCCGCCAGCAGTTCGGCCAGCGGCGCAGGTAAACCGGCTCCGATCAGCGCCGCGCTGAATTCCGCAGGCGGCAGGTTAACGTACTCCACCTGTTCGCCGGACCGGCGGGCGATCTCCGCACTGAATTCTGCCAGCGTATAGCTGTCATCGCCGGCCAGTTCGTACACTTTGCCGGCCTGATCGTCACGGCTGATCACCTCTGCCGCCGCGGCAGCGTAATCCTCGCGCGCCGCCGACGCGATGCGCCCGTTGCCCGCCGCGCCGATAAAGGCATGATGCGCTAACGCCGGTGCGATGCTGGCCGCATAGTTTTCGCTGTACCAGCCGTTACGCAGCAGGGCATAAGGGATGCCTGAAGCCTGCAGCAGCGCTTCGGTGGCGCGGTGTTCGACGCCCAGACCCAGCGGCGAGGTGTCGGCATGCAGCAGACTGGTATACGCGATAAATGACACGCCTGCCGCTTTGGCGGCATCAATCACCGCCCGGTGCTGGGCTTCGCGCTGGCCCACTTCGCTGGAGGAGATCAGCAGCACTTTCTGCACGCCGGCAAAGGCGCTGTGCAGCGTCTGTGGCTGGTTGTAATCCGCGGTACGCAGCGCGACGCCGAGCGCCTGCAGGTCCTGCGCCTTTTCCGGTGAACGTACCAGCGCGATGATCTCGCTGGCCGGTACTTTCTTCAGCAAGGCATTAATCACTAAACGGCCCAGTTGGCCAGTGGCTCCGGTTATCGCAATCATGGTGTTTTTCCTCAGGTTGAACTGGTATGGAAACAGCCTACGAGATAAACTAACTTTTAGTAAGTACTTACAGATTTGTTAGTTTGAGCGGAGTGATGTAAATGGCTGAAAACCTGAGTGATAAATTTTCCCGTGGTGAATTGCTCAATGTGAACTGCCCGTCACGTGAAGTGTTAAAACGGATTACCAGCCGCTGGAGTGTGCTGGTGTTACTGGCGCTGCGCGCTGAAACGCTGCGCTTCAGCGAACTGCGCCGCCGGATTGGTGGCATCAGTGAACGCATGCTGGCGCAGACGCTGCGCTACATGGAAGAGGATGGCTTCATTGAGCGTATCGCCTATGAAGTGGTGCCGCCGCACGTGGAGTACCGGCTGACGGCGCTGGGCCATGAGGTGGAAGGGCAGGTCATCGGCCTCGCCGACTGGCTGGAAAGCAATGTCCACCGCATCATTAAAGCGCCGCAGACGGCGTGAGTGCCGTCGCGGCGCGCCAGGCTCAGGCGTGCAAATATTTCTCAAACCAGCCGAGTGTGCGACCCCATGCGAGGTCGGCGGCGGCTTTGTCATAGCGTGGCGTTGAGTCGTTGTGAAAGCCGTGATTCACGCCGGGATAAATATACGCTTCATAGGTTTTGTGGCTGGCTTGCAGAGCGGCTTCATAGGCTGGCCAGCCTTCGTTGATGCCTTTATCCAGCGCGGCATAGTGCAGCAGCAGCGGCGCCTGAATGCGCGCCACATCTTCCGCTTTTGGCTGGCGGCCGTAGAACGGCACGGCGCAGGCCAGCTCAGGAAACGCCACTGCCGCCGCATTGGCTACGCCGCCGCCATAACAGAAGCCAGTGATGCCGACCTTGCCGTTCCCCTCGGGATGCTGCATCAGGAAATCGACCGCCGCGAAGAAATCGTTCATCAGTTTGGTCGGGTCGACTTTAGCCTGCATCGCACGGCCCTCTTCATCATTGCCCGGATAGCCGCCCAGCGAACTTAAGCCATCCGGCGCCAGCGCGACATAGCCCGCTTTGGCGACCCGTCTCGCCACGTCTTCAATGTAAGGATTCAGGCCGCGATTCTCGTGTACCACCACCACGGCACCCAACTTGCCGCTGGCGTGAGTCGGGCGCACCCGATAAGCGCGTACCTCGCCATGTCCCTGGGGCGACGGGTAGTGAATGTATTCGGCGTTGATATCAGGGTCGGTAAACGACACCTGCTCTGCCAGCGCATAATTGGGGCTCATGGCGCTGAGCAGGGTGGCTCCGGTCATGCCGGCGATGGTGAACTTCGCGGCCAGCGAGAGAAACTCGCGCTTGCTGATGCGACCGTGCGCATAGTAGTCATAAAGCTCAAGCAGTTCCTGGGGAAAATCCTGGGCGGTAAGACGGGTCATAACCTCTCCTTCGCTGATTAACCGGACTGTGCTGCTTTAACAAAGCACAGCCTGACGCCGCTGGCAAATGCCATGCCCCAGCGGGTTAATGCGCGATGGCTCACAGAATGTCACCGAAAGGCAGCAAATTAATTTCTTTTTGGTCTATAAAAATTATCTTTTAATTAACAAACTTTCTTTCTGGCGACTGTGCAGGAAATTTTACAGCGTAACGTAACGGTGCGGTCCTCTGCCGTTTTGTCTTGAGCAGTAATTAACAGCTAAATTAGCCAGTTACCAGATTAACGCCTTTTCCTCTCGCTCTGCTTAATAACAAGATTGTCACAATAAATCACGGACTTTAACCTTAACTTAGTGATTTTAAACAAGTAGTTTCTGGTGAAAACAATGATCGAAATCAAAAAATACTGTTATAGTTTTAGCCATTCCCACTGTTTCTTTTTGTTCTCGCCGCTTGCCTTACAATTGGCGTGAATCTCTTCCGACGTCACGAAATAATAATTTTGTGCGTCAAACTTGTTAATTATAAGTAAAAATTCGGTGCAATCTTGTGGCAAAGAGGTAAGCAATGTTTGGATTAGATGCCTTCCACCTGGCCAGGATTCAGTTCGCCTTTACTGTTTCCTTCCATATTATTTTCCCGGCCATCACCATCGGTCTCGCCAGTTTCCTGGCGGTGCTCGAAGGCATGTGGCTGAAAACCCGTAACGAGACCTATCGCGATCTCTACCACTTCTGGTCCAAAGTCTTTGCCGTTAACTTCGGTATGGGCGTGGTGTCCGGGCTGGTGATGGCGTACCAGTTTGGTACCAACTGGAGCGGTTTCTCGCAGTTTGCCGGCAGTATTACCGGTCCGCTGCTGACCTATGAAGTGCTCACCGCCTTCTTCCTTGAAGCGGGCTTCCTCGGCGTGATGCTGTTTGGCTGGAACCGTGTTGGACCGGGCCTGCACTTCTTTGCCACCTGCATGGTTGCGCTCGGCACTATCATCTCGACCTTCTGGATCCTCGCGTCCAACAGCTGGATGCATACCCCGCAGGGCTACATCATAGAGAATGGCATCGTGGTGCCGCAGGACTGGTTCAAGATTGTCTTCAACCCGTCGTTCCCGTACCGCCTGTTCCATATGTCGGTGGCGGCCTTCCTCGCCAGCGCCTTCTTTGTTGGCGCGTCTGGCGCGTGGCATCTGCTGCGCGGTAACGATAACCCGGCAATCCGCAAAATGTTCTCCATGGCACTGTGGATGGCACTGATCGTTGCGCCGATTCAGGCGATGATCGGCGATGCGCACGGCCTGAATACCCTTGAGCATCAGCCGGCAAAAATTGCGGCGATTGAAGGCCACTGGGAAAACCCGCCGGGAGAAGCGACACCGCTGATTCTGTTCGGTATTCCGGATATGGATGAAGAGCGCACCAAATATGCGCTGGAAGTGCCGTACCTTGGCAGCCTGATTTTGACCCACAGCCTGGACAAACAGGTCCCGGCGCTGAAGAGCTTCCCAAAAGAGGACCGCCCGAATTCGCTGGTGATTTTCTGGTCGTTCCGCGTCATGGTGGCCATGGGCCTGCTGATGATCACCCTCGGCGTGCTGAGCCTGTGGCTGCGTTACAAAAAGCGGCTGTATAACTCCCGGCCGTTCCTGTGGTTCGCCCTGCTGATGGGGCCGTCCGGCCTGATCGCCATTCTTGCCGGCTGGTTTACCACGGAAATTGGTCGTCAGCCATGGGTGGTGTACGGCGTGCAGCGCACCATTGATGCGGTGTCGGCGCACGGCGATTTGCATATGAGCATCAGCCTGCTGGCCTTCATCCTCGTCTATTCGTCGGTGTTTGGTGTCGGCTACGTTTATATGATGCGCCTGATCAAGAAAGGTCCGCTGACCGGCGAGGGTAAAGATGTGCGCCACGGTGGTCCGGGGCAGGGCAAAACACCTGCGCGTCCGCTTTCTGCGGCCCATGAGAGTCTGAACGAACCGCAGGAGGGTAAATAAATGATCGATTTCTCCATTATCTGGTTCGCCATTATCGTGTTCGCCACCCTGATGTATATCGTGATGGATGGCTTCGATCTTGGCATCGGCATCCTGTTCCCGTTCAATAAAGATGCGGTTGAGCGCGACATGATGGTGAATACCGTTGCGCCGGTGTGGGATGGCAACGAAACCTGGCTGGTGCTGGGCGGTGCCGGTCTGTACGGTGCGTTCCCGCTGGCCTACTCGGTGATTGCCGATGCGCTGGCCATTCCGCTCACCGCGATGCTGATTGGCCTGATTTTCCGTGGCGTAGCGTTTGAGTTCCGCTTTAAGGCCACCGAAGAGCACCGCGCGTTCTGGGATAAATCGTTTATTGCCGGCTCGCTGCTGGCGACCTTCAGCCAGGGCGTTGCGGTCGGTGCGATTATCGACGGCTTCCCGGTGAAAGGGCGCGAGTTTGCCGGCTCGGCGCTGGACTGGCTGGCGCCGTTCCCGCTGTTCTGCGGCGTCGGTCTGGTGGTGGCATATGCGCTGCTGGGCTGTACCTGGCTGATCATGAAAACCGAGCATGAGCTGCACCGTAAGATGTCCGCGCTGGCGACGCCGCTGGTGATCGCGCTGCTGCTGATTGTCGGCATTATCAGCCTGTGGACGCCGTTCACTCACGATGCGATTGCGCACCGCTGGTTCAGCCGTCCTAATCTGTTCTGGTTCCTGCCGGTGCCGGTACTGGTGCTGCTGTGTTCGTGGGGCATCGTGCGCGCCATCAAGCGTGAGGCGCACTACTCGCCGTTCCTGCTGACGCTGGCGCTGGTGTTTCTCGGCTTCTCCGGCCTCGGTATTAGCGTATGGCCGCACATTATTCCACCGTCGATCACCATCTGGGACGCCGCGTCACCGCCGCAGAGTCAGGCCTTTATGCTGGTCGGTAGCTTACTGATTATTCCGGTGATTCTGGGTTACACCTTCTGGAGTTACTACGTGTTCCGCGGAAAAATCAAAGCCGACGAAGGATACCACTGAGATGCAAACCGAGGTCAGCAATATGAACAACCCCACTGAAACGAAAGCCCCCTGGTGGAAGCGCGTGCTGTGGTTAGTAATCATCTACGGCGCAAGCGTGCTGGCACTGGGCGTGGTGGCATCACTGTTTCGTATGATGATGACGGCAGCGGGCATGCGTTCGCACTAAGTGGTCGATGAGGGCAGGCACGCCTGCCCGGTGTTATCGGTCGCCATAAATGGCGACCCAGCAAGGTGATGCACGATTTTCACAGGGTGCGCATTAATGCGCACCGATCATGTGTCGGCCCATCAGATTGACCAGCATTTGGTCGCCATTAATAGCGCCCCTGCGGATACGATTTACAGGGGGCGCATTAATGCGCACCGCTATGCGCAGGCACATCACTGCTTAATGATGCGATGCCGTTAAGACGATAAAAGGTTAGTTACCTAAGCAATTAATGCTTTTCGCGTCTCGCTGTCTTTACTCTTCCTTACGTTATCCATACGATTTTGTTATATTTATGTGACGGATTACGCAAAAGCACCGCCTTTCCCAACCCATTCAATTAAAAAAAATGCTCAGCCTGAATCTGAAAAAACAGTACATCAACGATCTGGTGGACTGGATCGAGGCCAATCTGACCGACGAGCTCAACATCGATCTGATTACCCTGAAATCCGGTTACTCCAAGTGGCACATGCAGCGCATGTTCAAAGAGATGACCGGCCAGACGCTGGCCTCGTACACGCGCAAACGTCGTCTGACGCTCTCTGCCATGGCGCTGCGCCTGACCAGCATGCCGCTAATTGATATCGCCGTGCGGTTTGGCTTTGATAATCAGCAAAACTTTACCCGGGTGTTTAAAAGCCACTTCGCCATGACGCCAGGCGCTTATCGCCGCATCCCGGAAATGCAGATGAAAGACTTCCACAGCCGCATCTCCACCCAGCGGCAGTGGGTGAGTGCGCGCCTGGCAGAGAAGCCGGAGCTGAAGTTGTGTGGAGAAGTGATCGAGTGGGAGTGCCGCTTCGGCGAATACATTGATCACCACAATCACGTGGTGGCGCAGCATACGCGTGATTTCATCGCCTTCGCCGGCCAGCACGTGCAGCGTGGCTGGCTCGGTTTTCAGTTCAGTCCGGGCGTCAACTCCAGCGATCAGCAGCATATCAGTCTGTTCCAGGCGCTGGAGAGCCAGTACGCCGACGTGCTGACCGGCAATGTACAGAACTGGACTGGTGAAAGTGGACTGTATGCGGAGATTGACTGGCACGGCGCGCCGGAAGAGATCAATGCGTTCACCGCAGAGGTGTACTACAACCATCTGCCTGCGCTCGGCGTGGCGCGGCGGCCGGGCAAGGACCTGATTAAGCTCGATCTCCGCTACAGCACGCCGGATTTGTTGCAGGGCACCTTTTACATTCCGGTTAAAGTCGGATAATGCATAAATCGTGCGGTAAACTGTGATAAACCGCACGATTTTATAAATTCCTGCGCCTGAGTGGCGTAAAATCCTTCACTGAAACCTGACTGACCGTGGAAAACACTGTTTGCCACCTCTCAGGCTGGATCATCACCTGCATGCCTGGTCCATTCCGGACCGTTATAGTGAAAAGACAAAAAATTATGCGACTTCTACCGTTGTTACTTTCAACAGCGCTTGTGGCGTTTTCCACGCTGGCAAGTGCCCAGATGGCTGAGCCTTTCTCACCGCCAGGCGGTCTGCATCCGCATCAGCCTCACTGCGCCCAGCATGAGATTGCCGGCGATAATGCGCTGCCACAGCAGCGTACGGATGACGTGACGCTGCTGACCTGCACTAACCACCAGGCCTGACGGCGCGCTATTGACTTAGCGCCCAGCGACGTATTGCGTCCGTCCGCTTTCAGTCCTCCCTCCGCTGCAATACGCCCGCCTGGCGAATAACTCGAAAATCCCGAGCAATAAACGAGACATAAGCTGCTTTTAACGAGGTGTTTCAGCGGCTAAACTTCTCCACCAAATGTCTCTGCTCAGGAGGAGTTGTGAACAAACCCCGTAGTATTCGAAGCTTGCTGAAAAGCTTTATCGAAAGTGACGCCAGCAACGGCATGGTGCTGATTCTGGCGGCGGTGGCGGCGATGGTGCTGGCCAATAATGCCGCCACCGCGCAGGGCTATCAAAACCTGCTGGCGGAGCCGGTACAGATTCGCTTCGGCGCGCTGGATATCAGCAAAAACCTGCTGCTGTGGATTAACGATGCGCTGATGGCGCTGTTCTTTCTGCTGATAGGCCTCGAAGTGAAGCGCGAACTGATCAGCGGCGAGCTGGCCAGCCGCGATCGCGCAATCTTCCCGGTGATTGCGGCGCTGGGCGGTATGGTCGCACCGGCGCTCATCTTCCTGCTGTTCAACCACGATAACGACATTGCCCGCAACGGCTGGGCCATCCCGACCGCCACCGACATCGCCTTTGCGCTCGGCGTGCTGGCGTTGCTCGGCAGCCGGGTACCGGCGGCGCTGAAAGTGTTCCTGATGGCGCTGGCGATCATTGATGACCTCGGTGCCATCGTGATTATTGCGCTGTTCTATACCAGCGATCTGTCAGTGCTGTCGCTGAGCGTGGCGGGCGGCGCTATCGTGCTGCTGGCGATCCTCAATCGCTGCGGCGTGCGCAACATCGCGGTGTATATGCTGGTGGGCGTGGTGCTGTGGACCGCGGTACTGAAGTCCGGCGTGCATGCCACGCTGGCGGGCGTCGTGGTGGGCTTCTTTGTGCCGCTGGAGGAAAAAGAGGGACACTCACCGGCTGAGCACCTGGCGCACGGACTGATGCCGTGGGTGAACTGGCTGATCCTGCCGCTGTTCGCGTTCGCCAACGCCGGCATCTCGCTCAGCGGCATCACCTTTGGCGATGTGCTGTCGCCGGAGCCGCTTGGCATTATCCTCGGTCTGCTGATTGGTAAACCGTTAGGTATCACGCTGTTCTGCTGGCTGGCGGTGAAGCTGCGGCTGGCGGCGTTGCCAGGCAGTACCACCATTCGCGACATTATGGCAATCGGCGTGCTGTGCGGTATCGGCTTTACCATGTCGATCTTCATCAGTTCGCTGGCGTTTGACGCCGCGCATGAACAGCTGGTGACGTTCTCGAAGCTGGGCATTCTTAGCGGTTCACTGCTGTCGGCGGTGATAGGTTATACGCTGCTGCGCATCAAACTGCGCTAATAAGGAGAGGCGCAAGCCTCCTTTATGGTATGAATCAGCTCAATTTTAATCATCTCTACTACTTCTGGCAGGTGTGCAAAACCGGTTCGGTGGTGCGCGCCGCTGAAGTGCTGTGCCTCACGCCGCAGACCGTAACCGGCCAGATCAAAGCGCTGGAAGAGCAGCTGGATGGCGTGCTGTTTCGCCGTCAGGGGCGCGGTCTGGTGCCCACCGAGCTGGGGCAGCTGGTGTTTCGCTATGCCGATCGCATGTTTATGCTCAGCCAGGAAATGCTCGATATCGTTAACTACCGCAAGGAGTCGCATCTGCTGTTTGATGTTGGCGTGGCGGATGCGCTGTCAAAACAGCTGGTGAGCAAGGTGCTGGAAACGGTGGTGATGGCCGGCGAGAAAATTCAGCTGCGCTGCTTTGAATCAACGCATGAAATGCTGCTGGAGCAGCTCAGCCAGCATAAGCTGGATATGATCCTCTCCGACTGCCCGATAGATTCAACCCAGCAGGCCGGGCTGTTTTCGGTCAAGCTCGGCGAATGTCCGGTTAGCTTCTGGTGTAATGCGCCATTGCCTGAGCTGCTATTTCCGGCCTGTCTGGAGCAGCGGCGCCTGCTGCTGCCCGGCCGGCGTTCGATGCTGGGGCGCAAGCTGCTGAACTGGATCCACAGCCAGGGATTACAGGTTGAGATTCTCGGTGAATTTGATGATGCGGCGCTGATGAAGGCGTTTGGCGCGCAGAATAATGCGATCTTTGTCGCACCGACGCTGTACGGAGATGACGTCTACCGTGACGATAGCGTGCGCGAGATCGGCAGGCTGGAGACGGTGATGGAGGAGTATCACGTTATTTTTGCCGGGCGCATGATTCAGCATCCGGCGGTGCAGCGCATTTGCCATCGCGACTTCAGCGCGCTGTTCAGCCACGGATCGCAGGCATAAAAAAACCGGCGAAGCGCCGGTTCTTTTAACAAAGCGATAAACAGACGGCGATTAAGCCAGTTTGTTGATCTGAGCAGTCAGGTTTGCTTTATGACGTGCAGCTTTGTTTTTGTGGATCAGACCTTTAGCAGCCTGACGGTCCACGATTGGTTGCATTTCGTTGAATGCGTTCTGCGCAGCAGCTTTGTCGCCGGTTGCGATAGCCGCGTATACTTTCTTGATGAAAGTACGCATCATAGAACGATTGCTCGCGTTATGCTTGCGACGTTTCTCAGATGTTACGGCGCGTTTCTTAGCTGATTTGATATTAGCCAAGGTCCAACTCCCAAATGTGTTCTATATGGACAAATCAAAGGCCGAGGACTATGCCTTTTGCGCCTTCTTTTGTCAATGGATTTGTGCAATAAAGCGTCGTTTTAACCACGACACCCGCTTACGTAATTGATGGCGCAAGATTCTACCAGCAACACCGCGCTGAATACAGTATTTCGCAACAAAATTGTTGTGATGGGGCCGGAGCCGCCAGCCAGCGGGCGCCTGACGCTGAATCAGGCGCAGGAAAGGCACGCAGACGGGTTAACCTGAACGCTATTCAAGGGTATAATCCGCCGATTTCCACCGGTTTGAGTCAGCCATGAAGTTTATCCGCGGTATTTACAATCTGAAAGAGCAGCATCGCGGCTGCGTCCTGACCATTGGTAATTTTGACGGCGTGCATCGCGGCCACCAGGCGCTGATGGCGGAGTTAATTGCCGAAGGACGTAAACGCAACCTGCCGGTGGTGGTGATGCTGTTTGAGCCACAGCCGCTGGAGCTGTTTGCCGGCGACAAAGCGCCGGCGCGCCTGACGCGTCTGCGTGAAAAGCTCAAATACCTCGCACTGGCGGGCGTTGATGCCGTGGTGTGCGTGCGCTTCGATCGCCGTTTTGCGGCACACTCAGCACAAAGCTTTATCAGCGAACTGCTGGTCGACAAGCTCAATGTGAAATTCCTCGCAGTGGGGGATGATTTCCGCTTTGGCGCTGGTCGCCAGGGGGATTTCCTGTTATTACAGAAAGCCGGTGCGGAGTATGGCTTTGAGGTCATCAGCACCCAGACCTATTGTGATGGCGGCAAACGTATCAGCAGTACGGCGGTACGTCAGGCGCTGGCGCAGGACGATTTTGCTCAGGCGCAGCAGCTGCTCGGTCATCCGTTCAGTATTTCTGGCCGCGTGGTGCACGGTGATGCACTGGGACGCACCATTGGTTTCCCGACCGCCAATCTCCCGCTTCGTCGCACCGTGACGCCGGTAAAAGGTGTCTTTGCGGTTGAAGTGCTGGGGCTGGGCGAGCAGCCGATTCCCGGCGTGGCAAACATTGGTACGCGCCCGACGGTAAAAGGTCTGCGTCAGCAGCTTGAAGTTCACCTGCTCGACACACATATGAATCTTTATGGGCGCCACATTGAGGTGGTGCTGAAGCAGAAGATTCGCGACGAACAGCGTTTCGCTTCGCTGGACGCGCTGAAAGAACAAATTGCGAAAGATGTGGTGACGGCCCGCCAATTTTTTGGGCTAAAAACACCGGTTTAATGACCGAAATACGGAACCGAGAATCTGATGAGTGACTATAAATCTACCCTGAATTTGCCGGAAACGGGGTTCCCGATGCGTGGCGATCTGGCCAAACGCGAACCGGGAATGCTGCAACGTTGGTATGATGACAACCTGTACGGCATCATCCGCGCAGCCAAAAAAGGGAAAAAAACCTTTATCCTGCATGATGGCCCTCCGTATGCGAACGGCAGCATTCATATTGGTCACTCAGTTAACAAGATTCTGAAAGATATTATCGTTAAGTCGAAAGGCATGGCGGGCTTTGACTCGCCGTATGTTCCCGGCTGGGACTGCCACGGCTTACCGATTGAGCACAAAGTTGAGCAGATGATCGGCAAGCCAGGCGAGAAAGTCAGCGCGGCTGAATTCCGCGCAGCCTGCCGCAACTACGCGGCGGAGCAGGTTGAAGGCCAGAAGAAGGACTTCATCCGCCTTGGCGTGCTCGGCGACTGGGATCGTCCTTATCTGACCATGAATTTCCAGACCGAAGCCAACATCATTCGCGCGCTGGGCAAGATCATTGGTAATGGCCATCTGCACAAAGGCGCTAAGCCGGTGCACTGGTGCATGGACTGCCGTTCCGCGCTGGCGGAAGCGGAAGTGGAGTATTACGACAAAACCTCACCTTCTATCGACGTGATGTTTAACGCGCTGGACGCCGATGCGGTTCGCGCGAAGTTTGGCGTTGCAACGTCAGAAGGCCCGGTTTCACTGGTTATCTGGACCACCACGCCGTGGACCATGCCGGCAAACCGCGCCATCTCGCTGCATCCGGAATTCGACTACCAGCTGGTGCAGATTGCCGGCCGCAGCCTGATCCTCGCGAAAGATCTGGTGGAATCGGTACTGAAACGCGCAGGCATCAGCGAGTGGCAGGTGCTGGGCGAATGCAAAGGCGCCGCGCTGGAGCTGCAGCTGTTCCAGCATCCGTTCCTTGAGCAGATCCAGTCGAAAGTGGTGCTGGGCGAGCACGTCACGCTGGACGCCGGTACCGGTGCGGTGCACACCGCGCCAGGCCACGGTCCGGATGACTATGTGATCGGCCAGAAATACGGCATCGAAACCGCTAACCCGGTCGGGCCGGACGGCGCGTATCTGCCGGGCACCTATCCAACCCTGGATGGCGTTAACGTATTTAAAGCCAACGACATGATCGTTGCGCTGCTGCAGGAGAAAGGTGCGCTGCTGCACGTGGAAAAACTGCTGCACAGCTATCCGCACTGCTGGCGTCATAAAACGCCAATCATCTTCCGGGCTACGCCGCAGTGGTTTATCAGCATGGATCAGAAAGGCCTGCGTGCGCAGTCGCTGAAAGAGATCAAAGGTGTGCAGTGGATCCCGGACTGGGGCCAGGCGCGTATCGAAGCGATGGTCGCTAACCGTCCGGATTGGTGCATCTCGCGTCAGCGCACCTGGGGCGTGCCGATGGCGCTGTTCGTCCATAAAGAGAGCGAGCAGCTGCACCCGGATACGCTGGAGCTGATGGAGAAAGTGGCGCAGCGTGTCGAGCAGGACGGTATTCAGGCGTGGTGGGATCTCGATCCGCGCGATCTGATGGGCGATGACGCCGATCACTACGTCAAAGTGCCGGATACCCTCGACGTCTGGTTTGACTCCGGATCGACCAGCTTCTCGGTGGTGGATGCGCGTCCGGAATTTGACGGGCACGCACCGGATATGTATCTGGAAGGCTCGGATCAGCATCGCGGCTGGTTCATGTCGTCGCTGATGATCTCCACGGCGATGAAAGGCAAAGCGCCTTACCGTCAGGTACTGACCCACGGCTTCACCGTCGACGGTCAGGGCCGCAAAATGTCGAAATCAATCGGCAACACCGTGGCACCGCAGGATGTGATGGACAAGCTGGGCGCGGATATTCTGCGTCTGTGGGTGGCCTCGACCGACTATTCCGGTGAGATGGCCGTATCCGACGAAATCCTGAAACGGGCCGCCGACAGCTATCGCCGTATCCGTAACACTGCGCGCTTCCTGCTGGCCAACCTTGCAGGCTTCAACCCGGCGACCGACTACGTCAGCCCGGAAGAGATGGTGGTAGTGGATCGCTGGGCCGTAGGCCGTGCGCTGGCGGCACAGCAGGACATCGTGCAGTCGTACGAGAACTACGATTTCCACGAAGTGGTGCAGCGTCTGATGCACTTCTGCTCCATCGAGATGGGCTCGTTCTACCTCGACGTGATCAAAGATCGTCAGTACACCGCGAAGGGCGACAGCCTGGCGCGTCGCAGCTGCCAGACCGCGCTGTGGCATATCGCTGAAGCGCTGGTGCGCTGGATGGCGCCGATCATGTCGTTCACCGCGGATGAGATCTGGGGCTATCTGCCTGGCGAGCGTCCACAGTACGTGTTCACCGAAGAGTGGTATCAGGGCCTGTTTGGTCTGGCGCAGGATGAAGCGCTGAATGATGCTTACTGGGCAGAACTGCTGAAAGTGCGCGGTGAAGTGAATAAGGTGATCGAGCAGGCGCGCAGCGACAAGCGCATCGGCGGTGCACTCGAAGCCACCGTCACGCTGTACGCCGATCCGGAACTGGCGGCGAAGCTGCAGGCGCTGGGCGATGAGCTGCGTTTCGTGCTGCTGACCTCGGGCGCGACCGTGGCGGATTACGTGACGGCCAGCGACGAAGCGCAGCAGAGCGAGCTGTTAAAAGGTCTGAAAATCGCGCTGCACAAAGCAGAAGGCGAGAAATGTCCGCGCTGCTGGCATTACACTACTGACGTCGGCCAGAATCCGGAGCATGCTGCGGTGTGTGGACGTTGCTACACCAATGTAGCCGGAAACGGTGAAGTGCGGAAATTTGCCTGATGAGTAAACTGTGCTCAACCGGACTGCGCTGGGTATGGCTGGTGCTGGTGGTGATCGTGGTCGATTTTGCCAGCAAGCAGTGGGTCATGAACAACATGATGCTGCATGAAACCCAGCCGCTGATGCCGTTCCTGAACCTGTTCTACGCGCACAACTATGGCGCGGCGTTCAGCTTCCTGGCAGACAAAGGCGGCTGGCAGCGCTGGTTCTTTGCCGGTATCGCCATCGCCATTGTGGTGTCGCTGCTGGTAATGATGTATCGCAATCGCGCCAGCAATAAATTAACCAACATTGCCTACGCGCTGATTATTGGCGGGGCGCTGGGTAACCTGTTTGATCGTGCCTGGCACGGCTTTGTGGTCGACTTTATCGACTTCTATGTCGGTGACTGGCACTTCGCCACCTTTAACATTGCCGACTGCGGTATCTGCATCGGTGCGGCGCTGGTAGTGCTGGAGGGCTTTCTGAGCCCGAAAGGCAAACAGGTCACGAATAAATAAGGGTAACAGATGACAGACATCGTTCAGCGCGACAGCGCGCTGCTGGTGCATTTTACACTGAAGCTGGAGGATGGCTCGACGGCTGAATCCACGCGCGCCAACGGCAAGCCTGCGCTGTTCCGTCTGGGAGATGGCAGCCTGTCGGCGGCGCTGGAGCAGGAGCTGGTCGGGCGTAAAGTGGGCGATCAGCACGCCTTTACGCTGGAGCCGGAAGACGCCTTTGGCGCTGCCAGCCCGGATCTGATCCAGTACTTCTCGCGCCGTGATTTCATCGACGCGGGCGAGCCGGAAGTCGGTGCCATCATGCTGTTCAGCGGCATGGGCGGCAGCGAGATGCCGGGCGTGATTCGTGAAATTTCCGGTGACTCGATTACCGTCGATTTCAACCATCCGCTGGCGGGTCAGCGCATTAAATTTGAGATTGAAGTGCTGGAGATCGATCCGGTGCTGGAGGCCAGCGATGCAAATCCTGTTAGCTAACCCACGCGGTTTCTGTGCAGGCGTCGACCGCGCTATCAGCATTGTCGAGCGGGCGCTGGAGATGTATGGCGCGCCAATTTACGTGCGCCATGAAGTGGTGCATAACCGCTACGTGGTCAGCAGTCTGCGCGAGCGCGGTGCGATCTTCATTGAAGAGATCAGTGAAGTTCCGGACAACGCCATCCTGATTTTCTCGGCACACGGCGTTTCCCAGGCCGTGCGGGCCGAAGCGAAAGCGCGCAGCCTCACCATGCTGTTTGACGCCACCTGTCCGCTGGTGACCAAGGTGCATATGGAAGTGGCGCGTGCCAGCCGTAAAGGCGTGGAAGCGATCCTCATCGGCCACGCCGGCCATCCGGAAGTGGAAGGCACCATGGGTCAGTACAGCAATCCGAACGGCGGCATGTATCTGGTGGAGTCGCCAGAGGATGTGTTTAAGCTGCAGGTAAAAGATGAAAACAACCTGTGCTTTATGACGCAGACCACGCTGTCGGTGGATGATACCTCGGACGTGATCGATGCGCTGCGTCAGCGCTTCCCGGCAATCATTGGACCGCGTAAGGATGATATCTGCTACGCCACCACCAACCGCCAGGAAGCGGTGCGCGTGCTGGCGCAGGATGCGGAGGTGGTTCTGGTGGTCGGCTCGAAAAACTCCTCCAACTCGAATCGTCTGGCGGAGCTGGCGCAGCGTGCCGGCAAGCTGGCGAAGCTGATTGATTCTGCGGATGATATTCAGGAAGAGTGGGTCAAAGGCGTGCAGTGTATCGGCGTTACCGCCGGCGCTTCGGCTCCGGATATTCTGGTGCAGCAGGTGATTCAGCGCCTGCGTGAGCTGGGCGGCGAAGCGGCGATTGAGCTGATTGGCCGTGAAGAGAATATCGTGTTTGAAGTGCCGAAAGAGCTGCGCGTCGACGTACGCAACGTGCAGTAAGCACTTCAATTTGCTGACAGAAACAGGCCGACAATGTTCGGCCTTTTCTTTATCCTTTGTCACCTCAGCCGTGACTTCCAGCGGGCGGGATTGCTTTTACTGATAATCTATCGCGGCTGGCCTAAAATTCTTATTATCCCGTTATTATTGTGGCGTGACTGTTATCTGACCGTTAACCTGTTTACGCTTTGCATGCATAGTTTTGTATCAGGAATGAATAAATATGAGTGAAATCCGCATTGCTATTGTTGGTGCGCCGGGTCGCATGGGACGCAATCTGATTCAGGCCGCACAGCAGGCGGAAGGCGTGGTGTTAGGCGCGGCGCTGGTGCGCAGCGGTTCCTCGCTGCTGGGCGCGGATGCCGGTGAACTGGCGGGAATCGGCAAAACCGGCGTACGGGTGACCGACGATCTGCGGCAGGTGGTGAATGATTTCGATGTGCTGATCGATTTCACCCGTCCGGAAGGCACGCTGGAATATCTGGCGTTCTGCCGTCAGCATCAAAAAGCGATGGTGATTGGCACCACCGGTTTTGATGAAGCCGGTAAGGCAGCCATCCGTGAAGCGGCTGAAGAGATTGGCATCGTGTTTGCCGCGAACTTCAGCGTCGGCGTCAATCTGGTGCTTAACCTGTTACAGCAGGCGGCAAAAGTGATGGGCGACTATGCGGATATCGAGATTGTGGAAGCGCATCACCGCCATAAAGTGGATGCGCCATCAGGCACGGCGCTGGCGATGGGAGAGGCGATTGCTGACGCCATGCACTGGAAGCTGGATGAGCACGCGGTTTACGCGCGCGAAGGCCATACCGGCGAGCGCAAGGCGCAAACTATCGGCTTTGCCACCGTGCGCGCGGGCGATATTGTCGGTGAGCACACCGCGATGTTTGCGGATATCGGCGAGCGCGTAGAGATTACGCACAAGGCTTCCAGCCGCATGACCTTCGCCAATGGGGCCGTTAAAGCCGCCGCATGGTTGAAAGATAAAAAATCCGGCCTTTATGATATGCGTGATGTGCTGGATTTATCGATGTTGTGAGTGTTGTGAACCATCGTGATGTGGTTATTTCAATCGGTAAGATATTGATTGAACAGGGCAATGTTTTCATTGCCCTTTATTTTGTCTGTAAAATGGAAAGCTGAGTGTCATTTTTGTTTATGATGGTTATTTTTGTGATTTATCTGCACGTTTTTTCATGTTGAGTGGCTTTTTTTGACCATTTGGTCAAAAATTTACGCAGTCAGACGGTGTTTTGCCATTAATTGCGTCAGGCAACCGATTATTTATCGGAGATCTCTCACTATTTTGTCGCCTTGCTTCACTTTTAACATTCAGTAGCCCGAAATATACAAAAAAATAACCGCTCAGGGTAGACAATCACCAGGTCGATCATTAGAATGCGCGCAATTTGCCAAAAATCGAGCGGTCAGGCGGTTTTTGCATTGATTCAGCGCATCATTTTGAATTAATATGCAGATATTGTGACTGTTTATTCCCTGGAGGATGTTTTGATTAAGTCAGCGCTCTTGGTTCTGGAAGACGGAACCCAATTCCACGGTCGGGCCATCGGGGCAACGGGATCGGCAGTGGGGGAGGTCGTTTTCAATACGTCAATGACCGGTTATCAAGAAATCCTCACTGATCCTTCCTATTCCCGCCAGATCGTCACCCTCACTTATCCTCATATCGGCAACGTTGGTGCCAATGCCGCTGATGAAGAATCCAGTCAAATCCATGCTCAGGGACTCGTCATCCGCGATCTGCCGCTGATTACCAGCAACTTCCGCAGCGAAGAGAGCCTGTCAGCCTATCTGCAGCGCAACAATATTGTCGGTATCGCCGATATCGATACGCGCAAACTGACGCGCCTGCTGCGTGAGAAAGGGGCGCTGAACGGCTGCATCATCGCCGGCGACAGTCCGGATGCGGCGCTGGCGCTGCAGAAAGCCCAGGCGTTCCCGGGCCTGAAAGGCATGGACCTGGCGAAAGAAGTGACCACGGCGGAAACCTATGCGTGGCAGCAGGGGAGCTGGGCGCTAAAAGGCGGCCTGCCCGAGCAGCAAAGCGCTGACGCGCTGCCGTTCCACGTGGTGGCTTATGACTACGGCGCCAAGCGCAACATTCTGCGCATGCTGGTGGATCGCGGCTGCCGCCTGACGGTTGTCCCGGCGCAAACGCCGGCAGATGAGGTGCTGGCGCTGAATCCGGACGGGATTTTCCTGTCAAATGGCCCTGGCGACCCGGAGCCGTGCGACTACGCCATCAGCGCGATTCAGGCTTTCCTGAAAACCGACATTCCGGTGTTTGGTATCTGTCTTGGCCATCAGCTGCTGGCACTGGCCAGCGGTGCGAAAACCGTGAAGATGAAGCTTGGCCATCACGGTGGCAACCATCCGGTGAAAGATCTCGATAACAACACCGTGATGATCACCGCGCAGAACCACGGTTTTGCCGTCGATGAAACCAACCTGCCGGCTAACCTGCGTGTGACCCATGTTTCCCTGTTTGACCAGACCGTACAGGGCATTCACCGCACCGACAAACCGGCGTTCAGCTTCCAGGGACATCCGGAAGCCAGCCCAGGCCCGCACGATGCGGCGCCGCTGTTCGATCACTTTATCGAACTGATCGAAGCTTACCGTTCTAACGCGAAGTAATCAGGAGCCCACGATGCCAAAACGTACTGACATAAAATCTATCCTGATCCTTGGCGCTGGCCCGATTGTGATTGGCCAGGCATGTGAATTCGACTATTCAGGTGCGCAGGCGTGTAAAGCGCTGCGTGAAGAGGGATACCGCGTCATTCTGGTGAACTCTAACCCGGCCACCATCATGACCGACCCGGAAATGGCGGATGCGACCTACATCGAGCCCATCCACTGGGAAGTGGTGCGTAAAATCATTGAAAAAGAGCGCCCGGATGCGGTGCTGCCGACCATGGGTGGCCAGACCGCGCTGAACTGTGCGCTGGAGCTGGAGCGCCAGGGTGTGCTGGCTGAGTTTGGCGTGACCATGATTGGTGCCACCGCCGATGCGATTGATAAAGCCGAAGACCGTCGCCGCTTCGACGTAGCGATGAAGAGCATCGGCCTGGATACCGCACGTTCCGGTATCGCGCACACCATGGAAGAAGCGCTGGCAGTAGCGGAAGAGGTCGGTTTCCCGTGCATCATTCGTCCGTCGTTTACCATGGGCGGCACCGGTGGCGGTATCGCTTACAACCGCGAAGAGTTTGAAGAGATTTGCGAGCGCGGCCTCGATCTGTCGCCAACCAATGAGCTGCTGATTGATGAGTCGCTGATTGGCTGGAAAGAGTACGAGATGGAAGTAGTGCGTGATAAAAACGACAACTGCATCATCGTCTGCTCGATCGAAAACTTTGACGCCATGGGGATTCACACCGGTGACTCCATCACCGTGGCGCCAGCCCAAACGCTGACGGACAAAGAGTATCAAATCATGCGTAACGCCTCGCTGGCGGTACTGCGTGAAATCGGTGTCGAAACCGGCGGTTCTAACGTCCAGTTCTCGGTGAACCCGAAAGATGGCCGCCTGATCGTCATTGAGATGAACCCGCGCGTGTCGCGTTCTTCAGCGCTGGCCTCGAAAGCGACCGGCTTCCCGATTGCCAAAGTCGCGGCCAAGCTGGCGGTGGGCTTTACCCTCGATGAACTGATGAACGACATCACCGGTGGCCGTACGCCGGCCTCGTTCGAGCCGTCCATCGACTACGTCGTCACCAAGATTCCCCGCTTCAACTTCGAGAAGTTTGCCGGTGCCAATGACCGTCTGACCACGCAGATGAAATCAGTCGGTGAAGTGATGGCGATTGGCCGCACGTTCCAGGAGTCGATGCAGAAAGCGCTGCGCGGTCTGGAAGTGGGCGCCAGCGGCTTCGACCCGAAAGTGGATCTGGATGATGGTGAAGCCCTGACCCGTATCCGCCGCGAGCTGAAAGATGCCGGCTCTGACCGCATCTGGTATATCGCTGATGCGTTCCGTGCCGGCATGTCAGTGGACGGCGTGTTCAACCTGACCAACGTTGACCGCTGGTTCCTGGTGCAGATTGAAGAACTGGTGCGCCTGGAAGAGCAGGTGGCGCGCGAAGGTGTCAACTCGCTGAGCGCGGATTTCCTGCGTGCGCTGAAGCGTAAAGGCTTTGCCGATGTGCGTCTGGCAACGCTGGCGGGCGTGGCGGAGAGTGAAATCCGCAAGCTGCGTCATCAGTTCAACCTGCATCCGGTTTACAAGCGCGTGGACACCTGTGCGGCAGAGTTCGCCACGGACACCGCCTACATGTACTCCACCTATGAAGAAGAGTGCGAAGCCAATCCTAATCAGGATCGCGACAAAATCATGATCCTGGGCGGCGGGCCAAACCGTATCGGCCAGGGCATTGAGTTCGATTACTGCTGCGTGCATGCGGCGCTGGCGCTGCGTGAAGACGGTTACGAAACCATTATGGTCAACTGTAACCCGGAAACCGTGTCAACCGATTACGACACCTCAGACCGTCTCTACTTCGAGCCGGTAACGCTGGAAGACGTGCTGGAGATCGTGCGCATCGAGCAGCCAAAAGGCGTTATCGTGCAGTACGGTGGTCAGACGCCGCTGAAGCTGGCGCGCGCGCTGGAAGCGGCTGGCGTGCCGGTGATTGGTACCAGCCCGGATGCCATTGACCGCGCCGAAGACCGTGAGCGTTTCCAGCAGGCGGTGGATCGCCTGAAACTGAAACAGCCGGCTAACGCCACGGTGGCGACGCTGGAACAGGCGGTCGAGAAAGCCGCAGGGATTGGCTATCCGCTGGTGGTGCGTCCTTCTTATGTGCTGGGCGGCCGGGCGATGGAAATCGTCTATGACGAAGTGGATCTTAAGCGCTACTTCCAGACTGCGGTGTCCGTGTCCAACGATGCGCCAGTGCTGCTGGATCGCTTCCTTGATGACGCGGTGGAAGTGGACGTCGATGCGATTTGCGACGGCGAACGCGTGCTGATTGGCGGCATCATGGAACACATCGAGCAGGCGGGCGTGCACTCCGGTGACTCAGCCTGTTCGCTGCCAGCGTACACCCTGAGCACTGAGATTCAGAACGTGATGCGCCAGCAGGTGGAAAAGCTGGCGTTCGAACTCAACGTACGTGGCCTGATGAACGTGCAGTTTGCGGTCAAGGACAACGAAGTTTACCTGATTGAGGTGAACCCACGTGCCGCGCGTACCGTGCCGTTTGTCTCCAAAGCCACCGGCGTGCCGCTGGCGAAAGTGGCTGCGCGCGTGATGGCTGGTAAAACCCTGGCTGAACAGGGCGTGACCGAAGAGGTGATTCCGCCGTACTACTCGGTAAAAGAAGTGGTGCTGCCGTTCAACAAATTCCCGGGCGTGGACCCGATTCTTGGTCCCGAAATGCGTTCGACCGGTGAAGTGATGGGCGTGGGCCGCACCTTCGCGGAAGCATTCAGCAAAGCTATGCTGGGCGCGCAGAGCAATATGAAGAAGCAGGGACGTGCGTTGCTGTCGGTGCGTGAAGGCGACAAGAAACGTATTGTTGACCTGGCCGCGAAGCTGCAGAAATTTGGCTTCGAGCTGGATGCGACGCACGGTACCGCCGTGGTGCTGGGTGAAGCCGGCATCAATCCGCGCCTGGTGAACAAGGTGCACGAAGGGCGTCCGCACATTCAGGATCGCCTGAAGAACGGTGAGTACACCTACATCGTCAATACCACCGCAGGACGCCAGGCGATTGAGGATTCGAAACTGATTCGCCGCAGCGCACTGCAGTACAAAGTGCATTACGACACCACGCTGAACGGTGGTTTTGCTACCGCGATGGCGCTGAATGCGGATCCGACTGAAAAAGTGATTTCGGTGCAGGAAATGCACGCGCAGATTAAAGGCTAAACCGCCTGCTCTGTGACTAAACGGCCCCGCGCGGGCCGTTTTTTTTTGCCTGTTTTGCCTGTGCTGCATAAGGTTATACGTTACAAATCTATTGATTTGACATAATTTTTATCAGTTGATGCGAAACCAGTTACATTCAGGCGTATCCGCACAAAATTATAAATACCTCTCCGCTAAGCGCACCGTACTATTCCGCTGCTCAATCATAGAGCGCTCACCTTTACGGGATATAAAAATGAAAATGCGTGCTTTCACTCTCAGCGCAGTGGCTGCGTTACTTGTTGCTGCACCTCTCGCCAGTCAGGCGGAAATCACCCTGCTGAAGCAGGATCCGCAGGCCGGCGATCCGCTTAGCCGTCTTGATTTCAAAGTGGGCGGCAGTATTCGTCCGCAGTATCTGCATCAGAACGGGGTTAACGATAAATCGTATAAGCGTAACGGCTACGACGGCGGTTCACGTTTCCGCTTCAGCGCCAACTACTACCTGTTTGACGATGTCAGCTGGGTGGGTTACTACGAGCTGGGCGTTAACTTCCCGGCATGGTGGGGCTGGGATAACCACTATGCGGACGGTGCCCACAACACCACGCGTCGCCAGCTGTATACCGGTTTCAAAAGCGCATCGCTGGGCGAGCTCTATTTTGGCCAGCAGAACAGCGTTTATTACGATGTCGTCGGCGCTAAAACCGATATCTGGGACTACGATATGCTGGCCCAGGCACCGGGCAACGGCATCAACGGTGACTACGACGGATCTTATCGCTCGCGCAAGATGCTGAAGTATAAAAACACCTTTGGCGATGCGGATGTCTATGCTGCTTATCTGTTTGAAGATGACGATTATCTGCCGGGCAACGGCCTGCGCTACAAGCGCAAGGGCGGCGGTTCGCTGGGCGTGAACTATCACATCACCAAAGATCTGGCGTGGGGCACCGCGTGGAACTACACCCGTGCGGATATCCGCAATCCGGGCAATGGCGACAGCAAGCGTTACGACCAGAATATCTACGGTACCGCGCTGAGCTGGACGCCGGACAACTGGACGCTGTCCGCCGGTGCGGGCTGGTATGAGAACTTCTCGCCAACCAAACGCAACACCGTTAACAACTACTTCGCGGATGATGCGTGGGGCGTTGAATACTTCGCCGGTTATAAATTCCCGATCGGCCAGTATGCTGTGAAGAGCATCCAGCCTTACTTCATGGGCGATCGCCTGGAGTTCGTCAACGGACGTAACTACAAGCGTATCGATAACGGCGTGGGCGTCAGCGCGCAGCTCGACTACGGTTTCCGCGTCGACTACGAGTACGTGATCACCTCCAGTACCGATAAATCACTGGGCAACGTTAATCTGGTGCGCCTGCGCTACGATTTCTGATGCGTAAATCAACGGCTCCTGCGGGAGCCGTTTTTTTGGGGCGGACACAGTGCGCTTTTCTTTACACAGCGCGCGGGCAGCGTGGAGCATCACCCTGAGTTGTAGCGCCTTCACCGCGAATTCTGGCGGCTCTTTCCGCTAACGGCCGCAAAGCCGGAGTAAAACTCTGTCGCTCAGACAAAACGCCGAGCCAAGCGGGCTTTACGTAAATAGCACGGTCGTCCTATCGACGAAAGTTTCACCTTTACGTATCATTGCGCCAATTTTTTTCCTGTAGGTCTTTTAACATGATTAGTTTGATCGCGGCACTGGCAGCAGATCGTATTATTGGCATGGAAAACGCCATGCCATGGCACCTGCCTGCCGACCTCGCGTGGTTCAAGCGCAACACGCTGAACAAACCGGTGATTATGGGCCGTCTGACCTTTGAATCGATTGGTCGCCCGTTACCGGGACGCCTGAATATTGTGGTCAGCAGCCAGCCCGGCAACCATGACGGCGTGACCTGGGTGACGTCGCCGGAAGAAGCGATTGCCGCAGCAGGTGAGGCAGAAGAGATCATGGTGATTGGCGGTGGCCGGATTTACGCGCAGATGCTGGCGCGCGCCGATCGTCTCTATCTGACGCATATCGATGCGGAAGTGGAAGGCGACACCCAGTTCCCGGATTATGAGCCGGACGAGTGGCAGTCGACGTTCAGTGAGTTCCACGATGCCGATGCGCAGAATTCGCACAGTTACTGCTTTGAGATTCTGGATCGCCGCCGTTGATTGTGGCCAGGTGCGCATGAATGCGCAGCCTGTAAAAACGGTGCAATATGACTGCCAGGTGCGCATGAATGCGCACCCTACAACGACAGGGATTAATCGCTGTTTATGACGCGATAAACCTGTGCGATATCAGGTTGATGGCTGTCACGGTACAGATTGTCTTTGTAGGGTCGCCATTTATGGCGACCGAAAAAAAGCCCCGCTAACATCGCGGGGCTTTTTGTTTACTGCATATCGCTCAGGGGGGAGGGTGCATTCACCGCGCTTTCCGCCATGGCCTGATCACGGTTCGAGACCTGGGTGTAATACTGGCCGCTCTCCCAGTGCAGCAGGGTCAGCGTTCCGCCCCAGCAGCAGCCGGTGTCGAGCCCGATCACATGCTCTGGCGTGCCTTTTCCTTCCAGCGAAGCCCAGTGACCAAAGATTTGCGTATAATCGCTGCTGATTTTGCCGGGCACCTGGAACCACGGTTTCAGCGGCGGCGGCGCTGAGGCGGGCGCCTCTTTGCAGATCATGTCGAGCTGACCATTGGGGAAACAGAAGCGCATGCGCGTCAGCGCATTGGTGCTGAAACGCAGGCGCGCCAGTCCGCTCAGCTCCGGTGTCCAGTTGTTGGGCATGTCGCCATACATGGCATCGAGAAACAGCGGATAGCTGTCGCTGGATAAGACCGCCTCAACTTCGCGCGCGCACTGCTGTGCCGTCTCCAGATCCCACTGCGGCGTAATGCCAGCATGCGCCATCAGCAGCTTTTTCTCTTCATCCACCTGCAGCAGCGGCTGGCGACGCAGCCAGTTAATCAGCTCGTCGGCATCGTCCGCTTCCAGCAGGGGCGTCAGGCGATCCTTGGGCTTGTTACGGCTGATACCGGCATACACTGCCAGCAAATGCAGGTCATGATTGCCCAGCACCATGCGCACACAGTCTCCGAGCGACTTGACGTAGCGCAGTACCTCAAGCGAACCCGGACCGCGCGCCACCAGGTCGCCGGTCAGCCAGAGCTCGTCCTGCTGCGCATCGAAATTGACCTGCGCCAGCAGCGCACGTAATTCGTCATAACAGCCGTGAATATCGCCAATCAGGTATGTACTCATTAAGTCAGTCCGATGAAAACGCGCCGCCCGGACTGGCCGGGCGGAGGAGGAATTAGTGAATGTGGGTTTGCACCGCGAGGCGGAACACCGGAATCTCCACGTGGAAGGTCTCGCCCTCTTCGTCGATCATCACATAGTGTCCCTGCATGGTGCCCATCGGCGTTTCCAGAACCGCACCGCTGGTGTACTGAAACTCATTGCCGGGCGTGATATGCGGCTGCTCACCGACCACGCCTTCACCGTGCACTTCGGTCTCGCGCCCGTTGCCATTGGTGATCAGCCAGTAGCGGCTGCGCAGCTGCACGCTGTTGCGCCCGAGATTACGAATAGTGATGGTGTAGGCAAACACGTAACGATCCTCATCGGGAGAGGATTGCGATTCCACATACTGACTCAGTACCTGAACACAAACGCGGGCCAGTTCACTCATGCACTCAGTTCTCCGCAGATTCAGCCTGATGATTGCCCAGCCAGTTTGCCAGCTGGCAATACTGCGCCACGGTGACATTTTCTGCCCGCAGCGAGGCGTCGATGTTGAGTTCATCCAGCGCACCGGCCGTGAACAGGTGTCCCAGGCTGTTACGCAGGGTTTTGCGTCGCTGACCAAACGCTTCGGTGGTGATACGGCTCAGTAAACGCACATCGCTGACCGGATACGGTGGCTGGGTAAAGGGCACCAGACGCACTACCGCCGAATCCACTTTCGGTGGCGGGGTGAACGATTGTGGTGGCACTTCCAGCACCGGAATCACCTGACAATAATATTGCGCCATCACGCTGAGACGCCCGTAAGCTTTGCTGCCCGGGCCGGCTACCAGACGGTTAACCACCTCTTTCTGCAGCATGAAGTGCATATCTTTAATCGAACCAGTATAGCTGAAAAGGTGGAACATCAGCGGCGTCGAGATGTTGTACGGCAGGTTGCCGAACACGCGCAGCGGCTGACCCTGCTCCTTTGACAGCGCAGAGAAGTCGAAGGTCATCGCATCCTGCTGATAAATCGTCAGCTTAGGACCGAGGAACGGGTGCGTCTGCAAACGCGCGGCAAGGTCGCGGTCCAGCTCGACGACAGTCAGCGCATCAAGACGCTCGCCCACCGGCTCGGTTAACGCACCCAGCCCTGGGCCAATCTCCACCATGGCTTCACCCTTTTGCGGATGAATAGCGGAGACGATGCTGTCGATAATGTACTGATCGTTCAGGAAGTTCTGCCCGAAACGTTTACGGGCGTAGTGCCCCTGATGGACGCGATTATTCATTACTGCTCTTGATCATAGTGATGGCGAGGTTAAGCGCCGTAATAAAGCTGCCCGGCTCTGCACTGCCCAGACCGGCGAGTTCCAGCGCGGTGCCGTGGTCAACAGAGGTACGGATAAATGGCAGGCCGAGGGTGATATTCACCGCGCGACCAAATCCCTGAAATTTTAGCACCGGCAGGCCCTGGTCGTGATACATCGCCAGTACCGCATCAGCGTGCTGCAGATATTTCGGCTGAAACAGCGTATCGGCCGGTAACGGACCAGTGAGCTGCAGGCCCTGCTGGCGCAGTTCGTCGAGCGCCGGAATGATGGTATCGATCTCTTCCCGGCCCATATGACCGCTTTCGCCAGCATGCGGGTTGAGCCCGCAGACAAAGATATGCGGCTGCGGAATGCCAAACTTACGCTGCAAATCCTGATGCAGGATGGTGATCACTTCATGCAGACTGTCACGGGTGATGGCGTCCGCGACATCTTTCAGCGGCAGATGCGTGGTGGCCAGCGCCACGCGCAACGCTTCGGTCGCCAGCATCATCACCACGCGATTGCCACCGGCGCGCTCAGCAAAGAACTCGGTGTGGCCGGTGAAGGGGATGCCGGCGTCATTGATCACGCCTTTGTGCACCGGACCGGTCACCAGCGCGGCAAACTCGCCGCTGAGGCAGCCGTCGCAGGCGCGGGCCAGCGTCTCCAGTACGTAATGACCGTTGGCGACCGTCAGTTCGCCGGCGGTCACCGGCTGCGCCGTCGCGATGGGCAGCAGCGTCAGCGTACCGGCCTGCTGCGGCTGCGGTGCCACGCCGGGCTGATAGTCACGCAGCGTCAGCGGCAAACCCAGTTGAGCCGCGCGCTGGCGCAGCACGTCGCCGTCTGCGCACACCACCAGCTCAACCGGCCAGTCACGCTGAGCCAGCGCAACGGCGAGATCGGGACCAATCCCGGCGGGTTCGCCGGGCGTGATCGCCACACGATAATTACTGACCATTGCCATCCAGAATCTTCACGTAAGCACTGGCGCGCTGTTCCTGCATCCAGGTTTGCGCTTCTTCGGCAAACTTACGGTTGAACAGCAGACGGTACGCGCGCTCTTTCTGCGCGGCATCGGTTTTATCCACCTGACGGGTATCCAGCAGCTGAATCAGGTGCCAGCCGAAGGAGGAGTGCACCGGCGCACTGACCTGGCCTTTCTGCAGCTTCAGCAGCGCATCACGGAACGCCGGATCGTAGATTTCCGGTGACGCCCAGCCGAGGTCGCCGCCCTGGTTCGCGGAACCCGGATCGTCGGAGAATTGTTTCGCGGCAGCGGCGAAGGTGGTTTTGCCACTCTTGATGTCTGCGGCAATCTGTTCAATCTTCTGACGTGCCTGATCGTCGGTAAGGATCGGTGACGGCTTCAGCAGAATGTGGCGGGCATGCACTTCGGTGACCGAAATGTTTTTGCTCTCGCCGCGCAGATCGTTCACTTTCAGGATATGGAAGCCAACGCCAGAGCGGATTGGGCCGACGATGTCGCCTTTCTTCGCGCTGCTCAGCGCCTGCGAGAATAGCGTTGGCAGCTCTTCAATTTTGCCCCAGCCCATGTTGCCGCCTTTCAGCGCCTGCGGATCGGCAGAGTAGGTCACGGCCAGTTTACCGAAATCGGCACCACCTTTCAGTTCACCCACCAGCTGACGCGCCAGCGCTTCCTGGTCGTCAACCTGCTGCTGAGTTGGATTTTCCGGCAGCGGCAGCAGAATCTGACTGATGTTAAGTTCGGTGCCCTGGGTATTCTGCGAGCCAATCTGCTTAGCCAGCGTATCCACTTCCTGCGGCAGAATGGTGACGCGACGACGCACTTCATTGTTACGCACTTCAGAGATCAGCATCTCTTTGCGGATCTGCGCGCGATAATCGTTGTAGTTCATCCCGTCATAGGCCAGACGGCTGCGCAGCTGATCAACGCTCATGCGGTTCTGCGCGGCGATGTTCTGAATCGCCTGATCCAGTTGCTGATCGCTCACCTGCAGACCGGCTTTTTCGCCCATCTGCAGAATGATGGCGTCCATGACCTGGCGTTCAAGGATCTGATGACGCAGGGTTTTGTCATCCGGTAGCTGCTGACCAGCCTGCTGCGCCTGTGACTTCACCGTGCGCAGCATGTTGTCTACGTCACTTTCCAGCACCACGCCGTTGTTCACGACTGCGGCAACTTTATCGACCATCTGTGGGGCTGCGAACGCAGTGTTAGCGGTGATCGCCACACCAAGAATCAGCATTCTCCAGTTCTTCATACTTTATCCATTGTTGTTTCCGCACTGCGGGATAGCCTGTCAAATATCACAACATCAGAAAGCGCGCTGATAAGGGATGATGCCCTGACGCAGCATTTCATTGGTGCCTAAGCCATAGTTAGAACTCAGACCACGCAACTCAATGTTGAATGAGATTTGGTTGTCATACTTGCTGTCGTTGTTTTCCCAACCGTTGATCTTGCGTTCGTAACCCAGACGAATGGCGTAGCAGCAGGAGCTGTACTGCAGACCGACTAGCTGCTCGGCCGGACGGCTGTTACGGGTGTCATAGTAGTAACCCCCCACCAGCGACCAGGCATCGGCAATCGGCCAGCTGGCCGTGGCGCCCACCTGCGAGATACCGTTTTTGTAGATCGGGTTAGTGACATAGCTGGGGTTATTCAACGCCTGCGCCACATACTCCGGGCTGCTGTAGCGGTAGCTCAGCTGCACCATACGGTCGGCATCACGACGATATTCCACAATGGCATTGCCCTGGGAAACGTTGTCCAGCCGCGTATCGTATTGCAAGCCACCGCGCACGCCCCAGCGATCGCTGACTTTCCAGTAAGTATCACCCGCCCACACCAGGCTACCGGTATCATCTTCTTTATTCGTCTGGTTTACGCCGGTACGAGACGGGGTAAACGAGTAGATTTGACCCACGGAAACGTTAAAACGTTCAACCAGATCGTTATCATAAATACGCGTGGTCACGCCGGTCGCCACTTCGTTAGACGAGGCGATACGATCGAGGCCGCTGTAGGTGCGATCGCGGAACAGGCCGGTGTAGTCGGTCTGCAGCAGCGTGGAGTCGTACGGATAGATGTTGCTCTGGTTGCGGTACGGGATATACAGGTACTGCACGCGCGGTTCCAGCGTCTGGGTGTAGCCTTCGGCCCAGTCCATATTGCGGTCAAATACCAGGCGACCATCTACCTTGAACTGCGGCAGGGTGCGGTTGACCGACTCTTTCAGCTGATTGGTGCGGGTGGTATCGATATTTTCGTTGTAGTAGTTAACGTTATCCTGCTGGTAATGCGTCGCCAGCAGCTTTGCCTCGGTATCCAGGCTGGCCCAGCCGTTGGACAGCGGCAGGTTGAGCGTTGGCTCGATGTGCAAACGTGTCGCTTCCGGCATTCGGTTACTGACGTTAGTGAACTTCACCGCCTGCGCATAGATGCGACCGTCAAACGGCCCGATATCGTTCTGGTACAGATTGACATCCAGCTGCGGCATGGCCCGATACACGTTCTGGCTGCTGGTATTACCAAACACCTGGAAGTCTTTGCTGGACAGCGTCGCATCCCAGTTGGTGTCAGCGTAGCCTACGCTGAATTTCTGCGTGGCGTAGCCGTCAGTCGAGCTGTAGTACTTCGAATCAAGATCGTTGAAGTAATAAGGATCGCTGACTTTGGTGTAGTCGGCGTTGAAGCGCCAGTGCTGATCGTAGACGCCGGAGTGACGCCAGTAGAACAGCCAGCGGTCGTCGTTGCTGTCGTTCTGCACCGACGGTCGCGCGGCTTTATCTTTGTTGTACTGATTGTCAGACGGCAGATAGTCCAGCTCTAACAGGCCGGCACCAAACTGCGTCAGGTAGCGAAACTCGTTCTGCAGCTGCAGACCGCGCTTGCTCATGTAGTGCGGCGTAATAGTGGCATCGGCCTGAGGCGCGATGTTCCAGTAGTACGGCAGCATGAATTCGAAGCCGTTGTTGCTGCCGTATTTCGCGTTGGGGATCAGGAAGCCGGAGCGGCGGCGGTCGCCAATCGGCAGCTGCAGATACGGGCTGTAAAACACCGGCACGTTGCCGAGCTTGAAGCGCGCATTCCAGATCTCCGCCACTTCTTCTTCACGGTCCTGAATCACTTCCGAACCGACCACGCTCCAGCTGTTGGAACCCGGCAGACAGGAGGTAAAGCTGCCGTTTTCCAGAATGGTATAGCGGTTATTACCGCGCAGTTTCATCTGGTCAGCATCACCGCGACCCTGACGGCCGACCATCTGATAATTACCGTTCCACACGTTGGTGTCTTTGGTGTTCAGATTGGACCAGGCTTTCGGACCTTTCAGGATGACCTGGTTGTCGTCATAGTGCACATTACCCAGCGCATCGACGGTACGCACCGGCGTCGTTTGTCCGTCCTGCTGACGCTGATGCAGCTGCATCTCGTCGGCAACCAGACGGCTGTTCCCCTGCTGCACATCAACATTACCGGTGAACACCGCGTCGTTCGGATAGTTCCCTTTTGCTGAGTCAGAGTTGATGGTTACCGGCAGCGAATTCGCGTCGCCACTGACCAGCGGACGGTTGTAGCTCGGCACGCCCAGCATACACTGCGACATCAGATCGTCGGCCAGTGCATGCTGACTATAAAGCGCTGCACCAATCATGGTAGCCAGCAGGGTAGGTATACGTTTTTTCATACGCGGTTTCGATAATTCCATGAAAACTGGCATCATGCCGACAATCCGGACAGAGACTAACGTACCGCCCGGCGTTGCGCCAGTGTTAATCCTGCTCTGCCTGCGTTGCCGTTAGGCGCGGAGATAAATGACAGGTATGATAATGCAATTTTCAGCCGCAAGCATGGCGAATTGAGGAGTTTATGCGCTACTGGGGAAAAGTTATTGGTCTGGCTCTCGGCTTACTTTCCGGAGCAGGCTTTTGGGGCATCGTACTGGGTCTGATCATTGGTCATCTGTTTGACAAAGTGCGCAGCGTAAAAGGACAGGGCTACTTCGCCAATAATCAGGCGCGTCAGACGCTGTTCTTCAGCACCACGTTCCAGGTGATGGGCCATCTGACCAAGTCGAAAGGGCGCGTCACCGAAGCGGATATCCAGATTGCCTCTTTATTTATGGACCGCATGCAGCTGCATGGCGAGGCGCGTACCGCAGCGCAGCGTGCGTTTCGTGAAGGTAAGCAGAGCGAATATCCGTTACGTAACAAACTGCGCGAGCTGCGCAGCGCCTGCTTTGGCCGTTTCGACCTGATTCGGATGTTTCTGGAAATTCAAATCCAGGCGGCGTTTGCTGATGGTTCGCTACATCCCAACGAGCGTCAGGTGCTGTACGTTATCGCGGAAGAGCTGGGGATTTCCCGCGCGCAGTTCGATCAGTTCCTGCGCATGATGGAGGGCGGTCAGCAGTTTGGTGGCGGTTCGTCGTATGGCGGCGGCGCTTATCAGCAGGCGAAACGTGGCCCTACGCTGGAAGATGCCTGCAGCGTGCTGGGGGTGAAAAGCAGCGACGACAGCACCACCATCAAGCGCGCTTACCGCAAGCTGATGGCCGAGCACCATCCGGATAAGCTGGTGGCGAAAGGTCTGCCGCCGGAGATGATGGAGATGGCGAAGCAGAAAGCGCAGGAGATTCAGGCCGCGTACGACCTGATTCGCAAAGAGAAGGGCTTTAAATAAGGGGCGGCGGCCCCTTAAAAATCAGCCGGCTGGCGAAACGTCATGCTGTTGCCAAACGCCGGATGGGTAATGGTCAGCGATTCGGCGTGCAGCTGCAGGCGTGGCGCCATGGCTAACGCCTCGGGATGGGCATAGAAGCGATCGCCGAGAATCGGATGCCCCAGCGCCAGCAGATGCACGCGCAGCTGGTGTGAACGGCCGGTGATCGGCTTCAGCTGCACCCGCGCGCTGTTATCGGTGTCATACGCCAGCACCTGATACTCCGTCTGCGCCGGCTTACCCAGCTCCACACTCACCATCTGCTTCGGCCGGTTAGGCCAGTCGCAAATCAGCGGCAGATCGATCATGCCCTGTTCCGCCGCCGGATGTCCCCAGACGCGCGCCACGTACTGCTTCGCGGGCTCGCGCTCGCGAAACTGCCGCTTCAGCTCGCGCTCGGCCGCCTTGGTCAGCGCCACCACAATCACACCGCTGGTGGCCATATCGAGCCGGTGCACCGACTCCGCCTGCGGAAAATCACGCTGGATGCGCGTCATCACGCTGTCCTTGTGCTCCTCAAGGCGGCCAGGCACCGACAGCAAACCGCTCGGCTTGTTAACCACCATGATGTGCTCGTCCTGATACAGAATATGCAGCCAGGGGTCGAGCGGCGGATTGTAGGGTTCCATCAGCATGATTCAGCGCGGCCTCAGCGATTATTGGTGTGTCACAACGATCAGACGCAGCGCATCCAGCCGCCAGCCGGCCTCACCGAGGCTGGCCAGCACCTGCTCGCGGTTGCTCTCCAGCGCATCAACCTCATCATCACGGATGTTGGGGTTGACCGCTTTCAGCGCTTCAAGGCGCGACAGCTCGGCGCTCAGCTTCTCATCGGCTTCGGCTTTGGCCGCCGCAATCAGCGCCTGCGCTTCCGGCACGATGACTTTTTCCGCCTGCGTCAGGATGTGATGCACATCCTGCTGCACCGCGTTCACCAGCTTGCTGCCGGTATGGCGATTGACTGCGTTGAGCTGACGGTTAAAGCTTTCGAACTCCACCTTGCCGGCGAGATTATTTCCGGCGCGATCCATCAGCAGGCGGACCGGCGTGGGCGGCAGGAAGCGGGTAAGCTGCAGGTGCTTCGGCGCCTGTGCTTCGACCACATAGATCATCTCTACCAGCAGCGTGCCGACCGGCAGCGCCTTGTTCTTCAGCAGCGACAGCGCACAGCTGCCGGTATCGCCGGAGAGAATCAGGTCGAGGCCGTTGCGAATCAGCGGATGTTCCCAGGTAATGAACTGGGTATCTTCGCGTGACAGCGCCTGGTTACGATTAAAGGTTACGGTGCAGCCATCTTCCGGCAGGCCGGGGAAATCCGGCACCAGCATGTGGTCCGACGGCGTCAGGACGATCAGGTTATCGCTGCGATCTTCCTGGTTGATACCGACGATATCAAACAGGTTGAGCGCAAAGTTCACCAGCTCGGTGTCGTTATCCTGCTCGCCGATGGCATCAGCCAGCGCCTGCGCGGCTTCGCCGCCGTTCGAGTTCAGCTCCAGCAGACGGTCGCGCCCCTGCTCCAGCTGCGCCTTCAGCGTGTCGTGCTGTTTGCGGCTCTGGGCGATAAAGTCGTCCAGCCCCTGCGGGTTGTCCGGTGCGGCCAGATACTCAATCAGCTGCGGGTAGGCGCTGTCGTAGATGGTGCGGCCAGTCGGGCAGGTGTGCTCAAACGCGTCCAGCCCTTCGTGGTACCAGCGCAGCAGCACCGCCTGGGCGGTTTTCTCCAGCCATGGCACCAGAATCTGGATGTCATGCAGCTGGCCGATACGATCGAGACGGCCGATACGCTGCTCGAGCAGATCCGGGTTAAACGGTAAATCGAACATCACCAGCCGGTTGGCGAACTGGAAGTTACGCCCTTCCGAGCCGATCTCCGAACACAGCAGCACCTGGGCGCCATCTTCCTGCGAAGCGAAGAAGGCGGCCGCGCGGTCGCGTTCGATAATCGATAGTCCTTCATGGAACACCGCGGCGCGGATGCCTTCGCGCTCGCGCAGCACCTGCTCCAGCTGCAGCGCAGTGGCCGCTTTAGCGCAAATCACCAGCACTTTCTCTTTACGGTTGCTGGTGAGGTAGCCCATCAGCCACTCAACGCGCGGGTCGAAGTTCCACCAGGTGCCGCTGTCGCCTTCAAATTCCTGATAAATCTGCTCCGGATACAGCATGTCGCGCGCGCGCTCTTCCACCGTTTTGCGCGCCGCCATAATGCCGGAGACTTTAATCGCCGTCTGATACTGCGCCGGCAGCGGCAGGCGAATCTGATGCAGTTCGCGTTTCGGGAAACCCTTCACGCCGTTACGCGTGTTACGGAACAGCACGCGGCTGGTGCCGTGGCGATCCATCAGCATCGAAATCAGCTCTTTACGCGCGTCGTCTTTGCCGTCGCGATCGCTGTTCGCCACCTGCAGCAGCGGCTCGATGTCCTGCTCGCCGACCAGATCGTTGATCAGGTTCATCTCGTCTTTGCTGATGGCGTGATCGGCCAGCAGCGTACTGACGGCGTCAGCCACCGGGCGGTAGTGCTGCTGCTCGGCCACGAACTGCGCGAAATCGTGGAAACGATTCGGGTCCAGCAGACGCAGACGGGCAAAGTGGCTCTCCATGCCGAGCTGTTCCGGCGTCGCGGTCAGCAGCAGCACGCCGGCGGTCTTTTCCGCCAGCTGTTCGATAACCTGATATTCGCGGCTCGGCGCGGCTTCGCTCCACGCCAGATGGTGCGCTTCGTCGACCACCAGCAGGTCCCAGTCAGCTTCGGCCAGCAGCTCCAGCCGCTGTTTGTTGCGGCGGACAAAATCCAGCGAGCAGATAATCAGCTGCTCGGTATCAAATGGGTTGTCGCTGTCGTGCTGCGCTTCGGTGTAGCGATCGTCGTCAAACAGGGCAAAGCGCAGGTTGAAGCGGCGCAGCATTTCCACCAGCCACTGGTGCTGCAGGGTTTCCGGCACCACGATCAGCACGCGCTCGGCGCGTCCGGCCAGCAGCTGCTGCTGAATAATCATCCCGGCTTCAATGGTTTTACCGAGGCCGACTTCATCGGCCAGCAGCACGCGCGGCGCGTGACGGCGACCGACGTCATGTGCGATGTGCAGCTGATGCGGAATCAGGTTGGTGCGCATACCGCGCAGGCCGCTAATCGGCAGGCGATACTGTTCGCTCTGGTATTTGCGTGCGCGGAAGCGCAGGGCAAAGCGATCCATGCGGTCCAGCTGGCCGGCAAACAGGCGATCCTGTGGTTTGCTGAACACCAGTTTGCTGTCGAGCATCACTTCGCGCAGCACCACGTTGCTTTCGTCGGTATCAAGACGCGTGCCGATGTAAGTCACTAAATCGTTTTCGTTGCGGACTTCATCAACCTGCATCTGCCAGCCTTCGTGGCTGGTGACGGTATCACCCGGATTAAAAATCACGCGGGTGACCGGAGAATCATTACGGGCATAGAGGCGGTTTTCGCCGGTGGCGGGAAACATCAGTGTGACCATGCGCGTATCCAGCGCCACGACTGTCCCCAGTCCCAGCTCACTTTCCGTATCACTAATCCAGCGTTGACCCAGTGTAAAAACCATATATTTTTTGCTCGATTCTCTAAAAGATAGAAAGACGTTCGCCTGCTCTCAGACAATACCCCACCGCCAGACAGTTATCTGGTCAGCTGGTGCACGCGGTGAGAATCAGGAAGGGCGCTATGGTACTGGATGGCAGGGCATTCGTCACCTGTCAAAAAAGCCCCAGTTGCCCGGTGATCAGTGTAGCAAAGTCATCGCCGACAAACGGTAAAATCCCCTCGGCGATCGGCTGTAGCTGTTTGCTGACGTAGTGATCGTAATCCAGCGGCGTGCTGCGCGCTTCCAGCGGCTCCGGCCCGGCGGTGGCCATGACGTAGCGGATCGATCCGCCGTTCTGATACTGCAGCGGACGCTGCAGTTTACGGTTATGTTCATCGGCGAGGCGCGCGGCACGCACGTGGGGCGGCACGTTGCGTTCGTAATCTTTCAGCGGCCGGCGCAGGCGCTTTTTATACACCAGCAGATCGTCCAGCTCGCCGGCCAGCAGCTGTGCTACGGTGTCGCGAATGTAATCCTGCCAGGGTTCACCGCGGAAGATGCGGCCATACAGCGTCTGCTGGAACTGCTGTGCCAGCGGCGTCCAGTCGGTGCGCACCGACTCCAGCCCTTTAAACACCAGCCGCTCGTCGCCGTCGCGGCGAATCAGTCCGGCATAGCGCTTTTTACTGCCCTGTTCGGCGCCGCGAATGGTTGGCATCAGGAAGCGGCTGAAGTGGGTTTCGTACTCCAGCTCCAGCGCGCTGTCGAGACCGTAAGTCTGCTGCAGATGCTGTTGCCACCAGCGATTCACGTGCCCGGCCAGCCGCTGGCCGATCGCGGCGGCATCGGCTTCGCTGTGGGCGCTTTTCAGCCAGACAAAAGTAGAATCGGTGTCACCGTAAATCACGTCAAAACCTTCGGCTTCAATCAGCTCACGCGTTTGCTGCATGATGGCGTGGCCGCGCAGGGTAATCGACGAAGCAAGGCGCGGATCGAAAAAGCGACAGGCGCTGGTGCCAAGTACGCCATAAAAAGCGTTCATGATGATCTTCAGCGCCTGCGACAGCGGCTGGTTGCCGTCACGTTTGGCGGCCTCGCGCCCCTGCCAGATCTGCCCGACAATCGCCGGTAAACAGTGGGTGCGGCGCGAAAAGCGCGCGTGGCGAAAACCGGGAACCGAATCGGCGTCGTCCGGATGCGCCAGGCCTTCGACCAGCCCGACTGGATCGATCAGAAAGGTGCGGATGATCGACGGATAGAGGCTTTTATAATCCAGCACCAGCACCGAATCATACAGTCCGGGGCGCGAATCCATCACGTAGCCGCCAGGGCTGGCTTCCGGTGCCACTTCGCCGAGATTGGGCGCGACAAAGCCGGCGCGGTGCATTCGCGGAATATACAGGTGGCTGAACGCCGCCACCGATCCGCCGTGGCGATCCACCGCCAGGCCATTGACGGTGGCGCGCTCCAGCAAAAACGGCATGATGGCGGTGTGCTGGAAAATACGCGTAACCAGCTCGCAATCCTTCAGATTGTAGGTGGCCAGCGCCGGTTTGTCGTGGGCAAAGCGCCAGTTGATCTCTTCCATGCGCTGCCACGGATTGTTGATGGCTTTGCCTTCGCCCAGCAGCTCGCGCGACACCGCTTCAAGGCTGAATGAGGCGAAGTCCCAGAACGCCGATTTCAGCGCCTCGATACCGTCAATCACCAGCCGGCCGCTGGCCTGAGCGAAGAACACGCCGGGCTTAAAGCCGTGCTCGCGCCACTCCAGCGGCTGCTGCTGACGGCCAAGACGCAGCGGAATACCGTAGCGGTCGGCATGTTTTTGCAGCACGCGCAGGTCGAACTGCACCACGTTCCAGCCGATGATGACATCGGGATCGTGACGGGCGAACCAGGCGTTAAGCTGCTCCAGCAGCTGTGGCCGGCTGTCGAGGTAAATCAGCTCAAAATCCAGCTGGCTGGCATCACCGTTCGGCGGGCCGAGCATATAGACCTGGCGCTGGCCGCAGCCCTCCAGCCCGATGCAGTAGAGCTCGCCGTGCTCGGTGGTTTCGATGTCGAGCGACACCCATTTCAGCTGCGGACGGTAATCGGGATGCGGCTTGAGGCGCGCGTTGACGAGGCTGTCGCCGCGCGGCTCGCCGCTGAACCACACCGGCGCCGTGATAAAGCGCTCCATCAGGTAGCGTTCCGGCGGGCGGATATCTGCTTCATACACCGCAATGCCGTTTTCACGCAGGCGTTTTTCAATGCTTTGCAGCTGTCGGTGGCTGCGGCAATAGAGTCCCAGCACCGGTCGGCGACGAAAATCTTTCAGATCCAGCGGTTGCAGGCGCGTATGGCGCTCGTCGCGAATCAGCGCTTCGGTTTGCGCCTGGAACTCCCGGGGAATAAACGCCACTGACTCCTGCGCAGGCAGCACCAGGCGCTGCGGGCCCTGGTCGGTGGCCAGCCACAGCACCACTTCGCTGCCGGTCGGGGTATCCCGCCAGTGGCGAGTCAGCAAAAATCCTGCGCGCGGTTCGGTCACGTTAACTCCGGAGAATGAATTCATTTCAGTATATCATGGATGTTTATACAGTGTACTGCGGTGGTGCCGTCGTCTGTGCGGCGCGGGCGTGCGGCAGCGCGGGGAATTGCTTGACGCTGTGGGGCTGTCTCAGGACAATCCAGCCTCTATATTCCGCAGAGGATAGTTATGGAAGCCTGGATCCAACACCTGTTTACGCAATCGCTGGAGTACGCGCTGATTGCCGTGGCGCTGGTGACCTTTCTTGAGTCGCTGGCGTTTGTCGGCCTGCTGCTGCCGGGAACGGTCCTGATGGCCAGCCTCGGCGCGCTGGTGGGCAGCGGACAAATCGGGCTCTATCCGGCGTGGGCCGCCGGGCTGGCCGGCTGTCTGATTGGCGACTGGGTGTCGTACGGCATTGGCTGGAAATTCCAGGGACCGCTGCACCGCTGGAAATACCTGCAAAAATACAAAGGGCTGCTGGATAAAACCGAGCACGCGCTGCATCAGCACAGCATGTTTACCATCCTCGTGGGGCGCTTTGTCGGACCGACGCGTCCGCTGATTCCGCTGGCGGCCGGCATGCTGGAGCTGCCGGTGCGTAAATTCCTGCCGCCGAACATTATCGGCTGCATCCTGTGGCCGCCGGCCTACCTGATGCCGGGCATTCTGGCGGGCGTGGCGATCGACGTGCCGCAGGCGGCGCAGGGCGACAGCTTCAAATGGCTGCTGCTGGCGGTGGCGCTGCTGCTGTGGATCGGCGGCTGGCTGCTGTGGCGCTGGTGGCGCAGCGGCAAAAGCGTCGACTGGGCTACGCCTTATCTGCCGCAGGCGCGGCTGCGCTGGCTGGCTCCGCTAATGGCGCTCATCGGCGTGGGTGCCTTTATTGCGCTATTGTTCCACCCGATGATGCCAATTTTCCTGCAGCTGCTGTGGAAAGTGTTCTTCGCTTAACGCGGCTGGACGCCAAGGATGGCGGCCGCCGGGCTTTCACCGCGCAGCAGGCTGGCGGTGCTGCCATCCCAGTATACCCGACCGTCAACAATCACCAGGCTGCGTGACGCAATCTGCTGCGCATCCTCCAGACTGTGCGACACCATCAGCAGCGTGATAGTGCGCGCCTCGCACACCGCGCGCACCAGCTGTAACATCTCGCTGCGCAGCGCCGGATCGAGTGCCGAAAACGGTTCGTCCAGCAGCAGTACCGGCTGATTGCGCAGCAGGCAGCGCGCCAGCGCCACACGCTGCCGCTGGCCGCCGGAGAGCTGGCCGGGCAGACGCGTCAGCATCGATTCCAGCCCGGTTTGCGCCGCAATCTGCTCTACCTGCTTCTGCTGTTGGCGCGTCAGCTTCAGGCCGGGATGCAGGCCCAGCCCCAGATTTTGCTGCACCGTCAGGTGCGGAAACAGATTGTTCTCCTGAAACAGCATCGATACCGGCCGCGCGGCAGGCACGCTGCGGGTGTGGTCGACGCCATCGATCAGCAGGCTGCCCTGGCTCACCGGCAGAAAGCCGCCGAGCAGGCTCAGCAGGGTACTTTTGCCCGCGCCGCTCGGGCCGAGAATGGCGAGACGTTCACCGGCCTGTGCGCTAAAGCTGAAGCGCATCGGCAGATGCTGGTAGAGATAAGTAAGGTTATTCAGTGTCAGCATGGCGACCCGGTAATTTTTCCATCAGCGTAAACAGCAGCAGGCATAACAGCAGCAGTAGCAGCGCGGTCACCGCGCCATCGGCACCGCGATAGGCGCCAATCTGCTGGAACAGATAAAACGGCAGGGTGCGGAAATCGGCGCTGCCGAACAGCGCCACCACGCCGAAATCGCCAATCGACAGCACGCAGGCAAAGGCCAGCGCCTGTGCCAGCGGACGTTTCAGCGCCCGCAGTTCAATCAGCCGCAGGCGAGTAAACCCGCTAATACCCAGCGAGGCGCACAGCTGAGCGTAGCGCGCGCTGAGGTCGCGCATCGGATTTTCCAGCACTTTCATCGCGTAGGGGATGGCGATCAGCGCGTTGGTGAAGATCACCAGCGCATCGGCGCGCTGCGGCAGGCCAACGGTGGCGTTGAACAGCAGAAAGAACCCGCTTGCCAGCACGATGCCCGGCATCGCCAGAATCAGCATTCCGCTGAGTTCCATGGCCTGCGCGGCGAAGCGCTGCTGACGCTGGCGCAGTTCGCGACTGCTCCACAGCAGCATCATGGTCAGCAGCACGCACAGCACACCGGCACCGAGTGCGATACGCAGCGACGTCCACGTGGCCTGCCACAGCGCGGGCTGTTGCAGCGCGCCGGCAATGCCGCCGCGTAAGCCGTCGACCAGCACCGCCGCCAGCGGTGGCAGCAGTAACAGCAGCGCCAGCGTAATCAGCAGCGTATCCGCGACGCGTGCGTGCCAGGAATCCTGCGGATCGCGCCAGCCGCGCACCGTCTGGCTACCGGCCGGAATCGCTTTACTGAAGCGCTGGCTGAGCAGCACCAGCAGCAGACAGCAGCCGAGCTGCAGTAATGCCAGCAGCGCGGCGCGGCCGGGATCGTAATCAAAGCTAAGCGCCTGATAAATGGCCAGCTCCAGCGTGGTGGCCTGCGGACCGCCGCCCAGTGCCAGCACGGTGGCAAAACTGGCGAAGCACAGCATAAAGATCAGCGCCGCCGTTGGCAGCAGCGGACGGCGCAGCCACGGCCACTCCAGCAGGCGAAACAGCGGCCAGCCGCGCAGACCGAGCTGCGCCGCCAGCTGGCGCTGCTCGCCGGGAATGCTCTCCAGCGCCTGCAGCAGCATGCGCGTCGCCAGCGGCAGATTAAAGAACACGTGCGCCAGCAAAATACCCTGCAGGCCATAGGGCGAGAAGTGATAATCGATACCGACTTTGGCACACAGCTGCGCCAGCCAGCCGCTGCGCCCATAGACGCTCAGCAGACCGAATACGGCGACCAGCACCGGCAGCACCAGCGTCATGGCGCACAGGCGCAGCAGCAGGGTGCGGCCGGTAAAACGGCGGCGATAGAGCGCGCGGGCCAGCAGAATGGCTGGCAGCACCGAAAGCAGCGCTGACAGCAGCGCCTGTTCAAAGGAGAACGCCAGCACATGGTGCAGATAGCTATCGCTGAGCAGCGCGCGCCAGTCAGTGGCCGGCGCGGCAAGCAGCAGGGCACCGAGCGCCAGCAGCGCGACCGCACACAATAGCAGTGCGCTAAGCGCTCCGGGCAGCAGCCAGCCGGGCATCAGCGGCTGACGGCGCGCTGCCACGCGCTAATCCACGCCGCGCGATGGTCAGCCACCTCTGTCGGGGTGTATTGCAGCGCATTAGCAGGCACCGGCAACGCCTGATAACCGGCGGGTAAATCGCTTTTGATCACCGGATACATCCAGTTGCCGGTGGGAATGGTGCTCTGAAACGCTGGCGACACCATAAACTGCATGAATTGCTGCGCCAGCTGCGGCTGTTTGCTGCTGGCGAGCTGCGCGCCCACTTCTACCTGCAGATAGTGACCTTCGCTGAACGGCGCGGCGGCGTAGTTATCCTTTTTCTCTTCAATAATGTGGTAAGCCGGCGAGGTGGTGTAGCTCAGCACCAGATCGCTTTCGCCTTTGAGGAACAGACCATAAGCTTCGCTCCAGCCTTTGGTGACGGTCACGGTTTTGCTGGCCAGCTTCTGCCAGGCCGCCGGCGCGTCATCGCCGTACACTTTCTGCATCCACAGCAGCAGACCGAGCCCCGGCGTGCTGGTACGCGGATCTTCATAAATCACCCGCCATTTTTCCGGGCTTTCGACCAGCTCCTTCAGGCTGTGCGGCGGATTCTTCAGCTTGTTTTTGTCGTAAACGAACGCGAAGTAGCCGTAATCAAACGGGATAAAAGTGTCATTGTGCCAGCCGTCCGGCAGCTGCAGTGCACGGGTATCCACCGTGCTTTTGCTGAACAGGCCGGTTTTTTCCGCCGCCTGAATCAGGTTATTGTCCAGCCCCAGCACCACGTCGGCCTTGCTGTTCTTTCCTTCCATACGCAGGCGATTAAGCAGCGATACGCCATCCTCCAGCGCCACATAGTTCAGCTCACAGCCGCACCGGGCCTCAAAGGCTTTTTTCACTGCCGGACCGGGGCCCCAGTCGGCGGCGAACGAGTCGTAGGTATACACGGTGAGGACGGGTTTGGCCGCCAGAGCCGGCGCAGCGATCAGCAGCAACAGGGGCAGAACTTTATTTAACACTTTGCGTTCCTTAAGGAGAAGGTAAGGTTGCGTCGCAAAGGATCTGAGGGCGGAGCATCTCAAATCCCTACGCCGGTACGAGCCGGATCAGGTTCGACGGGTCTCTCTCAGCCAGTTAACCGGCACCCCGTTGAGAACGACATATTCTAGACATTTACAGGACAACGCGAAAGGTTCACCTGCCGGTCGTGTTGTCTGATGCTGCCCTTTTTACAGCTCCGGCGGGGCGAACCAGGCGGACTTGAAGTCAAACCAGCCGAGCGTGTTCAGCCGCACGCCACGCATGCTGCGCTGGCCCTCCAGCAGCAGCCAGTGATGAAACAGCGGATGCAGATAGTCGCTGTTTACCAGCTGTTTGCTCCACTCCGCCAGCGGCAGCGCTTTCTCACGCCAGCGCGCGGCGTCGGCCTGCCAGTCCAGCGGGATACAGTGATGCATCAGCGGTAGCTCGTAGAGCTGAGCGAACAGGGCGTAGTCGAGCGGCAGGGTAAAATTGACGCTGCCCAGCCAGATGTCACTCTCGCCCGCGCCGTCGAACCAGCTTTCGTAGCTCACTTCGCGGGTAATCAGCTCGACGCCCTGCTGCGCCAGCAGCGGCCGCAGCGCATTGGCGATGCCCTCGTGTTCGACATGGTGGCTGTACCAGCTGAGCGTCAGCTGGGTCACGCCGCCGGGCTTGTGGGCTGGGGTGATATCGCGCCGATGGTGCCAGCGCGGCAGCAGGCCATAAGCCGGGAACCAGTAGCGCTGATAGCCGACGCCGGCATGATTAAGCAGCGCGATAGGATTAAGCAGATCGCTCACCCAGCGGCGGAAACCGGCATCGCGCCCGCGTTCAGAGCGCTGATCGAACAGCAGAAAATAGCAGCCCTCTTCGAGGCGACTCTCTTCCGATTTTTCGTCGTCGTTTTCGCCTTCCAGTTTTACACCGGCGTAGACCAGCTCATCGCTGATCTCCGGCAGCACCCAGATCGAGACATCATCAATCAGCGCGCGGTAGCCGAAGTAGTCATCAAACGCGGCGATTTTCAGCTGGGTTTGCTGATTGCGCACCACGCTGTACGGACCGGTGCCAATAGGCTGACGGGCGAAGTGGCGCAGCGTCGGCCACTCACGCGGCAGAATCATGGCGCTGACGCTGGCCAGCAGCCACGGCAGCCAGCAGTCCGGCTGGCTGAGATGGATATCCAGCGTCCACGGCGCCGGCGAGTGCAGTTGGTCGATATGCGAAAACAGCGGCTGGCTGCGCACCCGGTCCAGCGAGGCGATGACATCCTCCATCTCCAGCTCGCGACCATGATGAAAGCGGATTGCCGGCCGCAGGAAGAAGCGCCAGTGCAGCGGAGAGGTTTGCTGCCAGTGATGGGCGATATCGGCGGCGATTTCCCCCTTTTCCTCATTTATACGCGTCAGGCCGCTGAATATCTGTCGCGCCAGATGGGTTTCTGAACGGCGCAGCGGCGAGCCGGGCAACAGGTTAGGCAGGGGCCGGTAGTAGAGCACGCGCAGAATATGCTTACCCTGGCGAAAGCTGCGGCCAAGGTGCGCGGCAATCATCTGCCGCACCTGGTTTTTATCGCCCACCAGTTGCACCAGCTGGTCGATGCGATCCTGCTCCAGCAGGTCTTCGGCGCGCTGCTGCTGTAGCGCCAGTCCGGTGTAGCAGAAGCTCAGCAGCGAGCGTTTACCGCGGCCGGCTTCAGCCTGCCAGATCAGCCAGCCCGCCGCCTGCATGGCGTTCATCAGGTTACGCATGTGGCGGCGTGAGCAGTGCAGCAGTTCGGCCAGCTCGCTCAGCGTGGTTTCCTGATCCTGGCCCTGACAGTGTTGCCACAGGCGAATGAATTGCTGTTGCAGACGCGCAGAGGACATAAAAGGGGAACTCCTTCTCGACTTCGCTCAGTTTTTCCTGCCCCATATTAGAGGCATACTGGCGGGCAATGGAAGAGCGGGAGGCATTCAGCAATGAATGGCGCTCTGCCAGCGGTTCCGCCGACGTGGAACCTTTTCTGAGTAGGGTGCAATTTCACCGCCAGCGGAGTTTTTCTCTGCTGGCTTTTTTCGTTTTGCTGTGGAATCTTCTACGCTGTTTTTTTCCCGGTCTTTTTCCTCAAAGGGATTTCTGCATGAAATCGCTGTTACCGCGGCCGCGCCGCCTGAATCCGGTTTACCTCTCCTTTATGGCGGTGTCGTTTATGGTCGGCGTGGCGGGGGCGTTACAGGCGCCGACGCTCAGCCTGTTTTTGACGCGTGAGGTGCAGGTGCGGCCGTTCTGGGTCGGCCTGTTCTTTACCATCAACGCCGTCGCCGGGATTGTGATCAGCCTGCTGATGGCGAAGCGTTCGGATAACCGTGGCGATCGCCGTCATCTGATCCTGTTTTGCTGCCTGATGGCGGTGGCCAACGCGCTACTGTTTGCCTTTAACCGTCACTATCTGACGCTCATCACCCTCGGCGTGCTGCTGTCGGCGCTGGCCAGCGTGGCGATTCCGCAGATCTTCGCGCTGGCGCGTGAATATGCCGATCAGTCGGCGCGTGAAGTAGTGATGTTCAGTTCGGTGATGCGCGCGCAGCTGTCGCTGGCGTGGGTGATTGGGCCGCCGCTGTCGTTCGCGCTGGCGCTCAACTACGGCTTCGTCACGCTATTCTGCGTGGCGGCGGTGATTTTTCTGCTGAGTATGCTGCTGATCTGGCGCACGCTGCCCTCGGTGCCGCGCATCGCCGCCACGCCGGAGCAGGTGCTGATGCAGCTCAGCCCGTGGAAAGACAGCCAGGTGCGGCTGCTGTTTATCGCCTCGGTGGTGATGTGGGCGTGTAATACCATGTATATCATTGATATGCCGCTGTATATCAGCGCAACCCTTGGCCTGCCGGAGAAGCTGGCGGGTCTGCTGATGGGCACCGCCGCCGGGCTGGAGATTCCGATCATGCTGCTGGCCGGCCATTACGCGAAGCGCTACGGCAAGCGCAAGCTGATGCTGCTGGCGCTGGTAGCGGCGATTGTGTTTTATCTCGGGCTGGTGCTGTTCCGTTCTCAAACCGCGCTGATGGTGCTGCAGCTGTTTAACGCCGCGTTTATCGGCATCATCGCCGGTATTGGCATGCTGTGGTTTCAGGATTTGATGCCGGGGCGCGCCGGTGCGGCGACCACCATGTTCACCACCTCGATTTCAACCGGGTTGATTATCGCCGGCCTGATCCAGGGGATACTGAGTGAGCGCTTTGGTCATGAGTCGGTGTACTGGCTGGCGTTAGTGATGGCGGTGGTGGCGCTGGTGCTGGCGGCGCGGGTGCGCGATGCGCGGTGAGGGCGGTGTGGAGATTGAAGGTCGCCATCAATGGCGACCAAATTACTGACGCGTTTGCTGTAGGGTGCGCCTTGCTGCGCACCGGGTAACCTTAACGCAGAAACGCTGGCTGGCTGGATTCGTAGCTGGCGATGGACGCTTCATGCTGCAGCGTCAGGCCAATGCTGTCGAGGCCGTTGATCATGCAGTGACGGCGGAAGCTGTCGATTTCAAAGCTATAAACCTTGTCGCCGGCGGTGACGGTCTGCGCTTCGAGATCCACGGTGAAGCGGATGCCCGGCTGCGCGGCCACCAGTTTGAACATCTCATCGACCTGCTCTTCGCTCAGCTTCACCGGCAGCAGCTGGTTGTTAAAGCTGTTACCGTAGAAGATGTCGGCGAAACTCGGCGCAATCACCACGTGAAAACCGAAGTCGGTCAGCGCCCACGGCGCATGTTCACGCGAGGAGCCGCAGCCAAAGTTCTCGCGCGCCAGCAGGATGCTGGTGCCTTTGAACTCCGGCTTATTCAGCACGAAGCTGGCGGTAGGCTGGGTGCCGGCGTCATCATCAAAACGCCAGTCGTGGAACAGGTGCGCGCCAAAGCCGGTGCGCGTCACTTTCTGCAAAAACTGCTTCGGGATGATGGCATCGGTGTCGACGTTTGCGGCATCCAGCGGGGCCACAATCCCGGTGTGTTGGGTAAATTTGTTCGCCATGGCTTAAGCTCCCTGAGTCAATTCACGAATGTCGGCAAAACGACCGGTTACCGCCGCCGCAGCAGCCATCGCCGGGCTCACCAGATGGGTGCGACCGCCGCGACCCTGGCGACCTTCAAAGTTACGGTTACTGGTTGAGGCACAGCGCTCGCCCGGATTCAGACGGTCGTTGTTCATCGCCAGGCACATCGAACAGCCCGGCAAACGCCACTCAAAACCGGCTTCGAGGAAGATTTTGTCCAGGCCTTCGGCTTCAGCCTGCGCTTTCACCGGACCGGAACCCGGCACCACCATCGCAACCACGCCCGGCGCCACTTTGCGGCCTTTGGCGATCGCGGCAGCCGCGCGCAGATCTTCGATACGTGAGTTGGTGCAGGAACCGATAAACACTTTATCGATCGCTACCTCAGTCAGTTTGATGCCCGGCTGCAGATCCATATAAGCCAGCGCTTTCTCGGCGGAAGCACGTTCAACCGGATCGGCAAACGAGGCCGGATTCGGGATGGCCTGATCCACGGCCATCACCTGGCCTGGATTGGTGCCCCAGGTGACCTGCGGCGCGATATCGGCAGCATTCAGGGTCACAACGGCGTCAAACTGCGCGTCGCTGTCGGATTTCAGGGTGCGCCAGTAAGCCACCGCCTGCTCCCACTGCTCGCCCTTCGGCGCGAACTGCTTGTCTTTCAGATAGGCAAACGTGGTGTCATCCGGTGCTACCAGGCCCGCTTTGGCGCCCATCTCAATCGCCATGTTGCACAGCGTCATGCGGCCTTCCATGCTCAGTGCTTCAATCGCCGGGCCACAGAATTCAACCACGTGACCGGTGCCGCCGGCGCTGCCGGTTTTACCGATGATCGCCAGTACGATGTCTTTGGCGGTGATGCCCGGCGCAGCTTCGCCCAGCACTTCAATCTTCATGGTTTTCGCCCGGCCCTGTTTCAGGGTCTGGGTGGCGAACACGTGCTCCACTTCGGAGGTGCCGATACCGAACGCCAGGGAGCCGAAGGCGCCGTGCGTTGCGGTGTGCGAGTCGCCGCAAACGATGGTCATGCCTGGCAGCGTCATGCCCTGCTCGGGACCGATCACGTGCACAATGCCCTGGAACGGGTGGTTCAGGTCATACAGCTGAATGCCGAACTCAGCACAGTTCTTCATCAGCTCCTGCATCTGAATACGCGCCATCTCACCCGAGGCGTTGATGTCTTTGGTCTGGGTGGAAACGTTGTGGTCCATGGTGGCAAAGGTCTTCGACGGCTGGCGCACTTTACGGCCGTGCGCACGCAGACCGTCAAACGCCTGCGGCGAGGTGACTTCGTGAATCAGGTGACGATCGATATACAGCAACGGCGTTTCGTCTGGCGCTTCGTGAACGACATGTGCATCAAATAACTTCTGGTATAAGCTTTTCATTTTGTTATTTTTCCTCGCTGATGTAACCGGCAATGATGCTGCCCATTTCATCGGTGCTCACGGCAGGGCCGTCACCGGCCAAATCACGGGTGCGATGGCCCGCTTCCAGCGCACGGCTTACCGCGCGTTCAATGCTATCCGCAGCGGCGTCAGCGTTCAGGCTGAAACGCAGCAGCATCGCCAGCGACAGAATCTGCGCAATCGGGTTGGCGATGTTCTGGCCGGCGATATCCGGTGCGGAACCGCCCGCCGGTTCGAACAGGCCGAATCCCTCTTCATTCAGGCTGGCCGAAGGCAGCATGCCCATCGAGCCGGTAATCATCGCGCACTCGTCCGACAGAATGTCACCAAACAGATTCGAGCAGAGTAAAACGTCAAACTGCGACGGATCCTTAATCAGCTGCATGGTGGCGTTGTCGATGTACATATGGCTCAGCTGCACATCCGGATAATCTTTTGCCACTTCGTTGACGATTTCACGCCACATCACCGAGGTCGCCAGCACGTTAGCTTTATCAACGGAAGTCACTTTGTTACGACGCTTGCGCGCAGCTTCGAAGGCGTTGCGGGCAATACGCTCGATTTCAAAACGGTGATAGACCTCGGTATCAAAAGCGCGTTCATGCGCGCCGCTGCCTTCGCGGCCTTTCGGCTGGCCGAAATAGATGCCACCGGTCAGCTCACGCACGCACAGGATATCGAAGCCGCGGGCGGCGATGTCGCTGCGCAGCGGGCAAAATGCTTCCAGACCTTTGTACAGCGCCGCCGGGCGCAGGTTGCTGAACAGTTTGAAGTGTTTACGCAGCGGCAGCAGCGCACCGCGCTCAGGCTGGCCAGCCGGCGGCAGGTGTTCCCATTTTGGACCGCCGACCGAGCCGAACAGAATGGCATCGGCCTGCTCAGCACCGGCCACGGTGGCGGCGGGTAAAGGTTCACCGTGACGATCGATGGCGATACCGCCGACATCATATTCGCTGGTGGTGATGCGCATATCGAAGCGCGCGCGAATCGCGTCGAGAACTTTCATGGCCTGCGCCATCACTTCCGGACCGATTCCGTCGCCTGGCATTACCGCAATATGATAAGACTGAGTCATAGTTACACCGTTTCCTTCTGATCTTTAAATTTACGCTGCAATTCTTTTTCGACCTGCTTTGCCCGCCAGATGTTGTTCAGGGCATTCACCATCGCTTTCGCCGAGGATTCGACGATATCGGTCGCCAGGCCCACGCCGTGGAATTTACGCCCGTTGTAGTTGACCACGATATCGACCTGACCCAGCGCGTTTTCGCCGTGGCCTTTCGCGGTCAGCTTGTAGTTCACCAGCTCAGCATCGAAGCCGGTGATACGGTTAATAGCCTGGTAGACGGCATCAACCGGACCGTTACCGGTGGCGGCGTCGGCTTTGGCCTCTTCGCCGCAGCCCAGCTGCACCGACGCCGTCGCGGTGACGCTGGAGCCGGTCTGCACGTTGAATTCGTTCAGCTGGAAGTACTCCGGCTCTTCATTCTGCTTATTAATGAAGGCCAGCGCTTCCAGGTCGTAATCGAAAACCTGGCCTTTTTTGTCCGCCAGCTTCAGGAAGGCGTCGTACAGCGTATCCAGGTTGTAATCGGACTCTTTGTAACCCATCTCTTCCATACGGTGCTTCACGGCGGCACGGCCGGAGCGGGAGGTCAGGTTCAGCTGAATTTTGTGCAGGCCAATCGATTCTGGCGTCAGGATTTCGTAGTTTTCGCGGTTCTTCAGCACACCATCCTGATGAATGCCGGAGGAGTGAGCGAAGGCGTTGGAACCGACTACCGCTTTGTTGGCCGGGATCGGCATGTTGCAGATCTGGCTGACAATCTGGCTGGTGCGGTAGATTTCCTGATGATTGATATTGGTGTGCACGTTCATGATCTGCTGACGGGTTTTGATCGCCATGATCACCTCTTCCAGCGCACAGTTACCGGCGCGCTCGCCCAGTCCGTTCAGCGTGCCTTCGACCTGACGCGCACCGGCCAGCACCGCCGCAATGGCGTTACCGGTCGCCATACCCAGATCGTCATGGGTATGTACCGACAGAATCGCTTTGTCGATGTTGGGTACGCGCTGTACCAGCTGACCAATAATGTTGGCGTACTCACCCGGCAGGGTATAGCCCACGGTGTCCGGAATATTGATGGTGGTGGCGCCGGCGTTGATCGCGGCTTCTACCATGCGGCACAGGTCGTCAATCGGCGTACGGCCACCGTCTTCGCAGGAGAACTCAACGTCATCGGTATAGTTGCGCGCCCGCTTAATCATGTGCACCGCGCGTTCAATCACTTCCGGCAGCGTGCTGCGCAGTTTAGTGGCGATGTGCATCGGCGAAGTAGCGATAAAGGTGTGAATACGGAAGGCATCGGCCACGCGCAGCGATTCGTAAGCCGCGTCAATATCTTTCTCGACACAGCGCGCCAGACCACACACGCGGCTGTTTTTGATGGTCCGGGCAATGGTCTGCACGGATTCGAAATCACCCGGCGAAGAGACCGGAAAACCGACTTCCATTACATCCACGCCCATCCTTTCCAGCGCCAGGGCGATCTGCAGTTTTTCTTTAACACTCAGGCTGGCCTGTAAAGCCTGTTCGCCGTCGCGCAGAGTGGTATCGAAAATTATTACTTGCTGGCTCATGGTCATCTTCCTTTTGCATTGACTTCGCCGGTGCTACGAGCATAAAAAAACCCGCGCAGTGGCGCGGGTTTTTTAACTTTCAGCAGGTTCGAATCAGTTGTTGATTTCGCCCACGAGTCTACCGCGCAAACTGGATGCGTTAAGTAGTAGACCGAGTAGACGAAAAGAACGTGACATGAATCAAACCTCGTAAAATGAGTGCTGCACATATTGGTACTGGATTCGCCTGGCGATGTCAACCCTAAGTGAAAGGGTATTTCTCTGGCCGGAAAAGGGTGATGTGCTGGGATTATCGGTCATCACAGAGCATTGCCATTAATTAACGGTGGCTTAGCGCGTTATGCCACTTTAAAAAATCTTTTAAAAAAGGTGGGTAATTTTAAGTTGCTGAATTATATGTTTTTAGTCAGGCTTATTCGTCAGGTGGAAAAACAAGATAAAGCTTGTTGCTTAGCAGATTGTGATGTGGAAGATGGATTTAAGAGTTAATCACGCCAGAAACGCGGTAACGGAAAAAATTGTGGGCTAAACACGCTGGCAATATGAAAATCATATTTCTTACAACACGCTGTAAATAATCTGCAAACCAGCATTTTCCTCTGTCCATATGCCATCGCATTAGTTTATTCCTCCCGGGCGATAATCACGCGTCAGTGCCTTTTTTGCCACTGACAGCGCCGTGCCGCCTTATGACGTTTGCAGGCCGGGTTTTCTGCGGTTATGGTAATCGACCTACTCTCAAAAGAATCCACGCAGGTAGATTCCCTGTACCTGGAAGACGAAATGAATGGCGTCTTCTGAGCATAAACATAAGGTTTTGATCTTAATTGGCAATAAAGGGACAGATGCGAGCGGCACGCAGGATAGCGTTTGCTGGCGCAGCTGGCTCTCAAGCCTGGAGGCAGAAAATGGAGATGTTGTCAGGAGCCGAAATGGTCGTCCGTTCGTTAATCGATCAGGGCGTTAAGCAGGTATTCGGTTATCCGGGCGGTGCGGTGCTCGATATTTATGATGCGCTGCAAACGGTCGGTGGTATTGACCACGTGCTGGTACGCCACGAGCAGGGTGCCGTACATATGGCGGATGGCCTGGCGCGCGCGACCGGCGAAGTCGGCGTGGTGCTGGTCACCTCAGGTCCTGGCGCCACCAACGCCATCACCGGCATTGCGACCGCTTATATGGATTCCATTCCGCTGGTGATCCTCTCCGGTCAGGTGCCGTCCTCGCTGATTGGCTATGACGCCTTCCAGGAGTGCGACATGGTGGGGATTTCGCGTCCGGTGGTGAAGCACAGCTTCCTGGTGAAAAGCACCGAAGAGATCCCGACAGTGCTGAAAAAAGCCTTCTGGCTGGCGGCCAGTGGTCGTCCGGGGCCGGTGGTGATCGATCTGCCAAAAGATATTCTGAATCCGGCTAACAAGCTGCCGTACGTGTGGCCGGAAACTGTCAGCATGCGCTCTTACAATCCGACGCTGCAGGGCCACAAAGGCCAGATCAAGCGCGCGCTGCAGACGCTGCTGGCGGCGCACAAGCCGGTAATTTACGTCGGTGGCGGGGCCATTACTTCTGGCTGCGAGGCGGAACTGCTGCAGCTGGCAGAGCAGCTGAATATTCCGGTCACCACCTCGCTGATGGGGCTGGGCGCGTTCCCGGGCACGCATCGTCAGTGTGTGGGCATGCTCGGTATGCACGGCACCTATGAAGCCAACATGACCATGCACAATGCCGATCTGATCTTTGGTATCGGCGTACGCTTTGACGATCGCACCACCAACAATCTGGCGAAGTATTGCCCGAATGCCACCGTGATGCACATTGACGTCGATCCGACCTCGATCTCCAAAACCGTCAGCGCCGATATTCCAATTGTCGGCGATGCCAGACAGACGCTGACGCAGATGCTGGAGCTGCTGGCACAGAGCGAGGCGAAGCAGGAGCTCGACAGCCTGCGTGACTGGTGGCAGAGCATTGAAGGCTGGCGCAGCCGCAAGTGCCTGGAATTTGACCGTACCAGCGACAAAATCAAACCGCAGGCGGTGATCGAAACCATTTGTCGTTTGACGCACGGCGAGGCGTATGTGACCTCGGACGTCGGCCAGCACCAGATGTTCGCCGCGCTTTACTATCAGTTCGATAAACCGCGTCGCTGGATCAACTCCGGCGGCCTCGGCACCATGGGCTTTGGCCTGCCGGCGGCACTCGGCGTGAAGATGGCGCTGCCGCAGGAAACCGTAATTTGCGTGACCGGCGACGGCAGTATCCAGATGAACATTCAGGAGCTGTCGACCGCGCTGCAGTATGACCTGCCGGTGCTGGTGCTGAACCTCAACAACCGCTTCCTCGGCATGGTGAAACAGTGGCAGGACATGATTTACTCCGGCCGCCATTCACAATCCTATATGGAATCACTGCCGGACTTCGTGCGCCTGGCGGAAGCCTATGGCCACGTGGGCATCGCGATTCAGCATCCGGCTGAGCTGGAAGAGAAGCTGCAGCTGGCGCTCGATACGCTGGCGAAAGGGCGTCTGGTGTTTGTGGATGTCACGGTGGACGGCAGCGAGCACGTCTACCCGATGCAGATTCGCGGTGGCGCGATGGATGAGATGTGGTTGAGCAAAACGGAGAGGACTTAATTATGCGTCGTATTTTATCAGTTCTGCTGGAGAACGAATCCGGCGCATTGTCGCGCGTGGTGGGGCTGTTTTCCCAGCGCGGCTATAACATTGAGAGCCTGACCGTCGCGCCGACCGACGATCCTACCCTGTCGCGCATGACCATTCAGACCGTGGGCGACCAGAAAGTGCTGGAGCAGATCGAAAAGCAGCTGCACAAGCTGGTGGACGTGTTGCGCGTCAGCGAACTGGGGCAGGGCGCTTACGTCGAGCGTGAAATCATGCTGGTGAAGATTCAGGCCAGCGGGTACGGTCGCGAAGAGGTAAAACGCAGCGCGGAAATTTTCCGTGGGCAGATCATTGATGTGACGCCGACGCTGTACACGGTTCAGCTGGCCGGCACCAGCGATAAACTCGACGCGTTCCTCAACACCGTACGTGAAGTGGCGGAAATCGTTGAAGTGGCGCGTTCCGGCATCGTCGGGGTATCACGCGGCGATCGCGTAATGCGTTAATACCGCAAAGTTATCATTGGTTTTCAAGCTAACCCGGCGGAATGCCGGGTTTTTTTATTTTATGCGCTTCGGCCGCTTGTGCATGAAAAGCGGTTGCTCAGCGTACTGTTCTGCGGTTAGATGTTACAAATGTTTTACCCTTAGCTACTCTGCGGACATTTTCGCCAGCCCTGGCTTATCAGAATTAAGGTGTCATCGTGAAACTGGATGAAATTGCGCGCCTGGCGGGCGTGTCGCGCACCACGGCGAGCTATGTCATCAATGGCAAAGCGCGGCAGTATCGTGTCAGCGACAAAACCGTTGAGAAAGTCATGGCGGTGGTGCGTGAGTACAACTATCACCCCAACGCGGTGGCTGCGGGCCTGCGCGCCGGACGCACCCGTTCGATTGGTCTGGTGATCCCCGATCTGGAAAACACCAGTTATACCCGCATCGCCAACTATCTTGAACGCCAGGCGCGTCAGCGCGGCTATCAGCTGCTGATTGCCTGTTCCGAAGATCAGCCGGATAACGAAATGCGCTGCATTGAGCATCTGCTGCAGCGTCAGGTGGATGCGATCATTGTCTCCACGTCGCTGCCGCCGGAACATCCGTTCTATCAGCGCTGGGTCAACGATCCGCTGCCGATTATCGCGCTGGACCGCGCGCTGGATCGTGAACACTTCACCAGCGTGGTCGGTGCCGATCAGGATGACGCGCAGGCGCTGGCGGCTGAATTGCGTCAGCTGCCGGTGAAAAACGTGCTGTTTCTCGGCGCGCTGCCGGAGCTGTCGGTCAGCTTCCTGCGTGAAATGGGTTTCCGCGAGGCGTGGCAGGGCGATGAACGCCCGATCGATTTCATCTATTGCAACAGCTTTGACCGCGCCGCTGCGGCGACGCTGTTTGAAAAATACCTCGAAGACCACGCGATGCCCGAAGCACTGTTTACCACCTCGTTTGGCCTGCTGCAGGGGGTGATGGACGTGACGCTGAAGCGTGACGGCCGCTTGCCAACTGACCTGGCTATTGCGACTTTCGGCGACCACGAATTATTAGACTTTCTGGAGTGCCCGGTGCTGGCGGTAGGGCAGCGCCATCGCGATGTTGCTGAGCGTGTGCTGGAGCTGGTGCTGGCTTCGCTGGATGAGCCACGCAAACCGAAGCCAGGTTTAACCCGTATTCGCCGTAATTTATTCCGCCGCGGACAATTAAGTCGTCGCGCTAAATGAAGCGTCGGGCGAGACGTCGCCCGCGCTAATTTCTCTCATCCCTATTTAACCAGACGCACACGGGCGTAAAAAAGCGTAAATTATCATCGCCCCGGCTAACGAATTATCGGCGCTGGATTTTCTTATTTGTTTACATCTTCAGCAATCGCGCATAGCAGAGCTGACGCGATGGTGCTGGGCTTCCTTTCAGAAATCCCCTAAAATGCCGCCGCCGTCGCAGATTGGGGCAGAATAATCGCAGCGGTAAAATTGCGCTAATTTTCACCGATAAATCTGACGCAAATTTTTTTTATACTGTTATTCATCAGGTTAATTTTAAATTGACCATTCATTCTCCTCTTATTCTTCTCTCCGGTTAATTTCATTCGGTGTAAAGAGTGATATTCACTTGCCGTTGCGGCTTGACAAGGATTTCATCGGCTCCGTAAACTCGTTTCGTGGTAAAAAGTGGGATAAAGTGGTGAAAACGGGTAACTGAGGGGTAGGGCTGGCATGTTCCGTGGAGCAACGTTAGTCAATCTCGACAGCAAAGGGCGCCTGGCGGTGCCGACGCGTTATCGCGAATTGCTGCTCGCAGAGTCTCAGGGTCAAATGGTTTGCACCATTGACCTCCATCAGCCCTGCCTGCTGCTTTATACCCTGCCCGAATGGGAAATTATTGAGAAAAAACTGGCCCGGTTATCCAGTATGAATCCGAACGAGCGTCGCGTGCAGCGTCTGCTGTTAGGACATGCCAGCGAGTGCCAGATGGATAACGCAGGCCGTTTACTGCTGGCGAATACGTTGCGCCAGCATGCGAGCCTGACCAAAGAAGTGATGCTGGTTGGACAGTTCAACAAGTTTGAGCTGTGGGATGAACAGACCTGGTATCAACAAGTTAAGGACGATATTGACGCAGAACAGTCAGCTCAGGAGCCTTTATCTGAGCGGTTGCAGGACTTGTCGCTATAGCTATGCAGGAAAATTTTAAACACACCACGGTGCTGCTGGATGAGGCGGTTAACGGCCTTAATATCAGGGAAGACGGCATTTATATTGACGGTACCTTTGGTCGCGGCGGTCACTCACGCCTGATCCTGTCGCAGCTTGGCGCGCACGGACAGTTACTGGCGATCGATCGCGATCCGCAAGCCATAGCCGCAGCCGCTGAGATAAAAGATCCACGTTTCTCGATTGTGCACGGGCCGTTTTCAGCGCTGGCTGAGTATGTCGAAGAGCGCGGACTGACCGGCAAAATCGACGGCGTACTGCTGGATTTGGGCGTCTCTTCACCTCAGCTGGATGACGCCGAGCGCGGTTTCTCCTTTATGCGCGACGGGCCGCTGGATATGCGTATGGATCCGACGCGCGGTCAGTCGGCAGCCGAGTGGTTGCAGAGCGCGGAAGAGGCAGACATTGCGTTTGTGCTGAAAACCTACGGCGAAGAGCGCTTCGCAAAACGCATCGCCCGCGCCATCGTCGAGCGCAACCGGGAACAGCCGATGACGCGCACCAAAGAGCTGGCCGATCTGATTGCGGCGGCAACGCCGGTAAAAGACAAGTTTAAGCATCCGGCGACGCGCAGCTTCCAGGCGATACGCATCTGGATCAACAGTGAGCTGGAAGAGATCGATATCGCGCTGAAAGGGGCATTGACGGTGCTGGCACCGGGCGGGCGTTTATCCATCATCAGCTTCCACTCGCTGGAGGATCGGCTGGTGAAGCGCTTCATGCGTGACCAGAGCCGTGGTCCGCAGGTGCCGGCCGGGATTCCGATGACCGAGAGCCAGCTGAAAGCGCTGGGCGGACGTGAACTGAAAACCCTCGGCAAGCTGATTCCTGGCGAAGCCGAAGTCAAAGACAACCCGCGCGCGCGCAGTTCGGTCCTGCGTATCGCTGAGAGAACCGCATCGTGATTGGCAATGAGCGTCACAGCCTGCCCGGCGTCATTGGTGGCGATCTGCTGCGTTTTGGCAAGATCCCGCTGCTGCTGCTGATCGCCGTGCTGGTTTCTTCGGTGCTGGTGGTGACCACCACGCATAAGACCCGTCTGCTGACGGCGCAGCGTGAGCAGCTGGTGCTGGAGCGTGATGCGCTGGATATCGAATGGCGCAACCTGATCCTCGAAGAGAATGCGCTGGGCGATCACAGCCGGGTAGAACGGATAGCAACCGATAAGCTGCAGTTGCAGCATGTTGATCCTTCACAGGAAAATATTGTGGTGCAGAAATAAGGAATCGCAGACCTCAATGAGTGGCGCAGGCAAAACGCTGAAGTTAAGAAAACAGGAAGATAAGGCCAGCTTTGTAAGCTGGCGTTTTGCGTTGCTGTGCGGCTGTATTCTTCTGGCGCTGGGCGGATTGCTGTCGCGCGTGGCGTGGCTGCAGGTGATCAGCCCGGATAAGCTGGTGAAGGAAGGCGATTTACGTTCGCTGCGCGTGCAGGAAGTGCCTACCGCACGCGGCATGATCAGCGATCGCGCCGGACGCCCGCTGGCGGTAAGCGTGCCGGTTAACGCCATCTGGGCCGATCCCAAAGAGCTGACCGAGCACGGCGGCGTCACCGTTGATAGCCGCTGGAAAGCGCTGTCGGATGCGCTGTCGATCCCGCTGGATCAGCTGGCGGCGCGCGTCAACGCCAACCCAAAAGGGCGCTTTATTTACCTCGCCCGTCAGGTTAACCCGGCGATTGGCGAATACGTGAAAAAGCTCAAGCTGCCCGGTATTTACCTGCGCCAGGAGTCGCGCCGCTACTATCCGGCCGGTCAGGTCACTGCCCACCTGATTGGCTTCACCAACATTGACGGCCAGGGCATTGAAGGCATCGAGAAGAGCTTTGATAAATGGCTGACCGGCGAGCCGGGCGAACGTACCGTGCGCAAAGACCGCTACGGGCGGGTGATTGAGGACATCTCCTCGGTCGACAGTCGCGCCGCGCACAACCTGACACTGAGCATCGACGAGCGCCTGCAGGCGCTGGTGTACCGCGAACTGAACAATGCCGTTGCCTTCAACAAAGCCGAATCGGGCACTGCGGTGCTGGTGGACGTGAACACCGGCGAAGTGCTGGCGATGGCCAACAGCCCGGCTTACAACCCCAATAATCTCAGCAACACGCCGAAAGACGTCATGCGTAACCGCGCTATTACCGACATCTTCGAGCCAGGTTCCACCGTGAAGCCAATGGTGGTGATGACCGCACTGCAGCGCGGCGTGGTGAAAGAGAACAGCGTTCTGAACACCGTGCCGTATCGCGTCAATGGCCATGAGATCAAAGACGTGGCGCGCTACAACGAATTGACCCTTACCGGGGTTCTGCAGAAGTCGAGTAACGTCGGGGTTTCGCGCCTCGCGTTAGCGATGCCCTCCTCAGCGCTGGTAGAAACTTACGCGCGCTTTGGCCTGGGTAAACCGACCAATTTGGGGCTGGTCGGGGAAAGTAGTGGCTTATACCCTCAAAAACAACGGTGGTCTGACATAGAGAGGGCCACCTTCTCTTTCGGCTACGGGCTAATGGTAACGCCGTTACAGTTAGCGCGAGTCTACGCAACCATTGGCAGCTACGGCATCAATCGCCCGCTGTCGATTACCAAAGTTGACCCGCCGGTGGCGGGCGAGCGTGTTTTCCCGGAAGACCTGGTGAAAACCGTGATGCACATGATGGAAAGCGTGGCGCTGCCGGGTGGCGGTGGTGTTAAAGCCGCCATCAAGGGCTATCGCATCGCGATCAAAACCGGTACCGCGAAAAAAGTCGGGCCGGACGGACGCTACGTCAATAAATACATTGCTTACACCGCGGGCGTTGCGCCTGCCAGTCGCCCGCGTTTTGCGCTGGTGGTAGTGATCAACGATCCCCAGGCCGGTAAATATTATGGTGGTGCGGTTTCTGCACCGGTGTTTGGCGCCATCATGGGCGGTGTGCTGCGCACCATGAACATTGAACCGGATGCGCTGCCAACGGTGGATAAAAACGAGTTGGTGAAGAATAAGAGAAGTGAGGAATCAAGTGACAGATCGTAACCTGCGCGACTTGCTGGCCCCTTGGGTGCCTGGCGCGCCGGCGCGTCCACTCCGTGACATGACACTGGACAGCCGCGCTGCGGCTGCTGGCGATCTGTTTATCGCCGTGGCGGGCCATCATGCTGATGGACGTCGATTTATTCCACAGGCCATCGCCCAGGGTGTGGCGGCGGTCATTGCCGAGGCTGAAGGTGAAGCCAGCGATGGTGATATCCGCGAGATGCACGGCGTCCCGGTTATCTATCTGGCTCAGCTGCCGCAGCGCCTTTCCGCGCTGGCCGGGCGTTTCTACCAGCAGCCGGCTGACAAATTAAAGCTGATTGGTGTGACCGGCACTAACGGCAAAACCACCACCACGCAGCTGATTGCGCAGTGGGCCAACCTGCTGGGCGAAACCGGTGCGGTGATGGGCACGGTGGGCAATGGCCTGTACGGCCAGCTGGTGCCGAGTGAAAACACCACCGGCTCGGCGGTGGATGTACAGCATATTCTGCACGACCTGGTCGGGCAGGGGGCTACCGTCGCCGCGATGGAAGTCTCTTCGCACGGTCTGGTGCAGCATCGCGTGGCCGCGCTGCCGTTTGCCGCCGCGGTATTTACCAATCTGAGCCGCGATCACCTTGATTATCACGGTGACATGCAGGGCTACGAATCGGCCAAGTGGCTGCTGTTTTCTGAGCATCAGGTAGGCGAGGCCATCATCAACGCTGATGATGAAGTGGGCCGCCGCTGGCTGGAAAAATTACCGGATGCCGTGGCCGTTACGCTGAGCAACAATCTGCAGCCCGGCTGTCGTGGCCGCTGGCTGCAGGCGACAGCGATCGATTATCACGACGGTGGCGCACACGTGCAGTTCAGTTCGAGCTGGGGCAACGGCGAGTTTGACAGCCGCCTGATGGGTGCCTTTAACGTCAGCAATCTGCTGCTGGCGCTGGCGACACTGCTGACGCTGGATTATCCGCTCGACACGCTGGTGGCCAGTGCCAGCCAGCTGCAGCCGGTGTGCGGGCGTATGGAAGTGTTCACCGCCGCGCACAAGCCGACGGTGGTGGTGGATTACGCACATACGCCAGACGCGCTGGAAAAAGCGCTGGAAGCGGCCCGGCTGCACTGCAAGGGCCAGCTGTGGTGCGTATTTGGCTGCGGTGGCGACCGTGACAAAGGCAAACGTCCACTGATGGGCGCGATTGCCGAACAGTTTGCCGATATCGTGGTGATCACCGATGACAATCCGCGGAGCGAAGATCCGACGGCGATTGTTAACGACATTCTCACCGGCCTGCTCGATCCGGGCCGCGCCCGCGTCATTGCAGGACGAGCGCAGGCGGTCACCCATGCGGTGATGCAGGCCAGCGCCGACGACATCGTGCTGGTGGCCGGTAAAGGCCATGAAGATTATCAAATCATCGGCAACCGCCGCCTTGACTACTCTGACCGCGACACCGTCGCCCGTTTGCTGGGGGTAATGGCATGATTCCGGTTACGCTGAAAACCCTGGCAGAGATTAGCGGTGGGCAACTGCACGGCAGCGATCTCACTATTGCGGATGTCACCACGGATACCCGTAAAGTCACCCCAGGCAGCCTGTTTGTCGCGCTGGTGGGCGAACGTTTCGATGCACACGATTTTGCCGCCGACGCTATCGCCAGTGGCGCTCAGGCGCTGCTGGTGAACCGTCGTTTAGCGGTTGACGTGCCGCAGGTGGTGGTCGCTGACACGCGTATCGCTTTTGGTCAGCTCGGCGCCTGGGTGCGTCAGCAGGCGAAAGCGCGCGTGGTAGGGCTGACCGGCTCCTCCGGTAAAACCTCCGTGAAAGAGATGACTGCGGCGATTCTGCGCCAGTGCGGTGAAACGCTGTATACCGCCGGCAATCTCAACAACGATTACGGCGTGCCGATGACGCTATTGCGTCTTACCCCGCAACACGCGTATGCCGTGATTGAAATGGGCGCGAACCATCAGGGTGAAATCGCTTACACCACCAATCTGGTGCGTCCGGAAACCGCGCTGGTCAACAATCTGGCGGCGGCGCATCTGGAAGGCTTCGGTTCACTGGCGGGCGTGGCAAAAGCCAAAGGCGAAATCTTTGGCGGCTTACCGGTACACGGCACCGCAATCATCAACGCTGACAGCAACGATCTGCCCAACTGGCAGCCGCAGTTCGCAGACAAAACCCTGTGGCGCTTTTCGCCGCAGCCGATGGCAGACGCGGAGTTCCGCGCCAGCGATATCGTACTGCGCGCTGACGCCACGCTGTTTACCCTGCACACGCCGCGCGGCGACATCGCCGTCGAGCTGCCGCTGCCGGGCCGGCACAATATCGCTAATGCGCTGGCTGCTGCCGCGCTGGCGCTGTCGGTTGACGCGCCGTTAACCGCTATCCAGTCTGGCCTTAAAACCTTACAGCCCGTTCCTGGGCGCCTGTTCCCGATTCGCCTCGCCGGTAATCAGCTGCTGCTGGATGACAGCTACAACGCCAACGTCGGTTCGATGACCGCCGCTGCGCAGGTGCTGGGCGATATGCCGGGCTTCCGCGTCATGGTGGTGGGTGACATGGGTGAGCTGGGCGAAGAAGCCGAAGCCTGTCATCGTCAGGTGGGCGAAGCGGCGAAAGCCGCCGGTATTGATTGTGTGCTGAGCACCGGCAGCTTCAGCCATTTGATTAGTGAAAGCAGCGGCCGGGGCGAACATTTCGCCAGTAAAGCTGAACTGACTGAACGTTTACGCACGCTGCTGTCCCAACATGCGGACATCACTATTTTGGTTAAAGGTTCACGTAGTGCCGCCATGGAGCAGGTAGTACAGAGCTTACAGGAGAAAGGAACATGCTAGTCTGGCTGGCCGAACATCTGGTCGCATTTTATTCCGGCTTTAACGTCTTTTCCTATCTGACGTTTCGCGCCATTGTCAGCCTGCTGACCGCTCTGTTCATCTCTTTATGGATGGGCCCGCGCCTGATCGCCTGGCTGCAGAAACTGCAGATTGGCCAGGTGGTACGTAACGATGGTCCGGAGTCGCACTTCAGCAAGCGCGGCACGCCGACCATGGGCGGCATAATGATTCTGACCTCCATCACGGTTTCGGTGCTGATGTGGGCTTATCCGTCCAATCCTTACGTCTGGTGCGTGCTGGTGGTGCTGGTCGGTTTTGGCGTAATTGGCTTTGTTGATGACTATCGCAAAGTGGTGCGTAAAGACACTAAGGGCCTGATCGCGCGCTGGAAATATTTCTGGATGTCGGTGATTTCGCTCGGCGTGGCGTTCGCGCTGTTCATCGCCGGTAAAGATACGCCTGCCACACAGCTGGTGGTGCCGTTCTTCAAAGATGTTATGCCGCAGCTCGGCCTGTTCTACGTGGTGCTGGCCTACTTTGTGATTGTCGGAACCGGTAATGCGGTAAACCTGACAGACGGTCTGGATGGTCTGGCCATCATGCCAACGGTGTTTGTCGCGGCGGGATTTGCACTGGTGGCCTGGGCGACCGGTAACGTGAAATTTGCCGAGTATCTGCACATTCCGTATCTGCGTCACGCCGGTGAGCTGGTGATTGTCTGTACCGCGATTGTCGGGGCCGGTCTCGGCTTCCTGTGGTTCAACACCTATCCGGCGCAGGTCTTTATGGGCGACGTGGGTTCGCTGGCGCTGGGTGGCGCACTGGGTACGCTGGCAGTGCTGCTGCGTCAGGAATTTTTGCTGGTGATCATGGGCGGCGTATTTGTGGTCGAGACGCTGTCGGTGATTCTGCAGGTGGGTTCGTTCAAGCTGCGCGGTCAGCGTATTTTCCGCATGGCACCGATTCACCACCACTATGAACTGAAAGGCTGGCCGGAGCCGCGCGTGATCGTGCGCTTCTGGATTATTTCGCTGATGCTGGTGCTGATTGGCCTGGCAACGCTCAAGGTACGTTAATCATGGCTGACTATCGGGGCAGAAAAGTCGTCATCATTGGATTAGGCATCACCGGCCTGTCCTGTGTTGATTTCTTCCTCGCGCAGGGCGTAACGCCCCGCGTGATGGATACCCGTGTGTCACCGCCGGGGCTGGACAAACTGCCAGAGCAGGTGGAGCGCCACGTTGGCGGTATCAACAGCGACTGGCTGCTGGCATGCGATTTGATCATCGCCAGCCCGGGCATCGCGCTGGCGCACCCGGCGCTGAGCGAAGCGGCCGACGCCGGCATTGAAATTGTCGGCGATATCGAACTGTTCTGCCGTGAAGCGCAGGCGCCGATTGTGGCGATCACCGGTTCCAATGGCAAAAGTACCGTCACCACGCTGGTGGGCGAAATGGCGCGCGCTGCGGGCTGGCAGGTGGGCGTAGGCGGCAACATTGGGCTGCCAGCGCTGACGCTGCTTAAATCGCCGGCGCAGCTGTATGTGCTGGAGCTCTCCAGCTTCCAGCTGGAAACCACCTACAGCCTAAAAGCGGCGGCGGCAACCATCCTCAACGTCACTGAGGATCATATGGATCGCTATCCGCTCGGCATGCAGCAGTACCGCGCCGCTAAATTACGCATCTATGAAAACGCGGATATCTGCGTGGTGAATGCTGACGATGGCATGACCATGCCAGTGCGCGGCGCCGATCGCCGCTGCGTCAGCTTTGGCATCGACGTTGGCGATTATCACCTCAACCAGCAGCAGGGCAGTACCTGGCTGCGGGTGAAGGGCGAGAAAGTCCTTAATACCGACGAGATGAAGCTGGTCGGGCAGCACAATTACACCAATGCGCTGGCCGCGCTGGCGCTGGCCGATGCGGTGAATATCCCGCGCGCCTCCAGCCTGAAAGCGTTAACCACCTACAGCGGCCTGCCGCATCGCTTCCAGCTGGTGCACGAAGCGCATGGCGTGCGCTGGATTAATGATTCGAAAGCCACCAACGTGGGCAGCACCGAAGCCGCGCTTAACGGCCTGCAGGTGAAAGGCACGCTGTGGCTGCTGCTGGGTGGCGATGGCAAAGGGGCGGACTTTACGCCGCTGGCGCGCTATCTGCAGGGCGACAACGTGCGGCTGTTCTGCTTTGGCCGCGACGGCGACGCGCTGGCCGCGCTGCGTCCGGCGGTGGCGACGCGCACCGACACGCTCGAACAGGCGATGACGCAGATTGCCGCTCAGGTGCAGGCGGGCGACATGGTGCTGCTGTCACCGGCGTGCGCCAGCCTCGACCAGTTCCGTAATTTTGAACAGCGTGGCGATCGCTTCGCGCAACTGGCGAAGGAGCTGAGCTGATGCGTATTCCCGGAGCCAGTATCGCCAGTTTTATTTCGCTGCGCCTGCGTGATTGGGTGATGGGCGCGCGCGACAACGACGACGCGCCGGTGGTGCTGTATGACCGCACGCTGCTGTGGCTGACGTTTGGCCTGGCGATTATCGGTTTTGTCATGGTCACCTCGGCGTCGATGCCGGTTGGACAGCGTCTTAACGACGATCCGTTCTACTTTGCCAAGCGTGATGCCTTTTATATCGCACTGGCGCTGGGGATGGCGTTAGTGACGCTGCGCGTACCGATGGATTTCTGGCAGCGCTACAGTAACGCGATGCTGATGGCTTCGGTGGCGATGCTGCTGATCGTACTGGTGGTCGGTAGCTCGGTTAACGGCGCATCGCGCTGGATCGCACTCGGGCCGCTGCGTATTCAGCCGGCGGAGTTATCCAAGCTGTCGCTGTTCTGCTATCTCGCCAGTTATCTGGTGCGCAAAGTGGAAGAGGTGCGGAACAACTTCTGGGGCTTCTGTAAGCCGATGGGCGTGATGGTGGTGCTGGCGGTGCTGCTGCTGGCCCAGCCGGACCTCGGAACCGTGGTGGTGCTGTTTGTTACCACGCTGGCGATGCTGTTCCTGGCGGGCGCCAAACTGTGGCAGTTCCTGGCGATTATCGGCTCCGGCATTTTCGCCGTGGTGCTGCTGATTATCGCGGAACCTTACCGTATGCGCCGCGTGACCTCCTTCTGGAACCCGTGGGAAGATCCATTCGGCAGCGGCTACCAGCTGACCCAGTCGCTGATGGCGTTTGGCCGCGGTGAGTTCTGGGGGCAGGGCCTGGGCAACTCGGTGCAAAAACTGGAGTATCTGCCGGAAGCGCATACCGACTTTATCTTCTCAATTATCGGTGAAGAGTTGGGTTATGTCGGTGTGGTTTTGGCGCTGTTGATGGTATTCTTCGTCGCTTTTCGCGCAATGTCGATTGGCCGTCGCGCGCTGGAGATCGACCAGCGTTTTTCCGGCTTCCTCGCCTGTTCCATTGGCGTGTGGTTTAGCTTCCAGGCGCTGGTTAACGTTGGTGCGGCGGCGGGTATGCTGCCGACCAAGGGCCTGACGCTGCCGCTGATCAGTTACGGTGGATCGAGTCTGATCATTATGTCGACCGCCATCGTGTTTTTATTGCGCATAGATTATGAAACACGTCTGGCAAAAGCCCAGGCGTTTACCCGAGGTGCCCGATGAGTGGTAAACGGCTGATGGTCATGGCAGGGGGTACCGGCGGACATGTGTTCCCCGGACTGGCCGTGGCGCATCATCTGATCGAACAAGGCTGGCAGGTGCGCTGGCTGGGAACGGCAGACCGGATGGAAGCCGATCTGGTGCCAAAGCATGGCATCAATATCGACTTCATTCGCATCAGCGGACTGCGCGGTAAAGGCGTAAAGGCCCTGCTGCTGGCACCGGTGCGCATCTTCAATGCGTGGTGCCAGGCGCGCCGCATCATGAAAAACTGGCAGCCGGATGTGGTGCTGGGCATGGGCGGTTATGTTTCCGGGCCGGGCGGCCTTGCGGCATGGAGTTGCGGCATCCCGGTGGTGCTGCACGAGCAGAACGGCATTGCCGGGCTGACCAACAAGTGGCTGGCGAAGATCGCCACCACAGTGATGCAGGCCTTTCCGGGCGCGTTCCCCACTGCTGAGGTGGTGGGTAACCCGGTGCGTAATGATGTGCTGGCGCTGCCGCTTCCGGCGCAGCGTCTGGCACACCGCAGCGGGCCGATTCGCGTGCTGGTGATTGGCGGTAGTCAGGGCGCGCGCATCCTCAATCAGATCGTGCCGCAGGTCGCCGCTGAACTGGGTGACGCCATCACGCTGTGGCATCAGACCGGCAAAGGCGCACGGGAGACCGTGCAGCAGGCGTATCAGGCCGCTGGCCAGCCGCAGCATAAGGTCACCGAGTTCATCGATGACATGGCGCAAGCCTATGCGTGGGCCGATGTGGTGGTGTGCCGCTCCGGCGCGCTGACCGTCAGTGAAGTGGCGGCGGCAGGTTTACCGGCGATTTTCGTGCCGTTCCAGCACAAAGATCGTCAGCAGTACTGGAATGCGCTGCCGCTGGAAAAAGCCGGCGCGGCCAAAATTTTCGAGCAGCCGCAGTTTACTGCTGCGGCCGTCGCAGACACGCTGCGCCACTGGGATCGCGCCACGCTGCTGGCGATGGCGGAAAAAGCCCGCCAGGTCGCGATTCCTGATGCGACCGAACGGGTGGCACAAGAGGTTGCGCGCGTCGCGAAGTAAGTTAACCGGTCAGTTTGACTGGCCCGCATCTGAATGCAGGTGCAAACGGGAAAACAGGTAACAGAGACAGATGAATACACAACAATTGGCAAAACTGCGTTCTATTGTGCCCGAGATGCGTCGCGTCCGGCACATCCACTTTGTCGGCATCGGCGGTGCCGGCATGGGCGGTATTGCCGAGGTGTTGGCGAACGAAGGCTATCACATTAGCGGCTCCGATCTGGCGCCCAATCCGGTTACGCAGCATCTGGCCTCGCTGGGCGCGACCATTTACTTCAACCATCGCCCGGAAAATGTTACCGACGCCAGCGTCGTCGTGGTTTCTACCGCCGTGGCGCAGGATAACCCGGAGCTGGTGGCGGCGCGTGAGCAGCGTATCCCGGTGATCCGCCGGGCGGAGATGCTGGCTGAGCTGATGCGTTTCCGTCACGGCATTGCGATTGCCGGCACGCACGGTAAAACCACCACCACCGCGATGGTGACCAGTATTTATGCGGAAGGCGGTCTCGATCCGACGTTCGTCAATGGCGGTCTGGTTAAAGCGGCGGGTACGCACGCGCGCCTCGGCAGCAGCCGTTATCTGATTGCGGAAGCGGACGAAAGCGACGCGTCTTTCCTGCATCTGCAACCGATGGTGGCGATTGTCACTAACATCGAAGCGGATCACATGGATACCTATCAGGGCGATTTTGAGAACCTGAAGCAGACGTTTATTAACTTCCTGCACAACCTGCCGTTTTACGGGCGCGCGGTGATGTGCGTGGATGATGTGGTGATTCGCGATCTGATTCCGCGCGTGGGCCGTCAGGTCACCACCTATGGTTTCAGCGACGATGCGGATGTGCGGGTCGAAAACTACGAACAGCGCGGCGCGCAGGGCCACTTCACCCTGATTCGTCAGGACAAACCGGTGCTGCATGTGACGCTGAATGCGCCGGGTCGCCATAACGCGCTGAACGCCGCGGCAGCCGTGGCGGTTGCCAGCGAAGAGGGCATTGACGATAACGCCATTCTGGCGGCGCTGGAGAGTTTCCAGGGCACCGGTCGCCGTTTCGACGTGCTGGGCGAGTTTGACACCGCAGCCGTTAACGGTAAGCCAGGCAGCGCGATGCTGGTCGACGATTATGGCCATCATCCGACCGAAGTGGATGTCACCATCAAAGCGGCGCGCGCCGGCTGGCCAGAGAAAAAGCTGGTGATGGTGTTTCAGCCGCATCGCTACACGCGCACCCGCGACCTGTTTGATGATTTCGCCAATGTGCTGTCGCAGGTGGACGTATTACTGATGCTGGATGTCTACCCGGCGGGCGAAGCCGCTATTCCGGGCGCGGACAGCCGTTCACTGTGCCGTGCCATCCGCAATCGCGGCAAGGTCGATCCGATTCTGGTCTCCGAGCACGAAGCGCTGCCGGATGCGCTGGCGCCGCTGCTGTCCGGCGACGATCTGGTGATTGTGCAGGGCGCCGGCAACATCGGCAAAATTGCCCGCAAGCTGGCTGAGATTCAGCTGCAGCCGGCTCTGAACACGGAGGCGCGCCATGGCTGAGAAAGTCGCGGTATTGATGGGCGGTACCTCCGCCGAGCGCGAGGTGTCACTGATGTCCGGCAGCGCGGTGCTGGCGGGACTGCGCGAGATGGGCATTGATGCGCACGGTGTCGACACCCGTGACGTCTCAGTGCTGGACCTCCGGCAGCAGGGCTTTGCCAAAGCGTTTATCGCGCTGCACGGTCGCGGTGGCGAAGACGGCACGCTGCAGGCGCTGCTGGAGTTTCTGCAACTGCCCTACACCGGCAGCGGCGTCATGGCGTCGGCCATCACCATGGATAAACTGCGCAGCAAACTGCTGTGGCAGGGCAGGGGATTGCCGGCGGGCAAATTTGTCTGGCTGACGCGCCAGCAGTATGAGCAGGGGCTGGATGCTGCAGCGCAGGCGTCGATCGCCGCGCTCGGACTGCCGCTGTTTGTGAAGCCAAGCTGTGAAGGTTCCAGCGTTGGCATCAGCCGCGTGAACCAGGCGGAAGCGCTGCCAGCCGCGCTGCAGGAGGCGTTTCGCCATGATGATGACGTGCTGGTGGAAGCTTTTCTCAGCGGTGCCGAATACACCGTGGGCATCGTCGGCGACGAAATTCTGCCGTCAATCAGAATTCAGACCGCCAGCGAGTTCTATGACTATGAAGCAAAATACATTTCTGACGATACTCAATACTTCTGCCCGAGCGGCCTGAGTGCGGAGAAAGAGGCGGAACTGCAGACATTAGTGCTGGCCGCGTGGCGCGCGTTAGGCTGCAGCGGCTGGGGACGGGTTGATGTGATGGTCGACGGTGACGGCAATTTCCAGCTGCTGGAAGTGAACACCTCGCCAGGCATGACCAGCCACAGCCTGGTGCCGATGGCGGCAAAGCAGGCGGGATACAGCTTCCCGCAACTGGTGGCGCGCATTCTGGAGCTGGCTGACTGATATGTCTCAGGCGGCACTGCGCGTAAGAAATCGCGAACCTCAGGAGCGTGCGCGCTCCGGACGGAGCAACGGAGCACGGCTGTTTGGCATCGTGTTCCTGCTGCTGGTGATGGGCATCATGGTGGCTGGCGGCCTCGTGGTGCTGAAGTGGATGAACGATGCGTCGCGACTGCCGCTGTCGAAGCTGGTGGTGACGGGCGAAACCCACTACACCACGCACGATGATATTCGTCAGGCGATTTTATCGCTCGGCGCGCCGGGAACGTTCATGTCGCAGAATGTGGATATTATCCAGCAGCAGATCGAGCGTTTACCGTGGATTAAGCAGGTTAGCGTGCGCAAGCAGTGGCCTGATGAGCTGAAGATAAACCTGGTGGAGTTTGTCCCGGTGGCACGCTGGAATGACTCGCACATGGTGGACGCCGATGGCGTCTCCTTCAGCGTCCCGGCCAGCCACATCGGCAAAGAGACGTTGCCGATGCTGTATGGGCCGGAAGGCAGTGAGAAAGAGGTATTGGCCGGCTATCACACCATGAGTGATGTGCTGCGGGCCAGTAAGTTTACCCTGAAGGTCGCGTCGATGACGGCGCGGCGCTCGTGGCAGCTGGTGACCAGCGACGATGTGCGCATCGAACTGGGGCGCAGCGATACCATGAAGCGTCTGAACCGTTTTATTGAGCTCTATCCGGAGTTACAGCAGCAGGGCCAGAGTCAGAACCAGCGCATCAGCTATGTTGATCTACGCTATGACTCCGGCGCCGCAGTAGGCTGGGCACCGGCACCGATTGAGCCACAGGACAGTAATCAGCAACAAAACCAGGCACAGGCTAAACCACAATGATCAAGGCAACGGACAGAAAACTGGTAGTAGGACTTGAAATCGGCACTGCGAAGGTCGCCGCCCTGGTTGGGGAAATTCTGCCCGATGGTATGGTCAACATTATTGGCGTCGGCAGCTGCCCGTCCCGCGGTATGGACAAAGGCGGCGTGAACGATCTGGAGTCGGTGGTGAAGTGCGTTCAGCGCGCCATCGACCAAGCGGAATTGATGGCAGACTGCCAGATTTCGTCGGTATACCTTGCTTTATCGGGCAAACATATTAGTTGTCAGAACGAAATCGGGATGGTTCCGATTTCCGAAGAGGAAGTCACTCAGGATGATGTGGAAAACGTGGTGCATACGGCGAAATCCGTTCGCGTGCGCGACGAACATCGTATTCTGCATGTGATTCCACAGGAATACGCCATCGATTATCAGGAAGGCATCAAAAATCCGGTTGGCCTTTCCGGCGTGCGTATGCAGGCCAAGGTGCATCTCATCACCTGCCACAACGATATGGCAAAAAATATCGTGAAAGCCGTTGAACGTTGTGGCCTGAAAGTTGACCAACTGATTTTTGCCGGACTGGCATCCAGTTTTTCGGTGCTGACCGAAGATGAACGTGAGCTGGGAGTCTGTGTTGTTGACATCGGTGGCGGTACAATGGATATCGCGGTGTACACCGGCGGCGCGCTGCGTCATACCAAAGTGATTCCCTATGCCGGGAACGTGGTGACCAGCGATATCGCCTATGCCTTTGGCACACCGCCAACCGACGCCGAAGCGATTAAAGTGCGTCATGGTTGTGCGCTGGGTTCGATTGTCGGCAAAGACGAAAACGTCGAGGTGCCGAGCGTGGGTGGACGTCCACCGCGCAGCCTGCAGCGCCAGACGCTGGCCGAAGTGATTGAGCCGCGTTACACCGAACTGCTGAATCTGGTGAACGACGAGATTCTGCAACTGCAGGAGCAACTGCGCCAGCAGGGCGTGAAGCATCATCTGGCAGCCGGTATTGTGCTGACCGGCGGTGCGGCGCAGATTGAAGGTCTGGCGGCCTGTGCACAGCGGGTGTTCCACACCCAGGTGCGCATCGGTCAGCCGCTTAACATCACCGGCCTGACGGATTATGCACAGGAGCCGTACTACTCGACGGCGGTTGGCCTGCTGCATTACGGCAAAGAGTCACACATGAACGGTGATGCAGAAACGGAAAAACGTGCTTCAGTGGGCAATTGGTTTAAACGCATCAACAGCTGGCTGAAGAAAGAGTTTTAATTTTTTGAAAAAGGAGATCATCAGGCAATGTTTATGATCTCCAGGCGACAGGCACATAACGGAGAGAAATCATGTTTGAACCTATGGAATTAACCAATGACGCGGTGATTAAAGTCATCGGCGTCGGCGGTGGCGGTGGCAACGCCGTAGAGCACATGGTACGCGAGCGTATCGAAGGTGTGGAATTCTTCGCTGTGAATACCGACGCACAGGCGTTGCGTAAAACGGCGGTCGGCCAGACGATTCAGATCGGGACCAATATCACCAAAGGTCTCGGTGCGGGTGCTAACCCGGAAGTCGGTCGTACCTCGGCGGAAGAGGATCGCGAAGCACTGCGTTCTGCGCTGGAAGGGGCAGACATGGTGTTTATCGCCGCGGGCATGGGTGGCGGTACTGGTACCGGTGCAGCTCCTGTGGTGGCTGAAGTAGCCAAAGATTTAGGTATCCTGACGGTTGCAGTGGTGACGAAGCCCTTCAACTTCGAAGGGAAAAAACGCATGGCGTTTGCTGAGCAGGGTATCGCTGAGCTGTCCAAGCATGTTGATTCACTGATCACCATTCCTAACGACAAGCTGCTGAAAGTGCTGGGCCGTGGTATCTCTCTGCTGGATGCCTTCGGTGCGGCTAACGACGTGCTGAAAGGTGCGGTGCAGGGTATCGCAGAACTGATTACCCGTCCGGGTCTGATGAACGTCGACTTCGCCGACGTGCGTACCGTGATGTCAGAAATGGGTTACGCGATGATGGGTTCTGGCGTTGCCTGTGGTGAAGACCGTGCCGAAGAAGCGGCCGAAATGGCGATCTCTAGCCCGCTGCTGGAAGATATCGATCTGTCGGGTGCGCGTGGCGTGCTGGTCAACATCACGGCGGGCTTCGACCTGCGCCTGGATGAGTTCGAAACCGTGGGTAACACCATCCGCGCCTTCGCCTCGGACAACGCGACCGTGGTTATCGGTACCTCGCTGGATCCAGAGATGAACGACGAGCTGCGCGTCACCGTGGTGGCGACCGGTATCGGCATGGACAAGCGTCCGGAAATCACCCTGGTGACTAACAAACCTGCGACTCAGCCGGTCATGGATCATCGCTACCAGCAGCACGGCATGGCGCCGCTGCCGCAGGAGCAGAAACCGGCCGCGAAAGTGGTGAATGACCAGCCAGCGTCATCCAGCAAAGAGCCTGACTATCTTGATATTCCAGCCTTCCTGCGTAAACAGGCAGACTAAGAATATCCTGAGAATTGGGATTCTCCGCTCTTTGTGCTAAAGTATTTGCCCGCCGGTAATTTATACTGGCGGTCGGATGGGTAATATTGCGAGATAATGCGATGATCAAACAAAGGACATTAAAACGTATTGTTCAGGCGACTGGCGTCGGTTTGCATACCGGCAAAAAAGTCACGCTGACTTTACGCCCTGCGTCGGCTAATACCGGGGTCATCTATCGTCGCACTGACTTGAATCCACCGGTTGATTTCCCGGCTGATGCAAAATACGTGCGCGACACCATGCTGAGTACCTGCCTGGTGAATGATGAAGGCGTGCGTATTTCGACGGTTGAACACCTGAATGCTGCATTGGCAGGTCTGGGTATCGACAACATTATTGTTGAAGTCGATGCGCCAGAAATTCCGATCATGGATGGCAGTGCCGCGCCTTTTGTTTATTTGCTGATGGATGCCGGTGTCGAAGAGCTGAACAGTGCGAAGAAATTCGTGCGCGTGAAGCAAACGGTACGGGTAGAAGATGGCGATAAGTGGGCCGAGATCAAACCGTACAACGGTTTTTCACTCGACTTCACCATCGACTTCAAACATCCGGCGATCGACTCAAGCTCGCAGCGTTACCAGCTCAATTTCTCGGCTGAATCCTTTGTGCGTCAGATTAGCCGTGCGCGCACCTTCGGCTTTATGCGTGAAATCGAATATCTGCAGTCTAAAGGCCTGTGCCTGGGCGGTAGTTTAGATTGTGCGATTGGCCTCGATGACTTCCGCGTATTGAATGAAGATGGCCTGCGCTTTGAAGATGAGTTCGTGCGTCACAAAATGCTGGACGCCATCGGCGACCTGTTCATGTGTGGTCATAACGTGATTGGCGCATTCTCTGCGTTCAAGTCCGGCCATGCGCTGAACAACAAACTGTTGCAGGCGGTGCTGGCGAAACAGGAAGCCTGGGAATGGGCGACCTTCGAAGACGAAGCTGAACTGCCACTGGCCTTCAAAGCGCCAAATTTAGTGCTGGCTTAATTAGTCAGCCATCAAACGGCGGGCTTCCCTGACACCCTCTCCGGTCAGTGGAACCCGCCGTTTTTTATTGCCTGCCGCTGGCGCTGTAATCCCGCTCGCAAAACCCTGTTGTCAGCGACCAAACCCTGCGCAAAAAAACGTGAAATCCGCCGTAAGCCCTTTAATCCCTGATGTCGAAGCCCCACATAAGTGCTATTATCTGGCGCTCATGTAAGCAGGGTGCGAAACGCAACTCTGGCTTAGCGCTTAATGACTGGCATGATGGACGAAAGGTGATCGGGATTTTCTCACGCTGGCGACAACTCGGCAGACGCTATTTCTGGCCTCATCTCCTGTTGGGAATGGTGGCGGCCAGTCTCGGCCTGCCTGCCTGTGCACAAAGCGCAGAGCCCACCAGCAGCGATTCGCCGGTCAGCAGCCTGTTTACCGGCAAGGTGGTGCGGTTTGATCACCTGATTCGCCTGCAGGAAAGCGCGCGTCGCCCCAGTTTCAACGTTGACTACTGGCATCAGCACGCCATCCGCACCGTCATTCGCCATCTCTCATTCAGCATGACGCCGCCCGCGACAGCGGAAGCGGAACATGCATTGCCGCTGGCGGCGCAAAAGCTGGCGCTGATTGACTCGCTGCAGGCGCTGCTGACTTCACCCGCGCAACCTTTAGCCACGATGGTACCGCCGTCGCGAGCGCATCATGTTTCGCCCAACGTTCACTCTTCTGCTGACTGGCAGGCTGCTATTCATGGCATCCGCGCCGGACCTTTCATTGCTCAAAGCTAACGTTATTTTCCTTTTTCTGTTTTTTGCCTTTGCAGCCCGTATTGTCACGGCTGAATTGAGATAAATTTATTATGTTAATCAAATTGTTAACGAAAGTTTTTGGTAGCAGCAATGATCGTACTCTGCGCCGCATGCGTAAAGTGGTCGATGTCATCAACAAGATGGAGCCGGAGTTCGTCAAACTGTCTGACGACGAACTGAAAGCGAAAACCGATCAATTCCGCGAGCGCCTGAAAAAAGGTGAAACGCTGGAGAGCCTGATTCCTGAAGCTTTCGCCACCGTGCGTGAAGCCAGTAAGCGCGTGTTTGGCATGCGCCACTTTGACGTGCAGCTGATCGGCGGCATGGTGCTCAACGAACGCTGCATCGCGGAGATGCGTACCGGTGAGGGTAAAACCCTGACTGCGACGCTGCCGGCTTACCTGAACGCGCTGAGCGGCAAGGGCGTGCACGTTGTGACCGTCAACGACTATCTGGCGCAGCGTGACGCCGAAAACAACCGTCCGCTGTTTGAGTTCCTTGGTCTGACAGTCGGTATCAACCTGCCGGGCATGCCGGCAGTGGCCAAGCGCGCTGCCTATGCAGCCGATATCACCTACGGCACCAACAACGAATACGGCTTCGATTATCTGCGCGATAACATGGCCTTCAGTCCGGAAGAGCGCGTACAGCGTAAACTGCACTATGCGCTGGTGGATGAGGTGGACTCGATCCTGATCGATGAAGCGCGTACCCCGCTGATTATCTCGGGCCCGGCCGAAGACAGCTCCGATCTCTATATCAAGGTCAACAAAATCATTCCACACCTGGTGCGCCAGGAAAAAGAAGACTCGGATAACTTCCAGGGCGAAGGTGACTTCTGGGTAGATGAAAAAGCCCGTCAGGCGCACATGACCGAGCGCGGTCTGGTGAAAGTGGAAGAGCTGCTGGTCAGTCAGGGCATCATGGATGAGGGCGAATCACTCTACTCGCCGACCAACATCATGCTGATGCACCACGTGACGGCAGCGCTGCGCGCCCATGCACTGTTCACCCGCGACGTTGACTATATCGTGAAGGACGGCGAGGTGATCATTGTTGATGAACACACCGGCCGTACCATGCAGGGACGTCGCTGGTCTGATGGCCTGCACCAGGCGGTCGAAGCCAAAGAAGGTGTGGAGATCCAGAATGAAAACCAGACGCTGGCTTCCATCACCTTCCAGAACTACTTCCGTATCTACGAGAAACTGGCCGGTATGACCGGTACCGCTGATACTGAAGCGTTTGAATTCAGCTCCATCTACAAGCTCGATACCATCGTGGTGCCGACCAACCGTCCGATGGTGCGTAAAGATATGGCCGATCTGGTCTACATGACCGAGAAAGAGAAGATTGACGCCATTATCGAAGATATTCGCACCTGTACGGCTAACGGGCAGCCGGTACTGGTGGGCACCATCTCGATTGAAAAATCGGAAGTGGTATCCCAGGAGCTGACGCGCGCGGGTATTAAGCACAGCGTACTGAACGCCAAGTTCCACGCCAGCGAAGCGGATATCGTGGCGCAGGCAGGTCAGCCAGCCGCGGTAACCATCGCGACCAACATGGCCGGTCGTGGTACGGACATCATGCTCGGCGGTAGCTGGCAGGCGGAAGTGGCCGCGCTGGAAAACCCGACGGAAGAGCAGATTGAAGCCATCAAGGCGGCGTGGAAACTGCGCCATGATGCGGTGCTGGCGGCAGGCGGTTTGCACATTATCGGTACCGAACGCCACGAATCACGCCGTATCGATAACCAGCTGCGCGGCCGTGCGGGCCGTCAGGGTGACGCCGGTTCTTCGCGCTTCTATCTGTCGATGGAAGATGCGCTGATGCGTATCTTTGCCTCCGATCGTGTGTCCAACATGATGCGTAAGCTGGGTATGAAGCCGGGTGAAGCGATTGAGCATCCGTGGGTAACCAAAGCGATTGCTAATGCGCAGCGCAAAGTGGAAAGCCGCAACTTCGATATCCGTAAACAGCTGCTGGAATATGATGACGTCGCTAACGATCAGCGCCGCGCCATTTACAGCCAGCGTAACGAACTGCTGGATGTCTCTGACGTTTCGGACACCATCAACAGCATCCGTGAAGATGTGTTCAAAGCCACTATCGACACTTACATTCCGCCGCAGTCGCTGGAAGAGATGTGGGACGTTCCGGGGCTGGAAGAGCGTCTGCGCAATGATTTCGATCTGGATCTGCCGATTGCCGAGTGGCTGGATAAAGAGCCGGATCTGCATGAAGAGACGCTGCGTGAGCGCATTATGAGCCGCGCCAGCGAAAACTATGCGGCGAAAGAAGAAGTGGTCGGCGCAGAAATGATGCGCAACTTCGAAAAAGGCGTGATGCTGCAAACGCTCGACTCGCTGTGGAAAGAGCATCTGGCGGCGATGGACTATCTGCGTCAGGGTATCCATCTGCGTGGCTATGCGCAGAAGGATCCGAAGCAGGAGTACAAACGTGAATCTTTCGCCATGTTTGCCGCGATGCTGGAGTCGCTGAAGTACGAAGTGATCAGCACCCTGAGCAAAGTGCAGGTGCGGATGCCGGAAGAAGTGGAAGCGATGGAGCAGCAGCGTCGTGAAGAAGCAGAGCGTCTGGCACAGCAGCAGCAGCTCAGTCACGTCGATGACGACACCGCAGCGGCCGCTGCGCTGGCGGCACAGGGCGGTGAGCGGAAAGTGGGACGTAACGATCCGTGCCCATGCGGCTCAGGTAAAAAATACAAACAGTGTCACGGTCGTCTGGCCTGATAACAAAAAGGAGCCCGCGGGCTCCTTTTTCTTTGGCTGATTAGCGGTTAATCGCCATCAGCTTCTCCTCATTCAGCCGCACGCCATGGTAGGGCAGCGTGACCAGCAGCCCATCCGGCAAACCATAGCGTTTCAGCAACGCCCGGCTCTGAAACAGCAACTGGTGATAGTTGTTGTCGCTGATCCCCGGATAGCTCTCATTCCATACCGTGGCAATAATCTGCCGTTTCGACGTGATGCGCAGCAGCAGGCAGGAGAAGAAGCGCTTCTGTGCTTCATTAAGCGGGATGGTCTTCTGCTCTGGCCACCAGGTTAAGGTGTTCTGCGCGCTGTCGAGTGTCAGGATGTCGTGAAAAACCAAATGGCGTAAGGTATTCATCTGTTTCTGTGCGTCTTGCGCCAGAAACGTTGTTAGTTTGCGTTCCATGTGTAGTCGGCCTGGCTAGAGTAAAGTGGCTGCGAGTATTCCCAACATGGCGCCGTGCGATCATTACGACCTGTCTTAATAACTGGAATCTGTGCGACAGGATCGCGGTGAAGCCGACAGCAGTTAACATCGTCCGGCGTCTGCTTTAAAATCAGCGCTCACTCACTACAAGCGGAATCCAGCTTATGAAACACCTGCAGGTTGCGGTGGGCATCATTCGCAATGCCAGTCGTCAGATCTTTCTTGCCCAGCGCGCAGCAAGCTCGCACATGGCCAACAAATGGGAGTTCCCGGGCGGAAAAATTGAACAGCACGAAAGCGCAGAACAGGCGTTAAAACGTGAGCTGATGGAAGAAACCGGTATTGAGGTGACGGCGGCGAAAGCGATTGGTCAGGCCGACCACAGTTACGATGACCTGCGTGTTACGCTGCATTTCTTCCTGGTGGAGGGCTGGCAGGGTGAGCCGTGGGGACGCGAAGGTCAGCCGCAGCGTTGGGTCGAGCAGCGTGATTTAGTGGCCGATGAATTTCCACCGGCCAACCACGCCCTGATTGCCCGCTTAGTGGCGGGCGAGATTTAAACTCAGGGGCCGCGTGCCCCTGCCGATCACGACTGCTCTTCACTCCAGTCGTCACTCTCCGTCATGTCTCCGCTGCTGGGAATGCGTTTCTCCTCAGCGGCCCACTCGCCCAGGTCGATCAACTGACAGCGTTTGCTGCAAAACGGGCGCCACGGGCTGAGTTCATCCCACATCACGGCTTTACCGCAGTTGGGGCAAGGTACGGTAATCATCTCTTCCTGCATAACATCCTCTAACAACAGGCTAATTCAAAATTCAGTCGCGCCGGCACTTCACCGCGTTCGCTATCGAGCGGTAAAAAGCGGATGGCATAGCGGCTTTTATGACCAGAGACCTGCGGATAGAGCGCATCTTCCAGCGTCAGCTGCAGGCGCAGCAGGTCGGACCCCTCGGCATTATCCTGATAAAAGCCGTTGAGGCTGGTCTGATGGCGAAACACGCCCGACTGACGAATCAGGTTGAGGATCATCGTCAGGCTGTTGCGCAGCGGATCGAGCGAGGCCAGCCAGCTATTCACCAGAGTATCGCGCAGCGCCTGTGGCTGGTGCAGCCAGATGTGTAAACCCGGCAGATCAAAACTGCAGCAGCCGCCGGGAATGCTCAGGCGCTGACGTACGGAGGCAATCAGCCGGTCTTCGCGCAGCTGCTGGCCCATGCGCGGCGCGGCCATCAGCTCGCTGGATTGCTGCTTCAGCTGTTCGCGCAGCTGGCTGACGGTGTGTTCATCGACACCCGGCACATCCAGCCAGGCACGCAGTTTTTGCTGCTGACGCTCCAGCTCTTTTAACAGCTCGGTGCGCATATCGCCGCGTTCGAAGATATCCAGCAGGTCGCCAATAATACGAAATACACCGAGTGCGGCAACCGAGCTGTTGACCGGCAGCGTTTCGTGCAGCTGGTTAATCAAAAACTCCACGCGCAGCCAGGTGCGCATTTTCTCATTCAATGGGTGTTCAAACAGAACCACTGTGCTCATGATATTAATCCCGTCCGGTTGCTGCCAGGCGTAAATAGCGCTGGTGAAGTTCAGCAACGCGCGGCAAAGCCTGTTCCGGCGTGCCGCTGTTATCAATGATGTCATCCGCGCAGGCTAAACGCTGCTGACGGCTGGCCTGCGCGGCAAGAATCCGTTGCGCCTGGCTGAGAGAGATACCATCACGCTGGCGGGTGCGCTGCAGCTGCGTGGCCTCGTCGACATCTACGACTAATACCCGATCAGCCTGATGCTGCAGACCATTTTCTACCAGCAGCGGCACTACCCACATGACGTAAGGCGAAGTCGCCTGCGCCTTCAGCTGCTGGGTACGGGCGTTAATCAGCGGATGCAGCAGTTGATTGAGCCAGTTTTTCTCTTGCGGCTGCTGGAAAATAATTTCCCGCAAACGCGCGCGATAAAGCGTGCCTTCTGCGGTCAGAATCGATTCTCCGTGGCGTTTCACAATCGCATTGAGCGCAGGTGTGCCCGGTTCAACCACCTCGCGGGCAATCACATCGGCATCAATGATGTCGACGTTCAGCGCGGCAAAAGCGTTAGCAATGGTGCTTTTACCACTACCAATGCCGCCGGTCAGTGCAACGGTAAAAGGCATAGCGTTCTCTCAACATTTTCTCATCTGCCGCAGCGTGATGAGAGCCCGATCACAATCGGTTTTCTCAGCTAAATTTAACGGATTGTAGCTTAAATAAAGTGAAATTCGCAGTCTTGTCGCGGAACGAATGGCGCGTATGATAACGACACTGGAGCCGTGAGCGCTACCCGAACTGCGGTTCGTCGTCACTAACCAGGACACTCTGCTATGCGTATCGAAGAAGATGTAAAACTGGGCTTTAAAGATGTATTGATCCGCCCGAAACGCTCCACGCTGAAAAGCCGTTCCGAGGTTGAGCTGGAACGTACGTTCACCTTCAAACATTCAGGCCTCGCCTGGTCCGGCGTTCCGGTGATTGCCGCCAACATGGATACCGTCGGCACCTTTACCATGGCCGAAGCGCTGGCTGGCTTTAACGTGCTGACCGCCGTTCACAAGCACTACAGTGTTGAAGCGTGGCAGACCTTTATCCAGCGCGTACCGGCCACGGTGCTCAGCCACGTGATGGTCTCCACCGGGACCTCAGAAGCAGATTTCACAAAGTTAAGCGCGATCCTCGCGCTGTCACCCCAACTCAATTTTATCTGTATTGATGTGGCAAACGGCTACTCCGAGCACTTTGTTGCCTTCCTGCAGCGCGCGCGGGAAAGCTTCCCGGGGAAAACCATTTGTGCCGGGAATGTGGTGACCGGTGAAATGGTCGAAGAGCTGATTCTGTCCGGTGCCGACATTGTAAAGGTGGGAATCGGCCCGGGTTCGGTCTGCACCACGCGCGTCAAAACCGGCGTTGGCTACCCGCAACTCTCCGCGGTGATTGAGTGTGCTGATGCGGCGCACGGCCTCGGTGGGCAGATTGTCAGTGACGGCGGTTGCGCCGTGCCGGGCGATATCGCCAAGGCGTTCGGCGGCGGCGCTGACTTCGTGATGCTCGGCGGCATGCTGGCGGCGCACGATGAGTGCGAAGGCACTCTTGTTGAAGAGCAGGGCGAGCAGTTCATGCTGTTCTACGGCATGAGCTCCGAATCCGCGATGAAACGACATGTGGGCGGTGTGGCGGGCTACCGCGCCGCAGAAGGTAAAACCGTTCGTCTGCCGCTGCGTGGACCGGTCGCGGAGACGGTGAAAGATATCCTCGGCGGACTGCGTTCGGCCTGTACTTACGTCGGCGCAGAGCGCCTGAAAGAGCTGACCAAACGCACCACCTTTATTCGTGTGGCAGAGCAGGAAAACCGCGTCTTTAACCGCTGATGTGCCGCAACGGGCGCCGCGTGCGCCCGTTTAACGTATGGCGTCTCCCAGACCAAATACCGGCAGATACATGGCAATCACCAGCGTGCCGACAATGCCGCCAATCACCACCATCATTAATGGCTCCAGCGAAGCGGCGAGGCTGTCTGCGCGCGTCAGCGTTTGCGCTTCGTGCCACTCCGCCAGTCGCGCCAGCATCACATCCAGCGCACCGGCCTCTTCACCGACGCGGATCAGCTGAGCGCACAGCGGCGTAAACAGCGGATGTCCCTGTAGCGCCTGATGCAGCGGTGCGCCAGCGGCAATGTGCTGCTGTAACGCCACGATGGCATCGCGCCACAGTCGCGCGGCCAGCGTCACTTCCACCGCCTGCAGGCTTTGCAGCAGCGTCAGTCCGGCCTGCTGCGTCAGTTGCAGAATCGCATATATCTGGCTGAGCTGACCGCCGCGCCACAACGGGGCCAGCAGCGGAAGCCGCAGCAGCCACTGCTGGCTGCGCTTTTGCCACGCAACGGATCGTCGATAGGTCAGACGCGCCAGCCACCCGGACGCCACACCGCACAACAGCAGCGGCAGCGCCGCCTGCTGCAACAGTGCCGACAGCGCCATCACGCCGGCGGTAAAGGCCGGCAGCGGTGCGTCAAAGCTGGCGTACACCGCAACAAATTCCGGCAGTACAAACAGCAGCATCCCGGCGCTGACCGCCAGCGCTACCAGCAGGATGAACAGCGGATAGCGCAACGCTTTCACCACTTTCTGGCGCAGAAACTGTTGCCTGCTCTGCTGTAGTGCCAGCTGGCGGCAGCACTCGTCCAGTTGTCCGGTCAGCTCACCAACCTGCATCAGCGCCGGAAACAGCGGCGGGAAGATATCCGGCCAGGCGCGCAGCGCCTGAGAAAACGGCTCTCCGGCCATGACCCGCTGTTGCAGAAGGCTCAGCAGCACGCGCCAGCCTGCATGGGGATGGCCGCTGGCCAGCAATGTCAGACTCTCCGCCAGCGGCAGCCCGGCTTTCAGCAACGTCGCCAGCTGGCGCATCAGGTCAATTTTCTGCTGCCACTTCCAGTCGCGCGCGCGCCAGCATTTCCCGCGCTGCCAGCTCACCACCAGCATGCCGCGATCGCCCAACTGGCCGAGCAGGGCATCCTGCGTGGGCTGCAGCGACTCGCCCTCCTGCAGCAGGCCCATGCTGTCGAGTGCCTGCCAGTGAAACTGGTAGCGATTAGCCATTGCCAAGGCCCACCACGCGCTGCATCTCCTCGAATGAGGTGTCACCGCGGCTCACCGCTTCCAGCCCGGCGGTCAGCAGCGTTTTCATTCCCTGCTCCGCAGCCAGCGTCAGCAGGTGCTCCAGCGGCATATCAGCCGAGATGGCGTTCTGCAACCTGCTGCTCATCGGCAGGATTTCTAACAGCGCCAGGCGGCCGTAGTAACCGGAGAAGCAGTGATCGCAGCCGGGCGCACGCCAGGTTTGCAGCGTGCCGGGCCACATGTCGCCGGGCAGGTGGGCAATCGCCTGGCCCGGCTGACGGCAGTGCACGCACAAACGGCGCACCAGCCGCTGCGCCACCACCAGCTGTAGCGCCGGGCCAAGCAGATAGCCGGGAATGTCCATCTGCCGTAAGCGGGTCAGAGTTTCGGCCGTCGAGTTGGTATGCAAGGTTGAGAGCACCAGATGTCCGGTCTGCGCCGCTTTTACGGCGATGCTGGCGGTTTCAGCATCACGGATTTCACCGATCATTATGACGTCCGGATCCTGCCGCAGCAGCGCGCGCAGGACGCGGTTAAAGTCGAGACCGCTCCTTGGCTGTACCTGCGTCTGGTTAATCCCCTGTAGCGGAATTTCCAGCGGGTCCTCCACGCTGCAGACGTTTTTCTCCGGCACGTTGAGGGCGCTAAGGCTGCTGTACAGCGTAAAGGTTTTGCCGCTGCCGGTTGGGCCGGTGACCAGAATCAGCCCCTGCGGTTTGGCCAGCGCGTTTTTCAGCAGGCGCAGCTGTGGTACTGGCATGCCCAGCTTATCGAGCGCAATGGCGCTGTTTTCACTTTGCAGCAGGCGCACCACCGCTTTTTCCCCCTGGCTGACCGGCAGGGTCGACAGGCGGAACGCCGCCGGTTTGTCATCCATCTCCAGACTGAACTGGCCATCCTGCGGCAGCCGACGCTCCGCGATATCCAGACCGCCGAGAATTTTCAACCGTGCCAGCACGGCGGCGGGTGGGGCATCCGGTAACTGCGGCAGCGGGTGCAGCACGCCGTCAATCCGCAGCCGTACGCGCAGCCCGTGACGCTGCGGTTCAAAGTGCACATCGGAGGCGCGTCGCTGTATGGCCTGGCGCAGAATCTGATCCACCGCGTGAATGGCGGACTCGGCGCTGGCCTGTTCGCGCGGTGCCGCACTGCTTTCTGGCTGGTGCAGCAGCTGCTCCAGCCGTGCGGCGGGCCAGCACTCAACCTCGACTGCGCACTGGCTGGCAAACTGCAGCGCCTCTAACAACAGCGGGTCTGGCGCGTCCGCGACCGCCACGCGCAAGTGCGTGGCGTCATGGTGCAATATCACGGCCTGATAGCGGGCACACAGCGCCTGCAGGGTGCTATCCGGCTTATCCATTGTTTTCTTCCTTGTCGGCAAAGCGGAACTGCTCAAGGCAGCTGTCGCGCAGGCTGGCGTTGTCGCTGGTGCAGCTGCGTTGCCAGCTGAGTGCGCCTTCCGCCGCATTCCATATCGGCAACATTGCAACGGTTAACCCCGTCAGGCTCTCCTGGCCGGTCAGCGTAATGGCACCATTCACCACGCTCAGGCTCGCCACATAGCGTGAGCCTTTGGCGGCGGGAATACCGCGCTCGCCGGCCTGACACTGCGCCGGTCCGCCGCGCTCAATGGCGCACAGCTCCACGGCAGTTTTATAGGGCACCATGGTTTGCAGCATGTCGGTCAGCGCGGCACGTTGCAGATAATTTTGGTAAGCGGGCAGGCCAATGGCGCTGAGGATGGCGACGATACCGATGACAATCATCAGCTCGATCAGGGTAAAACCGCGTTGTTTATCCATAATGAGGCTCCTTGTTGTGGAGCCGCAACGGTAAGAAAGGGCGGGGAAAAGCGGAAGGGGGCGCGTTTCAATCCCGGAAAGGGGCGCGCAGACAATCTGGCGCATTACAGGCGAAGCCACATGATGATGGAAGCCCGCTCGCAATTTGCCGCCAGCACCGGCGGCACGGGCAGACGTCAGACTTCGCGAAAACGCATCGACAGATCGAGCGCCTGCACGTGCTTAGTCAGCGCGCCCACCGAGACATAATCCACTCCGGTGGCGGCGATCTGCGGCAGCGTCGTCTCCGTCACGTTGCCGGACACCTCCAGCAGTGCGCGCTTCGCCGTCAGCGTAACCGCCTGCTGCATCATCGCCAGCGTGAAGTTATCCAGCATGATGATGTCGGCACCGGCCGCCAGCGCCAGCTGCAGTTCGCTGAGATTTTCCACTTCCACCTCGACCGGCACATCCGGATGCAGCCACAGGGCTTTCTCCACCGCTTTACTGACCGAACCGCTGGCAATGATGTGGTTTTCTTTGATCAGGAAAGCGTCGGACAGGCCCAGGCGATGATTCTGCCCGCCGCCGCACAGCACCGCATACTTGAGCGCGGTGCGCAGCCCGGGCAGGGTTTTGCGCGTATCCAGCAGCTGGGTATTGCTGCCAGACAAGAGCGCCACATAGCGGTTCACGGCTGTCGCCACGCCGGAGAGCGTCTGCACAAAGTTTAACGCGGTACGTTCTGCGGTCAGCAGCAACCGCGCCGGTCCCTGTAATTCAAACAGCAGCTGATCGGCCACCAGCGGTTGGCCGTCTTCGACGTGCCAGGTAATGGAAACGTTATTGCCCAGCTGGATAAACACCTCTTCCACCCAGCGTTTACCACAGAAAACACCGGCTTCGCGGGTGATAACGCGCGCTTCAGCCTGCGCCGCCTGCGGCAACAGCTGGGCGGTGATGTCGCGGTCAGCGTCAACGTCACCACCTAAATCCTCCTGGAGCGCACGTGCCACGGTTTCCGGGATATCCAGCTGAATACGTTTAAGCAATTCCTGACGACGATGTTCGGGATTATAACGACGCGACACCATGATTTTGCGGCTCCACCCTGCGGATTACGTGCGCTCACCTTAGCCTGATTTTGCAGCTATTGCCAGACACGCCAGGTGAAATGTTTAGTATCCTTAACTTGCTCATGCCATAGCGCATTAAGTCACAAGCAGTGAGGTGGAATCATGGTATTCTCAGCCAGATTTTGTTCAGGATAACAGGCATGAAACTGGAACACGGCTGGATCACGAGCGCACGCAAGGTGCCGTCGCCGCACTTCAATGCGCGGCCGGATAACGAAGCGCCGTCGCTGCTGATCATTCATAACATCAGTCTGCCGCCGGGCGAATTTGGCGGTCCGTGGATTGACCGGCTGTTCACCGGTACGCTACCGGCTGATGCGCATCCCTATTTTGCGGATATCGCCCAGTTACGCGTGGCAGCACACTGTCTGATTCGCCGTGACGGTGAGCTGGTACAGTATGTTTCCTTTGACCAGCGCGCCTGGCACGCCGGCATTTCGCAGTTTGCCGGACGGGAAAACTGCAACGATTTTTCCATGGGTATAGAGCTGGAAGGCACTGATACGCTGCCCTACACCGATGCCCAGTACGCTACGCTGCAGCAGGTTACCCGCCTGCTGATGCAGCATTATCCGCTGACGCCGCAGCGTATCACCGGTCACAGCGATGTTGCGCCGGAACGCAAGACCGATCCCGGTCCGGCATTTGACTGGATACGCTATAAACAGGCTATCGGGCAGGAGCACCCCTGACACCGCAGGAGCAGGTATGACGTTGTTTAGTTTGTTGTTAGTTTTGGGTTGGGAACGTCTTTTTAAATTAGGTGAACACTGGCAGCTGGATCATCGGCTTGAGCCGCTGTTTCGCGGTCGCCAGCGCTTCTCGTTGCTGCGTACGCTGCTGATGACCGTGATCGCCATGCTGCTGGTCTGGCTGGTGGTGTGGAGCCTGAAGGGCATTCTGTTTGGCGTGGCGCAGCTGCTGTTCTGGATTGTGGTCGGTTTGCTGTGCATTGGTGCCGGCTCGGTGCGGCTGCATTATCATCAGTATCTTAAAGCGGCGAGCCACGATGATGAAGCGGCCCATCAGGCGATGGCGGCAGAGCTGACGCTGATTCACGGCGTGCCGGTTGACTGTAGCGAGCGCGAATTTCTGCAGGCGCTGCAAAACGCGCTGATCTGGATTAACTTCCGCTTCTATCTTGCGCCGCTGTTCTGGTTTGTCGTGGGTGGCCCTTACGGGCCAGTGTTGCTGGTGGGGTATGCGTTTCTGCGTGCCTGGCAGAGCTGGCTGGCGAAACACCGTTCACCGCTGGAACGCGCACAGTCCGGCATCGATCGCATTCTGCACGTGCTGGACTGGATTCCGGTGCGGCTAGCCGGTGTGGCTTATGCGCTGCTCGGCCACGGCGAGCGTGCGCTGCCGGCATGGTTTGCTGCGCTCAGCGATGTGCATCGTCCACAGTATCAGGTGCTGACCAGCCTGGCGCAGTTCTCGCTGGCGCGCGATCCGCATCTGGATAAAGTGGAAACGCCACGGGTTGCCGTGGCGCTGGCCAAACGCGTTTCGCTGGTGCTGGTCGTGGTAGTGGCGCTGCTGACTATCTACGGCACGTTAGTGTGATCGGCAGGCGGCACGCCGAAATCCGGTGTGCCGTCTTCGCGCCAGGCAAAATATTTAAGCCGCGTATGGCGGTTGGGATCCCACAGCGGATCGCCCTCAATTTCGGTGTAATTCCGTGCGTGATACACCAGCACGTCCCGTCCTGCTTCATCCACGGTAAAACTGTTATGCCCCGGACCGTACTGGTGATTATCCCAGCTGGTGGCAAATACCGGCCGCGCCGATTTGTGCCATGCGCTGATGTCGAGCGGATCGGCCTGAGCGTCAATACTCAGTATGCCGAGGCAGTAATTTTCATCCGTGGCGCTGGCTGAGTAGGTGACAAACAGCCGCTCGCCATGGCGAATTACCGCCGGTCCCTCATTAACGCTAAAGCCGGCACACTCCCACTCATACTCCGGCCGGCTGAGCATCAGCGGCTGGGTTTTCAGCGTCCACGGATTCAGTAATTCCGCCAGATAAAGGTTGGAGTTACCGGGAATGGCCGGGTCTTTTTGCGCCCACAGATACCAGTTTTTACCCTGATGCACGAAGTGGGTGGCGTCAAGGGCGAAGGTATCGAGGTGGGTTTGCACGCGGCGGCACGGCTGCCAGTGACCGCTGAGCGGATCGGCATCGTCACATACCAGCGCGTACATACGGTGCTGAAACAGCCCCTCTTTGATTTCGCGGGACGGCGCGGCGGCAAAGTAAATCACCCACTGGCCATTAATCAGGTGCAGTTCCGGTGCCCAGATCAGGGCGCTGCAGGGACCACTGTCCGGTTTATGCCACACGGTTGTGGCCGGGGCGGTAATCAGGCCGTTAAGCGTGCTGGCATAGCGCAGCTCCAGCCGATCGTACTCGGGCACCGAAGCGATAAAATAGTAGCCATCGCCGTGGCGCAATATAAACGGATCGGCACGTTGCGTAATAAACGGGTTAGGCCAGCTCATTTAATTTCTCCTGGTTGTGAGGTTGCGCGGCGAACAGGGGCGGACAGGTCATGGAAGTTGGCGCGACGCAGCGCGAGATCCTGCTGGATGGTGCGCATCAGCGCGCGGTCCACTTTCAGCAGGCGCACTACGCCGGCGGTGATCAGATAGCCGACGCCGGGGATCAGGGTAAACAGCAGCACAATGCCGTTAAGCGCGCTGGCAGACTGCTGTTTCGCCGCTGCGTCATAGCCATACATCGACAATAAAAACCCGACCATGGCACCCGCTACCGCCAGTCCGACCTTGAGGAAAAACAGGTTGCCGGAGAAGCTGATCCCGGTGATGCGTTTACCGGTTTTCCATTCGCCGTAGTCATCGACATCAGCCATCAGTGACCAGTGCAGCGGCGACGGGATTTGGTGCAGGATGTTCAGCAGGAAATAAGCAATTACCACGGTGACGGTGGCGTGTGGATCGATCCAGTAAAAGCCGCTGGAGAACAGCGCCAGCGCAATGTTGGTCCAGAAAAACACCTTGAGCTTGCACCAGCGGTCGGTGAGGACTTTCGCCAGTGTGCTGCCCAGCATCATGCCGATGACGCCCAGGCTGATAAACAGCGTCGCAAAGTGCGTCGACTGGCCCATCACCCAGGTGACGTAATACATGGTGGCGGCCATGCGAATAAAACCGGGACAGACATTACAGAACGTCAGCAGCAGAATGCGCACCCACTGATCGTTCTTCCATACATCGCGCAAATCTTTCTTCAGATCATCGTTGCTCGGTACCGCCGGGTGAATACGCTCGCGCACCGTGGCAAAACAGAACAGAAACATCACCAGGCCAATCAGCGCCAGCACGCTCATTGCCAGCTGATAGCCGCGCGCTTTGTTGTCGCCGCCAAACCACTCGGCCATCGGCAGCAGCGACAGCGAGAGGATCAGCGTGGCGATGCCCACCATGACAAAGCGGTATGACTGGCAGGAGACGCGTTCACCGGGATCGTTAGTGATGACGCCGCCCAGCGAGCAGTAAGGAATATTGATGGCGGTGTAGGTCAGCGACATCAGGAAATAGGTGACAAATGCCCAGATCACCTTGTTGTCGTAGCTCCAGTCCGGGGTGGTAAACATCAGCACGCTGAACAGCACGTAGGGCAGCGATATCCACAGCAGCCATGGGCGAAAGCGTCCCCAGCGGCTCTGTGTGCGGTCGGCAATTGCGCCCATTATCGGGTCGGTCACCGCATCCAGCACCCGTACTGACAGTAACAGCGTGCCGACCAGCGCCGGGGCGAGGCCAAATACGTCGGTGTAGAAGTAGTTGAGGAACAGCATGATGGCACCGCCGATCATGTTGCATCCGGCGTCACCCATGCCGTATCCCAGTTTTTCTCTGAACGAGAGGGCTGCTCCTTTCATCAGTCGTCTCCTGCGACAAGTGGAGCAAAAATTATCAGCGTTAAATCAGTAACCTGGTGGGGAACAATCGGTCAGGATGATGGACAAAATACGCGGGCGGGGAAAAGTGTGAAGCGGATCGGCCCGGCAGCAGCGTGCCGGGCCCGGTGAAGCATCAGGCTTTCTGTACCCGATTTTTAACGGTATAACCCACGGCCAGCACCAGCAGCCACACCGGAATCAGCCACACTGAAATCGCCATGCCCGGCGTCATTAGCATGATCACCAGAATGGCCGCCAGGAACAGCAGGCAGATCCAGTTACCCAGCGGATACAGCACCGCTTTGAAACGGGTGGTCACGCCCTGCTGATCTTTCTTCTTACGGAATTTCAGGTGCGCGAGACTGATCATCGCCCAGTTGATGACCAGCGCGGAGACCACCAGCGACATCAGCAGGCCGAAGGCTTCGCCCGGCATCAGATAGTTAATCAACACGCACAGCGCAGTGGCTACCGCCGACACCAGAATGGTCGCCACCGGCACACCACGACGATCCACTTTCAGCAGCGCTTTTGGCGCGTTACCCTGCTGCGCGAGGCCGAACAGCATGCGGCTATTACAGTAAACGCAGCTGTTATACACCGACAGCGCGGCGGTCAGGATCACCACGTTGAGCGCATTCGCCACCAGTGCATCGCCCAGTTCGTGGAAAATCAGTACAAACGGGCTGGTCTCTTCGGTGACGCGCGTCCATGGCAGCAGGGAGAGCAACACCGCCAGCGAGCCGATGTAGAAAATCAGGATACGCCACAGCACCTGGTTGGTGGCTTTAGGGATGCTCTCTTGTGGATTGTCGGCTTCTGCGGCGGTGATACCCACCAGTTCAAGGCCGCCGAAGGAGAACATGATGATCGCCATCATCATTACCAGCCCGCTAACGCCGTGCGGCAGGAAACCGCCCTGGTTCCACAGGTTGCTGACGCTGGCCTGTGGGCCGCCGTTGCCGCTAAACAGCAGCCAGCCGCCAAACAGGATCATACCGATGACCGCCACCACTTTGATAATCGCGAACCAGAACTCCATCTCACCGAACACTTTGACGTTGGTCAGGTTGATGGCGTTGATCACCACAAAGAAGATAGCCGCAGTGGCCCAGGTGGGGAATTCCGGCCACCAGAACTGAATATATTTGCCGACGGCGGTGAGTTCAGCCATCGCCACCAGCACATACAGCACCCAGTAGTTCCAGCCGGAGGCAAAGCCGGCAAAGTTGCCCCAGTATTTATAGGCGAAGTGGCTAAAGCTGCCGGCCACCGGCTCTTCCACCACCATTTCACCGAGCTGGCGCATGATCAGGAAGGCAATAAAACCGGCGATGGCATAGCCGAGAATCACGGCCGGACCGGCCGATTTAATCACTGATGCGCTGCCCAGAAACAGACCGGTACCGACGGCACCGCCCAGCGCAATCAGCTGAATATGGCGATTTTTCAGGCCGCGATGCAGCGTTTCGCCATGCTGTTGTTCCATACAAACCTCATGATGTTGTTATTGTGCACCTGCAGTGCGCGCACTGTAAGGCTGTTCTATCTGTGTACGTTTTTCTTTACGGTATCCGGCGGGCTGTGTGCAAGCCTGAGCTACCCTGGCGACCAGAATAGTGATAAGCGCGCCGCTTTGCACCTGCTTTTGCTTTTTGTGCTGAGAGATGGCTGAAAAAGCAGCAGCATCCTCTGCGCTTCCCTTGCGCTATTTCTGCCATGAATAAGGCTTAAACACGAATAGCATTCGCTTATGGCTACGCAGCCTGATGCGCGCTAATGCAGTGTAAGGTTTGGTAAAAGTGAAATCTGTTAACATTTGCCGCGCTGAGACGCTTTTCTGCCAGATCCCGGTAAGTTAGCGCACGGTAACCGGTGTCTGCGGTGAAAGTGTGCGGGGGGCCATATAGACACAAGGTGAATACTTTGTTACTTTACGGGCACCATTTTTCAATTGGTATTACCAATTTACTCCGGACGTTTGGCTCATAAGAAGGGATGATGGCCTACAGTAAAATTCGCCAACCCAAGCTCTCCGATGCAATCGAGCAGCAGCTGGAATCCCTGATTATGGAAGGGACGCTCCAGCCGGGTGAAAAACTGCTTCCCGAGCGTGAACTGGCCAAACAGTTTGATGTCTCACGTCCATCGCTGCGCGAAGCGATCCAGAGTCTGGAAGCCAAAGGCCTGCTGCTGCGCCGTCAGGGTGGTGGCACCTTCGTACAGCAGAACCTCTGGCAAAGCCTGAGCGACCCGCTGGTCGGCCTGCTTGCTGAACATCCTGAATCCCAGTTTGACCTGCTGGAAACCCGCCACGCGCTGGAAGGCGTTGCGGCCTACTACGCTGCGCTGCGCGGCACCGATGAAGACCTGCAGCGTATTCGCGACTGTCACGTCAACATCCAGCAGGCGCAGGACAGCGGCGATTTAGATGCTGAGGCCGATGCGGTCATGAAGTATCAGATCGCTGTCACAGAAGCCGCCCATAATGTGGTGCTGCTGCACTTGCTGCGTTCGATGGGCCCTATGCTGGAACAGAACGTCCGTCAGAATTTCGAATTGCTCTACGCTCGCCGCGAAATGCTGGCGAAAGTGAGCGGTCACCGCGCCAGTATCTTTGAGGCGATTGTGGCTCGTGAGCCAGAACAAGCACGCGAGGCATCCCATCGTCACCTGGCGTTCATTGAGGAAATCTTGCTGGACAGAAGTCGGGAGCAGAGCCGTCGTGAACGCTCCCTGCGTCGTTTACAGCAACGTAAGGAATAACGCACGGCAATGAACGTGCGACATAAACGACGGGCCTGTCTTCTTGTGCTGTGAATCAGAAGCAAAGCACAAGCAGACAGGCTCCTGATAATTCAACGTATTAGACACAGATAAGGAATACACCCCATGTCAGAACGTTTACAGAATGACGTGGATCCGATCGAAACTCGTGACTGGCTACAGGCGATCGAATCGGTCATCCGTGAAGAAGGTGTTGAGCGCGCGCAGTATCTGATTGATCAGGTATTGAGTGCTGCACGCAAAGGCGGTGTGAAAGTGGCAGCGGGCGGCAACGCCGTCAGCAACTACATCAACTCCATTGCGGTCGAAGATGAGCCGGAATATCCGGGGAACACCTCTCTTGAACGTCGTATCCGTTCCGCAATCCGCTGGAACGCCATTATGTCGGTTCTGCGTGCGTCGAAGAAAGATCTGGAGCTGGGTGGTCACCTGTCGTCTTTCCAGTCTTCTGCCACCATTTATGAAGTGTGCTTCAACCACTTCTTCCGCGCGCGTAGCGAGCAGGATGGCGGCGATCTGGTCTATTTCCAGGGCCACATTTCTCCGGGCATCTACTCGCGTGCGTTCCTTGAAGGACGCCTGACTGAAGAGCAGATGAACAACTTCCGTCAGGAAGTCCACGGCAACGGTCTCTCTTCCTATCCGCATCCAAAACTGATGCCGGACTTCTGGCAGTTCCCGACCGTGTCGATGGGTCTCGGCCCACTGAACGCCATCTATCAGGCGAAGTTCCTGAAATATCTGGAACACCGCGGCCTGAAAGATACTTCTAAGCAGACCGTTTACGCCTTCCTTGGCGATGGCGAGATGGACGAACCAGAATCCAAAGGGGCGATCACCATCGCTACCCGTGAGAAGCTGGATAACCTGGTATTCATCATCAACTGTAACCTGCAGCGTCTCGACGGTCCGGTCACCGGTAACGGTAAGATCATCAACGAGCTGGAAGGCATCTTTGCCGGTGCTGGCTGGAACGTGATCAAAGTGATCTGGGGCGGACGCTGGGACGAGCTGCTGAAGAAAGATACCAGCGGCAAGCTGATTCAGCTGATGAACGAAACCGTTGACGGCGACTATCAGACCTTCAAATCACGCGACGGTGCGTACGTGCGCGAGCACTTCTTCGGTAAATACCCGGAGACTGCAGCGCTGGTGAAAGACTGGTCAGACGAAGAGATCTTCGCCCTGAACCGTGGTGGTCACGATCCGAAGAAAATCTACGCGGCACTGAAGAAAGCGCAGGAGACCAAAGGTCAGCCAACGCTGATCCTGGCGCATACCATTAAAGGCTATGGTATGGGTGACACTGCGGAAGGTAAAAACATCGCGCACCAGGTTAAGAAGATGAACATGGATGGCGTTCGCTACATCCGCGATCGCTTCAACGTGCCAGTGGCTGACGACAAGATCGAACAGCTGCCGTATGTGACCTTCGAAAAAGGCTCAGAAGAGTACAACTACCTGCACGGCCAGCGCGAGAAGCTGGGTGGCTATCTGCCAACCCGTCAGGCTGAGTTCAGCGAAAAGCTGGAAATGCCGGCGCTGGAAGAGTTCAGTGCGCTGCTGGAAGAGCAGAGCAAAGAGATCTCTACCACCATCGCCTTCGTGCGTGCGCTGAATGTGATGCTGAAGAACAAGTCGATCAAAGATCGTCTGGTGCCGATCCTCGCGGACGAAGCGCGTACCTTTGGTATGGAAGGTCTGTTCCGTCAGATTGGTATCTACAGCCCGAACGGCCAGCAGTATACGCCGCAGGACCGTGAGCAGGTTGCTTACTATAAAGAAGACGAGAAAGGCCAGATTCTGCAGGAAGGGATCAACGAGCTGGGCGCAGGGTCTTCCTGGCTGGCGGCGGCGACCTCTTATAGCACCAACAACCTGCCGATGATTCCGTTCTACATCTATTATTCGATGTTTGGTTTCCAGCGCATCGGCGATCTGATGTGGCTGGCAGGCGACCAGCAGGCGCGCGGCTTCCTGGTGGGCGGCACGTCCGGTCGTACCACGCTGAACGGTGAAGGTCTGCAGCATGAAGATGGTCACAGCCACATTCAGTCGCTGACTATCCCGAACTGTATCTCTTACGATCCGTCTTACGCGTACGAAGTGGCAGTCATCATGCATGACGGTCTGGTACGTATGTACGGCGAAGCGCAGGAAAATATTTACTACTACATCACCACGCTGAACGAAAACTACCACATGCCTGCGATGCCGCAGGGTGCGGAAGAGGGCATCCGTAAGGGTATCTACAAGCTGGAGACGGTAGAAGGCAGCAAAGGCAAAGTGCAGCTGCTGGGCTCAGGTTCTATCCTGCGTCACGTGCGCGAAGCGGCACAGATCCTGGCGAAGGATTACGGCATCGGTTCTGACGTCTACAGCGTGACCTCGTTCACCGAGCTGGCACGCGACGGCCAGGATTGTGAGCGCTGGAACATGCTGCACCCAACGGAAACTCCACGCGTACCGTACATCGCTCAGGTGATGAACGACGCGCCGGCGGTGGCATCGACCGACTACATGAAGCTGTTCGCAGAGCAGGTTCGCAGCTACGTGCCAGCCAGCGATTATCGCGTGCTGGGTACCGATGGTTTCGGCCGTTCAGACAGCCGCGAAAACCTGCGTCACCACTTCGAAGTGGATGCGTCATACGTAGTGGTTGCAGCCCTGGGTGAACTGGCTAAACGCGGCGAAATCGAGAAGAAAGTGGTGGCGGATGCGATCGCGAAATTCAACATCGATGCCGATAAAGTTAACCCGCGTCTGGCTTAAGAGGTAAGAGAGTAATGGCTATCGAAATTAACGTACCGGATATCGGGTCAGACGAAGTTGAAGTCACCGAGATTCTGGTCAAGGTGGGCGACAAGGTTGAAGCCGAACAGTCGCTGATCACCGTGGAAGGCGATAAAGCCTCGATGGAAGTGCCTTCGCCGCAGGCCGGCGTGGTCAAAGAGATCAAAATCGCGACCGGTGACAAAGTGAATACCGGTTCACTGATCATGATTTTCGACGCCGAAGGTGCAGCTGCTGCGGCACCGGCCGCCGAAGAGAAACCAGCGGAAGCCGCACCTGCTGCGGCCGCCGCCAGCGAAGCGAAAGACGTTAACGTACCGGATATCGGCGGCGACGAAGTAGAAGTCACCGAAATTCTGGTTAAAGTGGGCGACAAAGTGGCGGCAGAGCAATCGCTGATCACCGTCGAAGGCGACAAAGCGTCCATGGAAGTGCCTGCACCGTTTGCCGGTGTGGTGAAAGAGATCAAAATCGCCACGGGCGACAAGGTGAACACCGGTTCACTGATCATGATCTTTGAAGCCGAAGGCGCGGCGCCAGCAGCGGCTGCCAAACCTGCCGTGAAAGAAGCGGCGGCCTCCGCGCCAGCCGCGGCTGCGGGTGCCAAAGACGTTAACGTCCCGGATATCGGCGGCGACGAAGTGGAAGTCACTGAAGTGCTGGTCAAAGTAGGCGATAAAGTTGAGGCTGAGCAGTCACTGATCGTGGTGGAAGGCGATAAAGCGTCAATGGAAGTTCCGGCGCCGTTTGCCGGTACGGTTAAAGCGCTGAAAGTGGCTACCGGCGATAAAGTCAGCACCGGTTCGCTTATCATGGTGTTCGAAGTAGAAGGCGCTGCGCCGGCTGCTGCGGCACCGGCAGCGAAACAGGAAGCCGCCCCCGCTGCAGAAGCCAAACCGGCTGCTGCACCTGCGCCAGCAGCGGCGAAAGCCGATGCGAAGAGCGAATTTGCTGAAAACGATGCTTACGTGCACGCCACGCCGGTGATTCGTCGCCTGGCGCGCGAGTTCGGTGTTAACCTGGCGAAAGTCAAAGGCACCGGCCGTAAAGGTCGCATCCTCAAAGAGGACGTGCAGGCTTACGTGAAAGACGCAGTGAAACGCGCTGAAGCGGCCCCGGCTGCGGCCGCAGGCGGCGGTATTCCGGGCATGCTGCCATGGCCGAAAGTGGACTTCAGCAAGTTCGGCGAAATCGAAGAAGTGGAACTGGGGCGTATCCAGAAAATCTCGGGCGCTAACCTGAGCCGTAACTGGGTAATGATTCCGCATGTGACTCACTTCGACAAAACCGATATCACCGATCTGGAAGCGTTCCGTAAGCAGCAGAATGCGGAAGCCGAGAAGCGCAAGCTGGATGTGAAGTTCACCCCGGTGGTGTTCATCATGAAAGCGGTCGCGGCGGCACTGGAGCAGATGCCACGTTTCAACAGCTCGCTGTCGGAAGATGGTCAGAAGCTGACGCTGAAAAAGTACATCAACATCGGTGTGGCGGTCGATACGCCAAACGGTCTGGTGGTTCCGGTGTTCAAAGACGTGAACAAGAAAGGCATCACTGAGCTGTCGCGTGAGCTGATGGCGACGTCGAAGAAAGCGCGTGATGGCAAACTGACCGCCAGCGATATGCAGGGCGGCTGCTTCACCATCTCCAGCCTTGGCGGCCTCGGCACCACGCACTTCGCGCCAATTGTTAACGCGCCGGAAGTGGCTATCCTCGGGGTGTCTAAGTCGGCGATGGAGCCGGTGTGGAACGGCAAAGAGTTCACTCCGCGCCTGATGATGCCGATTTCGCTGTCGTTCGACCACCGCGTCATCGACGGTGCGGATGGTGCGCGCTTCATCACCATCATTAACAATATGCTGTCTGATATTCGCCGTCTGGTGATGTGACGTTAATCAAGGCCGGCAAATGCCGGCCTTGTTGTAAGCATTCGGAGTTGCCGCGGTTGGCAGTTTGTTAACAATTCTGTAAACTCTCGCGGTGAAATGTCCCGGTGGAGATAGGGCATCAAGAGCCTGGGAAAGGGTCGCTTTTGACCGCCGGCAATCTAACAAGAGGTCATGATGAGTACAGAGATTAAAACTCAAGTCGTGGTACTTGGGGCAGGTCCTGCAGGTTACTCTGCAGCCTTCCGTTGCGCTGATTTAGGTCTGGAAACCGTACTGGTAGAGCGCTACAGCACCCTCGGCGGTGTCTGTCTGAACGTCGGCTGTATCCCGTCAAAAGCGCTGCTGCACGTGGCGAAAGTCATCGAAGAAGCTAAGGCTCTGGAAGAGCACGGTATCGTGTTTGGCCAGCCGCAGACTGACATCAACAAAATCCGTACCTGGAAAGAGAAAGTCATCACTCAGCTGACCGGTGGTCTGGCTGGCATGGCAAAAGGCCGCAAAGTGAAAGTGGTCAACGGTCTGGGTAAATTCACCGGTGCTAACACGCTGGTGGTAGAAGGGGAAGGTGGCGCAACCACCATCAACTTTGACAACGCAATCATCGCTGCAGGCTCGCGTCCAATCGAACTGCCCTTCATTCCACATAACGATCCGCGCGTGTGGGACTCTACCGATGCGCTGGAGCTGAAAGAAGTTCCGAAGCGTCTGCTGGTTATGGGCGGTGGCATCATCGGTCTGGAGATGGGTACCGTCTACCATGCGCTGGGTTCAGAGATCGACGTGGTTGAGATGTTTGACCAGGTGATCCCGGCCGCCGATAAAGACGTGGTGAAAGTGTTCACCAAGCGTATCAGCAAGAAATTCAACCTGATGCTGGAAACCAAAGTCACCGCGGTAGAAGCGAAAGACGACGGTATCTACGTATCCATGGAAGGTAAAAAAGCGCCGGCTGAACCACAGCGTTACGACGCAGTGCTGGTGGCGATTGGCCGTGTACCGAACGGTAAAGGTCTGGATGCTGGCAAAGCAGGCGTGGAAGTGGACGATCGCGGCTTTATCCGCGTCGACAAACAGATGCGCACCAACGTGCCACACATCTATGCTATCGGTGACATCGTCGGTCAGCCAATGCTGGCGCACAAAGGCGTGCACGAAGGTCACGTGGCGGCAGAAGTGATTTCCGGTCTGAAGCACTACTTCGACCCGAAAGTGATCCCTTCTATCGCTTATACCGAGCCAGAAGTGGCCTGGGTGGGTCTGACCGAGAAAGAAGCCAAAGAGAAAGGCATCAGCTACGAAGTGTCCACCTTCCCGTGGGCGGCATCGGGCCGTGCTATCGCGTCTGACTGCGCAGACGGTATGACCAAACTGATCTTCGACAAAGAGACGCACCGTGTTATTGGTGGCGCGATTGTCGGTACCAACGGCGGCGAGCTGCTGGGTGAAATCGGTCTGGCTATCGAGATGGGTTGTGATGCCGAAGATATCGCGCTGACCATCCACGCGCACCCAACCCTGCACGAATCGGTTGGCCTGGCGGCGGAAGTGTTTGAAGGTAGCATTACTGACCTGCCAAATCCGAAAGCGAAAAAGAAATAATTTCGTCTGAGGCTTAGGTTAATTAACGGCTCCTGTAAGGAGCCGTTTTTTTATTAATTGAAAACGTAAGTTGAATAGATAAAAGCGGGCGCAGGAGCAACACGTTAACGATGCCGGAATAGCGGAGGAGACCCTCCGCTATTGAAGTTTACTGTTGTGCTTCGTAAGCCATGACAGCCGATAATTCAGCCGCGAATATCCGCAATCGTAATTCACACAGTGAACTGCGATTTGCCAGGCATAAACCTAACAGGATGAGCCCGCTGATAATCAGCGTGCTGAATTTCACCTTCATAATCACTTACTCCTTGCATTAGCACGAGCAAGCCATTACCCTGACACTGTCTGGGTGTAGGGTAGTGGCTCACCCGTGCGGTTAATGAAAATTAATCGCACGGTTCACCTTCCACCATCCACCCCAATTTCTTTTGCAGATCTTAAGGCAGATAGCCTCAAGCGCCCGCAGGCAGTCTGCGCTATTTATTTATCATTTCCTCTTTTATTTTTTATCTCTTTTTTAAATCGCAGTTATTTTTTAAGGGTGTATTTTAATTGAGTGACTAAGTTTAAAGGTTAATTTAAACCGGCACTGCGTTGATAATTAATTAAATGCGCGCAAGTTATCACCTTCAATATTTATTAGATGATGTGGTATTAATTTTCCTCAGAAAAACGTGTGGGAAGCTGAACGGTAGCCGTTTAGTGCAAGCGCATTAGCATATAACCAAAAGTGAATGAACCGGCCCGAAGGGGGATTGCAGGTTATGGATTCGCGGTGTGAAGGCCGAATGCAACAAATTACGCGCTACAACCTGGTTCCACTGGCTATCGGCACAGGCGCGAACAGGCACTATTAGAGCCGTTCTGGCTTCTCTCCTGGCGCAAAGCGCAGTCAAATCTGCTAAATAACGCGCGGATGTTGCTTTTTTGTAAACGGATTAACAATCAGCCGAAATCCTGCTATGCTGGCCGACGCAGAACCGGGCACCTCACCCTACTGTTTGACAGCATCAACAGGTGCACCGGAAAGCTATACAATGAGAGCGAGGAGAACGTCGTGCTAGAAGAATACCGTAAGCACGTTGCCGAGCGTGCTGCCCAGGGAATCGTACCTAAGCCGTTAGATGCTTCCCAGATGGCCGCGCTGGTTGAACTGCTGAAAAACCCGCCAGCGGGTGAAGAAGAATTCCTGACTGACCTGCTGGTCAACCGTGTCCCGCCGGGTGTTGATGAAGCGGCGTATGTAAAAGCCGGATTCCTGGCAGCTATCGCAAAGGGCGAAGCCCACTCTCCTCTGGTCACTCGTGAAAAAGCAGTCGAACTGCTGGGCACCATGCAGGGCGGCTACAACATCCATGCGCTGATCGAGGCGCTTGACGATGAGGCCCTGGCACCGATTGCCGCTGAAGCACTGTCCCACACGCTGCTGATGTTCGATAACTTCTACGACGTCGAAGAGAAAGCCAAAGCGGGTAATCCCCACGCGAAGAAAATCCTCCAGTCCTGGGCTGATGCAGAATGGTTCCTTAAGCGTCCTAAGCTGGCAGAAAAAATCACCACCACCGTGTTCAAAGTGACCGGCGAAACCAACACCGACGACCTCTCTCCGGCGCCGGATGCATGGTCACGTCCGGATATTCCACTGCACGCGCTGGCGATGCTGAAAAACCCACGTGACGGCATCGAACCCGACGATGCTGGCAACATTGGCCCGATCAAACAAATTGAAGCTCTGCAGCAGAAAGGCTTCCCGCTGACCTACGTCGGTGACGTGGTTGGTACCGGTTCTTCACGTAAGTCCGCGACCAACTCAGTGCTGTGGTTCATGGGTGACGACATTCCGTATGTGCCGAACAAAAAAGGCGGCGGTCTGTGCCTCGGCGGTAAAATCGCGCCGATCTTCTTCAACACCATGGAAGATGCCGGCGCGCTGCCGATCGAACTCGACGTTGAGCGCCTGAACATGGGCGATGTGATTGACGTTTACCCTTACAAGGGTGAAGTACGCAATCACGAGACCAATGAACTGCTGGCGACCTTTGCGCTGAAAACTGACGTGCTGCTGGATGAAGTGCGCGCCGGTGGCCGTATTCCGCTGATTATCGGTCGCGGCCTGACCACCAAAGCGCGTGAGTCGCTGGGTCTGCCGCACAGCGATGTGTTCACCAAAGCCAAAGATGTGGCCGAAAGTAACCGTGGTTACTCGCTGGCGCAGAAAATGGTGGGCCGCGCCTGTGGCGTGGCAGGGATTCGTCCTGGCGCCTACTGTGAACCGAAAATGACCTCGGTCGGCTCTCAGGACACCACCGGTCCAATGACCCGTGATGAACTGAAAGATCTGGCGTGTCTGGGCTTCTCCTCCGATCTGGTGATGCAGTCCTTCTGTCACACTGCCGCTTATCCGAAGCCGGTCGATGTCACCACACACCACACGCTGCCGGACTTCATCATGAACCGTGGCGGTGTCTCGCTGCGTCCGGGCGATGGCGTGATTCACAGCTGGCTGAACCGTATGCTGCTGCCGGATACAGTCGGCACCGGCGGTGACTCACACACCCGCTTCCCGATTGGCATCTCGTTCCCGGCCGGTTCTGGTCTGGTGGCGTTTGCCGCCGCGACGGGCGTTATGCCTCTGGATATGCCGGAGTCAGTGCTGGTGCGCTTCAAAGGCGAAATGCAGCCGGGCATCACGCTGCGCGATCTGGTGCACGCGATTCCGCTGTACGCCATCAAGCAGGGTCTGCTGACCGTTGAGAAGAAAGGCAAGAAAAACATCTTCTCCGGTCGCGTGCTGGAAATCGAAGGTCTGCCGAAGCTGAAAGTTGAGCAGGCATTTGAGCTGACCGATGCCTCGGCCGAGCGTTCTGCGGCGGGTTGTACCATCAAGCTGGATAAAGAGCCGATCATCGAGTATCTGAACTCCAACATCGTACTGCTGAAGTGGATGATCTCCGAAGGCTACGGCGACCGTCGTACGCTGGAGCGCCGTATTCAGGGCATGGAAAAATGGCTGGCCGATCCGCAACTGCTGGAAGCCGATGCCGATGCGGAATACGCAGCGGTGATCGAAATCGATCTGGCGGAAATCAAAGAGCCAATCCTGTGTGCGCCGAACGATCCGGACGACGCGCGCTGGCTGTCTGACGTACAGGGCGAGAAGATCGACGAAGTGTTCATCGGTTCGTGCATGACCAACATCGGTCACTTCCGTGCGGCAGGTAAACTGCTGGACGCGCACAAAGGCCAGCTGCCGACCCGCCTGTGGGTAGCGCCGCCAACCAAGATGGATGCCGCGCAGCTGACGGAAGAGGGCTACTACAGCGTCTTTGGTAAGAGCGGTGCGCGTATCGAGATTCCGGGCTGTTCACTGTGCATGGGTAACCAGGCGCGCGTGAAAGACGGTGCGACGGTGGTTTCCACCTCGACCCGTAACTTCCCGAACCGTCTGGGTACCGGTGCCAACGTGTTCCTGGCGTCAGCCGAGCTGGCCGCGGTCGCTTCCCTGCTGGGTAAACTGCCTACGCCGGACGAGTATCAGCAGTTTATGGTGCAGGTGGATAAAACCGCTGCCGACACCTACCGCTACCTGAACTTCGATCAGCTGGGCCAGTACACCGAAAAAGCGGACGGAGTGATTTTCCAGACCGCGGTGTAAAATACGCCTGCCAGTGAAAAAGGGACGAGCGCATCGTCCCTTTTTTTATGCGCTTTTTTCCCTCGCCGTCTCCAGGCATAATGCGAGCGCGATCCCACTTTCTTGCGCGCGCTGCGCACAAAATGCACGAAAGCGTGCCGTCTGGCGCGCCACTGGTATGAGGCCAACATGGAATATGAATTTCTGCGTGACGTGACCGGTCAGGTCCGGGTGCGCATGTCGATGGACCACGAAGCGGTGGGGCACTGGTTCAATGAAGAAGTGAAAGAGAACTTTGCGCTGCTGGATGAAGTCGAAGCCGCGGTGCGTGCAGTCAAAGGCACACAGCAGCAGTGGCAGCGCGTCGGGCACGAATATACGCTGTGGCTGGATGAGGAAGAGGTGATGATCCGCGCCAATCAGCTGGCGTTAGAGGATGACGGCCTGGAAGAGGGCATGACTTATTACGATGAGGAGAGCCTGTCGTTCTGCGGCGTGGAGGATTTTCTTGCGGTGATTGCTGCTTATCGCCGGTTTATGGCCGGCCGCTAACGGGCGCCCGCAGCCGGGGCGCCACTGCCGTTGCGCAGGTTACACGCCGTTAATGGCGGAACGGGCGTGGGATAAAGGTTCCTCATCCACAATCGGTTCGACCTTGCCGAGCAGGAACAGGTAGTTAAGGATTCCGATCACCACCAGCACCGCCGAGAACACCAGCGCCCAGGTAAAGTGGCCGGTGGCACCGACGATAGCGCCGGTAATGATCGGCCCGACCGCGCCGCCCATATTGGAGACGGTATTCTGCAGCCCGGCAACAATTGACACGCTGTTGGTGGGCGCAACATCGCCCGGCAACGCCCACACCTGAGAGGCCGCGACGGTGGTGCCGGACTTGGCAATACACAGCAGCAGTACCGTCATGAACACGGAATCGGTGAACGGCGCGAACCCGATGCACAGCGCCATCAGCAGGCCAATCGTCAGGAACAGCTTGCGCGTGGCGGTCAGCGACAGCACTTTTTTATGCACCATACGGTCCGACGCCCAGCCCGCCAGCACTTCAATCACCATACCGCAGAGCAGCGGCAGCGCCGCCACCATGCCCATTTTCAGGAAATCCATCCCTTTGTCTTTCACCAGGTAGGTTGGCAACCAGGTGATAAAGAAGTAGGAGGTGTAATTGATGGTGAAGAAGCCAATACACATCGCCCAGATGTTGCGGTAACGCAGCAGCTTGTACCACTTCATCGGCCGCACGTTCTTATCGCCGTGCTTCTGCGCCTGGCCATCGCGGATCAGGCGCACTTCATCGGCGCTGATCGCTTTATGGTCTTCCGGGTTCTCGGCATAAATGAAGTACCAGGCGATGACCCAAATCAGACCGACGGCACCAATCGCCAGAAAGGTCAGACGCCAGTCGAACAGCGCGATCATAAAGACGATCAGCGGCATGGCGACGGCCCCGCCAAATTTTGATGCGCTGTCGAACAGGCCTGAGACGGTGGCGCGCTCGCGATCCGGGAACCAGCGCGCGGTAATACCGGCGTTGCTGGGATAAGCCGCTGCTTCACCCACGCCGAGCGCCAGACGCAGCGCCAGCAGCGATTTAAAGCCGGTGGCGAGCCCCATCGCCATGGTGGCAATCGACCACCAGCCGACAGCGATACCGAGGCCTTTTTTCTGGCCGAAGCGGTCGGCAAACCAGCCTGCCGGGATCTGCAACAGCGCGTAGGACCAGAAAAATGCTGCCATGATAAAGCCCATCATCTCCGGATTGATGTCGAGCTCGGTGATCAGGTGCGGTGCGGCGGCAGAGAGTACGGTACGATCAATATAGTTAATGGCAATGGCCAGCCACATCAGGCCGGCGATCCACCATCTGATGCGTGTTGAGCGTGCGGTGTTGGTCATAATCATTATCCACGCGAAAAGGGTGACAGAGGAGGGCGGCGTCAGGCCAGCCCGTTCATGACATTCATCGGGCGTTCGCCCTGTTTGATACACTGCACAATCTGCGTCACGCAGCGTTCGCCGATGGCGCTGATAGCACCGTCGGTATAACCGGCAAGGTGCGCCGTGGGGATAAAGTTGCTCAGGGTGAACAGCGGATGCTGCACCAGCGGCTCCTGCACAAAGACATCCGCCGCCGCACCGGCAATCACGTTATCCTGCAATGCCTGGTAGAGATCCTGCTCATTCACTACGCCACCGCGTGACGCGTTGATGAGAAACGCGCTCTTCTTCATGCGCTTCAGGCGCGCGGCGTCGAACAGGTTTTGCGTCTGGTCGGTGAGCGGCATATGTAAGGTGATGAAGTCGCTGTGCTCCGTCAGCTGATCGAGGCTGACAAACGTCACGCCGTGTTCGACGGCGAAGGCGTCATCGGGATAAAAATCGAAGGCGAGGATGCGCATATTGAAGCCTTTAGCGCGCAGTGCCACCTGCTTACCGATATTGCCCAGGCCGATGATGCCGAGCGTTTTGCCGTAGACGTCGGTGGCAAAAATGCGCGGCCAGTGGCCGGCGCGGGTCTCTATTGCGGCGGTGGTGATCTGGCGCGCGCTATTAAGAATCAGCGCAAAGGCGAAATCGGCAACCGCGTGTTTGTTCGCGTCCGGCACGTTTGTCACGTAAATACCGCGCGCACGCGTCGCGTCGAGGTCGATGTTATCGACGCCCACGCCGTGCTTGCAGACAATTTTCAGCTGCGGTGCCAGCGACAGCAGCGCATCGTTGACCTCGGTAAAGGCCACGATCAGGGCGACGGTGTCGGCGAGATGCGGCGCCAGCGCGCTGAGCGGCGCGTCGGCGGGCAGCGTAATCAGCTCAAAGCCCTGCTGGCGCAGTGTGTCGATCGGCGCGGCGTCGTAGCGGGCGAACGAAGGTGAAGTACAGATGACTTTCATAGCAAATGCGTCCCGGTGTTAATAACAGCAGCCATCGCTGCCTGAATCCGCCCCGCCACCGTCAGATTAACCCTAACCCTGATGGCGGCAGGGGGGAGCGGCGCCTGTATTGCGCGATGAATCGCGCCGCTACCACAGCTGCGTGCGGTAAGTGCTTTGAATTTACTGGCTTTACTGCAAATACTGATTCACGATCTGGCGGATCTTCTGCTCTTCCTCCGCAGAGAAGCGCACCGCATAGCGGCTGTCGCCGACCTCATAGCCGAGCAGCGCCACGGCTTTTTTCACCGCCGCCGGGGAAAAACCAATGCTGTAGAGATCGGTACGCAGGCCGGTGACGTTCTCCTGAGCGGCGCGCGATCCGGCGATGTCACCGGCATGGAAGCGCGCCCAGATGGCGTTAATCTCTTTCGGCGCCACGTTAGCCAGCCCGGAAATACAGGCGGAACAGCCATCGACGAAGCCCTGATGAATCAGTGAATCCGGCCCGTTCAGCACGTTGAAATGCGCAATACCTGCCGCTGCCTGCAGAAAGCCGCTCAGGCTTTCGTAGCTGCCGGCGCTGTCTTTGATGCCAATGATGTTGGGATGCGCTGCCAGCGTGCGCACGGTTTCCGGCAGCAGCGTATTACCGGTGCGCGCCGGAATGTTGTAGAGAAACAGCGGGACGTCGATAGCGTCGGCCACGGCACGGTAGTGATCAATCAGCTCTTCCTGTTTGAGCGGCACAAAGTAAGGGGTGATCACCGAGACGGCATCCACGCCCAGCTTTGCCACCTGCCTGCCCAGCCGGATAGTCTCACGCGTCGAGATCTCGCCAATGTGGGCCACCACCGGTGCGCTGCCGTTTACTTCGTCGACGCAGGTCTCGGTCACCGCCAGCTTCTCCTGCTCGTTCAGCACGAAAAACTCCCCGTTGGTGCCGCCGCAGAAAATACCGTTACCGGCGCTCAGCTGACGCTGAATCTGTTCACGCTGCGCGGCAGGATTGTAGGCTCCGTCGCGATCAAAAGTGGTGACGATGGCGGTCAGTACGCCCTGAATGGTGTTGCTCATGATTTCCCCGCTCATGCTGAGTGATTTAACGCCGGAAACAGCGTCAGGTAGACGTTGCGCACATCGTCGGCGCTGACTTTCATCGGTACATTCTTCATCAGGCGCTGCACGTCCAGCGCGGCTTCGACCAGATACGGCAGATGATCCGGCCCGATACCCAGCGCTTCCAGGCTGGCCGGCAGTTTAAGGCGCTGCACCAGCGCAGCGAAATAGGCCACCAGCGCATGCGATTTGGCCTCTTCATCCAGTGCGCTATCGGCATCCGGCAGCAGATCGTAGGCCTGCGCGAACTTGCTCACCGCCGCCGGACGCACAAACTGCATGCACGGCGCCAGCAGAATGGCGTTGGCCACGCCGTGTGGCAGATGATACTTGCCGCCCAGCGGATAGGACATGGCGTGCACCAGGTGCGTCCCGGCATGGGCGATCGCTGCTCCACCGTAGTAGGACGCCCACAACATATTCAGCCGTGCTTCCAGGTTGTCCGGTTCGGCAAGGGTCTTTTCGAGGCTGGCGAACAGCTTTTTCATGCCGATCAGCGCATAGTTATCACTCACCGGATTGGCCACGGTGGCGGTGAAGCACTCAATCAGGTGGCACAGCGCATCAATTCCGGTCGACGAGGCGATGTGCGCCGGCATGCTGGTGGTCAGTTCCGGAATCAGCGCCACGTAGTCCGGCAGCATCACCGGCGAAATAATACCGACTTTGGTCTCTTTCTCCGGAATGGCAAGGATGGCGTTGGGCGTGGCTTCCGAGCCGGTGCCGGCCGTGGTTGGGATCAGTAAAGAAGCGGTACGCGTGTGCGGCTTCTCACCGGCCAGCAGCGCCGTCAGGGTTGGCGCATCGGCCACGCATAGCACGGACAGCAGCTTCGCCACATCCAGTACGCTGCCGCCGCCAATGCCGATCACCAGATCGACGTCGCCGTGCGGCAGCGCCGCAACAATCGCCGCCACATCATGCTGGCTCGGCTCGGGCGGCACCGTATCAACCAGGCTCAGGCTGGCGATCTGCTGCTGCAGCCGGGCGATAAGCGCCTGCACCGCCGGAATGCCCAGAATGTTTTTATCCGTGACCAGCAACGCCTTCTGCTTATCCTGCAGTAAATAGCTGAGATCGTTCAAAGCCTGATAGCCACTGATCACGGTGCTGTTGATATTCATGTCATGCCCTTATAACGGTTTTGCACATTATGATTAGGTTTGCTCAATGCTGTGCGGGGTGTATCCCTTTCTGAGGCTAAATTTATAGGCGATATCGATTTCAATTAATTTGATCTTGCTCACATATAATCAATCATGATTGAATATAATCAAATGCAGCACGGCAAGGGGCCGTGACAGGAGAGAGAATGACTTCATCGCCATGGAAAACGCCCGTTCTGGTGATTGCCGACGATTTTACCGGCGCCAATGACGCAGGCAGCGGCTTCGCGCTGGCCGGCGCACGCGTCCACGTGCTGTTCAATAACCTGACACCCCCGGAGGCCGGCGCAGCGGATGTGCTGGTGATCAGCACCGATAGCCGTGCGGTCAGCGCAGCGGAAGCCGCCAGCCGTACGCATGCCGCCATGCAGCCGCATCAGCAGATAGCGCAACACGGCTGGCTGTTTAAGAAAATTGACTCAACGCTGCGCGGCAATCCAGGCGCTGAGGTGGCGGCCGCGCTGCAGGTCAGCGCGAAACGGCTGGCGCTGGTGGTGCCGGCGGTGCCTAAGCTGGGCCGCATCACGCGCGGCGGGGAAGTTTGGATCCATCAGCAGCGCCTGATCGACACCGAATTTGCCAGCGATCCTAAAACCCCGGTGACCAGCAGTAACGTGCTGACGCGGCTGCAGATGCAATGCCAGCTGCCGGGCGAGCAGATCGATCTTGCCACGGTACGCAGCGGCACGCTGGCCGCACGGCTGGCGACCAGTCAGGGCCTGCTGGTACTGGACGCGGAACTGCAGGCGGATATCGACGCCATTATCGCGGCTGCCGCGACGCTGCCGGAACGTCCGCTGCTGGTCGGCGCGTCCGGGTTAAGCGATGCGCTGGGTGCGCATCTTGCTGCGCGGCCCTCTCGCCCGGTGCTGGCGATTGTCGGTTCGATGAGCGCCATGGCGCAGCAGCAAATCGCCCGGCTCGCCAGCCAGCGTGACATTCGCTTGATTGATATTGATATTTGCCAGCTGTTTGCCACACCGGCATGGCCGCAGGCGGCGGCCTGGCAGCAGGCGATGGTCCAGGCGCTGCGCGAGGGCGTGCACTGTGTGGTGCGCACTACGCAACAGGCTGACCAGCGCCACGCGATTGCGCAGCTGTGTCAGCAGCAGCAGATTACGCGCCAGCAGCTCGGCGAGCGCATCTGCCAGTTTCTGGCACAGCTCACGCGCGCCGTCTGCGCGCACATTCAGCCTGCCGGCCTGTTTCTTTCCGGCGGTGACGTGGCCATCGCGGTGGCGCAGGCGCTCGGGGCCAGCGGCTTTCAGATTCAGGGCCAGGTGGCGGGCTGTGTGCCGCACGGGGTTCTGCTTAACAGTGAATTACACCTGCCGGTGATGACCAAAGCGGGTGGCTTTGGTGATGAAAACACCCTGGCAGAAGCCATTCGTTTTATTGAGGAGAAGTCGAGTGAATAACACTATTGCGGTGACCATGGGCGATCCGGCGGGCATCAGCCCGGAAATCATCATTAAAGCGCTGGCAGAAGGGGAGCTGGCGGGCATTCCGGCGGTGGTGGTCGGCTGTGCCGCGACGCTGCGTCGGGTGCTGGCGCTGAACATTACGCCGCACGCTGAGTTGCGCGTGCTGGACAGCGTGCAGGATGCGCATTTCGCACCGGGCATCATTAACGTCATCGATGAGCCGCTGGCCGATCCTGACGCGCTGCAGCCGGGCAAGGTGCAGAAGCAGGCCGGCGATCTGGCCTGGCGCTGCGTGAAGCGCGCCACCGAACTGGCGCTGGCGGGCGACGTGCAGGCGATTGCCACCGCTCCGCTGAACAAAGAGGCGCTGCACGCGGCGGGCCACCTTTATCCCGGCCACACTGAACTGCTGGCACAGCTGACCCAAACCAAAAATTACGCCATGGTGCTGTATACCGACCATCTGAAAGTGATCCACGTGACCACGCACATCGCGCTGCGTAAGTTCCTCGACACGCTGAACGGCGAACGTATTCAGACGGTGATCGGCATGGCTGACAGCTTCCTGCGCCGCGTGGGCTATGACCAACCGCGCATCGCGGTCGCCGGGGTCAATCCGCACGCGGGCGAGAATGGCCTGTTTGGTGATGAAGAGATCACCACGGTGACGCCAGCGATCCAGGCAATGAAGCAGCAGGGCATTGATGTCCATGGCCCGTGCCCGCCGGATACGGTGTTTTTACAGTGCCAGCAGGGGCAGTACGATATGGTAGTGGCGATGTACCACGATCAGGGGCATATCCCATTGAAACTGCTTGGATTTTACGATGGCGTCAACATCACGGCGGGACTGCCGTTTATCCGCACTTCCGCCGACCACGGCACGGCATTTGATATCGCCTGGACAGGTAAAGCGAACTCTGCGAGCATGGCGATCTCAATAAAACTCGCGATGCAGCTTGCATAGGGAAATATGAAGGGACAAAGCCGTCTCGACCAGATTATGGACTATCTCAAAAGTCATAATCTGGTCACTGTTGAACAGCTGGTGAGCGCCATTTCTGCTTCGCCAGCCACCATTCGCCGCGATCTGATTAAGCTGGACAAGGAAGGGGTGATTAGCCGCAGCCACGGCGGCGTCACGCTGAACCGCTTTATCCCGACGCAGCCGACCACGCTGGAGAAGATGCAGCGTAACCTGGCGGAGAAGCAGGCCATCGCGCAGTTCGCCGCCAGCTATGTGCAGTCCGGCGATGCGGTGGTGCTGGATGCCGGTACCACCATGCTGGAACTGGCACGACAGCTGACCCATTTGCAGCTGCGGGTGATCACCGCCGATCTGCACATTGCGCTGTTTTTGTCGGAGTTTAAACAGATTGAGACCACCATCATCGGCGGCCGCATCGACGACTCCAGCCAGTCGTGCATTGGTGAGCACGGCCGGCGCCTGCTGCGCAGTATCAATCCGGACATTGCGTTTGTCAGCTGTAACTCATGGAGTATTGAGCGCGGTATTACCACGCCGACGGAAGACAAAGCCGGGCTGAAGATGGATCTGCTGGCCAACGCGCGCCGGCGCATTCTGCTGGCCGACAGCAGTAAATATGGCTCATGGTCGCTGTACTGCGCGGCACCGATTGATAGCCTGACCGATGTGGTGACAGATTCCCGCCTTGATGAAGCGGTATGCCGTGAATTGCGCGAGCGCGGCATTGGCCTGCAGCTGACCGCGTAAATGTGCCGCCCGCATCAGCGGGTGAATGACGTGCGCTGCGCTACCGCGGCGCAGCCTTCACCCACTGCCGGCGCTGAGTTATAACAACTTCAATCCCGTCGCCGGAATATTGCGCCCGTAATAAATCTCACGCATCTCCTTCCACAGCAGATTGGTGATGCGCTTGTGTTCCTGCGGGCTCAGCTCTTCAGGTTTGGTGTTGAACAGGTAATACTTCAGATCAAATTCTTTCAGCAACATCTTGGTATGAAAGATGTTTTCCTGATAAACGTTAACGTCCACCATGTCGTACATCGCTTTCATATCCTCGGACATGAAGTTCTGAATGGAATTGATCTCATGGTCGATGAAATGCTTCACGCCATTGACGTCGCGGGTGAAGCCGCGCACGCGGTAATCCACGGTCACGATATCCGACTCCAGCTGGTGGATCAGATAATTCAGCGCCTTCAGGGGCGAAATCACGCCGCAGGTCGAGACTTCTATGTCGGCGCGGAAGGTACATAAACCGCCTTCCGGGTGACTCTCCGGATAGGTGTGCACGCAGATGTGACTCTTGTCGAGGTGCGCCACCACCGAATTGGGCAGCGGGCCGGGATGCTCGGAATTATCGATATCCTGCGGATTGATCGGCTCTTCACTGACCAGAATCGTCACGCTGGCACCCTGCGGCTCATAATCCTGGCGCGCAATATTCAGCACGTTAGCACCGATAATCGAGCAGGTCTCGGTGAGGATTTCCGTCAGGCGGTTGGCGTTATATTGCTCATCAATATAGGCGATATAGCCATCACGTTCGGCTTTGCTATTGGCATAGCAAATGTCGTAGATACAAAAACTCAGGCTTTTGGTCAGATTATTGAAGCCATGTAGTTTTAGCTTTTGCAATTGGGTTCACCTCCTGAGGTCAGCTGAGCGCGTTTAAAAGGTATTGCGGCAGGGCAAAGCTGCCGATGTGCAGCTCTGGCGTGTAGTAACGGCAGGGCAGTCCGGCTGCGGCAAAACGTGACTGCAGCGTTGTAAGGTCCGGCTGGCGCAGCGCCGGATTATCGCTCGCCCAGGCGAAGGTCATGATGCCGCCGTAGTAGGTCGGAATCGCCGCATGGTAAAAGCTGACGTCAGCGAAATAGTGGCTGAGTTTGCGGTGGCTGTTGACCGCTTCATCCTGCTGCAGGAAGCAGACGCCGTTCTGCGCGACAAACACGCCACCGGGATTGAGCGCCTGTTTGCAGCCGGCATAAAACGCCGAGGTGAACAGACTCTCGCCGGGACCGATTGGATCGGTACAGTCGGAGATGATCACATCAAACCGTTCCTGCGTCTGGCTGACGAAGTTAACGCCATCGTCGATCACCAGCTGCAGACGCGGATCGTCGTAAGCGCCGGCGCTGTGGTTAGGCAGATAGGTTTGACAGAAATTCACCACTCCGGCATCAATTTCCACCATGGTGATGTGCTCAACGCGCTGATGCCGGGCGACCTCGCGCAGCATCGCGCCGTCACCGCCGCCGATAATCAATACGCGCCGGGCATTGCCGTGCGCCAGAATCGGCACGTGCGTCATCATTTCGTGATAGATAAACTCATCGCGCTCGGTGGTTTGCACCACGCCGTCCAGCGCCATCACGCGGCCAAACGCGGCGTTCTCAAAGATCACCAGATCCTGATGCGCGGTTTTATCGCGGTAAAGCAGATTGTCTACGCTGAAATATTGGCCAAAGCCGCTATGCAGCGTCTCATGCCAGGTATCTTTGTCGGCCATGCCGGAGCGCTCCTTATGCTGTTAACGCGCAATAATGCCAGAAAAAAGCATAACGAATTATGACCGTGCTTGCACGGTCAGGACGTTAACAGCAGCGCAGGGCGGAGGATTATTTCACGTAGGCAAGCAGGCTGAGGGAGTCGCGCGCCAGCGACTTACACTTTTTGTCGTTGGTGATGGCGATACCGCTCAAATCTTTGTAGCTCTCTTCACCGAGGGATTTCATGTTGTAAGCGCTGTAGTTGCTCAGATCCCAGCGGTTTTGCTGGGCAAAAAACACCAGTGCTTTACGAATCTGCGCGTCGGGCAGATCCTGATAGCCGCAATCATTTTTCAGATAGACAAACACCGCGGTGAGGTCAGCCAGATCTTCTGCTTCGGATTCGCTCAGGGCAAAACTGGTGGAGGAGAAGCCAAGGAGTCCCGCCAGCAGCAGGATCTTGATGCTTTTCGTCATAATCGTTCTCAACAAGGGACAATTTAATGACGTTAGCACAGTTATTGCCGGGATTCCGCTAAATTTGGCTAAATGGGCCACTGGCGCGCTTTTTATCCCGGTGGGCGCTTTCATCGCTTGACCCTCCCGCAGGGGAAAGGTTTACGCTGTGCCCCTATTCACGATAAGGATATGAATATGCAACGTCGTCATTTTCTCAAGCTGACTGCCGCCCTCAGTGCAGCCGGCGCGCTGCCCTTCTGGAGCCGCTCGCTAATGGCCGCCACGCGTCCGCTGTTGCCCATCCCGTCGCTGCTGGAACCCGATGCGCGCGGCCAGTACACGCTGACCGCCATGACCGGCAGCAGCCAGTGGAACGGCAAATCCGTCCCAACCTGGGGTTACAACGGTAGCCTGCTCGGCCCGGCGCTGCGCCTGCAGCGTGAGAAAAGCGTCACCGTCAATATTCATAATCGCCTGCCGGAAGCCACCACATTGCACTGGCACGGGCTGGAAATTCCCGGCGCGGTGGATGGCGGTCCGCAGGCGCTGATTGCGCCCGGCGCTACGCGTCAGGTGAGTTTTACCCCCGATCAACCGGCGGCGACCTGCTGGTTCCATCCGCATCAGCATGGCAAAACCGGCTATCAGGTGGCGCAGGGGCTGGCAGGGCTGGTACTGCTGGAAGATGAGGCGTCCGGCAAGCTGCGGCTGCCGATGCAGTGGGGCGAAGATGATGTGCCGCTGATTTTCCAGGATAAGCAGCTCACTCAGGACGGCACGCGTATCGATTATCAGCTGGATATCATGCGCGCCGCCGTGGGCTGGTTTGGCGATTTGATGCTGACCAACGGCGTGCCGTATCCGCAGCACGCGGTGCCGCGTGGCTGGCTGCGGCTGCGCCTGCTCAACGGCTGCAATGCGCGCTCACTGCACATCGCCGCCAGCGATAAACGTCCGCTGTACGTGGTGGCGAGCGACGGTGGCCTGCTGGCTGAACCGGTGAAGGTGGCGAGCCTGCCGCTGCTGCCGGGCGAGCGCTTTGAAGTGCTGGTGGATACCTCAGACGGCAAAACCTTCGATATTGTAACGCTGCCGGTCACGCAGATGGGCATGACGCTGGCGCCGTTCGATCAGCCGCTGCCACTGGTGCAGATTCTGCCGCTGCGCGTGATGGCCAGCGGTACGCTGCCGGACCAGCTGGTGGATGTGCCGCCGCTGCCGGCAACGGAAGGGCTGCAGAGCCGCTGGCTGCAGCTGATGATGGATCCGCAGCTGGATCAGCAGGGCATGCAGGCGCTGCAGCAGCGTTACGGTGCTAAAGCGATGGGCAGCCAGCACGGCGCGGGCAAAGCGATGGATCACGGCAGCATGAACATGGACCATGGCGCGATGGATCATGGCAACATGGATCACGGCGATATGGCGATGGATCAGGGTAACCACGCCAGCAGCGCCGCATATGATTTCCACAACGGCAACAAAATCAACGGCCAGGCCTTTAACATGGAAAAGCCCATGTTTGCCGTGCCGCTGGGCAAGTATGAAAAATGGACCATCTCCGGCGAAGGCGACGCCATGCTGCATCCGTTCCATATTCACGGCACGCAGTTCCGCATTCTCTCCGAGAACGGCAAGCCGCCTGCGGCGCATCGCGCCGGCTGGAAAGACATGGTCAGCGTCAACGGCTGGCGCAGTGAAGTGCTGGTGCGCTTCAACTACGTCGCCGATACTGAAAATGCCTATATGGCGCACTGCCATCTGCTGGAGCATGAAGATACCGGCATGATGCTGGGCTTTACGGTGAGCTGACGGCCGCTTCCAGCGCCAGGCGAATATCTTCAATCAAATCATCGGCATGTTCGATGCCGATCGACAGGCGCACCGTCGCATCGGTGATGCCGATGCGCTCCCGCACCTCCTGCGGCACGCCGGAATGGGTGGTGCTGGCGGGATGGCTGGCGAGCGACTCGGTGCCGCCGAGGCTCACCGCCAGTTTGAACAGCGCCAGCGCGTTGAGAAAGCGGAATGCCGCAGCCTGGCCGCCCTCGATATCAAAGGAGAAGGTGGAACCGGCGCCGCTGCACTGGCGCTGCCAGGTTTCTCCTGCCGGACTGCTGGCGTCGAGATAGGGCAGCCAGTGCAGTTTCGCCACCTGCGCGTGATCGCGTAAAAATGCCGCGACCTGTTCCGCATTGCTGGCGGCTTTCTCCATGCGCAGCGATAGCGTTTCCAGTGAGCGGCCAATCATCCAGCTGGAGTGCGGATCGAGCTGGGTGCCAATCGCGCTGCGCAGCGAACGCACTTTGTTTATTAACGCCCGGCTGCCCAGCGCGGCGCCGGCAATCAAATCGGAATGACCGCCGACATATTTGGTCAGCGAATAGAGCGAGATATCCGCGCCGTGCTGCAGCGGACGCTGAAACAGCGGGCCGAGTAGGGTGTTGTCGCAGGCGAGAATCGGCCGGGAGCCCTGCTGCTGTGTAATCACCTCCGCCACCTGACGCATCAGTTGGATGTCCACCAGACTGTTGGTGGGGTTGGCCGGCGTTTCGATCAGAATCATCGCGACGCGCCCGCGCTGCCACGCCAGCTTCGCGGCTTCATACACTTTATCTTCGTCGGTGCCGTCGCTGAATCCCACCGCTTTGATCTCCAGATCGTGCAGCGTTTTGCTCAGCAGCGTTTCGGTGCCGCCGTACAGCGGCTGCGAGTGCAGGATCACTTCGCCGGGACGGGCAAAGGTCAGCAGCGTGGTGGCAATCGCCGACATGCCGGATGAGAACAGCGCGGCGCTTTCGGCACCTTCATAAATGGCCAGCCGATCTTCGACGATCTCGCTGTTAGGGTGGTTGAAGCGGGAATAGACCAGCCCGCCGCTTTTGCCCGCCGGCGGTTGCTGGCGGCCGGCAACGAAATCGAAAAATTCTTTGCCCTCTTCGGCGCTGTTAAACACAAAGGTTGACGTCAGAAACACCGGCGGCTTCACCGCACCTTCTGACAGGCGCGGATCGTAACCGTAGTTGAGCATCTGCGTTTCCGGATGCAGTTCACGCGTGCCGATCTGCGTTTTTTTACCTGATGAAGCGGCCATAGGGATCTCCAGAGAGAGCGGGCAGGATGCTTACAGTTAACGCCAGCGCAATAAATTTCGCCACGATAACGTTTGCGTTCTGTGCGCGGCGTTAGCCTGTGCGTCGACTATGATAGAATGCGCGGCTTTCTGAAAACCTTCTTAGGCGAATGCAATGAAACACACCGTCGACGTGATGATCTCTGAGCAGGAGATCGCAACCCGTATTGCCGAACTGGGCAAGCAGATTAGCGAGCACTACCGCAACAGCGGCAGCGAAATGGTGCTGGTCGGCCTGCTGCGCGGCTCCTTCATGTTTATGGCTGACCTGTGCCGCGCCATTGATGTCGCGCACGAAGTCGACTTCATGACCGCCTCCAGCTACGGCAGCGGCATGTCCTCTACGCGCGACGTGAAAATCCTTAAAGATCTCGATGAAGACATTCGCGGCAAAGACGTGCTGATCGTCGAGGACATCATCGACTCCGGTAACACCCTGAGCAAAGTGCGTGAAATTCTGCAGCTGCGTGAGCCAAAATCGCTGGCGATCTGCACGCTGCTGGATAAGCCGGAGCGTCGTGAAGTTGAGGTGCCGGTCGAGTTTGTCGGCTTTACCATTCCGGATGAGTTCGTGGTCGGCTTCGGTATCGACTACGCACAGCGCTACCGCCATTTGCCGTATATCGGCAAAGTTACGCTGCTGGACGAATAACCGCACAATCTTCCAAGGCTGATTCCCTCCGCCTGCGATAAGATGCGCAGCCCGTAACTCAATGACTTACGGGCTCGGCACGCGTTTTCCTGCGGCACGCAGAGTGGTAGAGTGTGGTGGGTTATCACTCTGCGCAATTCCTTTGATTTCACAACCGTTATCGCTGAATAACCCCGCACGCTCGACGCGAGCGCACTATCATTTCATATGGCTATGATGTCACTACAACAGGGTACGGACTCGCAATGACTTATGCACTGGAACTTTCCGGGCTGACCAAGACCTATCCCGGCGGCGTACAGGCGCTGAAAGGCCTCGATCTCAACGTGGAAGCAGGCGACTTTTATGCCTTACTGGGCCCTAACGGTGCCGGTAAGTCCACCACCATTGGCATTATCAGCTCGCTGGTGAACAAATCCAGCGGCAGCGTGCGCGTGTTTGGCTACGACCTGCAGAAAGATGTGGTCAACGCCAAGCGGCAGCTTGGGCTGGTGCCACAGGAATTCAACTTTAACCCGTTTGAAACCGTAATGCAGATTGTGGTTAACCAGGCCGGTTATTACGGCGTGGAACGCGCCGAAGCGAACAAGCGCGCGGAAAAATACCTCAATCAGCTCGACCTGTGGGGCAAGCGTAACGAACGGGCGCGCATGTTGTCCGGCGGCATGAAGCGCCGGCTGATGATAGCCCGGGCGCTGATGCATGAACCGAAACTGCTGATTCTTGATGAGCCGACGGCTGGCGTGGATATCGAACTGCGCCGCTCAATGTGGGTGTTCCTGAAAGAGCTGAACGCCAAAGGCACCACCATCATCCTGACCACCCACTATCTGGAAGAGGCGGAAATGCTGTGCCGTAACATCGGCATCATCCAGAGCGGCGAGCTGGTGGAGAACACCTCAATGAAAGGGCTGCTGTCCAAGCTGCAGTCGGAAACCTTTATCCTCGACCTGGCGCCGCGCAGCCCGCTGCCGCAGCTGGAGGGCTTCCAGTATCGTCTGGTTGATACCTCAACGCTGGAAGTGGAAGTGATGCGTGAACAGGGGCTGAATAGCGTATTCAGCCAGCTGAGCGCGCAGGGCGTGCAGGTGCTCAGCATGCGCAATAAAGCGAATCGTCTGGAAGAGCTGTTCGTCAGCCTGACGCAGGGAAAAACAGGAGTAACCGCATGACGCATCTGTACTGGGTGGCGCTCAAGAGTATCTGGAGCAAAGAGATCAACCGTTTTGCCCGCATCTGGATTCAGACGCTGGTGCCGCCGGTGATCACCATGACGCTGTACTTCATTATCTTTGGCAATCTGATCGGCTCACGCATCGGCGATATGCACGGCTTCAGCTACATGCAGTTTATCGTGCCGGGCCTGATTATGATGGCGGTGATCACCAACGCTTACGCCAACGTCGCCTCGTCATTCTTCAGCGCCAAGTTCCAGCGCAACATTGAAGAGCTGCTGGTGGCGCCGGTGCCGACGCACATCATTATCGCCGGTTATGTCGGCGGCGGCGTAGCGCGCGGCGTGTGCGTGGGCGTGCTGGTGACGGCGGTGTCGCTGTTTTTCGTGCCGTTCCACGTATTCTCGTGGCCGATGGTGGCGATCACGCTGCTGCTGACGGCGATTCTGTTTTCGCTGGCGGGCCTGCTGAATGCGGTGTTTGCGCGCACCTTTGACGATATCAGCCTGATCCCGACCTTCGTGCTGACGCCGTTAACTTACCTCGGTGGCGTATTCTACTCGCTGGCGCTGCTGCCGCCGTTCTGGCAGGCGGTGTCGAAGCTCAATCCGGTGGTGTACATGATCAGCGGGTTCCGCTATGGCTTCCTTGGCATCAACGATGTTCCGCTGGTGTTGACGCTGTCAGTGCTGGTGGCGTTTATCGTGGTGTTTTACGTGCTGGTATATGCGCTGATTCAGCGCGGACGCGGCTTGCGCACCTGAGGCGCAGGTCAGAATAAGAAGCCGCTGCCGGCGTCGTCCGGCGGCGGCTTTTTTTACCTGCTTTACGCAGTTCCAGACGCGTCTTGTGCTTTCAGCCCGTGGCTTTCCCCATAGTGGCCGCTGACCAAAAAAGCAGCGGGGAAGCGAAGAGTGAATCGGGTATCATGGATTGATAATTTACGCGGCATGAGCATTCTGGCCGTGATTTTTTTGCACTGCATGATTGCAGTGAACCAGCAGGCCGGGCACTTCACTGCCTTTAACGAGCTGGTGAATCAGCTGCTGGCGCCGGTGCGTATGGGGCTGATGTGCTTTGTCTCCGGACTGTTCGTCGCCAGCGGTTTACGCCACGGGCAGGCGCGCTATCTGCGAAACAAAGTCAGCAGCATTCTCTATCCGTTTGCCGTCTGGGCGCTGATCTACGGCGGGCTGAAGTGGACCTTCAGCGCGATGGCCAATCACCCACAGTCGCCGCTGGCCATCGCGCTCGGCCATCTGAGCGGCGGCGATATCACCTGGTTTCTGCACTCGCTGTTTCTGTTTTTTGTGCTGATTATCCCGGCACGCCGCCTGCCTGCGGCGCTGGTACTGACACTGTGCGTTACTGGTGCGGTGCTGCTGCCGCCGGTGCCGCCTGACTCGCTGTTTGCCAGTTTCGATAACCTGCATCTGAACAAGTCGCTGGTGCTGTTTGCCTTCTTCTACAGCGCCGACTGGCTGGTGCGAAAGGATGTTAATATTGCCGCGTTCGCGCAGCGTCGTATGCCGCTGCTGCTGTCGCTGATCGCCTTTATGCTGCTCGCGGCGTTCAGCCTGTGGGGCGGGCTGCGTCAGCATTCGCCGTGGCTGCTGCCGCTGGCGCTGCCCTCAATCCCGCTGTTCGTTGCACTGGCCTGCCGTATCAATCTGCGGGCGGTTAACTACGTTGGCCGCCATTCGATTGTGTTTTATCTGTCGCACTATCTGGCGATTCAGGTGTGCAGTAAATTGCTGCGCCATGACGGCCACTCTGCGTGGCTGGCTGACCTGCATTTTGTGCTGGCGTTCAGCGTCGCGCTGGCGTTGCCAACGGCGCTGTGCGTACTGCGGGCAAAAGGATGGTTTGACTGGTTGTTTACGCTGAAGCGCAAAGGGCAGCCGCAGCTGGCGGGCTTATAAGGAAAAGGCGCGCTGTCAGTACAGCGCGCGGGATGATCAGGCCACCTGCACCGGTAGCGCTTTAGCGATACGCTTCATTTCGTTATCGCCGTCGAAATAGGCCACTTTCGGCTGCCAGCTGCGCGCCACTTCATCTTCCACCTGCACATAAGAACAGATGATCAGCAGATCGCCCTGACAGGCACAGCGCGCGGCTGCGCCGTTGACCGAAATGATTTTCGAGCCACGCTCGGCGGCAATGGCATAGGTAGAGAAGCGCTGGCCGTTGGTGACGTTATAGATGTCGATGGCTTCGTATTGCAGAATGCCGGAGGCATCAAGAAAATCCTGATCGATGGCGCAGGAGCCTTCATAATGCAAATCCGCCTGCGTCACTTTTACGCGGTGCAGTTTGCCTTGTAATACGGTACGAATCATAGCGTGATACCTTTGTTATACCCGTGCGCGGCCGGTTTCTACCGCGTAGTGTGTAGCGGGTACATGCTGCCCATAAACGACGGCGTTAAACCGTCAGATCCACTTGCTGATTATCAATTAAACGCGCATTGCCGAGCCAGGCGGCCATCAAAATCACTGCGCGCTGGCTGTCGACCGTCAGCGGCTGCAGCGTATCGGCATCGCAGATGGCCAGGCCGTCGGGGCGCAGGCCCTGATCGCGCAGCGTCTGTTCGGCGTGTTCAATAATCTCATCCACGTGCCGCTCGCCGTTGCTGAGGCGCTGCGCCATGCTGTTCATCACCTGGCTGAGCACCGGCGCCAGCTTGCGTTCATCGGCAGTAAGATAGCCGTTACGTGAGCTGAGCGCGAGACCGTCTTTGGCGCGCACCGTCGGCACGCCAACGATGTCAATGTCAAAGCCCATGTCCGCCACCATCTTGCGGATGATCGCCAGCTGCTGAAAATCCTTCTCGCCAAAACAGGCGATATCCGGCTGCACCAGATTAAACAGCTTGCTGACGATGGTGGCCACGCCGCGGAAATGACCGGGACGGCTGGCGCCCTCCAGCAGCGAGGAGAGGCCCGGGACTTCAACAAACGTCTGGCTGTCGAGACCCTGCGGATAGACATCGGCCGGCGCCGGGGCAAAGACCAGGTCGACGCTGTGGCGATTGAGTTTTTCACAATCGTCCTGCAGCGTGCGCGGATAGCGCGCCAGGTCGTCGGCGCGATCAAACTGCATCGGGTTAACGAAGATCGATACCACCACGATATCTGCGCGCTGGCGTGCTTCATCCACCAGCGTCAGATGCCCCTCATGCAGGTTGCCCATAGTGGGCACCAGCGCGATGCGTTTACCTGCCTGGCGCCAGCGTCGAATCTCACGGCGCAGCAGCGGCAGCGTTTCAATGATCAGCACTGCAAATCTCCTGATTTACTGGAAACTGTGTTCGGCAGCAGGGTAGGTGCCTGCCTCAACGTCGGCCATATACTGGCGAATTGCCGCACGAATGTCGCCGGTTTCCGCAAGGAAATTTTTGGCAAATTTTGGAATGTGGCCGCCGGTAATACCAAACGCGTCGTGCATCACCAGAATCTGGCCGTCGGTGACGTTACCGGCACCGATGCCGATCACCGGTACCGATAACGCTTTTGTGACGCGCTCAGCCAGCGCGACCGGCACGCACTCCAGCACCAGCAGCTGCATGCCGGCCGCTTCCAGCGCCAGCGCATCCGCCAGCAGGCGCTCGGCTGCCGCTTCATCGCGCCCCTGCACCTTGTAGCCACCGAAGATGTTAACCGACTGCGGCGTCAATCCCAGATGACCACATACCGGCACGGCGCGCTCGGTCAGCATGCGCACGGTCTCTGCCAGCCAGGCGCCGCCTTCCAGTTTTACCAGGTTGGCACCGGCGCGCATCAGCTGCGCGGCACTGTCAAAGGTTTGCTGCGGCGTGGCGTAACTCATAAACGGCAGGTCGGCCATCACCAGCGCGTTGGGCGCACCGCGCCGCACCGCGGCTGTGTGATAAGCAATATCGTCGACCGTCACCGGCAGCGTTGAATCATGGCCCTGCACGGTCATGCCGAGCGAATCGCCAATCAGCAGCAGCGGAATGCCCTGGTCGGCAAACAGGCGCGCGAAGCTGAAATCGTAGGCGGTCAGCGTGGCGAACTTGCGGCCGCTGGCTTTCAGCTGGCGTAAATGAGAGAGGGTGGTGGGTTTCATCGCAATCTCCAGCATTTTCTGATGCGCGCAGTGTACTGGATTGATTGCAAAGGCGATACGACGGGCGTGCGATTCTGCCGCGTCAGGCGGACCACAAGCGGATGCTGCTGCGGTCCAGCGTCGCCAGAATGCCGGCCAGCGGCTGGCCGTTCGGCAGGCGCAGCGTCGGCGCGATTTCCAGCAGTGGCACCAGCATGAAGGCGCGGTTGTGCATATCGTAGTGCGGCACCGTCAGGCGCGGCGTGTGGATCACTGCATTGCCGAACAGCATGATATCGAGGTCCAGCGTGCGCGGTCCCCAGCGTTCAGCTTTGCGCACCCGGCCATGCTCCAGCTCAATGCGCTGGGTGTGATCGAGCAGCGTTTCCGCGGCCAGTGTGGTCTCCAGTGCCACCACGGCGTTGAGGTAATCCGGCTGATCCGGCGGGCCGTACGGTGGCGTGCGATAAAACGCGGAGGTGGCTACGCGGTGGGTATCGGGAATGGCATCCAGCGCGGCCAGCGCTGCATCAACCTGATGCAGCGGATCGGCGAGATTACTGCCTAAGGCGAGATAGACCCGCGTCATGACGCGCTGTGGTTGCTGTCGCGGCGCGGGCCAGCTGGACGACGGCGCGGACGGCGTGGTTTACGGCGCGGGGCCGGATCGTCACCCAAAGTGTTGAGCATGGTCTTCTGCTGTGTCGGCACCGCCGACTGGAACTCGCCCCACCACTGGCTGAGGCGCAGCAGCTCGGCGTTGTTCTCGACTTCTGCGCGCAGCGCCAGCAGGTCGTAGGCGGCACGGAATTTAGGATGCTCCATCAGCTTCCATGCGCGCTTACCGTGACGGCGCGACATGCGCAGCTGCAGCTGCCAGATATCGCGAATCAGCGTGGTGATACGTTTCGGAATCGCCAGCGCACGGCAGGCTTCATCCAGCGTTTCGTTCATGGACAGCGCAAAGGCGTCGAAATAGGTCAGGCCGCTCTCCTGCGCAATCTGCTCGGCTGACTCCAGCTGCGGATACCAGAACATCGCCGCAAACAGGAACGCCGGATTCACGCGCATATCGTTGTGCAGGCGGGTATCGGTGTTTTTCAGCACCTGGGCCAGCATGCGCTCCATCGGGCTGTCGCCCTGTTCGGTGAAGTTGCGCGCCAGCGTCGGGAACAGCGGCTGGAACAGCTGGTATTCACGCATCATCAGATAGGTGCGATAACCGTAACCGGCCTGCAGCAGCTTCAGCGACTCTTCAAACAGGCGCGCCGGCGGAATGTCATTCAGCAGCGTGGCGAGGCGGGGAATCGGCTCGGCGGTTTCCGCCGCAATGCTCATGTCCAGCTTGGCGGCGAAGCGCACCACGCGCAGCATACGCACCGGATCTTCGCGGTAGCGCGTTTCCGGATCGCCAATCATGCGGATGATGCCTTCCTGCAGATCCTGCAGGCCACCGACGTAATCGCGCACGGTGAAATCAGCCACGCTGTAATAGAGGCTGTTGATGGTTAAATCGCGGCGCTGCGCATCATCTTCAATGTTGCCAAAAATGTTGTCGCGCAGCAGCATGCCGTTCTGACCGCGCTGCGAACCGTTGCGATCGTCGACGCTCTCTTCCTGATGGTGGCCGCGGAACGTGGCGACTTCGATCACTTCCGGACCGAACATCACATGCGCCAGACGGAAGCGACGCCCGACCAGGCGGCAGTTGCGGAATAGCTTACGCATCTGCTCCGGCGTGGCGTTGGTGGTCACGTCAAAGTCCTTCGGCTTTTTACCCAGCAGCAAATCGCGCACGCCGCCGCCAACCAGATAAGCCTCGTATCCGGCTTTATTCAGGCGATACAGCACTTTGAGAGCGTTTTCGCTGATATCTTTGCGTGAGATATTGTGGCTTTCCCGGGGGATAACGGTCATCAGACTTACGGTTTCCACCTCTTCAGGGGCCTCCTCATCACGCTTGAGGACTCTCCGGCAAAAATTAGCGACTCGGGTAAAAATGGGACACCTCGACAGTGAGAAAATGGGTGTGAATAAAATCAGCGGCTAATCATAGCCTGTTGCGAACCATTTAGGAATGGCGTTGTCGCCTCATCCGGTTGTTGCGCATCATGCCGCGGAATCAATGCGCTATCCCAGTGTGTAACGGCATGGTCCAGCAGCGCCCCCAGCCCATGGTCCTGCCAGCCAGGCAAAACCGACTGCCCCAGGAAGCTCAGCGCCTGCACCAGCACCGGTCGCGGATCGCCGTCCGGCAAAGCCGGCGCGTGGTTTTGCTTCGACAATTTATTACCGTCCGGGTTAATTGCCAGCGGCAGATGCAGATAAGCCGGCACCGGCCAGCCAAACTGCTGATACAGCGCAATCTGGCGCACCGTTGGCTCAATCAAATCCGCACCGCGCACTATCTCCGTCACGCCCTGAAAATGGTCATCGACCACCACCGCAAGGTTATAGGCGAACAGGCCGTCACGACGGTGAATAATAAAGTCTTCCTGCGCCAGACGCGGCTCCGCCTGCAGATGGCCGCGCAGGCGATCGTCAAAACCGTACACCGGCGCATGCTGACGCAGCCGCAGCGCGGCGCCGTCCGGCGGCAGATGTAAATCGCGGCAGTGACCGTCGTAAAAGCCGCCCAGCTGCTGAATGCGGCTGCGCGGGCAGGTACAGAAGTAGCTTTGACGATGTTCGCGCAGCCAGCTCAGCGCCGCGCGATAGGCCTCGTGGCGCTGCGACTGCCACAGCACGTCGCCGTCCCAGTGCAGCCCATAATGCGTCAGCTGACGCAGGATGCGCGTTGCGGCACCGGCGACTTCACGCGGCGGATCGATATCTTCAATGCGCACCAGCCAGCGGCCCTGCTGCGCGCGCGCGCTCAGGTAGCTGCCTAATGCGGCTATCAGCGAACCGAAATGAAGATCACCGGAAGGAGAGGGGGCGAAACGCCCGATGCAGGGAAGCGTGGCGGACATCATGCTGTGGTACACCGCACGGCGGGAAAACAGTGGTTTTCCCGGCTGTGCGGCGACAGTCTGTTAACGGCCATTAGCCTGCCATCTGCTTCTCGCGGATTTCTGCCAGCGTTTTGCAGTCAATGCAGAGATCGGCGGTCGGACGCGCTTCGAGACGGCGGATACCAATTTCGACCCCACAGGATTCGCAGTAGCCAAAGTCGTCGTCTTCCACTTTCTTGAGCGTTTTCTCAATCTTTTTAATGAGTTTGCGCTCACGATCGCGGTTACGCAGCTCCAGGCTGAACTCCTCTTCCTGGGCGGCACGGTCAACCGGATCCGGGAAGTTGGCAGCTTCGTCCTGCATATGCGACACAGTACGGTCTACTTCATCCCTGAGTTGGTTGCGCCAGGCTTCCAGAATCTTGCGGAAATGGCTCAGCTGGGCGTCATTCATATACTCTTCGCCCGGTTTCTCCTGATACGGCTCCACCCCAGCGATGGCGAGGATACTCAGGGACGATGTTTTACGGTTTTGCCCTTCTTGCATGTTGTTTCTCCTGGATAACACGCACTACCCGTTCTGTTTCAGATTGCGAAAGCCTTTGCCTGCAACCCGACGCATGCGGGGCATATCGATTCCCATCAGGGAAAAAAACAGGCCGCTATAAATAGCAGAAGCAATCAAGGTTGGCAATTATTCATGAACGCACCTTGACAAGCCTGTGAGGAACAGCGTATTTAGCGCACCGCTCAGAACATTCTTATCACAGCAAATAACGTTAAATATTACAACTGTGCGTTAATCGTTACCGTTAACGGCCGGGTAAGTAACATTTCTGCCGGTGAAATCTGAGCCTGATACGCCAACACTTCCACACCGCAGCGCTGCGCCTGTACCAGTAGTTCTGCGTATTGCGCATCGATATGGTGCGCCGGGGAAACGTCCTCAATCCCCGTGTGCAGAACAGCAAACAACAAAACGGCCCGGTGGCCTTCTGCCGCGATAGTGCTTAATTCGCGCAGATGTTTCTGTCCACGAGCCGTCACCGCATCCGGAAAATAGCCTTTACCATTTTGTAAAAGGGTGACGGACTTGACTTCAATATAGCAGTTGGCTTTGCCCTCCGCTTGCAACAGGAAGTCAATTCGGCTTTTTTCCGTGCCGTATTTCACCTCAGCCTGGCAGTGGCTATAAGCGGATAATTCCGGAATTGCGTCGCGCAGCAGCGCCTCGCGCACCAGTTGGTTGGCGCGCAGGGTGTTGACGCAAATCCAGTGGCCCTGCGCGGTTTGCGTTATTTCCCAGCTGTGCGGATATTTGCGCGTCGCGCTGGCCGAAGTGGAGTACCACACCGTGTCGCCTGGCGTGGCGCAGCCGGTCATCGCGCCGGTATTAGCGCAGTGCAGAGTAAAGGTGTCACCTTCCGGCGTCATGACATCGGCTAAAAAACGTTTATAGCGGGTGATTAAGCGGGCTGATTGTAACGGCGGATCGAACTGCATTTATGCTCCTGCGGCAGATAACAGTGGCCAGCGCGCCAGCCGGCGATAGCGCGTGCGTCCCTGCGTGAAACTGGACGCAAACAGCGCGAAATGATTCACCTCAATGCGCCAGTGAAAACCGCGCGGCGGCAGCGCCACGGCCTGCGCAGCGTGGCGCAGCAGGGTGATTTGGGGATGGAACGGCTGCGTACTCTGCGCACAGCCATGGCGCGCGGCCTGGGCGCGCAGCAGGTTGGCCAGCTGCAGTAAACCGCGCGGCGCGCGCTGGCAGCCAAGCCACACCACGCCGGGACGCGGCCAGTGACCGGCGTCATCGAGATCCAGCGTAAAGCCCGGCTGGCGGATGCGTGCCGCCAGCTGCTGCAGCTGGCCCGCTGTTTCCGTGCTGACCTCACCAAGAAACGCCAGCGTCAGGTGCAGATTCGCCGCCGCCACCGGTTTACCCGCGTCTGCGGCGAAGCAATCGGCCCGCCATTGCACCAGCTGTTGCTGGAGGGCATCAGGCAATTCGAGGGCAAAAAACAGTCGTTGCGTGGCCATGCTGAACTCCGGTAATTGGCGCCGGGTGGTGTACAATGCGCGCCATCTTAGCACAGGCAGAGTGGGAGTTGAGTGTGAGTGAGTTACCGGTAAGCGAGGTACTGCCTGCATTGCTGGCCGCGCTGGCGCAGTCGCCACAGGTGCTGCTGGCGGCCCCGACCGGCGCCGGGAAATCCACCTGGCTGCCGCTACAGCTGCTGCAACAGGCGCAGCTGCCGGGGCAAATCATCATGCTGGAGCCGCGCCGGCTGGCGGCACGCAACGTGGCACAGCGGCTGGCGGAACAGCTGGGCGAACAGCCGGGCGGGACGGTAGGCTATCGGCTGCGCGGGGAAAACTGCAGCAGCGCAGCGACGCGTCTGCTGGTGGTCACCGAAGGCATTCTGACGCGCATGCTGCAGCGCGATCCGCTGCTGGAGGGCGTATCGCTGGTGATCCTCGACGAATTCCATGAGCGCAGCCTGCAGGCTGACCTGGCGCTGGCGCTGCTGCTTGATGTGCAGCAGGGATTGCGCGACGACCTGAAAATTCTGCTGATGTCGGCAACGCTGGATAATCAGCAGCTACGCACGCTATTGCCCGACGCGCCGTTTATTGCGTCACAGGGGCGCAGCTTTCCGGTGATTAGACGTTACGCTTCGCTCAATCCGCAGCAGCGGTTTGAAGAGGCAGTGGCGCGCGAGGTGGCACAGTTGCTGCGGGATGAGCCCGGTTCGCTGCTGCTGTTTCTGCCCGGCGTGGCGGAGATTGAACGGGTGAAGCGTGAACTGGTGTCGCGCGTCAGTGATGAGGTGGATTTATCTCCTTTATATGGTGCGCTGTCGCTGGAGGCGCAGCGGCGGGCCATCCTGCCGGCCGCGCCGGGCCGGCGTAAAGTGGTGCTCGCCACCAATATCGCCGAGACCAGCCTGACGATTGAAGGCATCCGCCTGGTGGTTGACAGCGCGCTGGAGCGCGCGGCGCAGTTTGACGTGCGCAGCGGCGTGACGCGTTTGCTGACCCAGCGCATCAGCCAGGCATCGATGACGCAGCGCGCTGGCCGCGCCGGTCGCCTGGCGCCGGGGATCTGTCTGCATCTGCTGCCGCAGGAGCAGGCGCTGCGTGCGGCGGCGCAGAGTGAGCCGGAGATACTCACCAGCGATCTGGCCTCGCTGCAGCTGGATTTACTGCAGTGGGGCTGTCAGGACGCGGCTCAGCTGCAATGGCTGGATAGTCCACCGGCGCGCAGCCTGCAGGCGGCACGTCAACAGCTGCAGCGGCTCGGCGCGCTGGATAGCGAAGGACGGCTCAGCGCGCGCGGTCGTAAAATGGCGCAGCTCGGCAGCGATCCGCGTCTCACGGCGATGCTGTGCGCCGCCGGCGATGATGTGCACGCCATCGCCAGCGCGGCGCTGCTGGTGGCGATTCTGGAGGATCCGCCGCGCAGCGGCAGTGTCGATCTGCGTGATGCGCTCAACCAGCCACAGCCGCAGTGGCTGCGGCGCGCGCGCCACTGGCAGCAGCGGCTGAACGCGCGCGAAGGTCACGTTGACGCCGATCGCTTCCCGGCGCTGCTGGCCGCCGGATTTGCTGACCGGCTGGCGCAGCGTCGCGGTGACAGCGCGCGCTATCAGCTCGCCAATGGTATCGGCGCGATGCTGGATGAGCACGACGGCCTGAGCCGCTATGAGTGGCTGATTGCCCCGAGCCTGCTGCAGGGGGCCAGCAGCGCTGATGCGCGCATGCTGCTGGCGCTGCCGGTAGAGATGGATGCGTTACACCAGCAGTGCCCGCAGCTGGTGGAGCAGCGTACCGATGTGGACTGGGATGAAGACAAAGGCACGCTGCGCGCGTGGAGGCGGGAAGCGATTGGCGCGCTGATCCTGCGGGCCCAGCCGCAGGCGCGGCCCGAGCCGGAGATCCTGCATCCGGCGATGCTGCGCTGGATCCGCGAAAAAGGGCTGGCGGTGCTCGGCTGGACGCCAGAGGCAGAGCAGCTGCGTCTGCGCCTGCAGTGCGCCGCGCAGTGGCTGCCGGAAGAGGCGTGGCCGACGCTGGATGATGACACGCTGCTGGCCTCGCTGGAGCACTGGCTGCTGCCGGAGATGGGCGCAGTACGCGATTTGAAAGGGCTGCAGAGCGTTAATCTTGTCAGCGCTTTATTACATTTGCTGACATGGTCACAGCGGCAGCGGCTGGATACTGTGCTGCCAACTCATTACACTGTGCCGACCGGAAGTCGCCTGCCGATTCGCTACGACGCGGAAAAGCCCCCCGCGCTGGCGGTACGTATGCAGGAGATGTTTGGCGAGGCGCAGAACCCGGCGGTTGCCGATGGGCGCGTTCCGCTGGTGCTGGAGCTGCTTTCGCCGGCGCACCGTCCGCTGCAGATCACCCGTGACCTCGCGGCGTTCTGGCGCGGTGCGTATCCTGAAGTGCAGAAAGAGATGAAAGGGCGCTATCCCAAACATCCGTGGCCGGACGATCCGGCCAGCGCCTTGCCGACGAGGCGCACCAAAAAATATTCCTCGTAGCCCGCAGTGGATCGAATTCAGAGGGTTCTGCCATGCGCGGCACGAGAAAGCAGTTAGAGTAGCGGCGCTGCCGTAGCTATGCCTGGAGAAAACAAAGCATGTCTGGGAACGATCGCGAACCTATTGGGCGCAAAGGAAAAGCGCCAAAGCCGCCGCGTAACGTTGCGCGCCGGGGTCGCCGCAGGGAGCCTGAAGATGATATCGATCAGGACGATTTTGACGAAGATGATGAGGAGAGTGCGCCGGTGCCACCCAAAGGTAAAGGAAAACGACCCGCGCGTGGCAAACGCCGCTGGTTAGGCTGGTTGATTAAACTCTTCCTGGTGTTTGTCGTGGTGATGGCCGCCTGGGGCGTCTATCTCGATTCGGAAATCCGCAGCCGCATTGACGGTAAAGTGTGGCAGCTGCCAGCGGCCGTGTACGGGCGCATGGTCAGCCTCGAACCGGGCATGGCTTACGACAAGAAAGAGATGATTGCGCTGCTGGAAGGCACGCAGTATCGCGAAGTGTCGCGCATTACCCGTCCGGGTGAGTTCAGCGTGAAAGGCAACACCATCGACCTGCTGCGCCGTCCGTTTGATTTTCCGGACAGCAAAGAGGGCCAGATTAACGCGCGTCTCACCTTCAGCAACAACGAGCTGAGCGAGATTAAAAACCTCGATACCGGACGCGACTTTGGCTTCTTCCGCCTCGATCCGCGGCTGATCACCATGTTGCAGTCGCCAAACGGCGAGCAGCGTCTGTTTGTACCGCGCGCCGGGTTCCCGGATCTGCTGGTCGATACGCTGATCGCCACCGAAGACCGCCACTTCTATGAGCATGACGGCATCAGCCCGTACTCGATTGGTCGCGCCTTCCTCGCCAATATCACCGCCGGTAAAGCGGTGCAGGGCGGCAGTACGCTGACGCAGCAGCTGGTGAAAAACCTGTTCCTCACCAACGAACGCTCGCTGTGGCGTAAAGCGCGTGAAGCCTATATGGCGGTGATCATGGATGCGCGCTACAGCAAAGATCGCATTCTTGAGCTCTACCTGAACGAGGTGTATCTCGGCCAGGCGGGCAACGACCAAATCCGCGGTTTCCCGCTGGCCAGCCTGTACTACTTTGGCCGCCCGGTGGACGAACTGAGCCTTGATCAGCAGGCGATGCTGGTCGGCATGGTTAAAGGTGCGTCACTGTACAATCCGTGGCGCAATCCGCAGCTGGCGCTGGAGCGTCGTAACCTGGTGCTGCGTCTGCTGCAACAGCAGAAAGTGATCGACCAGGAGCTATACGACATGCTGTCGGCACGGCCGCTTGGCGTTCAGCCGAAAGGTGGGGTGATCACGCCGCAGCCGGCGTTTATGCAGATGGTGCGTAATGAGCTGCAGGCGAAGCTGGGCGATAAAGTCAAAGATCTGTCCGGCGTGAAGATCTTCACCACGCTCGATCCGATTTCGCAGGATGCCGCGGAAAAAGCGGTTGAAGATGGCATTCCCACGCTGAAGAAACAGCGCGGGCTGAAAGATCTGGAAACCGCGATGGTGGTGGTCGACCGCTTCAGTGGTGAAGTGCGCGCCATGGTCGGCGGTGCCGATCCGCAGTTTGCCGGCTATAACCGCGCGCTGCAGGCGCGTCGCTCGATTGGTTCACTGGCAAAACCGGCGACCTATCTGACCGCCCTCAGCCAGCCAAACAGCTATCGCCTGAACAGCTGGATCGCTGACGAGCCGATCGCGCTGAAACAGCCAAACGGTTCGGTGTGGAAGCCGATGAACGACGATCGTCGCTTCAGCGGTAAAGTGATGCTGGTGGATGCACTGACTAACTCGATGAACGTGCCAACCGTTAACCTCGGTATGACGCTGGGACTCGATGCGGTAGTGGATACCTGGACTAAACTGGGCGTGCCAAAAGATCAGCTGCATCCGGTACCGGCCATGCTGCTGGGGGCGCTTAATCTGACGCCGATTGAAGTGGCGCAGGCGTTCCAGTCAATTGCCAGCGGCGGTAACCGCGCTGCGCTGTCGGCGGTGCGCTCGGTGATCGCGGAAGATGGCACGGTGCTGTATCAGAGCTTCCCGCAGGCGCAGCGCGTTGAGCCGGCGCAGGCGGCGTATCTGACGCTGTATACCATGCAGCAGGTGGCCGATCACGGTACGGCGCGGGCGCTGGGCGCACGCTTCCCGGGTGCGCATCTGGCGGCGAAAACCGGTACCACCAATGACCTGATCGACAGCTGGTTTGCCGGTATTGATGGCAAAGAAGTGGCGATCACCTGGGTTGGCCGCGACAACAACCAGACCTCGAAGCTGTACGGTGCCAGTGGTGCGATGCAGATCTATCGTCGCTACCTCGACAATCAGGCGCCGATGCCACTGGTCCTGACGCCACCGGAAGATATCACTCAGATGAATATCGATTCGGCCGGTAACTTTGTCTGCGGCAGCGGCAGCAGCACCTGGCGTTCGCTGCCGGTGTGGGCGCTGGATCCGAACGCGCTGTGCCAGCAGCAACAGCAGCAGATTCAGCAACAGCAACAGCAAGAACAGCAACAACAGCAACAACAGCAACAACAGCAACAGCAGCAGCCGCAGGGCGAGCAGAAGGACTCTGACGGCGTCGCGGGCTGGATTAAAGATATGTTTGGCAGTAAATAAGCCATCCGGCACTGCACCGGCTTTATACCTTCAGAGCCTGTGCAGTGCCGGCGTTTTACCACCACGTGGCGGTGCCAGATACATGGCGGCGCTCCAGCCTGAGTCTTGCATAAAAGCTGAATTTAACTCCCTCTGGCGCTGCGGCGCCTTTTTCTTTGCCCGCCATTTTTTTAGCCGCGATCATGGATATGTGCGATCCGCTGGCAAACTCACCGCCAGCAGGCATTACATCTTGCGGTGCTTGCCGGGTTTCGCCTAAAATCCGTGCGTCTAATAATCATTCTCGTTTCCATTCGCCTGCATTGTTCTATTTTCATGAGATCCCACTATGAATGCGCGAAACACTTTTCCTTGTTCTCTGCGCGCGGTGACCACCCGTCGACCGCTCGCGTTATTGATTTCCCTGACTCTGGGCACACTCAGCATGCAGGCGCTGGCCGAAGATACCGTGGTAGTGACGGCTGATGGCGGCAGCGGCGTCGCGCAGGAGAGCGCATGGGGACCATCGCCGACCATCGCCGCTAAACACAGCGCGACCGGCACCAAAACCGATACGCCAATCGAGAAGAATCCGCAGTCGGTGTCGGTGGTGACGCAGGAAGAGATGTCAATGCATGCGGTGACCAGCGTCAAAGGTGCGTTCAATTACACGCCAGGCGTGCTGACCGGTAACCGCGGCAGCTCGGACGTTATCGACGCGCTGTCGATTCGCGGCTTCAGCGAAACCAACACCAACCAGTATCTGGATGGCCTGAAGCTACAGGGTGACAACTACTCCGAATTCGCTATCGATCCTTACTTCCTTGAGCGCGCGGAGCTGCTGCGCGGCCCGGTGTCGGTGCTGTACGGTAAGAGCAACCCGGGCGGTGTGGTGTCACTGGTGAGCAAGCGGCCGACCCAGGAGACGCTGCGTGAAGTCCAGTTCCAGATGGGCACCGACAACCTGTTCTCCACCGGCTTCGATTTTGGCGGCTCACTGGATGATGACGGTGTTTACAGCTATCGCCTGACCGGCCTGGCGCGCAGCGCCGATGCGCAACAGGAGATGAACAAAGAGAAGCGCTATACCCTTGCGCCTTCGTTCAGCTGGCGTCCCGATGCCAATACCCGCTTTGACCTGCTGACCTACTTCCAGAACGAACCGGAAACCGGCTATTACGGCTGGCTGCCGCGCGAAGGCACCGTGGTGGGCATCACCCGGCCGGACGGCAGCAGCTATAAGCTGCCCACCAATTTCGATGAAGGCGAAGACAGCAATAAGATCTCGCGCAACACCAAAATGGTTGGCTACAACTTTGAGCACAGCTTTAACGACACCTGGACGGTGCGCCAGAATCTGCGCTATGCCGAAATGCAGACCGATTATCGCAGTATTTATGGCTTCGGTTATGACCCTGAGAATCAACTGATTACCCGCAATGCCGCATTCTCAAAAGAAAAACTCAACCAGTTTGCCGTGGATACGCAAGCGCAGGCTAAATTCGCAACCGGTGATTTAGCCCATACGTTACTGCTGGGCGTCGATTTTCAGCGCACCCGTAACGATATTGATGGTCAGTTCGGCACCGCCACCGGCCTGAGTCCATTCAATCCGCAATATGGCAACGACAGCTACACCCCTTATGACGATCCTTATCAGCGTTTGAACCAGCAACGCCAGACCGGTCTGTACGCGCAGGATCAAATGGAGTGGAACCGCTGGGTGCTGACGCTCGGTGGCCGCTACGACTACGCGATGAATTCCGTTACCGACCGCGTAGCGCAGAGCGTAGATCGCCAGAACGATCAGGCCTTTACCTGGCGTGGAGGTGTTAACTATGTGTTCGATAATGGCATTGCACCTTATTTCAGTTACAGCGAAGCGTTTATTCCTAATGCTGGCGCAACATGGGGCGGCGAAGCGTTTGATCCGTCACGCGCTAAACAATATGAAGCGGGCGTAAAATACGTTCCCAAAGATCGTCCGATTGTCATGACGGCGGCGGTCTATCAGCTGACCAAAACGAAGAACCTGACGGCCGATCCCGATGCAAGCCATCAATTTGCCAGCGTGCAAAGCGGTGAAATTCGCTCACGCGGCGTCGAGCTGGAAGCCAAAGCGGCGCTTAACGCCAACATCAACCTGACGGCGGCTTACTCTTATACCGATGCGGAGTACACCGAAGACACCTTGCTGAAAGGCCGTACGCCGGTGCAGGTGCCGAAGCACATGGCTTCGCTGTGGGGCGATTACACCTTCCACGAAACCGCACTGTCGGGCTTCACCGTGGGCGCCGGAGTGCGCTACGTGGGTGAAAGCAAAGGCCTGTACGCCAGCGGCGCAAATGCCAACCAGAACTTTGACGTCGCCGCCTACACCACTGTAGATGCCGCACTGAAATACGATCTGGGCCGCTTCGGCTTGCCGGGCTCAACCGTCGGCGTCAACATCAACAACCTGTTCGATCGCGAATACGTTGCCAGCTGCTACCGCGACTACGCCTGCTACTGGGGCGCAGAGCGCCAGATCGTCGGTACCGCCACCTTCCGCTTCTGATACTGAACACAGGGCGCTGCGGCGCCCGTTAACCAGGGATTATCATGCAGCATCCGCACCACGCAGAAACCACCTTTTCACTGGAAAACGTCAGCTTCCGTGTGCCCGGCCGCACGCTGCTGCATCCGCTGTCGCTGACTTTCGCCCCGGGCAAAGTCACCGCGCTGATCGGGCATAACGGTTCCGGTAAATCCACGCTGCTGAAGATGCTCGGCCGTCACCACGCCGCCAGCGAAGGGCGCGTGATGCTCAACGGCGAGGCGGTTGATACCTGGAGCAGTAAAGCTTTTGCACGACAGGTGGCCTATCTGCCGCAGCAGTTGCCCGCGGCGGAGGGCATGACGGTGCGCGAGCTGGTGGCGATTGGGCGCTATCCGTGGCACGGTGCGCTGGGGCGCTACGGCCAGGAAGATCGCGATCGGGTTGACGAGGCGATTGCGCTGGTTGGACTGAAACCCTTCGCCGGGCGGCTGGTGGACAGCCTGTCCGGCGGCGAGCGGCAGCGTGCGTGGCTGGCAATGCTGGTGGCGCAGAACAGCCGCTGTCTGCTGCTGGATGAACCCACCTCGGCGCTGGATATCGCCCATCAGGTGGATGTGCTGGCGCTGATTCAGCGCCTCAGCCACGAACGCGGCCTGACGGTGATAGCGGTACTGCACGATCTCAACATGGCGGCTCGCTACTGTGACCAGCTGGTGGCGCTGCGCGCGGGCGAAGTGATCGCGCAAGGCGGACCGGAAGCGATTATGCAGGCCGGGGTGCTGGGTGATATTTATGGCATTCCGATGGGCATTCTGCCGCATCCGCAGGGCGGCGCGCCCGTCAGCTTTGTCTACTGAGGCCTCGTGATGTTCGACATTTCCCGTCGCCGTCTGCTGACCGTGCTGGCGCTCTCACCGCTGATGAACCTTGCACCGCTGCGCGCCGCGCCGCCGGACAACCAGCGCATCCTGGCGCTGGAGTGGCTGCCAGTGGAGTTGCTGATGGCGCTCGGCGTCGCCCCGCTCGGCGTAGCCGATCTGCACAACTACGCCATCTGGGTGGGTGACCCGGTGTTGCCGGCCGGCACCCTCGATCTCGGCTTACGCACCGAACCCAATCTGGAACTGATGACCCAGCTGGCACCGTCGCTGATCCTGCACTCCAACGGTTACGGCCCGGCGGTCGACAAGCTGGAGCGCATTGCGCCGACGATGGGCTTTGACCTCAACAGCGGCGATGGCAAACCGTTCACCACCGCGCGCACATCGCTGCATGCGCTGGGTGCCCGGCTTGGCCTTGAAGCGCAGGCTCAGGCCCATTTGCACTGGGTGGATGGTGAAGTGGCGGCCGCGCGTGAGCGGTTACGTCCGTGGGCGCAGCGTCCGCTGCTGCTGATGTCGCTGATGGATCCGCGTCACGCCATTACCTTCGGTAAAGGCAGCCTGTTCCTCGAAGTGATGGAGCAGCTTGGCCTGCGCAATGCCTGGCAGGGCGAAACCAACTTCTGGGGCAGTGCGGTGGTCGGGCTGGAGCGGCTGGCGGAGGTCGGTGACGTTGAGGTGATCTGCTTCGATCACGATAACGAACGCGATATGCAGCAGGTGACACAAAGCGCACTGTGGCAGGCGCTGCCGTTTGTCCATTCCGGCCGTTTCCGGCGGGTACCGGCGGTGTGGTACTACGGCGCCACTTACTCAGCCATCAAATTTATTCGCGTGCTGGAACGCGCGCTGGAGTCGCACTGATGCGCAACCGTCTGTTTCCCGTCGCGCTGCTCAGCGTGCTCAGTTTACTGGCGCTGGCGCTCACGTTTATCAACCTGCGCCAGGCGCTGCCGCTGGCGCAGTGGCAGCAGGCGATGTTCGCGCCGGATATCGATAACATCCGTCAGGTGGTGTTCCACTACAGCCTGCTGTCGCGGCTGGCGCTGGCGCTGCTGGTCGGGGCCGGACTTGGCCTCGCGGGCCTGCTGTTCCAGCAGGTGCTGCGCAATCCGCTGGCGGAGCCGACCACGCTGGGCGTCTCTTCCGGCGCGCAGCTTGGCCTGACCGTCGCCACCCTGTGGCAACTGCCGGGCGGGGAGCTGACGCAGCAGTTTGCCGCGATGGGCGGGGCGGTGCTGGTCGGCGTGCTGGTGTTTGGCATCGCCTGGGGCAAGCGTCTGTCGCCGGTGACGCTGATCCTGGCCGGTCTGGTACTGAGCCTGTATGCCGGCGCGGTTAATCAAATCTTTGCCATCTTCAATCACGATCAGCTGCAAAACATGTTTCTGTGGAGCACCGGCGCGCTGAACCAGCTCGACGGCCACAACGTGGCGCTGCTGTGGCCGCGCCTGCTGCTGGCGTTCGCACTGGCGCTGGCGCTGTTGCGTCCGCTGACGTTGATGGGGCTGGATGATGGCGTGGCAAGAAACCTCGGTCTGGCGCTGTCGGCAGCGCGCATTGCCGCGCTGGCGCTGGCGATTCTGCTCAGTGCGCAGCTGGTTAACGTCGCCGGCATCATCGGCTTTATTGGGCTGTTCGCGCCGCTGCTGGCGAAGATGCTGGGGGCGCGTCGTCTGCTGAGCCGCTTGCTGCTGGCGCCGCTGATTGGCGCACTGCTACTGTGGCTGGCCGATCAGTGCGTGCTGTGGCTGACCGCGCACTGGCGTGAAGTGTCAACCGGGACGGCTACTGCGCTGATTGGCGTGCCGATTCTGCTGTGGCTGCTGCCGCGTCTGCGCACAGGCTCGCTGCCGCCGGCGATGAATGCCGGCGACACAGTGCCGCAGGAGCGGCAGGCCGTGCTGCGCTGGTGCCTGGCGGGCGTGATGATTCTGGCGCTGTGCAGTCTGGCGGGCATTTCGTTTGGGCGCGACGCACACGGCTGGACGTGGGTCAGCGGCGACATGCTGCAACAGCTGCTGCCGTGGCGCGTGCCGCGCGTGCTGGCGGCGCTGGTAGTCGGCACGATGCTGGGCGTCGCCGGGGTGCTGATTCAGCGCCTGACCGGTAATCCGATGGCCAGTCCGGAAGTGCTGGGCATCAGCTCCGGGGCGGCCTGCGGGGTAGTGGTTATGCTGTTCTTTGTGCCCGGCAACGCGGTCGCCTGGCTGCTGCCGGCCGGCGTGCTGGGCGCCGCGCTGACGCTGCTGGTGATTATGCTGGTGGCCAGCCGCGGCGGTTTTGCACCGGAACGCATGCTGCTGGCCGGAATGGCGCTGAACAGTGCGTTCGTCACGTTACTGATGGTGTTGCTGGCGAGCGGCGATCCGCGCATGGCCGGGCTGCTGAGCTGGATTTCCGGTTCGACGTACAACATCTCAATGACACAGGCGCTGCAGAGTGCTGGCGTGGGCATGATACTGGTGGCGCTGGCACCGCTGGCCAGCCGCTGGCTGACGCTGCTGCCGCTCGGCAGTGCCACGGCGCGCTCAGCCGGCATGGCGCTAAACCGATCGCGCTTCAGCCTGCTGTTGCTGGCGGCTGCGCTGACCGCCACCGCGACGCTCACTATCGGTCCGCTGAGTTTTATTGGCCTGATGGCGCCACATATTGTGCGCATGCTCGGCTTCCGTCGCGCGCTGCCGCAATTGCTGATGGCTGGCCTGCTCGGTGGGTGCCTGCTGGTGTTCGCCGACTGGTGCGGCCGCATGCTGGCCTTCCCGGATCAAATCCCGGCAGGCCTGATGGCGACCTTCTTCGGCGCGCCGTATTTTATCTGGTTACTAAGGCGCGCTTAGTGAAGCGGGGCGCTATGAATGGCGCCCCGGCAGGTTTACAGCTGCGCGAAGCAGCGGCGGGCGGCATCGACGGTGCGCTGAATATCTTCCTGGCTGTGCGCCAGTGACATAAAGCCGGCCTCATAGGCCGATGGCGCGAGGTAAACACCTTCCTGCAGCATCAGATGGAAGAAACGCTTAAAGCGCTCCACATCGCACTTCGTCACGTCGGCGTAGCAGGTCACGCTGTCGGCGTCGGTGAAGAAAATACCGAACATGCCACCGACGTGGTTCACCACCAGCGGGATATTTTCCGCCTCCGCCGCCGCCAGCAGGCCAGCACACAGCTGGTCGGTGAGTGCGGTTAAGGTCGCATGGGTGCCAGGCTGCGCAATCTGCGACAGGCAGGCAAAACCGGCAGCCATGGCAATCGGGTTGCCGGACAGCGTACCCGCCTGATACACCGGGCCGGTGGGAGCCAGCGCGGCCATCACTTCGCGGCGGCCGCCAAAGGCACCAACCGGCATACCGCCGCCGATGATCTTGCCGAGACAGGTCAGATCTGGCGTAACGTCGTAATAAGCCTGGGCACCGCCCAGCGCCACGCGGAAGCCGGTCATCACTTCGTCGATAATCAGCAGCGCGCCAAACTCATCGCACAGCGCACGCAGGCCCGGCAGAAATTCCGGCTGCGGCGGGATGCAGTTCATGTTGCCTGCCACCGGTTCGACGATGATACAGGCGATCTCTTGCGGATACTGCTCAAACGCCGCGCGCACCGAGTCGAGATCGTTATAGGTGCAGGTCAGGGTATGACGGGCGAAATCCGCCGGCACGCCCGGCGAGTTGGGCTGGCCGAGGGTCAGCGCACCGGAACCGGCTTTCACCAGCAGGCAGTCAGCATGGCCGTGGTAGCAGCCCTCAAATTTGATGATTTTGTCACGCTGGGTGAAACCGCGCGCCAGGCGGATGGCGCTCATGGTGGCTTCAGTGCCGGAGTTAACCATACGCACCATATCCATGCTTGGCACCAGCTCGCACACCAGCTCGGCCATCTTCACTTCCATCTCGGTCGGCGCGCCAAAACTCAGGCCGCGCGCGGCGGCTTCGATCACCGCATTGCGAATGGTGGCGTTATTGTGGCCCAGCACCATCGGTCCCCAGGAGCCGACGTAATCGATATAGGCTTTGCCATCGGCATCATACAGATAGGCACCGTCGGCGCGTTCGATGAACAGCGGCACGCCGCCCACGCCGGTAAAGGCACGCACCGGGGAGTTCACGCCGCCCGGGATCAGGCGTTGTGCTTCGGCATACAGGTTTTCTGACTTACTCATGGTTCGGCTCCTGCTGTTCTGGAAAAAATCTGGCGCCATTCTACGGAAGAGCGGCCGGTGAAGAAAGGCGCGCGGCCGCTTGCGCCTGCGACATTGCTATACTTTATGCCATAACTGGCGGCACACAGTGTCAAGGGCGCTACTTGATTGCACTGGACGGCTGGCAGATAATAGCGAAATTGAGTTCGTTTTATGACCTGGACGTTTACCCGGAGTAAAAGATGAGTGACGACGTAGCCGCGCTGCCTCTGCAGTTCACCGATGCAGCAGCGAAAAAAGTAAAAAACCTGATTGCGGATGAAGAGAATCCGGCGCTGAAACTGCGCGTATATATCACCGGCGGGGGCTGTAGTGGCTTCCAGTATGGTTTTACTTTTGACGATCAAATGAATGACGGCGACATGACCATCGAGAAGCAGGGTGTGGCGCTGGTAGTTGACCCGATGAGCCTGCAGTATCTGGTGGGTGGATCGGTTGACTACACCGAAGGTCTGGAAGGTTCACGCTTTATCGTGACCAATCCCAACGCCAAAACCACCTGCGGCTGCGGCTCCTCTTTCAGCATCTGATGCTGGGCTGGCTGCCGTTCTGGCAGCCATGATTTACCACTCAATTGTCACTAAGCGAGCCGTTTCACGGCGCATCGCATCGCGGTTCAGTACGCTTTGTGTCACGCGCGGCTGCGCGCTGAAATGCCGGCCGCAGTCAACAGACGGCAGCGTCTGCTCACTCGGGCGTGAGATATCGCAGCGGGAGAAAATCGTTAGCGAGACGGCGATAGAGCCCGTGGTGGTTGCCGCACCGATCGGTGCAGCCACGGTCAGCCCTATGGCCAGCAGCAGCGCTCTGGTCATGGTGAAATCCTGGTGATGTCAAAAGTGCGCTACGCGCTAAAAGGGCACAGAGCATACGTGGCCGCTGTGCCTTGTTATTTGATTTTCGACATGAATCGTCGAATCTTTAGTCTGGTAATGCTTTATTTTTCGTCGGATGTAAAGCTTCGCACAATTGTTTTGCTGCCAGCAGCAGGCGCGGACCCGGCCGGCTCAGCCAGTCATCGTTAAGCGCAATCACCGGCACGTTAAGCTGCGGCTGCCAGAAGCGCGCGACGCTGGCGGCGCGGCTGGCATCACCGCCAGTGACAATCGCCTGCGGGTGCCGCATCAGCACCTGCTCCCGGCTCACCTGAGGCCAGCTTACGCTGCTGTCAGCAAAGATATTGCGACCGCCGCACAGGGTGATGACCTCATTCTGCAGCGTGCTGCGCGCGGCGGTAAACAGCGGCTGCTGGCCAAACTGCAGAAACAGCGGCACCGGCGTTTGCTGCTGATAGCGCTGACGCAGTGTCTGCAACTGCTGGTGTAACGCCTGCGCGGCCGCGGTGGCCCGCTGGGGCTGTGGGCTCCAGCGCTGCAGCGCCGCCAGCGCGTCAATCATCTGGTCGAGTGATTGCGGATCGATCCATTCCACATGGATGCCCAGACGCTGCAGCTGCTCCACCTGGCGCAGCGGATTGCCGCCGCGCCAGGCCAGTACCACATCCGGTCTGAGCTGCACAATGCGTTCAACGCGAATGCCCTGCCAGTTTGCCACCTGCTCCAGCTGGCGAGCAGCGGCGGGATAGTCTGACCACGCGCTCACCGCCACCGGCGTGATGCCGGCGGCAAACGCCAGTTCGGTGAGATGCGGCGACAGGGTAATGACGCGCGGTGCGGCCAGCAGACTGCGGCACAGCAGCCACAGCCCGAGCAGCAGATATTTAGCCACGCGCCAGCTGAGCCAGCAGGTTTTCCACCATCAGCGACGACTGTTTAGCCGCCACGCTGAGGAACTCTTCGAAACTCAGATGCGACGCTTTATCGGCCACGTCAGAAATAGCGCGAACCACCACGAACGGCACCTTAAACTGATGGCAAACGTGACCAATCGCCGTGGCTTCCATCTCTACCGCAATCGCCTGCGGGAAGGTGCTGCGGATACGCTCCAGCGGCGCGGCGCCATTAATAAAGGCGTCACCGCTGACCACCAGACCGCGCACCGCGTTGAGATCCAGCTGTTTGATCACCTGCTCTGCGGCGGCAATCAGCGCGCTGTCCGCGACAAACGCCGCCGGGCAGCCCGCCATCTGACCAGGCTCATAGCCAAAAGCGGTGACATCGGCATCGTGATAACGCACTTCATCGGACACCACGATATCGCCCACCTGCAGGGTTGGTGCCAGACCGCCTGCGGAACCGGTGTTGATCACCAGATCTGGTTTGCACAGCTCCAGCAGCAGCGTGGTACCCAGCGCCGCCGCGGTTTTGCCGATGCCCGATTTCAGCAGAGCCACCTCAACGCCGTTGAGCGTACCGGTGTAAATTTCGCAGCCGGCCAGCGTCAGCGTCTGACGGTTTTCAATTTTGTCACGCAGCAGTGTGACTTCCTGCTCCATCGCGCCAATAATGCCTGCTTTCATAAAGAATCTCGCTGTAGTTATGGATGTATAAGGCTAAAGTGAGGCATAGTCTAACATGGCTCAATGGGGATCAATTCAGGAAAAAATAAGGGGTAACAATGGCGACGATCAATTTCAGGAAGAAGATCAGTTTCACCCGCCCTTATACCAGCCGCAAAGATCCCGAAGGCGAATACCTTATTACCCGCCACTTTGAAAGCGATCGTGGACGCATTATTAATTCTGCCGCGATTCGCCGTCTGCAACAAAAAACCCAGGTGTTTCCGCTGGAGCGGAATGCGGCCGTGCGCTCGCGCCTGACCCATTCGCTTGAGGTGCAGCAAACCGGACGTTACATCACCAAAGAGATTCTGCATACGCTGAAAACCCAGGGCGGCGGGCTGGCAGCATACGGCCTCGATGGCTTTGAGGGCGCGGTCGAGAGCCTGGTGGAGATGGCCTGCCTGCTGCACGACGTCGGCAACCCGCCGTTTGGCCATTTTGGTGAAGCGGCGATCAATGACTGGTTTGATGACAACCTGCCGGCCGAACTGGTGGATCCGCTGGTGGCGGGCGTGGCGGATGACGCGCAGCGTGCCGATTTCGACCGGTTAAATGCAATGATTCGTCAGGATTTGTGCCATTTCGAAGGGAATGCGCAGGCCATTCGGCTGGTGCATACCCTGCTGCAGCTAAATCTTAGCTATGCGCAGGTAGCGTGTATTTTAAAATACACCGCGCCGGCGTGGTGGCAGGGCGATAAGCCGGCGGAGTTCAGCGTGTTAATGAAAAAGCCGGGTTTCTATTTATCCGAACGTGAATATGTGGCCGATCTTCGCGCGGCAACGGATATACCTGAGCACCACCGTTATCCGCTGACCTGGATAATGGAAGCGGCTGACGATATCTCCTATTGTATTGCCGACCTTGATGACGCCGTAGAAAAAGATATCTTCACCGTCGATACGCTCTATCATTCTTTGCTCAACGCCTGGGGCCCGGTGAAACCCGGCGACGCGTTCAGCCGCACCATTAATGAAGCGTGGAAAGAGGCCAATCAGAAAAAGCGCCGCAGTATTAGCGATCAATTTTTCATGTCGCTGCGGGTCAACGTCCAGAGTGTACTGGTCAGCCATGCGGTGCGCCGCTTTGTTGATAATTTACCTGCCATTTTTGCCGGCAACTTTAACCATGCGCTGCTGGAAGACGACGGTGATGAAGGGCGCCTGTTAAAATTATTTAAAACCGTGGCGCGCCAGCAGGTGTTTAATCACCCTGAAGTTGAGCAGCTGGAATTACAGGGTTATCGGGTCATTAAAGGATTACTGGAAATTTATCAGTCGCTGATGCAGCTCGATTATGAACAGTTTACCACGTTAATGAATGAGGATTTTCTCGCGAAACATCCGATCGAAACCCGACTGTTTCATAAACTTTCCGGTAAACATCGTAAAGCTTATCAGCAACAGATGCGTAACCTGGTGGTGCAGCATAAATATCAGCAATTGTTATGGGAACGTTATTATCGCTCGCGGCTGATTCAGGACTATATCAGCGGGATGACGGACAATTACGCCTGGGATGAGTATCGTCGGTTGATGGCGGTGGAATAAGCGCAGTTTTGTAAAGACGAAGAATAAATTTTTACCTTTGCCCAATACTTTATCAGGAACTTCGCGCTAAAAACTTAATCTCATCATCACGACCACAGCAATGGTCTGCACGTTAATTTCAGAGAGACACAGACGAATGAAAAAAAGCACATTAATGTTAAGTGCGCTGGCGCTTAGTCTGGGCATGGCGTTAAGCCCTGTCAGTGTTTTCGCGGCGGAGACAGCGTCTTCCTCCAGTCAGCAACTGCCCAGCCTGGCACCCATGCTGGAAAAAGTGATGCCTTCCGTGGTCAGTATCAGCGTGGAAGGCAGTACCACGGTGAAAACCCCGCGCATGCCGCAGCAGTTCCAGCAATTCTTTGGCGATAATTCCCCGTTCTGTCAGGACGGATCGCCGTTCCAGGGTTCACCCATGTGCCAGGGCGGCGGCGGTGACGGTAGCGACGATGGCGCCAACGCGCAGAAGCAGCAGTTCCGCGCGCTGGGTTCTGGGGTAATCATCAACGCCGACAAAGGCTATGTGGTTACCAACAACCACGTGGTAGATAACGCCACCAAAATTCAGGTACAGCTGAGCGATGGCCGTCGCTACGATGCTAAGGTCATCGGCAAAGATCCGCAGTCTGACATCGCGCTGATCCAGCTGCAGGATGCGAAAAACCTGACGGCAATTAAGATCGCAGACTCCGACAATCTGCGCGTCGGTGATTACACCGTGGCCATCGGTAACCCGTACGGCCTGGGCGAAACGGTCACGTCCGGCATCGTCTCAGCGCTGGGGCGCAGCGGCCTTAACGTCGAAAATTACGAAAACTTTATCCAGACCGATGCCGCCATCAACCGCGGCAACTCCGGCGGTGCGCTGGTTAACCTGAACGGCGAGCTGATCGGTATTAACACCGCGATCCTCGCACCGGACGGCGGCAACATCGGTATCGGCTTTGCCATCCCGAGTTCCATGGTGAAAAACCTGACCGCGCAGATGGTGGAGTATGGCCAGGTGAAACGCGGCGAGCTGGGCATTATGGGCACCGAGCTCAACTCCGAGCTGGCTAAAGCGATGAAAGTGGATGCGCAGCGTGGCGCCTTTGTCAGCCAGGTGCTGCCAAACTCCGCGGCGGCGAAAGCCGGTGTGAAAGCGGGCGATGTGGTGGTTTCCATGAACGGTAAAGCGCTGACCAGCTTTGCGGCGCTGCGTGCAGAAGTCGGCTCGCTGCCGGTCGGCACCAAACTGCAGCTGGGTCTGCTGCGCGATGGCAAACCGCTCAACGTGACGGTTGAGCTGCAGCAGAGCTCACAGGATAAAGTGCAGTCCGCGACGATTTACACCGGCATTGAAGGCGCCGATCTCAGCAACGTCGACAGCAACGGCCAGAAGGGCGTGCGCGTTGACAGCGTGAAAGCCGGCAGCGCTGCGGCACGTATCGGCCTGAAGAAAGGCGATGTGATCCTCGGTGTGAACCAGCAGGCGGTAAGCAACCTTGGCGAGTTGCGTAAAATCCTCGACACCAAACCGTCGGTGCTGGCGCTCAACGTCAAGCGCGGCGACAGCAGCCTCTATCTGCTGATGCAGTAATCCTTTTATTGGTCTCTCAGGCGAGCTTCGGCTCGCCTTTTTTATTGCCTGTATGCTGCTGCGTCCTCAGTCATCTGTGCCTTCCCAGTGTGACCGCTGCCGCAATTCCGGTAATCACCCTGCGGCTATGTGCAGTTGCACAATGCCAGGGGCAATCGGGATGCGTATTCTGTCGGTTCGTCCCGAATTCTGGAGTGTTTGATGGCCACCTATCATCTTGATGCGCGACTGGCTCAGGATATCGTTGCCCGCACCATGAAAATTATCGATAGCAATGTCAATGTGATGGATGCGCGCGGCCGCATTATTGGCAGTGGCGATCGCGAGCGTATTGGCGAATTGCACGAGGGCGCGCTGCTGGTGCTGTCACAGGGCAGGGTGGTTGATATTGACGAAGCGGTGGCTAAACACCTGCACGGCGTGCGGCCGGGCATCAATTTGCCGCTGCGCATTGACGGCGACATCGTCGGCGTGATTGGCCTCACCGGCCAGCCCAGCACGCTACGCCACTACGGCGAGCTGGTGTGCATGACGGCAGAGATGATGCTGGAACAGGCGCGCCTGCTGCATATGCTGGCGCAGGACAGCCGCCTGCGTGAGGAGCTGGTGCTGAACCTGATCCGCAGCGATACGCTGTCGCCAGCGCTGAACGAATGGGCGCAGCGACTGGGCATCGATCTCAATCAGCCGCGTGTGGTGGCGGTGGTGGAAGTGGACAGCGGACAGCTGGGGGTCGACAGCGCAATGTCGGAACTGCAGCAATTACAGACGCTGCTGACCACGCCCGATCGCGATAACCTGATCGCCATTGTTTCGCTCACCGAAATGGTGGTGCTGAAGCCAGCGCTGAATGCCCATGGCCGTTACGATCAGGACGATCATCGCCGCCGCGTCGATCAACTGCTGCAGCGCATGAAAGAGAGCGGTCAGGTGCGGATGCGTATCGCGCTCGGCAATTTCTTTACCGGGCCCGGCAGCATTGCGCGCTCTTACCGCACCGCCCGCACCACCATGATGGTGGGCAAACAGCGCATGCCGCAGCAGCGGAGCTTCTTCTATCAGGATCTGGTGCTGCCAGTGCTGCTGGATAGCCTGCGCGGCGGCTGGCAGGCCAGCGAGCTGGCACGTCCGCTGGCAAAGCTGAAGAGTATGGACAATAACGGTTTGCTGCGGCGGACGCTGGTTGCGTGGTTCAGCCACAACGTGCAGCCGAGCGCCACGGCGCGCGCGCTGTTTATTCATCGCAATACGCTGGAGTACCGCCTGAACCGCATCTCGGAACTGACCGGCCTTAACCTGGCGAACTTTGACGATCGGCTGCTGCTGTATGTGGCGCTGCAGCTTGATGAGCAGGCATAAAAAAGGCCAGCAGCGGCTGGCCTGAGAAGCGGCGGGAATTAGCGACCGTTGCGGGTCAGCTGATCGAGATCGGATTCGATTTCCGCGATTTTGTTCGACACCACGTTCTCCAGATGGCGCAGATCGGCGAGGATTTTGCGCTTCAGATCCACCTCTACCTGATCGCGCTGGCAGATCTGATCCAGTTCGTCGATCACGTAGCGCAGGTTAGGGCTGATTTCCTGAATCTCTTTATAACCCTGGGTGGTGTGATCGGCCACCACGGTTTTGCGCTGACGCGGGTATTTAAACTTCACGCTTTTGGCGAAGAACTCGCCCTTGTCTTTACGGAAGTAGATTTTCAGGATGTCGTTGTTGGCTTCCTGACGCAGGCTGTAGCGGTCAATGTCTTCAGGATTGCTGATACCTAAGCTTTTCAGGTTGTCGTACATAGCGTTTATATTCCATCTGAGAGTGAGTGAGCGCGCAGGATTATCATCATCATTCGGCTGCGTAATAAGCGCAACGAACCGAACGCTTACGGCATACTTAATCAACTGTAGACACAAAAACCGGGATGAACAGTGCGCGACCGGAGTTAACTGGCGCGGATTATGACCTGTTTGAAAAACAAACGCACCTGTTAATTCGCGGCGCGAAACAGGTAATAGCGGTAGAAGTGTAAAGAAAAAATGACGGGCCTGAATACAGGCCCGTGGCTATAAAAATAAGCGGGAAGAAAAAACTTAATCGATGGTACGCAGCAGTTCGTTGATGCCGGTTTTTGCCAGCGTTTTCGCGTCAACTTTCTTCACGATCACCGCACAGTACAGGCTGTAGCTGCCATCTTTAGACGGCAGGTTACCGGAAACCACCACCGAACCCGCCGGTACGCGACCGTAGTGCACTTCACCGGTTTCGCGGTCATAAATTTTGGTGCTCTGGCCGATGTAAACGCCCATGGAGATCACCGAGCCTTCTTCGACGATCACGCCTTCAACGATCTCAGAACGGGCACCGATAAAGCAGTTATCTTCGATGATGGTTGGATTGGCCTGCAGCGGTTCCAGTACGCCGCCGATGCCGACGCCGCCGGACAGATGCACGTTTTTACCAATCTGCGCACAGGAGCCGACGGTGGCCCAGGTATCAACCATGGTGCCTTCATCGACATACGCACCGATGTTGACATAGGACGGCATCAGCACGGTGTTGCGCGCGATGAATGCACCCTGACGCACTGCGGCCGGTGGCACGACGCGGAAGCCGGCGCTTTTAAAGCGCGCTTCATCCCAGCCGGCAAATTTCATCGGCACTTTGTCGTAGAAGCGGGTTTCTGCCCCGTCGATCACCTGGTTGTCGTTGATACGGAACGACAGCAGTACCGCTTTTTTCAGCCACTGATGCGTTACCCATTCGCCGTTGATCTTTTCTGACACGCGCAGTTCACCGCTGTCCAGCAGGCCAATCACCTGGTTGATCGCTTCACGGGTGGCGCTGTCTACGCTGGTCGGCGTAATGTCGGCGCGGCGTTCAAAGGCAGATTCGATAACGCTCTGTAACTGTTGCATATTTAATTCCTGAGTCTGTCATTGCGGATGCACGCCAGCTGGCGTGCAGAGTAAAATTATCGGGCAAACATCCTTCATGCTGCAGAACGGTGGCGCGCCTATCCGAGCGAGATCCACGGATGGGCCGTGTCACCAGGCCAATGCATCGGCAACGTGAAGAATGGAAGCCGGGTCACATTTTATCGTTTGGATTAAGTACCTCTGTCAACCGTTGTTGCAGCACGGAACGCATTTCGGCATCCAGCGCACGTCGTTCGCTGTTGGCAAGGATGAACAAATCCTCCACCCGTTCGCCGATGGTACTGATGCGGGCGCCGTGCAGCGAAACACCGAGGTCAGCAAACACTTCGCCGACGCGCGCCAGCAAACCGGGCTGGTCCAGCGCCACCAGCTCCAGATAGCTGCGGCGGTCGGTATGGGTGGGCAAAAAGTTGACTTCGGTATCGACGCTGAAGTGTTTCAGACGTGACGACGGCCGGCGCGTACGCGGTGGCACCCACTGCGTTTGCGTGATCGCCTGCTCCAGCGCCTGAATAATCAGCGGATGGCGATCTGCTGCCAGCGGACTGCCGTCCGGCTCCAGCACAATAAAGGTGTCCATGGCCATGCCGTCGCGGCTGGTAAAGATCTGCGCATCGTGCACGCTCAGATTACGGCGATCGAGCTCTCCGGCTACGGCGGCAAACAGGTAAGGGCGATCCGGGCTCCAGATGAAGATCTCGGTGCCGCCGCGCGTGGCCTGCGGGCTTACCAGCACCAGCGGTTTGCTGAGGTCATGATTGATCAGATGCCGCGCGTGCCACGCCAGCTGGTTGGGCGTATGGCGCAGGAAGTAGTCGGCGCGGCAGCGGCTCCAGATATGGTGCAGGCGCTCTTCGTTGAGATTTTCCATGCGCAGCAGCGCCAGTGCCTGCAGCCGGTGATGACGCACGCGCTCGCGCAGATCCGGGCTGTTCTCCATACCGCGTCGCAGCTGTTTTTCGGTGGCGAAGAACAGTTCACGTAGCAGGCTCTGTTTCCAGCTGTTCCACAGGCTTTCATTGGTAGCGCAGATGTCGGCAACTGTCAGGCAGGCCAGATAGCGCAGCCGGTTTTCATTTTGCATCACTTCAGCAAACTGCTGAATCACCGTGGGATCCTGAATGTCGCGACGCTGAGCAGTCACCGACATCAGCAGGTGATGACGCACCAGCCACGCCACCAGCTGCATTTCGCGCGAATTGAGGCCATGCAGCTCAGCAAAGTCCAGCGCATCCTGCGCGCCGAGAATCGAGTGGTCACCACCGCGCCCTTTGGCGATATCGTGCAGCAGCGCGGCCATCAGCAGCAGCTCCGGCTGCGGCAGACGCGGCCACAGCTCGACGCACAGCGGGTGCATCGGGCGCGTGGCTTCGTCGGCAAAACTTTCCAGCTTCTGCAACACGCGGATGGTGTGCTCATCCACGGTGTAGGCGTGAAACAGGTCGAACTGCATCTGGCCGACAATGTTGCCCCACAGCGGCGTATAGGCCCACAGTACGCTGTGGCGATGCATCGGCAGCAGCGCGCGCTTTACCGCGCCTGGATGGCGCAGAATCGCCATAAAGGTGCGGCGCGCTTCGGGGATCTGACACAGCGGCTGTTGCAGATGACGGCGGGCGTAGCGCAGCTGGCGCAGCGTGGTGGAATAGATGCCGGTGATGGTTTCGTTACGCACCATCACGTAAAACATGCGCAGAATCGCCTGCGGCTCGCGCTCAAACAGCGTGGGATCGCGCAGGTCGATCAGATTACCGCGCAGCTGAAAATCCTCATCGATGCTGCGCGGCTTCTCGGTGGTCGACAGCGCCAGAATGGCTTCGTCAAACAGCTGCAGCAGCATCTGGTTCAGCTCGCCGATACGGCGCGTGACGCGATAGAAATCCTTCATCATGCGCTCAACCGGCTCATTGCCTTCGCCGCCATAGTTGAGGCGCTGTGCCACGTTGAGCTGGCGATCGAACAGTAAGCGGTTATCGTAGCGCGGCAGCGTCAGGTGCAGCGCGAAACGGATGCGCCAGAGAAATTCCTGGCACTCATTGATCTCATTGCGCTCTGCTTCAGTGAGAAAGCCAAAACCGACCATCTCATCCATGGTGGTGGCGCCAAAGTGGCGGCGCGCGACCCACTGCAGAGTATGAATGTCGCGCAGCCCGCCCGGGCTGCTTTTGATATCCGGTTCGAGGTTGTAGCTGGTGCCGTGATAACGCTGATGGCGTTCCAGCTGCTCCTCAATTTTGGCGGCGAAGAAGCATGACGACGGCCAGAAACCGTCGCTGAAGATATTCTTTTGCAGTTCGAGAAACAGCGCCACGTCGCCGGTCAGCATGCGAGACTCAATCAGGTTGGTGGCGACGGTGAGATCCGACAAGCCCTCCAGCAGACACTCTTCCAGCGTGCGTACGCTGTGGCCGACCTCCAGCTTGAGATCCCACATCAGCGTCAGTAATTCTGAGGTGCGCTGCGCGGCAGCTTCGTCCAGTGGCTGGCGGCTCAGGATCAGCACGTCGATGTCCGACAGCGGATGCAGCTCGCCGCGGCCATAGCCGCCCACCGCCACCAGCGCGATCTCTTTCATCTGGTCAAAGCCAAACAGCCGCCACAGCCGGCGCAGCAGGCGATCGATAAACAGCGTGCGCGCATCAATCAGCGATTCGATATCGCTGCCGGCGTCAAAAGCGCTGCCCAGATGCTGCTGGAACTGTTCAAGATACTGTTTGAGTTTGTCGCGCGTCAGCGCGTCGTCTGGCCAGCTGGCGGGGGAATCGGTCAGGCCTTTGTGTACTGCTTCGGTCACGCTACCACTCATCAACATGCCTCTTCTGCGCCATAAAAAGCGGGCTTAACGCCGTGATGCCGTTCAGTTAGCCTCCGTCCGTGACATCACCGTAGTAGCGGCGCGGGTTAACGCGCAACTGATGGCGCCGCTACGGGAGGTGCAGGGATGGTGAACCTAAACTGACAGGCGTTCGTTTTGAGCCGGCCTGTTATCCTGATGACGAGCGTTACGCGTTGTTTTCCAGCACCGCTGGAATAGTGTCGTCGGCGCGCAGCGTCAGGATTTCACAGCCGTTTTCCGTCACCACAATAGTATGCTCATACTGTGCGGACAAGCTGCGATCTTTGGTTTTCACCGTCCAGCCATCTTTCATGGTGCGGATGCGATAATCACCGGCGTTTACCATCGGTTCGACGGTAAACGTCATGCCAGCCTGCAGCACCACGCCGCTGTCGTCGGCATCGTAATGCAGCACCTGCGGCTCTTCATGGAAACCTTTACCGATGCCGTGTCCGCAATACTCGCGCACCACGGAAAAATCCTGAGCTTCCACGTATTTCTGAATCGCCCGGCCCAGTTCACGCAGGCGAATGCCCGGCTTCACCAGACGCAGCGCAATGTACAGGCTCTCCTGCGTAACCCGGCACAGGCGCTCACCCTGAATCGTCGGTTTGCCGACGATGAACATCTTTGACGTATCGCCATGGTACTCATCTTTGATCACCGTGACGTCGACGTTAACGATATCCCCGTCTTTCAGCACGCGATCGTCGCTGGGAATACCGTGACATACCACTTCGTTGACCGAAATACACACCGATTTCGGGAAGCCGTGGTAGCCGAGACAGGCTGAAATGGCCTGCTGCTTTTCGGTGATGTGCTGGTGGCACAGACGGTCAAGCTCGCCGGTGGTGACGCCCGGCACGACGTGTGGAGCGATCATCTCCAGCACTTCTGCAGCCAGACGGCCCGCCACGCGCATTTTTTCGATTTCTTCTGGGGTTTTGATTGAAATGGCCATTAAATAATCCGCAATCGCCGCAATTTTCGACAATAATGAGTTCTGTGGCAGTCATGTTAGCAGTCAGCAAATGGGCTGCCAAATCGGGATTACAGCCTGCCGCTCATGCTAACAACTGTTGGCGTATTCCTGCGCATTGTGGTATAAAGCGCGCCGACGATTCTCTGTCACCTCGTATGAGAGGGCAGGAAACGCATAAATCTCATTATGTGTACTAAAACACACATGTATCGACACGTACGCCGGGGTGCCTCGTAAGAGGTCGGTTGTATGGGATACATGGAGGCCCAACCCCAAACAAACTTTTAGAGGTAATCATGGCAACTGTTTCCATGCGCGACATGCTCAAGGCTGGTGTTCACTTCGGTCACCAGACCCGTTACTGGAACCCAAAAATGAAGCCATTCATTTTCGGTGCGCGTAACAAAGTTCACATCATCAATCTTGAGAAAACCGTACCAATGTTCAACGAAGCCCTGGCTGAGCTGAACAAGATCTCTTCCCGTAAAGGTAAGATTCTGTTTGTTGGTACCAAGCGCGCTGCTGCCGAAGCGGTAAAAGAGTCTGCACTGAGCTGCGACCAGTTCTTCGTTAACCACCGCTGGCTGGGTGGTATGCTGACCAACTGGAAAACCGTTCGTCAGTCAATCAAACGCCTGAAAGATCTGGAAACTCAGTCTCAGGACGGTACTTTCGACAAACTGACCAAGAAAGAAGCACTGATGCGTGCTCGTGAGCTGGCCAAGCTGGAAAACAGCCTGGGCGGTATCAAAGATATGGGCGGTCTGCCGGATGCACTGTTCGTTGTTGACGCTGACCACGAACACATCGCAATCAAAGAAGCAAACAACCTGGGTATCCCGGTATTTGCTATCGTTGATACTAACTCTGATCCAGACGGCGTTGATTTCGTTATCCCAGGTAACGACGATGCGATCCGTGCTGTAAGCCTGTACCTGACTGCCGTTGCCACTACCGTGCGCGAAGGCCGTTCACAGGACCTGGCTGAGCAGGCTGAAGAAGCTGCTGAAGCTTAATAAGGTTCGCTCTTTCTGAGAGCCCTTAGACATCAGATGTGATCTGTTAAGGGGCCGTGAAGGCCCCTTTATTTATCTCACTTAGTCACGCACCCTGTTCGGGCTGGCGGGGCAAGTAAATTTTCCGCAACAAGTTTCTGACAGTGTGAAAGCACTGCGAGACGAATCGAGGATTCTGGAATGGCTGAAATTACCGCTGCACTGGTAAAAGAACTGCGCGAGCGTACTGGCGCAGGCATGATGGACTGCAAAAAAGCGCTGACCGAAGCGAACGGCGACATTGAGCTGGCGATCGAGAACATGCGTAAGTCTGGTGCGATCAAAGCTGCTAAGAAAGCAGGCAACGTGGCTGCTGACGGCGTGATCAAAACCAAAATCGCTGGCGACTATGGCGTGATTCTGGAAGTGAACTGCCAGACTGACTTCGTGGCAAAAGATGCCGGTTTCCAGGCCTTTGCTGACAAAGTGCTGGACGCTGCTGCTGCCGGTAAAGTGACTGATGTGGAAGTTCTGAAAGCGCAGTTCGAAGAAGAGCGCGTGGCACTGGTTGCGAAAATCGGTGAGAACATCAACATCCGTCGTGTTGCTGTCCTCGAAGGCGCAGAGCTGGGTAGCTACCTGCACGGCGCGCGCATCGGCGTTCTGGTTTCAGCGAAAGGCGCTAACGAAGATCTGATCAAGCAGATCGCGATGCACGTTGCAGCGAGCAAGCCTGAATTCGTTAAACCAGAAGACGTTTCTGCTGACGTGGTTGAGAAAGAGTACCAGGTTCAGCTGGACATCGCGATGCAGTCTGGCAAGCCAAAAGAGATCGCAGAGAAGATGGTTGAAGGCCGCATGAAGAAATTCACCGGCGAAGTCTCTCTGACCGGTCAGGCTTTCGTTATCGACCCAAGCAAAACCGTTGGCCAGGCGCTGAAAGAGCAGGGCGCTGACGTGATCAACTTCATCCGCTTCGAAGTGGGCGAAGGCATTGAGAAAGTTGAATCTGACTTTGCAGCCGAAGTTGCTGCCATGTCCAAACAGTCTTAATGGTTTGCAGGAACCGCCGAGAGGCGGTTCTTTTTTGTCTGCGTTTTGGCGCAGCAATTTTCAGTCTCATCCCAATAGCTTTTCTCACGCGCTAAGCGGATGATCGATCGGATTTAACTTCTCATTCATCTTATCTTCCAGGAAGAATTGACCATGGCGACCAACGCAAAACCTGTATATCAACGTATCTTACTGAAACTGAGCGGCGAAGCACTGCAGGGTGCCGAAGGTTTTGGTATCGACGCGAGCGTGCTTGACCGTATGGCGCAAGAGGTGAAAGAGCTGGTTGAGCTGGGCATTCAGGTGGGTGTGGTAATTGGTGGCGGTAACCTGTTCCGTGGCGCGGGTCTGGCGCAGGCAGGCATGAACCGCGTGGTCGGCGACCACATGGGGATGCTGGCGACCGTGATGAACGGCCTGGCAATGCGTGACGCACTGCATCGTGCGTACGTCAACGCGCGCCTGATGTCGGCGATTCCGCTGAACGGCGTGTGTGATAACTACAGCTGGGCAGAAGCCATCAGCCTGCTGCGCAATAACCGCGTGGTGATCTTCTCTGCCGGTACCGGCAACCCGTTCTTTACCACCGACTCAGCGGCCTGCCTGCGCGGCATCGAAATCGAAGCGGACGTGGTACTGAAAGCTACCAAGGTCGACGGCGTCTACTCAGCCGACCCGGTGAAAAATCCGGATGCCACGCTGTATGAACAGCTGACCTACGGTGAAGTGCTGGAAAAAGAGCTGAAAGTGATGGATCTGGCCGCCTTTACGCTGGCGCGCGACCATCAACTGCCGATCCGCGTCTTCAATATGAACAAGCCTGGCGCGCTGCGTCGCGTAGTGATGGGTGAAAAAGAAGGCACCCTGATTACGCATTAATACCCGACGCAGGATAAAATAAGGTATATTCTGTTGGCGCGCTGCACTGCTGTCGCGCAGCATTCAGGATGATCGATGTTTATCGATACCGTTTCCGTTCCGCTGCGTCCGGAAGTGGCCAGGTCAAACCGAATCCAAGGGTTTCAACGTGATTAACGATATTAAAAAAGATGCTGAAACGCGCATGGACAAATGCGTGGAAGCATTCAAAAACACCATCAGCAAAGTGCGCACCGGTCGTGCTTCGCCTTCACTGCTCGACGGCATCGTTGTGGAATATTACGGTACGCCAACGCCGCTGCGTCAGCTGGCCAGCGTCACCGTTGAAGATTCACGCACGCTGAAAATCAACGTGTTCGATCGCTCAATGGGTCCGGCAGTCGAGAAAGCCATCATGGCTTCTGACCTCGGCCTCAACCCAAGCTCAGCCGGTAGCGACATTCGTGTTCCACTGCCTGCGCTGACCGAAGAGCGTCGTAAAGATCTGATCAAGGTTGTGCGTGGCGAAGCCGAGCAGGGCCGTGTTTCCGTGCGCAACGTGCGCCGTGACGCGAACGACAAGATCAAGGCGCTGCTGAAAGACAAAGAGATCAGCGAAGACGACGAACGTCGCTCGCAGGACGAGATCCAGAAAATGACCGACGTTCGCATCAAGCACGTTGATGCGGCGCTGGCCGAGAAAGAGAAGGAACTGATGGAATTCTGATTCCGTCATTTGCCTGACAAAACGCCGTTCAGAGACGTAGTACGACTCTGGCGGCGTTTTACATTGTGCCCGGCGTACGCGCGGGCGCGCACCACGACTTCACAGGGACAGCACCATGAAGCGATTAACTCTGCTGGGTTCGACCGGCTCAATTGGCACCAGCACGCTGGCGGTAGTGGCGGCGCATCCTGAACGCTATCAGGTGACTGCGCTGGTGGCAGGTCAAAATGTGGCGCTGATGGCCGAACAGTGTCAGCAATTTAAACCGCGCTACGCGGCGATGTCCGACGACGCTTCCGCTGCGACGCTGCGTGAACGACTGAAAGCACTCAACATCGATACGGAAGTGCTCTCCGGCGTTCAGGCCGCCTGCGAACTGGCCGCGCTGGATAAGGTCGATCAGGTGATGGCCGCCATTGTGGGCGCTTCCGGTTTACAACCGACGCTGGCCGCCATTCGTGCCGGCAAAACCGTCCTGCTTGCCAATAAAGAATCGCTTGTCACATGCGGCCGTTTGTTTATGGAGGCGGTACGCCAGCATCAGGCGCAGCTGCTGCCGGTCGACAGCGAGCACAACGCCATTTTTCAGAGTTTGCCCGCTTCCATACAGCATCAGTTGGGGTACGCTGATCTGCGGGAGAATGGCATCGAGTCGATTCTCCTTACGGGATCGGGTGGTCCTTTTCGTGACACGCCATTAGCCGAGCTGGCCGCTATGACGCCAGATCAGGCCTGTGCGCATCCGAACTGGTCAATGGGGCGTAAAATCTCCGTTGATTCGGCCACCATGATGAATAAAGGTCTTGAATACATTGAAGCCCGCTGGCTGTTTAACGCCACCGACGCACAAATGGAGGTCATCCTGCATCCGCAGTCGGTGATTCACTCCATGGTGCGATACTGCGATGGTAGCGTGCTGGCACAGCTGGGTTCACCCGATATGCGCACGCCAATCGCCCACAGCATGGCCTGGCCGGCACGTATTACCGCAGGCGTAACGCCGCTTGATTTCACCCGAATGAAGGCGCTGACGTTTGCTGAGCCGGACTACGAACGCTATCCCTGCCTGAAGCTGGCAATCGATGCATGCGCAACCGGACAGGCGGCCACCACCACGCTGAACGCAGCCAATGAAGTCGCGGTAGCGGCATTTCTGCAGCATCAGATTCGCTTTACCGATATCGCGGCCATCAACAGTGAAGTGCTGGCAACCCTGCAGTGTCAGGAGCCGTGCAGCGTGGATGACGTGATGGAGATTGATCGGATCGCACGCGTGCGGGCCACGGCGTTGCTGCCGCGCTTTCGTTTAGCCGGTTGATGGTGGCGCTATTTGTTCGCTCAGGGTGAAAATGGTATAGTCGCTCGCTCGCGTTTTACGGCCCGACATTGTTTCGATGTCATCCGGTGAGGTTACCGGCGTTTGCCGCAGGCGCAATGTATTCAGAAACCACAGCATTTCTGATGAAAGGAATTATTACGCGTTATGTCGTCCAACAATCACAATACAATCGATGACGGGTCGTACTGCACGCCACGTCACGTGGCCATCATTATGGATGGTAATGGTCGCTGGGCAAAAAATCAGGGCAAACTGCGTATTTCAGGCCACAAAGCCGGGGTAAAATCAGTACGCCGGGCTGTCAGCTTTGCGGTCAGCAACAAGCTGGAAGCGCTCACGCTCTATGCGTTCAGCAGTGAAAACTGGAGCCGACCGGTACAGGAAGTGACGGCCTTAATGGAATTGTTTGTCTGGGCGCTCGACAGCGAAGTCAAAAGCCTGCACAAGCACAATGTGCGTCTGCGCATTATTGGTGATATCAGCCGTTTCAATAACCGCATTCAGGAACGCATTCGCCGCGCCGAGGAACTGACTCAGCAAAATGATGGACTCACCCTCAACATTGCTGCCAACTATGGCGGCCGTTGGGATATTATCCAGGGTGTAAAAAAACTGGCTGAACAGGTTCAGGAAGGACTGCTACGTCCTGACCAGATAACTGAAGAAAGTCTGGCTCCGCATCTGTGTATGCAGGAGCTGGCGCCGGTGGATTTAGTGATAAGGACCGGGGGAGAGCATCGGATCAGCAACTTCCTGCTGTGGCAGATCGCCTATGCTGAGTTTTGGTTTACCGATGTTCTCTGGCCTGATTTTGATGAACACGTTTTTGAAGGTGCACTGAATGCATTCTCTCTGCGGGAGCGACGCTATGGCGGCGCTGCACCAGGCGGCGCCTGAGCAACCTGGGGGTAACCTTTGCTGAAGTCTCGTCTGATCACCGCGTTTATTCTGATTCCGCTGGTGATCGCTGCTCTGTTTTGGTTGCCGCTGTCCGGTTTTGCGATTACCACCATCATCATCTGCATGCTTGCCGCCTGGGAGTGGGGGCAGCTGGCGGGGATGGCAACGCGTCAGCAGCGTATCTGGCTGGCGGTGCTATGCGGCCTGCTGCTGGCGGTGATGCTGTTCACCCTGCAACCCTATCAACGTAATCTGCACCAGTTCCAGATGGAGAGCTCGCTCTGGGCCTCGCTGGGCTGGTGGATTGTCGCGCTGTTTCTCGTGCTGTTTTATCCGGCCTCCGCTGCGCTGTGGCGCGCATCGCGTCCGCTGCGCCTGCTGTTTGGCGTGCTGACCGTGGTGCCGTTCTTCTGGGGCATGATGGCGCTGCGCCAGTATCACTATGACACCGACCATTTCGCCGGCGCCTGGTGGCTGCTGTTCGTGATGTTCCTCGTCTGGGGCGCGGATTCCGGTGCTTACATGTTTGGTCGTCTGTTCGGCAAGCATAAGCTGGCGCCGAAAGTCTCGCCGGGCAAAACCTGGGAAGGCTTCTTTGGCGGACTGCTGTCATCGGCGATTATCGCCTGGCTGTTTGCGCTGCTGGCCCCGCTGTCGGTGGCGCCGGGCACGCTGATTATCTGCGCCGTGATTGCCACGCTGGCCTCCGTGCTGGGCGATCTCACGGAAAGTATGTTCAAACGTGAAGCCGGTATCAAAGACAGCGGTAACCTGATTCCGGGCCACGGTGGTATCCTCGATCGCATTGATAGCCTGACAGCCGCGGTGCCGGTATTTGCCTGCCTGCTGCTGCTGGTGTTCCGCACCCTCTGAGGATAAGCGACGATGTTGAGCATACTCTGGAGTTTTGTCGCCTTTATCGTGGCGCTCGGCGTGCTGATTACGGTGCACGAGTTCGGCCACTTCTGGGTGGCGCGTCGCTGCGGTGTCAAAGTAGAACGCTTCTCGATCGGTTTCGGCAAAGCCCTGTGGCGTCGCACTGACCGCCAGGGCACGGAATACGTGATCGCGCTGATTCCGCTCGGTGGCTACGTCAAAATGCTCGACGAGCGCGTAGAGAGCGTGCCCGCTGAGCTGCGTCATCAGGCCTTCAACAATAAAACCGTGCTGCAGCGTGCCTCAATCATTGCCGCCGGTCCCATCGCAAATTTCATTTTTGCCGTGTTTGCCTACTGGGTGGTGTTCATCCATGGGGTGCCGGGTGTTCGCCCGGTGGTCGGCGAAATTATGAGCGGTTCCGTCGCGGCAGAAGCGCAAATTACCTCCGGCATGGAACTTAAAGCGGTTGACGGTATCGAAACGCCTGACTGGGATGCTGTGCGCCTGGCGCTGATCGGTAAAATCGGCGACAGCAGCGCCACGCTGACCGTGTCACAGTTTGGTCAGCAGGCGACGCAGCAGAAGCAGCTCAATCTGCGTGACTGGCAATTTGAACCGGACAAACAGGACCCGGTGGTCGCTTTAGGTATTCGACCGCGCGGGCCGCAAATCGAAACCACGCTGGCAGAAGTGCAGGCGCGTTCACCGGCAAGTGCTGCCGGTTTGCAAGCCGGCGACAGGATCGTTAAAGTCGATGGTCAGCCATTAACGCAATGGCAGGTTTTTGCGGCTCAGGTTCGGGATAATCCCGGCAAAAACATGGCGCTGGAGGTTGAGCGTAACGGTGAACCGTTAACGCTGACGCTAACGCCGGAAGCGAAACCGGGTAACGCAGCGGAAGGTTTTGCCGGGGTGATCCCGCGTGTGATCCCGCTGCCGGATGAGTACAAAACGGTAAAACAGTACGGACCTTTCGCCGCGATTGGTGAAGCCGGTGTCAAAACCTGGCAACTGATGAAGCTGACGGTTTCGATGCTGGGCAAGTTGATAACCGGGGACGTCAAGCTGAATAACCTGAGCGGGCCAATTTCGATTGCGCAGGGTGCCGGATTATCAGCTGAATATGGGGTGATTTATTACCTGATGTTCCTCGCGCTGATTAGCGTCAACTTAGGGATCATCAATCTGTTCCCTCTGCCGGTTTTAGATGGTGGACATCTGCTCTTTCTGGCGATCGAAAAGATCAAAGGTGGACCGGTGTCCGAGCGAGTTCAGGACTTCAGTTATCGCATCGGCTCAATTTTGCTGGTGCTTTTAATGGGGCTTGCACTTTTCAATGATTTCTCTCGCCTGTAATCGCTGGAACGCAGACAGGCGCGGGATGTGTTAGGAAAACGCATAACAACGATGGCGATGAAAAAGTTGCTCATAGCGTCGCTGCTGTTTAGCAGCGCCACCGTTTACGGTGCAGACGATTTCGTAGTGAAGGACATTCATTTCGAAGGTCTACAGCGAGTCGCCGTCGGCGCGGCTCTGCTCAGCATGCCGGTACGCGTCGGTGATACGGTGAATGATGATGACATCAGAAACACCATTCGCTCACTGTTCGCTACCGGTAACTTTGAAGATGTCCAGGTTCTGCGTGACGGCACCACCCTGATTGTTCAGGTGAAGGAACGTCCGACCATTGCCAGCATCACCTTCTCCGGTAACAAAGCGGTGAAAGAGGATCAGCTGAAGGAGAACCTTGAGGCCTCCGGTGTGCGCGTTGGCGAAGCGCTTGACCGCACCACGCTCTCTTCCATTGAGAAGGGGCTGGAGGACTTTTACTACAGCGTCGGTAAATATACCGCCAGCGTCAAAGCCATCGCGACGCCGCTGCCGCGTAACCGTGTCGATCTGAAATTCGTCTTCCAGGAAGGCGTCTCGGCCAAGATCCAGCAGATCAACATTGTCGGCAACAAAGCGTTCAGCTCAGACGAACTGATCTCCCGCTTCCAGCTGCGCGATGAAGTGCCGTGGTGGAACGTGGTGGGCGATCGTAAATACCAGAAACAGAAACTGGCGGGCGATCTCGAAACCCTGCGCAGCTTCTATCTGGATCGCGGTTATGCGCGTTTCAATATTGATTCCACGCAGGTGAGCCTGACGCCGGACAAGAAAGGCATCTACATCACCGTCAACATCACTGAAGGCGATCAGTACAAGATTGCCGGCGTGATCGTCAACGGCAGCATGGCGGGCCACTCGGCGGAAATTGAGCACCTGACGCAGATTCCAAACGGTGAGCTGTATAACGGCACCAAAGTCACCCAGATGGAAGATGACATCAAGAAGCTGCTGGGCCGTTATGGCTACGCCTATCCACGCGTGGTGACGCAGCCGGAAATCAACGATGCGGATAAAACCGTTAAGCTGCACATCAACGTTGATGCCGGTAACCGTTACTACGTGCGTAAAGTGCGTTTTGAAGGTAACGACACCTCGAAAGATGCCGTACTGCGCCGCGAAATGCGTCAGATGGAAGGCGCATGGCTGGGCAGCGACCTCGTCGATCAGGGCAAAGAGCGCCTGAACCGTACCGGTTACTTCGAAACCGTGGACGTTGATACCCAGCGCGTTCCGGGCTCGCCAGACCAGGTTGACGTGGTTTACAAAGTCAAAGAGCGTAACACCGGTACCTTCAACTTTGGTGTGGGTTACGGTACGGAGAGTGGCGTCAGCTTCCAGGTTGGCGTGACCCAGGAGAACTGGCTCGGCACCGGTAATACCGTCGGCATCAGCGGTACCAAGAACGACTACCAGACTTACGCAGAATTCTCACTCACCGATCCGTACTTCACGGTGGACGGTGTGAGCCTCGGCGGCCGCCTCTTCTACAACGACTTTAAAGCGGATGATGCTGATCTCTCCGACTACACCAACAAAAGTTACGGTGTGGACGGTACGCTCGGCTTCCCGGTTAACGAAAACAACACGCTGCGCGTCGGCTTAGGTTATGTGCACAACGACCTGTCCAACATGCGTCCGCAGGTGGCGATGTGGCGTTACCTTGACTCGGTGGGTCGTCATCAGGGGCTGAATGATGACGGTGATTTCTCTGCGGATGACTTCACCTTCAACTACGGCTGGACGTACAACACGCTCGATCGTGGTTTCTTCCCGACGCGCGGTAACCGTACCAACCTGAACGGTAAAGTGACCATCCCGGGCTCTGATAACTCGTTCTACAAAGCGACGCTGGACACCCAGCAGTACGTGCCGCTGAACCGTGATGGCACCTGGGTGGTGCTGGGTCGTGGCCGTGTTGGCTACGGTGACGGACTCGGTGGCAAAGAGATGCCGTTCTATGAGAACTTCTACGCCGGCGGTTCCAGCACCGTGCGTGGCTTCCAGTCCAACACCATTGGTCCGAAAGCCGCTTATCTGAACGATCGTTCGTCGAGCTGTAATCTGACCGATCCGGACGGCATCTGTAAGTCTGACGATGCGGTGGGCGGTAACGCCATGGCGATCGCCAGCCTTGAGCTGATTACGCCAACGCCGTTCCTGAGCGAAAAATATGCAAACTCAGTACGTACCTCGGTATTTATGGATGCCGGTACCGTCTGGGATACCAAGTGGCAGAACACCGCGGAAACCCGCGCGGCGGGCATTCCGGACTACAGCGACCCGAACAACATTCGCGTCTCTGCCGGTCTTGCGCTGCAGTGGATGTCGCCACTTGGACCACTGGTGTTCTCCTACGCACAGCCAGTGAAAAAAGTCGAGGGAGACAAAGCAGAACAGTTCCAGTTTAACATCGGTAAAACCTGGTAAGGTTCTGAGCACGGAAGCAGAGTCGTAGTACGGCATCGCGCCGGCGCCAGACGGGAGCCGGACGATGCCAACACTGTGTCGCTGACACAAACGTTGATGGTAAGGAGTTTATAGTGAAAAAGTTGTTGTGTGCCGCAGGTCTGGGTCTTGCTTTAGCGGTTTCCGCGGGCGTTCAGGCTGCTGACAAAATTGCAGTGGTAAACGTGTCCAGCATTTTCCAACAGTTACCGCAACGTGCGACCGTTGCTAAACAGCTGGAAAACGAATTCAAGGGCCGTGCCACTGAGCTGCAGAGCCAGGAGCGCGATCTGCAGACTAAAATGCAGAAACTGCAGCGTGATGGTTCAACCATGAAGGCCAGCGACCGCAGCCGCATGGAAAAAGACATCATGTCACAGCGCGAAGCATTCTCGACGAAAGCGCAGGCTTTCGATCAGGATAACCGCCGTCGTCAGATGGAAGAGCGTAACAAACTGCTGAGCCGTATTCAGGACGCAGTGAAGAAAGTGGCGGACAGCGAAGGGTATGACGTGGTAATCGACGCCAATGCCGTTGCCTATGCTTCTAACGCGAAAGACATTACTGCTGACGTGCTGAAACAGGTTAAATAATCGATGTCATCAATTCGACTGGCTGATTTAGCCCAGCAGTTGGATGCAGAATTGCACGGAGATGGCGATATCGCCATCTCCGGCATTGCTTCTATGCAATCCGCCACCCCTGGTCAAATCACTTTTCTTGCCAACAGCCGCTACCGCGAGCAGCTCGCACAGGTTCAGGCCTCAGCCGTGGTGCTGACGGAAGCGGATCTGGAGTGGTGTAAAACCGCCGCGCTGGTGGTGAAAAACCCTTACCTGACTTATGCCCGCATGGCACAACTGCTGGACACCACGCCGCAGCCCGCGCAAAATATCGCGCCCAGCGCCGTGATCGATCCGAGCGCGAAGCTGGGGAGCAATGTCTCGGTGGGCGCTAACGCGGTCATCGAGTCCGGCGTTGAGCTGGGTGATGACGTGGTGATTGGCGCCGGCTGCTTTGTCGGCAAGCGCACGCGCATTGGCCGTGGTTCCCGTCTGTGGGCCAACGTTACGGTTTATCATGAGATTCAGATGGGTCAGGATTGTCTGATTCAGTCTGGCACCGTGATTGGTGCCGATGGTTTCGGTTATGCTAACGACCGCGGCAACTGGGTGAAAATTCCTCAGCTGGGCACCGTGGTGATTGGCGATCGGGTAGAAATTGGTGCCTGTACCACGATCGATCGCGGTGCGCTGGATAACACTCTGATCGGCAATGGTGTTATCATAGACAACCAGTGTCAGATTGCGCACAACGTCGTGATTGGTGATAACACCGCGGTTGCCGGTGGTGTGATCATGGCGGGTAGTCTGAAGATTGGGCGTTACTGTATGATTGGCGGAGCCAGCGTCATTAACGGCCATATGGAAATCTGTGACAAAGTGACGGTAACCGGCATGGGCATGGTCATGCGTCCCATCACAGAGCCTGGGGTATACTCATCGGGTATCCCGCTGCAACCCAACAAAACCTGGCGTAAAACGGCAGCGCTGGTGATGAACATCGATGACATGAGCAAACGCTTAAAAGCCATCGAACGCAAGGTCGGCAAAGACGACTGAGCACATCCCGGCTCTACCCGCTTTCATAATAAAGCAGCGTACCTTCTTTCACCTCGGGGTTAACCAGAGTGCGGCAGCAGGTATCATGGTAAGCGAAACGCCACTGAACTGATTTGCGGCCTGCGAAAGATCATTTTGATCGGTGCAGGCCGTGTTATTGTTGCCATCAGATTTTTTAGGACAGGAAGAGTATTTTGACAACTGAAACGCATACTCTGAAAATTGAAGAGATTTTAGAACTGCTGCCGCACCGCTACCCGTTTTTGCTGGTTGACCGCGTGCTGGAATTTGAAGAGCATAAATATCTGCGTGCGGTAAAGAACGTTTCTGTTAATGAACCGTTTTTCCAGGGACACTTCCCTGGTAAACCGATTTTCCCAGGCGTTCTGATCCTGGAAGCGATGGCGCAGGCGACCGGTATTCTGGCGTTTAAAAGCGTTGGAAAACTGGAACCGGGCGAGCTGTACTATTTCGCCGGTATCGACGAAGCCCGTTTCAAGCGTCCGGTAGTGCCGGGCGACCAGATGATCATGGAAGTCACCTTCGAGAAGACCCGCCGTGGCCTGACGCGCTTTAAAGGCGTGGCAACCGTAGACGGTAAGATTGTCTGTGAAGCGACCATGATGTGTGCCCGTAGCCGGGAGGCATAATTAGTGATTGATTCAACCGCCAGCATCCATCCAACGTCCATCATTGAAGAAGGTGCGGTGATCGGCGCCAACGTCCAAATCGGTCCGTTTTGTGTTGTCGGAGCGAACGTGGAAATTGGTGAAGGCACGGTGCTGAAATCGCACGTGGTGGTGAATGGCCACACGCGTATCGGTAAAGATAACCAGATCTACCAGTTCGTTTCGATTGGCGAAGTGAATCAGGATCTGAAATATGCCGGTGAACCGACCCGCGTTGAAGTCGGCGATCGCAACCGCATCCGCGAGAGCGTCACCATTCATCGTGGCACCACGCAGGGTGGCGGCCTGACCAAAGTCGGCAGCGACAACCTGCTGATGGTCAATGCGCACATTGCTCATGACTGCGTGATCGGCAATCGCTGTATTCTGGCCAACAACGTAACGCTGGGCGGCCACGTTACCGTGGATGATTTTGCCATCATCGGCGGCGTGACGGCGGTGCACCAGTGGTGCACCATTGGTGCCCACGTGATGGTAGGCGGTTGTTCCGGCGTCGCGCAGGACGTGCCGCCGTATGTGATTGCGCAGGGCAACCATGCCACGCCGTTCGGTGTCAATATCGAAGGCCTGAAGCGTCGTGGCTTCAGCAAAGAAGCACTGCACGCCATTCGTAACGCGTACAAGCTGCTGTACCGCAGCGGTAAAACGCTGGATGAAGTGAAGCCGGAGATTGAAGAACTGGCCAAACTTCATAGCGAAGTGCAGCCTTTCTACGACTTCTTTGCCCGTTCTACCCGTGGATTGATTCGTTAATTCATGTCAGTGCGTCCCTTAACGATTGCCCTGGTCGCCGGAGAAACCTCCGGCGATATTCTTGGTGCCGGATTGATTCGTGCGCTGAAAGCGCGCCATCCTGACGCGCGCTTCGTTGGCGTTGCCGGTCCGCTGATGCAGGCCGAAGGCTGCGAAGCCTGGTACGAGATGGAAGAGCTGGCGGTAATGGGCATCGTTGAGGTGCTTGGCCGCCTGCGCCGTTTGCTGCACATCCGCAAGGATTTAACCCAGCGCTTTACCGAGCTGCGGCCGGATGTCTTCGTCGGCATCGATGCCCCGGATTTCAACATCACGCTGGAAGGCAACCTCAAGCGTGCCGGCATTCGCACCATTCATTATGTCAGTCCCTCCGTGTGGGCCTGGCGACAAAAGCGCGTGTTCAAAATTGGCCGCAACACCGATCTGGTGCTGGCGTTTCTGCCTTTTGAAAAAGCGTTTTACGATCGCTACAACGTGCCGTGCCGCTTTATCGGGCACACCATGGCCGATGCGATGCCGCTGCAGCCGGACAAACTGGCCGCGCGGCGTGAATTAGGCATCGCTGACGATGCGCTGTGCCTTGGCCTGCTGCCGGGCAGCCGTGGCGCGGAAGTGGAGATGCTCAGCGCCGATTTCCTGCGCGCTGCACAGCTGCTGCGCCAGCGCTATCCGGCGCTGGAGATCGTGGTGCCGCTGGTTAACGCGAAGCGGCGCGCGCAGTTCGAGCAGATTAAAGCCAGCGTCGCGCCGGAATTGCCGATGCACCTGCTGGATGGCAAAGGGCGCCAGGCGATGATCGCCAGCGACGCGGCGATTCTGGCTTCCGGCACTGCAGCGCTGGAGTGCATGCTGGCGAAATGCCCGATGGTGGTGGGCTATCGTATGAAGCCGTTCACCTTCTGGCTGGCGAAGCGGCTGGTGAAAACCCCGTACGTTTCGCTGCCTAACCTGCTGGCCGGCCGTGAGCTGGTGCAGGAGCTGCTGCAGGAGGAGTGCCAGCCTGCAGCGTTAGCCGCGGCGCTGGAGCCGCTGCTGCATGCCGGTCCGGAGCGTGACGCGCTGCTGGCCACTTTCACCCAATTGCATCAGCAGATTCGCTGGAACGCCGACGAACAGGCGGCGGATGCGGTACTGGAGATTGCCAATGGCTGAATTTATCTATCCTGATGCCCGGCTGATTGCCGGCGTTGATGAAGTCGGACGTGGCCCGCTGGTCGGTGCCGTGGTGACCGCCGCCGTGATCCTCGATCCAGCGCGGCCGATTGCCGGCCTGGCGGATTCCAAAAAGCTGTCTGAAAAGCGCCGCCTTGCGCTGTTTGATGAAATCAAAGAGAAAGCGCTGGCGTGGAGCCTGGGCCGCGCTGAACCGGAAGAGATCGATCAGCTGAACATCCTGCACGCCACCATGCTGGCGATGCAGCGCGCGGTTGCCGGTCTGCATATTGCACCGGATTTTGTCCTGATTGATGGCAACCGCTGTCCGGCGCTGCCGATGCCGTCGCAGGCGGTGGTGAAGGGCGATAGTCTGGTGCGGGAAATCAGCGCCGCCTCGATTATTGCCAAAGTCACGCGCGACCGTGAAATGGCCGAGCTGGACCTGCTGTTTCCGCAGTACGGTTTCGCCCAGCACAAAGGCTATCCGACCGCGCTGCACATGGAAAAACTGACGCAGTTTGGTGCCACACCTCACCACCGCCGCAGCTTTGCGCCGGTGCGTAACGCCCTGATTGATGCTGATGTGCTGGCCGCGCGCCAGCCGACTACGCTTTAATAGCCTGACGCTGTTTTAACCGGAAACTGATATGGCTGAACCTCGTTTTATACATCTGCGCGTACACAGCGATTACTCCATGGTCGATGGTCTGGCCAAGACCGGGCCGCTGGTAAAAAAGGCGGCCGCGCTCGGCATGCCCGCCATTGCCATCACCGACTACACCAACCTGTGCGGGCTGGTGCGCTTTTATGGCAGCGCGCACAGCGCCGGTATCAAACCGATCGTCGGGGCCGACTTCCAGGTGGCCAGCGATTTGATGGGCGATGAGCTGACGCAGCTCACCGTGCTGGCCGCTAATAACACCGGTTACCAGAATCTGACGCTACTGATTTCGCGCGCTTACCAGCGCGGATACGGTATCGCCGGACCGATTATCGATCGCGACTGGCTCCTGGAGCTGGGCGAAGGGGTGATTCTGCTGTCGGGCGGACGGCGCGGCGACGTTGGTCGCAGCCTGCTGCGCGGCAATAACGCGCTGGTGGCGCAGTGCCTGAGTTTCTACCAGCAGCATTTTCCCAACCGCTATTACCTGGAACTGACGCGCACCGGCCGGCCAGACGAAGAGGCGTATCTGCACGCCGCGGTGGAACTGGCGATCGCTGAATCGGTGCCGGTGGTGGCCACCAATGAAGTCTGCTTCCTGAATGAAGAAGATTTCGATGCGCACGAAATCCGCGTAGCGATTCACGACGGCTACACGCTGGACGATCCCAAACGTCCGCGCAACTACAGTCCTCAGCAATATATGCGCAGCGAAGAGGAGATGTGCGAGCTGTTCTCGGACATCCCGGAAGCGCTGGAAAACAGCGTAGAGATTGCTAAGCGTTGTAACGTCACGGTGCGCCTCGGCGAATACTTCCTGCCGCAATTCCCGACCGGCGACATGTCGACCGAAGATTTTCTGGTGATGAAGTCGCGCGAAGGGCTGGAGGAGCGCCTGGCGTTTCTCTTCCCGGATGAGCAGGTGCGTGCTGAACGCCGGCCGGAGTATGACGAGCGTCTCGACATCGAGCTCAACGTCATTAACCAGATGGGTTTCCCCGGCTACTTCCTGATCGTGATGGAGTTTATCCAGTGGTCGAAGGACAACGGCATTCCGGTCGGGCCGGGGCGTGGTTCCGGCGCCGGTTCGCTGGTGGCCTACGCGCTGAAAATTACCGATCTCGATCCGCTGGAGTTTGACCTGCTGTTCGAACGTTTCCTTAACCCGGAACGTGTCTCGATGCCCGACTTCGACGTCGACTTCTGCATGGAAAAACGTGACCAGGTGATCGATCACGTGGCTGAGATGTACGGCCGCGATGCGGTGTCGCAGATTATCACCTTTGGTACCATGGCGGCGAAAGCGGTGATTCGCGACGTCGGCCGGGTGCTGGGGCATCCGTACGGCTTTGTTGATCGCATCTCAAAACTGATCCCGCCGGATCCCGGCATGACGCTGGAAAAAGCGTTCCAGGCGGAACCGCAGCTGCCGGAGATCTACGAAGCTGACGAAGAGGTCAAAGCGCTGATCGATATGGCGCGCAAGCTGGAAGGGGTCACGCGTAACGCTGGCAAGCACGCCGGTGGCGTGGTCATTGCGCCGACCAAAATCACCGATTTTGCGCCGCTGTACTGTGATGAGAACGGCCAGTTCCCGGTCACCCAGTTCGATAAAAACGACGTGGAATACGCCGGACTGGTGAAGTTTGACTTCCTCGGCCTGCGCACGCTGACCATCATCGACTGGGCGCTGAAGATGATCAATCCGCGGCGCGAAAAGCAGGGTTTACCGCCGATCGATATCGCCGCCATCCCGCTGGATGACAAAAAAAGCTTCGACATGCTGCAACGCTCGGAAACCACCGCGGTATTCCAGCTTGAATCGCGCGGCATGAAAGATCTGATCAAGCGCCTCAAGCCGGACTGCTTCGAAGATATGATCGCACTGGTAGCGCTGTTCCGTCCGGGGCCGCTGCAGTCGGGCATGGTCGATAACTTTATTGACCGTAAGCACGGCCGTGAAGCCATCTCTTACCCGGATATTCAGTGGCAGCATGAGAGCCTGAAGCCCGTGCTGGAGCCGACCTACGGCATCATCCTCTATCAGGAACAGGTGATGCAGATTGCGCAGGTGCTGTCCGGCTATACGCTGGGCGGCGCGGATATGCTGCGTCGTGCCATGGGTAAAAAGAAGCCGGAGGAGATGGCCAAGCAGCGTTCGGTGTTCCAGGACGGTGCTGAGAAGATGGGTATCAACGGCGAACTGTCGATGAAAATCTTCGATCTGGTGGAGAAGTTCGCAGGCTACGGCTTTAACAAGTCGCACTCTGCTGCTTATGCGCTGGTCTCCTATCAGACGCTGTGGCTGAAAGCGCACTATCCGGCCGAGTTCATGGCGGCGGTGATGACCGCCGATATGGATAACACCGAGAAGGTGGTTGGACTGGTGGATGAGTGCTGGCGCATGGGGCTGAAAGTGCTGCCGCCAGACATTAACTCCGGGCTCTATCCGTTCCACGTCAACGATGACGGGGAGATCGTGTACGGCATCGGCGCCATCAAAGGCGTGGGTGAGGGGCCGATCGAAGCGATCCTCGAAGCGCGTAATCAGGGCGGCTACTTTAAAGAGCTGTTTGATCTCTGCGCGCGCACCGACACCAAAAAGATCAACCGTCGCGTGATGGAAAAACTGATCATGTCCGGCGCGTTCGATCGTCTTGGCCCGCACCGCGCCGCGTTGATGAGCGCGCTGGGTGACGCCCTGAAGGCGGCGGATCAGCATGCCAAAGCCGAAGCGACGGGACAGGCGGATATGTTCGGCGTGCTGGCCGAAGAGCCCGAGCAGGTTGAGCAATCTTATGCGGCCATTACGCCGTGGCCGGAACAGGTGCAGCTGGATGGCGAGCGTGAGACGCTCGGTCTGTATCTCACCGGCCATCCGATCAATCAGTATCTGAAAGAAATTGAGCGCTACGTTGGCGGCATGCGCCTGAAAGACATGCATCCAACAGAACGTGGTAAAGTGACCGTTGCGGCCGGGCTGGTGATTGCCGCTCGCGTCATGGTCACCAAGCGCGGCAACCGAATTGGTATCTGTACTCTTGACGACCGCTCTGGCCGTCTCGAGGTGATGTTATTTACCGATGCGTTAGATAAATACCAGCAGCTGCTGGAGAAGGACCGTATCCTGATCGTCAGTGGACAGGTCAGCTTTGATGACTTTAGCGGTGGGCTTAAAATGACCGCCCGGGAAGTCATGGACATCGACGAAGCGCGGGAAAAATACGCGCGCGGACTTGCTATCTCGCTGACGGACAGGCAAATTGATGACCAGCTTTTAAACCGTCTCCGCCAGTCTCTGGAGCCTCATCGCTCCGGGACCATTCCGGTGCATCTCTATTATCAGAGAGCAGATGCGCGGGCGAAGCTGCGCTTTGGTGCAGCGTGGCGTATTTCGCCCAGCGATCGTTTACTCAACGATTTGCGGTCGTTAGTAGGGTCGGAGCAGGTGGAACTGGAGTTTGACTAAAACAGGAACATTATGAGTCTTAATTACCTGGATTTTGAACAGCCAATCGCTGAACTGGAAGCGAAAATCGACTCGCTGAAATCGATTGGTCGTTCGGATGAGAAACACGATATTAATCTGGATGAAGAAGTGCAGCGTCTGCGCGAGAAAAGCGTTGAGCTGACCCGTAAAATCTTCTCCGATTTGGGTGCATGGCAGGTTGCGCAGCTGGCGCGCCATCCGCTGCGTCCTTATACGCTGGACTATGTCCGCAATGCGTTTGACGATTTTGACGAGCTGGCCGGTGACCGCGCCTATGCCGATGATAAAGCCATTGTCGGCGGCATCGCTCGTCTGGATGGGCGTCCTGTGATGGTCATTGGCCATCAGAAAGGCCGCGAAACCAAAGAGAAAATCCGGCGTAACTTCGGTATGCCAGCACCCGAGGGCTACCGTAAAGCGCTGCGTCTGATGGAGATGGCCGAGCGCTTTAAGATGCCACTGATCACCTTCATCGACACGCCGGGTGCCTATCCGGGCGTGGGCGCGGAAGAGCGCGGTCAGTCTGAAGCGATTGCCCGCAACCTGCGCGAGATGTCAGGCCTGAAGATCCCGGTGATCTGTACCGTGATCGGCGAAGGCGGCTCCGGCGGCGCGCTGGCGATTGGCGTTGGCGATAAAGTGAATATGCTGCAGTACAGCACCTATTCGGTGATCTCACCGGAAGGCTGTGCATCAATTCTGTGGAAGAGCGCTGACAAAGCGCCACTGGCCGCAGAAGCGATGGGCATCACCGCCGGACGTCTGAAAGAGCTGAAGCTGATCGATTCGATCATCCCGGAACCGCTGGGCGGCGCGCACCGTCATCCGGTGGACATGGCGGCAGCGCTCAAGCAGCAGCTGCTGGCCGATCTGGCCGATCTCGATGTGCTGAGCACGGAAGAGCTGCTCAACCGCCGCTATCAGCGTCTGATGAGCTACGGCTACGCGTAAGCGCCGAAAAGCCTTCACAGAAGCGGACCCCGGTCCGCTTTTTTTATGCCTGTTTTCCGCGATCAGGCTTGAGTTCCCTGTAGATGCGCCATTCATGTCGACCTGAGATGCATCGCTGGCAAACATCAGGCCAACAACGGCGCTATTCCGGAACATTCACCCGCCACTTTTCGCTATCCTTATTCCGTGCCACAACACCACAGGAGGTGAGCATTGAATATTATTGCGATCATGGGACCGCACGGCGCGTTCTACAAAGATGAACCGATTCGCGAACTGGACGCGGCGCTGAAGCTGCAGGGTTTCCAGACCGTTTATCCCAACAATGCCAGCGACCTGCTGAAACTGATTGAACACAACCCGCGCGTCTGCGGGGTGATATTTGACTGGGACGACTACAGCCTGGCGCTGTGCAGCGACATCAATCAGCTTAACGAATCACTGCCGCTGTATGCCTTCATCAACACCCATTCGCAGATGGATGTCAGCATTAATGAAATGCGCATGGCGCTGCACTTCTTCGAATACGCGCTCAACGCCGCTGACGATATCGCACTGCATATCCGGCAGTACACCGATGAGTACATCGACAAAATTATGCCGCCGCTGACCAAAGCGCTGTTCACCTACGTCAAAGAGGGGAAATACACCTTCTGCACGCCGGGCCACATGGGCGGTACGGCGTTTCAGAAAAGCCCGGTCGGCAGCCTGTTCTATGATTTCTTCGGCGCCAACACGCTGAAAGCGGATGTTTCGATCTCGGTCACTGAACTGGGCTCGCTGCTCGATCACACCGGTCCGCACCTCGAAGCAGAAGAGTATGTGGCGCGCACCTTTGGCGCTGAGCAGAGCTATATGGTCACCAACGGCACGTCGACCTCGAATAAAATCGTCGGAATGTACGCCGCACCGGCCGGCAGCACGGTATTGATTGACCGTAACTGCCACAAATCGCTGACGCATCTGCTGATGATGAGCGACATCATCCCCATCTGGCTCAAACCAACGCGCAACGCGCTGGGCATTTTGGGTGGCATCCCTAAGCGCGAATTCACCCGCGACAGCATCCAGCAGAAAGTTAACGATACCCCGCGCGCCAGCTGGCCGGTGCATGCGGTCATCACCAACTCAACCTACGACGGCCTGCTGTATAACACGCAATACATCAAACAGACGCTGGACGTGCCGTCCATCCATTTCGATTCCGCCTGGGTGCCATACACCAATTTTCACCCTATCTACAGCGGCAAAAGTGGCATGAGCGGCGAGCGCATTCCCGGCAAAGTGATCTATGAAACCCAGTCGACCCACAAACTGCTGGCGGCGTTCTCACAGGCGTCGCTGATTCACATCAAGGGCGATTACGATCACGACACCTTCAACGAAGCCTACATGATGCACACCACCACCTCGCCGAGCTACGCGATCGTCTCTTCGATTGAGACCGCAGCGGCGATGCTGCGCGGTAATCCGGGCCGGCGGCTGATTAATCGCTCGGTGGAGCGCGCACTGCATTTTCGCCGCGAGATCCAGCGGTTGCGCGAAGAGTCTGACGGCTGGTTCTTTGATATCTGGCAGCCGGAACAGGTGGATGAAGCCGAATGCTGGCCGATTCAGCCGGGCGACGAGGCGTGGCACGGCTTTACCCACGCCGATCGCGATCATATGTACCTTGATCCCATCAAAGTCACCATTCTCACGCCGGGCATGAGCGAACTGGGCCAGATGGCGGAAGAGGGCATTCCGGCCGCGCTGGTGGCGAAATTCCTCGACCAGCGTGGCATCGTGGTGGAGAAGACCGGACCGTATAACCTGCTGTTCCTGTTCAGCATTGGCATCGATAAAACCAAAGCGATGAGCGTGCTGCGCGGGCTGACGGAGTTCAAACGTGCCTACGATCTCAACCTGCGGGTAAAAAACATGCTGCCGGATCTCTATGCTGAAGATCCTGACTTCTACCGTAATATGCGCATCCAGACGCTGGCGCAGGGCATTCATCAGCTGATCCTGCAGCACGATTTGCCGCGTCTGATGCTGCGGGCATTTGACGTTCTGCCGGAGATGAAGATGACGCCGCACCAGGCGTTTCAGCGGCAGGTGCAGGGACAGGTGGAAACCGTGGACATTCGCGAGCTGGTCGGGCGGATTTCAGCCAACATGATCCTGCCTTATCCGCCAGGCGTGCCGCTGGTGATGCCGGGCGAGATGATTACCGAACAGAGCCGGGCGGTGCTGGATTTCCTGCTGATGCTCTGTACCATCGGGCGGCACTATCCCGGCTTTGAAACGGATATTCACGGTGCCACGCTCACCGACGACGGTCGCTATCTGGTGCGCGTGCTGCGCGACGAGCCTGCGCGCTAACTTCAGATAATTGCCTCTTTTCAGCGCCGCGCCGGGCACGTAGGCTAAGCGGCTCAGAATACTTTCGGAGCCGCTATGCTGCAGATAAAACAGATCCACCACATCGCCATTATTGCCACCGATTATCAGCGCAGTAAGGCGTTTTACTGCGACGTGCTGGGCTTTGAGCTGCTGGGTGAATACTATCGCGCTGAGCGCGACTCATGGAAAGGCGATCTTAGCCTTAATGGCGTCTATACCATTGAGCTGTTCTCGTTTCCTGCGCCGCCGCCGCGCGTCAGCGGGCCGGAAGCGTGCGGGCTGCGCCATCTGGCGTTTTGTGTGGATGATGTCGAACAGTCGGTTGCCGCGCTGGCAGAAAAGGGCGTGGTGTGCGAGCCGATCCGCATCGATGCTCTCACCGGTAAAGCCTGCACCTTCTTCCCCGATCCGGACGGTTTGCCGCTGGAGCTGTATCAGGCGTAAAATAGCGCGCGCAGTGAGCCGCAATCCGGCGGTTCACCTCAACGGAATGCGTGCATGTCCTTTTCTCATCTTGCTGCGCTGCTGCCAGCCGATGCCCGCTGCGTGCTGGCATTCAGCGGCGGGCTCGATTCCAGCGTTCTGCTGCATCAGTTAGTGAGCTGGCAACGCCAGCAGCCGCAGCTGCGCGTGCGCGCATTACACGTGCATCATGGTTTAAGCCCCAACGCCGATCGCTGGGCGGCGCACTGCCAGCAGCAGTGTCAGCAGTGGCACATTCCCTGCGAGGTGCTGCGCGTGCAGGTGGACGCTCGCGCCGGCGGTATCGAAGCCGCAGCCCGCACGGCGCGCTATCAGGAGTTATTCACTCACCTGCAACCCGGTGAGTACTTACTTACTGCTCAGCACCTCGATGACCAGGCTGAAACGCTGCTGCTGGCGCTGAAACGCGGCAGTGGTCCGGCTGGTCTGGCGGCGATGCCGCAGCAGCGGCAGGTTAACGGCCACTGGCATCTGCGCCCGTTGCTTAACCTCAGCCGTCAGCAGCTGGAAGCTTACGCTGTCGGGCACCAGCTGGACTGGATTGACGATGAGAGCAACGCTGACCGTCGCTACGATCGCAATTTCCTGCGCCAGGAGGTGCTGCCGCTGCTGCAGGCGCGCTGGCCGCACTTCAGCGCGGCCAGTGCCCGCAGCGCAGCGCTGTGCGGTGAGCAGGAGCAACTGCTGGATGAGCTGCTCAGCGAGCAGCTTGCGCAACTGACCGATGCCCAGGGCGCGCTGCATTTTCCGCCGCTGCTGGCCTGTAGCGAGGCGCGACGGCACGCGCTGCTGCGGCGCTGGATTGGCGAACGCGGTGGTGCAATGCCCGCGCGCGACGCGCTGCAGCGCATTACCGACGAGGTGATGCACAGCCGTGAAGATGCGCAGCCGTGTCTGCGCTTTGGCGCGCACGAACTGCGGCGCTACCGGGAACGGCTTTACTGGCTGCCGCGACAGCACTCACTGAGTCAGCACTCGCTAACCTGGCAGCCGCTGACGCAGCCATTAATTTTGCCTGATGGGCTGGGTGAACTGCGCGCCAGCCTGGCGCAGGCGGAACTGCGCCAGCCGGCGGCGGATGAACAGGTTATTGTGCGCTTTCAGGCCCACGGCTATCACCATGTTGTTGGCCGGGCTGGTGGTCGCGAAATGAAAAAACTGTGGCAGGAGCTGGGCGTCCCGCCTTGGCAGCGCGAACGCATTCCGTTGATTTACTACAACCAGACGCTGATTGCTGCGCCGGGGCTGTTTATCACCCGCGCAGGCGCGGCGGGCGAGACGCAAGGCTGGCAGGCGATCTGGTCAACACCCTAAAAAGGAACAGCAATGATGAAACAGTGGATTGTCGCGGCGCTACTGGCTGCTGCGCTGCCGGCGTTTGCGCAGGGCGACGTCAGGGCCGGCGCGCAGAAAGCCGCCAGCTGTATGGCATGCCATGGCGCGGAAGGTAAGAGCGCGGTGCCGCTTTACCCTAATCTGGCCGGGCAGCATGCACCTTACCTGCTGCATTCGCTGCAGGCCTACAAAAAAGGCGAGCGCAGTGGCGGTCAGGCAGAGGTGATGAAAGCCTTTGTGGCCGGGTTGAGCGATCAGGATATGGATGATTTAGCGGCGTACTACGCTTCGCTGCAGCCTTAAGCGAGGTGGGCGGGAACAGCTTTCCCGCCCGGGGAGAGATTATTCGTCTTCGCTGACGATAACGGTGCCCAGCTCAGGATGGCTGAAGCTGGCGATGTGGTCGAGACGCAGCTCGCGCGTTTCACCGGAGAGGTCGACCGCAAGATACTCGACGTTTTTACGTGAGACCATGTCCACGGCTTTCGCTTTCAGCTGGTCGCCGTTTTTGAGCTCCAGCGACAGCGTCCAGTGTTTGGTACAGGCGAGCTCGAGGTTGTCGTAGTCATCACAGTTGATGGGTTTGTAGGCTTCATTCGTCAACATAGTCGCTCACCAATAAGTTTGCAGCGGCATACGCTGCCTGTTCCCTGACAGAAGAGTTTAGCGCAGAATTAGCGGCAATATCATTGAGTGCTTTCAGTGCGCATCCGATCGCGTCTGGCACATACCCCAGGTCGCCGCTGCCAATCCCGGCATACTTCTGGCGAACTAACTCACAATACTTTTGCACATACACCTCCTCAGCAGAGCATCAATACTCTGGTTGATATGCGACTATATCACAGGGGTTCGCTGGAAATCAGCCAGGGGGCGCAGGGAAGGTGGCAAAGAAAGGGCAAAAAGTGACAGCCAGCACTGGTCTCAGCCAGACTGGCGGCGCACAAAAGGTTAAGTTGATGAACAGGTTATTTCCGGATACAACCGCGCTGATAACGGCAGGTGGCAGATGATTGTGCTGTCACGTAGTGTTTCAATTGCGGACAATGAAGTGGAGCTCAGTGCCATTCGCGCTCAGGGCGCGGGCGGCCAGCACGTCAATAAGACGTCGACCGCTATCCATCTGCGCTTCGATATTCACGCCTCGTCGCTACCGCCGTTTTATAAACAGCGGCTGCTGGAGGCGAACCACCATTTGATCAGCGCCGATGGCGTGGTGATTATCAAAGCGCAGGAGTATCGCAGCCAGGAGATGAACCGTGAAGCGGCGCTGCAGCGGCTGATCAACCTGATACGCGAGCTGACAACGGTGGAGAAAGTGCGCCGCGCGACGCGCCCGACGCGGGCGTCCAGAGAGCGGCGGCTGGAAGGTAAATCACGACGCAGCAATGTGAAGGCGCTGCGCGGCAAGCTACGCTAAAAAAAACGCCTCCGGCAGGAGGCGTCAGGGGATTACTTGTTGAGTGCGCGGCTGAGGAAGTCGACGATGTCGTGCTGCTTAATCATCTGCTTCTCGCTGGCGGCGCGGGCTTTGTACTCGATCTCCTGGTTATCCAGGTTGCGGTCGCCAATTACAATAGTGTGCGGTACGCCAATCAGTTCCATATCGGCGAACATCACGCCCGGACGCTCTTTACGATCGTCAAGAATGACGTCGATGCCTTTGGCACGCAGCTCGTTGTACAGCTGTTCCGCCAGCTCTTTCACGCGGAAGGATTTGTGCATGTTCATCGGCAGAATCGCCACTTCGAACGGTGCCAGCGCCGCTGGCCAGATAATCCCGCGCTCGTCGTGGTTCTGTTCGATAGCCGCCGCCACGACGCGGGTGATACCGATACCGTAGCAGCCCATGGTCATGATCTGGTTGCGACCATCTTCACCCTGTACCGCTGCTTTCATCGCGTCCGAATATTTGGTGCCGAGCTGGAAGATGTGGCCGACTTCAATGCCGCGCTTAATCATCAGCACGCCTTTGCCATCCGGGCTCGGATCGCCTTCTACCACGTTACGAATATCTTCTACGCGTGCTTCTGGCAGATCGCGGCCCCAGTTGATGCCGGCATAGTGCTGGCCATCAATGTTGGCACCTGCCGCGAAGTCACTCATTTTTGCCACGGTGCGGTCAGCAATCACCGGGATGGTCAGACCGACCGGACCGAGAGAACCAAAACCGGCACCGATGGCGGCGCGAATCTCTTCCTCGCTGCCCATTTCCAGTGGCGCGGCCACAATGTCCAGATGCTCGGCTTTGATTTCGTTGAGCTCGTGGTCGCCGCGTAACAGCAGCGCAACCAGCGAATGACCGCTCTCTTCGCTGGCTTTCACGATCAGCGTTTTCACCGTTTTTTCTACCGGGATCTGGTGCTGTTCGACCAGCTCGGCGATGGTTTTCGCGTTTGGCGTGGCGAACTGCGTCAGCGCCTGCGTTGCCGCCGGGCGCTCACCGGCAGGTGCCAGCGCCTCGGCTTTCTCAATGTTGGCAGCATAATCGGACTCGCTGGAGAAGATCACATCATCTTCACCGCTCTGCGCCAGCACCTGGAACTCATGCGAGCCGCTGCCGCCAATCGAACCGGTATCGGCCTGTACGGCGCGGAAATCCAGCCCCATGCGGCTGAAGCTCTGGCTGTAGGCGCGGTACATCGCATCGTAAGTTTCCTGCAGCGACTCCTGCGAGGTGTGGAACGAATACGCATCCTTCATGATGAATTCGCGCGAACGCATCACGCCAAAACGCGGGCGTACTTCATCACGGAATTTGGTCTGGATCTGATAGACGTTGAGCGGCAGCTGCTTATAGGAGCTCAGCTCGTTGCGGATCAGGTCGGTGACCACTTCTTCATGGGTCGGACCCAGCACAAACGGACGTTCGTGGCGGTCTTTAATGCGCAGCAGCTCCGGGCCGTACTGCTCCCAGCGACCGCTCTCTTCCCACAGATCGGCTGGCTGAACCACCGGCATGGAGATCTCAATCGCACCGGCGTTGTTCATCTCTTCGCGCACGATGTTTTCAACTTTTCGCAGCACGCGAATACCGGTCGGCAACCAGGTATAGAGACCGGAAGCCAGTTTGCGGATCATACCGGCGCGCAGCATCAGCTGGTGGCTGATCACTTCAGCATCGGAAGGCGTCTCCTTCAGGGTGGAGAGCAGATATTGAGTAGTACGCATTAATTTACGATTCCAGTTGTACGGAAGGATACGAACAAAAAATTTGCTGGCGGCTAGTGTACCAGCGAGATCCGTCACTCAAAAGCTTGTTTTAGCGCGGATCGAGCGCGATCACCTCGGTTCCCGCCGCGTCAATGCGCCAGCGCACATTAAAGTCGAGCAGCCAGGCGGCATATTCACGGCCGGGGCTTTCACCTTTGCGATAAGCCGGACGCGGATCCTGCGCCAGCACTTCAGTGATAAAGCGCGCCAGCTGCGGGTAATGGCGTTGCTGCTGCTGCAGCTGCTGCTGCGCCTGTGCAGAGAAACGCACCGGCATGCTGGCGTCGGGCGCGCTCTGAGCGAACCCCCCGCGCGCCTCAGGCAGCGCTTCGGCGAAGGGCAGGTAAGGCTTGATATCCACCACAGGGGTGCCGTCCACCAAATCGAGGCTGCCTAATTGCAGAATCACCTGTTGCTGCTCACAGCGGATGCCTTTGAGCTCAACCAGCGACATGCCGATAGGATTGGGGCGAAAGGTCGAGCGGGTGGCAAATACGCCCATGCGGGCATTACCGCCGAGGCGCGGCGGGCGTACGGTTGGGCGCCAGCCGCCTGCCATGGTCTGGTGAAAGACGAACAGCACCCACAGATGGCTGAATGCCTCCAGTCCACGCACCGCTTCAGGCTGATTGTACGGCGCCAGCAGATGCAGTTCGCCACCGCCGTCCTGCACCAGACCCGGCTGGCGCGGTACGGCAAATTTCTCTTTCCACGGCGAACGGATCACGCCGATTTGCGCAAAGGCAAATTCACTCATTGATTCGAAACTTTCAGCGCAGAGCCCTGGCATACGGCCTGGCGATAGCAGCCCGGTGTGCTGGAGACAATTTCACACTTGTGCAGCAGCACGGCGTTGGCTTTCATGCCGGCCGCTTTAATCTGCAGGCGTTTACGCGCGGTATTGAGGTTCGGCGGCGAGTCCTGGGTGCTGCTCTGGCAATCATCACCCGACACTTCGCCCAGATCTCGGAACGGATTGCTGACCAGATCGGTCGCATCGGTATAGATCTTCACCGGGGCTGGACGCGCAGCCGGTTTGCGCTGAGGTTCGCTGGTTGATTGCTGCGGGCGAGACGGAGCACTGCTTATTGGGTGATATTCACGCACGCACCCGGTCAGCATCAATGCCAACAAGCAGAGCGGTAAAAAACGCATGGCAACATCCTCATGTAATAAAAAGTGGCGTTATTGAAACAAGGACGACCAGAAATAACAAGTCAGCTGCCACATGCTGAAATAGAAAGGGCGGCCGAAGCCGCCCTGCACCGCATGAAAGGGATAATTACCAGCCTTTCACTGCGCCGCCGTTGAAGATTTTGTTGGCGGCTTCAGACACTTCGTCTGACTGATAAGCCTCAACAAACTTCTTCACATTCTCCGCGTCTTTGTTGTCTTCGCGGCTAACGATCAGGTTCACGTACGGCGAGTCTTTATCTTCGACAAAGATGCCGTCCTTCGCCGGGGTCAGGCCAATCTGGCTGGCGTAAGTGGTGTTGATCACCGCCAGCGCAATCTGCTGATCGTCGAGTGAACGTGGCAGCTGTGGCGCTTCCAGCTCAACAATCTTCAGGTTCTTTGGATTCTCAGTGATATCCAGTGAGGTTGGCAGCAGGCCCACGCCATCTTTCAGTTTGATCAGGCCCACTTTCTGCAGCAGCAGCAGAGAACGACCGAGGTTGGTTGGATCGTTCGGGATAGCGATCTGCGCACCGTTCTGCAGCTCATCCAGCGATTTGATTTTTTTCGAGTAGCCAGCAATCGGATAAACGAAGGTGTTGCCGACCGTCACCAGTTTGTAACCGCGGTCTTTGATCTGCTGATCGAGGTACGGCTTGTGCTGGAAGGCGTTAACGTCAATATCGCCTTTGCTCAGCGCTTCGTTAGGCAGCACGTAATCGTTAAAGGTAACCAGTTCAACATCGAGACCGTATTTCTCTTTCGCGACTTTCACGGCAGTTTCCGCAACCTGCTGTTCAGCCCCGACAATCACACCCACTTTAATGTGGTTGGGATCTTTCTCTTTCTGATCGCATCCTGCCAGCGCAATCGCGCCAATCAGAGCACCCACAGCGGCAATCTTTTTAAATGTGAAAGACATATCCTTTCCTTAATAGAGGACTATTGATGTTGTTTGCTTATTTATGTGACACCGCACGCACGATGCGGTCACCACAGAACTGAATTAAATACACCAGCACCACCAGCAAAATCAGCACGGTATTCATCACGGTGGCGTTATAGCCGATGTAACCATACTGATAGCCAATCTGGCCCAGACCGCCCGCGCCCACAGCACCGCCCATGGCGGAGTAGCCCACCAGCGTAATCAGGGTAATTGTAGCGGCATTCACCAGCCCTGGCAGCGCTTCCGGCAGCAGCACCTTACGCACGATCTGCAGCGGTGTGGCACCCATGGCGCGCGAGGCTTCAATCAGTCCGGTCGGCAACTCAAGCAGCGCGTTCTCCACCATACGGGCGATAAACGGCGCCGCGCCCACGGTCAGCGGAACGATAGCCGCCTGCAGGCCAATGGAGGTGCCGACGATGGCGCGGGTAAACGGAATCATCCACACCAGCAGGATAATAAAAGGAATAGAACGGAAAATATTGACGATGGCTGACAGCACGCGATACAGCGCAGTGTTGGCCAGAATCTGCCCCGGACGCGTGACGTACAGCAGAACGCCAACCGGCAGGCCAAGCACAAAGCCAAAGAAACCAGAAACGAAGGTCATCATCAGCGTTTCCCAGACGCCACGCGTCAGTAACCACAGCATCGCTTCAGACATAACCCAGCACCTCTACTTTCACATGATTTTCTTTCAGCCAGGCAATAGCGGCTTGTGTATCTGTTTCACTGCCGTCCATTTCGGCCAGCATGATGCCGAACTTCACGCCACCGGCGTAATCCATCTGGGCACTGATAATGTTGTTATTGACGTTGAAACGGCGCGCGGCTTCTGACAGCAGCGGCGCATCGACCGATTTACCGGTGAACTCCAGCCGCAGCAGCGGCACGCTCTCGCTGCCCGCGCTCGCCTGCATGCGCTGCTGGTAATCATCCGGAATATCCAGATGCAGCGTTGACTGAATAAACTGCTGGGCCAGGGGCGTTTTCGGGTGCGAGAACACTTCGCTGACGCTGTCTTTTTCAATCAGTTCGCCGTTGCTGATCACCGCTACCTGATCGCAGATGCGTTTCACCACATCCATCTCGTGGGTGATAAGCAGAATAGTGATGCCGAGCCGACGGTTGATGTCTTTCAGCAGCTCCAGAATCGAGCGGGTGGTGGCCGGGTCCAGCGCGCTGGTGGCTTCATCACACAGCAGGACCTTCGGATTGCTGGCCAGCGCACGGGCAATTGCGACGCGCTGTTTCTGACCGCCGGACAGATTCGCCGGCCAGCTGTCGTGTTTGTCCGCCAGACCGACCAGCTCCAGCAGTTCGCTGACGCGCTTTTTGATCGCCTCGCGTGACAGGTTACCCAGCTCAAGCGGCAGCGCAACGTTGCCCGACACGGTGCGGGAGTTCATCAGGTTGAAGTGCTGGAAGATCATGCCAATCTGGCGGCGCGCCAGTGTTAACTGCCCGGAAGAGAGCGCGGTGAGATCCTGACCGTCAACCAGCACGCGACCGGATGTCGGGCGCTCCAGCAGGTTGACGCAGCGGATGAGCGTACTTTTACCGGCACCGGATGAACCGATGACGCCATAAATTTGTCCGGCAGGCACGTGCAGGCTAACGTTTGACAACGCCTGAATAGTGCGTGAACCCTGCTGGAACACTTTGGTTATATTTTCGAGTATAATCATTAGTTTAATTGTTATCGTGTTGCGTTGTCCGTGGTGTATCGGTCTTCGCGCCGCCGGGGCAGGCGAAATCTGGATGGATGGTAAGGCATCCAGACGGCTAAATCAATCAAAGTCATTCAATCTGCCATTCTCACGGTACGCGCAATCATGCGATACTGCGCGGCACTATTTGCAGCAGGAGTTTCTACGTGGCGAACCCAGTCCCGGCTATTTTTCTCGATCGTGATGGCACCCTGAATGTCGATCACGGCTATGTTCATGAGATCGATAATTTTCAGTTTATTGATGGCACCATTGAAGCGCTGCAGGCGTTAAAGAAGATGGGCTACGCGCTGGTGCTGGTGACCAACCAGTCTGGCATCGCGCGCGGCATGTTTACCGAAGATCAGTTTATGCAACTCACCGAGTGGATGGACTGGTCGCTGGCCGATCGCGATGTCGATCTCGACAGCATCTATTTCTGTCCGCATCTGCCAGATGCAACGGTCGTGGAGTACCGCCAGACTTGCGATTGCCGCAAGCCGCAACCGGGCATGCTGCTTTCGGCACAGAAACACCTGAACATCGATATGGCGGCTTCTTATATGGTGGGCGATAAGCTGGAAGATATGCTGGCAGCGCAGGCGGCAGGTGTGGGAACCAAAGTGCTGGTGCGCAGTGGTAAGCCGGTCACCGCCGAAGGCGAAGCGGCTGCGGATTGGGTGATTGATAGTCTCGCAGAGCTGCCGGCGCGCATGAAAAAGGCCTGAAATCAGGCCTTCTGCACAAATCTTAAGCGAACAGTAAAAAAGTTGAAATTTGCACTTGCGCTTCCATAAGTTCGCCCTATAATGCGCCACCACTGAGACGGCAAAGCGGCAACGCAGGCGGCTCAGCAGGGCGTGAAGCGATTCACCCCGCCGGAGAAAAACGCTAAAAAAAGTGTTTGACTCTGAAGGAGGAAAGCGTAATATACGCCACCTCGCGACAGCAGGCCGAACGCCGCGTCGCACCGCTCTTTAACAATTTATCAGACAATCTGTGTGGGCACTCGCAGGATTGATATCACAAGCCTACGGGCTTTAAAAAATATCAAGTCTTTGCTGAGTGAGCACGTAATTCATTACGAAGTTTAATTCACAGAGCATCGCTGCACTCGTTGCAGCAAATCAAACTTTAAATTGAAGAGTTTGATCATGGCTCAGATTGAACGCTGGCGGCAGGCCTAACACATGCAAGTCGAACGGCAGCACAGAAGAGCTTGCTCTTTGGGTGGCGAGTGGCGGACGGGTGAGTAATGTCTGGGAAACTGCCCGATGGAGGGGGATAACTACTGGAAACGGTAGCTAATACCGCATAACGTCGCAAGACCAAAGTGGGGGACCTTCGGGCCTCACACCATCGGATGTGCCCAGATGGGATTAGCTAGTAGGTGGGGTAATGGCTCACCTAGGCGACGATCCCTAGCTGGTCTGAGAGGATGACCAGCCACACTGGAACTGAGACACGGTCCAGACTCCTACGGGAGGCAGCAGTGGGGAATATTGCACAATGGGCGCAAGCCTGATGCAGCCATGCCGCGTGTATGAAGAAGGCCTTCGGGTTGTAAAGTACTTTCAGCGGGGAGGAAGGCGGTGAGGTTAATAACCTTGCCGATTGACGTTACCCGCAGAAGAAGCACCGGCTAACTCCGTGCCAGCAGCCGCGGTAATACGGAGGGTGCAAGCGTTAATCGGAATTACTGGGCGTAAAGCGCACGCAGGCGGTCTGTTAAGTCAGATGTGAAATCCCCGGGCTTAACCTGGGAACTGCATTTGAAACTGGCAGGCTTGAGTCTCGTAGAGGGGGGTAGAATTCCAGGTGTAGCGGTGAAATGCGTAGAGATCTGGAGGAATACCGGTGGCGAAGGCGGCCCCCTGGACGAAGACTGACGCTCAGGTGCGAAAGCGTGGGGAGCAAACAGGATTAGATACCCTGGTAGTCCACGCCGTAAACGATGTCGACTTGGAGGTTGTGCCCTTGAGGCGTGGCTTCCGGAGCTAACGCGTTAAGTCGACCGCCTGGGGAGTACGGCCGCAAGGTTAAAACTCAAATGAATTGACGGGGGCCCGCACAAGCGGTGGAGCATGTGGTTTAATTCGATGCAACGCGAAGAACCTTACCTGGCCTTGACATCCAGAGAACTTAGCAGAGATGCTTTGGTGCCTTCGGGAACTCTGAGACAGGTGCTGCATGGCTGTCGTCAGCTCGTGTTGTGAAATGTTGGGTTAAGTCCCGCAACGAGCGCAACCCTTATCCTTTGTTGCCAGCGGCTCGGCCGGGAACTCAAAGGAGACTGCCGGTGATAAACCGGAGGAAGGTGGGGATGACGTCAAGTCATCATGGCCCTTACGGCCAGGGCTACACACGTGCTACAATGGCGCATACAAAGAGAAGCGACCTCGCGAGAGCAAGCGGACCTCATAAAGTGCGTCGTAGTCCGGATTGGAGTCTGCAACTCGACTCCATGAAGTCGGAATCGCTAGTAATCGTAGATCAGAATGCTACGGTGAATACGTTCCCGGGCCTTGTACACACCGCCCGTCACACCATGGGAGTGGGTTGCAAAAGAAGTAGGTAGCTTAACCTTCGGGAGGGCGCTTACCACTTTGTGATTCATGACTGGGGTGAAGTCGTAACAAGGTAACCGTAGGGGAACCTGCGGTTGGATCACCTCCTTACCTGAAGATACTTTCCCGCGAAGTGCTCACACAGATTGTCTGATAGAAAAGTAACGAGCAGGACGGCTGCGAAGTCGTGACACTTTGTGTCCCCTTCGTCTAGCGGTTAGGACTCCGCCCTTTCACGGCGGCAACAGGGGTTCGAATCCCCTAGGGGACGCCACTGCTTGGTGACAGGTGAAAGGTGTCTCCACAGAATATCTCAAAACTGACGGTAACGTCGTGTTTGAGATATTGCTCTTTAACAATCCGGAACAAGCTGAAAATTTGAAACGACGCGTCGCGTTCATTCTCCGTAATAAGAATGAAATGGCGATGCGTTCGGGTCTCTCAAATGCTTGCAGTCCGCAGCGTTGCAAAACGCCTGTGGGTTGTGAGGTTAAGCGACTAAGCGTACACGGTGGATGCCCTGGCAGTCAGAGGCGATGAAGGACGTGCTAATCTGCGAAAAGCGACGGTAAGGTGATATGAACCGCTACAGCCGTCGATGTCCGAATGGGGAAACCCAGTGTGTTTCGACACACTATCGTTAACTGAATACATAGGTTAACGAGGCGAACCGGGGGAACTGAAACATCTAAGTACCCCGAGGAAAAGAAATCAACCGAGATTCCCCCAGTAGCGGCGAGCGAACGGGGAGCAGCCCAGGACCTGAATCAGCTTGTGCATCAGTGGAAGCGTCTGGAAAGTCGCGCGATACCGGGTGACAGCCCCGTACACGAAGATGCATGAGCTGTGAGTCCGACGAGTAGGGCGGGACACGTGGTATCCTGTCTGAATATGGGGGGACCATCCTCCAAGGCTAAATACTCCTGACTGACCGATAGTGAACCAGTACCGTGAGGGAAAGGCGAAAAGAACCCCGGCGAGGGGAGTGAAACAGAACCTGAAACCGTGTACGTACAAGCAGTGGGAGCCTACCTGTTAGGTGACTGCGTACCTTTTGTATAATGGGTCAGCGACTTATATTCTGTAGCAAGGTTAACCGCATAGGGGAGCCGAAGGGAAACCGAGTCTTAATTGGGCGTTAAGTTGCAGGGTATAGACCCGAAACCCGGTGATCTAGCCATGGGCAGGTTGAAGGTTGGGTAACACTAACTGGAGGACCGAACCGACTAATGTTGAAAAATTAGCGGATGACTTGTGGCTGGGGGTGAAAGGCCAATCAAACCGGGAGATAGCTGGTTCTCCCCGAAAGCTATTTAGGTAGCGCCTCGTGAACTCATCTCCGGGGGTAGAGCACTGTTTCGGCTAGGGGGCCATCCCGGCTTACCAACCCGATGCAAACTGCGAATACCGGAGAATGTTATCACGGGAGACACACGGCGGGTGCTAACGTCCGTCGTGAAGAGGGAAACAACCCAGACCGCCAGCTAAGGTCCCAAAGTCATGGTTAAGTGGGAAACGATGTGGGAAGGCACAGACAGCCAGGATGTTGGCTTAGAAGCAGCCATCATTTAAAGAAAGCGTAATAGCTCACTGGTCGAGTCGGCCTGCGCGGAAGATGTAACGGGGCTAAACCATGCACCGAAGCTGCGGCAGCGACACTATGTGTTGTTGGGTAGGGGAGCGTTCTGTAAGCCGCTGAAGGTGTGCTGTGAGGCACGCTGGAGGTATCAGAAGTGCGAATGCTGACATAAGTAACGATAAAGCGGGTGAAAAGCCCGCTCGCCGGAAGACCAAGGGTTCCTGTCCAACGTTAATCGGGGCAGGGTGAGTCGACCCCTAAGGCGAGGCTGAAAAGCGTAGTCGATGGGAAACAGGTTAATATTCCTGTACTTGGTGTTACTGCGAAGGGGGGACGGAGAAGGCTAGGTTATCCGGGCGACGGTTGTCCCGGTTTAAGCGTGCAGGTGTGAAGACCAGGCAAATCCGGTCTTCTTTAACACTGAGGCGTGATGACGAGCCGCCACGGCGGTGAAGTAACTGATGCCCTGCTTCCAGGAAAAGCCTCTAAGCTCCAGGTAACACGAAATCGTACCCCAAACCGACACAGGTGGTCAGGTAGAGAATACCAAGGCGCTTGAGAGAACTCGGGTGAAGGAACTAGGCAAAATGGTGCCGTAACTTCGGGAGAAGGCACGCTGGCGCGTAGGTGAAGGGACTTGCTCCCGGAGCCGAAGCCAGTCGAAGATACCAGCTGGCTGCAACTGTTTATTAAAAACACAGCACTGTGCAAACACGAAAGTGGACGTATACGGTGTGACGCCTGCCCGGTGCCGGAAGGTTAATTGATGGGGTTATCCGCAAGGAGAAGCTCTTGATCGAAGCCCCGGTAAACGGCGGCCGTAACTATAACGGTCCTAAGGTAGCGAAATTCCTTGTCGGGTAAGTTCCGACCTGCACGAATGGCGTAATGATGGCCAGGCTGTCTCCACCCGAGACTCAGTGAAATTGAAATCGCTGTGAAGATGCAGTGTACCCGCGGCAAGACGGAAAGACCCCGTGAACCTTTACTATAGCTTGACACTGAACATTGAGCCTTGATGTGTAGGATAGGTGGGAGGCTTTGAAGCGTGGACGCCAGTCTGCGTGGAGCCAACCTTGAAATACCACCCTTTAATGTTTGATGTTCTAACGTAGGCCCGTAATCCGGGCTGCGGACAGTGTCTGGTGGGTAGTTTGACTGGGGCGGTCTCCTCCCAAAGCGTAACGGAGGAGCACGAAGGTTGGCTAATCCTGGTCGGACATCAGGAGGTTAGTGCAATGGCATAAGCCAGCTTGACTGCGAGAGTGACGGCTCGAGCAGGTGCGAAAGCAGGTCATAGTGATCCGGTGGTTCTGAATGGAAGGGCCATCGCTCAACGGATAAAAGGTACTCCGGGGATAACAGGCTGATACCGCCCAAGAGTTCATATCGACGGCGGTGTTTGGCACCTCGATGTCGGCTCATCACATCCTGGGGCTGAAGTAGGTCCCAAGGGTACGGCTGTTCGCCGTTTAAAGTGGTACGCGAGCTGGGTTTAGAACGTCGTGAGACAGTTCGGTCCCTATCTGCCGTGGGCGCTGGAGAATTGAGGGGGGTTGCTCCTAGTACGAGAGGACCGGAGTGAACGCACCGCTGGTGTTCGGGTTGTCATGCCAATGGCACTGCCCGGTAGCTAAGTGCGGAAGAGATAAGTGCTGAAAGCATCTAAGCACGAAACTTGCCCCGAGATGAGTTCTCCCTGACCCTTTAAGGGTCCTGAAGGGACGTTGAAGACGACGACGTTGATAGGCCGGGTGTGTAAGCGCAGCGATGCGTTGAGCTAACCGGTACTAATGACCCGTGAGGCTTAACCTTACAACGCCAGAGGCGTTTTGGTCCGAGAGACCGAAAGAATTTTCAGCTTTGTTCACCGGATTACGTCCAGTGGATTTTGTGCTGTGACAAGGCGGCACGCGAGACGACGTGAAGGAGCATACACGAGTATGTGACTGAGCGGCGCGAGCGGGGCAACGCAGTCAGAGCGCGAAAGACGCGGACGAAAACAGAATTTGCCTGGCGGCAACAGCGCGGTGGTCCCACCTGACCCCATGCCGAACTCAGAAGTGAAACGCCGTAGCGCCGATGGTAGTGTGGGGCCTCCCCATGCGAGAGTAGGGAACTGCCAGGCATCAATTTAAGACCCCTAATCGGGTCGTGACCTTCCCGGTGACGCGGAAAGGGCGAAACACCTGAAATCAGCGACGGTCTGATATCAGTACAGAATCGGTGGAGCGGTAGTTCAGTTGGTTAGAATACCTGCCTGTCACGCAGGGGGTCGCGGGTTCGAGCCCCGTCCGTTCCGCCACTTAAATTGAGAAGCCCTGACTGTGAAGTCAGGGCTTTTTCATGTCCGCTAAAAACCCGACATTGTTGAGTAAAACGCAAAATTCCTCTGCTCATAAGCGGATTTTTCAGCAACAATAATCCTGCCAAAATACGCCTCATCGCAACATTCAACGCAATGATGAGGAAAACATGACAATCCCCGCTTTTGGTTTAGGAACATTTCGTCTGCAGGACGATGTCGTTATTCATTCAGTGAAAACCGCACTGGAACTCGGTTATCGCACCATCGATACCGCTCAAATTTATGAAAACGAAGCTGCCGTAGGTCAGGCTATTGCCGAAAGCGGCGTGGCACGTGATGAGCTGTTTATCACCACTAAAATCTGGATTGAGAATCTCGCCGCCGACAAACTGATCCCCAGCCTACAGCAGAGCCTGGCGAAACTGCGTACCGACTATGTCGATTTGACGCTAATTCACTGGCCATCGCCGGGTGCAGCGGTATCGGTCAAAGAGAGCATGCAGGCATTGATGGCGGCGAAAGAGGCGGGACTGACGCGTCAGATTGGTATCTCTAACTTCCCGATTGCCCTGATGAAAGAGGCCATTGCCGCTGTGGGCGCAGAGAACATTGCGACCAACCAGATTGAGCTGCACCCGTTCCTGCAAAATCGCCAGGTCGTGGAGTTCGCGAAACAGCAGGGCATTCACATCACTTCATACATGACGCTGGCATATGGCGAAGCGTTAAAAGAACAGGTGATAAAGCAGATTGCGCAGAAACATCAGGCCACACCCGCGCAGATCGTCCTGGCGTGGGCACTGGCACTGGGTTATGCCGTGATCCCCTCCTCAACCAAACGTGAGAACCTGGCCAGCAATATGGCGGCGCAGGATCTGACACTGGATGCGGACGACATGGCGCAGATCGCCGCGCTGGATCGTCAGCAGCGTCTGGTCAGCCCGGAAGGTCTGGCACCAGACTGGGATTAATTCTCCCATGCATCAGCCCTGCACGCGCCAGGGCTGATCTCTGACCCACTCGCTGAGAAAATCAATAAAGGCCCGCACGCGCTGGCTCACCCCTAAATCGCTGTAATACACCGCATTAAAAGGCATCTCAACCGGTACCGACTGGTGCGCCAGCACCTCAACAAAAGTGCCCGACGCAATTTCCGCATTCACCATAAAGTCCGACAGGCAGGCGATACCCTGATCGTTCAGGCACAGCTGCTTGATTGTCTCTCCGCTGTTTGATGACATCGCCGCGTCAATTTCATACAGATCGCTGCCATTGGCCGAAACTGGCCAGCGATTGAGACGAGGCGTCTCGACAAAGCCGAGGCACTGATGCTGTGCCAGCGCCTCCACCGACGCCGGCGTGCCATATTTCGCCAGATAAGCTGGCGTAGCGACCATTTTACGATAGCTGGTGAACAGCAGCCGGGCACGCAGCGTGGAGTCGGTTAAATCCCCAGCACGAATAGCGACATCCACTTTACGATCGATCAGGTTAATAAAGCTTTCAGAGGAGATTAGCGATAGCGTGACCGCCGGATAGCGCTCGCGAAAGGGTTTAATCATCGGCATCAGCAGGTTAAGGATCACCGGTGTTGCCGCGTCGATGCGCAGCACGCCCTGTGGCGCCTGCTGGCGCTCAATCAGCTCATTCTCTGCCGTCGCCATCTCAAGGATCAGCTTCTGCACGCGCCGGAAATAAAGTTCGCCTTCATAAGTCAGCGCCAGCTGACGGGTGGTACGCGTCAGCAGCGACACGCCAAGCTTGTTCTCCAGCTTCTTCACCGTGCGGCTCACCGCTGAATTGGCCATCTGTAACTGCTCCGCTGCACGGCTAAAACTGCCGCTTTCCACCACAGCGATAAAGACTTTTAACTCCTCTGAAGATGCCTTCATTATGCCTCCTCAGGCAAAAGTTTATTGTTACTTTGCTTCTTTTTGTTATTAAAGCACGAGTCGATAATGGCGCCCATCAAAACATTATTGGGAGTCAACCATGCCACTTGCACTCTGGGCGCTGACCATCAGCGCCTTCGCTATCGGAACCACCGAGTTTGTTATCGTCGGGCTGATTCCGACCATCGCTGAACAGCTCAGCATTACGTTACCTTCTGCCGGGATGCTGGTATCCATCTACGCGCTTGGCGTGGCCGTCGGTGCGCCAGTGCTCACCGCCTTAACCGGCAAGCTGCCGCGCAAGCAGTTGCTGATGGGGCTGATGGCGCTGTTTACCGTCGGTAATCTGGTGGCCTGGCTGGCACCCAACTATGAAACGCTGGTGATGGCGCGTCTGCTGACCGGACTGGCGCACGGCGTTTTCTTCTCCGTCGGCTCAACCATTGCCACCAGCCTGGTAAGCAAAGAGAAGGCTGCCAGTGCGATAGCCATCATGTTTGGCGGCTTAACCGTGGCGCTGGTCACCGGCGTACCGCTTGGCACACTGATTGGTCAGCATTTTGGCTGGCGTGAAAGTTTTCTGGCGGTCTCTCTGCTGGGCGTGATTGCGCTGGTCAGCAGCATGATACTGGTACCACGTAACATCGCACAGCCGCCTGCCACTTCACTGGCACAACAGGCCGCGGTAATGATCAATCCGCGTCTGCTGCTGATTTACGCGATTACGGCGCTGGGCTACGGTGGCATCTTTACCACCTTTACCTTCCTGGCACCGATGATGCAGTCACTGGCCGGTTTCTCGCCGACCGCCGTCAGCGGCGTGCTGCTGGGGTACGGTATTGCGGTGGCTATCGGAAATATCTGGGGCGGCAGGCTCGCCGATCGCCGCGGGGCGGTACCGGCGCTGACGCTGATTTTTATCGCGCTGGCCATTCTGTTAATAGTATTCCAGTTCACCGCCAGCATGCATTACCTCGCGCTGCTCACGGTGCTGGTGATGGGCGTCTTTGCCTTTGCTAACGTACCGGGCCTGCAGGTTTACGTGGTGCAAAAGGCCGAACACTATGCGCCAGGCGCGGTTGATGTCGCGTCCGGGCTGAATATCGCGGCCTTTAATATTGGCATCGCACTGGGTTCAACCGTCGGTGGTCACATCGTGGAACATTACGGTCTGGCGCAGACGCCATGGGTGGGTGCCGTCATCGTGTTTGCGGCTCTGCTGCTGGTCCGCCTCAGCGGCCAGCTGGATAAGCCACGCGCGGCAGCCATTACTGAATAAGCCGCACAACAGCCTGCCGCATGGCGGGCTGTTGCCGTTGCTGGCTGTGAGGCGAATTCCGACAATCAATAACAGCAATTGAAACCCCGCGCTAAAATCCCTATAACAGTCAGGTGAAGTTGTAGTCGAAAATCAGCCAGGCGGGACAGTGCGAAAAAAAACTTATGCAATGCGGTATGTAGCAGGTCAGCCTGCTGAGCGGATTTTTCCGCCAGGGGCGATGCTGCATCTTGGGCAGGCGTTACCGCCCGGTGCACCGCTGCCAGCCGACCCAACCCTGCGCGTGTTGGTGTGGAATATCTTCAAACAGCAGCGGGCAGACTGGATGTCAGTACTGCAGGGCTTCGGTAAAGATGCCCATCTGGTGCTGCTGCAGGAGGCGCAGACCACCCCGGAACTGGTGCAGTTCGCCACCAGTAATTATCTGGCGGCCGATCAGGTACCGGCCTTTGTGCTGCCGCAACACCCCTCTGGCGTCATGACGCTGGCTTCTGCCCATCCGGTCTACTGCTGTCCGCTGCGTGAACGTGAGCCGCTACTGAGGCTGTCTAAATCCGCTCTGGTCACTGCCTATCCGCTTCCCACCGGCGAAATGCTGATGGTGGTCAACATTCATGCGGTCAATTTCAGCCTCGGCGTTGATGTGTACAGCAAACAGCTGGGGCCGATTGGCGAGCAAATCCAGCATCATCGCGGGCCGGTGATCATGGCCGGCGACTTCAATGCCTGGAGCCGCCAGCGTATGAACGCGCTCTACCGCTTTGCCCGTGAGATGGCGCTGCGCGAAGTAAACTTTACTGATGATCATCGGCGCAAGGCCTTTGGCCGCCCGCTGGACTTTGTCTTTTACCGCGACATGAAAGTCAGCGAGGCGTCGGTGCTGGTGACGCGTGCCTCTGACCATAATCCTCTGCTGGTTGAATTCAGTCCCGGCGCGGCTAAACGCTAAGCCAGGCGCGGCGCGCCAAAGGCGAATGATTCACAGCGCTGAAGCCGCATCCTGCTCAATAAACCACTTCAGGCTGCTAAAGGCATGGCGCAACGGCGAAAATAACGAGGTTTACGCGTGAGTGTATCTGACTGCGGGAAAGGGAAAAGGTAAATAATGAAAAAGGCTGACAAAAGTCAGCCTTTTCGGTGCATCAGGTATCGGGTGTTGCGCTATTCTTCACAAACAGCGTCAGCTTGTCGCCGGGCTGAATGTCTTTAGCGTCACTGTTCCAGCGCATCACGTCTTTGGTGTTAACACCGTGACGTTTGGCGATACTGGCAAAAGAATCACCCTTACGTACACGATAGGTGATGCTGTTGCCGTTATCCGCCAGCTGCGACGCGCCAGCTTTGCTGCCAACGGTCAGTGTCTGACCGATGCGTACTGACGCACTGCGCAGGTTATTCTGCTGCTTCAGTGCACTAACGCTCACACCAAGCTTACTGGCAATGCCCGATAAGGTGTCGCCTTTGCGGACCTTATAGCTATTGCCTGCAGCGCTGACTTTCGCCAGCTCGCCGGGCTGTACCGCAGCAATATCACCGGAAGCCAGTGAATTGCGCAGCTGAGCCACGTTGGACTTTGGCACCATAATATAGTGCGGTCCGTTTGGCGCGGTGGTGCCGTTTTTATACCCGGCATTGAATGTCTTCAGCTTGCTGAGCGACATACCGGCCATATCTGCGGCCTGCGTCAGTTCAATCTGCTGTCCCACTTCAACGCGAGCCAGTGCACGGCTCTCATTGGCGGTTGGCAGCTTAATACCGTAACGTTTGCTGTTCTTGAGAATATCACTCAGGGCCAGCATTTTAGGTACGTAAACCGTAGTCTCGCGTGGCAGCGATAAATGCCAGAAGTCGGTCGGCTTACCGCGCGCCTTGTTCTGTTTCATCGCCTTCAGCACACGCCCTTCACCGCTGTTATAGGCGGCGATGGTCAGTAACCAGTCACCGTCAAACATGCCGTTCAGACGTTGCATCATATCCAGCGCAACTTTGGTTGAGGCCACCACATCGCGGCGTCCGTCATACCATTGGTTCTGTTTCAAACCATAGTTTTTGCCCGTTTGCGCAACGATCTGCCAGATGCCAGCGGCATTCGCAGAAGAGGTTGCGTGTGGGTCAAAAGCGCTCTCCACTATGGGTAGCAGTACCAGTTCCATCGGCATTTTACGTTTCTGTATCTGCTCGACAATCCAGTACATGTACGGCTCTGCCCGTAATGTTACATCGTGGAGATAGCTCTTATTTTTTAAGTACTTTGTTTTTTGTTCGCGGATTCGCGGGTTTTCCGGAATCCCCATCTTCAACTCGTCACTAATGTGATTCCAGAGATCAGTGTCTTCTGCGAGGCTGGTTCCATCATCTTGCCAGCGCGGCGACAACAAGCGATCTCCGTACTTTCCATTTTCACCTTGACCAGCTGAAGACAGACTCTGTGCATGCTGTACCGGGATACTGGCGTCATTCCTTGATGCCTGACATCCAACCAGCAAGACCGAGGCGAGTAATATCGCTTTAGCCTTCATGTGTGTGTCAATAGTTCGCTTAAAAGACGAGCAACTATACGTTAGCGACCGGCACAACACAACCAGAAATATCAAAAACGGTCTTTCTTCTCGCGTAGATCGGCAAAAGTCTGCCATAACGGAGCCGACGACACATTAATGCCTAAAGCCTTTTGCAAATCAGGGTCTTGCGTACGCAGGAATAAATTTATTTCACGCTCCAGCGCCAGTTTTGTTGGCAAAGTAATGCGATTTTCTGCGCGTAAGTCCTTAATTTGCTGATACCTTGCCAAAATTTTCGGGTCCTGAGGCAGAATAGCCGCAGCAAACTTCATATTGGATAAAGTGTATTCATGCGCACAGCAGATAAGCGTATCGGCAGGGAGTTGATTAAGCGACTGAAACGACTCAAACATTTGCTGCGCAGTGCCTTCGAACAGTCGTCCGCAGCCACCCGAAAACATCGTATCGCCACAGAAAAGATAAGGTGAGCTGAAATATGAGATATGTCCTAAAGTGTGTCCAGGCGTTGCGATGACGCGGAAATTTAGCCCGAGCAGCGTAAATTCATCACCGTCACTGAGAATAGTGCGCGCGCCTTTATCGGCGGTCTCCTGCGGACCATAAACCTCAAGTTGTGGATAGTGCTCCAGCAGTTCGCTAACGCCGCCCACGTGATCGTGATGATGATGGGTCAGCAGAATGGCCTGCGGCTGCCAGTGATTGGCGCGAATTTTTTCCAGCACCGGCCGGGCTTCACCCGGATCGACGATCAGACAGCGTCCCTGTTCATCGTTCAGTGTCCAGATGTAGTTATCCTGCAACGCGGGAATACTGGTAAGATTCATAAACACCTCTCAGGTCGTAGAAAAAGGAAAATGGTAGAGCATGAAGCCAGCGAAAACACGCCAAATCCTGACTGCGCCGCGCTCCTGGCAGGATATGCCCTGGGGCGACTATTTCCGCGACGCGTTAACCCAGCAACTGCAACCGTATCTCGGCAAGCTGTACGGCTTTCATATGCTTAAAATTGGCAGCCTCAGCGCAGAAATCAATACCCGCCAGTGTGCCATATCGCATCAGGTTAATGTGGGCGATGAGGGCGATGGGCTGCACGTCATCGCCAGCGCAACACAGTTGCCGTTTGAAGCCAAATCGATTGATGCCTGTCTGCTGGCGCACACGCTGGCCTGGAGCCAGGATCCGCACCGCGTACTGCGCGAAGTGGATCGTGTACTGATTGATGACGGCTGGATGATTATCAGCGGCTTCAATCCATTCAGCCTGCTGGGCATCAGTAAAGGCCTGCCCGGATTACAGCGCCGCGCACCGTGGAGCGGACGGATGTTCAGCCAGGTGCGCCTGCTCGACTGGCTGAGCTTACTCAACTATGAAGTGGTGTATCGTACGCGCTTTCAGGTGGTGCCGTGGCACCGCCAGGGCGGCAAGATGATCAGCACGCACCTGCCGGCGCTGGGCTGTCTTAACATTGTGGTAGCACGTAAGCGCACCTTCCCGCTGACGCCGGGCAAAGTGAAGATGATGCCCGGCAAAACCCAGTTACGGCCAGCGGTCAATGCCACGCGGCAGTTTCGTGAAGCCAGCGATCAGGACTCAACCTGATAGCCAATATCGTCGAGGGAAGGATTGCCGGCAGCGCTGCGTGCCAGTTCATCGCAGCGTTCGTTCTCCGGATGACCGGCATGGCCTTTTACCCACTCCCACTGAATCTGATGGGTGCTGAGCGCCGCGTCGAGTCGCTGCCACAGATCAACGTTCTTCACCGGCTTCTTTTCTGCGGTTTTCCAGCCGCGCTTTTTCCAGTTGTGAATCCAGCTGGTGATGCCCTGGCGCACGTACTGGCTGTCGGTGCTGAGCACCACGTCACACGGCTGGGTCAGCGCTTCCAGTGCCACAATGGCCGCCATCAGCTCCATGCGATTATTGGTAGTAAGGCGGTAGCCGGCGCTGAATAATTTCTCGTGCTGGCGGTAGCGAAGAATGGCGCCGTAGCCGCCGGGACCGGGATTGCCCAGGCAGGATCCATCGGTGAATATTTCTACCTGTTTGCGCATCTCTGGTAGACTTCCTTCTGACAAAACGCCAAGTCTGACATAAAACGAGTCCTATGAGCACTGCAAATAACCGCCAGATCGTCCTCGATACCGAAACCACCGGCATGAACATGATCGGGGTGCATTACGAAGGACATCGCATCATTGAAATCGGTGCGGTTGAGGTGATCAACCGTCGCCTGACCGGCAACAACTTCCATATGTATCTCAAGCCCGATCGGCTGGTGGATCCGGAAGCGTTCGGCGTACACGGTATTGCCGATGAATTCCTCGCCGATAAACCGACCTTTGCGCAAATCGCCGACGAATTCCTCGATTACATTCGCGGCGCGGAGCTGGTGATTCATAACGCTTCGTTCGACATCGGCTTTATGGATTACGAATTTGCCATGCTGCAGCGTGACATCGGCAAGACAGAAACCTTCTGTCAGATCACCGATAGCCTGGCGATGGCGCGTAAAATGTTTCCGGGCAAACGCAACAGCCTGGATGCGCTGTGTAACCGTTTCGAGATCGACAACAGCAAACGTACGCTGCACGGCGCTTTGCTTGATGCCGAGATTCTGGCCGAAGTGTTCCTCACCATGACCGGCGGCCAGACCTCGCTGGCGTTTTCGATGGAAGGCGAGCAGAGCAATCAGGTGGCAGGCGAGCACATTCAGCGCATCGTTCGTCCGGGCGCCGGCCTGCGCGTGGTTAGCGCCAGCGATGAAGAGATAATGGCGCATGAGAGCCGGCTCGATCTGGTGCAAAAGAAGGGCGGCAGCTGCCTGTGGCGCGCCTGAAGCCGCTGATTTTGCGTGGAAAAGCGTCGTTAAGCTGAAAAAACCGGCAAACGAGAGATTCCCCTGCAAAAAGCGTTGACGAGGGATGAGGCTGCCATTAATATGCGCCTCGTTCCCGACGGGGAACAAAGCGCGGAGCGGTAGTTCAGTTGGTTAGAATACCTGCCTGTCACGCAGGGGGTCGCGGGTTCGAGCCCCGTCCGTTCCGCCAATCTCTTTAAAGAAGCCGATGCAGCAATGCATCGGCTTTTTGCTTTTCTAAATCATACCCATCTGGCGTACGGTCGCCATTCATGGCGACCGCCACCGCATTAATCCTTCTGTACCGCCACTTCCGCACGATAGGTGGCTTGCGGCACCTCACGTTCGGCGCGCGCCAGCCAGCGGTAGCAGCCAGCGCCCAGCGCCACGCCGATGAACCAGCTGAAGTTCGCCACTGCATGCAGGGACGGAATAAAGCTAATCACCAGGCAAATGCCGACGGAAGGCAGCAGTGCAGCAATCGCTTTCGGATTGAAACCGCCGCGATACCAGTAGCGGCCTTTTGGCGTATCGTTGAACAGGTCATCAACGTACACCTTGCTGCGTTTGATCAGGTAGAAATCGGCGATCAGAATGCCAAACAGCGGCCCGATAAACGATCCCAGCACATCCAGCGTGTAGTGAATCAGCTCCGGCGACTGGAACAGATTCCACGGCGTCAACAGCACTGAACCCACGGCGGCAATCATGCCACCGGCGCGGAAGCTGATCTTCTGCGGTGAGCAGTTAGAGAAATCAAACGCTGGTGAAACGAAGTTCGCCACGATATTGATGCCGATGGTGGCGGTAATCATGGTCAGCAGTCCGATAGCGACGGCCACATCGTTGCCTACCATGCTCACGGTTTCAATCGGGTCGGTGATCATTTTGCCAAACAGCGATTGAGTACCCGAGACAATGACCACGGTCACAATCGAAAACAGCAGGAAGTTGAACGGCAGGCCCCAGCGGTTGCCGCGGCGAATCTCACCCATGCTTTTGCCGTAGCGCGAGAAGTCACCAAAGTTGAGCAGCGGGCCGGAGAAATAAGAGACCACCAGCGCGGTCGCGGTAATCATCTGCCAGGTTTGCTCGCCCGCGCTCAGTGATTTACTGGCGAGGGTGAAGGAGATACCGTCAAAACCGGTTTTGTATACAATCCAGCCCGCCAGCGCCACCATCACCACGTAGACCGCCGGACCGGCGACATCAATAAAGCGTTTAATTGCGCTCATGCCGTGCCAGAACACCATCGCCTGCAGCAGCCACATGACGCCGAAACAGCACCAGCCAAGCTGCGACAGGCCGAGCCAGCTGCTCTGCGTCATGCTGCTTAACGACGGGTAGAACTTCAGCAGCACCAGCATCAGCGCATTCGCCGCCAGATAGGTCTGAATGCCGTACCAGGCGAAGGCGATCAGCCCGCGAATCACCGCCGGGATGTTGGCCCCGAACACGCCAAATGCCTGACGCGAAATAACCGCATAAGGCACGCCGGCCATCTGGCTCGGCTTCGCCACCAGGTTAGCGCACAGCTGCACGATACAAATTCCCACCAGCAGACACAGCAGCACCTGCCAGCTGGCCAGACCGAGGGTGAAGAAGCTGGCCGCCACCACATAGCCCCCCATGCTGTGCACGTCCGACATCCAGAACGAAAAAATGTTGTACCACGACCAGCTCTGGTTGCGGGTCGGCGCCAGGTCGTCGTTACACAGACGCGGGCTGTAATGGGCGTTGGCTTCAGAGGCCACCGCAGAGGTCACTTCAGAATGATTTGGCATGAAACCTGCTCCTCTTAACTTCATGGAAAAATAATGACAGCGTGAAACGGTATTGCAGGATTCAGGCCAGAATTGATTTCTTGTATACAAAAAATTAATTTCACGTATACGATGTCTGCATACAGTCACTTGCCGGAGCGGGTAATGAAGAGTGAAACAGGCCAGAAAACGGCTGCCGATCTGAATGACAGAGACGAACCTATCTATCAGGCGTTGCTGAACGCCATCGTGGAGCATCAGCTGCCGCCGGGCAGCAAATTGCCGGAAGAGGCGCTGTCGGAGGTGTTTGGCGTCAGCCGCACCGGCATTCGTAAGGTGCTGCAGCGCCTCGCGGCGGTGCAAATGATCACCCTGTCGCCCAGACGTGGTGCACAGGTGGCGACGCCGGGCGTGGAGGAAGCGCGCGACATCTTCGCCACGCGCAGCCTGCTGGAGTGCGCCAATCTGCCGGCGGTGCTGGCGCATCTGCAGCCTCCGCATCTCGCCGCGCTGAGTGGCTTAATTGCCGACGAGCAGCAGGCGCACCAGCAGCACGACGGGGCCGCCGCCATCCGTCTGTCTGCGGCTTTTCATATCCAGCTGCAGGCGATTTCCGGCAACCAGGTGCTGACTGACATGGTGACGCGCCTGACGCAGCGCTCCTCGCTGGTGATCGCCGCCTACGGTGCACCGTGGCAGCGCGGCTGTCGTTGCGATCATCACGATCGGCTGGTGGATCTGCTGCGGCAAAACGATCTGCCAGCGTTAACCACGGCGCTGCAGCATCACTTCGAACATATCGTCGCCAGCCTGCACTTTGAACGCAGCGGCGAAACCCTGCCTGATTTCACCCGGTTATTTGCCGGTCATAAAGGAGCGGCATCATGAGCCTGATCCAGGTGATCAACCCGAATACCAGCGCCGCCATGACGGCGACCATCGGCGCAGCGGCACGCGCCGTGGCCGCACCTGGCACGGAGATTGTGGCGGTGTGCCCGAGCGAGGGCGTGCCCTCCATTGAAGGACACTTTGATGAAGCGATTGCCGCGGTGGGCGTGCTGGAACAGGTAAAACGCGGCAAAGAGCAGGGCGTCAGCGGCCACATCATCGCCTGCTTTGGCGATCCGGGACTGCTGGCGGCGCGCGAACTGGCGAGCGGACCGGTGATTGGCATTGCCGAAGCGGCGATGCACACCGCGACGCTGGTGGCGACGCGCTTTTCGATTGTCACCACGCTGCCGCGCACGCTGGTGATCGCCCGCCATCTGCTGCAGCAGTACGGATTCAGCCATCACTGTGCCGCGCTGCACGCCATTGACCTGCCGGTGCTGGCGCTTGAGGACGGCAGCGGCGTCGCGCAGGAGAAAGTGCGCGAGCGCTGCCTGCAGGCGAAACGTGAAGATGGCAGCGGGGCGATTGTGCTGGGCTGCGGCGGCATGGCGTCGCTGGCGCAGGATCTGACTAAAGAGCTGGGCCTGCCGGTGATTGATGGCGTCAGTGCGGCGGTGAAAATGGTCGAGTCATTACTGGCGCTGGGCTTTGGTACCAGCAAACACGGCGATCTGGCTTACCCGATTAAAAAACCGCTCAGCGCGGCATTTCAGCACCTAAACTAAGGGCTGGTTGAGGACTGATGACAGGAACTTGCAGAATGAGTGATGTATCTGAAAAGAAAGAGTACAGCTTCAACAAAAATTATCCGCGCGATCTGATTGGCTATGCGGGCCAGCCGCCGCACGCGCAGTGGCCAGGTGAGGCGCGGGTGGCGGTGCAGTTCGTGCTCAACTATGAAGAGGGCGCTGAAAACAATGTGCTGCACGGTGACGCGGGCTCTGAGCAGTTTCTTTCCGACATCATCGGTGCCGCCAGCTATGCCGATCGCCACATGTCGATGGATTCCCTGTATGAGTACGGCTCGCGTGCCGGTTTCTGGCGCATCCATCAGGAGTTTCAGCAGCGCGGCCTGCCGCTGACCATCTTTGGCGTCGCGATGGCGCTGGCGCGGCATCCGCAGATTGTCGAGGCCATCAAAGCCGCCGATTACGATGTGGTCAGCCACGGCTGGCGCTGGATTCACTATCAGGGGATGGATGCCAAAACCGAGCGTCAGCACATGCAGCAGGCAGTGGACGTGCTCACCGAGTTATTCGGTAAAGCGCCCACCGGCTGGTATACCGGGCGCGACAGCCCCAATACGCGGCGGCTGGTGGTCGAGCAGGGCGGCTTCAGCTACGACAGCGATTACTACGGTGACGATCTGCCGTTCTGGACGCAGGTCACCTGTCAGGACGGCACGGTGAAGCCGCATCTGATCATTCCCTACACGCTGGAGTGCAACGACATGCGCTTCGCCACGCCGCAGGGATTCAACACCGCCGAGCAGTTCTATACCTATCTGCGCGATACCTTTGATGTGCTGTATGAAGAGGGCGCGACGGCGCCGAAGATGATGTCGATTGGCATGCACTGCCGTCTGCTGGGGCGTCCGGGGAAATTCCGCGCGCTGCAGCGTTTCCTCGACCATATTCAGCAGCACGACAAGGTGTGGGTGTGCACGCGTCAGCAGATTGCCGATCACTGGATGAAGACGCATCCGGCTGCCTGAGTGGCCTTACTTTCCACCGATGTCAGGTCGTTTTTGCCCTCTCTTGTCAGGAGAGGGCAACACTCGCGCCCGCCTCAGCTCATCAAACTCACTTGTGCCGCCACGATGCGCCAGCCGCACGGCAGCCGTACCCAGGTCTGCTGCTGACGGCCGATCTTCTCTACGCCCTCGCGGGTGAATTCGGTGCTGCACACCGCATAGTCATCGCCAAAAGTGGTGATCACTGTATTGCGCAGCGTGCGATCGAGCCCCTTTGACGGACGCGCCGCGCGGAAGGCGCGAATCTCCTCAATCCCGTACAGATTCTCTCCGGCACCGAGTCGCACCGTACGCGCATCGTGCCAGAACAGCTCGTCCAGCACGGCGACATCATTGCTCACCAGCGCCTGCTCGTAGCGGTAAAACGCGGCGGTCACTTCAGCCAGTATCGCCGGACGATCGATATGTTCAGGTGTCATCTTCAGGCATCCATAAAAGAGGTTTGTGGCAGCGTTACACCCTGCTGCTGCAGTGCCCAGGCGGCGCGCAGCGCCAGCTGTTCGTTAAACGGCGCAGCAATCAGCTGCAGGCCAATCGGTAAGCCGCTGGCAGTGAGCAGCGGTACGCTACACACCGGCAGGCCGAGGAACGAAATCGGCTGCGTCAGCATGCCCATGCTGGCGCGTGTCGGCAAATCCTGACCGTTGATCTGAATGGTTTCCTGGCCGATGGTGGTGGCGGTACAGGGCGTGGCCGGGGCGATCAGCACATCATAATGGTCGAACAGCGGCAGCACCTGCTGCTGGAAGTGACGGCGGAAACGCTGGGCCTGCACATACCACGCGGCGGGCAGCATCGCGCCCGCCAGCAGGCGTTCGCGTGAATTCGGCTCAAAGCGTTCTGGCTGGGTGCGCAGAGCCGGCAGATAGTGATTGCCGCCTTCCGCCGCGGTCATGATAAACGCGGCCGAGCGCGCCAGTTCGGCCTGCGGCAGCGTCACTTCTTCTGTCGCGCCGAGCGCGCGGGCCGCTACCGCCACCGCCGCGCGCGCCTCATCGCTGCACCAGTCAGCAAAAAAGCCGCCCAGCACCGCGCTGCGCAGCTTTTCGCTGCCAGCAGAGAGCCTGTCACTGACCGGTTCCGCAGGCCGCGCCGCCTGAAACGCATCGCTGGCGTCGCCGCCCTGCAGCGCATCGTAAACCAGACTCAAATCTTCCACCGAACGGGCAAACGGACCGATGTGATCGAGGCTGGCGACAAACGGATGGCTGCCGCTGCGCGACAGGCGACCAAAGGTGGGTTTCAGGCCGAAAATGCCGCACAGCGAAGCAGGCACGCGAATCGAGCCGTTGGTGTCAGTGCCGAGTGAAAAGTGCACCAGCCCGGCAGCGACGGCTGCCGCGGAACCGCCAGATGAGCCGCCGGCCACGCGTGACAGATCGCGCGGGTTGCGCGTCGCACCATAATGGGTGTTCTCGGTGGTAAAGCCGTAAGCGTAGGCGTCCATATTCAGCATGCCGGAGAGCAGCGCGCCGCTCTGCTGCAGCTTAGAGACCGCCCACGCATCCTGCTGTGCCACCGGCCGCTCGCTGAACAGGCTGGCACCGGCAAGCGTGCTTTGACCGGCGACGTCAAACAGGTTTTTTACCGCATAGGGAATGCCAGCCAGCGCCGGCAGCGGCTCGCCGCGCTGACGCTGCTGATCCAGCCGGTCGGCTTCCCGCAGCATGCGCTGCGCGGTGACGGCGGTCCAGGCGTTGATGGCCGGGTTATGCTGTTCTATGGCGGCCAGCGTCTGTTGTGCGATGTCGCGCGCGCTGAGATCGCCCTGCGCCAGTGCCTGCTGCAGCTGGCTAATTGATAAGGCTGCCAGCGTCATGGATGAAACACTCCTGCCACTTCCAGGCGATCGTCCAGCGGCAGCGCCATCAGCGGCTGCGCCATCGCGGCGATACGGTTAAACTGCGTCAGCAGTTCGGCGCGGCGCGTGTCGTCCAGTTCCAGCGCCAGAATCTGTTCCATTTGGGCAATATAGGTTGCCCAGTCCGGTTGTGCACTCATGATTTTCTCCGTTAAAAACCGGCAGCGCTGCCGTTGCTGCGCGGATCAAACGCGCCTTCCAGCATGCCATTGTTGTGTCTGACGATGGCGCCGGCGTGGCCCACCACTTCACTGTATTCAGCCAGCAGTTCGACTTCATGACCGAGCGCGCGCAGCTGCTGCACGGTTTCAGGCGCGATGCGCGCCTCCAGCTTGAGGGAGTCCGAGGATTGGCCCCAGGTGCGGCCAAGCAGCCAGCGCGGTGCGCTGACCGCCTGCTGCAGCGGCTGGCCCTGAATGACATAGCGGGTAAAGATCGCCGCCTGGGTTTGCGGCTGGCCATCACCGCCCATCGAGCCGTACACCAGCGTGCGGCCATCTTTCAGGCGTGCCGCCGCTGGATTGAGCGTATGGAACGGCTGTTTGCCCGGTGCCAGCGTCAGCAGGTGATCCGGCTGCAGACTGAACGCCGCGCCACGGTTTTGCCAGGTAATACCGGTGCCGGGCAGCACGACGCCGCTGCCAAATTCGTGGTAAATGCTCTGGATAAAGGAGACCGCCAGGCCGCTGCTGTCCATCACCCCCATCCACACGGTATCGCCCGGTCCGCGTCCGGTGCCCCAGGGCGCGGCGCGATCGTCCTGCACCTGCGCGGCCAGCGTGCCGAGATGATCGGCATTCAGCAGTGACTGCACATCAATCGCCATGTGACGCGGATCGGTGATGTGTTGATCGCGCAGGGCAAAGGCCTGTTTGGTGGCTTCAACGATGCGGTGCACCGTCTGCGCTTCACTGGCGTCGGCCATCGCCAGACGATCGGTGATCCCGAGGATCGCCAGCGATACCAGCCCCTGCGTTGGCGGCGTCATGTTCCAGATATCGCCTTCGCTGTGCGCGAGGTGCAGCGGCGTGCAGCGCCGGGCGCGCTGCCGGTGTAAATCGTCCAGCGTAATCGGCATGCCGAGCGCGCCCATTTCGCGCGCCAGATGGTGCGCCAGCTCACCGCGATAAAAGCTCTCCAGCCCTTGCTCGCTCAGCACGCTCAGCGTCTGTGCCAGTGCCGGCTGGGTAAAACGACTGCCGGCGGCGGGCGGTGCGCCATCAGGCAGAAAGGTGGCAGCAAAACCGGGCTGATGTTGCAGCTCATGCTGTTTTGCCGCCGTCGCTGCCGCCTGCGAGGCGGTGACCGGAATGCCATCGGCCGCATAGCGAATCGCATCGCGCAGCAAACGGCTCAGCGGCAGCGGCGTCGCGCCCAGTTCGTGCGCCAGCGTCAGCGCTTCCTGCCAGCCACTGACGGTGCCGGCAACCGTCAGTGCCGCTTTAGGGCCGCGATGCGGAATATGGCTCTCACCGTGATAGAAGTCGGGGTGCGCCAGCGAGCCGGCGGCGCCGCTGGCATCGATGGCAATCGGATCGCCGCCGGGCGGCACCACCAGCCAGAAGCCGTCGCCGCCGAGGCCATTCATGTGTGGGTAAACCACCGCAATGGTCGCCGCGGCGGCCACCATGGCTTCCAGCGCGTTGCCGCCTTCACGCAGAACCGCCAGTGCGCTTTCGCTGGCAAGGTGATGTGGCGTCACCGCCATGCCCATCGGGGCCATATTGCTTTGAATCATAGTGAACTGTTCCCGGATTATTCTTTTGTAGCGGCGCGATTTGGCGCGCTGGATAGGGAAAACAAGCGCAACAAATTGCGCCGCTACCAGTCTGTAGCAATGGTAAAGCAAGAGCCGTTCCAGTTTTGGTGTTACGCCAGCCTGGATCGATTTATGCTAGCTTGTGATGAAACGAAAGTTACAGGACCGATGATGAAACAGCTCGATGAACGCCTTCGCAGTCACTATCCGCAACTGTCGCCGCAGGAGCAGCGCATTGCTGACTTTGTGTTTGACCATTTTGATGATCTGATTAGCTATAACAGCGCTGAGCTGGCGCGGCTCAGCGGCGTATCAAAGGCCACGGTGAGTCGGCTGTTCAAACGCCTCGGCTATGAAAAATACAAAGACATGCGTGATGAGCTGCGCACCCTGCGCCAGAGCGGAATGCCGCTGACCGATAACCGCGACGCGGTGCAGGGCAACACGCTGCTGTCGCGCCATTACAAGCAGGAGATGGCGAACCTGACGCAGTGGGTCAACAGCATTGACGCCCGGCAGTTTAGCGAGGTGATTGCTGCGCTGGGCGCTGCACGGCGGGTGTTCATCATTGGGATGCGCAACGCGTATCCGGTGGCGCTGCACCTGCGTCAGCAGCTGCTGCAGGCGCGCGCTCAGGTGCAGGTGTTGCCGCAGCCAGGCCAGACGCTGGGCGAAGAGCTGGTGGACATGACGCCGGAAGATGTGGTGGTGGTGATGGCGTTTCGCCGCCGGCCACGCATCATCCGTCCACTGATGCAGCAGCTGCAGCAGAGCGGCATCCCGGTACTGGTGCTGTGCGAACCGCAGGCGCAGGGCATTCTCACCCTGGCGCGCTGGCAGCTGTGCGCACCGCTCGACAGCGTTTCCGCCTTTGACAGCTACGCCTCGGCAATGAGCCTGATCAACCTGCTGGCCAACGCGCTGCTGCACGAAATGCTGTCGCAGGGGCGTCAGCGCATCCACCAGATTGCCGATCTTTACCAGCAGCTCGATGAGCTGGAACATCGCTAAAGGGCACCGTTTTGGTGCTTTGCACCTTTTTTGATCGCGTCCGCTGACGGGGTGATCCCCGTTATGATGCGCCCACAACCGCCTTAAATCCTCCGCTTAGCCGCTGCGTTTGCTGCCCGTTGTGGTTGGCACATTAGTTGCAAATCAATTTATCAAGAATCTTTTGTTTCACCATTAACTCACCGGGGTGCATAATGAACAAAGTATTACTGGCAGTAGCAGGAGCAGCATTGCTGCTGGCGCAGGCAGGCAGCGCCATGGCCGATCAGCTGCAGGATATCCAGAAGCGTGGCGTGATTCGCGTGGCAGTGCCGCAGGACTTTCCGCCGTTTGGCTCGGTCGGTACCGATCTGCAGCCGCAGGGCTATGACATCGACATGGCGAAATACCTCGCGAAGCAGATGAAACTGAAGTTGCAGCTGGTGCCGGTGACCAGTGCCAACCGCGTACCGTATCTGCAGACCGACAAGGTCGACCTGGTGATCTCCAGCATGGGCAAAAACGCCGAGCGCGAAAAAGTGATCGACTTCAGCCGCGCCTACGCACCGTTCTTCCTCGGCGTGTTCGGCCCGAAAGGCGAGACGCTGAAAGATGCGGCGGCGCTGAGCGGTAAATCGATTGGCGTGACGCGCGGTGCGGTAGAGGACATGGTGCTGAGCGATGTCGCCCCGAAAGATGCTCAGGTGAAGCGCTACGAAGATAACAACACTACGCTGTCCGCCTATCTCTCCGGTCAGGTGCAGTATGTCGCTACCGGAAACCTGGTGGTCGCAGCGATTGCGCGCCAGAACGCGGAAAAAGCCCCGGTGCCGCAGTTTATGCTGAAAGATTCACCGTGCTTTATCGGCCTGAAAAAGAATGAGCCAGCGCTGAAAGAGAAAGTGAACGCACTGATTGAGCAGGGTATTAAAGACGGCACGCTGAACAAGCTGTCGGAAGAGTGGCTGAAAGCGCCGCTGCCTGCCAACCTCGGCGCATAACAGGAACGGCCAATGATTGGGCAACTTAACTTTGCAGATCTCTGGCCGCACTGGCCAGAGCTGCTGGCCGGACTGTGGGTCACGGTGCAGCTTACGGTGCTGGCGACGGTGGGCGGTGTCGGACTTGGTATTCTCGGCGCGGCGCTGCGCAGCCGCAAACCGGGCTGGGCCAGCCGCCTGTGGGGCATCTACGTCGAGTTGATTCGCAACACGCCGTTCGTGGTACAGCTGTTTTTTATCGTGTTTGGTCTGCCTAATCTCGGGCTGAAACTGACGGCCGGTGAAGCGGCGCTGCTGGCGATGCTGATTAACCTTGGCGCTTACAGCACTGAAATCATCCGTGCCGGTATCCAGGTCACGCCGCGCGGGCAGTGGGAAGCGGGGCGCGTGCTCGGGCTGAGCCGCACGCAAACCTTCATCCGCGTGGTGCTGCCGCCCTCGCTGCAGCGCATTTATCCGGCGCTGGTCAGCCAGTGCATCATTGTGATGCTCGGCTCGTCGGTGGTGTCGCAGGTCTCTTATGAAGAGCTGACGTTTGCCGCCAACCTGATTCAGTCGCGCACCTTTTTGAGTTTTGAAGTCTATCTGGTGACCACGCTGATCTATCTGGCGTTGTCGATTGCCATGCGTCAGCTGCTGCTGGCGCTGGGTCGCAAATGGTTTGGAGCGCAGCCGGCATGACAACGTTTACTGACTGGGACATCCTGCGCAACCTGCTGCTGGCGGCGCGCTGGACGATTTTGCTGTCGCTGGTGGCCTTTCTCGGCGGCACGCTGGTGACACTGCCGCTGCTGTTTCTGCGTCTGCTGCAGCGGCGCTGGCTCACCCGCCTGATTCGCTGTTATACCGAGCTGTTTCAGGGCACGCCACTGCTGATGCAGCTGTTTCTCGCCTTCTTCGGCGTCGGCCTGTTCGGCATCGACGTTGCGCCCTGGACGGCGGCGTCACTGGCGCTGACGCTGTATACCAGCGCGTTTTTACTGGATATCTGGTACGGCAGCATTCGCGCGCTGCCAAAAGGGCAGTGGGAAGCGTCGCGCTGCCTCGGCCTGAACTTTGGCCAGACGCTGTATCGCGTGGTGGCACCGCAGGCGATCCGCATCGCCATCGCGCCGACCGTTGGCTTTGCCGTGCAGGTGATCAAGGGTACTGCGCTGGCGTCGATTATCGGCTTTGTCGAGCTGACCAAAGCCGGCACCATTCTCAACAATGTGACGTATCAGCCCTTCAAGGTGTTTGGCCTGGTGGCGCTCGGTTACTTCCTGATGTGTTATCCGCTGTCGCGTTACAGCCAGTACCTGGAGAAAAAATTCAATGCCGCTCATCACCATTAATCAGGTCCAGAAGTACTACGGTGATAACCACGTACTGAAAGGGGTCGATCTGGATATCGACAACGGCGAAGTGATCTCCATCATTGGCCGCAGCGGCTCCGGTAAAAGTACCCTGCTGCGCTGCATGAACGGGCTGGAAGGCTATCAGGAAGGCAGCATTAAACTGGGCGGCATGACGATTACCGATCGTGAATCGCAGGCGCGTGAAATCAGCCGCTCGGTGGGCATGGTGTTTCAGAACTTCAACCTGTTTCCGCACATGACCGCGCTGGAAAACGTGATGCTGGCACCGCGCCGCGTGCTGAAAAAGAGCGAGGCGGAGTGCCGCACGCTGGCCACGCAGATGCTGGAAAAAGTCGGGCTCGGCGAACGTCTCAATTACTACCCGGCCAACCTGTCGGGCGGTCAGCAGCAGCGCGTGGCGATTGCCCGTGCGCTGGCGATGCAGCCAAAAGTTTTACTCTGTGACGAAATCACCTCGGCGCTCGATCCGGAGCTGGTGGGTGAAGTACTGAAAGTGCTGGAGCAGCTGGCCGCCGAAGGCATGACGCTGATTCTCGTCACCCATGAAATGAACTTCGCCCGCGACGTGGGCGACCGCGTGGTGTTTATGCATCAGGGACGCGTGTGGGAGCAGGGCGACAGCAAAACGCTGTTTGCGAATCCACAAACCGCCGAGCTGAAGCAGTTTATTTCGACCGTGCGTCTGTAACCGAACAATAAGGAACCCCTCATGGATATCAGCCAGTTCTCGCAAATCAATCCGCCACAGCGTCTGCTGATGGGACCGGGCCCGATCAACGCCGACCCGCGCGTGCTGCGCGCCATGTCGAGCCAGCTGCTTGGGCAGTACGATCCGGCGATGACGCACTATATGAACGAGGTGATGGCGCTGTACCGTGGCGTATTCCGCACTGAAAACCGCTGGACCCTGCTGATTGATGGCACCTCACGCGCCGGTATCGAAGCCATCCTGCTGTCGGCGATTCGTCCGGGCGATAAAGTGCTGGTGCCGGTGTTCGGCCGCTTCGGCCATCTGCTGTGCGAAATTGCCCGTCGCTGCCGCGCGGAAGTCCATACCATTGAGGTGCCGTGGGGCGAGGTATTTACCCCGGATCAGATCGAAGATGCGATCAAAAAAGTCAAACCGCGCCTGCTGCTGACGGTGCAGGGCGATACCTCAACCACTATGCTGCAACCGCTGGAGCAGCTCGGTGCCATTTGTCGCCAGTACGGCGTGCTGTTGTACACCGATGCCACCGCATCGCTGGGCGGCAACCCGCTGGAAACCGATGCCTGGGGGCTGGATGCGGTCTCTGCCGGCATGCAGAAATGCCTCGGCGGTCCGTCCGGCACCTCGCCGATCACCCTGAGCCCGCAAATGGAAGCGGTGATCCGCCAGCGTAAGTGCGTGGAGCAGGGCATCCGCACCGACGCACATCAGGATGGCGTCGACGAGATGATCTACTCCAACTACTTCGATCTCGGCATGATCATGGATTACTGGGGACCGGAGCGGCTCAACCATCATACCGAAGCCACCTCGGCGCTGTTTGGCGCACGCGAATGTGCCCGTCTGATCCTGCAGGAAGGGCTGGATAACGGCATCGCACGCCACAAACTGCACGGTGATGCGCTGCTGAAAGGTATTCAGGGCATGGGGCTGGAAACCTTTGGCGATCTCAGACACAAGATGAATAACGTGCTTGGCGTGGTGATCCCGCAGGGCATCAACGGCGACCAGGTACGCAAATTGATGCTGGACGATTTCGGCATTGAGATTGGCACCTCGTTCGGTCCGCTGCACGGCAAAGTGTGGCGCATCGGCACCATGGGCTACAACGCGCGCAAAGATTGCGTGATGTTGACGCTGAGCGCGCTGGAGTCCGTGCTGAATCACGTCGGTTTCCGCACCACTCAGGGCGCGGCGCTGCAGGCTGCCTGGGACCACTACGGGAGCCACGCATGAGTCATAGCCTGATGAGCGCCGGTGAGGCGCAGTCAGCGGCGGCGCGGGTGATGGCGCGCTGTGACGCGCTGGCAGCAATCAGTGAGAGCGAAGAGGGGCTGACCCGCGTCTATCTGTCGCCGGAGCAGGTGCGCGCCAACGCGCGCGTTGCTGAGTGGATGCAGGCGGCAGGTATGCACACCTGGCAGGATGCGGTCGGCAATATCTGCGGTCGCTATGAAGCGGCGGAGCCGGGCGCACCGGCGCTGCTGCTCGGCTCGCACCTTGATACCGTGCGCAACGCCGGACGTTACGATGGCATGCTGGGCGTGCTCAGCGCCATCGAAACCGTGCAGTGGCTGCACGACCATCAGCAGCGCCTGCCGCTGGCGATTGAAATTGTCGGCTTCGGCGATGAAGAGGGCACGCGCTTTGGCATCACGCTGCTTGGCAGCCGCGGCCTCACCGGCAGCTGGCCGGAGAGCTGGGTGTCACATCCGGACGGTAACGGTATTACGGTGGCGCAGGCGATGCAGGACCTCGGCCTGGACGCGGCGCTGATCCCGCAGGCGGCACGTGGGGTGAGCGACATTGTGGCTTATCTCGAACTGCACATTGAGCAGGGACCGTGCCTGGAACAGGACGATTTGGCGCTTGGTGTGGTGACGGCGATTAACGGCGCGCGCCGTCTTAACTGCCGCTTTGTCGGGGAGGCCGGTCATGCCGGCACGGTGCCGATGACGCACCGCAAAGACGCGCTGGCAGCAGCGGCAGAGTGGATGGTGTTTGTGGAACAGGCCACGCAGGATCAGGATGCGCAGCTGGTGGCAACGGTGGGCACGCTGAGCTGTCTGCCGGGCGCCGTTAACGTTATCCCCGGCGAGGTGCAGCTGTCGCTGGACGTGCGCGGACCGCAGGATGAACCACTGGAACGTCTGCTCTCCAGCCTGCTGACCCAGGCGGAAGCCATCGCGCTGCGGCGCGGGCTCAGCTTCAGCGCTAACGAGTACTATCGCATCGCGGCCACCGCCTGTGATACGCGGCTGCAGCAGGCGCTGAGCCATGCGGTAGAAACCGTGCAGGGGCGCAGCCTGGCGCTGCCGAGCGGAGCCGGTCACGACGCGATCGCGATGGCTGAGCGCTGGCCGGTGGGCATGCTGTTTGTGCGCAACCATCGCGGTATCAGCCATCATCCGGCGGAATCGGTGCAGGTGGCCGATGTGGCGCTCGGTGTGCAGGCCTATCTGCAGGCGGTGTGCGATCTGGCGCGCAGCTAAAGGAGCCGGGAAATGGATCTGAACGATTTTAATCAGGCGAGCGCCGCGCAGGCGCAGGCGGCGATTGCCCACTGCGTGGCGATTCCCGCCTGGCAGCAGGCGCTGGTGGCGGCGCGGCCGTTCGCCAGCCTGACGGCGCTGTACACCACGGCGCAACAGCTGGCGCTGGCGTGGCAGGGCGACGCCTTGCAGCAGGCGCTGAGCGCCCATCCGCGCATCGGCGAAAAAGCGCAGGGCGCGGGTAAAGAGGCCGCGCTGTCGCAGCAGGAACAGGCGGCGATGCAGCAGGCTAACGGCGCGCTGCAACTGGCGATGCTGGCCGGTAATGAGCGCTATGAGCAGCGCTTCGGCCGGGTATTTCTGATTCGCGCCAAAGGGCGCAGCGGTGAACAGATGCTGGCGGAATTGCAGCGCAGGCTCAACAATGATGAGGAGACTGAGCAGCAGGAAGCGCTGGCGCAGCTGCGGGAAATTACCCTGTTACGGCTTAAGGAGAGCATCACATGAGCACCATCACCACCCATATTCTCGACACCGCGCTGGGCAAACCGGCGATTGGCGTCGCGATGTCGCTGGAGCAGAACAGCCCGGAAGGCTGGCTGCCGGTGGCCGAGGGCGAAACCGACAGCGACGGGCGCATCAAAGATCTCACGCCTGAACCGCTGGCGCCGGGCCACTATCGCTTAACCGCGGAGATCGGTGACTATTTCGCCGCCGACGGACGTGATGCGCTGTACGTCAGCGCGCAGATTGATTTTGTGATTGGCACCGCCGGCAGCCATTATCACCTGCCGTTCCTCATTTCCCCGTGGTCGTGGTCGACTTACCGCGGGAGTTGATCCAGGTCGCCATAAATGGCGCAATGCTTGTCTGTTAAATTGTAAATCCGCTTAACAACGGTTGCGTTTTGGTAGCGGCGCAATTTATTGCGCGATAAATCGCGCCGCTACGAATCTTGTGCGACTTGCAGTACCGGCTTCACACCCTCTCAGGCCCGCTGAAATTCGTGCTCTCTATCACAAACCTCGCGCTTGAAAGCCAGTAACTATCAAAACCTTCGGTCCATCCAAATATATTCTGCAACACGGTGCGGTTATCTTAACCGGACAACGTGAAGCCAATGGAGCCGAGAAATGAGCACGCCCGAAAATAATGATAATGCAGCCGCCTCAGGAAAATGCCCCTTTCATCATGGAGCATCGGAAGAGAAAAGCGTTTTAGCGCGTGGCGCCGGAAGCGGGACCACTAACCGCGACTGGTGGCCAAATATGCTGCGCGTCGATCTGTTAAACCAGCATTCCAGCCGTTCTAACCCCCTCAGTGACAATTTCAACTACCGTGAAGAGTTCAGCAAGCTGGATTACGCCGCGCTGAAAGCCGATATTCGTGCGCTGCTGACCGACTCGCAATCCTGGTGGCCAGCCGACTGGGGCAGCTACATCGGCTTGTTTATCCGTATGGCATGGCACAGCGCCGGCACCTACCGCACCATCGACGGTCGCGGCGGTTCCGGACGTGGCCAGCAGCGCTTTGCGCCGCTCAACTCCTGGCCGGATAACGTCAGCCTCGACAAAGCACGTCGTCTGCTGTGGCCGGTGAAACAGAAGTATGGCCAGAAAATCTCCTGGGCCGATCTCTACATTCTTGCCGGTAACGTGTCGCTGGAAAACGCCGGCTTCCGTACCTTTGGCTTTGGTGCCGGTCGTGAAGATGTCTGGGAACCGGACATGGACGTGGACTGGGGACATGAGACCGAATGGCTGGCGCACCGCCATCCGGAAAGCCTGGCAAACGCGCCGCTGGGTGCGACGGAAATGGGCCTGATCTACGTGAACCCGGAAGGTCCGGAAGCCAGCGGCGATCCGCGCTCGGCGGCCCCGGCGATTCGCGCTACCTTCGGCAACATGGGCATGAACGATGAAGAGATCGTCGCGCTGATTGCCGGCGGTCACACGCTAGGTAAAACGCACGGTGCCGCTGCGGCCAGCCACGTGGGCGTCGATCCGGAAGCCTCGCCGCTGGAAGCGCAGGGTCTGGGCTGGCACAGCAGCTACGGCAGCGGTGCTGGTGCTGATGCCATCACTTCCGGTCTGGAAGTGGTATGGACGCAAACCCCAACGCAGTGGAGCAACTACTTCTTCGAGAACCTGTTCAAATATGAGTGGGTACAAACGCACAGCCCGGCGGGCGCGATTCAGTTCGAAGCGGTTGATGCCGAAGCGATTATCCCGGATCCGTTCGATCCAGAGAAAAAACGCAAGCCGACCATGCTGGTCACCGACCTGACGCTGCGTTTCGACCCGGAGTTCGGGAAGATTTCGCGTCGTTTCCTCAACGATCCGCAGGCGTTCAATGAAGCCTTCGCCCGTGCCTGGTTCAAACTGACGCACCGCGATATGGGGCCAAAAGCGCGTTACCTCGGTCCGGAAGTGCCGAAGGAAGATCTGCTGTGGCAAGATCCGTTACCGCAGGCCACGCATCAGCCAACGCCAGATGACATCACCGATCTGAAAGCGAAAATTGCCGCTTCGGGTCTGAGCGTCAGCCAGCTGGTCTCTGCGGCCTGGGCGTCAGCTTCCACCTTCCGTGGCGGCGACAAGCGCGGCGGCGCGAACGGGGCCCGTCTGGCGCTGGCGCCACAGAACGGCTGGGCGGTCAACGCCAGCGTCACCCGTGATGTGCTGCCGGTGCTGCAAAAGATTCAGCAGGAGTCAGGTAAAGCGTCGCTGGCGGATGTGATTGTGCTGGCGGGCAGCGTCGGGATTGAGCAGGCGGCAGCAGCGGCAGGTGTCGCGGTGCAGGTGCCGTTCACGCCGGGCCGCGTGGATGCGCGTCAGGACCAGACGGATGTCGAGTCATTCAACGTACTGCAGCCGCTGGCCGATGGTTTCCGTAACTATCGCCGCGTACAGGGCGGTTCTTCCACCGAAACCCTGCTGCTGGACAAAGCGCAACAGCTGACGCTGAGCGCGCCAGAACTGACGGTACTGCTGGGTGGTCTGCGCGTGCTGGGCACCAACTTCGACGGCAGCGCGCACGGCGTGTTTACCGATCGCGTGGGCGTGCTGAGCAACGACTTCTTCATCAATCTGCTGGATATGCGCACCGCATGGCGCGCCACCGATGAGAGCGCTGAGCTGTTCGAAGGCCGCGATCGTCAGAGCGGAGAAGTGAAGTACAGCGCCACCCGCGCCGATCTGGTGTTTGGTTCTAACGCCATCCTGCGCGCGCTGGCGGAAGTTTACGCCAGCAGCGATGCGAAGCAGAAGTTCGTTAACGACTTCGTGGCCGCCTGGACCAAAGTGATGAACCTCGACCGGTTCGATCTGTAATCCCCTGAGCCGCAGCGTCATGCGCTGCGGCTTATTCCTGTTTATGCCTCACGAAATGCCTCAAACGGCAGATTAAAGCGTCGCGCCAGCGCCGCCTTATGCTTATCCGTTAATCTGCGCTCGCCTTTCAGAATGCGATTCACATACGAACGCTGACCGATTTCTGCCACGAAAGAGGATTGATTCAGACCGTGCTGGTCCATCAGCACCCGCAGCAGCGCCACGCCGCCCGGCAGCGCCTGAGTGCGCGCATTAAACGCGGCAAATTCCGCTGCGGTTTCTTCATACTTCGCGACTTTAACGGCCAGCATCTCGATCAGCGGATGCCCCGGCTGATGCTCAACCAGGTATTCCACCAGTTCAAGCGCCTGTTCATAATCGGCTCTGGACTGACTTCCGCCCAGCAGCGGCACGGCTTTAATCAGATTGTTGGAGGCCTGAATCGCTTCGTTAAACACTTTCCCTGAGATAATGTGCATCATTCCCTCGAACTGTTCCAGGGTGGAAACATTGTAACGCACAACATAGAATGTTTCCACACGGGAAACAACAGGGCAGGAGGATATGTGGAAGCCGCATCGCAGGGATGCGGCTAAAAGATTACTTCAGCGTATATTCATCCGCGTCGCGCCAGGCCGGGAAGCGCTCGCGATAGTCCTGCAGCGCCTCCAGTGATAACTCGGCGTCGAGGCGCGCGCGGGCGAAGGGTTCAGCGGCCGCGAGGATCTCACCCTGCGGCGAGATAATCCGGCTGTCGCCGCTGTATTGATGCTGATTGCCGTCACTGCCGATGCGGTTACAACCGGCTACATAGGCCTGATTTTCGATGGCGCGCGCCAGCAGCAGCGCCTGCCAGTGCAGCGCGCGCGGTGCCGGCCAGTTGGCGACGTACAGCGCCAGATCGTAATCATTCTGGTTGCGCGAAAACACCGGGAAGCGCAGGTCGTAGCAAATCTGCGGCAGAATACGCCAGCCGCGCCAGTGGAACACCTCGCGCGTTTCACCGGGCACATAGTGCTGGTGCTCACTGGCCATGCGGAACAGGTGGCGTTTGTCGTACTGGTGCAGCGTGCCGTCGGGCTCCACCAGCAGGAAACGGTTTACCGCGCCCTGGTCGCTCTGAATCGCCGCGCTGCCGCCGACCAGGGCATTCAGGGCTTTGGCATGACCGTGCAGCCACGCCACTACCTGATCCTGCGGCAGCGAACTGGCCGCCGCCTCCATGGCGAAGCCGGTGGTAAACATCTCCGGCAGCAGGATGACATCGCGGCCCGTCAAGCCCTGCAGCACCTCATCGAAATGACGCAGGTTGGCTGCGCCATCCATCCAGCTCAGGGTTTCCTGCAATACGGTAAGTTTTAAAGCTGACATAAACGCTCCGCAGCGGCGTCGAGCGTCGCTTCCTGTTTAGCAAAGCACAGGCGAATGAGCTTGTGCGGGAAAGGGTCCGAGCAGAACACCGACAGCGGAATCGCCGCCACGCCCACTTCGCGGGTTAACCACTGGCAGAAACTGACATCATCCAAATCGGAAATGGCGCTGTAATCCACCAGCAGGAAATAGGTGCCGGCACAGGGCAGCACCTTAAACCGGCTGGCGGCCAGCGCCTGCGTCAGGCGGTCACGCCGGGCGCGATAAAATGCCGGCAGCGCATCAATATGTTCCGGCTGCTGGCGCAGCATATCGGCAATCGCCAGCTGCGCCGGGGTATTCACTGAAAAGGTGAGATACTGATGCACTTTGCGGATTTCGGCGCTGATCGCCGCCGGAGCGATGCAGTAACCCACTTTCCAGCCGGTCATATGAAAGGTTTTGCCGAAGGATGAGACTGCGATGGCGCGCTGACGCAGATCGGTATGTGCCAGCACGCTGGCATGGCCCTGCTCATCAAAACAGATGTGCTCATAGACTTCATCGCTGAGCACATAAATTTCCTGTCCGGCGATCGCCTGCCACAGCGCGGCGTAGTCGCTGGCGTGCCACACGGTGGCGGACGGATTATGCGGCGTGTTGACGATCACCAGCCGGGTGCGCGCGCTGAGCAGGCTGCTGAAGGCCTGCCAGTCGACCTGAAACGTGGGCGGCTGCAGCGCGATGCGTTTCAGCACGCCGCCGGCCAGCTGAACCGCCGGCGCATAGCTGTCATAGCTGGGATCGAAGCAGATCACCTCGTCGCCCGGCCGCACCAGCGCGGTGATCGCGGCATACAGCGCTTCGGTTGCGCCCGCCGTCACGGTGATGTCGCTGTTGATATCCGGCCGATGGCCGTACATGTCTGCGGTTTTATCGGCGATCGCCTCGCGCAGCGGCAGGGTGCCAATCATCGGCGCGTACTGGTTAGCGCCTTCGCTGACGTGATGTGCCAGGCGCTGCTGCAAATAGCGCGGGCCGTCAAAATCGGGAAAGCCCTGTGACAGATTGATGGCGTTGTGCTGGGCGGCGAGGGCGCTCATTTGGGTAAAAATGGTGGTGCCGAGCGCCGGTAGTTTGCTCTCGGGGATCAGGTTGGGCTGCGTCATTATCGGGTGCCTTAAGCGCGAATGTCGTTGCGGAGTAACCTTGTGCTGCAGCCACTATAAACAGGATGTTAACACTTGGCAATCGAGACGCTTAGACGTCTAAACGTGGCTGGCACAGACGCTGAGTGCGCTTATCCGCTGCCGCAGGCCATAAAAAAAGCCTCCGGCTGGAGGCTTTTTGCGGTTACGCCGCTTCGCTGGGGCGGGCGCTCGGTTTGGGTTTGCTGTCCGGTTTGGCCACCGCCAGCGCCTCGGGCGCAAAATCATCCACGTTGATGGCCTTCAGCCGGCTGGCTTCGGCCCGCGTCAGCACCTTCGCTTCACTCTCGTCAATCCAGCCTTCTTTCAGCGCGCGCTGGGCCAGCGCATCCAGCCGGGTGAAGGAGAAGTGTTTTTTCTGCTGCTGACACAGACGATCGTGAATCACTTCTGCCGCCATCACATCCTGCAGCGCCTGCTCCAGCTGACCGGCCGGGTTGTGCTCACTCGGCGTCAGATACTGGCCGCGGCCCAGACGGGTGCGGGTTGCGGACGGCAGCTGCAGCATTTTGGCCAGCTTATGATCCAGTTTATCAGACGGTGCCGGGCAGTGTTTGCCGCCGGCGAAAATCACCAGCCGCAGCGCACCTGCAACCAGGCGATTCGGGAAGTTGCGCAGCAGATCGTCCATCGCCACTTCCGCCTGATGCAGCGCATCCTGCACGCCCCAGTGCACCAGCGGCAGATCCGCCTCGTTGCGGCCTTCATCGTCATAGCGTTTCAGCGTGGCTGACGCCAGATACATCTGGCTCAGCACATCGCCGAGGCGTGCCGAAATACGTTCGCGACGTTTCAGGCTACCGCCCAGCACCGCCATCGACACATCCGACAGCAGCGCAAGGTTGGCGCTCAGGCGGTTCAGCTGCTGATAGTAGCGGCAGGTCGCGTCACGGGTTGGCGTAGCGCTGGTGCGGCCGCCGGTCAGGCCAAGCCACAGGCTGCGCACTTTATTGCTGCCGACGTGGCCGATATGGCTGAACAGCGCACGGTCAAAGGCGACGAGATCGTTCTTTGCGGCGGCGTTCATCTCTTCCAGCACCCACGGATGGCAGCGGATTGCGCCCTGGCCAAAGATAATCATGCTGCGCGTCAGGATGTTCGCGCCCTCAACGGTGATGGCGATCGGGGCGCCCTGATAGGCACGCGCCAGGAAGTTGTTCTCGCCAAGCATGATGCCTTTACCGCCGGCGATATCCATTGCATCAATGATGGCGCGCTGACCGCGATGGGTGCAGTGGTATTTAACAATCGCTGACAGCACCGCCGGTTTTTCGCCCAGCATAATGCCGCTGGTGATCAGCGTCGCCGCCGCGTCCATCACGTAAGCGTTACCGGCGATGCGCGCCAGCGGCTCCTCAATCCCTTCCATTTTACCGATAGAGACTTTGAACTGGCGGCGAATGTGCGCGTAGGCACCGGTCGCCAGCGCCAGGCTTTTCAGGCTGCCGGTGGCGTTAGACGGCAGGGTAATGCCGCGTCCTACCGACAGGCACTCAACCAGCATACGCCAGCCCTGACCGGCCATCGCCGGACCGCCGATGATGTAATCGATCGGCACAAAGATATCTTTGCCGCGCGTCGGCCCGTTCTGGAACGGCACGTTTAGCGGGAAGTGACGTCTGCCAATTTCAACGCCTGGCGTATGGGTCGGGATCAGCGCACAGGTAATACCCAGCTCTTCGGTTTCGCCCAGCAGATGATCGGGGTCGGAGAGCTTAAAGGCGAGGCCGAGCACGGTGGCAATCGGCGCCAGGGTAATGTAGCGCTTGTTCCAGGTCAGGCGCATGCCCAGCACCTGCTGGCCCTGCCAGTCGCCCATGCACACCACGCCGGTATCCGGAATGGCGCCGGCGTCGGAGCCCGCTTCCGGGCTGGTCAGCGCAAAGCAGGGGATTTCATCGCCGCGCGCGAGGCGTGGCAGGTAGTGATCTTTCTGCTCATCGGTACCGTAATGCTGCAGCAGTTCACCCGGACCCAGCGAGTTCGGCACGCCGACGGTGATCGCCAGGATCCCGGACACGCCTGCCAGTTTTTGCAGCACACGCGCCTGCGCGTAAGCGGAAAACTCCAGACCGCCGTACTCTTTTTTGATGATCATGGCAAAGAAGCGGTGCTGCTTGAGGTAAGCCCACAGCTCCGGCGGCAGATCGGCCATTTCATGGGTGATTTCGAAGTCGTTAGCCATGCGGCAGGCTTCTTCCACCGGGCCATCCAGAAACGCCTGTTCCTCTTCGGTCAGGCGCGGCTGCGGATAGTTGTGCAGTTTCTGCCAGTCCGGTTTGCCGCGAAACAGATCGCCTTCCCACCAGGTGGTGCCGGCGTCGATCGCCTCTTTTTCGGTGCGCGACATCGGCGGCATCACCTTCTGGAAGCTGTGCAGAGCCGGCTTAGAGAACATGCTGCGGCGCATCGCCGGCAGGTTGAAAGGCAGCAGAATTATGGCCAGCGGCAGCAGCAGCCACGGCGTCCACAGACCGGTGGCGGCCAGTGCCGCGGTCCACAGCAGCACAATCGCACTGCTGAGCCGCAGTGAAACCTGATGGTAGAAGAGGGCGCTAATTAACACCAGCGTCGCGATGATCGAGGCAAGCAACATAATGAACCGCTCCGTAAGTTGTAAGAGGTCTGACCTGTTAGTGATAAGGTTTAGAGCAGCGCACGAAATTTATCAATCTGTTTACATCGCAATTACAACCGAACTCACAAAATCGCGCCGGCAATTGGACGTCAGCGCGGCGTCGCGCTTTTCCCTGCTGCGGGCGCTTTGCGGCTCTGGCCCATTCCGTTAAACTTGCTGGGTCAATTTTCCTCTAAAGGACATCCCTATGTATCAGGACATTATTCGCTCAGAACTCAATGAAGCCGCCGATACGCTCAATAAGTTCCTGAGTGATGAAGCCAACATTCACGCCATTCAGCGCGCAGCCGTGCTGCTGGCCGACAGCTTCAAAGCCGGTGGCAAAGTGCTCTCCTGCGGCAACGGCGGCTCGCACTGCGATGCCATGCACTTCGCTGAGGAGCTGACCGGGCGCTACCGCGAAAATCGTCCTGGCTATCCGGCCATCGCCATTTCGGATGTCAGCCATCTCTCCTGCGTCAGCAACGATTTTGGCTACGACTACGTGTTCTCCCGCTACATCGAGGCGGTCGGGCGCGAGGGCGATGTGCTGCTGGGGCTGTCCACTTCGGGTAACTCGGCCAACATCATCAAAGCCGTAGAAGCCGCGCGCGCCAAAGGCATGAAAGTGATTACCCTGACCGGCAAAGACGGTGGCAAAATGGCCGGTACGGCCGATATCGAAATTCGCGTGCCGCACTTTGGATATGCCGATCGCATTCAGGAGATTCACATCAAAGTGATCCACATCCTGATGCTGTTAATCGAAAAAGAGATGGTTAAGTGATGACGTGCTCCTCCCGCGCCTGCGGGAGGTTCTGATAAGGCGGTTGCTATGTGCGAATTGCTCGGGATGAGCGCCAATGTCCCCACGGATATCTGTTTCAGTTTTACCGGTCTGGTGCAGCGTGGCGGTGCAACCGGGCCGCACAAAGATGGCTGGGGTATCACCTTTTACGAAGATAAAGGCTGCCGCACGTTTAAAGATCCGCTGCCGAGCTACAACTCACCGATTGCCCGCCTGGTGCAGGAGTATCCAATCAAGTCGCACTCGGTGGTGGCGCATATTCGTCAGGCCAATCGCGGCCAGGTGTCACTGGAAAATACCCATCCGTTTACCCGCGAACTGTGGGGCCGCAACTGGACTTACGCGCATAACGGCCAGCTGAAGGGCTATCGCCAGCTGGAGACCGGGCATTTCCGTCCGGTAGGCGAAACCGACAGCGAAAAGGCGTTTTGCTGGATTCTGCATAAGCTGGCTGAGCGCTATCCGCGCACGCCGGGCAACTGGCCGGCGGTGTTTCGCTATGTGGCGGAACTGGCGACGGAGCTGCGCCAGAAGGGCGTATTCAATATGCTGCTGTCTGACGGACGCTATTTAATGGCCTTCTGCTCAACCAATCTGTACTGGATTACGCGCCGCGCGCCGTTTGGCAAAGCGAAGCTGCTCGATCAGGATGTGGAGATTGATTTTCTGCAGCAGACCACGCCGAAAGACGTGGTGACGGTGATTGCGACGCAGCCGCTGACCGGTAATGAAACCTGGCACCGCATCGTGCCAGGCGAGTGGGCATTATTTTACCTGGGTGAGCGCCAGGAATGATTTCGACGCCGCTTCCGGCGTGGTCATGACCGGCGTGTTGTTCACCGCATACTGACCGGTTGCCGTCACGTTGACCGTTGGCGGCACGTGGTATTTGGCGAAGTAAGCATAGCCCGGCTGCAGTTCACGCCAGAAGCTGATATAAGTCGAGTAACGATGACGCTGCATGTTGCTGTCGGTCATGCGGAACGGGAAGATGTTGACCTGCACATCCTGCTGACCGTTACGCAGCGCGGCGTTCACGTAAGTGAAGATCTCATCCATCGATGCGTTGGTCATGGCATAGCAGCCCACGGACACGCAATCGCCGTGAATCATCAAATAGTTACCGTTATAGCCTTTGGCGCGATCGTACTGATTCGGGAATCCGGTATTGATGGCGCGATAAAAACGGCTGTCCGGCTTAAGCTGATTCATCTTCACGTTATAAAAGCCTTCCGGACTTTTAAAATCGCCCTGACGACGTTTCGGCCCGAGGCCGCCGGAGAAGTTACAGATGCGATAGCTGTCCAGCAGACGATATTCATTACCGATTTTGCCGTACAGTTCCAGCGTACGCTCTTCCTTGAAGATCTGAATAAATACCGGTGTACCCAGTAATTGTTTCTTTAACTCTTTGCTCACCGGAGCCAGCGGCTGCATTGGCTCAGGCGTCATTGCCCAGCTCAGGAGCGGCATAAGAATCATCGCAAACAATAATGCGATTCTGCCCATTCTGTGTGTACCTTGAAGTGAAGAGGAACGCTGACGCAGTGCGTCACTGTATTGCATTATCGGAAATATCCGCTACCGCAGCGCAACATTATCATTGTCTGGCGTTTAATCAAGCCGGAGTCCGAGAAAATGGTGCAATCCTAAAGGGAATACGACCACAAATTTGTAAACTTTAATCGCACGCGCCACAAATATTGCCGTTGTTTTTCTCTGCTGTATACTTATCCAGTATCCGGAGGGGCGTATGCGCAAAATCATTCATGTCGATATGGACTGCTTTTTCGCGGCAGTGGAAATGCGCGACGATCCTTCATTACGTGATATCCCGATTGCCATCGGCGGCAGCCGCGTGCAGCGTGGGGTGATCAGCACCGCCAACTATCCGGCGCGGAAATACGGTGTGCGCAGCGCGATGCCGACCGCCACGGCGCTGCGCCTCTGTCCCCATCTGAAACTGCTGCCCGGCCGCTTTGACGCCTATAAAGAAGCTTCGCAGCAGATTCGCGCCATCTTTACCCGCTATACGCCACTGATTGAGCCATTGTCGCTGGATGAAGCCTATCTGGACGTCACCGACAGTGAATACTGCCAGGGATCGGCCACGCTGATGGCGCAGGCGATTCGCGCCGATATCCTGCGCGAAACCGGCCTGACCGCGTCGGCTGGCATTGCGCCGATCAAGTTTCTCGCCAAAATCGCCTCAGACATGAACAAGCCAGACGGCCAGTATGTGATCACGCCGCAGGCGATGCCGGACTTTCTGCTGACGCTGCCGCTGAGCAAGATTCCCGGCGTCGGTAAAGTGGCCACCAAAAAGCTGGAAGAGATGGGACTGCGCACCTGCGCTGACGTACAACAGGCCGATCTGGCGCAGCTGCTGAAGCGCTTTGGAAAATTTGGCCGCGTGCTGTGGGAGCGCAGCAACGGCATCGACGATCGCGACGTAGTGGTGGAGCGCGAACGCAAATCGCTGGGCGTCGAGCGTACGCTGGGTGAGGACATTCATCACTGGGAGCAGTGTCTGGAGATTATTGATTTTCTCTACGCCGAACTCGATCGCCGTCTCAGCGCGATCCGCCCGGATAAGCAGATTGCACGTCAGGGCGTAAAGCTGAAGTTCAACGATTTCCAGCTCACCACCCAGGAGCATGTCTGGCCGGTGCTGAATAAAGACGACATGATCGCTGTGGCGCGTCAGGCCTGGGATGAACGCCGCGCCGGGCGCGGTGTGCGGCTGGTGGGGCTGCACGTCACGCTGGTAAATCCGCAGCTGGAGCGCCAGCTGGTGCTGGGGTTGTAATGGCTGAGCTGCCGCTGGAAGAGCGCTACAGCGCGATCGCCTGACACGGTACCGTTACCGTAAATAAAAAATCCTGCCCGGAGGCAGGATTTTTTTATCGCAACGGCGTTACGCTTTTTCCGGTACCACGTTCAGCAGCGCGGTCAGCAGTTTCCAGTACAGACCGACGCTGTCGATGTGCACCTGCTCGTCCGGCGAGTGCGGACCGGTGATGGTTGGCCCAATCGACACCATGTCCATGTCCGGATATGGTTTTTTGAACAGGCCGCACTCCAGACCGGCGTGAATCACCTGAATGTTTGGCGTCTTACCAAACAGCGCTTCATAAGTCTTACGCGTCAGCGCCATGATGGGCGAGTCGGCATCCGGCTGCCAGCCCGGGTAACCGCCTTTCGGCGCGGTTTTCGCCCCGGCCAGCGCACCCAGCGAGGTCAGGGTTTCGACTACCCAATCTTTACCGGTGTCGATCAGCGAGCGAATCAGGCAGATGATCTCGGCGCTGTCCTGCTCCATCGTGACCACGCCGACGTTAAGCGAGGTTTCCACCACGCCTTTCGCCACGTCCGAGTTGCGAATTACACCGTTTGGCGTGCTGTTCAGCAGGTTGATGAAGCGATCGCGGCTGTCTGCGGTCAGCGCCTGGCCCTGATGCGCCAGCGGCTCGCTCAGCACGGCGACGTTCTTCTCTTTACTGCCCAGCTCATTCTGCAGCGTGGCCTGGAAATGGGCGGCAGCAGACTTCAGCGCATCCACTTTATGGCTGTCGATGGCCAGCGTAGCGAACGCTTCGCGCGGAATTGCATTACGCAGCGTACCGCCGGTGAACTCAATCAGACGGATATCCAGCTCAGCCGCGTGCACGGCAAGGAAGCGCGCCAGCAGCTTGTTGGCGTTGCCGAGACCAAGATGAATGTCCGCGCCGGAGTGGCCGCCTTTCAAACCTTTCAGCGTCAGCTTCAGGGTTTCGAAACCGGCAGGCACGGCCTCGCGGCTCAGCGGCAGGGTAGTGATAAAGTCGATACCCCCGGCGCAGCCCATATAGATCTCACCTTCCTCTTCCGAGTCGGTGTTGATCAGGATGTCCGCCTGCAGCCAGTTTGGTTGCAGACCAAAGGCGCCGTCCATGCCCGACTCTTCGGTCATGGTCAGCAGCACTTCCAGCGGGCCGTGAGTCAGGCTGTTGTCAGCCAGCACCGCCAGCGCAGAGGCCATACCGATACCGTTATCCGCACCCAGCGTGGTGCCGCGCGCTTTCACCCACTCGCCATCAACGTACGGCTGAATCGGGTCTTTGGTGAAGTCGTGTACCGTGTCATTGTTCTTCTGCGGCACCATATCAAGGTGCGCCTGCAGCGCCACCGGAGTACGGTTTTCCATGCCTGCGGTAGCAGGTTTACGAATCAGGATATTGCCGACCTGATCGCGTTCAACCCAGAAACCTTGCTCTTTAGCCCAGCCAACAACGTATTCGGCCAGCGCTTCTTCATGGTAAGAAGGGTGCGGAATCGAGCAGATTTTTGCGAAGATATCCCACAGCGGCTGCGGGGAAAGTTGAGACAATTCAGACACAACGCGTCTCCTGTGTCAGCGCGGCGGACATACCGCTCGCACGCGGGTTTCCAGTGAAAGATCGCCGTCAGCACATCTGACGTGATGGGCCAGAGAATATCACTGTTTCCTGCCGGGTGCGCCATCGGGCGCGCTAAAAACCTGCAACCGATGTGACGGGTGCTGGTTTTTAACGCGTCAGATCCTTATAATCTCGCGCAACCTTTTCCCCCTTGCATATTTTTAAGCCAATCTCATTGGCCGGGATTCCTTTTATGAGCGAAAAATACGTCGTTACCTGGGACATGCTGCAGATTCATGCCCGTAAACTGGCCCAGCGCCTGCTTCCTGTGGAACAGTGGAAAGGCATCATCGCGGTCAGCCGCGGTGGTCTGGTTCCGGCATCGCTGCTGGCGCGTGAACTGGGGATTCGCTACGTCGATACCGTGTGCATCTCCAGCTACGATCACGATCACCAGCGTGAAATGAAAGTGCTGAAGCGTGCAGAAGGCGACGGTGAAGGTTTTGTGGTCATCGACGATCTGGTGGATACCGGCGGTACCGCGCAGGCGATTCGTGATATGTATCCAAAAGCGCGTTTCTGCACCATCTTCGCCAAGCCGGCTGGCCGCGCGCTGGTGGACGACTACATTGTCGATATTCCGCAGAACACCTGGATCGAGCAGCCGTGGGACATGGGCGTGGTGTACATTCCGCCGATTGTAAAAAGCTGATTGATGCAACGCAAACAACGCCCGGTTATGCCGGGCGTTGTGCTTTCTGCGCCTCGCGCCCGTGCGGCGGGTGCAGTACACTCTTAGCCATCTATGCGACTGCCGCAGGAGAAGCTTAAGATGGCCGAGAAAAATCTCAGCGAAGAACTGTTCAAACCCCGCTTCAAACACCCGGAAACCTCCTCGCTGGTGCATCGCCAGCACCACCCGACGGCGCAGGTGCACAATGCCCTGGAAGGCGATACCCAGCGCGGCTGGTATCGCATGCTGAATAAGCTGCTGTGGACGTGGCGTGGCCTGGCACCGCAGGAGATCAGCGAAGTGCTGGCGCGCATTGCCGTCAGTAAGTTTGAACACACCGACGAAACGCTGCTGGACACGGTGATTGGCTATCGCGGCGGCAACTGGAACTATGAGTGGTCGAAGCAGGCGGCGCTGTGGCAGCAGCGCGCGATGCAGAACGCCGATCACGATGAGGCCGGCCAGCAGTGGCTGCATGCCGCCAGTCTCTACAGCCTGGCCGCGTATCCCTACATTAAAGGCGATGAGCTGGCGGATCAGGCGCAGGTGCTGGCGAATCGCGCTTATGAAGAAGCCACCCAGCGCCTGCCCGGCGAGCTGAAATCCCTGACCTTTCCCATCAGCGGCGGCAGTCCGGTCACCGGCTTCCTGCATATGCCGGCGCAGGCCAGCGCGCCGTATCCCACCGTGCTGCTGTGCGGCGGTCTCGACTCGCTGCAGAGCGACCATTACCGGCTGTTTCATGATTATCTGGCACCGCGCGGCATCGCCATGCTGACGCTGGATATGCCGTCGGTGGGTTTCAGCAGCAAATGGACGCTCAATCAGGACACCAGCCAGCTGCATCAGCAGGTGCTGCGCGAGCTGAGCAACGTGCCGTGGATTGACCACACGCGCGTGGCGCTGTTCGGTTACCGCTTTGGCGCCAACGTGGCGACGCGGCTGGCTTACCTTGAGGTGCCGCGTCTGCGCGCGGTGGCATCGCTCGGGCCGATGGTGCATCACGTGTTTGTCGATGCGCAGCGCCAGCAGCAGCTGCCGGATATGTATATGGACATGCTGGCCAGCCGGCTGGGCATGTCGTCGACCTCCGACAGCAATCTGCGCATCGAGCTCAACCGCTATTCGCTCAAAGTGCAGGGCCTGCTGGGCCGCCGGACGCCGGTGCCGATGCTGGCCGCTTACTGGCCCAACGATCTGTTCTGCCCGGAAGAGGAGGCGCAGCTGATCGTCAGCTCCTCGGCGCAGGGCAAGGCGCTGGCGATTCCCGCCACGCCAGTGTTTGCCAGCTTTGAGAAGGCGCTCAATCAAATTTGTGACTGGCTGGCAAAACAGTTGCAGCGCTAACTGGCGAAATACGCAGACTCTGCTACAACTTATCTTCGGGAAAATACGTGCGGTGGCGTTTTGCCGCCGCACTGCGTTTTATACGGTTTATTTGAGGGAGAGAGTTAGCATGACGTTACCGAGTGGTCACCCCCGTAGTCGCCTGCTTAAGCGCTTCACCGAATTGGGGCCGTACATCCGTGAAGGACAGTGTGAAGAGACGCGTTTCTTCTTTGATTGCCTGGCAGCGTGCGTCAACGTCAAACCGGCGCCGGAAAGCCGCGAGTTCTGGGGCTGGTGGATGACGCTGAACGCCTATGAAGATCACTTCACCTACGAATACCACTTCGGCCTGTTTGATAAAGACGGCGACTGGAGCGTGGCCGCGATCAAGGGCAAAGAGAACAATGAGAAAGTGGAGAGCACGCTGCGTAATTTCCACGAGCGCCTGAAAGCCACGCTGCATGAGTTTAAGCTTGATCTCAGGCCCGCGGCGGGGTTCAAAGAAGAGCCGGTTAAACTCAGCGCCTGAACCTGAGTCAGACCTGAATAAGAAAGAGCCGGTGATGAGCCGGCTCTTTTTTTACAGACACAGACAGGGTAATGCTGACGCTTAGAACTGGTAGGTCAGACCGACCGCCACCACGTCATCGCTGTTGATGCCCAGCGGGTTGTTGTCATCCAGCTGGTTGATTTTGTAGTCAACCATGGCCGACATGTTTTTGTTGAAGTAGTACGTCATCGCCACGTCGACATATTTCACGATGTCCGCATCGCCAATGCCTTCAATGTCTTTGCCTTTGCTCTGCACATAGCCCAGCGATGGACGCAGACCGAAGTCGAACTGATACTGCGCAACCACTTCAAAGTTCTGCGTTTTATTCGCCACGCCGCCCGTGATTGGCGTCATGTTACGGGTTTCAGAGTAGGTCGACGCCAGGTAGATGCTGTTCGCATCATATTTGATGCCCGCGCCCCAGGCTTCCGCTTTGTCACCACGGCCCAGACGGGTCGCCACGTCCTGCGAGTTGGTACGGTCAGCAGAGGAGATCGCACTCATCAGGCTGACACCGCTATCGCCGAGGGTGTAACCCAGTGACGCACCGTAACCGTCGCCGTTCTGCTTAGGAATCTCTGAACGGCCGTTGGCGCTGGTGGAATCGTTCTTGCCCTGATACTGCACCGCGAAACGCAGGCCATCCACCAGACCGAAGAAATTGCTGTTGCGGTAAGTGGCGACGCCAGAAGTACGGCCCAGCATGTAGGTGTCGGTGTAGGCGCTGTCGCCACCGAATTCTGGCAGCACGTCGGTCCATGCCAGCACATCGTAAACCACGCCGTAGTTACGACCGTAATCAACAGAGCCGTAGTTACCAAACTTCAGACCGGCAAAGCCCAGACGGGTTTTGTTACCGATGTTAGCGTCGGTGTTGGTTTCCGCGCGGTTACCCTGGAACTGATATTCCCACTGACCGTAGCCGGTCATCAGGTCGTTAATTTGCGTCTGCCCTTTGAAGCCCAGACGGATGTAAGTTTTGTCGCCGTCAGCGGCTGCGTTGTCGCTGAAGTAGTGCATGCCTTTCACACGACCGTACAGATCCAGTTTGTTACCGTCTTTGTTATAAACTTCTGCGGCTTGTGCGGTTGAGGCCAGAGCCAGCGCGGAAACGATGAGTGCCAGTGTGCTTTTCTTCATTTTGCTATCAATCCCAATGAGTAAAATTTGTTGTACCCGTGAAAAGGTTTGTAAAACACGGGACGTTTTACCGACTGGCAATGAAGGTTTTATGACATTTTTTCTGATTTCTTGTTAATCGCGAACTTTTGGTCTACCCGCTTGTCAGGCGTTTTTTGTGCTTTTCCCCTTGCCGCTGTTGGCTTCCTTGCTGACTCCTGTTAAAACGTCCCTTCGCAGATTTTTTTCTTACATGGCAGGAAAAACATGAGTGGCAGTCAGACCCTGGTGGTCAAATTGGGTACCAGCGTCCTCACCGGCGGATCGCGCCGGCTGAACCGGGCGCATATGGTGGAGCTGGTTCGGCAGTGTGCACAACTGCACGCCGCCGGTCATCGCATTATCATCGTCACCTCAGGCGCAATAGCCGCCGGTCGCGAACACCTTGGTTACCCGGAACTGCCACCGACCATCGCCTCAAAGCAGCTGCTGGCTGCGGTGGGGCAGAGCCGTTTAATCCAGCTGTGGGAGCAGCTGTTCTCCATCTACGGTATCCATATCGGGCAGATGCTGCTGACACGCGCCGACATGGAAGACCGTGAACGCTTCCTCTACGCGCGCGATATGCTGCGCGCGCTGCTCGACAACCATATCGTGCCGGTGATTAACGAGAACGACGCGGTGGCAACCGCGGAAATCAAGGTCGGCGACAATGACAACCTGTCCGCGCTGGCGGCGATGCTCGGCGGTGCCGATAAACTGCTGCTGCTGACCGATCAGCCTGGCCTGTTTACCGCCGATCCGCGCACCAATCCCGAGGCAGAACTGATCAGCGATGTGCATCAGATTGATGATGCGCTGCGCACGCTGGCTGGCGGCAGCGTCTCCGGTCTCGGCACCGGCGGCATGGCCACCAAACTGCAGGCGGCGGATGTTGCCTGTCGCGCCGGCATTGACGTGATTATTGCGGCCGGCAGCCGCCCGGATGTGATCGGGGATGTGCTGCACGGCAAACCGGTGGGGACGCGCTTCCACGCGCAGCAGTCACCGCTGGAAAACCGCAAGCGCTGGATCTTCGGCGCACCACCGGCGGGCGAGATCACCATAGACGACGGCGCGCTGGCGGCGGTGCTGGAGCGCGGCAGTTCGCTGCTGCCGAAAGGCGTCCGTGACGTGCAGGGCAATTTCTCGCGCGGCGAAGTGATCCGCATTCGTAACCTGCAAGGGCGCGATATCGCCCACGGCGTCACGCGCTACAACAGCGATGCGATGCGCATGATCGCCGGTCATCACAGTCAGGAGATTGGTGAGATCCTCGGTTACGAATATGGCCCGGTTGCGGTGCACCGCGACGATATGATCGTCAGTTAAGGAGCGGATGATGTTAGAACAGATGGGTAAAGCGGCGCGTGAGGCGTCGTACAAACTGGCGGAGCTCTCCACCGAACAAAAAAATCAGGTGCTGCTGACCATCGCCGATCGGCTGGAAGCGGAAAGCGCCGACATTCTGGCGGCTAACCAGCAGGATCTGGCCGATGCGCGCACTAACGGCATGAGTGCGGCGCTGCTCGATCGTCTGACGCTCAACCCGCAGCGCCTGAAAGGCATCGCGGACGACGTGCGCCAGGTGTGCCGTCTGGCCGATCCGGTTGGCCAGCTGATCGACGGCGGGCTGCTCGACAGCGGCCTGCGCATTGAGCGACGTCGCGTGCCGCTTGGCGTGATCGGGGTGATCTACGAAGCGCGCCCGAACGTCACGGTCGATGTGGCGTCACTGTGTCTGAAAACCGGCAACGCGGCGATTCTGCGCGGCGGCAAAGAGACTTACCGCACCAACGCCGCCACGGTGCGGGTGATCCAGAACGCGCTCATCGAGCATGGTTTACCGGCAGCAGCGGTGCAGGCGATTGAGAATCCGGATCGCGAACTGGTGAATCAGCTGCTGAAGCTTGATCGCTACGTTGACATGTTGATCCCGCGTGGCGGTGCCGGGCTGCACAAGCTGTGTCGCGAAAATTCCACCATTCCGGTGATCACCGGCGGTATCGGCGTGTGCCATCTCTATCTCGACGAAACCATGGAGACGGACGCCGCGCTGGAGGTGATTGTTAACGCCAAGAAACAGCGTCCCAGCGCCTGTAACTCGCTGGAAACCCTGCTGATTCATCGCAATCAGGCTGAGCGTTTCATTCCGGCGTTTCTGCAGCGTATGGCGCAGGAGAACATTGCGCTGCACGCCGACGAAAACGCGCTGGCGCTGCTGCAGCAGGGCCCGGCCAGCGTGGTGGCGGTGCAGTTGCACCAATACGACGATGAGTGGCTGTCGAACGATCTGAACGTCAAGCTGGTGGCGGACCTCGATGAAGCGGTCGCGCACATCCGCGCGCACGGCACCCAGCACTCCGACGGCATTCTGACGCGCAGTATTGGCAACGCCAATCGCTTCGTGAATCAGGTCGACTCATCGGCGGTGTACGTCAACGCCAGCACCCGCTTTACCGACGGCGGCCAGTTCGGTCTCGGCGCTGAAGTGGCGGTCAGTACGCAGAAACTGCATGCGCGCGGTCCGATGGGCCTCGAAGCGCTCACCACCTACAAATGGATTGGCTGGGGCGACGATACCCTGCGCCGTTAGTTTTCTCTCCGGCATCATAATGGGCACCTGACGCGGTGCCCTTTTTGATCGCTTTCGATCCAGTTATTTCCAGAGCTTTTCGTTTTATTCCTGTCATCTGTGGCGCGCCTGCGGCTTTTCGCCCATTTTTTGCTGTGGGTGCTGGTCTCAGCGTTACAGAACAATCCTGAAAACCCCTGTCAGAACAAGCTGTCAGAGATTCATTACTGGTTTCCACCAGGGCGAAGAGGATAATGATCGTCCAGCTTTATTGATAAAAGCGGTTGGGTAGTAAACTAGCGGTAATATAAAATGAACTGGTAGCAAAAATGAAAATAACATTCAGTCTTTTACTGATGGCAGACTATTAACTGATGGTTAAAAAAGAGAGTACGAGACAAGCTTTTACTGCCAGGCTGATTGCCGCATGCGAGAGCGCGGGAATTGTCGGACATGGACGGAACAAACAGGTCGCTCAGGCACTGCAACAACGGGGATGCAGGATCTCAACTCCAGGGGTCTGGAAATGGTTTAACGCGCAATCCATTCCGGATGACAGTAATCTGCTGGCGCTCAGCCAGCTGTTAGGCGTGCGCGTGGAGTGGCTGCAGTTCGGCATGGAAAAACCGGATGTGGCGCTTGCCCGTCAGCGCCTGATCGATCCGCAGCACATGTTCCGCGTCGAAAGCCTGGACATCGGGCAACGCAGCGCACAGGGTATTGTCGCGCGCGACGAACTGGTCGAGACCATTCAGGCGATTGAATACGGTCTGGATGAGGCGCGCGTGCTGTTTAACGGCCGTCCGGCCGAAAATATCCGGCTGATTGCCCTGAACAGTGACTCCATGGCCGGTACTTTTGCTCCGCGCGATCAGCTGTTTGTCGATATCAGCGTGCACCGCTTCGACGGCGACGGCATCTATCTGTTCAATCTCGACAACCAGCTCTACCTCAAGCGGCTGCAGTTACAGCACAAGAAGGTGGCGGTGATCTCCGACAACAAACGCTACGAGACCTGGTACCTGACGCTGGACGAAGCGGCGTCGCTGCAGGTGATTGCCCGCGTCATCATGAGCCAGGCGCGTGACTATCAGATTCTGGGCTGAGCAGCAGTGCGCTAACCGGCAAAAAAAATAATCCGGCTGAAATCAAAAATTTAACTGGCGGTAAATAAAAAATTAACCGTCAGTGTTTGCCAATGCATTAGAACCTGTTAATAATTTGACCATAGATGGACGACATCTCTGCTCCCGGATGAGCCCGCTCTTAAACAATTGAGGCGCTGCACAAGCGCGAGACAACCCACCCAAAGTCAGTGAATTTTGGGATGGGGTGGATACGCACTTAGCAGCGTCGTCAGTTGTCCTCTGCTTTCACTCTCCTCTGCTTATACCTGGCCGTTTTTTACGGCCGGGCAAGCCAGTTGCGGGTGATTGCAGAGGGGCCACGGACGTCCCGGTCTGTGCCGAATCGCCGTGCTCACCACCCCATCGCCAAAGACTCATTCACAGGAGGAGTTATGGCGATTATTCAATATGGCAAATCAGTCTTTAGCGGTAACGCGCGCACCCGTCGCCACCGGCGGCGTCAGCCGCTCAGCCGCCTGAAGCGCAGCATCGACAGTGCCCTGGGCCTGGAGTGTGATGAGATCACCCTGCGCACCGCCGAGCGCATCTGCCAGCGGGAAATCCGCTCCCGGGTAGACCGCGCAGTACTGGCGCCTGCGCGGCCCTGCAACGACAACCCCAGCTTTGATAACTGCTGTTTGCCCCACGTTCATCTGTACGCCGTGCGTTAATTCTCTGCTGTTTTTCCAGTTCTGAACGGAACGTTTCACCTTTCCTCACTGTTTAGTTGCGCTTGAGCGTTGCGCTTAACGGCTGCCTGTCGCCCGGCGCAACCGATCAGCGAGGTTTATGTGTTGTGGTTATTTGCGCAGCTTTTCATGCCGTTGCGCCCGTCAAAGAGGAACCGTTATGAGCCAAATCATTGCCATTTTGAATTTCGAAGAGGGATACCGCGAAGCGCCTTACCTCGACACGCAGGGGTTTCCCACCGTTGCGGGCGGTATTCGCATCGGGCCGAAAGGCGCGTCGCTCAGCCACTATATCTTCCGCGTGCCGCGCCGCGTTGGTGACGTGTGGAAGCAGTGCATCGTTGAGGGCAAGGTGCAGGAGATGCAGCAGCGCGCACTGGTGCAGCAGGCACTGAGTCAATGCAATGAGGCGCGCAGCGATGTGCTGATCAGCATGGCCTACCAGATGGGCGTCGACGGTCTGGCGCTGTTTCGCGGCATGCTCACCGCGGTGACGCAACGCGATTTCGACGCGGCGGCGAACGCCATGCTCGATAGCCTGTGGGCGCGGCAAACTGCGGGGCGCGCCCGGCGTCATGCCGAAGTGATGCGCACGGGCACCTACGACATCTACAGGGGGCTGTTATGAACATGCGCTGGCTGTTGTTCGTTATCGCCGTGCTGGCGGCCATCATCCTGCTGCTGTTGCTGCAGCGCTTCACCACGCTGGAGTTTGTTAAACACGCGCGCCTGCTGTTTAAAACCTGGTCGGTGTGGCTGGCGTCGCTGGGTTCGATGCTCAGCGCCTGGGTGCAGTCGTTTCCCTCGTCAGCGCTGGATGCATGGAACGCGCTGCCGGCGGATATCAAAGAGATCCTGCCGCACAACTATCTCGGCCTGATCGGTGCCTTCATGGTGGCGATGGGCGTACTGGCGCAGTTCGTGCGTCAGAAGAACCTGGTGGAGCAGAGGAAAACGCTGGAGGACAAACCATGAGCTTTCTTCTTTCTCAGCTTGCCGGCAGCTGGCACTGGCTGGCAGCAATTGGCGGCGTGATTGCCGCGCTGATTGCCAGCTACGCCGGCGGTAAAAAAATCGGCAAGGTGCAGCAGCAGGCGAAAGCTGATGTTGCGCAGGCCGAAAAGACCGCCGCGCAGGCGGTTGAAGTTAATCACCAGCAGCAACAGCTGCGTGAGGAGGCCAGACGTGTGGAAACCCGCAACGGTAATCTTGATGACGCTGCTGCTCGCGACAAGCTGCAGCAGTCGAAATATCACCAGCCCTGAGGCGCCCGTCGTGATCGACTCCGCCTGTTCACTCTTTTCCCCGATTTATACCCACGGCAATGACGCCGAACGCATGGACATTCGCACCGTGCGCGCCATCAACAACCACAACGATCTCTGGGATCAGCACTGCCGTCCAGCGGCGCACTGACGCTGTTCTCACGCTTTGTATTGCAAACCTGAAATGCCGAGGAGGCTAAGATGATCGAAGTTAACTCTTTTGCTGAACTGCGTACCACTGTGCCGGCCAAAAATGGCGATCTGGCGTTCCTGCGCCGCTACAACCCGGACTCTACCTTCCGTGGCGGCGGTGATTTCACCGGCTTTATCGGCACCACCACGGCCGCCGATGACGGCGGTACGCTGGCGGTCGGCAATGGCTTTTACTGGAAACGCGTGATCAACGATCCGGCTGACGTCAACGTCTACCACTTTGGCGCGAAAGGGGACGGTTACGCCAACGACACCGATGCCTTTAACCGCATGCTGGCGTGGACGCAGGGCTACAGCGGGAATATCCGTGACCTGCCGGTGCGTTTTCCGGGCGGTAAATTCCTGATTAACCCGATCGACATCAGCGCCACCGAGATCGCCTTTTTTGGCCTGCAGGGGGATGACGTGGAGCTGGGTTCGCTGCCGCGCACTACCATCATCTCCGACAAAAGTGCCAACACGGTGTTCAAAGTGAAGGCACGGCGGACCGCGATCAAAGGCATCACCTGGCACGGTCAGGCATCGGCCGACGTCACCACCAACAAAGGTACCATTACCGCCGAGATGTGTACCAACGTGCAGCCGTTCTTCGAAAACACCTGCATCGAAGGCACCACGTTAAATATTTACTGTTTCCGCGCGCAAAACAGCGGCGGCACGGTGATTAAAGCGCTGGATACGCTCGACAGTAAATTTGACCAGATCTACACGCTGTGGACCTATGGCCGGGTGTTTGACATTGGCTGGTCGAACTCGCCAAACGGCAAGTGGGACCACTCAACGGCTATCGAGATCTGCAACTGTAACTTCCAGACCGGCTATGGCGACGCCACGCTGTACATGCCGCGCGTGACGCAGGGCATCATGCGTAACGTGTGGATTGAGCACACGCGTAATCCGGGCGATCTGTCGGACGGTGCCTGGAGCATTGATACGCTGAACATTGAGGATTGCGGCACGCCGTTCAATCTCAATAATGCGCGCGTCATCATGCGCCAGATTGGCCTGCAGTCCGGAGCGAAGATCTCGAACGATATGGCCGGCACGCGCTGGCTGTCGACCTTTGACTACGGCTATCGCCGTGAAGAGCATCACGGCACGCTGATCACCGGCTCATTCCGCGCGGGCTACTACAGCGGCCACAAAGTCACCAACAATACCGACACCGATAACTGGTATCGCCTCGGCCAGCTGTTCTTTCCGACGGCGAATCAGCAGTGGGTGATGGAGCTGATTGGTAAAGCCGACGCTACCCAGCCAACCGGAACGGCCGCCTCGCCGGTCAATCTGGCAGGCACCGGGAAAACGTGGATTAACCTGCAGCGGCTGGAAACGGTATGGGCTGACGCCTGCCATATGGGGCAGCCGGCGGTGCTGGATATTCGCTACAGCCGCGTCGGCACCACCTATGCCGTGGTATGGGTGAAGCTGCGCGCCAACAGCGGCGACACGCTGATTAACCTGAAGACCACCGGGCCGACGCGTTTTGAAGCCGGCTCCTGCTCGCTGTTCCAGCCTGACTTCTCGGTGGTGACGGATACCACCAAAATGGGCACCCTCAAACCGGCGGCGCGCTTTGGCCTGCACAATGGCGTCGCGGGTATTGGGGCTAACGAGAAAGGCGTGCTTACCGTCGCGACGGCAGCAGGTACGCCGACCAATAAAACCACGCCGACGGGCTTTGTGCTGGTCAATATCAACGGTGTCGATCGTAAGCTTCCTTATTACGATTGAGGCCAGCACCTTTTGGCGAGGCTGCGGCCTCGCCTTTTTTTGTGTCTGGCGCGAGACGGCGCTGTTCGCCGCGGTTTTTCCGCGTCAAAACCTAAGGCCAGCCCGGGTGATGCTGAAAAACGCAGCACTTAACCGGCACCATCTTGACTCATCTCCCCGATTTTTCTATGTTTACTCCCCGTAGTTCCCGCCTCAATGCCGGTATAGCTCAGTTGGTAGAGCAGCGCATTCGTAATGCGAAGGTCGCAGGTTCGACTCCTGTTTCCGGCACCAGTTAAATCAATCCCTTATCTAATATTGTTACTGTCCCGATTCAGCCTGTGTGACAGATTTGTGCCCTCAACACCTATAAACATGGCGATTTTTGCGTGCGCAGAAAGGTGATGGGCGTCAGGATAATCACAATCTAAAAGAGGCGCATTGCTCTGGCGCGACACCCTGCGCCGCAGTGCTATTCACTGCAGCGCTCACCTCATCCTTAACCAGCAATCAGCGCCCTTGGTTCCAGAAACGCGCTGATACCAGCCTGACCCATCTCCCGGCCGATGCCGGAGTGGCGGAAACCGCCGAACGGCGCGCGCGGTTCGTGTGCCAGCGTGTTGATCATCACGCGGCCGGCGATCAGCTGCTCTCCCACCTGGCGTGCATGCTGTTCATCCGCACCGATCACCAGTGCCGACAGGCCGTAATCGCTGTCGTTGGCCATGGCGATGGCTTCGGCTTCATCGCGGTAGGTCAGGATGCTCAGCACCGGGCCAAAAATCTCTTCGCGCGCCAGCGGCATATCATTGGTGACATCGCTGAACAGCGTCGGGCGGATATACCAGCCGTGGTGCAGTCCGTCCGGGCGGCCGCTGCCGCCGGTCAGCAGGCGCGCGCCCTGTTGTTCGCCAAGCGCAATATAGTGCTGCACGCGTTGCCACTGTTTCTCGTTAACCATCGGCCCGATGGTGGTGCGCGCGTCAGCCGGATCGCCGGAGACCTCCGCAACGACTGCCGCCGTCAGCGCCTGTTCGAACTCGGCCTTGCGCTGCTCCGGCACCAGAATGCGCGTGCCGGCAATACAGGCCTGGCCGCTGTTGATAAAGCCAGCCTGAACCGCCAGCCCGGCCGCCTGCGCGGCATCGGCATCCGGCAAAATCAGCGTCGGTGATTTACCGCCCAGCTCCAGCGTGACGCGTTTAAAGGTGTCGGCGGCGCTGCGCAAAATCGCTTTGCCGGTGGCGGTCGAGCCGGTGAAGGAGATTTTCGCCACCTGCGGACTGCGGCTCAGGGCTTCACCGACGCTGGCACCGCGTCCGGTGACGATATTAAACACCCCCGCAGGCAAACCGGCGGTGTGCAGCGCCCTGGTGATCACCTGGGTCTGCAACAGGCTGAACTCGCTGGGTTTGATCACGGCGGTACAGCCTGCGGCAATCGCGGTCGCCAGTTTGTGGCAGATAAAGCCCGCGTTGCTGTTCCATGGCGTGATCAGGCCGGCAACGCCGAGCGGCAGCATCTGCACCTGCGCGCGGCCTGCCTGTTGTACAAACGGATAGCGTTTCAGCTCTTCTATTACCTGCAGAATCACATCAGCCGGATAGCGGCTCATCCACTCGGAGCGTGCGGTGGGAGCGCCGTACTCCTCAAGGATCGCTGCGCGCAGCTCGCTTTCGGCGCGGTTAACCGCATGGTACATCTGTTCCAGCAGGGTGATGCGCTGCGCCACCGTGGTCGCGGCGAAGGCGGGAAACGCCGCCGCGGCCGCCGCAATCGCGCGTTCAGCATCCTGCGCATTGGCCAGACGCGCTTTACCGATTACGCTGCCGTCGGCAGGTTTGATAATATCCAGCCATTCATCGCCGTCAGGAGTGACAAACTGGCCGTTGATATAGATGTGTTCAATCATGTGCATGGCTATGCTCCTTTGCATGTTGCGTGGCGGCAAAGTAGCACGCACCACCGGCGGCGATAATCCGCCTCCGCCTGCAAAGGGTATTGCGCAAAACGGAATAATTGATGAACCGGACAGGTCTGACTGAACTGGAAATTGTGCTGGCGGTCGCGCGGCGCGGCACCTTTAAAGCGGCGGCCAGCGAGCTGGAGATGTCGCCTTCGGCGGTGACCAATGCGGTTGCCGCGCTGGAGAAACGGCTGGGCGTGCGGCTTTTCAACCGCACCACGCGCAGCGTCGCGCTGACCGATGCCGGACGGCGTTTCAGCGAGAAAATTGTGCCAGCGCTGGCGATGATCCGCAGCGCGGCTGAGGAAGCCGGCAGCGATCCGGGCGATCCGGCCGGTATGCTGCGTCTCAACGTGCCGCCGGAGAGCAGTGCGCTGTGGTACGCATCGATATTGCTGCCGTTCCTGCAGCGCTATCCGCGCATTCGCGTCGATATTTACAGCCAGAAAGAGCGGGTGGATATCGTGGCCGACGGCTTCGATGCCGGCATTCGGCTGGCAGAAGATGTGCCGGGCGATATGATTGCCGTCAGGCTGACGCCGGAAATGCGCATGATTGTGGTGGCCGCGCCAGCCTACCTCGCACACGCGGGCACACCGCAGACGCCAGAGGCGCTCGATCAGCATCAAACCCTGTGTATGCGTATGGCGGACGGCAGCGTTTACCGCTGGGAGCTGAGCCAGCAGCAGCAGCGTTATCGGCTGCAGGGCGAGCCGCGTATGGCGGCCAGCGACATGAGCGCCATCCACCAGGCAGCGCTGGCGGGTCTGGGCATTGCCTGCATGACGGAACAGCAGGTCGCGGCGGATGTGCAGGCGGGCCGACTGGTGCACCTGCTGCCCGGCTGGCAGGTGCCTCTCGGTGCGCTCTGCCTCTACTATCCGGGACACCGGCTGGTGCCGCCGGCACTGCGGGCGCTCAGCGAATTTGTGCGTGAGCAGCGTGATGCTTCTGCCTCATCTGAAGCCGGATGACGTCCTTTATCAGGCGTTCAGTAACTTCAGCACCTGCTGCGGCAGCTGATTAGCCTGCGCCAGCAGGGCGCTGCTGGCCTGCTGCAGAATTTGCTGTCGCGACAGGCTGGAGACTTCCGTGGCGTAATCCGCATCCTCAATACGGGAACGCGATGCCGCAATGGCGGCGGTCGCGTTGCCCTGCAGCGTTTGCGCCGAGAGCAGCCGGTTAGCAACGGCGCCCAGACGGGTGCGCTGATTGTCGATTTGGCCGATAGCGCGATCCAGCGTGGCGAGCGGATCGTCCGGATGCTTCAGGCGGATCTCTGAACCGGTCTCGGCCACGCGCAGCGTCGTAAAGTTGGTGGAGGCATCGGTAACTGACGACAAAGCCGCCTGGAAGTAAATCTGCACGTCACCCACGCCCTGCAGGGTTTTCAGCATCAGGTTGCCGCTGCTGTCACTGCGCACGAAGGTGGCGGTTTTATCCAGATTGCCGTTCGGCACATCCATGTAGTAATTGCCGTCGGCGTCGAGTTTCAGCACATCATTACTGCTGTTGCCATCGACATCGGTATAGCGCACATCCACATTGGCCGGATCGAGCGTGATGTAGGAGGTGCCGGTCACGCTGTTTACCGCACTGAAGCTGTTAATGCTGCTGGCGCTGGTCGCGACGATGCTCAGGGAATTACTGGTGCCATCCGAGGTCGCGCTGACGGCGGCGTTGTAATACTGGTAGCTACCGCCGCCGTTATCCACTTCCATTACATACTGCCCGCCGCTGGTGCGCAGCAGACGGCCATTGCTCACTGCATTGCCGCTGGCATCGCTGAAGCTAAGGCTGGCGGTGCTGGTGTCGATCGCCGGCGTGTCGGTCACCGTGGTCGGCAGGGTGGCGAAATCACTGTCGGTTTTGGCGGCACCGCCGGTCATGCGTGCCGTTACTGCGCCGCTGCTGCCAAAGCTGAGCGTGGCCGGATACCAGCTGTTGTTCTGCTCAATATAATACTGGCCATTATCCTGCGTTAACGTGGCTGCGGGCGTGGTGCTCAGCGCGCTGCCGCCGCTGTCCTGAAAATTAACCGCCGGGATGGTGCGCGACGCAATGCTGCTGACGTTACTGTACAGCGGCGCCGGATTGCTGCGGCTAATCGAGACGTTACCGGCAGCCGTGGCGGTGTCCCAGCGCGCACTGACGGCGGCCAGATAATAGACCGGCTTGCCGTCGGCGTCGCTGCTCTGCACGTACTGGCGGTTATCACCACTGCTGCGCACCAGCTGCGGTGAGCCGCTGGCGGGCAGATAGTTCACGGTAATCGCCGGGTTGCTGAACGCCATATTGGTGGCGAGGCCGGTGAGGGTGGTGACATTGGTCACTTTGCCGCTGATGCCGCTGATCACCAAATCCTTAAGTCCCAGTGCCTCCACGCTGAAGCCGGGCGCCGACAGGTCGAGACTGATTTTCTCGTTGTCATTAGCGCCCACCTGGAATCCCAGCTTACCGGCGCTGCCATCCAGCAGCCTGATGCCGTTAAAGCTGCTGCTGGTGTTGAGCCGGTCAATCTCTTTCAGATTGAGGTTAATCTCCGCCTGAATGGCGTCTGAGTCGCTCTGCGAATTGGTGCTGTTTAATCCCTGAACCGCCAGCTGGCGAATCCGCTGCAGGCGGTTATTGATCTCATCCAGCGCGCTTTCCGCGGTTTCGACCAGTGACAGGCCTTCACCGGTATTACGCTGCGCCACCGCCAGGCCGTTCTGCTGGCTGCTAAAACGGTTACCAATCGCCTGACCTGCCGCATCGTCACGCGCGCTGGTGATGCGCATACCCGACGATAAATGGCGGATCGCATCGCCCAGCGCCGCGCCACTTCTGGCAGATTGCTTGCTGGCGTTGAGGGCAGACAGATTGGTTTGCAGGCTGATCATTTCCGGGCTCACTGATAAATACACTGATAGCGTTATCGGCATTTACCGGCTTTCTTTAAAAAAATATTTGGCCTAAGTCACGTCAGCGAAGCGCTGATTGTTAAAGTAAGCAGCATGAAATCGCGCTAAGTTGAGTTTGTGGTGCGGTAAGGATCTGTATTTTTTCGCACGACGCTAATTTATAGAGGCAGGGCTTGACGACTACTAAAAATAGCAGGTCAGCACAATGAATAAAGATTATTACTGCTTAAGCGGGACGGCGAGGGCGTAACCCATTGCGATAACAACCGCTTAGGATGCTACTGGACTTATCCGCCGGTTTCCCTGCTCTTATTCCTGGTCAGCAGCGCGCGCCGCCCTTATCAATCGCCGCGGTTGCGCTTTATCCATGCTAATCAGTCAGCGCGAAATATTGTGGCGGGGCGAGTGAGTAAATTCCGTTTTGGTCTGGAAGGCATTGACCTTATAACTGCGCCTGGTAAGAATGCGGTAAAAGTTTTGAATCAGATCGCAATTTTTGGCCTTGTACCATTTGCAGTCCGGCTGCGATAGCCGGACTGAATTAACGCCACTTGCACCTCGCGCCGCGCAACACACATCGCGGCGTAATAAAAGTGCAGGGCATACAGCAAATATCGTTAATGTCGTGACGCTCGTTGCGAAGGCCCGTCGAAAGATGCACCTTTTCAACCGCGGTCGGCAGTTCCCGTTCTCCTGATGCGGCAAAAAATAGCTGGAGAGGTAGCGCCGATCAGGATAACGAATAAACCTCTATCTGATAAATGTTTTACCCGGCAGCAACGCAATAAATACGTTGCTGTGCAGGAGGCGTTGGGGCTAACTGGCTGATAATTCACTGAACTCTGCGGAGTGCAGCGCCCCTTCTTTACGCCTGAAAATGCACCAAAGAGAATTTCAGCACGCTGGTCGCTGTAAGCCAGGGGCGGTAGCCTGCGGTTTTTACCCTTTAAATCGCCAGATAAACCTGTCCTGAATATATAGCGAAATTCTTATCTGGCGCCAGCGAAAAATAGACGTATTCAGGCGGTCATATTTTGCTGAGGAAACTCTGAAAACAGCGGCGTATTAATGTTAAGCCGCATGAAAGCATGGGCCGTTAAACGTTAAGTATTAACGGTTCAGTATCGATTTTTATTTTGTCACGGCGGGTTTAACCCGCAATAAATTATGTTTTGAGGTCATATGCAAACTCCCGTTAACGACTTGCTGATTAGCGTCATTGTGCCGGTGTATAACGCCGCAGCTTATCTGGAAAGATGCATCGACAGCCTGCTGCAGCAGGATGAGGTTCGCTTTGAGGCCATTTTTATTAATGACGGTTCCAGCGATGACTCGCTGGCGATCCTGCAGCGCTACGCCGGTTATCCGCAGTTCCACCTTATCAGCCAGGCCAACGCGGGCGTCTCGGCGGCGCGCAACCGGGGCATTCGCGCCTCGCGCGGCCGGCTGCTGTGTTTTTTAGACGCCGATGACTTTCTGCCGCCCCAGGCCTTCTCGACGTATGTGCGGCTGATGAGTGATGAAACGGCGATGGTGGTGGGTGAGTCACAACACTTCAACCCGGACGGTGCCCCGCTGGATTTTCCCGCCAACCGTGAACAGGCGCACGCGCTGTCGGTATCGGCGGCGATTAACGATCTGCTCTATTACCATCCGCGCCACGGTATCTGCGACAAGGTGTTTCGCGGCGATGTCATTCGTCAGCACCGGCTGCGGTTCAATGAAGAGATCGCCAATTTCGAAGACCTGCTGTTTGTCATGAACTACCTGCATCTGCAGCAGGATCGCCAGGTAGTGATGACGCAGCGGGTGGTTTATCACTACGTCAAATCCACGCACTCCGCCACGCGTTCGGCGCTGCGGGAAAAACATTTCTCTTTTGCCCGCTCGTTCAGCGGCATGAAGGCGTTTTTATCGAGCCAGCATTATCGCTGCTATTACCACCTCTATTTAAAAGTCACGGCGTCTTACATCCACAAAGGGCTGCACAGCGACAGCCTGAGCCGCGCCTTTATTGATGAATACATCACGCTCTATCGCCGCAGTTTCCGCAGCTGGTGCTCCGCCGGACCGCTATTTAATCCGTGGAGCCTGTATTTTGCGCTGTTTTTCATTAGCCCGCGCCTGGTTTCACGGCTGCGCCGGCTGGCAGAGAAATAATCGCACCGGAGGCGTTGTGAAAGACAAATTAAAAAACTCCATGTGGATGATTGCCGAAAAGCTGATTGCGGTATTCGGCCTGATCTTTGTCACCTCCTACGTGGCGAAATACGTCGGGCCCACCACCTTCGGCATTATCTCCATCGCAATGCTGGTATTTCAGTTTATTCAGACCATTGCACTGATGGGCAGCGATGTGATTTTGCTGAAACGCATCGCGCAAAATCATCACTCCGGCCTGCGCCTGATGATGGCGACCTTCCTGCTGGTACTGGTGCTGTATTGCGTGCTGTCGATTGTCGGCATGGCGATTATGGAAGAGGAGTGGAGCGCCGACGCGCTGGTCTTTATCTGCGCGGCAGCCATTGCCTGCCTGTTCTCATCCATTGACCTGGTCAATATTTACAACGAAGCGAGGCTCAACGCGCGTCTCAATGTGATTGCCAACGTCATTGGCCTGGCGATCAGCCTGACGGTGCGCTTTCTGATCTCCTATTACCAGCTCGAACCGGCCTGGCTGGCGATCCCGATTGTGCTCGCCACCTTTATTCCTTTCACCATCAAGTTAACGCTGTTTCTGCTGTATGAGCGGCGTGCACCGCTTCCGGCGCTGCGCCACGTGAAAAAGTATTCGCGCTACATGCTGGTGTCCGGCATGTCGCTGATCTTCTCTGCGATTGCCGTTGCGCTCTATACCCGCGTCAACCAAATCAGCGTCTCTTATTTTCTCGGCGTGAAAGAGGCGGGCATTTTTTCCGTGGCGCTGACGTTGTCGACCGCCTGGGTATTTTTACCCAGCGCGCTGCTGGCGTCGTTTTATCCGGCGTTTTTTGCCGAGCGTAATGACCAGCAGGCGATCGTCAAAGCGCAGAAATTGCATCTGCTGGTGATTGGCGTTTCCGCTGCGGTAATTGTGGCGATCTGGCTGCTGTCGGGCTGGTTTATTCGTGACTTCTACGGTGAGCAATATCTTGATGCGGTCGCGCCAACGTTATTACTCAGCCTCGGTGCGATGTGCGCGGTGCTGAGCAGCGTCATGGATCGTTTCATCATTAAATATAACGGCTACCGCTATCTGGTGAAGAAAACCTTCGCGGTATTAGTGATTTGCCTGCTGTCGTCGCTGCTGCTGGTGCCACATTTCGGTTTAACCGGTGCCGCCATGAGCGTGGTATTAACCGAGTTTTTATCGTTCTCCCTGCTGAATTACTTTTTCCCGGCACAGCCGGTCATGCGTATTCATCTGATCTTTTTCAACCCCAGGAAACTATGGCAGCTCTTTAGCACTATCAAAACCTCAGACAGTAAAGAGAGTTTATCATGAATGAAAAAACGCTATTTAGTATTATCATTCCCGTCTTTAACGCGCAAAACACTATCCGGCGTACGTTGCAAAGCGTATTAAATCAAACCTTCAGTAGCTATGAAATTATTGTTGTCAACGATGGCAGTCGCGATAACAGTGCCCGGATTTTGCAGGAGTTTGCGCACTATCCGCAGGTTACGGTGCTTAATCAAATTAACGCAGGCGTCAGTGCGGCACGCAATAGCGGGCTGCAGCAGGCCAGCGGGGAATATGTCCTGTTTCTCGATGCGGATGACTGGGTTGACGATAACTTCCTGATGAGTTTCAAACTCAATCTCAATGCCTGGCCGGCCGAATCGGTGGACTTAATGGTTGGCAATCTCAACGACAACCGTATCGGCAAAGTCTCGCAGGCGGGATTCTTCAGCCAGCAGGATATTCCTTACGTGCTGGGCGAGCTGGAGATGAGTGACAACATTGGCTATCTGCATAATAAATGTTATCGCCGCCAGATTATTGACGATCTTCATCTGCGCTTCATGGAAGGCGTCTCGATGAGTGAGGACCTGCTGTTTAACCTGAAGTTTTTCAGCTGCGTCAGTAATTTTCTCATTACCCCAGGCGCGGCTTATCATTATGAGGATGTGGCGGGATCGCTGTCGAAACGTAAAGTGCAGTACAGCGAACTGAAAGTGCGTAAACAGTCGCTCACCGATTTGTACGATTCGCTTGTGGAAAAGTACGCGTCGGGTAATCTCGACCATTTTTTAAAAGCAATCTCGAAACGCGTGCTGGCACTGGATATGCAGATTGTCACCGCTATGTATCACGCCTCGTTTTCACCTGCTGATATTGCGCAGGAAATTAATCAAATCAAGCGCGGAAAATATTCTAAAGGTATTTTTACGCTGCTGAATAAAAATGAAAAACTGAAGTACATGATTATGAATTTGAATACTATCACAGCGTACTATTTCCTTTATGCCCTCTACAGAATGCGGGCGTTCTGATTTTCAATTCTCCCGGCGTTATCCTCTGGCGAAGTACAGCATTGCCCGAGGCTAGCTGCCGGGGGAGTTTCCTCCTTAGCGCTCTGCTGCTGGCAACATCCCCGCACTTCATTCTCCCGCTCACGTCCACTTCGCGCTGTGTCTTGCACTCCTGACACTTCTCAGGTCAAATAGCGCCCCAGGCAATCGATTGCGTGCGTGTTTCGTGCGTTATTGTTGCTTTTATCGCCATCTCGCGCATTTTTACCGCCTTTGTGATGCATGTCTTGCGTTGCGGCAATCCACGCCGGGCAAAAACGGGTAGCATAGGCGCGTTTTGTGAAGCGACCGCACGCTGCAGGCCGCCGCGAATTTTTAGCCGTCGTTCCGGCTGCATTTGAGACAATTTTGGAGAGACAGATGGATAACTCACAAACCGGTACCCTCGGTACGGTGGATGCGGCAGCAACCGGCTGGCGCAAGAGTGATACGGTGTGGATGCTGGGCCTGTATGGCACCGCGATTGGCGCAGGGGTGCTGTTTCTGCCGATTAACGCCGGCGCGGGCGGGCTGATTCCGTTACTCATCATGGCGATTCTCGCCTTCCCGATGACCTTCTTTGCGCACCGTGCGCTGACGCGTTTTGTGCTCTCCGGTAAAAATCCCGGTGCGGATATCACGGACGTAGTGGAAGAGCATTTCGGTGTCGGCGCCGGTAAGATCATCACGCTGCTCTACTTCTTTGCCATCTACCCAATCCTGCTGATGTACAGCGTAGCGATCACCAATACCGTGGACAGCTTTATTGTGCACCAGCTCGGGCTGGTATCACCGCCGCGTGCGCTGCTGTCGCTGATTTTGATTGCTGGCATGATGACGGTGGTGCGCTTCGGCGAGCAGATGATTGTCAAAGCGATGAGCGTGCTGGTGTTTCCGTTTGTGGCAGTGCTGATGTTGCTGGCTGCGTATCTGGTGCCGCACTGGCACGGCGCGGCGCTGGAGACCTTATCGTTTGCGCAAAGCGGCAGCGACAGCAGTATCTGGATGACACTGTGGCTGGCGATTCCGGTGATGGTGTTCTCCTTTAACCATTCGCCGATTATCTCGTCTTTTGCCGTGGCGAAACGCGCCGAGTACGGCGCCGGCGCGGAGAAAAAGTGTTCACGCATTCTCGCCAGCGCCCATCTGATGATGGTAGTGACCGTGATGTTCTTTGTGTTCAGCTGCGTGCTGAGCCTGTCGCCCGCCGATTTACAGGCAGCAAAGGCGCAGAACATCACCATTCTCTCCTATCTGGCGAACCACTTTAACGTGCCGATGATTGCCTGGATGGGGCCGATTGTCGCCATCGTGGCGATCACCAAATCGTTCCTCGGCCACTATCTGGGCGCGCGTGAAGGCTTCAATGGCATGGTGGCGAAGTCGCTGCGCAGCCGCGGCAAAACCATCACGCCGCAGAAAATGAATCGCCTGACCACGCTGTTTATGCTGCTGACCACCTGGCTGGTTGCCACTCTGAACCCGAGCATTCTCGGCATGATTGAGACGCTGGGCGGGCCGGTGATTGCGATGATTCTGTTCCTGATGCCGATGTACGCTATTCATAAAGTCCCGGCGATGCGCCAGTACAGCGGCAAAATCAGCAACCTGTTTGTGGTGCTGGTGGGGATTCTGGCGATTTCTTCCATCGCTTATTCGCTGATGAATTAACCGCAGGACGCGGTGCGCCGGACCCGATGCGCACCGCCATGACAATGCCAGCGACACTGAACGGCCCCGTCTGACGCATGCAGAACGGGGCTGTCTGTTTTAAACCGCAGCGGTTTTAAACACGCTCATCGACTGCGCCAGACGATCGGCCTGCTCCTGCAGCGCCTGAGACGCAGCGGACGCTTCCTGTACCAGCGCGGCGTTCTGCTGCGTCACCGCTTCCATCTGCGTAATGGCCTGATTGATTTCACTGATGCCGCTGCTCTGTTCGCTGCTGGCAATGGTGATTTCGCTCATGATCTCCGCCACGCTGCTTACGCTATTGACCACCTCACCAATGGTTGAACCGGCGTGCGTCACCAGACGGCTGCCTTCATCCACCTTCGCCACCGAGTCTTCAATCAGCACTTTGATCTCTTTCGCCGCGGAGGCTGAGCGCTGCGCCAGGTTACGCACTTCGGTGGCGACGACGGCAAATCCGCGACCCTGTTCACCGGCGCGCGCCGCTTCGACCGCCGCGTTGAGCGACAGGATGTTGGTCTGGAAGGCGATAGAGTCGATCACGCTGATGATGTCGACAATCTTCTTCGAGGAGAGGGCAATCGCCTCCATCTTCACAATTACCTGCTCCATCACTTCACCGCCTTCTTTGGCGACGCCGGAGGTTTTCGCCACCAGCGAGTTGGCTTCGCGCGCATTGTCGGCGTTGTGCTTCACGGTAGCGGTCATCTGCTCCATCGCGGACGCCGTCTCTTCCAGCGAGCTGGCCTGCTGTTCAGTGCGTGAAGAGAGATCGATGTTGCCGCTGGAGATCTGGTTGGACGCCACGGCGATGGTGTCGGATCCGGCGCGTACGTCGGAAACAATGGTCAGCAGGTTATCGTTCATCGCCTGCAGCGCCTGCATCAGCGCGCCGGTTTCATCTTTGCTGCGTATTTCAATGCGCGAGCTGAGATCGCCGGCAGCCACTTTGCTGGCGATGGTCACCGCTTCATTCAGCGGATGCACAATCGAACGGGTCAGCAGCCAGCCCATCACCACGGCAGCGAGAATGGCGAGCGCGGAGAACACCAGCGTGACTTCAATCGCCGTGGTGCCATCGTCGATAATGCCGGCGCCTTCCTGCTGGAGCTGCGAGGACTGGGAATCAGCAAACGCCACCGCCAGGTCGAGGTAGGCATTCTGCACGGCGGTAATTTTTTTCAGCACGTAATAGCTGGCGTCATCGGCTTTACCGGCCCGCACCAGATCCAGCACCTCATTTTTCTGCTGTTCAAACTGCTGACTGGCAGCCAGCAGGCTGGCAATTTTCTTCTTGCCTACGGCGGTAATCTGAATCGCTTCGATCTTCTTCATCGCCGCGTTGGTACGGGCGGTGGCGTCTGCCAGCTGCTGAAAGCGCTGCACGTTGAACTGCGGTCGGGTGGTATCGATGACGATGCCACGCAGGTATTTGATCTGATCGTTGACGCCATCGCGCACGTCAAAGCCGAGCCGCACTTTTACATAGCGATCTTCCACAATCGAAGTAATGCCGCTCTTGATGTTGTTGATCTTCATGATTGAGGTGATACCAATCACCACCAGTAGTGCCACCACTAAACCAAAGGCGATGCCCAGGCGGACGCCGACCTTCATATTCTTTAAGCTCAACATTGGATCTCCCCGCAATGCCAAAATGCTGTTGTATTAAAACGGAAACGCAGACGACGGGTCTGCAATATGTCGATGATGTATAAAGGAAAGATTTTTTGCCATTGCGACGAGACGGGTCTGGCGCCACCAGCGCAGGCGCTAAAGTTATCGGTTGCTAATGTTTTAACTTTAATTTTTTAGGGATTTGTCACAAAACGGTTAAGGGGGCTTAAGGTTGATTAATCACTGGTCGTAATTAGCTGGCATCACGGCCTATGCCGGTGCGCAAAATTGCGCACCCTACAAAAACGCGCAGAGGCGGATGCGATATCTGCATTATCCCGTCGCACAAACCGTAGCGGCGCGATTCATCGCGCATTTCATTTCCCGCACCGTGGCGGAATGCGCAATAAATTGCCCCCAGCAAAAAACGCGCAGAGACCCTGTAGGGTCACCATTCATGGTGACCAGGGACGATTAACTGTCCAGCAGTACAGGATAAATACGCCGTTACGGTAATGCAGCGAATGACAGGCGAGCGGGCACAAAAAAGGCGCGAACATCGCGCCTGAGGGGATAAACGGGGTAAGCGCTTAGCGCTTCTTCTCCAGCACGCGATAAATCACGCTGGACAGCTCGTTGATTTCAAACTTAGCGACGTAACCGTCTGCGCCCACTTTGCGCACGTGATCTTCGTTGGCGCTGCCGGACAGCGAGGAGTGAATCACCACCGGAATCTGCCGCAGCGCGTCGTCGCGCTTGATGTTGCGCGTCAGGGTAAAGCCGTCCATCTCCGGCATTTCGAGGTCGGTCAGCACCAGCGCGATTTTGTCGTGAATCGACTCGCCGTTAGCCTGCGCTTCTTTCTGCATCTCGCTGATTTTAATCCACGCTTCAAGCCCGGTATTGTGCATGATGGCCGGAATGCCCATGCTTTTCAGCCCCTGTTCCAGCAGCTGACGCGCCACTTTGGAGTCTTCAGCAACAATCGCTACCTGGCCGGGTTTAAGGTTGAAATTCTTCGCCGTCTCTTCGCTCGGCTCAACACCACGCACCGACGGAATGATGTCATACAGAATCTGCTCGACGTCGAGCACCAGTGCCAGATTGTTGCTCTGACCGTCGGTGTCCAGACAGGCGATGCTGGTGATGTTACGGCTGCCGATGCCCGCTTCCGCCGTGTGCACCTGATTCCAGTCGAGACGCACAATGTTCTCCACCGATTCCACGGCAAATGCCTGGGTGCTGCGCGCGTATTCGGTCACCAGCAGCAGGTTGAGGCCGGTTTCCGGTTTACAACCGGTTACTGCCGGCAGGTCGATTACCGGAATAAACTGGCCGCGAATGCTGGCCATGCCGAGCAGCGGTGAATTCATGCCGGCGGCGCGGGTAATGGTCGGCATCGGCACAATTTCACGCAGTTTAAATACGTTGATGCCGTACAGCTCAGACTTGCCTTTCAGCCGATCGGAACCCAGCCGGAACAGCAGCAGTTCGAACTTGTTAGAAAGCGCAAGGTTGGCGCGTTCATCGATCTCTTTCTGAAAATTATCCATTGTGGCCTCGGGGCAGAATCTGGGCGGAGTAAAGGGCAGGGCAATAGCGCCATGATTAACTTATCGGCAGCGGAGAAAAAAAATGAAGGGAAGGGCGATGAAAATTTAGCGTAAGGGCGATCGCCCTCACGCTCACGACAGTTACTTCAGCAGAATCGCGCGCACACTTTTGCCTTTGATCTTGCCCTCTTTCAGCTTGATCAGCGCTTTCTTCGCCTGTGTGGCGTCGATGGCGACATACGCATGGGTCGGGGTGAGATCGATTTTACCGATCTGATCGCCGCTGAAACCGGCTTCACCGGTCAGGGCGCCCAGAATATCGCCGGGACGCATCTTGGCTTTACGCCCACCGTCAATGCACAGCGTCATCATCGCCGCCGGCAGCGGCTGTGCGCCTTTGCCTTTCAGCGTGCTGGCCGGCTGCCAGTTGAGCTTCTGCTGCAGGTAATCTTCCAGCGCATGAGCGCGCACCATTTCGTCGGCCGCCACAAAGCTGACCGCCAGCCCCTGTTCGCCGGCGCGGCCGGTACGGCCAATGCGGTGAATGTGCACTTCCGGATCCCACGCCAGCTGGAAGTTAACCACCAGCGCCAGCGATTTAATGTCGAGGCCGCGTGCGGCGACGTCGGTGGCGATCAGCACGCGGATGCTGCCGTTGGCAAAGCGAATCAGCACGCGTTCGCGATCGCGCTGTTCCAGATCGCCGTGCAGCGCCAGCGCGCTGATCTGGCGATCGTTGAGCGCGGCCGCAATCTCATCGCATTCCCGTTTGGTGTTGCAGAATACCACGCAGGAAGCCGGTTGCTGCTGGCTGAGCAGAGCGCTGAGCAGGTTGATACGCTCGCTGGCGCTGGTTTCAATAAACTGCTGCTCAATCGCCGGCAGTTCCGACTGCGCTTCGGTCGCTACCGCCAGCGCATCGCGCTGAAAGCGCTGACTCAGGCTGGCAATGGTATCGGGCCAGGTGGCGGAGAACAGTAGCGTCTGACGCGAATCCGGCGTAAAGCCAATGATAGCTTCCATATCGTCGCGGAAACCCATCTCCAGCATGCGATCGGCTTCGTCCAGCACCAGGCTCTGCAACTGACTTAAATCGAGATTGTCACGCTTGAGATGATCGAGGATGCGCCCCGGCGTGCCGACCACAATATGCGGCGCGTGCACCAGCGAGTCGCGCTGCGCACTCATTGGCTGGCCGCCGCACAGCGTCAGGATCTTGATGTTGCGGGTGAAGCGCGCCAGCTGACGCAGCACGTTGCTGACCTGGTCGGCCAGTTCACGCGTCGGGCACAGCACCAGCGCCTGGGTATGAAAACGCCCGCTGTCGATGCGGTTCAGCACGCCGATACCGAAGGCGGCGGTTTTGCCGCTGCCGGTTTGCGCCTGCGCCCGCACATCGCGTCCGCTAAGGATGGCCGGCAGGGAAGCGGCCTGAATCGGCGTCATGGCGTCGAAGCCCATCTCGCGCAGGTTGTCGAGCTGGCTGGCAGGCAGTTGCGTCAGGGTAGAAAAAGCAGTCACAGGAGCATCTCAGGTAGTAGCAGGAATAGCGGCGGCCAGTCTGGCAGAAAGGCGGCCTATCGGCAACGGCAATTGCGATAATAATCACGTTGTGAAATTAGTCAGTCGTTGCGCTTTGTCAGGTCAATGATGAGGTGCAACTATCGCAAAGTTTTAATGAATGTTCCGAATTTCACACCAGGCAGCACGAACGGTAAAAACGCTTTTTCGAGGGAAAAAATGATATTAGCGGCAGGTAAGCGGCAATATCGCCGCATGTTACGGCTATTTTCAGTAAGATTTCGCTTATATGTTACCTGTTACGCGGAAAATCTGAGTAAAAATCCTAACCGCTTTGCTTTATATTTAGCGCGCCATTTGGCAATTAATAATTACTTCAGAGGTCACCTCATTGAGTCACTATGTCCAGGGACAAAACGAAGACGTTCTGAAAATCGTCGGCCGCGCCGTGCTAACGCTGCATCTGCATGGAGAGACGTTATCCTCCGATAAAGTCAGCTCCATGATTGCCTGTTATGCGGAAGAAGAGCCTGTTAATGACGATGAGCACCAGCGCCTGTATGCGCTGGCGATTCAGATGTTGTCTTAAATCCAGCATTATCATCGGGCTTGCCGCGCCGGTGTCACCTTCCAAAGCCTCCTGCGGGAGGCTTTTTTCTGGCCGGGTCTGGCGTGCTGGTGCTGGCTGCGATGCGCCTTCAGGCGCTGAATACCGGCGTGCCGCGCTGGAACGTAGCGCGCACCGGCGCAATGCGCGCCACGGCTTCCGCCGAGCAGCTGGCGTCGACCAGCATCATACTGGCTTCATCCTGCAGCTGCGGCCACTGGCGCTCCCCGCTATTGGCGAGCGGCAGAATGCCGCCGGTGGCGATATGCAGCGCGCGGCTCAGGCCAAACTCATCCGATCCGCGATACAGCTGGGCATACAGATTGGCTTTCTCCAGCATGCTGCCGGTACCGAACGGCGACCAGTGATCGATCACGCTGTCGGTGCCGGTCATCACCGTCACGCCCGCTGCCTGCAACTGCGGCAATGGCATCGTCAGCTTGCCAATCGGAATCGTTGACGCCACGCTCATCTGCTGTTCGGCCATGCCGGCGATAATCTCATCCAGCGCCTTACCTTCCAGCGTGGCGAGCGCGAAACCGTGGCTCAGCGTCACTTTGCCTTTCAGCTGCGGATTACGGGCGATGGTGGCGATCATGTACTGAATGGCTGCCACGCCGGCGGCGCTGGTCTCATGCAGATGAATGTCCACGCCGCGATCGTAATCGAGCGCGATGCGGAACATCGCATCAAGCGAAGCCTGCATGGCACCATCCACGTTGGTGGGATCCAGCCCACCGACATACTGCACGCCGAGCTGCATCGCCTCACGCATCAGGCCGTCGACCTGCGAATGCAGCAAACCATGCTGCGGAAAGGCGACGATCTCACAGCGAAACGCCGGATGGTTGGCCAGCGCCAGTTGCAGATGTTCGAGACTTTTCAGGCCACTGACTGGATCGATGTTGCAGTGGCTGCGCGCTTCGGTGCTGCCTTTACTTTGCAGCAGGCCAATCAGCGCTTCGGCGCGCGCCTGCGAGGTTGGCAGCAGTTGGGGAATCAGCACCTGCTCGCGCGCAATCATATCCATGATGGTCTTGCCCTGCCGCGGGCGCGGTGCCTGCCATGGTCCGCCGTAGAAGGTTTTATCCAGATGGATGTGCATGTCCCGCGTGCGCGGTAACAGCAGCGCACCGCCGGCATCCCACTGCGGCAGGGCAGGCTGGCGCGCCTGGCCGGCGGCGCTAATGGCGCTGAACTTGCCTTCTTTAATGGTGATGTCGTACAGCGCAGTGCGGGTGGCGACTATCTCCGCGCCGTCGCGCTCAAATCCCTCTTCGAGGCGCACATTCAGCAGTTGATAGTGCGCCACGGCAGGCGGCGGGGTGGGCGAGACCGGTGGTGTGTCGGGACGGGCGGCGCTGCTCATGCCAGCCATCATCAGGCTGCCTGCGGCAGTAAGGCGCACGCCGTGGCTGAGGAAATCACGTCGGCTGGAAGCGGTCAGAGGCATCGGAAACTCCAGGCAAAAGGAAAAAACCTAATCTGGCAAAACCGACGCCGCCGCGCTGCGATATTTCCCACTGCCTGGCAGTGGAAAAATCACTGCCACTGTAGCTGGCAGAATTGCACCAGCGCAGCGGCCAGTGCCTGCTGCAGCGCATCCTGCGGCTTACGGCAGAACAGCGCCAGCTCGAAATGGCTGATCACCGGTAAACCCTCAGCGCTGCCCAGCACGCGGTGACCGGGCAGGCGGCAGCTGGCGGGCAGCAGCGTCAGGCCGAGACCAGCGGCGCTGGCGCTGGCGAGGGCCACCAGACTGGCGCTGCTGTAGCTGATGCGCCAGCTGCGGCCGAGCGCATCCAGCGTCTGACACATCTCTTCGCGATACAGCCCCTGCTGCGGAAACACCACCAGCGGCAGCGGCGTCTGGTCAAAGCAGGGATGTTCAGCACTGTCCAGCCATAGCAGTGGCTCGGGCCGGGCGGCCAGCGGGCGATCGCCGCCCGGCTGCTTGATCAGCATCAGATCCAGCTCTTCGCGCTGCCATGCACGATGCAAATCGACGTACATGCCGCTCATCACGTCAAGACGCAGCTGCGGATGCTGTCGGCTGAATCCGGCCAGCAGGCTGGCGGTCGGGGCGGCAAAATCCTCCGGCACGCCAATGCGCACAATGCCGTCGCGCCACTTATCGCTCAGCACATCGTGCGCTTCGCCGTTAAGGGCGATGATGCGACGCGCGTAGCCGAGCAATTTTTCTCCCTCTTCGGTCAGCGCCACCTGATGTGAGGTGCGCTGTAACAGCGCTTTACCCACCATCTCTTCCAGCCGCCGCACCTGCTGACTGACCGTCGACTGCGACAGGTGCACACGCTCGGCGGCGCGGGTAAAGCTGGCGGTCTCGCACACCGCCACAAAGCTTAATAGCTGCTGCGGCGTAAACATTGGCTGACGATTCATTTATCCACTGCCCATCATGGTGTTATTTCATTTCCAAATAGTACTGTCTGCTGCGATGCTGACAACCTTTTCACTGCAGGATGGGTTATGAACCGACATGCCAATACGTTAACGCTGGCTGCGCTGGTACTGGCCGGGCTGAACATGCGCCCACTGCTGACCTCGGTCAGTCCGCTGCTGGGCCAGCTGCGCCACAGCCTGCATCTGTCAGGGCTGGCCGCCTCGCTGCTGCCGGCGGTGCCGATGGTGATGATGGGCGCGGTGGCGCTGTTCAGCGCCACGCTGATGCAGCGCATGGCTTTAAAGCCCTTACTGCTGGCCGGGCTGACGTTATTGCTGCTGGCACTGGCGGCGCGCGGCGTGATCGATAGCGGCAGCGGGCTGGTGCTCAGCGCGCTGTTTGCTGGCATCGGTGTCGGCGTGGTGCAGATGGCGATGCCGGGACTGATTCGTCAGCGTTTTAGCCGGCGCAGCGCGGCGGTCACCGGGCTGTGGGCGGGCGCGCTGATGGGCGGCGGCGGACTGGGCGCGGCGCTGTCGCCGTGGCTCAGCGCGCAGCTTGACGTACCGCTGGCGCTCAGCGGCTGGGCGCTGCCGGTGCTGCTGGCTATCCTGCTGTGGCTACTGGTGCGCGTGCCTGCCGCGCCGGATGCCGCACAGGTAACGCTGCCGCCGCTGTGGCGTAAGCCGCGCGCCTGGTCGCTGGCGCTGAGCTTTGGCCTGGTCAACGGCGGCTATGCCACCTGCGTTGCCTGGCTGCCGGATGCGTATCACCGGCTGGGTTGGTCGGCGCAGGCCGGCGGCTCGCTGCTGGGCGTGATGATTCTGAGCCAGGTTGCCGGCGCGCTGCTGATGCCGCTGCTGGCGCGCGGTGCCGATCGCCGTCCGCAGCTGATTGTCAGTCTGCTGTGCCAGCTGGCCGGAATGAGCGGGTTTCTTTTTGTGCCGCTGCTGGCGCCGTGGCTGTGGGCCGCCATCGCCGGCTTCGGTCTCGGTGCCGCGTTCCCGCTGGCGATGGTGCTGGCGCTCGATCACCTGCCGCAGCCGCAGGCAGGCGCGCGGCTGGTGGCCTTCATGCAGGGCGCAGGATTCATCATCGCCGGCTGCATGCCGTTTATTGCCGGTCAGTTACAGGTGCTCACCCACAGCTTTGCCAGCGTATGGCTGATGCAGGGCATCGTGACGCTGGGGTTGATCGGACTCAATCTGCGTTTTCATCCGCACAGCTATGCGCGCGCCTTTGGTGCGGCAGCGCGCTGATTGGTCCTACCAATGTTATAGAAATGTAGCCACATGGTCACATAACACGAAAAATCACGCCTGCCGCGTTGCTTTGGGTTAACAATGCATTAACTATCTGGAGCCATAAAGCCCGTCAGCCGCAATGTGGTCCTACCAATTGTGGTCCTGAACCGGGCAATAATCTGCGGCGCACGCCTGCTTTTGCCGATGCGCCGCATCCCTCTGGTGACCTCTGGAGAAACGGCATGCAGGTGTGGCAACAAAACTACGATCCGCTCAACAATTTGTGGCTATCCAGCCTGGTGGCGGTGATCCCGATTGTTTTTTTCTTCTTCGCGCTGATTAAGCTCAAGCTGAAGGGCTATCAGGCCGGTACGATCACCGTGGTGCTGGCGCTGCTGGTGGCGCTGTTGCTGTACGGCATGCCGGTGCCCCAGGCGCTGGCGTCGGTGGCGTATGGTTTTTTATACGGCCTGTGGCCGATTGCCTGGATCATCGTGGCGGCGGTGTTTGTCTACAAGATCTCGGTGAAAACCGGCCAGTTCGATATCATTCGCGCTTCGATTCTCTCCATCACGCCAGACCAGCGTTTGCAGATGCTGATCGTCGGCTTTTCGTTTGGCGCGTTTTTAGAGGGCGCGGCAGGCTTTGGGGCACCGGTGGCGATCACCGCCGCACTGCTGGTCGGGCTGGGCTTTAATCCGCTCTATGCCGCCGGCCTGTGCCTGATCGTCAATACCGCGCCGGTGGCATTCGGCGCGATGGGGATTCCGATCATCGTCGCCGGTCAGGTCACCGGGCTGGACAGCTTCCAGATTGGCCAGATGGCGGGACGCCAGCTGCCGTTTCTCACCCTCATCGTGCTGTTCTGGATCATGGCGATCATGGATGGCTGGCGCGGCATCAAAGAGACCTGGCCGGCGGTGATGGTGGCCGGCGGCTCGTTTGCCATCGCCCAGTACCTCAGCTCTAACTTCCTTGGCCCGGAGCTGCCGGATATCATTTCGTCGCTGGCTTCGCTGATCTGCCTGACGCTGTTTCTGCGCCGCTGGCAGCCGGTACGCATCTTCCGCTTTAAAGAGCCCGCGCCAGAGGTTGCGCCATCAGGGACACAACGCTACACGCTGGCGCAGATTGTGCGTGCCTGGATGCCGTTCCTGTTCCTGACCGCGACCGTTACGCTGTGGAGTATTCCGCCGTTTAAAGCGCTGTTCGCCAAAGGCGGCGCGCTGTATGACTGGGTGTTTAGCGTGCCGGTGCCGCTGCTGCACGAGCTGGTGGCACGCATGCCGCCGGTAGTGAGCGCAGCAACGCCGTATGCAGCGCTGTTCAAATTTGACGTGGTCTCCGCCACCGGCACTGCGATTCTGCTGGCGGCGGTGATTTCGGTGATTTTCCTGCGTATGAAGCCGGCGGCGGCGCTGCGCACCTTTGGCGAAACCCTGAAGGAGCTGGCGCTGCCGATCTATTCCATCGGCATGGTGCTGGCCTTTGCGTTCATCTCAAACTACTCCGGGCTGTCGGCCACGCTGGCCCTGGCGCTGGCGCACACCGGCCAGGCCTTCACCTTCTTCTCGCCGTTCCTCGGCTGGCTGGGCGTCTTTCTGACCGGCTCCGATACCTCTTCCAACGCGCTGTTCGCCGCGCTGCAGGCGACCACCGCGCAGCAGATTGGTGTGTCGGATGTGCTGCTGGTGGCCGCCAATACCACCGGTGGTGTTACTGGTAAAATGATTTCGCCGCAGTCGATCGCCATCGCCTGCGCCGCCGTGGGGCTGGTGGGGCGCGAGTCCGATCTGTTCCGGTTTACCGTTAAACACAGCCTGATTTTTACCTGTATGGTCGGCGTGATCACCACGCTGCAGGCGTATGTCTTTACCTGGATGATTCCATGACTGAACCCACACCGCGGCTGGCGGATACGCTGCGCGCGCGTCTTAGCGCCTGGATTGAAGAGCATCAGCTGAAACCCGGCATGCGTTTACCTTCGGAGCGTGCGCTGGCCGCCCGCTTCGGCGTGTCGCGCTCGTCGGTGCGTGAGGCCATCCAGCAGCTGATCAGCAGTGGCGTGCTGATCAGTAAACGCGGCGGCGGCACCTGGCTGTGCGAGCCGCAGGAGCCGTGGTCAGAACAGCGCATCGTCGAGCCGATTCGCCAGCTGCTGGCCGCCGATCCTGACTACCGCTGGGATATTCTTGAGGCGCGCCACGCGATTGAGGCCAGCACCGCCTGGCACGCCGCGCAGCGCGCCACCGAGGCGGATAAAGAGCGGCTGCGCTATGCCTTTGACGCGCTGATACAAATGAACGACTGCGACGATCCCGAACTGGCCGCGCAGGCGGATCTGCGCTTCCACCTCGCCATTGCCGAAGCCTCGCATAATCTGGTGCTGCTGCAGACCATGCGCGGATTTTTCGATCTGTTGCAATCCTCCGTGCTGCACAGCCGCCAGCGTATGTACACCCAGCCGGTGATTTTCAACCAGCTCAACGCCCAGCATCAGGCGATGTTCGACGCGGTGATGGCGGGCGACGCCGACGCGGCGCGCCAGGCGGCGATGGATCACCTCGGCTTTGTTCACACCACCATGAAAACGCTGCATGAAGACGAAGCGCGCCAGGCCCGCATCACGCGGCTACCGGGCGCCACGCAGGCTACCCGTAAGGAAGACAATTGATGATTATTTCTGCTGCCAGTGACTATCGCGCCGCGGCGCAACGTATCCTGCCGCCATTCCTGTTTCACTATCTGGACGGCGGGGCCTACGCAGAACATACCCTGAAGCGCAACGTGGCCGATCTCTCTGATGTGGCGCTGCGCCAGCGCGTGCTGAAAAACATGGCTGAGCTGAGTCTGGAAACGCGGCTGTTCAACGAAACGCTGTCGATGCCGGTGGCACTGGCGCCGGTCGGCCTGTGCGGCATGTACGCGCGACGCGGTGAAGTGCAGGCGGCGCGTGCGGCAGCGAATCGCGGCATTCCGTTTACCCTGTCGACGGTTTCGCTGTGCCCGATAGAAGAGGTGGCACCGGCGATTAACCGTCCGATGTGGTTTCAGTTGTATGTGCTGCGCGATCGCGGCTTTATGCGCAACGCGCTGGAGCGGGCCAAAGCGGCAGGCTGCTCGACGCTGGTGTTCACCGTCGATATGCCGACGCCGGGCGCGCGCTACCGCGATGCGCACTCCGGCATGAGCGGCCCGCATGCCGCGCTGCGCCGTTACTGGCAGGCGGTCACCCATCCGCAGTGGGCGTGGGACGTCGGGCTGCACGGGCGTCCGCACGATCTCGGCAATATCTCCACGTACCTCGGTAACCCTACCGGACTGGAAGATTATATCGGCTGGCTGGCGAAAAATTTCGACCCGTCGATCTCGTGGCAGGATCTGGAGTGGATTCGCGAATTCTGGGAAGGGCCGATGGTGATCAAAGGCGTTCTCGACCCGGAAGATGCGCGCGATGCGGTGCGTTTTGGCGCCGATGGCATCGTGGTCTCCAACCACGGCGGACGTCAGCTGGATGGCGTGCTGTCGTCGGCGCGCGCGCTGCCGGCCATCGCCGACGCGGTGAAGGGCGACATCACCATTCTGGCCGACAGCGGCATTCGTAACGGGCTGGATGTGGTGCGCATGATCGCGCTGGGGGCTGACAGCGTGTTGCTGGGACGCGCGTTTATCTATGCGCTGGCGACGCACGGCCAGCGCGGCGTGGAGAATCTGCTGAGTCTGGTTGAGAAAGAGATGAGGGTGGCGATGACGCTGACCGGCGCGAAAACCATTGCGGACATCACGCAGGATTCGCTGGTGCAGGCGAATGCGCTGCTGAGCGAAGCCGGACTCAGCCCGGCGCGCCCGCACGCGGTGCGCTAAGCCAGGCAAAGCGCCGGCTCTTGTCTATACTGAATAGCTGTCTGACTAACAGGAGGAATGACATGACCATTCATAAGAAAGGATCGGCCCATTGGGAAGGCGACATCAAAGGCAAAGGCACGGTTAGCACTGAAAGCGGCGTGCTCAGCAACCAGCCATACGGTTTTAACACCCGTTTTGAAGGCGAGAAGGGCACCAATCCGGAAGAGCTGATTGGCGCGGCACACGCCGCCTGCTTCTCCATGGCGCTGTCGCTGATGCTGGGCCAGGCCGGTCATCCACCGAAAAGCATCGACACCACCGCCGATGTTTCACTGGACAAAAAGGGCGACGGCTTCGCCATCACCAAAATTGCCCTCAACAGCACCATTGCGCTGCCGGGCATCGATAATGCCAAATTCGATGAAATCATTCAGAAAGCCAAAGCCGGCTGCCCGGTGTCTCAGGTGCTGAATGCCGAAATCACCCTCGACTATACGCTGAATAATTAATCGCCCTCACGGGTGACCAGCGGTAGACTATGCGATGCGCCTGCGGGCGCATCGTTGCTTTCTGCTGTCTGGAGGAGACGTGGCAAAAAAACTGGCTGCGACAAAACACTGGAAGATGATTGTGGTGTTGCTGTGCATCTGCGGCGCGCTGATGCTGATTCGCTGGGCGGCGATGATATGGGGCTAAAGGATTGGGTATGCCGCCACAAGCTCGGGGTGCTGGTGATGATTATTCTGGTGCTGGAACTGGTGCACTACCTGCTGACGGCCTCGTGGCTGCCGTGGCAGTTCTGACGCCTCAGGCATATTCGCCGTCATGCTCATGCTGGCGCAGATTGCGCACGCTGCTGCGCGCAATGCGGTAGGCCTTACGCGGATCGCCCGCAACAAATTCAAAGGTGGGCGAATAGTAAAACGGCAGCCAGCCGCCGAAGCCGCTCTCCCACTCCCAGCGCACCGGACAGGGCCAGAGAATGCCGTCATACAAAATGTAATAAACCCAGCGTCCGTTGGGACGACGGGGGCGAGTTTTTTTCATGGGATTCACAACTGTAATAGTGTAAAGCAGCTTATATTTTGAACGCTGCGGGCCCAGGTTGCAATGCCGTCTGGCTGTTTTTTATGCAATTGATGACGCACTGGCACCGAATTAACGGTGCACTTCCCCACAAAGCAGCACCACGTTCGGCCGGACTTTATGGATGCGATCGGCCATCTGTTCGCAGGCCACTTTCGTGGGGTAAATCCGCTCCGACACCGGCAGGGCATCACAGGCATCGTGGCCGCAGGCGCTCACTAACAAGACAAAACCAATCAACATAACCGACTCCTTCTGCACCATTCCCGTGGTACGGAATGCGTGGCTGTGTGTTCCTTTTTTTGATCCAGTATAGCTAAACGCCTCAGGCGTCAATGAACAGCCTGAGCGGCTTTTTTGTCCGAACAGGATGATGATAACCAGCGCCGCGCCCATTAGCAGCACAATCTGGGCTAAACTGTGCGGCACTGACAACAATAAGGAGTGATATCTGATGTCTCATGAAATTGCCCATCCGGCCAGCAGCCCAAAACAGGCCGCCCTGCAACTGGTCATCGAACTGGTGCGCGCCGGTAAACTGAGCCCGCTGCACGGCGATGCCTCCAATATGATCTCCATCTACGAGCAGTTCAAGGCACACTTCGAAGCCGACAAGCAAAAAGATTCCGCCATCTCCTGACGTTCTGCCCTTGGTGGCGCGCTGTGTCTGGCCGCGCCACTGTTCCCCGACTTTCACATAATCTCTTCCGTTTATTATTGCATCCCGATTAAATTTGCAGCGCGCTTTTTGATATTTCTCACAGATCCGTAACGCAAATCTGAAACCGGTTGCAGAAAATCTTTAGCGCGGGTATTCGTTAATTAAACCCCACACTGAGGATTGAATGATGCCAAAGATTCTACTCTGCTGCGCCGCCGGGATGTCCACCAGCATGGTGGTGCAGAAAATGGAGAAGGCCGCCAAAGAGAAGGGCGTCGAGGTTGAGATAAAAGCCGTTGGCATTGAAGAGTTTAACGATCAGATCGCGAACTTTGACTGTTGCCTGCTCGGGCCGCAGATTAAATACAAACTGGCGGACTTCCTGCCGCTGGCGCAGCAGCTAAATAAGCCTATCACTGTGATTAATAGCATGGATTACGGCATGATGAATGGCGCGAAAATATTAGATGATTCGCTAAAGCTGATTCACGCCTGACGATTGTTCCGAAAATAAAATAATTGTTTACGCCTGTGCGCCAATGCACAGGCTTATTCTGTTGTTGCCTGATGCAAGGAGCTCGCCGATGAGCAGCATAAGCGAATCGTTATTTGGTGTGATTGAAAACCGCATCAGCCCGCTGGCCGGACGCCTCTCCAGCCAGCGCCATGTGATTGCCATCCGCGATGGATTTATCGCCTCGATGCCGTTTCTGATTGTGGGCTCGTTTATGCTGCTGTTTGCCCATCCGCCGTTCTCAGCTGACAGTTCATGGGCGTTTGCCCAGTGGTGGCTCGGTATGGTGCGCGCGCATGAAGCGCAAATCATGATGCCGTATAACATGACCATGGGCATCATGGCGCTGTATATCGCCAGCGCCATCGCCTATAACCTGGCGAACAGCTACAAGATGAACGGCTTTATGGCGGCCAGCCTGGCGCTGATGGCGTTTCTGGTGGTGGCCGCGCCACAGAGCAACGGCACGCTGCCGGTTGGCTCACTCGACGGCGAGGGTATTTTCACCGCGATTCTGGTGGCGCTGTTCGCCACTGAGCTGATGCACTTCCTGCAAAAGCACAACATCGGCTTTAAGCTGCCGGAGCAGGTGCCGCCCAAAATTCGTCAGTCGTTCGATCTGCTGATCCCGATCATTGCCATCTTCATCACGCTGTTTCCGCTCAGCCTGTGGGTGCAGGCGCAGTTTGGCCTGCTGCTGCCGCAGGCGATCATGGCGCTGTTCGCACCGATTATCTCCGCCTCGGATTCGTTACCGGCGGTGCTGGTGGCGGTGCTGCTGTGCCACATGCTGTGGTTCGCCGGCATTCACGGTGCGGTAATTGTCGGCGGCATTCTGCAGGCGTTCTGGCTGACTAATCTCGGCCTCAACCAGCAGGCGCTCAACGCCGGTGAGCCGATCACGCACGTGTTTATCGAGCCGTTCTGGCAGTTTTTCATCGTTATTGGCGGCTCCGGTTCCACCATGGGGCTGGTGCTGCTCTACCTGCGCAGCCGCTCGGCGCATCTGCGCTCGATTGGCAAGCTGAGCATTGTGCCCAGCATGTTCAACATCAACGAGCCAGTCATCTTCGGTTCGCCGGTGGTGATGAACCCGATTCTGTTCATTCCGTTTATCTGCGCGCCGTTAGTCAACGCCACGCTCGCCTGGACAGCCACCAAAACCCACCTGATTAACCACGTGGTGTCGCTGGCCCCCTGGACCACGCCGGCACCGATCGGGGCGGCCTGGTCGACCGGCTGGGACTGGCGCGTCATCGTGCTGATTGCCGTGCTGGTAACCATCGCCACGCTGATTTACTACCCGTTTTTCAAAATTTATGAGCGGCAACTGCTGCAGCAGGAGCTTGAGCAGGCCGCCGCAGCGCAACCGGTTAAGGAGGCATGATGGAAATTGATGAGAGCACGGTCATGGAACTGATTATTCAGGCGGGAGAAGCGCGCTCCTGCTCGATGGAGGCGCTGCGCGCGGCGCGGCGCAAAGAGTGGCCACGCGCCGATGCGTTGCTGAGCGAAGCCAGCGAGGCGGCCAGAGCCGCGCACCGTATCCAGACCGAATTGATTGGTGCCGACGAAGGCTGCGGCAAAATTCCGGTCAATCTGATCATGGTGCATGCGCAGGATCATCTGATGAACGCCATGCTGTGCCGTGAACTGGCGGAAGAGATCATCCAACTGCGGCGCGAGCTGGCTGCAGACTAACAAGGAGGCAGTATGCAACATCCTAACCCCGGTGCGTTTCCGCACGGCTTTCTGTGGGGCGCTTCAACCTCGGCGTATCAGGTCGAGGGCGCCTGGAACGAAGACGGCAAAGGGCCGTCGGTGATCGATAAAGGCCATTTTCCTGAGGGGATGACGGATTTCACCGTAACCAGCGATCACTATCATCGCTTCCGGGAAGATATCGCGCTGCTGGCGGAGCTGGGCCTGAAAACCTATCGATTCTCCATCGCCTGGAGCCGCATCTATCCGCAGGGTGACGGCGAGCTGAATCCGGCGGGCATTGCGTTTTATCAGCAGCTGATTGATGAAATTTGCCGCCACGGCATTGAGCCGCTGGTCACGCTCTATCACTTCGACCTGCCGTGGGCGCTGCAGCAGGATGGCGGCTGGTCAAACCGGCGCACCGTGGCCGCTTTTGAGCGCCTCGCCATCACCTGTTTCGAACACTATGGCGACCGGGTGAAATACTGGCTGACCATCAATGAACAGAACATGATGATCCTCAAAGGCGAGGTGATTGGCACACTGCCGGCCGGCACGGTGGATGCGCAGAAAACGCTGTATCAGCAGAACCACCATATGATGCTGGCGCAGGCCAAAGCGATGATTGCCTGTCACCAGCGCTTGCCGCAGGCCAAAATTGGCCCGGCACCGAACATCTCCTGTATCTATGCCGCCAGCGCCAGACCGGAAGATGTGCTGGCCGCCGATAACTTTTCAGCGATCCGCAACTGGCTCTACCTCGACCTGGCGGTGCACGGCCATTACAACAACGTAGTGTGGGCGTTTCTGCAGCAGCGCGGCTGGCTGCCGCACATTGAGGCGGAGGATATGGCGACCATCGCCGCCGGTCAGCCGGACTTTATCGCCTTCAACTATTATGCATCGGCCACCGTCAGTGCTGACATGCCTGAGGTCGCGCGCGGTGAGCTGAACAGCAAGCAGCAGGCCGACCAGCAGATGGCCGGCATCGACAAATCGGTGTACGTCGGCTGCAACAATCCGCATCTGCAGCAGAATCAGTTTGGCTGGTATATCGATCCGGTCGGTTTCCGCATTACCGCGCGGGAGATCTACGCGCGCTATCGGCTGCCGCTGATTGTGACAGAAAATGGTCTCGGCGCGTTCGACACGCTGGAGGCGGGCAATAAGGTGTATGACGACTACCGCATTGCCTATCTGCGTGAGCATATCACTCAGCTGCGGCTGGCAATTGCCGATGGCGTGGAGCTGTTTGGCTACTGTCCGTGGTCGGCCATCGATCTGGTCAGCACCCACCAGGGCATCAGCAAACGTTACGGCTTTATCTACGTTAACCGTGATGAACACGATCTGCGCGATCTGGCGCGCTATCGCAAGAAGAGCTTTTTCTGGTATCAGCAGTTGATCCGCAATAACGGCGCACAGCCTGATGCGGAGGTGGAATACTAACGCGCGGCGCGGCGGCATCCCTGCTGGGTCGCCGCCGCGCCAGCAGCGTGATTAGCGGTGTTGTCCCGCCATCAGCACATATTTTACCTGCACATACTCTTCAATACCGTAATGGCCGCCCTCGCGGCCGTAGCCGGAGTGCTTGATACCGCCAAACGGCACTGACGCCGTACCGACTGAGCCGGAATTGAGGATCACCATGCCGGCTTCCAGTTTTTTCGACAGGCGGAAAGCGCGGCCAACGTCCCGCGTCCACGCATAGGCCACCAGACCGTATTCGGTGTCGTTAGCACAGCGAATCACCTGCTCTTCATCACTGAAACGGTACAGGGCAAATACCGGTCCGAAAATCTCGGTGTTGTGCACGGCAAACGAGGCGTCCAGATCGCACAGGATGGTGGGTTCATAGAACAGCCCGCCTTTCGCGTGTGGCTTGCCGCCGAGGCGCAGCGTCGCCCCCTGTGCAACCGCATCATCCACCAGCGCGGTGACTTTATCGAGCGCCATGCGGTTAATCAGCGGGCCAACCACAAATTCCTGCTGCATACCCTGATCGACACGGATCTCACTGACTGTTTTCACCAGTTGCTGCACAAAGGCATCGTAAATCGCGTCATGCACAAAGATGCGGTTAGGCGAAATACACACCTGGCCGGAGTTACGCAGTTTGGCGCTGACCAGCCCGGCCACGCTCTCTTCCAGCGGGCTGTCGGCGAACACGATAAACGGCGCGTTGCCGCCCAGCTCCATGGTCATCTTTTTCAGCGTGGCCCCGCACTGCTGCGCCAGCAGTTTGCCGACGCGGGTAGATCCCGTGAAGGAGATTTTGTGGATGCGCGTATCGCTGGTAAAAGCTTCGCCGATGGCTTGCGGATCGCCGGTCACCATCTCAAACACGCCCGCGGGAATACCGGCCTGACGTGCATACTCCAGCAGTTTATACGCGGTAAGCGGCGTCTCTTCTGCCGGTTTGATGATCATGGTGCAGCCTGCGGCCAGCGCGGTAGCGATTTTGCGGGTGATCATCATAAACGGGAAGTTCCACGGCGTGATGGCCGCGGTCGGGCCGACCGGCTCTTTTACCACCAGCACGGAGGCGTTAGCATCGTGCGACGGCAGGGTATCACCGTTGACGCGTTTGGCCTCTTCCGCATACCACTCAATAAAGCCGAGACCGTACTCGATTTCGCCCAGCGCTTCGCTCAGGCATTTGCCGTTCTCCCTGACCATCAGTTCAGCAAACAGGTGCTTATCGGCGCGTACCAGATCGTACCAGCCACGCAGCAGGTCGCTGCGCTGTTTCGCGCTTTTTGCCGCCCATGCCGGAAACGCGGCACAGGTGCGATCGATAGCGGCCGCGACCTCGTCGTGGCGCATGAACGGTGCTTCGCCGACGAGACTGCCGTCGGCAGGATTGGTGACTTTAATCATTCCAGTGTGCTCCAGTGTCAGAATCAATGTGACAATCTGGCAGTCAGCGTTATCGGGCTGGCTGCCGCTGTGCAGAAATGATGCGCGTCTGGCCTTTTCGCCACAATCGATTAAAATTGCTCCATCATTGAGAAAAACTGAACGGTTATCTGATGCGTGATTTGCCACCCCTGAATGCCTTGCTGGCGTTTGAATATGTCGCCCGTAGCGGCAGCGTGCGGGCAGCGGCTGATGGCCTGTCGGTGACGCCAGGCGCGGTGAGTCGTCAGATTCGTCTGCTGGAAGAGTACTTTGGCACGGCGCTGTTTCAGCGTCAGGGGCGCGGGCTGGTACTGACGCTGCCCGGCAATGCCTATTTTCTGCAAATCAGCCAGCACCTCGACGGTATTCGCCAGGCGAGCGCCACGCTGCAGCGCAATGCCGGCCGCACGGTCATCCGGCTGCACTCCTTCACCACCTTCGCCACCCGCTGGCTGATTCCGCGGCTGGCACAGTTTCAGCTGGCGCATCCGGCGATTGACGTGCGCCTGACGACCGCGTCGGAATGGGACGATACGGTGGATTGCGACGCGGCGATTCGGCTTGGTGACGGTACGTGGCCGCAGCAGCACGCCACGCCGCTGGTGAAAAACGTGCTGGTGCCGGTGTGCCGTCCGACAGCTGACCGGCGCGCCAGCATGCATCTGGCCGGGCTGGCGCAGCATACCCTGCTGCTGGTGCGCGGACGTCCTGATGACTGGCAGCGCTGGTGCGAAGCATTTGGCGTGGAAATGGACGCGCTGCCGCACCGGCGGCAGATGGAAAGTTCGGCGCTGGCCTATCAGGCCGCCCTTGAAGGGCAGGGAATTGCGCTGGCGCAGCGCGTGCTGGTGGAAGCGGAGCTGAAGGCAGGCACGCTGATCGCCATGGAGGATTACCAGCTGGACTGTGGCCGGCACACCTATTACCTGGTGCGCCCGCAGGAGAGCGTTAAGGCTGCTACGCTACAGCAGCTGGAGCAGTGGCTGGTCACGCAGGATGACGGCGATCAGGCGTTATGAGCGGCGAAATGGTCCATCTGCCACGGAGGCGCGCTCAATCAGCCGTCCGCTGAACGGCGGCAGGGGCGCAAACGCTTCGCCCTCCAGCATCGCCACCAGCTGCGCCAGCGTGTGCTGAATCATCTCCGCCACCGGCACGTGAACCGTCGTGAGCGGCGGCAGGAAAAATTCGGCCATGCGAATATCATCAAAGCCCATCAGCGATACATCCTGCGGCAGCCGTTTGCCCGCCGCACTCAGCGCCAGCGCGGCACCAATCGCCATATCGTCATTGCTGGCCATCAGCGCACTGAACGGTACGCCGGCACTCAGCAGCTGGCGTGCCGCAGCCTGACCGCTCTCCGGCGTCCACGCGCCCGGCAGTACGCGCGCCGCTTCATACGGCAGCTGATGGTCGGCCAGCGCCTGCTGATAGCCAGCCAGACGCGCGGCGGCGGTGGGCGATCCCGCCAGTCCGGTGATAAACGCGATGTCATGGTGACCGCGCGTAATCAGGTAGTTCACCGCATCGCGGGTATTCTGCTGGTGCGAAGCCCAGACGCAGTTCGCCGCGTGCTGCGTCAGGCGGCGGTTAACCACCATGATTGGGATATCGTGCTGGTCGATGATCGCTTCCAGCGCGGCGGTGTCGAGAAAACGCGGGTAGATAATGATGGCGTCGCAGCGCAGATCGAGCAGAAACTCGATTGCCGCGCGCTCATCGTCAGCGCTGGTTTTGCCATCGGCGAGGATCAGCTGGCGGCCATAGTTATTGGTCAGCGTGGCCGTCTGGTACAGCAGCTCGCTGAAATAGGGGCCGTTAAACAGCGAATGGGTGACGATCAGGCCGATATTCTGCGATTTTTGCGTCGCCAGACTGCGCGCCAGCAGATTCGGGCGGTAGCCGGTTTCCTCTATCGCCTGAAACACTTTCTGCTGCGTGGATTTGCTGACATAGCGGTTGCCCGCCAGCACGCGCGACACGGTGGCTTTAGAAACGCCCGCTTTGCGGGCCACATCCAGCATAGTAATCATCAGCGCTTCGACCATCATTCCTGCAGGCTAAAAAGCGATAGTACCTGAAAATGCAGGGAAATTAATGGCATCGTTAGCAAACAGTGAGGGGGATCAGGCGTAGAACCAGGCGGGCAGGATGGCGATCAGGTTATTCAGCGTATGCAGAAAAATCGGCAGCGCCAGGCTGTTGCTGCGCAGACGCGCGTAGCACAGCAGCAGCGAGAACAGCGTCAGCGCAACGATAGTTTCCCAGTGCACGTACTGTGTGTGTAACGCAGCGAACAGCAGCGAAGTGAGCAACATGCAGGCAAAACGGCTTTTAGGCGCCCACAGCAAAAACGCCTGCAGCAGAAAGCCGCGGAACAGCACCTCTTCAAACACCGGCGCCAGCAGCACGGCGGTGAGCAGCAGAATCAGCATTGAACTGCGTCCCTGCTGGCTCTGTTCAATCAGCCAGCCTTCCGGCTGCAGGAACTGCGTCTGCGCCACCATCAGTACAAACAGCGCGCCGATAAACAGCAGTGCCTGGCCGGGACGCAGAAAGCCCAGGGGAATGTCGCTGCGGCGCTGGCAGTAGAAACGGTACAGGGGATAAATCACGGCAAATTCAAACAGGCACAGCACTGGCACCAGCAAGCCGTTATTGCGCAGCGTCCCGTAATTGGGAAACAGCGTAATCAGCATGGTCACGAGGTAATAAACCACAAAGCTACCGACGTAAAACAGGGTCAACGTAACTTTGTCGGATTGGGTGTCCATAGGCGACTCAGCGGGCAGAGGAAGACGCATAGTAGCAACGGCGATCGGTGCTGTCGAGGTGCGTTTGCGGAGATTTTCGCCGGTTCAGATACGCCACAGTCGCGGCGCTAACCGACCGTCTCATCACAGGCGATGCGCGGCATGGTAGCTTGCGCTTTCATCGCAGGCGAGCAGGCGGAGAGGGAACCGAATCACTTATCTGGCGCGGAGGATGCCGCTGGCACCGTTTGGTGCACAACGGCAGAGAGAAAATTAACGAGGCTTAACGCACCCGGACGGCCACGAAGGTCATCACGATGGCGAAGCCGATAAAAATAGCCAGTTCCATCATTATCTCCTCAGAAAAGTCTTAGATAATTGTAGCGTCTGCGCGGGTGATTTTTAGACACGGCGTGCGATTAATCCGAAAATGTGAGCAGAAAATCGCGCCTTTTGTCACGCAATGCGACCAGTCTGCTGGAAAAATTTTCGCATCGGCGGCACGCTTTGTTACTCTCAGGAACCGCTTGTTCATTATCCAGGAGGAGAAAATTGTGAACCATTATGGAAAAGCGCTGCTGCTCACGGCGATGCTCGCCTTAACGGCCTGTCAGTCAGCAAGTAAAACTGACAGCAGTCACGCCGTCAGCCACGATCCGGAAACCGACCAGTGCGGTGCCTCGCAGTATCAGAACTACCTCGGTCAGCCGCTGAGCGCGCTTGATACCCAGCGCTTTGCCGTACCGGTGCGCGCGATTCCGTGGAACGGTGCCGCCACCATGGACTTCAATCTGCGCCGCCTGAATTTCCTCGGCGATCAGAACGGGAAAATTTCCCGGGTTTACTGCGGGTAACACCAAACGGACACGGCATTGTCATCGGGCTGTCACGGCGGCGGGCGAGGATAGCTGCGCATTACGGAGATTTCCTCGTCACTCTCGAATATGCAATGCTCGTCTTGTTTCTTCCCGCTACGGCGGGAATTTTTTTCGCTATAACCTGCCTGCTGCGCCATATTGCCCCCGCCATAGCGCGCGTTTAATCGCGGTTCTGCGGCGTCAGGCGTACAGGCAGCAATAACAGACTGACCTTACAGGAGTGACGATGAAATACCTGACCCGAACGCTGTGTTTGACGCTGCTGCTCAGCCCGCTGGCGCAGGCCTCAAGCGAGGCGGCATGGCAGCAGCACGATAAAAACCTGCAGCAGGCGTGTGTGCAGGCCAGCGGTCTGAAAGCGGTGAAAGTGGTAGGCAAGCCGATGATGTACGACGACAGCGTTGGCTACGATGCGCTGTTGCTCGAAGGCCGCTATCCGCAAAAGCACATGAAAAATCAGCTGGGGCGGGAACTGTGCCTGTATCAGCGTCAGAGCGGTAAAGCAGTGGTCAGCGAAGCCGACCAGCTGCGGGTGGTGAAATAATCTCCGGGGCCGCTATTTTTGCGGCCCTGCTTCTAACAGCTGCGCCAGCAGGTTGCGGTAACTCTGCAGGCGCTGTTCATCGCCTTCCACTTCCAGCCGGGTAATCACGCGGGCAATCACCGCTTTATTGGTGGCGGGCTGGCCATCATCCATCAGCTCGCGCATGATGGCGGCCAGCAAATCGCTCTCGTGCGGCGCGTGCCAGGCGGGGCTGTTGAAATAGTCGGTAATCGCCCGACTGGCGCTGTCATGGTGCGTTCTCATAGCCGACCTCCGCAGAGACAACGAAGCCTGCCACCCACGACGGGCAGCAACTGAAAACCTGAATTAAGCATGCGGACTGTCCAGGACGGGCAGCGCCTCGCCAGTGATAACTGGTGATTTTTTAAACATAGATGCGGTGTGGAATATTGTCAGTAACGAATCGTCATATTTTTTCACGTTTGCCGTCTCTCGCGATGCGCTTATCGGGCCTTATGCCAGGTAACCGCACATAAAGACACTACAAAAGTGAGGCATCGCCCTATTTGCTGTGAGCAGAATCACGCCCGGCAGCGAAAAACTGCGTTTTCATCCTCATGCCATGTTTTGCCGTCCGGTAATGTTACGAGGTTGTTAGACTGAACCCTCGTTTCATTTTTTCTGACATCTGTGCTCATGCTACGCTCCATCGAATCCTGGAAGATCAATCTGATATCCGTCTGGTTTGGCTGCTTTTTTACCGGCCTGGCCATTAGTCAGATCATTCCTTTCCTGCCGCTTTACGTGGAAGAGCTGGGTATCCGTGGCGGCAACGCGCTCAGTATCTGGTCAGGCCTGACCTTCAGTGTCACCTTTATTGTTTCTGCCGCCGTGGCGCCGCTGTGGGGCAGCCTTGCCGATCGCAAAGGGCGCAAGCTGATGCTGCTGCGCGCTTCGTTTGGCATGGGCGCGGTGATTCTGCTGCAGGCGTTTGTCACTCAGGCGTGGCAGCTGTTGCTGCTGCGCGCGCTGATGGGACTGACGTCCGGTTATATTCCCAACGCCATGGCGCTGGTGGCCGCGCAGGTGCCGCGTGAGCGCAGCGGCTGGGCGCTGAGCTGCGTGTCGACCGGACAAATTGGCGGCGTGATCCTCGGGCCGATGATTGGCGGTCTGCTGGCCGACTGGCTGGGCCTGCGCATGGTGTTTATCGTTACCGCGGTACTGCTGATGGTCAGCTTTCTGGTGACGCTGTTTCTGATTAAGGAGACCGGCTACACGCCGGTGAGCAAGCAGGACAAACTGAGCGGGCGTGAGGTGATGCGCAGCCTCGATAATCCACGCCTGATGTTCTGCCTGTTCGTCACCACCATGGTGATTCAGATGTGTAACGGCTCGGTGAATCCTATCCTGACGCTGTTCGTGCGTGAGCTGGCGCCGGATGCGCAGAATATCGCGTTTCTCAGTGGTGTGATTGCCGCGCTGCCCGGCGTGTCGGCACTCATCGCCGCACCGCGTCTCGGCAAACTCGGCGATCGCATCGGTACCCAGCGTATTTTGCTGGCGACCATGATCGCCTCGCTGCTGCTGCTGATTGCCATGTCGTTTGTCACCAGCGCCACGCAGCTGGGCGTCCTGCGCTTTCTGCTCGGCTTTGCCGATGGCGCGATGATGCCGGCGGTGCAAACCCTGCTGGTGCGTCATTCACGCGATAACGTCACCGGCCGTATTTTTGGTTATAACCAGTCGTTCATGTACCTCGGTAACGTCGCCGGACCGCTGCTGGGCGCAGCGGTCTCAGCCGCCACCGGTTACCGCTGGGTATTCTTCGCTACTGCGGTCGTCGTCCTGCTCAATGTGCTGTTGCTGCAGCGCTTCTATCGCCGGCCAAAAACCGAGCTGAAACCCCTTAGCCCGGCGGCCGCCGCTAAACCGGCTGACGCAGCGTCAGCGCATAGTGCCAGCGCCGCTGAGAAAGCAAAAACTCCGGGCTGACGCTCGGGCTCCACGAATCGTCGCCGCCGACGCCCATATGGAAGCCGTCGAGATGCAGCCAGCAGCCGGGTTCGTCCTGCAGCAAATGGCGGTGCGAGGTGGCGCGCAGCTGCTCAAGGCTGTGGCGGCTGAGCGAGAAGGCAAAGTCGCCGCTGATCTGCCAGCTGCCGCTATCCAGCTGGCGCGTGCCGCAGCGCAAGCCATTCTCACCCGGAAAGACGTAGCCGGTGCTGAGCGCCGCCAGCGGCAGCTGCCAGCGTGAAAACTGCGCCGCCAGCTGGCGATCCGGATAGTTTTCATGAGGCCCCAGTCCCAGCCAGCTCACCTGGTGCGGGACCTGAGCCAGCTGGCAGCGCAGGCCGATGCGCGCGGGCGGCGGCAGACCAGCGGCCTGTTGTACATCGACGCTGATAGTCAGTTCGCCATCGCCACTGATGCCATAACGCTTATGGCTGGTAAACAGATGCTGACCCTCACCCAGTACGCGATGCCAGGTTTCAATCTGCACGCCGTGCTGCAGGCTGTCGACCTGCATCGCCAGCAGCTCTGTTTGCAGCCGATCATAGCCCGCGCGTTTCCAGCGCTCGACCCAGGCGTTAGGGTCGATATTGGCAGCTTCGCTGGTGCCGATATCATTATCGATCGGTGCGCGAATAAAGCACTCCTCCAGCGGTGTCAGCATGGTTTCACGATCGTTCACCCACCACTGCAGCAGCGCGCCGCTGCGGCGACAGAAGTGCCAGCGCTGCGTGGGCAGCACCACCGCCACCAGATTGTGATTGGTTTCCAGCTGGGGCGTGCAGGCGCTGAGCGGCGGCAACGTAACCGGCAGCGCGGCCGGCAGCGCCCACTGATCCCAGGCCACGCGATGATCCGCCTCAGACCAGGGCGTGGCGGCGATCTGATGCACCGTGAGGTTGAGCCACGCTTCACCCTGCAGCGCTTCAGGCGCGGGCACGGTAAAGGTGTGGCTGCCTTCGGCATCGAGATCCAGCACCCATTCACCGCGCGCGAGGGTTACACCGTCCTGCTCAATCCACCAGCGCAGCCGTTCGTTGTCGCTGCGGCGGAATAAATATTCGCTGGTGACGGTCACGCGATACGCATCGCCGGGATCGCGCGTAAACCGGAAAAACTGCTGGGCGCGCTGTGCTTCAAACAGCGCCGGATGCGGCGTGCGATCGGCAAACACCAGCCCGTTCATGCAGAACTGGCGATCGTTGGGCGTGTCACCGAAATCGCCGCCGTACGCCTGCCACGGCTGGCCGTGTGCGTCATAGCGCGTCAGGCTTTGATCGACCCAGTCCCAGACGAAGCCACCCTGCAGCCGCGGAAACTGGCGAAATGCCTGCCAGTATTTGGCAAAGCCACCAAAGCTGTTTCCCATCGCATGGGCGTATTCACACAGAATCAGCGGACGCGCTTCATCCGGCAGGCTGATCCATTTTTTCAGTGACCACTTCGGCACCGCCGGGAAGGGCTGGTCCTGATCGACGCGCGCATACATCGGGCACAGAATATCGGTGGCCGCCGTGTTGGCACCGCCGCCTTCATACTGTACCGGGCGCGTGCTATCGCTGCTTTTCACCCAGCGGTACAGCGCATCGTGCGTGCTGCCGTGGCCGGACTCATTGCCCAGCGACCAGATGATGATGCAGGCATGGTTACGATCGCGTTGCACCATGCGCGTTACGCGTTCGCTATAGGCGGCAAACCAGCGCGGGTCGTCGGAGAGGCGGTTCATCGGCTGCATGCCGTGCGTTTCGATATTGGCTTCGTCAACCACGTACAGGCCGTACTCATCGCACAGCCGATACCACAGCGGATGGTTAGGATAGTGAGCGCAGCGCACCGCGTTAAAGTTGTGGCGCTTCATCAGTTCAATATCCTGACGCATGCTGGCTTCATCCACCACCTGACCGCGCTCGGGATGGTGCTCATGACGATTAACGCCGCGTATCAGCAGCGGCTTGCCGTTGAGGCACAGCTGGCCGTGCTCAATGCTGACGCGTCGGAAACCCACATCATAAGCTTCGGCTTCGATCACCTCGCCGGCATCATCAAGCAGCGTAACGACCGCGCGGTAGAGATGAGGCGTTTCGGCGCTCCACAACAGCGGTTGCAGTACCGGCAACACCAGCAGGGTGCGTTCCGGATAGTGGCCACGTTCATCAATGATGACGCTGCCCGGCGGCTGTTCGTGCTGCGCAATACAGTCGCCGTTGCGCCATAGCGTGACGCGCACCCGACACTGACTGAGCGGGCGCGCGCCGGCATGGATTTTGACACTCACCCGTAAATCGCCGCGCAGATATTCCGGGCTGAGCGCAGTTTCGATCTGTACATCGCTCAGGCGGGTGTCCGGTTTGTGCAGCAGCGTCACGTCGCGGAAAATGCCGCTCATGCGCCACATATCCTGATCTTCCAGATAGCTGCCGTCGCTCCAGCGCAGCACCATGACCGCCAGACGGTTGTTTCCCGGCTGCAGCGCGTGGCTGAGATCAAATTCGGCGGGTAAGCGGCTATCCTGCGAATAACCCATCCACTGTCCGTTGCACCACAAATGAAAGGCCGAGTTGACACCATCGAAGATGATGCGCGTCTGTCCCTGGCTTAACCAGCCGTCATCAACTTTAAATGTGAGCGAGTAACATCCGGTGGGGTTCTCACGTGGCACCAAAGGGGGATTGACCGGAATGGGATACTGCACGTTGGTATAAATGGGCGCGTCGTAGCCGTGCAACTGCCAGTTGGCAGGCACCGGCAGCGTTGCGGCGTCCGGTAAGTCCTGTAGCAGCCAGCTGTGCGGCACCGCTTCCGGCGCGGTAAAATAGCTGAAGGCCCACTGACCATTCAGCCGCTGCTGCGCAGGTGAGGAATGGCCATCGCGCGCGCTGACTTCATCGCGCCAGCTGGCAAAGGGTGGATGCGCGTCCAGGCGATGCAGGTTGGTAATAACCGGGTTTTCCCAGTCACGGCGCGCCAGCACTTCACTCAGAGAAACAGCCGCTAAGGTCATAGTGAGATCTCATTAATTGTATTGCGCTCACATTGCGTGAAATGGCGTTAGCTGTAAAGACGCAGCGCGCAATTTTGTTACTGCGCGCACAGCGAGCAGCACTGACGTTTGCGGCACAGCGTTCGCTGTAACTTAAGCTGATGTATTGCGCGGTCTGTGAGGCTTTTTTAGCGGTTTCTTGCCACTAAAACGTTAAGCGTGGTGAGCAGGCATGAATAGCGCCGGGTTGCGGAGCATTCTGTATTGTCGTGTTAACCGCCGCTTCATACACTCAGCGCAATTTCAGCAACCTGAGGTCAATATGATCCGTATCGTTAAGCTCGCTGCTGTTGTAGCGCTGGTGTCCGCGTTAAGCGGTTGTCTTTTTCCGCCGCCGGGCGGCGGCGGAGGTTGGGGTGGTCCTGGCGGTGGCGGTCCCGGCCATGGGTATCAGGGTCCGCGTTAATTTAGCGCCAGTGCATAATTAATGCAGCGATGCGAAACGTTTTATCTGCGGCGTATTTTGTCAGTGAAACGTTTCGCCGTTATATATTGAATTTCAGCCACTTTTTTTACGCTTCGGCTAACCATTATTTTTCCTCTGGCCGGCAAAAATTCTTGTTGTTTTAATCCTGCCAATGCTAATTTTTGTTTTCCCATTCTGACTGAGTCCATCGCATGAAAAACCTGATTGCGGAACTCCTGCTCAAGCTGGCAGAAAAAGAAGAAGAGTCTAAAGAATTAGTGGTCCAGGTTGAGGCGCTGGAAATCGTGCTCACCGCCATGCTGCGCAGACTGGATGCCGCCCAGGTTAGCGACATCGCGGCGGGTATTGATCGCGCGATGCCGCCCGCCGCTTCCGTGCAGGAAAATCCGGACGCGCTGATGCTGCGCAATTACGTCGAAAAGTTGCTCAACCACCCGCGCGAATAATCCCGCCGTACGCGCATAGATTTTTTTCCGCTTTGCTTATTCCGTGCCATGCTTAACAGGCAATAATCACACGGAGAAACCGGCAATGAAATCGTGTCTTGTGGCAATAATGGCAGCAGGCCTGCTGCTGGCTGGCGGTGCGGGCGCGGCGGAGAAAACCGCGCAGCAGGAAAAAATGACGCTGTGTAATCAGCATGCAGGCGCGCAAAATCTGAAAGGCGATGCGCGTAAAAGCTTTATGAGCGAATGCCTGAAGAAAGACAGCAAAATGGGCAATATGACGCCGCAGCAGATGAAAATGAAAAGCTGTAATAACGAAGCAGGAGAGAAAAAACTCAGCGGCGATGCGCGTAAAACCTTTATGAGCAGCTGTCTGAAGAAGAGTGCTTAAACCTCTGGCGGCCTGCGGGCCGCTTTTTTGTGTCCGCACTCGCAGGGTTAATGCGCGACGTATTTTTTCTGTCATAAACGGCACGCGTTGCCAAAACTTTACAAAATCCTTACATAAAATTCCATTTCTCCCCATCCAGTCTCTCTGGCGCTTAACCGTGGCCAGAGCGGCTTTACGTGCAACATAAGGAACCTGTTGTATGGTCGCTGCGATCATTATTGGTGTATTTATTATTAGTGTGCTTTACGCCCACTCACGCGGCGTGGAAAAGCAAAAGTTTTCCCGTCAGTTATTTGATCACTCCACTTTTATGGCGCCGATCAATATGTTTATGACCGGGCTGTCGCGACTGCCGGCTAAACAGCCCTATTTTCCGGTTGAGGATTTTCCTGAGCTGCGTCAGCTGACCGATAACTGGCAGGTGATTCGCGATGAAGCCATTCGCCTGCAGGATCACATTAAAGCGGCGCAGACGCATAACGATGCCGGATTTAATACCTTCTTCAAGCGTGGCTGGAAGCGTTTCTATTTAAAATGGTATAGCGATGCACATCCGTCAGCGCGCGAACTCTGTCCGGTAACCACCGAACTGGTGAGCAACATTCCCGGCGTTAAAGCGGCCATGTTTGCTGAACTGCCGCCGGGCAGCCATCTGGGCAAACACCGCGATCCTTATGCCGGTTCGGTGCGCTATCACCTCGGGCTGCAAACGCCGAACGACGATCGCTGCTTTATTGAAGTGGATCGTCAGCGCCACAGCTGGCGCGACGGTCAGGCGGTGATCTTCGACGAAACTTACGTGCACTGGGCGCAGAATGAAAGCGAGCAGACGCGTATCATCCTGTTTTGCGATATCGAGCGGCCAATGAAATGGCGCTGGGCGCAGGCGGTCAATCACTGGGTGGGCTCGACGTTAATGTCAGCAGCGGCGTCGCCCAACGACGAAAACGATCGTACCGGCTTCCTCAACCGCATCTTCAAATACGTTTATGCGCTGCGCGATGCCGGTCAGAACCTGAAGAAACGTAATCGCCGGTTGTATTACTGGGTCAAACATGGACTGATTGTGGCGATTTTCGCGCTGATCATCGTGCCCAGCGTGTTCTTCTGATCCTTTCGTGCCGCTTAAAACGGCGGTTTAACAGTCAGTTAACCGCCGTTTCGCTTTGTTTCTCCTGCTAAATCCTCACGCTTTGCCACACTTACTCTTTGTAAGGAATTGTCGTATCAGACGAATAACCCCGAAGGAGGCGAACCGTGAGCTATCAATCTGTCGTGGAACTCAAGGCGCTGGCGCAGCGTAAACCCACTAAAGTGACCGTCGGCGAAACGGATATGGTGCTGATTCGCGACGGCGACCGCGTGCAGGCGCTGCAGGCAAAATGTCCGCACGCGGGCGCACCGCTGGAGCAGGGCGCAGTGTGCGGCGACAAACTGGTGTGTCCGTGGCATAAGGCGGTGTTTGAGCTGCGCGATGGCAAAATGTGCGAGCCGCTGGCGCTGGCCAATCTCAAACGTTATCCGGTGCGCATTGAACAGGGGCAGGTGCTGATCAATCCGCAGGCGATGTCGCCGGCCAGTGCGCCGGTAGCCCAGGGTGAAGCGCCGGTATGCGTGATTCTCGGCTCTGGCGCGGCGGGCAGTGCCGCGATCTGGACGCTGCGCGATGAAGGCTTTAGCGGCCGGATTGTGCGTATTGAGCGTGAAAGCGACGCCCCTTACGATCGCACCACGCTGAGTAAATTTGTCCCCTCCGGCAAGATGGCCATCGACGAGGTACCCAGGCTGCTGAAACAGGATGTGCTGGGCCCGGTGGCGTGGCTGCAGGGGGAGGTGGTGCAGCTGAAGGCGCAGGAGCAGACGCTGGTGCTGAAAGACGGGCAGCAGGTGAAGTTTGACCAGCTGCTGATCGCGACTGGCGGCGTGCCGCAGCCGCTTGATATCCCGGGCAAGGATCTGGATGGCGTGCACCTGCTGCGTTCACTGCGCCAGGCCGACACGCTGATTTCGCAGGTGGATGAGGCGCAGCAGCTGGTGATTATCGGCAACAGTTTTATCGGTATGGAAGTGGCCGGTGCGCTGCGAAACCGCGACATTGATGTCACGGTGGTGGCGCGTCATCCGCTGCCGTTTGCCAGCCAGTTCGGCGAAGAGATTGGCCGTCATTTTTATGAGCTGCACCGCAGCAACGGCGTGAAGTTTGTCGAGGGTGAACCGGAAGCGCTGAGCGGCGAAGGCGCAGTGAGTGGCGTGCGGCTCAAAGGTGGCAAAACCGTGCCAGCCAGCCAGGTGCTGTTTGCCACCGGCATTGTGCCGGCCACCCATTTTATTCACGACCTGCCCTTACAGAAGGATGGCAGCTTGCTGGCCGACAGTCAGTTGCGGGTCAGTGAAAACATCTGGGTCGCGGGGGATATTGCCAGCTATCTCACGCCGCGTGGCGTGCAGCGCATTGAGCACTATCGCGTGGCGCATCAGCAGGGGCGCATTGCCGCGCTGAATATGCTGGGCAAACGCATCATGTACGATCGCGTGCCGTTCTTCTGGACTGCGCATTACGGCACCCGCTATGAGTATCTGGGGCATGCAGAGGAGTGGGACGATTATCGCCTGCTGGGATCGCTGCAGGACAAGCGCTTTATCGCTTTTTACTGCCAGCAGGGCATGATTGCGGCAGTGTGTTCAGCCGGCATGTATACGCTCACCGCCGCGCTGGTGCATGAGATGCAGCAGCCAATGACGCTGGAACAAGGCCTGGCGCTGTTTGAAGCGTATCAGGGCTGATCCTGAAGCCAGCACCCAACAGTTCCCTCTCCCGCCTGCGGAAGAGACAAACGAGCACCCAACAGTCCCCTCTCCCGCCTGCGGGAGAGGGTTAGGGTGAGGGGAAACCCGCACCATCACTGCTTACTCAGCGCCTCGGACTTCGCCATGCACTGCTGCATCGCGCCCATCACCGCAGCGCGGAAGCCTTTTTCTTCCAGCACCTTCACCGCTTCAATGGTGGTGCCGCCCGGTGAGCACACCATATCTTTCAGTTCGCCAGGATGTTTGCCGGTCTCCAGCACCATCTGGGCAGAACCTTTTACCGCCTGCGCCGCAAACTGATAAGCCTGCGCCCGCGGCATGCCGCCCAGCACGGCGGCATCTGCCATCGCTTCGATAAACATAAACACGTAAGCCGGTGCCGAGCCGCTGACACCCACCACGGCATGAATCAGATACTCGTTCACCACCGCCGCTTTGCCGAAGCTTTCAAAAATGGTCACCACCTCGTCCACTTCCTGCGGTTCCACCAGCACGTTCGGCGTAATAGAGGTCATGCCTTCATTGACCAGCGACGGCGTATTCGGCATCACGCGGATGATTTTACGATCGTGACCGAGCACCGCCGCCAGCGAATCCAGCGTCACACCTGCGGCAATCGACACCACCAGCGCATCTTTCTTCAGCTGGCCAGCCAGATCCTTGAGCACTTTGAGAATCACGTTGGGTTTCACCGCGCCAAACAGAATGTCCACTTCACGTGCCAGACTCTCGACGCTTTCCGCCGCCGTCACGCCATACTGCTGCGCCATCGCCTGGTTGGTGTCGGGTTTTCGATCGTGCACCCAGATATTGGCCGGGGCGATCTGCCCGCTGTTCACCAGGCCGCTGATGATGGCTTTCGCCATATTGCCGCAGCCGACAAACCCGATTTTCTTCTCCAGCATCGCTTTATCCTTTACGTGGTTCGGTTTTCTCAGTGGGTTAGCTTACGTCAGCGGCGGTGAATAACAAGTCGCGCACAAATAACATTTGCCATTCGCGGTCAGCGCGGCAAGATCGCAGGCATTGCCCGTTAATAAGGATTAAACATGTCGATTTGGGTGGATGCCGATGCGTGTCCCAATGTCATCAAAGAGGTGCTGTATCGCGCCGCTGAGCGCACCAAAATCACCGTGACCTTCGTTGCTAACCAGCCGCTGCGCGTACCGCCGTCGCCGTTTCTGAAAACGCTGCAGGTAGCTGCCGGCTTTGATGTGGCCGATAACGAGATTGTGAAACGCGTGCAGCCGGGCGAGCTGGTAATTACCGGCGATATTCCGCTGGCAGCAGAAGTACTGGAGAAAGGGGCGGCAGCGCTGAATCCGCGCGGGGAGCGTTACAGCAGCGATACCATTCGCCAGCGCCTGACCATGCGCGATTTTATGGAAACGATGCGCGCCAGCGGCATTCAGAGCGGCGGCCCGTCGGCATTAAGCCCACGTGACCGCCAGCAGTTTGCCAACGAACTGGATAAATGGTTACGTCAGCGTTAATCAGACGAAGCTGTCGTCGTCGTCAAAATCACCGCCGCTGCCGAAATCGTTGAAATCATTGTTATCGGCAAAGCTGTTGTTGTCCCAGCCTGAATTGTCATTCAGGAAGGCATTGTTGCTGTCATTGCCGTTGAAGGTGTCCAGATTATCATCCACCTGCGGCAGCGCCGGTTCGTTGATGATATTGACGATCTCTTCCGGCTGCGAATGGTGGAACAGGCTGGTGAGCATGTCCGCCATCACCACACCGCCGGCCACGCCGACAGCCGTTTGCAGTGCGCCACCCAGGAAACCGGTACCGCGTGCCGGTGCAGCATACTGCTGCTGAGGCGGTGCGGCATATTGTGGCTGTTGCGGTGCGCTGTTCCATGCCGGCTGTTGCGGCTGCGCCGGGCGTGAACCGCCGCCAAACAGGCTCGACAGGAAACCGCCGCTGCTTTGCTGTGGGGCCTGCTGCTGCGCCTGCGCCAGACGGCTCTCCAGCTCAGACACCTGCGCGTTGAGCTTTTTCATCGCCGCTTCCTGAATCAGGATCGCCTGCGCCATGTAGTAGGGCGCACCGGGCTGGCTCTGTAAATGCTGATTGATTAACTGTTCGGCACCAGCATCACGCGGGCCGCTCTGGCTTTCTGCCTGTTTCAGACGGCTGAACAGGCTTTCAATAAGTTGTTGTTCCTGGCTCTGCATGGTGAACCTCCGGTTAGGCATAGCGTGTTGTTCTTCAGGCGACCAACAGGACGTCCGTTGCCTGAACTATAAAGCGTATATGCGGGCTGCGTGACAGAAAGTAAATCAGCGGCCTGGTAAGCAAATGTTGCCCCGCGCTTACAAATCGCCTGATGCACGAAATGCGCATCGTTTTTCCGTTTAAAATCATGAGAATGGCACTGGCTATCGCTGAAATACGCGTAATTCGTGCTTCGCGGCTGGCTGATAAAATAAAATCCAGGTATCATGCGACGCATTATTGACCTGATGACGTTGCCCGCGCGGCAGACTACGGCGGAGGATGAGCCCGGATGTCATTACCCATCTATCTGATCGGCGCACGCGGTTGCGGTAAAACCACTATTGGCCAGGCGCTGTCGCAAGCGCTGGGCTATGCCTTTCGTGACACCGACCATCACCTGCAGCTCACCACACAGCGCAGCGTGGCAGAGATTGTGGCGACGGAAGGCTGGGACAGCTTTCGCGCGCGTGAAAGTGAATCGCTGCGGGCAGTTACCGCGCCTGCCAGCGTAATCGCCACCGGCGGCGGCATGGTGCTGGCTGACGTCAATCGCCACTTCATGCGCGAGCATGGCCAGGTCATCTGGCTCAACGCGCCCTCTGGCGTGCTGGCCGATCGGCTGGAGCGTCAGCCAGAAGCGGCACAGCGTCCGACCCTGACCGGCCGGCCCATCGCGGAAGAGATGGAAGATATCCTGCGTGAACGCGCGCAGCTCTATCGTCAGGCCGCGCACCATGAAGTCAACGCGATGCAGGCACCGGAGCAGGTGGTGGAACATATTCTGCAATCGCTTTCTCTCGCCCGCGCCAGCTAACTGCCTAAGAATTCTCCCTCTTTTTTACAGCGATCCTCGATTGTCTATACTGAATAGCAGGCAGAGGATCACCGCTGTCTGTGTGGAAACCTGACATAAGAGGGAAAACGATGCCAACCAGACCACCCTATCCGCGAGAAGCGCGCATTGTTGCCGTTGAAAAAGGGCAGGCGGGCAATACCGTCACCTGGTATGAATTACGGGCCGACCATCCACGTCCGGATACCTTAATTAGCGAACATAAATCGGAAGCGGAAGCGCAGGATGCCAAAGACCGCTATGAAGATGTGGAAAAAGAATAATCCCGGCGGGCAGGGATGCCCGCTTTAGCGTAATTACGTCCGGTCGCTAAATAGATTTTTTATTTTCCCTGATGCGCTAATTACGGCGATAAAAGCTGCCGTCTTTTCTGTTTAATCGCTCTCCTGCCTGATAACGTCTTTTTATTTTGCCTTTAGCCCTTATTTTCTGCTGCCTTAAATACCCTGCGTTTTGTCCGGTGCAAAATTTGCGCTTGACCGATAAACCGTCGCGTTTTACTTTCGGGTTATCGATACAGGAACTCAGTTCCATATAGTGAAACCAGCGCCATGACCACACTCGAAAATGCCGCCGCCGTGCTTAAGCTGTTTCAGCGCTTTGGCGTGGCGCAGGGCCATCCCGGCCTGACCTTTACCGAGGTGGTGGAGGCGCTGGGGCTGCCGAAAAGTACCGTGTCGCGCCTGCTGGCGACCATGGAAAGCGAAGGTTTACTGGAGCGCGATCCCGACAGCCGCTGTTTTCAGATTGGCCGCGTGCTGTTGTCCGTTGCCGGGCATTATCTTTCGACACCGCTGATTGACAGCGCATCGGCGCCGATGGCGCGCCTGGCGGCCAGCAGCGGCTGCATGGGCTATATCTCGGTGCTGGACGGTGACGATGTGCTGGTGATGCGCATGTACCACGGTCGCTTCTTTACCCAGCTGGTGACGCCGCCTGGTACACGGGTGTCGGTTACCGGCACGTCGACCGGCCGCGTGCTGTTAGCGCAGCTGAGCGATGAAGAGGTGCGCGCGCGCTTCAGCGATAACTGGCAAACCGCGTCGATCAATTCACCGCTGAATATCGATGCGCTGTGCAAAGAGCTGGCGCTGATTCGTCAGCAGGGCTGGGCACTGGCACGCAATGAAACGCTGCCTGGCATTAGCTCGCTTGCCGTAGCGGTAACCAATAAACACCGCGGTGAAAGTGCCGCATTGTGTCTCTCATTTCTTTCGCAGGAAGCGGCCCCGGGTTATCCGGAAGCGCTGCTCAGCGAATTGCGCGCAACGGCTGCACTGATGGCCGAAAAATACGGCGCAGCGTCCTGAATAAAACAGGACAACCCTAATTTGATTTCAAGGCGTAATACTTCGCGCCACACCGGGGAAATAGCAGGTCTTCGGACCTGCTTATTTCAATAATCAGGGAACGATGAATAAAACGTTGAGGTTCCGCGTGTCGGGCACAATGTCATTGCGCGTTTTCTACAGGGTGAAAATACGGGGATAATATGCGTCTGGATAATCCAATAAAAAATATTGGCGTGGGCCTGATGCTGGTTCTGCTGTCAGTTGCAGGGGCCATCATTGGGGTACAGCTGATCACAACTATTGGGGTAACGCCCAATACTTCTATTATCGGCGCGCTATTTGCCATGCTGCTGGCGCGCATTCCACTGCAGTGGTTTCGCCGCTACCGTTCGGTTGAAGTGCAAAACCTTGCACAGACCGCTATCTCTTCCGCCACCTTCGGCGCTGCCAATAGCCTGCTGATGCCGATTGCCGTGCCGTGGGCGCTGGGTGAGCCGCAGCTGGTGCTGCCGCTGTTTGTCGGCGTCAGCGCGGCAATGCTGCTGGATGCGTGGCTGCTGTATCGTCTGTTTGATACGCGCGTGTTTCCGGCCAGCAATGCATGGCCACCGGGCGTGGCAGCGGCAGAAGCGATTAAAGCCGGTGATAAAGGCGGTCGGCAGGCGTGGCTGCTGGTGGCCGGAATCGTGGGCGGCGTCGCGGGCTCGATGCTGAAAATCCCGATGTCCGCCTTTGGTACGGCATTCATTGGCAATATCTGGGCGCTGACCATGCTCGGCATCGGCTTCCTGCTGCGTGCCTATGCGCAACCGGTTGCTGGTATCGATATTAACGCGCTGTACATTCCGCACGGCGTCATGGTCGGAGCCGGTCTGGTGGCGCTGATTCAGGTGGTGCAGGTGATTCGCAGTCGCCGTCACGACAACCTCAACGTCAGCCGCAGCGACAACGAAGTCAAACGCGCGCTCGGCCTGGGAACCGTTGGCTATATCGTGATCTCGGCACTGCTGGCGCTGGGCGGCGGGCTGTGGAGCGAGATGGGCCTGCCGATGCTGCTGCTGTTTATTATCTACGCGGCCTTTGCCGCCTTCGTGCATGAGCTGATTGTCGGCATCGCCGCCATGCACTCGGGCTGGTTTCCGGCCTTCGCGGTGGCGCTGATCACCCTGATCCTCGGCATCCTGCTCGGCTTCCCGCCGCTGGCGTTGTGCCTGCTGTGCGGCTTCACCGCGGCCACCGGTCCAGCCTTCGCTGATATGGGCTATGACCTGAAGGCCGGCTTTATTCTGCGCGGTAACGGGGCCGATGTGCAGCAGGAGCTGTGGGGCCGCCGCATCCAGCTGATCGCCGCGATGATCGCTTTCGTCATCGCAATTCCGGTGGTGTGGTATGCGCATAACCTGTTCTTTGTCGACAACCTGCTGCCGCCGGTGGCGCGCGTTTACGCCAAAACCATTCAGGCCGGCGCGGAGCCGGGCATTGCTGGCAGCCTGCTGATGTGGGCGATTCCGGGAGCAATTATTCAGCTGATCGGCGGGCCTAAACGCCAGCTCGGCGTGCTGTTAGCCACCGGTCTGTTAATCAACAATGCCGCCGCAGGCTGGGCGGTGCTGGTCGGGATTGCGTTACGTGTCCTGATCCTGCGCGTATGGGGCGAGCGTGGACGTTCACCGATGGAGGTGATGGCCGCTGGATTCATTGCGGGCGACGCGCTGTACAGCTTCTTCCACTCACTTTTTGCCAGTAGCAGTAAGAAATAATCCAGGGATTTAGCGATGAGTTTACAGCAGACACTACAGGTTTTTGAGTTACTCGACAGCGCCTACGTGGATGGCCAGCAGGTGGTCGATCTGTTCGCCGCCTATCCGGGCGTGCAAGCCAGCTTTAAGCGCGTCAGCGGGCCTAAAGGGCGCACCGATTTTGTGCGCATCGACATTCCGGGCGCCCAGGGCAAAAGCCGGGGCGGCAGCGCGCCGACGCTGGGGATCATTGGCCGTCTCGGCGGCATCGGTGCGCGCCCGACGCGCATCGGCATGGTGTCCGACGCCGACGGTGCGGTTGCTGCGGTGAGCAGCGCGCTGAAGCTGGCACAGATGCAGACCAAAGGCGACGTGCTGGCCGGCGACGTGATCGTAACCACGCATATTTGTCCGGATGCGCCGACCCGGCCGCACGAGCCGGTGGACTTCATGGATTCGCCGTGCGACGACATCACCATGAATGACAACGAAGTGGTTGCGGGCGTCGACGCGATTCTCTCTATCGATACCACTAAAGGAAACCGCATCCTCAACCATAAGGGCTATGCGCTGTCTCCCACGGTGAAAGAGGGCTACATCCTGCGCGTGTCGGAAGATCTGCTGCGCATTATGGAGATGACCAGCGGTCAGCCTGCGGTGACGTTCCCGATCACCACGCAGGACATCACCCCTTACGGCAACGGCGTGTATCATCTCAACAGCATCCTGCAACCGTCCACCGCCACTGATGTGCCAGTGGTGGGCGTCGCGATTTGTGCGCAATCCGTGGTGCCTGGCTGCGGCACCGGCGCCAGCCATGAAGTGGACATCGCGGCGACCGTGCGCTTTGCGGTGGAAGTGGCCAAAGAGTTTGGCCGTGAGACCTGCCAGTTTTATGACCCGCAGGAGTACGCGCTGCTGCTATCTTTGTATGGTAGCCTCAGCCACCTGCGCAGCCGGAAAGCCTGATGATGAAACCGTCGCTAGTAACCTTAACCATTGGCCAGTCACCGCGTAGCGATATTTTGCCGCTGCTGCAGGAGCATTTGCCCGCCAACGCCGTCGCGCATGCCGGTCTGCTGGATGGCCTGACGCTGGCTGAAGTGGAGCAGTTATACGCTCCCGCGCCGGGCGATAAAGTGCTGGTTTCGCGCATGAGCAGCGGCGAACAGGTACGGCTGGCGGCGGCCACTGTCGAACAGGGACTGCAGCGTAAAATTACCGCGCTGGAGCAGCAGGGTTACGACACCATTCTGCTGCTGTGTACCGGTGAGTTCGGCGCGCTAAAAACCACGTCGGCGCTGCTGCTGGAGCCGGATCGCATCATTCCGCCGCTGGTCAGCGCCATCGTACAGGCGCACAAAATCGGCATCGTGGTGCCGGTTGAGGAGCAGATCGCTGAGCAGGCCAGCAAATGGCGTAACCTGCAAAGCACGCCCTGTTTTGCCGTCGCCAGTCCATACCTGGCGCAGCAGAGCGAACTGATGGAAGCCGGACTGACCCTGCAGGAGCAGGGCGCTGATGTGGTGGTGCTCGACTGTATCGGTTATCACCAGAAACACCGCGATTTCCTGCAGAACATGCTGGGCATTCCGGTGCTGCTGTCGAATGTGCTGGTGGCGAAACTGGCGGCTGAACTGATCGTCTGATCGAGGCCGATCACAACTTGCGACGGGCGGCGCTAATTCGCGTGACAGATCAGCGAGTTCCCTTGTAATCTGCCGGTAACCCTAATGTGCTGTGAGGAAGTAACATGCTCAACGTAAGTGAGTATTTCGACGGAAAAGTGAAATCCATTGGTTTCGACAGCGTCACCATTGGCCGGGCCAGCGTTGGCGTGATGGCGGAAGGCGAATACACCTTTGGTACCGGCCAGCCGGAAGAGATGACGGTAGTGAGCGGCGCGCTGAAAGTGCTGCTGCCGGGCGAAGCCGAGTGGAAATGGTACGAAGCCGGATCGGTATTTAACGTGCCGGGCCACAGCGAATTCCATCTGCAGGTGGCAGAGCCAACGTCTTACCTGTGCCGCTATCTTTAAGCGTTAAAGCAGCATCCATTATCAACCGGTAATGCCTGTGCGGCGTTACCGGTTTTTTTATGCGCCAGCATGGGGTGTGGCCTGAGGTCAGCATAAATGCTGACCCTACAGGTATGAATCAGCATATTTGCAGGGGCGTCATTCATGGCGACCGTTAAACACACCCGTACTATCCTTCCAGCCGGCGATGTCCGCTTAACGCTGCGCTTCGCCGCCTAACGCTTCCACCAGATTGCTGATCAATGCCGCCAGCTCGCTGGTCATCAGAATGAAATCGGCATCAAAACGCTGGGCGAAATCATCGCGATCGATATCGTCATTCTGCTCGCGCAGCGTGTCGCTGAACTTCAGACGCTTCACCGAGGCGTCATCGGCGATCACCAGCTGAATACGCTCCTGCCAGTCGAGCGCCAGTTTGGTGACCACTTTACCGGCTTCGATGTGGGTGGCGATCTCGTCGGAAACCAGATCCTGCTTTTTACAGCGGATCACGCCGCCATCTTCCAGTATCGCCTTCAGCTCAGCCTCATCCATCAGGGTGAAACCCGCCGGCAATTCACCGGAGCGCACCCATTCGGTCAGCGTCAGCTCGATCGGATTTTCCAGCGTCAGCGGCACTACCGGCAGCGAGCCGAGGCTCTTACGCAGCAGCGCCAGCGTATCTTCCGCTTTCTTCGCGCTGGCGCAGTCGACGATGATCAGATTATTGACCGTGTCGATCCACATAAAGGTCTGACTGAAACGGCTGAAGGCGCGCGGCAGCAGGCTATGCAGCACTTCATCTTTCAGCGAATCCTTTTCGGTCTTTTTCAGCTTGCGGCTCTGTTCCGCTTCCAGCTTCTCAATTTTGGCTTCCAGCGCCTGCTTCACCACCGGCGACGGCAGAATTTTCTGCTCGGTGCGGGCGCAGATCACTATCTGACCGTTAATCACATGCGTCAGCGCTTCGCTGCGGTTGCCCATCGGCGAGACCCAGCCGGTTTTGGCCATGTCCTGGCTGCCGCACGGCGTGAAGGTGAAGGCGTCGAGCTGTTTTTCCAGATCGTCTGCGGACAGCGGGATGTCCCGATTCAGACGATAAACCATCATATTTTTAAACCACAACATCAGGATTCCTTACCGTGGGTGCGATCGGGCGCACAAGTCTAAAACAGTCAGCGCGCATGATAGCGAAACATCGGAGTGGTTTCATTGCCTTTCCCGATTCAGCCTTCTACTGTATCTGTCACCTGAACGAATAATGAGGAATAAATCGTGCGTATCGGTATTGATTTAGGCGGCACCAAAATTGAAGTGATTGCGCTGTCTGACCAGGGCGAGGAGCTGTTTCGCCACCGCGTGAATACTCCGCGTGACGACTACGCGGCCACGGTGCAGGCAATTGTCGATTTAGTCCTGCTGGCGGAAGCGCAGACCGGGCAGCTGGGAACGGTCGGTATCGGCATTCCCGGCACGATTTCTCCTTATACCCAGCGGGTAAAAAATGCTAACTCGACGTGGCTCAACGGCCAGCCGCTGGACAAAGATTTGGCGCGTGCGCTGAATCGTGACGTGCGCATCGCCAACGACGCGAATTGCCTGGCGGTTTCCGAAGCGGTGGATGGCGCAGGCGCAGGCCAGCCGCTGGTGTTTGCGGTGATCATTGGCACCGGTTCCGGCGCAGGCGTGGCCATCAACGGTGAATCACGCATTGGCGGTAACGGTAACGCAGGCGAGTGGGGGCATAATCCGCTGCCGTGGATGGACGAAGACGAACTGCGCTATCGCGCGGAAGTGCCGTGCTACTGCGGGCTGCAGGGCTGTATTGAGACGTTTGTCTCCGGCACTGGCTTCGCCATTGATTATCAGCGTCTCAGCGGACAGGCGCTGAAGGGCGCGGAGATCATCCGGCTGATCGAACAGCAGGATCCGGTGGCCGAGCTGGCGATGAGCCGTTATGAAACGCGGCTGGCCAAATCGCTGGCGCAGGTGGTTAACCTGCTCGATCCGGATGTGATTGTGCTCGGCGGAGGCATGAGCAACAACGATCGGCTGTACCAGACGGTGCCGACGCTGATGAAACAGTGGGTGTTCGGACGCGAGTGCGAAACGCCGGTGCTGAAAGCGGTGCACGGCGACTCCAGCGGCGTGCGCGGTGCCGCCTGGCTGTGGCCGGTGAAAGGGTAGCGTAACGACGCTTTATGCGTGCTTAACCCCTCTTCCAGCGGAAGAGGGGGCCGAAGCGGGTCAGTGTTGGCTTAACTGACCGGCGTGACACACGATATCGTGCGCATGCAGCACGGCTGGCCGGTTTTCATTCAGTCGGATGGCGGCATAAATATCGATATGCAGATTTTGCGCTTCATCGTCAGCCGGTGCGCGATAACACAACCCTTCCTGATGAAAGGTACATTTCGACTGCGGCATCAGGGCAAAGCCTTTCCCTCTGGCAATGTGTGTCAGCATAACCAGTGAATCATCGGGCTCTTTAACTCTTTTAAGCGGGGTGTGGAGCTGTGAAAACAAGCGTTCACATTTATCGTAGAACGACGGATTTGCGCTTCTGGCAAACCAGAACAGCGGTAAATCACCGATCGCTTCCAGCGAGACTTTTTCTTTCAGGCTGGCCGGATGGCTGGCCGGCATTGCTACCAGCAACGGCTCACGACCGATCCACTGGTACTGCACGGTATCTTCGTGGCCGGTTGCCCTTTCGCCCGTCAGTACCAGGTCCAGGCGGTTTTTTGTCAGACACTGCAGCAACTGCGCAGACGTCAGATCGGGCGTTTCCACATCGTCAGCGGCGTCCAGTTTCAGCAGTTGCTGGTGAATGGGCGCAATCAGTGCAAAATTCAGCGTGCGGGTGAGGCCGATACGCAGGCGCTTTTCTGAAGAAAGCGAGCCTGGCTTGAGTTCATTCAGCGCCTGAAGGATCTTCTCCGCTTTGATTACCAGCGCCCGGCCAGCGTCCGTCAGACTGACGTCATGGGTGCTGCGGCTAAACAACGGCTGCTCCAGCACGGCTTCAAGGCGCTTAATCTGTCGGGTTAGCGGAGGCTGAGTCATTCTGAGCCGTTCGGCGGCCCGGCGAAAGTTCAGCTCGTGCGCAACCGCAAGAAAGCATTGAAGCTGTTTCACGCTGGGGAGATGGTTGCTGATAAGGTGCTCTGCCGTCGCCATAGAGTCCATCCGGGTAATCAAAGACGTTATTCTACCCCGCTAAAGATCAGCAGGATATGGGGTTAATCGGTCTGGACGCGCAGCAGGCTGGCGGCGCGACGTCAGAAAAAATAACCGGGCGTTACCCGGTTATGGCTTCAGGCATTAATGCTTTTCATCCCTTCCTGAGAATAGCGCTCGCCCCTGATCTCAATATGCTTGTGGATAGCGTTCAGTAAAGCGATATCTGCCTGCTCCAGCACGATATCGGCGGCCTGCGCATTTTCCGCCAGATAGCGGGTCTGTTTCGTTCCCGGAATGGGGATCAGCTTGTCGTACTGCGCCAGTAGCCAGGCCAGCGCAATCTGCCCCGGCGTGCAGCTGTACTTTTCAGCAAGCGGGTGCACCGCGTCAAGAAGCTGGGCGTTATGGTCGAGGCTGGATTGACTGAAGCGCGCATTATTTTTGCGGAAATCATCCTCAGCGAAGTCGCTGTTATGACGATACTTTCCGGTCAGAAACCCTCTGCCCAGCGGAGAGTAGGGAACTAAACCTATACCCAGCTCTTTCACCACCGGCAGAATCTCAGCTTCGATATCGCGCGTCCACAGTGAATATTCGGTTTGCAGGGCGGCGATCGGGTGGACGGCATGGGCCCGGCGCAGGGTTGAAGCAGAAACCTCACACAGGCCAATGTGGTTGATCTTACCCGCTTTAACGAGGCGGCTCAGGCATTCCATGCTCTCTTCAATCGGCGTAACCTGGCTCACGCGGTGAAGATAGAACAGATCGATGCGCTCAACGCCAAGCCTTTTAAGCGATTCATTACAGCAGCGGGTGATGTAGTCAGGTTGGTTGTTAATCGTCCGGGCATAAGCCTGGTCCGCAGGGCGATCGATTCCGCACTTGGTGGCAATGTTAAACTGCTCACGCGTGGTGTTATCCAGACCGGCAAGAAAGTGGCCAATCAGCCGCTCATTATGGCCCCGCCCGTACATATCCGCGGTGTCGATAAACGTGATATTCAGGTCGAGAAGCGTGTGTAACAGCTGCAGTGAAGCGGTGTCGTCTGTCTGGCCATAAAATTCGCTCAGTCCCATGGCACCATAGCCGATCGAACTGACAGTCAGGGTTTGCGATAAATGTCGGGTGTGCATAGTGGCTCCTTTTGCGTGTTTTTTGATTGTTGCACCCCGATTACGCGTAATGAATTGTCATTTTCGTCATGCAAAAAAGGTATCACAGCAGCAAGACCGGAGCGGTGCTGTGGTGGGATGGATTTATCACGTGGGGCAGAAAGAGGCGGGTACACAAAGGGCTCTGTGTACCCGCCTCCGTTGCCTGAAGGGCAGGGGCAATGCGTTTGTTACTCGCCGACCAGCATGGAATCCTGCGGTGCGCGCTCGCGCTGGGCTTTGGTAGCGAGGAAGTAAAGGTAGCCGAGTACCATGATCGCCACAAACAATCCGCCGATTACCGGGTTGAACCACAGCATCGCCACCAGACACACCAGCGACAGCACCAGTGCGATGCCCGGAACCAACGGATAGCCCGGCGCACGGAAGCTGCGCTCCAGGTCCGGTGCGCTGCGGCGCAGCTTAAACAGGCTCAGCATACTCATCAGGTACATCACGATCGCGCCGAACACCGCCATGGTGATCATCGCCGCCGTCAGCGTCATGCCCTGCAGGTTGATCAGTCCGTCGCTGTAAATGGCGGCGATACCGATGGCGCCGCCGGCGATGATGGCGCGGTGCGGCGTCTGGAAGCGCGACAGCTTCGCCAGGCTGGGCGGCAGATAGCCCGCGCGCGCCAGGGCAAAGAACTGACGCGAGTAGCCAAGGATGATGCCGTGGAAGCTGGCGACCAGGCCAAACAGGCCGATCCACACCAGCATATGCATCCAGTTAGAGTGCTCCCCGACGATCATCTTCATCGCCTGCGGCAGCGGATCGTTAATGTCCGATAGCTTGCGCCAGTCGCCCGCGCCGCCGGCCAGCAGCATCACGCCAATCGCCAGCACCACCAGGGTAAGAATGCCGCTGATATAGGCTTTCGGGATGGTGCGCTTCGGATCTTTGGCTTCTTCGGCCGCCATCGCCGCGCCTTCAATGGCGAGGAAAAACCAGATAGCGAACGGGATGGCGGCAAAGATGCCGGACAGCGCTGGCATGCCAAAATGATCGCTGCCAGCCCAGCCGTTGGCGGCGAAGTTAGCGACGCTGAAACCCGGCGATACCACGCCCATGAACACCAGCAGCTCCAGCACTGCCAGCACCGTCACCACCAGTTCGAACATCGCGGCCAGCTTCACGCCGAGAATATTCAGTGCCATAAACAATAAATAAGCCCCGACTGCCGCCGTTTTGGGGTTGAGATCGGGATACTGCACGTTGAGGTAGGCGCCAATCGCCATGGCGATGGCCGGCGGGGCGAACACGAATTCAATCAGCGTCGCCAGACCGGCAATCAGACCACCGGTTTCGCCAAATGCCCGACGGCTGTAAGCGAACGGCCCGCCAGCGTGCGGAATCGCCGTGGTCAGTTCGGTAAAGCTAAAAATAAAGCAGGTATAAAGCGTGGCGATCAGCGCGGTGGTGATCAGGAATCCCAGCGTCCCGGCCACGCCCCAGCCATAGCTCCAGCCGAAATACTCACCGGAAATCACCAGTCCAACCGCAATACCCCATAAATGCAGGGTGCCCAGCGTGGGTTTTAGTTTGCCTGTCATCTTCATCTCCCCGTCATGCTTGTTGTGCGGCGTTGGCACCGCGCTATTGTGGGTTTGCGCTACAGTGAAGGGATAATGCCGCTGCCCGGGACGGGAAAACTTGACGCCGGCGCAGTGAGTTTTGTCCTCTGCGGTCAACTCGCTGCGAGAAAAAGCGCTGGCTGTACGCTGCGGTCAACTTTTGCTGTTCTGCGGTCAGGCAGTCAGGACGACCTCATCCCATGCTGATAACACTGGTTTATAGAGACTGATGCTGGAGAGTGATGAATGAGCGCCAAACAAGCCGAATCCCTGACCGATGCCGAGATCACCCTGCTGGCGCAACGTGCGCTGGCCTGCTATCCCGCCGCGCTGCACGGTGAGCTGCAATTACTGTGCCGTTCGGAGAACGCCACCTTTTTGCTGCGTGCCGGCGGCAAACGCTACGCGCTGCGCCTGCACCGGCCGGATTACCACAGCAAAGCGGATATTCTCAGTGAACTGATGTGGCTCGATGCGCTGCGCGAGACCGGCATCATGGTGCCGCAGGCCATCCCGGCGCGCGACGGTGAAAGCGTGCTGACGCTGGCGCTGGCGGACGGCAGCTCGCGTCATGCGGTGCTGTTCCACTGGATTGACGGCGAGATGCCGACCACCGACGTCGATCCCAAAGCTTTTCAGCAGCTCGGTACTATCACCGCGCGCCTGCATCAGCACAGCCGCAGCTGGCAGAAACCCGAAGGTTTTCAGCGTATTATCTGGGATCATCACACTATGGTCAGCGAGCACAGCCACTGGGGGCGCTGGCAGGATGCGCCCCATCTTGATCCGGCCGATCACGGCATTATCGCAGCGGCGGTGGAGCGCGCCGGGCAGGCGCTGGCGGAATTTGGTAAAGAGCGAGATCGCTACGGCCTGATCCACGCCGATCTGCGGCTGACCAATCTGCTGCTGCACAAAGGCGAAACCCGGGTGATCGACTTCGATGACTGCGGCATGGGCTGGTATCTGCACGATCTGGCGGCCGCGATCAGTTTCGTCGAGCACCATCCGCGTGCGGCGGAGTGGGTGGATAACTGGATCCTCGGCTATGAACGCGTGGCGCACATCAGCGATGCTGAGATGGCGCTGGTGCCGACGCTGCTGATCCAGCGTCGTATTCAGATGACGGCGTGGATGGGCACGCACGCCGATACCGAGATGGCGCTCAGCCTCGGGCCGCACTGGGCCAGCCATTCGGTGCGGCTGTGCCGTCGCTATCTTGAGAGCAGCCAGCTGCCGGTAGGCGCGTGACCTGCACCAGCAGAGGGCAGCGGCGCGTGCTGATGGCGTAATCTGGTGCCTGCGCATCAAGCGCGCCGGCCGTCACAGGCGCGCTGACAGGGAGGCGGATCGCCGCCGGGAGCGCGCCAGCGGCGGCCAGGCGGTGCATTGCCTTGCACCGCGCGCCGCCGGGTGACGCTGGTATGAAAATTGCTGGATCCCTTCATTCTGTTATCCGCGCGATCCCTGAGAGGTTCCCATGCAATCACTCATCTCTGCTGCAGATGCCTTCAGCGCGTTTGCCACACCCGCCAGCAACCGTGGCGTTCTGGCCGCGGCGGCGACCGGTCTGAGCGCCTTCATTACGGATAAAGGCGGCGATGTCGATCGCATCTTTGGCATCAGCGGTATCGATTCCGAACTGCTGGCCAGCCCGACACTGAGCCTGGGGCTGGTGAACTATTGCCGCGTGATGGAAGAAGCGGCGCGCCACTCCGGCTTTGATAACTTCGGTTTGCATTACGGCAGGCAGTTCAAACCGCAGTCATTAGGGTTAATTGGCTACATCGGACTGTGCTCGCCGACGCTGGAGCAGGCGCTGCACAATGTGGTGAACGCGTTTCCCTGGCACCAGCACGATACGCTGACGCGGCTGGTGGACAAGGGCGACTGCTGGCGGCTCGATTATCAGGTGCGCCACGGGGCGATCCTGGCGCGCCGTCAGGATGCGGAGCTGACGCTCGGCATGTTCCTCAACCTGATTCGCCACGTGGCGGGCAAAAACTGGGCGCCGCGCGAGGTGCACTTTGAACATCCGCGTCCGGAGCAGTGGCACGAGCACTGCAAAGTGTTTGATGCGCCGGTCTGGTTCGATCAGCCGTTTAACTCACTGTTGATCGCGAAACGCGACCTGCAGCGCGCCATGCCGGAGCAGGATGCGATGCTGCTGATGGTGATGCAGGATGCCATTCGCCGCCTCAACAGCAGCGCCAGCGTGCAGAGCGTGGTTGAACAGGCGCGTTCGCAGGTCAGCCTGACGCTCATTCAGGGCGAACCGGTACTGGAGGAGATCGCCGGCAAAATGGGGTTGTCGAGCTGGTCGCTGCAGCGACGCCTGCGCGAAGAGGGCATCAGCTTTAGCGCGCTGGTGGATAAGGTGCGCTGCGAAATGGCCACGCACTATCTGCAGCAAAGACAGCTGCCCATCTCGGAGATGGCGCTGCTGCTCGGCTATTCCGAGGTCAGCGCGTTTTCCCGCGCCTTCCGCCGCTGGTTCGGCATCAGCCCGCGCCAGTGGCGCCAGGATGGGCTGGTAAGTCAGGCCGGTGCGGCGCAAAGCCAAACCACGCTGGCTGGTCGCGCTGCGGCGGAGGCGGTAAGCCGCGCGACTGACCAATAAGCTGCCACGCGCGCAAACACAGCGCTTCGTCGCCCTGGGTTTGCGTCACCGCGTAGCGCCCACTGTTCTGCCACTCCAGGCGCACCCAGCACTGCTGTCCGGCATAGCGCGCCGCATCGTGAAACTGCTTATTGAGCTGCTGCTGCAGTGCTTCACTCCAGTGGCAGGCGGCGCTGTCAGCATCGCCCTGCGGCTGGCACTGATTGGCTAGGCTGGGGGCTGGCGCGGCCACCTGCTGGCAGGCGCTGAGCCCCACCATCATCACTAACCCACCTGATAGTCTCGCTAATCGATTAATTAAATTCATTAATAAGCCTGCATTTTCACTAAAGATTTCTGGCGCTGCTGCCGACAGTCTACAGACCGCAGCAGGGAATGCTATGGCATTACTCTGACTGTCGGCATAACCAGAATTTGCCGCCTGGTGGCGGTGTTATCCCTTCCTTTATTCATGGACCAGAAATGCAGAAGAAATATGCCTTTGCGGCACTCTCCTTGTTAAGCGCCGCGCTGCTCAGTGGCTGTGCCATCGAGTCGTCGCGCGCCATCGATGCACCTCAGGTTCGCGCCGCAAGCCAGCCGGCTTATCAGGGCGTGCGCAGCCCAATCGCGGTGGGACAGTTTGATAACCGTTCGTCATACATGAATGGGATTTTCTCCGACGGCGTTGATCGTCTGGGCAACCAATCCAAAACCATTCTGATTACGCATCTGCAGCAGACCAATCGCTTCAACGTGCTGGATCGCAGCAACCTGAAAGAGTTGCAGCAGGAGGCCGACTTCAAACACAGCCAGCAGAACATCAAGGGCGCTAACTACATCATCACCGGTGACATCACCGAGTTCGGGCGCAAAGAAGTGGGCGACCAGCAGCTGTGGGGCATCCTCGGCCGCGGTAAAAGCCAGATCGCTTACGCCAAAGTGAACCTGAATGTGGTGGATGTGACCACTTCAGAAGTGGTTTATAGCGTGCAGGGCGCGGGTGAATACCAGCTGTCAGCGCGTGAGGTGATCGGCTTTGGCGGTACCGCCAGCTATGACTCTACCCTGAACGGCAAAGTGATGGATCTGGCGATCCGTGAAGCGGTCGACCACCTGGTGGATGGCATCAATAACGGCGCATGGCGCCCGGTGAAATAAGGATATTGACGATGAAATTACTGCAACTGAGCGCCGCGCTGATCGCGGCAGGCGTGCTGGCCGGCTGTGCGCCAAAAGGACCGGAGCCGATCTACTACTGGGGTGATTACCAGCAGCAGGTCTACAGCTATTACCAGAAAGACAGCGATCCGCAGAAGCAGATTGATGCGCTGAATCTGGATATCGAAAAGGCCAAAGCAGTGAACAAGCCGGTAGCACCGGGTCTGCACGCCCAGCTGGGCCTGCTGTACGCCAAAAACGGCAATACGGATAAAGCTTTCAGCCAGTTCGCCCTTGAGAAGCAGCTGTTTCCGGAATCGGCCCCGTACATGGACTTTCTGATGAAGAAAAAAGGAGTGAACCAATGAAAAAACTGATTGCCGTGTGCGGCGTATTCGCGGCGCTGCTGCTGACCGGCTGTGCCCAGAATAAGAAACCGTATGACTACAGCGCCTTCCGTGCCAGTAAGCCGGCGTCAATTCTGGTGCTGCCTGCCGATAACCGTGCGCCGGATATCAACGCGTCGCACAGCTTCACCTCGCTGGTGACCCAGCCGCTGGCGGAAGCGGGTTACTACGTGTTCCCGGTGGCGGTGGTGGAAGAGACCTTCCAGCAAAACGGACTGAGCAACGGGCATGAAATTCAGGCGGTGAGCACGAAGCGCTTGCATGACATCTTCAACGCAGACAGCGCACTGTACATTTCGATTACCGATTATGGCAGCAGCTATCTGGTGGTTGATTCGGTGACTACGGTCTCGGCCACTGCCCGTCTGGTTGATCTGCGCAGCGGTAAAGAGCTGTGGCAGGGCATGGCCACCGCCAATGATTCTGAGAACAGCAACAACAGCAACGGCGGCATCATTGGCATGCTGGTGTCGGCGGCGATCAAACAGATCGCCAGCAACGCGGGTGACAAAGCGCACACCATTGCTGGTGTCACCAGTGCGCGTCTGTTAGCGCAGAACGAGCAGGGTGGTCTGCTGGCCGGTCCGCGCTACAAAGCGCCGGTTACGCGTTAATCTATCTGGCGCGGCGATCAGCTGATCGCCGCGCCACTTCACGCATCACTCGCCCGGCAGCTCCAGTTTACTGTAGCCGAGCCCGTTCATTTTACGCACCCGGATTTGCACCGGGATGCGCTCTTTCATCGCTTCCACATGACTGATCACGCCGATGGTTTTCCCGCTGGCGTTAAGCGCATCCAGCGCATCCAGCGCGGTGTCCAGCGTTTCGGCATCCAGCGTGCCGAAGCCTTCGTCGAGAAACAGTGATTCAATGCGCGTTTTATGGCTGACCAAATCGGACAGCGCCAGCGCCAGCGCGAGGCTGACGAGGAAGCTCTCGCCGCCGGACAGCGTACGCGTGTCGCGCGTGGCATCGGCCTGCCAGGTATCCACCACTTCCAGCTCCAGCTCATCGCTGACGCGGCGCTGCAATAAATAGCGGCCGTGCAGGCGATCGAGCTGGCGGTTTGCCAGCCACACCAGATGATCGAGGGTTAAGCCCTGAGCAAAGCGGCGGAACTTGTCGCCTTTGGCCGACCCGATCAGATCGTTGAGGCGGCTCAGCTGTGCCAGTTCCGCTTCGTCAGCGGCGATCTGCGCCAGCAGCGTTTGCTGCTGCTGACGCTGTTGGGTATCGCTGTGCAGCTGCTGCTGCGCTTCCCCCTGCTGGCGTGCGTTGTCACGCAGCGCCACGCGCAGCTGCTCCAGCCGGATGGCGATGGAGCCAGCATCGGCATCGCTTAGCGCGGCCGGGCGCTGCTGCAGGTGATCGCTCAGCCGCTGCGCCAGTCTGACATGCAGTGCGGTGTGCTGCTGATGCTGCTGCTCCAGCGTTTGCAGCCGCTGGCGCAGCGTCTGCACCTCATCTTCCGCCAGCAGCGCGGCGCGCAGGTTGCTTTCGTCAGCAAAATCACTGAGCAGCAATGCCTGCCGGAAGGCGCTTTCGGCGTCCGCTGCGCGCTGCGCCAGCGTCTGCTGCTGGCTGACAATCTGTTCATACTGACCTTTCAGGCCGTGCAGCTCGCTTTGCGCCTGCTGCCAGCGCTGCAGCTGTTGCGCCAGCGCCTGGTCATGCTGTTGCAGCGTGGCGTGCTGCTGCTGACGCGCGTCCGCCACGCGCCGGTCGCCAAACAGCTGCTGGCGCTGCTGCTGCTGGGCCTGCTGCTGCTGTTGCAGGTGGTTAAGGGCTTGCTGCAGGCTGGCGACCTGCTGCTGTTCACGCGCCAGCGTGTGCTGCAGGCTGCTGCCTTCCGTTTCGCTTTTCGCCAGCTGCGGCTGTAGCCCGGCAAGTAACCGCTCACTTTCCTGCCACTGCTGCCAGCGCTGCTGCAGCGTTTGCAGCCAGCCGGCGCGCTCGGGCGCTGCAGGCAGGCTAAGCTGATGGGCAGCCAGCTGCTGTTCCAGCTGCTGCAATTGCTGCTGCCATGCCTGACGCTCACCGCTGACGCGCTGATCGATCTCATCCCGCTGCTGCCGGGCGCTGGCAAGCTGCTGCTGTGCCAGCTGTTGCTGCTGCTGGTGTTGCTGCCAGCGCTGCTGCTGTTGCAGATGCGCGTCTTTAGCCTGCTGCAACGTGACGGCCGCCTGTTCACGCGCCTGCAACTGCTGCTGCTGGCGGGCTTCGAGCGCGTCCTGCTGCTGCAGCCAGGCGCTGAATTCTGCGTGCTGTTCAGCGCTGAAGGTAAGCGCCAGCTCACCGCACAGCGCCTGCCAGCGCTCGCAGGTGGCGGCGATCTGCTGGTCGAGATCGGCGATTTCCTGTTGCAGCGCCTGCTGTTGCTGCTGCGACAGTTTAAGCTGCTCGCCCCGCGCGGTGCCGGCTTCCCTGAGCTGCGCCACGTGCGTTTCCAGCGCCGCCTGCCGCTGCTGATTTTCATCCGGCTGCAACTGCTGGTAGCGGTCGATGGCCGGATGCTGGCAGGAGCCGCACAGCGGGCAGGGCTGTTCCGGCTGCAGCTTCGCCCGCTCGTCGGCCAGCTGAATAATCGTGCGCTCCAGCTCGCACAGGCGACGCACATCCAGCAGCGTCTGATGCTCGCGCTTGTACTCCTCGCGCAACTGCTGCAACGCCAGCGCTTCCTGCTCAGCATGCTGCTGTAACTGCTGCAGTTTAAGCTGACGCTGCTGGCGCTGCGGCTGGAGCGTTTGCCACTGTGCCGCCAGCAGGCTGAGCTGCTGACGTACGCCGCGCTGCTGCTGATGCTGCGCCAGCGCCGTCCGCAACGCCGGGCTGGCGATCTCCGCCTCCAGCGAAGTAAGCACCTGCTCCGCCTGCTGGCGCTGCTGCTGTGCCGCGGCTTCTGCCTGTTGCAGCGGCTGTGCCGCCTGCTCGCGCGCCTGCAGCGCCTGCTGCTGCAGTTCCAGCTGGCTTTGCAGTTGTTGCTGCTGCGCGCTGAGCTGCGTCAGCGTTTGCTCACGCTCTTCAAGCCGGGCGAGTTCGGCCTGCCAGCGCGCCAGTTCGCCGCCCCAGCGGGCGACAGCGGCTTCACTCAGGCGAAACGCCTGCTGCTGCGCCAGCTGCTGTTGTAAGCGTTCACTTGCCTGCTGATGCTGATCCAGCGCCTGCTGGCTGAGTGACAGGGTTTTTTGCTGTTCGCTCAGCAGCGCCTGCTGCTGCTCAAGCTGCTGTGCACGGCTGGCGATCTGCTGATCGAGCGGGATCACCTGTTCGCTCAGCAGCGTCTCCAGCTGTTGCTGTTCGGCCAGCGCGCGTTCACGTGCCTGCTGTGCGGCCTGATAGTGGCTTTCACCCTGCTGCAGCGCCGCTTGCGCCTGTTGCTGTTGCTGCTGTAACTGCTGCGCCTGCTGGTTCAGTGTCTGCTGGTCGCGCTGCAGCTGTTCGCGCTGCTGCAGTTTGTCGCGCAGCTTCTCCGCCGGTTCAGCACGCGCCAGCCGCTGGCGATCGCTTTCCGCCTGCTGCCAGGCCGTGGCGGCAGCCTGCAACGCCTGCTGCGCCTGCTGTTGCTCCGCGTTGAGCTGCTGCTGCTGCGTCAGCCACTGCTGCTGCTGCTGGGCCTGCGCCAGCTGCTCGCTCAGATCCTGTTCGGTGCGGGTCAGCTGCTCCAGCTGCTGCGCCAGTTCGGCGCGGCGGGCGTCGTCGAGCAACTGCACCGCACCGGCGCGGGCGCGCAGCGTGTCGAGTGACGCGCGCGCCGTGCGCCAGCGCTCGTAGATCTGCATCGAGATGTGGCCGTAGATTTCGGTGCCGGTCAGCTCCTCCAGCAGCTCGGCGCGCTCGCCGGGTTTGGCATTGAGGAAGGCGGCAAACTGCCCCTGCGACAGCATCATAGAACGGGTGAAGCGGGCAAAATCGAGACCGGACAAGGTTTCGATGGCTTTGAGCTTGTCACCGACTTTATCGGCGACGATCTGGTTGTCCGCCACGCGCGCCAGTTCGACACGCGGCGCCTGCAGTTTACCTTCCGCCAGGCCGCGCGCGCGGTTCTGGCTCCAGAAGGCGCGCCAGGCTTCACCTTTGATCTCAAACTCCACTTCGGCGAGGCACTCAGCGGTGTCACGCGTCATCAGCTGATTTTCGCTCTGCGACAGGCCACCAAGGCGCGGCGTCTGGTGATAGAGCGCCAGACAGATGGCATCTAGCAGCGTGGTTTTACCCGCGCCGGTGGCGCCGGTGATGGCGAACAGCCCGTTGCTGGCAAACGGCTCGCGGCGGAAATCGATAAACCACTCGCCGCGCAGCGCGTTGAGGTTTTTAAAACGCAGCGTCAGAATTTTCATGCGCCCGGATCCTCCAGCGTCGCCAGCGTGCTGCGAAACAGCTGCGTTAACTGCGCGCGCTGTTCATCCTCCAGCTGTTCCTCCAGCGCCAGCCGGCGGGCAAACACCTCTTCAACTTTCAGTTCGCTCAGGGTTTCGTTCTCCAGCCGTGCCAGACTGCGCTGACGCTGATCGCGGCTGCGGCGCACCAGCAGCACCTCAACCGGCAGCGACTCGGTAAGCTGTTCGATGCGGCGCTGCAGGTCGCTCAGGTACTCCTGAGTAGTGATTTCGATATCCAGCCACACCGGCAGATCGCCTTCATAGGTGTGAAACGCGGTCAGCTGCTGTTCAATCTCCGCCATAGCGCCTTTTAGCATCTGCATCGGCTGGAATGACGGAATAACCAGCGGTGTGACGGACTCCAGCCGGGTGCTAAATTCCAGCAGGAATACGCTTTTCTCACGCCCCAGCTCATCAAAGCTGAGCGCAATCGGCGAACCGCTGTAGCGGATGTGATCGCTGTCGGCGATGCGCTGCGCACGATGGATGTGGCCCAGCGCAATGTAGTCGGCAGGCGGGAAGGCCTGCGCCGGAAAGGCGTCCAGCGTGCCGATGTAGATATCACGCACCGAATCGCTCTTGCTGACGCCCACGGTGGTGAGATGCCCGGTGGCGATGATCGGCAGCGTACTGCCCATGGCTTCGCGCTGCGCCACGGCGGCGGCATAACAGTGCTGATAGTGCTGCTCAATCGCCTGCAGCAGCGACAGCTGCTTATCGCGACCGGACTGACCCGCCTGGCTGCGCAGGATGTCGCGCGGACGCAGATAGGGAATGGCGCACAGCAGCGCGCCCGGCGTGCCGTCACGCTGTTGCAGCGTCAGCACCTGCTGCTCGCCGCCGGGCGTGGCGCTGGTAATGACGCGGGTATTGAGGCAGGCCAGCAGCTCGCGCGATTCATTCAGCGTGGCGACCGAATCATGGTTGCCGGCCAGCACAATCAGCTGGCAGCCGCTGGGCTGCAGCGCCACCACGAAGCGGTTAAACAGTTCGCGCGCGTAGCTGGGCGGCGAACCGGTATCAAACAGGTCGCCGGCGACGATCAGCGCATCCACCTGATGCTGCACAATCGCGGCCAGCAGCCAGTCGAGGAATTGCTGGTGCTCGGCGGCGCGGCTTTTGCTGTAAAAGAACTGACCGAGATGCCAGTCAGCGGTGTGAATAATGCGCATGAATGCTCCGTGCCTGCTATCGCAAAGCGGCAGTATAACCGCTTAACAACGCAATGAAAAAAAAGCGAAACCGGTTGTCACAATTGCGCTTTTTATCTGATTATCATGAGGTGGGTTTTTCATAAAAGTGTCACAAAACTGACGCATAATGGCGCCGCAAACCCCCGTGACATGCCGTCACAATCGCAGGAGTAATAATGGCTAAGCGCATTTTGGTTGTGGAAGACGAAGCTCCCATCCGTGAAATGTTATGTTTCGTGCTGGAACAAAACGATTATCAGCCGATTGAGGCTGAGGACTATGACAGCGCGATTGGCAAGCTGATCGAACCCTGGCCCGATCTGATTCTGCTGGACTGGATGTTACCCGGCGGCAGCGGCATTCAGTTCATCAAACATTTAAAGCGTGAAGCCATGACGCGTGATATTCCGGTGATGATGCTGACGGCGCGCGGCGAAGAGGAAGATCGCGTGCGCGGGCTGGAAGTGGGCGCCGATGATTACATCACCAAGCCGTTCTCGCCCAAAGAGCTGATGGCGCGCATTAAAGCCGTGATGCGCCGCATCTCACCGATGGCGGTGGAAGAGGTGATTGAGATGCAGGGGCTGAGCCTCGATCCCTCCTCGCATCGCGTGATGTCCGAAACCACGCCGCTGGAAATGGGACCGACCGAATACAAACTGCTGCACTTCTTTATGACGCATCCGGAGCGCGTATACAGCCGCGAACAGCTGCTGAATCACGTATGGGGCACTAACGTGTATGTGGAAGACCGCACCGTGGATGTGCATATCCGTCGTTTACGTAAAGCACTGGAAGTTTCCGGCCACGATCGCATGGTACAAACCGTTCGCGGAACAGGGTATCGTTTCTCTGCCCGCTACTAAACGGAGTCTTTTACCGTGCTGGAACGACTCTCCTGGAAGAGATTACTGACCGAGCTGGCGCTGGTGTGTCTGCCTGCGCTGGTGCTGGGGCTGCTGGTTGGCTATCTGCCGTGGTGGCTGTTACTGGCCGTGTGCGGCGTGCTGTTCTGGCACTTCAAAAATCTGATGCGGCTGTCGCACTGGCTGTGGATTGATCGTTCAATGACGCCGCCCACCGGGCGCGGCAGCTGGGAACCGCTGTTTTACGGCCTGTATCAAATGCAGTTGCGCAATCGCCGCCGCCGGCGCGAGCTGGGCAATCTGATCAAACGCTTTCGCAGCGGGGCCGAGTCGCTGCCGGACGCGGTGGTGCTCACCACCGAAGAGGGCACCATTTTCTGGTGTAACGGTCTGGCCCAGCAGCATCTCGGGCTGCGCTGGCCGGAAGATAACGGCCAGAATATCCTCAACCTGCTGCGCTACCCTGAATTCTCCCGCTATATCCGCCAGCGCGACTTCAACAAGCCGCTGACGCTGGTGCTCAATAATCAGCATCACATGGAGTTCCGCGTCATGCCTTACAGCGAAGGGCAGTGGCTGATGGTGGCGCGTGACGTCACCCAGATGCACCAGCTGGAAGGGGCGCGGCGTAACTTCTTCGCCAACGTCAGCCATGAACTGCGTACCCCGCTGACGGTGCTGCAGGGCTATCTGGAGATGATGGACGATGCCGGGATGAACGAGCGCACCCGCAGCAAGGCGCTCAGTACCATGCAGGAGCAGACGCGACGCATGGACAGCCTGGTGAAGCAGTTGCTGACGCTGTCACGCATCGAAGCGGCCCCCGCCATTGATCTGAAAGAGACGGTGGATGTGCCGACCATGCTGCTGCTGTTACAGCGCGAGGCGGAAACCCTCAGCCAGGGCCGCCACAGCATCCATTTCCACACCGACCCGCATCTGAAGGTGTTCGGCAATGATGAACAGCTGCGCAGCGCGATTTCCAATCTGGTGTATAACGCGGTGAACCACACGCCGGATGGCACGCGCATCGACATCAGCTGGCTGCGCACCAAACAGGGCGCCGAATTTAAAGTGTGCGACAACGGGCCCGGCATCAGCGAGGAGCATCTGCCGCGCCTGACCGAACGCTTCTACCGCGTGGATAAAGCGCGCTCGCGCGCCACCGGCGGCAGCGGGCTGGGGCTGGCCATTGTTAAGCATGCGCTCGGCCACCACACCACGCGGCTGGAGATCAGCAGCGTGCCGCATCAGGAAACCTGCTTCCGCTTCGTGCTGCCACCGCGCTTGATTGTGGCGAACGGAATCCGCGAGAATGTGGCGCAGTAAACGCCACCGGACTCTGTGATGAAATCGCTGCTGCTCTCTCTTTTATTACTGTGCCCACTGCTGGCGACGGCTCAGCAAAGCATGCTGACTGGCAACCTGAGCAGCGTGGGCTCGGACACGCTGGGCTATCTGATGACGCTGTGGGGCGAAGATTTCAGCCGTCAGTCGCCGGGTGTCAACGTGCAGGTGCAGGCGGCGGGATCGTCGACGGCGCCGACCGCGCTGGCCGCCGGGGCCGCTCAGCTTGGCGCTATGAGCCGGCCGATGCAGGTGGATGAGCGTCAGCTGTTTATCGCGCGCTATGGCTATGCGCCGCTGGCGGTGCCGGTGGCGATGGATGCGCTGGTGGTGGTGGTTAATCAGGACAATCCGCTGCCGTCCATCAGTCAGCCGCAGCTGGATGCGCTGTTCTCCGTGACGCGGCTATGCGGCGCACAGCAGGTGCCACAGCGCTGGGGCGATGTTGGTCTGCATACGGCGAACTGGGCAACGCGCAGTATTCAGCGCTTTGGCCGTAACTCCGCTTCCGGCACCTGGGGCTTCTTCAAGCAGCAGGCGCTGTGTCGCGGCGATTTCCGCGCTGACGTCGCGGAGTTTCCCGGCTCGGCGGCGGTGGTGCAGGCGGTCGCCAGCACGCCGAACAGCATCGGCTACGCCAGCTTTGGCTTTCACCTGAGCGGCGTGAAAACCCTGCCGATCGTCACCGCCAGCGGCGACAGCGTCATGCCGGATGCCGAATCGATCCGCAGCGGCCGCTATCCGTGGTCGCGCCCGCTGTATATTTACGTTAACAAGGCGCCCGGCAAACCGCTGCCGCCGCTGGTCGCCGCCTTTCTGCAGCAGGTGCTCTCTGCGCAGGGCCAGCGCCGCGTAACGGAGGCTGGCTACCTGCCGCTGTCCGACAGCCAGATCGCGCAGGCGCGCGCGGCGATTGCGCAAAACTAATTCACGCTGACCGATCATGAATTTTTTTCACGTCCCCTGAATTTTCTTCCATTGCCGCCGGTGGGGCGGCATGTCACTCTTATGGACATATAGCCATCCAGATGGCCAAAAATAACCATACGCAATTATACCCTGACGCAATTATGTGTCAGTGCAGGAGTGAATATGCAACGCAACACCGCCCCGTTCCGCGCCGATACCGTCGGCAGTTTTCTGCGTCCCACTGCCATTAAGCAGGCACGCGAGCAGTTCGCCAGTGGCACCCTCAGCGCCGACCAGCTGCGTCAGGTAGAAGACGATGCGATTCGCCAGGTGGTGGAGCAGCAGCGCGCCAGCGGTCTGCAGGTGGTGACCGACGGTGAATTCCGCCGCGCCTGGTGGCACTTTGATTTCTTTGGCCATCTGCACGGCGTCGAGCTGTTCGAGGCCGATCAGGGCATTCAGTTCAACGGCGTGCAGACCAAAGCGCACGGCGTGAAGGTCACCGGCAAAGTCGCTTTTAACCCGCAGCATCCGATGCTGGACCATTTCCGCTTCCTGCAAAGCGTGGCTGGCGATGCGGTGGCGAAAATGACCATTCCCAGCCCGAGCGTGCTGCACTTCCGCGGCGGCCGTAAAGTGATTGATGCCACGGTGTATCCGGATCTGGAGCAGTACTTCGCCGATCTGGCACAGACTTACAAGGAGGCGATCAAGGCGTTTTACGACGCTGGCTGCCGCTATCTGCAGCTGGATGACACCGTGTGGGCGTACCTGTGTTCAGGCGATCAGCAGCAGCAAATCCGCGAGCGCGGTGAAGATCCGCAACAGCTGGCGCACATTTATGCGCAGGTGCTGAATCGCGCGCTGGAAGATAAACCGGCGGATCTCACCGTCGGCCTGCACGTGTGTCGTGGTAACTTCCGCTCGACCTGGATCTCGGAAGGCGGCTACGAGCCGGTGGCGGAAATTCTGTTTGGCAGCGTGAACATCGACGCGTTTTTCCTCGAGTACGATAATGAGCGCTCCGGTGGCTTTGAGCCGCTGCGTTTCATCAAACCGGGTCATCAGCAGGTGGTATTAGGGCTGATCACCACCAAAACCGGCGAGCTGGAAGACGCTGCACAGGTGAAGGCGCGCCTGCAGGAAGCGGCGCAGTTTGTCAGCCTCGACCAGATTTGCCTCAGCCCGCAGTGTGGCTTTGCGTCAACGGAAGAGGGCAACAGCCTGACCGAAGCGCAGCAGTGGCAGAAGATTCGTCTGGTTGTCGACATCGCACAACAGGTGTGGTGATGCTGTAAAGTTGTGCAAACAGGCGCGTAAAGCGCGCCTTTTGTGCATCCCTGCGGCGGTTTCTGCAAGGAGATCGCCCGCTTTGCAGAAACTTTAAGCAAATCATCTCAGGTGTTTTCCGACTATTTCCTGCTTATCCACTGCGTTCTGACGCTTTCCTGTTATATCCTTCTGGTTTTCCGATCCCGTATTGCCTTTCTTCGCTATAAACGTTTTAATTTGCGCCGTTGTCGATTCATCCCTCTGTGAACAGAAGAAAAGCAGTTTAAATCACCTGCGCTGTACCGATTCGGCCCGCATAACGCACTGGTCAAGCCAGTTAAGCCATTGTTTTCGCGCATTCAGGGGACAACACAAACCCAACTTCCACCGCAACATCAGCTACAGGCAGTACAGAAGTTTATGACACATCGTTTAACCTCCAGGGATATCCTGGCGCTGGGCTTCATGACCTTTGCCCTGTTCGTTGGCGCAGGAAACATCATTTTCCCGCCTATGGTCGGTATTCAGTCTGGTGAACATGTCTGGATTGCCGCCTTCGGCTTCCTGATCACCGCGGTTGGTTTACCGGTGATGACCGTGATCGCGCTGGCGCGCGTTGGCGGCGGTATTGATGCGCTCAGCTCACCGATTGGTAAAGCGGCCGGTCTGCTGCTCGCCACCGTATGCTATCTCGCCGTCGGCCCGCTGTTTGCCACGCCGCGCACCGCGACCGTTTCATTTGAAGTCGGGATTGCGCCACTGACCGGCGACGGCCCGCTGCCGCTGTTTATCTATAGCCTGGTGTACTTCGCGCTGGTGATCGGCATTTCGCTCTATCCGGGCAAGCTGCTGGACACCGTCGGGCACTTCCTCGCGCCGCTGAAAATTGTCGCGCTGACCATTCTGGGCGTCGCGGCGCTGCTGTGGCCGGCTGGCGGCATTTCGCCGGCCACCGCCGACTACCAGCGTGCGGCCTTCTCCAGCGGTTTCGTGAACGGCTATCTGACCATGGATACGCTCGGCGCGCTGGTGTTCGGTATCGTCATCGTTAATGCGGCGCGTTCGCGTGGCGTGGAAGACAGCAAACTGCTGACGCGCTATACCATGCTGGCTGGCGTGATCGCCGGTGTTGGCCTGACGCTGGTGTACCTCAGCCTGTTCAAGCTGGGCTCCGGCAGCGGCGCGATTGTCGATCAGAACGCCAACGGCGCGGCGATTCTGCATGCTTACGTGCAGCAGACCTTCGGCGGCATGGGCAGCGTCTTCCTCGCCGCACTGATTTTCGTCGCCTGTATGGTTACGGCGGTGGGCCTGACCTGCGCCTGCGCAGAATTCTTTGCGCAATACCTGCCGTTGTCGTATAAAGCGCTGGTGTTTATTCTCGGCCTGTTCGCCATGCTGGTGTCGAACCTCGGTCTCAGCCACCTGATTCAGATTTCGATTCCGGTGCTGACGGCTATCTATCCGCCGTGCATCGTACTGGTGGTGCTGAGCTTTACCCTGAGCTGGTGGAATCGCAGCACGCGCATCATTGCGCCAACCATGCTGATCAGCCTGCTGTTTGGTATCGTCGACGCCATCAAAACCACCAGCTTTAAAGATGCGCTGCCGCTGTTTAGCCAGCATCTGCCGCTGGCCGATCAGGGACTCTCCTGGCTGCCGCCGTCGCTGGCGATGCTGGTGATTGCTGCGGTGGTTGACCGGGTGAAAGGGCGTGAGCAGGTTGCCGTTCACCAGTAAGCGACATCGCTGTTAATTCCGACCACGGGCTTGCCCGTGGTTTTTTCATTTCCACAGGTACTGTTTGTTATGCAAGAAACCAATAAGCTCAAACGCGGACTGAGCACGCGCCACATCCGTTTTATGGCGCTGGGATCGGCGATCGGCACCGGGCTGTTTTACGGCTCGGCAGATGCCATCAAAATGGCAGGCCCCAGCGTACTGCTGGCCTACATCATCGGCGGCGCCGTGGCGTATATCATCATGCGCGCGCTAGGCGAGATGTCGGTTAACAATCCGCAGGCCAGCTCGTTTTCACGCTACGCGCAGGATTACCTCGGACCGCTGGCGGGCTATATCACCGGCTGGACGTACTGCTTTGAAATCCTGATTGTGGCGATCGCCGACGTCACGGCTTTTGGTATCTACATGGGCGTGTGGTTCCCGGAGGTGCCGCACTGGATTTGGGTGCTGTCGGTGGTGCTGATCATTGGCGCCATCAACCTGATGAGCGTTAAGGTGTTTGGCGAAGTGGAGTTCTGGTTCTCCTTCTTCAAAGTTGCCACCATCATCATCATGATCGTGGCCGGTTTCGGCATGATTTTCTGGGGTATCGGCAACGGCGGTCAGCCGACCGGCATCCATAACCTGTGGACCAACGGCGGCTTCTTTGCTCACGGTATCGTCGGCATGCTGCTGTCCCTGCAGATGGTGATGTTCGCCTACGGCGGCATTGAGATCATTGGTATCACCGCCGGCGAAGCTAAAGATCCGGCGAAATCGATCCCGCGTGCCATCAACTCCGTACCGCTGCGCATTCTGGTGTTCTATGTCGGCACGCTGTTTGTGATCATGTCGATCTATCCCTGGAACCAGGTCGGTACCGCAGGCAGCCCGTTCGTGCTGACTTTCCAGCACCTTGGCATCGCCGCCGCCGCCTCCATTCTGAACTTTGTGGTACTGACTGCCTCGCTGTCGGCGATTAACAGCGATGTGTTTGGCGTCGGCCGCATGCTGCACGGTATGGCGCAGCAGGGACATGCGCCGAAGATGTTTATGAAGGTGTCGAATCGCGGCATTCCGTGGGTCACGGTGCTGGTGATGATGCTTGCCATGCTGGTGGCGGTGTACCTCAACTATCTGATGCCGGAAAAAGTGTTCCTGGTGATTGCCTCGCTGGCGACGTTTGCCACCGTGTGGGTGTGGATTATGATTCTGCTGTCGCAGATCGCGTTCCGCCACAAAATCGGCAAAGAGCAGGCCGGTAAGCTGCAGTTTGCTCTGCCGGGCGGCAGCGCTACGGCGTGGGTGGGGGTGCTGTTCCTTGCCTTTATCATCGCGCTGATTGGCTACTTCCCGGATACGCGTATCTCGCTGTACGTCGGGTTTGCGTGGATTGTTCTGCTGCTGCTGGCGTGGCCGCTGGCGAAGAAACGTAAAGCGTAAGTAACTTTACCACGGGCGAAGCGAGACTTCGCCCGTGGTGCATTACCAGTTTTTCCCCAGCGCCATCTCTCCGCCGTACGGATTCAGGTGATTGTTGTCGTACCAGAGCGGCATGCCCTGATGAGTGACCAGACACCCCTGCGCATTACATAACGTCTCCTGTAGTGACAACACGCGTACGCCATACTGCTGATAATCCTTTAACAGATTTGCTACCGATGCGTTTGGCATCTGCATCTGCTGCGTGCGTTCCGCCGCCAGCGCCGCGCCATCCTGCGCGCTGAGCCAGCTATTGAGGCTGCGGCGCAGCGGCATATTGCGGTTATGGCTGTAGCGCAGCGGATCGAGCGTGATGGTCGGCACATCGTCTATGAGGGTGATCTTTTTCCCCGCCGCCAGCAGCTGCGCCACCACGGTATCCAGCCCGCTTTTCAGCGCCTGCAGATTGTCCTGCGCCGGATCGCGGAGACTGCGGAATCCGCTGCCCGGCTGCGCACTGAGGCCCGCCGCCCAGAACGCGCTGATCACCACTTCGTCTATTTTATCGCTCAGGATGATCGGCAGAACCCGCTGATTAAAATCGAGGCACTGCTGTGCATGCTGCGGTTTTTGCGGCATCGCGCGCGTGGCCTCAAGCAGGAAAGGGCAGGAGGCTTTGGTCAGCTGAAACAGCGGTTTCTGCTGCCGCCGGGCGTAATCGGCGACGTTGGCTGCCAGCGCCGCGGCATGGCTGTCGCCAATCAGCGCTATCGCCGGTGTGTCACTCTGCGGCTGGCACTGCGCATCACGGGCGGGCCGCGTGGCGCCGTAATCCAGCAGGCAGGGATCGCGCTGGGCGGCGACTTTCCATTCGTCGCCGAGCATCACCGCTTCACTGACGCGCGATTTCAGGCCACCGCTCTGCCACAGCAGCACCATAGCACCGGCTGCCAGCAGCGAAGAAGCGCAGTAGCCGGGGATCAGCCAGCGCGTACCGCTGCGCGCCCGACGGAATGGCTGTTCGACGAAGCGCCAGGAGAGCCAGGCGATGACCAGCGCCACGGCACAGATGCTCAACGCCTGCCAGATGCTGAGCGGCCGATCGCTGCAGATGCGCGCCAGACTGAGCAGCGGCCAGTGCCACAGATACCACGAATAGGAAATTTTACCGATGAAGCGCATCGGCGCGTTCTCCAGCAGCCTCTGATTGAGCGGGCTGCGTGCACCGATCATCAGACAGGCCGCCAGCACCGGCAGCAGCGCCAGCCAGCCAGGGAAGCGATCGCTATGGCTGAGTAACAGCGTGGCACCGATGATCAGCAGCCAGCCAGCGAGATGACAGAGGCTGGCCAGCCGGCCGGTGACGGGGCGGGGTTGCCACAGCGCCAGCAGCACGCCGGCACCCAGCTCCCAGGCGCGGGTTGGCAGCAGATAAAACGCCTGAGTGCTGGAGAGGGGCGTTAACCACAGGCAGCCGGCCAGCGACAGCAGGCTGAGCAGTAGCACCATGCCCGTCATTGTGCGCCGCAGCCGCGCGGCCAGCAGCAGAATAAACGGCAGCACGATATAGAACTGCTCCTCAATGCCCAGCGACCAGGTCATCAGCAGCGGATTGAGATCGGCATCTGCACTGAAATAGTCGCCGCTCTTCAGTAACAGCATATTGGGCACCGAGAGAAATACCGCCATGCTGTATTTTGCCAGCTGGCTTAATTCCAGCGGGGATAACAGCAGATAACCGAGCAGCAGCAATACCATCAGCATAAAAAACAGGGCGGGCGCAATACGCCGGATGCGGCGTAAATAAAACTGATAAAACGAGAAGGTGCCGGCGGTAATTTCTTTACTGATAATACCGCCAATTAAAAAGCCGGAAATAACGAAAAAAATATCGACGCCAATAAAGCCGCCCGACACGGCGCTGACGCCGCAGTGGAACAGCACAACCAATATAATGGCGACAGCGCGCAGACCATCGATATCCGGACGATAGCGCAGCGAGACAGGTACAGACATAACAGGATCCCAGTTATTCAATGTTAATTTACGATTTTATTACTGCGGGTAAAAATAGCTCGGCGCATCCTGTCGCCGAAAAATGTAAAAAGAGAAAGGTATTACTAAGGGATGATTGACCCGTGCAGCATATCGCAGTTTTACAGCGCTAACGCTTTTAAGGGAAAAAAAAGAAAAGTCTCAGATAACCGTGCCCATCAGCTTGCAGTTTATTGCTGTAATTTCGCTGCAGGAATAAGCCAGCGTAATCTGTCTGGCTTAACCCGGCGGCTGGCGTCAGGGATAGTCCACGGGGATTACCGCGCGCTGATCAATGGCGGTGCGCCAGTGCTCAAGCGTCGATTGATAAGGACACAGCGTACCCACCGCCGTCTGGCGACAGTTTTGCTGATGCCACTCCTGGCGCAGCAGCGGGTGCTGCCGATCGATCGGCGTTAGCTGGCGCAGCGCATCCAGACTTTGCGCCTGAAAATAGACGCGCAACAGCAGCGTCTGCGTCTGGTTATCGCGCCAGCGCTCAAACACCAGGCTGCTGCCGGGCGGAATATTACCGCGCGCGTAGCCGGGCAGTTGCCAGCTGAAGCCGATCAGCGTGCGCAGCATGGCGATATTGGTGTCGTGTGCCACCAGCAGCAGCCAGCGGGGGGAGGGCGTCGCCGCATCGTCCTGCAGGTTGCGCACCACCGCGTCCAGCAGCATCGACGCACGCTTTTGCGCGATATATGGCACATCATTACTCAGATCGTAATTGGCGGTCAGCAGCGGCAGCAGGGCGCTGATCTGCTGCGCCCGGGTGATGTTGCCCCACGCCAGCTGGCTGAACGGCAGATTTTCGCTCCAGCCGAGCCGTAAGGTTTCGGCCATGCTGGCCAGCACGCTGAGACCCTGCACGTAGGTATGGCCGCTTTTACTCTGCTTCAGCTGCCAGGGGCGATCGAAGAACGGGCAATCTGCCGCACACACCGCCTGCCTGAGCTGCTGCACGGCGGGCTGTAAACGCTGTTGCAGTGCGGTGAGATCGCCGGCGCGCGCCGCGACCGCTGCCCGCTCCGTGGCAGCATCCGTTTGGCCGAACGGCAGTTTTTCGCTCTGAAATAGCGGATCGACCGCCCCCGCGACGTGATGAACTGCCACATCGCAGCCAGGAAAGGCGCCCTGCAGCAGCGCCTGCGCCGTGGCACGGGTGCGCTGCAGCGGACTGGCGCGCACGTAGATTTGCCCGGCATCGGGACAGCCGGCACGCATCAGGCCGAGCTGGCGATAGTGTTCACCCTGCCAGCGACCTTTATTCACGACCGCTGCATAACCGTGTGCGGTGAGTTCGCCGTCGGCGCTGCGCCAGCGCGGCCAGGCGCGCTGGGTGGCGGCTTCGATTTCCGTACGATTACCTGCGGTGGGAGGACGCACGCCGTGACGGCTGATCTCTACCACTTTTTCCAGCTGGTAGCGCGGCTGCGCCTGCGCGGTGAGCGCCAGCAAAGCCAGCAGCGCGCTCAGCAGCAGACGTGTCATAGCGTTGGCTGTGCCGGCAGCAGCGCTTTGAGCTGCGGATAGAGCACCGCGTTGGCCAGCAGCACCGGATTACCCTGTTGCAGGCCATGGTGGCTGAGATAATCGTTGGTGACGCCGCCCGCTTCGCGCATCAGCACAATGCCGGGCAGGCCATCCCACGGATTCATATGCGCTTCGTAATAGCCAATCAGCCGGCCGGCCGCCGCCCAGGCGCTCATCAGCGCACCGGAACCGTTGCGGATAAACATGCCGCCCTGCGCCAGCAACTGGCTGATAAAGGTGGTCAGCGGTTCAATCGGCTGGCTGTTGGAGCTGCTGAGGCCCAGCAGCCCCTGATCGAGCCGCTGCGCGCTGTGTGCCTGAATGCGCTTGTCATTCACCCAGGCACCTTTGCCGCGGCAGGCGTGGAAGGTTTCCTGATGATTAGGATCGCTGACTACGCCAATCACCGGCTGATTGTCACAAACAATCGCCAGCGAGACGCACCAGTTGTGCAGGCCGTTAAGAAAGCTGCTGGTGCCGTCAATCGGATCGATGACCCAGATAAAGCGCGCGCCGCTGACATCACCGCCGCTCTCTTCACCCAGCACCGCATCGTCAGGAAAACGCTCATGAATCAGGTGTTTTACCAGCAGCTCAACGTTGCGATCCGCCTCGCTGACCACATCCTGCAAATCCTTCTTATGCTCCACCACCAGCTGATGGCGCTGCTGATACCACGCCAGCGCGCGGCTGGCAGCGGTTTTCGCCACCTCACAGGCATAGTGATAACGGGCATCTAATTCGGTTAGCGTAGCTGATGACATTTTTCCCTCTTATCATTCACTGGCAATGGACGTGGCGAACCACGCCGGATAAAGCGCCATGGCTGTGTGACTGGCTTAACAAAAGTTAAGCAAGGCTTCATTAAGCCGCAGATGGCTGCGGCTGGCAAGGGGAGGCAATGCGGGGCAGCGGCAAATTGTGCTTCACAGCTGCCGGGCGCGCGCGGCGGCCATCAGGCGTGGATAGAACTGGAAAAACAGCGGTTCGAACTGGGTGTAGTGGTCGACAAAATCCTGATAGGAGTCGCGCAGCGCCGCCAGCCGTGGCCGGCGATGCGCCATGCCGCTTAGTACGCGCGCCAGCCGCGCCGGGTCAGCATAGTGTTCAAACCAGCGTTCGCGCCACATTACCGCGTTGAGCTCGATAAAATCGGTCGGCGTGCCGGGCAACTGCGGCACAATGTCGCGCTCGGCGGCGGCGCTAAAGGCGGACAGCGACTGCGCCGGATGCAGCTGATCCCAGTGGCGCGCCAGGAAGTGGTCCCAGATCACGTCGAGGGTAATCGGCGCCACGCGGCGCGTTTCCGCGCGGAACAGCTGACGCGCGCTGCGCACTTCCGGCAGGTTATCGGTCAGCACGTCAATGCGTCGGTGCAGGGCTATACCGGCCACCACCGGCTGCGGCCACTGCGCCTCGACGTTGCCGCGCACGAAATCGGCCAGCAGATTACCCAGCAGTGAGCTGTCGGCCAGGGTTGCAAGGTGAAGGTGAGCAAGAAAGTTCATGGCGCATTATAGGCAGAATCACACCGGCGCAGCCAGTTGTTCAGAATTGCCCACTTTTCCGCTAAACTATGCCGCCTGTTTTTTGAGTCCTGAAGAAGTGATGCATGCGTGTAGCCGATTTTGCCTTTGAATTACCGGAATCTTTGATCGCCCACTATCCGCAGGCGCAGCGCAGCGGATGTCGCCTGCTGTCGCTGGATGGCCCGAGCGGGGCGCTGAACCATGGCGTGTTTACTGATGTGCTGGATAAGCTCAATCCGGGCGATCTGCTGGTATTCAATAATACCCGGGTGATTCCGGCGCGCGTCTATGGCCGTAAAGCCAGCGGCGGCAAAATTGAGATGCTGGTTGAGCGCATGCTGGATGACAAACGCGTGCTGGCGCACGTGCGCGCCTCCAAAGCGCCGAAGCCGGGTGCCGAATTACTGCTGGGCGACGACGAAAGCGTCAAAGCCACCATGCTGGCGCGCCACGATGCGCTGTTCGAAATCGAGTTTGCGGACGATCGCGCGGTGCTGGATATCCTGAACAGCGTCGGCCATATGCCGCTGCCGCCGTACATCGATCGTCCGGATGAGGAAGCTGACCGCGAGCTGTACCAGACGGTGTACAGCGCGCGCCCCGGCGCGGTGGCAGCGCCGACCGCCGGTCTGCACTTCGATGAGCCGCTGCTGGCGGCGCTGAAGGCAAAAGGCGTGGAGATGGCGTTTGTGACGCTGCACGTCGGCGCTGGCACCTTCCAGCCGGTGCGCGTGGAGAACATCAACGATCACATCATGCACTCTGAATATGCCGAAGTGCCGCAGGACGTGGTGGACGCGGTGCTGGCGTGCAAAGCGCGCGGTAACAAAGTGGTGGCGGTGGGCACCACCTCGGTGCGTTCGCTGGAGAGCGCAGCGCAGGCCTGCCAGGATGGGCTGATCGCGCCGTTTTTCGATGACACGCAGATCTTTATCTATCCGGGCTATCACTATCAGGTGATCGATGCGCTGATCACCAACTTCCACCTGCCGGAATCGACGCTGATTATGCTGGTCTCGGCGTTTGCCGGTTATCAACACACCATGGCGGCTTATCAGAGCGCGGTGGCGGAGCAGTACCGTTTCTTTAGCTACGGGGATGCGATGTACATCACCCGTAATCCACAGGCTCCCGACGAAATCGTTGGTGGCTGAGTAATCAGACTGTTTCTCTGATTATCGAAAGAGGTCAATGTGAAATTTGAATTAGATACCACCGACGGGCGCGCGCGCCGTGGCCGTCTGGTCTTTGATCGCGGCGTCGTGGAAACCCCGGCGTTTATGCCGGTCGGCACCTACGGCACGGTCAAAGGCATGACGCCGGAAGAAGTGAAAGAGACCGGCGCGCAGATCCTGCTGGGTAACACCTTCCACCTGTGGCTGCGTCCGGGGCAGGAGATCATGAAACTGCACGGCGACCTGCACGATTTCATGCACTGGCAGGGACCGATCCTGACCGACTCCGGCGGCTTCCAGGTATTCAGCCTCGGCGATATCCGTAAGATCACCGAAGCCGGCGTGCATTTCCGCAACCCGATCAACGGCGATCCGATTTTCCTCGACCCGGAAAAATCGATGGAGATTCAGTACGATCTCGGCTCCGACATTGTGATGATCTTCGACGAATGTACGCCGTATCCGGCGGACTGGGATTACGCTAAACGCTCGATGGAGATGTCACTGCGCTGGGCGCAGCGCAGCCGCGACCGCTTTGACGCGCTCGGTAACAAAAATGCGCTGTTTGGCATTATTCAGGGCGGGGTTTACGAAGATTTACGTGATGTCTCGGTTAAAGGTCTGGTAGAGATTGGCTTTGATGGGTACGCTGTGGGCGGCCTGGCGGTGGGTGAACCGAAAGAGGACATGCACCGCATCCTGGAACACGTCTGTCCGCAAATTCCGCAAGACAAACCGCGTTATTTGATGGGCGTCGGCAAACCGGAAGATCTGGTGGAAGGCGTTCGCCGCGGTATCGATATGTTTGACTGTGTTATGCCAACGCGTAACGCGCGCAATGGCCATCTGTTCGTCACCGATGGCGTGGTGAAAATCCGCAATGCGAAATACAAAGATGACACCGCGCCGCTGGATGCGGAGTGTGATTGTTACACCTGTCGCAATTACACGCGTGCCTACTTGCATCATCTTGATCGCTGTAACGAAATACTGGGCGCACGTCTGAACACCATCCACAATCTGCGCTATTACCAGCGTCTGATGGCGGGTTTACGCCAGGCCATCGAAGAGGGTAAATTAGAGCACTTTGTTAGCGAGTTCTACCAACGGACGGGCAAAGCGGTTCCACCGTTAAACGTCTGATAATTCTATCAATGAGGGAAATTTAATGAGCTTTTTCATTTCTGACGCCGTGGCCGCAGCTGGCGCTCCGTCTCAGGGAAGTCCGTATTCTCTGGTGATCATGCTGGTGGTTTTTGGTCTGATTTTCTACTTCATGATCCTGCGTCCACAGCAGAAGCGCGCCAAAGATCACAAAAAGCTGATGGATTCCATCTCCAAAGGTGATGAAGTGCTGACCAACGGTGGCCTGGTGGGCCGCGTAACGAAAGTGGCTGAAACCGGCTACATCGCTATCGCCCTGAACGACACCACTGAAGTAGTGATTAAACGTGATTTCGTGGCCGCCGTTCTGCCGAAAGGTACAATGAAGGCGCTGTAATTTATTCTTCCCGAAGGGAACTGCCGTGTTAAACCGTTATCCTTTGTGGAAGTACATCATGCTGGTCGTCGTGATTCTCGTCGGCCTGCTGTATGCGCTTCCTAACCTTTATGGTGAGGATCCGGCCGTTCAGATCACTGGTGCGCGCGGTGGCGCCGCCAGTGAGCAAACGTTGGATCAGATCCAGACCGTATTAAAACAAGACAATATCCAGAGCAAATCCCTCGCGCTGGAAAATGGTGCCATTCTGGCCCGTTTCGCTAACACGGATATTCAGCTGCGCGCGCGTGAAGCCATCACCAATGCGCTGGGCGAAGATTTCGTCGTGGCGCTCAACCTGGCCCCTGCCACACCGCGCTGGCTGACCATGCTGGCCGCTGAACCGATGAAACTCGGCCTCGATCTGCGCGGCGGCGTGCACTTCCTGATGGAAGTCGACATGGATACTGCCCTCGGTAAGCTGCAGGAGCAGAACGCTGATGGCCTGCGCAGCGATCTGCGCGAAAAAAATATCCCTTACACCAACGTTAGCAAAATCGCTAACTACGGCACCGAAATACGCTTCCGCGACGGCGCCAGCCGTGATGCGGCCATCAGCTATCTGACGCCGCGCCATCGCGACCTGGTGATCACCAGCGCTGGCAGCGACACGCTGCGTGCGGTGATGACCGATGCGCGTCTGAGTGAAGCGCGCGAATATGCGGTGCAGCAGAACATCAACATCCTGCGTAACCGTGTGAACCAGCTGGGTGTGGCTGAGCCGCTGGTACAGCGTCAGGGCGCTGACCGCATCGTGGTTGAGCTGCCGGGTATCCAGGATACCGCGCGTGCTAAAGAGATTCTGGGTGCTACCGCAACGCTGGAGTTCCGCCTGGTCAACACCTCGGTGGATCCGAGCGCAGCTGCCAGCGGCCGCGTGCCGGGTGACTCGGAAGTGAAAAAGACGCGTGAAGGTCAGCCGGTGGTGCTGTACAAGCGCGTGATTCTCACCGGTGACCACATTACCGACTCGACGTCCAGTATGGATGAGTACAACCAGCCGCAGGTGAATATCTCGCTTGATGGCGCCGGCGGTAACATCATGTCCAACTTCACCAAGGACAACATCGGCAAGCCGATGGCGACCCTGTTTGTGGAGTACAAGGACAGCGGTAAGAAAGATGCGAACGGTCGTGCGATTCTGGTGAAGCAGGAAGAAGTGATTAACGTGGCGAACATTCAGTCGCGCCTCGGCAATAGCTTCCGAATTACCGGTATCAGCAACCCGAACGAAGCGCGTCAGCTGTCGCTGCTGCTGCGTGCCGGTGCGCTGATTGCGCCAATCCAGATTGTGGAAGAGCGGACCATCGGTCCAACCATGGGCCAGCAGAACATCACGCAGGGTCTCGAAGCCTGTCTGTGGGGTCTGATTGCCTCCATCATCTTTATGGTGGTGTTCTACAAGAAGTTTGGTCTGATTGCGACCAGCGCACTGCTGTGCAACCTGGTGCTGATTGTCGGCATCATGTCACTGTTACCGGGCGCAACGCTCACGATGCCGGGCATTGCCGGTATCGTGCTGACGCTGGCGGTGGCGGTGGATGCTAACGTGTTGATTAACGAACGTATTAAAGAAGAACTGCGTAACGGACGCTCGGTACAGCAGGCGATTCATGAAGGCTATAAAGGCGCCTTCTCCAGTATCGTCGACGCCAACGTCACCACGCTGATTAAAGTTATCATTCTTTATGCGGTCGGTACCGGCTCGATCAAAGGGTTTGCGATTACCACGGCTATCGGTATTGCGACTTCCATGTTCACCGCTATCGTCGGCACCCGTGCCATCGTTAACCTGGTGTACGGCGGCAAACGCATCAATAAGCTGTCTATCTGAGGAGTGCGTTGTGGCACAGGAATATAGTATTGAACAGCTGAACCATGGGCGTAAAGTCGTCGACTTTATGCGCTGGGACACGCTGGCCTTTATCATCTCCGGCCTGCTGATTGTGGCGTCCATCGCCATTATCGGTGTGCGCGGCTTTAACTGGGGGCTCGATTTCACCGGCGGGACGGTGATTGAGATCAACCTCGAGAAGCCGGCGGATCTGGATGCGCTGCGTGACGGGCTGGTGAAGGCAGGCTTTGAGGAGCCGCTGGTACAGAACTTTGGCAGCAGCCGTGATGTGATGGTGCGTATGCCACCGACCACCGGCAATGCAGGCCAGGAGTTGGGCAACAAAGTGGTTGCCTCGATCAACCAGACGACGCAGCAGAACGCGACTGTGAAGCGGATTGAGTTCGTGGGCCCGAGCGTGGGCAGCGATCTGGCGCAGGCCGGGGCGATGGCGCTGCTGTCGGCGCTGATTGCGATTCTGATCTACATCGGCTTTCGCTTTGAGTGGCGTCTGGCGCTGGGCACCGTGCTGGCGCTGGCGCACGACGTGATCATCACCTGCGGCATTCTGTCGCTGTTCCACATCGAGATCGATCTGACGATTGTGGCGTCGCTGATGTCGGTGATTGGTTACTCGCTCAACGATAAGATCGTGGTTTCCGACCGTATTCGTGAGAACTTCCGCAAAATCCGTCGCGGTTCTTCTTACGACATCACTAACGTGTCGCTGACCCAGACGCTGAGCCGTACGTTGATCACCTCGATCACCACACTGGCGATGATCCTGATCCTGTTCATCTTTGGTGGCGCGCTGCTGAAAGGCTTCTCGCTGACCATGCTGATCGGTGTCACCATCGGTACCATTTCGTCGATCTACGTGTCGTCCGCGCTGGCGCTGAAGCTGGGCATGAAGCGTGAACACATGCTGGTGCAGAAAGTGGAGAAAGAGGGCGCCGATCAGCCTTCGATTCTGCCGTAATTGTGCCGGAGAAATGAAACGGGCTGCCTGAGTGCAGCCCGTTTTTTTATGCCTGACGCCAGAGTCACTGGCCTGTGACAACCGTGCTGACGTCCGTCACCGCCTGCACATCATGCACGCGCACGTAGCCGGGCTGACCCGGTGCCAGCCCGCTGAGTCGCAGCGGTACGCTGACCGAATTGCGCGGCATCAGACTGGCGGGCACGGTAATGGTCTGGCTCAGGCTGTCGGCGTTCAGCGGCTTGCCGCTGGCGGGATCGATTTCGCCCCATACCACGCGGGCGCTGAGCGCCGGCACCGGCTTATCATCGGTTGAACGGATATTCAGGTTAGCGCGGCTGCCGCTGGCTTCCCCCTCAACGTGCGACAGCGACAGGCGCAGTTTACCCAGCTGCGTCTGCAGCTCTACCGGCGTATTCGCCTGCGGGAGTAACCATGCGCCCTGCGTCGACTGGCTGTTGAGCTGCCCCTGAATCTCCAGCGCGCTGGCCTGACTGGTCAGTTTGCGCATCTGCTGGTTGAGCTGGCTCACTTCCTGATGCAGCGCTTTGACCTGAGGTGAAGCGGGGGTGGAGCTGCAACCACTGAGCACCAGCGCAGCAAGCGCTGCCGGCACCCAAATCATCCTGAATGTCATACCATGTCCTTCCGGTTATTTAGGGATACGTAAAACCTGGCCGGGATAGATCTTATCAGGATGCGTCAGCATTGGCTTGTTCGCTTCAAAGATCTTGTTGTATTCGTTCGGCGTGCCGTACACCTGCTTCGAGATAGCGCTCAGGGTATCGCCTTTTTTCACCGTGTAGAATTCGGCCTGCGCGGCGCTGTCACTGGTGGTGACGTTATCTTCCACTTTGGTGATGCCGGCCACGTTACCCGCCGCCACCAGAATCTTCTCTTTCAACTCCTGCGAGATACCGTCACCGCTGACCTTCACGGTATCGCCCTGGACATCGACTTTCACTTTATCGCTGTCGGGCAGGCCGAGTTGATTAATGTGCTCCTGCAGCTTTTTGCTCTGGTCATCGCCGCCTGACACCGCATCCCACAGTTTTTCACCCGCTTCTTTGACGAAATTGAATAAACCCATACATCCTCCTGTCATTAAGCCGGATTGGCTCTCTAAGCTTAGTAACTTTTCACGGTTTGCTGTAACCGTCAGGCGTCGCTGTGAGCCAGGTGGCGATTCTGCGCCCTGTATTTTGTTGCAACCGGGAACGCGCTACACTATCTGCCCCCAATTCTCGCGACAGGAAACGTCATGCATTGCCCATTCTGCTCCGCTGTGGACACCAAAGTGATTGATTCACGTCTGGTTAGTGAGGGCTCCTCAGTGCGCCGCCGCCGCCAGTGCCTGGTATGCCATGAGCGTTTTACCACCTTTGAAGTGGCCGAGCTGGTAATGCCGCGCGTGGTGAAAAGCAACGACGTGCGCGAACCCTTTAACGAAGATAAGCTGGCCAGCGGTATGATGAAGGCGCTGGAGAAGCGTCCGGTGAGCGCGGATGCCGTCGACAATGCGGTTAATCACATCAAAACCCAGCTGCGCGCCACCGGCGAACGTGAAATTCCCAGCAAGCTGATTGGTAACCTGGTGATGGAAGAGCTGAAGAAGCTGGATAAAGTCGCTTATATTCGCTTCGCATCGGTGTATCGCAGTTTTGAAGATATTCGTGATTTTGGCGAAGAGATCGCCCGCTTACAGGATTAATCCATGACCGATGCGCACTACATGGCGCGCGCGCTGGAACTGGCGCGGCGCGGACAATATACCACCACCCCGAATCCTAACGTCGGCTGCGTTATCGTGCGCGACGGCACGATCGTGGGCGAAGGCTGGCATCAGCGCGCCGGTGAACCGCACGCGGAAGTGCACGCGCTGCGCATGGCGGGCGACCACGCACGCGGTGCGACCGCATATGTCACGCTGGAACCCTGCAGCCATCACGGTCGGACGCCGCCGTGCTGCGATGCGCTGATTGCCGCCGGCGTCAGCCGGGTGGTCGCGGCGATGCAGGATCCTAATCCGCAGGTGGCCGGGCGCGGCTTGTATCGTTTACAGCAGGCCGGCATCGACGTGAGTCACGGCCTGATGATGAACGAAGCGGAAGGGCTTAATCGCGGTTTTCTCAAACGCATGCGTACCGGTTTTCCGTGGATTCAGCTCAAACTGGGTGCCTCGCTAGATGGCCGTACCGCCATGGCCAGCGGCGAAAGCCAGTGGATCACTTCCGCAGCGGCAAGGCGCGATGTGCAACGTTTACGTGCCCGCAGTTCAGCTATCCTTACCACCAGCGCCACCGTGCTGGCGGACAATCCGTCGCTGACGGTGCGCTGGGATGAACTGAGCGAGACCGTGCGCCAGCAGCTGGATGAGAGCCAGCTGCGTCTGCCGTTGCGGGTGGTGATCGACAGTCAGCAGCGCGTGACGCCGCAGCATCGTTTGATCGCCCAGCCCGGCGAAACCTGGCTGATGCGCACGGAGGCTGATGCACAAAGCTGGCCGCCGGGCGTGAGTCAGATTGAGGTGCCGCCGCGCGGTGAGCAGCTCGATCTGGTGGCGATGATGATGCTGCTCGGTCAGCGTCAGATCAACAGCGTGTGGGTCGAGGCCGGTGCCGGTCTGGCCGGTGCGCTGCTGCAGGCCGGCCTGGTGGATGAACTGATCGTTTATCTGGCACCGAAACTGCTGGGTAATGCCGCGCGCGGTCTGTGTGCGCTGCCGGGACTGGAAACGCTGGCCGATGCGCCAGCGCTGAATTTTAGCGACGTGCGTCAGGTTGGCGACGATTTACGGCTGACCCTGACACCGCGCTGAGCATGCACGGAAAAGCCTGAGCGCGTTGCCGAAGAGTATGATAGAATCCGCCCCCTTCTGCGGGGCCATAAAACAAACACCCAAAGGATATGTATGAAAGTTATCGAAGCTGCTGTTGCCACGCCTGATGCCAATATTGCCATCGTAATCGCGCGTTTTAACAATTTCATCAATGACAGCCTGCTGGACGGTGCAGTTGACGCGCTGAAGCGTATTGGCCAGGTCAAAGCGGAAAACATCACCGTGGTCTGGGTACCGGGCGCTTACGAGCTGCCGCTGGCGGCACGCGCCCTGGCGAAAACCGGCAAGCACGACGCGATCGTTGCACTGGGCACGGTGATCCGTGGCGGTACCGCACACTTCGAATACGTGGCGGGTGAAGCCAGCTCCGGCATCGCTCACGTAGCGATGAACAGCGAAATTCCGGTGACCTTCGGCGTCCTGACCACCGAAAACATCGAGCAGGCGATTGAACGCGCCGGCACCAAAGCGGGTAACAAAGGCGCCGAAGCGGCCCTGACCGCACTTGAAATGATTAACGTATTGAAAGCCATCAAAGCCTGATTTTTGTAAGGGGAATTTTGTGAAACCTGCTGCTCGTCGTCGCGCCCGTGAGTGCGCTGTCCAGGCGCTTTACTCCTGGCAGTTGTCTAACAACGACATTGCCGATGTGGAATACCAGTTTCTGGCGGAACAAGACGTCAAAGACGTCGATATTAGCTATTTCCGCGAACTGCTGGCCGGTGTGGCGACCAACAGCGCGTTCCTGGACGGCCTGATGAAGCCTTACCTGTCGCGCCAGCTGGAAGAGTTGGGCCAGGTAGAAAAAGCCATCCTGCGCATTTCGCTCTATGAACTGAGCAAGCGTGACGATGTGCCGTACAAAGTGGCGATCAACGAAGGTATCGAACTGGCCAAAGTGTTTGGTGCTGAAGACAGCCACAAGTTTGTTAACGGCGTGCTGGATAAAGCCGCTCCGCAAATTCGACCGAACAAAAAATAAGTGCAAAAGGCCGGCTCACCGGCCTTTTTTCATTGAGACCTGACTTATGTCCTGTGGTGAATTCGAACTGATCGCACGTTATTTTAACCGCGTCACCAGCTCCCGCCGCGATGTGGAGAAGGGAATTGGTGACGACTGCGCGTTACTTAACGTGCCGGAAAAACAGACGCTGGCCATCAGCACCGATACGCTGGTGGCGGGCGTGCATTTCTTACGTGATATCCATCCGGCCGATCTCGGCTACAAAGCGCTGGCGGTTAACCTGAGCGACCTGGCGGCGATGGGCGCCGATCCGGCATGGTTAACGCTGGCGTTAACCCTGCCCGAAGTGGATGAGCCGTGGCTGGCGGCGTTCAGCGACAGCCTGTTTGAGCTGCTGGATTATTACGATATGCAGCTGATCGGCGGCGATACCACGCGCGGGCCGCTCAGCCTGACGCTGGGCATTCATGGCCTGGTGCCGGCCGGCCGTGCGCTGAAGCGCGCCGGGGCCAAACCGGGTGACTGGATTTTTGTCACCGGCACGCTGGGCGACAGCGCTGCTGGTCTGTCGCTGCTGCAGCACCATCATCGCCTGAACGATCCGGCGGTGCATGAAGTGCTGATCAAGCGTCATCTGCGCCCGATGCCGCGCGTGCTGCAGGGCCAGGCGCTGCGCAATATGGCGACGTCAGCCATCGATCTGTCCGATGGCCTGATCTCCGATCTCGGCCACATTCTCACCGCCAGCCGCGTCGGTGCCCGCATCAATCTGGATGCGCTGCCGCTGTCGGCTGCGTTGCGCGATCACTTTGAGCCTGAGCAGGTGCTGCGCTGGGCGCTGAGCGGGGGTGAAGATTATGAGCTGTGCTTTACCGTGCCGGAAGTCAATCGTGGTGCACTGGATGTGGCGCTGGGCCATCTTGGCGTGGCGTATACCTGCATCGGCCAGATCGCGCCGGAAGCAGAAGGGCTGACGCTGCTGGAGAACGGCAAGCCGCGCAGTTTCCATCACAAGGGATTTGATCACTTTGACGCTAAATAAAGATGTGGCCAAAAGCCGTCTGCGCATGGCCAATCCGTGGCACCTGCTGGCGACCGGTTTTGGCAGCGGCCTGAGCCCGATTATGCCCGGCACCGCCGGTTCGATTGCCGCCATTCCCTTCTGGTGGCTGATGACGCTGCTGCCGCTGCAGCTGTATTCGCTGCTGGTGCTGATAGGCATCAGTGTGGGTGTCTATCTGTGTCACCGCACCGCGCGTGATATGGGTGTGCACGACCATGGCAGCATCGTGTGGGATGAGTTCATCGGCATGTGGATTACGCTGATGGCGATACCGGCGATGAGCTGGCAATGGGTGCTCGCCGGCTTTGTGATTTTCCGTATTTTCGATATGTGGAAGCCGTGGCCGATTCGCTGGTTCGACCGTAACGTGCACGGCGGCATGGGCATTATGGTCGATGACATTATCGCCGGGGTCATTTCAGCGGCGATTTTGTATGGGTTGGGGCTGGTGCTTTAATGCGCCGGGTGCGCATGAATGCGCACCCTACAGAAAGCGTTGCCATGAATGCGTAGCCCACAGCAGGTCGCCAGGAATGCGTAGCCCGCAGGCAGGTCGTATGAATGCGTAGACCACAGGCAGGTCGCCATGCACGCGCTGCCTGTGACATCAGGTCGCCCTAAAGGCGACCTGACCGGACCGTTACTCGAATCCCACCACCGGATGTGGTTGGTAGACGCTCTCCAGCTCGGCGATATCGGTTGAACTCAGCTCCACGTCGACGGCTTTCACCAGCTCGGCAAACTGCTGCTCGCGCGAGGCACCAATAATTGGCGCGGTAACCACCGGCTTATGCAGCAGCCATGCCAGCGCCACCTGCGCGCGCGTTACGCCTTTGTCCGCAGCCACCGTTGCCAGCCGTTGCGCAATGGCCGCGTCATTCTCTTCGGTGCCGGTATAGAGTTTTTCCATTACGTTATCCGACACCGAACGCGCAGTGGTTTCTCCCCACGGACGCGTCAGCTTACCGCGCGCCAGCGGGCTCCATGGCAGCACCGCGATGCCTTCGCGCTGGCACAGCGGATGCATCTCCTTCTCTTCTTCGCGCTGAATCAGATTGTACTGATCCTGCATACTGACAAAACGCGCCCAGCCATGCTGCTGCTGTAACTGCAGCGCCTGCGCAAACTGTGTGGCATGCATCGAGGAAGCCCCGATGTAACGCGCTTTGCCTGACCGCACTACCAGATCGAGCGCTTCCAGCGTCTCTTCAATTGGCGTGGCGTAATCCCAGCGATGAATCTGCAGCAGATCGACATACTCCATGCCAAGTCGCGTCAGGCTGTCATCAATCGACTGCAGAATATTGGTGCGCGACAGCCCCTGCGACAGGTTGCTCAGCGGAAAGTAGACTTTGGTCGCCACCACCACCCGATCGCGCTGCGCATAATCTTTGAGCGCGCGGCCGAGGATCTCCTCACTGCTGCCGTCGGAGTAGCTGTTAGCGGTGTCGAAGAAGTTAATGCCCGCGTCCAGCGCCTGCTTAATCAGCGGTCGGCTGCTCTCTTCCGGCAGCGTCCAGGCGTGGTTACCGCGCAGCGGATCGCCATAGGTCATACAGCCTAAACAGAGACGTGAAACCTGCAGATCGGTCTGGCCTAAACGAACGGTTTTCATGAAGGGCTCCTGCTCTTATGCGTGGGGTTTTACCCTCAAGCATAGCAGCAGGAGCGGGGAAGGGCGGTTACTGCGCCAGCCAGGCGGCGATTTGCTGCTGGATGCCTGTGGCGTCCAGCTGATAATCCTGACGCACTTCTTCCTGCGTCCCCTGCGGAATGAACTCATCCGGCAGGCCGAGGTTAAGCACCGGGACGCGCAGGCGTTTCGCCATCACGTATTCATTGACGCCGCTGCCGGCACCGCCTTTGATCGCGCCTTCTTCCAGCGTGATCAGCGCATCGTGGCTGGCCGCCAGTTCGCTAATCAGGGCTTCATCCAGCGGCTTAACAAAGCGCATGTCGACCAGCGTGGCGTTGAGCGCGTCGGCGGCGGCCTGCGCTTCCGGCAGCAGAGTACCAAAGTTGAGGATGGCCAGCTGCTCGCCGCGACGCCGGATGACCCCTTTGCCAAGCGGCAGGCTGGCCAGCGGTTCCAGCGTGGCGCCGGTGCCGGTGCCGCGCGGATAGCGCACCGCGCTCGGGCCATCCTGATAGTGGTAGCCGGTGTAAAGCATCTGCCGGCACTCGTTTTCATCGCTAGGCGTCATGATCACCATGCCCGGCACGCAGCGCAGATAGGCGATATCAAACGCCCCCTGGTGCGTCTGGCCGTCGGCACCCACGATACCGCCGCGATCGATAGCAAACAGTACCGGCAATTGCTGAATTGCCACGTCGTGAATGACCTGATCGTAGGCGCGCTGCAGGAAGGTGGAGTAAATCGCCACCACCGGCTTATATCCGCCGATGGCCATGCCCGCGGCGAACGTCACCGCATGCTGCTCGGCGATCGCCACGTCAAAATACTGCTGCGGATAATCACGCGAGTAGCTCACCATGCCGGAGCCTTCGCGCATGGCCGGCGTCACCGCCATCAGCCGCGCATCGTCGGCGGCCATCTCGCTCAGCCAGTTACCAAAAATTTTCGAGTAGCTCGGCAGGCCCGGCGCGCTTTTCGGCAGCGAGCCGCTGGCCGGATCGAATTTTGGCACCGCGTGCCAGGTTATCGGATCTTCTTCCGCCGGCGCGTAGCCCTTGCCCTTTTTGGTCATGATGTGCAGGAACTGCGGCCCTTTCAGATCGCGCATATTCTTCAGCGTGCTGACCAGTGTCAGCACATCGTGACCATCGACCGGACCGATATAGTTAAAGCCCAGCTCCTCAAACAGCGTGCCCGGCACCACCATGCCTTTCAGGTGCTCTTCGGTGCGCTTCACCAGCTCTTTGATCGGTGGCAGCCCGCCCAGCACGCGCTTGCCGCCTTCGCGCAGGCGTGAATAGGTTTTCCCCGAGAGAATCTGCGCCAGGCGATTGTTCAGCGCGCCCACGTTCTCAGAGATCGACATCTCGTTGTCGTTGAGGATCACCAGCATGTCCGGCTTGATATCACCGGCGTGGTTCATGGCTTCAAACGCCATGCCCGCAGTAATCGCGCCGTCGCCGATGATACAGGCGGTGCGGCGACCTTTGCCTTCGCGTTCGGCGGCCACGGCCATGCCGAGACCGGCGCTGATGGACGTCGACGAGTGGCCCACGCTCAGCACGTCATATTCGCTTTCGCCGCGCCACGGGAACGGGTGCAGGCCATTTTTCTGACGGATAGTGCCGATACGGTCGCGGCGGCCGGTCAGAATCTTGTGCGGATAGGCCTGATGGCCGACGTCCCACACCAGATGATCAAACGGGGTGTTATACACATAATGCAACGCGACGGTCAGCTCGACGACGCCCAGACCCGAAGCAAAGTGGCCGGACGAGCGGCTCACGCTGTCCAGCAGATACTGACGCAGCTCGTCGCACAGGTCCGGAAGTTTTTCTTTAGGCAGTAAACGTAATTCCTGAACCGTGCCTGCTAACGCCAGTGTCGGGTATTTTGCAATATCAAAACTCATCAGAGACTCATTATATAAGTTATTTATCGCGTTCAATTATAAAGCTGGCCAGCGCCTGCAGAGCGGACGTGTCATACGACTGTGCCGCCAGCACCTCCAGCGCGCCCAGTGCTTCGCGATAGAGATCCTGCGCTTTGGCCCGCGCGTTATCCAGTCCCAGCAGCGCCGGGTAAGTGCTTTTCCCCAGCGCCTGATCGGCTCCCTGGGTTTTGCCCAGAACGGCGGTATCGCCGACCACATCAAGGATGTCATCCTGCACCTGAAACGCCAGTCCGATGGCGTTGGCGTAGATATCCAGCTGCGGCAGCGCATCGCGGCCCGCTGCACCTGCTGTGAGGGCGCCGAGACGCACGGCGGCGCGGATCAGCGCGCCGGTTTTGTGGCGATGGATCTGCTCCAGCTGGTTCAGGTCCACGGATTGGCCTTCGGCGGCTAAATCCAGCGCCTGGCCACCGCACATGCCGGCCACGCCGCTGGCCTGCGCCAGTTCGGAAATCATGGCAATGCGATCCTGCGGGCTTACGCCGGGCATCGGCTGGTCCGCAAGAATGGTAAACGCCAGGGTTTGCAGGGCATCGCCGGCCAGAATCGCCGTGTCTTCGCCATATTTGATATGGCAGGTTGGCTGCCCGCGACGTAACGCATCGTCGTCCATCGCCGGCAGGTCATCATGAATCAATGAGTAAGCGTGAATGCACTCCACCGCTGCGGCGGGGGCATCCAGGCTGGCCGCCTCGGCGCGCAGCATCTCGCCAGTGGCATACACCAGAAACGGGCGCAGGCGCTTACCGCCTAATAGTGCCCCATATTGCATGGCGTTCACCAGAGGAGAACTCTGAAAAGGAAGTGGATCTATTAAGCGCGTCAACGCCTGGTTCACGCGCTCATGGTAGGCGCGCTGCAGTTGCACGAAATCCATTACTCATTTTCCGGCGTGAAAGGGGCGAGCGGGGCGTCTTTGTCGTCGCTCAGCAGAATCTGCACGCGCTGTTCCGCCGCCTGCAGGGTTTGCTGGCCGCTGCGTGCCAGCTGTACACCGCGCTCGAATTCATTCAGCGCCTCTTCCAGCGGCAGTTCGCCACTCTCCAGACGGCTGACAATCTGTTCCAGCTGCTGCAGTGCGTTTTCAAAACTCACGGGCGCTTCGGCTTTTTTCGGCATAATCAGTGTCGACTCACAGGTTGGGACATTATGTTGCAATCGGTCATGGTAGCCGACGGGCATTGATTAGCAAAATAATCAATGCGGCGAAGGTTGCTTACAGCAGTCACCCGACAAAGGTGATATACTTGCGCGCCTCGGATGCGGTGGCTGATGCCAACCCGCAATTATATGATTTTACCAGCTAAGTGTTGATGATTTTAGCACTTATTTGCCCAACGAAGCTGTGTCGCCATGAAGTTTATCATCAAGCTCTTCCCTGAAATCACCATCAAAAGTCAGTCGGTGCGCCTGCGCTTTATCAAAATTCTGACCGGTAACATCCGTAATACCCTGCGCACCCTCGACGAAGAGATCGCCGTGGTGCGCCACTGGGATCACATCGAAGTGCGCGCGAAGAAGGAAGCGCTGCGTGCCACCGTCACGGAAGAGCTGACGCGCATTCCCGGTATCCACCATGTGCTGGCGGTCGAAGACCGCGCCTATACCGACATGCACGATATCTTCGAGCAGACGCTGGCGCTCAACCGCGAGCGGCTGGAAGGCAAGAGCTTCTGCGTGCGCGTAAAGCGTCGCGGCAAGCACAGCTTTAGCTCGCAGGATGTGGAGCGCTACGTCGGCGGCGGTCTCAATCAGCACATTGAAAGCGCGCGCGTGCAGCTGAATCACCCGGATGTGACGGTGAATCTGGAGATTGAAGACGATCGTCTGCTGCTGATTACCGGCCGCTATGAAGGCCTGGGCGGCTTCCCGATCGGCACCCAGGAAGATGTGCTGTCGCTGATTTCCGGCGGCTTTGACTCCGGCGTCTCCAGCTATATGCTGATGCGCCGCGGCTGTCGTGTGCACTACTGCTTCTTTAACCTCGGCGGCGCGGCGCATGAAATCGGCGTGCGTCAGGTGGCGCACTATCTGTGGCAGCGTTTTGGCCGTTCACATCGCGTGCGTTTTGTCGCCATCAATTTTGAGCCGGTGGTGGGCGAGATTCTGGAAAAAGTTGATGACGGCCAGATGGGCGTGGTGCTGAAGCGCATGATGGTGCGTGCGGCGTCAATGGTGGCTGAGCGTTACGGCGTGCAGGCGCTGGTGACCGGTGAGGCGCTGGGCCAGGTCTCCAGCCAGACGCTGACTAACCTGCGTTTGATTGATAACGCGTCCGACACGCTGATTCTGCGCCCGCTGATCTCGCACGATAAAGAGCACATCATCAATATTGCGCGTCAGATCGGCACCGAAGACTTTGCCCGCACCATGCCGGAGTACTGCGGCGTGATTTCGAAAAGCCCCACGGTGAAAGCGGTGAAGGCGAAGATCGAAGCCGAAGAGCAGAACTTCGATTTCGACATTCTGCAGCGCGTGGTGCAGGAAGCCAGCAACGTCGATATCCGTGAAATCGCGGAGCAGACGAAAGAAGAAGTGGTGGAAGTGGAAACCGTGGCGTCATTCAGCGGCAACGATGTGGTGCTGGATATCCGTTCGATTGATGAACAGGACGACAAGCCGCTGGCGCTGACCGGCGTGGAAGTGAAATCGCTGCCATTCTATAAGCTGAGCACTCAGTTCGGCGATCTCGATCAGAGCAGAACCTGGTTGCTGTACTGCGATCGCGGCGTGATGAGCCGGTTGCAGGCGTTGTATCTGCATGAGCAGGGCTTTAAGAACGTGAAGGTGTACCGTCCGTAACCGCGGCGGGAGTTAAGCCTGGCGCGCCTGATTTCGGGTGTACGGGCAAAAACCGGTGCGCAGGAATGCGCCCCCTGTAATCACCGCGACGAATAAAACTGTGCGCTGATCTCGTGGGGTCGCCATTGATGGCGACCTTTTTTACGCGCGCTCTTCAAATTCCTGATAATTATAAATCCCTGCCGCCAGCACCAGCTGTGACGCGACTTCACGCGCTTGCTCTTTATCCACCAGCAGATCAATCAGCTTCAGGGCAAAATCGATCGCCGTGCCCGGCCCCTGGCTGGTCAGCAGATTAACGCGCGGATCCCACACCACGCGGCGCTCCATCCATTTTTCTTCCGGAATGGTGTGCTTCAGGCCGGGAAAACCGGTCATATTGCCCACGGGAAACAGGTCATGCGGTACCAGTACCGTGCCCGGCGCGGCACAGATCGCCGCGACAATGTTGCCTGACAGATGACACTGGCGTACCGTCTCCACCAGCAGCGGGCTGTCGCGGAAGGTTTCAGCGCCTTTGAGGCCGCCCGGCAGGACGATGGCGGCAAAATCGTTATCCGCCACTTCAACCAGCGGTGCGTCAGCCAGCAGGCGTACGCCGCGGGAGCAGACAATCTCGCGCGTGCCGTCGCTCTCCACGCTGGCGGTGGTCACCTTCAGGCCGGCGCGGACCAGCAGGTCGATAGTGGTGACCGCTTCGGTCTCTTCACTGCCATGGGCCAGGCAAACCAGCACTGATGCGTTCGCGCTCATATTGGGACTCCTTGCGTTTAATCAGGTCGTACAGGCGGGTATTTTCCGGCAGCGCGATCCCCTGCGCACGGGCGCGGCGCAGCAGGTAGCCGGTAATGTAATCAATTTCAGTCTGACGCTGCGCACGCACATCCTGCAGCATCGAGGAGACGTTGGCGGCGGTGCTGTCGATGACGTCGTAAATAATGTCGCGCAGGTTATCCAGCGCGATGTGCTGGCCCTCGCGCTCCATCACCCAGGCCAGCTCCTCGCACAGCCGGTTAATCTGCTCCGGCCAGGCGCGCAGCGCGCCGTTCTGGCAGTCGTGCTCAACCGTCAGCGTGTTGATCACGCAATTAACTGCCAGCTTGCGCCAGCTGGCGGACGCGATGTTATCGTGCCACGCTACGTCCGGCAGTGCCTGATGCAGAATATCGGCGATATCGCTCAGCGCCGCGCTTTCGCGGCTGGCAGGCCCAATGTGGGTGATGCCCTGCGCGACATGTTTAATCACCGTGCCGTCGCGCATCGCCGCGTGCGTGGTGATGCCGCGCAGCAGCGGCTGCTGCACTTCTTTGAGCTCTTCGATCGTACCCATGCCGTTGTGCAGCAGCAGGATCGGCGCGTGGCGCGGCAGCACGCTTTGCAGGTTTTTCACCGCAGGTGAAACCTGTGGCGCTTTCAGTGTCACCAGTAGCAGCTGGCTTTCGGCCAGAAACAGCGGATCGTTAGCGATGAAGGTGTGATTGCTGACGTGGCCCTGCGGATCGACCACGTTGACCGAACAGTACGGCTGCGGTACGCGCAGCCAGCCCTGAACGTCATGTCCCTGGCGTGCAAGGGCCGCGAGCCAGATTTGCCCCAGGGCGCCGCAACCCAACACGGTAATTTTCATTATGCCTCCCGCTGGCGGGTGGGTGAATGGGTGTCACACCCTTAATTATAGCTTTCCGCGTCGCGTGTTTTATTAGCGCGACAAGACGCGTATTATGCATGTCACTTTAGTATCAGGAGAAGAAAAGATGCCATCTTTCGATATCGTTTCCGAAGTCGAACTGCCGGAAGTGCGTAATGCGGTGGAGAATGCCAACCGTGAGATCTCAACCCGTTTCGATTTCCGCAACGTGAGCGCCAGCTTTGAGCTCAACGAAAAGAATGAGACCATCAAAGTCACCAGCGAATCGGATTTTCAGGTGAAGCAGCTGGTGGATATTCTGCGTGAAAAGTTGCTGAAGCGCGGCATTGAAGGCGCGGCGATTGAAGTACCGGAAGAGATTGTGCACAGCGGTAAAAGCTGGAGCGTTGAAGCGAAGCTGAAAAAAGGCATCGAAAGCGATGTCGCGAAGAAAATCGTTAAGCTGATCAAAGACAGCAAACTGAAAGTGCAGACGCAGATTCAGGGTGAAGAGCTGCGCGTCACCGGTAAATCCCGCGACGATCTGCAGGGTGCGATGGCGCTGGTGCGCGGTGGCAACCTGGGTCAGCCGTTCCAGTTCAAAAACTTCCGCGATTAATCCCCTCTGTCGCGCGCCGCACGACGATACAGCGTGCTGCGCGCGACCCCCAGCGCCTGCGCCGCTTTACTGATATTGCCGTCATAGCGCTGCAGCGTTTCACTGATCAGCTGTTCATCGTGGCGTTCGCGCAGCGGCGGTGCCGGCGGGCGGCGATACTCTGCCGGCAAGTGACTTTCCGTCAGCGTTTCGCCCTCATCGGCGAGCGCCAGCAGCACGCGCAGCAGACTGCGTAGCTGGCGCACATTGCCCGGCCACGGCTGCTGCGCCAGCGCCGTCAGCAGTGCCGGAGACAGCTGTACGCCACGCTGCGCGGCCCCCAGCTCCTGCCATAAATCGCGGATAAACCCGGCGACGTTCGGCCAGGCGCGCAGTGGCGGAAGGGTCAGGGCGAACTCCTGCAGACGATAGAGCAAATCCTCACGAAATTCGCCAGCGGCCACGCGCTGGGCCAGATCGCGATGCGTGGCGCAAATCACGGCAAAATTCACCGGCCAGCTGCGACTGGAGCCGAGTGGCGCCACCTCTTTTTCCTGCAGCACGCGCAGCAAACGGGTCTGCAGCGTCAGCGGCATATCACCGATTTCATCCAGAAACAGCACGCCGCCATCTGCTTCGCGAATTTTGCCGATATAGCCATTTTTACTGGCGCCGGTAAATGCGCCGGGCTGGTAGCCAAACAGTTCGGATTCAATCAGTGCCTCGGGGATGGCGGCACAGTTGATGGCGACAAACTTGCCCGTGCGCCAGCGGCTTTGCTGGTGCAGCGCGCGGCTGACATACTCCTTGCCGCTGCCGGTTTCACCATAAATGCACAGCGAAACGCCGGCATCCAGCAAGCGAAGCATTTTTGCGCCGTCAGCTCCCAGCACGCGCGGCAGATCATGCGTGCGACTATCCGGCACGCTGACGTGGCTGCGCTGCGGCGCGCGCAGGCGGAACCAGTAGCGCTGCGCGCCAATGTCGACCGCGGCGGGAACGCTGTTGGCCTGCTGCTGCAGTTGCGGAAACAGCTGCTGAAACGTCAGGCTGGCAAAGCGATCGGCGCTGAGAGCCAGTTCGCGCATCGCCAGCCGGTTAGCTGCGGTCAGCACATTGTCAGAAAACACCAGCAGCAGTTCATCACTGGTGTCGATGCCCTGCGGCTGCGGATGCAGACTAAGCAGCCACTGCTGCGGATGCAGGCTCTGCTTCACCCACAGGTACTCGATCTGCTTTGCCGCTGCTTTCACCCGGTTCAGGGTATGCGGATGCGGAAAGTGTGCCGGACCCGAGATATCCAGCACGCCGGCTATCTGGCCGTTGGGCATCTGCAACGGCATTGCGGCGCAGTACAGACCCTGGTTGCGCGTCAGGAAATGCTGCTGGCCATCAATTTCACAGCCGTCATCAATCGCCAGCGCGGTGCCAATTGCATTGGTGCCGCGTCCGCATTCGCTCCACAGATTACCGGGTGCCAGGGCAAAGCGCTGGGCTTTCTCCAGCGCCTGCATATCGCCAAAGGTGTTCAGCACCAGCCCGCTGGCATCGGACAGGATCACCACCGACTGCGTCTCCGCCATCTGCTGCGCCAGCTGGCGGATGACCGGCTGCGCAAACTGCTGCAGCCCGGCGTTGCTGGCCAGCACATCGGCCAGCTCGCCCTGACGCACGCGCGGGAAATCGTCGGCGCTGCGCTCTAATCCATACAGCTGGCTGCGGAACCAGGAGTCGCTTAACAGCGGGTTAGCGTGCACGGCAGACGCGGCTGAATTTCCCTGCATGAGTGACCTCAGAACGGCGTGTAAGTGTTGCAACATTGTAGCGTTAGGGTTTCCGCACTGTTGCGATACGCAACACAGATACCGCGTTTGTCCTGGAGGACTGACAGGTTTGCTGGCGGGGCATGATTTTATTTGATTGATAAATAATGCATTTATTGCTTTTGCGCCTGATGAGAAAAAACTGGCACGCGTGCTGCAATCACCAACACAGGCAGTTGCGCTGCCTGTTCAGACCCTCTGACCTGATAATAAGGAGTTTGCGATGCGTTATGCACATCCCGGCACGCCCGGCGCGCTGGTCTCTTTCCAGGCGACCTACGGCAACTATATCGCCGGCAACTTCACCGAGCCGCTGAGCGGCCAGTACTTTATGAACACCTCGCCGGTAGACGGCAGCGATATTGCCCGGTTCCCGCGATCCGACGCGCGCGATATCGATCTGGCGCTGGATGCGGCGCATCAGGCCGCCGATGCGTGGGGCAAAACCAGCGTACAGCAGCGCGCCAACCTGCTGCTGCAGGTGGCCGATCGCATGGAAGCCAGTCTTGAGAAGCTGGCGGTAGCGGAGAGCTGGGATAACGGTAAACCGATTCGCGAGACGCTCAACGCCGATCTGCCGCTGGCGGTCGACCATTTTCGCTACTTTGCCGGCTGCCTGCGCGCGCAGGAGGGCAGCACCGCCGAGATCGACGAAACCACGGTGGCCTATCACTTCCACGAGCCGCTCGGCGTGGTCGGACAGATCATCCCGTGGAATTTCCCGCTGCTCATGGCGGCGTGGAAGCTGGCACCGGCGCTGGCCGCCGGTAACTGCGTGGTGCTGAAACCGGCTGAGCAGACGCCGCTTGGTATTACGCTGCTGATGGAGCTGATTGGCGATCTGTTCCCACCGGGCGTGCTGAATGTGGTGCAGGGCTTTGGCCGCGAAGCCGGCGAAGCGCTGGCCACCAGCAAGCGCATCGCTAAAATTGCCTTTACCGGATCCACGCCGGTCGGGCGGCATATCATGGCCTGTGCGGCGGAGAACATCATTCCCTGCACCGTCGAGCTGGGCGGCAAATCACCCAACATCTACTTCGCGGATGTGATGTCGGGTGAAGAGGCGTTCATCGAGAAAGCGGTCGAGGGGCTGGTGCTGGGCTTCTTTAATCAGGGCGAAGTCTGTACCTGTCCATCGCGTGCGTTAATTCATGAATCGATCTACCAGCCCTTTATGGAGCGGGTGCTGGCCAAGGTTGCCACCATTCGCCGTGGCGATCCGCTCGATACCGACACCATGATCGGGGCTCAGGCTTCCCGCCAGCAATTCGACAAAATCCTGTCCTATATCAACATCGCCCGTGAAGAAGGTGGGCAGATTCTGACAGGGGGCGAGCGTGCGCATATCGCCGCGGAGCTGGATAACGGATTCTACATCCAGCCCACCCTGATCAAGGGCAGCAACCAGATGCGCTGTTTCCAGGAGGAGATTTTTGGGCCAGTGATTGGCGTCACCACGTTCCACGATGAGGCAGAGGCGCTCGCGATCGCCAATGAAACCCAGTTTGGCCTGGGCGCGGGCGTGTGGACGCGCGATACCAATCTGGCGTATCGCATGGGCCGCGGCATCAAAGCCGGTCGCGTCTGGACCAACTGCTATCACATCTATCCCGCCCATGCGGCATTCGGTGGCTACAAGCAGTCGGGCGTCGGGCGTGAAACCCACAAAATGGCGCTCAGCGCCTATCAGCAAACCAAAAATCTGCTGGTCAGCTATGGCACAGCGCCACTGGGGCTGTTCTGAGTCCGCATCCGTTCAAATGGAGAGTGAAAGATGAATATGCAAATCAAAACCACCATGAAAGCCGCGATTGTGAAGGCGTTTGGTGAACCGCTGGTGATTGAGCAGGTGCCGGTGCCGTCCGTTGGGCCGGGGCAGATTCTGGTGAAAATCGCCGCCACCGGCGTGTGCCACACCGACCTGCACGCCGCCGAAGGCGACTGGCCGATCAAGCCCAATCCGCCGTTTATTCCCGGCCATGAAGGCGTCGGTCAGGTGGTGGCCATTGGCGAAGGGGTGAAGCATCTCAAACTGGGTGATCGCGTCGGGGTACCTTGGCTCTATTCGGCGTGTGGCCACTGCGAGCACTGCCTCGACAGCTGGGAGACGCTGTGTCTGTCGCAGCAGAATGCCGGCTATTCGGTCAACGGCAGCTTTGCCGAGTACTGCCTGGCGGATGCCAACTACGTCGGCATCATTCCGGATAACGTTGAGTTTAATGAAGTGGCACCGATTTTATGTGCTGGCGTAACGGTTTACAAAGGCCTGAAGATGACCGATACCAAACCGGGTGACTGGGTGGTGGTTTCCGGCATCGGCGGGCTGGGGCACATGGCTATTCAGTATGCGGTGGCGATGGGGCTCAACGTGGCGGCGGTCGATATCGACGACGATAAGCTGGCGTTTGCCAAACGGCTCGGTGCCAGTGTGGTTGCCAATGCGAAGCAGGTCGATCCGGCGAAAGTGTTTCAGGAGAGCTTTGGCGGTGCGCACGGTGTGCTGGTAACGGCGGTCTCGCCAAAAGCATTTGAACAGGCGATCGGCACGCTGCGTCGCGGCGGCACCATGGTGCTTAACGGCCTGCCACCAGGGAAATTCGATCTCTCGATCTTCGACATGGTGCTGGATGGCATCACGGTGCGCGGCTCGATTGTTGGCACGCGTAAAGATCTGCAGGAAGCGCTGGATTTTGCCGGTCGCCATAAGGTGAAAGCGAATGTCGCGGTTGAGCCGCTGACTAACATCAACGATATCTTTGCGCGCATGCACGCCGGCAAAATTGAAGGGCGTATTGTGGTGGATATGTCGCTGTAGTAACGCTGAGCGGACCGCGTGGAGCCAGATCATCGCGGTCCGCTGTGGGCAAGTCATTAACTGCTGGCGAGCAGCGCCTCCAGCTCCACACGGCTCGTCACTTTGCTGTCAATTTTAATGTAGGCGCTTTTCTCTTCCGGCACGATAAACACCGACGCTACGCCGGGCTGCGCGCGCAGCCGCTTCTCCAGATTCGGTACCGCCAGCACTGCATCGCTCAGCACCAGGCGCAGGCTGCTGACGTACGGCGGCTCCTGCATCGACATGGCGACAAACAGCCACGCCGCAGCCACTATCGCGCCGACCAGAAACACCGTTTGCGCATCGAAGTGGCCGAAAATCCAGCCGCCCAGGCTGCCGCCAATCGCGACGCCAATAAACTGGCTGGTGGAATAAATGCCCATGGCCGTGCCTTTGTAGCCCGCCGGCGACTCTTTGCTGATCAGCGACGGCAGAATCGCTTCCATCAGATTAAAGGCGAGGAAAAACAGCTGCACGCCAATCACCAGCGTCCAGAAGTGGCCCGCGGCGCCCCACAGTACAATTTCCGCGATGATGATCAGCGCCACGCAGCCGACAAACACCCGCTTCATGCGGCGTTTTACCTCGGCATAGATAATAAACGGCACCACGGCGACAAACGCCACCAGCATGGTCACCAGATACACTTTCCAGTGTTCAGCCGCCGGGAAGCCCGCCTGTTCAAACTGGCCCGGCAGCGCGACGAAGCTCGACATCAGTAAAATGTGCAGACAGAGAATGCCGATATTCAGCTTCAGCAATTTGGGATTGGCCAGCACTGCGCGAATGCTGCCTTTGACCATGCCGGATTCGCGGTTCAATACGTGGCCCGGCGCATTGGGCACTACCAGCAGGGTGATCACGATACCCAGGCTGGCGAGTAGGGCAATCATCCAGAACAACGCGTGCAGACCCAGCGCGTGCGTGACAATCGGGCCGACCACCATGGCAATCGCAAAGGTAACGCCGAAGCTGATGCCGATAAACGCCATCGCTTTGGTGCGGTTCTGTTCACGGGTCAGGTCTGACAGCAGCGCCATCACCGCCGCGGCAATGGCACCGGATCCCTGCAGCGCGCGACCAAGGATAATGCCCCAGATGGAGGTGCTGGTGGCGGCAATAAGGCTGCCGAGCACAAACAGCAGCAGGCCACCGACAATCAGCGGCTTGCGGCCAATGCGGTCGGACAGCAGACCAAAGGGGATCTGAAACACGGCCTGCGCCAGACCATAAATACCAATTGCCAGACCGATCAACGTTTCGCTGGCGCCCTGTAAAGCCATACCGTAAGTGGTCAGTACCGGCAGGACCATAAACATTCCCAGCATGCGCAGGGAAAAAACTGTGCCTAAACCCCATGTTGCCCGAAGCTCAACTGGTGTCATTCTATTATCGTTCATTCCAACCTCTGTAAGTTTATGCCCCTGGGACTTCAGGTTGCAGCGGCACAGGTTGCGCGCCCTTATCTGCGACCCGGCTCACCGGGACATGCAGCGCTTATTTTAGGAAGCAGGGCAGGGCGGGTAAAACAATTGTTTTTAAGCAGTGGTAACAAAAAGAAAGGGCGCGAAATTCGCGCCCTTGTCCGGAGTAACGGTCTGACTTACCAGACGTAAGTCAGCAGGTCCTTAGAGGCCGGGGCCATAAAGTCCACCGACATCATCACGCTCAGCGCAGTGATGGCGACAATGGAGAACACGAACAGTTTACGCGCCCAAACTTTGTCGTTTGAGGTTTTGTAACCTGACAGTGCCATACCCAGCCACCACACGCTGACGGCGGCAGCCACCACCAGATATTTGTAGCCAGCATAACCGCCCAGCGACAGCATCAGCGTGGCAATCATGAACGCCAGGATGTACAGCGTAATATGATTTTTCGCCACGGAGATGCCTTTCACCACCGGCAGAACCGGAATATTGGCGGCCTGATAATCTTTGAAGCGGAAGATGGCAATCGCGTAGGAGTGCGGCATCTGCCACAGGCTAAAGATAGCCAGTAAGATTAACGCGCCGGCATCAAACTGGTTGGTCACCGCGCAGTAGCCAATCACTGGCGGCGCAGCGCCAGAGAGGCTGCCAATCAGCGTGCCATAGACCGAATGACGCTTCATGTAGAGGCTGTAAATGCCGACATAGACGACGAAGCCCATCACCGCCAGCCACATGGCCAGCGGGTTAGCGCCAAAATACAGCAACGCAAAGCCAGCAATACCCAATGCGGTTGCATAAACCAGGCTTACTTTCGCCGAGATCAGGCCTTTGACCAGAACACGGTTCCGCGTTCTCTCCATTTTGATGTCGATGTCGCGGTCAATCACATTGTTGAATACACAACCGGATGCGACCACCAGCGAAACGCCCACCAAAGCGACGAGAAACAGGGGGTAATCAATGCTGCCTTTTGAAGCCAGCAGGAATCCACCGATCACAGAAATTAAATTGCCGAAAATAATTCCTGGTTTTGTTACTTGCAGGTATTGCTTAATCATTACGCGTGACTCTTTAGTGGGCCATCATGTTGTAGTTGAGGTTCCACATAATCCACAGTGAGCCAATCACCACAATCAGGATAATGACTGCGGAGAAGACAATGGCCACCATGTTCCAGCCACCCTCGGATTTGCTGTCCAGATGCAGGAAGTAGACCAGGTGCACCAGCACCTGAACCACTGCACACACCAGAACCACACCCAGAATGGTGCCGTGAGAAGCACTGCCATCCATCACCATCCAGAACGGGATCGCCGTCAGGATGATCGAGAGGATGAAGCCGATCATGTAAGACTTCACGCTACCGTGAGATGCACCATGTTCGTTTACAGAATGACTCATTACATGGCCCCCATCAGATAGACAACGGTGAATACGCAGATCCACACCACATCCAGGAAGTGCCAGAACAGGCTCAGACACATGATACGGGTGCGGTTGGTGGCGCTCAGACCGCGTTTAGCGATCTGGAACATCAGCACGGCCATCCAGATCAGACCAGAGGTCACGTGCAGACCGTGCGTACCGACCAGAGTAAAGAAGCCAGACAGGAAGCCGCTGCGGTCAGGACCGAAACCTTCCTTGATCAGGTGATGGAATTCATAGATTTCCATCCCGATAAATCCGGCACCGAACAGGAAGGTCAACGCCAGCCAGCTGATGACCGAACCTTTGTTCTGGTTGTTCATCGCAATTACTGCCATACCATACGTAATGGAGCTCAGCAGCAGCAGCGCGGTTTCAACCAGCACAAACGGCAGTTCGAAGATATCTTTACCTGCCGGGCCACCGGCAGTGTTGTTAACCATGACCGCATAGGTCGCAAACAGGGTTGCGAAGATAATGCAGTCACTCATCAGGTAGATCCAGAAGCCAAAGACTTTATTGGCTCCCGCATCGTGATGCCCATGCTCCGCATGGGCGTCGTGGTGGTGTTTAACGGTTTCAGTTGACATTATTTCAGACCTGCTTTGCTGATGTCATCAAAGTGCTTCTTCTCGATCTGCTCGATTTCAGCAACCGGTACGTAGTAATCCACGTCTTCATCGAAGCTCTTCACAATCCAGGTCACGATGGTGCCAAGGAAAGTAAGACCTGCCAGCCACCAGATGTGCCAGATCAGGGCAAAACCGAAGACTGTCATGAAGGCAGCGATAACAATGGCCGCGCCGCTGTTTTTCGGCATATGAATTTCTTCATATTTTTCTGGCTGCTTGTACGCTTCGCCTTTCTCTTTCATTTCCCAGAACGCATCACGCTCGTGGATATGTGGGATCACAGCAAAGTTGTAGAACGGCGGAGGTGAAGAGGTTGCCCACTCCAGCGTACGGCCGCCCCACGGGTCACCGGTCAGATCGCGGTTCTGCTCACGGTCACGTACCGATACCCAGAACTGGATAAGCTGGCACAGGATACCGCAGGCGATCAGCGCTGCACCGCCTGCTGCAACTACCAGCAGAGAGTGGAACTGCGGATCGATGTCCTGGCTCAGACGACGGGTCATCCCCATGAAGCCCAGCGCGTACAGCGGCATAAAGGCAACGAAGAAGCCGATGATCCAGAACCAGAAAGCACGTTTGCCCCAGGTTTCGTTCAGGGTGAAGCCGAAGGCTTTCGGGAACCAGTAGGTCACGCCAGCCATACAACCGAACACCACACCACCGATGATAACGTTGTGGAAGTGTGCAATCAGGAACAGGCTGTTGTGCAGCACGAAGTCTGCGCCTGGTACCGCCAGCAGTACGCCGGTCATACCACCAACGGAGAAGGTGACCAGGAAGCCGATGGTCCACAGCATCGCCGAGTTGAACTCGATACGACCCTGATACATGGTGAACAGCCAGTTAAAGATTTTCACCCCGGTCGGAATGGCGATGATCATCGTCATGATACCGAAGAAGGCGTTAACGTTCGCACCGGCACCCATGGTGAAGAAGTGGTGCAGCCAAACGATGAACGACAGAACGGTAATGGCGATGGTTGCCCACACTAGCGAGGTGTAACCAAACAGACGCTTTTTCGAGAAGGTGGCCGTGACTTCAGAGAAGACACCAAACACCGGCAGAACGAGGATGTACACCTCCGGGTGACCCCAGACCCAGATCAGGTTGACGTACATCATCATGTTACCGCCCATATCATTGGTAAAGAAATGGAAGTCGAGGTAACGATCAAGCGTCAACAGTGCCAGCGTCACGGTCAGAACCGGGAACGCAGCGATAATCAGGACGTTAGTACACAGTGCTGCCCAGGTGAATACCGGCATCTTGAACAGGTCCATGCCCGGTGCACGCATCTTCAGAATGGTCACGAAGAAGTTGATACCGGTCAGCGTGGTACCAATACCGGAGAGCTGGAGACTCCAGATCCAGTAATCGACCCCGACGCCAGGACTGTATTCTGCCCCCGAGAGCGGTGGATAAGCCAGCCAGCCGGTCTGTGCGAATTCGCCCACACCCAGTGACAGGTTAACCAGGATCACACCGATAGCGGTAAACCAGAAGCTCAGGTTGTTCAGGAACGGGAAGGCAACGTCACGGGCACCGATTTGCAGCGGAACCGCGATGTTCATCAGACCCACCACGAAAGGCATCGCCACGAAGAAGATCATGATCACGCCGTGAGCGGTAAAGATCTGGTCGTAGTGGTGCGGTGGCAGTATGCCTGCTTCCCCGGCGGAAGCCATAACCTGTTGGGTACGCATCATTACCGCATCGGCAAAGCCGCGCAGCAGCATGACAAAGGCCATGATGATGTACATGATACCCAGTTTTTTGTGGTCGATGGAGGTTAACCATTCAGACCACAGATACTGCCATTTACCGAAATAGGTAATAGCAGCGATCAGCGCCAGACCACCAATGATGATACCGGCGACCGTAACCATGATAATGGGTTCATGGTAGGGCACTGCATCCAGTGTTAATTTTCCGAACATCGTATTATTCCTCGGCTCCCGCAGCTGCGGCGTGATTCATGTCCATGCCTTCGTGCGACATGTCCATTTTCCCGTGGCTCATCATGAACTTATCAATAACCTGCTTGAACAGTTCCGGATTCGCAGTTGAGAAATATTCCACCGGGTGATTTTCGCTTGGCGCAGCCAGTTTTTCGAAATCATCCATGGTGGTCAGCGTGTTAGGTGCCGCTTTAACTTTGGCAACCCACTGCTGGAATTCCGCATCGTCTTTGGTGGCAATGGCTTTGAACTTCATGCCAGAGAAACCGCGACCGCTGAAGTTAGCAGAGATACCGTCGAACGTACCTGGCTCGTTGGCGATCAGGTGCAGTTTGGTCTGCATACCCGCCATGGCGTAGATCTGGCTGCCGAGCGTAGGAATAAAGAAGGAGTTCATGACGGAGTTCGAGGTGATCTTGAAGTTCACCGGAGTATTTGCCGGGAAGGCAATCTGGTTGACGGTTGCAATACCCTGTTCCGGGTAGATGAACAGCCATTTCCAGTCCAGTGCCACTACGTCGATCTCAACCGGTTTCACGTCAGAGGCCAGCGGTTTGCTCGGCTCCAGCGCGTGGGTTGATTTCCAGGTCAGCACGCCGAGGAAGAGAATGATCAGGATCGGAATGGTCCAGACCACGGCTTCCACTTTGTTAGAGTGTGACCAGTTAGGGCTATACTTCGCGTTGGTATTGGTTGCCCGATATTTCCAGGCGAACACAACAGCCATTAAGACTGCCGGAATAACGACGATCATCATCAAGCCGAAAGCTGTCAGAATCAGTGAACGTTGCTCCAGTGCAATCTGTCCCTTGGGATTTAACAACGCACTATCGCAGCCGCTGAGTAATACAGCGCCTGCAATTAATGACAAAATCCCCAAACTTTTATTGTATTTCCTGAGTCTCATTTAACGACCTCAATGACAAAGGGCTCTATTGTCGTTTAAGTGTGCGCGCATTTTACGGGAAGGTTTATGCAGTGTAAACCAGCTTAAGGATGTGTCAGAAGGCTGTTGACACCTTTTGCTAAGGGTGTCACAGATGTTGCGCAGGGTGACAAATTATTAACTGCGACAAGCAGTTGGCGGCAATATAACAAAAACCAATGACATTAACCGCAGAGAAAACAGGGAAAGCATAAACCGGAGTTTTAATACTCATTTATTTAACAATTCTGCATCATTTTAGCGATGAAATTTCTACAAATTAATTGCTCACCGGATTTAAATATTACGCGGGTTTGTTAATTTAATGTTTCTATTTCGCGTTAAAAAAAATGCTATCGCTTAAAATTCGCCGGGGGCTATTTTTAAGCGATTTATCCCCGTCTGGCAAATAGCGCAGCGTTAATGTGCACGATTTGACGCTGTTTTTCTTAATGCCAGCCAGTCCAGCATCACGCCGAGCAGCACCGCCAGCAGCGCCAGCGCCATCCCTGCCTCAAACAGATGGGTTGGCAGCGTCGCGCTGTGCCAGATATCCGCTGCACGCAGTGCCAGCGTCAGCAGCCAGAGCGCCAGCAGCGTGCAGCCCGCCGCGAACAGGCGTACCGTCCAGCGATAACCCTGTGGCCACAGGCTGCGCTTCATGAATTCACCGCTGTGCTGCATTGCCTGTAGCGTGCCGCGACACGCCCACAGCAGCAGCAGGCCTGGTACGGCGGCCACCACGGTAAAGGCGTAAAATACCGGCCAGCCCCACAGTTCGACCAGCCAGCCAGCCGCCGGACCGACATACACGCGTCCAACCGCTGACAGCGCTGACAGCAGCGCGAACTGCGTGGCCGAGAACGATTTGTTGCACAACGTCATCAGCAACGCCACAAAGGCGGCGGTGCCCATGCCGCCGCACAGGTTTTCGATAAATACCGCGCTGGCCATGCTCCACAGATGCGGTGGCGTTACCGCCAGCAGCCAGTAAGCGAAATTAGATACCGCCTGCAGCACGCCGAAGATCATCAGCGCGCGGAACAGGCTCAGGCGCTGCATCAGCACGCCGCCGTACAGCGCACCAATAATGGTCGCCAGCAGGCCAAGCGTTTTATTCACCAGACCGACATCACCGGCGCTGAAGCCCACGCCGCGAATCAGAAAGGTGGTGGTGAGCGAAGCGGCGAACGCGTCGCCCAGCTTGTAGAGAATGATTAAGGTGATCAGCAGCCAGGCGTTGTTGCGCTGAAAGAAATCCTTCAGCGGAAACGCGACGGCCTGACGCAGCGAGTGCGGCTCGCGCACCGGCGCCTCAGGTTCACGCGCCAGCAGCGTAGCGATCAGTCCGGGCACCATCAGCAGCGCCATCAGCCAGTAGGTGGCCTGCCAGCCGAGATAGCGATCCGCCAGCCACAACGCCAGACCGCCGGAAATCAGCATCGCCAGCCGGTAGCCGAGCACGGTAATCGCCGCACCGCTGCCGCGCTCTTCCGGCGGCAGCACATCGGTTTTCCACGCATCAAACACAATATCCTGCGAGGCTGAGCAGAAAGCCACCAGCACCGCCAGCGCCGCCAGCAGGGTAAGGTCGCGTGATGGCTGCATAAAGCCCATCGCCACAATGCCGGCGATCAGCGCTAATTGCGTGACCAGCAGCCAGCCGCGCCGCCGGCCAAGAAAGGGCGGGGTATAGCGATCCATCATCGGCGACCACAGGAACTTAAACACATAAGCCTGACCGACGAGGGAGAAGAAACCAATGGTTTTCAGGTCGACATTCTCTACCGTCATCCACGCCTGTAGCGTACCGGCGGTCAGCGCCAGCGGCAGACCGGAAGCGAAACCGAGCAGCAGCAGGACCGCAGCGTTACGTTGGGTAAAAATACGCAGATAGTGAGATGTCATAGCCAGCCTGAAATGAAGCCCGGTCAGCGGGGACCGGGCAGGTTACTGCGGAAAATTAACGCGCGTTTTGCTTGATGAAGTTATTGACGCTGGTGTCCTGCGCCATATCGGCAATCACGTCGCTCAGGGTCGAGTTAACCGCGTTGGTGATCTTATCGTTAGTGGCGCTGAAGGCACCCTCTACGCTGTAAGTCTGACGGTAGTTTTTCACCTGCTTGTTGCCGTTTTTCGCGGTAGCGATAATAGAGATATCCGCTTTGGTGGTGATGCTGTAACGCACGTTGCCCTGCGTAACATCGGCGTACAGGCCATTAACCACGATCTGCAGATCCACCGCGCCGTTCGGGCCAATCATGTAGCCGCGCGAGGTCATCTGCTTCTCCAGCACTTCCTGCAGCAGGAAACGCAGGTCGCGTGATGGGGTAAGGGTGATCAGCTGGCCGTCGCGGTTCACTTTGGCCAGCGCCTGATCGCTGCGCTGATCGGCACCGTTAACGCTGACGGTAACGCCCATCAGGCTCGGATCCTGCTGTGGCAGCTGGATTTTTGGCTGGATGTTCAGCGTGGTGTTATTGCTGGCGCAGCCGGCCAAAATAAAGGCAGCCAGCAGAGGGAATAACAGTTTTTTCAACATACTCATTCTCGTTAGCATATGGGTTGGTTTGCAAAACTGCGGCCATCATAGCATTGCGGCACGGCGAAAAAAGCCCCGCACCAGGGGAAATTGATTGTAAAGGATTTTTTCGGACAGCCGGACGCGGTAACCGATTGACCGGCAGCCTGAGCAGGCTAAGATGCGCAGCGCAGCAGGATTTATTTCCTGCCAGACTGCGGGAAAGGTAAAAAACCTACTAATATTTAAACAGATGGGGCACAGCGCTCGCCGTAGAGGAGTGTTAACAATGATTCGCGAACAAATAGAAGAAAAGCTGCGTAACGCTTTTGAGCCTGCACATCTTGAAGTGCATGACGAAAGCTATCGTCATAACGTGCCTGCCGGTTCTGAAAGTCACTTCAAAGTGGTGATCGTCAGCGACCTTTTCACCGGACAGCGCTTCCTGCAGCGTCACCGCGCTATTTATGGCGAGCTGGCGACCGAGCTGGCAGGCAGCGTCCATGCGCTGGCGCTGCATACCTACACGCGCAAAGAGTGGGATGGACTGCAGGATACCGTACTCGCCTCACCGAACTGTCGCGGTGCCGGTACGCTGGCCTGAGTTTTTCTCTTCAGCTTCCTCCAAAACGGCCTGCGGGCCGTTTTTTCTTACCTCAATGATGCACAAACGCGATCTGCGGCGCAAAAAAGCAGCAAAACCGTTAAAAAGTGGTGAGTTTGCAGCCTCGACTCATTCCGGGGATGCCGCTATAATGCGGCGTCTATTTTTCCGGAATGTCTTCGGGACGCTTCTGGTGACAGGGATTAGGTTCTGCCTGCAGAGGCCGTCCCGGTTGTTGGATACGGCGCATTAATTGTGTGGTGTCTGAAGTTGACCGAGCACGTGATTTTTTGAGGTAACAAGATGACAGTTTCAGTAGAAACCACTCAGGGTCTGGGCCGTCGCATTTCGATTACTGTTCCTAAGGACAGCATCGAAAGCGCAGTGAAGAAAGAACTGGTGGAAGTGGCTAAGAAAGTCCGTATCGACGGTTTCCGTAAAGGCAAAGTGCCGGCTACCATCATTAATCAGCGCTACGGTGCCTCTGTTCGTCAGGACGTCCTGAGCGAGCTGATGACGCGTAACTTCGTTGACGCCATCATCAAAGAGAAGATCAACCCAGCTGGCGCACCGAACTACGTGCCGGGTGAGTATAAAGAAGGTGAAGATTTCACCTACGCGGTTGAGTTCGAAGTGTATCCGGAAGTTGAGCTGAAAGGCCTGGATGCAATCGAAGTCGAAAAACCGGTGGTTGAAGTGACCGACGCTGACGTCGACACCATGCTGGAAACCCTGCAGAAGCAGCAGGCGACCTGGAAAGAGACCGATGCAGCGGCATCAGCAGAAGATCGCGCGACCATCGATTTCACCGGCTCTGTAGACGGCGAAGAGTTCGAAGGCGGCAAAGCGTCTGACTTCGTGCTGGCGATGGGTCAGGGTCGTATGATCCCAGGCTTCGAAGAAGGCATCACTGGCAAGAAAGCCGGCGACACCTTCACCATCGACGTGAAATTCCCGGATGACTACCACGCGGAAAACCTGAAAGGCAAAGACGCGAAGTTTGACATCGTGCTGAAGAAAGTGGAAACCCGCGAACTGCCGGAGTTGACCGCTGAATTCATCAAGCGTTTCGGGGTGGAAGATGGCTCCATCGAAGGTCTGCGCGCTGAAGTGCGTAAGAACATGGAGCGCGAGCTGAAAGGCGCTATCCGTAACCGCGTGAAGACGCAGGCGATTGACGGTCTGGTTAACGCGAACGAAATCGACGTGCCAGTGGCACTGATCGACAGCGAAATCGACGTTCTGCGTCGTCAGGCTGCACAGCGTTTCGGCGGCAACGAGAAGCAGGCGCTGGAACTCCCACGTGAACTGTTTGAAGAGCAGGCAAAACGTCGCGTTGTGGTCGGTCTGCTGCTGGGCGAAGTAATTCGCATCAACGAGCTGAAAGCCGATGAAGATCGCGTTAAAGCGCTGATCGAAGAGATGGCTTCTGCGTACGAAGATCCGCAGGAAGTGATCGAGTTCTACAGCAAAAACAGCGAGCTGATGAACAACATGCGCAACGTTGCGCTGGAAGAGCAGGCGGTTGAAGCGGTACTGGCGAAAGCCAAAGTGACTGACAAAGCCACTAACTTCCAGGAGCTGATGAACCAGACCTCTGCGGCCTGATTCGTGAGTTAACCCTGAGTGCTAAAGCCCGCGACCGCTGTGTCGCGGGCTTTTTCGTTTCTGGCGGAAACCAAGCACATTTGTGCGCTATTTGACTAATTAATCGGCAAATTCTTCGCTAAGCTGTTTTTCCGTGTTAGCGAATGGGGAAAAGGTTGTTATGCTTGAAACAACTGGGCTGCATCCCCAGATACAGGGAGAATGCGTGAAAACAGTAAGACTGGCTGATTAACCGTCCTGTTATGTCGGAACGAGACCGCTGCGCATAGTTTTCGCCGCGCGCCTCGCGTAAAATCGGTACAGAATGTTGCCAATGAAATTTATCAGGAGACGGTAATGTCATACAGTGGCGATCGTGAATTTACTGCACCAACCAATGCGCTGGTGCCAATGGTGGTCGAACAAACCTCGCGCGGCGAGCGTTCTTACGACATCTACTCCCGCCTGCTTAAAGAGCGCGTGATCTTCCTGACCGGTCAGGTTGAGGATCACATGGCGAACCTGATTGTGGCGCAGATGCTGTTTCTGGAAGCTGAGAATCCTGAAAAAGACATTTACCTCTACATTAACTCGCCAGGTGGTGTGATTACCGCCGGTATGTCGATTTATGACACAATGAAGTTCATCAAGCCGGACGTGAGCACCATCTGTATGGGCCAGGCCTGTTCGATGGGCGCATTCCTGCTGACGGCGGGGACCAAAGGCAAGCGCTTCTGTCTGCCAAACTCACGCGTGATGATTCACCAGCCGCTGGGCGGCTATCAGGGCCAGGCGACGGACATTGAGATCCACGCGCGTGAAATCCTGAAAGTGAAGCAGCGTATGAATGAGCTGATGGCGGAACATACCGGCAAATCGCTGGAGCAGATTGAACGCGACACCGAGCGCGATCGTTTCCTCTCTGCCAGCGAAGCGGTAGAGTATGGCCTGGTCGACTCCATCCTGACGCATCGCCAATAAGACACATCTGTCTGCCCCTTACGCTATAGTTAACGGGTGCAGACAGGTGAGTTGCATGCATATCGGCCGTTGCTGTGCGGCCATTGCCGTACACCAATTAGGTCTGAGAACGAAAAGAGGTTAGCTGATGACAGATAAGCGCAAAGACGGTTCAGGTAAGTTGCTGTACTGCTCTTTCTGCGGCAAAAGCCAGCATGAAGTCCGTAAGCTGATTGCCGGGCCGTCAGTGTATATTTGCGACGAGTGTGTCGATCTGTGTAACGACATCATTCGCGAAGAGATTAAAGAAGTGGCCCCGCACCGCGAGCGCAGCGCGCTCCCGACGCCCCATGAGATCCGCCATCACCTTGACGATTATGTTATCGGTCAGGAGAAGGCGAAAAAAGTGCTGGCGGTGGCGGTGTACAACCACTACAAACGTCTGCGTAACGGCGACACCAGCAACGGGATTGAACTGGGCAAAAGTAACATTCTGCTGATCGGTCCAACCGGTAGCGGTAAGACCCTGCTGGCGGAAACGCTGGCGCGCCTGCTCGATGTGCCTTTCACCATGGCGGATGCCACCACGCTGACCGAAGCCGGTTATGTGGGCGAGGATGTGGAAAACATCATCCAGAAACTGCTGCAGAAGTGCGACTACGACGTACAGAAAGCGCAGCGCGGTATTGTGTACATCGATGAAATCGATAAGATTTCCCGTAAATCAGACAACCCGTCTATCACCCGTGATGTGTCAGGTGAAGGCGTACAGCAGGCGCTGCTGAAACTGATTGAAGGCACAGTGGCTGCCGTGCCGCCGCAGGGTGGACGTAAGCATCCGCAGCAGGAGTTTCTGCAGGTCGACACCTCGAAAATCCTGTTTATCTGTGGCGGTGCGTTTGCCGGCCTCGATAAAGTGATTTCACAGCGTGTTGAAACCGGCTCCGGTATTGGCTTTGGCGCGACCGTTAAAGGTAAATCGCAGAAAGCCAGCGAAGGCGAGTTGCTGTCACAGGTTGAGCCGGAAGATCTGATCAAATTTGGTCTGATTCCGGAGTTCATTGGTCGTCTGCCGGTGGTGGCGACGCTCAACGAGCTGAGCGAAGAAGCGCTGATCCAGATCCTGCGTGAACCGAAAAACGCCCTGACCAAGCAGTATCAGGCGCTGTTTAACCTGGAAGGCGTGGAGCTGGAGTTCCGTGACGAAGCGCTGACGGCGATTGCGAAGAAAGCGAACTCGCGTAAAACCGGGGCACGTGGTCTGCGTTCTATCGTAGAAGCGGCGCTGCTCGAAACCATGTACGACCTGCCATCAATGGAAGGCGTAGAGAAAGTGGTGATCGATGAGTCAGTGATCGAGGGGCAATCTGACCCGATGCTGATTTACGGTAAGCATGAAGCCCAGGCTTCTGGCGAATAAATAATCAATTACACCACGTTGTTATCTTAAAAAAGGGGAAAATGTTTCCCCTTTTATTTTTCTCACCTCTGTGACATTGAATGTCGTGCAAGCATCCCCATATACTCATAATCCTGTGGGTCTAACTGCATACAGCCTGTATCACGCGGTTCCCATCACCTGGCGGACATTAAACTAAGAGAGAGCTCTATGAATCCTGAGCGTTCTGAACGCATTGAAATCCCCGTGTTGCCGTTGCGCGACGTGGTGGTTTATCCGCACATGGTAATTCCGTTGTTTGTTGGTCGGGAAAAATCGATTCGTTGCCTCGAAGCGGCGATGGATCATGACAAGAAGATCATGCTGGTTGCCCAGAAAGAGGCTTCAACGGATGAACCTGGTATTAACGATCTCTTCGCGGTAGGGACCGTTGCTTCCGTACTGCAGATGCTGAAACTGCCAGACGGCACCGTTAAGGTGCTGGTGGAAGGTCTTCAGCGCGCACACATCACCACTTTAGCGGACAATGGCGACCACTTTGTTGCCCAGGCCGAATACCTGATCTCGCCGGAAATTGAAGAGCGCGAGCAGGAAGTGCTGGTGCGTACCGCCATCAATCAGTTTGAAGGCTACATCAAGCTGAACAAAAAAATCCCGCCGGAGGTGCTGACTTCACTCAACAGCATCGACGACGCGGCGCGTCTCGCCGACACCGTGGCGGCGCACATGCCGCTTAAGCTGGCTGACAAACAGTCAGTGCTGGAGATGTCCGACATCAATGAGCGTCTGGAATATCTCATGGCGATGATGGAATCGGAAATCGATCTGCTGCAGGTTGAGAAGCGTATTCGCAACCGCGTTAAAAAGCAGATGGAGAAAAGCCAGCGCGAGTACTATCTGAATGAGCAAATGAAAGCGATTCAGAAAGAGCTGGGCGAGATGGACGATGCGCCGGATGAATACGAAGCGCTGAAACGCAAAATCGACGCGGCGAAAATGCCGGCCGAGGCGCGCGAGAAGGCCGAAGCCGAACTGCAGAAGCTGAAGATGATGTCACCGATGTCAGCGGAAGCCACCGTGGTGCGCGGCTACATCGACTGGATGGTGCAGGTACCGTGGAACGCACGCAGCAAGGTGAAAAAAGACCTGCGGAAAGCGCAGGAGACGCTGGATACCGACCATTACGGTCTGGAGCGCGTGAAAGACCGCATCCTTGAGTATCTTGCGGTGCAGAGTCGCGTCAGCAAAATCAAAGGGCCGATTCTGTGTCTGGTCGGACCGCCGGGCGTGGGTAAAACCTCGCTGGGACAGTCAATCGCCAAAGCCACCGGCCGTAAATATGTACGTATGGCGCTGGGCGGTGTGCGTGACGAAGCAGAAATCCGCGGCCACCGTCGTACCTATATCGGGTCGATGCCGGGCAAACTGATCCAGAAAATGGCCAAAGTCGGCGTGAAAAACCCGCTGTTCCTGCTGGATGAGATCGACAAAATGTCATCCGACATGCGCGGCGATCCGGCTTCAGCGCTGCTGGAGGTACTGGATCCGGAGCAGAACATTGCGTTCAACGATCACTATCTGGAAGTGGATTATGATCTGTCAGATGTGATGTTTGTGGCTACCTCTAACTCCATGAACATTCCTGCTCCGCTGCTGGATCGTATGGAAGTGATTCGTCTCTCCGGCTACACCGAAGATGAGAAGCTCAACATCGCTAAACAGCACCTGCTGCCGAAGCAGATCGAGCGTAATGCGCTGAAAGAGAAAGAGATAAGCGTTGACGACAGCGCCATTATCGGCATTATCCGCTATTACACCCGTGAAGCGGGCGTGCGTAGCCTGGAGCGCGAACTCTCCAAGCTGTGCCGTAAAGCGGTGAAAGCGCTGCTGATGGACAAAGCGAAAAAGAGCATCAAAATCAACGGCGAAAACCTCAAGGATTTCCTGGGTGTGCAGCGCTTTGATTACGGCCGCGCCGACAGCGAAAACCGTGTTGGTCAGGTCACCGGCCTGGCGTGGACCGAAGTGGGCGGCGATCTGCTCACCATCGAAACCGCCTGCGTGCCGGGCAAAGGCAAGCTGACCTACACCGGTTCACTCGGTGAGGTGATGCAGGAGTCAATCCAGGCGGCGCTGACCGTAGTCCGCGCCCGTGCGGAGAAACTCGGCATCAACGGTGACTTCTACGAGAAGCGTGACATCCACGTACACGTACCGGAAGGAGCGACGCCGAAAGATGGTCCAAGCGCCGGTATCGCGATGTGTACCGCGCTGGTCTCCTGTCTGACCGGTAACCCGGTGCGTTCGGACGTGGCGATGACCGGCGAGATCACACTGCGCGGTCAGGTACTGCCGATTGGTGGCCTGAAAGAGAAACTGCTGGCGGCGCATCGCGGCGGCATCAAAACCGTGCTGATCCCGGACGAAAACAAGCGCGATCTGGAAGAGATTCCACAGAACGTGATTGCCGATCTGTCGATCCATCCGGTGAAGCGTATTGAAGAAGTGCTGAGCCTGGCGCTGGAAAATGCCCCGTACGGGATGCAGGTTGCCACGGCAAAATAGTGATTAGCGACAAAAAGCGCTAAAAAGCGAAGCTGGCAGGCCAAATCGGGCTTGCCAGCTTTTTTTTGTGCCGCTAATTTAGGGGGCTGCTGGATCAACGATTAAGATGAATACCGTTGTTTCAGCTCCACAGGCTTGATATAACTGGCTGCGCGTTCGCACCGGGCGGGAAGCGCGGGTGCGAGTGAATAATAAAAGAGGGGATGAAGAGAGTGAATAAGTCACAGTTGATCGACAAAATTGCTGCAGACGCTGACATTTCTAAAGCGGCAGCGGGACGTGTGTTAGATGCATTCATGGGCTCCGTTTCTGACGCGCTGAAAGGCGGTGACGAAGTGGCACTGGTCGGTTTCGGTACCTTCTCTGTACGCGAGCGTGCTGCCCGCACCGGCCGTAACCCACAAACCGGTAAAGAAATCACCATCCCGGCTGGTAAAGTACCGGGCTTCCGTGCAGGTAAAGCACTGAAAGACACCGTCAATTAATGACCGCTGACCTATCCATCGAAGCATTTTCTTCCATGGATTGAGGACGAAAAAGGCGTTCTCATGTAACATACGGGCACATCATTTTTGATGTGCCTTTTTTTATCTTGATGCGCGACTTTAGCCGCTGGCTTCAGTCTCCGCATGGTTGCCAGCTGCCAGCCTGAACCGCAGCTGCACGATGATGACATCGTGTCAGAGCTTTACATCCACACTACAGCGGAGTGTTGTCATACCATGATGGACAATTTACGCGCGGCGTCGAACCATGTCGTGCTCAAGATCATTCTGGGATTGATCATCCTGTCATTCGTACTGACCGGGGTGGGCAACTACCTGATTGGCGGTAATAGCGATTACGCTGCCAAAGTGAACGGCCATGAAATTAGCCGCGGTGAGCTGGAACAGGCGTTTAACAACGAGCGCAACCGTCAGCAGCAGGTGCTGGGCGACCAGTTCTCGCAGCTGGCCAGCAACGACGGCTACATGCAGCAGATGCGCCAGCAGGCGCTGTCACAGCTGATCGATCAGGCGCTGCTCGATCAGTACATCAAAGATCTGCACATTGGCATCAGCGACGATCAGGTGAAGCAGGCTATTTTCAATCAGCAGGCTTTCCAGACCAACGGTAAGTTCGACAACGCGAAATACAACGGCCTGATCGCCAGCATGGGCTTTAGTGCCGATCAGTACGCCGAAGCGCTGCGCAAGCAGCTGGCGACGCAGCAGCTGATCAACGCCATCGCCAATACCGACTTCATGCTGAAGGGTGAAACCAGCAAGCTGGTGGATCTGGTCTCGCAGCAGCGCGAGATTCGTCAGGCGGTGATTGACGTTAATGCGCTGGCCGCGAAACAAACCGCCAGCGACGACGAAATCAATCAGTACTACCAGCAGCATCAGAGCAGCTTTATGGCACCTGAGCAGTTCCGCGTCAGCTATATCAAAATGGATGCGGCCAGCCTGCAGGAGAACGCCAGCGAAGCGGATATTCAGAGCTGGTACGATCAGCACAAAGCCGACTATTCACAGCCGCAGCGCAACCGTTACAGCATCATTCAGACCAAAACCGAAGCTGATGCCAACGCGGTGCTGGATGCGCTGAAAAAGGGCGAGGATTTCGCCACGCTGGCGAAGAGCAAATCCATCGACCCAATCTCTGCGCGTAAAGGCGGCGACATGGGCTGGCTGGAGCCGAACACCACGCCGGATGAGCTGAAAAACGCCAACCTGACGCAGAAAGGTCAGCTGTCTGGCGTGATCAAGTCCTCAGTAGGTTTCCTGGTGGTGCGTCTGGACGATATCCAGCCAGAGCAGGTTAAACCGCTGGCGGACGTGCACGATGCGGTGGCGGATAAAGTGAAGCAGGAAAAAGCCGTCGACGCCTTCTATAAGATGCAGCAGAAGGTGAGCGAAGCCGCCAGCAACGACAACGAATCCCTGGCGGGCGCCGCACAGGCATCTGGCCTGAAAGTGGTGGAAACGGGCTGGATCACCCGCGATAACGTGCCGGCCGATCTCGATTTCGATGCGGTTAAACAGGCGATCTTCAACGGTGGCCTGACCGGTCAGAACGGCGCGCCGGGCAACAATTCTGACATCATCAGCGTCGATGGCGATCGGGCGTTTGTGTTGCGCATCAGCGAGCACAAACCGGAAGCGGTTAAACCGCTGGATCAGGTCAAAGCGCAGATTGCTGACAGCCTGAAGCATGACAAAGCGACGCAGCAGGCCAAAGCGCAGGCAGACAAACTGCTGACCGAGCTGAAAGCGGGCAAACAGGACGCGCTGCAGGCGGCTGGCCTGACGCTAAGCGCCAGCAAAACCGTCGATCGCAACGCCCAGGATCCGGTGGCTCAGGCCGCATTCAACCTGCCACAGCCAGCGGATAACAAGCCGTCGTGGGGTGTCAGCGAAGATATGCAGGGCAACGTGGTGCTGGTCGCGCTGGATAAGGTCAGCGCGGGCAACATGCCGCAGGCGCAGATCGACGAAATGGTGAAAGGCGTGACGCAAAATAACGCGCAGATTGCCTTTGAAGCGCTGCTTGAAAACCTGCGCAAAGAGGCGAAGATTAAGTACGGCGCCGCCGCACAAAACCAGTAAGCCTCACAAAAAAAGGTAAACTGCTGCAATACCGAAAGGCCGCTTCTGCGGCCTTTTCCATTTCTGATCATCGCCTTTTGAGTGGGTTTCTCGCTTGTGCCACCCTGCAGTGGCTGTCAAACACAAGGAGAAACACAGCATGGTTAAATCAACATTTCGTGCCTTTTGCATCACGCTGGCGCTGGGCGGCGCGCTCTGGACCAGCGGACTGGCGGCGGCGGAAAGCCCCAGTGAAACGCAGGCGACGCAGGTGTCCACGCCGCAGCAGGAACAGGTCAGCATCAATCAGGCCACGGCCGAGCAGCTGGCCGCCGCCATGAACGGTATTGGACTGAAGAAAGCGCAGGCGATTGTCAGCTATCGTGAGCAGTACGGGCCCTTCAGCGCCATCGAGCAGCTGAAAGAAGTGCCAGGTATTGGCAGTGCGCTGGTGGAGCGGAACAGCGCGCGGCTGAAATTGTGAAGCGGCTCGCGACTCTGAAGGATTGCTAAAGCGGCCCATCAGGCTGTGCTATGCTCAACAGGTCCAACCAGTTGTCATTCACAGCCTGAACAGGAGCAATCATGCAAACCACCATCAAAGTGCGCGGCTATCATCTTGACGTCTATCAGCATGTGAACAATGCGCGCTACCTGGAGTTTCTGGAAGAGGCGCGCTGGCAGTGGCTGGAAGATGCCGATGCCTTTCACTGGCTGCTGGAGCAGCAGCTGGCGTTTGTGGTGGTGAATATCAACATTAACTATCGTCGTCCGGCGGTGCTGGGCGACGTGCTGCACATTGAGAGCGAGGTCTCGCAGCTCAACGGCAAAAGCGGCATTATTTTACAGCGGGTGGTGCTGGCGGGTGATAATACGCTGGTGGCGGATGCGGCGCTGACCTTCGTCTGCATCGATTTGCGCACGCAAAAAACCGTGCCGCTGGAAGGGGAGTTACGTGAACGCCTGGCGGCATTGATGACCGCGCCTTCCTGAGCTGGCATGCCCAGAAAGCACGCCAGCCCGCAGTGCGGTCGCAATCAGCGCAGGCCGCTTTTCTGTTTCATCGCCGCCATCACGCTGGCCGCATTGGCCTGGTAATCGGCCAGGCCGCGCGCGCGCAGATGGCAGGCCGCACACTCACCACAGCCGTCGCCTTTGACGCCGTTGTAGCAGGTTAGCGTCTCCGATCGGACCAGCGGCAGCTGCTGCCAGTAGTCCGCCAGCGCCCAGGTTTCCGCTTTATTCAGCCACATCAGCGGCGTTTCAAAACGCACTTCGCGCGCCATGCCGAGAGTGACGGCGTTGTTCAGCGCTTTGACAAACTCGTCGCGGCAATCCGGGTAGCCGGAAAAATCGGTTTCACATACGCCGGTGATCACCGCTTCGGCTTCCACCTGATAGGCATAAATTGAGGCCAGCGTCAGAAACAGGATGTTACGTCCCGGCACGAAGGTGCTGGGCAGGCCGCTGGCCTGTGGATTGTAGGCCGGCACCGGAATGTTATCGCGCGTCAGGCTGCTGACCGCCAGTTCATTGAGCAGCGTTACGTCCAGCACTTTGTGCGCCCGCGCGCCCAGCTGGTGCGCCAGCTCTGCGGCGACGTTGATCTCTTCGCGATGGCGCTGACCATAATCAAAGGTCACGCAGTGCACTTCATCATACTGCTGCAGCGCCTGAATCAGACAGGTGGTGGAGTCTTGTCCGCCACTGAATACGACAACGGCTCGTTTCATGTTTTCTTCCCCATAAATCAGTGCGCCTATGGTACTGGCTCCGGCGCGGGCTGAACAGCACCGCCTGCGGCAGGCGGCGGGATCCAGGCGCGGGTGAAATCGAACCAGCCCATGCTGTTAAGCTGAATACCTTCGACGCCTGGCGGAGCAAACACCTGGTAGCGATAGTTAAACAGCGGCAGCAGATGGCCGTCGCGCATCAACTGCTGAAACAGCTGATGAATCGCGGCGCTGCGCAGTGCCGGACTGGCCTGACGGGCGATAGCGTGCAGCGGTGCCTGCAGTACCGCCGGACGCAGCGGTTGCCAGGCCGCATCATTTTCCAGCCAGTTCACCAGGGTAAACTGTGGCGCATCACCAATCAGACGGTCGCCCATGATGATGTCGGCGTCACTCAGATCGATGTCGTCGCGCCAGCTTTTGACGTCGTGAAATACGCAGGTGAGGGTACAGCCCTGTGCCGCCAGCAGCGGCACCAGCGCCTGGGCCATGACGTGCAGTTCGATGGGCAGGTGATAATGCAGCGTCAGCGTTGCGGGCAGTGTGCCCTCCGGGCGGTGCGGGGCGGGCAGCGGCCAGCCGGGCAGCAGCTCTGCGGTTGGTGTAATTAAGCCTTCATCCAGCGGCAGCTGCTGAATGACGCCGCTGTGCTGAATCAGCGCGAGCAGCGTTTTGGCCTGCGCCTGGCTGAAGCGAGCCGAGAAACGCGGCGCCAGGTAACAGAAACCGAGACTGATGCTGCGATCCACCGGCCGCAGCGTGTCCAGCTCGTCGGGATCGCCAATGGCGATCTGCACCGGATGGCGACAGCTGGTGCCCAGCCCGCGATCGAACAGCTGCGGTGTAATCCAGTATTCCACTACCTGAATCAGCGGACGCTGATGGTGCCAGCGCGCATGGCTCTCCAGCCGCACCAGCTCGCGGGTAAAGTGCGTCAGGCGCCACGGTCCGCTGCCGGTATCGGCATGCTCCGGATGCGGCAGCAGGCAAAACTGATGCGCCAGCCGCTGCGGCAGCCAGTAATCGCTGGTGCGCAGCTGGATACGCAGTGCCAGCGGATGTGGCGCATCGATGTGTTCCACCGCCGCCAGCAGACGGCCGCCCTGCGGCGTCTGCATGATACGTTGCAACTGCTGGACCAGCTGTGCCGCCTGCACCGGTTCGTCGTTGTGCCAGCTGAGCAGTGGCCGCAGCCAGAAATACCATTCGCGGCCCTGCGCATCGTGCTGCCAGTGATGTGCCAGATCGCCCTCGACATCATCCGCGTTAAAGCGCGTCAGGCCGGAAAAAATCTGGCGTACCAGATGCTGCTCGGCGCGTCCGGTGAGCTGCAGCGGATCCAGCGCCTCCATCGCGCGATAATAGGGAATGCGCAGCACCGGCGCCTGATTCTGCCACTGGCCGCCCATCAGTGGGCGCAGCATTTTCACCAGCCGTTCAGGCGCGACATCCAGCACCTGCAGCGCCTGTACCGCTTCACCGGCTGCCAGCTGCTGGCTGAGCAATTGCTGACGCAGCTGTTCGGGAGAGAGCAGAAAGCGCAGTTCGCCCTGTTTACCGCGTCCCGCCGCACCGTGCCACTGCAGCCAGCCCGCCTGCTGCCACTGCCGCAGCAGGGTACGCACGTGGCGCTCGCTGCAAAAGCAGTGCTGCGCCATGGCCGCAACGCTGATGCGCTGCGCTTCGCCCTGGCTAAGCTGCCACAGGCGCTGAAACTGATTAACCCGATGAAGCTGTCGCATGATTAAACCCGGAACAGTTTTTTGAAAGTATTCACTATTAGTTCCGTAATTACCAGGCGATAGTAAACCCCTCATTCAGACCGGAGAGTTGCTATGGCCCGCCTCGCGGCATTTGATATGGACGGTACACTGCTGCTGCCTACCCACCGTTTAGGTGCGGAGACGCTGCAGAGCCTCAACGCCCTACACCAGCGTGGCGTTACACTGGCGTTTGCCACGGGGCGTCACCTGCTGGATATGCAGGCAGTACGCCAGCAGATCACCTTGCCCGCCTGGCTGATCACCGGTAACGGCACGCGCATTCACGATGTCGAGGGCAGGCAGCTGTACGGCTGTGATTTAGCGCCGTCGGTGGCGGAAGAGGTATTGCACAGTCACTGGCAAACTCCCGCATCGATCCACATCTTTAATGACGAAGGCTGGTTTACCGATAAACCGCTCCCGGGATTGCTGGAAGCGCACGCGATGAGCGGGTTTCACTATCAGCTGCGTGATTTACGCCGCATGCCGGCACATGAAGTCACCAAGATCTGCTTTATCGCGCCGTATGAGATGCTGCTGGCGCTGAAGATTGAACTGCAACAGGCGCTCGGCGATCGCGCCAGCCTGTGCTTCTCCGCCAGGGAGTGTCTGGAAGTTTTACCGTTGGATTGCCACAAAGGCGCCGCGCTGGCGCGGCTGTGCCAGCATCTGTCTCTGTCGCTGGCGGATTGCATGGCATTTGGCGATGCGATGAACGACCGCGAAATGCTTGAGCGCGTCGGGCGTGGTTTTATCATGGGCAACGCCATGCATCAGCTCAAAACCTCGCTGCCCCATTTACCGATTATTGGCCATTGCGAGACACAGGCGGTGTCTCACTACTTAAATCACTGGATGACCACACCACACCTCGATTATTCCCCCGAATGCTGAGGCTTACAGTGAACCGGACAGGATGTCCGGTTTTTTATTGCAGCTCGCGCTGCCACGCCTGAATATCGCCGATCTGCTCAGCGACCCACTGCGGATTGTAATAGGTATCCGGATAGCGCTCGCCGCTGTCACACAGCAGCGTGACCAGCGCGGCGGACTGCCCCTGCGCACGCAGCCGTTTTGCCACCTGCAGCATGCCCCAGAAATTGGTGCCGGTAGAGGCGCCCGGACGCCGGCCGAGAATCTGCTCCAGCCTTAACATGGCCGCCACGGTGGCGCCGTCGGGCACTTTCATCATTTCGTCAATCACATCCGGTAAAAACGACGGCTCAACGCGCGGGCGACCAATCCCCTCAATCAGGCTGCCACGCTCGCTGCGCAGCGTGCGATCGCGGCTGTGCCAGTAATCGAAAAACACCGAGTGCTGCGGATCGACCACCAGCAGGCGCGTGTCGTGGCCCTGATAGCGGATGTAGCGCCCCAGCGTAGCCGAGGTGCCGCCGGTGCCGGCGCTCATGATCAGGGTGTGCGGCACCGGGAAGGGTTCATGCGCCATCTGGCGGAAAATGCTTTCGGCAATATTATTGTTGCCGCGCCAGTCGGTGGCGCGTTCGGCGTAGGTAAACTGATCCATAAAATGGCCGTTGAGTTCACGCGCCAGACGCTCGGATTCGCTATACAGCTGGCACGGATCGGCGACGAAGTGGCACTCCCCGCCGTAAAAGCGGATCAGCTCGATTTTGCGCCGCGCGGTACTGGCTGGCATTACGGCGATAAACGGCAGGCCGAGCAGACGGGCAAAATAGGCTTCCGACACCGCGGTGCTGCCGGAGGAGGCTTCGATGATCGGCGTGTTTTCGCCAATCCAGCCATTGGCCAGACCATAGAGAAACAGCGAACGCGCCAGGCGATGTTTCAGGCTGCCGCTTGGATGGGTGCTTTCATCCTTAAGATAAAAGCGAATGCCGGGGAAATCGTCCAGCGTAAAACGGATCAGGTGCGTATCAGCGGAGCGCTGAAAGTCGGCGTTAATTTCATTGATAGCGTGGCGAACCCAGGGCGTTTGCATGGTGCGATTCCGGCAGCGAGATTGCGCTCAGTGTAAGGCACTGGCAGGAAAAAGAGGTTGCTAAAATTTGGTTATAATTGGCAAATAAGAGAAAATTTTTCTCCTGAGGTGGCGAATGCTAGATAAAACTGACCGCACACTGCTGGCGCTGCTGCAAAAAGACTGCACGCTGTCGCTGCAGGCGCTGGCCGATGCGGTGAATCTCACCACCACGCCGTGCTGGAAACGCCTGAAAAAGCTGGAAGATGATGGCATTATTCGGGCGCGCGTCGCGTTGCTGGATGGTGAAAAGCTCGGCCTGTCGCTCACCGCCTTTATGCTGATCAAAACCCAGCAGCACAGCAGCGACTGGTTTCAGCAGTTTGTCGCGGTGGTACAGCAGATGCCGGAAGTGATGGCCTTCTACCGCATGGCGGGCGAGTACGACTACCTGCTGCGCATTCAGGTGGCCGATATGAAGAGCTACGACGCGTTTTACAAGCGTCTGGTTAACGGCGTGCCGGGACTGATTGACGTCACCTCCAGCTTCGCTATGGAAGAGATTAAATACACCACCGCCTTGCCGGTAGCGCCCTGAACGGGCATCACAAGAGATTGTTTTGTGCGATTATTCAGCCAGTTAAGTTGGTATTTTTTGCGCGAGTGGCGGCGCTATCTGGGCGCCATCAGCTTGCTGATTATCATTGCGCTGCTGCAGCTGCTGCCTCCGCATCTGGTCGGCGTGATTGTCGACGGCGTGACCCAGCACAGCCTGACGCGCGGCGAAATTTTTCTGTGGATCGGCGTGATGCTGGTGACCGCAGTGATTGTCTATTTGCTGCGCTACGTCTGGCGCGTGCTGTTGTTCGGCGCCTCTTACCAGCTGGCGGTGGAGCTGCGCGAAGATTTTTACCGCCAGCTTAGTCGCCAGCATCCGGCGTTTTACCTGCGCCACCGCACCGGCGATCTGATTGCCCGCGCCACCAACGATGTCGACCGTGTGGTGTTTGCCGCCGGTGAAGGCGTGCTGACGCTGGTGGATTCGCTGGTGATGGGGCTGGTGGTACTGGCGGTAATGAGCGTGCAGATCAGCTGGGAGCTGACGCTGCTGGCCCTGATTCCGATGCCGCTGATGGCACTGGCGATCCAGAAAGATGGTGCACGTCTGCATCAGCGCTTCAAAGTGGCGCAGGCAGCGTTCTCCAGCCTGAACGACCAAACGCAGGAGAGCCTGACCAGCATCCGCATGATCAAAGCCTTTGGCCTGGAAGATCATCAGTCGAGCCAGTTTGCCGATATCGCCAGCGACACCGGCCGCAAAAATCTGCACGTGGCGCGCGTTGATGCGCGCTTCGATCCCATCATTTATATCGCCGTGGGCTTTTCGAATTTGCTGGCGATTGGCGGTGGCGGCTGGATGGTGTGGCACGGTTCACTGACGCTCGGGCAGCTCACCAGCTTCGTCATGTACTTAGGGCTGATGATTTGGCCGATGCTGGCGCTGGCGTGGATGATTAACATCGTCGAGCGCGGCAGCGCGGCCTGGAGCCGTATTGGTGCGCTGCTGGCGGAAGCGCCTGCGGTTGAGGATGGTCAGCAGCCACTGCCGGTGGAAGCGGGCGTGCTGCAGGTGGCGATCCGCGCCTTCCACTATCCGGCGAGCAGCGCGCCGGTGCTGAGCGACGTGCATTTCCAGCTACAACCCGGGCAGATGCTTGGGCTGTGCGGGCCTACCGGCTGCGGCAAAAGCACGCTGCTGAGCCTGATTCAGCGCCATTTTGATATCGATCAGGGCGAGATTTGCTATCACGCCATTCCGCTGCCGCAGCTGCGGCTGGACAGCTGGCGCAGCCGGCTGGCGGTGGTCAGTCAGACGCCGTTCCTGTTTTCCGATACCGTTGCGAATAACCTGGCGCTGGGCCGCCCGGAGGCAACGCAGGAAGAGATCGAGCGCGTGGCGCAGATGGCCTGCGTGCACGATGACATTCTGCGTCTGCCGCAGGGTTACGCTACCGAAGTGGGTGAGCGCGGTGTCATGCTCTCTGGCGGGCAGAAACAGCGCATCGCCATTGCGCGTGCGCTGTTGCTCAACGCGGAGATTCTGATCCTCGACGATGCGCTGTCGGCGGTTGATGGCCGTACCGAACATGAAATCCTGCATAACCTGCGCCAGTGGGGCAAAGGGCGCACGCTGATCATCAGCGCGCATCGGCTGTCGGCGCTGACCGAAGCCAGCGAGATTCTGGTATTGCAGCAGGGCGCAGTGGCACAGCGTGGCGATCACGATACGCTGGCGGCGCAGCCGGGCTGGTATCGCGATATGTATCGCTATCAGCAGCTGGAAGCCGCGCTGGATGAGGACGAGTCAGAACAGGGAGCCGACCATGGCTAAATCGCAACGCTTATGGCCAACGCTGAAACGCCTGCTGGCCTACGGCAAACCGTGGCGCAAATCGCTGTGGCTGGCCGTCGGCATGCTGTGGATCGCTGCCGCTGCCGAAGTCACCGGTCCGGTGCTGGTCAGCTATTTTATCGATAACCTGGTGGCAAAACACCAGATGCCGTGGGGCATCGTGGCCGGGCTGCTGGTGGGCTTTGTGCTGCTGCAGCTGCTGGCAGCGGGTTTGCACTATTTCCAGGCGCTGCTGTTTAACCGCGCGGCGATTGGTGTCGTGCAGCAACTGCGCGTCGACGTGATGAATGCGGCGCTGCGTCAGCCGCTCAGTGCCTTCGACACCCAGCCGGTGGGGCAGATTATCTCGCGCGTCACCAACGACACCGAAGTGATCAAAGATCTTTACGTCACGGTGGTGGCCACTGTGCTGCGCAGCGCTGCGCTGATTGGCGCGATGCTGGTGGCGATGTTTGCACTCGACTGGCGTATGGCGCTGGTGGCGCTGGTGATTTTCCCGCTGGTGTTAGCGGTGATGCTGATCTATCAGCGCTACAGCACGCCGATTGCGCGCCGCGTACGTAGCTATCTGGCCGAAATCAATAATGGCTTCAACGAAGTGATTAACGGCATGAGTGTAATCCAGCAGTTTCGCCAGCAGGCGCGCTTTGGCGAGCGCATGGGCGAAGCCAGCCGCTCGCACTATCTGGCGCGGATGGAGACGCTGCGGCTGGACGGCTTTCTGCTGCGTCCGCTGCTCAGCCTGTTTTCTGCACTGATTTTGTGCGGTCTGCTGATGCTGTTCAGCTTTGCCACGCCGGGTGTGTTTGAGGTTGGCGTGCTTTACGCCTTTATCACTTATCTTGGCCGCCTTAACGAGCCACTGATCGAGCTCACCACGCAGCAGTCAATGCTGCAGCAGGCGGTGGTATCGGGCGAGCGTATTTTTGAACTGATGGATGCGGCGCAGCAGGGCTACGGCAGTGACGCTCAGCCGCTGACTTCCGGGCGTATCACCCTGCGCGATGTCAGCTTTGCCTACCGCGACAACCGCGACGTGCTCAGCCATATCGATCTCGAGGTGCCGGCGCGCGGCTTCGTGGCACTGGTAGGCCATACCGGCAGCGGCAAAAGCACCTTAGCCAATCTGCTGATGGGCTACTATCCGGTGACGCGCGGCAGCATAGAACTGGATGGCCGCCCGCTGCGCCAGCTGACGCACGATGCGCTGCGCGGCAGCGTGGCGATGGTGCAACAGGATCCGGTGGTACTGGCCGATACGCTATTGGCCAACGTGCGTTTGGGACGCGATATCAGCGAAGAGGACGTGTGGCGTGCGCTGGAAAGGGTGCAGCTGGCACCGCTGGCCCGCGCGATGCGCGACGGCATTCATACCCGGCTCGGTGAGCAGGGGAACACGCTGTCGGTCGGGCAGAAGCAGCTGCTGGCGCTGGCGCGCGTGCTGGTGTCGCTGCCGCAGATTCTGATCCTCGATGAGGCCACTGCCAATATCGACTCAGGCACCGAGCAGGCGATTCAGCAGGCGCTGCGCACGCTGCGCCAGCACAGCACGCTGGTGGTGATTGCTCACCGTCTTTCCACCATTACCGAAGCGGATCAGATTCTGGTGCTGCACCGTGGTCAGGTGGTCGAACGTGGTACGCACACCGAACTGCTGGCGCAGCAGGGCCGTTACTGGCAGATGTACCAGCTGCAGCAGGCCGGCGATGAACTCGCGGCGGGCATACCCGCAACGGCAGAGGGGTGATTTGCACCTTTTTTGCGCAGATTTATCGGAATGTTCTGTATTGATGCACTCCTTTGAGGCCGCAAGCACCAAAGGAGTGCAGTAAAGTCCCACCTTTCTGTTTTTCCGAATGAAAACCTTGCCCGTTACGCCATACCGGAGCGCGATACTCTGCGCCCGGCAGCCTTAGCGCCCACTTTTGCCATTTGTGGCACAGCCTTTGCTTAACTCTCTGCGTGTCCGCGAAGACTCACCTATTTTTATATCCGGAGGGGAACGTATGAAGCTGGTTACCGTGGTAATCAAACCATTTAAGCTGGAGGACGTGCGTGAAGCCTTATCCTCCATTGGCATTCAGGGCCTGACCGTGACCGAAGTGAAAGGCTTCGGTCGTCAGAAAGGCCATGCAGAACTGTACCGCGGTGCCGAGTACAGCGTTAACTTCCTGCCAAAAGTAAAAATCGATATTGCGATTGCGGACGATCAGCTGGATGAAGTGGTGGATGTGATCAGCAAAGCCGCGTACACCGGCAAAATTGGCGACGGCAAAATTTTCGTCGCGGAACTGCAGCGCGTGATTCGTATTCGTACCGGCGAGACCGACGAAGCAGCACTGTAACTGGGGCTCTGAATTGTGATGGGATGGAAAGAAATGAATAAAGTAATGACTAAGTTGGGCCTCACCAGCCTGGCGCTGTTACCGTCTCTTGCGATGGCAGCTGCGCCTGCCGTAGCGGATAAAGCCGATAACGCGTTTATGATGATTTGTACCGCGCTGGTACTGTTCATGACAATTCCCGGCATTGCCCTGTTTTACGGCGGCCTGATTCGCGGCAAAAACGTGCTGTCGATGCTGACTCAGGTCGCGGTGACGTTCGCGTTAGTATGCGTACTGTGGATCGTCTACGGCTACTCGCTGGCGTTCAGCGAAGGCAACGCCTTCTTCGGTAACTTCCAGTGGGCAATGCTGAAAAATATCGAGCTGAAAGCGGTGATGGGTAGCTTCTATCAGTACATTCACGTGGCGTTCCAGGCTTCCTTTGCCTGTATTACCGTGGGGCTGATTGTTGGTTCGCTGGCTGAGCGTATTCGCTTCTCGGCGGTACTGATTTTCGTACTGGTGTGGCTGACGCTGGCCTATCTGCCTATCGCACATATGGTGTGGGCTGGCGGCTTCCTGGCACAGGATGGCGCGCTGGACTTCGCTGGCGGTACCGTGGTGCACATCAACGCCGCCGTTGCCGGTCTGGTTGGTGCTTACCTGGTAGGCAAGCGTGCTGGCTTCGGTAAAGAAGCGTTCAAGCCGCATAACCTGCCGATGGTGTTTACCGGTACCGCGATTCTGTACGTTGGCTGGTTCGGTTTCAACGCCGGCTCTGCGTCTTCCGCTAACGAAATCGCGGCGCTGGCCTTCCTGAATACCGTGGTGGCCACTGCGGGTGCCGTGCTGTCGTGGGTGTTCGGTGAGTGGGCGCTGCGCGGTAAGCCTTCACTGCTGGGTGCGTCTTCTGGCTTCATCGCCGGTCTGGTTGCCATCACGCCAGCCTGTGGTTATGTCGGCGTCGGCGGCGCACTGATTATCGGTCTGGCCGGTGGTCTGGCAGGTATCTGGGGTGTGACCACGCTGAAGAAATGGCTGCGCGTGGATGACCCGTGCGACGTGTTCGGTGTGCACGGCGTGTGCGGCATCCTCGGTTGTGTCCTGACCGGCGTGTTTGCCTCCTCGTCACTGGGCGGCGTGGGCTATGCAGAAGGCGTGACCATGGGCCATCAGGTTTGGGTTCAGCTGTTCAGCTGTGGCCTGACCATCGTCTGGTCTGGCGTGGTCGCCTTCATCGGCTTCAAGCTGGCAGATATGATTGTTGGCCTGCGCGTACCGGAAGAACAGGAACGTGAAGGTCTGGATGTGAACAGCCACGGCGAGAACGCTTACAACCAGTAAGTGCCGGCTGGCAGAAGAGCAGTGCGCTATAACTATAATGATGAGGAAGGGGCGAGATAATCGCCCCTTTTTTTATGCTTCGCGCTGACGCATCACCCCTTCCTGCACCGTCGTCGCCACCAGCGTGCCGTCCTGGCTGAAGAACTCACCGCGCACGAAGCCGCGCGCGCCGGACGCTGAAGTGCTTACCACGCTGTACAGGAGCCACTCCGAGAGATCGAATGGACGGTGGAACCACATGGAGTGGTCAATCGTCGCCACCTGCATATCCGGCTCAAGGAAGCCTTTGCCATGCGGCTGCAGCGCGACTGGCAGAAAGTTGAGATCGGAAGCGTAGCCCAGCAGATATTGATGAATGCGGCGATCGTCCGGCAGCTGGCCATTGGCACGCACCCAGACCTGGCGCAGCGGCTCATCAACGTGGCCTTTCAGCGGATTGTGGATCTGCACCGGACGGATATCCAGCGGGCGCTCGGCGAGGAATTTTTCTTTCAGCTTGAGCGGCAGGTGCGCAGCCAGTCGGTGGGCGAGATCCTGCTCGGAGGGCAGGTTATCGGGTCCCGGCACCTGCGGCATGCTGTTCTGATGTTCGAAGCCATCTTCCGGTGCCTGAAAGGAGGCGGTCATGTAGAAGATCGGCTGACCGTTTTGTACGGCGCTGACGCGGCGGGCGCTGAAGCTTTTGCCGTCGCGCAGGGTTTCCACATCGTAAATAATGGCTTTCTGGCTGTCGCCCGGGCGCAGAAAGTAGCTGTGGAAGGAGTGGATGATACGGGCTTCCGGCACGGTTTGTTTTGCCGCATACAGCGCCTGACCCACCACCTGGCCGCCAAACACCTGGCGCAGGCCGAGATCTTCACTCTGGCCGCGAAACAGGCCCTCTTCGAGTTTTTCCAGATTCAATAAATTAAGCAGGTTGTGCAGTGCCTGGCTCATAACGGATTCCTCAGTGATGCCAATGGCGTCAGTGTGAAAGATCCGACCAGTTTGCGCAACGCTTTTACCCGGTTTTCAGCAGGATGGCGGGGCTTCAGGCGCAAAGCGGATTTTTGTGCCAGAATTAACAGCAATCGGCGGTGGAAAACCCAGCCAATAAATTTACCGCCGACAATCATAGTGTTCATAAGGAGACGACATCGATGAAACTCTGGCATGTAATTAGCGGTATGACACTGGCGGTGGCAATCACAGGCTGTGCCGATCACAGTAAACCCGTGCCGACGCCAACTTTAGGCGCCAGCGTGGCCGGGCAGCCGTCGGCGATTGCCCAGCCGAACGTAAGCGGTTCCGTCTATATTCGCCAGCGTATTGCGCTGCCACCGGATGCGGTGCTGACCGTGACGCTGGCCGATGCGTCACTGGCGGACGCGCCGTCCAAAGTGCTGTCACAGCGTGTGGTTCGCACCGAGGGCAAACAGGCACCGTTCCAGTTTGTGCTGCCCTTTAACCCGGCTGATATCCAGCCGAACGCGCGCATTTTGCTGAGCGCAGCGATCACCATCGACGGCAAGCTGGCGTTTATCACCGATACGGTGAAACCGGTGATTAATCAGGGTGGAACGAAAGCGGAACTGCTGCTGGTACCGGTGACCAATATGGCGATGCCAACCCAGCCGGGCGCTGCTACCACCGTGCCTTCGACGTCGCCAACTCAGGTTACGCCGTCAGCCTCCGTGCCGGCACCAACCAGTCTGTAAGTTGAAACGGGAGACAGCGCGTTACGGAAGCTGCGCCAGAATGGCACTGCAGAAAGTAAAGGCGCTGTCTCGTCCCTGATCGCTCGGCACACGCCATCCCTGGCGTGTGACGCTTTACTTTCTGCAGTGCCATTCCCGCGCCTTAAAGGGAGTGCGGCCTGTCAGCATTAATACTCCCAGCGATACTTCGCCAGTTCAATTTCTCCCGCATCACTCACTTCAATACCTTCGGCTTCCAGCGCATCGCGCTGACGAAAAAGATCATCACCCTGCAGCGAAATACGACCATGACGATTAATCACGCGGAACCACGGCAGTTTACTGCCTGGCGGCAGGCGCCGCAGCACGCCGCCCACCTGACGTGCGGCGCGCGGTGAACCGGCCAGCAGCGCGACATCGCCGTAGGTCGTCACTTTACCGGCAGGAATAGCGGCAACAATTTGCCAGACGCGCTCGGAAAAATTGCTCTGTTCACTCACTGACGCACCTCGTCTGCGGGAAAAGCGCCACTTTAGCATGCGGTTGCGGCTATCTGCAGGGTTTTGCCGCCGGCCTGTTCAAGAAACCAACGGTTGCCCGGCCTGCGCTTGCAATTGCCAGGGGCTTCCCCGATAATGCCAGCGCTCTCAACATGAGAGCTCGTCAATGGGGGCCCTGTTGGTTCTCCCGCAACGCTAACTTGTGAACTCGGTCAGGTCCGGAAGGAAGCAGCCGCAGCAGGCGACGCGTGTGCCGGGATGTAGCTGGCAGGGCCTCCACCATTTCTGCCCATGTAAAATCCCTGCGCGCAATGCGGCACAGCACCGTATCGGCACTCCTTTGCCTGCCTGTCATCCGTGGAAATAAAGGTGAGTAACGAAACGACCTGCGGGGAGAAAACTTAGCGGACGTACTTCCAGACAGATCCGGGCACTTTGTCATAGAGCTTGTTCATGGTCAGCTCGGCCAGACGGTGATCGGCTGCGGAGTAGAATACCGCTAACTCATCATCGGGTAATTCATACTTGTTCTTTTCAATCACCCGTTCAAGGGTGTCAATTGAGCGACAACGACGCAGTCGCATCAAATAGTCTGTTTTTGTTAAGGCTGGGTTGCTCATAAATAAACCGGTCTCACTCTGATGCTAAAAGGAATGGCTGGGTTGCAGGAGATAAGCGCACTCTTCAGCAAACAGATTAAATAAGCGTTTTGCTGAACGTTGCCACCGTTGAAGATCCTGGGTATTGATTCCATAGCTGCTAAACAGCATAAAGGTATCATCAAGATATTCATCGATTTGCGTAATCAGCGCTTCATCTTCAACATGCTTAATTTTGTAATTCATCGTGAAAGAGGCGATATGCTCAATCAAATCGTTGAGCTGTAAATTGCCTGGCGAAGTGGGATCATTAACCCAGCCGTGATGGCTGTCGGTTAGCGTCGCCATACTTTCGTCAAACAGGTTCTCACACAGAAATTTAAGCTGGGCAATATCATGCCGTTTCGGTGAGTATTCGTCCATCTTTTTCCCCTCCATAGCGAGCACAGTTACCGCGACGCGGCGAGATTTGGAAAAGCTACCAGGGAGCGATCACGAATAAAAAGAATTCAGCGACCTTTTAAATATAATCCACAATCATTAGTTTTGCTCACCCAATTACTAAATATTACAATTCGTCGCACGGTGACGGGCGGGTATTGTCTATCACCTCAAACACCAGCGCACCGGGCGTTGTCTGGAACATAACTTCTTCACGTTGGGTAAAGGTTTCATTTAAATCAAGGCAGGGATTAAATAAATCCCACGTGAAATCGTAAAGCATTTTAAATCGTTTGTGGCCGACGGGCTGAATGGAAATAATGGTAAAACTGTCCGGAACTAATTGCGCGTTTTGAGAATACCACTGTAAATCGCCGGCAAGGTCCTGGGCTATTTTGAGAATATTCCCCTGGATAATCTGGCGTAACTTGCCGCAATCATCCTCATTCACGTCAATATCACTATGAATAATAGACTGCATTCTGCATCCCGTAAAAAGCAAGGAGTGTTCTATCATTGGCTTTCAGCTCTGACATTGCAAGCTATTGGTAAACAGAAAGGGCGATTGCTGCGATGGGCGCTGGCTTGATGGCACAAATCGCCTAGGCATTTCGCCGCTGATCAATTTTTGAAACACTTTCGTCCGCGCGTCGCGATGATGCAATCAGGTAGTATATTGTTATGTTATAACATTTTGTCTGCCTATCATGAATCACAGTGGATTACTTCTCTCGCTCGGCGGGCGCCTGCTGGTAGCGCTACTGCTGAGTAGCCTGCTGGCTCTAGCCGTCGTCTGGGGCCTGCACCAATGATGCGTTTTCATCGTCTGCAGGGCGGCTATCAGGGCAGGGCGGTGACGCCGGTGGTGAATGGCGAACTGGCGGCCGGCAGTATGACGGCACTGGTCGGGGCCAACGGAACGGGCAAATCAACCTTGCTCAAAACTATCGCCGGACTGCTGCCGCCGGTGGCGGGACGCTGTGAACTGCAGCTGCCGCGAAAAGCGCTGGGCTGGTTGCCGCAGCGCAGCGAGCTGGACACCCGCTTCCCGCTCACCGTCTATGAGCTGGTGGCAATGGGCTGCTGGCCGCGCTGCGGCTGGTTCGGTGGCATCACGCGTGCGCTGCGCCGGGAGATTGATGCCGCGCTGGAGGCGGTGCAGATGCGCGACTTCGCCACTGCGCAGCCCGCGATGCTCTCCGGCGGGCAGTTGCAGCGCGTGCTGTTTGCGCGCCTGATGCTCCAGCGCAGTCAGCTCTGGCTGCTGGACGAACCCTTCAACGGCATTGATACGCCGACGATAACCTTACTGATGTCGATTCTCGAACAGCAGCAGCGGGCGGGCACCACGCTGCTGGTGGTGCTGCACGACAAGCTGCTGGTGGCGCGCCATTTTCGTGACGTGCTGTCGCTGGATGAGCGTGACAGTGCGCAGCAACCGCGGCTGTGTCGGGTGGCGTCATGACGTTACTCCAGCCGTTTATTGAGTTTGGTTTTATGCGCCGGGCGCTGGTGGCCTGCATGGCGCTGGCGATCAGTGCGACGCCGCTCGGCGTCTTTCTCTCGCTGCGCCGTATGAGCCTGGTGGGCGATGCGCTGTCCCATGCGGTACTGCCGGGCGCCGCCATCGGCTATCTGGTATCCGGCCTGTCACTGGTAGCGATGGGCATTGGCGGCCTGATTGCCGGGCTGGCGGTGGCGCTGCTGTCCGGTGCGGTCAGCCGTTATACCCACCTGAAGGAAGATGCCAGCTTTTCCGGCTTCTATCTGGGTTCGCTGGCGCTCGGCGTCACGCTGGTATCACTGCGCGGTTCCAGTGTCGATCTGCTGCACGTGTTGTTCGGCTCGCTGTTGGCGGTGGATAACGGCGCGATTGTGCTGGTTGGCAGCATCGCCGCGTTCACCCTGCTGATGCTGGCCGTGATCTTCCGGCCGCTGGTCATTGATGCCTTTGATCCTGATTTTCTGCGTGCGCAGGGGAAATGGAGCGCACCGCTGGTGCACGGCATTTTCCTCACGCTGGTGGTGCTGAATCTGGTGGCGGGTTTTCAGGTGCTCGGCACGCTGATGTCCGTTGGGCTGATGATGCTGCCCGCCACCAGCGCGCGCTTCTGGAGCCGTCACCTTACGCGCATGCTGGCGATTGCCATGCTGCTGGCGCTGATCGCCGCCTTTATCGGCCTGTTGCTCTCCTGGCACTATGCCCTGCCTGCCGGACCGGCGGTGGTACTGAGTGCGGCCGTACTGTTTTTGCTGTCAGTGTTGACAGGACCATGTGGCGGCCTGCTGCGCCGTCGATAATAAGATGACAAGGGGATAGGTATGAAGAAGTTACCGTTGAGTCTGGCGATTGGCGCGATGCTGATTAGCCCGCTGACGCTGGCAAAAACCGTTGATGCCGTAGCCAGTTTTACCGTGCTGGCAGACATCGTTAAACAGGTCGGTGGCGATCACGTTAAGGTGAAATCGCTGGTGGGGCCGGATGGCGATCCGCACACCTTTGAGCCCACGCCGCAGGATAGCCAGGCGCTGGCGCAGGCCGATGTGGTGTTCGTCAGCGGGCTGGGCATGGAAGGCTGGATGGACCGGCTGATTAGCGCGTCCGGCTACAAGGGCACGGTGGTGGTCGCCTCGAATGGTGTCAATACGCGCAAAATGGAGGAGGATGGCAAAACCATCACCGATCCACACGCGTGGAACAGCATGCACAACGGCGTGATCTACGCCACCAACGTGATGAACGCGCTGATCAAAGCCGATCCGGATGATGCTGCCGACATCCGTCACAGCGGTGAACGCTATATTCAGCAGTTGCAGAAGCTGGATAGCTGGGCCAAAAGTGAATTTGCCGGCGTGGCGCAAAGTAAACGCAAGGTACTCACCAGCCATGATGCCTTTGGCTACTTCGGCCAGCGCTACGGCGTGACGTTCCTCGCGCCGGTGGGCTTCTCAACCGAAGCGGAAGCCAGCGCCAGCGATGTCGCCGCTATCATCAAACAGCTCCGGGCCGAGCATATCACCACCTACTTTATGGAGAACCAGACCGATCCGCGTCTGGTGAAACAGATCGCCAGTGAAACCGGTGCGCAACCCGGTGGCGAGCTCTATCCGGAAGCGCTGTCAGCGGCCAGCGGGCCGGCGCCCACCTATGAGGCGGCGTTTAAGCACAACGTGGAAACTCTGCTGCACAGCATGAAGTAAAAAAAAGGCCGGGGAGCATCCCGGCCAATTATCACGACACTTTCCTAACGTTTTTTCTTTCTTCCCTGCACCGCCTTAAAGCGCGGGTTGGTTTTGCAAATCACATAAATACGACCTTTACGCCGCACGACTTTGCAATCTTTGTGACGGGTCTTGGCAGACCGCAATGAACTGACAACTTGCATGTGGCTGAACTCCGGTTATTTGCTGCGCGTCAGGAAGCTGCCAAAACGCTTGTTGAAGCGCGCGGCGCTGCCCTCTTTGGCAAACTCTTTCTGTTTACCGGTGTAGTAAACGTGCGACTTCGACGACACATCGAGCGTGACGTACGGCAGCTCTTCGCCCTCAAACTGGATGGTACGATCGGTCTGAATCGTCGAGCCGACTTTGAAGTATTCGTCGACGGTGGTGTCATGGAACACCACAGGACGGTAGTGCGGATGAATGTTTGGTTTCATAATAGTGCTCTCGTGTAATGTTATAATATAACAATATTATGAACCTCACGCCGCAGGATTGCAACCACGCGTCCGGTGCGGGTTTGTCATGGAACGTGCGGGCAGGGGGAGTGCGCAATAAAAAAGGCCGCTTGCGCGGCCTTTTAGCAGAGAGAAACTATCAGTGAGGGTGATCCACCGGATGGCCCTGTTCCAGCTCAGACTTGTTCTTACTGAAACGGCGGCGCACCACCACGAAGAACACCGGCACGAAGAAGATCGCCAGCGCGGTGGCCGTCACCATCCCGCCCATCACGCCGGTACCGACGGCGTTCTGTGCGCCGGAGCCGGCACCGCTGCTGATCGCCAGCGGCAGTACGCCGAGGATGAACGCCAGCGACGTCATCAGAATCGGACGCAGACGCATACGTGAGGCTTCCAGCGTCGACTCGACCAGCCCTTTGCCTTCCTTCTCCATCAAATCCTTGGCGAATTCGACGATCAGGATGGCGTTCTTCGCCGAGAGACCAATGGTGGTCAACAGACCCACCACAAAGTACACGTCGTTACTCAGACCGCGCAGCGTGGTGAAGAGCAGGGCGCCAATCACACCCAGCGGCACCACCAGCATGACCGCGAACGGAATCGACCAGCTCTCATACAGCGCGGCCAGACACAGGAACACCACAATCAGCGAAATGGCGTACAGTGCAGGCGCCTGGTTGCCGGACAGGCGTTCCTGATAGGACATGCCGGTCCAGTCGTAGCCGATACCCGCAGGCAGCTTCGAGGCGAGGCTCTCCATCAGGTTCATGGCATCACCCGAGCTCTTGCCCGGTGCCGCCTGACCCAGGATCTCCATTGATGGCAGACCGTTATAACGTTCCAGACGTGGTGAACCATACTGCCACTTCGCCGAAGAGAAGGCAGAGAATGGCACCATGGTCCCGGCGCTGTTGCGCACGTACCATTTGCTGATGTCATCCGGCAGCATGCGCGAGTCGGCCTGACCCATCACGTACACTTTCTTCACGCGACCACGGTCGATGAAGTCGTTGACGTAAGAACCGCCCCAGGCCGCACCCAGCGTGGTGTTGATGTCGGACAGCGACACACCAAGCGCCTGCGCTTTTTCCTGATCGATAATCAGTTTGTACTGCGGCGTATCTTCCAGCCCGTTTGGACGCACGCCCACCAGCGTATCCGGATGCTGGGCGATCATGCCAAACAGCTGGTTACGCGCGGCGGTCAGCTTCTCATGGCCGAGGTTACCCTGATCGATCAGCTGGAAGTCGAAACCGGTGGCGTTACCCAGTTCGATAATGGCCGGCAGGTTGAACGGGAACACCATGGCATCTTTAATCTGACCCAGCGCCTGCATTGCACGTCCGGCAATCGCCGGCACTTTCAGGCTGGCATCACCACGCTCATCCCATGGCTTCAGGCTGACGAAGGCGATACCGGTGTTCTGTCCACGACCGGCGAAGCCAAAGCCGTTAACGGTAAACACCGAATTCACGCTGTCTTTCTCTTTGGTCAGGAAGTAATCCGTAACCTGATCCAGCACTTTCTGCGTCCGTTCCTGAGTCGCACCGGCAGGCAGCTGCGCCTGCGCCAGTAACAGCCCCTGATCCTCTTCCGGCAGGAACGAGGTAGGCAGTTTCAGGAACAGGTAAGCCATGCCGACCACAATCAGCAGATAAATCAGCAGATAGCGACCGGTGCTGCGCACAATGTGACCGACGCTGTCGACGTAATGGTTGGTGCTCTTATCAAACAGGCGGTTAAACCAGCCGAAGAAACCGGTGGTTTTGCCGTGTTCACCTTTTTTGATGGGCTTCAGCATGGTGGCACACAGCGCTGGCGTCAGAATCAACGCCACCAGCACCGACAGCGCCATCGCCGAAACGATGGTGATCGAGAACTGACGATAAATCACCCCGGTTGAGCCGCCGAAGAACGCCATCGGGATAAATACCGCTGACAGCACCAGCGCGATGCCAACCAGCGCGCCCTGGATCTGTTCCATCGAGCGTTTGGTGGCTTCTTTCGGCGGTAATCCCTCTTCCGCCATGACGCGCTCAACGTTTTCCACCACCACGATGGCGTCATCCACCAGCAGGCCGATGGCCAGCACCATGCCGAACATCGTCAGGGTGTTTATCGAGTAGCCAAAGGCACTGATGATGGCAAAGGTGCCCAACAGCACCACCGGCACGGCGATGGTAGGAATCAGCGTCGCGCGGAAGTTCTGCAGGAACAGATACATTACCAGGAACACCAGCACGATGGCTTCGAACAGCGTTTTCACCACTTCGAAAATGGAGATCTTAACGAATGGCGTGGTGTCGTACGGGTAAACGGTTTTCATGCCGGCCGGGAAGAACGGTTCCAGCTTAGCCAGTTCCGCTTTCACCGCGTCGGCGGTATCCAGCGCGTTGGCGCCGGTCGCCAGTTTGACACCGATACCGGAGGCTGGTTTGCCGTTATAGCGGGCAATGATCTCGTAGTTTTCACCGCCGAGTTCAATCTTCGCGACATCGCGCAGGCGCACCTGTGAGCCGTCCTGATTGACCTTTAGCATGATGTTGCCGAACTCTTCGGTCGAGGTCAGACGCGTCTGGGCAATGATCGAGGCGTTAAGCTGCTGACCTGGCACCGGTGGGGTACCGCCCAGCTGACCGGCAGCCACCTGGGTGTTCTGGGTTTGCAGCGCGCTGATCACATCCACCGGCGTCAGCTGGTAGTTGTTAAGCTTGTGCGGATCGAGCCAGATACGCATCGCATACTGCGCACCAAACACCTGAGTATCACCGACGCCAGGCGTACGGCTGATCGGATCTTTGATGTTCGACGCTACGTAGTCTGAGATGTCGTTCTGCGTCATGCTGCCATCTTCGCTGACGAAACCGGCGACCATCAGGAAGCTGCTGGAGGATTTTTTCACCTGAATCCCCTGCTGCTGTACTTCCTGCGGCAGCAGTGGCATCGCCAGCTGCAGTTTGTTCTGCACCTGCACCTGAGCAATGTCGGCGTCAGTACCAGACTGGAAGGTCAGCGTCAGCGTCAGCGTCAGCGTACCAGAAGAGTCACTGCTCGAGGACATATACATCAGCCCGTCGATGCCGTTCATATTCTGTTCGATAACCTGCGTTACCGAATCCTGTAGCGTTTTCGCATCTGCACCCGGATAAGATGCCTGGATTTCAACTGCCGGCGGCGCAACGTTGGGATATTGCTCGATCGGCAGTTTGATAATCGATAGCGCACCCGCCAGCATAATAATGATGGCAAGCACCCAGGCAAAAATGGGGCGATCGATAAAGAACTTAGCCATGTATCAACGGCTCCTGTTTATGACGATGATTTAGCAGACTGAGATTCCGGTGCGGCTTTGGCATCATCTTTGACTTCCTGCGGCGTCACCTGAGCACCCGGTTTAGCACGCTGAATACCGACGGTAATCACGCGATCGCCCTCTTTCAGGCCATCGGTCACCAGCCATTTGTCGCCAAACGCCTGGTTAGCGGTAATCTTACGCACTTCGACTTTATTATCCGCGCCCACTACCATCGCGGTGGCTTCACCGGTTGGCGTGCGGGTTACGCCGGTCTGCGGTACCAGCAGCGCCGTCGGGTTAGTGCCCTCATCCAGACGTGCACGCACGAACATCCCCGGCAGCAAACGATGATCCGGATTCGGGAAAATCGCGCGCAGGGTAATCGAGCCAGTGGTTTCATCCACGGTAACATCAGAGAATTCCAGTGTGCCCGGCTGGCTGTATGCGCTACCGTTCTGCATCAGCAGGGTAACGTTAGCTTTGCCGTCGTTCTGCTTCAGCTGACCCGACTCCAGCTCGCCGCGCAGGCGCAGGAAATCATCGCTGGATTGGGTCACGTCGACGTACATCGGGTCGAGTTGCTGCACGGTCGCCAGCGCGGTGGTCTGGCCGTTCGACACCAGCGCACCTTCCGTCACCGAGGATTTACCAATGCGGCCGCTGATTGGCGAGGTCACTTTGGTGTACGCCAGGTTAATGCGGGCGGTTTCCACATTGGCCTGCGCCGCCTGTACGGCTGCGGCGGTCTGCGCGGCGGTGGCCGCGGCGTTATCGTAGTCCTGCTGGCTGATATATTTGGTACCCAGCAGTGGCTTGTAACGATTCACCGTCAGCTGGGCAACGCGCGCGTTGGCCTGAGCCTGGGCTAAATCGCCTTTTGCGCTGTCGTAGGCGGCCTGATAGGTGGCGGGATCGATCTGGTACAGCGAATCGCCGGCTTTAACATCACTGCCTTCAACAAAATTACGCTTGAGAATGATACCTGACACCTGCGGACGCACTTCAGCCACGCGGAACGCCGAAGTACGGCCTGGCAGTTCGGTGGTAATTTTCAGGGGCTCGTTTTTTAACGTGACAACACCCACTTCCGGGGGCTGCTGCTGGGCGGCTTGCTGGGATTTATTATCATCACATCCTGTTAACAAAAAGCTGCCTGTAAGCATCACGGCGGCCGCCAGAGGCGCTAATCCTCTGTTTTTATTCATAAATAAACCTCTAGTGTCCGATATCAAATGATCAATGGATCACAAACCGTTAAACCCATTGCTGCGTTAAAACACGGGTCGTGCTATGGTACATACATTCACAAATGTATGTAAACTTGCCAGTTTGTAAAAACAGTCCTCTATGGCACGAAAAACCAAAGCGCAAGCACTTGAAACGCGACATCAAATTCTGGATGCCGCTTTAGCTCACTTTTCTGAACACGGTGTGGCCGCCACTTCACTGGCGGATATCGCCGCGGCCGCTGGCGTCACGCGCGGCGCTATCTACTGGCATTTTAAAAATAAAGCCGATCTGTTACAGGAGATCTGGCTGCGCTGCGACGCCGGGCTCGACGATGTGGAACTTGAGTATCAGACAAAATACCCTGGCGATCCACTTTCTGTAATGCGTTCGATGCTGATCTATATCCTTGAAGCCACAGCAAAGGATCCACAAAGACGCGCATTAATGGAGATTATCTTCCATAAATGTGAGTTCGTTGGCGAAATGTCGACGTTAATGGCGATGCAGCAGGGGCTGCTGCAGGCGTGTTATGACCGCATCGAAGAGGTGCTGCGCAGCTGTATCGAGGCCGGGCAGCTTCCGGCCAGCCTCAACACCCGCCAGGCGGCGCTGCTGATGCGCGGCTACATCAGCGGCATGATGGAGAGCTGGTTATTCAATCCGCAAAGTTTTGATCTGGTGAGTGAAGCGCCGCAGGTGGTCGAGGCCTTTATAGATATGCTGCGCCTGAGCCCGACGCTCGCCGGCACGCGCTAAGCGGTGCGCTCGGCCGCCAGCTTCTGCTCATAATCGCGCTGGACAATCGCCAGCGCAGCCAGCACCGTGGCCGTGGGCACCTGGTTTTCCTCCAGCAGCTGAATTAAATCGACCGCCAGCTTGATGTCGTCCGGCGCGGTATCCAGCGTCATAGTGTCTCCTAAATACGTAGTTTAGCGGCGACCAGCAGCATCAGCAGGGCACCGGCCAGCGCCACGGCAAAGCCCGTCGGATGCAGCGTACCGAGGTCGCCCGTGGTGAAATACGTGGCGATGTAGCCGCCAATCAGCGCGCCGATCACCGCCAGCACCAGCGTCGGCACCAGTCCGCCGGGACGGCCGGGAAACACCCTCCGCTTCAGCCAGCCGGCAGCCAGGCCAATAATAATCCAGATGATAAGGGTCATGCTTCTCCTCCCGTCAGCGCTGTTTCCAGTATAGAGGAAAGCGAACGGCTTACGGCTGCGCCGCGATCTCCAGTTTATGCAGCGCGGCGCGGCAGCGCGCCAGCCGCTCCTGCAGAATCTCCACCTCGCGCATCAGCTGCTGCTGCACGCTCAGCGTTTCAGCGCGTGCCAGGTGCTGTTCGCGCTGCTGCAGCATGGCCAGCAGTCGCGTTTCATAGCCGCGGTACTCATCACGCTTCGGCTGCAGCGGATCGCGCCGCGGCCGTTCACGCACCACGCGCAGTTGCTGGCTACTGCACTCGCGCTGCAGCGCGGCAATCTGGTCCAGCACCTTCTGCGCCAGCCACTGGCGGCGCGACGCATCACTGTTGGACGCCGCGAGCTGCGCCGCATTGTGCTGCAGCTCTTGCAGATAGTCAGCCAGCCGCGTGCCTTTACAGCGAAACAGCTGCGCGTCAAAGCGCGGCTGACGGCAGCTACCGTCCGGCTGCTGCGCAATCTGCTGGCGCAGCGTGTCAATCATTGCGTGCAGACGCTGTTGGGCGGGCAGTTGAGGCATCACTTCGATTCCGTCTGTGTTAACGTAGCGCTGTTGTGACATTTTTCAGGCATCTGGCATGCAGCGCATTTTACTGTTAAGCCTTGGCTGGCTGGCGATTGTGCTGGGCACGCTGGGCATTGTATTACCTTTACTACCAACCACGCCATTCGTGTTGCTGGCCGCCTGGTGTTTTGCCCGCTCGTCGCCACGCTTTCACCACTGGCTGCTGTGGCGCTCGCCGTTTGGCCGCTATCTGCGCCACTGGCAGCAGCATCGCGCCATGCCGCCCGGTGCCAAAAGCCGTGCCATGTTGCTGATTGTCATCACCTTTGCGGTTTCAATCTGGCTGGTGAAGCTGCTGTGGCTGCGCATCCTGCTCGGCGCGATGCTGGCGTTGCTGCTGCTCATGCTGTGGCGCATCCCGGTTGTAGCAGAAAGTGCGAACCCGCACGAACCGTAGCATCAGGGTTGCATTTAGCCGGCTGTTTGCTTAGATTTGGGCATCTTCGTGCGTGGCTTCCCTTTGAGAAACTACTTCGCTTAACCCGGTTTCCGGGTATTGGCGCTGTGGAAGCTGCGCGTTTTAGATATTTTTCCAGGCGTAACCTTTATGACCGCAACTGCGCAGCAGCTTGAACTGATCAAAAACAGCATCAAAAGCATTCCTGACTATCCGAAGCCGGGCATCCTGTTCCGTGACGTCACCAGTCTGATGGAAGATCCGCAGGCGTATGCCGCAGCGATCGCCATTCTGGTGGAGCGTTATCGTAACAAAGGCATCACCAAAGTGGTGGGTACCGAAGCGCGTGGCTTCCTGTTCGGGGCGCCGGTTGCGCTGGGTCTGGGCGTGGGATTTGTGCCGGTGCGCAAGCCGGGCAAACTGCCGCGTGAAACTTTCAGCGAAAGCTATGAACTGGAGTACGGTTCAGACGCGCTGGAACTGCACAAAGACGCCATCAAACCCGGCGATGTGGTGCTGGTGGTGGACGATCTGCTGGCTACCGGCGGCACCCTTGAAGCCACGGTGAAACTGATTCGTCGTGCGGGCGGTGCAGTTAAAGATGCCGCGTTCGTGATCAACCTGTTTGATTTAAGCGGCGAAGCGCGCCTGAACGCGCTGGGTATCGACTGCTACAGCCTGGTCAACTTCCCCGGCCACTAAGGCCATCGCGCCGCCCGCCTTCATGCCCGGCGGCGCCTCTCTTCGCACTCCCTGACAGGCGTATTCCGCCCTGAAGCGCAGCGCGCAACGTATCACGGGTATAGGCATATCCGGCTGTGGCTGTTACACTCCTGTCAAAATAAACAGGGTTTGCGTCACCGCATTTTTCCCCTAAGTCCCACGGCAGAATCGGCGCAACTGAGCGTGCTGCTGTGCCAGGTTAAACAACTCCAGTGATTGAATCCACATGAGCTATCAGGTACTTGCGCGAAAATGGCGTCCCCAGGCTTTCGCCGACGTAGTCGGTCAGGAACATGTGCTGACGGCGCTGGCTAACGGATTGTCACTGGGACGCATCCATCATGCCTATCTGTTTTCCGGCACGCGCGGCGTGGGGAAAACCTCGATTGCGCGTCTGCTGGCCAAAGGCCTCAACTGCGAAACCGGTATCACGGCCACGCCCTGTGGACAGTGCGATAACTGTCGCGAGATTGAACAGGGGCGCTTTGTCGATCTGATTGAAATCGATGCCGCCTCGCGCACCAAAGTGGAAGACACGCGCGACCTGCTGGATAACGTGCAGTATGCACCTGCGCGCGGGCGCTTTAAGGTCTATCTGATCGATGAAGTGCACATGCTGTCGCGCCACAGCTTTAACGCGCTGCTGAAAACGCTGGAAGAGCCGCCGTCACACGTGAAATTCCTGCTGGCGACCACCGATCCGCAGAAGCTGCCGGTAACCATTTTGTCGCGCTGCCTGCAGTTCCACCTGAAAGCCCTCGACGTTGAACAGATTCACCAGCAGCTGGCGCACGTGCTGCAGCAGGAGCAGATTGACGCCGAGCCGCGCGCGCTGCATCTGCTGGCGCGCGCCGCCGACGGCAGTATGCGCGATGCGCTCAGCCTCACCGATCAGGCGATTGCCATGGGGCAGGGCAGCGTCACGCGCGACAGCGTGGCGCAAATGCTGGGCACGCTGGATGATGAACAGCCGCTGGCGCTGATTGAAGCGCTGGTGGAAGGCAACGGCGAACAGGTGATGGCGCTGCTGAATCAGGCCGCATCGCGCGGCGTGGAGTGGGAGGCGCTGCTGGTCGAGATGCTGCGTCTGCTGCACCGTATCGCGATGGTCCAGCTGCTGCCCAGCTCGCTTGGCGAAGATGATGCCAGCCAGGCGCAGCGCCTGCGCGAACTGGCGCGCGTGCTGCCGCCTGCTGACGTTCAGCTCTATTATCAGACGCTGCTGATGGGGCGCAAAGATTTGCCGCTGGCGCCGGATCGCCGGCTGGGCGTGGAAATGACGCTGCTGCGTGCGCTGGCGTTCCATCCGCAGGCCACCATCGCTGAACCGGTGGCGCGCCCGTCACTGACGCCGCAGGCCGCGCCGGCCGTTGCCGCGCCAGCGCCTCAGACCAAAGCCGCACCCGCTGTGGCCGCGCAGCCGCAGATGGCACCGCCGATGGATGAATCGCCACCGCCGGCCGATGATTATCCCGATATGGCACCGGCCCCGGATAACTTGCCCGACGCCACCAGTCAGCTGTTACAGGCGCGGACGCAATTGCTGCGTCAGGGAGCCGGCAAAGCAAAAAAGAGTGAGCCGGCAGCGCGTTCCGCGCGGCCGGCAAACCCGGCGCTGGAACGTCTGGCAAGCGTCACCGAGCGCGTGCAACAGCGCGCGTCTGAACCGGCGGTAAAAGCGCCGGCGAAACCGGAAGCGTATCGCTGGAAAGCCCAGCAGCAGGAGGAGATCAAGCCGGAGCCGGTGGCGACGCCAAAAGCCTTGCGTTCTGCGCTGGAGCATGAGAAAACGCCAGAGCTGGCGCTCAAACTGGCGGAAGAGGCGCTGCAGCGCGACGCCTGGGCGGCGGAGATCGCCACGCTGACGCTGCCGAAGCTGGTCCAGCAGGTCGCGCTGAACGCGTGGAAAGAGGTGAATGAGCAGGGCGTGACGCTGCATTTGCGCAGCAGCCAGCGTCATCTCAACTCTGCCCCGGCGCGCCAGGCTATTCAGGACGCGCTGAGCCAGGCGGCCGGCCAGCCGGTTGAACTGACCATCGTGGAAGACGATAATCCGGCGGTATTGACGCCGCTGGAGTGGCGTCAGGCCATTTATGAAGAGAAACTGGCGCAGGCGCGTCAGTCGATCGAAAGCGATACCCACATTCAGACGCTGCGTCGCTTCTTTGATGCGGACCTGGATGAAGAGAGTATCCGACCCGTATGATCACGCTGTCGCGCAGCGTTGCGCGCAGCCCCAGCAGAGAGAGAAAACTATGTTTGGTAAAGGCGGATTGGGCAACCTGATGAAACAGGCCCAGCAGATGCAGGATAAAATGGCCAAAGTTCAGGAAGAGATCGCCGCACTGGAAGTCACCGGCGAATCAGGGGCTGGCCTGGTCAAAGTGACCATCAACGGTGCGCACAACTGCCGCCGCGTGGAAGTCGATCCCAGCCTGCTGGAAGATGACAAAGAGATGCTGGAAGATCTGATCGCTGCGGCGTTCAACGATGCGGCGCGCCGTATTGATGAAACGCAGAAAGAGAAGATGGCGTCCGTCTCTGCCGGTATGCAGCTGCCGCCTGGCTTCAAGATGCCGTTCTGATGCAAACCAGTCCACTGCTTGAAGCTTTGATGGAGTCGCTGCGCTGTTTACCGGGCGTTGGCCCGAAATCGGCGCAGCGCATGGCGTTTCATCTGTTGCAGCGCGATCGCAGCGGTGGCATGCGTCTGGCGCAGGCGCTGACCCGCGCCATGGCAGAAATCGGCCACTGTTCCGACTGCCGCACCTTCACCGAGCAGGAGATCTGCACCATCTGCGCCAATCCCCGCCGTCAGCAAAACGGCCAGATTTGCGTGGTGGAGAGCCCGGCGGATATCCACGCCATCGAGCAGACCGGCCAGTTTGGCGGTCGCTACTTTGTGCTGATGGGCCATCTGTCGCCGCTGGACGGCATCGGCCCGCAGGACATTGGCCTGGATCGGCTGGAGCAGCGCCTTGAACGTGAGACGCTGCAGGAGGTGATCCTCGCCACCAACCCCACGGTGGAAGGCGAAGCCACGGCTAACTATATCGCCGAGCTGTGCGGCCAGTATGGCGTTGACGCCAGCCGCATCGCGCACGGGGTTCCGGTCGGCGGTGAACTGGAAATGGTCGACGGCACAACGCTGTCGCACTCGCTTGCCGGACGGCACAAGATTAAATTCTGACCACTTGCCGGTATCCTGCTGCGATACCGGCTTGAAATTCTTCCCACCATCCCCATTTCACTCTCAACAATTGATCAACCCCGATTCTGTTGAGGTAGCAATGACCATGAAAGGACAAGAGACGCGTGGCTTCCAGTCAGAGGTAAAACAACTTCTGCACCTGATGATCCATTCCCTCTATTCAAACAAAGAGATTTTCCTGCGTGAACTGATCTCCAACGCCTCCGATGCGGCTGACAAGCTGCGCTTCCGCGCACTGTCGACGCCGGATCTGTACGAAGGCGATGGCGACCTGCGCGTGCGTATCTCGGTCGACAAGGAAAAACGCACGCTGACGCTGAGCGATAACGGCATCGGTATGCGCCGTGATGAGGTGATTGAAAACCTCGGTACCATTGCGAAATCCGGTACCAAAGCGTTTCTGGAATCGATGGGTTCCGATCAGGCAAAAGACAGCCAGCTGATCGGCCAGTTCGGTGTCGGTTTCTACTCGGCGTTTATCGTGGCTGACAAAGTGACGGTACGCACCCGTGCCGCGGGCGCCAAAGCCGACGAAGGCGTGTTCTGGGAATCCGCCGGCGAAGGCGAGTATACGCTGGCGGAGATTGAGAAAGCCGATCGCGGTACCGAAATTACGCTGCACTTCCGTGAAGGCGAAGATGACTTCCTCGACGCGTGGCGCGTGCGCAACGTGATCAGCAAATATTCCGATCACATCGCGTTGCCGGTGGAGATCGAGACCAAAGACGAAGAGAACGATACCGTCACCTGGGAGAAGATCAACAAAGCCCAGGCGCTGTGGACGCGCAACAAAGGCGAAATCAGCGACGAAGAGTACAACGAGTTCTACAAACACATCGCCCATGATTTCAGCGATCCGGCCATCTGGAGCCACAACCGCGTCGAAGGTAAGCAGGAGTACACCAGCCTGCTGTACATCCCATCGCGTGCCCCATTTGACATGTGGAACCGCGACAGCAAGCACGGTCTGAAGCTGTACGTGCAGCGTGTCTTTATCATGGATGACGCGGAACAGTTCATGCCGAACTACCTGCGCTTTGTACGTGGCCTGATAGATTCCAGCGATCTGCCGCTCAACGTTTCCCGTGAGATCCTGCAGGACAGCCGCGTCACGCAGAGCCTGCGCGCCGCGCTGACCAAACGCAGCCTGCAGATGCTGGAAAAACTGGCTAAAGACGACGCAGAGAAATATCAGCAGTTCTGGAAAGAGTTCGGTCTGGTGCTGAAAGAGGGCCCGGCGGAAGATCATGCCAACCAGGAGGCGATTGCTAAACTGCTGCGTTTCGCCACCACCCAGAGCGAAGGCGCGGCGCAGACCGTTTCGCTGGAAGATTACGTCAGCCGCATGGTTGAAGGGCAGGAGAAGATTTACTACATCACTGCCGACAGCTATGCCGCCGCGAAAAGCAGCCCGCATCTGGAGCTGTTCCGTAAGAAAGGCATCGAGGTCCTGCTGCTGTCCGATCGTATCGACGAGTGGATGATGAGCTACCTCACTGAGTTCGATGGCAAAGCGTTCCAGTCGGTGAGCAAAGCGGATGAGTCGCTGAGCAAGCTGGCGGACGAAGAGACGGAAGCGCAGAAGGAAGCGGAAAAAGCGCTGGAGCCGTTTGTTGATCGCGTGAAAACCCTGCTGGGCGAGCGCGTCAAAGAGGTGCGCCTGACCCATCGCCTCACCGACACGCCGGCGATTGTCACCACCGACGCCAACGAAATGACCACGCAGATGGCGAAGCTGTTCGCTGCAGCCGGTCAGGATGTGCCGGAAGTGAAGTACATCTTTGAGATCAACCCGGAGCATACGCTGGTGAAACGCGTGGCTGATACGCAGGATGAAGCGCGCTTTGCGGAGTGGGTTGAACTGTTGCTGGATCAGGCGCTGCTGGCTGAGCGCGGCACGCTGGACGATCCTAACCAGTTTATCCGCCGCATGAATCAGTTGCTGACGGCGTAACGCGGTGCGGTAATCGAAACGGTCGGCATAAATGCCGACCCTACAGGTTACCTGTCACCGATTCGACAACTGTCCACTCTCTGTAGGGTCGTCATTAATGACGACCTTTTTTATTTATGCCGCCCTTGCTTACTTCAGCGCTTCATCCCGCAGCCAATCCCGGAACAACGTAATCTCCGCATCGTGCTGGCGTGACCGCTTGGTCATCATCCAGGTGGCACGGTCGGCGCGCACAAACCCCAGCGGCGCAATCAGCGTGCCGTCGTTCAGCTCCTGACGCACCAGCAGGCGCGGCGCCACAATCACGCCCAGCCCGTTTCTCGCGGCCTGAATCGCCAGCGTCAGATTATCGAAATGTTTGCCCAGCCAAAAATTACCGCGCACGCCGCTGATCTTCGCCCATTCGGCCCAGGCCTGCAGGCGGGTATCGGCGTGCAAAAGCGGCAGCGACGCCAGATCCTGCTCGCTGTGAAAACGCGCCGCGTACTGTGGGGCGCACAGCGGGCCAACGTAATCATCGCTGATGAGCGAGGCATCTATGTCGTCGTCCGGCGCCTGTTCATAACTGAGGATCAGCACATCGGTGTGTTCGCTGCGCAGCTGAGCAATCTCGCCCTGCGGCTGAAATTGCACTTCAATATCGGGATAGCGCTGGTAAAAGCTGCTGATGCGCGGAATCAGCCACTGGGATAAAAAACTTGGGGTACAGGCGACGCTCAGATGATTGCGCATCCCGGTGCGAATACTTACGCAGGTGGTAGAGAGTTCGCTAAAGGCTTTCTGGCAGCTCACCAGCAGACGTTCGCCGTGAGAGGTTAAGCGCACGCGCCCGTTAGTGCGGATGAACAGAGGTTTGCCCATCCAGCTCTCCAGCTGGCGAATCTGATGGCTGATGGCGCTGTGGGTGACATGGAGACATTCGGCCGCGACGCTAAAGCTGCAATGCAGCGCCGCCTGATGAAAATAGTGCAGTGCACGTAACGACGGAAGCGCGGTCATACTCATCCCCTGTGTAAAAACCTAACAGGGATTGTCAGTTTATATCATTTTAATGTCCAGCCGCATTAACCTAACCTTTCCTGCTTAATCTGGCGGGTTGACGGACCGGCTTCGCTGTGTACACCAGCGGCGATGTCCGCTGCCAGCGCCAGCTTCACACAGCAGAATAACCAAGAGAAATGTCACGTGATGACTTCACAACAGGCTACTGCCAGGGCGGCGGCGCGCGATCGGCTGCGCGGCTTGCTGTCCCGTCACTATCGGCTGGAAAATTACGATCTGTTTTTTGCCCCTTCACTGCACATCGCGCGCGTGCTGCTCTCGCAACTGTTTCTGCGCCAGGAGCAGGCGCGCAATCAGACGCGCTACGCCGCGCAATATCCGGTCAGCGAACTCAGCGTGCTGCCGGCCCTGCCGATGATGGCGGGCAATATCGCGCTGGTCGATCACGTCGATATGCAGCAGGGCCGGGTGCGCAATCTGAACGCCTGCCAGAGCCAGGGCGTGACGCACGCGTCCGGCTCCTTCGCCAGCGTATTGCATAAACGACTCATCAGCGAGGCACGACTGTTTGTCACCCAGCTGAATCAGCATGCGATGCTGAGCGACGATCTGGTGCTGATTGCGCTGCGTACTCATGATTTTAGTACGCTGGTGCGCAGCGAACTGCGGCTGTTCGAACAGGGACTGGCGCTGGGTGACGCGCCGGAACGCGCGCTGGAGAGCATGGCGCAGGACGACTGGCAGCCCTTCAACGTTGCCAGTGTCGATTGCCTGACGCTGGATACGCCATTCACGCTGCAATCGATTCACCAGCCCGGCCTGCCGTTTGCGCTGCTGCCCTTGCCGCCCGGCAGTGCGCTGCCCGCGTTGCCCGCGGATATGCAGCTGCTGCCCGCGCCGCATCGCCTGTTTTTGCCGGTCAGCGTACGCGGCAACGGCAATAAGCCGCAGAATGTCACCGCTGCGCTAAAAAAACGGCTGCGCGAGGTGCTCAGAGACAGCCGAAATTCTTAAAAACGTGCGTGCTACTGGCGCACAGCGCTAAAGCAGGTCAAAGTAGGCCTTTCAGCGCCCGGGGGCCCGTTGCCTTGTGGTGTGCGGGTCATAATGGTATGTTCTTGGCCTTCTCAGATTGATCAATGCGATTCGCAAGGGGAATTACGCAATGCGTATTATTCTGCTCGGGGCACCGGGCGCAGGTAAGGGCACTCAGGCTCAATTCATCATGGAGAAATACGGTATTCCGCAGATCTCCACGGGCGACATGTTGCGTGCGGCTGTCAAAGCCGGCACCGAATTGGGCCAGCAGGCGAAAGCCATCATGGATGCCGGTAAACTGGTAACGGACGAACTGGTGATTGCGCTGGTTAAAGAGCGTATCGCGCAGGAAGACTGCAAAAACGGCTTCCTGCTCGATGGTTTCCCACGCACCATTCCGCAGGCTGACGCCATGAAAGAGGCGGGCATCAAGGTGGATTACGTGCTCGAGTTCGCCGTACCGGACGAGCTGATTGTCGATCGCATTGTCGGCCGCCGCGTGCATGCGCCGTCAGGCCGCGTTTACCACATCAAATACAATCCGCCAAAAGTGGAAGGTAAAGATGACGTGACCGGCGAAGAGCTGACTACGCGTAAAGACGACCAGGAAGAGACTGTGCGTAAGCGTCTGGTGGAATACCATCAGCTGACCGCGCCGCTGATTGCTTACTACAGCAAAGAAGCCGAAGCCGGTAACACCGAATACCACAAAATCGACGGCACCCGTCAGGTGACCGAAGTGAGTGCACAGCTGGCCAATATCCTTGGCTAAGTGGTGACCAGGGCCGGTTGTCCGGCCCTTTTGCAGCAATTGCTTTCCCCCTCCGCTTTTTCCGCTACAATTTCCCCCGATTCAGAACCATTGTCTGCGACATCAAGGAAATACAATGAGGCAAGATAAGCCTGGGGTTTTACTGGTTAACTTAGGTACACCAGACGCACCGACCACCGCGGCGGTGAAACGCTATCTGAAACAGTTCCTCGGCGATCCGCGCGTGGTGGATACGCCGCGCTGGCTGTGGTGGCCGATTCTCAATTTCATCATTCTGCCGTTCCGCTCGCCGCGCGTCTCGAAGCTGTACGCATCGGTGTGGATGGACGAAGGTTCCCCGCTGATGGTGTTCAGCAAACGGCAGCGTGCCGCGCTGGCGCAGCGGCTCGATATGCCGGTAGAGCTGGGCATGAGTTACGGCCAGCCGAGCCTCAACGGTGCGGTTGAGCGTCTGCTGGCGCAGGGTGTCACCAAATTCATCGTGCTGCCGCTCTATCCGCAGTTCTCCTGCTCCACGGTGGCGGCAGTGTGGGATGGCCTGGCGGCCAGCTTTAAACCGCTGCGTTCCCTGCCGGAAGTAGCGTTTATTCGCGATTACGCCGAACATCCGGCCTATATCGCCGCGCTGAAGGCCTCGGTGGAGCGCTCGTTTGCCCAACACGGCGAGCCGGATCTGCTGGTGCTCTCTTACCACGGCATTCCGCAGCGCTTCGCCAATGAAGGCGACGATTATCCGCTGCGCTGCAAAGACACCACCGACGCCCTGGCCGCCGCGCTCGGCATTGCGCCGCATAAAATCATGATGACCTTCCAGTCGCGCTTTGGCCGCGAGCCATGGCTGATGCCGTACACGGATGAGACCATGAAAAGCCTGCCGGCCAAAGGGATCAAACATGTGCAGGTGATGAGTCCGGGCTTTGCGGCGGACTGCCTTGAGACGCTGGAGGAGATCAGCGGCGAAAACTGCGAAATCTTCCTGCACGCTGGCGGCGAGAAATTTGAATACATTCCGGCGCTTAATGCGGATGATGAGCACATCGAGATGATGGTGCAGCTGATACAAGCGCGCCGCTAAGGGTGCGGCAGAGAATGTGATATCATTCTCTGCCTGATTTTCCCTGACGGCAGCTTTCATGAAATTTCCCGGCAAACGCAAATCCAAACACTATTTTCCCGTCAACGCGCGCGATCCGCTGCTGCAGGCTTCCCAGCAGGAGCAGGAAGAGGGCAGCTGGGTGGTGGGTATCGACCAGACGCTGGTGGATATTGAAGCCAAAGTCGATGACGACTTCCTGCAGCGCTATGGCCTGAGCGCCGGTCATTCGCTGGTGATCGACGATGCGACCGCCGAAGCGCTGTACAACGAGCTGATGCGCGAGCAGCTGATCAGCCACCAGTTTGCCGGCGGCACCATCGGTAATACGCTGCACAACTACTCGGTGCTGGCCGATGACCGTTCGGTGCTGCTCGGCGTGATGTGTAACAACATCCAGATTGGCGGTTACGCCTATCGCTACCTGTGCAATACATCCAGCCGCATGGACCTTAACTTCCTGCAGGGCGTCGATGGCGCCATTGGCCGCTGCTTTACCCTGATCGGCGAGCAGGGCGAGCGCACTTTTGCTATCAGCCCTGGCCTGATGAACCAGCTGCAGGCCGCCAGTATTCCGGAAGAGGTGATTGCCGGTGCGTCGGCGCTGGTGCTGACATCCTACCTGGTGCGCTGTCAGCCGGGCGAACCGATGCCGGAAGCGACGCTGCGGGCCATTGAGTTCGCCAAAAAGCACAATGTACCGGTGGTGCTGACGCTGGGTACCAAATATGTGATTCAGGATAACCCGCAGTTCTGGCGCGATTTCCTGCGCGAACACGTCTCAATTGTGGCGATGAATGAAGAGGAAGCGTTCGCGCTGACCGGCGAAGCGGATCCGCTGCTGGCCTCCAACATGGCGCTCGACTGGGTCGATCTGGTGCTGTGCACCGCCGGACCGACCGGGCTGTATATGGCCGGGTTCACCGAAGAGGCGTTTAAGCGCAAAACCAATCATCCGCTGTTGCCGGGGGCGATTGCCGAGTTCAACCAGTTTGAGTTCAGCCGCGCCATGCGTCATCAGGATTGTCAGCAGCCGCTGCGTATCTTCTCGCACATTGCGCCTTACATGGGCGGTCCGGAGAAGATCATGAACACCAATGGTGCCGGTGATGGCGCCCTGGCGGCGCTGCTGCACGATATTACCGCCAACAATTTCCACCGTCAGAAAGTGCCAAATTCCAGCAAACACGCTCGCGAATACCTGACCTACTCGTCGCTGGCGCAGGTGTGCAAATATGCCAACCGCGTCAGTTATCAGGTGCTGAACCAGCACTCACCGCGTCTGACGCGCGGGCTGCCGGAGCGGGAAGACAGTTTAGAAGAGTCTTACTGGGACAGGTAATAACGGCGGGTTGACCAGCTATCCGTCATGGATATCTGCGCTTTGCGAAACGGTGCGCATGAATGCGCACCCTACATGGGTCTCCATGGCGGCGCACCTTATGGTAGGGGCGCCATTCATGGCGACCTGGCAAATTAATAACGTCTTAAATCGGGCACTCGCGCACAATCGGGTTTTGCGCGATCTCTTCCTGCAATACATGCAGCATACTGTTGGCAATCTCCCGCTCGCCCATTACCACGCGATTGGCGCCACGCTCCATGATATAGGCCACTTCGTCGTCGTAATGCGCCCGGGCGATAATCTCAATATCTGCCCGCTTTTCGCGCGCGGCGGTAACAATTTCCCCGGCTTCATAGCCGTTGGGGATGGTCAGCAGCAGCCAGCGCGCGCAGTCAAGACGCGCTAAATCCATGGTATCGACTCGCGCCGCGTTGCCCAGCACGGCTTTGATGCCCTGTTCGCGCAGCGCTTCGACGCGCGGGCGCGAATTCTCCACCACCACCAGCGGCACATCAGCTTCCATCAACTGCTGTCCCAGCAGGCTGCCGACGCGGCCATAACCCACAATTACCGCATGATTGCAGATATCCACCGGAATCTGCTTCTCTTCTTCAATTGCCTCTTCCAGCGTCTGCTCTTCCATGGTCTCGGTTTTGTCGAGATAACGCTCCAGCACGGTAAACAGAATCGGGTTAAGCATGATGGAGAGGATCGCCGCCGCCAGCACCAGGTTGCGGCCTTCGTCGCTCAGCATGCCGAGCGAAATCCCCAGTCCGGCGAGGATAAAAGCGAATTCGCCAATCTGCGCCAGGCTGACGGAGATGGTCAGCGCGGTGCGCCGCGAGTGGCCGAGCAGCGTGACCAGCAGCCAGGCGGCAATCGATTTACCCAGCACGATAATGGCCAGCGCACCCAGCACCGCCAGCGGCTGCTCCAGCAGGATCATCGGGTCGAACAGCATGCCGACCGAGACAAAAAACAGCACGGCAAACGCATCGCGCAGCGGCAGCGTGTCGTGTGCTGCCCGGTGGCTGAGCTCTGATTCATTCAGCACCATGCCGGCAAAAAAGGCGCCGAGGGCAAAGGAGACGTCAAAGAATTCCACCGCACCAAACGCGATACCCAGCGCCAGCGCCAGTACCGACAGCGTAAACAGCTCGCGTGAACCGGTGGCGGCGCTTTTGGCCAGAATCCACGGCACCACGCGGCGGCCGACCACCATCATCAGCACCATAAAGGCAGCGACTTTGCCGATGGTCAGTAACAGGTCCCACGCCAGCAGCGTCGGGCTGGCATTTCCCTGCTCCAGCATGCCGGCAATGGCTGGCAACAGCACCAGCGTCAGCACCATCACCAGGTCTTCGACGATCAGCCAGCCGATGGCGATTTGCCCGCGCTGGCTATCAATCAGTTGACGCTCTTCCAGCGCGCGCAGCAGCACCACGGTACTGGCGGTGGAGAGACACAGGCCAAACACCAGACCGGTCATCCATGACCAGCCCATCGCCCATGACAGACCCATTCCCAGCAGCGTGGCGACCGCGATCTGCGCGATGGCACCGGGAATGGCAATCGACTTTACCGACATCAAATCCTTAAGCGAGAAGTGCAGACCGACGCCGAACATCAGCAGAATGACGCCGAGTTCAGCCAGTTCGGGGGCCAGATTGGTATCCGCGACGAAGCCCGGGGTAAAAGGACCCGCCAGCACGCCGGCCAGCAGATAGCCGACCAGCGGCGAGATGCGCAGGCGATTCGCCAGCATACCAAGGAGAAATGCGAGGACCAGACCTCCGACAATGGTGGTGATCAACGGGGTAGTGTGATGCATGCCTGTCTCCTTGTGTGCAAATGTATCCGCTTGTAACAACCTAGTGTAATGCACAATCGTTCGCCGCGTTTAAACATTTGAGCGGTGAAAGACGAAAAAATTGAAAAAATGAGACAAAAACGCAGCCGAAGCGCTATTTTCCTCAGTTATCTCAGCATATCGGCAGGATTTATGCAGAATGGAGGGGGGCAGAGAAAAATAGTTGCCCCCCGAAAGGGCTCAGCGCTGCTGCTGATCAGGTAAGAAAGCGGTCAACAGGCCAATAAGTGGCAGCCAGGCACAGATTTGATACACCCATTCGATACTGGTGTGGTCGGCTACTACGCCCAGGACCGCCGCGCCGAGGCCGCCCATGCCAAAAGCAAAACCGAAAAACAGCCCGGAAACCATACCGATACGCCCGGGCAGCAGCTCCTGGGCATAGACCAGAATGGCGGAAAACGCCGAGGCCAGGATCAGACCAATAATTACGCTCAGCACGCTGGTCCACATCAGGCTGGCGTGCGGTAACAGTAGGGTAAACGGCGCCACGCCGAGAATCGATCCCCAGATGACATATTTCCGCCCGATTTTATCGCCTATCGGCCCACCGATAATGGTGCCGGCGGCGACCGCGCCGAGAAAGGCAAACAGATGGAACTGCGAGGCCTGCACGGACAGCCCGAATTTGTGCATCAGATAGAAGGTGTAATAGCTGCTCAGGCTGGTGAGGTAAAAGTACTTGGAGAAAATCAGCAGCAGCAGTATGCCGATGGCCAGCGCCACTTTATTGCGCGGCAGGGGGTTACGCGGCCTGCTGGCAGCGCTGGCCTGGGTGGCGCGCTGCTGGTGGCTGTACCAGCGGCTCACCTGCAGCAGCACAATGATGCCGAGCAGCGCGGCCAGCATGAACCAGCTGAGATGGCCTTTGCCATAGGGCGCGACGATGATGGCGGCCAGCAGCGGCCCCAGTGCGCTGCCAAAGTTACCACCGACCTGAAACAGCGACTGAGCCAGCCCATGGCGGCCGCCGGAGGCCATGCGCGCCACGCGCGACGATTCCGGATGGAACACCGATGAGCCGCAGCCAACCAGCGCCGCGGCCAGCAGCACCTGCGGATAAGTGCTGGCAAAGGTCAGCAGCACCAGACCGAACAGGGTAAACCCCATCCCGACCGGCAGTGACCAGGGTTTCGGATATTTGTCGGTGTAATAGCCAATCAGCGGTTGTAATAATGAGGCAGTAACCTGATACGTCAGCGTAATCAAACCAATTTGCACAAAGCTGAGGCTGAAATCTTTCTGCAGCAGCGGATAGATCGCCAGTAACAGCGATTGCAGCATATCGTTCAGCAGATGCGCGAGACTGATGGCACCAAGAATGCCAAAAGCTGTACGCCCGGTGCGCCGCGTCGGGGTTAACGTCTGTTCACTTGCCATAAAGATCCTGAAGGGGTGGGAATTTCGTTATCAGATTGTTACGTCATGCATGACTGTATTCGCCTTTGGCCTTGAGTTAAAGGGCGAACTGTGCGACACAGAAGGGCGAAAAAGCACATCCGGCGCACCGCCCGGTAAAAAACGCAGAATAAGGAGATCGGCTTTGTTGTTATCACCGCACAGAGGGCGCTGGCTGGCGCTGATTATGCTGCTGTTGCCGCTGCTGGCGCAGGCGTGGCAGCCGGACCGCAGCTACCGTTTCAGCATTTTGCACACCAACGATCATCACGGCCACTTCTGGGCCAATGCGCAGGGTGAATATGGTCTGGCCGCGCAAAAAACGCTAATGGATCAGCAGCGGTATGATGTGCAGGCGAAGGGCGGCGGCGCGCTAATTCTGTCGGCGGGCGACGTCAACACCGGCGTGCCGGAATCGGATGTGCTGAACGCCGAGCCGGACATTCGCGGCATGAACCTTATCGGCTATGACGCGATGGCGCTCGGTAACCACGAATTCGACAAACCGCTCAGCGTGCTGCAAAAGCAGCAGAAATGGGCGAAGTTTCCGTTTCTTGCCGCCAACATTTATGCCAAAGGCAGCGATAAGCGCCTGTTTAAGCCGTGGGCGATTTTTAATCGCATGGGGCTGAAAATTGCGGTGATCGGCCTGACCACTACTGACACGCTGCGCATCGCCAATCCGCAAAACGTGGCGCAGATAGAGATTCGCGATCCGGTGAAAGAGACGGAAAAAGCGGTGGCGGAACTGCGCGCCAGCGACAAGCCGGATGTGATTATCGCGCTGACGCACATGGGCCACTACGACGACGGGCAGCATGGCAGCAACGCACCGGGCGATGTGGAACTGGCGCGCCGCCTGCCGCCGGGCACGGTTAACGTGATCGTCGGCGGGCATTCGCATGATGCAGTGTGCATGGCAAAAGAGAACGTCAGCGTGGCGGATTATCAGCCCGGACAGCCGTGCCAGCCGGATCGCCAGAACGGCGTGTGGATCGTGCAGGCAAAAGAGTGGGGGAAATTTGTCGGTCGCGGCGATTTCACCTTCCGCAACGGTGAGCTGACGCTGGATAACTATCAGCTGATTCCGGTCAACCTTAAGCACAAGGTAAAGAACCTTGATGGCAGCGAAACCTGGCTGCCGTATCAGGAAGCGATAGCGCAGAACGGCGCAATGATGAAGCTGCTGACGCCGTATCAGCTGCGCGCCGGCAAACAGCTGGCGGTCAACGTGGGTCGCAGCGACAGCGTGTTTGATGGCGACCGCAGCAAGGTGCGCTTTGAACAAATGCCACTGGCTCAGCTGATCCTGCGCGCGCAGATGGCGGCCACTCAGGCCGACTTTGCCGTTATCAGCGGCGGCGGTATTCGCACCTCGCTGGCGCAGGGCGAGATCAGCTGGCGCGATCTGTTGCAGATCCAGCCGTTTGGCAATCAGGTGGTGTCCGTGACGCTGACGGGCAAAGAGCTGCTGAACTACCTGGCGACGGTGGCGAATATCAAAGCCGATTCCGGCGGTTTCGCGCAGTTCAGCAACATCAGCCTGGTGGCCGATGGCAAAAGCGTCAGCGCAGTGAAAATCAATGGCGAGCCGCTGCAGCTGGATAAAACCTATCGCATGGCCACCAACAGCTTTAACGCCAGCGGCGGCGACGGCTACCCGGTGATTGATGGCCATGCTGGTTTCCGCAACAGCGGCCTGCGTGATGCGGAGGTGCTGCGCAGCTATGTCAGTCAGCACTCACCGCTGCGCGTCGCCGATTATGCGCCACCGCAGATTGTGCATCTGACACCGCAGCAGGTTGAGGAGCGCGACAAAGCGCTGGAGAAGCAAAAGAAGCGCAGCTATCCGCAGATGATCCTGGCGTGGATCTGGCCACGCGCGGCGCATGAGTGACAAAACGGGCGGCACTTCAGCCGCCCGTGGTTTTTCAGGCGCTGCAGGATTTCTGGCTCACCCAGCGCTGGCGCAGCTTATCCCATGCCCAGTTGTAAGCCATGGTGTAGGGCAGAAAGAACAGAAAGAACGCCACTTCCAGCAGGAAAGCGTCCAGCAGCGAAATATGCAACATCCACGCGGCAATCGGCAGGCCGATGAGGATAAAGCCGCCCTCAAAGCCGAGCGCATGCAGCGCGCGCAGGCCGAGACCGCGCTGGCGCTGCGGCGGGCAGAGACGGTCAAAGCCGCTGTTATAAATGATGTTCCACAGCATGGCGACGGTCGACAGCATAATCGCCAGCGCGCCCATCTGAAACAGCGGTTTATCCATAACCCAGGCGGCCAGCGGCGCAACCGTGACGATCGCTAACCCTTCAAAGCCTGCGGCATGACAAAAACGTTCTTTCAGTGAACGGGTACGCATATAAACCTCCTTTTGAGTAACGCCACGCATTTTCTCACTGCACAATGCTAAGATAAAATGATTACCTATCGATAAAAGCGATGGTTCAGCATGAAGTACTCACCAGAATCCCTTGAGGCATTTGTTCAGACCGTCGCCAGCGGCTCGTTTTCTGCAGCGGCGCGTGCGCTGGCAAAAAGTCAGTCCACCATCAGTAGCGCGGTGGCCAATCTCGAAGATGACTTAGGCTTTGCGCTGTTTGATCGCAGCGGACGCCAGCCGGTGCTGACCGCTCAGGGCCAGCGCGCGCTGGCGCAGGTGCAGCAAATTCTTGCTGCCAGCCAGCGGCTGGATGAACTGGCGGTGCGGCTGTCGCAGGGCGTTGAGCCGCGACTCAGCCTGGCCATTTCCGACTTCTGGCAGGCCGATCACCATGAAAATCTGCTGACGCGCTTTGAGGCGCGCTATCCGGATATCGAATTTGAATGCATGATTGCAGAAGATGAGGATGTGCTGGATTTACTGCAGGCCGGGCGCGTACATCTTGGCGTGGTGCGCGCCCAGCCGCGTTTGCCGCCGGATCTGGCGGTGGCGCGACTGCAGGTTGAAGCGCAAATGGCGATTTTCCTGCATCAGGATCACCCGCTGGCAGCCCGTTCGCAGGTGAGCGAGGCGCAGCTGGGCGAATTGCGTCAGCTGCGGCTCAATACCTGGGTGGAAACCCGCCAGCCGCTGCCGGCGGGCCGCACCTGGTCGGCCCCAACCTATCTTTTATTGCTGGAGATGGCGGAGCAGGGGTTTGGCTGGAGCGTACTGCCGCGCTGGCTGGTGCAGCAGTTTGGTCATCAGGTCTTGCGCGAGCTGCCGGTGCCGGGCTGGCCGCAGCATATTGCGGTGGATGTCATCTGGTCGCGGCGCAATCCGCCGGGCCCGGCCGGCCGCTGGATGATCGACCAGCTGTGCGCGCAGCAGCCTGATTAATCGCGGCGCGCCACGTCAGCCAGCGTGGCATCCAGCAGCCTTGCCAGATCCTGCGCGGCCAGTTCGATATCCAGCCCGCGCTTGCCGCCGGAAATAAAGATGGTCGGGAATTCGCTGGCCTGCTGATCGATCACCGTCGGCAGCCGCTTTTTCTGCCCCAGCGGACTGATGCCACCCACCAGATAGCCGGTGACGCGCTGCGCCAGTTGCGGATCGGCCATGTCGGCTTTTTTTGCCCCCAGCGCTTTGGCGACTTTTTTCAAATCCAGCTGTGAAGAGACCGGCGTCACCGCCACTGCCAGCGCTTTGCCATCACCGTTAAGCGCCACCAGCAGGGTTTTAAACACCTGGCGGGCATCCAGGTTGAGCTTGCGCACCGCCTCGTCACCGAAGTGGGTTTCATGGCTGTCATGCTCGTAGGGATGCAGGGTAAAAGCGACCTGTTGTTTTTCCAGCAGTTTTACGGCGGGTGTCATATTCAATCCTTGCTACGAAAATTCTTATCTCGGTTTGCGTGAAAGTACTGGCGAAAATCTGAACTTTGCGCGAAAATTGGCCGGCGCCAGTCACCCTGGCGATAACCAAAATCATAAACAAATTCCTCTTTGACGGGCCGATAGCAATATTGGCCTTCTTTTTTTTATGCCTTCAGCAGCTGCGGCAAATTGTCTTCGCCGTACAGATGCAGTGCACCGACCGCCACCACATAGCGTCCGCGCGGCAGCGCCAGCAGCAGCTCGCGCCAGTGCTGATTACGGTTGCGCATCAGGGTATCGTTCAGTTCACTGCTGAACGTAGTCGGCAGCGCCACCGGCTGGCTGGCGGGTGGCGCATCCAGCCACCAGCTGATCATGGTTTGCAGCAGTCGCGCGTTGGTGTGCCAGTGTTCCAGCGTATCCAGCAGCAGCGCCAGGCCATCCTGCGGTAGTGATTTCAGCAACGCGATCTGCGTTTCCGGCCCTTCCAGCTCAATAATGCGTTTTCCTGCCGCCTGCGCTGCCTGCAGCAGCTGATAGTCAATACCGTACTGCGGTCGCAGCCCCAGCCGCTGCGCCTGCTGCGCCTGCAGCATCAGCGCAATTTGCCAGAACGGCAGGCTATCAAACAGCGCGATGTTCAGTGACAGCTCATCGCACAGCGCCGTCAGCTGTTGCAGCGTCTCTGGCGTCAGCCGCGTTGCCAGCGGCGGATACGCTTCACCCTCACTAAACGGTGAACTGCCGCGGGTAATATCCGCTTCCACCACCAGCGCATCGGCTTTTTGCAGCTGGCGCAGCAAGCCGGCCGGCAGCGGTTGCATATCGCGCGTGCCCATATGAATACTGCCAGCCAGATGCAGACGGCGGTCTCCGAGTCTGATATCCATGGCGGGCCAGCTGTAGCTGGCGGGGAACAGGCTGCTGGCCAGCTGTTGCAGGCGGTGCCACACACTGCGTCTCATGCCGTGTCCTTTTTAAGTCAAAAATCCATGCTAGCGATTTCGCTCAGCGAAAGACAGGGCAGAGGTTGCTATTGCCGCTGCGCCGGTTTAAAGCGCAGCAAACGGTTAGCATTGCTCACCACGGTGATCGACGACAGCGCCATGGCGGCACCGGCGACGATAGGGCTGAGCAGCACACCGGTAAACGGATAGAGCACGCCGGCAGCAATCGGAATGCCCAGGCTGTTATAGACAAAGGCACCCAGCAGATTCTGCCGCATATTGCGCAGCGTGGCGTTGGCCATCGCCAGCGCGTCGGCCACGCAGTGCAGATCGTTGCGCATCAGCGCCATCGCCGCGGTTTCAACCGCCACATCGCTGCCGCCGCCCATGGCGATCCCCACATCCGCCTGCGCCAGCGCCGGAGCGTCGTTGATGCCGTCGCCCACCATCACCACGCTGCGCCCCTGCTGTTGCAGCTGCGCAATCGCCTGCGCTTTACCGTCCGGCAGCACGCCAGCGATCACCTCATCGATACCCGCTTCGGCAGCGATGGCTTCGGCAGTGGTCTGATGGTCACCGGTCAGCATGATCAGACGATAGCCCAGCTGATGCAGCCGCTGTAGCGCCGCACGGCTCTCCGGACGCAGCTGGTCACGCAGGGCGATCAGGCCCAGCAGTTGCTGTTGATCCGCCAGCAGCACCGGCGTGGCGCCCTGCGCAGCGAGTCGCGCGATATCCTGCTGTGCGGCGCGCAGGTCAATGTGCTGCTCTTCCAGCAGCGCCGCATTGCCCAGCAGCAGCGTTCTGTCAGCGACAGTAGCACTCACGCCTTTGCCGCGTATTGTACGAAATTGCGCAACGCGGGCGTCACTGACGGTAGGTGCGGCGGCGACGATGGCCTTCGCCAGCGGATGCCCCGATCCCAGCTCCAGCTGGGCGGCGGCCTGCATTACCTGCTGACGATCCCAGTCGCTGTACAGCAGCACCTCGCTGACCTGCGGCGTGCCCTGGGTCAGGGTGCCGGTTTTATCAAACACAATGGTGTCGACTTCACTGGCCCGCTGCAGCGCATCGGCATCGCGCACCAGCACGCCTAGCTCGGCGGCGCGGCCGACGCCCGCGATCACCGACATCGGCGTGGCTAAGCCCAGCGCACATGGGCAGGCGATAATCAGCACCGTAGTGACAATCACCAGCGTATAGGCCAGCTGCGGCTGCGGCCCGACAACATACCAGACCGCTCCGCTGAGCAGGGCAATCGCCACCACCACCGGCACAAACACCGCCGAGATGCGATCGGCCAGCCGGCCCATTTCCGGCTTGCTGCTCTGCGCCTGACGCACCAGATTGATAATACGGGCCAGCGTGGTATGGCTGCCGGTGGCGCGGGCGGTGAACTGTAGCGATCCGTCCTGCACCAGCGTCCCGGCATAAATCTTATCGCCAGGACGGCGCGACTGCGGCAGCGCTTCGCCGGTGAGCATCGCTTCATCAAGCCAGGCTTCGCCGCGGCTGACTTCGCCGTCCACCGGTACGCGATCGCCGGTCACCAGCTTCAGCGTCATGCCCGGTGCGATTTCGCTCAGCGGCAGCGGCTTTTCCCCTTCAGCGGTGATCACGCAGGCCTGCGCCGGGGTTAAATCCAGTAGCCGCTCCAGCGCCTGTGAGGCGCGCTGGCGCGCGCGCTGTTCCAGCGCATGGCCTAGGTTAATCAGGCCGATGATCATCACGCTGGCTTCAAAATAAAGATGGCGCGCCTGCGGCGGGAAAAATGCCGGCCACAGCGCGACGCTCATCGAGTAGATCCAGGCCGCACCGGTACCGAGCGCCACCAGCGTGTCCATGGTGGCGGTAGCATGACGCAGGCTGCGCCACGCGCTGCGATAGAAGTGGCCGCCGGCAAGCACCATCACCGCCAGCGTGACGGCACCGAGCACGCGCCAGAGCGTCTGATTGCTGTCGTTTAGCATCATGTGATCACCGACCATGCCCCAGACCATCATCGGCACGCCGACGATCAGCGCCAGCGCCGCCTGCCAGCTAAAGCGGCGCATCGCCTGCCGTGCGCTGACCTGCTGGCGCTCGCGCCGGGTTTGTTCATCTTCGATCACTTCCGCAGAATAACCCGCCTCGTCTACGGCGCTGACCAGCGCTGAGGGTAAGGCATCGCCCAGCACCAGCGCGCTGCGCTCACCCAGATTGACGCGCGCCTGGTTCACGCCGGGCACTTTCTGTAACGCCTGCTCGACGCGGCTGACGCAGCTGGCGCAGCTCATCCCGCCTATCAGCAGATGGTGCACCGCAAGATTCTCTTCTGCCGGCTGCGACTCCGTTGTCAGCGCCTCCGGCTGCGGCTCCTGAGCTGGCAACGGATCAGGCTTTGGGCTGGACGCCTCATTTTTCAGCGTGGCGTGATAACCAGCCTGCTCAACGGTGGCAATCAGATCGCTGGCGCTGGCTGCGCCGGTGACGCGCGCTTCCTGCTGCGTTACCTCGGCCTGTTCCACATCGCTGCGCTGCTCCAGCGCCTCTTTAACGCGTTTAACGCAGTGGCCACAGGACAAGCCGTCCAGAGCCAGTAATTGTGTGTGTGACATCATCAACTCCTCGTTTATCAGGTTTGACTCGCTGCAAGGTTTGCATTAGTTATAAAGCCTAAACCTTCCATTCAGGGGAAGGTCAAGGGGCAGAGATGAACATTAGCGATGTAGCAAAAAAAACCGGGCTGACCAGCAAAGCGATTCGTTTTTACGAACAGAAAAGGGTGGTTACGCCGCCGTTACGCAGTGACAACGGCTATCGCAGTTATGGCGCGCACCACCTGGATGAGCTCAATTTTCTGCGCCAGGCGCGGCAGGTGGGCTTCACGCTCGAGGAGTGTCGCGAACTGGTCGCGCTGTTTAATAACCCGGCGCGCCACAGTGCCGATGTTAAAGCGCGCACCCTGCAAAAGGCGGATGAGATCGCGGCGCACATTGAAGAGCTGCACGCGATGCGCGCACGTCTGCTGGACCTGGCTGCAGCCTGCCCGGGCGATGACGGTGCCGAATGTCCTATCATCAATCACCTGGCGGGCTGCGGTCATCAGGAGGGCGGCAAACGCGGCTGAATCAGCAGCGTGATGCCTGACACGCCGGTCACGATCACCGGCGTGCCCGCTGGCAAATCTTCCTGCGCCTGCACGCGCCAGCTGCTGTCACCAATGCGCACATGACCGACGCCGTCTTTTAGCGCACTGTCTAACGTCAGGTGCTGGCCAATCAGCTGGCTGCCGCGCTGATTAAGTGTATTGGGCTGCTGCGCACTTTCGCGAAAGCGCATCCAGCGATACCAGAAAAACACGCACAGCAGCGTCAGAGTGGCGAACAGCATGCCCTGGCTGGTCCACGAGAACGGAAACAGCCACTCAATGATCCCGACCAGCACCGCCGCCACGCCGCTCCACAGCAGGTAACCGCTGGTGCCGAGCATCTCCGCTGCCAGCAGTAAACCGCCCAGCGTGAGCCAGAACCAGTGCGGATGCGCAATCAGCTCCATCAGCATCACGGTTTGCGCTCCTGACGGCTCTCTTTCAGCAGCTCGCTGATACCGGCCACCGAGCCGAGCAGGCTGCTGGCGTCGAGCGGCATCATCACCACTTTGCTGTTATTCGCTTCGCCAATTTTTTGCAGGGCATCGGTGTATTTCTGCGCCACAAAGTAGTTAATCGCCTGGATATCCCCGGCAGAGATAGCTTCTGACACCATACGCGTGGCGTTGGCCTCGGCTTCGGCCTGACGCTCGCGCGCTTCCGCCTGCAAAAAAGCGGAGGTACGTTCGCCTTCCGCTTTAAGGATTTGCGACTGCTTATCGCCCTCGGCGCGCAGGATGGCCGCCTGGCGTACGCCTTCGGCGGCGAGGATATCGGCGCGTTTGGTACGCTCAGCTTTCATCTGTGCGTTCATGGCCGCTATCAGTTCCTGCGGCGGGCGCACGTCGCGGATTTCAATACGGGTGATTTTTACCCCCCACGGATTGGTCGCTTCATCAACAATGTGCAGCAGGCGGGTATTAATGTTATCGCGCTGCGACAGCATCTCATCCAGCTCCATGCCGCCGAGCACGGTGCGGATATTGGTCATGGTAAGGTTGATGATGGCCAGCTCAAGATTGCTGACTTCATAAGCGGCGCGCGCCGAATCTACCACCTGAATAAAGCACACTGCATCGATGGTGACGTTGGCGTTATCTTTGGAGATGATCTCCTGCGAGGGAATATCGAGAACCTGCTCCATCATATTGATCCGGCGACCAATACGGTCCATGAACGGCACGACTAAATTCAGACCGGGCGGCAACGTTTTGGTGTAGCGGCCAAAGCGCTCCACCGTCCACTGGTAGCCCTGTGGCACAATTTTGACACCGGCCCACACGGTAACCAGCGCGAGCACGATGATGACGGGAATCACTGTTAACATATAACCTCCTGGCTGTCAGATTGTCGGGCCGAGTCGCTTCGGCCCGTTTACCGCGCGGTACCGGTCAGTACAGCAGCGAGTAGAGCTGGCGACGATAGCGCGAGGCGAGGGCATCGCCGGTGCCGAGGGCCGCCAGAATCTCCTGGAACATTTTGCGCACTTCGCCGTCACCGGCGCTGAGATCGCGCTTCAGAAAACCTAACAACAGCTCCAGCGCTTCTTCATTGCGGCCCACCTGATGCAGCTGTAACGCAAGTTTAGCAGCCAGACCGGCGTTGTCCGGTTCGCTTGCCATCTGCTCCTGCAGCTGCTGGATCTCCGGCGTGTCGGCGGCCTGTTTCAGCAGGTCGATTTGCGAAATCAGGCTCTGATAGCGCGTATCCTGATCCTGCAACGGCACGACAGCCAGCACCGCTTCGGCTTCTTCGCTGCGGTTCAGGGTGATCAGGACTTCTGCCAGCAGAAAACCGATTTCACTGTTCTGATTGCTCAGCTGCCAGGCGTCTTTCAGCAGCGGTAGCGCATCCAGCGGCTTGCCTTCCTGCATCAGCTGCATCGCCTGCTGCGCCTTTAACTCCTCTTCACGCGGCAGGACTTTCTCCAGCAGCGCGCGAATCGCCTCTTCCGGCTGCGGGCCCTGGAAGCCGTCGACCGGCTGGCCGTTCTGGAACAGGTAGACGGTCGGCAGAGAGCGCAGGCCAAACTGCGATGCCACCAGCTGCTCTTTATCGCAATCCAGCTTCGCCAGAATAAACTGGCCGGCGTACTCCTGTGCCAGACGCTCCAGCACCGGCGTCAGCTGCTGGCAGTGCTGGCTGCGCTCCGACCAGAAGTAGAACAGTACCGGCAGCTGCATCGATTGCTCCAGCGTCTGCTGCAGGTTGGATTCGTTGATGTCGATAATCAAAGCGTGTGACATGAATACGTCTCTTGGCAGAAAGTGTGTTGAGGATATGGGGGCAAACGCCCCGGCTTCAAGTTCAATTCCGGCTTGCAGTTTAGTTACTGCGTAAAATGCGATCCAGCATCCAGCCCGGCAGCAGTCGCTTTAGCAGACTCATCGCCCAGGCAACCAGCGTCACCGGATAGCGCAGGCGCGGATGTTTACTCTCCAGCGCATGCCGCAGTTTCGGCAGAATCGCCTCCGGCGGCAGGCTAAAGCGTGCGGCGATGCCGGGGTTGCGCACGGGCTTGTCGCGTTCGCCCTGCTGCACGTTTTCGGTAAACCGGGTGGTAATCGGGCCTGGCTCAATCAGGCTGACGCGCACGCCGCTGTGGCGCACTTCCATGCGCAGCGCATCGCTCCACGCCTCCAGCGCCCATTTACTGGCGGCATAAGCGCCGCGGCCCGGCGTGGAAATCAGGCCGAGCACCGAGCTGGTGTTGATAATCCGCCCGTCGCTGCTATTTTGCAGCGCCGGCAACAGGCGCAGCGTCAGCTGGTGGGTGCCGAAAAAGTTGGTGGAGAATTGCTGCTCCAGCTGCTGACGCGACACGCTGGTCAGCGGACCGTACTGGCCGAAGCCGCCGTTATTGAACAGCCCGTGCAGGCAGTGGTCGGTGAGGGCCAGCACGCGATCGGCGGCGGCATCCACGCTGGCCGGATCGTCAAGATCCAGCAGGATGCCGGTGAAGCCGAGCTCATCCATGCGCGCCACATCGTCAGCACGGCGACAGGCGGCCAGCACGCGATAGCCGCGCGCCAGCAGATCGTTGGCCGCCACCAGACCGATGCCGCTGGAGCAGCCGGTTATTAATACAGACTTTTGCATATCTTTACCTGTCATTGGGCACGTCGCGGCGTTAATCATGCTTAACTAGCGGAGCCAGTTGCTCAGCCATCAGGTTGGCGATGAACGGCTGCGCATCCGGATTGGGGTGAATACCGTCCTGCTGCATCCACTCCGGCTTCAGATAAACCTGCTCCATAAAGAACGGTACCAGCGGAATATGATACTGCTGCGCGAGGCGCGGATAGAGCGCGCTGAACGCGTCGGTGTAGCGTCGGCCATAATTAGCCGGCAGACGAATTTGCATCAGCAGCGGCTGGGCGTTAGCGGCTTTGACCTGATCGATAATTTTACTCAGATCCTGCGCGATGTTTTGCGGCGGGAAGCCGCGCAGCCCATCGTTACCGCCCAATTCGATTAACACCCACTGCGGCTGATGCTGTTTTAATAGGCCCGGCAACCGCGCCAGCCCCTGACCGGCGGTATCACCGCTGATGCTGGCGTTAACCACTTTGGGCTGCTGTTGCCAGGTTTTGTCGAGCAGGCTCGGCCAGGCGGCGGTGGCGGACATGCGATAGCCGGCACTCAGGCTATCGCCGAGAATCAGCAGGGTATCGGCGGCGGCGATGCGCGACACCAGCAGCAGCAATAACAACAGGAAGGAATAATGCCAGCGGAAAACATTGTTGCAGTTCATCATCTTACTAAGTCCGTCGGTCAGGGAGAGCATCAGCTGACCATCCTTACCGGAGTTGAGCTGGTTGTCAAACCAGCCGAGACGCTGGCGCTGATCGGCGAGTCGGGATCCGGGAAATCCACCCTGCTGGGCATTCTCGCCGGACTGGATGATGGCAGCAGCGGCGAAGTGCATCTGCTGGGCCAGCCGCTGCACCAGATGAACGAAGAGCAGCGCGCCGCGTTACGTGCACGTGAGGTCGGCTTTGTGTTTCAGTCATTTATGCTGGTGCCCACGCTCAACGCGCTGGAGAACGTCCAGCTTCCGGCACTGCTGCGCGGAGACAGCGATCGCGACAGTCGCGCGCAGGCCACTGAATTACTGACGCAGCTCGGACTAAAAGATCGTCTGCACCATCTGCCGGCCCAGCTCTCCGGCGGCGAACAGCAGCGCGTGGCGCTGGCACGCGCCTTCAGCGGCCGTCCCGGCCTGCTGTTTGCCGATGAGCCGACCGGTAACCTCGATCGCAAAACCGGCGATCGCATCGCCGATCTGCTGTTTTCGCTCAACCGCGACTTCGCCACCACGCTGATTCTGGTGACGCACGATGAGCAGCTGGCGGCACGCTGCGATCGTCGCCTGCGACTGCGCGACGGCAAGTTGTGGGAGGAAGCATGATCTGGCGCTGGTTCTGGCGCGAGTGGCGTTCGCCCTCGCTGTTGATTGTCTGGCTGGCGCTAACGCTGGCGGTGGCCTGCGTGCTGGCGCTGGGCTCCATCAGCGATCGCATGGAGAAAGGGCTGAGCCAGCAGAGCCGTGACTTTATGGCCGGCGACCGCACGCTGCGCAGCAGTAAACCGGCACCGGATGCGTGGCTGGACAAAGCGCGCGAAGAGGGGCTGGCGGTTAGCCGGCAGCTCAGCTTTATGACCATGACCTTTGCGCAGGAGACACCGCAGCTGGCCGATGTCAAAGCGGTCGATGATGCGTACCCGATGTTCGGCACCCTGCAGACGGATCCGCCCGGCCTGCGTCCGGTGGCCGGAACGGTGCTGGCCGCACCGCGTCTGCTGGCGCTGCTTAACCTGAAGGTCGGTGACCGCATTGACGTGGGCGATACCACGCTGCGCATTGCCGGCGAAGTGATTCAGGAGCCGGACGGCGGATTTAATCCGTTTCAGACGGCGCCGCGTTTGCTGATGAACCTTGCTGACGTGGAGAAAACCGGCGCGATCCAGCCTGGTAGCCGTCTGAGCTGGCGCTATAAGTTCTCCGGCGAGGCGGTGCCGCTGGCGCGCTATGATCGCTGGATTCAGCCGCAGTTGCAGGCCGGCGAGCGCTGGATCAGTGTGGAGAATTCCGAGGATGCGCTGGGCCGCTCAATGCAGCGTGCGCAGCAGTTCCTGCTGCTCTCGGCGCTGTTAACCCTGCTGCTGGCGATTGCCGCAGTGGCGGTCGCCATGAGTCATTACTGCCGCAGCCGTTACGATCTGGTGGCGGTGCTGAAAACGCTGGGCGCCACGCGTAAATCGCTGCAGCGGCTGATTATCGGTCAGTGGCTGGCCGTGCTGCTGCTGGCGGCCATCGCTGGCAGTGCGCTGGGGCAGGGCATTGAAGTCGCGCTGCTGCTGATGCTCAAACCGGTGCTGCCCGCCGCTTTACCGGCTGCCAGCGTCTGGCCGTGGCTGTGGGCGATTGGTGCGCTGGTGGTGATCTCGCTGCTGGTCGGGTTGCGTCCGTACCGTCTGCTGATGGCCACACAGCCGCTGCGCGTGCTGCGTCGTGATGCGGTAGCCACACTGTGGCCGCTGCGTATTTATCTGCCGGTGATGGCGCTGGTGGTGGTAGCGCTCCTTGCGCTGCTGATGGGCGGCAGCAAAATGCTGTGGGCGCTGCTGGCTGGCGTGGTGATGCTGGCACTGCTGCTGGCGCTGCTCGGCTGGGGCACGCTCCTGCTGCTGCGCAGACTGGTGGTGCGTAATCTGGCGCTGCGCCTGGCGATCAACCGTCTGCTGCGTCAGCCAGCCATGACGCTCAGCCAGCTGGCAGCGTTTTCGCTCTCCTTTATGCTGCTGGCGTTATTGCTGGTGATGCGCGGTGATCTGCTCGATCGCTGGCAGCAGCAATTACCGGCGGATGCGCCCAACTATTTTCTGCTCAATCTGACCCAGCAGCAGGTGCCGCAGGTAGACGAGTTTCTGCGGCAGCATCAGGTTAACGCCGGAACCTTCTATCCGATCGTAAGGGCGCGACTCACGGAACTGAACGGCAAGCCAGCCGATCCCAACCTGGATAACGCGCTGAATCGCGAGCTTAATCTGACGTGGCAGGCGGAGCGTCCGGATCACAATCCGCTGGTGGCCGGCAGCTGGCCGCCGAAAGCCGGTGAAGTCTCGATGGAGGTCGAGCTGGCCGATCGTCTGGGCGTCAGGCTCGGCGACAGGCTGACCTTCAGCGGCGATACGCAGCAGTTCAGTGCGACGATCACCAGTCTGCGCAAGGTCGACTGGGAGAGCCTGCGGCCAAACTTCTTCTTTATCTTCCCGCCGGGCGCGCTCGATCAGCAGCCACAAACCTGGCTGACCAGCTTCCGCATGGCGAACGATCCCGCGCTGCTGACGCAACTAAACCGCGCGTTCCCGACGCTGAGCCTGCTGGATGTCGGCAGTATGCTGAAGCAGATTGGACAGGTGCTGGCGCAGGTGAGCCAGGCGCTGGAGATCATGGTGATCCTGGTGACGGTTTGCGGTGTGCTGCTGCTGCTGGCGCAGATCCAGGTCGGCATGCGCCAGCGCCGGCAGGAACTGGTGGTGTATCGCACGCTCGGTGCCAGCCAGCGCCTGCTGCGCGGTACGCTGTGGTGTGAGTTTGCGCTGCTTGGCGTGGTCGCGGGAATCGCGGCGGCGCTGGGGGCGGAAGCGGCACTGTGGGGGCTTCAGCGCAAGATTTTTGATTTCCCGTGGCAGCCGGACTGGACGCTGTGGCTGGCGCTGCCGCTGTGTGGCGCGGCATTGCTGTCGCTGTGCGGCGGCTGGCTGGGTGTCCGCTTACTGAAGGGGAAAGCGCTGTTCAGACGGTTTGATGCTGCCTGATGCCCTCACCCCGGCCCTCTCCCACGGGAGAGGGGGCCGATCGAGCCCGTATGCGTGATTTTGCACTTCAGAACGTTCAGGTGAGCGTCAAACTTAAAGATCGCACCGTATAATCCCCTCTCCCTGTGGGAGAGGGCAAGGGTGAGGGGAACACCGCAGAACTACAGCTTCGCCACGGCCCACGCAATACCGCTCGCGTAGGCGTCAGGCAGTAGCGGCACCAGCGCATTGAGTGCGGCGGTGAGGCGTGCCGGATCGCTGTCGGTCAGATTCAGGTGGCCGACCTTACGTCCGGCGCGGACTTCTTTGTCGTACCAGTGCAGATGCACCAGCGGCTGCTGCAGCCAGTCGGTATTTAGGTCGGTGCCAATCAGGTTGACCATCACCGACGGCGCAAACACCACCGGCTGCGGCAGCGGCAGACCGAGCACCGCACGCAGGTGCAGTTCAAACTGGCTGATTGAGGCGCCATTCTGCGTCCAGTGGCCGCTGTTGTGCACGCGCGGTGCCAGCTCATTGATCAGCAAGCCCTGCGGCGTGACGAAACACTCCATCGCCATCACGCCCACGTAATTCAGCTCATGCATGATCGCGCTCAGCATCGCTTCTGCCTGCTGCTGTTGCGCGGCATCAGCCTGCGGGAAGGCAACGCTGGTGCGCAGAATGCCGTCCTGATGCAGGTTGTGCGTCAGCGGATAAAACACCGTGCGTCCATCGTGCCCGCGCGCGCCCACCAGCGAGACTTCACCGCTGAAGTTAATACCCTGCTCAACGATGCACTCGCCGTAGCACTCATCCGGCAGCGTTGCGGTTTCGTCGGCGCGCAGGCGCCACTGACCGCGGCCGTCGTAGCCGCCGGTGCGGCGCTTGACGATCGCCAGCTCGCCCAGCGTGCTAAATACCGCCGGCCACTCGCTTTTATCAGCCAGCAACTGCCACGGTGCGGTTGCCAGGTTGAGTTGGTCGAGCAGCTGCTTTTGCGTCAGGCGATCGGCGAGGCGCGGAAAAATATCGCGGTTGACGAACGCCGGATGGTTAGCCAGCTCGCGCGTCAGCGCGGTTTCCGGCCAGCGCTCGATTTCCGCCGTAATCACGCTTTGCGCGATCGGCAGTGCTGACGGCTCCGCGTCCAGCCCGACCGGATACACGGCGATGCCCAGCGGTTCGCCGGCCTGGCGCAGCATGCGGCCCAGCTGACCGTTGCCGAGTACGCAAACTGGCTTCATGCGTCCTCCCGCGGATCCGGATTATTCAGCACCTCATCGGTCTGGCTCTGACGCCAGGCGGCCAGGCGTGCAGCCAGTTCGCGATCGTGAATCGCCAGGATCTGCGCCGCCAGCAGCGCGGCGTTGGCGGCACCGGCTTTACCGATGGCCAGCGTACCGACCGGAATGCCGCGCGGCATCTGCACGATGGAGTAGAGGCTATCCACGCCGCTCAGCGCTGCGCTCTGTACCGGTACGCCCAGCACCGGCAGCAGGGTTTTCGCCGCCAGCATACCTGGCAGGTGCGCCGCACCGCCGGCACCGGCGATGATCACCTGAAAACCGTTGTCGGCTGCGCGCTCTGCGAAGCTGAACAGCTTATCTGGCGTACGGTGCGCAGAGACCACTTCAACGTGGAACGGGACATCCAGGCTGTTAAGGATTTCCTCGGCGAACTGCATGGTAGCCCAGTCACTTTTGGAACCCATGACGATGGCGATACGGGCCGGGGCGGCGTTGGATGACATGCGGTCAACTCCTGTGAATAATCAAACGAACCTGGCCGGGCGGGCAGGTAAAGAAGGGCACAGAGAATAGCACGAGACAGCGGCAAGGAAAACGGTTGCGTAGGCGGAAAACCGGCATTTCCGCCGCAAAAACTCAGAAAGGAAATTCGATTAACTGCACGCCCTGTGCGTCCAGCTGAATCATTGATCCGCGCTCATGCCACGCGCCCAGCACCGCGCGTTGCGCAGGCGTGCCGGCGAGCTCGAACTGATGAATCGCCGGACGATGGGTGTGGCCGTGAATCAGGATCGGCACCTGCTGGCGCGTCATCGCCGCGGCTACCGCCTGCGGATTGACGTCCATGATGCTCAGTGACTTGTGCTGGTTGGCCTGCTTGCTGTCGGCCCGCATCCGCGCAGCAATGCGCATGCGCAGACGCAACGGCAGCGCGAGAAACAGCCGCTGCAGCCAGCGCTGATGGACTTTGGCGCGAAAACGCTGATAACCGTGATCGTCAGTACACAGCGTGTCGCCATGCATCATCAGCACGCGCTGACCATAGCGCTCCAGCACCTGCTCTTCGGGCAGCAGCGTCATGCCGCTGGCGCGGGCGAACTGTTGACCTAACAGGAAGTCGCGATTGCCGTGAATAAAGAATTTTGGCACCGGCAGGGCACGCAGGGCGTCGGCGATCTGCTGATGCAGCGGATTAGGATCGTCATCGCCAATCCAGGCTTCAAACAGATCGCCAAGGATGTAAAGCGCATCACACTGCTGCGCTTCCCCCTGCAAAAAATGCAGAAAACCGGCAGTGATTGCCGGTTCTTCCTGACACAGATGTAAATCTGCGATAAACAGCGTGCGCGACATTACTCGCTGACGGTCACTTTCTGGATGATCACGTCATCAACCGGCACGTCCTGGTGCATGCCGCTGCGGCCGGTTTTCACTGCTTTGATTTTTTCGACCACGTCCATGCCTTCAACCACTTCAGCAAACACGCAGTAACCCCAGCCCTGCAGGCTTTCGTCACGGAAGTTCAGGAAGTCGTTATCGGCAACGTTGATGAAGAACTGTGCGGTAGCCGAGTGAGGTGCCTGGGTACGCGCCATCGCCAGCGTGCCTTTGGTGTTTTTCAGGCCGTTATTGGCTTCGTTGCGGATGTCTGCTTTGGTGGCTTTCTGCTTCATGCCCGGCTCGAAACCGCCGCCCTGAATCATGAAACCGTTGATCACGCGGTGAAAAATGGTGTTGTCGTAGAAACCTTCACGGCAGTAGTCCAGGAAGTTCTGTACGGTAGCCGGCGCTTTGTCATCGAAGGTTTTGATTACGATATCGCCATGGTTCGTCTGGAAAGTGACCATTATATTCGTCCTGTGGAGGTTGTCGTCAGTATCAACTGCCGCACCGGCAAGGCGGCGGGGCATTTTTGTAGACGCCTCTTATATCACAATTTCCAATAACGCGTCAGTAAGGCAACGGCAGTTGCGAAGCGAGCGATGCACAAGTCGGAAAAATACGGCACAATAACCGGCTACATCAAGAAGGCGTATCCCGCACACGTAAACAACGGAATCGTTCAATGCTAAAGATCTATAACACCCTGAGTCGCCAGAAAGAGGAATTTAAACCCATTCATGCCGGTGAAATCGGTATGTACGTGTGTGGAATCACGGTTTACGACCTCTGTCATATCGGCCATGGGCGTACCTTTGTGGCATTCGACGTGGTCGCGCGTTACCTGCGTTACGTGGGCTATAAACTGAAATACGTGCGTAATATCACCGACATCGATGACAAGATCATCAAACGTGCCAACGAAAACGGGGAAAGCATCGAAACGCTGACCAACCGGATGATCGCCGAAATGCACAAAGATTTTTCCGCGCTGGGGATTCTGCCGCCGGATCTCGAGCCGCGCGCCACGCGCCACATCGCGGAGATCATCGAACTGGTCGGCAAGCTGATCGATCGCGGCCATGCCTACGTGGCGGATAACGGCGACGTGATGTTTGATGTGCTGAGTGATAAAGATTACGGCGCGCTGTCGCGTCAGGATCTCGAACAGCTGCAGGCCGGCGCGCGCGTGGAAGTGGCGGAAGTGAAGCGCAACCCGATGGACTTTGTGCTGTGGAAAATGTCCAAAGCCGATGAGCCGGCGTGGAACTCACCGTGGGGCAACGGCCGCCCGGGCTGGCACATTGAGTGCTCGGCGATGAACTGCAAACAGCTTGGCACCCATTTCGACATCCACGGCGGCGGTTCAGACCTGATGTTCCCGCACCATGAGAACGAAGTGGCGCAGTCGACCTGTGCACACGATGGCCCGTACGTGAACTACTGGATGCACTCCGGCATGGTGATGGTTGACCGGGAAAAGATGTCGAAATCGCTCGGCAACTTCTTTACCGTGCGCGATGTGTTGCAGCACTACGATGCGGAAACCGTGCGCTACTTCCTGATGTCCGGCCACTATCGCAGCCAGCTTAACTATGGCGAAGATAACCTGAATCAGGCACGCGCGGCGCTGGAGCGCCTTTACACCGCGCTGCGCCATACCGATGCCAGCGCGACGCCGGCTGGCGGTGAGGCGTTTGAAGCCCGCTTCCGTACCGCCATGGACGATGATTTCAACACGCCGGAAGCTTACTCGGTGCTCTTCGATATGGCGCGTGAAGTCAATCGCCTGAAGGGTGAAGATAAAGCCGCCGCCGATGCGCTGGCCGCGAAACTGCGTCAGCTGGCCGATGTGCTGGGCATTCTGCAGCAGGATCCGGAGCAGTTCCTGCAGAGTGGCGCACAGGTGAATGCCGATGAAGTGGCGGAGATTGAACACTGGGTGAAAACCCGCGCCGATGCGCGCGCCTCGAAAGACTGGGCGCAGGCGGACATCGCACGTGACAAGCTGAACGAGCTGGGCGTCATCGTGGAAGATGGCCCGCAGGGATCAAGCTGGCGCCGTAAATAACAAAAAAGGCGAACTGCGGTTCGCCCTTTTTATCATCAGCAATTAACTGGTGTAGGGTGCGCATTCATGCGCACCTGGCTAATCAGGCCACAACCGTTACGCGCTGACCGGCAAACTCAACCGTCTGACCGGGAAAAATCTTGCAGCGCTTACGCGTCTCGATGGCACCATCGACACGCACTTCGCCTTCGTCGATCACCGCTTTGGCCTGCGCGCCGCTCTCCACCCAGCCTTCCAGCTTCAGCAGATCGCACAAATCAACGTGCGCATGTTTACCCAGTGAAAAACTCGCCATTATGCCTGCTCCACATCGTGATATTGCTCGCACGCCAGCAGCGTGTTCTCAATCAGCGTGGCGACCGTCATCGGGCCAACGCCGCCCGGTACAGGCGTGATGTAAGCCGCGCGCTCAGAGGCTGACGCAAAATCCACATCGCCGACCACTTTGCCGCTTTCCAGCCGGTTAATGCCGACATCAATCACAATCGCACCCGGTTTAATCCAGTCGCCCGGGATAAAGCCCGGCTTACCGACCGCCACTACCAGCAGGTCGGCATGCTCAACGTGATGGCGCAGATCTTTGGTAAAACGGTGAGTAACGGTGGTGGTGCAGCCGGCCAGCAGCAGCTCCATGCTCATCGGGCGACCAACGATATTCGATGCGCCAACCACCACGGCGTTCAGGCCGTAAGTATCGATGTTATAGCGCTCCAGCAGTGTCACGATGCCGCGTGGCGTACACGGACGCAGCTTAGGGGCGCGCTGGCACAAACGACCGACGTTATAAGGATGGAAGCCATCAACGTCTTTATCCGGCGTGATGCGCTCCAGCACTTTGACATTATCGATCCCGGCCGGCAGCGGCAGCTGCACCAGAATGCCATCGATAGCGTCGTCATTGTTCAGCTCATCGATCACCTCCAGCAGCTCGGCTTCGCTGGTGCTGGCGGGCAGGTTATAAGCGCGCGATACAAAACCGACCTCTTCGCAGGCGCGGCGTTTGTTAGCGACATAGATCTGCGATGCCGGGTTTTCACCGACCAGCACCACGGCCAGGCCAGGGGCGCGTTTGCCGGCAGCGAGACGCTGCTGCACTTTTTCGGCAACCTCAAGGCGCACCTGCTGCGCAATCGTTTTACCGTCAATAATTTTTGCTGCCATCAGAGAGGAAATCCATCTGTAGAGAGTTGAATCGGGGATGGCGCCTATTCTGTCAGAAGCGCGTGCGGCTGTCAGTCACAGATTCGTTTACGCCATCGGTTTCCCGATTTTTCGCCGTGGCGCGCGCCAGGCTTAGCGCGTATTATGCCCGCCAGGCAACGATGTGGAACACGTGATGATTTGGTTGATGCTCGCCACGCTGGCGATAGTGTTTGTTGTGGGATTTCAGCTGCTGACCGCCGGTTCGCGCCACGCCGCGCAGGCGCTCAGCAAGCGGCTGCAGCTGCCGCCAGTGCATGTTGAATCGCTGCTTGCGCAGATGGGCAAAGAGGCAGCAAACGAGTTCACCGATTACATTCGCGGCGACAACGAAGCGCACCTCAATAATGGCGCGGCGGTGCTGCTGATCTGGCAGGTGCTGATTGTTGATGGCAGCGATGGGAACGCACAGCGCTGGCATCACATTCTGACGAAGGCGGGGTTCTCCGCTCTGATTTCACGTCAGCAGCTGTTGCTGGCGCTGGGCTTTCTGCGCCAGCTTGAGCCGGACAGCCAGGAGCTGCATGCCTTATGCGAGCAGTATAATGCGCGCTTCACCCCGCAGGGGATTGAACTGGAAGGGGAATCCGCGGAGGTGAGTAATCTGGTCTCGCTGAGCGAGTGGCGTCAGCGTCATTAAGGCGAATTGTTCATTCCCTCGACACTCTGCCGTCTGTTGGCGGCAAAAACGTTGACGCGCCAGCGTGCCGACGTATAATCCGACGCATCTTCTATGCGCCCTTAGCTCAGCTGGATAGAGCACCGGCCTTCTAAGCCGTAGGTCACAGGTTCGAATCCTGTAGGGCGTGCCAAATAAAATCAATCACTTAACAACCTCCTTCAGCCACCTAAATTTCACTGTGGGACAGATTTGGGACACGACTGCCAAAAATCGCGTCAATTTGCCTCGCATGCCTGTCAGATGGTTAGATGTCAGGTGTGCATACCTGCGAACCATTTCGATGCTCTCTCATCCGCCCATCTCTGTGCTGATGCCAGAGCACAACATGACAAGGCGAAACGCCAGCTCACTGGGGTATAAGTACCCTGATGAATTATTCCCGCTGACAGTCAACGCGCGCTGCCTTTTTTAGACCGGAATTATATACGCTAACCTGACCATTCAGGATAAATGCGCTGTTTCCTGTCAGACAGAGTTTCTGAACCTCTGTCAGTCAGGCGCGGATGACGATATTCATTGAAAATGTTTTGGAAATAATTATGGCACCTGACTCGGGATCGCGTCTGGCCATTCCTGCTAAATACTTACGGCCGTTAATATCAACCTGTCACCTTTTATGCAGGGATACTAAATGATAATTAATCTTTTTTTTATGAGATTTTGGGCGCAATTTATTTCGACCTGGTTTAGTGAATTTACGGTTGAATGATAACAGGTGTTTTGCGTTGGCGAGGAGAATGTTTATTTAAGACGGTTCCTCTGTAATTTTGTCATTTAATCAATGACTTGCTTTTGTTTTGTGCAAAATAAGAATCCTTTCGCCAGGAAAAGACAAGGGTATCAGCGATAGCATATCGGTGAAAAATTTCCTAGTGCGGGCGGTTTTGTGATGAGTATTGATTATCTGTACGCAACAATGATTTCTCTAAAAAAGCCTGAAATTAATTTTCCAATGAAAGTGTCACTAATATAGCGATGCGAAGCCAGCATAAATCTGATTAAATGGTCCGAAATAAATTTTAAAATTAACTATTCCGGGTGATGAATCTGCGTCACACAATGCCGATAACACATTCATATCTGACACTCTCATCTACTTACAGCGAGAATTAATATGAAAATATCTACCCGACTTGCAACGGGCTTTGGCCTGCTTATTGTGCTTTTTATTATCTGTACCGGCATTGCGCTCAACGCCCTGAGTAGTGCGACCAAAGGCATGGACGATGCGGTCAACGTCAAAATGAAAAAGTATCAGCTGGTGCTGGATATGCGAGGCAGCATCAGGGATATGGGCATTGCGGTTCGTAACCTGGCGCTCTTAACGGATACTGAGGCAATGAAGCCTGAATGGGAGCGCGTACAAAAACAAGAAGCGCAGTATATAGCCAGCCGTAAGGCTCTGGCTGAGGTGATGCAGGAGGATTCAACACCGCAGGGGCGGGAAGTCATGAGCCGCATTACTGAAGCTGAGGAGCCTGCACTTTCGTCGCTGAAGCAGGCTGGCCGGCTCGGGCTTGAAAATCGTGCTGAGGAAGCCACTGCCTATCTGCTGAACGTCACGCGCCCGGTGCAGAGTACCTTGCTCAAAGCGCTTAATGACATGACGCTGGTCCAGATGAAAAATACGCAGTCCGCTGTTGAAACCAACAGTCAGGCGACACGCCGGGCATCGCTGATCCTGATGTTGCTCGCGGCCGCATCAGCACTGCTGGCAGTGGGAACGTGCGTTATGACCATTCGCGTACTGATGCGTCAGCTGGGCGGCGAGCCTGTACAGGCGCAGACTCTTGCGGCAACCATTGCTTCTGGCGATTTGACGACGCCTGTAACGCTGCGAAACAATGACAGTACCAGCCTGATGGCTTCTCTGGATGGCATGCAGGCAAACCTGCGTGGTCTGGTGTCAAAGATAAAAGACTCTGCTGCTTCAGTGGCGCTGGCGGCGGATGAGATATCACAGGGCAATACAGAATTGTCATCCCGCACTGAGGAGCAGGCTGCAGCACTGCAGGAAACTGCGGCCAGTATGGAGCAGCTTACCGCCACCGTGAAAAGTAATACGGCCGGCGCGCAGCAGACCGCTGGGTCTGCCCGGGATGCGGCAACGCTGGCACGCGCAGGTGAGGCCGACGTACAGCGTATGTCTGAAACCATGAATGAGATCTCATTGAGCGCGACAAAGGTAAGGGACATCACCTCCGTGATCGAAAGCATTGCCTTCCAGACCAACATTCTGGCGCTCAACGCAGCCGTGGAGGCTGCCCGGGCAGGTGAAGAAGGACGCGGTTTTGCCGTGGTTGCCGGTGAAGTCAGAACGCTTGCACAGCGCAGTGCAAATGCTGCTCGCGACATCAAACAGCTGATTGAACAGGCCGTTGAGCAGGTCGAAAGCGGCGTTGAGGTGGCAGCAGGTACAGGGCAGAGCATATTGAAGATTGTCAGCATGGTGGGCGAACTGGCAGAGGCCATGGATAATATTTCACTGGCTTCTTCAGAACAGATGCAGGGCATTTCTCAGGTTAGCATTGCGGTAAGTCAGATGGATGGTGTCACGCAGAATAACGCTGCGCTGGTTGAAGAGTCCTCTTCGGCGTCTCAGTCTCTCTCTGAGCAGGCGCACGCTCTGCGGGGGATGGTGGACACATTTCGTGTCTGACGTAAAAGGGCTCAGCGTTCCTGAGTAGAAATCAGACTTAGGACGCCCAATGAATCACGTGCATGTTGGGGATTGAGTCGGGTGGGGCGGAAAGATGTTTGCTGAATTTATTCTGCAGCCGTCCCGACCTTTCAACAGAAACCTACCCCGCCATGTCAGGCTGGCCAAAACACGCTGGCCTTTTTTCGCAACCTTTGATGGGGTCTGCGAATTGGCTTGAGACGTTACGCTGTTTATTCTCAGATCTATAATGCGGTCGGTTGCTGGGTTGTGAGTATTCGCTGCCAATGCGAAAGCAACCCGATAGCAGGCGCGGTTTCCGCAATCTGTCCGGGATGCTATAAATGCATAAATGATCTGCATGGATGCCATGATGAAAAAAACACTCTCACTTATCGCCATCATGTTATTAGTCGGCTGCCAGTCCCATACTAAACAAACAGCAAGGCAGTCATTCAGGTTTCCAACCACTTCCGAGATAAGAAGCGAGTGCGAATCGCAAACCTCCTCGCAATTAGCAAATAAAGATACCCATCTGTGGCTTTGTCAGGCCGTTACCGCAATACAGTATCGGTTTTTTGACGCGAATTTATATCACGGTAAGACCTGTGATTTGGTCATTACGCAACCCTTAGGTCAGCCACCGACAAACGTCACTGCGCAGGGCGGAGATGCTGATTTGTGCGCCGTCGCTATCGATGCGGTAAAGCAGGCGATAGATGCCAACACCTTTCCCATGCGGCCTGCGTATCTGAAAGAAAAGATACCGGTGCGTTTTGCGCCCTGACTGGCTTTCTACCGATCAGACCGTTGCTGCATAAGCGTAACCATAGGTAACAAAGTTTGCCGTTTAACCCCTGTATATCACGCCGTCAGTGCTGCCAGGCTATGCTCAGCATTACTGACATAACACGTATCTTTATGGAGATTTACGGCAATGAAAAAACAGTGGATTGCGGCTCTGGCAGCGGCAGGCCTTCTTTTAGTCGTTAGCGCCCAGGCAGAGGCAAAAGGGTGCCTGAAAGGCGCTGTCGCTGGCGGCGTGGCAGGTCATCTGGTTCATCATGGCGTTGCCGGTGCGGCAGCGGGCTGCGCGGTGGGCCACCACATGGCCGCCAAAAAACAGAAAGAGGCGGAACAAAAGCAACAGCAACAGTAAACCGCGCCGGGCATATTCAAAGCCGGGTGATAATCTTTTGCGACTGGCTGAGAGCGATGTCTGATTTAGCCCTGGCCAGAAATAAGACTTATAAATATGAAAAAGCGTCGCGAAGGACGCTTTTTAGGTTTTGCTGTCAGAGGCTGGGCTTTACATCGACAGTGTATGGAACTGAGTAGCTGCAGCTTCCAACTGGTGTCTTCTGCTTTGTGATGAGTCTTTGCCTCATCAGTAAGTTATCCAACCCCGCAACTCTCTACTCAGAATCCAATATTCACCCGAATCATAATCATCTGGTCGCGGGTTCGCTGTGCATCAAGCCCCAGCGTTCCCTGGTAAGCGATTCCGGGCGTGATATTGTGCGGCAGCAGAAAATCGACCGCGGTGCCTGCCGTTAACGTCTGGCGGCTTGGCTCGGTCAGCGGTACTCGCCACGTGTCGTTGCCCGTATCAGCATAACCCACGCGAGCGATACCATTGTTGCTGAGTGTCTGCGCATACTCCACACGGCCCTGCAAGCGCAGCGCGATTTGACCGCTTGTTACCCGATGCTCACCGCGCAGCCCGGCGCCACCAATGATCTGAGAAACCGTTTGCGGGGCATAAGCCAGACTATATGCGCCTGCGCCGGACTCACTGTAGCCATTAAGCCATGTGCGGTAATACTGCAGGCGGCCATAAGGTGATAACAGGCTGTCTGTGGTTCGCAATTCATAGCCTGAGGTCAGCGAAGCGAAAATCTGCCGTCCGGAACGGCTGCCGCGAGCTTCACTGGAAGTGCCGGTGATGACGCGTTTGCTATCGAAGTCCATCACGCCATGCCCAAGCAGGCCGTCCACGAAGAACGTCCCTGGATGATAGCTGCCATACAGTGCTGTGCTGAATGCGCGCCCGTTGGTCCGCGTGCCGCTGTCGCCAATGTCGCTGACGTCACGGCCAAAACCAATACCTAATCCTGCCGCGACGGCGGAAGTGAAGCGGTAGTCGGCACCGGTAGACACGCCCACGGTGGTATGACTGAAATGCACGCCGCCGGCTTTATCACCACCAAAATCAACATAGCCGCCTGTCCAGTAAGACAGGCGCTGTACCTGCCTGTCGGTGGAGAAGGGCAGCGCGGGGAGAGAGGGCTGCGCCGGACGGTGATCATTGAAGGCTTTCTGCTGCCACGCGGTTGCCCACATTTTCTCGTCAGCATCATGCTCTGCCTGAGCCGATGGCAGCGAAAAGCGGATGCCGTTGATGTCCGAAGGGAGCTCGCCGCCGCTGTGTAACTGTTCCAGCCTGTCGCTGAAGTTTCGTAGCTGCGCGCGAGCGAAACTCTGCGCGGCACGATACTGAGCGCTGACCAGACCAATGACATCTGCGTCCTGCGCAGGATTGGGACGGGCGGTAATCGTCAACGTCACGCTGGCCGGCGGCGTTGTGCCGGCAGGGCTGGTCAGCACATAGCGCAGTGCGACGCTGCCACTGGCCTGTGCGGCTGCGGTGAAAAACAGCTGAAACTCACTTCCCGACGCATGTATTTCAGCTTTGCCGAGACTGCTTTCCGGTTGATCAAGCAACTGCGCACCGGTAAACGGACCGCCTGTCGCACCGCTGGTCAGGCTCACCATGACTGACTGACCGGCAACAAGCGTGGCGCTGTGATCAGTGGCCTGAGGCCCGGCCGCCGTCACCGACAGCGTGTAATTAACCCGCAGGGTACTGCCGGCAGCATCGGTAACCTGAACACTGAACTGGCTATTACCGGCTGCCTGTGGCACACCGCTGAGCTGTCCATCAGAGAACGCCAGGCCCGCAGGCAGCGTTCCGCCAGACAGCCAGCGATAGGGCGCGGTTCCTCCCGTCACGCTGAAAGTCTGTGCGTACATTTTTCCTGCTTCAGCCGGTAGCAGCTGACCGCCTGCGGGTTGTAGCTGCAGGGCTGACTGCGAGGTTACCGTGACAGCCAGGGTATAACTGGCTGTGCCGCGGTTACCCAGGCTGTCTGCTGCGGTGATCTGAAAGCGATAGTTCCCGGCTGCCTCAGGCATGCCAGAGAGTTTGCCTGTCGGGCTGTCCAGGCTGATGCCTGCTGGCAGGTTAAGCGCGCTGAAGGAATAGGGGGCCGTCCCGCCTGCTGCGGTCACTGTTGTTGTCCAGTCACTGCCAGCGGTTGCAGGCTGCAGCGTTCCGCCGGGTGGCGAAAGCGTCAGGACGGACTGCGACACGCTGATTAAAACCTGCGCGCTGCTGGAGGTTCCGCTACTGTTGCTGGCGGTGTAAGTTAGACTGTCGCTTCCCGAGAATCCTGCAGCAGGTTGGTACGTTATGCTGGTGCCGGTTACGGTAATGCTGCCGTGTGAAGGTGGCGTAATGATGGTGATGGACGTCGCGACGCCGCTGGAAAGGCTGAGAGGCAGCGTATTGTTGCTGCTGTTGGCGGCGACCGTGGCGGCACTGTTGCTGGCTGAGGGGGCCGCAGCGTTGATAGTCAGTGTGTAGCTGGCGGAGCCGCTGGCCCCGTGGGCGTCCGTGGCGATGACCTGGAAGTGATAATTTCCTGCCGCTGCGGGCGTTCCGGACAGCGTACCGGCGGATGCGTTCAGCGACAGGCCAGGCGGCAAAGCGGTGCTGCTCCAGGTATACGGAGCCGTGCCGCCTGAGGCGGTGATCGTCTGCGACCAGGTGTTGCCGGCCGTCGCGGCGGACAGCGCACCCGATGCCGGTGACAGCGCCAGCGCCGGAGCGCTGACATTCAGCGTTACGGTAGCATCCGCAGAGGTTCCACCCCCATTTGCGGCATGCCAGACAAAGCTGTCGCTGCCGGAATAACCTGCTGCCGGCGTATACATCACGTCAGTACCTGAAACCGTGGCGCTACCGTGTGCCGGAGGCGTTACGAGAGTTACCGACGTCGCCGCCCCACCGCTGAGCGCCAGCGAAATAGTGTTATTGGTGCTGTTGGCCGCAACGGTTGAACTGCTGTTTGCCGAGGCTGGCGGCGCTTCTGCACGGGTCACGCTGATGCTGTACCCGCGGGTGGTACCATCCTGCGCGCTCACCACCACGGAAATAGTGTTGCTTCCGACGTTCAGCGCGATGGCCTGCGAGGCCGAACCCGAAGCCACTGATGAGCCATTGACTGTCACCGTGGCATGGCTTTCATTCACTACCGGCGTTACCGTCACCGACGAAACATCGAACGCAACCGATGCGCTGTAATTGCTGGTGGCGGCGCTGAAAGACGGTGACAGTGCGCCAGCAGACAATGACAGGCCTGACAGCGTGGCATCGCTGGATGACGATGTTGCACTGGTACAGTTAAATACGAGGTTACTGAGCTGTCCATGCGAGGTGGTAATCCGCACGGCCAGCCCGTTGGTCTCCAGACTGCCGGCCGGCACGGTGATTGTCACGGTGTGGGAAGTGGTTGTGGTTGAATTTGCGGCGTTGTAAGTCTGAGCATTACTCAGGTCAAAACGGGCTACGCTCAGACTGTCGGCATTCATAGGAGGGCCGCCCGCAGCAGAACCGCTGTCGGTAAAGCTCAGCGTCAACGCGTCGCCAGCGGTAAAGTCCGAGGCAGGATACCTGTTGGCGCTGTAGGACAGAGAGGTGGAACCTGACAGGGCATTGACGGTAGCACAGCCGTTAGATAACGCTGAGGCTGACGGAGTGAACCCCCAAAAAAAAGCAGCCGTTATCAGCCAGGCGTAAATACGCCTGGCGGTTAAAGAAGCATTCATGCGCTACCCAGAGATGATTAGTATTTTTATGTTTTTTATGTTACCGGGAAGCGACGATGACAAAAGCGTAATTAAGGGAGTAAAAACTGGCTATCACGCGGGTTAGGCAATAATCCGCGAGTGCGTTGTCTGAACTCATGCTGTCACATCGGCTCAGGCTTTCTCATCGAACCAGTTCTGAAACCCCGCTATTGCATCAGGCATCATTTCGCGGGCGCGTTCCATTATCAGGGTCTCCGCAGAGCGTAGTCCGTTCTGCGGGTGCGGGGCTTCGCACAGTGCCTGAGCCAGATCGGCAGCATCAAGCATCGCCAGGTTGACCCCTACGCCAACCGGCGGCATCAGGTGAGCGGCATCGCCAATCAGGGTGATGCCCGGCCGTGGTGCCCAGCCAAAATCGGCGGGCAGGCTGTAAATCGGGCGTCTGACATAGTCACCGGTGGCGTTCACCACCAATTGCAGGGAAGCGGCCCAGTCGCGGTAGCTGTCGCGCACCCAGGCGGTGAGGCCGGAGGAGGCTATGTGTTGATCGATGACATCAGGGGCGCGCTTCATCGCCGCATAGACGCAAATCCTCCCGCCGCCGTTGCGTTGCGTGACCAGCGCCTGCGCACCGCCAAAGCTGAACGCGGTCCCGTTGCCGGCAATGCTGTTGATTTGGTCGGACGGGTGATCTATCCAGCCTTCGAAAAAGGTAATGCCGGTATAAACCGGACGTACCGGCGTCAGGTAACGGCGGACCCGCGACCAGGCACCGTCAGCACCAATCACGATATCGGCTTCGTAGCGCCTGCCGTTTCTGAATACCAGCCCGTGCGCTTTTTGCTGGCCATAGTCAACGTAATGCAGTTTGTGATCCCACTGCAGGGTCTGCGGTAACAGGGCGCTCAGCAGCAGGTTTTTCAACTCGCCGCGATCGATTTCCGGTTTATCCATTTCACCTTCCGGCGTGAATCTGTCGACCTCAATGTCTCCGGTAAGGTAATTCAGCATCCGGCTTTCCTGATCCTCATGCCTGGCGATGTTGATGAACTGCTCCAGCAGGCCCGCTCTGTGCAGTGCCGCCTGGCCGCTGTCAGCATGCAAATCAAGCGAGCCGCCCTGACTCCGCGCAGCATCCGCCGGCTCATCCTCAAACACCGTTACGTTAAAACCGTGGCGCTGAAGAATCACGGCCGCCGTGAGGCCTGCCGGGCCGCCGCCCACAATAGCGATAGTCAGTTTGTCCGACATGTCTTTTCTTCCCCAATGTGAAAGTGGATACTGTATAATCACAAAGTTGACATATCAACTACGCGACGGGATAAATAATGGGCAGCACAGAGATTTCAGACGCAGAGTGGCAGGCATGGCGCGGATATCGCCGGCTTGCTGAAATCATCACCGGACGCATTGTCAGAGAGATCAATGAGGCGACCGGGTTGTCCGGTCCGGATTTCATGATCCTGATGGAAATCAACCGCAGTCCGCAGGGCGTACTGCTGCAGCGAGAGTTGCTGGAATACCTTGAATGGGACAAGTCGCGGCTATCGCACCAGCTTTCACGTATGGCCGCCCGGGATCTGGTACAGCGCAGCCGCACGACTCGCGCAGGGATTTCAGTCCGCATGACAGAGGCAGGGAGCCAGCTGCTTGCTACAGCGCGGCCGATACATGCCGCGGGCGTGCGGCGAAATTTCCTCGATTTGCTGACGCCGGAAGACATCGAAGGGTTGATCGCTATCACCGGGCGGTTACGGCAGTCTGCCAGCGGTTTTATCGAATAATTCCCGGCCGGTCAGGTTCAGACACTCCTTCTGCAACCGGCACAATCGCGGCAGCCGTTGACGGGATCATGTGAAAGACTAATTAAAACAGGGGTTTGTATTTTTCGCGCTGTCAGGCTGTTGACAGCCTCTTCGTGCTGGCCCTAAATTGAGCAGTCGCTCTAATTTTGAGCCTGGTCCTGCCGCTGATGGTGAAAATAATGTTACTGAGAGCCTCCTCCCGTTTCTGGCGTTATCTGATGAAGAACCTTCTGACGTATGCTGCCATTCTGCTTGCCGGCGGGTTAGCCACCGCGAATATGGCCAGTGCTGCCGTCACCCATGTCGCTATCTATCGCGGCGGTGCAGGCTGTCCGGGCTGCTCCGAAATGGTCCGTAAATCGCTGGAACAGAGCGGTCTGCCGCTGGACATCGCGTATGTCGGAGAGCAGGAAAAAATAAAGGTCACGGAGGATAATCTCGCCACTTTTGATGTGTACATCCAGCCCGGAGGCGGGCAGGACATCCCCGGCGCCTTTGCTGCGCTGGGCGACGAAGGGGCTGAGGCCATACGCAAATTTGTGCGCAATGGAAAAAGCTTTCTCGGATTGTGTATGGGCGCGTATCTGGCTGATGAAAACTGGCTGGGGCTGATCCCCTCATCGCTGGACTCTGAAGTCATGCGCAAGGGGACTAACATACCCGACGAGGGCGATTACGTTGTCGATGTTGTCTGGCAGGGTAAAACCGAAAAATTTTATTATCAGGATGGTCCTTACCTGAATGCCGAAGACGCGCACGGCTTTGTCGCTCTGGCGCGCTATGCCAACGGTGATATCGCGCTGGCGAAATATACTTACGGTAAAGGCACGGTGCTCCTGAGCGGACCGCATCCGGAAGCGGATGAAAGCTGGATGGCGCCGGAGAAAAACAATCCGGCCTACACCTCAGCCGGCAGCAAGATGGCCAGACTGATTAATGATTTAAAGTCCGGGAGGTAAGCGGCTATGTGGAAAAATCCCCGCTAGCGACAAAGTTTCTGCAAGGCGGCCATTATCTCAAGAAAAAAATGTGTCCGCTTATCCGCAGAGTAGTTAAGAATAAGCGCGCTTGAGTAACCGTCAATCAGGGCGTGAAGATTACGCGCCACCTCGTCTTTACCTGCTTCGCTGAGGTGGCCAAATGCCTGGCCGGATAAGCCCTGACGGATGATCGCTGTCCACGTCTGCGTGCTGGAGAGCAGCAGCTGCTCAAATTGCGTATCCCTTGCCGCCAGCGGCCACAACTCGAGGTAGATCAACCAGTGAGAAGCCGGTCCGTCTGGCAGGAGATAATCCACCAGCGCATGAAAAAAGGCGTCATGCTGTGAATCATCCCTCTTTTCACTCTCTACAGAGAAAGCGGCAACGTCCTCATCCAGCATGAAAGCAATCGAGTCCAGCCTCAGCGCATCCCAGTTTTTGAAATAGTGGTAGATATGGCTGCGGGATATGCCCAGCGTATTGGTCAGATCGCGGGTTGAAACATTGTTGAAGCCGCGCTCCCGAAAAAGCTGCAGCGCCGCGAGAATGATATTTTTCTTAACCGTTTCTTTTTTCACGTTCAACCTTAAAAGACACCGTTTTCCTGAACGTTAATGCAGCAACCTGTCGCCGGACCTGCCTTTCTGCGTTACGCCTTAGCGTGTTTCTCATTAACCAGCCAGCGTACCTTAGCAGAAAATTCTCCCCCTGTCGGGGGCGGGATTGCAGCAGGCCAGCCAGGGTTTGAGCGCAATGCGAGAGCGCGGCTGCGGCGCAAACATGCGCTGTGCAGTCAGGGCGGTGCGGGATTTTTATTCAGTTGCCATCCGGCAAAAATCGTGACCAGCCTCACACTTTCTCGTTTCTGACTATACTCAAACCTCCTTTTTATCCCGTCATTGACCAGGTCTTGAATCACCCATGGACGATAGCAAGCAAAATCCTTCGCAGTCTCAATCCGATGACAGCGGCAGCCTGACGTTTACTGTTCAGCAACGCCTGTTTTTTGTGGTGTTAGTCGCCACGATGGGCGCGCTGGCGTTTGGCTACGACACCGGCATTATTTCCGGCGCGCTGCCCTACATGACGCTGCCCGCCGCGCAGGGCGGTCTCGATCTCACGCCATTTACTGAAGGGCTGGTGACCTCTGCGCTCACCTTTGGCTCCGCGCTCGGCGCGTTCATCAGCGGTTATGTCTCGGACCGCTTTGGTCGCCGTATCACGTTACGCAGCCTTGCCCTGTTGTTCATTGCCGGGGCGTTAGGCACCACGGTTGCGCCGAATCTGGAAATCATGGTGGTGATGCGCTTTATTCTGGGTTTCGCGGTGGGCGGCGGATCGTCAACGGTTCCGGTCTTTATCGCTGAAATTGCCGGGCCTAAGCGCCGGGCACCGCTGGTCAGCCGCAACGAACTGATGATTGTGTCAGGGCAACTGCTGGCTTATGTCGTCAGCGCCGCCATGAGTTTGTTACTGCACGATCCGGGCATGTGGCGCTATATGCTGTCGCTGGCGATGATCCCCGGCATTCTGCTGTTTATTGGCACCTTTTTTGTCCCGGCTTCACCGCACTGGATGGTGGCGGAAGGACGCTTTAATGAGGCGCTGCGTATCCTGCGCAAACTGCGGGAAAATCCGCGCGAGATTAAAAAAGAGATGGCAGAGATGCGGCAGAATGCCCGTGAAGCCCGTCAGGGGCCACCCGCGCGCGAACTGTTAAAAGAGAAATGGATTGTGCGTCTGCTGCTGCTGGGCTGCGGCATGGGCATTGTCGCGCAGTTTACCGGCGTCAACGCCTTCATGTATTACACGCCAGTCATTCTGAAAAGTACCGGGCTGGGCACCAGTGCTTCGATTGCGGCTACCATCGGCAACGGGGTGGTATCGGTACTGGCCACCTTTGCCGGCATTAAAGCCATCAGTCATTTCGGCCGGCGCCCGATGCTGATGACCGGGCTGTCGGTGGTGATTGCGATGCAGCTGGCGCTGGGGGCGGTGCTGGTTCTCATGCCACAAAGCCTGACGCAAAGCCTGCTGGCGCTGGCGTGTATTCTGGTGTTCCTGTTCTTTATGCAGATGTGCATTTCCCCGGTTTACTGGCTGCTGATGTCGGAGTTGTTTCCGATGAAAGTTCGCGGGGTATTAACCGGTTCAGCGGTAGCGTTTCAGTGGATATGCAACGCCGTGGTGGCGCTGGCGTTTCCGCCTTTGCTGTCGCTGGTGGGTAATAAGGCGTTCTTTATCTTTGCCGCAATCAACGTGGCTTCCCTGGTGTTTATTGCCGTGATGTTGCCGGAAACCCGGGGGAAATCACTGGAAGAAATTGAATCCCACATGCGCGAGCATTTTGGTGAACCAGCGGATCAAGCCGCGTCATCAGGCTGAATCGTCGTCATGCTGCGGCAGGTTGCGCCAGCGCCTGCCGACAGAAACCTTTGTCGCGGCACCCGCCGCGGCATTTTTCATGCTCGCTAAAATAAATCCTGTTACAGGCTTCATTTCAGAACTTGCCTGCACCGGTTCGCTCAATAGGGTCTACAGTGTGACGTGAGGTTCTCATCAACGTGAAATGGAGGAAGTAAATTTGTCTATTCAACACGACGGGAAAGGGCACGTCATTATTGGCGAAGCGGCACTAAGCCTGGCTTTGGGCAAAAAGAAGATCAGCGTTAATACGCTTATCGACGAGCTCAGACACATGAAACGCGCTGGCGGCAGCGACACACGCCTGTCCGCGATTTCAGAGGCGATCGGCTGGCTCAGAAGCTTTGATGAGCCGGAGCAGGCCGCGATCCATGTGCCGTACCTGCAGACGCTTGCAGGCCTGAACGACGAGAAGAACTGACGCCATAAGACGTAGTCCGGCTCTGGCCGGAAGACGACAACGTAGATGACCTCATCGGACGCGCGTTAGCGTGTACCGGCCGGAGAAAACTGTCAGGGATGACGTCTTCACCACCATCAAACCTCGTATTAACGATTTTCGGCAACGCGGCATGTGGCAACGGATGCGGGCTTTAGCGACGGATGTGCAACGCGCTGAAGGTGAGCGGATGAATCAAACGATCAGCGACCAAACAGCATCGCCAGCAGGGAACGTGCCTGTTCCGCTTCGATGTCATCGTCCGTGTCATTGATGTGCCCGATAAGCTTGAGACAGATCGCGGTGCGCGTCAGCCGACGTTCCTGACGCAAAATTTCAACGGTGATGCGTCCCAGTAGCGCAATCTGGCGGGGATCGGTGACCTGACTGAAGTAACCGGCTAGTCCGGTATTGTGACAAGGCGGCAGCCCGTTGTTTCTCATTTGTCCACCTGCAGCACACGATCATCTTGTAGGGCGCAAAGTAACCGATACGATATCGTCTGTACAGCAACAATCCTCTCCCCGTGTCAGGAAATCAGCGGGTTGTCCAAACCGATACCGTTTTTCCTGCCGCTGAGCCCAGCCATCATGCCGGTTATTTCAGCACGTAAGCCCCTGAGATTAATGTGTTAGCATTTTTTGCACAAGAATGTAGCTAATACAGAAACAGTATTGCTGTACAAGTTTTATTTCTTTGTATAAGTTTACGCACAGAGAGAAGCGACGTTATTTTAATCATCTGAGGGGATCATCATGCGTCAGAATGTTGCAAAATTTCCAGACAGCGCCAGTGAGATTGCCCGCTATTTCAGCAGAGCGACAGCACCTACTCAGCAGGAAACGCTGGGGCAGATTGTCGTTGAGATCCTGCGCGCAGGAAAAAACCTCAACCGTAAGGCGATCTGCACCAAACTGCTGAGACGGCTTGAGGTCGCGGCAAATTATGAAGAAGAGCGTCATTACCAGACGCTGATTGGCATGCTGTTTGAACGCTGATACGAAAAGGGATAATCGGTGGTACCTGCAGCATGCGCTTTATGACCCGGGAAGGGTTAGCCACTTGTCCGAAAGGGCACAGTCCCGCAGGGGGTGGGCATGCAGAGAAGTCAAATTGAACGTTTAACCGAAATCGTTCTGGGCGAGGCGGTGGTCAGGCTGCTCGATAATAATGAACGAATCAATGTGGCGACCGTTTCAGCCCGACTCCGGTCAATGGCCGCAGAGGAATTTAATCCCGACCGTCTGGAGGCGATCAGGATCGCCATCAGGGAGCTGCAGATGCAGTCAGCAGCCCGGGAAAATCGTGAAAAGCCGATGGCTGCTCTGGGCGGGATGCCACAACCCAGGGCTGGTAAAAAGCATTAATGACAGGGACGGTACGATCTCGTGATTAACCGGAGTGTGGCAGGACGCCCGGCATAACATGGCCATCTCAGGATGGCCGATTTTTTGGCGACCACCGGGCTGTCAGCAACGCCCGGTTTATGGATAACGACACATGCAAACCAACGAACACCCATTCAGCGCGGAAGCGGCCCTTATTCACCATTTTCGCAGCGGCGGTGAGCGCTATGCAGCCGAAGCCGCGGCACTGGATGCCGTGATTCGCGACATCGTCATCCATGGCCAAAAAGTGACGAGCAAAACCATCATCCTGTATCTCATCGCAGAGCTTGAGATGACCACCGATATTGTCAAACTGGATGTACTGCGCAACGTGCTTGAAATCGTGGTCGGCAGAACGCCGGATGATGAAGGGTTCTGAAAAGGTTAGTAAGCCGGAGCAGTAGATTAAGCTTAGTGCATCTGCTTCACAAGCATACTGATGGCGTTTAAACAGGCCTGCCGCAATTCATCTTCGCTTGCCGTTTCGCCAAGCTGATGCAGTGCATGGGTAATGTCCTGAAGTGTCAGGTGCTGGTCCGGCTTAAGAAGGCGCGCCACAACCGTTCCAATAACGGCGTAGATATCTTCGGCGGTAGTGTCATCGCTCAAATGACCTCCATCCGTTGGTGGATAAGCATACAGTATAGCAGAAACCACAGCGTCAGGCGCGGCAGATTGTCAGGCAGCGATCAGTGCAGCTTGCCGGAAAAAGAGAAATGCCCGGCAGTGAACGCCTCTTTCTTCACCGCACTCATCTCCATTTCCCGTCTGACGTCCTCAATGACACGCAGCACAGCACGAATGCGGTCACTGTCTGTTTCGCGGTCAAGCATCGCCTGCAGCCTGTCGTTAAGGGCCGCCCAGCTTATGGCGACGTTATCATCGAGTAACGCCGTTACGGCTTCTCCGATGATGATATCCGCCATTTTATCGTCAAAATTGTTTTTCATCAGTCTGTCCGGCTGCGGTTAGGGCAACGAGCTTAACACAGGAATCTCACCCGGACACATTGAGCACATCAAACTCCGCTAAAAGATGCCGGACGCAGGTTATCGGCGCAATGATTAGCATATTGAGTTGCCGGCGTTGCAAAGAGGATGGCATTTGCGTTCGCGCTGGCCATCACGACGCTACTTTCTGACGGGTTCCGCAGCTTCAGCGCGCCCGCTGACTTCTGAAGCCGCCTGATCCAGACGATAAAGTAAGGTGTCGCCGCGTTCGCAGTAACGCGCCGGCCAGATCATCGCCCCGTTACCGTCCTCCACGTACTTCACACCCAGTCCCTCCACCACTGCCCATGGCTGCGCCAGCGCACTGCGGTACCGAAGTAACTCACGCGCCATGGAGACTGCCTCCGGTTCGTTCTCCTCCGGATGGCTGGATATAAACTGCAGTCGGGCATCGCTCAGCATTGTCTTCTCCTGTGAGCCTGACGTTTTATCTCTTCAGAGGTTCTGCGTCGTCAGGCTTAACCGCTTTCAGATCGCCTCGCGGCTCTCAGGCCATGCCACGGCGCCGCCCTCAGGCGTAAACAGGCTGCCCTGGAAATCGATGATCCCGGCCGCCTCCAGCCACATCCACTCTTCGGGACGCTCAATGCCGGCCGCAATGACGTTGATTTCCAGCGCCGAACAACAGCGGATGACCGCCTGCATCACCGCCTGCTTCGGGCCGCTACGGTGAATATCACGAACAATATTCGCGCCGATACGTACCCGGTCAGGCTGGACGTGCGCCAGTAAAGAGAGACCGGCCGAGCCGTCGCCGAAGTTATCAATGGAAAGGCTGATGCCAGCCTCTTTCAGCTGTCTCACCGCCGTGGAAAAGTCTTCGAGCCGGGAGATGACTTCCGTTTCGCTCACGCCAAGAATGATTTGCTGCGGCACCAGCTCCGCCTGCGCGATGGCGCTGACCAGCTGACTTACCGCATCGGGAAGATAAACCAGCGTCATCGGCAGGATACTGATATACAGCGTCATGCCATCGGGACAGGCCTGGCCGGCTTTATGCAGTGCGTCTGTCACCACGTTGAGGTCATGAGTGTAACGCTCATGTTCCCCGAGTCCGGCGGGTTGCGCGTGCGGAATCGCCTCAATGGCCGTCACTTCACGGCCAAGGGGATCAACCACAGGGCGGAAAGTGACGCCACTGGCCGGCGCGGGAGATTGCCCTTCCGCGGGGATGAACTCCCAGAAATCAGCTGGCGGCACTTCAAAGTAGTTCTCTTTTTCACGCGCTTCGACAAAGGTTCTGAGGAACTGTAGCCCGCGATCGTCATAGGTCAGCTGATATTTCGACGTGCCGCGATCAAGCACCGCCTGCAGCACACTGCCGCTGTGGTGATTACGCAAATCGAACAGCTCCATGCCGGCATTACCGAAACGCCGCGAAGGAGAATAGTCGCGCATCAGCTCGACCACATTGTGATGACGCCGGTCGGCACAGATGCGGGCGTAGATTGCCAGAACGCCTTGCTCCGGCCCTTCCAGGATTTGAAAAAAGTGCGTGCCGTTAAACAGCAGGATGCCGGTAACATGATGCTCAGCATTGAGCAGACTCGCTTTTGCCACCATCTCCGGCAGGATATTGACGGGAACATCTTCAGAGATGTGGCTGCGATAAATTATTGTTGTAAGCATTATACGCTCCAGATTGTCGCGATTGTCCTCTGACACCTTAGCAGCATGGGTTAAATTGTGAAACGTCCGGGCTGAGTGCAGCCTGGCGGCTGACTGAGTCCGGTAAAAGGGTTGAGCGGGATTCAAAGGTCGGAAAAGGTGCTGACAGCCTGGCGGCCGCGCTGAAAAGACAAGCGGCGCTTAAAGCGCCGCTCCGGATGAGCCTGCCAGTGAGCGATAGCGGCCCGGCAGCAGGGCTTTAGCTGTCGCGGGTTTTACCCTCTTCGATAAACTCTTCGTCGATCTCTTCGACGTTTTCCCGGTTGTCGCGGCCGGAGAGCAGATTCCAGCAGGCGATGAACAGGGCAGCGATCAAGGGACCAATCACGAAGCCGTTGATGCCGTACACTTCCATGCCGCCCAGCGTGGCAATCAGGATCAGGTAATCCGGCATTTTGGTATCTTTGCCAACCAGCAGCGGACGCAGGATGTTGTCCACCAGCCCGACCACGATAACGAAGAAGCCCACCAGGAACAGGCCTTTCCACAGCGCACCGGTGGCGAAGAAGAAGATGGCCGCTGGCACCCAGACGATGGCCGAGCCGACTGCCGGAATCAGCGACAGGAACGCCATCAGCGCGCCCCACAGCAGGCTGCCGTCGATGTCGGTGATCCAGAAGGCAAAGCCACCAAGCACCCCCTGAACCACGGCCACCACCACGGTGCCTTTGACCGTCGCGCGCGATACGGCGGCAAATTTCATCAGCAGATGGTGCTTAACATAGGTGGAGAGCGGCAGCGCTTCGAGAATCAGCCCGACCAGCCAGGCGCCGTCTTTCAACAGGAAAAACAGCAGATAAAGCATCACGCCAAAGCCCACGGTGAAGGTGAAGGTCCCTTTACCGATCAGGAACACGCTGCCCGCCATGTATTGTCCGCCCTTCAGCGCAAAGCCGGAGAGTTTTTGCTGAATCTGTGCGGCATTGTTCAGATCGTGATCCGCCAGCCAGGTTTGTGCCCACTCCGGCAGATGCTGCAGCAGCGAGGCAAACACCGTCGGGAACTGCGCGGAATTGGTTTGCAGCTTGGTGTACACCGTATTGATCTCAACCACCAGCGACGAGGTGATGATTGCCAGCGGCGTGAACACGATCAGGCAGATAATCAGTAAGGTCACAAAGGAAGCGAGCCCGTTGCGGTCGCCCATTTTACGCCGCAGCAGTGATTTCAGTGGCGCAAAGATCACCGCCAGAATCGCCGCCCACAAAATGGCGGAGAAATAGGGCGCCAGCACATCAAAAAAGGCGATCGTGACAATCGCCAGAATCACTATAAAGAAACCGATATTTAACCCTTTAACACGCATGCAAAAGCCTCGCAGATAAACGTAGCGAATGAACTATAGAACGGCTTTTGCGGAATGTAATGTTTTTAGCGCGCAAGGCAAGGCGTGCAGGATGAAAAGCTGTCCCGATCTGTCCGCGCGATGTCCGCTCACAGGCTGGCGCGCCAGGGCGGCGGCGGCGATGATAGCCCTGAACCCTGACAGGAGAGTGCCATGCTGGAATTACGTCCTAACTGTGAATTCTGCGATAAAGATCTGCCGCCGGCCTCGCCTGATGCGCGCATCTGCTCGTTTGAGTGCACGTTTTGCGTTGACTGTGCGGAAGGCGTGCTGGCGCAGCACTGCCCGAACTGTGCGGGTGAGCTGGTACGGCGGCCGATACGTCCGGCGCAGGCGCTGCTGCGCCATCCGGCTGCAACTCAGCGATATCCTGTTTCTGCGCCACCCCGCTAAATTCGCCAGCGCAATTGGATTAATAGCCGGCGCATAATTATTGTGCGCCCGCTTGCTGGTTATTTAACCTTACGCTTCAGCGCAGTGAAAAATTAGCGTTATATTAATCACGCACATCGATTAATTGCCAGGGCAGCAATAGCGCTCGCATTATCAATGAAATGTGTCGGCCAGCTAGTTTGCCGGTCGGCTTAAATGGCGGCATAACTAAAAAATGGCATGGATTAATTTTTGCCTTTTAAATTCAATGTATTGTGATTTTATGGCGATGTTTTATACGGGCTGACTATATTTCCTGACGACAGCTGGTCAGAGCACGGACCTTATTTCCTTTCACATTATGTACCTTTGGTGGTTATTTTCTCTGCCATGAACATTTTTACGGTTTTTTCTGAAAATAGAAGTTTTCTGAAAGTATTTTGCCCTGATGAATGTTATTCTTTCCGGGCAATGCTAGTGATGTGGCGTTGTGTGCTTCAGTTTTACCCTCTTTTTAGCAGGGTTTCCCCGCTTTATGCTTTTTATGGAAATAGCATTGTCCGCCCGATCCCCGCGATCGGGTTTTCTTTATTCCCGCTGAATTAACTGCTTATTTCCCTGCCAGCCTTATCGTGCCACGCCACCATAAACTCTCCACAATCGTTAAGAAAGCGCTAACCTGGCGTAATGTATTGTAAGTCACCGATTTTTAAGACTTTTGGAAATGCTGTTTTAGCTTTGTTTAGGTAATAGTAAGCCTCAACGGCGCGCAGACTGCCGTTATCCCTGGAGGTAACACCATGAAAAAAACAACACTTACGATTATTGCGTCATTTATTGCATGCAGCACACTGTTTTCCAGCGTCTCCTGGGCCGACGGTCCCGGTGACCATCGCTGGGACCCGCACGGCGGCGACCGCCATCAGGATCGCGGCCCGGGTCCCGATCATCATGATCGTCGTGACTTTGGCCACGATCGCGGACCGGGCCCGGATCGTCACGACCACTATGCTGACCACCGTATGCCGGAGGGACATCGCGGCGGCGATCGCTTTGCCTGGCGCGGTCATGATTTTCGCCGTGGTTATCCGGCACCGCCGGAGTTCCGTGGTCCACACTATCGCGTCGACGACTGGCGGGCGCGCGGTCTGTATGAGCCGCCGCGCGGCGAGCACTGGGCCTTTATCGACGGAAATTATGTGTTAGTGGCGGCCGCGACCGGCATTATCACCGCCATTTTGCTGAATAACGCATTTAACTAATCCTGCCGCACGGATGGCGACGGCCATCCGTGTTTCTCTCCGCTTTCACCGCTCACCAGGTTATTCTCTGGACAACCCGTTTTTCCTTTCAACGCGTTAAGGAGTCATGATGACCATGGTAAAAATGGTGGCGGTGGATATGGACGGCACCTTTCTCGACGATAAAAAACAGTACAACCGGGCACGTTTTCAGGCCTGCTATCAGGAGATGAAGCGGCGCGGCATCAAATTTGTGGTCGCCAGCGGTAATCAGTATTACCAGCTCAAATCCTTCTTTCCCGACATCGCCAGTGAGATCGCCTTTGTCGCCGAAAATGGCGCGTGGATCCTCGATAGGGATGAGGAGCTATTCTGCGGCGCGTTTTCGCACGAGGATGTCAATGCCGTGCTTGATACCCTGCAGCGCGGTAACTATCCCAACCTGAAATACATCCTCTGCGGCCGTAACAGCGCTTATCACTTCAACACCATGGATGAGCAGTGGCTGGTCAAAATGCGTCACTATTGCCATCGCCTCAAGGCGATCGATAGCCTCGCTGACGTGGGCGATGACCGGCTGTTCAAGTTTGCGCTGAATCTGTCCGATGATTATGTCGATATTCTGATGGCTGATATTGAGCGTCTGCATCAGGGTGCGGCGGCGGCGACCTCCAGCGGGCACGGCTCGGTGGATTTGATTGTGCCCGGCTTGCACAAAGCCAACGGGCTGCGTCTGCTGCAGCAGCGCTGGGACATCAGCAGCGATGAGGTGCTCGCGTTTGGCGACGGCGGCAACGATCTGGAGATGCTGGTGCAGTCGCGCTTCAGCTTTGCCATGCAGAATGCGCCGCAGCGGGTCAAAGACGCTGCGCGCTACGGCGCACCGTCCAATAACCAGGAAGGCGTGCTGCAGGTGATTGAGCAGATGCTGGCGGGGGAAGGGCCGTTTGCTGGCTGAATAAGCAACGGGCAGCCTGCGCTGCCCGAAAGGCTCAGACGACGCGCCATGCGGCGGTAATCATCTCCGTGAGCGTGGCGGGATCATAATTGACCCAGCCGTTTTTGCTGTTGGCGCGCGCCACAATCCAGTCGACCTCTTCCGAGGCGAGGGTGGGTCCTTCCAGCCAGAACGGCACGATAGCCTGCTGCTGCAGCCAGGCTTTCAGCGCCAGCGCCGGCGGTGCCGTTTCATCGGGCAGCAGGCGTTCAGCCAGCGCCGCCATTAGCCGCTGCTGTTCGGGGTGTGCGCTCTCCGCCAGTACATCAAGGAACGGGAACAGCAGACGACCGCAGACTTCGCCGTGATGGAACGGTTTAATCGCCCCCAGCTCGCCGGCAATACCGTGGATCACCCCCAAACCGGCGCTGCTCAGGCTGACGCCGCCGAGCCATGATGCCATCATCATCGCTTCACGTGCCGCATCGCCGCGGCTGTCGTCCAGATTGAGGTACGGCCACGCCTGCATGAACAGTTGCAGCCCGTTGAGTGCGTTTTGCTGACTGAACAGGTTGCCCTTGCGTGACAGATAAGCCTCGAACAGGTGGGTAAAGGCATCGATGGCGCAGGTGGCCATTACGCGATCCGGCGCTCCTTTGAGCAGATCGGGATCGAGAATCGCCACCTGCGGCACAAACACCGGATGGCGCAGCGAGGCCTTCACCTTAATGTGCTGCTGATCGGTTACCACCGCGTTCTGCGTGACTTCGCTGCCGGTGCCGGCGGTGGTAGGAATGGCGATCAGCGGCAGCGTGACCGCCTGTACCGGCGTATCGCCCACTTTCTCGAGGTAGCGCGCGATATTCAGCGGATGCTGCATCATGGCGCCAAAGGCTTTGGCCGCATCCAGCACGCTGCCGCCGCCGATGGCGACAACGCGATCGACGTGACCACGCCAGCGCGTCACCCAGCCATCGATTTCGTCTGGCGAGGCTTCATGGCTGACAATTTCATAGCCCAGAATGTGATCGTTCAGCGTCGCGCCCAGGCGTGCCCACGCCGGACTGTTGAGAAATGAGCGGCCGCAGAACAGCAGCGTGGGCTGCGGATTCGCCGCCAGCAGCGGGACCAGGCGGTCGATGCTGCCACGGCCAAACAGGGTTTGTTGATTACTGTACAGCTGAATCAGATTCTCACTCACCTGCAGATCCTTATCGGTTGGCATAAAACAGCTAGTGTAACCAAAAGCCACGCCGCTGCCGGGGCAAACATTCTGATAACCCTCCGACAAAAAGTTGATCACCTTCGCAAAACAGAAATTCACCCGCTGCACCAGGTGCTTTCCCGTCAATGTTACCCTTAACATGATACCGGTAACAGGATGTCGCATTCTGAAACATCTGGCACTGACAACCCCTTTGTCCCATTACAACAAACCGCTGCCGGTAATACGCCGAGCGCAAAAGTGGAGAAAAATTATGCCATTACTCTATGTGGCAATTGGCGTGGCGTTACTGCTGCTGCTGATGATTCGCTTCAAACTTAACGGCTTCATCGCGCTGATTCTGGTGGCACTGGCGGTGGGCATGATGCAGGGCATGCCGGTCAATAAAGTGATTGGATCGATCAAAACCGGCGTCGGCGGTACCCTGGGCAGCCTGGCGCTGATCATGGGCTTTGGCGCGATGCTGGGGAAACTGCTGGCCGACTGCGGCGGTGCGCAGCGTATCGCCACCACGCTGATCGAAAAATTCGGCCAGAAGCACATTCAGTGGGCGCTGGTGCTGACCGGCTTCACCGTGGGCTTTGCGCTGTTTTATGAAGTCGGGTTCGTGCTGATGCTGCCACTGGTGTTCAGCATTGCCGCATCGGCGCGCGTGCCGCTGCTGTATGTCGGCGTGCCGATGGCGGCCGCCTTATCCGTCACGCACGGCTTTCTGCCGCCGCATCCGGGCCCGACCGCGATCGCCACGTTATTTAATGCCGACATGGGGAAAACCCTGCTGTACGGTACGCTGCTGGGTATTCCGACGGTGATTCTGGCCGGGCCGGTGTATGCGCGTTTTCTGAAAGGCATTGATAAGCCGATTCCGGAAGGGCTGTGGAACCCGAAAACTTTCAGCGAAGCGGAGATGCCAGGCTTTGGCGTTAGCGTGTGGACGGCGCTGGTGCCAGTGATCCTGATGGCGCTGCGTGCCGTGGCAGAAATGCTGCTGCCGAAAGGCCATGTACTGCTGCCGTATGCGGAATTTTTTGGCGATCCGATCATGGCGACGCTGATTGCAGTGCTGATTGCCATCTTTACCTTTGGCCTTAACCGTGGCCGCAGCATGGATGAGGTGATGGGCACCATCACTGACTCGATCAAAATCATTGCCATGATGCTGTTAATCATCGGCGGCGGTGGCGCCTTCAAACAGGTGCTGGTGGACAGCGGCGTGGACAAATACATCGCCGGCATGATGCACGAAACCAACGTCTCGCCAATCTTTATGGCGTGGTCAATTGCGGCGGTGCTGCGTATTGCGCTGGGATCTGCCACCGTCGCAGCGATTACCGCCGGCGGCATTGTGGCACCGCTGATTGCCACCAGCGGCGCCAGCCCGGAGCTGATGGTCATTGCCGTCGGTTCCGGCAGTGTCATCTTCTCGCACGTTAACGATCCGGGCTTCTGGCTGTTTAAGGAGTACTTCAACCTGACCATCGGTGAAACTATTCGCTCGTGGTCGGCGCTGGAAACCATCATCTCGGTGTGCGGTCTGCTGGGCTGTTTGCTGCTGTCCGCTGCGCTGTAACCGGCTGAGGCACCGCGCCTCAGCCCCGGCGGCTTACTGCGCTAAGGCGCGGAAGGCCGCCAGTTCCTCCTCCGGCATGCCAGCCTGGCGTGCCGCTGCGCAAATCTGCTGCCAGCTATTGCTGTCCAGCGGAATGCCCTCGCGTTCACGTGCTGCCCGATTGCGCGTTTCCCATTCGCCCGGCACCAGAATCTCCGCCTCACCACTTTGCGGTGAACGCCTGACCCACGCGAGAAACTCTTCAGCTTCCTGCTGCATCGCCGGTGCGTCAAACGCGTCAGGGTTCAGGATAATGGTGGTCATGCCGTTGAAGATGGCGTCAGTGCCGGAAAGCAGCGTGGCGTCATGCGTAGTGCGACCGCCGGATAGCGCGCCGCCAAGAATTTCGCACATCGTCGCCAGCGCATAGCCTTTGTGCAGGCCGAAGGCGGTCAGCGCGCCATACGGCGACTGATGCATCACGCCCGGATCGGTGGTCGGCTGGCCCTGCGCATCAAGCAAATAGCCCGGCGCGACCGGCTGACCTTTGTTATACGCCACCCGCGTTTTACCATAGGCGATGCCGCTGGTGGCAAAGTCCAGCAGCAGCGGTTCGCCGTCGCGACGCGGAAACACCGCGCAGAACGGATTGGTGCCGAAGCGGCGATCGCTGCCGTTAAACGGCGCCACCATCGGATCGCCCATCACATTAACGAAGTGAAAGGAGACAAAGCCCGCTGCGGCACACTGCTCCGCCCAGTGACCGATACGGCCAATGTGATGCGAATGATGCAGGCCGACCGCCGCGAGTCCAAACCTGTTCGCCCGCTCAATGCCGTGCTGCATGGCCTCGTACGCGGCCACCTGACCAAAGCCTTTCTGGCCATTAAGGGTGAGGACCGCGCCAGCGTCTTTTTCGATGCTGACGTGCTGATTGAGCTGGAGAAAGCCCTGCGTCAGCGAGGCCATATAGCTCGGTATCATACCGACGCCGTGGGAGTCATGGCCCGCGAGGTTAGCAGCAACAAGATGGTCAGCCACCAGGCGCGCTTCTTCGGCACTGCTACCGGCATGCAGCCAGATAGCCTGAACAAACTGATGTAAGCGGGAAGGGGAAACACGATGCAGTTCAGTCACGCGGTTAATCTCCTTATGGGGGGAGAGAGCATCCTGCGCTGAAATGGATAATAACCGCAAGTAAGGGCTGATAAAGGGCCACAACACGTGGCCCAACAAACTCAGTGCGGCTGTTCGAAGCCGGCTTTAACCATCTGTTCACGCAGTGCGCGTGCAATTTCACGGTTCCCACCCGTGATTGGATAAATAACGTTGTTGACGACATCGTCAAGATAATGCTCATCAAACTCTTGCAGGGTGAGCTGCGTACCGCCTTCGTCATTAATCGCAATGCTGCCACGAATGTGACTGCCATGATCCTTTGCCTTGAGGCTGTAACGACCCATGCTGGTATTAATCGTGCTCATATCATCTCCTTGTTACGTAGACATAGCGAACAATTGAGGCCTGCTACAGGCGCTGTAATTTTAGACAATCAGCGCGCTACGCGTGCGGCGGGATAGCAACTTAAGCGATAAGCTGCGACCGGGCTCGCAGAAAAAAAGAGCAGGTAACAGTCTCTGAGGCAAGTGACTGGGATCGCGCTCGCAGCGCCCAGCGAAGCCGGAATAATCATCTATACTGAATGCACGATGCGTTATTTTTCATCCTGAAGGAGCGAACAATGAAAATAATACTGTGGATTATTGCCATTATCTTTATTGTCGGGTTACTGACGATTACTGGCGTGTTTAAACTGATTTTCTGACGCGTTCAGGCACCCGCCGGGTGCCTGAAAACATTATTCAACGTGACGGGCGGCAGAAGCAGAGTGCAGGGATGACAGCGGGATCACATCGCGCAGGCTGATCGGCTTGCCGCACGCGGCGCAACAGGCGCCGTGATGATCGGGATCGTCGACCTTTTCCTTGCCGGGTACTGTATAAAAAAATTTGGCGCAACCGCAGCGGCTGCAACGAATTGTCATCTCAGTTCCTCCTATCTCCGTCCTGGAGTGATGAGATTTATCTCAATCATCGGGTGAGTTCAATTGATAAATTTTATTAATTTATTCATGAAGTCAATTTCTACGGATAAGTTGCTGAATATTAAGTAATCACCCTAAGTAATCATCAACTGAGCGGTGCATTTTCTGCACCTTTTACCCTCTGCGTTTTGTTTATTTGCCGTTTCGACTCCGTTCGCGCAGTGAGGTAAAATTAACCAGCTGATTGCCAGCAGAGCCGGGTGCGACTGGCGCCATTGTGGCGCGCGCGCTGTACGCGCTCGTGGCATCAGCCATTAACCCACGGCAGCACGGTGCGGCGCGATGTGGCGCTACGCGGTGACTGCCGGATACAGGATGATTTAACAGGAAGCATTGTTGTGAACTGGCGTATTTCTGCAGCCTTTTGCGGCTGTATTTTGACTTCATCGGTCTCTTTTTCGACACCAGCGGCAACCACAGGTGAAGCGATTAAATCGGGCTGGAATACCTTCTCCGATAACGTGGCGCAAACCTGGACACAACCGCAAAATTACGATCTTTACGTCCCGGCTATCACCTGGCACAACCGCTTTACTTACGATGATGAACACATCAAAAAGTACAACGAGCGGCCGTGGGGTGCGGGCGGTGGCGTTTCGCGCTGGGATGAAAAGGGCAACTGGCACGGCCTGTATGCCATGGCGTTCAAAGACTCGTTTAACAAGTGGGAGCCCATCGCCGGCTACGGCTGGGAAGCGACCTGGCGACCGCTGAACGATCAGAATTTCCATCTGGGCGCCGGTTACACCGCAGGCGTGACGGCCAGGGATAACTGGCGATATATCCCGGTTCCGCTGGTATTGCCGCTGGCTTCGATAGGGTATGGCCCGGCAACCTTCCAAATGACTTATATTCCAGGTACTTATAACAACGGCAACGTTTATTTTGCCTGGTTAAGATTTCAGTTTTAATCTCTGAAGATGCGCAGAAAGTGTGAAGGGCATGGAAAAAATCAATATTTATCACTTTTTCATCAATTCGCGCTGGACAAATGTCACTGCAATTGCTGTACTAGATGCCGACACAGTTTAGTGTCCATTTTTCATGTAAAGGTAATATAGATGTCCAAGATCAAAGGTAACGTTAAGTGGTTTAATGAGTCCAAAGGATTCGGTTTCATTACTCCAGAAGATGGCAGCAAAGATGTATTCGTACACTTCTCTGCTATCCAGAGCAACGGCTTCAAAACTCTGGCTGAAGGTCAGCGTGTAGAGTTTGAAATCACCGACGGCGCTAAAGGCCCATCTGCTGCTAACGTTACCGCTCTGTAAGTTAACAGTCAGAATTTTAAAAACCCGCCTGATGGCGGGTTTTTTTTGTGCTTTTTTTCAGCCCTGCCACCAGCTAATGGCCCAGGCGATAATCACCAACGTACTGAGCGACAGCGCCAGCCATTCATTTAAACAGTGCGGTACCAGATTCTTCATGTGCCATGCCTCGCAACTTCATTTATGCCAGCATGGCAAAGCAAGATTAAGCCAGCCTTAAGCCAGCGTGACAGCGGCATGACAAGGCACATTCTGCGGCGTCGCTCACAGATAATTCCCGTAACATACTCATAACAAAGCTTACTTGCAGATTTTTTAGCGGCAACGCTATATAACAGCAGTCAGGGAACGGAGGAGGCAGGATGAACATACGTGAAGCACAGGCCAAAGACAGCTTTGCCCTGAGTGCACTGTTAACCGAGCTGGGTTATCGCGGCACGGAAAAATTTATCAGCGAGCGGCTGGCGCAATTGTGCGCCCATCCCGACGAGACGCTGCTGGTGGCGGAACACGGTAACCAGGTGCTGGGATTTCTTTCGCTGCACTTTATTCCGCAGCTGGCATTAGCGGGCGATTTCGCGCGCATCAGCTATTTCTGTATCGCCGAGGGTGAGCGCAGTAAAGGCAGCGGCCAGCAGCTGCTGAACCACGCCGAGCAACTGGCGCGCGCCCGCGGCTGCGACCGCATGGAAGTGCATTGTCACGCCTCGCGACTGAAAGCCAACCAGTTTTATGCGCGTGAAGGCTACGTTGAGTCGCCACGCTATCACATCAAAGATCTGGGCTGATATTAAGCTCGCGTCCGCAGGCAATCACTAACGCATCGGCGATGCTGTCGAGCTGATCGGCCGGCAGCCGCGCAATGCTGACGCGAATGAACTGTCCGCTGTTGATGCTGCAGCGTTCGCCTGGCAGCACGGTGATGCCCCGGGCGGCGAGGGTGATCATGGCATACTGCTCTGACGCCACCGGCAGCATCACGCTCAGGCCGTCGCGATCTTCCTGTACCAGCCCGCGCCGCGCCAGTGCGGCCAGCAACTGCTGACGGCGCGCGGCATACGTGGCTTTGGCCTGCTGTATGCGCTGCTGGGTGGGCGCATCGCTCAGCATCCAGGCCACCGCATCCTGCAAAATACGGCTGGTCCAGCTGACCCCGAAGTTACGCCACGACTGCAGCCGTTTCACCAGTTCTGCCGTGCCGGATACCACCGCCAGCCGCAGATCCGGGCCGTAGGCTTTGGAAAAGGAGTGCACATGCAGCGTGCGCTGCGGATAGTGGCGGCCGAGACTCCATACCGGCCAGCGCGACAAATCGCCGATGCCATCATCCTCGACAATCAGGGTGGCACTCTGCGCCAGCACCTGCGCCAGCGCTTCGCTGCGCTGCTGGCTGACGCTGTAGCCGGTCGCTGAGTGGGTGCGTGGCTGATAAATGAACATCGCTGGCGCTTTCTGTAAGTGTGTCGCCAGCACCTCAGGCAGCGGTCCCTGCTCATCACCGGGCAGCGGCAGGATCTCGGCACCGATGTTGTCGAGCATATCCAGCAGACGCGTCGCCGTCGGATCTTCAATCACTACCCGATCGCCGGGTGACAGCAGCGTCTGCACTATCAGGTTCATGGCATCGAAGCCGCCATCGGTCGCCAGCCACGCCTCCGCCGGACAGGGCCAGCGCGGCGCAATGGCCGCCTGCAGCTGTGGCGAAATCGCCTCACGCTGATAGCTATTCAGCTGCGGTGACGCCAGCCCGGCCAGCATCGCCGGGCGCAGATCCGGCAGCAGTGCCGGATCGGGTGCTGCCATCGCCAGCGCGGCTTTGACGTTTTCACCATAGTTGCCAATTTTCTCAAAGCGGACCGGTCGCGGCATCACACTGTTGCCGCACACCCAGATTCCGCTTCGCCCTTTACCCGCCAGCACTTTCTGCTTTTTCAGCTGCGCCCAGGCCGCGGATACCGTGGCCGGACTCACGCCCAGCCGCTCCGCCAAATCGCGCACTGCCGGCATCTGCATGCCTACGGCAATCTGTCCGTCGCGAATCAATGTTGACGCGGCGAGGGTAATGCCTTTTACCGAGGCGTCGTTAATGTGCTGGCTGAGCCACTCTGCATCCACAATTTGCGTCATAAGAAAAAGCTTTGTTCAGTAACAAAGAAATGATTGTTCAGATTAGTATTCGCGTTTTAGACTCAAATTCAAGCACAATTTGCAGAAAAAATGCACAGCGCCAGCGTGGCGGCTGAACAAATGGAGAAGCACAACGATGATCACTATCAGACTGGCGGTGCGCGACTGGGATTACTTCACGCCGCTGGCGCTGGGCGATATTCAGCCACAGGGCTTCAGGCTGGTCATTGACCGCGTAGGCACGCTGGTGGATAACCTGGCCAGCAGTGAACACTACGAAGGCGGTGAGGTGTCGTTCAGCCGCTATGCGCAGGCACGGGCGCGCGGCGACAGCTCACTGCTCGGCCTGCCGCACTTTCTGATGCGTGGCTTTCGCCAGCGCTGCATCATCACCACCACCGCCAGCCCGCTCACCACGCCAGCCCAGCTGAAAGGCAAAAGAATCGGCGTTACCGGCTGGCAGGACTCCGGCAATACCTGGACGCGCACCGTGCTGCGCGAAGCGGGCGTCGATATCAACGACGCCTTCTGGTTTGCCGGACGCCTGACTGCTGATCATCCGATTGTTGACCGGCTGGCGGGATTTGGTCGCCCGGGCCGTATCGAACCGGCGCCGGACGAGCGTCCGCTGATTGAACTGTTGAAAGCCGGCGAGCTGGATGCGGTGTTCACGCCGTTTATGCCTGAGGGCTTTTTCCTGAAAGATTCCGGTCTGCGCCAGCTGCAGGCGGATTTCGTCAGTGCCGAGCGCGACTACTTCAACCGCGTCGGCTATGTGCCCGGTATTCATCTGCTGGCGCTGAAGCCGGCGCTGGCGGCGGCGCATCCGTGGCTGCCGCAGGCGCTGAGCGAGGTGATCGATCGCGCGTATCAGCTGTGGATGCGCAAACGCGAGAAGTACGCGGATACCACGCCGTGGCTGCTGGATGATTTGCGACGCACCGCGCAGGAATTGCCTGCCGACTGGAATCAAAACGGATTTACCGCTAACAAAAGGATGATTGCCGACTTCGCCCGTGAGCTGTTTCAGCAGGGCTTAACCACAACGTTGCTCTCGCCGGAGGAGATTTTCCCGGCGGCGGCCAGAGGGGAGTGAAAATGAAAGTAGCCATGGGGCAGTTCGCCGTTAGCCGCGAATGGCAGGAGAACACCGCCATTTGTCGTGGTCTGATGCAGGATGCGCTGGCGGCGGGCGCCGATCTGCTGGTGCTGCCGGAAGGCGTGCTGGCGCGCGATATCGCCGATCCCGATCTGGTGTTAAAAGCCGCACAGCCGCTGGACGGGCCGTTTGTCAGTCAGCTGCTGGAAACCAGCAAAGGTAACGCGCTGACCACCATGATGAGCGTGCACGTGCCGACGCAGGATAACAAAGCGCACAACGTGCTGATTGCCGTGCGTAATGGCGAAATCATCGCGCAGTACGTCAAGCTGCATCTGTACGATGCCTTCGCCATGCAGGAGTCGCAGCGGGTTAATCCGGGTGATGCCGTGCCGCCACTGGTTGAGGTGGCTGGCATGAAAGTCGGGCTGATGACCTGCTACGACGTGCGTTTTCCCGAACTGGCGCGCCGGCTGGTGCTGGACGGTGCCGACGTGCTGGTGCTGCCTTCCGCCTGGGTAAAAGGACCGTTAAAGGAGATGCACTGGGAACTGCTGACCAGTGCGCGCGCGCTGGAAAACACCTGCTACATGGTGGCGGTAGGCGAGTGCGGGCCGCGCAACATTGGTAACAGTCTGGTGATCGATCCGCTTGGCGTGGTGATTGCTAAGGCACCGGAGTGCGCTGCACTGGTGTTTGCCGAAATGGATCCGGCCCGCATCGCCTACGCCCGCAGCGTGCTGCCGGTACTGGAAAATCGCCGCTTTGCCCGTCCGGAATTGCAATCACTTTGACCTGCCTGGGGGAAACTGACTGATGAAAATGCTTTTAACCGCCATCGCGCTGGCGACCGGCCTGACGGCGAGCGTCGTCCAGGCAGCGGACGCCATTCCTACGCAAAAAATGGATAAGGCGCTGCACGATCGGCTGCCAGCGCAGATCAAACAGGCTGGCAAAATGATCTCGGTAAACAACGGCTCCTTTCCGCCGTATGAGATCGTTAACGGGCCGCACTCAATGGATGGCGCCTCGGCCGATCTTACCGTGGCGCTCGGCCAGCTGCTGGGCGTGAAAATTGAACACGCGACGGTGAGCGGTCTGTCCGGCGTACTGGCCGGCATTAATTCCGGACGCTATCAGATGGCCATCGGGCCGATAGGTGATTATCCGGATCGCCAGCAGAAGGTGGACTTCATCGACTACGTGCAGGAGTTCGTGGTGTTTGGCGTGCAGAAGGGCAATCCGGCGCACATCAACGGTCTGGCAGATACCTGCGGCAAGCGCATCGCGGTAATGGCGGCCGGTTCGGCGGAGCAGGTGATCCGCAAACAGTCAGCCGCCTGTGAGGCTGCGGGCAAACCTGCAGTCGTGGTGCAGTCCTTTACCGATCAGCCTTCGTCGATCCTGGCGGTGCGCTCGAAGCGTTCGGATGCCTTCTTCTCCTCGCAGGCGCCGCTGACCTATTTCATTGAGCAGGCGCAGGGGCAACTTGAACTGTCTGGTCAGGGGCAGAAAAACGGCTTTGGCGATATCTTTCAGGGCACGGTCGTTCCCAAAGGCTCGCCGCTGGGTGAGGTGGTGCTGGATGCCTACAAAGAACTGTTTGCCAACGGCACCTACGCGGCCATCATGAAAAAGTGGAAGCTGGACGGCAACATGCTGCCGCAGCCGGGACGTAACCTGGCGCAGGAGACGGCAAAATGAGTGCCGTCGGCCCCAACGCGCGCCCCACGGATCAGGCTGACGTGCCGCAGCGCGACGTCGCTTTTGCCCGTAGCGCGCCCGCGTATGGACGCTGGGTTAGCTGGATCGTGGTCCTGACGCTGGCAGCGAATGGTCTGTGGCTGGTGGCGACCAATCCCAATTTTGAGTGGCACGTGGTGCTGCAGTGGTTTACCGAAGGCTCGGTGCTGAAAGGGCTGCAGGTGACGCTCGGGCTGACGGTGGTGTCGATGGTGCTGGGCACCCTGCTGGGGCTGCTGCTGGCGGTCTGGCGGCTGTCAGAGAATAAACTGCTGAGCGGCGTGTCGGCGCTCTACATCTGGTTCTTTCGCGGTACGCCGCTGCTGGTGCAGCTGATATTCTGGTACAACCTGTCGACACTGTTTCCCACGCTTTCGATCACCGTGCCGTGGACGGACATCACCTTTGCCAGCTGGAATACTAACGATCTGATCACGCCGCTGACTGCCGCCATCGCCGGTCTGGCGCTCAACGAGGCTGCCTATATGGCGGAGATTATCCGTGCCGGCCTGCTGTCGGTCGATCACGGTCAGGTTGAAACCACTCAGGCGTTTGGCATGAGCCGCAGCCGCGCGCTGCGGCGTATCATCATTCCACAGGCGATGCGCGCCATTATTCCCCCGACCGGCAACCAGCTGATTAGCATGATCAAAGCCACGTCGCTGGTGAGCGTCATCGCGATGGGCGATCTGCTCTATTCGGTGCAGGCCGTTTATAACCGTACCTTTGAAATCATTCCGATGCTGATGGTGGCGGTGATCTGGTATCTGCTGATTACCTCGATCCTCAACGTCGGCCAGTCAGCCATTGAGCGCTACTACGCGCGCGGCAGCAAACGTACCGTGGTGATGAACAAACGACGCGCCAGCAGTGACACGGCGCTGGCCGCGGCCCCGCGTTTAAAGGAGGACGTATGAGCGAGATTCAGCCGCTGGTGCGTGCGCGTAATGTGCAAAAGAGCTTCGGTGATAACGCGGTGCTGAAAGGCATCGATCTCGATGTGTTTCCGGGCGAAGTGGTGGTGATTCTCGGGCCTTCGGGCTCAGGCAAGTCGACCTTTCTGCGCTGCATTAATCATCTGGAAGAGATGAATGCCGGCTCGATTATGGTGGGCGACGAGCAGATTGGTTACGCGCTAAAGCGCGGTCTGCTGCATCGCCTGTCGGCGCGGAAAATTGCCCATCAGCGGCAGAAAATCGGCATGGTGTTTCAGCAGTTCAATCTCTATCCCCATATGACGGTACTGCAAAACATCATGGAAGCGCCGATTGGCGTGCACAAGTTCCCACGTGATGAGGTGCTGCAACACGCGCGTGAGCTGCTGGCAACGGTCGGATTGAGCGATAAAGCCGACGCCTGGCCGCGGCATCTGTCGGGGGGACAACAGCAGCGCGTGGCGATCGCCCGTGCGCTGGCGATCAAACCGCTGCTGATGCTGTTCGATGAACCGACCTCAGCGCTGGATCCGGAGCTGGTGGGGGAAGTGCTGGCTACCATGCGTACCTTAGCCAATCGCGGCCTGACCATGATTGTGGTAACGCATGAGATTGGCTTTGCGCGTGAAGCCGCCGATCGCGTGGTGTTCATGGATGGTGGCGTGGTGGTGGAACAGGGACCGCCAGAGCAGGTGATTGGCAATCCGCAGCATCCGCGTACCCAGGCGTTTCTCAGCCGCTTTATCTGACGCTGAGATCTCACTCTGTTACAGATTGCAGTTGAGCGTGGTGAATAACTGCGCGTTAATAGTGCTGTCCGTTTTTCGCGAAGGTTGAAAGGTAAAATATGGAAGGTATCAGTATTGCCAAACTGCTGATCATCGGTGCGCTTATCGTACTGCTTTTTGGCACCAACAAGTTACGTTCACTGGGTGGCGATCTGGGTTCCGCAATCAAGGGCTTTAAAAAAGCCATGAAAGATGATGAATCCACCGCAACCAAAAGCAGTGCCGAAGAAACGCCTGCTGAACGCGTCGGCCACAAAGAGTAATCTCTGCGCTGAACGTCAATAAGTGTAAATATTTATTACGTTAAAAAACCAGACTGCCACAGTCTGGTTTTCGTTTTTTAGTGCCAGACAATGTGATGTTCCAGCGGTTCATCCCAGCCTGGCAGGTTGCCACCGTGATCGCCGCTGGCGGTTAGCGTGCTGTCAGCGCTGTGCCACTCATCCAGCCATGCTTCGCTGAAGGTCAGCGGCAGAAGAGCGGGCGCAATATCATCCTGCTGCATCGCCAGTTCCATCAGTGCACAATCAATCGCGCTGAGATCGCTGTCATCAATTGGCGTGATAATAGCGGCAGGCTGCGGCAGTACGGTAATCAACTTATTGTAACGGCTGCTGACATGCCCCTGTTCATCGACGAACTCTGCACTGAATACATGCTGTGCCGCGCTTAAATCGGCGGGCTGAGCGAACTGCCAGTGACCCTGTGCGTCGCCCGTTACCACTTCAATCAGCACATTATCGATATAAATATGCACCTGAGCGCCCGCCGCCAGCGTGCCGCTAAACATTTTCGGCTCACCGCTGTCGTCGTAATCCACCGCATAGTCGTGTTGCCGTATGTCGCGCAGCACAGCCACCTCTGGCAGACTCAGCGGCTGCCGGACTGGGAGCGTGGGGACAGGCGACGGGTGGGGCGTCTGGTGTTCTGCTGCATACCATGCCGCAGGCAGCGCGCTGACCAGCGACAGCGCCGGGCTGAGCGCCGGAACCTCAGGCAGGCTATGCCAGACGCTCTCGCCGGCGGCCTGCTGGGCTGACTCCAGCGGCAGCAGCGCTGGCAGCAACGGCGTTTCATCCGGCGTTACGCTGCGCAGTTCGGTGAACGGCAGTGCGGGCGCGGGCGCGGGCGCAGACGCAGGCTGCGCGCTTTGCGGCAGGTGCAGATGAATTTCGTCGTAGCGGTGGTCGATGCTGATGGCGGTTGCAAGAAACGCCAGTTCGCACGACGCATGGGGCGTTACGAACGGATTGGTGATATCCATGGGCGTGGTGCGCGCTTTTAGCGCATCCAGGCCTTCGCCCGACGCGCCGCTTCGCGGTCTACCAGAGGATGGACCTGACACATCCGCCGCCCGCATAAAATCGAGCTCATCGATATGAAAGGATGATTGCATAATCTGACCTTTATGAAAAAAACACTGAGAAAATAAAAAATAATAAACAGGCTCTTATGGCCTCAGCGGTTAAAGCGACAGATTTGCGACAGGAATTAAGCTGTTTAAGCAGAATTTTTGCGATTGCGCCGCAGCAGGGCGCAATCGCGGCAGGAGATTACTTCACTTCCAGGCCTTTGGCCTGCATATCAGCGTGATAAGACGAGCGGACGAACGGACCGCAGGCGGCGTGGGTAAAGCCCATCGCCAGCGCTTCCTCTTTCATCTCATCAAATTCAGCCGGGCTGACGTAACGCTGCACCGGCAGATGGTGACGGCTTGGCTGCAGATACTGGCCGAGAGTCAGCATGGTGACACCGTGGCGACGCAGATCGCGCATCACCTCGATGATTTCCGCATTGGTTTCCCCGAGACCGACCATCAGACCGGATTTGGTTGGCACGTCCGGATGCGCCTCTTTGAAACGCTCCAGCAGCTTCAGCGACCACTCATAGTTAGCGCCCGGACGCACCTGACGATAGACGCGCGGTACGTTTTCCAGGTTATGGTTGAACACATCCGGCGGGGTCGCCGTGAGGATCTCCAGCGCGCGATCCATACGCCCGCGGAAGTCCGGCACCAGCGTTTCAATTTTAATGGTCGGGCTTTTCTCGCGGATGGCGCTGATGCAGTCAGCAAAGTGCTGTGCACCGCCGTCACGCAGATCGTCGCGGTCCACCGAGGTGATCACCACATAGCGCAGCGCCATATCGGCGATGGTTTGTGCCAGCTTCAGCGGCTCGTTGGCGTCCGGCGCGTTTGGCCGACCGTGTGCCACATCGCAGAATGGACAGCGGCGGGTACAGATGGCACCGAGGATCATAAAGGTGGCGGTGCCGTGGTTAAAGCATTCGGCGAGGTTAGGGCAGGAAGCCTCTTCACACACCGAGTGCAGGCCGTTTTTACGCATCGCCGCTTTGATGCCCTGAATGCGGCTGGAATCCGCAGGCAGCTTGATCTTCATCCACTCCGGCTTACGCAGGATTTCCTGGCGTTCGGTGACCACGGTTTTTACCGGAATCAGCGCCATTTTGTCGGCATCGCGATACTTGACGCCACGTTCCATCTGAATTGGTTTACTCATAAATCTGCAGGTTCCGGTCGGGATTGCGATTTGAAAGCTTCCTCACTCAAACTGAGAACCAGGCTTTCAACTTTATTTGAAAAAATTGCAAAAATTATATCATCTCGCCGGGGCAGAAGCAGCCGATAAGCCGTGGCGAAAGTTACAATTTTGTAAATGCGCACGTACGGTCAAGGTCAGCACGCGACCTCATCATGCCATTCCGTATCGCTAAAGCCGGTCAGGCGCGCGAAATGCTGCACCAGGCGCGGCTGCACGTCCGCCGGCGTGATGCCGGGCCGGAAGGCGCTGATCTGCGTCATCTGCATGCCGGCATAGCCACAGGGATTGATGCGCAGGAAGGGCGCCAGATCCATCGCAACATTGAGCGCCAGACCGTGAAACGAGCAGCCTTTGCGGATGCGCAGGCCGAGCGAACAGATTTTCGCATCGCCAACGTATACGCCGGGCGCATCCGCACGCGCACGCGCAATGATGTCGTAATCAGCCAGCGTAGCGATGACCGTCTCTTCCAGTGCGGTGACCAGATCGCGCACGCCCAGCTTGCGGCGTTTAACGTCAATCAGTACATACATTACCTGCTGGCCCGGGCCGTGATAGGTTACCTGGCCGCCGCGATCGCTCTGTACCACCGGAATATCGCCCGGCACCAGCACATGTTCGGCTTTGCCCGCCTGGCCCTGAGTAAACACCGCAGGGTGTTCCACCAGCCAGAGTTCATCGGCGGTGGCGCTGTCGCGCCGATCGGTAAAGTGATGCATGGCATCGGAGACGGGCTGCCAGTCGCGCTGGCCAAGCTGACGAACAAGAAGCGTATTAGCAGACAAAGCAGAAGTCCGGTAGCGAGTGGAGGGCAGAGTATAACGCTGGCAAAGCGGCCTTTACCAGCGTCAGCATTACAGCACCATGCGCACGATTTCGATGTTGCCCAGCTCTTCGTACAGGGTTTCCACCTGTTCGATGTGGGTAGCGTTAATGGTGATCGAAACCGAGTGATAATTGCCTTTGCTGCTGGGCTTCACGTCAGGGCTGTAGTCGCCGGGCGCATGACGCTGCACCACTTCAACCACTTGATCAACCAGCTCCGGTTGCGCCAGGCCCATCACTTTGTAGGTAAAAGGCGTCGGGAATTCGAGCAGTTCATTCAGTTTGGTTTTCATATTAACTCCGGTGCATAAAAAACAGGCTCCCGCCGAAGCGGGAGCAATATAGTAGCTTATCTGGGGACGGATTGGCGATTTTTCAAGCGCGCCTTAGCCGAACCAGTGATGGAACATCAGTTTGATGTAATCGATGATGCGGCTGAAGAAACCGCCTTCCTGCACTTCGTTCAGCACCACCAGCGGACGCTGTTCAATGGTTTTACCATCCAGCTGGAAGTTGATGCTGCCCACGACCTGGTTTTTCTGCAGCGGCGCGTGCAGTTCGGTGTTGTTCAGCACGTAACTGGCCTTGAGGTCTTTCATGCGGCCGCGCGGGATGGTCAGGTAGGCATCTTTTTCCACGCCGAGCTGCACGCGATCGCTGTTGCCAAACCATACCGGCTCAGAGGCAAACTCTTTGCCCGCCTTCAGCGGTGCCACGGTTTCGAAGAAGCGGAAGCCCCAGGTCAGCAGCTTTTTACTCTCGGTTTCACGGCCTTTGAAGGTGTGACCGCCCATCACCGCCGAGATCAGACGCATCTGGCCTTCGGTCGCTGACGCCACCAGGTTGTAGCCGGCGGCTTCGGTGTGGCCGGTTTTGATGCCGTCGACGTTCAGGCTGGTATCCCACAGCAGGCCGTTACGGTTCATCTGGCGGATGTTATTAAAGGTGAACTCTTTCTCTCTGTAGACCGCGTATTCATCGGGCACATCGCGAATCAGCGCCTGGCCAATCAGCGCCATGTCACGCGCCGTACTGTACTGACCATCAGCATCAAGACCGTGCACGGTCTGGAAATGGGTATTTTTCAGGCCCAGCGCGCCCACGTAGTTGTTCATCAGGTTAACGAACGCGTCCTGGCTGCCGGCAACGTAATCGGCCATCGCCACGCAGGCGTCGTTACCGGACTGCAGCACGATACCGCGCGTCAGCTGAGAGACCGGTACGCGATCGCCCGGCTTGAGGAACATCAGCGAGGAGCCTTTGAACACCGGATTGCCGGTTGCCCAGGCATCTTTACCGACGGTAACAATGTCATCCTGATGGATTTTGCCCGCTTTGACCGCCTGGCCGATGACGTAGCTGGTCATCATTTTGGTCAGACTGGCCGGGTCGCGGCGCGCGTCCGCGTTCTTTTCCGCCAGCACTTTGCCGGAGTTATAGTCGATCAGCACGTAAGCTTCGGCATCGATGTCCGGCACGCCCGGAATCATGGTTTTCAGATTAACATCATCTGCAAAGGCAACGTGGCTGAGGGAGAGAGCGACCAGTGATCCCACTGTCAGGCGTTTCAGAAAACGAGAAGGTTTCAGCGTATTCATGTTCAGGACTACAGCATCCGTGGGGTTAAGAGTGAAAAAAGTGCCTTACTATAGCAAAGCTGCCATCGTGCGACATCTGGCTTTATGCCTCAGTGTCAGCAGGCAAGGGCACGGCCCGTCACATTGACGGGCGGGCCGTGGTAATAAAGGAGCTGATCTGCGCTTCAGTGCTCAGGCGCTGCTGCAGCGCCGCGGCCTGAGCCCGGCTGCTGAAACCGCCAAGCTGCACGCGGTAGACGTTGCCATTGGCTTCCACCGCGCCGGGTACACCAAAGCGCTGGCCAAGGCTGTCCGCCATCTGCCGGGCGCGTGCGGCATCATTCAGGGCGCCAACCTGTACCACAAAACCGCTGCCGGCATGGGCGCTGGCGTTGTGGCTGGCCGGAGCCGGACTCGCTGCCGCAGCCGCAGCCGGTGCGGCAGGGCTGGCGGCAACCGGTGTGGCCGGCGCGCTGCCTTCCAGTACGCCGCTGGCTAACGGCTGCGGTGCGCCGAGAAAGCCGCTGCTCTGCACCGGTGCACCGATGTTGCCGTTGCTCTGCAGTGAACTGTTATCCACCGCGCGGACGTCCTGTGCGGCAGGGGCGGGCACGCTGCTGACGCCGGTCATCACCATGCCGCCGCTCAGGTCAGGGCGCGCCGGCAGCGCATAGCTCTGTTTGGCCACGGTGGTGCCGATGGTGCCCGGACCGGATACTGAACCGTCCGGCGCTACCTTGATGTAATCCACCCGTACGCGGGTGTTATTGGAAATATTCAGGCGATCGCCCGCGGCGCGCGACAGGTCGATAATCCGGCCCGGCGTATAAGGGCCGCGATCGTTGACGCGCACCACAATCTGCCGGCCATTGGCCAGGTTGGTGACGCGCACGTAGCTTGGCAGTGGCAGGGTAGGGTGTGCGGCGCTTAACGCGTCCGGATCGTAGGTTTCACCCAGCGCGGTGCGGTTGCCCTGCGCTTCTTCACCGTACCAGGTTGCCAGACCAACTTCGCTGTAGTTGGACGGATCTTTAATCACCCGATAGGTTTTGCCGTTGACGCTGTAGTCCTGGCTGGTAGAGGGATTGATCGGCTCATAGCGCGGCTCCACGCCGGGAATCTCCACCACCGGACCATTATAGGCCGGCTGCGGCGGGGCCGTGTTCGTCTGCTGTTCCGGTGTGGAACAGGCAGCCAGTACCAGTGATGCCAGAGCAACCCCAAGCCAGTCCTTACGCATGTGCAGCCTCTTAAACGCTTTTAGATAACATTTTTCGATGAGTGTGGATCGACATCACAATGCCAAATCCGGCCATTAACACAATCAGCGCCGATCCGCCGTAGCTCACCAGCGGCAGCGGCACGCCAACCACCGGTAAGATACCACTAACCATGCCAATGTTAACGAAAACATACACAAACAGAATCAGCATCAGGCCGCCGGACATCACGCGACCAAAAGTGGTTTGCGCGCGTGCGGCAATCACCAGCCCGCGCATGATCAGCAGCAGATAAAGTACCAGCAGCAGCAGGACGCCCACCAGGCCGAGCTCTTCCGCCAGCACCGCGAAGATAAAGTCGGTGTGACGTTCGGGCAGAAACTCCAGCTGTGACTGGGTGCCATGCAGCCAGCCTTTGCCGCGCAGGCCGCCGGAGCCAATAGCAATCTTGGACTGAATAATGTGGTAACCGGCCCCGAGCGGATCGCTCTCCGGATCGAGCAGCATCATCACGCGGTCGCGCTGATAATCGTGCATCAGGAAGAACCACAGAATCGGGATGAACGCCGCCACCAGCAGCACGGCCACGCCAATCAGCTTCCAGCTCATGCCCGAGAGGAACAGCACGAACAGGCCGGAGGCGGCGATCAGAATGGAGGTACCGAGGTCCGGCTGCGCCGCCACCAGCAGCGTCGGCATGAAAATCAGCACCAGCGCGATGCCGGTGTTTTTCAGCGTTGGCGGGCAGACATCGCGGTTGATGAAGCGAGCCACCATCAGCGGCACGGCGATTTTAGCGATTTCCGACGGCTGGAAGCGCACAAAACCGAGATCCAGCCAGCGCTGTGCCCCTTTACTGATGTGGCCGAAGGCATCGACCGCCACCAGCAAAATCACGCAGACAATATAGAGGTAGGGCGCCCAGCTTTCATACACGCGCGGCGGCACCTGCGCCATCACCAGCATGATGATGGTGCCCATGGCAATCTGTCCGAGCTTGCGCTCCATCATGCCCGGATCCTGGCCGCTGGCGCTCCAGATAACAATGGCGCTGTAGGCCAGCAGGCTGATGATGATCAGCATAAACAGCGGGTCGATATGGATACGCGTCCAGATCGTTCTTTTCTGGGGACTATCGTTCATCGACATCGTTATTCACCTTCGTAGCCGGGCGGCATGGGTGCGGCTTCTGGCAGCACGGTATTGTTGTCGCCCAGCATTATGTGGTCGAGAATCTGGCGCATCACGGTGCCCACCGCCGGGCCGGCACCGCCGTTTTCCAGAATCATGGTGACGGCGACGCGCGGCTTGTCGTACGGCGCGAAGGCGGTCATCAGCTTATGGTCACGCAGCCGTTCGGCAATCTTGTGCGCGTTGTACGTCTCATTCTCTTTCAGGCCAAACACCTGTGCGGTACCGGATTTCGCCGCAATCTTGTATGGTGCGTCGGCAAAGCTTTTGTGCGCGGTACCGTTGGCGCGGTTGGCCACGCCATACATGCCGTCTTTGGCGATCTCCCAGTAGCCGGAATGAATGTCGCCAATCGGCGCATCCGGCGGCTGGCGATACGGCACCATGCTGTTGCCTTCACGGGTGGCGCGCAGCAGGTGCGGCACTTTAATCACGCCGTCGTTAATCAGGATCATCAGCGCTTTGTTCATCTGCACTGGCGTCGCCGTCCAGTAGCCCTGGCCGATACCGACCGGAATGGTATCGCCCTGATACCACGGCTTTTTAAAGCGTTTCATCTTCCATTCGCGCGTCGGCATGTTGCCGGGGCTCTCCTGCGGCAGGTCGATACCGGTACGGTGGCCGTAGCCGAATTTGGTCATCCACTCCGACAGGCGGTCGATGCCCATGTCATAGGCCACCTGATAGAAGAAGGTATCCGCCGACTCTTCCAGCGATTTGGTGACGTTGAGGCGACCGTGGCCCCACTTTTTCCAGTCGCGGTAGCGTTTTTCCGAGCCCGGCAGCTGCCACCAGCCCGGATCGAACAGGCTGGTATTACGGTTGATCACGCCGGCGCTGAGCGCTGAGACCGCCACATAAGGTTTAACCGTGGAGGCTGGCGGATACGATGCCTGCAGCGCACGGTTATACAGCGGGCGGTTCTCATCGCCGAGCAGCGCCTTATAATCTTTACTCGAAATACCATCGACAAACAGATTCGGATCGTAACTGGGTGTGGAGACCAGCGCGAGAATCTCACCGGTGCGCGGATCGCTCACCACCACGGCGGCGCGGCTGCCGGTCAGCAGGGTTTCGATGTACTGCTGTAGCTTGAGATCGATGGTCAGCCAGATATCGCGTCCGGCCTGCGGTGACTGCTCATGCAACTGACGGATCACGCGACCGCGGTTGTTAACTTCCACCTCTTCGTAACCGGTTTTGCCGTGCAGCACATCTTCGTAATAGTTTTCGATGCCGAGCTTACCGATGTCGTGGGTGGCTGCGTAATTCGGCCATTTGCCTTCTTCATCAAGGCGCTTGACGTCACGATCGTTGATTTTCGAGACGTAGCCCACCACGTGCGTCAGCGTCTGGCCGTAAGGGTAGTAGCGGCGCTGGTAGCCTTTCACTTCCACGCCCGGGAAACGGTACTGGTTCACTGCAAAGCGCGCGACCTGCACTTCATTCAGGCCGGTTTTGACCGGAATGGAGGTAAAGCGGCGCGAGCGCTTGCGCTCTTTTTCAAACGCATCGATATCGTCGTCGGTCAAATCCAGCACCGGCCGCAGATCCTGCAGCGTCTGCTTCAGATCATCGACTTTTTCCGGCACCAGCTCGGCCTGGTAAATGGTGCGATTGAGCGCCAGCGGCACACCGTTGCGGTCATAGATGATGCCGCGGCTGGGGGCGACCGGCACCAGTTTGATGCGGTTTTCGTTTGAACGGGTGCTGTAGTCGTCGAAGCGCAGGATCTGCAGATGATACAGATTGACCACCAGCACGCTGGAGAGCAGCAGGATGCCGACAAAGGCCACCAGGGCGCGGCGGACAAACAGTTTCTGTTCGGCAGTGTAATCGCGAAAAGCGTTGCTCTGTAATTTCATCCGCTGCGTTTATTGTCTGGAGGTTGTCAGGCGTTTATTCACGGTGATAAGGGTGATTAGTGGTAATACTCCAGGCACGATACAGGCTTTCCGCCACCAGCACACGCACCAGCGGGTGCGGCAGCGTTAACGCGGACAGTGACCAGCTCTGCTCGGCTGCCGCTTTACACGCCGGTGCCAGGCCTTCCGGTCCACCAATCAGCAGGCTGACATCACGCCCGTCCAGCTTCCAGCGCTCTAACTGCTGCGCCAGCTGCGGCGTTTCCCACGGCTGTCCGGGAATATCCAGCGTCACAATGCGGTTGCCTTTGCCCACCGCCGCCAGCATCGCTTCACCCTCTTTTTCCAGAATGCGTTTGATGTCGGCGTTTTTGCCGCGTTTACCGGCCGGCACTTCAGTCAGCTCAAACGGCATATCTTTGGGAAAGCGACGCAGGTACTCCATGAAACCGGTCTGAACCCAGTCGGGCATTTTGGTGCCGACGGCGACAAGCTGCAGTTTCAACGTTTAGCTCCAGAGCTTTTCCAGCTCATACAGCTGGCGGCTCTCTTCCTGCATCACGTGCACGATCACTTCACCGAGATCGACCACAACCCAGTCAGCAGCCGCTTTGCCGTCGACGCCGAGCGGTCTCAGGCCTGCCGCGCGCGATTCCTGCATCACATGGTCAGCGATGGAGGAGACATGGCGGTTGGAGGTCCCGGTACAGATAATCATGCAATCGGTGATACTGGATTTGCCCTGCACATCAATCGCAACGATGTCCTGGCCTTTGAGATCATCAATCTTATCAATAACGAACTCTTGGAGTGCTTTGCCTTGCAAAAGGTTCCCCTTAAAAACAGGTGATTATGGGCAGGCTGAATGCCCCGGAAAACGCAGCCAAAAATGAAGCGGCGCAGTATAGCACGCGGCGATCAATCGCGATATAAGCCCGCGCGATCGATGTAGTCGATCACCGCCGCTGGCAGCAGATCGGCGCAGTCCTGGCCGTGATGGCGGCGCTGGCGAATCTCAGTGGCAGAAATGTCGAACAGCGGCGTGTCGGCCAGCCAGATGTAGCCTGCCGGTGCGCGATGCAGCTGCTGCACTTCATGCGCGCGGTGCGCATCCAGCCACTGCTGCATCTCTGGCGTAGCCATCTGCGCGGCGTAGCCTGGACGCTGACAAACCAGCAGGTGACACAGCGACAGCAGCTCCTGCCAGCGATGCCATTTTCCTAACGTTAGCAGAGAATCCTGACCGATGATAAACCCCAGGGGCTGTTGTGCACCGCGCTCGGCGCGCAGGGTTTCCAGCGTGTCCACCGTCCATGACGGCGTGGTGCGCGTCAGCTCGCGCGTGTCGATATCAAACAGCGGACGATCGGCAATGGCGCAGCGCAGCATCGCCACGCGCTGTTGTGCGCTGGCTTCCGGCTGCGGCCGGTGCGGCGGCACGTTGTTCGGCAGCAGCGTCACTTTTTGCAGGCCAACCTGCTGCGCCAGCGCGGTGACCGGACGCAGATGGCCGAAATGAATTGGATCGAAAGTGCCGCCAAACAGCGCGTAAAGGTCAGACATCAGTTAAACCCAGCGGAAAATCACGATGGCACAGCAGCAATGACAGCGTCTCCAGCTGCGGCCACAAATTCTGACCGTAGTCCTGCTTCATGGTCAGTTCGAGTTGAGCCAGCAGATGCACCGCTTGCTGCAGCCGTTGCGCATCCAGTCGCTGCAGCGCTTCAGTGAACAGGGCACGGCGGTTCTGCCAGATACGCTGTTGATCCATCAGCGTACGCAGCGGCTGCTTCGCCTGCTGGCGTTGCAGCTGCAGTAGCGTCAGCAGATCGCGCTGCAGCGTGCGCAGCAGAATCACCACTTCGCTGTCCTCTTTTTGCAACTGACGCAAAATGTGCAGCGCGCGTTTGCTCTTGCCGGCCAGCAGCGCATCAACCCAGTGAAACGGCGTGAAATGCGCGGCATCGTTCACCGCTTCTTCCACGCGGGGCAGCGTCAGTTTGCCGTCCGGCCACAGCAGCGACAGCCGCTCCAGCGCCTGGGCCAGCGCCAGCAGATTACCTTCATAACAGTAGCAGAGCAGCTGAATTGCCGCGTCATCAATACTCAGCTGCAGGGCTTTCGCGCGGGCGGCCACCCAGCGCGGCAGCTGCGCCTGTTCCGCCGTCTGGCACGGCACCAGCACCGCACTGGCGCTGAGCGCTTTGAACCAGGCGCTGTTTTCCTGCGCTTTGGTCAGCTTCGCCATCCGCAGCACCAGCATAATGTCGCTGTGCAGCAGCGCCGCCAGTTTCACCAGCTGTTCGGCGATGGCGGCGTTGGGGCCGTTTTCCGGCAGCTGCAGCGTCAGCGTCTGGCGCTGTGTGAACAGGCTCAGCGACTGACAGCTGGCGAAAATCGCCTCCCAGTCAGTCTGCGCATCAACGCTGACGGAAAAATGCTCGTCGAAGCCCTGCTGAGCGGCGGCAGCGCGGATAGCATCTGCGCTCTCCTGAATCAGCAGGGGTTCATTACCGGTGAGAAAATAACAGGCGCGCAGCCCCTCTCGAAGCTGCGCGCGCAGTTGTTCAGGATAGATCCTGATCATTGCAGACTGGTGGCTGACGAGGAGGGCACTTCCGGTGAGTCCGCGCCTGGCGCAATCACTTCAGGTTGCGGCAGCGTCTCTTTGTTGCTCTCCTGCGCGGCGTGTACCGTCAGCAGCTTACGTACCAGCTGCTCGGCGGCACGCTGACGCATCTCCTGCACAATCATATCCTGCTCGGCATCCTTCGCCAGCGCGGCGTTCGGGTTGTCGAAGAACGAACGGTACACCGTGGTGCTGATCGGATAAATGCCTTTACCCGGCAGCAACACCTGCGCGCTGACGGTCATCACCAGCGAGTATTCCGCGGTGGTGCCGCTGATGAATACCGACGCGGTGTCGCGTCCCTGACTCTCCGCGCCGAGACGCAGCGTCGGGTATTGCGCACTGGCCGCTTTGCTGTCTTCAACGATTTTGACATCGTTGATGCGCAGCTGCTGACGCACGGTGCGCGCCAGCGGGCCATACGGATCGCCGCTCTGGACGATCAGCGTTTTCATTTCCGGAGGCACCTGCGTGGTGCCGCGCGGATGAAAACCACAGCCGGCAGTGACCAGCACTGCCAGCAGGACAAACAGCCTGATAACGAGTTGTCGCACAGTTCCTCCTGAACTTAACCTACGACCAGGTTAAGCAGTTTGCCAGGGACATAAATCACTTTACGAAGGGTGACGCCATCCAGATATTTCGCCACCAGATGCTCCTGTGCCGCACGCGCCTGCACCTGTTCCTGCGTCGCATCCGGCGCCACGGTAATTTTACCACGCACTTTACCGTTGACCTGCACTACCACCAGCAGCGAATCCTCTACCATTGCCGCTTCATCGGCAACCGGCCAGCTGGCGTCGTCGATGCTGCCTTCGCCACCCAGTGCCTGCCACAGCACGTAGCTGGCGTGCGGGGTGAATGGATAGAGCAGGCGCGTTACGGCGACCAGCGCTTCCTGCATCAGGGCGCGATCCTGTTCGCTCTCCTGCGGCGCGCGCAGCAGTTTGTTCATCAGCTCCATGATCGCCGCAATCGCGGTGTTGAAGGTCTGACGACGGCCGATGTCATCCGCCACTTTGGCGATGGTTTTGTGCAGATCGCGACGCAGCGCTTTCTGCTCATCGTTGAGCGCGTTGACATCCAGCGCCACGGTCGCGCCTTTAGCCACGTGATCGTACGCCAGCTTCCACACGCGTTTCAGGAAGCGGTTTGCGCCTTCCACGCCTGACTCCTGCCACTCCAGCGTCATTTCCGCCGGGGAGGCAAACATCATGAACAGGCGCACGGTATCTGCGCCGTAGCGCTCAACCATCAGCTGCGGGTCGATGCCGTTGTTTTTGGACTTCGACATTTTGCTCATGCCCGCGTAGATCACTTCGCGGCCCTGATTGTCGATGGCTTTGGTGATGCGGCCTTTTTCGTCGCGCTCGACGTTAACGTCAACCGGAGAAACCCAGTTGCGCTCGCCGTTGGCGCCGACGTAGTAGAAGGCGTCAGCCAGTACCATGCCCTGACACAGCAGACGTTTGGCCGGCTCGTCAGAGTTGACCAGGCCCGCGTCGCGCAGCAGCTTGTGGTAGAAGCGGAAATACATCAGGTGCATGATGGCGTGTTCGATACCGCCCACATACTGATCGACCGGCAGCCAGTAGTTCGCTGCCGCCGGATCCAGCATGCCTTCGTTGTAGTTCGCACAGGTGTAACGCGCGTAGTACCACGATGATTCCATAAAGGTGTCGAAGGTGTCGGTTTCACGCAGCGCCGGCTGACCGTTGACGGTGGTTTTCGCCCACTCCGGATCGGCTTTGATTGGGCTGGTGATACCGTCCATGACCACGTCTTCCGGCAGAATTACCGGCAGCTGATCTTCTGGCGTTGGCATTACGGTGCCATCTTCCAGCGTCACCATCGGAATTGGCGCACCCCAGTAGCGCTGGCGTGACACACCCCAGTCGCGCAGGCGATAGTTTACTTTACGCACGCCGACGCCTTTGGCCGCCAGCGCATCGGCGATGGCGTTGAAGCCAGCGTCGTGGTCCAGACCGTCAAACTCGCCCGAGTTGAACAGCGTGCCTTTTTCGGTCATCGCCGCGGCGCTGATATCCGGCACGGTACCGTCGAGGTTGAGCACCACCGGTTTGATGTTGAGATCGTATTTGGTGGCGAATTCCCAGTCGCGCTGGTCATGACCCGGTACGGCCATTACGGCACCGGTGCCGTACTCCATCAGCACGAAGTTAGCGACCCAGACCGGAATCTCTTCGCCCGTCAGCGGATGGATAGCGTGCAGGCCGGTGGCCATGCCTTTCTTCTCCATCGTAGCCATGTCCGCTTCGGCGACTTTGGTGTTGCTGCATTCAGCAATGAAGTCAGCCAGCGCCGGGTTGTTGACGGCAGCCTGGCGCGCCAGAGGATGACCGGCTGCCACGGCGACATAGGTTGCCCCCATGAAGGTGTCCGGACGGGTGGTGTAAACCGTGACTTTTTCCGCGCTGTTGGCCACGTCAAAGGTGATCTCCACACCTTCAGAACGGCCAATCCAGTTGCGCTGCATGGTCTTGACCTGCTCCGGCCAGTCTTCCAGCTTATCGAGGTCGTTGAGCAGCTCTTCGGCGTAATCGGTGATTTTCACGAACCACTGCGGGATCTCTTTGCGTTCGACTTTGGTGTCGCAGCGCCAGCAGCAGCCATCGATCACCTGTTCGTTCGCCAGTACGGTCTGGTCGTTCGGGCACCAGTTGACTGCGGAGGTTTTTTTGTAGACCAGACCTTTTTCGTACAGTTTGGTGAAGAACCACTGTTCCCAGCGGTAATACTCAGGCTGACAGGTCGCCAGTTCGCGACTCCAGTCATAGCCGAAGCCCAGCAGTTTCAGCTGGTTTTTCATGTATTCGATGTTGTCGTAGGTCCAGGGTGCTGGCGCAGTGTTGTTTTTCACCGCCGCCCCTTCGGCGGGCAGGCCAAAGGCATCCCAGCCAATCGGCTGCAGGACGTTTTTGCCCAGCATGCGCTGGTAGCGCGCAATCACATCGCCAATGGTGTAGTTACGCACGTGGCCCATGTGCAGGCGGCCAGAAGGATAGGGCAGCATAGACAGGCAATAGTATTTCTCTTTGCCTTCCTGCTCGGTCACTTTGAAGGTTTCGTTTTCGTCCCAGTGCTGCTGGACGCGGGATTCTATCTCTTCCGGGCGGTATTGCTCTTGCATGGCTGCCTGTGGTCCTTGTGAAATCGTTTTTTAAACACTTTTGATCCGCATAGCATACCCATAAGGCCGCCCCTCAACAACAATTGACGCCCTCTGGCGGCGTGATTTGTGCGGAATGCGCCAGCGCTTTCACCCTTTTGCGATTTCCTCTGCGCTAAGCGCAGCAAATATGGCAAAGCGGCTAAACTTAACTCAGCATCCGCAGCGGAAAGGAGAACAAAATGAATAATGTGGCGCAGGAGTATCGTGCAACGGTAGCAGCATTAACCCAGCGGCTGGAGCGTGGCGAGCGTGATGTCGACGCACTGGTCGCCGAGGCGCGCAGCGCGCTGCTGCAGAAACAGACGCTGACCACCGCCGAAGTCGACGAGGTCATGCGCGCGGTGCGGCGCGATTTGCACGAGTTCGCGCTCAGCTATCAGGAATCCAGCGAAGCGCTCGGCGATTCAGTGTTTTTGCGGGTGATTCGTGAAAGCCTGTGGAAAGAGCTGGCCGATATCACTGATAAGAGCCAGCTGGAGTGGCGCGAAGTGTTTCAGGATCTGCGGCATCACGGCGTGTATCAGAGCGGCGAAGTGGTGGGACTGGGTAACCTGGTGTGTGAAAAGTGCGGCTTTACCCGGGCGATTTACACCCCGGAGAGCCTGACGCGCTGCCCGGAGTGCGGCCACGATCAGTTCCAGCGTCAGCCGTTTGAGCCCTGAATTATCACCGTGATCTAAAGCAAAAAAAGTATTGCTGCTGAAGGCGTGCGGACTGTCAGAAGGGAACCTGAACACGCCCGGATCGGCAAAACCCGCATCCCTGCGTGCCTCGACACGCGGCATCCCTGCCGCGTGACGTCCGGCTTAGTTCAGGATCCCTTCTGCCGTAAAAAAGCAGATGCGGCGGTATGCGCGCATTTAGTTACCGCGATGATGAAACTTAATGGTGCGCAAGGCATAGTGACTTGCGGCAGCCTCCGCGCCAGGGAAGGCGCGGCGGCAGGCTCCAGGAGGATTCATGCCGGTGCGGCAAGACGCTATGCCTTGCGCAGTCGGGTACCACATCACAGCAGCAATATATCGATTTTGGTGAAGTGCAGGCGGGGGCAAGATAAGCCCTGACGCTGGCGGTCCGTGGACCGCCAGAATTGTGAGTATTAGTGCAGGATTTTCGCCAGGAAGTCTTTGGCACGGTCGGACTGCGGATTGCTGAAGAAGTCATCCTTGTTGGTGTCTTCAACGATCTTTCCTTCGTCCATAAAGATGACGCGATTCGCCACTTTGCGTGCAAAGCCCATCTCGTGCGTCACCACCATCATCGTCATGCCTTCGTTGGCTAACTCCACCATGACGTCCAGCACTTCGTTGATCATCTCCGGATCCAGTGCGGAAGTCGGTTCATCGAACAGCATGGCGATAGGATCCATGCACAGCGCACGGGCGATGGCGACGCGCTGCTGCTGACCGCCAGACAGCTGACCAGGGAATTTCTCCGCATGCGCCGCCAGACCCACGCGCTTCAGCAGGGCAAGGCCCTTGTCGCGTGCGGCAGTTTTGTCGCGCTTCAGCACTTTCACCTGCGCCAGCACCAGGTTATCAATGATGCTGAGATGCGGGAACAGTTCGAAGTGCTGGAACACCATGCCCACTTTACTGCGCAGTTGGGCGAGATTGGTTTTTTTGTTGTTCACCTCGGTACCGTTCACCTGAATGCTGCCCTGCTGCACGGGCTCCAGCCCGTTCACCGTTTTAATCAGCGTCGATTTACCGGAGCCGGACGGTCCGCAGACCACCACTACCTCACCTTTCTTCACTTCGGTGGAGCAGTCGGTCAGCACCTGAAAGTGCCCATACCACTTAGAAACATTTTTCAGGCTAATCATTTAAACCGTCCTTTTTCTTTTCAGATAACTTACCAACAGCGAAGCGCTCAGGCTGATCACGAAGTAGACCAGACCGGCAAACAGAACCATTTCTACCTGGGTACCGTCACGTTCACCGATGGTGGACGCGGTGCGGAAGAAGTCCGCCAGGCTTAACACATACACCAGCGAGGTATCCTGGAACAGCACGATGCCCTGCGTCAGCAGCAGCGGCACCATGGCGCGGAACGCCTGCGGCAGGATGATCAATTTCATCGACTGCCACTGCGTCATACCCAGCGCCAGCGCCGCGTTGGACTGACCGCGCGAGATGCTCTGGATACCGGCGCGGATAATCTCCGAATAGTAAGCGGCTTCAAACAGCGCAAACGCCACCATGGCGGAGATCAGGCGGATATCGGTTTTTGGCGACAGCCCAAGCACCTGCTGCAGGAAGCTGGGAACCACCAGATAGAACCACAGCAGCACCATCACCAGCGGTACCGAGCGGAACAGGTTCACGTACAGTTTGGCGAACCAGCGGATCGGGGCGAACGCGGACAAGCGCATCACCGCCAGAATGGTGCCCCAGATAATGCCAAACACTACCGCCACCGCCGTGATTTTCAGCGTAATGATCATGCCGTTCAGCAGATAGGGCAGGCTGGGCGGAATCGAACTCCAGTCAAAATCGTACATTATTTGCCTCCCAGGTTGCCGGGCAGGCGGATTTTGCGTTCTACCAGACTCATAATCAGCATGATCACCAGGTTAATACCGACGTAGGCCAGGGTGATAGCGGTGAAAGATTCATAGGCATGCGCCGAGTAATCCAGCAGCTTGCCCGCCTGCGCCGCCAGGTCGACCAGACCGATGGTAGAGGCGATGGCGGAGTTCTTCACCAGGTTAAGCATTTCCGAGGTCATCGGCGGCACAATCACGCGATAGGCGTTAGGCAGCAGCACGTAGCGGTAGGTCTGCGGCAGCGTCAGGCCCATCGCCAGACCGGCGTTTTTCTGGCCGCGCGGCAGCGACTGAATCGCGGCGCGCACCTGCTCACACACGCGTGCGGCGGTGAACAGACCGAGACAGATGGTTGAAGAGAGGAAAAACTGGATGTTCGGGTCCAGTTCAGCCTTAAACCACATGCCGAGCTTCTCCCCGACCAGTTCTGGCGCCACCAGATACCAGAAGAAGAACTGCACGATCAGCGGGATATTACGAAACAGCTCCACGTAGCAGGTGCCAATCGTGGACAGCCAGCGATTAGGCACGGTACGCAGAATGCCAAAGAAGGAACCTACCAGGAAGGCGATAATCCAGGCGCAGCAGGAGACCGCGACGGTCACCTGAAATCCGGACCACAGCCAGCCGAGGTAAGTCGTATTGCCGAACGGAGCCTGCTGTAAAAAGATGCCCCAGTTCCAATCGATACCCATAACGAGCTCCGGTAAAAAAAGGGCAGCGAGGCTACCCATAAGATTGTTGAGCGGTGTCTTGTGTCCTGCTTCAGGGGAACGGCCTGTTACAGTCTGTCTGTCCGCACCGCGTGTTCAGCAATCGAGAGGGCAGCAGTGCCGCCCTTGTTTTCATTGTTAATTCAGAGTGCTTTGTCGTTCGGTGCTTTAAACAGCGCCTGCATGTCAGAAGACAGCTCGAAGTTCAGGTTCAGGTTCTTCGGCGGAATTGGCTGTTTGAACCAGGTATCGAACCATTTGGTGGCTTCACCCGACGTCTGCGCTTTGGCGATGGTGTCATCCATCAGCTGTTTAAATGGCGCATCGTCTTTACGCAGCATGCAGCCGTAGGCTTCTTTGGACTGCGGTGTGCCAGTGATTTCCCAGTTATCCGGTTTCTTCGCCTTAGCACGTTCACCGGCCAGCAGCGCGTCATCCATCATGAAAGCCACTGCGCGACCGGTTTCCAGCGTGCGGAACGAGTCACCGTGATCTTTCGCGCTGATGATGCGCATATCCATTTTCTTCTCGTCATTCAGCTTGCGCAGCAGAATCTCAGAGGTGGTGCCTGAGGTGACGACCACGGTTTTGCCTTTCAGATCGGCGAAATCTTTGATGTCGCCGCCTTTCTTCACCAGCAGACGTGTACCGATGATGAAGATGGTGTCAGAGAACGCCGCCTGCTGCTGACGCTCTACGTTGTTGGTGGTCGAGCCACACTCGAAATCGTAGGTGCCGTTCTGCAGCAGCGGAATACGGTTTTGTGAGGTGATCGGCAGCATTTTGACCTGCAGATCCGGCTTGTTCAGTTTCGCTTTGATGGCGGCAACAATGGCGTTGGAGTAGTCCTGCGAATAGCCCACCACTTTCTGCTGGTTGTCGTAGTAAGAAAAGGGAACGGATGACTCACGGTGCCCCACGACAATCACGCCACTATCATTGATTTTTTTCAGGGTGCCGGTGAGATCTTCCGCCTGGGCCGCGCCCGCTGCTGCGCCCAACAGCAGAAGCGATAATGCCACTTTGCGAATCTGCATGTTCCTACTCCTTCGTGTGAATGTTGCGCAGAACATAAACTGCGCAGATGGTGATATTGTGTGTATTTCCTGCTGCTTTTTTAATTATCCCTTAGCGCAACTGCGCGCAGGATAGTGATTAACATAGCGAATTGTTAACGTAATGAAACAAAAAAGTTTGTTTTTTGCGAGCCGCTCCGCACCAATAAGAGGCAAAAAACAGCCTCTGCGCCAATTAAGTGCGCTCCGGTGCCAGATAATAGTGCGCAAACAGGGCATTACGCTGACAAATCACCGATGTTGCTAAAACCACTGAAATAATTAGCAATGATCGTGCCAGTACGCGGAGAGCGAGCAAAAAGGCAGCAGAAAGTGGCGGTGACTAAGGAGAAAGGGAGCGGAAAACTGCGCAGAAAAAAGGCGAAGCCTGCGCTTCGCCTGGTGAGAGAGGGCGGGATATCAGGCGCGGCGGCGTAAAATTGCCAGCACGATGCCCGCCAGCGTCAGCAGCCATACCGGCCAGATACCGACGCGTGCATACGGCGTTTCCCCGCTGGCAGGCGTGACTGTAGCGCTCAGCACTTCGCGGGTGAACTGCGGGATGATGTTCTCCACGTCTCCCTGCGCATTCACCACTGCGGTAACACCATTGTTCGTTGAGCGCAGCAGCGGACGACCCAGCTCCAGCGCACGCATGCGCGCCATCTGGAAATGCTGCCACGGACCAATCGAATGACCGAACCAGGCATCGTTCGATACCGTCAGCAGGAAGTTGGTGTCCGGACGGAAGTTGGCGCGCACCTGTTCGCCCAGCACGATCTCATAGCAAATGGCGCTGGTGAGATTGTAGCCCGCCACTTTCAGCTGCGGCTGCAGGTAGGCGCCACGGCTGAACGAGGACATCGGCAGGTCGAAGAACGGAGCCAGCGGACGCAGCAGACCTTCCAGCGGCACAAACTCGCCAAACGGCACCAGGTGGTTTTTCTGGTAGCGGTTGCGGCTCTGATAGCTGTAAGGCTGCGCGCCGCCCAGCACAATCACCGAGTTGTAATCGTGATAGCGGTTATCGCTCTCCACGCGCGAATCAACAATGCCGGTGATCAGCGTGCTGCCGCGCGCGCGCAGTTCGTCATCCAGCGCATGCAGAAACGGCTGCTGATTACTCTCCAGATCGGTAATTGCCGACTCCGGCCAGATGATGATTGGCGCTTTGCCGATAAACGGCTGGCTGTATGCGGTATAGACGCGCAGCGTGGTCAGCAGCTGCTGCGGATCCCACTTCATTGACTGCGGAATATTGCCCTGCACCATCGCCACATTGACGCTGCGCTGCGGCAGCGGCTGATACCACTGCAGCATCCGCAGTGGCCACGGCAGCAGCAGCAGCGCGACGGCGATAATCAGGTTTTTCACGCTGCGGTGATAGCAGGCTGAGGCCAGCATGCCGGCAATCACCATCAGCAGGAAGGTGATGGTTTCCACGCCAGCCAGCGGCGCCAGGCCTTTCAGCGGCCCATCGATCTGGCTGTAGCCAAACTGCAGCCACGGAAAGCCGGTCAGCACCCAGCCGCGCAGAAACTCGGTGATCTGCCACAGCGCCGGTGCCGCCAGCGCCATGCGCCACAGCGTGGCTCGTGGCCAGAAGCGGTTCAGCAGCAGGGCAAACAGCAGCGGGTAGAGCGCCAGATAGGCGGCGAGCAGCACCACGAGGAACACATTGACCGGGCCGGGCATGCCGCCAAACGTCGCAATGCTGACGTACACCCAGTTGATGCCGCTGCCGAACAGGCCAAAGCCCCAGGCAAAACCGATGCCTGCCGCCTGCGCGCTGCGGCGATCCAGCAACAGCAGTTGCAAACCGGCCAGAGAGAGCAGGGCGGCGGGCCAGAAATCATACGGGGAAAAGGAAAGGGTGCCCGCGGCACCCAGAATTAACGCCAGCAGCAGGCGAACCCGCTGCTGCGAGTAGAGAGAGGCTAATGCCATAAAATTATTCGTCTTCCAGTTGCGGTTGCGGAGAGTCTTCCGGAATTTTCACATGCACCTGGATGATACGGCGGCTGTCAGCCATCGCAACTTTGAATTGGTAACCCTCAATGTCGATGCTTTCACCGCGCGCCGGCAGATGGCCGAATCCCTGCATCACCAGACCGCCAATGGTATCGACTTCGTCATCGCTGAAATCGCTACCAAATACCTCATTGAAATCCTCAATCGGCGTCAGCGCACGCACCGTATAGGTGTGGCGGTTGAGCTGACGGATATCGCGATCTTCTTCGTCGTCATATTCGTCTTCAATTTCGCCGACGATCAGCTCAAGGATATCTTCGATGGTCACCAGTCCGGAGACACCACCGAACTCATCAATGACGATCGCCATATGATAGCGCTGCGAGCGGAACTCTTTGAGCATGCGATCGACGCGCTTGCTCTCAGGCACCACCACGACCGGGCGCAGCACTTTTTCCATGCTGAATGGCTCGGCGCTGCTGCTCATAAACGGCAGCAGATCTTTCGCCATCAGAATGCCTTCAACATGGTCTTTATCTTCGCTGATCACCGGGAAGCGCGAGTGGGCTGATTCAATAATCACCGCCAGGCACTCTTCAAGGCTCTGGTTGCGCTTCAGGGTAATCATCTGCGAGCGCGGGATCATAATGTCGCGCACGCGCTGTTCGGCAATATCCAGCACCCCTTCCAGCATGTCGCGGGTGTCCTGGTCGATCAGCTCTTTTTGCTCAGAATCGCGGATCAGCCCCAGCAGTTCGTCACGGTTTTTGGGTTCGCCGTGGAAAAGCTGATTGATTAACAGGGAGAAAAAACCCTTTTTACTACTGGGTGCGTCGTTGTTTTGAGAATGGTCGTCGCTCATGGCGTTTTTATTTAGTTCTCTCGAATGAGGGAAAGGAACTGCCGGCATCCTCGCCAGCAGCGCAATGTCCTGAACCGGCGGTTCAGGCGTCTTCTTTTTCCGAAATGTACGGATCGGGATAGCCAAGAGCAAGCATTATCTCGGTCTCGAGCGCTTCCATCTCTTCAGCTTCCTCGTCTTCAATATGGTCATAACCCAGCAGATGCAGCGTGCCGTGAACCACCATGTGTGCCCAGTGCGCTTCAGGGCTTTTGCCCTGCTCGGCCGCTTCCTGCTCAACAACCTGACGACAAATAATCAGGTCGCCCAGCAGCGGCAGCTCAATGCCCGGCGGTGCTTCAAACGGAAACGACAGCACGTTAGTCGGCTTATCTTTGCCGCGATAAGTCAGATTAAGCTCATGACTCTCCGCTTCATCGACCAGCCGTATCGTGACTTCGCTCTCAGGCTGAAACGGCGTGACCGCCGCCTCCAGCCAGCGCTGAAACGCCGCTTCTGCGGGCAGGCCGTTTTCATCGGCACACGCCAACTGCAAATCTAAAATCACCGTGCTCATGAAGGCTCCTGCGGCGTCGGCTGGCTGGCAGTTTGTACCGCCTGCGCCTCACGCTTACGCTCTTCCGCCAGTTTATCACGGCGTTTCTGGTCCGCTTCTTCCCAGGCTTCATAAGCATTAACAATGCGTGCGACCACCGGATGACGCACCACGTCTTCGCTGTGGAAAAAGTTAAAGCTGATCTCTTCCACATTGGCCAGCACTTCGATGGCGTGGCGCAAACCGGATTTGGTGCTGCGCGGCAGGTCAATCTGCGTCACGTCACCGGTAATCACCGCTTTGGAGTTGAAGCCGATACGCGTCAGGAACATCTTCATTTGTTCGATGGTGGTGTTCTGGCTCTCATCGAGAATCACGAATGCGTCGTTCAGCGTACGGCCGCGCATGTAGGCCAGCGGCGCGACTTCAATCACGTTGCGTTCCATCAGCTTCTCGACGCGCTCGAAGCCCAGCATTTCAAACAGGGCGTCATACAGCGGACGCAGGTAAGGATCGACTTTCTGACTGAGATCGCCGGGCAGGAAGCCGAGCTTTTCGCCGGCTTCGACCGCCGGACGCGTCAGCAGAATACGGCGAATCTCCTGCCGCTCCAGCGCATCCACCGCGGCGGCTACCGCCAGATAGGTTTTCCCGGTCCCGGCCGGCCCAATGCCGAAGGTGATGTCGTGATCGAGAATATTGGCGATGTACTGCGCCTGGTTTGGCGTACGCGGTTTAATCACGCCGCGCTTGGTCTTGATGTTCACCGCTTTACCGTACTCCGGCACGCTGTCGGCCGTCTGCTCCAGCACGCGACTCTCTTTGATCGCCAGATGGATCTGATCCGGTTCAATGTCCGGGATCTGGCCGCGCACCGGCGCGGTATCAACGTACAGCGAACGCAGAATATTGGCGGCCGCCTCGACACTCAGCGCGCGGCCGACCAGCTTAAACAGGTTGTCGCGGCGATTGATCTCAATGCCCAGACGGCGCTCCAGCTGTTTTACGTTGTCATCAAACGGACCGCACAGGCTCATCAGTCGACGATTGTCTGCCGGTTCAAGGGCGATTTCACGAGTTTCGATATTCAAATGAATCCTTTGGGTCACTCAGGGCCAGTTGAAAGAAATAGCAGATACCGTACGCCAGGCGTCAGCATCTTTACGGAATTATTTATGGGGTCGCGCCCGGGCGCAAGCTTCAGGGGAGATATTTGGGCGGCAGCTGCGGAAAGCAAGGGCTGCGGGATGAAACAGGCGACAGCGCGTTGTGCGCTGTCGCTCAGTAATCGCGGTCTCAAGGTTGATACAGGCCCACGCCGATCTCATCCTCTTTACGCGTACGCGCAATCACCGATGCCGGACTCTCCGCGACGCGCAGGCCCATCTCCTCTTCGGTGCGAACCACGACGCCACGCAGCGAATTGGTATAAACATCGACGATTTCGACATCAACAAATTTACCGATCATGCGCACGTCGCCTTCAAAGTTGACCACGCGGTTGTTTTCGGTACGGCCGGTCAGCTCCATCACATTCTTACGTGAGGTGCCTTCCACCAGAATACGCTGAACGGTACCAAGCATGCGGCGGCTCCATGCCATCGCCTGCTGATTGATGCGATCCTGCAAAATGTACAGACGCTGCTTCTTCTCCTCTTCCGGCACGTCGTCCGGCAGATCGGCCGCTGGCGTCCCCGGACGCGCCGAATAGATAAAGCTGAAGCTGGTGTCGAAATTAACCTCGCCGATGAGCTTCATGGTCTGCTCGAAATCCTGCTGGGTTTCGCCCGGGAAGCCAATGATGAAATCTGAACTGATCTGGATATCCGGGCGCGCGGCCACCAGCTTACGGATAATCGCTTTGTACTCCAGCGCAGTGTGCGCTCGCTTCATCAGCGTCAGAATACGATCGGCACCGCTCTGCACTGGCAGGTGCAGGAAGCTCACCAGCTCTGGCGTATCACGATAAACGTCGATGATGTCGTCGGTGAACTCAATCGGATGGCTGGTGGTGAAACGAATCCGGTCAATTCCGTCAATCGCGGCCACCAGACGCAGCAGCTCGGCAAAGGTACAAATCTGGTCGTCAAAGGTCGCGCCGCGATAGGCGTTGACGTTCTGCCCCAGCAGATTCACTTCACGCACGCCCTGCGCCGCCAGCTGGGCAACTTCCAGCAGGATGTCATCGCAGGGACGGCTTACTTCCTCGCCGCGCGTATAAGGCACCACGCAGAAAGTGCAATATTTATTGCAGCCTTCCATGATCGAGACAAAAGCCGTCGGACCTTCAGCACGCGGCTCCGGCAGGCGATCAAACTTTTCGATTTCCGGGAACGAGACGTCAACAATCGGACTCTTGCTGCCGCGCACCTGATTAATCATCTCCGGCAGACGATGCAGCGTCTGCGGGCCAAAAACGATGTCCACGCACTGCGCGCGCTGGCGAATTTTATCGCCCTCCTGCGAAGCCACACAGCCGCCCACGCCAATAATCAGCTCAGGATTCTTCGCCTTCAGCTTCTTCCAGCGTCCCAGCAAGTGAAACACTTTTTCCTGCGCCTTCTCACGGATGGAGCAGGTATTCAGCAGCAGTACGTCTGCGTCTTCGGCTTCCTCCGTCAGGGTATAGCCGTGCGTGCTGTTCAGTAGGTCAGCCATCTTCGATGAATCATATTCGTTCATCTGACAGCCCCAGGTTTTGATATGCAGTTTTTTGGTCATTGAACTAGCCATTGATTCTGAGCAGAGAAGTGCAGGGCGCGTATTGTAATGCTTTGGCGCGGGTGTGACCAGCATGCCCGTCATACTTCGCACGCCAGGTGCGTTGGCTGCGCGCGGCTCCCCCGGTCACTTACTGATGTAAGCTCCCGGGGAGATCCTTGCTTGCCGCCTTCCCGGCGCACGAATTATTTAGGGCATGATGCCGGTCATACTTCGCACGCCAGGCACGTTGGCTGCGCGCGGCTCCTCCGGTCACTTACTGATGTAAGTTCCCGGGATGATCCTTGCTTGCCGCCTTCCTGGCGCACGAATTATTCAGGGCATGATGCCCGGTTATACTTCGCGCGGCTGAGCCGTCTGAAGCACAAGGTTAGCAGGGCTTTTCTGCTGGTGCGGTAAATTTCCGGTACACTTTGCCACATAGAGTGCTGCCGCAAGGCGTCACGGCAATCAGAAGGATAAGAGTCAATGCAGGATTCACAGTTTGATGTGGTGGTAGTGGGCGGCGGCATGGTCGGTGCCGCGCTGGCCTGTGGTCTGGCGCAGCAGCAGTTTCGCGTGGCGGTGATTGAACGTGCCGAGCCGGCCGCGTTTGACGCCAGCCTGGCGCCGGATATACGTATCTCCGCCATTGGTGCGTCATCGGTGGCGCTGCTGCGCCAGCTCAATGTCTGGCCGCGTGTCCAGGCGATGCGCAGCGCGCCCTACCGCAAGCTGGAAACCTGGGAGTGGCAAAGCGCACACGTCACCTTCGACGCCGCTGCACTGGGCATTCCCGAGCTGGGCTATATGGTGGAAAACAGCGTGCTGCAGCGCGCGCTGTGGGAGCAGATGCAGCAGGATGGCGTAACGCTACTGTGTCCGGCCTCACTGCAGGCGTTACAGGCGCACAGCGGCGGCTGGCAGCTACAGCTGGATGACGGGAGCACGCTGCATAGCCAGCTTGTGGTGGGGGCCGATGGTGCTAATTCGCGCGTGCGCCAGCTGGCGGGTATCGGCGTGCGCGGCTGGAACTATGCGCAATCCTGCATGCTAATCAGCGTTGAGTGTGAACACGAGGCCGGCGATGCCACCTGGCAGCAATTTACGCCGGATGGACCGCGCGCGTTTCTGCCGCTGTTCGATCGTCACGCTTCGCTGGTGTGGTACGACGCGCCGGCGCGGATCCGTCAGCTGCAAAATCTGCCGCTCAGCCAGCTGGCCAAAGAAGTACAGGCCAACTTCCCGGCGCGCGTCGGCCGCTTCCTGGTGAAGAACGCGGCGTCTTTCCCGCTGGTGCGCCGCCATGCCACGCGCTATGTGCTGCCGGGCCTGGCGCTGGTCGGTGATGCTGCACACACCATCAATCCGCTGGCCGGGCAGGGGGTTAATCTCGGCTACCGCGATGTGGATGCGCTGATTGATACGCTGGTGGATGCGCGCAGCCAGGCGCAGCGCTGGGCATCGCTGCCGGTATTGCAGCGTTATCACCGCCAGCGCTACAAAGATAACTTGCTGATGCAGGGCGGTATGGATCTGTTCTACTTCGCCTTTAGCAACGCGCTGCCGCCGCTGCGTGTGGTGCGTAACCTTGGACTGATTGCGGCAGAGAATGCTGGCGTGCTCAAGCGTCAGGTGCTGCGTTACGCGCTGGGGTTGTAAACTCACCGGGCGCCGCAATCGTGGCGGCGCCATCTGTGGTATAAGGCGTGAAATTCAGGAATGACAAAAACAACAAAGCCCGCAAAAGCGGGCCTGTTGTGCAATTTGGCTGGGGTGCAGGGATTCGAACCCCGGAATGCCGGAATCAGAATCCGGTGCCTTACCGCTTGGCGACACCCCAATAGGTGTTTGGTCAAATTGTCTTTGTATGGCTGGGGTGCAGGGATTCGAACCCCGGAATGGTGGAATCAGAATCCACTGCCTTACCGCTTGGCGACACCCCAATTTGTTTGGTGGCTACGACGGGAATCGAACCTGTGACCCCATCATTATGAGTGATGTGCTCTAACCGACTGAGCTACGTAGCCAGATTGTACTGCTTTACTGCACCCGATGATGGCTGGGATACCTGGATTCGAACCAGGGAATGCCGGTATCAAAAACCGGTGCCTTACCGCTTGGCGATATCCCATTCGTCGACTCGTATCCACGAGAGTGCATCGGATTGGCTGGGGTACCTGGATTCGAACCAGGGAATGCCGGTATCAAAAACCGGTGCCTTACCGCTTGGCGATACCCCATCCGGCTGCCGAAGACTGAAATGGTGCGGGAGGCGAGACTTGAACTCGCACACCTTGCGGCGCCAGAACCTAAATCTGGTGCGTCTACCAATTTCGCCACTCCCGCAAAAAGATGGTGGCTACGACGGGAATCGAACCTGTGACCCCATCATTATGAGTGATGTGCTCTAACCAACTGAGCTACGTAGCCATCTTTTTTCGCGTTACCTTCATCGGCGTTGCGGGGCGCATTATGCGTATTGAGCTTTGTAGCGTCAACAAATTTTTTGCCGTTTTTTGCCTTAACGCGCCTGTTTGTCTGGCTTGTAACCAGGCTGATGATTTATTCGGCAATTTTCGATCGTATCCGCGTCAGATGCAAGAAAAAGGGGCCACAATGGGCCCCTTATACGCACAAAGAAAATGCTTATTTGTACGCTGACTGATGCACGCCTACCGCACGTCCTGACGGATCGTCCATCGATTTAAACGCTTCATCCCACTCAATGGCTTTCGCCGACGAACAGGCCACGGAGGGACCGCCCGGCACGCACTCTGCCGCGCTTGGCAGCGGGAACAGCTCCTCAAAGATCTCGCGGTACAGATACGCTTCTTTCGAGGTTGGCGTGTTGTGCGGGAAGCGGAAATGTGCGGTCGCCAGCTGCTGCTCGCTAATCTGCTTCGCCGCCACTTCTTTCAGCGTGTCGATCCAGCTGTAGCCTACGCCATCAGAGAACTGCTCTTTCTGACGCCATACTACGCTCTCCGGCAGGTAAGAGGAGAAACATTCACGCAGAATGTGTTTTTCCATTTTGCCGTTGCTGCCGCACATTTTGTCTTCCGGGTTGATGCGCATCGCGACATCAAGGAATTTCTTATCAAGGAATGGCACACGTGCTTCCACGCCCCACGCCGACATCGCTTTGTTAGCGCGCGCGCAGTCAAACATGTGCAGTGCCAGCAGTTTACGCACGTTTTCTTCGTGGAACTCCTGGGCGTTCGGTGCTTTATGGAAGTAGAGGTAACCACCAAACACTTCATCCGCCCCTTCACCAGACAGCACCATTTTGATACCCATCGCTTTGATTTTACGCGACATCAGATACATCGGTGTCGACGCGCGAATGGTGGTCACATCGTAGGTTTCGATGTGGTAAATCACATCGCGGATCGCATCCAGACCTTCCTGCACGGTGAAGTGAATTTCATGATGCACGGTACCGAGGTGATCGGCCACCGCCTGCGCCGCTTTCAGATCCGGCGATCCTTCCAGACCGACGGCAAACGAGTGCAGCTGCGGCCACCACGCATCGCTCTTGTCCTGATCTTCCACACGTTTGGCGGCAAAGCGCTTGGTCACCGCAGAGATGATGGAAGAGTCGAGGCCGCCGGACAGCAGTACGCCGTACGGTACGTCTGACATCAGGTGACTCTTCACTGACTCTTCCAGCGCGTGCTTCAGGCCAGCGGCATCGGTGGTGTTTTGCGCCACGGCGGCAAAATCCATCCAGTCACGCTGCCAGTAACGACGGATTTCGCCATCGGTGCTGGAGAGGTAGCTTCCCGGCGGGAATTCTTTGATGCTGCGGCACACCGGCACCAGCGCTTTCATTTCAGAAGCAACATACAGGTTGCCGTGCTCATCGTTGCCCATATAGAGCGGAATAATACCGATGTGATCGCGGCCAATCAGATACTGCTGTTTGACGCTGTCCCACAGAATGAAGGCGAACATGCCCTGCAGGTCGTCGAGGAAGTCGAGGCCTTTTTCCTGATACAGCGCGAGGATGACTTCGCAGTCTGAACCCGTCTGGAACGCGTAGCGATCGCTCAGTTCCGCGCGCAGCGCCTGGTGGTTATAAATTTCGCCGTTAACAGCCAGTACGTGGGTGTGATCCGCGTTGTACAGCGGCTGGGCGCCGTTGTTCACGTCAACGATGGACAGGCGCTCGTGCACCAGAATGGCTTTCTCATCAGCGAAGACGCCTGACCAGTCCGGGCCGCGGTGACGCATCAGACGGGAACATTCCAGCGCTTTCTTGCGCAGTTCAACAGGATCGGTCTTCAGATCCAGCACACCAAAAATCGAACACATAACTGACTCCTGATCTCACCCTGTGGCGATGTTATTGACTTGTTTGTCCGGCAGACTGCGCTGCGTGATGTATAAGAAAATGCGCTAATTGATAGTGGTAACGCAAGCGAAATCACCAAATACTGATAAAAAGATTGTTGGTGTGAAGTAATGTTGAATTTTATTCAAAAAATTAACGATTAAATTAGATGGTGTCTAATGAATTGTCAGAAGTGATGGTTTTGTGCGCAACCGATGAGGCCGCGTCAGCGGCTGAATCACAGCGCTATGCCAGACACATAAAAAAGCCCTGCACACCGTAACGGCGAGCAGGGCCATAAGCAGACAGCATGACGCGAATCAGAACAGGTCGATATCAGCCACGGAAGGGTAGATCCAGTCCGGACGGAACGGCATGGCGTCGATATCGCTCAGCGTAGAGACGCCGGACAGCACCAGAATGGTTTCCAGACCGGCCTGGAAGCCAGCCAGAATATCGGTGCGCAGGTTATCGCCCACAATCACCGTCTCTTCTGAATGCGCATGCATTTTATTCAGTGCGGCGCGCATGATGTAAGGGCTGGGCTTACCGACATAAAACGGTTTGCGGCCGGAAATGGTTTCGATACCGGCACAGAGCGCGCCACAGGCCGGCACAAAGCCGCGTGCGTGGGTATCAGGATTGGTCGCGATAAAACGCGCACCGTTAGCCACAAAGAAGGCGGCTTTATGCATCATTTCCCAGTTAAACGATCGCGTCTCGCCGACGATGACGAAATCCGGGTTGACGTCAGTGATGGTAAAACCGGCCTTATACAATTCATGAATCAGCGCGCCTTCACCAATCACGTAGGCTTTTTTGCCCTCCTGACGACGCAGGAAATCCGCGGTGGCCATGGCGGAGGTGTAAAACACCGAATCCGGGATGTCGACGCCGGCGTTGGCAAAGCGGTTGGCCAGATCCTGCGCAGTTTGTGATGGATAGTTGGTCAGTACCACCAGCGGCATCTCTTTTTCCAGAATGCGCTGCAGGAATTCGTTTGCGCCTTTCACGGCGGTATTGTCGTGCATCAACACGCCGTCGATGTCACAGATTACGCTTTTGATGGTCATAGGTGGCTTCCGGTCGGGCCTGCCAGCCGGCAGGCTTTCTATTATTCTTCCAGCAGGTGCTGCAGCAGAATGCCATTCAGCATAGCGCGTTTTGCCAGCGCGAAAGCGCCAATTGCCGAGCGATGGTCCAGTTCAGACCGCACCACGGGCAGATTTTTGCGAAACGCGTTTAACGCCTGGGTGTTAATGCAGCCCTCAATCGCCGGGAACAGCACTTTGTCGGCATCGGTAATTTCGCCGGCCAGCACCACTTTTTGCGGGTTAAACAGGTTAATGGCGATAGCGATCGCTTTGCCGAGATAGCGGCCAACGTACTCGATCACTTCGCAGGCCAGCGCGTCGCCCTGATTGGCGGCGCGGCAGATTTGCGGCATCTGGCAATCATCCAGCGTCAGGCTGCTGGGATAACCCTGATTGAGCAGGTGGCGCACGCGGTTCTCAATCGCGCCGTTGGCGGCGATGGTTTCGAGGCAGCCAAAGTTGCCACAGTGGCAGCGTTCGCCGAGTGGATCGACCTGAATGTGGCCAATCTCACCCACGTTGCCATTGCTGCCGAGGAAAATGTGGCCGTTCGCGATGATGCCGGCGCCGGTTCCGCGGTGTAAACGCACCAGAATGGAGTCTGCACAGTCGCGGCTTGCACCGAAATAGTGCTCAGCCAGCGCCAGGCTGCGGATATCGTGCCCGACAAAACTGGTGACGTTAAAGCGTTTTTTCAGGCTCGCCACCAGTGGCCAGTGGCTGACGGCGATATGCGGCATGTAGCGAATGATGCCGTTAATCGGGTCGACCAGCCCCGGCAGGATCACCGCGATAGCGATCAGCTCATGAATTTTACGCTGGTGCGTGCTCATAAAGGCACTGATGGCGTTGAACAGCGCGTTCTCCAGCGTCTCCTGGGTGCGCTCCGGCAGCGGATAATCTTCCTGCGCCAGCGATTTTCCGCTGAGATCGAACAGCGTCAGCGTGGCATCGTTGCGCCCCAGGCGCACGCCGATGGTATGAAAATGGCGGGTTTCGGTGATGATGGAGATGGCGCGGCGCCCACCGGTGGAGGCCTGTTGCTCCACCTCTTTGATGAGGCCGCGTTCGATAAGCTGACGGGTAATTTTGGTGACGCTGGCGGGCGCAAGCTGGCTGAGTTCGGCAATCTGAATACGCGAAATCGGCCCCTGTTGATCAATCAGCCGGTAAACAGCTGCACTGTTAAGTTGTTTGACAAGATCGACATTTCCTATTTGAGTCTGGCCGCCAGTGGTCATTCAGTACTTACTCGCTGAGGACGTTGTCTCCGTTGACGAACGTCTTAGTGATTTGATAATCGCGGGTAAAGACAGTGAGGTTGGCGACTTTTCCTGCTTCCACCGTACCAAACTGCTTTTCCACACCCATTGCCCTTGCCGGATACAGGGTCGCCATGCGCAGCGCTTCGTCCAGCGCGATACCACAATGTTCCACGCTATTCTGCACCGCTTCAATCATCGTCAGCGCAGATCCGCTCAGGGTACCGTTCTCATCTACGCACAGGCCGTCGCGATAGTATATTGTTTTACCTGCAAAAATGAATTGATCAATCGACGCACCGGCCGGCGCGGTGGCATCGGTCACCAGCACCAGTTTGTCGCCTTTGATTCGTTTTGCATTGCGCACGTTAGCGTAATTGACATGTAAACCGTCTGCAATAATGCCGCAGTATACATCAGGCGAATCAAACAGCGCACCGATAAGACCTGGCTCACGCCCGCTAAAGGCGCTCATGGCGTTATACAGGTGGGTGGCAAAGGTGACGCCCGCGCTGATGCCCGCTTTGGCTTCGGCATAGGTAGCATTGGAGTGACCGGACGACACAATAATCCCGGCGTCACGCAGCTGGCGAATCACCGCGCTGCCCGCATTTTCCGGCGCCAGCGTAACTTTGGTGATGACGTCAGCGTTGGCGCACAGGAAATCTACCAGCTCCGCATCCGGCAGACGAATCAGCTGCGGATTGTGAGTGCCTTTCTTCTCTTTATTCAGCCACGGACCTTCCAGATGCAGGCCCAGCGCCTGATTCTGATGCTTCGCCAGGTAAGCGCGCATGGTTTCAATCGCGCGCTTCATCAGTTCATCACTGCTGGTAATCAGCGTCGGTAAATAGCTGGTGCAGCCGGATTTTTCATTGGCACGCTGCATGATCTCCAGCGTTTCCACGCTCAGGGCATTGATGTCATCGTTGAACTGCACGCCGCCGCAGCCGTTGAGCTGCAGGTCGATAAATCCGGGAGCGATGAACGCACCAGCCACATCCTGTTGTGGAATCGCGGCGTCCAGCGCATCGCGCGGGCAGACACGCTCAATCAGGCCATTGGCAATCACCACGGCGTGATTGTCCAGAACTTCATGACCGGTAAAAATCCGGCCGTTAACTAATGCGTACATCATCTCTTCTCCCGGCTGAACCTGCTGCGCTTAACAGCAGGCTTTCTACAACGTGTTGTTACACACCCTTCATATTTTCCGCTTCCATTTCGCGGAAATATTTCACGGTTTTCACTTTCAGTTCCATGGTGGCTGGCTCATCACACACCACCACCGCTTTCGGGTGCAGCTGCAGGCAGCTGATGGTCCACATGTGGTTGACGTTACCTTCTACCGCCGCCTGCAGCGCCTGGGCTTTGACGTGGCCGGTCACCAGAATCATCACTTCTTCCGCATCCAGCAGCGTGCCGACGCCCACGGTCAGGGCATATTTAGGCACCTGATCAACATCGCCGTCGAAGAAACGCGAGTTCGCCACACGGGTGTCGTGCGTCAGGGTTTTAATGCGGGTGCGGGAAGAGAGCGAAGAAGCCGGCTCGTTGAACGCAATGTGGCCATCGTTGCCGACGCCGCCCATAAACAGGTGGATTTTACCCAGTGCGCGGATCTTCTCTTCGTATTGGCGACATTCTGCGTCAATATCTTCGGCATTGCCATTCAGAAGATTGATATTTTCTGGTTGAATATCAACGTGATCGAAAAAGTTACGGTACATAAAGCTGTGATAGCTTTCCGGATGCTCTTTCGGCAGACCGACATACTCATCCATATTGAAGGTGATCACGTGTTTGAAACTAACCTGGCCCGCTTTATGCATCTCGATCAGGTGCTTGTAGGCTTCCAGCGGCGTACCGCCCGTTGGCAGTCCCAGCACAAAGGGACGGTCTGCGCTGGGTTTAAAGGCATTGATGCGATTAACGATATGGCGTGCAGCCCATTTACCCACCTGGGTAGGTGTGGCCAAAGGGATCAGTCTCATGTCTTCACCTCAGTTAAGATTGGAAAGTTAGGGTCGCGTTTACTGCTGCAGCTGGCTGCTTATAGGGTAACCCGTTTGCGCGCTCGCGGCGTTGGAAAAGTGCGACCTGATATTTTTCATCATAAAATAAGTTTGTGGTGTTGGCTAGCATTTCGCAGTGAAAAACGTCCATTTTGGTGATTAAAGTCACAGTTACACTGGTTTTAATTTGCGAGGCGAATTAATTTATCTTTACACTGCGCCTCGTGGTGAAGTGTGTCATCAAGGTACCGGGTGACGGGATAATAAAATCAACCCGCATCACGGCAAAACGCCAGTCTCATAGGGGGAGAATAAGGTGAGTATTTTAGGATATCTGCAAAAGGTCGGCCGCGCGCTTATGGTGCCGGTAGCGACCCTGCCGGCAGCGGCAATCCTGATGGGGGTAGGTTACTGGATCGATCCGGACAGCTGGGGCGCAGGCAATGCGCTGGCAGCACTGCTGATCAAATCGGGTTCTGCCATCATCGACAACATGTCCGTGCTGTTCGCCATCGGTGTGGCTTACGGCATGTCAAAAGATAAAGACGGTGCAGCGGCATTAACCGGCTTTGTAGGTTTCCTCGTGGTTACTACCCTGTGTTCACCCGCCGCGGTGGCCATGATTCAGAAAATGCCGGTGGAGCAGGTTCCTGCCGCCTTCGGTAAAATCAACAACCAGTTTGTCGGCATCCTGGTGGGCATTCTCTCGGCGGAAGTTTATAACCGCTTCAGCCACGTTGAGCTGCCTAAGGCGCTGTCGTTCTTCAGCGGTCGCCGTCTGGTGCCGATCCTGGTCTCCTTCCTGATGATTGTGGTCGCCTTTATCCTGATGTACGTCTGGCCGATCATTTTCGGCGGTCTGGTGAGTTTTGGTGAGCACATCCAGAAACTGGGCTCGGTCGGTGCGGGCGTGTACGCCTTCTTTAACCGTCTGCTGATTCCGGTTGGCCTGCACCACGCGCTGAACTCGGTGTTCTGGTTCGACGTGGCGGGTATCAACGACATTCCGAAATTCCTGGGCGGCGCGCAGTCTATCGCCAACGGTACCGGCATCCCGGGTATCACCGGTCGCTATCAGGCGGGCTTCTTCCCGATCATGATGTTCGGCCTGCCGGGTGCGGCGCTGGCAATCTATCACTGCTCACGCCCGGAAAACCGCGCTAAAGTCGGCGGTATCATGCTGGCAGCGGCATTCGCCGCCTTCTTCACCGGCATCACCGAGCCACTGGAATTCTCCTTCATGTTCGTGGCGCCAGTGCTGTATGTCATCCACGCCGTGCTGACCGGTATTTCGGTCTTCATCGCTGCCAGCATGCACTGGATTGCCGGTTTCGGTTTCAGTGCCGGTCTGGTGGATATGGTGCTATCGACGCGTAACCCGCTGGCGGTGCACTGGTGGATGCTGATCCCGCAGGGTCTGGTGTTCTTCGTCATCTACTATGTGGTGTTCCGCTTCACCATTCAGAAATTTAACCTGCTGACGCCGGGCCGCGAGCTGGCTGCCGGTGATGAGACAGACGGCTACGACGTCAACGTTGATCACAGCAGCAACGGTGAGAGCGAAACCGAATCTCTGGCACGTCGCTACATCGGCGCGGTGGGCGGTTCTGACAACCTGACTAACATTGATGCCTGCATTACCCGTCTGCGTCTGAATGTGAAAGACTCTGCGCAGGTGAATGAAAGCGTGGCTAAACGCCTCGGTGCTTCTGGCGTGATCCGCCTTAACAAGCAGAGCGTGCAGATCATTGTTGGTACGCAGGCCGAAAACATTGCGACCGCGATGAAAACCGTACTGAGCAAAGGCCCGGTGGCCGGCGCAGCGGCACCTGCTGCGGCAACCACCGCCGCGCCTGCGGCTGCTCAGCCCCAGGCCGTGCGCAACAGCGAGAAAAAGGTGATTGCAACGCTGCTGGCACCGGTCAGTGGCGAAGTGGTAGCGCTGGAAAACGTGCCGGATGAAGCTTTCGCCAGCAAAGCGGTAGGCGATGGTCTGGCGATCAAACCGAGCGATAAAACTGTCGTCGCGCCGGTGGCGGGCACCGTGGTGAAAATCTTCAACACCAACCATGCATTCTGCCTTGAAGCCGAAAATGGCGTCGAGATTGTCGTGCACATGGGTCTCGATACCGTCGCGCTGGAAGGTAAAGGGTTTACCCGTCTGGTGGAAGAGGGCGCAACCGTCACAGCGGGCCAGCCGATCCTCGAAATGGATCTGGACTTCCTCAACGCCAATGCGCGTTCGATGATCAGCCCGGTGGTGGTCAGCAACAGCGATGATTTCGCTGGTCTGAATCTGCTGGCAGGCGGTACCGTGGTAGCAGGCGTTACGCCGCTGTATGAAGTGAAAAATTAACACGTTTTGATCGTCACTGAAGGCAGGAAGCAATTCCTGCCTTTTTTGTTTTAAAACGACCAACAAACGGTTGTTTCCCTTCAGCGCTTTGTGGATCATACTCCGTTACTTCGTGGTACAAATCACCCGCTATTGTTTTGAGGATTTTGAGATGAGTGAGGCTGAAGCCCGCCCAACGAACTTTATTCGTCAGATCATCGACGAAGATTTGGCGAGCGGTAAGCACAACAGTGTGCATACCCGTTTCCCGCCTGAGCCCAATGGTTACCTGCATATTGGCCATGCAAAATCGATCTGCCTGAACTTTGGTATCGCACAAGATTACCAGGGGCAGTGCAACCTGCGTTTCGACGACACCAATCCGGTCAAAGAGGATATGGAGTTCGTTAAATCGATCAAGAATGATGTGCAATGGCTGGGCTTTGAGTGGAGCGGCAACATTCGTTACTCCTCTGACTACTTTGACCAACTGTTTAACTACGCGGTTGAGCTGATCAACAAAGGCCTGGCCTACGTTGACGAGCTGTCGCCAGAGCAAATCCGTGAATACCGCGGCACGCTAACCGCGCCGGGCAAAAACAGCCCGTATCGCGATCGCAGCGTGGAAGAGAACCTGGCGCTGTTCCAGAAGATGCGTGATGGCGGCTTCGAAGAGGGCAAAGCCTGCCTGCGTGCCAAAATCGACATGGCATCCAGCTTTATTGTGATGCGCGATCCGGTGCTGTACCGCATTAAATATGCCGAACACCACCAGACTGGCAACAAGTGGTGCATCTATCCGATGTACGACTTTACCCACTGCATCTCCGATGCGCTGGAAGGCATCACCCATTCCCTGTGTACGCTGGAGTTCCAGGACAACCGTCGTCTCTACGACTGGGTGCTGGATAACATCACCATTCCGGTGCATCCGCGTCAGTACGAGTTTTCGCGCCTGAATCTGGAATATGCGGTGATGTCGAAGCGTAAGCTGACGCAGCTGGTGAGCGAGAAGATTGTTGAAGGCTGGGACGATCCGCGCATGCTGACCGTATCCGGTCTGCGCCGTCGTGGCTATAGCGCGGCGTCAATCCGCGAATTCTGCCGCCGTATCGGTGTGACCAAGCAGGACAACATTGTTGAGATGGCGTCGCTGGAGTCGTGCATTCGTGACGACCTCAACGAGAACGCGCCGCGCGCTATGGCGGTGCTGGATCCGCTGAAAGTGGTGATCGAGAACCTGCCGGCCGGGCATGAAGAAATCATCAGCATGCCGAACCACCCGAACAAACTGGAGATGGGCACGCGTGAGGTGCCGTTCAGCCGTGAGGTGTGGATCGATCGCGCCGACTTCCGTGAAGAGGCCAACAAGCAGTACAAACGTCTGGTGCTGGGTAAAGAAGTTCGTCTGCGCAACGCTTATGTCATTCGTGCCGAGCGCGTGGCGAAAGATGAAGCCGGCAACATCACCTGCATCTACGCTACCTGCGATGTCGACACCCTGAGCAAAGATCCGGCCGATGGCCGTAAGGTGAAAGGCGTTATCCATTGGGTATCGGCGATTCACGCGCTGCCTGCCGAATTCCGCCTGTACGATCGTCTGTTCAGCGTGCCAAACCCGGGCGCGGCCGAGGATTTCCTCACCACCATCAATCCGAACTCGCTGGAGATCAAACAGGGCTTCGTTGAGCCGGGTCTGCGTGCCGCCAGCGCGCTGGCGCCATATCAGTTTGAGCGCGAAGGTTACTTCTGCGCTGACAGCGTGTACTCGCAGCCGTCGAAACTGGTGTTCAACCGCACCGTGGGTTTGCGTGATACCTGGGCAAAAATCGGCGAATAATTTTACTGCTTGATAGCACGATATGATCAGCAAAGGGCGAGCAATCGCCCTTTTTTATTGCCCGTTATCTGCAAACGGGAATCGATTATGCTGAACCAGACAAAAAACAGTAATCACGCGCGATTACGACTAATCTGACTTTAATAAAATTAACTAATTTACCCGTGTGAAATCGTTATTTTCAGGTAGGCTATGCGCTCTTAAATGTTGCTGTGCGGGTTAGCGAAGGAAGAAAAATGACAAGTCTCGCTCTGGAAGCCAAACATAGCGTGGTGGTTTTACATCAGCTTATCGAACGTATTTTTAATCAGGCCGAAGGCAGCGATGACAGTATGGACCTGCTGCTGTCGCACTTTCATCCCGACTTCAAAATGGTGACGCCGCAAGGCAAACAGCTCGATCTCAATGACACTGAAACCCTGTTTCGCAAACTGCACGGGCAGCGGGAAGGGATGCGAATCGCCACCAGTGAGCATGCCATCATTTCCCAGCAGCAGCAGGAAGTGACCATTCAGTATCACGAACTGCAAATGCTGAACGGCAATAATCAGACCCGCATTTCGGTGGCGGTGCTGGACTGCAGCACGCAGATCCCGCGCTGGCGCTATTTGCAGGAAACGCTGATCGCCTGAACGCAACCATAAAAAAACCGGTGCCTGCACCGGTTTTTTTATACTGCATAGCATATTCAATTACTGATCGTGGAGCGTCTCGTCTTCGCGGCAGTCTCCCAGCGCACAGTGGCCGTACAGGTACAGGCTGTGGTTGCTGAGTTTGATACCGTGACGCGTAGCAATTTCACGCTGACGCGTTTCGATCGACTCATCGCTGAACTCGATCACTTTGCCGCAGTCGAGGCAAATCAGGTGATCGTGGTGATGCTGCTGGGTCAGTTCGAACACGGATTTACCGCCTTCGAAGTTATGACGCGTCACGATGCCGGCGTCGTCAAACTGGTTCAGAACACGGTATACCGTCGCCAGACCAATCTCTTCGCCCATGTCGATCAGGCGTTTGTACAAATCTTCCGCACTGACATGATGGGACTCGGGTCCGGGTCCCTGAAGCACTTCCAGAATCTTCAGTCTGGGCAGCGTGACTTTCAGGCCAGCCTTTTTCAATGCGGAGTTGTTGTCAGTCATGCGGATATTGTCCTGTTACTTTGCTAGTCACTTACGGCGCAAAGGCCTTGAATGTGTGGTCAACGCGCATTCTCATTTGCGTCTCATTATAGAGCTCAGCCTGCGAAATGAAAACCGGCTGCGGCGGACAATTCCCCGGATGCTGTAAGGAGAAATGTCGTGAACCTCAGCGGGATCGTGCAGATCGATGTTCCTTTTCGCGCAGTCTCAGTCTGATGCCCGAGGAATAAGCAGATGACCGTTGCGGGTATTCTACAGAATTGAGGGAAAAAGTTAAAAAACCGTAGCTATTATTTTTATAGGTAATTCCATTGCCCGATGTGAGCCAGCGCCCACATCGGACAGGAAAGCATCAGGCTTCGATGATCGCCTGCAGCTGTAGCTCGTCAAAGATCTGCTTAACCCATTTGTCGACGCGCTCGTTAGTCAGTTCAGGCTGACGATCTTCATCGATGGCGAGGCCAAGGAAGTGTTTGTCGTCTGCCAGACCTTTAGAGGCTTCGAAGTGGTAACCTTCGGTTGGCCAGTGGCCCACAATCACTGCGCCGTTTGGCTCAATGATGTCGCGAATGGTGCCCATCGCGTCACAGAAGTACTCGGCATAATCTTCCTGATCGCCGCAGCCAAACAGCGCTACCAGCTTACCGTTGAAATCAATCTCTTCCAGCGTCGGGAAGAAGTCATCCCAGTCGCACTGGGCTTCACCGTAGTACCAGGTCGGAATACCCAGCAGCAGAATATCGAATGCTTCGAGATCTTCTTTGGTGCTCTTAGCAATGTCATGCACTTCGGCGACATCTTTACCCAGTTGTTTCTGGATCATTTTTGCAATGTTTTCAGTGTTGCCGGTATCGCTGCCGAAGAAAATGCCTACGATTGCCATGGAGTGAGTAACCTCTTAAATCCTGATTGTGAAAGTAAGTCAGAAGACGACACAGTTATGCGAATGATAGCAGACCGGCGAAAAGCGCGGAATGTGTAAAGCGCTGACTTTGTGTTCCAGCGTGCTGTCTGCGCACGTTACGCCAGTTTGAGCTGCGCCAGCAGCATTTGTTCAATCAGTTCACTGCGGCTGATGTTCTGCTGCTCGGCCAGCGTATTAAGCGCGTCGACCGCTTCGCTGGACATTTTCAGCTCAACGCGGCGCAGGCCGCGCACCCGGTCGCGCTTCAGCTGGTTGCGCTTATTAATGCGCAGCTGCTCATCACGCGACAGCGGACTGGTTTTAGGGCGACCGGGACGCCGCTCGTCTGCGAAGAGATCGAGCGTGGTACGATCTGTCTGTTCTTTTGCCATGGTTTGTGAAACTGCGTGGGCGCGAACGGCGGAAAGGCGCTGCGCGATTTAAACATTTATCGGCCCGACCGCGGCGAAAAAAGCATCCGCGGCAAATTTTTAGCGCGACATCATACTCCAGCGCCCGGCGCGACGCCAACCCTAAACCGCCCGTAGCAAGCTTTTGCTTTTACAGGTTAAAAAAGCGGCGCACCGCGCGCAGTACGGCATCGGGTTTTTCGGCATGCACCCAGTGGCCGGCACCGCTGATAATGTGCGCCTGCGCCTGCGGGAACTGGCGCAGCAGCGCATCACGGTGCTGATTGTCCAGATAGGGTGAATCACCGCCGCGAATAAACAGCGCCGGATGAGGCCACGCGGGCACCTCCTGCCAGCCGGAGAGCACCGGATAATTGTCCCATAACACCGGCACGTTGAAGCGCCATTCGCCTTCATAGAAAGATTTCAGAATGAACTGAATCACGCCTTCTTCGCGCACGTGCTCACGCATCACGTCGGCCGCAGCGCTGCGGCGCGTGACACCAGCTGCGCTGACCGCACGGATCGCCGCGAAGATCTCATCGTGGCGTCGCGTCTGGTAATCCACCGGCGCGATATCAATCAGCACCATTTTGCCAATCCGTTCGGGCGCAACGGCGCTCAGCGCCATGGCAATTTTGCCGCCCATTGAGTGGCCGATAACATCGACCCGTTCGATGTGGTGCGCATCCAGCGTGTCAACCATATCCTGCGCCAGCGCAGCGTAGTGCATCTCTTCGCTGCGCGGTGACAGGCCGTGGTTACGGACATCCACCTGCAGCGTGGGCCGTGCATCGCGCACGCCGCGCGCCAGTACGCCGAGGTTATCCAGGCTACCAAACAGGCCATGAATTAACAGAATGGGCTGGGCATCAGGGGCAGATTGTTCAGTTTGCAGACGGGCGTTCAAAATCATGGCTAAAGTTCTTTCGGTTGAGACCTGGGCTTAGGGTATCATGGATTCACCTGTCCCGGCGCCAGGCGGTCAGGCATTAGGGCATATTCCGACTTTTGCCCGTAAACGATGCCAGCGCTACCGGCTGTCGCGGATTTAACTTTATAATCCTTATGTTAGAGCCCGCTCACATTTTGCACGACCGGATTTTGTTAAGGCCTTTGCAAAGTAGCGTGGTTCTGCCATTTGCCAGAATCGCACGGAAAAAGATGAAAACGATTGAAGTTGACGAAGAACTCTACCGTTATATTGCCAGCCACACCCAGCATATTGGTGAAAGCGCCTCGGACATTTTGCGCCGTATGCTGAAATTCACTGCCGGCCAGAGCGCATCCGCTGCGCCAGCGGCGAATGCGGCGGTAAAAGAAGCACCGGCTGCACGCAGCGAAGCGCGACCTCAGGATCGCGTGCGCGCCGTACGCGAGCTGCTGCTGTCTGACGAGTATGCGGAGCAGAAGAAAGCGGTTAATCGCTTCATGCTGATCCTGTCAACGCTTTATCGTCTTGATCCGGCAGCCTTTGCTGATGCCACTGCTTCACTGCAGGGCCGCACCCGCGTTTACTTCGCGGGTGATGAGCACACGCTGTTGCAAAATGGCACCCATACTAAGCCGAAGCACGTGCCCGGCACGCCGTACTGGGTGATCACCAATACCAATACAGGTCGTAAATGCAGCATGGTGGAACACATCATGCTCGCCATGCAGTTCCCGCAGGAACTGGCAGAGAAAGTTTGCGGCACCATTTAAACCGAAGCGTCAGGGAGAAGCGCCAATGGCCAATCACCCCCGTGCCGGGCAACCTGCCCAGCAGAGCGATTTGATTAACGTTGCACAATTAACCTCGCAGTACTACGTCCTGAAGCCGGATGCGGCGAACCCGGACCATGCGGTGAAATTTGGCACCTCCGGCCACCGCGGCAGCGCGGGACGTCATAGCTTCAACGAAGTACACATTCTGGCGATTGCGCAGGCGATCGCTGAAGAGCGTAAAAAGAACGGCATCACCGGCCCGTGCTACGTAGGTAAAGACACCCATGCGCTGTCTGAGCCGGCGATCCTGTCAGTGCTGGAAGTGCTGGCCGCTAACGGCGTTGATGTGATTGTGCAGCAGGACAACGGCTATACGCCGACGCCGGCGATCTCCAACGCCATTCTGGAGCACAACAAGCGCGGCGGCGCGCAGGCGGACGGTATCGTGATTACCCCGTCGCACAACCCGCCGGAAGACGGTGGCATCAAGTACAATCCGCCGAACGGTGGACCGGCTGACACCAACGTCACCAAAGTGGTGGAAGATCGCGCGAATCAGCTGATCAAAGGTGAGCTGAAAGAGGTTAAGCGTCTGGCGCTGGATCAGGCGTGGGCCAGTGGCCACATCGTTGAGCAGGATCTGATCCAGCCATACGTTGAAGGTCTGGCGCAGGTGATTGACTTCCCGGCAATCCAGAAAGCCGGCCTGAAAATCGGTGTCGATCCGCTCGGCGGTTCCGGCATGGCCTACTGGCAGCGCATTGCTGAGCACTACCAGCTGGATCTGACCATCGTCAATGATGCCATCGACCAGACGTTCCGCTTCATGCATCTGGATAAAGATGGCGTGGTGCGCATGGACTGTTCGTCCGAGTGCGCGATGGCCGGTCTGCTGGCGTATAAAGATAAGTTCGATCTGGCCTTCGGTAACGATCCGGATTACGACCGTCACGGCATCGTCACGCCCGCCGGTCTGATGAACCCGAACCACTATCTGGCGGTAGCGATCAACTACCTGTTCCAGCACCGTCCGCAGTGGGGCAAAGAGGTGGCCGTTGGTAAAACGCTGGTTTCCAGCGCGATGATTGACCGCGTGGTGAACGACATTGGTCGCAAGCTGGTGGAAGTCCCGGTCGGCTTCAAATGGTTCGTGGATGGTCTGTTCGACGGCAGCTTTGGCTTTGGCGGCGAAGAGAGCGCCGGCGCCTCGTTCCTGCGTTTCGACGGCTCCGCCTGGTCAACAGACAAAGACGGCATCATCCTGTGTCTGCTGGCGGCGGAAATCACTGCGGTTACCGGTAAGAACCCGCAGCAGCACTATGATGAGCTGGCCGCGCGTTTTGGTGCGCCAAGCTACAACCGTCTGCAGGCACCTGCCACTTCTGCGCAGAAAGCGGCACTGTCGAAGCTGTCACCTGAAATGGTCAGCGCCGATACGCTGGCGGGCGACCCGATCACCGCACGTCTGACCGCGGCACCGGGCAACGGCGCCTCGATTGGTGGTCTGAAAGTGATGACTGAAAACGGCTGGTTCGCGGCACGTCCATCCGGCACGGAAGACGCCTACAAAATCTATTGTGAAAGCTTCCTCGGCGCTGAGCATCGCCAGCAGATCGAGAAAGAAGCGGTAGAAATTGTCAGCGAAGTGCTGAAAAACGCCTGACAGGGCATCCTGCATGAAGAAGGCCGCGTTTGCGGCCTTTTTTTATGGCATGAAGCGATAGCCGATGCCGGTTTCTGTCAGCAGGTGCGTTGGCTGGGTGGGGTTGGCTTCCAGCTTTTGCCGCAGGTGTCCCATATAGATGCGCAGATAATGGCTGTGTTCCACGGCGTTGGGCCCCCACACCTGGTTAAGCAACTGGCGCTGGGTCAGCACTTTGCCGGCGTTATTCAGCAGCAGGCTGAGCAGGCGAAATTCGGTCGGCGTCAGATGCACCTCTTCGCCGCTGCGCAGCACGCGTCGCGCGGCGAGATCGACGCTCACTTCGCCAAACTGCACCAGCGGTTCCGGCTGGCTGCGCTGATGACGACGCAGTGCCACGCGCACGCGCGCCAGCAGTTCGCCGATACCAAACGGCTTGGTGAGATAGTCGTCAGCGCCGGCATCCAGCGCCTCTATTTTATCCTGCTCGTCGCTGCGCGCTGACAGCACAATCACCGGCATGCTGCTCCACTGCCGCACTTCGCGGATGAAGGCATTGCCATCGCCGTCCGGTAAACCGAGATCGAGAATCACCAAATCCGGTTTGCGCGTAGCCGCTTCAATCAGGCCGCGCTGCAGCTGCTCCGCTTCCACAATCTTCAGGCCTTCGCTCTCCAGCGCCAGGCGCACGAAACGGCGAATCTCCTTTTCATCTTCGACAATCAAGATGGTCGTCACGCTGACTCCTGCGGCAAATAAGGTTAACGCATTACTTTAACAATAAACCGCGACGGCGTCCGTCACGATCTCAGTAACTCGCCGTGATCCGAAATTTTACAAAAATGTAACTTCCTTTCATCCCGGCCAGGAAATGACTGAAAAAAGATCAAAATAGTGGTCGGATGAGTAGTAAAATTACACAATCAGGCGTAATATCTGAGGCAGATCACATTTCATAGCAAAATTTACCACGAGGAGGCATTGATGTATCAGGCATATCCACTCGCCAAAATTGTGCTGCGCCGTGTGCTGGTGGTATTGATTGGCGTACTGGCGCTGCCAGTGATGCTGTTCCGCCAGGATCGCGCGCGCTTCTACAGTTATCTGCACCGCATGTGGTGCAAAACCAGCACCAAACCGGTCTGGCTGGCGCAATCGGAAGCGGCAGGCGGTATCTACTGGTAACCCCCGGCTTCGCGCTGATAACCCGGTGACCTCGCTCGAGGCACCGGGTTTTTTTATCTTAAAGTGGTGCGACAAACGCATTGTCCCGCTGTTATCTCGCGGCATTTCAGCTACACTTAAACCTCTACAAGATTTTGGAGGTTGTACAAGTATGAGCGAGAAAATTCCTGTAGGTATCAGTGCCTGCCTGCTCGGGGATAGCGTCCGATTCGATGGCGGCCACAAGCGTTTTGCCTTTGCAACTGACGAGCTCGCGCCATTTGTGCGCTTCGAACCTGTCTGCCCGGAAATGGCCATCGGTCTGCCGACGCCGCGCCCGGCGCTGCGGCTGGTCAAACAGAGCGACGATCAGATCCACCTGTGTTTCAGTAAAGACGGCGGGGAAGAGCTGACCGACGACATGGCCCGCTGGTCTGCGGAGCGCGTTAAATCGCTGCACCATCTGTGCGGCTACATCCTGTGTGCCAAATCGCCGAGCTGCGGACTGGAGCGCGTGCGCGTCTACGAGCCTGACACTAACAACAATCGCAAAGCCGGCACCGGTGTGTTCACCTCATTCCTGCAAAAAGAGCTGCCGTGGCTGCCGCTGGAAGAGGATGGACGCTTGCACGATGATGCGATTCGCGAAAACTTCATGGGGCGCGTCTATGCGCTGCATGAGTTCAACGAAATGTGGCGCAGCGGGCTGACGCGCCACAAGCTGATTGCCTTCCATAGTCGCTACAAATTACTGCTGCTGTCGCATGCGCAGGATGAGTACCGCGAAATGGGGCGGTTTGTCGCAGCGATGGAACAGTGGGAGTCACTGGATGCGTACGCCTTTGAATACCGTAACCGTCTGATGCACCTGATGTCGCACCAGGCGTCGCGTCGTAATCACACCAATGTGCTGATGCACGTACAGGGCTATTTCCGGCCGAAGCTGAGTTCACCGCAGCGTCAGGAGCTGGCGCAGCTGATCGACCGCTACCGTCGCGGTGTGCAGCCGTTGCTGGCCCCCATCACCATGCTGAAACATTACATGGCAGAGTTCCCGCACCCGTGGCTGGCGCAGCAGCGTTATTTCGATCCCTACCCGGAAGCGCTGCGTTTGCGCTACGGCCAGTAAACACGGAGCGTTATGAGCACTCACTTAGTCTGGCTGCGTAACGATTTGCGCATTAATGATAACAGCGCACTGGCCGCGGCCTGCCGCGACAGTCAGGCCGAGGTGCTCGCGCTGTTCATCGCCACGCCCGGCCAGTGGCAGCAACACAGCATGGCCCCCAAACAGGCGGCTTTTATCCATCAAAACCTGTGTCTGCTGCAGCAGTCGCTGGCAGAACGCGGTATTAAGCTGCACTTTCATCAGTGCGATGACTTCGCCGCGTCGGTCGACTATCTGGCGACCTTCTGCCAGCAGCACAAGGTGGATGCGCTGTTTTACAACTATCAGTATGAAATCAATGAGCGTCAGCGCGATGCTGCGGCTGAGAAGCTGCTCGATCAGCAGGGCGTGGTGTGCCAGGGATTCGATGACAGCCTGCTGTTACCGCCGGGCAGCGTACAGACCGGCAGCAACAGCATGTTCAAAGTGTTCACGCCGTTCAGCAAAGCGTTTATCCGGCGTCTGCAACAGGGGCTGCCAGAGTGTCATCATGCGCCGAAAGCGCGCGCCGGTGCGCCGATATCCGCGGGCAAAAAAATTCCGCCATTCGATTATCCGCAGGAAACGTTCGACGACACGTTGTTTACGCCGGGCGAAGAGGCAGCGCTTAAACAGCTGCGCCAGTTTGCCCAGCAGCGGGTGGAAAAATATGACCAGCAGCGCGACATACCGGCGATTGATGGCACCAGCCGCCTGTCTCCGTATCTGGCCACGGGCGTGCTGTCGCCGCGTCAGTGCCTGCACCGCATTCTGAAGGAGCATCCGCAGGCGCTGAACAACGGCAGCGCGCTGGTGTGGCTGAATGAACTGGTCTGGCGCGAATTTTATCGTCACCTGATGGTGGCCTTTCCGGCGCTGTGTAAGCATCAGCCGTTTGTCGACTGGACGCGCAACGTCAGCTGGCAACAGAATGCGCAACACCTTGCCGCCTGGCAGCAGGGCAAAACCGGTTATCCAATCGTTGATGCGGCGATGCGCCAGCTCAATACGCTGGGCTGGATGCACAACCGGCTGCGCATGATCACCGCCAGCTTTCTGGTTAAGGATCTGCTGATTGACTGGCGCGAAGGCGAACGTTATTTCATGCAGCAGCTGATCGACGGCGATCTGGCGGCCAACAACGGTGGCTGGCAGTGGGCCGCGTCAACCGGCACCGACGCCGCGCCTTACTTCCGCATCTTCAACCCGACGACCCAGGGCGAGCGCTTTGATAAACAGGGCGATTTTATCCGTCAGTGGCTGCCGGAGCTGAACGCGGTGCCGGACAGCGACATTCACCAGCCGCACGTCTGGGCGGAGAAAAACAACAAGAAACTCGATTATCCGGCGCCAATCGTGGAACATAAGGCGGCACGTAAAAAGACATTAGACGCCTTCGAGCGCGCGCGCAGCGCGGCCTGAGGCGGTCACGGAGCCGTTATGAACAATTTCGAGTTAGAACAGATCGTCAATCAGCAACTTAACACCAGCGCCTTCAGCGATTATGCGCCCAACGGTTTACAGGTTGAAGGGCGTGAGCAGGTGCGCCGCGTGATCACTGGCGTGACCGCCTGCCAGGCGCTGCTGGATGAAGCGGTGAAACGTAACGCCGATGCGATACTGGTGCACCATGGCTATTTCTGGAAGAGCGAAGCGCCGGTCATCAAAGGTATGAAGCGACAGCGTCTGCGCACGCTGCTGGCCAATGACATCAACCTGTACGGCTGGCATTTGCCGCTCGATGCTCATCCGCAGCTCGGCAACAACGCCCAGCTGGCCATGCTGTTTGATATCGATGTCAAAGGTGAAATCCAGCCGCTGGTGCCCTGGGGCGAGCTGGCCGAGCCGCTGAGCGGTGTGGCGCTGGCGGAAAAGATCGCGGCGCGCCTCGGCCGTCAGCCGCTGCACTGCGGTGATAACGCCCCGGCACTGATTCGCCGGGTGGCGTGGTGCAGCGGCGGCGGTCAGGGCTTTATCGATGCGGCCGCCGCGTTTGGCGTCGACGCCTTCATCAGCGGAGAAGTCTCTGAGCAAACCATCCACAGTGCGCGCGAGCAGGGCCTGCATTTCTTCGCTGCCGGCCATCACGCCACCGAACGCGGCGGCATTAAAGCGCTCGGTGAGTGGCTTGCCAGCCAGCACGGCCTGGACGTGACCTTTATCGATATCGACAACCCTGCCTGACCGCCTCGCTTACGCGCCCGGATAAGTGTCTCCGGGCGCAAATCAGTTGACACACCTCCTTCACTTTCGCATAACTTATTGACTTTACGTATAAGCGAATGCCCTTTGGCGCGCGAAAACGGCGCGTTTTATTAATGACCGGGAGGTGGGTTTTGCAACGAGCACGTTGTTATCTGCTGGGTGAGCGAGCGGTGGTACTGGAGCTGGAACCGCCGGTTTCGCTCGTCAGCCAGCAGCGCATCTGGGGATTGTGTCAGCGGCTGCAGCAGAATGAGCAGGTGGCGGAAGTGATTCCGGGCATGAACAACCTGACGCTGCTGCTGCGCGATCCGCAGCTGAAAGCGCTGGACGCGATCGAACGCTTGCAGCGCTGGTGGGAGGAGAGCGAAGTGCTGCTGGCCGAGCCGCGTCAGATTGAGATTCCGGTGGTGTATGGCGGTGCCGGCGGGCCGGATCTGGCAGAGGTCGCCCGTGCGGCGGGCCTGACCTCCCAACAGGTGGTGGAGCTGCACAGCAGCGCGGATTACGTGGTCTATTTCATTGGCTTCCAGCCGGGTTTCCCTTATCTCGGTGGGCTTGACGAACGGCTGCACACGCCGCGTCGCGCCGAGCCGCGGCTGGTGGTGCCTGGCGGTTCGGTGGGGATTGGCGGCAGTCAGACCGGCATCTATCCGCTGGCCGCGCCCGGCGGCTGGCAGCTGATTGGTCACACGTCGCTGAGCCTGTTCGATCCGCAACAGCAGCCGCCGACGCTGCTGCGTCCCGGCGATAGCATCCGCTTCGTACCGCAGTCGGAGGGCGTATGTTAAACATTTTGCGTGCCGGATTAATGACCTCGGTGCAGGATCGCGGCCGTCACGGCTGGCGGCAATACGGTATCAGCCTGAGCGGCGCCCTGGATGAGCCTTCAATGCGCACGGCCAACATGCTGGTCGGCAACGCGGAAAACTGCGCGGTGCTGGAGATTGTGCTCGGCCAGTTCAAAGCGGAGTTTCGCCGCGACGGCTGGTTTGCGCTGACCGGCGCCAGCTGCAGCGCCGAACTGGATGGTCAGCCGGTGTGGACCGGCTGGCGCCTGCCGGTGAAAAAGGGCCAGGTGCTGAGCCTGTCCATGCCCACGCGCGGTATGCGCAGCTATCTGGCGGTGAACGGCGGTTTCGCCATCGACGCCATGCTGGGCTCGCACAGCACCGACCTCAAAGCGGCCTTTGGCGGCTGGCAGGGGCGTAAACTGCAGGATGGCGATCAGCTGCCGCTGGGTAAGCCGACGCGCCGCTTCAGCCATCAGGCTGGCGTACGGCAGCTGCTGTGGGGCAACCGCATCCGCGCGCTGCCGGGGCCGGAGTACAACGAATTTACCCATGACGCGCAGGACGCTTTCTGGCGTAACCCGTGGCAGCTCAGCCCGCAAAGTAACCGCATGGGCTATCGGCTGCAGGGCAGTCCGCTGCAGCGCAGTGCCGCGCGTGAACTGCTGTCGCACGGCCTGGTGCCGGGTGTGGTGCAGGTGCCGCCAAACGGTCAGCCGATTGTGCTGATGGCCGATGCGCAAACCACCGGCGGTTATCCGCGTATCGCCTGCGTGATCGAAGCCGACCTTTATCAGCTGGCGCAGATTCGTCTGGGAGAACCGATCCACTTCATTCGCTGTACGCTGGAGGAAGCGCTGCTGGCGAAACAGCAGCAGCAGCGTTCGCTTGATCAGATAGCCTGGGGGCTTGCTCATGAAGATCGATCTTAACGCCGACCTCGGTGAAGGCAGCGCCAGCGATCGGGCTCTGCTGGAGCTGGTGAGCTCGGCCAACATCGCCTGCGGTTTCCATGCCGGCGATGCCGAAACCATGCTGCAGTCAGTGCGCTGGGCCAGTGCCAACGGCGTGGCGATTGGTGCGCATCCGAGCTTCCCCGACCGGGAAAACTTTGGCCGGACCGCCATGCAGCTGCCGCCGGAAACCGTGTATGCCCAGGTGATCTACCAGATTGGTGCCCTGAAAAGCATCGCCGAAAGTGAAGGGGCGCAGCTGGCGCACGTGAAGCCGCACGGCATGCTGTATAACCAGGCGGCGGCGGATGCACAGCTGGCGGATGCGATTGCGCGCGCGGTGAAAGCCGTCGATCCGGCGTTGATTCTGGTTGGTCTGGCGGGCAGCGCCTCAATTGCCGCCGCCGCGCATCACGGTTTGCGCACGCGCGAAGAAGTGTTTGCCGACCGCGGCTATCTGGCCAGTGGCGCGCTGGTGCCGCGCAGCCAGCCGGGGGCGTTAATCGAAGAGGCAGAGCAGGCGCTGGCGCAGACGCTGACGATGGTGCAGCAGCGACAGGTGCGCAGCATCAGCGGCGAATGGGTGGCGGTGAACGCGCAGACGGTTTGTCTGCATGGCGATGGCGCTCATGCGCTGGCATTCGCCCGCACGCTGCGCGCCGCTTTTGCGACAAATCAGATTGCTGTCACCAGCGCCTGAGCATTGACTGTTGGCCCGGCCTGTTGCCGGGCTTTTTTATTTCTGACGAGGGGAAAACATGGATAACGTGGTCAATCTCTGGCCGTTACTCGGCATCGCCGCGATTGTGCTCGGCTTTGTGCTGCGCTTCAATCCGGTGCTGGTGGTGATTGTAGCCGGTTTTGTTACCGGGCTGGCAGCGCACATGCCGCTCGGCGATATTCTGGAGAAGCTCGGCTCCGGCTTTCTCAATACCCGCAATCTGCCGTTGATCCTGCTGTTACCGCTGGCGGTGATCGGACTGCTGGAGCGTCACGGCTTGAAAGAGCGCGCGCAGACGTGGATCGCCCGCATCAAAACTGCCACCGCTGGCCGTTTACTGATTGTCTATCTGTTCGTGCGTGAACTGACTGCGGCGCTGGGGCTGACCAGCCTGGGCGGTCACCCGCAGATGGTGCGTCCGCTGCTGGCACCGATGGCCGAAGGCGCAACCGAAAATCGTTACGGCACCGTGTCACCCGAGATACGCCAGCGGCTGCGCGCCATGTCGGCGGCCACCGATAACGTCGGTCTGTTCTTTGGTGAAGATATCTTCGTGGCCTTTGGCGCCATCATCTTCATGCACAACTTTATGCAGGAGTCGGCGGGCATCAGCACCGAACCGTTGCACATCGCGCTGTGGGGCATTCCGACGGCGCTGTGTGCGTTCCTGATTCATGCTGCGCGACTGGTGCGGCTCGACCGTCAGCTGTCGCGTGAGCTGGGCGCGCTCAACCAGCAGGCGCTGCGCGCAAAAGGAGGTGAGTGATGTTTCAGCAACAGTATCTGATGTGGCTGGCCGGGGCGATCCTGCTGATTGTCGCGCTGCTGTCATGGCGCGATAGCGCCAACCCACGCCGTTTTACCACCGGTTTATTCTGGGCGCTGTACGGTCTGATTTTCCTGATTGGCGACGGTGCTTATCAACTGATGGGGCAGTGGGCCGGTGATGCGGAGCTGGGACGTCGCTGGTTGCATATTGCCGTGGGCGCGGCGGTGGTGGTCATGGCGCTAATTGCCGGGTTCGGCGGCGTGCGCCTCGGTCGCTATCATCAGCGCAGCGATGAACAGAAGCAGCAGAGCGCGCAGCGTCTCGGCAATAAGCTGTTCCTGCCGGCGCTGGCAATTCCGCTGGTGACGGTTATTGGCGTGCTGGCGTTCAATCATATTCCCGGTCTGCAGGAGAAGGTATTTGGCCCGGGCAATCATTCGACGCTGGTCACGCTGTTTTCGATGATGATTGGCTGCGTGCTGGGCTGGCTGATTGCGCTGAAGTTTACCCACGAGAAGCCGCTGCAGTCGATGCAGGAGACGCGGCGTTTGCTGGATGCGGTTGGCTGGGCGTTTATTCTGCCGCAGATTCTCGCCACGCTCGGCCTGCTGTTTACCAGCGCTGGCGTCGGGACGGCGATTTCACATTTGACCGAACACTATCTGGCGGTGGATAACCGGCTGATTGCGGTCGCGGTGTATGCGCTGGGCATGGCGCTGCTGACCATGGTGATGGGCAATGCGTTTGCGGCGTTCCCGATTGTCACCGCCGGCATCGGTATTCCGATTCTGGTGCTGCAGCACGGCGGCAATCCGGCGGTTATGGCGGCGATCGGCATGTTCTGCGGGTACTGCGGCACGCTGATGACGCCGATGGCTGCCAACTTCAATATTGTTCCGGCACGTTTACTGGAGCTGCCGGACCGTAACGCGGTGATCAAGGCTCAGGTACCAACCGGTGTGCTACTGTTACTGGTAAATATTTTCCTGCTTTATTTCCTGATGTTCCTGTGAGGTTGCGATGAAAACGGTGTTAATGACGGCGTTCGAGCCGTTTGGCGGCGAGCGCATTAATCCGTCGTGGGAAGCGGTGCGCAGCTTTGATGGTCGGGAGTTCGGCGGCGCGCGGATTGTGGTGCGCCAGCTGCCGGTGGTATTCGCCCGCTGCGGCCAGGTGCTGACCGCTGCGCTGGAAGAGTTGCAGCCGCACCGCGTGCTGTGCGTCGGCCAGGCTGGCGGGCGCAGCGATATCAGCGTAGAGCGCGTGGCGATTAATGTGAACGATGCGCGCATTCCGGATAACGACCAGCAGCAGCCGGTCGATCAGCCGATTGTCGCCGGGGGACCGGCGGCCTATTTCTCTACGCTGCCGATCAAAGCGATGGTCGCGGCACTGCGCGAAGTGGGGATTCCGGCTTCGGTGTCGCAAACCGCCGGGACGTTTACCTGCAATAACGTCATGTATCACCTGCTGCACTGGCTGCAGACCACAGGCAGCGCAGCACGCGGCGGTTTCGTGCATATTCCTTATATGCCGCAGCAGGCGGCGCAGCATCCTGGCGCACCAAGTATGTCGACCGCCAGTGTGATTCAGGCGCTGGAAACGTCGCTGCAGGTGATTCTCAGCACTGAGAAAGACATTCGCGAAGTGGGCGGCGCAACCCATTAATCAGGAGCGGTTATGCCAGAGGGACCGGAGATCCGCCGCGCGGCGGATCAACTTGCAGCGGCAATGGTGGGCAAACCTCTGACCGAGGTGTGGTTTGCTTTTCCGGCGCTGAAGACCTACGAACCGGCGCTGATGGGGGAAACCATCGACGCCTTTGAAACGCGCGGCAAGGCACTGCTGACGCATTTCTCTAACGGACTGACGCTGTACAGCCATAATCAGCTGTACGGCGTGTGGCGTGTGGTGCCGAGCGGGACTGAACCCAATACTTCGCGCCAGCTGCGCGTGCGGCTGGGTAATGCCGACCGGGCAATTTTGCTGTATAGCGCTTCGGATATTGAGCTGCTGAACGCAGATACGCTCGGCGCGCATCCGTTTTTGCAACGCGTCGGACCGGACGTACTGGACGCTACGCTGACGGTGGAAGAGGTGCGCGAGCGACTGCTGTCGCCGCGTTTTCGTCGCCGCCAGTTCAGCGGTTTGCTGCTGGATCAGGCATTTCTCGCCGGGCTCGGCAACTATCTGCGCGTCGAGATTTTGTGGCACGCCGGTTTGCTGGCGCAGCATCGTGCACAGGATTTGAGCGACCAGCAGCTGGATGCGTTGAGCCACGCCATGCTGGCGGTGCCGCGTTTGTCTTATCAGATGCGTGGCAGCATGAAGAAGTATCACGAAGAGGCAGCGTTTCGTTTCGAGGTGTTTCACCGCCAGGGCAAAAAGTGCCGGCGCTGCGGTACCGTCATTGAGAAGGGCGTACTGTCATCACGACCGTTTTACTGGTGTCCGGGCTGTCAGCATTGAGTTTTGGTCACTAATAGACGAGGCGTGGGACAGGCCATCATCGTCTTCCGGCAAACTGCACCAGAGCTAATGCACTGACTGGCTGAGCGCCGGGGCAGGCAATCCGCAGCGCTGAACAGCATGAGGAAGTCAGGATGAGACCGCATGGATGCGGGCGAAAGCCGGAGCCGGGACAGGATGTCCCGTCTACGGCGGTCCGTCAGACTGACGAAGGGTGTGAAGGTACCGCGTCAGCGGCGCGAGGACGCCTGAAACGGGGCTCAGCCAGGCAGGGCTCGGCACGATGCGCCCCAAACTTTCGCCGTATACTAAAAAAGAAAAGGGCGGGATAACCCGCCCTGATTGTTATTTTTTCAGCGCCGAGCTGAATTCGCGCTCGGTGTAACCGGTGTAGAGCTGACGTGGGCGGGCAATCTTCATGCCTTCGTCGTGCATCTCTTTCCAGTGCGCAATCCAGCCAACGGTACGCGCCATCGCGAAGATTACGGTAAACATTGATGACGGAATGCCCATCGCTTTCAGAATGATGCCGGAATAGAAATCGACGTTCGGATAGAGTTTGCGCTCGATAAAGTACGGGTCGTTCAGCGCGATGTGCTCCAGCTCCATCGCCACTTCCAGCAGGTCGTCCTTCATGCCCAGTTCGTTCAGCACTTCATGACAGGTTTCACGCATCACGGTTGCGCGCGGGTCATAGTTCTTATACACACGGTGACCGAAGCCCATCAGACGGAACGAATCGTTCTTATCTTTGGCGCGACGCACGAATTCCGGGATGTGATCCACGGTGCTGATCTCTTCCAGCATACGCAGCGTGGCTTCGTTGGCACCACCGTGCGCAGGTCCCCACAGCGAGGCGATACCGGCGGCGATACAGGCAAACGGGTTCGCACCGGAAGAACCGGCGGTACGCACGGTAGAAGTTGATGCGTTCTGTTCGTGGTCAGCGTGCAGGATCAGAATACGGTCCATGGCGCGTTCCAGCACCGGGTTCACTTTGTACTCTTCACACGGCGTAGCAAACATCATATGCAGGAAGTTACCGGCATAGGAGAGGTCGTTACGCGGATACACAAACGGCTGGCCGATGGAGTATTTGTAACACATCGCGGCCATGGTCGGCATTTTTGACAGCAGGCGGAAGGCGGCGATTTCACGGTGACGTTCAATATTCACGTCTAATGAATCGTGATAGAAGGCTGCCAGCGCGCCGGTCACGCCGCACATCACTGCCATCGGGTGTGAATCACGACGGAAGCCGTGGAACAGGCGGGTGATCTGCTCGTGAATCATGGTGTGACGGGTTACGGTAGTGCGGAACTCGTCGTACTGCGCCTGTGTTGGGGCTTCGCCGTTCAGCAGGATGTAGCACACTTCCAGATAGTTTGAGTGGGTAGCCAGCTGATCGATAGGGAAACCGCGATGTAACAAAATCCCTTCATCACCATCAATAAAGGTAATTTTTGATTCGCAGGACGCCGTAGAGGTAAAACCGGGGTCGAAGGTGAACAGGCCTTTTGAGCCAAGGGCGCGGACATCAACAACATCCTGTCCCAGCGTGCCTTGCATCACATCCAGTTCCACGGAGTTGTTATCTTGTAGGGTTAGCGTCACTTTTTTATCTGTCATTTTTCGTCTCCATAGCGCCTTAGTAGGTAAGGATCTTAGACACCAGAACAGTCATCATGTTGCGTTTACCCGCCGTATTTTCGGGCCGCCGCTACACTGGCTGCGCGCGCGCAGTGCGGTCATTTACTTGCGTAAACGCCCATCATTTGCACGCTTACTGCCTTGTTGCAACCCGCACGACTTAGGCTAAAACAGAATCTTCACAGCATCACTCAGCGGTAACGTTCATGCTGCAAGGTTACGGAGCGAAATGTGTAAAGCCAATCGGTGGTGTCCGGGCATGACGCGCTGCACATCGTGGATGTTAAAGATCCTGTCACGACATAACTTCTTGGTAACCAATAACCTGACGGTTTGTATTGCTCGTAAAGGCAATGTTACATAACTTGAGCTTAGGGGAAAGTGTATCCCCATAACTTTTATGCATCATAGGGTTTTAGTGCGTTCGTTTGTAACTGAAATGTTGATCTATTGTCAAATCAGATAATTAAAAATGTATAAATTGTGAAATACGTGAGGCGGATCACTGTTCAGCTTAAATGTGACCAAAGAGATTGTAGGGGAATTGTAATCAGAATGTGATCCTCCTATACTGCCGCCAGGTCTCCGGAATACCCTGACACCAGGAGCCACCCAGCGTTTTACCCGCTTCATTTAACACTGGATGTTGCTATTTTGGTGGCGGTTGCAGTCCGAACACGCACTGTGCTCTTCTGTAACTCAGGACCGGAGGAAGCAAAATAAAAAAGAGCTGTGTGGGCAAAACCGTGAAAAAACAAAGACCTGTTAACTTGGATCTCTCGACGATCCGGTTTCCCGTTACTGCAATATCGTCCATTCTCCACCGCGTCTCCGGCGTGATTACCTTTGTCGCTCTCGGAATTCTGCTCTGGTTACTGGGTCTCTCCCTCTCTTCTCCGGAAGGTTTCCAGCAAGCGGCATCCATCATGGATAGCTTCTTCGCCAAATTCATCATGTGGGGCATCCTGACCGCGCTGGCATATCACGCAGCAAGCGGCATTCGTCACATGCTGGCCGACTTCGGTTTTACGGCAGAAACCCTGCAGGTGGGAACCCGTACCGCGCAAGCGGTTTTTGTTATCACTGTCGTGCTCTCAATTCTGGCTGGAGTCCTCGTATGGTAAGCAATGCTTCTGCATTAGGACGCAACGGTATCCATGACTGGCTGTTACTGCGTGCTGCTGCAATCTTAATTACGCTCTACATTCTCTACATCCTCGGTTTTGTCGTGATGACCGGCACGCTGACGTATGACGTCTGGCGCGGCTTTTTCGCTTCCTCCTTTACCAAAGTGTTCACGTTGCTGACGCTGTTCTCGATTCTGGTCCACGGCTGGATTGGCATGTGGCAGGTCCTGACCGACTACGTGAAACCGCTGGCAACGCGTCTGGTGTTGCAACTGGTGATTGTGGTCGCGCTGTTGTCGTATGCAATTTATGGAACTGTTGTGGTGTGGGGTGTGTAAATGAGTTTGCCAGTCAGAGAATTTGATGCCGTGGTGATCGGCGCAGGTGGTGCGGGTATGCGCGCCGCGCTGCAAATCTCCCAATCGGGCCAGAGCTGTGCTCTGTTATCCAAAGTGTTCCCAACCCGTTCCCACACCGTATCGGCGCAGGGCGGGATTACCGTGGCGCTGGGTAACTCCCACGAAGATAACTGGGAATGGCACATGTACGATACCGTCAAAGGCTCCGATTACATCGGTGACCAGGACGCGATCGAATATATGTGTAAAACCGGTCCGGAAGCGATTCTGGAGCTGGAGCACATGGGCCTGCCATTCTCCCGTCTTGATGACGGCCGCGTTTATCAGCGTCCGTTTGGTGGTCAGTCGAAAAACTTCGGTGGTGAGCAGGCGGCGCGTACCGCTGCTGCTGCCGACCGTACCGGCCACGCCCTGCTGCATACGCTGTATCAGCAGAACCTGAAAAACAAAACCACCATCTTCTCCGAGTGGTATGCACTGGATCTGGTGAAAAACGCTGACGGTGCGATCGTCGGCTGTACCGCCATCTGCATCGAAACCGGTGAAACGGTCTACTTCAAAGCCAAAGCCACTATCCTCGCGACCGGCGGTGCTGGCCGTATCTATCAGTCCACCACCAACGCCCACATCAACACCGGCGACGGCGTCGGCATGGCGCTGCGTGCCGGCGTGCCAATGCAGGATATGGAGATGTGGCAGTTCCACCCAACCGGCATCGCCGGGGCGGGTGTGCTGGTGACCGAAGGCTGCCGTGGTGAAGGTGGCTATCTGCTGAACAAGCATGGCGAACGTTTCATGGAGCGCTACGCGCCAAACGCCAAAGATCTGGCGGGCCGTGATGTGGTGGCGCGTTCAATGATGGTGGAAATCCGTGAAGGTCGCGGCTGCGACGGCCCATGGGGTCCGCACATCAAACTGAAACTCGACCATCTGGGTGCTGAAGTGCTGGAATCCCGTCTGCCGGGCATCCTTGAGCTGTCGCGTACCTTTGCTCACGTTGACCCGATTAAAGAACCGATTCCGGTTATCCCGACCTGCCACTACATGATGGGCGGCGTGCCGACCCGCGTGACCGGTCAGGCGCTGCGCGTCAACGAGCAGGGCGAAGATGAAGTGATTCCGGGCCTGTTCGCGGTAGGCGAAATTGCCTGCGTATCGGTACACGGCGCAAACCGTCTTGGCGGCAACTCGCTGCTCGACCTGGTGGTATTTGGCCGCGCGGCCGGTGTTCACCTGATGGAGTGCATCGCTGAGCAGGGCGAACTGCGCGACGCCACCGAAGATGAAATCGACGCGGCGATGGCCCGCTTCAACCGCTGGGAAAACAACACCACCGGTGAAGACCCGGTTGAAATCCGCAAGGCGCTGCAGCGCTGCATGCAGAACAACTTCTCGGTATTCCGTGAAGGGGATGCAATGCGTGAAGGCCTGGCCGAGCTGAAAGAGATTCGTGAGCGCCTGAAAAATGCGCGTCTCGATGACCGTTCACCGGACTTCAACACCCAGCGTATCGAATGCCTTGAGCTGGATAACCTGATGGAAACCGCTTACGCCACCGCGGTAGCGGCCAACTTCCGCACCGAAAGCCGTGGCGCTCACAGCCGCTTCGACTACCCGGAGCGTGATGATGCCAACTGGCTGTGCCACAGCCTCTATGTTCCGCAAACGGAAAGCATGACGCGCCGTGAGGTGAACATGCAACCGAAACTGCGTGCGGCCTTCCCGCCGAAAGCGCGTACTTACTAATTGCGGAGATCATCATGAGACTCGAATTTTCTATCTATCGTTACAACCCGGAAGTCGATGACAAACCGCGCATGCAGGATTACACCCTCGAAGCGGAAGATGGTCGCGACATGATGCTGCTGGACGCGCTGATCCGTCTGAAAGAGAAGGATCCTACGCTGGCCTTCCGTCGCTCCTGTCGTGAAGGCGTGTGCGGCTCCGATGGCCTCAACATGAACGGTAAAAATGGCCTGGCATGTATCACGCCGGTCTCCGCACTGGGCAATGGCAGCAAGAAGATTGTAATCCGTCCGCTGCCGGGTTTGCCGGTAATCCGCGACCTCGTGGTGGACATGGGGCAATTCTATGCTCAGTATGAGAAGATTAAGCCTTTCCTGTTGAATAATGGGGAAAATCCGCCAGCGCGCGAGTATCTGCAAACGCCTGCGCAGCGTGAGCACCTGGACGGCCTGTACGAGTGTATTCTCTGTGCCTGCTGCTCCACGTCGTGCCCGTCGTTCTGGTGGAATCCGGACAAGTTCATCGGTCCGGCCGGCCTGCTGGCGGCGTACCGCTTCCTGATTGACAGCCGCGACACCGAAACCGATGCGCGTCTCGACAATCTGAATGATGCTTTCAGTGTTTTCCGCTGTCACAGCATCATGAACTGTGTGAGCGTGTGCCCGAAAGGCTTAAACCCAACGCGCGCCATCGGCCATATTAAGTCGATGCTGCTGCAGCGCGGGGCGTAACAAACGGAAGTCACGATCGGGAACCCAGGTTCCCGATCGTTTACGGAAGCCTCTATAAGCGCGGTACTGACCACGCTTATAAAGGTTCCCTTACGGGCCAGGCGCCGGTTGCGCACAGGTTCGTATCGCTGAACTCACTACGGCAAGCCGCGTAAGCGGCAACAAATGAAACCTCAAAAAAGCAGATTAATGCTTAAGGGATCACAATGCAGAACAGCGCGATGAAACCCTGGCTGGACTCCTCCTGGCTGGCCGGCGCGAACCAGTCCTACATAGAGCAACTCTATGAGGATTTCCTGACCGATCCTGACTCTGTTGATGAAGTGTGGCGCTCGATGTTCCAGCAGCTGCCGGGCACCGGCGTGAAACCTGAGCAGTTTCACTCCACGACGCGTGAATACTTCCGCCGCCTGGCGAAAGACGCCACCCGCTACACCTCCACAGTCACCGATCCGGCCGCTAATTCCAAACAGGTTAAAGTGCTGCAGCTGATTAATGCGTTCCGCTTCCGCGGCCATCAGCACGCTAACCTCGATCCGCTCGGCCTGTGGAAGCAGGAACGCGTGGCGGATCTCGATCCGGCCTTCCACGATCTGACCGACGCCGATTTTCAGGAAAGCTTTAACGTAGGCTCTTTCGCCATTGGCAAAGAGACCATGAAGCTGGCCGATCTTTATGCCGCACTGCAGCAGACCTACTGTGGTTCGATTGGTGCAGAGTACATGCACATCAACAACACCGAAGAGAAGCGCTGGATTCAGCAGCGTCTGGAATCGGTAGTAGGCCATGCGTCATTCAGCGCGGACGAGAAAAAAGGTTTCCTGAAAGAGCTGACGGCGGCAGAGGGCCTGGAAAAATACCTCGGCGCGAAATTCCCGGGTGCCAAACGCTTCTCGCTGGAAGGCGGTGATGCGCTGGTACCGATGCTGCGCGAAATGATTCGCCACGCCGGCAAGAGCGGCACGCGTGAAGTGGTGCTGGGCATGGCGCACCGCGGCCGTCTCAACGTGCTGATCAACGTACTGGGTAAAAAACCGCAGGATCTGTTCGACGAGTTCTCCGGCAAGCACAAAGAGCACCTCGGTACCGGTGACGTGAAGTACCACATGGGCTTCTCGTCAGACGTGGAAACCGAAGGCGGCCTGGTGCACCTGGCGCTGGCGTTCAACCCGTCGCATCTGGAAATTGTAAGCCCGGTCGTCATGGGCTCGGTGCGTGCGCGTCTGGATCGTCTGGCAGAGCCGGGCAGCAACAAAGTTCTGCCGATCACCATTCACGGTGACGCCGCGGTTATTGGCCAGGGCGTGGTGCAGGAAACCCTGAACATGTCGCAGGCTCGCGGTTACGAAGTGGGTGGCACCGTACGCATCGTGATTAACAACCAGGTGGGCTTCACCACCTCGAATCCGAAAGATGCGCGTTCTACCCCGTACTGCACCGACATCGGCAAAATGGTGCTGGCACCGATCTTCCACGTCAACGCGGACGATCCGGAAGCGGTGGCGTTTGTTACCCGTCTGGCGCTGGATTATCGCAACACCTTCAAACGCGATGTGTTCATCGACCTGGTGTGCTACCGCCGTCACGGCCATAACGAAGCCGACGAGCCAAGCGCAACCCAGCCGCTGATGTATCAGAAAATCAAAAAGCATCCGACGCCGCGCAAAATCTACGCCGATCAGCTGGAAAGCGAAGGCGTGGCCACGCAGGAAGATGCCACCGAGCTGGTAAACCTGTACCGCGATGCGCTGGATGAAGGCGAGTGCGTGGTGCCGGAATGGCGTCCGATGAGCCTGCACTCGTTCACCTGGTCTCCGTACCTCAACCACGAGTGGGATGAGAGCTACCCGGAAACCGTGGACATGAAACGTCTGCAGGAGCTGGCGCGCCGCATCAGCAGCATTCCGGAAGCGGTGGAAGTGCAGTCGCGCGTTGCCAAGATTTACAACGACCGCAAAGAGATGGCGGAAGGCAACAAGCTGTTCGACTGGGGCGGCGCGGAAAACCTCGCTTACGCCACGCTGGTGGACGAAGGCATTCCGGTGCGCCTGTCGGGTGAAGACTCCGGCCGCGGCACCTTCTTCCACCGTCACGCGGTGATTCACAACCAGCAGAACGGTTCGACTTACACTCCGCTGCACCACATCCATAACGGTCAGGGTCAGTTCAAGGTGTGGGATTCGGTGCTGTCGGAAGAAGCGGTACTGGCGTTCGAATACGGTTACGCCACCGCCGAGCCGCGCGTGCTGACCATCTGGGAAGCGCAGTTCGGTGACTTCGCCAACGGCGCTCAGGTGGTGATCGATCAGTTCATCAGCTCCGGCGAGCAGAAATGGGGCCGCATGTGTGGTCTGGTGATGCTGCTGCCGCACGGCTACGAAGGGCAGGGGCCGGAGCACTCCTCCGCGCGCCTTGAGCGCTATCTGCAGCTGTGTGCTGAGCAGAACATGCAGGTCTGCGTGCCATCAACGCCAGCGCAGGTCTACCACATGCTGCGTCGTCAGGCGCTGCGCGGTATGCGCCGTCCGCTGATCGTGATGTCGCCGAAGTCGCTGCTGCGTCATCCGCTGGCAGTATCCAGCCTTGATGAGCTGGCCAACGGCAGCTTCCAGCCGGCGATTGGTGAGATCGACGACCTCGATCCGCAGCAGGTGAAACGCGTAGTGCTGTGCTCCGGTAAAGTTTATTACGATCTGCTGGAGCAGCGTCGTAAGAACGAGCAGACCGATGTCGCCATCGTGCGTATCGAACAGCTCTATCCGTTCCCGCACAAAGCGGTGCAGGAAGCGCTGAAGAATTACGCCCATGTTCAGGATTTCGTCTGGTGTCAGGAAGAGCCACTGAACCAGGGCGCATGGTATTGCAGTCAGCATCATTTCCGCGAAGTGGTTCCATTTGGTGCGTCACTGCGTTACGCAGGCCGTCCGGCTTCTGCTTCACCGGCCGTGGGCTATATGTCCGTACATCAACAACAGCAGCAAGACCTGGTCAATGACGCGCTGAACCTTGGTTAATTAAAAGGAAAGAAAATGAGTAGCGTAGAAATTCTCGTTCCCGATTTGCCTGAATCCGTAGCGGACGCCACGGTAGCCACCTGGCATAAAAAACCCGGCGACTCTGTGACCCGCGACGAAGTGCTGGTCGAGATCGAAACTGACAAAGTGGTACTGGAAGTGCCTGCCGCCGCTGACGGTGTGCTGGAAGCGGTGCTGGAAGACGAAGGCGCCACCGTAACATCGCGCCAGATTCTGGGCCGTCTGAAGGAAGGCAACAGCGGCGGGAAAGAGACCACGGCGAAAGTGGAAAGCAAGGAGTCTACGCCTGCACAGCGTCAGACTGCATCTCTGGAAGAAGAGAGCAATGACGCGCTCAGCCCGGCCGTGCGCCGCCTGATTGCGGAAAACAACCTCGACGCCAGCCAGATTAAAGGCACCGGTGTTGGCGGCCGTCTGACGCGCGAAGATGTAGAAAAACATCTGGCGAAGAAAGCCGACGGCGCGAAAGCGGCACCGGCAGCCGATGCGGCTCCGCAGGCAGTCGCCAACCGCAGCGAGAAGCGCGTGCCAATGACCCGTCTGCGCAAGCGCGTGGCCGAGCGTCTGCTGGAAGCGAAAAACAGCACCGCAATGCTGACCACCTTCAACGAAGTCAACATGAAGCCGATCATGGATCTGCGCAAGCAGTACGGCGATGCCTTCGAGAAGCGTCACGGCGTGCGTCTGGGCTTTATGTCCTTCTACATCAAAGCGGTGGTCGAAGCGCTGAAACGCTTCCCGGAAGTTAACGCGTCGATCGACGGCGACGATGTGGTGTACCACAACTATTTCGATGTCAGCATCGCGGTCTCAACGCCGCGTGGTCTGGTGACGCCAGTGCTGAAAGATGTTGATGCGCTGAGCATGGCCGACATCGAGAAGAAAATTAAAGAGCTGGCGGTGAAAGGCCGTGACGGCAAGCTGACGGTGGAAGAACTGACCGGCGGTAACTTCACCATCACCAACGGTGGTGTGTTCGGTTCGCTGATGTCTACGCCGATCATCAACCCGCCGCAGAGCGCGATTCTGGGGATGCACGCCATCAAAGATCGCCCAATGGCGGTGAATGGTCAGGTGGTGGTGCTGCCAATGATGTATCTGGCGCTCTCCTACGATCACCGTCTGATCGATGGTCGTGAATCTGTCGGCTATCTGGTCGCGGTGAAAGAGCTGCTGGAAGATCCGGCGCGTCTGCTGCTGGATGTCTGATTTTCGCCGGGCGCGCTGGCACGAGGCGCGCCCAAATTAACCCTGTTTAGATCTGAATGGATAGAACATCATGAACTTACACGAATACCAGGCGAAGCAGCTGTTTGCACGGTATGGTATGCCAGCACCGACTGGCTACGCCTGCACCACGCCACGTGAAGCCGAAGAAGCCGCCTCGAAAATTGGCGCGGGTCCGTGGGTGGTGAAATGTCAGGTTCATGCCGGTGGCCGCGGTAAAGCGGGCGGTGTGAAGGTGGTTAACAGTAAAGAAGACATTCGTGCTTTCGCTGAAAACTGGCTGGGCAAACGTCTGGTGACCTACCAGACTGACGCCAATGGCCAGCCGGTAAACCAGATCCTGGTTGAAGCGGCGACCGACATCGATCAGGAGCTGTATCTGGGTGCAGTGGTTGACCGTGCTACCCGTCGCGTGATCTTCATGGCGTCAACCGAAGGCGGCGTGGAAATCGAAAAAGTGGCGGAAGAAACCCCGCACCTGATCCACAAAATGGCGCTGGATCCGCTGACCGGCCCGCAGCCATACCAGGGCCGCGATCTGGCATTCAAACTGGGCCTGACCGGCAAGCAAGTCAGCCAGTTCACCAAAATCTTCATGGGTCTGGCGACCATGTTCCTGGAGCGCGACCTGGCGATGGTTGAGATCAACCCGCTGGTGATCACCAAACAGGGCGACCTGATCTGTCTGGATGGCAAACTGGGTGCCGATGGCAATGCCCTGTTCCGTCAGCCAGAGCTGCGTGAAATGCGCGACCCAAGCCAGGAAGACCCACGTGAAGCCCACGCGACGCAGTGGGAGCTGAACTACGTCGCGCTGGAAGGCAACATTGGCTGTATGGTCAACGGCGCTGGTCTGGCGATGGGCACTATGGACATCGTGAAACACCACGGTGGTCAGCCTGCAAACTTCCTTGATGTTGGCGGCGGCGCAACCAAAGAGCGCGTTACCGAAGCCTTCAAAATCATCCTGTCTGACGATGCTGTGAAAGCGGTATTCGTTAACATCTTCGGCGGCATCGTGCGCTGCGACCTGATCGCAGACGGCATCATCGGTGCTGTGGCTGAAGTGGGTGTCAACGTACCGGTCGTGGTACGTCTGGAAGGTAACAACGCCGAGCTGGGCGCGAAGAAACTGGCGGACAGCGGTCTTAACATCATTGCAGCAACCAGCCTGACAGACGCAGCACAGCGTGTTGTCGCTGCTGCGGAGGGTAAATAATGTCCATTCTGATCGACAAAAACACCAAAGTCATTTGCCAGGGTTTCACCGGTGGCCAGGGAACGTTCCACTCTGAGCAGGCGCTGGCCTATGGTACGCAGCTGGTTGGCGGTGTGACGCCAGGTAAAGGCGGCACCACCCATCTCGGTCTGCCGGTGTTTAACACCGTGCGCGAAGCAGTAGAAGCCACAGGCGCCACCGCTACCGTGATCTACGTGCCGGCACCGTTCTGCAAAGACGGTATCCTGGAAGCGATCGACGCGGGCATCAAACTGATCATCACCATCACCGAAGGTATCCCGACGCTGGATATGCTGACGGTGAAAGTGAAGCTGGACGAAGCAGGCGTGCGCATGATTGGCCCGAACTGCCCGGGTGTGATCACCCCAGGCGAATGTAAGATCGGTATTATGCCGGGCCACATTCACCAGCCAGGCCGCGTCGGTATCGTGTCACGTTCCGGTACGCTGACCTATGAAGCGGTTAAGCAGACCACCGACATCGGCTACGGCCAGTCCACCTGTGTGGGCATCGGCGGTGACCCGATCCCAGGCTCCAACTTCATCGACATCCTGAAAATGTTCCAGGACGATCCGCAGACCGAAGCGATCGTGATGATCGGTGAGATCGGCGGCAGCGCTGAAGAAGAGGCCGCGGCGTTCATCAAAGAGCACGTGACCAAGCCTGTCGTCGGCTATATCGCCGGCGTAACGGCGCCGAAAGGCAAGCGTATGGGCCACGCCGGCGCCATCATTGCCGGTGGTAAAGGCACCGCCGATGAGAAATTTGCTGCGCTGGAAGCGGCCGGTGTGAAAACCGTTCGCAGCCTGGCCGATATCGGCGACGCAGTGAAAGCGGTACTGCCAGCGAAATAAGATTTTGCTGCTGAAAGAACAAAGCCACCTGCGGGTGGCTTTTTTTATGGCTGTAATGCACGGCCATTAGCCGTCCTCACACATTTGCAGTAAAAACGTAACGGCAACATTTTCTGCGGCTATGCTTACTTTGTCGTTGAGTAAAGAAGGGCAAAGAGGCGTGCTTTTTCCCGTCAGCGTCCAGGCGTCTGGCTGGCACAGAGGTTAAATAATTACGGGAAAGGTAATTGTTTTCTTAATTGCGCCATCGATTTATGACAACTAATTAACAACAACTCTAACACTACATATCTGGAAAATTATTGTCTTAATCCAGATCAATAAAAGGCGATATATAGCAAACTTTACCGCTGGCTAAAAGCAACCCAACCGGTATAAATTGCGCTGCATCAATTCAGTCTTTTTCATCATTTTTCAGGAGTTTGTGCCAGGCGTTGTCATATCAATTCTGTCGCCTCCTCATCTTACTCCTGCTCGAAACAGGCTGAAGCGATCGGTTTTTCGGGGAATTTTCACCACTGTTACTCGCTCACTTCGGGCCGCAGTACGCATTGTGCTGTCGGTAACAAAACTGGAATCAATAATCAGTCGTTCCTGACCTTATTCTGCATCGCACTGCCCGCTGTTTGTGGTTGTTATTCGCAGGATGAGTTCATGCGAGGAGCAAGGAGTCATCATGTTAGATATTGTCGAGCTGTCGCGTTTACAGTTTGCCCTGACGGCGATGTACCATTTCCTGTTCGTGCCATTAACGCTGGGTATGGCGTTTTTGCTGGCGATCATGGAAACGGTCTATGTCCTGTCGGGAAAACAGATTTATAAAGATATGACCAAATTCTGGGGCAAGTTGTTTGGTATCAACTTTGCGCTGGGCGTGGCCACCGGTCTGACCATGGAATTTCAGTTCGGTACCAACTGGTCTTATTACTCCCACTACGTCGGCGATATCTTCGGTGCGCCGCTGGCCATCGAAGGCCTGATGGCGTTCTTCCTTGAATCCACCTTTGTCGGCCTGTTCTTCTTCGGCTGGGATCGCCTCGGTAAAGTGCAGCACCTGGCGGTGACCTGGCTGGTGGCACTTGGCTCGAACATGTCCGCGCTGTGGATCCTGGTGGCGAACGGCTGGATGCAGAACCCGATCGCCTCCGAATTCAATTTCGAAACCATGCGTATGGAGATGGTGAGCTTCTCCGAGCTGGTGCTGAACCCGGTGGCGCAGGTGAAATTTGTGCATACCGTGGCCGCGGGCTACACCACCGGAGCGATGTTCATTCTGGGCATCAGCGCCTGGTATCTGCTTAAAGGGCGCGACATCGCGTTTGCCAAACGCTCCTTTGCGATCGCTGCCAGCTTCGGTATGGCTGCCGTGCTGTCGGTCATCGTGCTGGGTGACGAATCCGGCTATGAAATGGGCGACGTGCAGAAAACCAAGCTGGCCGCCATCGAAGCCGAATGGGAAACCCAGCCGGCGCCGGCGGCCTTTACGCTGTTTGGCGTGCCGGATCAGGCGACGCAGGAGAACAAGTACGCCATCCAGATCCCGTATCTGCTCGGTTTGATTGCCACCCGTTCTGTCGATACGCCGGTCACCGGCCTGAAAGATCTGCTGGCGCAGCATGAAGTGCGCATCCGTAACGGTATGAAAGCCTATGCGCTGCTGAACGAGCTGCGTGCCGGCAGTAAAGATCCGGCGGTACGCAGTGAGTTTGAGACGCATAAACAGGATCTCGGCTACGGTCTGCTGCTCAAGCGTTATACCCCGGACGTGGCGAACGCCACGGAAGCGCAAATCCAGCAGGCAACGCAGGATTCCATTCCGCGCGTGGCACCGCTCTATTTTGCCTTCCGCATCATGGTGCTGTGTGGCGTGCTGCTGCTGGGCATCATTGCGCTGTCGTTCTGGAGCGTGATTCGTAACCGCATCGGTAAGAATCGCTGGCTGCTGAAAGCGGCGCTGTACGGTATTCCACTGCCGTGGATTGCCGTCGAAGCTGGCTGGTTTGTCGCTGAATATGGCCGTCAGCCGTGGGCGATTGGTGAGGTGCTGCCAACCGCTGTGGCCAACTCGTCGCTGACCGTCGGCGATCTGCTGTTCTCGATGATCCTGATCTGCGGCCTGTATACCGTGTTCCTGGTGGCGGAAATGTATCTGATGTTCAAATTTGCCCGCCTTGGTCCAAGCAGCCTGAAAACCGGCCGCTATCACCATGAAACAGTGCAGGCTGTGACTCAACCGGCGCGCGGATAAGGAGAGCGACCATGTTTGACTATGAAGTGTTGCGTTTTGTCTGGTGGCTGCTGATTGGCATTCTGCTGATCGGTTTTGCCGTCACCGACGGCTTCGATATGGGCGTGGGAATGCTGACCCGCATCCTCGGTCGCACCGATACCGAGCGTCGCATCATGATTAACAGCATCGCGCCGCACTGGGACGGTAACCAGGTCTGGCTGATCACTGCCGGCGGGGCGCTGTTCGCCGCCTGGCCAATGGTCTATGCCGCCGCGTTCTCCGGTTTTTACGTGGCGATGATTCTGGTGCTGGCCTCGCTGTTCTTCCGTCCGGTCGGCTTTGATTACCGGTCGAAGATTGAAGATATGCGCTGGCGCGGTGCCTGGGACTGGGGCATCTTCATTGGCAGCTTTGTGCCGCCGCTGGTGATTGGCGTGGCGTTCGGTAACCTGCTGCAGGGTGTGCCGTTCCATGCTGATGAGTATCTGCGCCTGTTCTACACCGGTAATTTCTTCCAGCTGCTTAATCCGTTTGGCCTGCTGGCTGGGGTGATCAGCGTCGCGATGATTCTGGCCCAGGGCGCGACTTACCTGCAGATGCGCACCAGCGGCGAACTGCACCTGCGTTCCCGCACGGCGGCGCAAATCAGCGCGCTGGTGATGCTGGTGGGCTTTGTACTGGCCGGCGTGTGGGTGAAGTACGGCATTGATGGCTATGTGCTGAAAAGCGCAATCGATCATCACGCGGCGTCTAACCCGCTGGGTAAAGACGTGGTGCGTGAAGCCGGAGCCTGGCTGGTCAATTTTGAACAGATGCCGGTGCTGTGGTTGTTCCCGCTGCTCGGCGCGCTGCTGCCGCTGCTGACGATCCTGTGTTCGCGCATGGAGAAGGGCGCATGGGCGTTTATCTTCTCTTCGCTGACGCTGGCGTGCGTCATTATGACGGCTGGCATTGCGCTGTTCCCGTTCATCATGCCATCCAGCACCGTGCCAGGCACCAGCCTGACCATGTGGGACGCGACCTCCAGCCTGCTGACGCTGCAGATCATGACCGTGGCTGCCATTATCTTTGTGCCGATTATTCTGGCTTACACCAGCTGGTGTTACTACAAGATGTATGGCCGCATCACCAAAGAACACATTGAGCGCAATACGCACTCCCTGTACTGATTGAGGAGATTAAGCATGTGGTATTTTGCCTGGATTCTTGGCACCTTGCTGGCCTGTGCGTTTGGCGTGGTCACGGCACTGGCGATCGAGCATGTGGAAGAGGGCGGCGCGCAGGACGACAAGCTCTGATGCGCAGCCTGATACAGACGCTGTATCGTCTGATGGATAAGGGCCCGCTGCGGGCCCTTTCACTGATTCTGGCGCTGTGGCTGGCCGGATGCGTCATCTGGCAGCCGGCGCGCTTTGCCGCACGCACCAGTGAGCTCGCCATCTGGCACGGATTATTGTTAATCTGGGCGGTGTGCAGCGGCGTGATTCACGGCACCGGTTTCCGGCCACAGCGTGCCCGCTGGCAGGCGCTGTTTGCCCCGCTGCCGGCGCTGATCGTGCTGGCGCTGGGAATTTACTGGTTCTACCATTAAGTTCTGTCTCAGCCCGCAAGGGCTGTTTTACCGCTGCTGACGTGAGTTTTTGTCAGCGGTTGGTCAGGAAATCTCCCAAAAATCCTTCCAGTTGTTAACGTCTGATAATTATTTTCTCCTGGCTCTGGCGGACCATTCCCAAGCCGATCTCACTTGCGTATAGTAGCAACGTTTAAAATGAGACCGGGATGTAGAGTGAGTACAACGCTGTTTCGCTGGCCGGTTCGGGTCTATTACGAAGACACTGACGCCGGTGGTGTGGTTTACCACGCCAGCTATCTTGCTTTTTATGAACGAGCACGTACCGAGATGTTGCGCCAGCACCATTTCAATCAACAGGCCCTGTTGGAAGAGCAGGTGGCTTTTGTGGTACGGCGCATGACGGTGGACTTTATTGCCGCGGCACGTCTCGACGACCTTCTGGAGATCCAGAGCGAAGTGACAGCAATGACGCGCGCAACCATGACGTTCTCGCAGCGTATCGTGAATGCTGAAGGCAAAGTGCTCAATGAAGCAGACGTCCTGATTGCCTGCATCAACCCACATCTAATGAAGCCGATTGCGCTTCCCAAGTCTATTGTCGCGGAGTTCAAGCAGTGACTGACATGAACGTTCTTGATTTGTTCCTGAAGGCAAGCCTTCTGGTCAAACTTATCATGTTGATTTTGATCGGCTTTTCTATTGCCTCCTGGGCAATCATCATTCAGCGCACCCGCATTCTTAACGCGGCGGGGCGTGAGGCCGAGGCGTTCGAGGACAAGTTCTGGTCCGGTATCGAGCTGTCGCGTCTCTATCAGGAGAGCCAGGCGCGCCGTGACGAGCTGAGCGGGTCCGAACAGATTTTCTACTCTGGCTTCAAAGAGTTTGCCCGCCTGCACCGCGCCAACAGCCATGCGCCGGAAGCGGTGGTCGAAGGGGCCGGTCGCGCCATGCGCATCTCGATGAACCGTGAACTGGAAGCGCTGGAAAATCATATCCCATTCCTTGGCACCGTCGGTTCCATCAGCCCGTATATCGGTCTGTTTGGTACGGTGTGGGGGATCATGCATGCCTTTATCGCACTGGGTGCGGTGAAACAGGCCACACTGCAAATGGTTGCGCCCGGTATCGCCGAAGCGCTGATCGCCACCGCAATCGGTCTGTTCGCGGCCATTCCTGCCGTTATGGCGTATAACCGTCTGAACCAGCGCGTGAACAAGCTGGAGCAGGGCTACGACAACTTTATGGAAGAGTTCACCGCCATCCTGCATCGTCAGGCTTTCTCTACTGACAACAGCAAGTAAGTCGAGGTAAACGATGGCCAGAACCCGTGGTCGCGGGCGTCGCGACCTTAAGTCGGAAATCAACATTGTTCCGCTGCTGGACGTGCTGCTGGTGTTGCTGCTCATCTTTATGGCAACCGCGCCGATTATTACGCAGAGCGTGGAAGTGGACCTGCCGGACGCAACCGATTCGAAAACCGTTTCCAGCGACGATAATCCGCCGGTGATCGTGGAAGTGGCCGGGGTAGGGCAGTACAGCCTGGTGGTGGATCACGATCGTATGACGCAGCTGCCGCCGGAGCAGGTGGTGAGCGAAGCGCAGCGCCGTATTGAAGCCAATCCGAAGACGGTCTTCCTGATTGGTGGGGCGAAAGATGTGCCTTACGACGAAATCATCAAGGCGCTGAACCTGTTGCATCAGGCTGGCGTGAAATCCGTCGGTTTGATGACGCAGCCGATTTAACGCGAACCGTTTTTGGGAACCGAGAGTGTCGAAGGCAACCGAGCAGAACGAGAAGTTAAAACGCGCGATAATCATTTCGGTGATTCTGCACATCGTGCTGATCGCCCTGCTGATTTGGAGCTCGTTTAACGAACATATCGAAGCCAGCGGCGGCGGTGGCGGCAGTGATATCGACGCGGTGATGGTCGATCCTGGCGCGGTGGTTGAGCAGTATAACCGTCAGCAGAATCAGCAGAGTGATAGTCAGCGCGCCGAGCAGCAGCGCCAGAAGCAGGCACAGCAGCAGGCGGAAGAGTTGCAGCAGAAACAGGCCGCTGAACAGCAGCGGCTGAAAGAGCTGGAAAAAGAGCGTCTGCAGGCGCAGCAGGAAGCCAAAGAGCAGGCGAAGCAGCAGGCAGAGCAGCAGAAGGCGGCTGAAGCAGCAGCGAAGCAGGCGCAGGAGCAGCAGAAAGCTGCAGAAGCGGCCGCAGCGAAAGCCAAAGCCGATGCCAAAGCGCAGGCCGATGCTCAGGCGAAGGCCGCAGCGGACGCGAAAGCCAAAGCGGAAGAGCAGGCGAAGCAGGCCGCTGCCGACGCGAAGAAGAAAGCGGAAGAGCAGGCGAAAGCCGCCGCAGCCGAAGCGGCGAAAGAGAAAGCCGCGCAGCAGGCGAAAGCCAAAGCGGAGGCAGAAGCCAAAGCTCAGGCCGCGGCAGATGCAAAAGCCAAAGCTGCACAGGAAGCCAAAGAGAAAGCTGCGGAAGCCGCGAAAGAGAAAGCGGCCGCCGAAGCCAAAGCGAAAGCTGAGGCAGCAGCCAAAGCCAAAGCGGATGCGGCGGCCAAAGCTAAAGCGGCCGCCGAGGCGAAGAAGAAAGCGGCTGCCGAAGCGGCGAAGAACGAGAGCGATGTGGATGATCTGTTAGGCGGTCTCTCTTCCGGTAAGAATGCGCCGAAAAGCGGTGCCGCTTCCGGTGGTGGCGCGGCGGCAGGTCAGGGCAATCAGAAGAAGGCGGGTGCCTCAGGTGCTGAGGTGAATGCGTATCTGGGTCAGATCACCAGTGCGATTCAGAGCCGCTTCTACGATGCCGATCTGTATCGCGGTAAAAGCTGCGATCTGCGGATTAAACTGGCACCGGATGGTTTGCTGATTGACGTGAAAGCTGAAGGCGGCGATCCGGCGCTGTGTCAGGCGGCGATTACCGCAGCGAAGCAGGCACGCATTCCAAAGCCGCCTTCGCAGGCCGTATATGAAGTGTTTAAGAACGCACCGATGCGTTTCAAACCAGAATAATGCAGTAACGTACGGCAGGTTGAACTAAGGTTAGCTTGCCGTACTCTATGAGTACTCGTGTTTTTTCAGGAACTGTGCGAATTATCATGAACTCAGGTTCAGATAAGGGAGATAAGATGAAGCAGGCACTTCGTGTAACCTTAGGTTTTTTTGTACTGCTGTGGGCAGCGATGCTGCACGCGGAAGTACGCATTGAAATTACGCAGGGCGTGAATACCGCGCGCCCAATTGGTGTGGTGCCGTTCCAGTGGGCCGGTCCGGGCGCTGCACCTGAAGATATTGGTGGCATCGTCGCAGCAGACTTACGTAACAGCGGTAAATTCAACCCGCTGGATCGCTCTCGTCTGCCACAGCAGCCGACCAGCGCACAGGAAGTTCAGCCTGCCGCGTGGAGCGCACTGGGTATTGATGCCGTGGTCGTCGGGCAGGTTACGCCGAACGCCGATGGCAGCTACCAGGTGGCTTATCAGCTGGTGGATACCGGTGGCGCACCGGGTACTGTGCTGGCGCAGAACTCCTATAAAGTCACCAAACAGTGGCTGCGCTATGCAGCGCATACCGCCAGCGATGAAGTGTTTGAGAAGCTGACCGGTATCAAAGGCGCGTTCCGTACCCGTATCGCCTATGTGGTGCAGACCAACGGCGGTCAGTTCCCGTACGAGCTGCGCGTGTCTGACTACGATGGTTACAACCAGTTTGTGGTACACCGTTCGCCACAGCCGCTGATGTCACCGGCCTGGTCGCCAGATGGCAGCAAAGTGGCTTACGTGACCTTTGAAAGCGGTAAATCGGCGCTGGTGGTGCAAACGCTGGCCAACGGCGCTATCCGTCAGGTGGCTTCTTATCCACGTCACAACGGTGCGCCGGCCTTCTCGCCGGACGGCTCTAAGCTGGCCTTCGCCCTGTCGAAAACCGGTAGCCTGAACCTGTACGTGATGGATCTGGCCTCCGGTCAGACGCGTCAGGTGACCGATGGCCGCTACAACAGCACCGAACCTACCTGGTTCCCGGACAGCCAGACGCTGGCTTACACTTCGGATCAGGCCGGTGCGCCACAGATTTACAAAGTTAACGTTAACGGCGGAACGCCACAGCGCATTACCTGGGAAGGGGCTCAGAACCAGGATGCGGATGTGTCATCTGACGGTAAAACGATGGTGATGATCAGCAGCGCCGGTGGCGCGCAGCACGTCGCCAAACAGGATCTGGAAACGGGAGCCGTTCAGACAATAACGGACACGTTCCTGGATGAGACGCCAAGTCTGGCTCCTAACGGCACGATGGTAATCTATAGCTCTACTCAGGGGATGGGTTCCGTGTTGCAGTTGGTTTCAACCGATGGGCGTTTCAAAGCGCGTCTTCCGGCAACTGATGGACAGGTCAAATTCCCTGCCTGGTCGCCGTATCTGTGATGCATCGCTCCCTCGCCTGGCGGGGGAGTAAAATGTATGGCAAACAAAATAATAGGATAAAGAAATGCAACTGAACAAAGTGCTGAAGGGTTTGATGCTGGCTCTGCCGGTTATCGCGGTAGCTGCATGTAGCTCTCACAAAAACAACAACAACGATCAGACCGGTATGGGTGCTGACGGTGCATACGGCGCTGGCGCTGGCCAGAACGGCAACATGTCTTCTGACGAGCAGGCGCGTCTGCAGATGCAGCAGCTGCAGCAGAACAACATCGTTTACTTCGGTCTGGACAAGTATGACGTGCAGTCTGAATACGCTCAGATGCTGGATCAGCACGCTGCTTTCCTGCGCAGCAACCCATCTTACAAAGTGACCATCGAAGGTCACGCGGATGAGCGCGGCACCCCAGAGTACAACATCGCCCTGGGCGAGCGTCGTGCTAACGCCGTTAAAATGTACCTGCAGGGTAAAGGCGTGTCTGCTGACCAGATGTCTATCGTATCTTACGGTAAAGAGAAACCTGCTGTACTGGGCCACGACGAAGCGGCTTACGCTAAAAACCGTCGTGCCGTACTGGTTTACTAAGAGAATCAAATGATTAGTAACTTCAGACTTCATCTGTTGAGTCTGTCGTTACTGGTTGGCGTAGCGGCCCCCTGGGCCGCTAATGCCCAGGCGTCAATCAGTAGCGTTGGCTCAGGCTCGGTCGAAGACCGTGTCACCACTCTTGAACGTATCTCCAATGCCCAGGCTCAGCTTCTGCAGCAGTTGCAGCAGCAGATGAGTGATAACCAAAGCGATATCGATTCGCTGCGCGGGCAGATCCAGCAGAACAGTTATCAGCTTAATCAGGTGATTGAACGGCAGAAGCAGCTTTATCAGCAGATCGACAGTCTGAGCAGCAGTAATGGTGCGCAGGCCGGCGGTGGTGCGGATGCAGCAGCCGGTGCCGCAGCGGGAAACGCTGATGCGGGGAGCAGCAATACGGCTGCCGCTGCACCCGCACAAACCGGCGATGCCAACACCGATTACAATGCTGCCGTCGCGCTGATTCTTGAGAAGAAGCAGTATGACCAGGCAATAACTGCGCTGCAGGCGTGGGTGAAGAAGTATCCTGACTCCACCTATCAGCCGAATGCCAATTACTGGCTGGGTCAGTTGTACTACAACAAAGGCAAAAAGGACGATGCGGCCTACTATTTTGCCACTGTAGTCAAAAACTACCCGAAATCGCCAAAAGCGGCAGAAGCGCTGTTGAAGGTTGGGGTGATCATGCAGGAGAAGAACGATACAGCGAAAGCGAAAGCGGTCTACCAGCAGGTGATCAAACAGTTCCCTAACTCTGAGTCTGCTAAGCAGGCACAAAAACGGCTCGCTGCGATGTAATTGCTGCAGTTAAGACCGGATTTCGTCTGATTTCTGGTCTTGCCGCATGAAAGGTAAGCAGTTGAGACATTTAGCGGAAAATAAGGGTTGCGCCCTCCCGCTAAATCAGTAATATATGCCGCCGTTGCCGGGACATATCTTAACAAGTATCGGCAGCACTGAAGATGGGTCGTTAGCTCAGTTGGTAGAGCAGTTGACTTTTAATCAATTGGTCGCAGGTTCGAATCCTGCACGACCCACCATCTCAACCGTTCAGTTTTGATGTCACTTCAGTTTGCTTCACAACCTTGATGGGTCGTTAGCTCAGTTGGTAGAGCAGTTGACTTTTAATCAATTGGTCGCAGGTTCGAATCCTGCACGACCCACCATCAAGTCGAAAGTTGTAAGCCACTTCCCGAGCGGGTCGTTAGCTCAGTTGGTAGAGCAGTTGACTTTTAATCAATTGGTCGCAGGTTCGAATCCTGCACGACCCACCAGTTATGTAGAAAGGCGCCCTAAAGGCGCCTTTTTGCTTTTTTACGAAGTTCGGTATGTTGCTTTGAGATCGTACTCAGGCCAGATAAGGCGGGGCGGATCGCAAAGGAATCTCACATCCCTGTGGATCGGCCTCGCCATCCATGGCTCGGACGCTTCGCTCCTTCCGCTCCCGCCTTAACTGGCCATCAAGCCTTGTCATTGCTTTAGATAATCGCACCCATGCTCAAAGAAGACGGAAGGGCCGGGCGGTGGAGTAAAGCTTCCGGCGCATGGACAAAAATGCCGGGAGCATTTTTGAACAAGGCGTAGCGTTGGCCCACAAAGTGGGCGAGCCTCAGGGATGAGGCGAGTAAACCGCCGGCAGAGCCTACAGGGACGTATTTACGGCGACTTTACGGAACCGCCCGGTTCTTTCGGCTGGCTGCAAGGTTTCAAGCTGATCTACTTTTTTACCTTATCCGGCGTCAGGCTCTTCCAGATATGCAGCACCGCGTAACTGCGCCATGGGCGCCACACCTGCGACATCTGCTCTGCGACCTTTGCGCTCACGCCGCCGAGATTATTGCGGATCGCAATGTCCTCTTTCGGGAAGGCATCCGGCCAGCGCAGGGCGCGCATGGCGATATAACTCGCTGTCCATGGCCCGACACCCTTCAGCGCCAGCAACTGCTGCTGCACCACGTCCGGATTAACCGCGCCATTGAAGCGCAGCGCTCCTGAGGCGCAGGACTCGGCCAGTGCCTGGATCGCCTGCGCGCGGGCGCTCACAATGCCGAGGCTGGCGATATCATCGAGGGTGGCAGTAGCCAGTGATTCGGCCTCTGGCGGTAAGCGGGAGAGCGCAGGCCACGGTGTGGTGAGGGGGGCGCCAAAACGCTCCGCCACGCGACTGCTCAGCGTCGTCGCGGCTTTCACCGTCACCTGCTGGCCGAGGATGGCGCGGACCGCCAGCTCGAAGCCGTCAAACGCACCAGGAACGCGTAAGCCGGGATAGCGTGCCAGACTCGCAGCTAATAGCGGATCCTGGCTGAGCTGCTCGCTGATGCGCTGTGGCTGGGCATCCAGATCAAACAGATCGCGCAAACGGCGCAGCAGGGCAGGCAGCACCGGCGTCAGCGTGGTGGTAAATTGCACCTTCAGCGCCTGCTTCTCCGGCAAATGACTAATGCGTACCCAGCCACGACACTGACCGAGCGCCACAGTACGATGATAAACGCCCTCGCTGACCCACTCGACTTGCTTCATCACGCGCTGTTGCAGGAAATCGAGGATGGCGTCCCAGTCATAAGGAGGCCGGTAGCTGAGGCGCAGTTCGGCGCTCTCCTGCTCACCATTCAGGGCTTCCGTCTGAATCTGCTTACGCAGACGCGAAGGCGTCATGCGATAGCGAGCCTGGAACACGTCGTTAAAACGGCGCAGACTGCGAAAACCGCTGGCATAAGCAATCTCGGTCACCGGCAACGCGGTTTCAGTCAGTAGCTGCTTCGCCAGCAGCATGCGCCGGGTTTGCCGCAGTTCAAGTGGCGACACGCCCAGCTCCTGCTGAATCACCCGTCTTAGCTGGCGTTCACTCAGGTCAAACTCGCTGGCGATCTCAGCCAGTGTCTCCTGTTCTTCCAGTAAGCCTTCTTCGATACGGCGTATCAGCCGGTCGGCGATGCGATGATGGCTATCGACTGGCGCCGAACCAGGTGCCAGCTCGGGACGGCAGCGCAGGCAGGGGCGAAAGTGCGCCTTTTCAGCCGCTTCGGCACTGGTGAAAAACAGGCAGTTCTTCTGCATCGGCGCTTTCACCGGACAGATCGGACGGCAGTAAATACCGGTGGAGGTCACGCCGACAAAAAACACCCCGTCGAAACGGCTGTCGCGCGCCGTCAGTGCCTGATAGGCAATTTCAGGATCAAACATCATCGTCTCCGGCAAATAAACACCATCGTTGCGCAGGTGCGAATGGAAAACTGGCTGCTTTCGGACAGCTAACCAGTTTATGCTCATGGCCGAAAACAGCCAGTTTTGCCGCGCAAAAGTGCGATAATCATCCGCATAGCCCACGCCGGAGGTGCAACATGTATCACGCTAAAATCATTACCACGCCCGTCGGAGAACTGACGCTCATTGCCACGGATCGCGGATTGTCAGCCATTTTATGGGAAAACGAAGGTGCGCAGCGCGTGCCGCTGAAACCGATCGCGCGTAACGACCAGCATCCGATCCTCTGTGAGGCCGAACGGCAGCTGCGTCAGTACTTTGCTGGCGAGCGTCAGCAGTTTGACATGCCGTACGACACCGTTGGCACTGCGTTTCAGAAAAAGGTCTGGCAGGCGCTGCTCACCATTCCGTTTGGTGAAACCCGTAGCTATCTGCAAATCGCGGAGCAGATCGGCAACCCGAAAGCGGTACGTGCCGTCGGGGCTGCCAACGGTAAAAATCCGTTGTCGATCATGGCGCCCTGTCATCGGGTTATCGGCAGCAACGGTAAGCTCACCGGCTTCGCTGGCGGCCTGGCGGTAAAAGCGTTTCTGCTTGAGCTGGAAAGCCCACAACAGGCGCAGGCCGGCGCGCAGCTGGTACTTCCCGCATAAAAATCACACGACAGGCTCGGTGTAATCCGCTATTGTGTTTAGCATATAAAACACGATGGCGGATTTAATGCCGCATCATCGTCCTGATGGGCGATTTTGTTAAATCGATAAAACGAGAGCCGTGTCATGAGTGCAATGTTTGATGCTGAAAGCGCCATTTATCCCTTCCCGCCGAAACCGGCGCGCCTCAGCCCGCAGGAAAAAGCCGGTTACATCGAAGAAATTAAACGCCTGCTCAAAGCACGCGATGCGGTTATGGTGGCGCATTACTACACCGATCCGGAAATCCAGGCGCTGGCCGAAGAGACCGGCGGCTGCGTGGCGGATTCCCTTGAGATGGCGCGCTTTGGCAGCCAGCATCCGGCGCAAACGCTGCTGGTGGCCGGCGTGCGTTTCATGGGCGAAACCGCCAAAATCCTTAGCCCGGAAAAAACCGTGCTGATGCCCACGCTGCAGGCGGAGTGCTCGCTTGACCTCGGTTGCCCGATTGACGAATTTAACCGCTTCTGCGATGCGCATCCGGATCGGACCGTGGTGGTGTATGCCAACACGTCGGCAGCGGTAAAAGCACGTGCCGATTGGGTGGTGACGTCCAGCATTGCGGTTGAGCTGATTGAATATCTCGACAGTCGCGGTGAAAAAATCATCTGGGCACCGGACCGCCATCTGGGCCGCTACGTTAGGCAGCAAACCGGCGCTGATGTGCTGTGCTGGCAGGGGGCCTGCATCGTGCATGATGAGTTCAAAACCCAGGCGTTGCAGCGCATGAAAGCGCTCTATCCTGACGCGGCGGTGCTGGTGCACCCGGAGTCACCGCAGGCGATTGTCGACCTGGCCGATGCGATCGGTTCCACCAGCCAGTTGATTCAGGCCGCCAAAACGCTGCCGCATCCGCAGATGATTGTGGCGACCGACCGCGGCATCTTTTACAAAATGCAGCAGGCGGTACCGGACAAAGAGTTACTGGAAGCGCCCACCGCAGGTGAAGGGGCGACCTGCCGCAGCTGCGCGCACTGCCCGTGGATGGCGATGAATGGCCTGCAGGCTATCGCTGAAGGGCTGGCACACGGCGGCGCGCAGCATGAAATTCACGTCGATGCGGCGCTGCGTCAGGCGGCGTTACTGCCGCTCAACCGCATGCTAGACTTTGCAGCACAACTCAAACTTACGCTGAAAGGGAACGCCTGAGGCGGTTTTCATACAGGTGCAGATGATGGACTTCTTTAGCACACACAATATTCTGGTTCACATTCCGATTGGCGTCGGCGGCTACGATCTGTCATGGATTGAGGCGATCGGTACGCTGGCCGGCCTGCTGTGTATCTGGCTCGCCAGCCAGGAAAAAATTATCAACTACCTGTTTGGTCTGATTAACGTCACGCTGTTTGCGGTGATTTTCTTTCAGATTCAGCTGTATGCCAGCCTGCTGCTGCAGCTGTTCTTCTTTGTTGCCAACGTGTACGGCTGGTACGCGTGGAGCAGGCAGACCAGCAGCCATGAAGCGGCGCTGAAAATCCGCTGGCTGCCGCTGCCGAAAGCCATCGGCTGGGGCGCCGCCTGCGTGATCGCCATTGCGCTGATGACGCGCTATATCGACCCGGTATTCGCTTTCCTCACGCGCACCGCGGTGGGCCTGATGCAGTCGCTCGGCCTTAACGTGGCGATGCCGCAGCTGCAGCCAGATGCCTTCCCGTTCTGGGATTCCTGCATGATGGTGCTGTCGATTGTGGCGATGATCCTGATGACGCGCAAATACGTCGAGAACTGGCTGCTGTGGGTGGTGATCAACGTTATCAGCGTGATGATCTTTGCGCGTCAGGGTGTGTATGCCATGGCGCTGGAGTACGCCATTCTGACGCTGATCGCGCTGAACGGCACGCGCCTGTGGATGCAGAGCGCACGGGAACAGGGTTCGCGCGCGCTGTCCCATTAGTGGTGATGATGCGCGTGGCCTTCCAGCGCTGCGTGCTCGTGCTGCGTGCCGCTCTCCTCGCATAACTCGCAGTCCGGGCCGACGCAGGGCTGATACTCCATCTGCACCGTGGCATGGGCAATCTGATAATGCTGGTGCAGATACTGATGAATGCGTCGCAGCAGGCCGTCGTGATCGTACGGCGGAATCACCTGCACGTGCAGCGTCAGCACCGGCTTTTCGCCCACCTGCCACACATGCACATGATGCACATTACGCACTTCATCAATGTGACGTGTCAGCGCCCGCGCTAGCTTATCCACGTCGATATGCGTCGGTGCGCCTTCCAGCAGCTCGTGCAGGCTCTCGCGCAGCAGCGCCCAGCCGCTGCGCACCACCAGCAGCGCCACCAGCAGCGACAGAATCGGATCGATCGGCGTCCAGCCGGTTAGCATGATAATCACTGCCGCCACGATTGCGCCCACCGAACCGAGCAGGTCGCCCAGCACGTGCAGCGCGGCGGCACGCACGTTGAGATTCTTCTCTTCGCTGCCGCGGTGCAGCAGCCAGAACGACAGCAGATTCGCCAGCAGGCCGGCAATGGCGATGCCGAGCATCAGCCCGCCTTCAATCGGCTCGGGCTGGTAAAAACGGCGCAGTGCTTCCCAGACGATCAGGACGGTAATCACCAGCAGCGCGATGGCGTTCACAAACGCTGCCAGCGTGGTCAGACGCAGTAAGCCAAAAGTGTGACGCGCATTCGGTTTGCGCCGGGCGAACTGCACGGCCAGCAGCGCCATCAGCAGCGCGGCGGCGTCGGTGAGCATATGTCCGGCATCGGCCAGCAGCGCCAGCGAACCGGACACCAGCCCGCCGATGACCTCGGCAACCATAAACAGCGCGGTGACGCCAAACGCGGCGGCGAGACGCGTGCGGTTGCCGCCGTGCTCACTGTGAGAATGAGTGTGTGCCATAACGTTCCAGTTGGTTAAGTAGCCTGTTCGTTAATGATATCAGTAAATTGAGATTATCAGGGTCAGGCTGATGCTGTTTTGCCGCGTCGGCCAGCTGCTGGCAGCGGGCGGCTACGTCGTCAATGCCGAGCATCAGCCAGCTGCCTTTCAGGCGGTGCGCCGCGCGCGCCAGCTGGGGCCAGTCTGCGGCCGCGCTCGCCTGCAGCAGCGCATCATGATCCTGCTGCAGCGTACGCTGCAGGGTATGGCAAATACGCGGGATGAAAGCCGGATTGTGCTGCGCCAGAATCTGCAGGCTGTCCGGCAACACCTGCAACGGATCGCGCACCGCCTGCGCCAGCAGCGGTGCAATATCCCGCAGAGTCACCGGCTTGACCAGCTGCGCTTCGTGCGCCTGCAGCGGCAGTTTCAGCAGCTGTACGTCGGCGGAGCACAGTATGCGCAGCGCAGGCTGCACGCGCTGGCGCTGACGGCGGCGCAGGATGCGCAGCAGCGTCAGGCCATCCGGGCGTGGCATCATCTGGTCGATAAACAGCACATCAAACGGCTGCTGCGCATCGGCCCGCAGCAGTTCGCGGCCATCCTCAAACACCGCCGCAGTAATGCCAAAGCTTGCCAGCTGCTGCTGCATCACCAGCAGATTGGTCGGGTGATCGTCGACAATCGCCACGCGCAGCTGCGGATAGTGCGGCCAGTGCGTGGCGTCATCCGCCGCCGATGCCGCACAGGGTTCCAGCGGCAGGCGCACGCTCACCGTGGTGCCCTGCTGCGGCGCGGACTCCAGCGACAGCGTGCCGCCCATGCGCTGTACAATCTCGCGACAGATAAACAGCCCGAGGCCGCTGCCCTGCACCGCATGGCGCTTGCCCGACGGCGCCTGATACCACGGTTCAAACAGCTGCGCCTGCTCGCTGAGCGGAATGCCGCTGCCGCTGTCGCTCACCGTCAGCGCGATATCCCCGTTGACCGCCAGCGTCAGGTGGATTTCGCCGTGGCGGGTAAATTTCAGCGCATTGGCCACCAGATTGTTCACCACCTGCTGCAGGCGATCGCTGTCGAGCATCACGCTGGCCGGCAGCGGGGTCAGCGCCGCCACGTGCAGCTGTGGCCCGCCATCGCGCATCAGCGGGTGATAAAACTGCTGTTGCTGCTGTAGCCACAACCTGAGATCGAGCGGGCGTGGCGTCAGGCGGAAGCTGTGATTCTCAATGCGCGCATGATCCTGCAAATCGTTCAGCAGCGTCATCAGCGACCGTGCGCTGCTGTGCATCAGATCGAGCCGCGCGCTCGGATGCTGCTGCTGCTCCAGCTCCAGCAGACCGAGAATCGCCTGCATCGGCGTGCGCAGCTCGTGACTGGCGGTGGCGAGAAACTGGCTTTTAGCGGCGTTGGCACGCTCCGCCTGCTCGCGCTGTAACCGCTCACGCCGCTGCTGCAGATAACGGCGCAGCAGCAATACCAGCAACAGCAGGATGATCACGGCGGCCGCAATTAAAATCAGCAGCGGCACATTGCGCATCGTCATGGTGGTGCCGGGCTGCGGCGGCTGCGACCAGCTGACGCGCATCTGGTTCAGCGTATCCGCCGGAATCTGCTGCAGCGCATGGTCGAGAAGGGCGCTCAGCTGCGGCTGCTGTGCGCTCACCTGCGGCGCCAGCGGCCAGGCGATATCGCTGGCCACAAACGCGAGATGCACGCGGTTGCCCTCATGGCTGGCCATGCGCCAGCGCGCCGACAGCACGTTATCCACCACTGCATCAATCTGGCCAGTGTTGAGGGCCTGCCACAGCTGGGCGCGATCGTCGAACAGCTGGGGCGCGATCTCAGCCGGAAGCAGACGCTGCGCCAGATCGCCACGCAGCACGCCGACGCGCTGAGCGTGCAGCGCGGACCAGTCCATCGGCTGCCTGTCGGACAGCGTGTAAATGCCCCAGATGGCGCGCCACACTGGCAGCGCGGTGCGGTTAGCATCGTCCCCGTACAGCGGCTGTAACAGGTTGAGCATCACCTGCTGCTGCTGCAACAGACTGGCGGCCTGCTGCGGATTATTGACCCAGCGCGGCGTGAAACGCAGGCCGGTGCTCTGGCTCAGGGCGTTAAGCAGGTCAATACCGAAGCCGCGCGCGTTGCCGCTGGCATCGCGATAGCTCCACGGCGCGTTATCGCTCTCGGCGGCATAAGGGATGGCATCCTGCTGCGCCAGCCACTGTTTCTCTGCGCCCGTCAGCATCAGGGTTTGCGTATCCTGATAGCGCAGCAGCGGTGGACTCCAGCGCTGCTGCACACGATTGCTGAACTCCGCTGGCAGCAAGCGCAGCTGGCGGTTGAGCCAGGCGATTAATGCCGGATCGCGCGTCAGCGCGCGCAGCGATAGCTCGCCGGCACCGGGATCGGCGGTGATCTGATAAATCTGTCCCTGCTGCAGCTGGCTTAGCAGAAAACCGGCGCTGGCTTCATCGGCTACCAGATAATCGCTCTGCTGGTTCAGCAGCGCATACAGCGCCTGTAAATTGCCGGGCAGCGTCTGCCAGCGGTGGCGTTGTGCAAAGGTGGGCGGCAGCTGCGCCAGCGTGTCGGCGGCGATGGTCAGCTGGGCGTTGTCACTGTTGAACATCACCGCGCGCTGGTTGTCGCGATTGCGGTAGATGCGCATCGGGCTGGTGAACCAGCTCTCGCTGGTCAGTACGTCGGCGGGCAGATCGCGCTGGCGGGTGCTCAGCACCATATCCACGTCGCCACGCTGCAGCGCCGCCAGCTGGGCGGCAAAGTCAGGATAACCGTGCAGGCTGAAGGTGCTGCCGCTCAGCTGGCTGAGGGCGCTGAGATAGTCGGCATCAATGCCCCAGATGCGATCGCCGATGCGCATCGCCCAGGGCGCGCTGTTTTGCGCCGGCACCGCCACGCGCAGCACCGGTCCCGGCCAGGGCTCGGCGTGCGGCGCGGGCATCATGGCGGGCAGCATCACGCTACTGGCGGGCTGCAGCCCGGCGCGCGCCAGCAGGCTAAACAGCAGGAAAAGCAACGGCAGCCAGCGTGTCACTGCTGCGCTTTCCACAGTTCTGCCAGCTCGACCACCGACTGCACGCCGGTCTTCTCCAGAATGTTTTTCTTGTGCGTACTGACGGTTTTGTTGCTGATGTGCAGCTGTTCGCCAATCTGAATATTCGACAGCCCGCGCACCAGCAGCGCGACAATCTGCTGCTCTTTCTCAGTAAGCGGTAGCGCGATGCGCTCCGGCAGCGGCGGAAACGCCTGCTGGCCACCCAGCACCGCCAGAATCGCGCTCAGCAGCTGCGCCATGCTTTGACTCTTCACCACATAGCCGGCAGCGCCGAACGAAGCGGCGCTGAGCAGCGTGTGCCGGTTCTGCTGGGCCGAGTAAATCAGCACCGGGCACTGCTGATGGCGCGCGCGCAGGCGGCGCAGCAGCTCCAGACCATCGCTGTCCGGCAGGCCGATATCCAGCACAATCAGGTCAATAGGATGCTGTTGCAGCAGCAGGCGCGCCTGAGCTTCGTCGCCAGCGGCGTAGAGCTGTAACGGAATGGGGGCGTTGAGGCAGGCCGCTTCCAGCGCGACTTCAACTAACGGGTGATCATCGATAAGCAGCAGCGAAGCCATGAAACAGTTCCTGTGAATTTCATAGCGTTAGCATAGCGGAATTAGGGCAGGGGAAAAACAACAGGGCGAGCCGAAGCTCGCCCTGCATCACGCTCCGCGTGAATTACTGCGTGGTGCCGTCAGTTTTATGTTTGACGTGACCACCGCCTTCCCTGGTTTCAACTTTCTTGTTCATATCAGGGCAGCGACCATCTTTACACATGGTATTTTTGTGTTCCTGGCTGGCCGACATATTGCCGGAGCTGGTACCAGAAGTCGCCGCACCGTTGGTGTTCATGCTGCCATTATTAATGTTGCTATTATCAACATTATTTGGCGGCAGATTCTCTTTCGCGCCGCCCGCGGCTGCACCGGCTTCTGCTGACGCATTCGCCTGGCCGTTGTTGTTATCCGCAGCCAGTGCTGCGCCGCTGCCTAAAGTCATCGCTGCCGTCAGAAAAATCAATGCAAACTTATTCATCATTATGCTCCTGTAATAAATGGATAGTTGCCGCGTGACACCCGCTGGTGCTGTTTGACGAAAAAAGCGTGCCGCGACGGAATTAAATTCCGTCATGAGTGTTCGGCATGAATATAAATAGCGAAAGCACCTCATTCCTCAGTGCTTACGTTTAAAAAGCTTAGTTCAGAAACGAATAAATGCAAATCCGGGCGAGCTATTTGCGCGCAGGACATAATTTACACCTGGTGCCTGAAGGGATACATTGGACAGGTTGCGCCCGGCGTACGCAGGGCCAGAAATTTGAATGGAATAAGTATGGATTACCAGAACGACGATTTACGCATCAGAGAGATCAAAGAGTTATTGCCCCCTGTTGCGCTGCTGGAAAAATTCCCCGCCACCGATAACGCTGCTCAAACCGTTGCCCAGGCCCGCCAGGCCATTCACCGCATTCTGCACGGTGAAGATGACCGCCTGCTGGTGGTGATTGGGCCATGCTCCATCCACGATACGCAGGCAGCCAAAGAGTATGCCGCGCGCCTGCTGACGTTGCGCGAGGAGCTGAAGGGTGAGCTGGAAGTGGTGATGCGCGTGTACTTTGAAAAACCGCGTACCACGGTGGGCTGGAAAGGGCTGATCAACGATCCTTACATGGACGGTAGCTTCCAGATTAACGACGGCCTGCGCCTGGCGCGTAAGCTGCTGGTGGATATCAACGACACCGGACTGCCGGCTGCCGGTGAGTTCCTCGACATGATCACGCCGCAATACATGGCGGATTTGATGAGCTGGGGCGCGATTGGTGCGCGCACCACCGAATCGCAGGTGCACCGCGAGCTCTCCTCCGGGCTCTCCTGTCCGGTCGGCTTCAAAAACGGTACCGACGGCACCATCAAAGTGGCGATCGATGCCATCGGCGCTGCCAGCGCGCCGCACTGTTTCCTGTCGGTCACCAAATATGGTCATTCGGCGATTGTCGAAACCAGCGGTAATGAAGATTGCCACATCATTCTGCGCGGCGGCAAAGAGCCAAACTACAGTGCGGAACACGTTGCGGCGGTGAAAACCGGGCTGGAAAAAGCGGGCCTGCGTCCACAGGTGATGATCGACTTCAGCCACGCCAACAGCAGCAAGCAGTTCCAGCGTCAGATGGTGGTGGCCGCAGACGTGGCGCAGCAGATTGCCGGCGGCGAGCAGGCGATTACCGGCGTGATGATTGAGAGCCACCTGGTGGAAGGCAACCAGAGCCTCGACAGCGGTAAACCGCTGGTGTACGGCCAGAGCGTCACCGACGCCTGTATTGGCTGGGACGACACGGAAAAAGCGCTGCGTCAGCTGGCGCAGGCGATCAAAACCCGTCGCGGCTAACGGCAGCGCACGGCATAAAAAAAGGCCAGACTCGCGTCTGGCCTTTTGCGTTTCAGCGTGAACTTACTTCGCTTTACCCTGGTTAGCAACGGCGGCGGCTTTCGCTGCGATCTCGTCGGCATCACCCAGATAGTAATGTTTGATTGGCTTGAAGTTCTCGTCGAACTCATACACCAGCGGTACGCCGGTTGGGATGTTCAGTTCGAGGATCTCATCTTCGCTCATGTTATCGAGGTATTTCACCAGCGCGCGCAGTGAGTTACCGTGCGCGGCAACAATCACTTTCTCACCGCTCTTAATGCGCGGCAGAATGCTTTCGTTCCAGAATGGGATCACGCGATCGATGGTCAGTGCCAGGCTTTCGGTGGTCGGCAGCTGCGCGTCGGTCAGGGATTTGTAGCGCGGGTCGTGGCCCGGGAAACGCTCGTCGTTACGATCCAGCTCTGGCGGCGTAACGGCAAAGCCGCGGCGCCACTGTTTCACCTGATCGTCGCCGTATTTGGCGGCGGTTTCCGCTTTGTCCAGACCCTGCAGCGCACCGTAGTGACGCTCGTTCAGACGCCAGGTTTTCTCGACCGGCAGCCAGGCCTGATCCAGCTCATCCAGCACGTTCCACAGAGTGTGGATGGCACGCTTCAGCACTGAGGTGTAGGCAAAATCAAACACGAAACCTTCTTTTTTCAGCAGCTGACCGGCTGCTTTGGCTTCGGTGCGACCCTTGTCGGACAGATCCACGTCGTACCATCCGGTGAAGCGGTTTTCCTGATTCCACTGGCTTTCGCCGTGGCGCACCAGAACCAGCTTAGTTACGGCCATAGCTTTACTCCTTAATGCTTAATGTTTCGATGATGATAGAAACCGGCTGCGGCCGCTGATTTCAGCGGCACACTGATAGCGCCATACCATAGCGGAAAACAGCGCACGGCGTAAGCCTGTCGGCACCGCAGTGCGCGTTTTTCAACCGGCGCTTAGTGCGGGGTGAAGCGATAACGCGTCACGGAGTGCCATGTGTCGCCGGGCTGCAGCCAGCAATCAGGCTGCGGCCACTCGCTATGGTTGGGCGAATCCGGTAAAAACTCACTCTCCAGAGCGATGCCCTGGAAAGCAGTATAGCTGCCCTGTTCACGGGCGCGCGTTCCCTCCAGATAGTTGCCGGAGTAGAACTGCAGCGCCGGCGCGGCGGTGAACACGCTCACGCTAAGTTTGTCGTCCGCTGACCACAGCTGCGCAGCAGGCTGGCTGCTGTCACCGGCGGTGGTGAGCAGAAACGCGTGATCGTAACCTTTCACCGCGCGCTGATCGTCGTCGGCCAGGAACTCATCCGCCACGCGTTTCGGCTGGCGGAAATCAAAGCTGGTACCGTCTACCGCTTTCAGCGGCGCATTGGGAATGCCTGCGCTGTCCACCGGCAGATAACGATCGGCCTGCAGTTGTAAGCGATGCTGGCGCGCGTCGCCATGATGCGCATCAAGGTTGAAGTAAGCATGGTTGGTCAGGTTGACCGGACAGGCCTGATCGGTCTGCGCTTCATAGCGAATCGACAGGCAGTTATCGTCATCGAGCTGATAAATCACATCGGCAATCAGATTGCCGGGGTAGCCCTGGTCGCCGTCCGGCGAATCAAGACGATAGTGCACTTCGCTGTCACTCTGGCTGAGAATCTGCCAGCGGCGCTTGTCGAAACCCTGCGGCCCGCCATGCAGCTGGTGCGGACCCTGATTGGCCGCCAGCAGCCGGTTAAGCGGCTTCAGCTCAGCGAAGGCGATGCGGTTCGCGTAACGCCCGATGGTGGCACCGAGATAAGCATCCTGATGCAGATAGTCGGACGGCGTGGCGCAGCCGAGCAGCGCTTCGCGCACGCTGCCGTCCTGCATCGGCACGCGCGCCGACAGCCAGGTGGCGCCCCAGTCCATAAAGGTGGCGACCATGCCGTTGCGGTTGCGCAGCACGGTGATGCGCCACGGCTGGCCGTCCGGCGCATGAGATTTGACGTCGCTTACCATTGGCCGGCTCCTGCTGAGGCTTTACACACGTAAAAGGTCTCTTTGATGCCGGTCTGCGCTTCGTACTGCTGCGCCACCGCCGCTTTCACCTGATCGACCAGATCGGTTGGCATCAGGGCGACAATACAGCCACCGAAGCCGCCGCCGGTCATACGCACGCCGCCGCGCGGGCCGATCTCCGCTTTGACGATCTCCACCAGCTGGTCGATGGGCGCGACGGTAATCTCAAAATCGTCGCGCATTGAGGCGTGCGAGGCGGCCATCAGCTCACCCATGCGTTGCAGATCGCCGCTGCTCAGCGCGTCCGCCGCTTCCAGCGTACGCGCATTTTCGGTGATCACGTGACGCACGCGTTTGGCCACCAGCGGATCGAGCTGCTGTTCTGCCGCCGCAAACTCCTCCAGCGTCACGTCGCGCAGCGCCTTTTTGTTGAAGAAGCGCGCACCGGTTTCGCACTGCTCGCGGCGGGTATTGTATTCGCTGCCCACCAGATTACGGCGGAAGTTCGAGTTGATAATCACTACCGCGACATCCTCCGGCATGGATACGGCGCGCGTACCCAGCGTGCGGCAGTCCAGCAGCATGGCGTGATCCTGCTGGCCGAGTGCGGATATCAGCTGATCCATGATGCCGCAGTTGCAGCCAACAAACTGGTTCTCCGCTTCCTGCCCGTTAACGGCAATCGCTGCGCCGTCGAGCTTCAGCTGATACAGCTGCTGGAACACGGTGCCCACCGCCACTTCCAGCGAGGCGGACGAGCTGAGACCGGCACCCTGCGGCACGTTGCCGCTGATCACCATATCCACGCCGCCAAAGCTGGCGTCGCGCTGCTGCAGATGTTTCACCACGCCGCGCACGTAATTGGCCCACATCGGTTCGCTGAGCGGCTCAATCGGCGCATCCAGCGAGAAGCTATCCTGCTGATTGTCGTAATCCACCGCCACCACGCGCACCTGGCGATCGTCGCGGCGGGCGCAGGCAATCACGGTCTGATAATCGATAGCGCAGGGCAGCACGAAGCCATCGTTGTAATCGGTATGCTCGCCGATCAGGTTCACCCGGCCCGGTGCCTGAATGCTGTGGCTCGGCGCGTAGCCGAAGGTGTCAGCGAAAACCTGTTGAGTGATCGATTTTAAAGACATTTATTGTTCCTCGCGGAAATGGATAGCGCTGACAGAGCGCAGACGTTCTGCTGCCTGTTCCGCCGTTAAATCACGTTGGGTCTCGGCCAGCATCTCGTAGCCAACCATAAATTTTCGTACTGTGGCGGAGCGCAGCAGCGGAGGATAGAAGTGCGCGTGCAGCTGCCAGTGATCGTTGGCTTCGCCGTTAAACGGCGCGCCGTGCCAGCCCATCGAATAGGGGAACGAGCACTGGAACAGATTGTCGTAACGGCTGGTGAGCTGCTTGAGCGCCAGCGCCAGATCGGTGCGCTGCGCCTCGCTGAGATCGGTAATGCGTTTCACGTGCGTTTTCGGCAGCAGCAGGGTTTCAAACGGCCAGGCCGCCCACCACGGCACCACCGCCAGCCAGTGATCGGTTTCAACCACGGTACGGCTGCCGTCCTGCAGCTCGCGCGCCACGTAATCCACCAGCAGCGGCGTGCCTTTATCGGCAAAGTAGCGGCGCTGGTTGTCATCCTCTTTTTGCGCTTCGTTTGGCAGAAAGCTGTTGGCCCACACCTGACCGTGCGGATGGGGATTCGAGCAGCCCATGGCTGCGCCTTTGTTTTCAAACACCTGCACCCACGGATAGTGCTGGCCGAGTTCGGCAGTCTGCTCCTGCCAGGTACGCACGATATCCTGCAGATTGTGCAGCGGCAGTTCGGGCAGGGTTTTGCTGTGATCCGGCGAGAAGCAGATCACCCGGCTGGTACCGCGCGCGCTTTCACAGCGCATCAGCACATTGTCGCTCTGCGGCGCGTCCGGCGTGTCGGTCATCAGCGCGGCAAAGTCATTGGTGAACACGTAAGTGCTTTTGTAATCAGGATTTTTATCGCCGGTGATGCGGGTATTACCGGCGCACAGGAAGCAGTCCGGGTCGTGTGCCGGCAGTTGCTCCAGCGCGGGCGTCTCCTGCGCACCCTGCCACGGACGTTTGGCGCGATGCGGTGACACCAGCACCCATTGATCGATCAACGGGTTATAGCGGCGATGCGGATGATCGACCGGGTTAAATTTTTGCATAACAAGTCCTGGTAATCGGCAAACAGAAGAAAATCACTGCCTTCAACGTAGCATAACGGTGGCGCTGAAAGCGTGATCCAGTCTGGATAAATGGTATCGTTTACACAAGGTGACGATTCTCATTTTGTGGGTTTATGCGCAGCGTTTGCTGAATAATGCGGCAGGCTAGTGGTAGCGGTTACATTTTTAGGGAAGGAAATGTGTCAGGTGCGTACTGTTATCGCCGGGCCGCCATGGATGGCGACCCGCTCATCAATGAAAACTAACGCAACGCCTCCTGCTGATAGACATAGCCCGCGCCCTGTTTTACAAAACTCAGGCGGTGGGTGATGCACTGCGGCGCGTCCTCGGCGTGGTGGGACACAAACATCAGCTGGGTACGGCCTTCGCCGATCAGCACATCAACAAAGCGGCGCACCAGCTGGCGGTTAATGGGATCGAGCCCCTGCAGCGGCTCATCCAGAATTAACAGCGTCGGGTGCTTCACCAGCGCGCGCGCAATCAGCACCAGCCGCTGCTGGCCCCACGACAGGCTATGAAACGGCGCATCGGCCAGCGCATTGTCCATGCCAAGCAGCGCCAGCCACTGGCGCGCCAGCGCTTTCTGCCGATCCGATACCGCCTGATAAAGACCGATCGAATCAAAAAAGCCCGAGAGGATCACCGTACGCACATTACAGCTGACGCGGTAATCCAGATGCAGGCTGCTGCTGACGTAACCGATATGCTGCTTGATCTCCCAGATGGTCTCACCGCTGCCGCGCCGAATACCAAACAACGTTAAATCATTGCTGTAGCCCTGCGGATGATCGCCGGTGACCAGGCTGAGCAGGGTCGATTTACCCGCGCCGTTGGGGCCGATAATCTGCCAGTGCTCGCCGGGATTGACCTGCCAGTTCAGGCCGTCGATCACCGCATGATCGTTATACGACACCACGCCGTTGCGCAGGATAACGCGCGGCGCATCTGCCGCCAGCTGCGGCAGCTGATCCGGCTGGTCCGGCTCCGGCAGCGCCATGCCCTGCAGGCGTTCGCTGTGCGCCAGCTGCGCCACCAGCGCTTCGGCGAGAATCGCCTGGCGCGCGCCCACGTGCGTCAGCGTGCACTCCGCCAGCACGCCGACCTGCTGGACAAAATCCGGGATATCGTCAAAGCGGTTCAGCACCAGCACCACGGTGTAGCCGTCGCGATGCAGCTGATGCAGCGTATCGGCAAGGCTGGCGCGCGATGCCACATCCAGACCATCAAAAGGTTCGTCGAGGATCAGCAAATCCGGCTGCGCCATCAGCGCCTGACACAGCAGCGTTTTGCGCGTTTCGCCGGTAGAAAGGTATTTGAAGCGGCGAGTCAGTAAAGCGCTGATGCCAAACTGCTGGGCCAGCGCCTGCGCCCGCGCCTCATCCTTTACTTCATCCTGAATGATCTCCAGCGCGGTGCGGCCGGTGTCATCTTCGCCTTCACTCAGCAGATCGGTGTTGTTGCGCTCCCACTCCTGCGTCACCAGCTGTTGCAGCTGCTCCAGCGACAGACGGGTGCGGCGCTGAAAATCCTGCCGCAGCTCGCCCTTTGCCGCCGTCAGCTCGCCGGACAGCGCGCGCGCCAGCGAAGATTTACCGCTGCCGTTGGCACCGACAAAGGCCCAGCTTTCGCCGCTGTGCAGGGTTAAGTCCGGCAGGGTCAGGGTACGGCTATCGCTCAGGTGAAATATGCCTTGCGAAATTTGCAATGAGGCCATGATTTGTTCCGTTTTCTGCATCAAGTCGCTCAGTTGTAGCGAGCCAGCGAAATGAAGTCAAATCATGGCGGCCAGATCAGAGCAGTGTGGCGATGATGGCGTGTTCTGCATTAAAACAGGCGGTCACGGCGCTGCCGGGCTGCAGATTATGCTGGCGAAGCGCCTGGCTGGGGACGGTGGCGCACAACATTTCACCGCCCGCCAGCGCAATCAGCACTTCACTCTGCGTTTCGCCGGGTTCGATGGTGTGGACAAGGCCCGGCAGCTGATTATCGCCCTCTGCGGCGTCAGGCGTCAGGCGGATCCACGGCGCTTTGATCAGCACCAGCACCTCTTTACCGCTGTCGAGCTGTAGCCGCTCCGCGCTGCGTTCGGTCAGAGCCACCTGCAGGCGCGTCACGCCGTCGTTCAGCAGTATCTCAACATGCTGCTGCACCTGCTGACGATCGCGCGCCTGCACCGTGCCAAATAGCTGGTTGCGCGCGCTGGTTTGCAGGGAAAAGCGGGCGATCGCCGCCAGCAGGCTGTCGAGCGGCAGGCTGTCGTTTTGCAGCACGTCAAAGGCTTTTTGCTGGATCTGCTCCATCAGCTGAAACAGCTGAATTAATCGCTCGCCGTAGCGCGTCAGCCGGGCACCGCCGCCGCCTTTGCCGCCGGTCGCGCGTTCGACCAGCGTCTGATCCGCCAGCTGATTCATCTCATTGATGGCGTCCCAGGCGCTTTTATAGCTGATGCCCGCCAGTCTGGCGCCCTGGCTGATGGAGCCGGTTTCCTGCACGCGCCTGAGCAGCTCGATACGGCGCGGATCGGCAAACAGTTTCTGCTGAAGACGGATGTGAAGAGAGAGTTCTGCCTGCATGTCAGCTCCTTAGGTGAATGCGCCAATTGTAAGGCCTAAAGTAAAAGCACGAAAAGGGCAGTGCCTTTTTTTCTCCAGCCGTTACAATCACTTTTTTACTCTTTGCGCGAGGTTTCCATGCTGGAACTGTTAAAAAGCCTGGCGGTCGCCATCATCATGGTGCCCATCGTGATGGCGATTATGCTGGGTCTGATTTACGGCCTGGGTGAAGTCTTTAACGTCATCTCTAAATTTGGCCGCCGCGACGACCGTCCCGCCAATAGCTCACACCACTGATTTTTAACGCCCGCACGCTGCGGGCGTTTTGCCCTTAACTTCCCGCCGTTTTTGCCGATATAAAGCTCATGACAGCTTTCAGGCTCGCGTTGTATTATCAACTATATAACGTAACCTGGAGCTCTCTATGCAAAATACGCTTTATCACTGGGCGGCGGCGGCCGTGGTCACCGTGTCGCTGTCGGGTCAGGCGCTGGCGGCGGAGAAAATTACTGTGTTCGCTGCGGCCTCGCTGACTAATGCGATGCAGCAGATTGCCACGCAATATCAGCAAAAAAGCGGCGTTGAAGTGGTATCCTCGTTCGCTTCCTCGTCGACGCTGGCGCGGCAAATCGAGCAGGGCGCCCCGGCGGATCTGTTTATCTCTGCCGATCAGCAGTGGATGGACGATGCGGTGGCGAAAAACAGCGTGATCGGCAGTACGCGCTACACGCTGCTGGGCAACGATCTGGTGCTGGTGGCGGCAAAAAGCGCTAACGCGCAGCCGGTGACCATCAATGCGCAGACCCAATGGCAGAACCTGCTTAAGGGCGAGCGCCTGGCGGTGGGCGATCCGGATCACGTGCCGGCAGGTATTTATGCCAAAGAAGCGCTGCAAAAGCTGGGCGCGTGGGACACGCTGGCTTCACGGCTCGCACCGGCCAACAACGTGCGTGCCGCGCTGGCGCTGGTGGAGCGACGCGAAACGCCATATGGCATCGTGTACGGTTCCGACGCGGTAGCCAGTGATAAAGTGCAGGTGGTCGGACGCTTCCCCGAAGCGAGTCACAAACCCGTAGAGTACCCGATGGCGGTGGTCAGCGATCACCAGAACGCAGCGGTGCAGGCCTTCTATGACTATCTGCAGGGGCCGGATGCCGCTGCCGTGTTTAAACAGTATGGATTTACGCCGAAGAGATGATACTGAGCGATCCCGAATGGCAGGCCGTGTTCCTCAGCCTGAAAGTTTCCTGCGTGGCGGTGCTGTGCAGCCTGCCGTTTGGCATCCTGATGGCCTGGATTCTGGCGCGCTGTCGCTTTCCCGGCAAAACCCTGCTCGATAGCCTGATTCACCTGCCGCTGGTGCTGCCGCCGGTGGTGGTGGGCTATTTGCTGCTGCTGACGCTGGGACGGCGCGGTCTGATTGGCAGCTGGCTATATGACTGGTTCGGTATCACCTTCGCCTTCAGCTGGCGCGGTGCGGTGCTGGCCTCCGCGGTGATGGCGTTTCCGCTGATGGTGCGCGCCATTCGTCTGGCACTGGAAGCGGTAGACAGCCGGCTGGAGCAGGCGGCGCGGACCTTAGGCGCGGGCCGCTGGCGGGTGTTTTTCACCATCACGCTGCCGCTGACTTTTCCGGGCATCATCGTGGGCACCGTGCTGGCGTTTGCCCGCTCGCTCGGGGAGTTTGGTGCCACCATTACTTTTGTCTCCAACATTCCCGGCGAAACCCGCACCATCCCGTCAGCCATGTTTACCCTGATTGAAACGCCCGGCGCGGAAGGCACTGCGGCGCGGCTGTGCGCGGTGGCGATTGCGCTGGCGCTGCTGTCGCTGGTGGCCTCAGAGCTGCTGGCGCGCTGGGGCCGCAAGCGGCTGGGAGCGGCCTGATGCTGAAAATCAACATTGCGCAACAGCTCGGTGAGCATCAGCTCAACGTCGATGTGGAAATTCCGGCCAGCGGCATCACCGCGATCTTTGGCGTGTCCGGGGCAGGAAAAACCTCATTAATCAATGCTATCAGCGGCCTGACGCAGCCGCAGAGCGGCCAGATTGCGCTTAACGATCGTCTGTTGTTTGACCGCGACAGCGGCATCAATCTGCCGCCGGAAAAACGCCGCATCGGCTACGTGTTTCAGGATGCGCGCCTGTTTCCCCATTATCGCGTGCGCGGCAATCTGCAGTATGGCATGGCGCCCAAAATGAAAGCGCAGTTCGGGGCGCTGGTGATGCTGCTGGGACTGGACGCGCTGCTGGATCGCTATCCGGCCTCGCTGTCGGGTGGCGAAAAGCAGCGCGTGGCGATGGGCCGGGCGCTGCTGAGCGCGCCGGATATCCTGCTGATGGACGAACCGCTGGCGTCGCTCGATCTGCCACGCAAGCGCGAGCTGATGCCCTATTTGCAGAAGCTGGCGAAGCAGGTGGAGATTCCGCTGCTGTACGTGAGCCACAGCCTTGAGGAGATTGTCCAGCTGGCGAATCAGGTACTGGTGCTGGATAACGGTAACGTCAAAGCCTTCGGCGCGCTGGAAAAAGTGTGGGGCAGCAGCGCGATGCGGCCCTGGCTGCCGGCGGCCGAGCGCAGCAGCGTACTGCGCGTGCAGGTGCTGGAGCAGCATCCGGATTACCCGATGACCGCGCTGTCGCTTGGCGATCAGCACATCTGGGTCAGCCGGGTGAATCAGCCGGTGAAAAGCGTACTGCGCATCCGTATCGCCTCGGCGGACGTGTCGCTGGCGCTGCAGCCGCCGCAAAATACCTCGATCCGCAATATCTTACCGGCGCAGGTGGTGGAGCTGCTGGAGCTGGACGACCAGGTCGAAGTGAAACTGCGCATCGGCGTCAGCGAGCTGTGGGCGCGCATTTCACCGTGGGCGCGCGACGAGCTGAATATCCGGCCCGATCAGTGGCTGTATGCACAGATCAAGAGCGTGTCGATTACCGCGTAACACAAACCGGACGACAACGCGGTACGTCCGGTCTGCGGATCAGCGCGATGAATCGCGCCGCTACCGGATGTGCCATGTACCGCTGCAGTAATCACCCGTTGCACCCTCTGGAGCGGCGCGCTTTTTTCCGGTCACCCTATAGATGCCTTATGCCGCGATCAGCCTGGCGTTACAGCACTTCCTGGTAGATCACCTGCGCAATGCCCGGCTCAAGGTTGGTACCGATCACTTTGCGCGCGCGTGCTTTGATGGCGTCATCGGCATTGCCCATCGCCACGCCCAGCCCGGCCTGCTCCAGCATGCTGAGATCGTTGTAATTGTCGCCAAACGCCAGCACATCCTGCATGCTCAGACCCTGACTGGCCACCCACTGCGCCAGGCGTTTGCCTTTGCTGTTGCCGGCCTGAGCGATATCGACCTGATCGTGCCACGACCATTCACACGCCAGACCCAGCTCGCGTTCGGTGCGTTCGGCAAACTGCTGCAGCGCGCGGGTATCCGGATGCGACAGGGCAAATTTCCAGATCGACTGCGCGTCGTGCGCCGCCTGCGCCAGGCTCGGCACCTGCACAAACAGCGGACGCTGCGCTTCCGGCAGCGACTGCGCCCAGTTAAGGGTGCGCGTCACATGGCCGGTCGCTTCCTGGTACAGCATCGCATCATCGACATACAGCAGACCGTGAATATTCTCCTGATCGAGCATCTCAATCACCCGCGCCGCCTGACGTTTCTCCAGCGGATCGGCCGCCAGCACCCGTTGCGCCTGGTAATCGTACAGGTACGTGCCGTTACAGCAGATGGCGGGCGTTGTCAGCTGCAGCGCCTGATAAAACGGGTGAATCGCGCAGTGATGGCGACCGGTGACGATCAGCACCTGAACGCCAGCCTGTTGCGCGCGGGCTAAGGCTTCAAGGGATTCTGGCAGGATGGTTTTGTTTGGGGTCAGCAGGGTGCCGTCGAGGTCAAGGGCGATTACGCGGTAGCTCATTACACTTTCCGTCCGGAGTTAGCAAAGCATTAAGTCTACACCCGCCAGCGGCCCTGAGACAAAAAGCAGGGCACAAATCAGCCCAGCGCGCGGCGGTGAAACGCGCTACAGTTACTGTTTTTCATCAGGCAGCGAATAAGGAAAACGCATGAAACAAGTCGTGTATACCGCCAGTCCCGAGAGCCAGCAGATCCACGCCTGGCAGATGCAGGAAGATGGCGCACTGACGTTATTGCAGGTCACGGATGTGGCCGGCCAGGTGCAGCCGATGGTGGTGAGCCCGAAGAAAGATTTTCTCTATGTCGGCGTGCGTCCGAATTTTCGCGTACTGGCGTACCGCATTGCGGCCGACGGTACGTTAAGCCTGGCCGGTGAAGCGCCGCTGCCGGGCAGCCCGACTCACATTTCTACCGATCGTCAGGGCAACTACCTGTTCTGCGGCTCCTATAACGATGCCTGCGTCAGCATCAGCCCGATTGGCAGCGACGGCCTGCCGCAGGCACCGCTGCAGGTGATTAACGGGCTGGAGGGCTGCCATTCGGCGAATATCGACCTAAGTAACCAGACGCTGTTTGTGCCAGCGCTGAAGCAGGATCGCATCTGCCTGTATCAGCTGCAGGCGGACGGCACGCTGGCACCGCGCGCGCAGCCGCAGGTGACCACCGTAGAAGGCGCCGGCCCGCGTCATATGGCGTTCCACCCGAACGGCGCCTATGGCTATGTGGTTAACGAACTGGACAGCACCGTCGACGTCTGGGCGCTGAACAATGTTAACGGCCAGGTCGAGCGGGTGCAGAGTCTTGATATGATGCCACCGGGCTTCAGCGATACGCGCTGGGCAGCGGATATCCATATCACCCCGGACGGTCGCTTCCTGTATGCCTGTGACCGCACCAGCAGCACGCTGACCGTGTTCAGTATCAGTGAGGACGGCTCGGTGCTGACGATTGAAGGTCATCAGCCGACCGAAACTCAGCCGCGTGGCTTTAACATTGATGGCAGCGGTCAGTATCTGGTGGCGGCGGGGCAGAAATCGCATCACATTGAAGTCTATCGCATCGGCGATCGTGGCCTGCTGCAACCGCTGGCGCGTTACGCCGTGGGTCAGGGCCCGATGTGGGTAGTGATTCACGCACTGGACTGAGGAACGCTATTCGGTCATGCAGGGTCGCCATTTACGGCGACCTCTGCCGGGGTGCGCAGCGATGCGCACCTTATGCAATCAGGCGTATTTCACCGTGATCGACGCGCTGGCCAGCGCATGGAAGTGCACGTTGAAGCCGACCATCGCGCCGCTGGCACCTTCGTCCACCTCAATTTTTTCCACGTCCAGCGCATGCACCGTAAAGATGTAGCGATGCGATTCGCCCTGCGGCGGCGCTGCGCCACCGTAACCGTTCTGGCCGAAATCGGTACGCGTCTGAATGGCACCCTCCGGCAGTTCCGCCACGCCGGAACCGGCGCCCTGTGACAGCACGGTCACCTCCGCCGGAATATTGGCAACCACCCAGTGCCACCAGCCGGAGCCGGTCGGGGCATCCGGATCGTAGCAGGTCACCACAAAGCTTTTGGTGCCGGCTGGCACTTCATCCCATGCCAGGTGCGGCGACAGATTATCGCCCTGGTAACCCATGCCGTTAAACACGTGGCGCTCGGGCATTTTATCGCCATCGTTAAAATCCTGGCTCACTACGCGCATGATCTCTCCTTTCCTGTTGTGTACTGCTCTCCATGATGGTGGAAAATGGCGGCGAGTGCCAGCGGTGTCAGGGCTGAAAGTGGCCGTCCACCGCCAGTGCAGCGCTTAGTGCCGCCGTCAGCTGCGTCAGCTGTGCGGCAGAAATCAGATAAGGTGGCATCAGGTAAATCAGCTTACCGAACGGGCGAATCCATACGCCGCGTTCCACGAAGAACTGCTGCAGTGCCGCCATGTTCACCGGCTGATGGGTCTCAATCACGCCAATCGCCCCCAGCACGCGCGCATCCGCCACCATCGGATGGTCGCGCAGCGGCAGCAGTTCCGTTCGCAGCTGCTGCTCAATCGCCGCCACCTGCGCCGGCCAGTGCCCTTCGTTGATTAGCTTCAGGCTTTCGACCGCCACCGCACAGGCCAGCGGATTGCCCATAAACGTCGGACCGTGCATAAAGCAGCCCGCCGCGCTGCGGCTGATGGTATCGGCGACGTCGCGCGTGGTCAGGGTGGCGGAGAGCGTCAGGGTGCCGCCGGTCAGCGCCTTGCCGAGACACAAAATGTCCGGCGTGATGCCGGCGTGCTCGCAGGCAAACAGCTTGCCGCTGCGGCCGAAGCCGGTGGCGATCTCATCGGCGATCAGCAATAAACCGTAGCGATCGCACAGCGCCCGCACCTGTTGCAGATAGCGGGGATGGTAGAAACGCATGCCGCCGGCACCCTGCACGATAGGTTCCAGGATTACCGCGGCAATGCTGCGATGGTGTTGTTCGGCCAGCCGGGCGAAATCGGCAATATCGTTGTCATCCCAGTCATCGTCAAAGCCACACTGCGGCGCGCGGGCGAACAGATGCTCCGGCAGGTAGCCGCGCCACAGGCTGTGCATGGAGTTTTCCGGATCGCAGACCGACATGGCGGCAAACGTATCGCCGTGATAACCGCGTTGCAGCGTAAGGAATTTCTGCCGCGTCTCTCCGCGACCCAGCCAGTACTGCAGCGCCATTTTCATCGACACTTCGACGGCGATCGAGCCGGAATCGGCGAGGAACACGCACTCCAGCGCCTCGGGCGTCATGGCGATCAGCTGGCGGCTCAGCTCCACGGCTGGCGGATGGGTGATGCCGCCAAACATCACGTGTGACATCTGCGCCATCTGCTGCTGCAACGCCTGATTGAGGCGCGGATGGTTATAGCCGTGGATCGCTGCCCACCACGACGACATGCCGTCGACCAGCTCACGTCCATCGGCCAGCTGTAGCGTGCAGCCGTGCGCGGCCACCACCGGGTAGCACGGCAGCGGATCGCGCATTGAGGTGTAAGGATGCCAGATATGCTGGCGGTCAAAGCGGAGGTCGTCCTGTGTGAACATCTGTCTTGTAAACCATTTTGAAAAGATTTAGTTTACAAGTATAACCACGTTAATCGTCAGGATGAACCCCCTTTTTTGGAGTAAGCAATGGCTAATCGCTGGACACTGGCTCAGGCTCAGGCGCTATTTGATAAACCTTTTCTCGAGCTGATGTTTGAAGCACAGCAGGTGCACCGCCAGCACTTCGACCCGCGTCAGGTGCAGGTCAGCACGCTGCTGTCGATCAAAACCGGCGCCTGTCCGGAAGACTGTAAATACTGTCCGCAGAGCGCGCGTTACAAAACCGGGCTGGAAACCGAGCGCCTGATGGAGGTGGAAGCGGTGCTGGAATCGGCGCGCAAGGCCAAAGCAGCCGGCTCCAGCCGCTTCTGCATGGGCGCGGCGTGGAAAAACCCGCACGAGCGCGACATGCCGTACCTTGAGCAGATGGTGCAGGGCGTGAAAGCCATGGGCATGGAAACCTGCATGACGCTGGGCACGCTTGACCACGATCAGGCGCAGCGGCTAGCCAGCGCCGGGCTCGATTTTTACAATCATAACCTCGACACCTCGCCGGAGTTTTACGGCAGCATCATCACCACCCGTACCTATCAGGAGCGTCTTGATACGCTGGATAAAGTGCGCAACGCCGGCATCAAAGTGTGCTCAGGCGGCATTGTCGGGCTGGGCGAAACGGTCAACGACCGCGCCGGATTGCTGGTGCAGCTGGCCAACCTGCCCACGCCGCCGGAGAGCGTGCCGATTAACATGCTGGTGAAAGTCAAAGGCACGCCGCTGGCGGATAACGATGACGTCGAGCCGTTCGACTTTATCCGCACCATTGCCGTGGCGCGCATCATGATGCCGACCTCGCACGTGCGCCTGTCGGCCGGTCGCGAGCAGATGAGCGAACAGACCCAGGCGATGTGCTTCATGGCGGGTGCCAACTCGATTTTCTACGGCTGCAAGCTGCTGACCACGCCGAACCCGGAAGAGGACAAAGATCTGATCCTGTTCCGCAAGCTGGGCCTGAATCCGGAGCACACCGCCACGACTGCAGGCGATAACGAACAGCAGCATCAGCTCAGCGAGCAGTTGCTGCACGCCGACAGCGCGCAGTTCTATAACGCGGCCGTGTAAATGTGGTCTGAACGTATTGCGCAGGCGCTGACGGCGCAGCGTGCCGCCGACGGCTGGCGGCAGCGGCGGCGCATTGAGCACAACAGCGTGCGTGAAATTACCCTCGACGGGCAGCGCTATCGCCACTTCTCCAGCAATGATTACCTCGGGCTGAGCCAGCATCCGGCGGTGATGGCCGCCTGGCAGCAGGGTGTGCGCGAGGCGGGCGTCGGTGCCGGCGCTTCCGGCCACGTCACCGGCTACAGCCGTCACCATGCGCAGCTGGAGCAGCAGCTGGCGTCCTGGCTCGGCTACCCGCGCGCGCTGCTGTTTATCTCCGGCTTTGCCGCCAACCAGGCAGTGATCCATCTGCTGGCGCAAAAGTCGGATCGCATTATCGCTGACAAACTGGCGCACGCCTCGCTGCTGGATGCCGCCAGCCACAGTCCGGCAACGCTGCGCCGTTTTGCCCACAACCAGCCGGCCAGCCTGGCGAAGCTGCTGGCGACGCGCGCGGAAGGCGGCACGCTGGTGGTGACCGAGGGCGTATTCAGCATGGATGGCGACAGTGCGCCGCTGGCTGAACTTGCCGCCGAAACCCGGCGTGCGGGCGGCTGGCTGCTGGTGGACGATGCGCACGGCATTGGCGTTACCGGTGAGCAGGGACGCGGCAGCTGCTGGCAGCAGCAGGTGAAACCGGAACTGCTGGTGGTGACCTTTGGTAAAGGCTTTGGCGTCAGCGGCGCCGCGCTGCTGTGTGATGACGCCACCGCAGATTACGTCGAGCAATTCTCGCGCCATTTAATCTATTCCACCGCCATGCCGCCGGCGCAGTGCTGTGCGCTGCTGGCGGCGCTGGCGCAGATCCAGCAGGGCGACGCGCTGCGCGCGCGGTTGCAGCAAAATATTGCCCGCTTTCGCGCGGGAGCGGCGCAGTTGCCGTGGCAGCTGATGGCCTCTGACAGCGCCATTCAGCCGCTGATCGTTGGCGAAAACCGTGCCGCGCTGGCGCTGTCACAGCGGCTGGCGCAGGCCGGTTGCTGGGTAAGCGCGATCCGGCCACCGACGGTGCCGCCGGGTACCGCGCGGCTGCGCATTACGCTCACCGCGGCGCATCATCCCGAAGATATCGACGCGTTACTGGAGGCACTGTATGACGCTGCAGGTGAATAAACAGGCGGTGGCGCAGGCGTTTGGCCGGGCGGCCGCGCACTACGAACAGCATGCTCAGCTGCAGCGCCAGAGCGGCGAGGCGCTGCTGGCGCTGGCGCCGGCCGGATTTGGCCCACAGCTGCTGGATGCCGGCTGCGGCACCGGCTGGTTCAGCCGCTACTGGCGCGATCGCGGTCGCCAGGTCTGCGCGCTGGATCTGTCACCGGCGATGCTGCAGGCGGCGCGCGAACAGCACTCGGCGCACGACTATTTACAGGGCGATATCGACCAGTTACCGCTGGCAGATAACAGCGTCGACGGCGTCTGGAGCAACCTGGCGGTGCAATGGAGCAGCGATCTGCGCACCGCGCTGCAGCAGTTTCTGCGCGTGACGCGCCCGGGCGGCAGCGTGCTGTTCTCGACGCTGCTCGACGGCTCGCTGCAGGAGGTGCACCAGGCGTGGGCGCAGATCGATGGTCGGCGTCACGCCAATCGCTTCCTCAGCGGCGATGCCTTTGCCCTGGCGACCGCGGGCCTGCCGCTGCGCAGCCAGACGCAGATCGTCACGCTGCACTTCCCCAGCGCGCTCAGTGCCATGCGCTCGCTGAAAGGCATCGGCGCAACGCATCTGCACGATGGGCGACACGCGGCCCTGCTGACGCGCCCGCAGCTGGCGCAGCTGGAGCAGCACTGGCCGCAGGATGCGCACGGCTATCGTCTCAGTTATCACCTGATGTATGGAGTTTTACAAAAATGACACGCTGGTTTATTACCGGAACTGACACCGAAGTGGGCAAAACAGTCGCCAGCGGCGCTCTGTTGCAGGCGGCCAGCGCTGCGGGATTACGCACTGCCGGCTACAAACCGGTGGCCTCCGGCTGCGAGGTCACGCCCGACGGCGTGCGCAACAGCGATGCGCTGGCGCTGCAGCGCTACAGCAGCCTGGCGCTGAGCTATGAACAGGTCAATCCGCTGGCGTTCATCGAACCGACGTCGCCGCATATCGTCAGCGCGGAAGAGGGCAGACCGATTGAATTTGCGCAGCTCTCCGCTGGCTTACGCGCGCTGGAGCAGCAGGCTGAATGGGTGCTGGTGGAAGGTGCGGGCGGCTGGTTCACGCCGCTGTCCGCGACGCAAACTTACGCCGACTGGGTCGCCGCCGAGCAGCTGCCGGTGATTCTGGTGGTCGGCGTGAAGCTCGGCTGCATCAACCACGCCATGCTGACGGCGGAAGCGGTGAAGGCGCGCGGGTTGCGCCTCGCCGGCTGGATTGCCAATGACATCCAACCGCCGGGTAAGCGACATGCGGAATATCTGGCAACGCTGCAACAGCGCATTGCGGCCCCGTTCCTCGGTGAGATTCCGTGGCTGAGCAGCGCGGCACAGCAGGCCGACTGTGGCCGTTACCTTACCCTGCCACAGTAAATGGCGCGGCGGCGCAGCACCCTGCGCCGCACGCTACCGACGCTAGGTGGCCGTTAGCCACTTACTCACCGTTACATCATCCAGCTGCGCCACGCTGCCCTGCGCCACGTTGCGGCCACGATGCAGCAGCAGAAAATAGTCTGCCACGCGGCGAATGAACGACACATGCTGTTCCAGCAGCAGAATCGTCAGGCCATAGTCGCGGTTCAGGCGGCGAATCAGATTCCCCATCTCCTCCTCCAGCCACGGCGACATGCCTTCGGTGGGTTCATCGAGGATCAATAGTTTCGGCTGCAGCACCAGCGCGCGCGCCAGGGCCAACTGCTGCTGCTGATCCATCGGCAGTTCGCCACTGCGCTGATGACGCAGCGAGTAGAGCGCCGGAAACAGATCGAACACCATCTCGGGAATGGCGCGGCTGCGATCGTCCTGTGCCGCCATCAGCGCAATCAGCAGGTTATCTTCCACGCTCATCTGGGAAAAGATGTGGCGTCCCTGTGGCACGTAGCCGATGCCCATGCGCGCGCGTTGCTCAGCAGGCTGCAGCAGCAGGTTTTCCGGCGGCGCGCCGTCTTCCTGCCAGGTCATCGATCCACTATTAATGGGCAGGCGACCCATAATACAGTTCACCAGCGTGGTTTTGCCCATCCCCGGGCTGCCCAGCACGCCGGTGCAGGTGCCTGGCGGCAGATCGAGATCCACATCCCATAAAATATGGTTCTGACCGTAAAATTGATTCACCGAACGTAAACTCAGCATCTGACATTCTCCTTCCAGATTATTCGCCTGAATGCTCCCGCTCTGTGTCGTCTGGCATACAGTCATGCACAATGGCTATTGGGACACTGCTGTCGCCGGCGGCGCTTGTTCATCCTGCCGGCATGGACTCGTCACTCCACCGTTAATTCACTGCAATTCCCAGGCCAGATCCGCCAAAGCAGCCTCAATCGGGGTAAAAGGCAGCGAAACTCGCCATAATTGATGAGAAAAGCTTAACAATTGCCCACAGTAATAACTCGCCTGCACTTTGACGGTGCTGACTGCTTAACGTTTCTGGTGCATCTGTGCTGTCATAAGGCAGGGACTGAAGAAATAAGTGGCCTTAACGCTGGGCTTTTTCCCGTTACGGCACGATGGGGTACGCCAAAAGAATAGTTAAAGCCGCACGGGATGATGGAAAAATAATCGCAAAAAAAATTTTTTCGCACGGCAGGATAAGCGAGGGGAAAATTATACACAGCCGATGGACGTGGGGCTGGATTCAGTTATCCACTATTCCTGTGGATAACCTTGTGCATTAGCGACTGAAAACCGGGCGCAAGCGAGGAAATACGCGGGTTGCATACATAATGCTGCGAAACTGGGCTTTTGAGTCAAAGTCTTTTAAATCAGCAGGTTATTTAAAAGCAAGCCTGAGAATTGTCTGGCTTGTCATCAGACTGCAATTTAATGACGCTCTATTGACAATTGTTAAAAGCGTTGCTCGTCTGGGGATAACCTTGCGCAACAAACGCTTCCGGATTACCGCATAAATTACGCTGAAGCGAATCGCGGCATCTCCCCATCATCGTGCAGTATATCTGTAATTATATCCAGTGTTTTTTTCTGGCAAAATCGCCATAGCAGAGTAGAATTACCAGCCTGCCCGCCGACTTCTTCAGCAGGAACCGTAATACCATGAGTAAAGCCTTTAAACTCAACTCCGCTTTCAAACCTTCAGGCGATCAGCCTGAGGCGATTCGTCGCCTTGAAGAAGGGCTGGAGGATGGACTGGCGCACCAGACGCTGCTGGGGGTTACCGGTTCAGGAAAAACTTTTACCATCGCCAACGTCATTGCCGATCTCAACCGGCCGACCATGGTAATGGCACCGAATAAAACGCTGGCGGCACAGCTGTATGGTGAGATGAAAGAGTTCTTCCCGGATAACGCGGTCGAGTTCTTCGTCTCCTACTACGACTACTATCAGCCGGAAGCCTACGTGCCCAGTTCGGATACCTTCATCGAGAAAGATGCGGCGGTAAACGAGCACATCGAGCAGATGCGTCTCTCTGCCACTAAAGCGATGCTGGAGCGCCGCGACGTGATTGTGGTGGCGTCGGTTTCTGCTATCTACGGCCTGGGCGATCCCGATCTCTACCTGAAAATGATGCTGCATCTGACGCGCGGCATGATCATCGACCAGCGCAGCATCCTGCGCCGCCTCGCCGAACTACAGTACACCCGCAACGACCAGGTTTTTCAGCGCGGCACCTTCCGCGTGCGCGGCGAAGTGATCGATATCTTCCCGGCGGAATCCGATGACATTGGTCTGCGTGTAGAGCTGTTTGATGAAGAGGTTGAGCGCCTGTCGCTGTTCGACCCGCTGACCGGCCAGGTGATCTCAGTGATTCCGCGTTTCACCATCTACCCGAAAACGCACTACGTGACGCCGCGCGAGCGTATTCTGCAGGCGATGGAAGAGATCAAGGATGAGCTGGCGGTGCGGCGCAAAGTGCTGCTGGAGAACAACAAACTGCTGGAAGAGCAGCGCATCACCCAGCGCACCCAGTTTGACCTCGAAATGATGAACGAACTCGGCTACTGCTCGGGCATTGAAAACTATTCGCGCTATCTCTCCGGGCGCGGACCGGGCGAGCCGCCGCCGACGCTGTTTGATTACCTGCCGGCGGATGGCCTGCTGGTGGTCGATGAATCCCACGTGACTATTCCGCAGATTGGCGGCATGTATCGCGGTGACCGCGCGCGTAAAGAGACTCTGGTGGAGTACGGTTTCCGCCTGCCGTCGGCGCTGGACAACCGTCCGCTGCGCTTTGAAGAGTTTGAAGCGCTGGCACCGCAGACCATTTACGTCTCGGCCACGCCAGGTAACTACGAGCTGGAAAAATCGGGCGGCGACGTTATCGATCAGGTGGTGCGGCCTACCGGTCTGCTCGATCCGATCCTTGAGGTGCGTCCGGTGGCGACCCAGGTCGACGATCTGCTGTCGGAGATCCGCAAGCGCGTCGAAATCAACGAGCGCGTGCTGGTCACCACGCTGACCAAGCGCATGGCCGAAGACCTCACCGAGTATCTTGAAGAGCACGGCGAAAAGGTGCGCTATCTGCACTCCGACATTGATACCGTTGAGCGTATGGAGATCATTCGCGATCTGCGTCTCGGGGAGTTTGACGTGCTGGTGGGGATCAACCTGCTGCGCGAAGGGCTGGATATGCCGGAAGTGTCGCTGGTGGCAATTCTGGACGCCGATAAAGAGGGCTTCCTGCGCTCCGAGCGCTCGCTGATTCAGACCATCGGACGCGCAGCGCGTAACGTCAACGGCAGAGCGATTCTCTACGCAGATAAGATCACGCCGTCGATGGCGCGGGCGATGGAAGAGACCGAGCGCCGCCGCGAGAAGCAGCAGCGCTATAACGAAGAGCGGGGCATTGTGCCGCAGGGCCTGAACAAGAAAATCACCGATATTCTTGAGCTGGGCAAAAACGTGGTGAAAACGCGCGGCAAAGGTAAAACGGCTTCACGCACTGCCGCCGAAGCCGAGGCCAGCTATCTGGCGCTCACGCCACAGGCCATGCAGAAGAAGATCCACGAGCTGGAAGGTCAGATGCAGCAGCACGCGCAGAACCTGGAGTTCGAAGAGGCCGCGCGGGTGCGCGACCAGCTGCACGAGCTGCGTGAACTGTTTATCGCCGCCTCTTAATCTGAAGCCGGCGGTCGCGTTGCGCGCCGGCTAAACCGCCTGAATGGCATGTTCCAGCGCGCGGCGCAGCAGCTGGCGGTCGTGACGATAGCGGATATCGGCGGCTTCCAGCGGTTCGCGCACGATCAACCGCTCAGTGACGCCGCGCGTGTCTGCTGACGGGCCGACCACCACGGCGTCAATCACCCGTTTGCCAATGGCTTTTTCCATCATCGCCAGCTTGTCTGCGACCGTCAGGCTGGCCGCCGCCGGACTCAGTTCGCGCCCGAGATTTCCGATGAACACCATGGTGGCGGGCGTCCGGCGCAGCGCGCGTGCCATCTCCTCCATCAGCAGAATCGGCATCAGGCTGGTGTAAAAACTGCCGGGACCAATCAGGATCAAATCGGCCTCGGCGACGGCGTCCAGCGCTTCACGCGTCGGCACCACATTGGGGTGCAGCATCAGCTCTTCCGGCGCCTGCTTCATTTCGTCAATCGCCGTTTCGCCGTACACCATATTACCTTCGCTATCCTGCGCGACCAGGTCCACCGGCTGCTCTGACATCGGAATCAGAAACGCATCCACCTTCAGCAGGTTGCGGATAATGTTGATGGCTTCCAGCGGACGCACGCTGAGGTGATCGAGCGCTTTCAGGATCAGATTGCCCAGATTATGCCCGGCCAGTTCGCCGTTGCCGGTAAAGCGATACTCGAACATGGCAGAGGCCACGCTGGGTTCGGTGATCAGCTGATTAATGCAGTTGCGCATGTCGCCCCAGGCAATGCCGCCTTCTGAACGGCGTATGCGGCCGGTGGATCCGCCGTTGTCGGTGGTGGTGACGATGCCGGTCAGGCGTGAGCCCAGCGGCGCCAGCGCCGACATCACGCGGCCAAGGCCGTGGCCGCCGCCGAGTGCCACCACGCGATCCAAATCTGCCAGGGTACGATTCATGCTGCTCCTTAAAACGCCGCACGTGAGGTGCAGACGGCGTTCAACTGATGTGTATCAATATCTGTCGCGCATTTTACCGTATCCTGTCGCGAAAATGCGGTGAAATAACGTTATGTATCAATATATATAGCGATAAATGCCGATGGATGCGAGCGTCAAATCGCGCTACCATTTGCTTTAACCGTGTTGTCCACAATGACAACAGACTCCCAAGCCTTGCGTTCCTAAGTCGTGTGATATGGATGCCTGGCCGCAGCCGCGAGCTGCCAGGGTGCAGAAAGAAATGACTGCATCTCCCGTACTTTGGAAAGGTGTTCAGGTGCCACAATTTACAGATGCCTATGCGCGCAGCTTTTATTATCTGCGCCTGTCGGTCACGGATGTGTGTAACTTCCGTTGTACCTACTGCCTGCCCGACGGCTACCGGCCGAACGGCGTGCACAACAAAAGTTTTCTCTCGCTGGATGAGATTCGTCGCGTGACGCGTGCCTTTGCGGCGGCGGGCACCGAAAAAGTGCGCCTGACCGGCGGCGAACCCTCGATGCGGCGCGACTTCACCGATATCATTGCCGCCGTGCGCGACAACGCGGCAATCCGCCAGATCGCCATGACCACCAATGGCTACCGCATGGCGCGCGACGTCGGCGCCTGGCGTGCGGCAGGCCTCACCCATATCAATGTCAGCGTCGACAGCCTCGACGCACGGCAGTTTCACGCCATTACCGGGCAGAACAAGTTTCACGAAGTCATGGCGGGGATTGATGCGGCCTTTGATGCCGGTTTCAGCACCGTCAAAGTCAACAGCGTGCTGATGCGCGACGTCAACAGCCACAATCTGGAGACCTTTCTGGCGTGGATCCGCACCCGGCCGATTCAGCTGCGCTTTATCGAGCTGATGGAAACCGGCGAGGGCGGCGATCTGTTCCGCCGTCATCATGTGTCCGGCGAGGTGATCCGCGATCAGCTGATCATGCAGGGCTGGCAGCGCCAGCCGCGCGGCCGCAGCGATGGCCCGGCCCAGGTGTTCCGCCATCCGGATTATCAGGGTGAAGTTGGCCTGATCATGCCGTATGAAAAAGATTTCTGCGCCAGCTGTAATCGCCTGCGCGTATCGGCGATCGGTAACCTGCATCTGTGCCTGTTTGGCGACGGCGGCGTGCCGCTGCGCGATCTGCTGGCTTCAGACGATCAGCAGGCCGAGTTGCAGGCGCGCATCGCTCATAGCCTCGGGCAGAAGAAGCAGACGCATTTCCTGCATCAGGGCAATACCGGCATCACGCAGAACCTCTCCTTCATTGGTGGCTAAACACAGGAGTTACGGCCATGGGTAAACCTTCCGGCGATTTTGTCGCCTTAAATGCGGCGGTGATGACCGTCTCTGACAGCCGCGACGCCAGCAGTGACAGCTCCGGCGACTATCTGCGTGAGGCGCTGACCGAAGCCGGGCATCAGGTGGTCGATCACGCCATTGTTCCGGACAACCGTTATCGCATCCGCGCCACGGTGTCGCGCTGGATCGCCAGTGAAGATGTGCAGGTGGTGCTGATTAACGGCGGTACCGGCTTTAACAGTAAAAACAGTACGCCGGAAGCGCTGCTGCCGCTGCTGGATCGCGAAATTGACGGCTTTGGCGAACTGTTTCGCATGATCTCCTACGAGGAGATCGGCAGCGCGACGCTGCAATCACGCGCGGTGGCCGGTCTGGCCAACCAGACGCTGCTGTTCGCCGTGCCGGGCTCAACCGGTGCCTGCCGCAGTGCATGGGAGCGGATCATTGAAGCCCAACTGGATGCGCGTACGCGTCCGTGTAATTTTGTCTCACATTTGAAGAAGTTATAAGCATGTCCTCGTTAACCCATATCAACGCGGCCGGCGAAGCCCACATGGTGGACGTCTCCGGTAAAACTGACACCGTGCGAGAAGCGCAGGCGGAAGCGCTGGTGCTGATGCAGCCGGCCACGCTGCAGATGATCCTCGACGGCAGTCACGACAAAGGCGATGTGTTCGCCACCGCACGCATTGCTGGCATCCAGGCGGCGAAGCGCACCTGGGAACTGATTCCGCTGTGCCATCCGCTGATGCTGAGCAAAGTCGAGGTGACGCTGGTGGCTGAGCCGGAGCACAGCCGCGTACGCATTACCTCGCGCTGTCGCCTGAGCGGCAAAACCGGCGTGGAAATGGAAGCGCTGACTGCCGCCTCGGTCGCGGCGCTGACCATCTACGACATGTGTAAAGCGGTGCAGAAAGATATCGTTATCGACCAGCTGCGGCTGCTGAGCAAAAGCGGCGGTAAATCCGGTGATTTCCAGGCGGTGCGCCATGATTAAGGTGCTGTTTTTTGCCCAGGTGCGCGAACTGACCGGCACCGCCGCGCTGGATCTGGCGGCAGAGTATGCTGACGTCGCCACGCTGCGCGCTGCGCTGGCGCAGAAAAGCGATCGCTGGGCGCTGGCGCTGGAGTCCGGCAAGCTGCTGGCGGCGGTGAATCAGACGCTGGTGCCGATGAACCATCCGCTGCGCGCCGGCGATGAAGTGGCGTTCTTCCCGCCGGTTACCGGAGGCTGAGCATGACAACCCGAATTCGCGTCGGCAGTGCGCCGTTTAACGTTGGCGAAGAGTATGCGCTGCTGGCGGCGCATGACAGCGACGGCGCGGTCGTCACCTTCACCGGCAAAGTCCGCAACCATAATCTCGGCGACAGCGTGGCCGCGTTAACGCTGGAGCACTATCCGGGTATGACGGAAAAAGCGCTGGCAGAGATTGTGGCAGATGCGCGTCAGCGCTGGGCGCTGCAGCAGGTAACGGTGATTCATCGCGTAGGCGAACTGTTCCCTGGTGATGAGATCGTGTTTGTTGGCGTCAGCAGCGCCCATCGCGGCAGCGCCTTTGCCGCCAGTGAATTCATCATGGATTACCTGAAAACCCGCGCGCCGTTCTGGAAGCGCGAAGCCACTGCGCAGGGCGATCGCTGGGTCGATGCCCGCGACAGCGACCATCAGGCCGCCGAACGCTGGAACTAGCGCGCAAAATCCGCCCGCGCTGATAGCCGCCAGACCACGAAAACGGTAAGGTACGGTTTTTGCTGGCTTATCAGGGAGCAGGATGAACACCAACACGATATTACGCGGCGCAGCGCTGCTGGCTGCGCTGGTGCTGGCCGGATGCAGCACCAAAAAGGAGCCGCAGCTGCCGGCCCGCCAGCCCGCTGACGTGAAAGCGCAAATTCAGCAATTGCTGCCCGCCCATGTGACGCAAAAATCGGCCTGGGCCGACGACATCTATACCGCGCTGCGCGTGCAGCACATCGACGCCAGTGCCAGCAACATTTGCGCGGTGATCGCCGTGACCGATCAGGAATCTAACTTCAGCGCCGATGCTACCGTGCCGGGTCTGCCAAAAATCGCCTGGGCGGAGATTGACCGCCGCGCCGCCAGCGTGCACGTGCCGGCGTTTCTGGTGCGCACCGCGTTACTGATCAAGTCCTCCAACGGCGAGAGCTACGCGGCACGTCTCGATAAGGTGCACAGCGAGAAAGAGCTGAGCGCCATTTTCGATGACTTTATCGATATGGTGCCGATGGGGCAGAAGCTGTTCGGTAATCTCAACCCAATCCACACCGGCGGGCCGATGCAGGTCAGCATTGCCTTTGCCGAAGCGCATGCGCAGGGCTATCCGTACCCGATTGACGGTTCGATCCGGCGTGAAGTGTTCAGCCGGCGCGGCGGTATCTACTTCGGCACGCTGCACCTGCTGGGCTATCCGGTGGAGTACAGCCAGCCGCTGTATCGCTTCGCTGACTTCAACGCCGGCTGGTACGCCAGCCGCAACGCCGCGTTCCAGGCTGCGGTGGCGCGTGCCAGCGGCATCAAACTGGCGCTGGACGGCGACCTGATCCGCTACGGCAGCGAACAGGCGAGCGCCACCGAACTGGCGGTGCGCACGCTGGCGAAGCAGCTGGACATGAGCCCGCGGGAAATTCGCCGCGATCTGGAGAAGGGCGACAGCGAAAGCTTCAGCGACAGCACGCTGTGGAAACAGACCTTTATCCTCGCCGATAAGATGGCGGGAAAACGTCTGCCGCGCGAAGTGCTGCCGGGCATTAAGCTGGAGAGCCCGAAAATTACCCGTAATCTCACCACCGCGTGGTTTGCCCAGCGAGTTGACGGGCGATATCAGCAGTGTATGACGCGCCGTTGACGATCGGTGGTGGACACTTCACACTGACGTTATCAGTAACTTTTAAAGAGGTGCATCATGGATCGATATCCACGTAATGGTTCAATCGTGCAGCAGGCGTCGACCGGGCTGCAAACCTATATGGCGCAGGTGTATGGCTGGATGACCTGTGGCTTACTGCTGACGGCGTTTGTGTCGTGGTTTGCCGCGCGCACGCCTGCCGTCATGGAGCTGGTGTTTGCCAATCGCATCACCTTCTTCGGCCTGATTATCGCGCAGCTGGCGCTGGTGTTTGTGCTTTCCGGCATGGTGCAGCGCATGAGCGGTGCGGTGGCGACCGGGCTGTTTATGCTCTATTCCGCGCTGACCGGGCTGACAATGGCGAGTATTTTCCTTGTTTATACCTACTCGTCGATCGCCAGTACCTTCTTCGTTACCGCGGGTATGTTTGGTGCCATGAGCTTTTACGGCTACACCACCAAACGCGACCTGAGCCGCTTCGGCAGCCTGCTGTTTATGGCGCTGATCGGCATTCTGCTGGCGTCGCTGGTGAACTTCTGGCTGAAAAGCCCGGCGCTGATGTGGGCGATTACCTATATCGGCGTGGTGGTGTTTGTGGGCCTGACGGCTTATGACACGCAGAAGCTGAAAGCCATCGGTGAGGGCATTGATGTTAACGATAAAGAGAATCTGCGCCGCTTCTCCATCATGGGCGCGCTGACGCTGTATCTCGATTTCATCAACCTGTTCCTGATGCTGCTGCGGATTTTCGGTAACCGTCGCTAAGAGTAACCAGCCATTAAGGCTGTGAAAATAATCGCGCCGCTACGGCGAGGTGAACGGTTTGTACTTATCAGCCCGTTTCACCTTCTCCGTAGCGGCGCAATGTATTACGCGTTCTTCATCTTCCACCTGGCACGCCTTATCGCGCCGCCATCTTGCGCTCATTCTTCTGCCGTAAATGCTTCGCGCGGCTCTCCAGCCACAGATACAGCACCAGTGCCAGCAGCAGCGGCAGAATAAAATAGAGCACGCGATAAGCCAGCAGCGCGGCGATAATCTCACCGTGCGAGGCATGCTGGCCGCTGAGCAGCGCGAGGAACACCGCTTCCAGCACGCCAATGCCCGCCGGAATATGAATAATCACCCCGGCAATACTGCTGATCAACAGCACGCCCAGCACGATGGGATAATCCACTTCACGCGCCAGCAGCAGCCAGATAATGGTGCCCATCACCATCCAGTTGGCGCAGGAAACGGCAAACTGAAACAGCGCCATGCGCAGCGAGGGCAACTGCAGATGCTGGCCCTTCACCGTCCAGCGGCGCTTCTTCGCGAAAGCACAGGCCCACAGATAAACCGCCACCATCGCCAGCAGGACCGCACCAATCACCCGTAGCGTGCCTTCGCCGATGAACCAGCCGGGCGGAATCGGCACCATGCCGGCGACAAACACTACGCCGCCAAGCAAAATGTAGCCCAGCCAGTTGGTGGCAATACTCAGTGAAAAGATGCGCGTAATGGTGCCGCCGGGCAGGCCGAGGCGCGAATAGAGGCGATAGCGCATCGCCACACCGCCCACCCAGGTGCTCAGCGTCAGGTTAAAGGCGTAACAGATGAATGACACCAGCATCACCTGACGTTTCGCCAGCTTATGCCCGCAGTAGGCGCGGCCAATCAAATCGTACAGACCGTAGGTGAGGTAGCTCACCACCACTAACGCGGCGGCGCTCAGCACCACGTAGCGGTTATAGCCGACGATGACCTTGTACACGTCCTCCCAGTTCACCTTGCGTGCGTAAACCACCAGCAGCACGATCACCGCAATGAAGAACAGCCAGGTAAGGATTTTTTTCGCTAACTGCCAGCGCGGGTTCTTTTTGCTCATCAGGGTTTCGCTCCTTCGTTATCGGCTTCAACCCGGTCCTGGGTTTCCATTTCCGGCTGCACCGGCGGATCGACCTGAGACAAATGGGGCGTATGGGCAGGCAGCCAGCCGGCGATGGCCGGGAAATGGCGCAGGAAATGGAACACGATGACGCTCTTGGTCAGCTGCCACCAGGTGCGCGGCGGCAGCTTGTCTTCATCGACGCGCACGCAGTCCGCAGCCAGCAGCTGCTCAAGGTTATCACGCAGCGTCTGGTTGAAGGCGTGGTCGTGGATGATCAGGTTGGCTTCGAGATTCAGCGACAGGCTGAGCGGGTCGAGGTTGCTGGAACCCACCGTTGACCACTGCTGATCCTGCACCGCCACTTTGCCATGCAGCGGGCGACGGCAGTATTCGTACACTTCAACGCCAGCATCCACCAGATAGTTGTACAGCAGCTCGGCGCCGACTTTGACAATCGGCATGTCCGGTTCACCCTGCACAATCAGCCGCACGCGCACACCGCGCTGGGCGGCGCTGCGCATTTCCCGCAGCAGGCGATAGCCGGGGAAAAAGTAGGCGTTGGCGATAATCACATCCTGCTTCGCCTTGCGCAGCATATCGAGATAGTGCTGTTCGATGTCATCGCGGTGCTCATCGTTATCGCGGTAGACAAACAGCACCTGCGCATCACCGGGCAGGGCGTTCACCGCCAGGCGCTGGGAGCGCGCGCCCCACCAGCGGCGCGTTACCTGTTCGCTGCCGATCGCCTGCTGTACATAGCGTGCGATGTCCAGCACCACCGGTCCTTTCACCTCCACGGCGTAATCCTGCTTGGCCTCCGGCCCGTAATCGGTGTTGTGCTCGGCGGAGAAATTGATACCGCCAACAAACGCAATCTCCTCATCAATCACCACAATTTTGCGATGCAGACGGCGGAACACGTTGGTGCGCATGCCCATCACCAGCGGGCGCGGATCGTAATAGATAAAGCGCACGCCTGCTTCGGTCAGGCTGTTGATGTACTGGGTGGAAAGATCCGGCGAGCCGTAGCCATCCACCATCACTTCCACCTTAACACCGCGCTGCGCGGCGGCCAGCAGATCGCGGTGCAGCGCCTTACCGACCTCATCTTCAAACAGAATAAACGTCTCCAGCAGCAGCGTACGCTGGGCGCGCTGAATCGCGCCGGAGACGCGCGGAAAGAATTGATCGCCATTTTCCAGCAGTCGCAGCTGGTTACCTTCGCGCCAGCTGAAATTCATAGAAAGATCTCCACGGCCAGCGGGGCATGATCGGACAGGTGTGACCAGGGTTTCACCGGCAGCGCCCACGGCTGGCTCACCGACGCATTACGGATATAGATGCGATCGAGACGCAGCAGCGGAAAGCGCGCCGGGAAGGTGCGCGCCGGGCGACCGTTTTTCATGCTAAACACCTCCTGCAGACCGGCTCCGCGCTGTAAAAATCGATTAGCGCGTACCTGCCAGTCATTAAAATCGCCGGCCACCACCAGGGGCGCATCCGGTGGCAGCGACTCAATCAGTTCACACATCATGCGCATCTGCGCCAGACGATGCTTCTCTTTCAGGCCGAGGTGCACACACAAGGTGTGAATCGGTTCCGGCCGATCCGGCAGGCTGATCTGGCAGTGCAACATGCCGCGTTTCTCACTGCCGGCGACAGAAATATCGCGGTTTTGGTATTCGGTGATCGGAAAGCGTGACAGTATCGCGTTGCCGTGATGGCCCTCGGGATAGACCGCGTTGCGGCCGTAAGCGAAATCGTGCCACATGGTGTCGGCAAGATATTCGTAGTGCGAATTTTCCGGCCAGTTTTCAATGTGTGCGGAGTGGATGGCGTGCGTGCCCATCACCTCCTGTAAAAAGACGATATCCGCCGAGGTCGCGCGCACTGCGTCGCGCAGTTCCGGCAGGATAAAGCGACGGTTAAAGCTGGTGAACCCCTTATGGGTATTGATCGTCAGGACTTTAAATGAAGATCCTTGCGTGTTTTGTGGCATACTGCGACGCGCTCCTTTTCATCATCAACAGAACAAAGTGTAGTCTTTGTCACAAATGGGTGGTGCTGGAGACAGAAAATTAGGGTGTTATCCGAAATTTGCTTTACATTGAGGAAATCCGTCTGGCTGCGGTCAGATACACTTGGGCGACCTGTTGGGTCTGCCAGGAGAAGAGAATGAAATGGTCTAATCGTGTTCAGATTGTTACCGGTCAAACCTGCCTGCATATTGCGACCCACCTGCTGGTGATCGCGGCGCTGGTGTGGGGCTGGAAACATAAGGCACTGGTCGAAGTGAGCAGTACCCTGGTGGCAGCTTATGCGCTGGTGTTCATCACCATGCTGGCCCTGCAGCGTAGTGCCCGTTTGCGCCGCTTTGGTGACTCTCTGGAAGAAGTGACGACGACATACTACTTCGGCGCGGCGATGCTGACGCTGTTCCTGATTTCACGCTTCATCCACAACAATCTGCTGATTGGTTGTCTGGGCGTGGTAATGCTGGTGGGCCCGGCGCTGGTGTCGCTGCTGGCCAAAGAGCCACCGCAGCGCGTACAGAAAAAACGCAGCTAAGCGGACGTGCCAGCAAGAAAAGAGGAGCCCACTGCGGCTCCTTTTTTTATGCGCTACCGCGCAGCGGCCCATCACCCTCACGTTTTGCTGGTCGCGGTTCTTACGGAAAGCTGCTACACTGCCGCTCTTACGCATGGTAGTTTGTGCCCTTTTCACACGCAGGCCTTGAGGCTGCGTCATATCCCCCCTGAAAACTACATCGCGCAGCGCGATCAGGGCGGTTCGGAGTAATACACCTGCATGTCTTTTGACTCTCTCGGCTTGAATGCCGATATTTTGCGTGCGGTAGCAGAACAGGGCTACCGTGAACCGACGCCAATCCAGCGTCAGGCGATTCCCGTGGTGCTGGCCGGTCGTGACCTGCTGGCGAGCGCCCAGACCGGCACGGGTAAAACCGCCGGTTTCACGCTGCCTCTGCTGCAGCGTCTGTCAGAAAAACCGGCAGCGGCGCGTGGTCGCCGTCCGGTACGTGCGCTGATCCTCACTCCAACCCGTGAACTGGCGGCGCAGGTTGGCGAAAACGTACGTGAATACAGCCAGTACCTCAATATGCGTTCGCTGGTGGTGTTCGGCGGCGTCAGCATTAATCCGCAGATGATGAAACTGCGCGGCGGCGTCGATGTACTGATCGCCACGCCGGGGCGTTTGCTCGATCTGGCGCACCAGAATGCGGTCGATCTGTCGCAGGTGGAAATCCTGGTGCTGGACGAAGCGGATCGCATGCTCGACATGGGCTTCATCCACGATATTCGCCGCGTGCTGGCAAAACTGCCGGCCAAACGGCAGAACCTGCTGTTCTCTGCCACCTTCTCAGACGAGATCAAAGCGCTGGCGGAAAAACTGCTCACCAACCCGGAACAGGTGGAAGTGGCACGCCGCAACACCGCTTCCGAGCAGGTGTCGCAGCAGGTGCATTTTGTCGATAAGAAGCGCAAACGGGAACTGCTGTCGCTGATGATTGGTCGCGACAACTGGCAGCAGGTGCTGGTGTTCACCCGCACCAAGCACGGTGCTAACCACCTCGCTGAGCAGCTCAACAAAGATGGCATCACTGCCGCCGCGATCCACGGCAACAAGAGCCAGGGCGCGCGTACTCGTGCGCTGGCCGACTTCAAAACCGGCGGCATTCGCGTGCTGGTGGCGACGGATATTGCCGCGCGCGGTCTGGATATCGAAGAGCTGCCGCACGTGGTCAACTACGAGCTGCCGAACGTGGCGGAAGATTACGTGCACCGCATCGGCCGTACCGGTCGTGCCGCGGCCACCGGTGCTGCGCTGTCGCTGGTGTGCGTGGACGAGCACAAGCTGTTGCGTGATATCGAGCGCCTGCTGAAGCGGGAAATTCCGCGCATTGCGCTGCCGGGCTTTGAGCCGGATCCGAGCATCAAGGCGGAGCCGATTCAGAATGGCCGTCAGCAGCAGCCGCGCGGACGTGGCCAGGGCCGCGCGCCGGGGCAGGGTGCTGACGCATCGCGCAGCCGTAGCGGCGGTAATGGTCAGCGTGCCAACGCCGGTAACGGCGGCGCGCGTCCACAGGGCGAGGCGCGTGCACCGCGTCGTTCGGGCAACAACGGCCCGGCGGCAGGTAACGCGGGTAAACCGGCGCGCTCACGTCGTCCGGCAGCCAAGAGCAACGGGAACGCGTAACGGTATGCGGGTTTTACTGGCGCCCATGGAAGGCGTACTGGATTCGCTGGTACGTGAACTGCTCTCCGGCGTGAATGACTATGACCTGTGTGTCACCGAGTTTTTACGCGTGGTCGATCAGCTACTGCCGGTAAAATCCTTCTACCGTTTGTGTCCGGAACTGCACCATCACAGCCGGACGCCCTCCGGCACACGCGTGCGCATGCAGCTGCTGGGCCAGTATCCTGAGTGGCTGGCAGAAAACGCCGCACGCGCGGTGGAGCTGGGCTCGTGGGGCGTTGATCTCAACTGCGGCTGCCCGTCGAAGCTGGTGAACGGCAGCGGCGGCGGTGCGACGCTGCTGAAAGATCCGGAGCTGATCTATCGCGGTGCCAGAGCGATGCGCGAGGCGGTGCCGTCTCATCTGCCGGTCACGGTGAAAGTGCGGCTCGGCTGGGATTCGGGCGCGCGGCGCTTCGAGATCGCCGATGCGGTGCAGCAGGCCGGAGCCAGCGAGCTGGTGGTGCATGGCCGGACCAAAGAGGACGGCTATCGCGCAGAGAGCATCAACTGGCAGGCGATTGGTGAGATTCGCCAGCGTCTGACCATTCCGGTGATCGCCAACGGCGAAATCTGGAACTGGCAGGATGCGCAGGATTGCCTGCGCATTACCGGCTGCGACGCGGTCATGCTCGGGCGCGGCGCGCTCAATGTGCCTAACCTGGGGCGCGTGGTGAAGTACAACGAAGCCCCGATGCCGTGGTCGCAGGTGGTTGAGCTGCTGCTGCGCTACACCCAGCTGGAAAAGCAGGGTGATACCGGCAACTACCACGTTGCGCGCATCAAGCAGTGGCTGGGCTATCTGCGCAAAGCCTACCAAGAGGCCGACGGCCTGTTTAGCGAGATCCGCACGCTGCGTGTCTCCGCCGAGATCGCCAGCGCCATCGAACGCCATGCCGCACGCATGGCCCAGGTGTCCTGCATCTGAACCTGAGCGGTGGTACCTGAACCGTCAGGTCCGCCGCGTTAACGGGCAAGCCAGCGATCACCACGCGAGAGTGTGCGCTGCCGCCATGTCTTATAACAAAAAAAGCCGCGATCCTTAGTCTGCTAACCGGTATAGTGAACCTTCGCTTTCACCACGTTTCTGACGCCATCTTCCATGTCTGACGCCGCTGTACTGAGTAATGCTCAGTTAAATAAACGCATCCTCTCCGTCATCGTTTTCACCTTCTTTTGCTACCTGTCCGTCGGGTTGCCGCTGGCGGTGCTGCCGGGGTTTGTGCATAACCAGCTGGGCTTCAGCTCGTTTATCGCCGGGCTGATCATCAGTCTGCAATATTTCGCCACGCTGCTCAGTCGCCCGCACTCTGGCCGGCTGGCCGATCGCTACGGCCCGAAACGCGTGGTGATGATGGGGCTGGTGTGCTGCGGCATGAGCGGCGTGCTGTCGATCATTGCCGCGCTGTGCAGCGGTGCGCCGCTGCTGAGCCTGACGTTGCTGGCGCTGGGGCGGCTGTTCCTCGGCGTCGGGGAAAGTTTCAGCAGTACCGGCTCGACGCTGTGGGGCATGAATATTGTCGGCCCGCGGCAAACCGCGCGAGTCATTTCGTGGAACGGCGTCGCGACTTACTTTGCCATGGCGATTGGTGCGCCGCTGGGCGTGCTGCTGAATCAGATTTTTGGCATCAGCGGCTTTGCCGGTCTGGTCGCGCTGATGGGGGCGATCGGCTTCTGGATGGCCTCCGGCAAGCCGGCGGTCAGCGTCAGCGCCGGCGTGCGCATTCCGTTTCATCGCGTGGTCAGCCGTGTCTGGCTGTTTGGCCTGGCGCTGGGATTTGGCACCATCGGCTTTGGCGTGATCTCCACCTTCATTACCCTTTATTTCGCCAGTCGCGACTGGAGCGGCGCGGCGTTCGCGCTGACGCTGTTCAGCCTCGGCTTCGTGCTGGTGCGGCTGGCGTGCGGGCGCTATATCACGCGCTTCGGCGGGCTGCAGGTCTCGCTGATCTCGTTCGTGCTGGAGGGCGCCGGTCTGCTGCTGATCTGGCAGGCGGACAGCAGCTGGCTGGTGGATATTGGCGCCTTCCTCACCGGCGGCGGTTTCTCGCTGGTGTTCCCGGCGCTGGGCGTGGAAGCGGTGAAGCGGGTACAGCAGCAGGATCAGGGATCGGCGCTCGGTACCTATTCGGCGTTTCTCGATTTGGGACTGGGATTGACCGGACCGGTGGCGGGGTTGTTAATCGGCCACTGGGGCATGCAGTCGGTGTATCTGGCGGCAGCAGTGATGGTGCTGGGCGCGTTCCTGATTACGCTGCGCCTGCACCAGCAGTCTTCAGAGCCTATCAGGCCAGATGAATAAACAGCGCATACAGCAGCCCTGACAGCAGCACCGATACCGGCAGCGTCAGCACCCACGCCAGCGCCAGATTACGCAGGGTGGCGAGCTGCAGGCCGGATCGGTTGGCCGCCATGGTACCGGCCACGCCGGACGACAGCACATGGGTGGTCGACACCGGTAAACCAAAGGCATCGGCCGCGCCGATAGTAGCCATCGCCACCAGCTCCGCACTGGCACCCTGCGCATAGGTTAGATGGGTTTTGCCGATGCGCTCACCCACCGTAACCACAATCCGGCGCCAGCCGACCATGGTGCCGAGACCCAGCGCAATCGCCACCACCACTTTGACCCACATCGGGATAAAGCGCGTAGCCGCGTCCAGCTCGTGCTTCACCGCCGTCAGGTTGCGCGCCGTCTCTTCCGGCAGCGCGACGTTGGCCGATTGCAGATGCTTGATGGTTTCCGAAGCGAGATACATATCGTTGCGCGTATTGGTGACCGCCTGCGCCGGAATATTTTCTACCGAACCGTACTGGCGAATCTGTTCGCCGATATCGCCGAGCATCATACCGAGCGCCGGCAGCACCTGCGGCCGGTTCTGGCTGGTGCGCACATATTCCGTCAGCACCTCACGCGCTGCCGGCATCGCGGCGGGCGGTGGCTGCAGCGTCAGCAACTGCTGTTCGGTGACCTGGGTTAACGCCGCCACGCGCGGAATTTGCTCCGGCGGCAGCGAGCGGTTGAGCGCATAGGCGATCGGCATGGTGCCAACCAGGATCAGCATAATCAGCCCCATGCCTTTCTGACCGTCGTTCGATCCGTGGGCAAACGAGACGCCGGTACAGGTGAGGATCAGCAGACCACGAATCCACGCTGGCGGCGGCTGATTGCCTTCCGGCGCCTGATACAGCTGGCGATTGCGCACCAATGCCTTCATGGCCAGCAGCAGCACGGCGGCGCAGATGAAGCCAATCACCGGCGACAGCAGCAGGGCGTAACCGACTTTAACCGCCTGATCCCAGTCGACGCCGCTGGTGCCGCTGCGGCCGTGCAGCAGCGCATTCGCCACGCCTACGCCGATAATCGAGCCGATCAGCGTGTGCGAAGAGGAAGAGGGCAGGCCGAAATACCAGGTGCCGAGGTTCCAGACAATCGCCGAGCACAGCAGCGCATACACCATGGCGAAACCGTGACCGCTGCCCGCCTGCAGAATCAGCTCCACCGGCAGCAGCGAAATAATGCCAAACGCCACCACGCCGCTGGAGAGCAGTACGCCAAGGAAATTACACAAGCCGGACCACACCACCGCCACGCCCGGCGACAGCGAGTGAGTGTAGATCACCGTGGCGACGGCGTTGGCGGTATCGTGGAAGCCGTTAACGAACTCGAAGCCGAGCGCAATTAGCAGCGCCACGCCAAGCAGCAGAAACGGCGTATAGCTGGTGACGACCGCGCCGGTCTCTTCCACGTCGTTGAACAGATTGATACCGGTGAACACCAGCCCGGCCACCAGCAGCAGCAGAAAGAGCACGCGCGAGGCGCGACCGCTGCGCGGGTGCAGATTAGGGCGTCCGCTGGCGGACGATGATGCAGGTAAACTGTTTTCAGCCATAACACACCCCCCGGGGTGAATTAACGATGCACGAATGGCACCCGTTAACTGCAGTGTGATACGGGTTTTGTATGACAGAATGATGATGCCAGCGCGGGCTGTCATCATGCTGTAACAGACCTGTCGCAGGCTGTGGATCTGACCGCTCTGGGATCTTCACGCCGCTATGCTCCAGCCTGTCCTGCCGCTTGCCTCGCTGCCCGACTTCAACAACGAAGTCGCCGGACTGATTCACGGTTACCTGTTCAACCCGGATGCGCCGCCACAGCGGCTCAACGCCCGCGAGGCCGCGCAGCTGGCGCGGCACACCCTACCCGACGGCTGCTTTCTCTGGCTGCACATTAACCTGAATCATGCCCGCGCCGAGCGCTGGGTTCAGGACCATTTCAGCGTAGATGACGATTTTTTCGATGAGATTCATTCGGCCTCGCCACGCACCCGGCTGGCGCAGCAAAACGATGCGCTGCTGGCGGTGCTGAATGACGTCACCTTCAGTAAAGAGGAGCGCAGCACGCAAAATGCGACGCTGTGGATCTGGTGCCGGCCGCAGGTGATGGTCAGCGCGCGCTATCGCCCGGTTGGCATGATTGAACGTATGCATCAGCAGATTGATCGGCTGTGCTTCAGCGCGCCGGATGCGATGCTGCTGTGGCTGCTCGGCGAACAGGAAGCGCAGCTGGAGCAGGTGGTGCGGCGCTCCAGCCAGGCGGTGGATGCGATAGAAGAGCGGCTGCTGAGCGCGGCGATCAAAGCCAACCGCAGCGAGCTGGGCCATCTGCGCCGCATGCTGCTGCGCGTCCAGCGGCTGCTGGCGCCGGAGCCGGCCGCGCTGTTTCGCCTGCTTAACCGGCCGCCAAACTGGCTCAACCGGGAACCGCTCACTGAGCTGCGCATTTTCACCGAGGAGTTCAGCGTGGCGCTTAACGATCTTGCCAGTCTAATGGAGCGCATTCGCCTGCTGCAGGAGGAGATCGCTGCCCGCCTGATGGAGCAGAGCAACCGAACGCTGTTTTTGCTCACCTCAATCACCGTGCTGGCGCTGCCCATCAATATCGTAGCCGGTTTTTTTGGCATGAACGTGGGCGGCATTCCGCTGGCGAACAATCCGCACGGCTTTCTGCTGTTAGTGCTGGTGGTGCTGGTGTTTACTCTGGTGGCGGGCTGGCTGGCGTTACGCCGACCACACGATTGAGCGCACAACTGCACCGCGACACAATCGCACAATGATCCCGGCGATCGGGCAATAAAAAAGCCAGCCCTGCGGCTGGCTTGATCATCGACAGCGAACCCTTACAGGCTGTTGCCGTTACTGGCAGGCTGTGCCGGCGCGGCCTGCTCAACCGGAGCGGCTTCAGCGGGCTGCTGCACATCCGCCTGCGGCGCGACGGCGGTGGCACCCTGCGGCGTCATCGGCTCTTCTTTCGGCATCGCGTCAGAAGACTCTTGTACCATCACCGGCGCAGGCTGGGCTTCGCCCGGCTGACCGTTGATTTTGGTCGGCATACCGGTACGTGCCTGGATGGCGTTGTTCACGGCATCCTGATTGGTGCTGGCATCGGCCACCACTTTGGTCACGGCGGACGTCAGGCTGATTGGCACCAGTTCACGTGAGTTGAACTGCTCTTCGGTGGTCGACAGCGGGTTGTGAACCTCGATATAGCGCGAACCGTCTGGCTCAACGGTGGCTTTTACCGGCTGGTCAATGAACTGGACGCGCGTACCCACTGGCACGTTGTCGAACAGCCATTTGATGTCGTCTGCACGCAGACGCACGCAGCCGTGGCTCACGCGCAGGCCGATACCAAAGTTGGCGTTGGTGCCGTGAATCGCATACAGACGGCCAATGTACAGCGCGTACAGGCCCATCGGGTTATCCGGACCTGCCGGGAACACGGCCGGGATGCTCTCGCCGCGCGCCGCGTACTCTGCGTGCATCGCTTTGGTTGGCGTCCAGGTTGGACCATTCTTCTTGCGCTCAACCGCGGTGGTCCAGTTAACCGGCGTATCTTTACCCAGCTCGCCGATACCGATCGGCAGCACCACGACAGTTTTGGTGCCTTTCGGGTAGTAATAGAGACGCATCTCGGCGCTGTTGATCACGATGCCTTCACGCGGTGCGTCAGGCAGAATCAGCTGCTGCGGGATCACCATTTTAGTGCCTGCTTTCGGCAGGTAAACGTCCACGCCCGGATTGGCTTCCAGCATGTTGCTGAGGCCCATCTGGTACTGCGCCGCAAACGCTTCCAGCGGCAGTTTGCTGTCGTCTGGCACGGTGATTTCAATATTTTCGCCAATCAGGCGGCTATTCGCTGGAGGCAGCGGATAGACGACTGCAAAGGCCGACTGGCTGAACGCCGCCAGTACGAGGGCGAGTGAAGCGAACGCGCGAATGCTTTTTTTCATGTTTTTACAAGTCGTTATGGCCATTTTCATGGCTTGTCAGTGTGTCGAACCCATCAGGGTCAGAATAACCCGCTGCGCATTATATGTGCATAGGCGCAATGATGGGAATCAGGATTTTCGCTGGTTGAAGATACTTTACGCAAAACGCCACGTTTCACAGACTATTCTCTTTGCCACGCCGCCCAAAATGTGAATTTTCTTACGGTTGCCACAGCGTCACTTCGCCGCTCAGTTTACGGTTGAGGAAAAACGCGGCACTGATCAACGCCAGATGGGTCAGCGCCTGCGGCATGTTGCCCAGCGCGTTGCCGTGCGAGGTAAACTCCTCGGCGTACAATCCCAGCGGATTGGCGTAGCTCAGCAGCTTTTCAAACTCGAAATGCGCCTCGTGCACCCGCCCGGCGCGCGCCAGACACTCCACATACCAGAACGAACAGGCGGCAAACGCACCCTCGCCACCGGTCAGCGCATCGGCGGGCGTCTCACTGATGTTATAACGCCGCACTAAACCGTCGCTCACCAGATGGGTTTTAATGGCATCCAGCGTGGCGATCCACTCCGGATCGGTCGAGCTGACAAAGCGCACCAGCGGCATCAGCAGCATCGACGCATCCAGGTATTTACCGCCGCGCGTGGCGGTGAAGTGGCCGAGTTCATCGTTCCAGAAGTTCTGCCAGATGTCGTCGCGGATCTCGCTGCGCACCCGGTCCCAGCGATCGTATGGCATCGGCAGCGAACGCTTCATGCCCAGCCGCAGTGCGCGGTCCAGCGCCACCCAGCACATCAGGCGCGAATGCAGAAAATGCTCCGGCTCGCCGCGCATCTCCCAGATACCGGCGTCCGGCTGGTTCCAATTAACGCAGACGTAGTCAATCATACTGGACACATGGCGCCAGCCGCGCTGCGAGATGGCTTCGCCGTATTTATTGGCAAGGTAGACCGCATCCATCAGCTCGCCATAAATATCCAGCTGCGTCTGGCGCCAGGCATCATTGCCGATGCGCACCGGGCGCGAGTTGGCGTAACCGGAGAGGTTGAGCAGTTCGGTCTCGTGCAACTCGGTGCCGCTGTCGAGGCGGTACATCACCTGCAAATGCGGCGTATCGTCGTGGCTGTGCTCAACGCAGCGGCCGACCCAATGGGTGAAGTCACGCGCTTCTTCCACATAGCCGAGCCGCATCAACGCGTACATGCTGAACGAGGCATCGCGGATCCAAGAGGCGCGGTAATCCCAGTTACGCTCGCCGCCCAGCTCTTCCGGCAGGCCAAAGGTGGCGGCAGCCGCAATTGAGCCGTGCTGGTGCGAGGTGAGCAGCTTGAGCGCCAGCGCCGAGCGCGTCACCATCTCGCGCCAGCGACCGCGATAAGAGCTGTGGCTGCTCCAGCGCCGCCAGTAATCCACGGTATCGCGAAAGCAGCGCTCGGTCGCGATATGCTGCACCTGCGGATCGTCATCGTTGCCAAACACAAATTCGGCGTGCTCACCGGCCTGCAGGGTAAACTGCGCCACCGCGCTGTCCGGTTCGCGCGTCATCACCACCGTGGCGCTCAGGCGCAGCGACGGCTGGCCTTCGGCGACAAAGGCGATACCGCCGGGGCGCGTCTCCGTGCGCGTTTCGGCACGGGCATAGTCGTGGCGCGGCGCGCAGCGCAGATCAAAGGTGGCGGTGCCGCGGATCATTTTTACCCGCCGCACCAGGCGCGGCACTTTGCTGCGCTCATCGCAGATCGGCATGTAATCGGTGATTTCCGCCACGCCGGCCTCATCAAGCCAGCGGGTTTGCAGAATGTTGGTATCGGGCAGGTAGAGCTGCTGCTGGCGCGCGTTTTGCCACTGCGGTGCCAGCGAAAACAGGCCGGCTTCGTCGCTGTCGAGCAGGGCGGCAAACACGGAGGGGCTATCGAGTTCAGGCCAGCAAAGATAATCAATGGTGCCGTCGTTCGCGATCAGGGCACAGGTGCGTAAATCACCGATGACGCCGTGGTCGTCAATTCTGCGTTTAATCTTGCTCATCCTGCCTCCTGAACGCTATCCGATTGTTAACTATAGACGAAACGGCAGAATCGGCTGCGACGTGGCACAGAACGATAACTTCTATACTGTGAAGACACCCATCAGGCAGGAGAACGTTATGACACTGGGCAAACAGAAAGTCGCCGTAGTGACCGCTTCAGATTCGGGGATTGGACGCAGCTGCGCCGTGATGCTGGCCGAGGCCGGTTACACCGTCGGCATTACCTGGCGCTCGGATGAAGAGGGCGCGCAGGAGACCGCGCGGCTGGTGGAGAGTAAAGGCCAGCTGGCCCAGGTGCGGCAGCTCGATCTGTCCGATCCGCAGGCTGGCGGGCAGCAGCTGGCGCAGCTGATCAATTCGCTGGGCCGCATCGATGTGCTGGTGAACAATGCCGGCGTGATGACCAAAGCCGATTTTCTTGATGTGACCTTTGAGGACTGGCGCAAAGTCTTCACTGTTGACGTAGACGGCGCCTTTGTCTGCGGCCAGATTGCCGCGCGGCATATGGTGGATCAGGGCGACGGCGGGCGCATCATCAACATCACCTCGGTGCATGAGCATACGCCGCTGCCGGACGCCGCCGCCTATACCGCGGCCAAGCATGCGCTTGGCGGGCTGACCAAATCGATGGCGCTGAGCCTGCTGCCGCATCACATTCTGGTGAATGCCGTGGCGCCGGGCGCCATCGCTACGCCGATGAACGACATGAGCAACAGCGAGGCGCACAGCCGGCGCATGCCGGAAATCCCGATTGGCCGCCCTGGCGATACGCGCGAAATCGCCAGTCTGGTGGCGTGGCTGTGCTCGGAATGGGCCACTTACACCACCGGGCAGTCATTCGTGGTCGACGGCGGCTTCATGCTGGCCAACCCGCAGTTCAAGGGTTACCACAGTTAACCGGCGCGGCGGCGGTTCCAGCGGCGAATCACAAAGCGCAGCACGATGCCGAACACAATTGCCGCCGCCAGCCAGATGAAGTGCTTGAGGTGCTGATCAAGCTTGTGCAGCCACGGCGTGATGATTTCACCGGCGAAGTAGCCGAGGGTGACAAAAATCAGCGCCCACAGCGCGGCGCCAATGACGTTAAGCACGAAAAAGCGCAGCGGCTTAAGGCGGCTGGTGCCAATAATAATCGGTCCAATCAGGCGAAAGCCGTACATGAAGCGCACGCCAATCACAAACAGGCTGGGGTGCTTCTGAATCAGCCGGTTAGCTTTTTTAATGGTGTCCTGATGTTTGCGGAAGCGCCGCAGAATGCGTGTGCCATAGCGGCGGCCAAGCCAGAACAGCAGCTGATCGCCAATAATGCCGCCGCCCATCGCCGCCAGCACCACGCCGCTGAAATGCAGCAGGCCCTCGTGCGCCGCGACGCCGCCCAGCAGGGTAAAGGTTTCGCCTTCGGCAATGCAGCCAATCAGCAGCGCCAGGTAACCGTACTGGGTGATTAATCCATTGATATCGATGTGCAATTTTTCCTCCCTGGGTAAGCGATACAGCTAACAGTCTAGCTGGCTGCGGCTTTTTTTGTGCCGCTGGCCGCAAAAACAGCCGCGCCGATTATACTTGAACTGAAGCTGCCTGCATTGGACAGCCTGATCGCTGGGGCAGCCCGTCGCATCAGAGGAGTGATTGTATGAATCATGTCTGGGGTCTTCTGGCGCATCCCAATCAGGAGATGCGTGATATCAAGCAGGAAAACGAGAGCGTTTCGCACCACTACACCCATCACGTTCTGCTGATGGCGGCGATCCCGGTGATCTGCGCCTTTATTGGCACTACGCAGCTGGGCTGGAATCTGGGCGAAGGGCAGTTCGTGCAACTCAACATGCTGACCGGTATTGGTCTCGGCATTCTGTTTTACCTGATCATCTTAGGCGGTGTGGCGGTGATGGGCCGGGTCATTCACTGGATGGCGCGCGACTATCCGCAGCGTCCCAGCATTCAGCGTTGTACCGTGTTTGCCGGCTATGTGGCGACGCCGCTGTTTATCAGCGGGCTGGTGGCGCTCTATCCGCTGGTGTGGCTGTGCGTACTGGCCGGAGCGTTAGCGCTGATGTACACCGGCTATCTGCTGTACGTCGGCATCCCGGTATTCCTTAACATTGACCGTGAAGAGAGCCTGCGCTTCTCCGGCTCGACGCTGGCGATTGGCGTGCTGGTGTTCGAAGTGCTGCTGGCGCTGACGGTGATTCTGTGGGGCTACGGACCACGTTTGTTCTGACGGTGATGAGGGTCAGGTCGTCAGCCATGGCGACCTGACTGATCCCGCTGCGTCTGGCAGCGTTTGTCATGCCCGCCTTTTTTAACGCCCGGAAACAATCTCCCTAAGAAATTTCGCAGACGAGCGCGTATGATAGCGCAGCCAGCCCGCGTCGCATCAGGCCTGACGCCGGCGGCCTGTGTTACAACACAGCGCAAACCTCCTCACCGGATTTTTTTGACACGATGTCTGTAAAAATGCGTATTTCTTTGCTGTCGCTGGCGCTGTTCGTCGCCGCGCCAGCTGTAACGACTCCGGCGCTGGCCGCCGCAGCAAAACTGTCCGATCTGGCGCCGATTGCCCAGCCGCAAATCGCCTCCGGCAGCGCGCTGATTGTCGATCTCGATAATAACAAAGTGCTGTTTTCCAGCCATCCGGACCGGGTGCGGCCTATCGCGTCGATCACCAAAGTGATGACCGCGATGGTGGTGCTGGATGCCCGACTGCCGATGGACGAAATGCTGTCGGTCGATATCAGCCAGACGCCCGAAATGCGCGGCGTATTCTCGCGCGTGAAGCTCAACAGTGAAATCAGCCGCCGCAACATGCTGCTGCTGGCGCTGATGTCCTCGGAAAACCGCGCGGCGGCCAGCCTGGCGCATCACTATCCCGGCGGTTACGACGCCTTTATCCGCGCCATGAACGCCAAAGCGCGCGCGCTCGGCATGACGCACACCCACTACGTAGAGCCGACCGGTTTGTCGCTGCATAACGTCTCCAGTGCGGAAGATCTGGTGAAGCTGCTCAAGGCCACGCGCCAGTATCCGCTGATTGGTCAGCTGAGCACCACCAAAGAGGAGACGGCGGTGTTTAAACACCCCAGCTACGCGCTGCCGTTCCGCAACACTAACCACCTGGTGTACAAAAATGACTGGCGCATTCAGCTGACCAAAACCGGTTACACCGACGAGGCCGGTCACTGCCTGATAATGCGTACCATGATTAATAACCGTCCAGTGGCGCTGGTGGTGCTGGATGCGTTTGGCAAATATACCCACTTTGCCGATGCCAACCGCCTGCGCGACTGGCTGGAAACCGGCAAGGCGGCGCCGGTGCCGGCGGCCGCGCTGGCGTACAAAAAGCAGAAAGCGTCGCAGCTTGCCAGCAGTGCGGACGTGGAGTAACGCAACCTGTTACTCAGCGTAGCGGCGCAAGGGAGTGCGCCGTGTGTCGTGGTGGCGCGTGGCTGACTGTCAACGGCGCTTAAATGAACAAAATTTCTTATCGTTAGCACCAATGTTTTACGCCACCATTCCTATAGTTTCCCTGACGGCAAAGTCCTACACTGGCGACCATTCACGGTCAACCTTGCATTTATAGGCTGTTATTGCGCTGGAATCTCACTCATATGTTCAAGTTTCGTTCTCTGTTTACCCCGTTCCTGCTGCTACTGGTGTTATTCACGCCGGCGCTCAGCTATGCGGATGACAACGCCGCGCCCGCGCAGCAGGAAGAAGACGCGGCACCGAAGGTCAATCCGGCGGTTGAACTGCCGAAGATGCAGAAGATCCTCGACAAAATTAAGGGCCAGGTGTCTGGCGATACCAATGAAAACCAGCTCAACCAGCTCAATGAGATGGCGCTGGAGCTGTCAGGTAATGCGGAAACCCTGGGCCAGGCGCTGATTCCGCAGCGTCAGCAGCTGGATGCGCAGCTGGCGGTGCTTGGCCCGGCGCCGAAGGCAGACAGCGGCGTGAAAGAGACGCCGGAAGTGACGCGCAAACGCGCCGCGCTGGAGAATCAGAAGGGCAAGCTGGATGATCAGATCAAGCAGGCCGACGGCATCAAAAACGGGGCGCTGGTATTGTCCTCGCAGATCGTCAACCTGCGGCGCGATCAGCTGAAAAGCCAGCTGGCGCTCAACTCCGGCAGTATTTTAGGACCGCGCTTCTGGTCACCGCTGTTCAGCCGTCAGGACCTGGATGGCGAAAAAATTGGCGACTTTATCAGCGAGCTGCAGGATACCGCCGCGCTGTCGTGGGAGCCAGGCTGGCGCGTGGGCACGGTCGGCTGGCTGCTGGCGGCGCTGCTGGTGATGACGCTGGGCCGGCGTTACAGCGAAGAGTTTCTGGCGTGGGTCAGCATTCACAAACTGCCGGAAGGGCGGCTGCGACGCAGCTTCCTCGCCGCGGCGATTGCGCTGACTACGCTGGCGGCCGTGGTGCTGACCTTTAACTTTCTCTCGCTGGCGTTTGTGCGCCGCGATGAAGTATCCAGCGACGTGCAGGATTTTATCAGCCGTCTGGTGCAGCTCAGCGTTTACTGCGGACTGATCGCCGGTCTCGGCCGCGCATTTCTGTCAACGCGCCGCCCGAGCTGGCGTCTGCCGAGCATCTCCAGTGAAGTGGCGCTGGCGCTGAAGCCGTTCCCGCCGATTACCGCCGCGCTGGTGTTTATCTTCCAGACCGCCGAGTCGTTTAACTACACGGTCGGCACCAGCCTGAACACCACCATTTTTGCTAACGGCCTGACGGCGCTGCTGATTGGCAGCACCGGGCTGGCGATCAGCATGCGCACCAATCGCGTGCGTCGTCGCATGGCGCAGGCCGGCAATCCGCCGGAAGCGCGTCCGACCATCGTCGGCCTGGTGCAGCTGGCGCTGACGGTCACCGCCGTGGCGATTCTGGTTTCGCTGATTGTCGGCTACGTCACGCTGGCGCGCTTCCTTAGCTATGAAGTGATCTGGTGCGGCATCCTGTTTGGCTCGTTCTACTTCCTCAGTCATCTGATCAACGACGGTTGTGAAAGCCTGTTCTCCACCAACAACGCGACCGGCAAGCGGTTGCAGACCTCACTGAATATTGACGAGCGCTACCTGCAGCAGGCCGCAACGCTGCTCAGCGCCGTGGGGAAAACTCTGCTGGTGGCGTTTGTCGCGCTGGCGCTGCTCAACGGCACGTTTGCCTCGTCCACGCCGATTGAGCTGATCCAGAAAGTCATTGAGTTCTGGGGTGGCAAAGGGCTGGAGTCGCTCAACATTGTGCCGGCGCACATGGTGAACGCCATTCTGTGTCTGGTGGTGGGTATCTACGTGCTGCGCTCGGTGCGGCGCTGGCTGGACAAAGAGTTCCTGCCGAAGACCACCATGGATATCGGCATGCGCGTATCGCTGGTGACGCTGTTCAGCAATATCGGCTACGTGCTGATTATCCTGCTGACGCTGTCGATTATGGGGCTGCAGTGGAACAAGCTGGCGTGGATCGTCAGCGCCCTGTCGGTGGGTATCGGTTTCGGCTTACAGGAGATCGTGAAGAACTTTATCTCCGGTCTGATCCTGCTGACCGAACGTCCGGTGAAGGTCGGCGATCTGGTGAGCATCAGCGGCATCGAAGGGGATATTCGCCGTATTAACGTGCGTGCGACTGAGATTCAGCTGGGCGATAAATCCACGGTGATTGTGCCGAACTCGCAGCTGATTTCGCAGAACGTGCGTAACGCCACCATGGGCAATGCGCAGGGCGTGGTGACGATTCAGCTGACCTTCCCGCTGGATATCGATCCGGTGCAGGTGCGCGAACTGTTGCTGGACGTGTATCGCGAGAACGAGCGTATTCTCGAAACGCCGGAGCCGTCGGTTTCGTTTAAAGATTTGACGCCGGCCGGCATTGTGCTGAGCGTGACCGGCAACGTCGCCAGCCAGCGCCAGATTTCCGGTGCGAAAAGCGATCTGCTGTTCGATATCCTGACGCGCCTGCGCAAAGAGGGCATCGTGCTGTCGACGCCGCAGACCATGATTATCGAACGCCGCGCGCTGCCGGCGACGCAGAATGAAGGTGAAGCGTTGCCATAATGGCATGAGACCGTAGCGGCGCAATTCATTGCGCTAAGGTTTGCCTCTGATGCAGCAAACCCGCGCGATAAATCGCGCCGCTACGGGTCCGGCAGATCTGACTCAGGCTTTCACCGCCCAGCCTTTTTGCTTACTGGTTTTCCCGATGCCCGGGTTAAAGGTATTGGTCGGATCGAGCTGGCGGTAAAACGCCTGCAGCTGCGGTTTGGCCGCATACAGATGGCCAACGTTATGCTCTGCCGGATACTCCGCGCCGCGCGCCGCGAGGATCGCCAGCATCTTCTCCTTCAGCGCATGGGCATCTACGCCTTTCTTCACAATGTAATCCTGATGGAACACGTGGCAGAAGAAGTGGCCGTAGTAAAGGCGATGAATCAGATCGTTATCAAACTCCGGCGGCAGGCGCTCAAACCACTCCTGATCGTTGCGGCGCAGCGCAATGTCCAGCGCCAGAATATCCTCCACTTCGTCAGCGTGCACCGCGTGATAGCGCACGGCGGCACCGGCTGCGGCAAAACGATGCAGAAAGGCGTGCGCGCCCTCCTTGGCGTCGCAGGCAAAGAACTCACCGCCGCCTTCGCGGAAATACTCCTGCAGATACGCCTGCGCTTCGGCCACGCCGTCGCCGGACATCTTCAGCATCAGGTGATGCTCGTATTTGTCACGATACTGCTTCAGGCGCTTCGGCAGGTGTGCCGGGAACCAGCGGCTGATGCGTTGCAGCAGGCGATCGGTCAGGTGCGGCTTAACGAAGCTCAGCTTGCTAAGCCAGGCATCAATCCGGCCTTTGAGGGTGAAAAACAGCGGCATCTTATCGGTGCCGAGTTTATCAATCATCACAAAGGTGTCTTTGCCGTAGACCTCGGCGATGTCGAAAATATCGCGGTGCATGTACTCACCGGCGACCGGTAAATGGGTAAATTCCGCCAGCATGTGGCGACGCAGCTCGCCGAGCGTCGCCGGGTCGTTGGTGCCAATGTAAAACACCTGCTGCTTCGGCTCGGTGGGGAAGGTGTCGAGCCGCACGGCAAACACCGCCAGTTTGCCGGCGCAGCCTGACGCTTCAAACAGGCGCCGCTGGTCGGCATTGAAACGCGCCGGCGTATCGGCGTGAATGTCCCGCACCCGCTCGGCGTATTCGTGGTCGGACGCGTGACGCGCATCCCAGCGCACGTCATCCGGCTGCCAGCGCTCATCGTCCAGCCGGCCGAGAATCTCTTCCGGCGAATGACCGAGGTCGATGCCCAGATGGTTGACCAGCCGGAGCTTGCCGTCGGCGTCCACCTGCGCAAACAGCGCCATTTCGCTGTAGGCCGGGCCGCGTTTGATCAGCGAGCCGCCGGAGTTATTGCAGATGCCGCCCAGCACCGAGGCGCCGATGCACGAGGAGCCAATCACCGAGTGCGGCTCGCGCCCCAGCGGTTTAAGGGTTTTCTCCAGCTGATACAGCGTGCTGCCGGGGAAGGCGAGAATCTGCCTGCCGCCGTCGATCAGCTGCAGTTTGTCGAGACGCAGGGTACTGATGATCACCACCGGGCGATCGTAATCGTTGCCGTTGGGCGTTGAACCTTCGGTCAGACCGGTATTGGCGGCCTGCATCAGCACGATGGCATCGGCCTGAACCAGCGCCTGCAGCACGCGCCATAGCTCCAGCAGCGAGCCGGGGAAAACCACCGCCAGCGCATCGCCCTCGCCGGAACGGAAACCCTTACGATAGCGCGCGGTCTGCTCCGCGTCGGTCAGCAGCTGCGATGCGCCGACCAGACGGCGCAGCTCGGACAGCAGGGCAGGGTGTGAGGTGTTGTTATTCATTAGCCTATCCTTGTCGTTAACGTGGCGTTTCTACTGTAGCACGCGTCGGCCACGGGGGCGCAGTGTGACAATGGCGGCTACCTGCTATCCTCATCTTGTGGCACACTGCCCCGGTTATTTCGATATTGCGCAGTTACTTAAGAGAACCCGACCTGATGAAATGGATTTACTCTGTTAGCCTCGCTGTTTCCCTTGCCGTGCAACCCGCGTTTGCGGACGACCTGTTCGGCCCCCATCCAATGACGGAACAGGCGCGCGACGCCTTTGTTAATCAGCTGCTGAGCAAAATGACGCTGGATGAAAAGATCGGGCAGATGCGTCTGATCAGCGTCGGTCCGGATACGCCGAAAGAGGCGATTCGCGACATGATTCAGCACGGCCAGGTCGGGGCGATTTTCAATACGGTAACGCGTCCGGATATCCGCGCCATGCAGGATCAGGTCATGCAGCTCAGCCGCCTGAAGGTGCCGCTGTTCTTTGCCTATGACGTGGTGCACGGCCAGCGCACTATTTTTCCGATTCCGCTTGGCCTCGCCGCCAGCTGGGATCTGCAAGCCGTTAGCGAAGTGGGACGCATTTCAGCCTATGAAGCGGCAGACGACGGCCTCAACATGACCTGGGCGCCGATGGTGGATGTCTCGCGCGAACCGCGCTGGGGCCGCGGCTCTGAAGGGTTTGGCGAGGATACCTATCTCACGTCGCAGATGGGCAGTGCGATGGTCAAAGCCATGCAGGGCAAGAGCGCCGCCGACCGCTACGCCATCATGACCAGCGTTAAGCACTTTGCAGCTTATGGCGCAGTAGAGGGCGGTCGTGATTACAACACCGTCGATATGAGCCCGCAGCGCCTGTTCCAGGATTATCTGCCGCCGTATAAAGCTTCGCTGGATGCCGGCAGCGGCGGCGTGATGGTGGCGCTCAACTCGCTGAACGGCACCCCGGCCACCGCCGACAGCTGGCTGCTGAAAGATATTCTGCGCAACGACTGGAAATTCAAAGGCATCACCATCAGCGATCACGGTGCCATCAAAGAGTTAATCAAACACGGCGTCGCCAGCGATCCGCAGGATGCCGTGCGCATTGCGCTGAAATCCGGCATCGATATGAGTATGAGCGACGAGTATTACAGCAAATACCTGCCGGGACTGGTGAAAAGCGGCGCGGTGAGCATGGCGGAAATCGACGATGCGGCCCGTCACGTGCTCAACGTTAAATATGACATGGGCCTGTTCAACGACCCGTACAGCCATCTCGGTCCGAAAGGCAGCGATCCGCAGGACACCAATGCGGAAAGCCGCCTGCACCGGGCGGAAGCGCGCGACGTGGCGCGCCGCAGTATGGTGCTGCTGAAAAACTGGCATGAAACCCTGCCGCTGAAGAAAGAGGCCACCGTGGCGCTGGTGGGACCGCTGGCCGATAGCCAGCGCGATATCATGGGCAGCTGGTCGGCTGCGGGCGTGGCGAAGCAATCTGTCTCGCTGCTGCAGGGCATGCGCAGCGCCATGGCCGGCAAAGGCACCGTGCTGTATGCCAAAGGGGCCAATATTTCCGATAACAAAGGTATCCAGAACTTCCTCAACCTGTATGAGCAGGCGGTCAGCGTCGATGCCCGTTCGCCACAGCAGCTGATTGACGAAGCGGTCGCACAGGCGAAAAAAGCGGACGTGGTAGTGGCGGCCGTGGGCGAGGCGCAGGGCATGGCGCATGAAGCGTCGAGCCGCAGCGACCTGGTGATCCCGCCGAGCCAGCAGAAGCTGCTGGCGGCCCTGAAAGCCACCGGGAAACCGCTGGTGATTGTGCTGATGAATGGCCGTCCGCTGGCGCTGGTGAATGAGGACCGCATGGCGGATGCGATGCTGGAGACCTGGTTCAGCGGTACCGAGGGCGGTAACGCCATCGCCGATGTGCTGTTCGGTGATTACAACCCATCAGGCAAACTGCCGGTGTCATTCCCGCGCTCGGTCGGGCAGATTCCGATTTATTACAATCATTTGCCAACCGGCCGTCCGTACAATTTCGAGAAGCCGAACAAGTACACCTCGCACTACTACGACGCGGTCAACGGTCCGCTCTATCCGTTTGGTTACGGTTTGAGCTATACCCAGTTCAGCGTGTCACCGGTGAAGATGTCTGCCCCGACCATGCCGCGTAACGGCACAGTGGAAGCCAGCGTGACGGTGACGAATACCGGCAAACGCGATGGTGCCACGGTGGTGCAGCTGTACCTGAACGATCCGGTTGCCAGTATCAGCCGTCCGGTGCAGGAGCTGCGCGGCTTCCAGCGCATCATGCTGAAGGCCGGCGAGTCACAGACCGTGCGCTTTAAGATTGATGTCGATGCGCTGAAGTTCTGGAATCAGAAGATGCAGCACGTCGCCGAGCCGGGCAAATTCAACGTGATGATCGGGCTGGATTCGGTCAGAACCCAGGATGCGCAGTTCGATTATTTGTAATTGAGGGTTTGTTATCCTGGTTTCCCTCACCCTAACCCTCTCCCGGCGGGAGAGGGAACCGATCAAACCGACTTTTAGCGGATATTATCCTCTGACCTGCCAGCTTCAGCGGACTGCCCCCTCTCCCGCGCGCGGGAGAGGGCTGGGGTGAGGGAAAGGTCATTAGCGCAAGAACGAACAAATGAATCTCCGCCACCGCATTGAACAGCAGGTCTTTCGCCTTAACGGCCTGTCGCTCAACGAATTTGACATCTCTCAACCGCCGGGCGATCCCGGCCTGTTCGGCCCTGACCACATCATCTGGCAGGTGCACGGCGACTTTCCCGCGATGCTGTGCGGCGGCATCAGCGCGCTGATGCTACAGATGCTGCATCCGGCGGCGCTGGCGGGCGTGTGGGATCACTCCAGTTTCCGCCAGGATATGCTCGGCCGGCTGCGGCGCACCAGTCAGTTCATCGCGGTCACCACCTTCGGCAACACCGCTGATGCGCATACCCTGATTGAGCGGGTTAAACGCATCCATCTGCGCGTCACCGGCATCGATAACACCGGCAAACCTTATGCCGCCAGCGATCCGCATCTGCTCACCTGGGTGCACGTTGCAGAAACCAGCCGCTTCCTGGCCGCGCATCTGCGCTACAAAAATCCACAGCTCAGCCTCGCCGATCGCGATCGTTATTACGCCGAAGCGGCGCGGGTGGCGGAAGCGCTTGGTGCGCAGCAGGTGCCGAAAAGCGTAGAGGCGGTTGAGGCCTATTTACAGACGATGCGTGCAGAGCTGGTTTACGATGCGCGCACTCACGAAGTGATGCAGCTGCTGCTTAACGCGCCGGCACCCAGCTGGCAGGCGAAACCGGCGATGCGCGTCATGCTGCGGGCTGGCTGTGGTCTGCTGCCCGACTGGGCGCAACAGCTGATGCAACAGCCGATCGGGCCAGTGGCGCAATGGCGGATTGATAAGCAGATCGCGTTGATTGCCGCCCTGTTGCGCTGGTCAATCCAGCGTGGCGCCTGGGCGCGTGCCATGCAGCGCATGGGGCGCGATCCGCGTTACAGGTGAAATTCATCCTGCTTGCTGGTGTAGCTGCGCGGCGTGCGCGCCTCGCGTTTCAGCAGGAGCTGGCGCTGCTGATAGTGATGCAGCAGCATGCCCAGGCCAACGCCCAGTAGCGCCAGCGGCACCAGCGTGTAGTAGATATCCAGCGGCAGCAGCACCAGCAGCGCGATGGCAGCGACGATCAGCGTCAGGGCTGCCATCACCCACGTATAGCGGACAAACAGCCACAGCAGCAGGGCGAGAATCACGATTTCGCGCAGATTGAGATCGAGGCTTTGCAGCACCATGACGACAGCTCCGCAACAGAAGAGTGCGCTGACAATAGCATGCGAAGCGGTAAAAGAATCGCAAAAAAATCTGAAGCTTCGCCGCCGCTGCCCCCGCCATTCTTAAGCCGGGCTGAACGATGGCCTGGCGCACTTTGAGAGTTTTACCCTTGTGTCACATGGCGCGAGTGCCGATCCTGCTCTATTCTCGGGGAAAATGGATCCCTCCAGGCATTGTCGAGGCGTTATGACACACCAACCTCTGATTGCTGAGGTGCCGAATCAGCAACACACTTTAACCGCCATCGTCGAACAGGATGCGCGTGCCGCCTATTTTTATATCTGGCCGAACGACCTGTTCCGCAGTCAGTACGCCGTGCGCGGCTGCTGGTTGCGCAATCTGCTGCCGGCACCGGCGCAGGAAGATCGCGAAGCGATGGAGCAGGGTATTGCGCCGCTGCTCAGCGCCAGCTATTGCCGCACGCTGGAAGCGGAGCCGATGCTCGATCCGGCCGGCCTGCAGATTCTGTGGGAGCCCAGCGACGACGGTGCCGCGCTGTGGTATTACGGCCAGCTGCTGGCGGTGATCCCCGGCTGGAGCCTGTATCAGGACAAGCAGGTCAGCTTCTCGGCGGGCTGCATCAAAGAGAACCGTCTCACCGCGCCGCTCGGTTCAGCCTCCACCAACGATTACTACGCGCGCGCCGAACAGCAGCGTCATTTCTGGCGTGACTGGCACGATGGCCAGCAGTGGGATCGCGTGCAGAGCGAGCTGCTGCAACGTTACCAGGCGCAGTTTGGTGAGTCGGTAAAATATTACGCCATCGATCAGGGCAACTGGCCGCCGATGGCGATTTCGCAGCACTGGCATAACGGCGTGTGGTATTTCTTCACGCTCGGCATGAGTATCCGGCCGATGCCGCAGGTGGATTACCTGTTTGATGAGCTGGCACCGCAGTACCGGCGTGTAGAGCTGGCGATGGCGGTGGACGGCGAAGTGATGACCGAGGCCAACGCGGTACAGATGGCCAGCGCGCTGGCGGAGTTTGCTCATCTGCCGTGGGCGCGGCTGACGTGGATTGGCGAAGGGCACACGCTGGCGTCGGAGGTCGCGCCGGTCGGCTTTGAAAGCTTCCTGCTGGCCAACGGGCTGGCGGGCGAAAACGCGCAACTGCGGCTGCCGAAGCGCGACGGCGATCGGCCAAATCTGCTGTGGGCGACGCCGATCACCGAAGCCGAGCGGCTGTTTGCCCAGGCGGACGATCGCGGCGGCCAGCAGCTGCTGCAGCGTTTGCTGGCGCAGGGCAGCGATCATGTTTTCCGTCCGCGCCAGGAAGTGGTGGAGTCCGCACCGTAGTGCCTGCCGAATAAGCCCCGATATACCCCTCTGGCAGCGACCAGGCGGGTATTAAGCGGATGCTTCCCGTTCCAGCCATGCGACAAAGCGGTTTAGCGAAGATGATTTGTCCACGTCAGGCGCAATTAACGCCACGTAGCGGCTCCCCTTCGCCTCAATAGCTAACGGGGTGACAAGCCGGTTGCCCTGCAGATCATGTCCCAGCATTTGTATTCCACCGATACCCACACCGACGCCATCAATAATCGCCTGCAGGCTGATATAATTGTGTTCGAATCGCTGAAAACGTTCCGGACGCACCTCGCCGACGCCAGCCTGCTTCATCCACCGTTCCCACTCGCCTGACCGCGTACTGGATAACACGACAACGTGGGTCGCCAGGTCTGCAGGGGTGTTCAGCGCTTTTGTGGCTAACAGTTTCGGCGCGGCAATCAGGGTGAGTTTTTCCTCAAATAACGCTTTCTTCTCAAAGTAACGCCATTCAGGTTTGTTCAGCGCATCCCGGCGAATCAATACGTCAAAGCCAGATAGCCCTTTCACCTCCGAACTGTTTGAGGTGGATACCGAGATTTCAATGTCAGGATATTGGCGGTGGAATGCCGGCAGGCGCGGGATCAACCAGTGCATCGCAAAGGTGGTTTGCGCATTGACGCGTATCGTGCGGGTGTTGGGTGTTTTGCCAAAGCGCACCGCAGCATCGCTGATGATGTCAAAAGCGGTGCTGATCTCTGCGGCAAAAGCCCGGGCATGTTCCGCCGCCACGCTGCGTTGTCCCTGGCGTTCAAATAACGGTTGCCCCAGCCACGCTTCAAGCACTTTGATCTGGCGGCTAACGGCACCGTGAGTCATCCCTAATTCCTCAGCCGCGTCACTCAGGCTGTTGGCGTGCGCGGCCGTTTCGAACAGCCGCAATGCATTCAACGGCGGCAGGTTACGTTTTTTCATCTGTGACTTTTAGTATCAGTGGTGGGCAATATTTATTGATATTATGATCGAATCGCCCTCATTAAGATGCGTGCTTTGCCGTTGAAAATGAGGAAAGTCAGTGGGTGATTATCTCTTTGTGACGCTGATCGCGATCCTCTCCGGAGCGCTGAGTGGCATCATCGGCACCGGTTCTTCGTTACTGCTGCTGCCGCTGATGGTCAGCAATTTCGGCCCCAGAGTGGCGATGCCGGTCATGGCTATCGCCGCAATCCTGGGGAATCTCTCGCGCATCGCGGTCTGGTGGCGTGAAATCGACTGGCGCGCCACTCTGGCCTATAGCCTGCCTGGCGTGCCAGCTGCGTCGTTAGGCGCACATGTGCTGCTTTCTTTACCCGCCTGGATCATTGATGGTGCGCTGGGTCTGTTTTTCTGGGTGATGATTTTGGTCAGACGCAACCTGAAAAACAGTCACTGGACACTCTCGATAAAGCAGTTAGGGCTTTGTGGTGGCGTGGTGGGTTTTCTGACCGGACTGGTTCTTTCCACCGGACCGGTGAGCGTGCTGATTTTTACCGCCTATGGATTGAGTCGTGGCGCATTTATTGGCACGGAAGCATCGAGTGCCTTGCTGTTATATTTCAGCAAGGTCAGTACGTTCGCCTTCCAGCAGGCGCTCTCAATGCAGGTTGTGCTCACCGGTGTGTTAGTGGGCAGTGGCATTATGCTGGGCACCCTGAGCACGAAGGTGATAGTCCAGAGACTGTCAGTCACACAATTTGCCGTGCTGATAGACGTCATTCTGTTTATTTCCGGCGCAGGATTAATCGTTAATGCCTGGTCAGGAGCACCATAAAATCAATCTTCATGTCCCTTGAAATGATTTAAGCGTAGCGGTTCAGCCCCATCGGCATCGCAACGATAAGTCATAGTTGTAATAGGCAACGAATACTTTTCGCGCGATGCTGTGATGAGTCAGTTATGCAAGGTTCAGGTACGCCGGAAACAGACCTGTCAGATGATGACTACGCCGATTTTTGGGCATTCATCATAATGTGATGCGCCCCGGCACGAGCATAGATACACCGGTTCGTGAAAGCTTTTGGAGTATTGCTTGATCTCTTCCTGTGCACGGTCAACCGTCAATTTATGGAAAGAGTGATAAAAACCCACACACCAAAATGAACGCTGCTTAATTTCAGTCTCAATGTAGTGTGATTTAACGATTGAATTCACTTTGGATATGTCGTGCAACATTCCTTTGACTAACGTTGTCGCTTTTATTGCCCGCTTAAATTCAAGGTAGATGTACTGATCCTTGGCAGTATTAGGTTTTCTGAAAATCAAATCGACAAACATGTAAAAACGATTGAGTTTGCTTCTTTGATCAGATTTCGCCTTCAACTCCCTTCTGGTGTGAAAACCCTTCTCATTCAAAAGGAAATATTCAAACTCAATTTGAAACCATTTTTCCCAGTCGTTGTACTCATTGGCCACGACATGGGCAAATCTGGCTTTTACTTCCTTTTTTTTTAATAAACTCTAACAGTGATTCCTTTACAAGCTCAAAATCTTTAAATTCACTCATTTCAGATACCATAAATAATAAATGCTGTGTGCCTGTCTGCTGATTAACGTATTACACTTACATTTTCCAGTTTCACCAGGCTTTCCGGCTTATCACCTACCTGCATAGCAACGGTCACGAACACATTGAGATCCTGCAGCCAGGCGAGTCTGACACGGCTACCCACTTGTCCTGAATCAGTTTGCTGACACTCGACTAAGAGATATTTGCCGCTAAATTCATCCGCAATGCTCTTTGCGTCTCCCATCGAGGTTACCTTGCAGCGTAACCCTGAAGACGTAATTTTTTTATCGGAGTCAATACTCTCCCATTGCGCCTGATATTGTTGACCCGTTACTAGCGGAAAACGCAGATCCGTCTGCAACTTATTAAGGAGTGATGCGCCTGTGCTGATGGACATGGTGAACTTAAGCTGCAACTGATTAGCCAGCGTCAAACGTTGCACCTTCCAGATACCGTAATCTTCCAGCTTACGTACATAACCATTTGGCTGGGCATCCAATTGCACTTCAACCTTACCGAGCGTGCTTACTTCGGTATAACGGACTTGTTTGAAGCGTGGCAGCGCCCAGGGTTTAATCAGTGCTTGTGCCTGCCGTTCAATTTCATCAGAAAGAGAATACTTATCCAGCCACTGCGAATTATTTTTACTCAGGTCAGGCATTAATGGCCCCATCAATGTGGATGCTGGCTTATTCGCAGCGGACACAAAATGCCCTTCAGCGGTAAACTTTTTTCCTGCGGGTAACTGGCAGAGCTGATCGAAACGTTGTGTCATCTGAGTATCAATTTTGAAGCTACTCTTGCGGCGAACAAGGTCAGCAGTGATGAGTGAATCTGTAACGCGCCCCTCGCTGTCGAAATTCATGGCAGCAATTACAGCACCCTGATGGGTCTTACAGTTGTACAGGTAGTGTTCTGTTTTTAATCCCAGCGGCGCATCGTAAGGCGGTTCCCAGATGATATCTGCGTAATCATATCCCAGACGAACCGATAAAATGTCGCCAGTGTGTTGAATGCTATTCACATCGACCAGTTTGGTGGTGCCGATTTCAGACGTGGCTGATAACTTTTCCCACCGAGCCTCTTTTATGGGGAGTTTGCACACCTTGTGGATATCGTCTGCGGTAATTTGCTGATCATCCTGTGCAGGCGCGTACCGGAGATAGCTGTTACCGTAATAACGAGCAATGGTTAAGCCCTTATCATTTAACAGATCCTTATACAGGAGCTGTGCTTTGCCCTGTTTGCAATCAATCGACCGCCATTGTTGCGCCGTTTTTCCGTTATTGAAGTTTAACGACACCATGAAATTTACCCGATCGTGGATGCGGGTAACGGAAAAGGGATTCGTGATGGCACCTGTTAATTCGGGCATATCTGCAGCCTGGACGCAAGAAAACGGCAGGAGAGACAGCAAAGAAAGCGGACGAATTAAAGAGCGTACGAAGTACATATATGGTCCTTCATATATTGATTAAGAAGTTCAGGTATCGGCATCTTGCAGCAAATTTTTAGGCTCTGTGCGTGGGCAGCTTAGAAATGCACTATACGTGGGGCGAGTACGTCCGCTGTTAGCACAACACAAAGGAACCAGCGCTTGCGCCATATTCCCTTTCAGGACGATTCCGGACGGCGAACTGAAGGCCGAAAGCCCGGCGTAGCGACTGGCACGGAAGTTAACACCAGAGCGGTCAGAAAGGGGGCAGGGTAAGGCCAGTGACAATAAGCGCTCTTATGATCACGCTATTCAATCAGTTAACCATTTTGTGATCTGGCGCACCTCAAGTTCCTCTGTAACAAGCCGTTAACCTCGATCAGGCAACTCGCCACACCAGGGTAAGGGCACACCGATGTTAAAAACCACACAATCCCGTTTTACCGCGACTTTAGTCGCATTCTTCGTTGTTCTTATGCTGGTCACCGTCCTGGTGATTAACCAGTTCATCGCACCGCAGCTTAGCCAGAACGAAAGCCGGCTGGTGCGCTATGAGGTGGATGGTCTCGCCGGACGTATCGTCGAGCAGATGAACCGCGTGCAGGCGCAGCAGCGTGCCATTACCGAAGCGGCGGGCGTGATGGACAGCGCCGCCATTGATACGCTGCTGCCGGCGCTGGTTAACCAGTATCAGGACAGCAACGTGTTCGGCGGCGGTATCTGGCCGTTACCCAACCGGCGCGATCCGGCGAAAGAGAAAGACAGCTCGTTCTTTGCGCGTAACGCCAGCAACCAGCTGCAGGTCAACACCTACTGGAACTCCGATGCTGCCGACAAATACTGGGAGCAGCCGTGGTACAAAGATGGCATGGCCGCAGAAAAAGGCCAGTGCGCGTGGGCGAAGGCTTATCAGGATGCCGCCAGCCCGCAGCCGCGCACCAACTGCGCCATGGCGATTTACCGTAACGGCACTGTGTGGGGCGTCTCAACCATTGACGTCACGCTCGGCTTTTTCAACCAGCTGGCGCAGCAGATGGGTGAGGCGATTCATGGCCGCGTACTGATTGTCGAAGCGGACGGCAAAGTGGTCGGCAATGCCGCGCTGCTGGAGGGGACGCCGAAGCTGGAAAATCTGGCTGATACCCAGCTGCCAATGGCGGCGGCGCTGAAAGGGCTGCTGGCACAGGCCGGTTCTCAGCCGTCGCAAACCACCTTCAGCGGAGAAGATGGTGAGCACACGCTGTTCCTGCAGGCCATTCCCGGCAGCCCGTGGTATCTGGCCAGCGACGTGCCGTCAGCGCTGCTGGATGCGCAGACGCACAGCATGCTGACCCGTCTCGGCCTGGTCCAGATCCCGCTGGCGATTCTGCTGCTGCTGGTGCTGCTTGGCTTTGTCCGCGCGATGATGAAACGCCTGAATCTGCTGCATCAAAACATCGAAGCGCTGTCGACCGGTGGTGCGGATCTGACGCAGCGTCTGCCAGCCAGCAATAGCCCGGAATTCAACGCTGTGGCGCAAAGCTTCAACCAGTTCATCGCCCATTTGCAAGGGCTGATGCGCCAGGTGGGCGACAGCGCACTGGCGATTACCGCAGCTTCACGCGAAATCGCCAGCGGCAACGCTGATCTCTCGGCGCGGACGGAATCGCAGGCGAGTTCCATTGTGCAAACCGCCGCGTCGATGGAAGAGCTGACCGGCACGGTGCGTCAGAACGCCGACAACGCCACGCACGCCAACCAGCTGGCAGATGGCGCGTCTCAGGTCGCGGCGCGCGGCAGTGAAGTGGTGCGTCAGGTGGTCAGCACCATGGGTGAAATCCATCACTCCTCGCGTAAGGTGGTGGATATCATCAGCGTCATCGACAGCATCGCTTTCCAGACCAACATTCTGGCGCTCAACGCGGCGGTAGAAGCGGCACGCGCCGGTGAACAGGGTCGCGGGTTTGCCGTGGTGGCTTCGGAGGTACGCAATCTGGCGCAGCGTTCCGCCAACTCCGCGCGCGAAATCAAAAAGCTGATTGAAGAGTCGGTGGCCAATATCGACACCGGCAGCCAGCTGGTGGAGCAGGCCGGACAAACCATGGACGAGCTGATGCAGGGCGTCAGCAGCGTGACAACGCTGATGAGCGAAATCATGTCCGCCAGCCGTGAGCAGAGCATGGGGATCGAACAGGTGAACGTGGCGATTACCCAGCTCGACGGCAGCACCCAGCAGAACGCGGCGCTGGTGGAGCAGGTCTCGGCAGCGGCGCGCGCCATGGAGGAGCAGAGCGTGCAGCTTGAGCAGGTGGTGCACGGCTTCAAACTGTAATTCATTCCGTCAGAGAGCACAGCGGCGCGTTTTTTGCGCCGCTGTCACGCTTTTCCCCGCCTTTTTCTGCTGAATTATCTGCTGGCTGCTAAGCTTACTGCTTATCGCGCCAGCGCACGGAATGTGCGCGATTTTCTCCGCTGCCGCTTCCGCTATTGTGTACAATAGTGGGGATTTTTCCGAAGGAGTTGTCATGCCCGCCATTGAAGTTATCCTCGTTGACCACCTCGATCGTCCCACCGGCAAGATGGAAAAGCTGGAAGTGCATGAGAAAGGATTGCTGCATCGTGCGGTAACGGTTTACGTGTTCAATTCGCGCCATGAACTGTTGCTGCAGCGCCGGGCGCAAAGCAAGTATCACTGCGGCGGTTTGTGGAGCAATACCTGCTGCAGCCATCCCTACCCGCAGGAGCCGACGCGCGATGCGGCTGAGCGCCGCCTGCGTGAAGAGATGGGACTGGATCTGGCGTTAACGCCGGTGTTTGAACTGAGCTATAACCTGCCGCTCAGCAACGGTCTGATCGAACATGAGTACGGTCACGTGTTTTTCGCCATCAGTGACGAAGTGCCGGTGCTCAACCTTGATGAGGCTGACGACTGGTGTTACCGCTCTGTCGAACAAATTCAGCAGGAGATGCGCGATAATCCGGCAAAATTCACGCCGTGGTTCCTGCACACTTTTCCACGCATCCCCAACACGCTGGGCGATTTCCGCCTCACCGCCTGAGCCAACGCCTCATCGCTGAGGCGTTATCCGCTTACTGAAAATCTTCCGCATCGACGTCATAGCCTGACGGTTCCCAGCGAATCGCCAGCAGCGCCAGTAATCCGGCCAGCGGTGCGAGCAGGATCACCCAGAACACGCCGGTGCCGAACGCCGCGACCAGCAGCGGAAACACAAACAGGGATACCGTCGAACTGGCGCGCATCAGCGTCTGGTTAAAGCCGACGCCCACGCCGCGCAGCGAAGCCGGATAGCTCAGCGAGGCAAAGGTCATGGTGTGCGAACCCGGACCAAACCCCTGGCCGAACAGGAACAGCGCCAGCATGGCAATCGCCAGGGCCGCTTCCTCGCCGCCGGCCGGGCGACCAATCAGCGCCAGACCCAGCAGCGCCGCACACTGGCAGGCGTAACCGGCCACCGACATCTTCCACGCGCCCAGCCGTGGCACCAGCCGCACCGCCAGCAGGCCGCCAACAAACGCAAATAGCAGGTTAAGCGCCAGCGAGACCAGAATGGTGGTCAGCATCGACTGCGCGAGGAAACTGGAGATGATCACCGGCAGGCCAAAGGCCACGGCGTTATAGGCGAACGACGAGGCAATCGAGGTTATCGTTGCCAGCAGCGTACGGCGGCGGTAAACGCCCTGCAGCAGCGCGCCGTAGTTGCGCCAGCTGGCTTTACGTACTGGCTGTGCGGCAGTGAGCTCGGCATCCTGCGCGACCTCCGCGTTGATGTTATACGACCGCCGCAGGATTGCCGCTGCACCCTGCAGGTTGCCCTGATTTGCCGCCCAGATTGGTGATTCGCTCATATAACGGCTGCGGATGGCGATGATCAACAGCGCCGGTACCGCGCCAAAGCCGAGGATCAGCCGCCACAGCCAGTCAGTATGGCTCTCAGGCAGCACCGCATACAGCAGCAGCACCAGCAGATAGGAGATGCTGATCGCCGCGTACCAGGTGGGGCACCACATCGCGACGCTGGCGGCCTTATTGCCCTGACCGCGCAGTCGGGAAAACTCCGCCAGAAACGCCATCGCCACCGGCAGATCGATGCCGACGCCGAGCCCCATCACAAAGCGCGCCGCCGCCAGCACGTACTCGTTCGGCGCAAAGGCACAGGCCAGTGCCGCCACCACGAAGAAGAACATATCGGCCATAAAGACCCGATAGCGGCCAATTTTATCGGTGAGATAGCCACCGATCAGCGCACCAACAATCGCGCCAAAGGTGATAGCCGACGCCACCATGCCGGTGCCGGCGGGCGTCAGATTGAATTCGCGCGTGACATCCTTAATACCGAAGGCCAGCGCACCGAGATCGTAGGCATCGAGAAAAACCCCGCCCAGCGCAATGGCGATGACGATGCGTGCATTGCTGCGCGAGGCGTTACTGTTATTGACCAGCCGCGTCACGTCGGCTGCACTGCGAATCCACTGCGTCTCGCCCTGCGGCGTATTCCCTGCCAGCGCCACGTGCGCCGAAGAAGTTAAGTCAGACATGATGTTGTGTGATTTATTGTAAAGAGTGGGGCTATGAGCATAAGCCGCGCCACGGATGTGAAAAATTCTATTTGGTTATAAGTGCAACCAAAGCGTTCTATAAAACCGGCAACGGATAGCAGAAAAAGAACGAATTGCGCCGCTTGACCGCACCCATCCCGTTTCGCCAGGCTACGCTTGATAATCACTGAAAGAAAATAATGCTGAGGAAAGCGCCATGATTAAGCAGGGTTTATTGGGGATGATCGCATTCGCGATGAGTGTCGGGGCCGTGCAGGCAGCGGACCCGGTCAAGGTAGGTTCCAAGATCGATACTGAAGGTTCGCTGCTCGGCAACATCATTCTGCAGGTGCTGAACCAGCATGGGGTAAAAACCGTGAATAAAATCCAGCTCGGTACCACGCAGGTGGTGCGTGGCGCAATTACCGCCGGTGAGCTGGATATCTATCCGGAATATACCGGCAACGGGGCGTTCTTCTTCAATGATGAGAAGGACGCGGCGTGGAAAAACGCGCAGCAGGGCTATGAGAAGGTGAAAAAGCTCGATGCAGAGAAAAATCATCTGGTGTGGCTGACGCCAGCACCGGCTAACAACACCTGGACCATTGCGGTGCGCGGCGATGTCGCGCAGCAGAATAACCTGCAATCCCTCGACGATCTCAGCGCTTACCTGAAAAAAGGCGGCACCTTTAAGCTGGCGGCGTCGGCGGAGTTCATCGAGCGCAGCGATGCGCTGCCGGCGTTTGAGAAAGCCTACAACTTCAAGCTGAGCCAGTCACAGCTGCTGTCGCTGGCCGGCGGGGACACCGCTGTTACCATCAAAGCGGCCGCCCAGCAAACGTCCGGCGTCAATGCGGCGATGGCTTACGGTACCGACGGCCCGGTCGCGGCGCTCGGCCTGCAAACCCTAAGCGACCCGAAGGGCGTACAGCCGATTTACGCGCCCGCGCCGGTGATCCGCGCCAGCGTGCTGAAACAGTACCCGCAGATTGCCGACTGGCTGCAGCCGGTATTCAGCAAGCTGGATGAGAAAACCCTGCAGCAGCTCAACGCGCAAATCGCCGTTGACGGTCAGGACGCCAGCCAGGTGGCGCAGCAGTGGCTGCAGCAGAATAAGTTGCTGTAAGCGGTGCTGTCACGGATAAACCGACCGCGCCAGCAGCCGGTGCTGCTGGTGCTGACGCTGCTGATCACGCTGGCGCTGGGAGCGCTACCGCTGCTGAGCTATGCGGCCAACCGGCTGGTCTCCGGACAGCCCTTGATGCTTTGGCAGGTAACGGCGGGCTGGCTGCTGCTGCTGCCGCTGTTATGGCTATGGCTGGGATTGTGGTGGCCGCCGGGACGCGGTGCGGCGCTGGCGCAGCTGCTGGGCGCGGAGCTACTGTTCGCCCTGCTGATTGGCATCGGCGGCCACGCCGCCAGTGAGCTGGCCCGCAGCGGCAGCCCGCTGGCGCGCACCGCGCTGGGCAGCGGCCTCTGGTGTGCGGCAGGATTAGCGCTGCTGCTGGCCGCCGAAGCGATTCGCCAGCTTAGCCAGCAGACGCCGCTGCGTATTCTGCTTAATCTGCAACTGTGGCTGCCGCCGCTGATACTGCTGCTGAATGGTCAGCTGGACGCGCTGTCGCTGCTGAAAGAGTACAGCAATCGCACCGCTGTCTTTAACGCCGCGTTCAGCCAGCATCTGCTGCTGCTGGGCGGCACGCTGCTGCCCACCTTACTGATTGGTCTGCCGCTGGGACTCGCCATCGCGCGTCGCGCCCGCTGGCAACATGCCGCCTTCAGCGTGCTGAATCTGATCCAGACCGTGCCGTCTGTGGCGCTGTTTGGCCTGCTGATTGCACCGCTGGCCGGGCTGGCGGCGCATTTTCCGCAGCTGGCGCGCCTCGGTATCAGCGGGATTGGCGTCGCGCCGGCGCTGATTGCGCTGGTGCTGTATGCACTGCTGCCGCTGGTGCGCAGCGTGGTTGCGGGGCTGCAGCAGGTGCCGCAGGAGGTGCGTGAAACCGCGCGCGGCATGGGCATGAGTAGCTGGCAGCAGTTCTGGCACGCTGAGCTGCCGCTGGCGCTGCCGGTGTGGCTCTCCGGACTGCGCGTGGTGGTGGTGCAAACCGTCGGGCTGGCGGTGGTCGCCGCACTGATTGGGGCCGGCGGCTTCGGCGCCATTGTGTTTCAGGGACTGCTGAGCAGCGCGCTGGATCTGGTGCTGCTGGGCGTGATTCCGGTGGTGGCGCTGGCGGTGATATTCGATGCGCTGCTGCGATTGCTGTCGGCGCTGCTGGAGAGAGGACATGATTGAATTTCATCAGGTAAGCAAAGCGTTCGCCGGTAAAGAGGCGATTCGCAACCTGTCGCTGAAGATTGAGAAGGGCAGTTTTACCGTGCTGATCGGCACATCCGGCTCGGGTAAATCCACCACGCTGAAGATGATTAACCGGCTGGTTGAGCATGACAGCGGCGAAATCCGTTTTGCCGGTGAGCCGATCGAGCAGATGGATGCGCGCGCGCTGCGGCGGCGCATTGGCTATGCCATTCAGTCCATCGGCCTGTTTCCACACTGGAATGTGGCCAAAAATATCGCCACCGTGCCATCGCTGCTCGGCTGGCCGCGGGAAAAAATTGCCGCACGGGTTGAGGAGCTGCTGGCGCTGCTCAATCTCGACAGTCAGCTGGCGTCGCGCTATCCGCACCAGCTCTCCGGCGGTCAGCAGCAGCGTGTTGGCGTGGCGCGCGCGCTGGCGGCCGACCCGGAACTGCTGCTGATGGATGAACCGTTCGGCGCGCTCGATCCGGTCAACCGGCAGGCGCTGCAGCAGGAGATGCTGCGCATTCAGCAGCTGTCGGGGCGCACTGTGGTGCTGGTGACGCACGATATCGACGAAGCGTTAACTCTCGCCGATCAGCTGGTGTTGATGGACGGCGGAGAGATTGTGCAGCAGGGACGGCCGATTGACCTGCTGACGCAGCCTGCCAGTGATTTCGCGCGCCAGTTCTTTGGCCGCAGCGAGCTGGGCGTGCGTCTGCTGGCGCTGGGGCGGGCCGGCAGTGCGGCACGACGCGGTGAGTGGCTGGAGGCGGAACCGATCGCCGCCGGGCTGACGCTGCGCGAGGCGCTGTCGCAGTTTATTGCGCGCCGCACCGACAAATTACCGGTTGTCGATCAACATCAGCAGCCGCTGGGCGTGCTGCACTTTAGCGATTTGCTGCGACAGCAGGAGGCGGGCTGATGCGAGTGCTACGCGATCCGCTCTACTGGCTGCTGGGGATATTTCTGCTGTTGCTGTGGGGGTTACCGCACAGTGCGCCGCTGTTTGCGCACTGGTTTCCACAGCTGGAGCGTCCGCTGTACCAGCAGGAGAGTTTCTGGCAGCTGGCGCTGGCCCATCTGCTGCTGGTGATCAGCGGCAGCGCGCTGGCAATAGTGGTGGGCGTTGGCTGTGCGGTCTTCGCTACCCGTCACGGCGGCAGGGCGTTCCGCCCGCTGCTGGAGACGCTGGCGGCTGCCGGTCAGACCTTTCCGCCGGTGGCGGTGCTGGCGATTGCCGTGCCGGTCATGGGCTTTGGCGCTGCGCCGGCGGTGATGGCGCTGTTTCTGTATGGGCTGTTGCCGATTCTGCAAGGCACGCTGGCGGGACTGGACAGCGTTCCGGCCAGCAGCCGTGAGATCGCCGTCGGTCTGGGAATGGGACCGTGGCGGCGTCTGTGGCAGATAGAGCTGGCGCTGGCGGCACCGGTGATTATGGCGGGCGTGCGCACCTCAGTGATGATCAACATCGGCACCGCGACCATCGCCTCAACCGTCGGAGCGGAGAGTCTGGGTTCGCCGGTGATTATCGGTCTGAGCGGCTTCAATACCGCCTATGTGATTCAGGGCGCGCTGCTGGTGGCGCTGCTGGCGCTGATCTGCGACCGGCTGCTGGAGCGGTTGCAGCACGCACTCAGTGGGTATGCAGAATAAGGCTGTAGCCAACCAGCATCATGCCGCCCATGCCGCCAATCGCCATGATGGCAAACAGGGTGCCAATCAGAATTTTATTCCAGTTCATAGGTAAACCTGAGAAAAGTCATGAAGTGCGGCATGATAACGCGCACATGCGGTAAGGCAAAGGCCGCATGTGCGATTTTTCAGGTCGGCTCGTGGACGTGAATCGAGAAGCCCTGAGCCTGCCAGTGTTCGAACTGCTCCAGCTGGCGGCGCGTCGGCTTTTTACCGGTCCAGATAAACAGATGCTGGCCGGGAAACAGCTCCGGACGCGGCATATCCAGCGGTTCCGCCAGCACATCAATGCGCCAGCCCTGCTGCGCTAAGCGCCAGGCTTCCAGCCAGATGCGGGTGCGATCTTCTACGCCCCAGCCAATCATTAAGGCATCTTTGCCGGCTTTTTTACGCGCGCCTGCCAGACAGAACGCGACATAATCAATCAGCGCGCCGTCCAGCAGACTGCACATGGTGCGGGCGGTATTTTGATCCAGCCCGAGACGCTGGCGTACCGGTACAAAAACGTGGTCAATCAGCGCATCGACCGGGTGTTCACGGCCAATGGTGGCGATTTTGGTGCGCAGCTTGGAGGCGCGCACGTGGCGCAGCACGCTCATCAGCTCTTCCTGCAGCGCCGTCCAGCCGTCATGCACGTTGAAGGTCTCTCCTTCAAGCAGGGCTTTGACTTTGCCAACAGGCACACCGCTCTCTATCCAGCGTTTGATCTCTTCGATCCGCTGAACATCTTCATCATCAAATTGTCGATGACCACCCTCAGTGCGCTGCGGCTTTAACAATCCATAACGACGCTGCCAGGCGCGCAGGGTTACCGGGTTAATTCCACAGCGCTCGGCAACATCACCGATACTGTATAAGGCCATGGCATCCTCTAAAATTCTGACCTGCATAACAACACCTTAACCGCCAGAGTGAGCTTGTACAATGATTATTTTATTGTACAACTTGACCCACTGCACGATTTCGGGCTTTATCTCTTGTGTGAGATTTATTTCCCGAAAATGAGAGGTTAAAGATGTCTGCTCTAAATACGGAAGATCGGCTTGCGGCACGTCTGGCGGAATTACGCCTGCAGCGCGGCTGGTCGCTGGATGAACTGGCTCTGGCAACCGGCATTAGCCGGGCATCATTGTCGCGCATTGAGCGCGCCGAGACCAGCCCTACCGCCGCTTTGCTTAATCGCTTGTGCGTGGCCTACGGTTTAACCATGTCGCGACTGCTCAGCGAAGTAGAAGAAGAAGCGGCGCTGCTGCTGAAAGCGGAGCAGCAGCCGGTCTGGCAGGATACGCTAAGCGGCTTCCAGCGGCGCAACGTCTCGCCGCCGGCCAGTCAGTTTAAAGCGGAGCTGGTGGAGGGCGTGCTGCGTCCGGGCGCGCGCATTGATTATGATGCGCCGCCGGTACAGGGGCTGGAACAGCACATCTGGCTGCAGTCGGGCGAGCTGACCATCACCATGGAGACGCAGAGCTGGACGCTACAGGCCGGCGATTGCCTGCGCTTCCACCTCAGCGGACGTTCCTCTTTTCAGGCGCATGCCGAAGGCGGCGCGCGCTACATTCTGGTGGTGTGCAAACCATGATTGAAATCGACTCTCTCAGCGCCACCCAGGCGCAGCCGCTGCTGGCGTCATTGTGTGAAGTGCTGCACGGCTGCGTGGCAGACGGTGCCAGCGTCGGCTTCATTGACGCGAACGATCGCGCAGTGATGGCGCGTTTCTGGCAGGACAAAATTTACAGCCTGGCGAGCGGCGATAACCAGCTGCTGGTGGCCTGGCAAGCGGGCGAGATAGTGGCCACGGTGATGCTGGGCTTCAGCAGTATGCCCAACGGCCGCCATCGCGCGGAGATCAGCAAGCTGCTGGTGCATCCGCGTGCGCGACGTCAGGGCATTGCGCGCCGTCTGATGTTACGTGCCGAACAGCTGGCGCAGCAGCAGGGGAAAACGCTGCTGGTGCTGGATACGCGCAGCGGCGATGTTGCCAGCGCGCTCTATCTGTCGCTCGGCTGGCAGGTGGCGGGTTCGATTCCGTACTATGCCGAATCCACAGCCGGCGAGCTGGATGCTACCACGGTGATGTATAAGCGGCTGACATAAGCGTTCTGGTTGCTGTTACCGGACGCCGCGTTTCGTTTCCCTTGTCCACATGCTGCCTCTCCCTCTCCCGGTGGGAGAGGGCCGGGGTGAGGGCATCAGCGTACACTTTCCCGTCCGGTACCAGCAGAAACCCGGTCACACGCACCAAATCAGTGCGCCGCCGCCGCATCGCTCAACCCCAGCGCCTGCATAAACAGCCGGATGATAGGATTTATTTTCCGGCCTTTCTTCATCACCAGACAAAATGCCGTTTCGCGCCGCAGCGTGTCATCGCCCAGCTCACACAATTGTCCGCGGGCAATAAACGGAGCGGCATAATGTTCCGGTAAATATCCAATAAAGTGACCGGTTAAAATCAGCATGGCCACCGATTCCACCTGCACCGCCTGCACACCGCTCTCCTGCACCGGAATCAGGCGGCGTTCATCGCGTGGGGTAACATATAAATGATTAATAATTTTCTGCTGACGTAATACATCCACCGAAATATTTTTATCGCAAGATCCGCAATAGAGAGGATGTGACGCAGCGCAATATAATTTTGCGTATTCTTTATAAAGTTCGAAGTAATCAAACTCATTTTTCATTTCATACACGGGCGCAATGCCGCAATGAAAACGCCCTTCGCTTATGCCGCGTTCAATATCATCCAGCTGTGCGGTCTGCAGACGAATCTGCACCTTTGGCGCTTTCTGGTGCAGCTGTTGCACCGCACTGGTGACCGGCGAGTGCGGATCGCTAATGGTGTTATCCACCACGCAAATCGCGATGTCGCCCAGCAGCTCGTTGCGACTATTGTGCAGCCGCTCGCGAAACAGGTTGAGCGATACGAACAGCTCCAGCGTGGCCTGATAAACATTGATGCCGTACTGCGTCAGCTCAAAACCTTCACGGCCGCGGCTGCACAGCGTCATGCCCAGCCGAATCTCCAGGTCAGAAACCTGTTTACTGATCGCCGCCAGGCCAATATTTAATTCGTGACTGGCGGCGGTTAATCCGCCGGCTTCCACCACGCATTTAAATACCCGCAGCAATTTTAAGTCGATATTACTCAGCGCCAGAACCGCATTATCGCCGCGATTATTCGCATTGTTTCCAGACTGGGAAACTTTACTTTCCATTTTTGCTATTCAACTCCGGAATAATTGCGGTGAAAGTACAGTGAATCTGAAATACCACCTATTTGCCAGCGTGGCAATAAAATAAGTTTTTATTATCGCTACCGGCTGAATCCAAACTTTTTCATATTGCTGCGGCTGATTTGTGAGGGAAATAGCATGTCTGAGAATGCCGAACTGTTATGGGGCGCACGTTTTAAAGCGGCTCCGGCAGCCAGTTTAACCGCGCTGTCGCGTAGCCCGGATTATTACTTTGCGCTGGCGCCGTACGACCTCGCCGGTTGCCGCGCCCATGCGCGCGAGCTGGCGCGTGCCGGGCTATTGAGTGCTGACGAGCTGGATACCATGCTGGCGGCGATTGACGCGCTGGACGCCGATTATCGCGCTGGCCAGCTGCAGCCGATTGCCGCCGATGAAGACGTGCATACCTTCATCGAACGCGCGCTGACAGAACGCCTCGGCGCGCTGGGCGGCAAGCTGCGTGCCGGTCGTTCACGCAACGATCAGACCGTCAACGATCTGCGTCTCTACCTGCGGGATAACGGCCGCAAGCTGGTGAGCGCGCTGTTGCAGCTGCAGCAGGCGCTGGTGACGCAGGCCGCGCAACACACCGACAGCGTCGCGCCCGGCTTCACCCATCTGCAACAGGCGCAGCCGATTGTGTTTGGCCATCAGTTGCTGGCGCATGCCCAATCCTTCGCGCGTGATATCGAGCGTATGCAGGACTGGGATCGCCGCAGCGCGCGCTGTCCGCTGGGCGCGGCGGCGATGGCCGGTTCGGCAATTGCGCGTCAGCCACAGCTGGCCGCTGCCGATCTCGCTTATCTGGCGCCGTGTGAAAACTCGATCGATGCGGTCGCCAGCCGCGACTACGCCGCGGAATTCCTGTTCGTCACCAGCATGATCGGCATCAACCTGTCCCGGCTGTGCGAAGAGGTGTGCCTGTGGGCGTCACGGCAGTTCCGCTGGGTGGAGCTGCACGACAGTTACGCCACCGGCAGTTCGATCATGCCGCAGAAGAAAAATCCGGACATTGCCGAGCTGACGCGCGGCCGCAGCGGCCGGCTGGTCGGTAACCTGATGGCGCTGCTGACCACCATGAAAGCCATGCCGCTCTCTTACAACCGCGATCTCAGCGACGACAAACGTAACGTGATTGATGCGGTCGACACGCTGCTGATGGTGCTGCCTGCCATGGCCGGCATGATGGCGACGCTGAAATTCAATACTGAGGTGATGCGCGAGCAGGCGCCGGATGGCTTTACGCTGGCGACCGAAGTGGCCGACTGGCTGGCAATGCGCGGCGTGCCGTTCCGCGAGGCGCACGAGATTACCGGCCAGCTGGTGCAGCTGTGTGAACGCGAAAACTGCGGCCTGGCCGATCTCAGCGATGCGCAGCTGCACGGCGTCGATACACGGCTCACGCCCGAGGTGCGTCAGGCATTAACGCTGGAAGCGGCGCTGGCAGCCCGCAGCGGCTACGGCGGCACCGCACCGGCACGGGTGCGCGAGCAGCTGGCCCGTCTGCAAACCCTGATGCAGGACCAGCAGCGCTGGGCCGATGATTACGCCGGACCGCGCGCCTGAGGAGAGCCTATGTCACACACCACACCGGTTGAACCGTCGGTCAACAATGGCCGCGTCCAGCCCCATTACGATCTCGATCGCTATCAGGTGGTGCCGCGCCGCTATTATGGCCGCATCACCGCATCGGCAGTGATCCTCGTGCTGCTGGCGCTGCTGGTTAACGCCTTTGCGCACGGCAATATTGAGTGGTCATTCGTCGGCCAGTTCTTTACCGCGCAGGCAATCCTTAACGGCGTGGTTAACACGCTGATTATGTCGGTGCTGGCGATGGCGCTGGGCATCCTGTTTGGCGTCATCACCGCCATCATGTACATGTCGCCTAATCCGGTGCTGCACTATATCGCGGTGGGCTATGCGTGGATCTTTCGCGGCACGCCGCTGATTCTGCAACTGCTGCTGTGGTTCAACCTGGCGCTGGTGTTTCCCACCATCAGCATTCCCGGTCTGTTCAGCGTACAAACCGTCACGGTGATGACGCCGTTTCTCGCCGCGCTGCTCGGCCTGAGCATCAATCAGGGCGCGTACACCTCAGAAGTGGTGCGCGCCGGGCTGTTATCGGTAGATACCGGACAGTATGAAGCCGCCAAAGCCATCGGCATGCCGCGTTTGCAGGCGCTGCAGCGCATCATTCTGCCGCAGGCGATGCGGGTGATTCTGCCGCCGGTCGGCAATGAGTTCATCAGCATGATCAAAACCACCAGTCTGGCCAGCATGATTCAGTACTCCGAGCTGCTGTATAACGCGCAAACCATCTACTTCGCCAACGCGCGCGTGATGGAGCTGCTGTTTGTGGCGGGCATCTGGTACCTGATTATCGTGACGCTGCTGTCGTTCGGACAGAGCCAGCTGGAACGCTACTTCTCACGCGGCCATCGTCGTCGCCAGTAACCGGGAGTGAGAGATGAGAAACATCGTGCGCGCCGTCAAGGTGAACAAATATTTCGATCAGTTCCACGCGCTGAAGGACGTCAGCCTGGAAGTGAACTACGGCGAGGTGATGTGCATTCTCGGCCCGTCGGGTTCCGGTAAGAGCACCTTTCTGCGCTGTATCAACCAGCTGGAGAAAGTGGATCAGGGCGGCATCTGGGTCGACAACGAACTGGCGGGCTATCGCATTGCCGGCAACAAGCTGCATCCGCTGAGTGACAAACAGATTGCGCGCCAGCGGCTGCAGACCGGCATGGTATTTCAGCGCTTCAACCTGTTTCCGCACAAGACCGCGCTGGAGAACATCATCGAGGGACCGTGTCGCGTGCTGCTGCGCCCGAAACGCGAGGCCAGCGAAGAGGCGATGGCGCTGCTGGATCGCGTCGGACTGGCGCACAAAGCGCACGACTATCCGCAGTCACTCTCCGGCGGTCAGCAGCAGCGCGTGGCGATTGCCCGCGCGCTGGCGATGAAACCCAAACTGATGCTGTTTGATGAACCGACCTCGGCGCTCGATCCGGAGATGGTCGGTGAAGTGCTGGCGGTGATGCGCCAGCTGGCAAAAGAAGGCACCACCATGCTGGTAGTGACTCACGAAATGGGCTTTGCGCGTGAGGTCGCCAACCAGGTGGTGTTTATGGATGAGGGACGCATTATTGAGCAGGGCGCACCGGAAGAGATTCTGCTGAGCCCGCAAAACCCACGGATGAAAAACTTTATCAACGCGATTCTTCTTTAACGTGACCGGGGTGAATAGATGAAAAAATTGTTATTGAGTGCCATCAGTGCCGCGCTGCTGCTGCAATCCTCTGCCTGGGCGGAGATTGCCGTACCGGCCAGTATCAAAGAGAAAGGGCTGACCGTCGCCATCATGCCAAACTACCCGCCGATGGATTTTAAAGATCCGGCCACCAATCAGCTGAGCGGCGTCGATTATGAGCTGGGCCAGGCAATTGGCGAGAAGCTGGGCGTGAAGGTTAACTGGCAGGAGATCGCCTTTGAACAGATGGTCAACGCGGTGGTGACCAAACGCGTCGATCTGGTGATGTCCGGCATGACCGACACCAAAGAGCGGCAGAAGGTGGTTAACTTTATCGACTACTTCAAAACCGGTCCGCAGTTCTACACCCTGGCGGCGCGCAGCGACATCAACAGCGCCACCGATCTGTGCGGCAAAAAAGTAGGTACCAGCCGCCGCACCACTTTCCCGCAGGAGATTGCTACCTGGTCAAAAGCGCACTGCGAAGCGGCCGGTAAACCCGCGATTATCGTGGTGGGCGCGGAAGGCACCGCCGATGCGCGCACGCAGCTGCGTCAGCGTCGTCTGGATGGCGCGGTACAGGGCAGCGAAACCCTGCCGTACATCATGAACCTGGAAAAAGGCACCTTTAAGCCGCTGGATAAAGCCTTCTCCTTCCAGTACACCGGCATGGCGCTGGGTAAAGATGCCGGTGAGCTGACCACGGCGATTCAGGCAGCCATCAATGCCATGATTGCCGATGGCAGCTACCAGAAAATCCTCAGCAAATGGGGCCTGAGCGACAACGGCATTGCCGAAGCCACGGTGAATCAGGGCTAAGGAGCGGGCGTATGCAACAACCGGGCGCAGTGCGCTGGCCGCAGGGCAAGCGTGGCTGTATGGCGCTGGCGTTTGATCTTGATGGTCCCACTGGCGATGCCATGCTCAATGGCAGCCTGTGGTCAACACCAGAGTATTTCACCTTTGGCGCCTACGGGCCGTTTCGCGCGCTCGGTCGGCTGCTGGATCTGCTGCGCGCCTTCCAACTGCCGGCCACGTTTTTTGTGCCGGCGTGGGTGGTGGAGCAGTGGCCGCGGCAGTGCCAGGCGATTATCGAACAGGGCCACGAAGTGGCCTATCACGGTTATCGCCACGAATCGTTCTGGGCGATTACGCCAGATGAACAGCGCGCCGTGATGGCGCGCTCTGCCGCCATCTTTCAGCAACATCTTGGTATCCGCGCCTGTGGTTTTCGCACTCCTTCCGGCGACTGGCACGCCGAAACGCCGCAGATTCTGCGGGAAGCCGGAGTGATTTACTCCAGCAGCATGCGCGGTGACGATCGGCCGTACAGCATTGCCGTCGCCGGGCATACGCCGCTGGTGGAGATTCCCGGCAAATGGGAGATGGATGATTACGCCTCGCTGGCCTACACGCGCCAGCCGGATTTTCCACAGGGCGGCGACCGCATCGCCAGCTATGCGCACACCGGTGACAACTGGCAGCGCGAATTTGACGGCGCGATGGCCGAAGGACTGTGCCTGACCACGCTGTTCCACCCGAAAATTTCCGGGCAGCCCGGCCGTTTGCTGTTGCTGGAGCAGCTGTTTGCCCACATGACGGCGCGCGACGATGTGTGGTTTGCGCGCTGTGATGCGGTGGCCGCGTGGTATTTGCAGGAGCAGCAACATGACTGAACATTCACGCTGGCCGTCGGGCAAACAATCGGCGGCCATCATTACCATCGACTATCACGATATTCACGGCATCCTGACGCAGGCCCCTGCGGTCGCCGGGCGCGATAAAACCCTGTCGGTGTGGCGCTATGGCACGCTGCGCGGCGTTGATCGTCTGCTGGATCTGCTGGCGGAAAAACAGCTGCTGGCCAGCTGGTGCTTACCGGCCATCGTCGCCGAAGAGCAGCCGCAGGTGCTGCAGCGTATTGTCGCCGCCGGCCATGAGATCGCCTGTAGCGGTGAGCGACACGAAGACTTCTCGGCGCTGACGCTGGCGCAGCAGATTGCCAGCGTAACGCGCGGCTGCGAGCAGCTGGCGCAGCTGAGCGGCCAGCCGATTGCAGGGTTTCGCACGCCGGCCGGCCAGTGGAAACCGGGCCTTGCTGCGGCGCTGGCAACGCACGGCATCCGCTGGTCCTCCAGCTGGCGCGGTGATGACTTACCCTATTTTCATCCCGGCACCCGGCTGGTGGAGCTGCCCATGCACTATACGCTGGAGGATGCGCCCTATTTTGCCTTCAACCTCAGCCCGGCGATTCCGCCCGGACAGTCGCGCATCGCGCCCTATGGCGAAACGCTGGCTAACCTGACGCAGGATTTCCACGGTTTTCACCGTTTCGGCCTGTGCTACCTGCTGCGGCTGCACCCGGAAATTATCGGCACCGCCGGGCGCATTGGCCTGCTGCGTCAGCTGCTGGAGACGCTGCAGCAGCATGAGGTGTGGATCGCTACTGCCGGCCAGGTGGCCGCGCACTGGCAGACGCAGCCGGATAACGATGCCGATCATCCGGCAGAGGTGTTTGCCCGGGTCAGCGGAGGCGAACATGGACACCACGCTTGATCGGCTGGCGGATTTCATCGCGGCCACCCGCTTTGCCCAGCTGCCGGAACCGCTGGTAGCGCAGGCGAAGCGCCATCTGCTGGATACGCTCGGCGCGGCGCTGGCGGGCTGTGACAGCCCGATCTGGCGCGAATGCCGGGCGCTGGTGGCCGAAGAGGGCGGCAGCGCCGTGGCGCAACTGTGGGGGTGCGCACAGCAAGCTTCCCCGCGCCAGGCGGCGTGGCTCAACGGCGTGGCGGCGCACATGTATGAACTGGACGACACCGGCGGCTGCGATCACTCCGGTGCCGTGGTGTTACCGGCGCTGCTGGCGGCACTGCCGCTGGCGACGCAGCCGGTCGACGGACGGGCATTTCTCACCGCGATGGTCGTCGGTTATGACATCGGCCGTCGCGTGCTGGAAGCCTGCGGGGGGTATGCGGCGCACAACGGTGCGGGCTGGCACTCAACTGCCAGCTGTGGCGTTTTTGGCGCGGCGGCCGCCGTCAGTTGTTTGCTGCGGCTGCCGGCCGCGCAGTGTGCCTCAGCGCTGGGCATCGCAGCCAGCTTCAGTGGCGGTCTGTGGGGCTTTATTCATGATGGCTCGCACACCAAAAAGCTGCACGCGGCGCGCGCGGCGGAAGGGGGCGTACAGGCGGCGCTGCTGGCACAGCGCGGCATCAGCGGACCGGCCGCGGTATTTGAGGCGCGCTGGGGCGGCTTTCTGCAAACGCTGGCCGGTGAAACGCAACAGCCCGCCGCGCTCACGGCCCAACTGGGCGAGGTGTGGAAACTGGCGCGCTGTTCCATCAAGCCGTACGCCGCCTGTCGCGGTACGCATGCGGCGATCGATGCGCTGGGTCTGCTGCTTGAGCAGCATGCGGTGGCGACCGGGGATATTGCACGCATTGTGGTCGGGCTCAATCCGTTCCTGCTGGAGATGTGCGGCACGCGTGAGCTCACCAGCCTCGCCGCCGCGCAAATGAGCCTGCCGTATGCGCTGACGGCGCGTGCGCTGTTCGGCTCCGCGGAGCTGGCGAGTTATGACGACAGCCGTCGCCTGAGTGCGGAAGCTGCCGCGCTGATGGCGCGTATTGAGCTGGAGATTGACCACCAGCAGGGGCGCGATGATGAGCCGTGGGTCCGGCTGGAAACGGTGCAGGGCCAGCAGTGGCAGCAGCACGTCGCGGTGCCGTCCGGATCGCCGGCGAATCCGCTGAGCGACGCGGCGCTGCGCGCCAAATACCGCAGCCTCGCCGCGCGCGTCTTGCCGGCGGCACAGGTGCAGCAGCTGGAAACGCTGTGTTTGATGCTGGATAACGTGGCGGATGTGCGGCAAGTCGCGGTGTTACTGGCGACCCGGTAAAAGTGGGGCGCCAGTCATGGCGTAATGCCGCTCGGTCAGGCCAGCGCGACCTGATGATGACGGTGCGCATAAATGCGCACCCTACAAAAACGCGCGCTGGCCCGTAGGGTCGCCGTTTACGGTGACCTGGGATTTGCCGTTCATGGTGACCTGGGATTTATCACATCCCTTACGACCGCAATCAAACCCGTTCCGCCACCCCTTCAATCCGCGCCATCGCCGCCCGCAACCGCGCTTCGTTGACCGGTTCGGCCATGTTCGCCATATCCGGCGCGTGGACAGACTCACGTATAATCAACGCCAGCTCGCTCTCCTCCAGCGCGGCAATCTCGGCCAGCGTCAACGGTACGCCGCAGTCGCGCGCCAGGCGCATCTCATCCACCAGCTCTTCGTCGCTGCGATCCTCCAGCGCCAGCAGGCACAAATTGCCGTAACCCACCAGCAGGCCGTGACCAAACTCGCGCGTTTTGTCGCAGAAGGTAAAGCCTTCGTAAATGGCATGCGCAGCGGCGGCGTGGGCGCCATTGCTCATCAGCGAGGTCAGACCGGCCCAGGTAAAAATCGCGTCCAGCACCTGATCGAGCGAGGTGCCGCTCTCACCGCGCAGCACCGCTGCGTAAGCCGCCGGACCGTGCTCCGCGATCACCTCATAGCAGATCTGGCTGTGCGCCAGCGATGACAGCGCATTGCCGGTGCGCGCCGGATGGCGCGTGCTTACCGCGCGGAACTCATACCATTTAGCCAGCGTATCGCCGAGACCCGCGGCCAGCCAGCGGGCAGGGGCGGCTGCCAGCAGTTCACTGTCGATGATCACCGCCGCCGGCGCCTGTGGCAGCGGGAAAATATCAAAGAAGTTGCCGTTATCGTCGTAGCGAATGGTCAGCGGGGTCACCGCAGCGCAGGTGGCGGCAATTGTCGGGACGGTTATCACCGGCAGCCCGAGCTGTGCGCCCACCGCTTTAACCGTGTCCAGCGCCTTGCCGCCGCCCGCACCGATCAGCACCTCTGCCTGTTGTTCAATCGCTAACGCCGCCAGCCGTTCGATATGGTTAAGCGAGGTTTCGCCACCAAACCACACCGGTGCCAGCAGCGTGACGCCAGCGGCGTCGAGTTGGGTCTTCACCTGCGTCGCCACCGCCTGCATCGCGCGCTGGCCGCCAATCAGCAGTGCGCGCTGGCCCAGCCCGGCGCAGATGGCCCCCAGCTGGTTAATCACACCCGCACCACGCAGCACGCGCGCCGGGAACAGCAAATTTTGTTGCGACATAGCGAAAGCTCTCTTTTTCAGGGAATGACTGCATCATCACCAAAGCGGCTTGCAGAAAAAATCCCTGTCAGCCGATAATCACTTCAGCGATTCGTTAACTATTGTCAGCAATCCCTGAAGGAAGTGCGGTGCCAACCTTACCCAATCTGAAACTGCTGCAGGTGTTCGCCAGCGTGGTGGAAAACCACGGCTATTCGCGTGCGCAGCAGGCGCTGAACATGACCACACCGGCCATCAGCGCCTACATGAGTGAACTGGAAAGTCAGCTGGGCTTTATCCTGTGCCAGCGCGGGCGCGCAGGCTTTGCGCTGACCAGCAAAGGCGAACAGTTCTACGCCTATACCCGGGAAATGCTGGCCACCCTGAGCGGCTGGCAGTCGCAGGTGGAGACGCTGAAAAGCGCGCAGGGCGGCACGTTTGCGCTCGGCGTGGTCGACGCCACCGTCACCGACAGCACGCTGGATCTGCCGGCGGTTATCGCCCGTTTTAACCAGCGCTTTCCGGCGGTGTTTCTCACCCTCAGCGTGTGCGAGCCCAACGAACTGCAGCAGCAGGTGCTGGAAGATCGGCTCGACCTGGCCATCGGGCACTTTCCGCTGCGCGCCAGCAATCTGGTGACGCTGCCGCTGTACGAGGAGCAGCAGTGGCTGTACTGCAGTCCGCAACATGCGCTGGCGCAGGGCGATGCGGATGTGCGTCGCGTGCAGCAGACCGGCATGGTAACGCGGCGCTACTGGAACCAGCAGGAGCTGAACAAGCGCGGTTTCCGCCACAGCACCGCCTCGGTTGAGAGCATTGAAGCGCAGCTGACGCTGATTCTCTCCGGGCGCTATATCGGCTTTTTGCCCGAGCACTACGCGCGCAGTCGCGAGCAGCAGGGCCAGCTGCTGCGCCTGCTGCCCCACCATTTTCACTTTCGTGCGCCGTTTTCGTTCGCATTCCGGCGCGGCCGCGCGCGCGAGCCGCTGATCCGCGCGATGCGCGAAATTCTGAATCCAGCGCGAAAAACTGAGCGCGAAAGCTGACGCTGCGGCAATACTGTGTAAAAATACAGGCCGGTTTAACAAACAGTATTCACTATGGCCCTGACAGCAGCGATAAAAAGCCAGATTGCGCAATGGTATAAGGCGCTGCAGCAGCAGGTTCCTGACTTTATCCCGCGCGCGCCGCAGCGCCAGATGATCGCCGAAGTGGCGAAGAGTCTGGCCGGTGACGAGGGGCGCCATCTGGCCATTGAGGCGCCCACCGGCGTCGGCAAAACCTTGTCCTACCTGATTCCCGGCATTGCGGTCAGCCGTGCCGAAGAGAAACGTTTAGTCATCAGCACCGCCAACGTGGCGCTGCAGGATCAGATCTTCAGCAAAGATCTGCCGCTATTAAAGAAAATCATTCCTGACCTCACCTTCACCGCGGCTTTTGGTCGCGGACGCTATGTCTGTCCGCGCAACCTGACCGCGCTGGCAGCCACGGACGATCAGCAGGGCGATCTGCTGCTGTATCTCGACGAACAGGCGGTGACCGGTTCGAAAGAGGAGCAGAAATTCTGCGCGCGGCTGGAGAAAGACCTCAGCAGCTATAAGTGGGATGGCCTGCGCGATCACAGCGACGTGGCGATTGACGACAGCCTGTGGCAGCGCCTCTCCACTGATAAAGCGAACTGCCTGGCACACCACTGCCGCTGGTACCGCGAATGCCCGTTCTTTGTGGCGCGACGCGAAATCGAGCAGGCCGATGTGGTGGTGGCGAACCATGCGCTGGTGATGGCGGCGATGGAGAATGAGTCAGTGCTGCCGCCGGCCAAACACCTGATGCTGGTGCTGGATGAAGGGCACCATCTGCCGGAAGTGGCGCGGGATGCGCTGGAGATGAGCGCGGAGATTACGCCGGGCTGGAGCAGCCTGCAGCTCGATCTGTTTGTGCGGCTGGTGGAGACCATCATGGCGCAGTTCCGGCCGAAATCCCCGCCGCCGCTGAGCAATCCCGAGCGCCTGAAAGGACACTGTGATGAGATGCGCGAACAGCTGCAGACGCTGTGCAACGCGCTCAATCCTCTGCTGCCGCGCGACAATCAGCCTGGCGAGTTTCGCTTTGTGCTCGGTGAGCTGCCGCCAGAACTGCTGACCCTGTGCGCGCGGCTGTTTAAGCTGAGTGATGCGCTGCGTGGCCTGAGCGAAGGGCTGCTCAACGAGCTGGGCGAACAGACCGGCAAGGCCGATATCATGCGGCTGCAGAAAGCCATCCTGCAGCTCAATCGCCACTTCGGCTGGTTTGAATCCATCAGCAAACTGTGGCGGCTGGCGGCGATGGAAAAAGCGTCCAACGCGCCGGTGTCGAAATGGGTGACGCGTGAAATTCGTGACGGCCAGGCGCATCTGCTGTTTCACTGCGCCGGGATTCGCGTCAGCGACCAGCTGGAAAAGCTGCTGTGGCGCAAAATCCCGCACGTGGTGGTGACCTCGGCTACGCTGCGTTCGCTGAACAGCTTTAATCGCCTGCAGGAGATGTCCGGCCTGAACCAAAAGGCCGGCGACCGCTTTGTGGCACTCGACTCGCCGTTTAATCATGTCGATCAGGGCAAGCTGATCATCCCGCAAATGCGCTATGAGCCGCTGCTGGCCAATGAAGCGGAGCACATCGCTGAGATGGCGCGCTTCTTCCGCCAGCAAATGCAGGCGCAGCAGCATAAAGGCGTGCTGGTGCTGTTTGCCAGCGGACGGGCGATGCAGCAGTTTGTCAGCCTGGTGCCGGAGCTGCGTCTGTCGATGCTGGTGCAGGGCGATCAGCCGCGTTCACGGCTGGTGGAGCTTCACCGGCAACGGGTGACCGCCGGACAAAGCAGCATTCTGGTTGGCCTGCAATCTTTTGCCGAAGGGCTCGATTTGAAAGGCGATCTGTTGTCGCAAGTGCACATCCATAAAATTGCTTTTCCGCCGGTGGACAGTCCGGTAATTTTGACCGAAGGGGAGTGGCTGAAGAGCCTCAAACGCTACCCGTTTGAAGTACAAAGTTTACCCAGCGCATCGTTTACGCTGATCCAGCAGGTCGGGCGTCTGATCCGCAGCCATCAGTGTTTTGGTGAAATCGTCATTTACGATCGCCGGCTGCTGAGCAAAACCTACGGCAGCCGCCTGCTGGCCGCGCTGCCGGTGTTTCCGATTGAACAACCGCCGGTGCCGGAAGCGGACAAACCGGCGAAGCGCAGCAAGAAATCCTGAGTATGCGGCAACAGCCGGATGCACGATTGTTGGCCGCCGGGTGACGGCGCGCCCTGGAAGCGGGAAAGTGTGATGGAACTGAATAAGATCATTAAAGAGATTGGCCGTGGCAAGAATCACGCACGCGATATCGACTTTGACACTGCCGTGGCGCTTTACAGCGCGATGCTGGCGGACGAGGTGCCGGATCTCGAACTGGGTGGCGTGCTGATTGCGCTGCGCATCAAAGGCGAAGGGGAAGCAGAGATGCGCGGCTTCTACCACGCGATGCAGCAGCGCATGATGCGGCTGCAGGCCCCGGCACAGCGTCCGATGCCCATTGTGATCCCCAGCTATAACGGCGCGCGTCGCCAGGGCAACCTGACGCCGCTGCTGGCGCTGCTGCTGGTTAAGCTCGGTTTTCCGGTGTTGCTGCACGGCGTCAGCGACGACCCAACCCGCGTAACCAGCGAAGCGGTGCTGGCGGCACTGGATATCGCGCCAGTGACCAGCGCGCAACAGGCGCAGGCGAAACTCGACGCTGGCGAGCTGGCGTTCATCACCATCGATAATTTATGTGCGCCAATGGCTAAACAGCTGGCGCTGCGCTGGCGCATGGGCGTGCGTAACAGCGCGCACACGCTGGCCAAGCTGGCGACGCCGTTTGCCGAACGCGCCGCGCTGCGGCTGGCGAGCGTGTCGCATCCGGAATATGTGCCGCGCGTGGGGAAATTCTTCCAGGATATCGATGCACCGGCCATTCTGCTGAACGGCACTGAAGGTGAGGTCTATGCCAATCCGCAGCGCTGCCCGGCGATTAATTATATTCGCGGTGCTGGCGCAGAAGCGGAAGTGTGGGTCGAGCGGCAGCCGGAGGTCGCGCTGGCGTTAGCAGAGAGCAAAGGCGCCCAGGATACCGCAGCGTGGATCCGTCAGGTGCTGGCCGGTGAACGCGCGGTGCCGCAGGCGCTGCGCCTGCAGCTGGCGTGCTGTCTGGTGGCGACCGGCGAAGCCGCAACAATGGCCGATGCCGAAACGCGGTTACAGCAGGCGGGAATTTAACCGGGCTGCCCGGCCGGCTATGCACGAAAAACCTGGGCGGTGACGGCGGTCACCGCAGCGGTTGCGCAGGGGGTGCACGCCTGCGCAGCTGAAGGAGCTTGCTGAGCAGCGCCATCAGCGTTTAATCAGTACGCTCTCCACCAGCTGCTGCCAGAACGTAATACCAATCGGCAGCAGCGCATCGTTGAAATCATAGTTCGCATTGTGCAGCGGGGCTGAGGGCGTGGCACCGTCGGCGCCGAGCCAGAAATAGGCGCCGGGACAGGCTTCCAGCATGCAGGCGAAATCTTCAGACGCCATTGACGGGTTAACCTGCCAGTGCACCTGCTGTTCGCCCAGTAGCTGGCACGCCACGTCACGCACCTGCTCAGCCGGGGCAACATGGTTGGCGGTGACCGGATAGCCGGGATACCAGTGAATCTCGCCGCTGACGCCAAACGGGCGCGGCAGGGTCGTCACAAAATCTTCAATCAGACCGCGCACGCGGTTGCGCACGTCGGTCTGCAGACATCGCACCGTACCGCGCAGCGTGATCTGCTCCGGAATGACGTTGATGGCTTCGCCACCGTGAATCTGGGTGACGCTGACCACCGCCGACGCCAGCGGTGACAGGCGGCGCGACGGGATGGTTTGCAGCGCCAGAATCAGCTCGGCGGCCACCACCATCGGGTCGGCACCGCTTTCCGGCATCGCCGCGTGGCAGCTTTTGCCGTGCAGCGTAATCTCAAACGAATCCAGCGATGCCATCATCGCGCCCGGATTTACCGCCAGCGTTCCCACCGGCAGCCCCGGCCAGTTGTGCATCGCGTACACCGCATCCATCGGGAAGCGCTGAAACAGACCTTCTTCCACCATCTTGCGCGCACCACCGAGATTCTCTTCGGCTGGCTGAAACAGGAAATGTACGGTGCCCTTAAAGTTGCGTGTGGCGGCCAGCTGACAGGCTGCGGCCAGCAGTATCGCGGTGTGGCCATCGTGACCGCAGGCATGCATCACGCCTGGCCGGCTCGATTTCCACTGCGCATCGCCTTTTTCGGTGATCGGCAGGGCATCCATATCGGCGCGCAGGCCGATGACCGGACCGGGGCCGTTTTCCAGCGTGCCGATCACGCCAGTGCCGGCGAGGCCGCGAAACACCTGCAGTCCGGCATCGGTCAACACCTGTGCCACCAGCTCGCTGGTCTGCTGCTCCTGGTAACCCAGTTCAGGATGTTGATGTAACTGACGACGCCAGGTGAGGGCGTTTTCCAGCAGGACAGCAGGCAGGCTCATAAAGTAAGGCTCCATCAGCAGCGTCAGCTGCGCAATCTCCGACGCGGGAAGTTAAGTGTCCACTGTAGTGGCAAGCGCAGGGGGCGTCTATCGTGGAAAGGAATAATTTGGCTATAGGCTATAGCGGAATGGCATAAAGGGACAAGGTCGGCATGAATGCCGACCCTACACAATGCACTCTTTTGGAACAATGTTACGGCTTAACAGGCCAACACGACGTTATTGTTTAGCCGGGGTAACCTACCGTAGGGTGCGCATTGATGCGCACCTGGAAACTACTTCAGCATTGGCAGATTAAGGCCGTGCTGCTCTGCGCAGGACTGCGCCAGCTCGTAGCCTGCATCGGCATGACGCATCACGCCGGTGGCTGGGTCGTTCCACAGCACGCGACCAAGGCGCGCATCTGCTTCAGCCGTACCGTCACAGACGATCACCACCCCGGAATGCTGCGAGAAGCCCATACCGACGCCGCCGCCGTGGTGCAAACTGACCCACGTGGCTCCGCCGGCGGTGTTCAGCAATGCGTTCAGCAGCGGCCAGTCCGACACCGCATCCGAGCCATCCTTCATCGCCTCGGTTTCACGGTTAGGCGAGGCCACCGAACCGCAGTCGAGGTGGTCACGGCCGATCACGATCGGCGCTTTCAGCTCGCCGTTGCGCACCATCTCATTGAACGCCAGCGCGGCTTTATGCCGCTCGCCCAGCCCCAGCCAGCAGATACGCGCTGGCAGGCCCTGGAAGGCGATGCGTTCCTGCGCCATATCCAGCCAGCGGTGCAGGTTTTTGTGTTCCGGGAACAGCTCTTTCAGTTTGGCGTCGGTTTTGTAGATATCTTCCGCATCGCCCGAGAGCGCCACCCAGCGGAATGGGCCTTTACCCTCGCAGAACAGCGGACGAATATACGCCGGCACGAAGCCCGGGAAGTCAAAGGCATTTTTCACCCCTTCATCCAGCGCTACCTGACGAATGTTGTTGCCGTAATCCACGGTCGGCACACCCATGTGGTGGAAGTCGAGCATCGCCTGTACGTGCTGCGCCATGGAAGCGCGTGCCGCTTTCTCTACCGCTTTCGGATTGCTGACGCGCTCGGCTTCCCAGCGCGCCACGTCCCAGCCCACCGGCAGATAGCCATTGATCGGGTCGTGCGCGGAGGTCTGATCGGTCACGATGTCAGGCTTCATGCCGCCCGCTTTCGCGCGCTGCACCAGTTCCGGGACCAGCTCGGCCGCGTTGCCCAGCAGGCCCACGGAGATCGCCTGGCCGGCTTCGGTGGCATCTTTGATCAGCGCCAGCGCCTCATCCAGGCTGTAGGCTTTATGGTCGAGGTAGCGGGTGCGCAGACGGAAATCGATGCGCGACTCCTGGCACTCAATCGCCAGCACGCAGGCACCGGCCAGCACGCCCGCCAGCGGCTGCGCGCCGCCCATGCCGCCCAGACCGGCGGTGAGGATCCAGCGGCCCGTCAGGTCACTGTTGTAGTGCTGGCGACCGGCTTCAGCGAAGGTTTCAAAGGTACCCTGCACGATGCCCTGCGCGCCGATATAGATCCATGAACCAGCGGTCATCTGGCCATACATCATCAGCCCGGCCTTATCCAGTTCGTGGAAGTGATCCCATGTCGCCCAGTGCGGCACCAGGTTGGAGTTGGCCAGCAGTACGCGCGGCGCATCGGCATGGGTGCGGAACACACCGACCGGCTTGCCGGACTGAATCAGCAGCGTCTCTTCCGGCTGCAGCGCGCGCAGCGAGCGCAGAATCTGCTCAAAGCACGCCCAGTTGCGCGCGGCTTTGCCGATTCCGCCATACACCACCAGATCCTCCGGGCGTTCGGCCACGTCAGGATCGAGGTTGTTCTGAATCATGCGGTATGCCGCTTCAATCAGCCAGTTGGCGCAGTGCAGTTCATTACCGCGCGGCGCACGGATTTCACGGGCAACAGCCTGAGTCAAAGTTTCGCTCATCATCGGTTCCTTAATTAGCAGTAGAACGCTGGCTTGGCAGCAGCGCAGTAAGGGTTTCAGGCCAGACATAACTGCTGGCCCACAGGCGCATGGCATCAATGTCCGGCGCCAGTAAACGGTCCTGATCGAGGAAGGCGACCTGCGCACGAATGCGGCTCATCTCCTGTTCGATCGCGGCAGAGCTTTGCAGCGGGCGGTGGAAGTCGATGCCCTGCGCCGCCGCCATCGCTTCAATGCCGACCACGGCAGCAGTGTTGAAGCACATCTCGCCCAGGCGGCGTGCCGCGTAGGTGGCCATCGATACGTGATCTTCCTGATTGGCTGAGGTCGGCAGGCTGTCGATGCTGCCCGGGTGCGCCAGCGATTTGTTTTCTGAGGCCAGCGCGGCAGCGGTGACCTGCGCAATCATAAAGCCCGAGTTCACGCCGCCGTCGCGCACCAGGAAGGGCGGCAGACCGGAAAGGCCGGTGTCGAGCAGCAGCGCCAGACGGCGTTCGGAAATCGCGCCGACTTCCGCAATCGCCAGCGCGATGATGTCGGCGGCAAAGGCCACCGGCTCGGCGTGGAAGTTACCGCCGGAGATCACGTCGCCGCTGTCGCTGAAGACCAGCGGGTTGTCGGAGGCGGCGTTGGCTTCAATCTGCAGCACGCGCGCGGCATGGCTGAGGTTATCGAGACAGGCGCCCATCACCTGCGGCACGCAGCGAATCGAATAGGGATCCTGTACGCGTCCGCAGTTGCTGTGCGAACTGAGAATTTCGCTGCCTTCAAGCAGCGAGGCTACCGCAGCGGCGACGGCAATCTGCCCGTGCTGGCCGCGCGCCTGATGAATGCGTGCATCAAAAGGTTTTACCGAACCTTTGATCGCTTCCAGCGACAGCGCACCGGCCATCAGCCCGGCGGCAAACAGATTTTCGGCTTCAAACAGACCACGCAGCGCCAGCGCGGTAGAGACCTGAGTGCCGTTGAGCAACGCCAGACCCTCTTTTGGCCCCAGCACAATCGGCTGCAGGCCGACGCGGGCCAGGCCTTCGCTGGCGGGCACCAGCTGGCCGTCAATGCGCACCTGGCCTTCACCGAGCAGCATCAGGGAGAGATGCGCCAGCGGCGCCAGATCGCCGGATGCGCCAACCGATCCCTTCGCCGGGATGCACGGCATCACGCCAGCGTTGAACAGCGCCAGCAGCGTGTCAATCAGTTCCATGCGGATGCCCGAGTGGCCGCGTGCCAGGCTGATGATTTTGCTGGCGACCACCAGGCGGGTGACGTTGTCCGGCAGCAGATCGCCGAGGCCGACGCTGTGTGACAGCACCAGGTTACGCTGCAGTTCCGCCAGGCGTTCGGCGGGAATCTGCGTCTGCGCCAGCTTGCCGAAGCCGGTGTTGATGCCGTACACCACCTTGCCGGAGGCGACGATGGCCTCGACGGTTTCACGGGCGCGGTCAATATCCGCCCGCGCTTCCTCTGCCAGCTGCAGCATCACCTTCTCCTGATAAATACGGCGTAAGGTGGCGAGGTCCACTTCACCGGGAACGAGGCGAATTGCCTGAACCGAACCTGACATAGTCTACTCCTGTCTATACAAGTTATCTGCCACGTTGTGGCGGTGCGCAAGATGCGATGGCATCCGCCAGAGACGCTATAAGTGTTGTGAGTGAAGCATAAGTGTCTAATCTTGTCTATACAAGTAGCAAGCGCTGTGCCAGATTGATCGTATTCTGTGAAACGTGCCGCAATGCGGGCGCGGCAACCTCCAGCCTGGTACGCTGCACCAAAAGCGGGCGGCGACTGCACCACGCGGGCAGGCTTTGCACTATTGGATGTATATACATTTAGGCGGCGAGACAGTAAACTTCACACATCATTCGGAAAAGGAACAGGAAATGGCGGAGCAAACGGCAATCGCACAGCTGGCGGCAGCGATGGGGGATGAACCCGCGCCCATTTACCAGCGCGTTAAGCAGGCAATCGTCAGCCAGATCCGCGAAGGTCACTGGAAAGCCAATCAGCGGGTGCCGTCGGAGAGCGAGCTGGTCAATGAACTGGGCGTCAGCCGCATGACCATCAACCGCGCGCTGCGGGAGCTCACCAGCGAAGGATTTCTGGTGCGCATGCAGGGCGTCGGGACCTTTGTCGCGGAGATGAAGGGCTACACCGCAATGCTGGAAGTGCATAACATCGCCGATGAAATTGCCCAGCGCGGCCACACGCACAGCTGCAAAATTCTCTCGATAGGTCAGATGAAGGCCGATCCGGAACAGGCGGCGGTGCTGGGACTCTCCACCGGCCAGACGCTGTATCATTCGCTGATCGTGCACTACGAAAATGAGCTGCCGGTGCAGCTGGAAGATCGTCTGGTCAATCCGCTGGTCGCGCCTGACTACCTCAGCCAGGATTACCACAGCCTGACGCCGTATACCTATCTGATGCGCGTCGCCCCGCTGACTGCCGGTGAGCATATCGTTGAAGCGGTACTGCCGGATTTGCGCCAGCGTAAGCATCTGGCGCTGGATGAGCACGAGCCGTGCCTGCTTATCCGTCGCCAGACGTGGAGCGACAACAAAATCGTTACCTATGCGCGCCTGCTCTATCCAGGCTCACGCTACAAATTGCTGGGCCGCTTCAGGGGACACGGCTAAGCGCGATAAACAGCAGGCTGGCCTCTGCCGTTTGCGGCACCAGCTGCTGCTGCTCCTGCAGCCACCACATTCCCTGCTGCGCCTGCAGCGTCTCGCCCGCACTGCTGCGCCATGTACCGGCCAGCACATACGCCACGCCATGCAGGCTGCTGACCGTCTGCTGCTCCACGCTTACCGCCGCGCGCCAGCTGTCGCGCCGCGTCATGATATTGAAGTCCTGACAGCTGCCGCTAACCTGCGCCTCTATCGCCCATTCGCCGGGAAAGGCCCACGGCTGATGGGGCAGCAACGGCTGTTCGGCCTGTTCACAGCGCAGCAGCACGCTATCGCCCTGAAGCAGGGTAATTACCCGATCGACGCCGGGGAAGGGCGAGAACGGCCCGTCGGCGTCGATGGTGGCGATGCTGGCGCGCCACTGGAACTCTGCTGCGCCCGGCGGATAGCTGATAATTTCGCGCGTTTCCCCACCGCCGTTGCGCCAGCGGCTGACCGGCAGCTGCGCGTAGTCAAAGCGCGCGATCATTGCAGTGCCCGCATTGCCCGGGCGAAGCCAGCGGCGGCCGCTTCTTCCGCCGCGTGGTGGCCTTGCTGAATCACCGGCTGTCCGGCAACAAACACGTCTCGAATTTGCTGGCTGCTGCCGGCAAACAGCCAGCGATTGATCAGCGCGGCGGAACTGACGCTGGCCAGCAGCGCATCCTCCTCCAGCACCAGCCAGTCGGCGCGTTTGCCCACCGCCAGCTCACCGCCGGCAATACCACAGGCCTGCGCGCCGCCCTGCGCTGCCTGCTGCCACAGCAGATCGCCGACCGAAGGTTGATCGGTGAGCGTGATGCGGTTGCGGCGACGGTCGCGCAGCCGCTGGCCATACTCCAGCCAGCGCAGCTCCTCCAGCGCACTGAGCGAAACGTGGCTGTCGGAGCCAATGCCCCAGCGCCCGCCGCGCCCGATGTACTCCACCGCCGGGAAGATGCCGTCGCCGAGGTTGGCTTCGGTGGTGGGACACAGCCCGGCAATGGCACCGCTCTCCGCCATGCGCGCGATCTCCGGCTGATCGAGATGGGTGGCGTGAATCAGGCACCAGCGCGCATCGACGGCAAAGCGGTTATACAGCCACGCCACCGGCCGCTCGCCGCTCCACGCCAGACTGTCATTGACCTCTTTTTCCTGCTCGGCAACGTGAATGTGCACCGGCAGATGCGCAGCGCTGGCGGCCAGCACTTCATGCATCTGGGCTTCGCTCACCGCGCGCAGCGAGTGGAAGCACAGGCCGTGATTGATCAGCGGCTGCTGCGCGCTCCACTGCGCGACGCGCTGCTGCTGTTGCAGATAGGCATCGGTGTGCTGAATGAAGCGTCGCTGACCGTCGCTGGCCGGCTGCGCACCGAAGCCGCTGTAGCTGTACAGCACTGGCAGCAGCGTCTGGCCGATACCGGCGGTGTGCGCCGCCTGCATTAGCTGGTGCAGCATCGCATCGTCGGCGTACGGCTGGCCGTGCGGATCGTGATGCAGATAGTGAAATTCCGCCACCTGGCTGTAGCCGCCTTTGAGAATATCAATGTAGAGATGGGTGGCGATGGCACCGACCTGCTCAGGCGACAGGCGCTGCACCATGCGGTACATCAGATCGCGCCACGTCCAGAAGCTGTCCTGCGGATCGCCTGCCACTTCCGCCAGCCCGGCCATGGCGCGCTGGAAGGCATGGGAATGCAGGTTGGCCATTGCCGGAATCACCGGGCCGGCCAGGCGCACGGCGTCACCGGGCGTACTGTCGGCGGTAAGGGCGCGAATAAATCCCTGATCGTCGGTTGCGATCAGCACGTTTTCCTGCCAGCCGTCGGCCAGGCGTGCGCGTGGGGCAAAATAAACTGCCATGGTTGATCCTCAATGGCGGAAAGTTGTATATACATATACATACTTTGAGGCGCAGTGTAAATCGCCAGACAAAAGGGGAGTGGGATGGCAAGTAAACAGATCGACAGCCTGTGGCTGGGGGCCGATGTGGTCACCATGCGTGACGGTCGCTATAACCTGATTGAGGATGGCGCCGTGGCGGTGGATAACGGCGAGCTGGTGTGGGTCGGCCCGCGCAGTGCGTTACCGGACTTTGCCCCGCGCCGGCAGCAGCAGTTTGACGGCGGCATCATTACGCCCGGTCTGGTGGATTGCCACACGCATCTGGTGTTTGGCGGCGATCGCAGCCAGGAGTTCGAACAGCGGCTCAACGGCGTGAGCTACGCGGAGATCGCCGCGCAGGGCGGCGGCATCCTGTCGACGGTGCGCGCCACGCGCGCGGCCAGCCAGCAGCAGCTGGTGGATTCGGCGCGCTGGCGGCTCGATCGCCTGCTGGCCGAAGGCGTTACCACGGTGGAGATTAAATCCGGCTACGGCCTGGACGAAGAGAGCGAGCTCACTCTGCTGCGCGCTATCCGCGAGCTGGCGCAGTCGGTGCCTGCCGATGTGCAGGCCACCTGCCTGGCGGCGCACGGCTTCCCGCCAGAGTTCAGGGATAACCCGCAGGGCTGGATTGATATTATCTGTCAACGCCTGTTAGCGCGGGTGAAAGCGGAGGGGCTGGCGGATGCGGTCGACGCGTTTTGCGAACACCTGGCGCTGTCACCGCAGCAGGTGAGCGCGGTATTTGATGCCGCCAAAGCGCTCGGCCTGCCGGTGAAGCTGCATGCTGAACAGCTGTCGGCGCTCGGCGGTGCCGCACTGGCGGCGCGCTATGGCGCGCTCTCTGCCGATCACCTCGAATATGCCACCGAACAGGATGCGCGCGCGATGGCGGAACATGGCACGGTGGCGGTACTGCTGCCCGGAGCGTTCTACCTGCTGCGCGAGACGCAGCGTCCGCCGGTCGAACTGTTCCGCCAGCACGGCGTGCCGATGGCGCTGGCCAGCGATGCCAATCCGGGCACGTCACCGGCGTTGTCGCTACGGCTGATGCTGAACATGGGCTGTACGCTGTTTGGCCTGACGCCGGAGGAAGCGCTGGCCGGCGTCACACTGTGGGGCGCGAAGGCGCTTGGCCTGCAGGCCACGCACGGCTCGCTGGAGCCAGGCAAAGTAGCCAATTTTGTCCACTGGCCGCTGGCTCGCCCGGCTGAGCTGGTTTACTGGCTGGGCGGCGAACTGCCGTGCCAGGTTATCTATCGTGGAGAAGCGCAATGACCCCTTTTCATTTCACCGCCGGTAAGCTACCGCTGCTGGTCAGTATTCCGCATGCCGGTACCCAACTGACGCCGGAGGTTGACGCCGGGCTGAGCGAGGCCGCGCGCGGCCTGCCGGATACCGACTGGCATATTCCGCTGCTGTACGACTTTGTGCGCGACCTCGGTGCCAGCGTGCTGATTGGGCACTACTCGCGCTTCGTGATCGATCTCAACCGTCCGCCGGACAACCAGCCGCTGTACAGCACGGCCACCACCGGGCTCTATCCGGAGACGCTGTTTGATGGCACGCCGACCTTCAAACCCGGCATGACGCCAGACAACGCGGCGCGTCAGCGCTATCTGGAGACTATCTGGCAGCCCTATCATCAGCAGATTCAGCAGGAGCTGGCGCGGCTGAAAGCTGAACATGGCTATGCGCTGCTGTTTGATGCGCACTCCATCGCCTCGGTGATTCCGCGCCTGTTCGACGGCCAGCTGCCGGATCTGAACATCGGCACCAACGATGGCGCCAGCTGTTCGGCGGCCAGCATCGCGGCGATTGAACAGGTGTGTGCCGCGCAAAGCGACTACAGCTGGGTGGTGAACGGACGCTTCAAAGGCGGCTATATCACGCGCGCTTACGGCCAGCCAGCGCAGGGCGTGCAGGCGGTGCAGCTGGAGCTGGCGCAGCTGAATTACATGGATGAGGCGCCGCCGTTTGCCTGGCAGCAGGGTCGCGCCACGCGGTTGCAGCACGTGCTGAAGCCGCTGCTACAGGCGTTTCTGCAGGCGGGGAAAGCCGTTTAATTGATGCGGGTCGCCATCACGGTGACCCCGTTTCTCATGTGGCGGATGTACAACCGCTGCCTCACTCCCCAATGCTGTGCAACCCCTGCCCTGAAAGTGTGCACGACGCGGTCCGCCTGACGCCGATCCCCTACGTTTACCGTCTTTGCCGATCTGGCACAGCCCTTGCTAGCTTGTATGTACAAGTAAAGACCGCGCGGCAATGATGACTATTCATTCTGGCTGGCTCACAAAAAGCTTATGCCGACAATGATCTGCCGCAAGCTAACTTGTATATACATGAAATGTCATTTGCGCTGTATCAGCCAACAGAGACAGCCAGATTTGTTAACCACCAGGAGAAGACGTATGACACACCGTGCCCCGTTTCGCCGTTTTTGCCTTACCACGCTGTTTGCCAGCCTGATGCTGGCCGGCGTGGCTGCCGAGGCCAAAGAGTGGAAATCCATCACCATCGCCACTGAAGGCAGCTATGAGCCGTGGAACCTGACGCTGCCGGGCGGCAAGCTGGGCGGCTTCGAACCTGAACTGATGGAAGATCTGTGCAAGCGCATGAGCATTCAGTGCAAGCTGGTGGTGCAGAACTGGGACGGGATGATTGCCGGACTGAACGCCGGGAAATATGACGTCATCATGGATGCGATTGTGATTACGCCGGACCGGAAAAAAGTAGTCAACTTCACCACGCCGTACGCGTCAACGCCGGCGACCTTCATCACCAGCAAAGATAACCCGCTGCTGCCGGCCGATAAGAACATCATCAAACTGCACGACGACGAGGCTGCCATCAATGCGGCCATCGCCCCGCTGAAGGCGGCGCTCAAGGGCAAAACCATCGGCATTGCCTCCGGCACCGTGTATACGCCGTTTATCGATAAATACTTTAAAGACGTGGCCGATGTGCGCGAATACACCGCTTCGGCGGATGCGATTCTCGATCTGCAGGCGGGCCGCATTGATGCGGTGTTTGATGACGTGACCTTCGCGCAGTCGATGCTGGCGCGTAAAGAGAACAGCAACCTGACGTTCAGCGGCCCGCAGCTGGGCGGTCCGATCTGGGGGGAAGGCGAAGCGATGGGCGTGCGCATGGCTGATAACGATCTGAAGGCCAAACTCGATGCGGCCATTCACGCTGCGCTGGCGGACGGCACGGTGAAAAAGCTGAGCGAGAAGTGGTTTAAAACTGACGTAACGCCGTAAGTGAGGTGAAAGATGATGAGCCTGCTGAGTTTTGGTGCAGATGGCTGGGGTCGCCTGATTCTGAGCGCCGCCGGTACCACGCTGCTGCTGTCGCTGGCGGCGCTGATGATTGGCGCTGTGGTCGGTTCCGGCGTGGCGGCGGCGAAACTCTCGCACCAGCGCTGGCTGCGCTGGCTGGGTGAAAGCTATTCGGTGGTGTTTCGCGGCATCCCGGAATTGCTGGTGATCTACCTGTTCTACTTCGGTGGATCGGGGTTGATCACGCTGGTCGGCCAGCTGTTTGGTGCTGACGGCTTTATTGAAGCGCCGCCGTTCCTGATTGGCGCGCTGGCGATCGGGCTCATCTCCGGATCCTATCAGGGTGAAGTGTATCGCGCTGCGCGCCTGGCGCTGGCCAAGGGCGAAGTCGAAGCGGCGGTAGCCATCGGGATGCCGCGCTGGCGTATCGCCCAGCGCATCCTCGTCCCGCAGATTGTGCGCTACGCGCTGCCGGGGATGTCCAACGTCTGGCAGATGAGCCTGAAAGATTCGGCGCTGGTGTCAGTGACCGGCATCGTCGAGCTGATGCGCGCCAGCCAGGTGGCGGCCGGGTCAACGCGCGATTACTTCACCTTTTACCTGATTGGCGGTGGCTGCTATCTGCTGCTGACACTGCTGTCGAACCATGCGTTTCGCCGCGCGGAATCGCGCCTCGGCCGCGCATGGCAAAGTCGCACTGCGGCACAGCACTAAGGAGCAGCAGCATGATCGACTTCGCTTTTCTTGCCGACACTTTTCTTAAGCTGAGCGCGGCGCTGCCGGTGACGCTCGGACTGTTTATCAGCGCCTTTGTTTGCGGCGGGCTGCTGGCGCTGGGCATTCTGGCGCTGCGCATGAGCCGCTGGCGGCTGCTGAGTGGTTTTGCGCGCGGCTATATTCTGGTGTTTCGCGGCTCGCCGCTGCTGATTCAGCTGTTTCTTATCTACTACGGGCTCGGCCAGTTTGGCGTGATTCGCCACAGCTTCGTCTGGCCGTTTCTGCGCGAGCCGTTTATCTGCGCGGTGCTGGCGCTGTCGCTGTGTACCGCCGCTTACACCGCTGAGATCCTGCGCGGTGCGCTGCTGGCGGTGCCGGCAGGTCAGGTCGAAGCCGGGCTGGCCTGCGGCATGTCACGCTGGCTGCTGCTGCGCCGCATCATCGCGCCGATCATGCTGCGCTATGCGCTGCCGGCGTACTCCACCGAGGCGATTCTGCTGGTGAAATCCACCGCGCTCGCCAGCCTGGTCACGGTGTGGGATGTCACCGGCGTGGCGCAGCAGATCATCCAGCGTACCTATCGCACCATGGAAGTATTTGTCTGCGCTGCGGCGATCTACCTGATTCTCAACTTTATTATCGTCCAGCTGTACGCGCTGTTAGAGCGCCGTCTGACCCCGGTGCACCGCGCTGAAAAAAAGCCGCTGCCCGCCGTTAAACCGCTTGCCGGAGAGTAATATGCATTCCACTTCACCAGTCACCTTGTCCGCCACTGATATCCATAAATCCTTTGGCGCTATGGAGGTGCTCAAAGGCATCTCGCTGCAGGCGCATCAGGGCGATGTTATTTCAATTCTCGGTGCCAGCGGCTCGGGCAAAAGTACCTTGCTGCGCTGCATCAATCTGCTGGAGACGCCGGATGCCGGCGTGGTGAGCGTCGGCGGCGAAACCATTGAAATGAAGCGCCACGCGCGCGGCCATCAGCTGGCGGCGAATCCTAAGCAGATTGAACGCCTGCGCTCGCGGCTGGGCATGGTGTTTCAAAGCTTCAATCTGTGGTCGCACATGACGGTGCTGCAGAACGTGATTGAAGGTCCGCACTATGTGCTGAAGCGCGACAAAAAGAGTTGTATCGCCCAGGCAGAGCAGTTGCTGGATCGCGTCGGGCTGCTTAACCGCAAGGATTTTTATCCGGCGCAGCTCTCCGGCGGCCAGCAGCAGCGTGTGGCAATTGCCCGCGCGCTGGCGATGGATCCGGAAGTGATGCTGTTTGATGAGCCAACCTCGGCGCTCGACCCGGAACTGGTCGGCGAGGTGCTCAAAGTGATGCGCAGCCTGGCGGAAGAGGGGCGCACCATGCTGGTGGTGACGCACGAGATGGGCTTCGCGCGCAACGTCTCAAATCGCGTGGTGTTTATGCATCAGGGCAACATTGATTGCGAGGGCACGCCGGAAGCGATGTTTGGCGCCAGCGGTTCATCGCGCTTTAAGCAGTTTATCTCCAGCCATCAGAGCCATCACGCGGAGCAGCCAGTATGACCGTCGTCTGGGGCGATGCGCCGCTGACCTGGCAGGCGCTGGTACAGGTAGCGCGACATAACGCCGAACTGACGCTGAGCGCCGCCGCCTGGCAGCGCATTGCGCGCGGTCGCGAGATCGTCGAACAGATCGTTGCCAGCGGTCAGATTGCCTATGGCATCAACACCGGGCTGGGGGCGCTGTGTAACATCACGCTGCCAGAAGACCAGCTCAGCCAGCTGTCACGCAATACGTTGCTGAGCCACGCCTGCGGCGTCGGTCCGCTGCTGACACGCGAGCAGACGCGCGCCATTCTGTGTGCGGCCATCGCCAACTACAGCCACGGCAAATCCGGCGTTTCGGTGGCGCTGGTGCAGCATCTGCTGGCGCTGCTCAATCAGCAGATCACGCCGCAGGTGCCGTCGCAGGGTTCAGTCGGTTATCTCACCCACATGGCGCATATCGGGCTGGCGCTGATTGGCGTGGGCGAGGTTGAGTACCAGCAACAGGTGATGCCGGCGGAGCAGGCGCTGCGGCTGGCCGGTTTACAGCCGTATCGCCCCGGTGCCAAAGAGGGCCTGAGCCTGGTCAACGGTACGCCGTGCATGACCGGGCTGAGCTGTCTGGCGCTGGACGATGCGGCGCGGCTGCTGGATTGTGCGGATGTCACCGGCGCGATGAGCTTTGAAGCGCTGCGCGGTCAGCTGGCGGCCTTTGATGCCGAGGTGATTGCGCTGAAAGCCAGCCCCGGTATGCAGCACAGCGGCCAGCGTCTGCGTGCGCTGCTGAGCGACAGCCCGCTGCTGGCGGCGAGCTGCGGCATACGCACCCAGGATGCACTCAGCCTGCGTTCGATGCCGCAGGTGCACGGCGCCAGCCGCGATCAGTTCGCCCACGCGGCGCGTCAGCTTGAGATCGAGCTGAATGCCTGCACCGATAATCCGCTGGTGCTGGGCACGCCGGACGACTGGCGCGTGGTGTCGCAGGCCAATCCGCACGGCGAGTCGGTTGCCATGGCGGCCGATCTGCTGGCGATTGCCATGGCGGAGATTGGTAGCATTGCCGAGCGCCGGCTGGATCGGCTGGTCAATCCGCTGGTCAGCGGGCTGCCGCCGTTTCTGGTAGCGCAGCCGGGCGTCAACTCCGGCATGATGATCGCGCAATACGTGGCGGCTTCCCTGTGCGCGGAGAATCGTCAGCTGGCGCAGCCGGCGGTGCTGGACAATTACGTCACCTCGGGACTGCAGGAGGATCACCTCAGCCTCGGTACCGGCGCGGCGCTCAAGCTGCTCAGACTGCTGAATAACCTCTGGCAGGTGCTGGCGATTGAGTACCTGCTGGCGGCGCAGGCGCTGGATTTTCACGGTGAGGCGCAGCTGGCCCGCGGCACGGGCCGGGCGCTACGTGCGCTGCGCGCTGAGGTTGCTACCTGGCAGGAGGATCGCTGGCTGGCACCGGAGATAGCCCGGGCGGTGAAGGTATTACAGACGCTGGCCTGCTAGCGGCGCAATGTGTCGCGCCGCCAGTGTCCTGATTTAACCGCGGCGCGCGTCCGGGCGCACCAGATCAAAACGCTGATCTTCGCTGATCGCGTAATAGGCGGAAGGACCGCCGGCGCGCAGAATCGGCTGCGCTTTGGCGGTCTGATAGATGCCGTTCTCCAGCAGAGCTTCATCGATGTGAATCGCCACCGCTTCGCCCAGTACCAGCCAGCTCTCCAGCTCGCCCCCCTGTGCATCCTGCAGGCGAATCAGCTGCGTGAGGCGACACTCAAAGTTGACCGGGCTTTCTGCCACCATGCTGACGTTAACGTGGGAAGCGGCCAGCGGCGTCAGGCCGGCGAGGGCAAACTCGTCGTGATCGGACGGCACCGAGGCGGAGCTCTCATTCATGGCTTCTGCCAGTGGACGCGTCGCCAGGTTCCAGACGAACTCGCCGGTTTCACTGATATTCTGCACGCTGTCTTTCCAGCCGCTGCTGGCAAAACCAATGATTGGCGGATGGTAGTTAAAACAGTTAAAGAAACTATAGGGTGCCAGATTGCGCTGGCCGCTGGCGCTTTGCGAGCTAACCCAGCCAATCGGGCGCGGGCCGACGATGGCGTTGAGCGGATCGTGAGGCAGACCGTGTCCACTGCGTGGCTGATAAGTGTAACGTTGACGCATTTGCGCTCCTGATTCGTCCTGGATACTGCGTGTTCCGGCGGCGCTGGCGGCTGGACGCAGTATTGCGGATGCAGTTTTAGGGAGAATAGATTTAAATTCGTTGCACTAAATTTTCCTGGCGGATTGTGCGCTGCCGTCATCCAGCGTATCTTACGCGCGCATTAATGTCCGGAGAATCTATGAACAAGCCTGCCGCTACCGCGCTCTTTCATCCGCGTAACCGCCATCAGGGCCGTTATGATTTTGCTGCCCTGACTGCCGCGCATCCGCCGCTGGCGGACAAAGTGCGCCCCAATGGTTACGGTGAGCTGTCGGTCGATTTCGCCGATCCGCACGCGGTGCTGCTGCTGAATCAGGCGCTGCTGAAACTGTTTTATAACCTGAACTGGCAGCTGCCGGAAGGCTATCTGACGCCGCCGGTGCCGGGCCGCGCTGACTATATCCATGCGCTGGCGGATCTGCTGGCCAGCGATAACGGTGGCGTGCTGCCGCGCGATCTCGACGTGATGGATATTGGCTGCGGCGCCAACTGCATCTATCCGCTGATCGGTCACGCGGAGTATGGCTGGCGCTTTACCGGCACCGACATCAGCGCGGACGCTGTTAACGCCGCCAGTCAGATTGTGTCCAGCAATCCCGGCCTGCAGCGCGCCATTCGCCTGCGCCGTCAGAAGCAGGAGAGCGCGATTTTTGCTGGCGTGGTGCATAAGAACGAACGCTATCACGCAGTACTGTGTAATCCGCCGTTCCACGCCTCGGCGGCCGATGCGGCGGCCGGCAGCCAGCGTAAAGTGCGCAATCTCGGCCTGAGCAGGCAGGCGCCGCTTAACTTCGGCGGTCAGCATAACGAGCTGTGGTGCGACGGCGGTGAGCGTGCGTTTATCGGCCGGATGATCGATGAAAGCGTCGCGTTGGGCGATCGCATCGTCTGGTTTACCTCGCTGGTGTCGCGCAAAGAGCATCTGCCCGAGCTGCGCGATCGGCTGAAGGCGCACGACGCTTATCAGGTACGCATCGTCGACATGGCGCAGGGCCAGAAGCAGAGCCGCTTTATCGCCTGGACATTTTTACCGCCCGCCACGCGCGCGCAGCGTCTGGCACGTTAACCGCTGCTCAGGTAAAAAAAAGCCGCTACGGGGAACCGCAGCGGCTTTGTTGTTTCTACGCCGTATTAAGAGACGTGCTGCAGGAACTCACGCAGGCGGTCGCTCGGCGGGTTGGTGATCAGATCGTCCGGATTGCCATCTTCCGCGATGGTACCTTTGTCGATAAAGATCAGGCGCGACGCCACTTTCTGTGCGAAGCCCACTTCATGGGTCACGATCACCATGGTCATGCCTTCTTCCGCCAGATCCTGCATCACTTTCAGCACTTCGTGACGCAGCTCGGGATCGAGTGCCGAGGTTGGCTCATCGAACAGCATCATCTTCGGCTTCACCGCCAGCGCACGGGCAATCGCCACGCGCTGCTGCTGGCCGCCGGACAGCTCAGAAGGGAAGTGGTGCGCACGCTCGGCGAGGCCGACCTTGCCCAGCAGCTCACGCGCCAGTTTGTGTGCGGCGTCTTTCTTCGCCCCGCGCACGCGGATCGGACCAAAGGCCACGTTGTCCAGCGCGCTCATCTGCGGGAACAGATGGAACTGCTGGAACACCATACCGGCTTCCTGACGAATCAGGCGTTCATCCACTTTCGGATCGTTAACTTTCATGCCATCGACAATCAGTTCGCCGCTGCTGATCTCTTCCAGCTTGTTGATGCAGCGCAGCAGGGTAGATTTACCGGAGCCGGACGGCCCGATGATCACCACCACTTCACCCTGATTAATTTTCAGGTTGATGTCGTGCAGTACCTGAGTCTGGCCGAAGTTTTTCGAGACGTTTTTAAATTCAATCACAGGATTTTCACCCTTTTCTCAATACGGCGCAGCACAAAGCTCAACACCAGCGTAATAACCAGGTAAATGATGGCAACGGCGCTCCAGATCTCCAGCGCGCGGAAGTTACCGGCGATGATCTCCTGGCCCTGACGGGTCAGTTCCGCCACGCCAATCACGATGAACAGCGAGGTGTCTTTGATGCTGACGATCCACTGGTTACCCAGCGGCGGCAGCATGCGGCGCAGCGCCAGCGGCATGATTACGTAGCGCAGCGTTTCGCGGCGCGACAGGCCAAGCGCCAGGCCGGCTTCACGGAAACCTTTGTTGATCGACAGCACCGCACCGCGGGTAATCTCCGCAATGTAGGCACCGGAGTTGATCATGATGGTCACGACGGCGGCGGTGAACGGGTCGATGCGCAGGTCCGGGAAGGCCATCGGCAGGGCGAAGTAGATGAACATCACCTGCACCACGATCGGCGTGCCGCGAATCAGTTCAATGAACACTAACGCGATGTTGTTGGTGATCCAGCCGCCGTAGGCGCGGGCGAAACCGGCTACGAGGCCGATAACCAGGCCGCCAATCAGGCCGAGGATCGAGATAAGCAGGGTCATTTTGGCGCCTTCGATCAGGATCGGTAAGGCGGGCCAGATGACGCTCCAGTCAAACTCCATGGTGTGACTCCAGAATCTGTTGCAGTGGAAATGTAAAAAGCAGGGAGAACAAAGCTCCCTGCTGATAAAAAGGCGTCAGGCCTGAATTATTTAGGTTCGCTGCCGAACCATTTTTTATAGATAGTGTTGTAGGTACCGTTGTCGTGCAGGGTTTTCAGCGCGCCATTCACTTTCTCACGCAGGTCGTCGCTGCCTTTCGGGAAAGCGATGCCATACTGCTGCGCTTCGATGGAGTCACCGACGGCTTTGAAACGGCCTTTGCCAGCGGTGTGGATGAAGTACAGGATGTTTGGCGTGTCGTGCAGCACGGCGTCAGCACGGTTAGTGCCTAACTCCATGTACGCGTTATCGATGTTCGGGAACTGGCGCAGGTCTTTGGTTTTGATATGCGCTTTGGCGTAATCCACCGAACCGGTGCCGCTTTTCACTGCCACCACTTTACCGTTCAGATCGTCGATGCCCTTGATGTCGTTTTCGTTGTTACGCACCATCACCAGCAGGCCGCTTTTGTAGTAGCCGTCAGAGAATTCGATGGCTTTTTTACGTTCTTCGGTAATGGTGATGCCGGCCAGCGCCAGGTCAACGTTTTTGGTCTGCAGCGCCGGAATGATGCCGCTGAAATCCATCGGCTTCAGGGTGTAATCCAGCTTCAGCTGTTTAGCGATAGCGTCCCACAGGTCGATATCAAAGCCGACGTACTTGTCGCCCTGTTTAAATTCAAACGGAACGAAGGCGGTGTCGGTAGCGACCACCAGTTTTTTCTCTGCTGCAGTGGAGGAAAGCGAGAAGGCCAGCGCCAGCGCGGCCACGGAGACTTTAATCAACGACTTCATCATTTTTTTCCTTATTACCCTTCAGGCCTGGTGGCCTGATGTACGGCTCATCATATGAAAAAATTATGCCAACTTTTCTCAAACGCGGAAATCAACAGATTGCCGGGGCAGGCTGACACGATTCTGCACGCCGGGAAAAGTTTGCACCAGAATGAATCACCAAAATGGTGCATTGTGCTGTGGTGGTGCAGGCACAGTGTGCATCAGAGTGATAATAAGGGAAAGAAAGGATTAAGGAATTGTTAACGGCGTCAAAAAAGCCGGGCGGGTAGCAGGCATAAAAAAGGCGGGATAACCCGCCTGTTTGAGCATTACTCGATATTTGATTCGATAAACCACAGGAACTTATCAAGGTCACGTGATGCGGCAGTAAAGATATCGGCCGTATCTTCGTCTTTCACTTCACTGATGGCTTTACGCGTATCGTTAGCGACGACGGCGTAACGATCGGCCAGCGCTTTCAGGTGATCCTGTACGCTGTGAATATTCAGCGGATAGCTTTTCAGCGGAGACTTGTCGTTAACCACCTGCGTGGTGCCCAGCGCAACGCCGCCCAGCTGTACCACACGTTCTGCAATGGTGTCCTGGTGATCGGTAATCGCGGTACGGAAGCCATCCAGCATTTCATGTACGCCAATGAAATTCGCGCCACGCATGTTCCAGTGCGCCTGCTTGGTGATCAGCGACAGGTCAATAAATTCCACGACCAGACGGTTGAGCACCTCGATGGTAGCTTTCTTCTCGCTATCAGCCACGTCATTGCGGGTATAAATCAGATCGGAAGATTTTGTTTTAACCAGTTTTGCGGTACTCATCATTAATGTCCTCTTATTGATGGTTGTCCTAATCAAGCACGGGAATAAGTATAGCAGCAGTTTTTCACTCTGCAGGATTGATTAAATCAATGACAGGAATAGCTAAAGCTTAATGTTAAGCCGTGAAAATAACGGCTTTATTAAAACACATTAAAATCAATATTTTATTTCATGTGTTAATTATTTTTCTATCATGTTGCAAAATAATAACTGCTTACCGTGCGGCTATTTAAGAAATGATAATGAGAATGTGTCTATATACAGCCGGTTAAATAACCGGCTGACCGGTACGGCTTATTGCGGCGTGTTGATATCCACTTCATTTATATGTGCCGCTTTCTGTTTCATGGTGAGCGTCGAGCCGGCAGACGCCGCGATAATCGCCAGCAGCGCCAGCCATTGCTGCAGCGTCAGCAGCTCGCCGAGGAACAACATGCCGGAGAGCGCCGCCATCGCCGGTTCCAGACTCATCAGCGTGCCGAAAATGCGCGCCGGCAGACGCGTCAGCGCCATCATTTCCAGCGAGTAAGGAATGGCGCTGGAGAGCAGGGCGATGAGCAACGCCAGCGGCAGAATTTCCCACTGCCAGATACCGGGCGCGGCAAAGGTCAGACCGAGCGGCACAAAAATCACTGAGGCGATCAGCGAGCCCATTGCCACCGTGGCCGGGCCGTGTTCCGCGCCTGCCCGCTGGCCCGTCAGAATATAGACCGCCCAGCAGGCGCCGGCACCCACGGCCAGCAGCGCGCCGGTGGGATCAATATGGCTCAGGCCATGGCCAATCGGCAGCAGGAACCACAGGCCGGTGACCGCCAGCAGCACCCAGAGAAAATCCAGCGGACGGCGTGCGCCGGCCAGCGCCAGCGTCAGCGGGCCAAGAAACTCCAGCCCCACCGCTACGCCCAGCGGCACGGTGCGGATCGAGAGATAGAACAGGTAATTCATGCAGCCCAGCGCCAGTCCATACATCAGCAGCGGCTTGCGCTGCTTTGCACTGAAGCGCAGGCGCCAGGGTTTGAAAATCGCGCACAGGATGAGCGTGCCCAGTCCCAGACGCAGCGCGGTAATGCCAGGCGCACCGACGGTAGGAAATAGCGATTTTGCCAGTGACGCGCCGCCCTGCAGCGACAGCATGGCGATCAGTAATACGGCAACCGGCAGCACTACCGGCGCTAGTTTGGGGTGGGAAAGAGGTGCAGACATCCTGTGATCAATTCCTGTGATGATGAATAACCAGGCAACGGGCAGCCAGTGTAAAGCAATCGGCGGGAAATAAGGAGGCGGCTGAGGCAATGATGCGGGGTTTCTGTCGCCGCTTTTTTATCGGGCGCGGCCGCCTCGCATCATCTGGCGTCAGTGACGCCTCATTCACACCTCTTTTCGGGCGAAATTTCGGCGAATAAAGCGCGACGGTGGAAAAAATGCACCAGCGACTGGCTGAAAAAACAGCGTTTTCAGGGCCATTTCCGTAAAGAAATGTCAGGTTAGTTTAGGAATTTACTTAAACCGATAATTTTCTGTGCGCAGGATTATTGCAGAAAGATGATGCTTTTTATAAGAAAAATGAATGACATAGGAAAGTTCATTAACTTTCTGTTACACCAAACAATCTGTTAGACAACAAAATGCGGGCAGAGTTTCTTGCTAAGTTTTGTTATATTTTTAGCGTTGTCAGGAGAGAAGTATATTCACATTTGAGGTGGTTATGAAAAAAATTGCATGTCTTTCAGCACTGGCTTGTGTACTGGCAGTTTCCGCTGGTTCCGCCATGGCACAGAGCACCGTTTCTGCCGGCTACGCGCAGAGCGACTATCAGGGCGTTGCTAACAAAGCTAACGGCTTCAACCTGAAATACCGCTACGAAGACGGTTCTAACCCACTGGGTTGGATCGGTTCTTTCACCTACACCGAAAAAGATCGCACTGAAGATGGCGTGTACAACAAAGGTCAGTACTACGGCATCACCGGTGGTCCGGCTTACCGTCTGAACGACTGGGCCAGCATCTACGGCGTAGTAGGTATCGGCTACGGCAAATACCAGCAGAACCAGACTGCCGGTCAGTCTAAAACCGACAGCAGCGACGTAGGCTTCTCTTACGGCGCAGGTATGCAGTTCAACCCAATCCAGAACGTTGCTCTGGACGTGGGCTACGAGCAGAGCCGCATCCGTAACGTCGACGTGGGCACCTGGATTGCTGGCGTAGGTTACAGCTTCTAAGTTTTTGCTTAGACCAGAGTTGCACAGAAACGGCCCTTTACGGGCCGTTTTTTTATGCCTGAAAACGCTGCCGTGAAGGGCGTTTTTCGCAGGCAAAATAAAACCCGCTGCAGGCAGCGGGTCAGACTGTGAAGCCCTGAGGAAACTCAGCCGCGCCAGATCAGATTCGGGCAGGGCTGCGCGGCGATTTTTTTGCCGGTCAGTTTCTCAAGCAGCATCAGGCGCAGGGCAAAAGGCGAGCGGCTAAACAGACACAACAGCGACTTCAGCTCAAAAGCCGGTTTGCTTTGTACGGTCTGGAAGCATTTGCCGCAGTCGAGGCAGCTTTTCATCGTGCTCATCTTTACCTCCTGGAAAACGGGTAACCCAACAGTAAGCACAGCCCTGCAATAAACAGCAGGAAAAGGAGCAGCAACAGCCAGGGTTCGTTCATCGTTGCCTCCTTTGTAGGCTATTCGCTTACAACATGTACAAAGATAGCACTGGCTATACTCTTTAGCCAACACTATTCAGGAAAAATTTGTGCTTATTTGTGCCTGGTTTACAATGAGCGCAGCCAGCCCGCACCGCAGGTAAAGTGCGGCAGATAATAAAGAGGAAGCTGAATGAGTCGTCGTGCGAAAAGCGCCACCCACATGCCCCAGGGGCCGCTGAAAGATATTGAGGAGCATGTCGAAGGATTTCGTCAGGTACGCGAAGCGCATCGCCGTGAGCTGATTGACGATTACGTTGAGTTAATCTCTGATTTAATTCGTGAATTTGGCGAGGCGCGCCAGGTCGACATGGCGGCACGCCTGGGCGTTTCGCAGCCGACCGTGGCCAAAATGCTGAAGCGTCTCAGTACCACCGGTCTGGTTGAGCAGGTGCCGTATCGCGGCGTGTTCCTCACTCCGGAAGGCGAGAAGCTGGCTGAAGCCAGCCGCGTGCGCCATCATATCGTTGAAACCTTTCTGCTGGCGCTGGGCGTCAGCCCGGAAACCGCCCGCCGGGATTCCGAAGGGCTCGAGCATCACGTCAGTGATGAAACCCTCGCCGTGTTCCAGAAATTTTACGAGAATCGCTAACCTACAAGGCCTTCTGCCATCATGCCCATCGTGCTTCGTTCCTTAATGCGTGACCGCGTTTTGCATTTACTGTTGCTGTTGGGCGTGATTTTGTTGCCGCTGGCGGATTACCGCTGGCCGCAGCTGCCCGCCGCCGTTGACTGGCACACCATCATGACGCTCACCGGTTTGCTGATGCTGACAAAAGGGCTGGAAAACAGCGGCTATTTTGATGTGCTCGGTGCGCGGCTGGCGCAGGGCTTCCAGCACGAACGCACGCTGGCGCTGTTTATGGTGTGTGCGGCGGCGCTGCTCTCGACCTTCCTGACCAATGATGTGGCGCTGTTTATCCTGGTGCCGCTCACGCTGACGCTGCGCAAGTTCTCGCGCCTGCCTATCTCCAGACTGATCATCTTTGAAGCGCTGGCGGTCAATGCCGGCTCATTGCTGACGCCGGTCGGCAACCCGCAAAATATCCTGCTGTGGAGCCACGGCACGCTCAGCGTGGCCGGTTTCATCGGTCAGATGGCGCCGCTGGCGGCGATGCTGATGCTGACGCTAGTGGGGCTGACGTGGTTTAGCTTCCCGGCGCGCAGCATTGAGAAGCATGATGCACCAGGCAATCAGCAGTGGCAGAAACCGCTGTTTATCGTCAGCGTGCTGCTGTACGTGGTGTTTATCGTCGCGCTGGAGCTGAAACTCACCGGCTGGGCGCTGCTGCTGGTGGCGGGCTGTTTTCTGCTGATGGCGCGTCAGGTGCTGGCGACCATCGACTGGAGCCTGCTGCTGGTGTTCGTGGCGATGTTCATTGATGTCTTTTTACTGATGCATCTGCCCATTCTGCAGCCGCATTTTGCCGCCATCGGTCAGCTGGGCGAGGGTGGTATCTATCTGCTGGCGATTGGCCTGTCACAGGTGATCAGCAACGTGCCGGCCACTATTCTGCTGTTACAAAAAGTCCCGCCTTCCGAAGTGCTGGCCTGGGCGGTGAATATCGGCGGCTTTGGCCTGCTGCCGGGATCGCTGGCCAACCTGATTGCGCTGCGCATGGCACAGGACGCCAAAGTGTGGTGGCGTTTCCATCTGTTTTCCCTGCCGATGCTTGCCTGGTCGATGCTGTGCGGCTGGCTGTTGTTACAGCTGCTGCGTTAACCCTGACCAACCTGTCCGCCTTAGCAAGACGCGCTGATTTATCAGCGCGTTAAGTGATGTGGCAGAAAATGCGTCGGATGTTAGCTTATGTAAAGTTACACTGGCATTTGTCAATTTCCCATCTAAGGTTAAGTTGACCGTTTCGCCCGGGGATCGGGATTACCAGCCAGTGATGACAAATTATGAGTGAAAACCACAATCCGCCATCCGCCGATGAGCAAAAAGACAACAACACGTCAGATTCCAGTCAGGATAACGAGCAATCACCGCGTAAACGCCCCGGCAAAAAGCCGCTGATCATTCTGGCGATTGTGGTGGTGATTATGCTGCTGGTGGGATTCTGGTTCTGGTTTAGCACGCGCAACATTGAAACCACCGACGATGCGTTCACCGAAGGCGATGCCGTGACCATCGCGCCCAAAGCGTCGGGCTACGTGGTGCAGCTGCTGGTAAAAGATAACCAGCGGGTGAAGAAGGGCGATCTGCTGGTGCTGATCGACCCGCGTGATAACGCCGCACAGCGCGATCAGGCCAAAGCACAGCTCGGTCTGGCGCAGGCGCAGCTGCATCAGGCGCAGGCGCAGCTGGCGCTGGCACGGGTGCAATATCCGGCGCAGCGCGATCAGGCGCTGGCCGACCAGGCGCGGGCGCAGGCCAATTTACTCAATGCGCAGGCGGATTACCGTCGTCAGCGCGGGGTTGACCCGCGCGCGACCTCGCAGCGCAATATCGATACCGCCGCTGCGCAGTTACGCTCGGCTGAAGCGCAGCTGCAAAGCGCCAAAGCGCAGGTCGAAGTGGCCTCGCAGGTGCAGTTGCAGATTCGCCAGCAGGAAACCAATGTCGAAGCGCGGCAGCAGCAGGTCGAGCAAGCCAGGGCTCAGCTCAACACTGCCGAGCTTAACCTCTCTTACACCGAAGTCCGCGCGCCTTATGACGGTTTCGTCACCAAACGCAACGTGCAGCCCGGTACGCTGGTACAGGCCGGCAGCGCGCTGTTTTCGCTGGTATCGCCGGATATCTGGATCACCGCCAACTTCAAAGAGTCGCAGCTGGCGCGCATGAATCCGGGCGATAAAGTGGAGATTGGCGTTGATGCCTGGCCGGACATGAAGCTGGAAGGGCACGTCGACAGCGTGCAGATGGGCTCCGGCTCGCGCTTCTCTACCTTCCCGGCCGAGAACGCCACCGGTAACTACGTGAAGATTGTGCAACGCGTGCCGGTGAAAATTGTGATTGATAAAGGACTCGACCCGAATCATCCGCTGCCGCTTGGCTTGTCGGTTGAACCGAAGGTGACGGTGGAATGAGTGCGAGCGAAAGCTGGCGTCCGGCCAGCAATCCCTGGCTGGTTGCCATCACGGTAACGCTGGCGGTGTTCATGGAGATTCTGGACACCACCATCGTTAACGTCGCGCTGCCGCACATAGCCGGGTCGCTGTCATCCAGCTACGATGAATCCACCTGGGTACTGACCTCCTATCTGGTCGCCAACGGCATTGTGCTGCCGATCTCGGCCTTTTTCAGCCGCCTGTTTGGGCGCAAGCAGTTCTTTCTGATCTGCATCGTGATGTTTACCATCTGCTCCTTCCTGTGCGGCATTGCCACCGAGCTGTGGCAAATCATTCTGTTCCGCGTGCTGCAGGGCTTCTTCGGCGGCGGGCTGCAACCGGTGCAGCAGTCGGTGCTGCTGGATTACTTCAAGCCGGAAGATCGCGGCAAGGCTTTTGGCCTGTCATCGATTGCCATTATTGTCGCGCCGGTAATTGGCCCGACGCTCGGTGGCTGGATCACCGATAACTACAGCTGGCGCTGGGTGTTCTTTATCAATATTCCGGTGGGGATCCTCACGGTGCTGGCGATCTATCAGCTGCTGGAAGATCCGCCGTGGGAGCGCAAGTGGGCGAAGGGCCGGCTGAAAATCGACTATATCGGTATCAGCCTGATCACCCTGGGTCTCGGCTGTTTGCAGGTGTTTCTCGATCGCGGTGAAGATGAAGACTGGTTCGCCTCACACTTCATTCGCCTGTTTGCCATGCTGGCGGCCGTCGGCATCGTCGGTGCGGTTTACTGGCTGCTGTATGCACGCAAGCCGGTGGTGGATATCACGGTGATGAAGGATCGCAACTTCTGGGTGGCCGGTCTGCTGATGGCGGGCATGGCGATGATTCTTTATGGCAGCTCGGTGGTGTTACCGCAGCTGGCGCAACAGGATCTCGGTTATACCGCCACCTGGTCCGGGCTGGTGCTGTCGCCCGGCGCGGTCCTGATCGTGCTCACCATCCCGCTGGTGCTGAAGCTGATGCCGATTGTGCAGACGCGCTACATCATCGCCTTTGGCTTTACCTGTCTGGCGCTGGCCTTCTTCTATTCCAGCACCCTGACGCCCAACGTGGATTTCACCACGCTGGTGCTGATGCGCAGCGCGCAGTCGATTGGCCTCGGCTTCCTGTTTGTGCCGCTCACCACCATTGCCTTTATCACCGTGCCGCAGCGCCTGAATGCGGATGCCTCCGCGCTGTTCACCATGTTCCGTAACGTGGCCGGTTCGATCGGCATCTCGCTGGCCACTGCTGGCATCACCGAACGTGAACAGGTGCGATCGGCCCACATGGTGCACAACATGTCGCCGCTCAATGAGCAGTTCAACCTCACGCTGCAGCACTGGGCGCAGGCGATTCGTGACTTTACCAGTGCGGTGGGCGATCCGCTGACGCTGGCCAGCGGTCAGCTCTATCAGGAGATGATTGCCCAGGCGCGTATTCTGGCTTACATCGACGTGTTCATGGGCCTGAGCATTGTCGCCGTGCTATTGATTCCTTTTTGTTGGTTGCTTTCGCCGATCAAGAGCGAAGGCAGTGCAGGAGCACATTAACATGATCACCTCTTCGCGCGTTACGCCGTCGCTGACGCTGCTGGCGCTGTCCATGCTGCTGGCGGGTTGTGCCGTCGGGCCCGATTATCAGCCGCCGCAGGCGCACACGCCCGGTAGCTACCGTGATTTGCCCTCTCAGGAAGCCTCAAAACCGCTGGCGTCCGCGACCAATCCTTCATGGTGGAAAAGCTTTAACGACCCGCAGCTCGATAGCCTGATTGAGCGCGCCATCGCCGGCAACCTGACGCTGCAACAATCGGTGCTGCGCATCGCCGGTGCGCGCGAACAGCTGGCGCAGGCACGTGGCGGGCTGTTCCCGTCGCTTAACGGCTCGGCCAAAGTGACGCGTCAGCAGCTCGGCCTGAAAGGCATGCTGAAATCCAACGGGGTGTACGATCAGGTGGATGATGACGTGGCAGATCAGCTCAACGGTCTGACCCATTCGGTCACGCTGTATCAGGGCAGCTTTGACGCCAGCTGGGAACTGGATTTATGGGGCAAAGTACGACGCCAGATGGAGATGGCGGACGCGCAGCAGCAGGCGGCGATCGAGCAGCGTAACGATGCGCTGGTGTCGCTGGAAGCCGAGGTCGCGCGCGCGTATCTGCAGCTGCGCGGCGCGCAGGCGGTGCTGGCGACGTTGCAACAGCAGATCAACGTGGCGCAGCAAACCTGGGAGCTGACGCAAAGCCAGCAGCGTAACGGTCTGGCGCCACTCACCGACGTTGAGAATGCCCGTGCGCAGCTGGCCTCCCTTAACGCGCAGCTGCCACAGTATCAGGCCCAGGAACGTCAGGCGATGAACGGGCTGGCAGTGCTGCTGGGCAAAACGCCGGGCGCGCTGGATAACGAACTGATGAGCAGCAAAGCGCTGCCGGCGTTGCCGAAGCTGGTGGCGGTGGGCATTCCCTCGACGCTGGCGCGTCGTCGTCCGGATATCCGCCAGGCTGAAGCGAATCTGCATGCGCAGACCGCCAATATCGGCGTATCAGTCGCGAACCTGTTCCCCAGCCTGTCGCTCACCGGGCAGCTGGGCGTGCGTAACACCGATGCCAGCTACCTTGACGACTGGAGCAGCCACTTCTTCAGCGTCGGCCCGGCGCTGTCGATCCCGATTTTTCAGGGCGGACGTCTGGTTTCCAGCGTGAAACTGGCGCGCGCGCAGCAGGCGAGCGCGGCGCTCGATTATCGCCAGACGGTATTGACGGCGCTGCAGGATGTGGAAAATGCGCTGGTCAGCTACCGCGCCGATCAGCAACAGGTTACTGCGCTGGATGAGACCACTGGCGCACTGCAGCGCGCCTTTGACCTCGCCAGTGACAGTTACAAACAGGGCATCTCTACCTTCCTTGAGGTGCTGGATGCTCAGCGTCAGCTGGCACAGTCGCAGGCGCAATCCACCCAGGCGCGCATGCAAAGCGCGCTGGACCTGGTAGCGCTGTATAAAGCGCTGGGTGGCGGCTGGGAGCCGTATCAGCAGGTGACGCTGCCGGACTATGACGTTTTTGGTCCGGCCACCGCAGTCAATTAATCTGACATCGCTGACCGCATCCACGGCGTGCGGTCAGCGCCTTCCGTGAAATAAATATTCTCCCTTCTGTTTGTTGTGCAAAATTTGCACTGCCTTCTCTGCGCCCTGAATCAGGTTGTGTGATCGTTATCTCAATTAAAGGCAAAGAGAATGACCCGTGGCGCAAAATTTAAATTTCATATTTATTCATTGTGGTGGAAATAATCTATTTTAAGGCTTCTTATCTCAGGAAAGGAGTTGGTTATGTCCCGCGAAACCTGGATGACGCCTAATCCGGCATCAGGGCCAAACAGCAGCACGCGCACCGAGCCTTTTGTGAAAGTCATTGCGCTGATTGCCACCCTCGGTGGTTTGCTGTTTGGCTACGACACCGGCGTGATCTCCGGCGCACTGTTATTCATGGGCGACGATCTGCATCTCACCCCATTTACCACCGGGCTGGTGACCAGCAGTCTGCTGTTCGGCGCGGCGTTTGGCGCACTGGCTTCCGGTCACTTTGCCGCCGCGGTCGGGCGGAGAAAAATTATTCTGGTACTGGCGATTATTTTTGCACTCGGCGCGCTGGGTACCGCACTGGCACCTGATGTCAGCTGGATGATTTTCTTCCGCCTGGTCCTTGGCGTGGCCGTGGGCGGTGCGTCCGCCACCGTACCGGTGTATATCGCCGAAATGGCACCAGCCAACAAACGGGGTCAGCTGGTGACCATGCAGGAGCTGATGATCGTTTCCGGCCAAATGCTGGCCTATATGTCGAACGCCGGCTTCAACGCAGCCTGGGGGGGCGACACGACCTGGCGCTGGATGCTGGCGGTCGCCACGCTGCCGGCGGTGCTGCTGTGGTTCGGGATGATGTTTATGCCGGACACGCCGCGCTGGTATGCCATGAAAGGCCGTCTCGCTGAGGCGCGCGAGGTGCTGGAACGCACCCGCGCGCGCGAAGACGTTGAGTGGGAGATGATGGAGATCGAAGAGACGCTGTCGGACGAGCAACAGCAGCGTCCGCGTCTGCGGGAACTGCGCCAGCCGTGGCTGATCAAACTGTTCCTGATCGGTATCGGTATTGCCGCCATCCAGCAACTGACCGGCGTGAATACTATCATGTACTACGCGCCGACCATGCTGAAAGCGGTGGGGATGAGCAATGACGCTGCGCTGTTTGCCACCATTGCCAATGGCGCGGTCTCGGTATTAATGACCTTTGTGGGGATCTGGCTGCTGGGGCGCATCGGTCGCCGCACCATGACGATGATAGGTCAGTTTGGTTGTACCGCCTGTCTGGTGTTTATTGGCACCGTCAGTTACCTGATGCCGGAAACAGTTAACGGTCAGCCGGATATCTTGCGCAGTTATATGGTGCTGCTGGGTATGCTGATGTTTCTGAGTTTCCAGCAGGGCGCGTTATCGCCGGTCACCTGGCTGCTGCTGTCAGAAATTTTCCCCACACGGTTACGCGGTATTTTTATGGGCGGCGCGGTATTTGCGTTGTGGATCGCCAATTTTCTTATTTCTCTGCTGTTCCCGGTTCTGCTGGCGTCGGTTGGCTTATCCGGCGCGTTCTTTATTTTCGCGCTGATTGGCATAGGCGGCGCGATTTTTGTTATTCGCTGGGTACCGGAAACACGCCATCGTTCGCTGGAGCAGATTGAACATTATTTGCACGACCGGCTGTCTGATGCGCCGGCGCCCCAGCTATTGCGACCGGCAGTGAAGAAAAGCGGATAACCACAGACATACGATTTTTGCATGATGGCCGGTTAACAACCGGCCTTTTTTTATTTATTTAATGGCAAAATGAGATATTGCTCGCATCTGTGACGCCAATGCCATCCGCGTTAAAAAGGATTTTACTTACACTATTAATGTTTTTTTACCTTTATGCTGACTACTGCCTCAGCGCACAATAAGCGCTAAACGCTTGTTTCCTACGCGTGAATAAGCAATGAAATCGATTCCAGTTCCAGCCGGTGGTACTGAACCGCTGATGTTAATTCACCGTTAATTCACGCCGCACATTGGGTTTAAACGCGCCTGCCAGGAATATGCTAATCCATTCGGATTAATCCGGTCTGCAAAATTAATTTATTTTTTTATTTGAATTGGGTAATCTTGCCACTACAGTTTATTTAACCCCCTTAAGCAAGGACATTGTGATGAGTGACGCATTTAAAGTTCTGAACAACATTCGCACATTACGTGCACAGGCTCGTGAACTGCCACTGAGCGATCTGGAAGAAATTCTGGAAAAATTAACCGTCGTGGTGACTGAGCGCCGCGACGAAGTTGAAGCGGAAGAAGCGCAGAACCGCGAAAAAGAAGAGAAGCTGTCTAAATACCGTGAAATGCTGCTGGCAGACGGTATCGACCCGAACGAATTACTGGGTGCACTGGAAACCGGTAAAAAACGCGCCAAGCGTGCGCCGCGTCCGGCGAAATATTCTTACACCGACGAAAACGGTGAAGAGAAATCATGGACCGGTCAGGGCCGTACCCCAGCTGCGATTAAAAAAGCGCTGGATGCAGGTAAAAGCCTCGACAGCTTCCTGATCAAATAATCTGCACAATCCTTGTAAGCGGGAGCGGGAGCCGGAGGCGTCAGCGTCTCCGGCTTTTTTATTGGCCTCGCTCCGGGCACGGGCGGCGGTTCACTTCCCGCGCCGTGGATAACCTGTCCGGCACGGTCGCAATTATTTTACCTCTGGCAACAAGGTGTTCTCCGCCTTGCCTCTGCGTATCCGGGTGCAGAGGTGGCTCATCCAGGCCGCTTCTGGCATAATGCCCGCTGTTTTTTCCTCCACTGCGTAACAAAGGTCAATGCCGTGTTAGTTTCCAGCAATATCACTATGCAGTTCGGCAGTAAGCCACTGTTTGAGAATATCTCCGTTAAATTTGGCGGCGGTAATCGTTACGGTTTAATCGGTGCGAACGGCAGCGGTAAATCGACCTTCATGAAAATACTGGGCGGCGACCTGGTTCCGACTAACGGAAATGTTTCCCTCGACCCCAATGAGCGCATCGGTAAGCTTCGCCAGGATCAGTTTGCTTTCGAGCAATATAGCGTGCTGGATACCGTGATTATGGGTCACCAGGAATTGTGGGCGGTGAAGCAGGAGCGCGATCGCATATATGCATTGCCGGAAATGAGCGAAGAGGAAGGCTATAAAGTCGCCGATCTTGAGGTCGCCTACGGTGAAATGGACGGTTACAGTGCCGAATCACGCGCCGGAGAATTATTACTCGGCGTGGGCATTCCGGTGGAGCAGCATTACGGTCCGATGAGTGAAATTGCCCCAGGCTGGAAATTGCGTGTGCTGCTGGCGCAGGCATTATTTGCTAACCCGGATATTTTGTTACTCGACGAACCGACCAACAACCTGGATATTGACACCATTCGCTGGCTGGAGCAGGTGCTTAACGAACGTGACAGTACCATGATCATCATTTCGCATGACCGTCACTTCCTGAATATGGTGTGTACGCACATGGCGGATCTGGATTACGGTGAGCTGCGCGTTTATCCCGGCAATTATGACGAATATATGACGGCGGCGACCCAGGCGCGCGAGCGTTTATTAGCGGATAACGCCAAGAAGAAAGCACAAATTGCCGATCTGCAATCCTTCGTTAGCCGCTTTAGCGCCAACGCCTCAAAATCGCGTCAGGCCACTTCGCGCGCGAAGCAGATTGATAAAATCAAACTGGATGAGGTAAAAGCCTCCAGCCGTCAGAACCCCTATATTCGTTTCGAGCAGGATAAAAAGCTGTTCCGTAATGCGCTGGAAGTGGAAGCGCTGACCAAAGGATTTGATAACGGTCCGCTGTTTAAAAATCTTAACCTGCTGCTGGAAGTGGGTGAGAAACTGGCCATCCTCGGCGCCAACGGTATTGGTAAATCCACGCTGCTGAAAACGCTGGTTGGCGAACTGCAGCCGGATAGCGGCACGGTGAAATGGTCGGAGAATGCGCGCATTGGTTACTACGCGCAGGATCACGCCGAAGATTTTGCTGACGACCTGAGCGTGTTCGACTGGATGAGCCAGTGGAAGCAGGAAGGCGACGACGAGCAGGCGGTGCGCAGTATTCTTGGTCGTCTGCTGTTCAGCCACGACGACATCAAGAAGCCAGCAAAAGTGCTGTCCGGTGGTGAGAAGGGCCGCATGCTGTTTGGCAAGCTGATGATGCAGAAGCCAAACATCCTGGTGATGGACGAACCGACCAACCACCTGGATATGGAGTCGATCGAGTCACTGAACATGGCGCTGGAGATGTACGAAGGCACGCTGATTTTCGTCTCGCACGACCGTGAGTTCGTCAGCTCGCTGGCGACTCGCGTGATCGAGATGAAAGGCGATCGCATCGTTGACTTCACCGGCAACTACGAAGATTACCTGCGCAGCCAGGGCATCGTCTAATGGCGTAGCCGTTTAGCAGCCGCCATCATCAGCGGCGCAATTTATCGCCTGATAATTTGCGCCGCTCAGCAATACCTGACGCTTATGTCACGCCCCGGCGTTATTCCTCACGCTTGCCACACACTTCACATTGCGCATCCTGCGCCACTTTCAGGCTGCGAAACTCGGCGCTCATCGCATCGTACATCAGCAGTCGCGCGCTGGCCGGCTGGCCAAAGGCGCTCAGCACCTTCAGCGTTTCCATCGCCTGCATCGCACCCACCACGCCGACCAGCGGAGCCATTACGCCGGCTTCGACACAGCTCAGCGTCTGCTCGCCGAACAGGCGGCTGATGCAGCGGTAGCAGGGCTCGCCGGGCTGCCAGGTAAATACGCTGAGCTGGCCTTCCATACGAATGGCGGCGCCGGAGATCAGCGGCACCCGATGCTGAAAACATCCGCGGTTCACCTGTTCGCGCGTGGTGACATTGTCGCTGCAGTCCAGCACCGCATCGTGACGCGCAATCAGTTCGCCGAGCGCGGCTTCATCCAGCTGCGCATCGATCGGCTCCAGCGTGCAGTGCGGATTGAGCGCCGCCAGCTGCTGACGGGCCGAGGCGACTTTTGCCATGCCGATGCGCGCATCGCTGTGCAGAATCTGGCGCTGCAGATTACTCAGGCTGACGCGATCAAAATCCAGCAGCGTCAGATGACCGACGCCGGCGGCGGCAAGATAGGGCGCGGCGGCACAGCCCAGTCCGCCCAGGCCAACGATAAGCACCCGTGAGGCTTTTAGCCGTTCCTGGCCGTCGAAATCGAAGCCGCGCAGCACAATCTGCCGGTTGTAGCGCAGCATCTCTTCATCGCTCAGCTCTGTGTGCATTAGCCCTCCAGCAGGCTGTTGAAGGCCTCGACATCAACCCATTCGCCCGGCTCAACGTCACCGCGATCGCGCTCCAGCACAATAAAGCAGTCGGCCAGCGCAAAGGAACTGAACACGTGCGAGCCCTGCGCACCGGTGCTGCGCACTTCCAGTACGCCATCATCGCCGCGACTGAGGATGCCGCGCTGAAAATCGAGTCGGCCCGGCGCTTTCTTCAGACGCTGCGTTGCGCGCGCGCGCTGGCGCAGCGGCATGATGCGCGTGGTCTGGCCGGTCAGCGTGGCCAGCAGCGGCTGCACCAGCTGATAGAAGGTCACGGCCGCCGACACCGGATTGCCAGGCAACCCGCAGAACCAGCTGTTGGCCAGACGGCCAAAGGCAAACGGCTTGCCGGGTTTGATCGCCAGTTTCCAGAAGGTAATCGCGCCCAGCTCTTCGAGCATCGCTTTGGTGAAATCCGCCTCGCCCACTGAAACGCCGCCGGTGCTGATCACCACATCGGCCTGGCGATCGGCTTCGCTGAAGGCCTGGCGCAGCTTCGCAGGATTGTCAGCGATCACGCCAAGGTCGATCACCTCGCAGCCAAGTTTGCGCAGCATCAGCGCCACGGTGAAGCGGTTGGTGTCATAAATCTGGCCCTCGGCCAGCGGCTGGCCCACCGCCTGCAGTTCGTCACCGGTGGAGAAAATGGCCACGCGCAGCTTACGCAGCACGCTGACCTCCGCAATACCCAGCGACGCCAGCAGCGGCAGCTCGGCGGCACCGAGCCGCACGCCGGCATCCAGTACCTGCTTACCGGCCTGAATATCCTCCCCGATGCGGCGAATATTTTGCCCGGCACGCACTGGCGCGGTGATGACAATGCCGCCGTCACGCGATTCGGTTTGCTCTTGCATCACCACGGCGTCACAGCCGGCAGGAATCGGTGCGCCGGTCATGATGCGAATCACGCTGCCGGCTGGCCACTCGCCATTAAACGGGGCGCCGGCAAACGCTTTGCCCGCTACCGGCAACACGCGGTCAGCGGACAGGTCGCTCAGGCGCAGCGCGTAGCCGTCCATCGCGGAGTTATCGAATGGCGGCACGTCCAGCGGCGAAATCACCGGCTTCGCGGTAATGCGCCCGGCGGCATCGGCCAGTGCGACGCTCAGGCAATCGCTAATCGGTTGCAGCTGCTGCAGCATTTTCTGCTGCGCGTCTTCAAGGGAAATCAGTCCGGCGGTAAAAGGTTCCATGTCCATCTCTGTCGGGTTAAAGGCGAATGCTGCCTATTATGGTGGCTGTTGTCGGCTGAGTCACATGCGAGATCAAAGGGAATGGAAATTAGTGCGCGGTGACGAATCCGCCGGCGAACATGCTTTGTTCAGACTGAAAGTGATAGTCATGTTAACAACCGTGCTGACGTTATGATGTGAGTGCGGCAGATACTTTCTTATGCACCAGTGACAGAAACGCGCCCGCAGTGGTATCCCAGTTGGCCGGAACAAACTCTCTTTTATAGCGGTCGCGGAAATCAGATTCGACGTCATCGCACTCTGCCAGAAACAGCTCGATGTCTGCCAGCATGGCGTGCAGGTTTCCTTTATGCGCTTCTCTGATATACGCCTCGATTTTGGGCTCGATCTCATCGCCCGGTTCAAACAGGTCATAATCCTGCCCAAACCAGATGCCAATAAAATTATCCAGTTCACTGATACTGATACGGTCCATCATAACTCCGGGAAAGCGGTAATGATAAAGTAAGGTTTGCCGTTGTAGGGCTTAAAATCCAGTATGACGCGAACGGCGTAGCAGGTTTCAACCTCTTCACGCCCTTTACTCACGACTATACCAACCGGATGTGAAAAACGCCGACTCAGGCGCATACGGGCTTGCAAGCCTGGAGGGATATTTTTCACCCACATTTGAATTTGATGCTTATTATCTGCCAGCACCTTACTGATCAGTGCTTCCGCCTCGCTCAGAGACTTAAAGCTACTGGCCTCATCGAGACGAGGCCGGTTACGAAGCCTCTCCCGCAGCTCATCCGGCGTTTTGCCGATATGTCGCTCAATCGTGTGCCCACCGGGTGCTCGCCCTGAAAGCGACTCATGCTCGGCGATTTTGACCCGCCCGGCACGCACCGCGATGACGCGCTCTGCTCCGGCTGCAAAGGCAAATGCCATCGGAATGGCGATATCTACCGTCAGGCCGACATTCATGGCGGTCTGACGGTCAGCGCCGAGCGATTCTGCGAGTGCCACGGCCGAATTAAACGTGTCGGTAGCGACCTGTCTGCCAGTCCATACCTGGCGCAGGCTGGCCTGAAGCGTGTCGAGACTGTGAGTGCCGACAAAGACGCAGCCAGCTTTGGTCAGCATGGTGGGCTCAGGCACGACGCACAGTGCGCCAGCACCAAAAAGCTCAATCACTCCGCCAGCGAGCCCGAGCCCTCCGAAAATGCGGTTGCTGGTCGTTTCACCCTCGCTGACGCTGCGATCTGAAAGGACGGCTGCCAGCTGCACCGGGGAGAGTGCAATCCTTAGCCCTTTTTCATCTTCCACTGAATATTCCTTTTCATGAATGGGCCTTTAACTTACCCGATTTTTAACCGGCACTGAAGCCACACAGAAAGTAAGGGAAAATAGGTTGTTCACTGCCTTGCCGGTGCCAGACGTAAGCGCGCCAGCCATAATATTAAAGCTGGTGCGTTTTCTCCCTTTATTCACAAAAAAGCATAATCCACATTAAAAGGTTATGACCGCTGATACACTTTCTGCTTTACAAGCAGGGAGGGGCTTTCTATAGTCGAAAATTGCCAAAAAAAGATGAAAACCATTCTAAATCAGTGTTTTTGGCTCTGATTCCTTGACAGGGTAACGGTTATGGCTAAAGCAGTTATCGCAATTCACGGCGGCGCCGGCGCGATTACGCGTGCGGCAATGAGCGCCGAAAAAGAGCAGCACTATCGTCAGCAACTGGCCGCGATTGTCAGCGCCGGCCAGCAGATTCTGGCCAGCGGCGGTAGCGCGCTGGATGCCGTGACCGAAGCGGTGCGGCTGCTGGAAGAGTGCCCGCTGTTCAATGCCGGCAGAGGTGCCGTGTTCACCCATCAGGGCACCCATGAACTGGATGCCAGCCTGATGGATGGCCGTACGCTGGACATCGGCGCCGTCGCTGGCGTCAGCCGTATCCGCAATCCGATACTTGCCGCGCGTAAAGTGCTGGAAGCCAGTCCGCACGTGCTCTTTATTGGCAGCGGGGCGGAAGCCTTTGCCGCGCAACAGGGGCTGACGCCGGTCGAGCCTGATTTCTTCTCGACGCCAGAACGCTGGGAGCAGCTGCAGCGCGCGCTGGGCAGCGAACAAATGCTGCTGGATCATGATGGCGCGGCGCAGGGGAGCGATCCGCTGGACCCGGATCGCAAATTTGGCACCGTGGGCGCGGTGGCGCTCGATTTGCAGGGTAATCTGGCGGCCGCCACCTCCACCGGCGGCATGACCAACAAGCAGGCGGGCCGCGTCGGTGATTCACCGCTGGCGGGCGCCGGCTGCTATGCCAACAACGCCACCGTGGCGGTCTCCTGTACCGGTACCGGCGAAGTGTTTATTCGTACGCTGGCGGCTTACGATGTCTCAGCGCAGATGGAATATGGCGGTCGTTCGCTGCAACAGGCCACCGCCAGCGTGATTCATGACAAAGTGCAGGAGCTGGAGGGCAGCGGCGGGCTGATTGCCGTTGATGCCCACGGCAACGTGGCGCTGCCGTTTAACAGCGAAGGCATGTACCGCGGATTCGCATACGTGGGCGGCGAGGTTGAGGTGGCGATTTACCGCGACAGCTAAGGAGCAGGCATGACGGATCTACAGCAGCAGTTTGCGCCGCAGCAGGTGCTGGCGGTACGCGACCTCTGTGTGCGCTTTGAGCATGAAGGGCGCGTGACGGACGCCGTGCGGCAGCTTTCACTCGATCTGCACCGCGGAGAAACGCTGGCGCTGGTGGGCGAATCGGGCTCGGGCAAATCGGTGACGTCGCTGGCGCTGATGCGTCTGATTGCACAGGCCGGCGGCGCGGTCAGCGGTGAAATCCTGCTGCGACGGCGCAACGGCGAGGTGCTGGATGTGATGCGGGCGTCCGCCAGCCAGATGCGCCGGGTGCGGGGTGCGGACATGGCGATGATCTTTCAGGAGCCGATGACGTCGCTCAACCCGGTGTTCACCGTCGGTGAACAGATCGCCGAATCCATTCGTTTGCATCAGGGGAAAAGTCACCAGCAGGCGCAGGCCGAAGCGCGACGCATGCTGGATCTGGTGCGCATTCCGGAAGCGCACAATGTGCTGTCGCGCTATCCGCATCAGCTCTCCGGCGGTATGCGCCAGCGCGTGATGATCGCCATGGCGCTGTCGTGCAAGCCAGCGCTGCTGATTGCCGATGAGCCGACCACCGCGCTGGACGTCACCATCCAGGCGCAGATTCTGCAGCTGATTCGCGTGCTGCAAAAAGAGATGCAGATGGGCGTCATCTTTATTACGCATGATATGGGCGTGGTGGCGGAGATGGCCGATCGCGTGCAGGTGATGTATCGCGGCGATGTGGTTGAACGCGCGCCAGTGCAGCAGCTTTTCGACGCGCCGCAGCAGCCGTATACCCGCGCGCTGCTGGCGGCCGTGCCAAAGCTCGGGGCGATGAGCGGCCAGCCGCTGCCGGCGAAGTTTCCGCTGCTGCATACCAACGGCCGCGAAGAGGCCAGCACGCCGCAGGATACCGTGCGTCACGATCGTCCGCCGATTTTACAGGTGCGCGATCTGGTTACGCGCTTTGATATTCGTGGCGGGCTGCTCAATCGGGTTAAGCGTCGCGTCCACGCGGTGGAAAAAGTCAGTTTCGATCTTTATGCAGGCGAAACCCTCGCGCTGGTGGGCGAGTCCGGCTGCGGTAAATCCACCACCGGACGCTCGCTGCTGCGGCTGGTCGCCAGCCAGGGCGGCAGCATCACCTTTGACGGCCAGCGCATTGATGCGCTGCAGGGCAGGGCACTGGCCACGCTGCGCCGCGATATTCAGTTTATCTTTCAGGATCCGTATGCGTCGCTCGATCCGCGCCTTACCGTCGGCTTTTCAATTATGGAGCCGCTGCTGGTGCATCGCAGCATGGGGCGCGCGCAGGCAGAGAAACGCGTCGCCTGGCTGCTGGAACGCGTTGGTCTGCTACCCGAACACGCGCAGCGCTACCCGCACGAATTTTCTGGCGGTCAGCGCCAGCGTATCTGCATCGCACGCGCGCTGGCGCTCAATCCTAAAGTGGTGATCGCCGACGAATCCGTCTCCGCGCTGGATGTGTCGATTCAGGCGCAGATCATCAATCTGATGCTGGATTTACAGCGTGAATTTGGCATCGCCTTCCTGTTTATTTCGCACGACATGGCGGTGGTGGAGCGCATCAGCCATCGCGTGGCGGTGATGTATCTCGGACAGATTGTGGAGATGGGACCGCGTCAGGCGGTGTTCGAACAGCCGCGCCATCCTTATACCAGAAAACTGATGGCCGCGGTGCCGGTGGCCGATCCGGCGCATCGGCATCGCGAGCGGGCGCTGATGGTCGATGAGATCCCCAGCCCGATTCGCCCGCTGGGTGATGAGCCGGAAGTGGCACCGTTACTGGAAGTGGCGCCGGGCCATTTTGTCGCCCGCCATGCCATTAGCGGCGCCTGAGCAGCAACCAACCGCGCCCTCTGTGCAGGGCGCGCAAGACAGGGACTACAGGAGAACGATAACGATGCACCATATCATGCGAAAAGGGGTTATCACTGCCGGGTTGTTGAGTTCGGCGCTGGCGCTGCCCGCCTGGGCGGCCAAAGATGCGGTGATTGCCGTGGCGTCGACCTTCACCACGCTGGATCCGTACGACGCCAACGACACGCTGTCGCAGGCGGTGGCCAAGTCTTTCTATCAGGGCCTGTTCGGCTTCGATAAAGACATGAAGCTGGTCAACGTACTGGCCGAAAGCTATCAGGCCAGCAGCGATGGGCTGACTTACACCATCAAACTGCGTCCGGGCGTGAAATTCCAGGATGGCACGGATTTCAATGCCGAAGCGGTGAAGGTCAACCTCGACCGCGCCAGCAATCCGGACAACCATCTCAAGCGCTATAACCTGTTTAAATATATCGCCACCACCGAAGTGGTCGATCCGTCCACGGTGAAAATTACCCTGAAGCAGCCGTTCTCAGCGTTTATCAACAATCTGGCGCACCCTGCTGCGGTGATGATCTCGCCAACCGCGCTGAAAAAATATGGCAAGGACATCGGTTTCCATCCGGTAGGCACCGGACCTTATACCTTTGACACCTGGAACCAGACCGACTTTGTCAAAGTGAAAAAGTGGTCGGGCTACTGGAAGCCGGGCTATCCAAAACTCGACAGCATTACCTGGCGTCCGGTGGTGGATAACAACACCCGCGCGGCCATGCTGCAAACCGGTGAGGCCAGCTTTGCCTTCCCGGTGCCGTTAGAGCAGGCCAAACTGTTGCAGGGCAATAGCAAGCTGGATGTGGTGACCACACCATCGATCATGCAGCGTTACATTAGCCTCAACGTGACGCAAAAGCCGTTCGATAACCCGAAAGTGCGCGAAGCGCTGGAGTACGCCATCAATCGCCAGGCGCTGGCTAAAGTGGCCTTTGCCGGTTACGCCACGCCAGCCACCGGCATCGTGCCGCCGCGCATTGATTTTGCCCAGAGCTATCCGGCCATCAAATACGATCCGGCCAAAGCGCGCGAGTTGCTGAAGGAAGCGGGCTACCCGAATGGTTTCGAAACCACGCTGTGGTCATCGCATAACCACAGCACCGCGCAGAAAGTGCTGCAGTTCACCCAGCAGCAGCTGGCGCAGGTGGGTGTGAAGGTGAAAGTCACGGCGATGGATGCCGGCCAGCGCGCGGCGGAAGTGGAGAGTAAAGGGCAGAAAGAGAGCGGGGTGCGCATGTTCTACACCGGCTGGTCAGCCTCCACCGGCGAAGCCGACTGGGCGCTGACGCCGCTGTTCGCCACCAGCTCGTGGCCACCGGCGATCTTCAACACCGCGTTCTACAGCAACCCGCAGGTGGATAAAGACCTGGCGGATGCGCTGAAGACCACCGATCGCGACCAGAAAGCCAGACTGTATAAAGACGCGCAGGACCGCATCTGGAACGATCACCCGTGGATTCCGCTGGTGGTGGAGCAGCTGCTGTCTGCGAACAATAAAAACCTGACCGGTTTTTACGTCATGCCCGATACCTCATTCAATTTTGATGAGGCGGATCTGAAGTAACAGACGCGGCCAGCCTTACGGGGCTGGCCGATGCTGCGCGGGATTTCGCATGCTCAACTATTTTCTTAAACGCCTGCTCGGGCTGATTCCCACGCTGCTGATTGTCGCAGTGCTGGTGTTCCTGTTCGTGCATCTGCTGCCGGGCGACCCGGCGCGCCTGATTGCCGGACCGGAAGCGGATGCCTCAGTGGTGGCGCTGGTGCGTCAGGAGCTGGGACTCGATCAGCCGCTGATTCAGCAGTTCTGGCACTTTATCCTCAATGCCTTGCAGGGTGATTTTGGTCAGTCGATGGTGTCAAAGCGGCCGGTCTCTGCCGAAATTGCCGCGCGCTTTTTTCCTACTCTGTGGCTGACGCTGAGCAGCATGGTGTGGGCGGTGGTGTTTGGCATGGCGATCGGCATCGTTTCGGCGGTATGGCGCAATCGCTGGCCGGACCGCATCGGCATGACGCTGGCGGTTTCCGGCATCTCCTTTCCGGCGTTTGCGCTGGGTATGCTGCTGATGCAGGTCTTTTCGGTCGAGCTCGGCTGGCTGCCGACGGTGGGCGCCGACAGCTGGCAGCACTACATTCTGCCGTCGATTACGCTCGGTGCCGCCGTGGCCGCGGTGATGGCGCGCTTTACCCGCGCTTCGTTCGTTGAGGTGATGCAGGAAGATTATATGCGCACCGCACGTGCCAAAGGGGTGCGCGAATCGCTGGTGGTGGTCAAACACGGGCTGCGCAATGCCATGATTCCGGTGGTCACCATGATGGGGCTGCAGTTCGGCTTTCTGCTCGGCGGCTCGATTGTGGTGGAAGTGGTGTTTAACTGGCCCGGACTGGGCCGTCTGCTGGTGGATTCGGTGGAGATGCGCGATTACCCGGTGATTCAGGCCGAGGTGCTGCTGTTCTCGCTGGAGTTCATTCTGATTAACCTGATCGTCGATATGCTTTACGCGGCGATCAACCCGGCTATTCGCTACAGGTAAGGAGTCGCAATTGAAGAACTGGCGACGCGAGGCGGCACTGAAATCCCTGCCGCTGATGACGGAAAACCGGGTTCGCACGCCGTGGCGTGAATTCTGGCGGCGCTTTCGCCGTCAGCATGTGGCGCTGCTGGCGGGCGCGTTTGTGTTGCTGCTGATTGTGGTGGCGTTTATCGCCCCATGGATCGCCCCGTTTGATGCCGAAAACTATTTTGACTACGACCGGCTCAACGAAGGTCCGTCGTGGATGCATCTGTTTGGCGTCGATTCCCTTGGGCGCGATATCTTTAGCCGGGTGCTGGTCGGGACGCGCATTTCGCTGATCGCCGGCTTCTTCTCGGTGGCGATTGGCACGGTGATCGGCACCGTGCTGGGGCTGCTGGCGGGCTATTACGAAGGCTGGTGGGATCGTATCACCATGCGCATCTGCGACGTGTTGTTTGCTTTTCCCGGCATTCTGCTGGCGATCGCGGTGGTGGCGATCATGGGCAGCGGCATGAGCAACGTGATTGTGGCAGTGGCGATTTTCAGTATTCCGGCATTTGCCCGTCTGGTGCGTGGCAATACGCTGGTGCTGAAACATCAGACCTATATCGAGTCGGCGCGCAGTATTGGTGCTTCCGACTGGACCATTATCATGCGTCACATTTTGCCCGGTACGGTGTCGTCGATTGTGGTCTATTTCACCATGCGTGTCGGTACTTCGATCATCACCGCTGCCAGCCTGTCCTTTCTCGGCCTGGGCGCGCAGCCGCCGACGCCGGAGTGGGGCGCGATGCTCAACGAAGCGCGCGCCGATATGGTGATTGCACCGCACGTGGCGATCTTCCCCAGCCTGGCGATTTTTCTCACCGTGCTGGCGTTCAATCTGCTGGGCGACGGCCTGCGCGACGCGCTGGACCCCAAATTGAAGAGCTGAGGGTGAACACCGCATTGCAGTTGTAGCGGCGCGATTCATCGCGCAATAAATTGCGCCGCTACGATAACTGCAATGCCTGGCGTATGACTTTTGTTCAATCCATTGATTTTATTAACACTTCAGCGCATCAAAACGTTTCCCAGTTATCGTTACCGTGGCTCACCGCCGCGGGCAGAGCGCGGGTCGGGGCGGGCAGCACCGGTTTCACCATCCGCTCGGTTACCGCAGCGGGCGCGCGCGCGCCGGTGTTGAAACGCGCCACCGCCGATGACAATCGGCTGGCCTGCTGCTCCAGCGACGCCGAGGCGCTGGCCGATTCCTGCACCAGCGTGGCGTTCTGCTGCGTCACGCGATCCATCTCATTCACCGCCTGGCCAATCTGGTCAATACCGCGGCTCTGCTCATCGGAGGCCGAGGCAATCTCGCCCATGATATCGGTGACGCGCGTCACCGCGCTGACAATCTCCTGCATGGTATCGCCAGCGCTGCTGACCTGCTGCGAACCGAGATCCACGCGCTGCACGGAGTTTTCAATCAGCAGTTTGATCTCTTTCGCCGCCTGCGCGCTGCGCTGGGCCAGGTTGCGCACTTCGCCCGCTACCACCGCAAAGCCGCGCCCCTGCTCACCGGCACGCGCTGCTTCTACCGCGGCGTTAAGCGCCAGAATGTTGGTCTGGAAAGCGATACCGTCAATGACGCTGGTAATGTCGGCGATTTTCTTCGAGCTGTCCGCAATGTCACGCATGGTTTTCACCACGCCTTCCACCACGTTACCGCCTTTATCGGCGGTGTCCGACGCGGTTTTCGCCAGCTGCGTGGCCTGACGCGCGTTGTCAGCATTCTGCTTCACGGTCGCGGTCAGCTGTTCCATGCTGGCGGCGGTCTCTTCCAGTGAGGCAGCCTGTTGTTCGGTCCGCGCCGAGAGATCGTTATTACCGTTGGCGATGGCGCTAGCGCTGCCAAAAATGGCATCCGCGCTGTCGCGCACGTTATTAATGGTACCAAGCAGCGCCTGCTGCATATGATTCAGGCTGGCGGCAATGGCCGCCATTTCACTGCGGCCTGCCACCTGCAGGCTGGCTGACAAATCGCCTTCGGCAAAGCGCTCGATCTGCTGCTGCACCTGCTGCATCGGTGCCAGCAGCACGCGGCGTACCAGCGTCCATACAGCCGCCACCATCAGCACCACCACCAGCGCGATGACGGCAATCATGATCAGCACCTGCTGATAGTTGCTGTCATTTTGCAGGCTGCGCTGATTGATCAGCTGCATGTTTTCATCGCGCCACTGCTGATAAGCCTGTTCCAGTTCATCCTGCGCCTGCTGCGCATCGAGGTTGCCGTAGGCCGCGTAGTTATTGGCTTTCAGAAACACGGCGGACTGCTGCAGCAGCGCGGCAAACGCTTTGAATTTATTGTCGATCAGATCGGCAGTCGACGCACTCTGGCCGTCGATGCGCGGATAGCTTCTATACTGATTGAAGTGCTGCTGCGCCGCTTCCAGCGAGGCACCGGCTGCCAGTAGCAGCTTGTTGATCGCCGCCAGCGACTGCTCGTCGGTCTGATTTTTCAGAATACGGATCGCCACGCGGTTGATGGTGACGCGGGTTTTCACCAGCGTTTGCCAGCCGTCGCCCAGCTCGCGCTGCTGATGAGACAACTGATTGCTGGCGGTGAAATTATGTTGTCCCGCGCGCAGCGAGGAGAAAAAGAGCGAGCCGGATATGGCCTGCATGGCTGTGAATACCACCAGAATAACCACAATGGCGGTCACAATTTTCATCTTGTTGAACATGTGAGCATCTCTTAGCAAATGAGCCGGTAGTTATGTTATCGGTGGAAAAAAGCATCACTAAAGTGCGGCAGCGAAATAATTCACCGCAGTAATGGTTACGGACAGGAGGCCAGGGGATGAAACCCTTCAATTACCAGCAGGATTTTAAACAGCTCGACTTCCGTCAGCATCCGGAGCTGTATCAGGTCGGGCGCGGCGAGCAGGGGGTGCTGATGGTGGAACCTTATAAAAGCGAAATTCTGCCGCACTGGCGCTTTCGCACCGTCGAGCTGGCGCAGCAGTCATCAGAAAAAATCATGCAGCTGTTCGAGGCGTATCGCGCGCAGGATGATTTTGTCGGTATGGATATGGCGCGCAAATTTATTCAGATGGGCTACACCCGCGCGCGCCGCTACAGCAATCATCAGGGCGGACGGAAATACGATGCCGACGGCAAAGAGCTGCCGCGTACGGTAGAAAAAGAAAAGGCCGCTGCGGCGGCCGTGTTCAAAGCGTGCTGGGACCGGCTGCGCGCCGATAACGATTATCTGGCGCGCAAAAAAGCGCACCAGCAAAAGTACGGTTAAACGCGCGTGCCCCACAGGTCGTATTCGTCGGCGTGTTCGACTTTGACCCGCACCACCTCGCCGACCTTCACCTGGCGATCGCCATTTAGGTACACCGCACCGTCGATTTCCGGGGCGTCGGCCATGCTGCGGCCGACTGCGCCTTCTTCATCCACTTCATCGATGATCACCAGAATCTCGCGACCGATTTTCTCCTGCAGACGCTCTGCGGAGATCTGCTGCTGCAGCTGCATGAAGCGGTCAAAACGCGCCTGCTTGACGTCGTCCGGAACCTGATCCGGCAGCTGGTTAGCCGTGGCGCCTTCAACCGGGCTGTACTGGAAGCAGCCAACGCGATCGAGGCGCGCTTCACGCAGGAAGTCGAGCAGCATCTGGAAATCTTCTTCGGTTTCGCCCGGGAAACCCACGATGAAGGTGGAACGCAGCGTCAGCTCCGGACAGATTTCACGCCAGCGTTTGATGCGCTCCAGCGTGCGCTCAACCGCGCCCGGACGCTTCATCAGCTTCAGGATACGCGGACTGGCGTGCTGCAGTGGAATATCGAGGTAAGGCAGGATTTTGCCTTCGGCCATCAGCGGGATCACATCATCCACGTGCGGATACGGATAAACGTAGTGCAGACGCACCCAGACGCCGAGTTTCGCCAGCTGCTCACACAGGCTGACCATGCTGGTTTTCACCGGCGAACCGTTCCAGAAACCGGTGCGGTGTTTAACATCGACGCCATACGCGGAGGTGTCCTGCGAGATCACCAGTAGCTCTTTTACGCCGGCTTCCACCAGACGTTTAGCTTCATCAAGTACTGCGCCAATCGGACGGCTGTCCAGATCGCCACGCATTGACGGGATGATGCAGAAAGTGCAGCGATGGTTACAGCCTTCGGAAATTTTCAGGTAAGCGTAGTGGCGCGGCGTCAGTTTCACGCCCTGTTCCGGCACCAGGCTGAGGAACGGGTTGTGCTCGGGTTTTGGCACGTAAGTGTGCACGTGCGACAGCACCTGCTCGTAGCTGTGCGGGCCGGTGATCTCCAGCACTTTCGGATGCACTTCGCGAATCTGATCCACTTTGGCGCCGAGGCAGCCGGTGACGATCACTTTGCCGTTTTCGTTCAGCGCTTCACCAATCGCTTCCAGTGATTCCTGTACGGCACTGTCAATAAATCCACAGGTGTTAACGATGACGATCTCCGCATCATCGTAGCGTGGCACCACGTCGTAGCCTTCTGTCCGCAGCTCCGTCAGGATGCGTTCAGAGTCGACGAGGTTTTTTGGGCAGCCGAGAGAGACGAAGCCTACACGCGGCGGATTTTTGACATGGCTCATAAGGATAAAAATTCATCATAATTAAGGTGGACAGGAGCGCGATTGTACAGAGGTTGACGGGGAAAATGTATAGGCTGCGTGAGAATCTGATCGGCGGCAAAAATTGATGTTAACGCTATGCTTGCTGAGGGTAACCCACGTTCAATAGTCACAGGGTGGCGGACATCCGGGTTGTGCAAGCGGGTCGATTTTGCTTAAATATCGGGTTGATAATTGTAAGTTATTATCGACATTACAGAATTTTAAAGCGCGCCAGCGGTGAGTTTCTCTCTGCCGGGGCTGAAGTGGATAATGTGAGAGCAGACAAATGCAAGAGATCGTCAAAGGTTTTCTGAATTTTCAACAGAATGTGTTTCCTGAAAGGAAGGATCTTTTCAAGAGTCTGGCGTCCAACCAGAATCCTAAAGCTTTATTCATCTCCTGTTCGGATAGCCGTCTGGTGCCAGAGCTGGTGACACAGTCGGAGCCGGGCCAGCTGTTTGTGATCCGTAACGCCGGTAATATCGTCCCGCCGTTTGGTCCGGAGCCGGGTGGCGTGTCAGCAACCATCGAGTACGCGGTGGTCGCGCTGGGCGTAACCGAAATTATCATTTGTGGCCACTCCAACTGCGGTGCGATGAACGCGATTGCGTCCAACGCCGATCTCGAGAGCATGCCGGCGGTTGATCACTGGCTGCACTACGCCAATGCGGCAAAAGCGGTGGTGGAAGAGCGCAACTACGAATCAGTTGAGAAACGTCTCAACGAAATGGTGAAAGAGAACGTGATTGCCCAGCTCAACAATATCAAAACGCATCCTTCCGTTTCGGTCGCGCTGCGCAAAGGCAAGCTGCGCCTGCACGGCTGGGTTTATGATATTGAAAGCGGCGGCATTATTGCCCTGACCAAAGGCGGTGAATCCTTCATTTCACTGTCGGAAAACCCGGAAACCTGCTTCGAATAATCCTGCCTGCTACAAGCCCGGCCACTGCGCCGGGCTTAATGTTTTGTAAATCCTGCACATCCTTTCTTACTGGCTGACTACCCTTAACGGCAGACTGTGAAAAGGAGAATCCTATGCGTTTATGGCGTGTTGCGCTGCTGGCTGGCGCGCTCAGCGGTTCCTTTACCGCGCTGGCGGCCGATGTCCAGGTGCAGGTGTTACAGGACAAGCTCGATCATCCGTGGTCAGTGGCGTTTCTGCCCGACCAGCAAACCCTGCTGATTACCGAACGTTCCGGACAGCTGCGCAGCTGGCAGCCGGGCCGGGGGCTATCGCAGCCGATTAGCGGCGTACCCAACGTGTGGGCCAGGCGCCAGGGCGGTCTGCTGGATGTGGTGCTGGCGCCGGACTTCGCGCAAAGCCGTCGGGTGTGGCTCAGTTATACCACCGCCGATGACACCGGCCGCGCGGGCGGCGTGGTGGGTTACGGCACGCTCAGCGCAGATCTCCGTCAGCTGCAGGATTTTAAGGTGGTGCTGGAGCAAACGCCGAAACTCTCCGGCGGTGCTAACATCGGCACGCGGCTGGCGTTTGATCGCCAGGGCTATCTGTACATCGCGTTCGGCGATAACTTTGCCAGCCGCAGCGCGCAGCAGCTGGACAAACTGTCGGGCAAGATTGTCCGTCTGACGCAGGACGGCAAGGTGCCGGCGGATAATCCGTTTAACCATCGTCAGGGCGCACGCGCGGAGATCTGGTCTTACGGCGTGCGCAACCCGCAGGGGCTGGCGCTCAATCCGTGGACGCAGCAGATGTGGGAGAGTGAACACGGCCCGCGCGGCGGCGATGAGGTGAATCTGGCGGCGAAGGGCAAAAATTATGGCTGGCCGCTGGCGACATACGGCATTGATTACAGCGGGCAGAAAGTTCCGGAAGCGCAGGGCAGCGCCGTCGCCGGCACTGAGCAGCCGCTGTTCTACTGGCAGCAATCGCCGGCCATCAGCGGCATGGCGTTTTACAATAGTGCGCGCTTTCCCCAGTGGAAAAACTCGCTGTTTATCGGTGCGCTGAAAGATAAAAGTCTGATCCGTCTGCGCGTTAACGGCGAGAAGGTTGAAGAGGCGCAGCGGCTGCTGGGTGACCGTGGCGAACGCATCCGCGATGTTCGCCAGGGGCCGGATGGTTATCTGTATGTGCTGACCGATGAGGCCAATGGCAAGCTGCTGAAAGTCGGGCTGGCGGATGCCGCCAGCGCCGCGCGGGGTTAAATCAGCGCACCCAGTTACACACCTGCCAGCCGCGCTGCTGCGCTTCCTGCTGCAGCAGCGCATCCGGGTTAATCACCCATGCATGATCGGCATGCGACAGCAGCGGCAGATCGTTCATCGAATCGCTGTACGCCCAGGTGCGCTCAAAGCGTCGATCCTGCTGCAGTGCTCGCCAGTCGCTGAGTCGTGAAACTTTGCCTTCACGGTAAGTGGCGGTGCCGTAAATCTCACCGCTGTAGCGTTCATCGACCACTTCCACGCCAATCGCCAGCGCGCCGTGTACGCCCAGCCGTTCCGCAATCGGCACGGCGAGGTGATCGCCGCTGGCGGTAATAATCATTACCGTGTCGCCACGCTGCTGATGCCACTGAATGCGTTCGCGCGCGGCGGGAAAGACGCGCGGCAGGATATCGCGATGAATAAAGCGTCGCACCCAGCCTGCGACGGTGAGCGTCGCCATGCCGGTGAGCGGTGAGAGCGTGGTGCGCATGTACTCTTCAATCGACAGGCTACCGGCGTGGTATTGCGCCATCAGCGCCTGCTCCTGACGAATGATCTCTTCCGGTGCAAACCCCTGCGAAACCAGCCAGCGCAGCCAGAGGCTGGTGCTGTCTTCACAAATCAGGGTTTCATCCAGATCGAAAACGGCTAAGTCCATCATGATTCTCCTCGGGCTGACTGGCATCAGGTTAGCGGAATTTTGTGACTGGCTTAACTGTTCTGCGAAAATTCGGAATTTCTCGCAATTTTTCCTCTGCCCTGACGCCCGCGCACTGGCAGCGCAGCGGCCTTAATGCCAGGGTTACTCTAACAAACTCTAAAAAACTTTACGGTTTGGCGGTTTTTTTCACCGGCGTGAACCGTTAGCGTTTGGTAAGACATGTCTTACCTGCACAAATCCGTGATTTTACAAGGACAATTGGGTCACGCTCATGAGAAAAACATCCCTGACTTCAGTCTGGCGGCCACTGGCGGCCAGTTCATTATTGTTGCTTTTCGTCCCTGTCACCACTCAGGCCGAGCAGGCACCGGCGGCACCGCAGATTGAGGCAAAGGCCTGGATTCTGATGGACTACAGCAGCGGCAAAGTGCTGGCAGAGTCCAATGCCGACCAGCGTCTTGATCCCGCCAGTCTGACCAAAATGATGACCAGCTACGTGGTCGGCCAGGCGCTGAAATCCGGCAAAATCACCAGTAACGACATGGTGACCATCGGCCAGGATGCGTGGGCCACCGGCAATCCGAAACTGCGCGGGTCGTCGCTGATGTTCCTCAAGCCGGGCGATCGCATCCCGGTCTCGGAACTGAATAAGGGCGTGGTGATCCAGTCGGGGAATGATGCCTGTATCGCGCTGGCGGACTATGTCGCCGGCAGTCAGGATGCCTTTATTGGCCTGATGAACAATTATGTTAAAGCCTTTGGCCTGCAAAACACCCACTTCATGACGGTGCACGGTCTGGACGCCGAAGGCCAGTACAGCACCGCACGCGATATGGCGATTATCGGCCAGCGCCTGATTGGTGATGTGCCGGAAGAGTATGCGCTGAACAGCGAAAAAGAATTTACCTTTAATAATATCAAACAGATGAACCGCAACCGGCTGCTGTGGAGCAGCAACCTTAAGGTTGACGGCATCAAAACCGGGCATACCTCGGGGGCGGGCAACAATCTGGTTGCTTCAGCGGTCGACGGCGATATGCGCCTGATTTCGGTGGTACTGGGCGCGCAGACCGATGCCATTCGCTTCCGCGAGAGTGAGAAACTGCTGACGTGGGGCTTCCGTTTCTATGAAACCGTTACGCCGATTAAAGCGGATAAACCGTTTGCCCAGCAGCGCGTGTGGTTTGGCGAAAACAGCCAGGTCAACCTCGGCGTGGCGAAGGATGCGGCGATCACTATCCCGAAAGGGCAGATGAAAAATCTCAAGGCCAGCTTTACCCTCAACACACCGCAGCTGGAAGCGCCGCTGAAAAAGAATCAGGTAGTGGGCACTATCGATTTCCAGCTGGATGGCAAAACCATTGAGCAGCGTCCGCTGGTGGCGATGGAGGATGTACCGGAAGCCGGCTTTATTGGCCGTATCTGGGATTTCATTATGATGAAATTCAACGGCTGGTTCGGTAAGTGGTTCAGTTAATCTCAGGACGGCGGGTCAGCCCGTGGCTAACCCGCCTGCCGGCTGAGTTTATCCGCGCACCCAGCCTTTTTTAATCGGCATCGCGAACAGGGCGCGGTAGAGTTGATGCGTCAGCGCCAGCATGCGCTGACCGTACAGCTGCCACGCCAGATGCGAAGCCAGACAGCCAAGCAACCCCACCAGAAAACCGCCCAGCATATCCAGCGGCCAGTGCACGCCGAGATACACGCGTGACCAGGCAATAGCGCTGCCAATCGCCAGCAAAACCACGCCGGACCACAGACGGTGCCAGAAAATAAACGCCAGCGCGAAGGTAAAAATTGTGGTGCCGTGATCGCTGGGATAGGAGTCATCAGCAGCGTGTGACAGGAACTGGTGACCGAAGCCAATGGCGAACGGGCGCGGGTGTGGCAACAGCTGGCCCACGCACCAGGAGATGCTCAGCGCATAAATCAGCGCCATGCCGGTTTTCAGCACCAGTGCGCGCTGCGACTGCAGCTGATCGCGCGGCCCCCACAGCCACAGGGCGACAATCAGCAACGGTACAATAGCAATCACATCTTTGGCGATAAAGGTCGCCAGGCTGAGCAGCCACGCGGGTGAATCCGGCGTGGCGTTAATCCATAAAAAGAGGGTGTGGTTAAGAGCTTCCATCACGTTTCCTCGTCCTCGTCTTGTTTACCCAAAAAGAAATTGCGGCAAAAATCAGCAGCTGGCTGAGCCACACCCACCAGCCCGCCCACAAATTGTGGGAGAAAAAGTGCGCACCACGCATCACCTGGCCATAGCCCATCAGCAGGCCACAGGCGATACCCATTGCCAGCGCCAGCAGCGCGCGGCGTGGACGCTCCGGCCACCACAAAAAAAACAGCGCCATCAGCGCAAAGCCGCTGGAAGCATGGCCGCCCGGAAAGCACTGGCCGGGGCCACTGTTGGCCGGTACCGCCGCCAGCAGCGGAAAGCTCGCGGCGTTGCCGCCGAACAGCGCCAGATCCCACGGACAGGAGTGCGCGCTGTGCGCCTTCAGCATGCCCACCACCAGCGGCCCCATGCCAAACAGCAGGGCCACCAGCACGCGCCGGGCGTCGCGCTGTTGCAGGCCGCGCAGTAACAGCAGCACCGCGCCAGCGATAATCACATCCTTCATCAGCCGATGATTAATCAGATCCAGCCAGCGGTTGTGCTGCCACGGAAAACGCCGGGTGAGCGGATCAAACCAGCGCTGGCTGATGGCGATGTCGAGGCTTTCGTGGCGCGACCACCACAGAAACGCCAGCGCCAGAATTGCCAGCAAAATAAGGTTGATAGCGTAGAAGCGTGCGGACAGAGAATAAATAGCCGCGCTCCGAATCTCACTGCGGGTTGTTGGAGTGTTTAACTTTGATGAAAGTTGCATGAATATTTGCAAATAGCGAAACCAGAGTCACAGGGTGGCAAATCACGCTTAGGGAAACCTTAAGGGCGCGCGCGGCAGGCATAAAAAAACCCGCTAGCAGAAGGCTAACGGGCTCCTCAATTTGGGGATTTCAAAGAAAAGCAGTGGCACTTAATCAGACTGCATCGCGTCCGATTAGTTCTGACGCGTGTAAAAATATTTTTAAACAGGCAAAAGCGGCCAGATGATGACGATCAGCGTCCCCGCCAGCGTCAGCAAGACGTTGGCAATGGCGTAGGTGCCGGCATAGCCGAGCGCCGGAATGCTGCTGCGCGCGGTATCGCTGATGATCTCCATGGCCGGTGCGCAGGTGCGCGCCCCCATGATGGCACCAAACAGCAGCGCGCGGTTCATGCGTAGCACGTAAGCGCCGAACAGATAGCAAATCACCACCGGTAACAGACTCACCAGCAGGCCGCTCAGCAGCATCAGCGCGCCCGCACTGCCGAGACCGTGCTGCAGGCCGCTGCCGGCGCTCAGGCCGACCCCGGCCATAAACACCATCAGGCCAAACTCTTTCACCATGGTCAGTGCGCCCTGCGGGATGTAGCCGAACGTCGGGTGGTTGGCGCGCAGGAAGCCGAGCATGATGCCGGCAAACAGCAGTCCGGCGGCGTTGCCCAGGCCAAAGCTGAAGTTGCTGAACTGGAAAGTGATCATGCCGATCATCAGGCCGATGATAAAGAAGGCGCAGAACGCCAGCAGATCGGTCATCTGGCTGTGAATAGCAATGAAGCCGATGCGATCGGCCAGGCTTTTCACCCGGCGCGCTTCGCCGCTCACCTGCAGCACATCGCCTTTGTTGAGCATAATGCTGTCGTCGATCGGCATCTCAATCTGGCTGCGAATCACCCTGTTCAGGAAGCAGCCGTGATCGGTCAGTTTTAAATGGCTCAGGCGTTTATTCACCGCGTTGTGGTTTTTCACCACGATCTCTTCGGTGACGATGCGCATGTCGAGCAGATCGCGATCGAACACCTCTTTACCATTACGGAAACTGGCGTCGAGACGCGCATGGGCATCCGGATAGCCCACCAGAGAAATCTCGTCGCCGAGCTGCAAAACTGCATCACCGTCCGGACTAGCGAGAATGCCGTTACGCCGCAGGCGCTCAATGTAGCAGCCGGTCTGACGGTGAATCCCCAGCTCGCGCAGGTTTTTGCCGCCGCTCCACTCAACCAGCTCCGGACCAACGCGATAAGCGCGAATCACCGGCAGGAACACTTTACGCTGGCTGTCCGCATCCAGACCGCGCTCGCGCGCGATTTGCTGGGCGCAGGTCGGCAAATCCTGATGCTGCAGGCGCGGCAGGTAGCGTGCGCCGAAAATCAGGCTGACCAGCCCAATCAGATAGGTGAGGGCGTAACCCAGGCTGAGGTTATCCTGCATGCGACCCAGCAGCTGCGTGTCGCTGATGCTTTGCCGCAGCGTATCGCCTGCGCCCACCAGCACCGGCGTTGAGGTCATCGAGCCGGCCAGCATGCCGGCGGTGAGGCCGATATCCCAGCCAAACAGTTTGCCGAGCGTCAGCGCAATCAGCAGAGCGCTGACCACCATGACGATTGCCAGAAAGAAATAGTTCTTACCGTCGCGGAAAAAGATGGAGAAAAAGTTGGGACCGGCTTCCACCCCGACACAAAAAATAAACAGCATAAAGCCCAGACTTAAGGCGTCAGTATTTATCGCGAAGTGTTGCTGACCCAGAATCAGCGAAACCACCAGCACACCAATAGAATTACCGAGTTGTACGGAGCCAAGGCGTAATTTACCCAGGCACAGGCCGAGGGCTAATACGACAAATAATAACAGAACGTCATTTCCGCTTAACAATTCTGCGACGTTAATGTTCACGGTTTAACTTCTTATTTACCTGTAACGGGTTGATGGAAGGTGATTTTTTCGCTATCTTGTGACGGCAGCGCACGGCCCGGTCACCGAATGTTCTTAATCTGTGACCCACATAAAGCGGCGCCATTCTAATCATAATTAACACCCTCAGCTATCAGCAGTTTTCATTCCTTCTGCCTTCAGCTGTTTCTTTTTATTTCCACGTAAGCGCATCAGGGCAGTTAAAAGTTTCAATATTGTTAACGTCAAAGTTGAGGAGAGGTATGTTGCAGCGCAATAATCGCTGGCCAGCATCGGTTCTGGGCGTGATGCTTTATACGCTGGTGTTTATTTTTGCACATCATTTTTGGTCCGCCGCCGCGACGCAGGCGGTGCGTGGACAGCCGGAACTGCTGCTGTTTCTGCTGCCGGGCATCGTGATGGCGCTGCTGCAGCCGGACAGTCCGCTGATCGGCACCCTGTGGATCGCGCTGGGCGGGACGCTGCTGGGCATGATGTGGGTGTGGCTGGTGATGCCGATGACGCACAGCTTGCTGCTGGTGACGGCGTGGAGCCTGAGTGCTCTATTCTGGGCGGGGTGCGGTGCGCTGCTGGTGCGCCTGTTGCGCATTATGCTGGCGATGCGCACCAGCTGAGTGAAGCGAAGACGGGCCCGCAGGCCCGTCAGGTCAGGCTTCGATGCCGAGGTTTTCTTTGGTCCACGCCGCAAATTCGGTGTAACCACCGATGTGCTGGTCGTCGAGGAAGATCTGCGGCACGGTAGAAACCGGTTTGCCGGCACGCGCTTCCAGGTCGGCTTTGGTGATGCCGGTCGCCTGAATATCGACGTACTGATAATTAAAATCGTCGCGCTCGCTGGTTAACTTCGTGGCTAACTCTTTTGCTCGTACGCAGTAAGGGCAGCTGGAACGGCCAAAAATCACTGCAATCATTGCTTCTCTCCTTCCGCTGCTGTTTTGTGACTTGTCTCACATCACAGCGTGAATAATGCGTCACATCATGCCCGCCCATCCTGCTTAAGAAAAGCAGAAATTGCCTGTTACTCTAATGCGCGCTGTCTATACCCGGTCACAATGCCGTACTACAGTATTCGGGTATCACCTGCAGCAGAAACAGATGAACACTGAGGAGCCCTGAACCATGCGTAATCTGGCGACATTGCCCAAACCCGTGCTACTGCTGGAAGCGTTGGGCGTGCTGGCAGTGATTGGCGCGCTGCTGCTGGTCAACGACTGGCTGGCGGCACCGGCATTCATGGCGAAAAAACCGCTGGCAACGCTGCTGTTTTTCCTCGGCATTGCGCTGATGCTGCCGGCAGCGTGGCTGATGATGTGGCGCACCGCAAAGGCGATGGCACCGCAGTTGTTCAATCACACCCACAAAAAGAAGTAACCGGAGAGGATTATGACGCCGACTATTGATTTGCTTTGCAGCCACCGTTCCATTCGCGCCTTTACTGAGCAGGGGATTGATGACGCCCAGCGCAGCGCGATTATCGCTGCGGCGCAGGCGGCCTCGACCTCCAGTTTTTTACAGTGTTCTTCCATTGTGCGTATCACCGACCGCGCCCTGCGCGAGCAGCTGGTGCAGCTCACCGGCGGCCAGCCGTGGGTCAGCGCCGCAGCGGAGTTTTGGGTATTCTGCGCCGACTTCAACCGCCACCAGCAAATCTGCCCTGAGGCTCAGCTGGGCCGTGCCGAACAGCTGCTGCTGGGCTGTGTCGATACCGCGCTGATGGCGCAGAACGCCATGATCGCTGCGGAATCGCTCGGTTTAGGCGGCGTGTTTATTGGCGGCATTCGCAACAGCATCGCGCAGGTGACGGAGCTGCTGGGGCTGCCGAAGTTTGTGCTGCCGCTGTTTGGTTTCTGCATCGGCCATCCCGACGCGTCACCGGACGTCAAGCCGCGCATGCCGCAGGCGATGCTGGTGCATGAAAACCGCTACCAGCCGCTGGATAAAGCGGTGCTGGCGCAATATGACCAGCAAATCACCGCTTACTATCAGCAGCGCGACAGCAATCAGCGCTCGGAAACCTGGAGCGAACTGATTCAGCGTTTGATCATTAAAGAAACGCGACCGTTCATGCTGGACTACCTGCATCAGCAGGGCTGGGCAACGCGCTAAGCACAGGGACCGCTGCAATGAAGATGGCCATTCTCACCCGTGACGGCGCGCTCTACTCCTGTAAACGCCTGCGTGAAGCCGCGGAAGCGCGTGGCCATCAGGTGCAGATGATCGATCCGCTCTCCTGCTACATGAATATCAACTCCGACTCGCCGGCGGTGCACTATCGCGGTGAGGCGCTCGGCCATTTCGACGCGGTGATCCCGCGCATCGGCACCGCCACCACCTTTTACGGTACGGCGGTGCTGCGTCAGTTCGAGATGCTCGGCAGCTATCCGCTCAACGAGTCAGTGGCCATTACCCGTGCACGCGACAAGCTGCGCTCGCTGCAGTTGCTGGCGCGCGAGGGCATCGACATGCCGGTTACCGGCTTTGCCTCGTCGCCGGATGACACGCAGGATGTGATCGCCATGGTCGGCGGCGCGCCGCTGGTGGTGAAACTGGTGGAGGGGACGCAGGGGATCGGCGTGGTGCTGGCGGAAACCCGCCAGGCGGCAGAGAGCGTGATCGATGCGTTTCGCGGTCTCAATGCGCATATTCTGGTGCAGGAGTTCATCAAAGAGGCGCGCGGGCGCGACATCCGCTGCCTGGTGATTGGCGACGAAGTGGTGGCGGCGATTGAGCGGGAAGCGAAAGAGGGCGATTTCCGCTCTAATCTGCACCGCGGCGGCAGCGCCCGCGCCGTCACCATTACCGATCAGGAGCGCGAGATCGCGGTCAAAGCGGCCACGACGCTGGGATTAGCCGTGGCGGGCGTGGATATTCTGCGCGCCAACCGGGGTCCGCTGGTGATGGAGGTCAATGCCTCACCGGGGCTGGAGGGCATCGAAGGCAGCACCGGTTTAGACATTGCCGCCATGATGATCCGCTGGATTGAGCAGCACGCCTGTCCCGGTTATCGTCCGAAAACCGGGGGCTAAACCGCGCTTTTGCGCGGTTTTCGTGGCATCTGCGACTGTTTTTCCGTAAGCTAAGGCGCTTATTTATTCACCCCACAGGATACAACGATGGATTCACTGGTCGTTCCTGACATCGACATGCTGCGTCGCTGGCTGGATCAACAAAATATCACCTGGTTCGAATGCGATGCCTGCCAGGCTTTGCATCTGCCGCATATGCAGAATTTTGACGGGGTGTTTGACGCGAAAATCGACCTGGTGGATAACGTTATCCTCTTCTCGGCGCTGGCAGAAGTAAAGCCCACCGCGCTGATCCCGCTGGTTGGTGAACTGTCGCAAATCAATGCCAGTTCGCTGACGGTGAAAGCCTTTATCGATATACAGGATGACAACCTGCCGAAGCTGATTGTCTGCCAGTCAATCAGCGTAAGCGCCGGCATCACCTTTGGTCAGTTCACCCACTTCATGAAGCAGAGCGAAGAGGGAATTTCGATGGTGATCATGGAAGCGTTCGCCAATCATCTGCTGATGATGGGCGAAGACGAGGAGCGTCCGCCGAGCGTCAGCAGCCACAGCATGCTGCACTGATTTTTCCCCTCCTGCTAACTGCCGCTTTTTGCGGCAGTTTTCATTTCAGGCCCACCACTTTTTATTCTGCATTTTGCCCTTTATTGCCAGATATTAGTCGTGCTTTATGCCGCTAGTGCCAGAGTGCATAGCAGAAACATGCATAACTTATCGCAAAAAGGCGTTTTTTAAGCTGGGATCTGGCACGCAGGAATCAGGGGGGCTATTCTTGCGGGGCTGTCTGATACGTGCAACTACGGCGCAGCTATAGGTTTTTGCTATTAAACTCCCGCTGAATATTGATTCATTGTGTGGCTGTAATTTAACAGACAACGCAACGACCGGATCGCGTGTATGCAGCGTTGTGATGACCCGCTCAGGAGGAAGAAAAACATGATCAACCAGTCAAAAAAATGGTTGCCAGGTGTGGTTGCAGGTGTGCTGATGGCTGCGGCCGTGGGCGCTCAGGCAGAGGATAAAACGCTGCACGTTTATAACTGGTCCGATTATATTTCGGCCGACACCGTGCCCAATTTTGAAAAGCAGACCGGCATCAAAGTGGTCTACGACGTGTTTGACTCCAACGAAGTGCTGGAAGGCAAACTGATGGCCGGCAGCACCGGCTATGACGTGGTGGTACCGTCGTCGAGCTTCCTCGCGCGTCAGCTGCAGTCTGGTGTGTTCCAGGAGCTGGATAAGAGCAAGCTGCCTAACTATAAAAATCTCGATCCCGATCTGATGGCGAAAGTGGCCCAGCACGATCCGGGTAACAAATACGCCATTCCTTACCTGTGGGGCACCACCGGTATTGGCTATAACATCGATAAAGTCAAAGCGGCACTGGGCGCCGATGCGCCGGTGAACAGCTGGGATCTGGTGCTGAAGCCGGAAAACCTGGAAAAACTGAAGAGCTGCGGCGTTTCGTTCCTCGATGCGCCAGAAGAGATTTTTGCCACCGTGCTGAACTACCTCGGCAAAGATCCGAACAGCTCTGACGCGAAAGATTACACCGGTGCGGCGACCGATCTGCTGCTGAAGCTGCGGCCGAATATCCGCTACTTCCACTCTTCGCAGTACATCAATGACCTCGCCAACGGCAACATCTGCGTCGCCATCGGCTGGTCTGGCGATATTCTGCAGGCGAAAGATCGCGCGGTGAAAGCCAACAACGGTGTCCATCTCGGTTACAGCGTACCGAAAGAGGGCGCGCTGGCGTTCTTCGACATGATGGCCATTCCAAAAGACGCGAAAAACCTGGATGCGGCTTATCAGTGGCTGAACTACATCATGGATCCGAAAGTGATTGCCGACGTCTCCAACAAGATGAACTACGCCAATGGCAACAAAGCGTCGCTGCCGCTGATCAATGCGGATGTGCGCAACAATCCGGGTATCTTCCCGACGCCGGAAGCGATGGCCAAACTGTTTGTGCTCAAGGTCCAGGATCCGAAACTGGATCGTGCGCGTACCCGTGCATGGACTAAAGTAAAAAGTGGTAAGTAATTCGTTCTGAACGGATTCCCTTATCGGTAAACGACAACAGAGGCGCGGTGCTGGCCTCTGTTGTGTCATTTAGCGGCTGGCTGTGCCGCGCTATCCCGCTTAGCGCCGGAGACATGTGAGTGAACGACGCGATTCCCCGCCCCCAAAATAAAACGGCTAAGGCGTTAACGCCGCTGCTGGAAATCCGCAACCTGACGAAATCGTTTGACGGCCAGCACGCCGTGGATGATGTCAGCCTGACCATTTACAAAGGCGAAATTTTCGCACTGCTGGGCGCTTCCGGCTGTGGCAAGTCCACGCTGCTGCGGATGCTGGCCGGCTTTGAAATTCCCAGCAGTGGCCAGATTGTGCTGGATGGTCAGGATCTGTCCCACGTGCCGCCGTATCAGCGGCCCATCAACATGATGTTCCAGTCGTACGCGCTGTTTCCACACATGACGGTGGAACAGAACATCGCTTTTGGCCTGAAGCAGGACAAACTGCCGAAAGGCGAAATCAGCAGCCGCGTGGCAGAGATGCTGGCGCTGGTGCATATGGAAGAGTACGCCAAACGTAAGCCGCACCAGCTTTCTGGCGGCCAGCGTCAGCGCGTGGCGCTGGCGCGTAGCCTGGCGAAACGTCCCAAGCTGCTGCTGCTCGACGAACCGATGGGCGCGCTGGATAAAAAACTGCGCGACCGCATGCAGCATGAAGTGGTGGATATTCTGGAGCGCGTGGGCGCTACCTGCGTGATGGTGACCCACGATCAGGAAGAGGCCATGACCATGGCGGGCCGCATCGCCATCATGAACCGCGGTAAATTTGTGCAGATCGGCGAGCCGGAAGAGATTTACGAGCACCCGACCAGCCGCTACAGCGCCGAATTCATCGGCTCGGTGAATGTGTTTGATGGCCTGCTGCGCGAACGCCGCGACGAGGGCGTGGTGATCGACAGTCCGGGGCTGATGCATCCGCTCAAGGTGCAGACCGATGTGTCGATTGTGGACAACGTGCCGGTGCAAGTGGCGCTGCGGCCGGAAAAAGTGATGCTGTGCGACGAGGTGCCGGCCGACGGCTGCAACTTTGCCGTCGGCGAAGTGGTGCACATCGCCTATCTCGGCGATCTGTCGATTTACCACGTACGGCTGCGCAGCGGCCAGATGATCAGCGCCCAGCTGCAGAATGCGCATCGCTACCGGAAAGGCGCGCCCACCTGGGGCGATGAAGTGCGCCTGTGCTGGGATGCCGACAGCTGTGTGGTCCTGACGGTTTAAGGAGGCGCTATGAGCCAGATTTCTCAACGCAGCGAGCCGGAGGTAGCGGGCACACCGCTGCAGCGCTGGGGCACGCGCATGAAAATGCAGCACGGTCGCAAGCTGGTGATCGCGCTGCCTTATCTGTGGCTAATCCTGCTGTTTATGCTGCCGTTCCTCATCGTGCTAAAAATCAGTTTCGCCGATATTGCGCGCGCCATTCCGCCGTACACCGATTTAGTGACCTGGGCGGACGACCAGCTCAACCTGGTGCTCAATCTGGGCAACTACCTGACGCTAACCGACGATCCGCTGTACGCCGAAGCTTATCTCACCTCGCTGAAGGTGGCGGCGATCTCAACGGTGATCTGTCTGCTGATCGGTTATCCGCTGGCGTGGGCGGTGGCGCACAGCAAGCCCTCCATGCGCACCATCCTGCTGCTGCTGGTGATCCTGCCGTCGTGGACCTCGTTCCTGGTGCGCGTCTATGCGTGGATGGGACTGCTGAACAACAACGGGATCCTCAACCGCTTCCTGATGTGGCTTGGCGTGATCGATCATCCGCTGATCATCCTGTATACCAACACGGCGGTGTATATCGGTATCGTTTACTGCTACCTGCCATTTATGGTGCTGCCAATCTACACCGCGCTGACGCGCATTGATTATTCGCTGGTGGAAGCGTCGCTTGACCTCGGCGCGCGCCCGCTGAAAACCTTCTTCAGCGTCATCGTGCCGCTGACCAAAGGCGGCATTATTGCTGGTTCAATGCTGGTATTTATCCCGGCGGTGGGCGAGTACGTGATCCCGGAACTGCTCGGCGGACCGGACAGCATCATGATTGGGCGCATTTTGTGGCAGGAGTTCTTCAACAACCGCGACTGGCCGGTAGCTTCGGCGCTGGCGGTGATCATCCTGCTGATCCTGATTCTGCCTATCGTCTGGTTCCACAAACATCAAAACCGTGAAATGGGGGAGAAGGGATGAATCAGCTACCGGTAATCCGCTCTCCGTGGCGCACCGCGATTCTGGCGCTGTGCTTCCTGTTCCTGTACGCGCCGATGCTGCTGCTGGTGGTTTACTCCTTCAACAGCTCGCAGCTGGTGACAGTATGGGAGAGCTTCTCGTTTCACTGGTATCGTGTGCTGTTCCAGGATGATGCGATGCTGGATGCGGTTGGCCTGAGCCTGACCATCGCGGCGCTGTCGGCCACCATGGCGGTGGTGCTCGGCACCATGGCGGCGGTGATTATCGTGCGCTTCGGGCGTTTTCGCGGCCACAGCGGCTTTGCTTTCATGCTCACCGCGCCGCTGGTGATGCCCGACGTGATCACCGGTCTGTCGCTGCTGCTGCTGTTCGTGGCGATGGGTAACACCTTTGGCTGGCCGGGCGATCGCGGCATGCTGACCATCTGGCTGGCGCACGTCACGTTCTGTACCGCCTACGTGGCGGTGGTGATCAACTCGCGGCTGCGCGAGCTGGATCGCTCAATTGAAGAAGCGGCGATGGACCTCGGCGCTACGCCGCTGAAGGTGTTCTTCGTGATTACCGTGCCGATGATTGCCCCGGCGATCATTACCGGCTGGCTGCTGGCGTTTACTCTGTCGCTGGACGACCTGGTGATCGCCAGCTTCGTCACCGGGCCGGGCGCTACCACGCTGCCGATGGCGATCTTTGCCACGGTGCGGCGCGGCGTCAATCCGGAGATCAACGCGCTGGCCTCGCTGATTCTGTTTGTGGTCGGGCTGGTCGGCTTTATCGCCTGGCGCTTTATGGCGCACGAAGAAAAACAGCGATTGCGCGATATTCAGAAAGCAAAACGTGGCTGAGTGACGCAACATTTGCCAATATAAGCAAGGCTGACTCTGTCAGCCTTTTCTTATGGAGCGCGCGCAATGTCGGAAACGTTGAAAAACCTGGTGTTAACCTTCACGCCCGTGCCGGTGACCATTGCCGGCAGCGCCATTATCGCCACGCGCTGTATCAGCGTGCTGATGCTGGCCAATGAGCTGGGCTATGACGAAATCGCCAATTTCGTGCACCGTAGCGCGCAGGCGTGGGACTCCACGCTGATTTTTATCGCCAGCCAGCTGATTTTCCTGTTTGAACTGCGCTGTGCCTTTACTCTGATGCGCGGCAGTAATGCCGGGCGCTGGGGCTACGTGGCCACACAGATCGTGGTGCTGCTGTACATGCTGATGGCGTCGGTGGGCTGGATCTATCCGGAGATTTTCAGCATTCCCGGCGAGAATAACGCGCAGATTATCCACCACACGCTGCTGCAGAAACTGCCGGATGTGCTGGTGCTGCTGCTGCTGTTTGTGCCGGCCAGCAGTCGCGCATTTTTCCGCAGCCGGTGATACAATCGGCCCCCGTTTTTGCTCCCGATTCTCAATACAGGCCTTTCCATGCATTGCGCGCTTTATCAGGCCGGTCGCTGTCGCTCATGTCAGTGGCTGGAAAAACCCTATCCGCAACAGCTGAGTGACAAGCAGACGCAGTTGACGCAGCTGCTGGACGGCATGCCGGTCGCCGACTGGCGGCCGCCGGTTACCTCGGCGCAGCAGGGGTTTCGCAACAAAGCCAAGATGGTGGTGAGCGGCAGCGTGGAAAAACCGCTGTTCGGCGTGGTGGCGCGTGACGGCGAGCCGGTGGATCTCTGCGCCTGTCCGCTCTATCCCGCCAGCTTCGTGGCGGTATTCGACGTGCTGAAACCCTTTATCGCCCGTGCCGGTCTGACGCCGTACAACGTGGCGCGCAAACGCGGCGAGCTGAAGTTTTTGCTGCTGACGGAGAGTACCCAGGGCGGCATGATGCTGCGTTTTGTCCTGCGCTCGCACAGCAAACTGGCGCAGCTGCGCGCCGCGCTGCCGTGGCTGCAACAGCAGCTGCCGCAGCTGCAGGTGATCTCCGCCAATATTCAGCCGGTGCACATGGCGATACTGGAGGGCGAGGAGGAGATGGCGCTGACGCCTGAGCAGGCGCTGCCGGAACGCTTTAACGACGTGCCGCTGTATATCCGTCCGCAAAGTTTCTTCCAGACTAACCCGCAGGTGGCGGCTGCGCTGTACGCAACGGCACGCGACTGGGTGGCGGAACTGCCGGTGCACAGCATGTGGGATCTGTTCTGTGGCGTTGGCGGCTTTGGCCTGCACTGCGCCACGCCGCAGATGCAGCTGACCGGCATTGAAATCAGTGCGGAAGCCATCGCCTGCGCGCAGCAGTCGGCGCAGCAGCTGGGGTTAGAGCAGGTGAGTTTTGCCGCGCTGGATTCCACGCAGTTTGCCACCGGGCATACGAGCGTGCCGCAGCTGGTGCTGGTCAATCCGCCACGTCGCGGTATTGGGGCAGAACTGTGCGCCTGGCTGAGCCGCATGGCGCCGGACTACATCCTGTATTCCAGCTGCAATCCCGCCAGCATGGCGCAGGACATTGCCCGCCTGGCCGACTATGACATCAGCCGCGTGCAGCTGTTCGATATGTTCCCGCACACCGCACATTTCGAGGTGCTGACATTACTGCGTCGTAAGGGTGGAATCGCGTAGCGCCCGGCTGCGCTGAGGACGTGCAGAACCTGGCAGGCCCGGCGCCACGCAACTCCATAATGCTTATTCCGGGAACCACTTCTGATTGATCTGCTGCCAGCGACCGTTGGCTTTCAGCGCTGCCAGCGCGCTGTTCAGCTGTTGCAGCAGCGCGCTGTTGCCCTTGCGCACCGCAATGCCGAGCCCGGTGCCGAAGTAGTCGCTGTCGGTAATGTGCTCGCCGACCGTGCTCAAATCCGTATTGGCCTTCAGCCACTGATTGACGACTGCGCTGTCACCAAATACGCCGTTGAGCCGGCCATTTTTCAGGTCAAGAATCGCGTTCTGGTAGCTGTCGTAGGCCACCGCAATTACTTCAGGATGCTTCTCCAGCAGGTATTTCTGATGGGTGGTGCCGTTTTCCACGCCGATGCGTTTGCCTTTCAGCTGGCTAAAGTCGCTATATTCACCTTTGTGGGCGATGACGATTGCCGAATTGGCGTAGTAGGGCTGGGTGAAATCGACCTGCTTACTGCGCTCGGCGGTGATATCCATGCCGGAAATGACCGCGTCATAGCGACGGAATTTCAGCGAAGGAATCAGGCTATCAAAGGCATTGTTGGTGAAAGTGCACTCGGCCTGCATCTGCTGACACAGCGCTTTAGCGAGGTCGATATCAAAACCGACAATCTGGTTATTCTGATCGAGTGATTCGAACGGAGGATAGGTGGCTGAGGCAGCAAAACGAATTTTCTCTGCCGCATAAGCATTCATTGCCAGCGTTGCCATCACTGCCGCAACAATCCATTTTTTCATTATAAGGCTCCTGTAAACCATGCCAGAGGCGAAACGATTTACACGATGCCAGTTAATGCATTTGTATGCAATAAATATGATTAAAAATTTATTTAGCTGCGATCAAATACAGTGAGGAAGGGCGCGGCGCTTTCCTTCGCGCCGCGTCAGACGATCAGTTGCGGCGCTCAAACGCCAGCGCGCGCTTCTCGACCAGGCGCATCAGCAGCGTCAGCAGGCCGTTAACCACCAGATAAATCAGACCGGCGGCAGCATATACGGTGACGTCGTAGGTGCGGCCATACAGCAGCTGGCCGTGGCCCATCACTTCCATCAGCGTAATGGTATAGGCCAGCGAAGTACTCTTGAACACCAGCACCACTTCGTTGGAGTAAGAGGAGAGGGCGCGCTTAAACGCGTACGGCAGCAGAATACGCAGCGTATCGCGGCGGCGCATGCCCAGCGCGGCGCAGGACTGCCACTGTCCGGCCGGAATGGCGCGCACCGCGCCGTAGAACAGCTGTGTGGTGTAGGCTGCGCTATTAAGCGACAGCGCCAGCATGGCACACAGCCACGGCTGCGACAGTAAATGCCAGAGCCACGGCACGTTCTGAATGCTGGGGAACTGGCCGGGACCGTAATAGATCAGGAAAATCTGCACCAGCAGCGGCGTGCCGGTAAACAGGGTGATATAGCCTTTGACCAGCCAGTTGAGCAGCGGCAGCTTCAGCGCCAGCACAATGGTGCACAGCAGCGCCAGCAGCAGCGCGGCGACCAGTGAGGCGGCCGTCAGCGTCAGGCTGGTATGCAGGCCTTTCAGTAGCTCAGGTAAATACGCCAGCATGCGTCAGGCCCCCCGCTCAAAACGCGTGGTACGTGATTCAATACGGCGCAGCACCGCCTGACTGAATAGCGTAATCACTAAATAGATCGCGGCGGCCACCAGATACCAGGTAAACGGCTCCTGGGTGCGCGTCGCAATGCTTTTGGTCTGCAGCATGAGATCGTTGACGCTAATCAGCGACACCAGCGCCGTATCCTTGAGCAGCACCAGCCACTGATTGCCGAGTCCGGGCAGCGCATGGCGCCACATCTGCGGCATAATCAGGCGGAAGAATATCGCTGACTTTTTCATGCCCAGCGCCTGGCCTGATTCCCACTGGCCGGACGGCACCGCTTTCAGCGCACCGCGCAGCGTCTGAGAGGCGTAAGCCGAATAGAGCATCGCCAGCGCAATCACGCCGCACAGGAACGGGCTGACATCAAAGTTCTCAATCTGCATCTGCACCGGCAGGGTGAACAGACCCAGATTGAGCTGGAAGCCGTCCGACAGCGTCAGCAGCAGCTGCGAGGCACCGAAATAGATAAACAGCACCACCAGAATTTCCGGCAGGCCGCGAATCAGCGTCACCAGCCCGGTACCGATCCACGCCAGCGGTTTCCAGCGCAGCGATTCCCAGCCAGCAAAAATCATCGCCAGCGCGAGGCCGGCGATCAGGGCACAAACGGCAAGGCCGACGGTCATGCCGGCGGCGCTTGCGAGTGGAATCATTTCATTCATCAGAAATTACTGCTGAAACCATTTGTTGTAGATGGTTTTGTAGGTGCCGTCGGCTTTGATCTTATCCAGCGCGCCGTTGAACTTCTGCTGCAGTTCGCTGTTGCCCTGACGCACGGCGATGCCGAGGCCGGTGCCGAAGTAGGCTTTGTCGGTCACTTTCTCACCCAGCGCGGCGAGGTTGGCATTCTGCTTCAGCCACTCGTTAACCACGGCGGTATCCCCGAACACTGCATCAATACGGCCATTCTTCAGGTCGAGCACCGCATTCTGGTAGCTGTCGTAAGGCACGATGGTGATGTCGCTGTGCTTGTCAGAGAGGTATTTCTGGTGCGTGGTGCCGTTCTGTACGCCCACACGCTTGCCTTTCAGCGCCGCAACGTCCGCCAGCTTGCCTTTCTGCGCGATGAAGGTCGCAGAGTTGTCGTAGTAAGGTTTGGTGAACAGCACCTGCTTTTCACGCTCTGGCGTGATATCCATGCCGGCCATCACCGCGTCAAAACGGCGGAATTTCAGGCTGGGGATCAGGCTGTCGAAGGCCTGGTTGGTAAAGGTGCAGGTCGCATCGATCTCTTTGCACAGCGCATTGGCCAGATCGACGTCAAAGCCCTGGATTTTGTTGTCGGAGTCGACAAATTCAAACGGCGGATAAGACGCCTCGGTCGCGAAACGCAGGGTCTGCGCGGCAGAAGCGCTCAGGCTCAGGCTGGCAAGCAGTGCAGCAAGTACAACTTTTTTCATTAGAAGCATCCTGACTTAGTGCGAAAGATAATGAGCAAACGCGTCGGTTTGCGGCTGTGTAAAGTGGCTGGCATCGCCCTGTTCAATGATGCGACCGTTCTCCATGTACACCACCTGGCTGGCGGTTTTGCGCGCCACCTCAACTTCGTGGGTGACAATCACCTGGGTGATCTGCGTCTGCGCCAGCTCACGAATGATGCTGACGATCTGCGCCGTGATCTCCGGGTCGAGCGCCGCGGTCGGTTCATCAAACAGCAACACCTGCGGCTCCATCATCAGCGCGCGCGCAATTGCCACGCGCTGCTGCTGGCCACCGGAAAGGTGCAGGGGGAAGCGATCGGCGTACGGCGTCAGGCGCAGGCGTTCCAGCAGTTTATCGGCGCGCGCGCGTGCCGCATCTTTGCTGAGCCCGAGCACACGACAGGGTGCTTCAATCAGGTTCTGCATCACGCTGAGGTGCGGCCACAGGTTGTACTGCTGGAACACCATGCCGACATTCTGGCGCAGTTCGCGAATCGCGTTGTCGGACGGCGTCTGGCTGAAATCGAAGTGGTTGCCGGCAATCTGCAGGCTACCGGAACGCGGCAGCTCCAGCAGGTTGAGCACGCGCAGGAGTGAACTTTTACCCGCGCCACTCGGGCCGAGCAACACCAGCGTTTCGCCCTGCGGGCAAGCCAGGTTGATATCGAACAGCGCCTGATGGGCACCGTAAAAACAGTTGATGGCGTTTAGTTGAATACTCATGCGCAAAAAATGAATAGCAATTAGTGTCGCAAATCTTAACGTCACCAGAATAGTTATGCAATTGAGGTGGGTTAAAATTTATTAAAGAGCAATTAAACAGCAAAAGCGTAGCACAAAATCGGGCAGGGCAGCGGGGAAAGGGGCTGACGGATAAGCGTTGGCTGTTGCGCAGAAGCTTAGCGGCGCCGCAATGGTGCGGCGCGCTAATGGTTGCGGCTGAGTGCGGAAAAAATGCGCGACTATTTTTTCTCTTCCAGCAGCTGGCTGAGCGAGCCGCCACCGGCGTGTGGCCAGTCGCCGACGTAGCGCACATCATCCACCACCCAGCAGGTGCCTTCGTGGATCATCAGCACTTCATCGCGCCAGCTTTTATCGCCGCGGCTCAGCGTCACGCGCAGCGGGATGTTACGCGCGTCGCGGTTAGGAATGCTGGAGGCGCTGGCCACGTCAGCGGCGGTGGGTCCCTGTGCCAGGCTGGAGAACAGATCGCCCTGGCGCCACGCTGCCGGTGGGTTGCTCTGGCTGCTGGCATGCAGCAGTTTCTGATACAGGTTGTCGCTCAGGTACGGGCGATATTTTGCCAGCGTGGTGCTGTCCGGCAATCCCTGGGTTGGCTGGCTGACACGTAAATCGTAGAACTGCTGCGCCACGCTGTCCGGACCGCCATCAACGCAGGGTGCGGTACGCGGCCCGTTGTCCTTGATCACCGGCTCAACGGTGGTACAGGCACTCAGCAGCAATGCAGCGGGAACAAGCAGCGCAAAGGCTTTGTTTCTCATCTCGATTTCCTTATTGTTCACTGGCAAAGCGCCATTTTTAGCATAGAGTATAGCCGTGCTTTTACGCCGTACGAGCTATCGCCTCATGAATCACCACAGGAGAGAACGATGAAATTTTCGACTACGCCAACCCTGGAAGGGCACAGCATCACTGAATATTGCGGCGTTGTGACCGGCGAAGCGATTCTCGGTGCCAACATTTTCCGCGACTTCTTTGCCGGCATCCGCGATATCGTCGGCGGCCGCTCCGGTGCCTATGAGAAAGAGCTGCGCAAAGCGCGGCAGATCGCCTTCGAAGAGCTGGAAGAACAGGCGAAAGCGCTGGGCGCCAATGCGGTGGTTGGCATTGATATTGACTACGAAACCGTGGGCAAAGACAGCAGCATGCTGATGGTGAGCGTTACCGGTACTGCGGTGATCGTGCGCTAATGCGCGCGGTATTACTGCTGGCGATGGCGCTGCTGCTCAGCGCCTGCCAGTCGACGCTGGAAGCGCGCAACGGTTATTGGGTCGATAGCGCGCACCCGGCGCAGGGGGCCAGACCGCGCATCAAAGTGGTGGTAATCCACTACACGGCGGAGGACTTTCCCTCGTCGCTGGCGACCCTGACGGACCGCAACGTCAGCGCGCACTATCTGATTCCGCAGCAGCCGCCGCAGAAAAACGGCGCCGGGGTGATCTGGCAACTGGTGCCTGAAAACCAGCTGGCGTGGCATGCCGGACCGAGCTTCTGGCGCGGCGCAACGCGCATAAATGACACCTCAATTGGCATCGAAATCGTCAACGACGGCTATCGCCGCACGCTGACCGGCCGGCAGTGGCAGCCGTTCACCACCGCGCAAATCACGGCCCTGACCGCGCTGGTGCGCGATATCAGCCAGCGTTACGGCATCAGTCCGGAAAATATTGTCGGGCACAGTGATATCGCGCCGCAGCGCAAGCAGGATCCCGGTCCGCTGTTTCCGTGGCAACAGCTGGCCCGGCAGGGGCTGGGAGCGTGGCCGGATGCCGCCACGGTGCAGCGCTATCTGGCTAACCAGTCGCCGGATGCACCGGTGGAGGCTGCAACGCTACTGACTGCGCTACAGCGCTATGGTTATGACGTTGCCGCTGCGCCAACGCCGCAGATGCAGCGCAAACTGATTGCGGCGTTCCAGATGCATTTCCGCCCGCGTGATTACCGTGGCGAAGCTGATGCCGAGACGCTGGCCATCGCCCGTGCGCTGCTGGCGAAATACGGCGCGGCACAGTAGCCGCGCGTAGCGGCGTTACGGCTGCAGAAAGGCCTGCCAGCGCGCCACCAGCTGCTGTAATTGCTGGCGGCTGACATCCAGATGAGTGACGATGCGGGTTTGCGGACCTACGCTAAGCAGCACGTCGCCCGCCAGCATCCAGCGCTGTAGCGGTGCGACCTGCTCCGTCGGCACTTTCACGAACAGCATGTTAGTGTGCTGGCTCACCACTTCCACACCAATAGCGCTGAGCTGCGCGCCGAGCCACGCGGCGTTGTCATGATCCTCCTGCAGACGCGCCACGTTGTGCTGCAGCGCGTAGAGACCGGCTGCCGCCAGAATGCCGGCCTGGCGCATGCCGCCACCGGTCATTTTGCGCCAGCGCCGCGCCTGCTCGATATAAGCTTCATCACCACACAGCAGGGAGCCGACCGGCGTGCCCAGTCCTTTCGACAGGCAGATGGTCAGGCTATCGCAGTAGCGGGCGATATCGATCAGCTGCACACCCTGCGCCACCACGGCATTAAAGATGCGCGCGCCGTCAATGTGCAGCGCCAGCTGGCGCTCGCGGGTAAATTGCCACGCCTGTTCAAGGTAGCTTAGCGGCAGTACTTTGCCGTGATGGGTATTTTCCAGGCTCAGCAGGCGGGTGCGGGCAAAATGCATGTCGTCCGGCTTGATGGCGGCCGCCACGTCGTGCAGCGGCAGCGTGCCGTCGGCAGCCGCGAGGATCGGCTGCGGCTGGATGCTGCCGAGCACCGCGGCACCGCCAGCCTCATATTTGTAGTTGTGCGCCTGCTGGCCGACGATGTACTCATCACCGCGCTGGCAGTGGCACAGCAGCGCCACCAGGTTGGCTTGAGTGCCGGTAGGGAAGAACAGCGCAGCCGCTTTACCGCTCAGGCGCGCCGCTTCAGCCTCCAGCGCATTGACGGTGGGATCATCGCGATAGACATCATCGCCGGTTTCGGCCGCCATCATCGCATCCAGCATCGCGGCACTCGGGCGGGTCACGGTATCACTGCGTAAATCGATCACGTTGTTCTCCTGACATAAAAAAGCGGGCTAAGCGCCCGCATGATGATTAATCCGGCAAGTCTCTTCGTTTTACCGCAGCCAGTTGGTTTTCGCCAGCTCGACGATTTCATCACCGCGACCATTCAGGATCGCGCGCAGCATGTACAGGCTGAAACCTTTAGCCTGCTCGGCTTTGATTTGCGGTGGCATCGACAACTCTTCCTTGGCGGTGATCACGTCTACCAGCACCGGACCGTCGTGGGCGAACGCCTGTTGCAGCGCGCCATCCAGCTCCGAGGCTTTCTCCACGCGGATCCCCTTGATGCCGCAGGCGGTGGCGATGGCGGCGAAGTCCGGGTTCTCCAGATCGGTGCCGTCGGTGAGATAGCCACCGGCTTTCATCTCCATCGCCACAAAGCCCAGCACGCTGTTATTGAAGATCACCAGCTTCACCGGCAGCTTAAGCTGCGCCAGCGAGATGAAATCGCCCATCAGCATGCTGAAGCCGCCATCGCCGCACAGCGCGACCACCTGACGCTGTTTATCGATGGCCTGTGCGCCCAGCGCCTGCGGCATGGCGTTGGCCATCGAACCGTGGTTAAACGAGCCGAGCAGACGGCGCTTGCCGTTCATTTTCAGATAGCGCGCTGCCCACACCGTTGGCGTACCGACATCACAGGTAAAGATGGCGTCATCAGCCGCGTAGTGGCTGATCTGCTGGGCCAGATACTGCGGGTGAATCGCCTGCTTATCGTTGGCGGTCGCCAGATCGTCCAGTCCTTTGCGCGCATCCGCGTAGTGCTCCAGTGCGCGATCGAGGTGGTGACGGTCGCTGTGGCTGGTGAGCTGCGGCTGCAGCGCCTGCAGTGTGGCTTTGATGTCACCCACCAGCGCCATGTCGACGTGACTGTGCGCGCCGAGGCTGGCCGGATTGATATCAATCTGAATAATGCGCGCGTCCGCCGGGTAGAACGGGCGATAAGGGAACTGGGTGCCGAGCAGCACCAGCGTGTCGGCGTTCATCATGGCGTGATAGCCGGATGAGAAGCCGATCAGCCCGGTCATGCCGACGTCGTACGGGTTATCGTACTCGAGGTGCTCTTTGCCGCGCATGGCGTGCACCACCGGTGCTTTCAGCGTTTCGGCCAGCTTTACCACTTCCGCATGGGCACCGGCGCAGCCGCTGCCGCACATCAGGGTGATATTTTTCGCTTCATTGAGCGTTTCTGCGAGGCGCGTCAGTTCACTGACCGACGGCACCACCTGCGGCAGCTGCGGCGGATACCATTCGCTGCGCGCATTCTCCGGCGCCGCCTGCAGCGCCACGTCGCCCGGCAGCACAATCACCGACACACCGCGATTGAGGATGGCTTTACGCATCGCAATGCCGAGCACCTGCGGCAGCTGTTCCGGATTGGAGACCAGCTCGCAGTAATGGCTGCACTCGCGGAATAACTCCTGCGGATGGGTTTCCTGAAAATAGCCGCTGCCGATTTCGCTGGAAGGAATGTGCGCGGCAATTGCCAGCACTGGAACATGGTTGCGATGGCAGTCAAACAGGCCGTTGATCAGATGCAGGTTGCCAGGGCCGCAGGAGCCGGCGCACACCGCCAGCTCACCGCTGATTTGTGCTTCCGCCCCGGCGGCAAAAGCGGCCACTTCTTCATGGCGCGTTGGCATCCATTCAATGGTGCCCATGCGGTTGAGGCTGTCGTTCAGTCCGTTGAGGGAGTCACCGGTTACGCCCCAGATGCGTTTTATGCCGGCGCTCTCCAGCGTTTTGGCCAGCAGGGCCGCCACTGTTTGCTTCATCGTTCGCTCCTTTCTGGTGTTGGCCATCCAGTCGGATGGCAAAAAACATGTCAGAGAGAAAGCGTAGACGAAGCCGCAGCGCAGCGGGCGTGAAAAAATGCGCTGCGCGTCAGGCGGAAAACAGGGCGATGAGGATCGGCGCCAGCAGGTTCATGATAAAACCGTGCACGATGGCCGCAGGCACAATCTCCATTCCGCCGGCACGCTGCAGAATCGGCAGGGTGAAATCCATCGACGTGGCACCGCTCAGCCCGAGTGCCATACTGCGGTAGCGGTTGACCAGCACCGGAATCAGCAGCACCGCAGCCAGCTCGCGCAGCAGATCGTTAAAGAAGGCGGCGCTGCCGATCACCGGGCCGTACGCTTCGGTCATCAGAATGCCGGACAGCGAATACCAGCCGAAGCCGCTGGCCAGCGCCAGTCCGGTTGACAGCGAAACGCCGAGCAGCCACGCCGCCAGCACGCCGCCGCCCAGCGAGCCGCACAGGGACACCAGCGCTACCGTCATGCCGCGCCGGTTCAGGGTGATCTGGCGCAGCGTCATGCCGCTGCCGCGCAGCTGCACGCCAACCAGGAACAGCAGCACCACCAGCGCAATTTCGCTCAGGGTGGAGGCATGGCGCAGCGGCGCCCATTGGGTTAATCCCAGCAGGAAACCGGCCAGCACCGCCACACAGAGCTTGAGTGACTCCAGCACCATGTGCCAGCGCGACGGCAGATTCTGCTGGCGATGCTGCTGCCGCCACGGCCAGCGGCGATCCAGCAGCCACAGCGCCAGCAGCGAGCAGCTCAGAATGGCGCCCGCGGCAATCAGCGCGGTTTTAAACACGATCAGCAAGTTGGTGCCGAGATTGTCGAGGAAGGCGAGGCTGGTACCCATAAAAAACAGAATGGCGTAAATCAGCAAACTCAGCAGGCGGTTAACGCGCTGCAACAGCGCAGGCTGATGCCACGGCAGCAAATAGCCCACCATCAGCGGCACCAGAATGATAAGCAGTCCGGTATACATGAAAAATGACGTCCTTTTTTGCGAGACGCCACGCTAATGGAAAATGCCTGAAGTGTAAACCTTTTCTCCCGCTGCCGACTTGACCAACGCAGCGCGGCGGACCATGCTCTGGCAAAGCACGGAGGGACTGCGCGATGATTCTGGAACATATCGATATACACGGCTTTCGCGGCATTAACCGGTTGTCGCTGCCGCTAACCGACACCAACCTGCTGATTGGGGAAAACGCGTGGGGTAAATCCAGTTTGCTGGATGCGCTAACGCTGCTGCTGGCACCGGCCGCTGAGCCCAATATGTTCACCGAACAGGACTTCCATTTTCCGCCCGGTGAGGTGGAAGCTCGCCTACATAAGTTGCAGCTGGTGTTTCGCTTTCGCGCGCAGGGCGATGAGCATGAAGCGCTGTTTGCGCCGTTCTGGCAGCAGGATGACGCGGGGCGCTACCTGCGCTTCAGTACGCTGGCGACGCGCCAGGGCAGCGAAGTCAAAACCCGCTGGCGCTTTATTGATGCGCGTGGCGAGGTGCTGCCGCTGGCGGGCACCGACGCCGCGCTGGCGCAGTTGCGCGCGTACTATCCGGTGCTGCGCCTGCGTGATGCGCGCTTTGGCCGGCGATCGCGCCATAGCGACAATGACACGCAGCGGCGCGCTGATACGCTAAGCGCGCTGGCGCAGGAGATGCATAGCCTGACGCGCGATCTGGTGGCGCGGCCACAAACCCTGAGCGACGAGCTGTTGCGCCAGGGATTGCACACCATGCAGCAGCTGATGGCGCACTATTTTCTGGTACAGCAACCGGACACGGGCGCCGCGCGGGTTGCGCCGGAGTTGCGTGACGGCAGTCAGGGCTGGCGTTCGCTCGATCAGCTCAATCAGCTGATCGCCGGTACCGAATCACGCAGTCGCCAGGTGATTCTGTTACGCATGTTCTCGCTCCTGCTGCAGGCGCACGGCAGCGATGCGCTGCCCGCAGGCGCGCGCCCCTTGCTGCTGGTGGAGGATCCGGAAACACGGCTGCATCCCATCATGCTGTCGGTGGCGTGGAATCTGCTGGCGCTGATGCCGCTGCAAAAAATCGCCACCACTAACTCCGGTGAGCTGCTGTCACAGGTGGCGCTGGAGCAAATCTGCCGACTGGTGCGCGAGCCCGATCGCGTGGCGGCGTGGCGTATCGGGCCGGAAGGATTAAGTGCCGAAGAGGCGCGCCGTATCGGCTTTCACATCCGCGTTAACCGTCCGTCGGCGCTGTTTGCCCGCTGCTGGTTGCTGGTTGAGGGTGAAACCGAAGTGTGGATCATCAATGAGCTGGCGCGGCAGCGCGGCTACCATTTTGCCGCGGAAGGCGTGAAGGTGATTGAGTTTGCCCAGTCCGGGCTTAAGCCGCTGCTGAAATATGCGCGCCGCATGGGCATTGCCTGGCACGTGCTGACTGACGGCGACGAGGCCGGAAAAAAATATGCCGCCACCGCGCGCAGCCAGCTGCAGCCGCATGAGCAGGAGAGCGACCATCTCACGCAGTTCCCGGCGCCCGACATCGAACACTTCCTTTATAAGCAGGGCTTTAGTGATGTCTATCACCAGATGGCGCACCTGCCGTTAAACGTGCCGATGAACGCGCGGCGTATTATTACCAAAGCCATTCATCACAGTTCGAAGCCGGAACTGGCGATTGCGGTGGCGATGGCAGCGGCCGAACGCGGGCCGCAGGCGATTCCGCCGTTGCTCGATCAGCTGTTTGGCCGCGTGATGTGGCTGGCGCGCGGTCGGGCAGAGTAAAACTGACGCGGGACGCCAAAGAAAAATGCCAGCGTCTGCGGCTGGCATTTTTTTTCGGGAGTGGTCAGAATGAGAGCAGACGCGCGCCCGTCAGGAGAGTGACGATGCTTCACAGGGCACAATCAGACTGGCATGGTTGCCTTTCGGCCCTTCATGGACATCGAACTGAACGTGCTGGCCCGCTTTCAGCGTTCTGTATCCCTCCATCTGAATCGTGGAGTAGTGTGCGAAGATATCGTCGCCGCCGCCAATCGGACAGATAAAGCCGAAGCCTTTGGCGTTGTTGAACCATTTAACAGTACCCGTCTCCATGCTTTTACTTCCCTCGCAAGACATTTTGATAAGTAGGTGAGGTCATTGAAGCTGTGAGTCGAGTTTGTTTAAAACTCAATCAGCTTGTGTAAGTAGAATGTAGAGAAACGGACCTTATCGTCAAGCAAACGGCCCTGGCGCACGGGGAGAAATTCATCAAAATTTGAGGCAGTTAACGCTATTGCAAATTTTGTGATACAGGTCGCGCATGCGCTTTCAGGACCGATTTTTGCCACAGGAAAAGCGGCTTGACAGGCGTGTTAAACTTGAGGTGAGAGCACAGAAATGTGCGCTACCGTAACGCAGAATTTCAACGGAACATTATGGCAAACACAAACGACTGGCTTAACTTTGAACATCTGGCCGAAGACAAAGTACGCGAAGGGTTAAAGCCGCCTTCAATGTATAAAGTCATTCTGAATAATGACGATTATACACCTATGGAATTTGTTATTGACGTTCTGCAAAAGTTCTTTTCTTATGATGTTGAACGTGCAACGCAACTGATGCTGAAAGTTCACTACCATGGAAAGGCAATCTGTGGTGTATTCACTGCAGAAGTGGCGGAGACCAAAGTCGCCCAGGTGAACAATTACGCGCGGGAAAATCAACATCCGTTGCTGTGTACGCTGGAAAAAGCCTGAAGCTGTCTCCATATAGGATTCAGTCCGTCAGAGCGATAATTGGGGGAGGTGCCAAATGCTCAATCAAGAACTGGAACTCAGTTTAAACATGGCTTTCGCCAGAGCGCGCGAGCACCGTCACGAGTTTATGACCGTCGAACATCTGTTGCTGGCGCTGCTCAGCAACCCGTCGGCCAGAGAGGCACTGGAAGCCTGTACGGTGGATATTGCGGCTCTGCGTCAGGAACTCGAAGCCTTCATCGAACAAACCACGCCGGTGCTGCCTGCCAGCGAAGAGGAGCGCGACACTCAGCCGACGCTCAGCTTCCAGCGTGTGCTGCAGCGTGCGGTCTTCCATGTCCAGTCATCCGGTCGCAGTGAAGTTTCCGGTGCGAACGTGCTGGTCGCCATTTTCAGCGAGCAGGAGTCGCAAGCGGCTTACCTGCTGCGCAAACACGAAGTGAGCCGCCTTGATGTGGTGAACTTCATCTCCCATGGTACGCGTAAAGACGAACCGGGCCAGCCGCAGAACAGCGCGGAAAATCCGGTTAACGAAGAGCAAGCAGGCGGGGAGGAACGTATGGAAAACTTCACCACCAATCTTAATCAGCTTGCTCGCGTCGGCGGAATTGACCCGCTGATCGGCCGCGATAAAGAGCTGGAACGGGCCATTCAGGTGCTGTGCCGTCGTCGCAAGAATAACCCGCTGCTGGTGGGCGAATCGGGCGTCGGTAAAACCGCGATTGCGGAAGGGCTCGCCTGGCGCATTGTGCAGGGCGACGTGCCGGAAGTGATGAAAGAGTGCACCATCTACTCGCTGGATATCGGTTCGCTGCTGGCTGGTACCAAATACCGCGGTGATTTTGAAAAACGTTTTAAAGCGCTGCTGAAACAACTGGAACAGGATAACAACAGCATTCTGTTCATCGACGAGATCCACACCATTATCGGTGCCGGTGCGGCATCGGGCGGCCAGGTGGATGCGGCGAACCTGATCAAGCCGCTGCTTTCCAGCGGTAAAATCCGCGTGATGGGTTCCACGACCTATCAGGAGTTCAGTAATATCTTTGAGAAGGATCGTGCGCTGGCGCGCCGTTTCCAGAAAATTGATATTACTGAGCCATCGGTTGAAGAGACGGTACAAATTCTTAACGGGCTGAAGCCGAAGTACGAAGCGCATCACGATGTGCGCTACACCGCCAAAGCGGTACGTGCGGCGGTTGAGCTGGCGGTGAAATACATCAATGATCGTCATCTGCCGGACAAGGCGATTGACGTGATCGATGAAGCCGGCGCGCGTGCGCGTCTGGTACCGGTCAGCAAGCGCAAGAAAACCGTCAACGTGTCGGACATCGAATCCGTGGTAGCGCGCATCGCGCGTATTCCGGAGCAGAGCGTTTCGGCCACCGATCGCGATACGCTGAAAAATCTCGGCGACCGTCTGAAAATGCTGGTGTTTGGTCAGGACAACGCGATTGAAGCGCTGACTGAAGCCATCAAGATGAGCCGCGCGGGTCTGGGGCAGGAGCGTAAGCCAGTCGGGTCGTTCCTGTTTGCGGGTCCGACCGGGGTCGGTAAAACCGAGGTCACCGTGCAGCTGGCGAAGGCGCTGGGCATTGAACTGCTGCGCTTTGATATGTCCGAGTATATGGAGCGTCACACCGTCAGTCGTTTGATTGGTGCGCCTCCGGGCTACGTCGGCTTTGATCAGGGCGGTCTGCTGACCGATGCCGTCATCAAGCATCCGCACGCGGTGGTGCTGCTGGATGAGATCGAGAAAGCCCATCCGGATGTCTTCAACCTGCTGCTGCAGGTGATGGACAACGGGATGCTGACCGATAACAACGGCCGCAAAGCGGACTTCCGCAACGTGGTGCTGGTGATGACCACCAACGCCGGGGTGCGCGAGACCGAGCGTAAATCCATCGGCCTGATTCAGCAGGACAACAGCACCGACGCGATGGAAGAGATCAAAAAGATCTTTACGCCGGAGTTCCGTAACCGTCTCGACAACATTATCTGGTTCCGTCACCTCGATACTCAGGTGATCCATCAGGTGGTGGATAAATTTATTGTTGAGCTGCAGGCACAGCTGGATGCGAAAGGTGTGTCGCTGGAAGTCAGCGATGATGCGCGCGACTGGCTGGCCGAAAAAGGTTACGACAAAGCGATGGGCGCCCGTCCGATGGCGCGTACCGTGCAGGAAAACCTGAAGAAACCGCTGGCTAACGAGCTGCTGTTTGGCTCACTGGTAGATGGCGGATCGGTATCGGTTGGACTGGATAAAGAGAAAAACCAGCTCACCTATCACTTCATGAGCGCGGAAAAACGCAAAACCGAGGGCACCGTGCATTAAGCGGGTGTGCAGATAAGAAAAAGGCCGGATTAAAATCCGGCCTTTTTTTCGCGCTTAGTTTACATCAGCAAACGCGAGGCGAGTGCAACAACTTAGCGACTACGGAAGACAATGCGGCCTTTGCTCAGGTCGTACGGGGTCAACTCGACAGTCACTTTGTCGCCCGTCAGGATGCGGATGTAGTTTTTACGCATTTTACCGGAGATATGAGCGGTAACCACGTGCCCGTTTTCAAGCTCTACGCGGAACATGGTGTTAGGTAACGTATCCAGTACGGTACCTTGCATTTCAATATTGTCTTCTTTGGCCATCGAATCCTCTGGGTGAACTACCAAACTGTTGAACCGGCAAGATAATGCCGAATTCCATGATTTATGTAAAGAAACGTTGGCTGTTTTTGCCAACGCTTCGCCGTGCGTCGCGCCGCTGCGCGTGCATTACGGATAAATTCGGGTGTTTTTGACGTCTGCGGGGGATTAGCGGGCTAAGAATCTGCAGCAATCGGCATCGGGTGCGCAACTGAAACAGCTTCGGGAACAGGGTGAGATTCCCAGCCTGGCAATTCCGGCTCGCCACAGCGAAGCGCGGACGACATACCAAACTCGCTTATTGTATCACTTTTGTCGGGAATTGTGTGCAAAACATCTGCGGGGACAGTCAAAAAAGGGTTTGTGTTTGCCAGCAGCCGGTCTGCACCGGTTGCCACGCCAGCGTTTGCACGTATTGCAGATAATCGACGCGCGGAATTTCAACTGCGCCCAGCGAGGCGGTATGCGGATTCAGCACCTGACAATCGATTAGCCGTCCCTGATGCGCAATAAAGTGCTGTGAGAAAACCCACAGCGCGGTTTTAGAGGCGTTTTCCGCCCGGCTGAACATCGACTCGCCGCAAAAAATCTGTCCGAGCGCCAGGCCATACATGCCGCCAACCAGGCGTTGATCCTGCCAGACTTCAATTGAGTGCGCATGGCCCAGCTCATACAGACGCAGCCAGGCGCGTTTCACTTCAAAGGTGATCCAGGTGCCTTCCTGACGCCCGCTGGCGCAACCTTCCACCACCTGAGCAAAGGCGTGATTCATGGTGACGCGATAGGGCGAACGGCGATGGAAGCGCGCCATGCTGCGGCTGAGATGAAACGACTCCGGCAGCAGGACCGCGCGTGGATCTGGCGACCACCATAAAATCGGATCGCCGGGCGAAAACCACGGAAAAATACCGCGCTGATAGGCATTCATCAGGCGGGCAGGGGAGAGATCGCCGCCCATGGCCAGCAGGCCGTTTGGCTCACGCAGCGCCATCTCCGGCGGCGGGAAATTGAGCGAATCCCGGGAAAGTTGTACCAGTCTCATAGCGTCGGTCACCCTCAGGCTAAACGCATAGACTATAGCGCAAAGCGCTGCTGGAAACGCCAGTAGCGTCCCGCTTTTGAGATTAATTCGTCATGGCTGCCGGATTCGATAATCTGACCACCGTCAAGCACACAGATGCGATCCATTTTTTCCAGTCCGCTCAGGCGATGCGTCACCATGATCAACGTTTTTCCCTGGCTAACCTGCTGTAGTAACGTGAGAATCTGCTGCTCGGTCGCGGCATCCAGACCCTCGGTCGGCTCATCCAGCAGCCACAGATCGCCATCGTGCAGCAGCGCACGGGCAATCGCCAGCCGGCGCAGTTCACCGCCGGACAGCGGTCGGCCACCTTCACCCATCCACGCATTCAGTCCTTCGCTGTGCTGCGTCAGATGCGCCAGCCCAACCCGCTGTAATACGTCAATCAGCTGTGCATCGCTGGCCTGTGGTGCTGCCAGCAGCAGGTTAGCGCGCAGCGTCTGGCTGAACAGATGGACGCGCTGCGTGACGACGCTGATGCGCTGCCGCAGGCTGGCTTCGTCCCACGCCGCCAGATCAATCCCGTTCAGGCGAATCGTACCGCGCTGCGCTTCCCAGCCGCGCGTGATCAGCGCCAGCAGGCTGGATTTTCCGCAGCCGGTCGGGCCAAGCAGTGCCAGATGTTCACCGGCTGCTAACGTCAGGGAGAAATTGTGCAGCACCGCTTCTGGCCGCTGCGGATAGCTGAAATCGATCTGTTCCAGCGTCAGGCTGAGGCCGCGCTGCGTCGCGACCGGTTGTGTCGGGAAGTGAATCGCTGGCGGTTGATCGATGATCTCCTGCACGCGCTGCGCCGCGTGCGTTACCTGCGCCAGTGGCAGAAATGCGCCGGCCACCGGTGCCAGCGCTTCAAACGCGGCCAGCGCGCAAAACACAAACAGGGCAATCAGTGCACCCGGTGTGCTATTGGTGCCGACGCCGCTGGCGGCCAGCCACAGCAGCAGCGTAACGGTACTGCCGGCGATCAACGTAAGCAGGCTCTGCGCCAGCGCCTGCAGCCGGTGTTGCTGCTGCTGCGCCTGTTGCCACGCACGTTCTTCCTGATCCAGCCGCTGTCGCCACAGCGCCGCCGCGCCGTAAATCTGCAGTTCGGCCAGTCCGCTGAGCCAGTGCGTCAGTTGCAGGCGCCAGCGAGCCTGGTAACGGGCAATGTGCGCGCCGGTGCGCGCGCCGAGTCGCCAGAAAAGCGGCGGCATCAGCAGCAGCGTCAGCAACATGATCGCCCCGAGCAGCAGCGCCAGTCGCATATCGAGTAGCGCCAGGCCACAGGTCACCACCACAATCACCACCGCCGCACCCAGCAGTGGAGAAATAACGCGTAAATAGAGATGGTCGAGAGTATCGACATCGCTGACAAAGCGGTTCAGCAGTTCGCCGTGACGAAAGCGCGCCAGCTGCGCCGGTGCCAGCGCCATCAGCCGGCTGAAGGTAAAGACGCGCAGATGTTGCAGCACGCGGAAAGTGGCGTCGTGGCTGACCAGCCGTTCAAAATAGCGCGCGGCGGTGCGGGTGATTGCCGCGCCACGCACACCGGCTGCGGGCAGCATGTAATTGAAGCTGTACAGGCCGGCGACGCCAGCCAGCGAAGAGGCAGCAAGAAACCAGCCGGACAGCGTCAGCAAGCCGATGCTGGCGAGCAGCGTGACAATCGCCAGCACCACGCCAAGACCTAAACGCCACGGATGGCGGCGATACAGGCGCAGGAAAGGCAGTAACGTGCGCATCAGGCAATCTCCTTCTGACGATGCTGCGCCAGCTCGCGCAGCGGGCCGGCTTCAGCGATCAGCTGTTGCCAGTGGCCCTGCTGCACCAGTTGTCCAGCCTGCATCACCCACACTTCATCCCACTGGTCGAGAGCGTGCAGCTGATGGGTAATCATTAAGGTGGTTTGCTGCTGTGCGGCCTGCTGTAGCGCGCCCATCACGTGCTGCTCGCTCTGGCTGTCGAGCCCGGATCCCGGTTCGTCCAGCAGCAGCAGGCGGGCCGGTTTCAGCAGCGCCCGCGCAACGGCGATGCGCTGTGCCTGCCCAACGGACAGGCCGATGCCGCCATCGCCAACTGGCGTATCCAGCCCCTGCGGCAGACGCGACAAAAATTCGCTAACGCCAGCGCGCTGCAGCACGGCGGTCAGCGTGGCCTCGTCCACCGGCGTGTCAGTAAGCTGGAGATTGTCACGCAGCGTCGCCGCCGGCAGTTGCGGATTTTGTCCTACCCAGGCCAGCTGCTGCTGCCAGCTGCTGCGGCTGATGTCGCGCAGTTCCTGGCCGTTAATGCACAGTGAACCCTGATAGGGCAGAAAACCGAGCAGGACATTCATCAGCGCACTTTTTCCGGCCCCGCTTTGTCCGACCAGCGCCACGCGCTGACCGGGAGTAAGGCTGAAATTCAGCGGCTGTGACAGCGCCTCGCCGGTGGCGGTCATGATCACCAGATCCTGCGCCCGGAGGGAGAGTGGCGCGTCAGCATCCAGCGTGTGTGTGGCCGCCTGCGGCGCGCGCTGGGGCGTTTCGCGCAGGAAGGTATCCAGCGCGTCTGCGCCGCCCACCGCCTGCGCTTTGGCATGGTAAAAGGTGCCGAGATCGCGCAGCGGCTGGAAAAATTCGGGGGCAAGAATCAGCGCGAGGAAACCGGCAAACAGCGTCACGCCAGTGCCGTAGTGGCCAAAATTGAGTTCACCCAGGTACGAGAAGCCGAAATAGACCGCGACCACGGCAATCGCCAGCGAGGCGAAAAACTCCAGCACCGCAGAGGAGAGAAAAGCGAGGCGCAGCACTTCCATGGTGCGCTGACGAAAATCCTGCGTACTGGCGGCAATCGCCTGCTGCTCAGCGTCCGCGCGGTGAAACAGGCGCAGCGTTTCGCGTCCACGCAGCCGGTCATAGAAATCGCCGCTCAGACGCGCCAGCGCAAGAAAATTACGCCGGTTGGCATCGGCCGCTCCCATGCCGACCAGCGCCATAAACAGCGGAATCAGCGGCGCGGTCGCCAGCAGAATCAGTCCGGCGGCCCAGTTAATCGGGAAAATGGCGATCAGGATGGCGAAGGGCACAAACACCGCCAGCGACATCTGCGGCAGATAGCGCGCGTAATACTCCTGCATCTCTTCGATCTGTTCCAGCAGCAGCGTCGCCCAGCTCCCGGCCGGTTTGCCCTGAATCCAGGCCGGACCGAGCGTATTCAGCCGGTCCAGCACCTGTTGCCGCAGCGCACGGCGAATCGCCACGCCGGCCCTGAAGCCGGCCATCTCACGACCATAGTGCAGCGCGGCGCGCAGTGCGAAGCACAGCAGTAGTAACAGGAAATCACTCACCAGTTCAGCGCGGGGTTGCTGTTCCACCAGCAGTTTTTGCAGCAGGGAGGCCAGTAGCCAGGCCTGGGCGATGAGAATTAACGCCGCAGCAAAACCTGCCAGCGAAGCCAGTCGCAGGCTGCGTGCGCCATGATGACGTTGCTGGCGTAACCAGCGCAGCAGTTCGTGTTGCCGTGATTTGTTCATGCGAAGCCGTTTGATCACCGTGACGAGAGGCAAAATCCGACGCTAAATGCCGGACAGACGGGTGGCAGAACTGTAGCACGCAGGCGATAAAAAAGGCGACCAAAAGTGGCCGCCTCAGTGCAATTATGATCAGATAATTAACAACTTACTTATCGTTTTTAACCAGACCATCCAGATAACGTTCCGCATCCAGCGCGGCCATACAGCCGGTACCGGCAGAGGTAATGGCCTGACGATAGATGTGGTCCATCACGTCACCGGCAGCGAACACGCCCGGCACGCTGGTCTGCGTGGCGTTGCCCTGCAGGCCGGACTGCACTTTGATATAGCCGTTTTCCAGATCCAGCTGGCCATCGAAAATCGCCGTGTTCGGACTATGACCGATGGCGACAAACAGGCCCGCCACTTCCAGCGAGAGCGGAGCTTCACCTTTGGTTGACGAGAGTTTCAACCCGGTGACGCCCATCTGATCGCCTACCACCTCATCCAGCGCGCGGTCAGTGTGCAGCACGATGTTGCCGTTACGCACTTTCTCCATCAGGCGGTCAATCAGGATTTTCTCAGCGCGAAAGCTGTCACGACGGTGAATCAGGTGCACTTCGGAAGCTATGTTCGCCAGATAGAGCGCCTCTTCAACGGCCGTGTTACCGCCGCCAATAACCGCGACTTTTTGGTTGCGATAGAAGAAACCATCACAGGTGGCGCAGGCAGAAACCCCTTTGCCTTTGAATGCCTCTTCTGACGGCAGGCCGAGGTAGCGCGCTGAAGCACCGGTCGCGATGATCAGCGCATCCGCCGTGTATTCGCCGCTGTCGCCGGTCAGGCGGAACGGACGGTTCTGCAAATCAACCGTGTGAATATGGTCAAAGATGATTTCGGTGTTGAACTTCTCAGCATGCTCCTGCATGCGTTCCATCAGCGCAGGGCCGGTCAGATCGTGCGGGTCGCCCGGCCAGTTTTCGACTTCAGTCGTGGTGGTGAGCTGGCCGCCTTTTTCCAGTCCGGTAATCAAAACCGGGTTCAGGTTAGCGCGGGCGGCATAAACCGCTGCGGTGTAACCGGCAGGGCCGGAGCCCAGAATGAGCAGCTTACTGTGTTTGGCCGTACTCATGCGTTCCTCAGTGTGTGTCTGACAACATAGTTTTCGATTGTAGGGAAATTACTGTCGCAAAAAAAGGTTTCAGCAATTTTGTTAACAATCACTGCAAGCGGCGTAGACGATGAATGGCAATTCTGCACGCGCGCTGCGCCAAAAGGGGGCATTGCTCGGCAATTTGTGGTGCAGCTGTATAAAAATTCTCATTTAAAAACAGCAACCCAGTACGCTGTCTGGCATCTTGTACTGAATTTGGATGTTTTACTTTGACAATCGCCTGCGCTTTTGCGAAAACATTGTCAGAAGCAGAGAAAATTTAGCGGTTCGAAACAGAATTTCAGCTCTGTTTTGCGCAATTTCGCCAAATAAACTCAGCCTGACATTGGTAATGACGCATGATGTGGACAGACAGCATGCGTCATACGGATGGTCGCGTTACTGCACAGGCTTAAAGACTTCACTTCAGTAAGGCCCTGAACATTGAACGTTTTCAGGGTTTGGCAGGTAAAGGGAAGGAATTAAGAGAGACAATAATAATGGTAGACAACAAGAAACGCCCCGGAAAAGATCTGGATCGGATCGACAGAAATATTCTGAATGAACTGCAGAAAGACGGTCGTATTTCCAACGTTGAGCTTTCAAAACGTGTCGGCCTCTCGCCAACACCTTGTCTTGAACGCGTACGTCGCCTGGAACGCCAGGGTTTCATTCTGGGCTACACCGCGCAGCTGAACCCGCACTATCTCGATGCTTCACTGCTGGTATTCGTTGAGATTACTCTGAATCGCGGCGCTCCGGATGTGTTTGAACAATTTAACGCCGCCGTACAAAAACTTGAGGAAACTCAAGAATGTCACCTCGTTTCAGGTGACTTTGACTACCTGTTGAAAACCCGCGTGCCGGATATGTCCGCCTACCGTAAACTGCTGGGTGAGACCTTGCTGCGCCTGCCGGGCGTCAACGACACCCGTACCTACGTGGTGATGGAAGAGGTCAAACAGAGCAATCGTCTGGTGATTAAGACCCGGTAACGCAGGGCAGGTGCAAAGCTTGCAGGATTTCGGTACACTCCTGTGAATTCATACAGGACCAGCGTCAGGCAAGCCTGGCGCTGTTGCCTTCTTAATTTACAGGCACCTGGAGAGTTCTCTTGAGCCAGGAATATACAGAAGACAAAGACGTTTCATTACAACCACTGAGCAGCGGACGTCGGCTGCTGGAAGCGTTGCTCATCCTGGTGGCCTTGTTTGCCATCTATCTGATGGTGTCGCTGGTTAGCTTTAATCCCTCCGATCCCAGCTGGTCACAAACCGCCTGGCACGAGCCGATCCACAATCTGGGCGGCAGCGTGGGCGCATGGCTGGCCGATACCCTGCTGTTTATTTTTGGTGTGATGGCCTACGCCATTCCGCCAGTGATTATTGGTCTGTGCTGGATCACTTTCCGTCAGCGCGATCGCCAGGATTACATCGACTATTTTGCGGTGGGCCTGCGGCTGATTGGCGTGCTGGCGCTGGTGGTGACCACCTGCGGACTGGCTGCGCTGAACGTGGACGATATCTGGTATTTTGCCTCTGGCGGCGTAATTGGCAGCCTGGTGAGCAATGCGATGGCGCCGTGGTTCAGCGGTGCCGGTGGCACGCTGACGCTGCTGTGCGTCTGGGCGGCGGGTATCACGCTTTATACCGGCTGGTCCTGGCTGGCGATTGCCGAGAAGATCGGCAGCGTGGTGATGGGCGTGCTGACCTTTGCCAGCAACCGCTCGCGCCATGATGAACCCTGGCAGGAAGAAGACGACTACGACGAGGCGCACCCCGACGACGCGGTTCCGCCACTGCGCGCTGCGCCGGCTCAGGACGACGAAGATGACGTACTGCTGGCTAAGCCCCGACAGGTAGCGGAACCTGTGGCTGAAGTCGCCAGCGACGCTCCCCTGCTGGCGAAAGCCAGTGCGGCTACCGCGGCTGCGCTGGCTGCCACCAGTAACGCCGCACGTCAGGTGCCGTCCGTCGCTGCACCTGAGCCATCCGCACCGGCGGTAAACGTGGCTCCACAACCTGCGCCGTCACAGCTGGCTGCGGCTGCTCCGGCATCGGCATCCGTTGCCAGTGCGCCTGCGGCGCCAGCTATTCCGCCAGCAGAACCTGCGCCAGCGGCTCCTCCGTTATACCGCTTCGAAGTGCCTGCATCACCGGCCGCCGACGCCTTCTCGCTCGCTGAAGAAGATGATGGCCCGCGCATGGGTAACTGGCAGAGTGCCGATCAGGCCGCCACACCGCTGAATACGGCAGCCGCTGCCGCACTCGGTTCAGCGACGGCCGCCGCTGCTGCCCGCTCTGCGGCTTACACGCCAGCCTTTGATGTGGTGCCGGAGCGCGATTACAACCCGCAGGTGAAACAGGGCATCGGCCCGGAACTACCGCGTCCTAACAAAGTTAAGCTGCCAACCCGGCGTGAGCTGGCCTCATACGGTATCAAACTGCCATCGCAACGCATGGCAGAAGAGAAGGCCCGTGAAGAGGCCGACCAGCAGCAGCCGGAAATCAGCGCCAGCTGGCAAGTGCCACAGCCGCACGATGATGATAACGCTGCGCTGCAGGAAGCCCAGCTGCGCGAAGCGTTCCATTCGCAGCAGCAGCAGCGGTACGGCGACAGCTGGCAGCAGCAGCCGGCAGAGGAAGAAGATGAAGAGGCGCTGCAGCAGGCCCAGCTGGCGCAGCAGTTTGCCCAGCAGCAGCAACAGCGTTACAGCCAGCCTGAGCAGGAGAGCGCGCCGGTATTTAATCTGGATACCTCAGCAGCCTTTGATTTCTCTCCGATGAAAGATCTGGTTGATGACACGCCGAGCGAACCGCTGTTTACCATTGCCGCCACGCCAGAGCCGGACGCTCCGGCCCAGTGGCAGCAGCCAGCGGCACCTGAGCCGGCGGTACCCGCATCGCTGAGCGAGGAAACCAGCCCGTGGTCAACGCCAGACGACGAGGTTTACGCCGCGCCGGCTGAAACGCCGAAGCCTGTCGCCCCTGCGCAGGACAGTCTGTTCCACCCCTTCCTGGTGCGTCACGAACAGCCGCTGGAGAAACCTTCCACGCCGCTGCCGACGCTGGATCTGCTGACGTCGCCGCCGGCCGAAGAGGAACCGGTGGATATGTTCGCACTGGAACAGACCGCGCGTCTGGTTGAAGCGCGTCTGGCGGATTACCGCGTGAAAGCCGAAGTGGTGGGCATCTCTCCAGGGCCGGTAATCACCCGCTTTGAACTGGATCTGGCACCGGGCGTCAAGGCGGCACGTATTTCTAACCTGTCGCGTGACCTGGCACGTTCGCTCTCTGCCGTTGCGGTGCGTGTGGTTGAGGTGATTCCGGGCAAGCCTTATGTCGGCCTTGAACTCCCCAATAAACATCGTCAGACCGTCTATCTGCGTGAGGTGCTGGACTGCGATAAGTTCCGCGACAACCCTTCGCCACTATCGGTGGTGCTGGGTAAAGATATCTCTGGTCAGCCCGTGGTGGCCGATCTGGCGAAGATGCCTCACCTGCTGGTGGCCGGTACCACCGGTTCCGGTAAGTCGGTTGGCGTCAACACCATGATCATCAGCATGCTGTATAAAGCCACGCCGGAAGAAGTGCGCTTTATCATGATCGACCCGAAAATGCTCGAGCTGTCAGTGTATGAGGGCATTCCCCATCTGCTGACGGAAGTGGTAACCGACATGAAAGACGCGGCCAACGCGCTGCGGTGGAGTGTGGTCGAAATGGAGCGCCGCTATAAGCTGATGTCTGCGCTGGGCGTGCGTAATCTGGCTGGCTATAACGAGAAGATCGAGCAGGCGGCCGCTATGGGCCGGCCAATTCCGGATCCGTTCTGGAAACCGGGCGACAGCATGGACACCACGCCGCCGGTGCTGGAAAAACTGCCGTACATTGTGGTGCTGGTTGATGAGTTCGCCGACCTGATGATGGCGGTGGGCAAGAAGGTCGAAGAGCTGATCGCGCGTCTGGCACAGAAAGCCCGTGCGGCAGGTATTCACCTGGTGCTGGCTACTCAGCGGCCGTCGGTGGATGTGATTACCGGCCTGATTAAAGCCAACATTCCGACGCGCATCGCCTTTACCGTGTCCAGTAAAATTGACTCGCGCACCATACTCGATCAGGGCGGTGCGGAATCCCTGCTGGGTATGGGTGACATGCTCTATATGCCACCTAACTCCTCCATGCCGGTACGTGTTCACGGTGCCTTTGTGCGTGACCAGGAAGTGCATGCGGTTGTGCAGGACTGGAAAGCGCGTGGGCGGCCGCAGTACATCGACAGCATCACCGCCGGTGAAGAGAGTGAAAGCGGTGCTGGCGGCCTGGACGGCGATGAAGAGCTGGATCCGCTGTTTGACCAGGCGGTGGCGTTCGTGGTGGAGAAACGTCGCGCGTCGATCTCCGGCGTGCAGCGCCAGTTCCGTATCGGCTACAACCGCGCGGCGCGGATTATCGAACAGATGGAGGCGCAGGGCATAGTCTCGGAGCCGGGCCACAACGGTAACCGTGAAGTGCTGTCACCGCCACCTCACGAAATGTAAGACTTTTCTCCGCAGTGTTATACCGGGCCAGTGTAAACTGGCCCGTTGTTTATCTGTGGTCCGATCCCCATATCATTGGGAGCTTTCGGCTTTTTCTCCTGTCGAACTGAGGGAGCGGCGACTACGGTTAATGCAGTTAGTGTCAGGAAACCATGAATAAGGAATCGTATCAGATGAAATTTCGCGTTATTGCCTGTGGCCTGCTGGCCGGTTTTGTTGCTTCTTCTGCCCTGGCGGATGCTTCCAGCGATCTGCAGCAGCGCCTTAATAAAGTGAACAGCTTCCATGCCAGCTTCAGTCAGAAGGTGACTGACGGTAGCGGCGCAAATGTGCAGGACGGCGAAGGCGAACTGTGGGTAAAACGTCCGAGCCTGTTTAACTGGCACATGACTGCACCGGACGAAAGCGTGATTATCTCCGACGGTAAAAATCTGTGGTTCTATAATCCTTTTGTGGAACAGGCGAGCGTTAGCCTGCTGCAGAATGCCACCAGCAACACGCCGTTTATGCTGATTGCGCGTAACCAGCCCTCTGACTGGCAGCAGTACAACATTAAGCAGCAGGGGGATAATTTTGAGCTGACGCCTAAAAGCAGCGATGGCAACCTGAAACAGTTCACCATCAATGTCACTTCCGCAGGCACCATCAATCAGTTCAGCGCGATCGAGCAGGATGGACAGCGCAGCAGCTATCAGCTGAAGAGCCAGAAAAACGGCGCTATCAGCCCGGATAAATTCACCTTTACGCCGCCAAAAGGGGTAACGGTGGACGATCAACGTCAGTGAGGTGAGGGTGAGTAACCTGTCGCTGGATTTTGCACCGTCAAATGAGTTCAGACCGCTGGCTGCGCGTATGCGGCCAGCGACGCTGCAGCAATATATTGGTCAGCAGCATCTGCTCGCGCCCGGCAAACCGTTGCCGCGCGCTATTGAGGCAGGTCAGCTGCACTCCATGATCTTATGGGGACCGCCGGGTACCGGTAAAACCACGCTGGCGGAGATCATTGCGCATTACGGCAAAGCTGACGTCGAACGCATTTCGGCGGTGACTTCCGGCGTTAAAGAGATCCGCGAGGCCATTGAGCGCGCGCGGCAGAATCGCCAGGTGGGGCGTCGCACTATTCTGTTTGTTGATGAGGTGCATCGCTTCAACAAGAGCCAGCAGGATGCGTTTCTGCCACACATTGAAGACGGCACCATCACCTTCATTGGCGCAACCACGGAAAATCCCTCCTTTGAACTGAACTCGGCACTGCTGTCGCGCGCCCGCGTTTACCTGCTTAAATCGCTGACCAGCGCGGATATTGAACAGGTGCTGGATCAGGCGATGCAGGATAAAACGCGTGGTTACGGCGACAGCGATATTCTGTTACCGGACAATACCCGGCGCATGATCGCTGAACTGGTCAATGGTGATGCACGACGCGCACTGAATACGCTGGAAATGATGGCCGATATGGCTGAGCTCAATGCGCAGGGACAGCGGGAGCTAACGCCACAGCTGCTGAATGAAGTGTCGGGTGAACGCGCGGCGCGTTTCGATAACAAAGGCGACCGCTTTTACGACCTCATCTCGGCACTGCACAAATCGGTTCGCGGTTCAGCCCCGGATGCGGCGCTTTACTGGTACGCGCGCATCATCACTGCCGGTGGCGATCCGCTGTACGTGGCGCGGCGACTGCTGGCCATTGCTTCGGAGGATGTCGGTAATGCCGATCCGCGCGCGATGCAGGTAGCGATTGCCGCGTGGGACTGTTTTACCCGCGTCGGGCCTGCGGAAGGGGAACGTGCAATTGCCCAGGCAATTGTTTATCTGGCCTGTGCGCCAAAAAGCAATGCTGTTTATACCGCCTTCAAAGCGGCGATGCGTGATGCCCGTGAGTTCCCGGATTACGATGTGCCGGAACATCTGCGCAATGCACCGACGAAGCTGATGAAAGAGATGGGCCTCGGCAAAGAGTACCGTTACGCGCATGACGAACCCAATGCCTATGCGGCCGGCGAGGTGTTTTTCCCGCCGGAAATGGCGCAGACGCGCTACTATCAACCCACCAATCGTGGCCTTGAAAGCAAGATCGGTGAAAAACTCGCCTGGCTTGCTGAACAGGATCAAAATAGCCCGATAAAACGCTACCGCTGATAAACGCGTTACGGTAAGGTGAGCAAGGATTTCAATGCATTCCAGTGGAATGCATCCCTCCATTCGTTCAATCAACCTTTTATTACACAGGATAAGCATGCTCGATCCCAATCTGCTGCGTAATGAGCCAGACGCAGTCGCAGAAAAACTGGCACGCCGGGGATTTAAACTGGATGTGGATACGCTGCGCTCCCTCGAAGAGCGTCGTAAGGTGTTGCAGGTAGAAACTGAAAACCTGCAGGCTGAGCGTAACTCCCGCTCCAAATCCATCGGTCAGGCCAAAGCACGTGGGGAAGATATCGAGCCGCTGCGTCAGGAAGTGAACGCGCTGGGCGAACGCCTGGATGCGGCGAAAGCAGAGCTGGATACCCTGCAGAACGAAATTCGTGACTTTGCGCTTGCGCTGCCGAACCTGCCGGCCGACGAAGTGCCGCTGGGTAAAGATGACAGCGAAAACCAGGAAGTGAGCCGCTGGGGCCAGCCGCGCCAGTTCGATTTCCCGGTGAAAGACCATGTTGAACTGGGTGAAGCGGTCAAAGGGCTGGATTTCGCCTCGGCGGTGAAACTGACCGGTTCGCGCTTTATCGTGATGCAGGGCCAGATTGCCCGTCTGCATCGCGCGCTGAGCCAGTTCATGATCGATCTGCACAGCCAGCAGCATGGTTATCTGGAAACCTACGTGCCGTATCTGGTGAACCACGAGACGCTGTACGGTACTGGTCAGTTACCAAAATTTGGTGAGGATCTGTTCCATACCAAACCGCTGGGCGAAGAAGCAGGCAGCAGTAACTATGCGCTGATCCCGACCGCCGAAGTGCCGCTGACTAACCTGGTGCGCGATGAGATCGTTGAAGAGGAATCTCTGCCGATCAAACTCACTGCCCACACGCCTTGCTTCCGTTCCGAAGCCGGTTCTTATGGACGCGACACGCGCGGTTTGATCCGTATGCACCAGTTCGACAAAGTGGAGATGGTGCAGATCGTCGCACCGGAAACCTCCATGGACGCGCTGGAAGAGCTGGTCGGCCATGCGGAGAAAGTCCTGCAGCTGCTGAACCTGCCGTACCGTAAAGTGCTGCTGTGCACTGGTGACATGGGCTTCGGCTCAGCCAAAACCTATGACCTGGAAGTCTGGCTGCCGGCACAGGACACCTACCGTGAAATCTCCTCCTGCTCGAATATGTGGGATTTCCAGGCGCGCCGCATGCAGGCTCGCTGCCGCAGCAAAACGGACAAAAAACCGCGTCTGGTGCACACGCTGAATGGTTCAGGCCTGGCGGTGGGGCGTACGCTGGTGGCCGTGCTGGAAAACTATCAGCAGGCGGATGGTCGCATTGCGGTGCCGGACGTGCTGCGCCCGTATATGAGCGGGCTGGAATATATCGGCTAATTTGCACTCATGCACAAACCCGGCTCAGGCCGGGTTTTTTATTTGTTAAGCGCATCAGCCATTATTTTTTAACCGGAATTAATCAGAAATAAACGTTATCGTCATGGCTGCGCGTCAAACCATCAAAAATGTATAAATTCATGTAGATAGATTCAGACATAAGGCCTTTCTGTAGTCCTGTAACCCGCTGAAGATAAAAATAATAAATTGTTCAGCAGCAAAATGTGCGGCGCTGTTTTTTTGCACATTGACTTTGCCATCGCCAATGGCAAACTGCGCGCAAATCTGTTCATTTCTTTTGGTTTTATTCCCTATGTCAACCTGGTCGCGCCCCGTCCTGCTGCTGCTTTGCGGCTTAATGCTGATGACGGTGTCTATTGCTGTGCTTAATACGCTGGTGCCGCTGTGGCTCACCCACGATCAACTGCCGACCTGGCAGGTGGGCATGGCGAGCTCTGCTTATTACACTGGTAACTTACTGGGCACCTTGCTGGCGGGCTGGTTGATTAATCGCTATGGCTTTAACCGCTGCTTTTACCTTGCCAGCGTACTGTTTGCGCTGGCAACCATGGGCATGGTGCTGCTGGACGGCTTCTACAGCTGGACGCTGCTGCGCTTCACCGCAGGCGTGGGCTGTGCACTGATTTGGGTGGTGGTTGAGAGCGCTTTATTGTGCAGCGGTACCGTGCGCAATCGCGGTCAGCTGCTGGCCGCTTACATGATCATTTACTACCTCGGCACCGTTGCCGGTCAGCTGCTGGTGAGCCGTGTCTCGACAGAGCTGCTGCACGTCATTCCCTGGGTGAGCGCGCTGATCGTCTGTGCCGTACTGCCCGTAGTGTTTGTGCAGGTCAACGCCGGTGCGGCTACTGAAGAAGCTTCAACCGGGCGGATCTGGAGCATGCTGCGCCGCCGCAGCTCGCGGTTGGGTATCAACGGCTGCATTATCTCCGGTATTGTGCTCGGTTCGCTCTACGGCCTGATGCCGCTTTATCTTTCGCATCAGGGTATGAGCGATGCCACCGTGGGTTACTGGATGGCGCTGCTGGTCAGTGCCGGGATTGTCGGTCAGTGGCCGGTAGGACGTCTTGCCGACCGCTTTGGTCGCCTGATGGTGCTGCGCGTGCAGGTATTCGTGGTGATTCTGGGTGCGATTGCTATGCTGAGCGGAACGGCAATGGCACCGGCACTGTTTGTGCTGGGGCTGGCTGGCTTTACGCTTTATCCGGTGGCGATGTCCTGGGCGTGTGAAACGGTGGCGCATCATGAACTGGTGGCGATGAATCAGGCGCTGCTGTTCAGTTATACCGTTGGCAGTCTGGTCGGGCCGGGGATGACCGCGATGCTGATGCAGAACTATTCCGATCGCCTGCTGTTTGTGATGATTGCGGTGGTGGCGCTGGTCTATCTGGTGATGCTGCTGCGTAAAGCCGATCAGCACGCAACACCGGTGGCGCATGCCTGATGGCGGTGCTTAAACGGGACATTCGCAACCTGTCGCAAATGTCCCGGCGGTAACCCCTCTGTTTCTTGCCGGCGAGGCTTTAGCTACAGGCCAACCGTCTTAATACATGACGTTATGGCCGTAACCGGCAAGAATATTTTTCACCCGCTCCATGGTCTCTTTCGTTGGCGGCTTCACGCCTTCCAGCTTGTACTCTTCACCCATCGCAATCCATTTATGCTTGCCGAGTTCGTGATAAGGCAGCAGCTCGATCTTCTCAATGTTAGTCATGTCTTTAGTAAATTCACCGAGGCGATGTACCGAATCGTCATCGTCCGAATAACCCGGCACCACCACATAGCGAATCCAGGTCCTTTTACCGCGCTTTTGCAGATAGCGGGCGAAATCCAGCGTGCGGTGGTTTGACACGCCGACCAGAATCTCATGAATATCATCGTTGATCTGCTTGAGATCGAGCATCACCAGGTCAGTTGCATCAAGCAGTTCATCGATTACCGGATCGTAACGGCGCACAAAGCCGTTGGTGTCGAGGCAGGTATGGATGCCCTCGGCCTGGCAGGCGCGAAACCAGTCGCGCACAAATTCAGCCTGCAGAATGGCTTCACCGCCGGATGCTGTCACGCCGCCACCAGACGCATTCATAAAGTGGCGATACGACAGCACATCCCTCATCAGCTCATCGACGGTGATCTCCTTACCGCCGTGAGTGTCCCAGGTATCGCGGTTGTGGCAGTACAGGCAGCGCATCAGGCAGCCCTGGAAGAAGGTGATAAAACGGATGCCGGGACCGTCAACGGTGCCGCAGGATTCAAACGAGTGGATACGACCGATGGTTGACATTGCGATGTATTCTCCGGTTCAGCCTGGCGCGCAGGCGGCACAATCTGTGTTGTGCTCTGGGGATGTAAGTCGGTTTTGCCAGACTGCCTGCAAAAGCAGACTGGCAAAACAGGCTTGTGGAGAAAAGGCTCCCGCAGGAGCCTTTCGATTACAGTGAGGAGGATTACAGCGACTGAGTAAAGGTACGGGTAATCACATCCTGCTGCTGCTCTTTCGTCAGCGAGTTGAAACGTACGGCATAACCGGAAACGCGGATGGTCAGCTGTGGATATTTTTCAGGGTGCTCCATGGCATCCAGCAGCATTTCACGGTTCATGACGTTGACGTTCAGGTGCTGGCCGCCCTCGATACTGGCTTCGTGGTGGAAGTAACCATCCATCAGGCCAGCAAGGTTGGTTTTACGCACGTTATCATCTTTGCCCAGCGCATTCGGTACGATAGAGAAGGTATAAGAGATACCGTCTTTGGCGTAGGCAAATGGCAGTTTGGCCACGGAAGTCAGTGAAGCGACAGCACCTTTCTGGTCACGGCCATGCATTGGGTTGGCACCGGGGCCAAATGGCGCACCGGAGCGACGACCATCCGGGGTGTTACCGGTTTTCTTACCGTATACCACGTTGGAGGTGATGGTCAGTACCGACTGCGTTGGCACCGCATTACGGTAGGTCTGCAGTTTCTGAATTTTCTTCATGAAACGTTCGACCAGGTCACAGGCCAGGTCATCCACGCGCGGGTCGTTGTTACCGAACTGCGGATATTCACCTTCAATTTCGAAGTCAACTGCCAGACCATCGGCGTCACGGACCGGTTTCACTTTGGCATATTTAATCGCTGAAAGTGAGTCCGCGGCGACAGACAGGCCTGCGATACCACACGCCATGGTACGATAAACGTCACGGTCGTGCAGTGCCATCAGCGCGGCTTCATAACTGTACTTATCATGCATGTAGTGGATGATGTTGAGTGACGTGACGTACTGTTTTGCCAGCCAGTCCATGAAGTGGTCCAGACGCGCCATCACGGTGTCATAATCCAGCACATCATCAGTGATTGGCGCTTCTTTCGGGCCGACCTGCATTTTCAGCTTCTCGTCCACACCGCCGTTGATTGCGTACAGCAGTGTTTTAGCCAGGTTGGCACGTGCGCCGAAGAACTGCATTTGTTTACCGACAATCATCGGGCTCACGCAGCAGGCGATGGCGTAGTCATCATTGTCAAAGTCCGGACGCATCAGGTCATCGTTCTCATACTGCAGCGATGAGGTGTCGATGGAGACTTTTGCCGCATACTTTTTGAAGTTAACCGGCAGTTTCTCAGACCACAGGATGGTCATGTTTGGTTCCGGTGATGGACCCATGGTGTACAGCGTGTTCAGGAAGCGGAAGGTGCTTTTCGTCACCAGCGTACGACCGTCAACGCCCATACCAGCCAGTGATTCAGTGGCCCAGATTGGGTCGCCAGAGAACAGCTCATCGTATTCCGGCGTACGCAGGAAGCGCACCATACGCAATTTCATCACCAGATGGTCAATCAGCTCCTGCGCCTGCTCTTCGCTCAGTTTACCGGCTTTGATATCGCGCTCGATGTAAACGTCGAGGAAAGTGGACACGCGACCAAACGACATCGCGGCACCGTTTTGTGATTTCACTGCTGCGAGGTAACCGAAGTAGGTCCACTGTACTGCTTCCTGCGCGGTGGTGGCTGGCAGAGAGATATCAAAGCCATATTTGGCGGCCATCTCTTTGATCTGGCCCAGTGCGCGGTGCTGTTCAGAAATCTCTTCACGCAGGCGAATGGTGGCTTCGAGATCAACGCCATTTTCCATGTCACTCTGCAGTGAGTTGAACTGAGCCACTTTGTCTTTCATCAGGAAGTCGATGCCGTACAGCGCGACGCGACGGTAGTCACCGATAATACGACCGCGGCCATACGCATCTGGCAGACCGGTCAGCACGCCGGATTTACGGCAGCGCAGGATATCCGGGGTGTAAACGTCAAACACGCCCTGGTTGTGGGTTTTGCGGTAATCGGTGAAAACTTTCTTCAGCGCCGGGTCCAGCTCGCGGCCGTAAACTTTACAGGAGCCTTCCACCATTTTGATGCCGCCAAACGGGATAATGGCGCGTTTCAGCGGGGCTTCAGTCTGCAGACCAACGATGGTTTCCAGCGATTTGTTAATATAGCCCGCATCGTGTGAGGTGATGGTAGACGCTAAATCAGTGTCGAAATCAACCGGTGCATGGGTACGGTTTTCAATTTTGATGCCTTCCAGCACGCTGTCCCACAGTTTGGTGGTGGCTGGCGTCGCGCCGGCGAGGAATGCTTCGTCACCTTCATACGGCGTGTAGTTTTTTTGGATGAAGTCACGGACGTTGACGCTGTTCTGCCATTCACCGGCGCTAAATCCTTCCCAGGCTGACGCCATTTTTTCATTCAGTTCGGACATGATATACCTGCCTTATTTAGGGAGACTGTAACGTATGGCGCGCTGCTCAGCACGCCCGTACTTAATGACTCAGTGCGCGGACTCACCGTCGCGCAGATAGATAACCCAATAGGTCAACCCGACTAACAGACCGCCGCCAATGATGTTGCCGATGGTTACGGGAATCAGGTTATTAACAATAAAATCGCCAATGCCCAGTGCAGGAAATTGCGCCGCGCTGGCACCGGTCATCTGCCAGAATTCCGGGCTGGCAAAATCGCGAATCATGATGGCCATCGGGATCAGGAACATATTGGCGATGCTATGCTCAAAGCCGCTGGCTACGAACATCGCAACCGGTAAAATCATCGCCACCATTTTGTCGAGCAGGCTGCGGCCGGAGTAGCTCATCCACACCGCCAGACACACCATCAGGTTAGCCAGTGTACCGAGGCTTACCGCTTCGATAAACGTATGATGCATTTTGTGGTCGGCGGTCTGTAAAACATTCAATCCCCAGGCACCATTTGCGACCATATGCTCACCGGCCAGCCAAATCAGCGCCACAAAAAACAGCGCGCCGCACAGGTTGCCAACGTAGACATTGAGCCAGTGACGACCCAGTTGCAGCCAGGTAATGCGTCCGCTGGCTTTTGCCACCACGATCAGCACCGTTGAAGTAAACAAATCAGCGCCGCAGACCACCACCAGCATCAAACCCAGTGAGAAGCAGATGCCACCGATCAATTTGGACATGCCGTACGGCATAGTGCCGCTGCCGGTGGTGGCGGTGATATAAAACACAAAGGCAATGGAAATAAAGACGCCAGCAGTGATAGCCAGAAAGAAGGTGGTTAAGGGATGTTTCGTCGCTTTATAGACACCGGCATCTTCTGCGACTTTTGCCATCGCCGCCGGTAATAATGAATTAAAAGGGTTGTCAGCTTTCACACTAACGCTCTCCAGAAATTGTCTGTAGAGATACTAACAAAGGAGTATAGGTCAGGAGTTGATGTGGATCATATTTGCCGAAACGGCAGGGTTAAGCAAAGCCGCAAAATGGCCAAAAATTCAGTTAAGCTATTGAAATTAATTCAATAAATAATTTTTAATTTATGCAAAATAAGTTGAAAGTGCGGCTGGCTTCAGCACTATTTTGTTAAATGCTGTTTATCAATGATAGTGAATTGTTATTTATTATTTTCTGCGCCTGATGAATTTTCAGCGGCATAAAAAAGGGCACTGGATACTGCCAGTGCCCGTTAATTTTCAGGCTAATTGGTCGCAGAAAAAATGCGCCGATTTATTTCGCAGACCAGTAACGACGTTTTGCCGCCTGTAATTTTTCATACGCGGCCAGCAGTGCCTGATGCGCCGGGAACGCGTGCAGATCGCGGTCAACCACCTGCAGACCGTAGAACGGTGCCTCACCGCTGATGGCAGCCGAAGCGGCGTCGACGGCGGCTTCGCCATACATGCGCACAAAGGCGCGATGATACTGCAGCGGATCGCGATCTTCTTCCATCGCCAGCAGCAGCAGAGTCTGCAGGCAGCGATAGTAATTGGCACGCTCAGGGCTGAAGATCGACTGGTTGAACTCCATGGTCCATTCCGTCCAGATCAGCGCCTGATCCAAATCGCCACCGGCCAGCGCCAGCATCGCTTTCAGCTCGCCAATACGCAGCGTGAACCAGCCGTTGTCTTTGCCGGTCGCCAGCCCCAGCAGTTCACGCACGCGGGTGAAGTCATCATGACCTTCTTCATCCAGCTGTTCGATCAGAGCCAGATACTCCTCGGGTTGCCACTGGGTTGCCGGCAGGGACAACAGCGTTTCACGCAGTGATGCTCCCATGTTGTTATTCGCCAGCAGCAGGTCTTCGGCAGGGTAAATATCAGACATGCCCGGCACGATAATGCGGCAGGCGTAAACGTCCAGATGTTCGTAGTCGGCGATATACACTTCTTTATCTTCCGCACGGAAGATCGCCATTAGCGTATCGAACTCTTCATGGGTGGCGCCGGCAAAGCTCCAGTCGACAAAGGGATAGTCGGCATCGTCTTTGAACATATCCCAGGAGATCAGACCGCTGGAATCAATGAAGTGGGTTTCAAGGTTAGCGTGTTCGGCCACTTCTTCATCATCGAAGGTGGGCGGGGTAAACACGTCGAGATCTTTCAGGCCGCGGCCCTGCAGCAGTTCGGTGACGGTACGTTCCAGCGCGACACCAAAGTCCGGATGGGCACCAAAAGAGGCAAAGCAGGTGCCGTTAGCCGGGTTGAACAGCACCACACAGATCACCGGATAGTTGCCGCCCAGCGAAGCGTCATAGGAGAAAATCGGGAAACCTTCCGCTTCAAGACGATTGATGGCCTCCACCACGCCAGGATAGCGCTGCATCACCGCTTCAGGAATTTCCGGCAGGCTGATGGATTCCGCGATAATGCGGTTTTTAATATGGCGCTCAAACACTTCGGATAAGCCCTGTACGCGCGCTTCATTGGCGGTGTTGCCAGCGGACATGCCGTTAGACACATACAGGTTGCCGATGATGTTCATCGGAATATAAACGGTTTGCTGATCGGACTGGCGGGTAAATGGCAGGCCGCAGATACCGCGATCGGCATTACCAGACTGCAGATCCACCAGGTCGGACGCGCTCAGGCTCTGTTCCGGATCGTAAAACTTACGCAGGCGTGCATCCAGAATGCCTTCCGGCAGGCTGTCATCGTCGGTCAGCGGGAACCATTTCTCGTTCGGGTAGTGCACGAAGTCGCCGTTAGCGATGGTTTCGCCCAGCCAGAAATCGGCAAAGAAGTAGTTGGTTGAGAGGCGCTCAAAATATTCGCCCAGCGCTGAGGCCAGCGCCGCTTTTTTACTGGCGCCTTTACCGTTAGTAAAACAGAGCGGGCAGTCGCGGTCGCGAATGTGCACTGACCAGACGTGCGGCACCGGGTTCAGCCAGGAAGCTTCTTCAATGTTGAAACCCAGATCCTGCAGTTTCTGCTGGAAGCGTGCGATGGAGTCTTCCAGTGCGGCGTCTTTACCTGGAATAAACGTTTGCGTCATGGTGGCGCTCTCTCAAGTCGATGGTTGGGCGTAAAGCGCGCAATAATACGGGTTTTGCGCCTGCTTCGCTATTGCTCCGCCAAATTTCTCAACGCATTGTTACGGCTTTTTCGCGCTCTGGCAGCTGTCTGATTTTACTTCACCGCACTGCCTCACAAAATTCCGTGGCTTATTACATTTGTGACATAAGCTGCGGTGGAGCGGGCTCTGGAAATGTGATCGCTGCCGGATAAATGATTGCAGCCATCCGGAGGCAATGATAAAACCGATGGGGTATTCATAACCGTTCGATATGACAATGGTGAGGGGAAATGGCGCAGGTTTATAATTTTAGCTCCGGACCGGCAATGCTGCCGGTGGAAGTGCTTCGTCGTGCAGAACAAGAACTGACAAACTGGCATGGCTTAGGCACCTCGGTGATGGAAATCAGTCACCGCAGCAAAGAGTTTATTGAAGTCGCGGAAGCGGCGGAGCAGGATTTTCGCGATCTGCTGAAAATCCCGGCCAACTACAAAGTATTATTCTGCCATGGCGGCGCGCGTGCGCAGTTCGCGGCAATCCCGGGCAATCTACTGGGCGATGCCAGCCGCGCGGATTACATCGACGGCGGCTACTGGGCGCACAGTGCTATTAAAGAAGCAGAAAAATTCTGCTCGCCGAACGCCATTGACATCAAAACCACCCGTGAGGGTAAACGCGCACTGTTACCGATGCGTGAATGGCAGCTCAGCGATGATGCGGCTTATGTGCACTTCTGTCCGAATGAAACCATTGATGGTATTGCCATCGATGAAGAGCCAGACTTCGGCGATAAAGTGGTGGTGGCCGATCTCTCTTCGACCATCCTGTCCCGCCCGCTCGACATCAGCCGCTACGGCGTGATTTATGCCGGCGCGCAGAAGAACATCGGTCCCGCTGGCCTGACGCTGGTGGTAGTGCGTGATGACCTGCTGGGCAAAGCGCAGCGCTGGGTGCCCTCCATTCTCGACTACAAAGTGCTGGCCGAAAACGATTCGATGTTTAACACGCCGCCGACGTTTGCCTGGTATCTCTCCGGCCTGGTGTTCAAATGGCTGAAAGAGAAGGGCGGTGTAGCGGAGATGGACAAGGTTAATCAGGCGAAAGCCGATCTGCTGTACGGCGTGATTGATAGCAGCAGCTTCTACCGTAACGACGTCGCCAGTGAAAACCGTTCCCGGATGAATGTGCCTTTCCAGCTGGCCGATGCTGCGCTGGATAAGGTGTTTCTTGAAGAATCACTGAAGGCGGGCCTGCATGCGCTGAAGGGGCACCGTGTGGTTGGCGGTATGCGTGCCTCGATCTACAATGCGATGCCGCTGGAAGGCGTTAAAGCGCTGACCGAATTCATGGTCGACTTCGAACGTCGTCACGGTTAATTATCTACTTTAGTGCCAGCCTGCTGGCTGGCATCAGACCCTGTCACTGGACAGGGTCTCGTATTTCTGGAGATTTGGTTTCACATGCAGGACTCCCTGACTTTACAGCCGATTGCCCGCGTTGACGGCACGGTAAACTTACCGGGCTCAAAAAGCGTATCAAACCGCGCCCTGTTACTGGCCGCGCTGGCGAACGGCACCACGCGCCTGACCAACCTGCTCGACAGCGATGATGTTAAACACATGCTTAATGCGCTGCAGGCGCTGGGTGTCAGCTATACCCTGTCAGCCGATCGCACCGTGTGTGAAGTGGTCGGCAACGGTGGACCGCTGCGTGCCGAACAGCCGCTGGAATTGTTCCTGGGCAATGCCGGAACCGCGATGCGTCCGCTGGCGGCCGCACTGTGCCTCGACGAGCAGTCGGTGGTGCTGACCGGCGAACCGCGCATGAAAGAGCGTCCTATCGGCCATCTGGTCGATGCGTTACGGCAGGGCGGCGCGCGCATTGATTACCTCGAACAAACCGACTATCCGCCGCTGCGTCTGAACGGCGGATTTACCGGCGGCGAAGTCAGTGTCGATGGCAGCGTTTCCAGCCAGTTCCTGACGGCGCTGTTGATGACCGCACCGCTGGCACAGAACGACACCACGATCACCATTAAAGGCGAGCTGGTTTCCAAACCCTACATTGATATCACCCTGCATCTGATGCGTTGCTTTGGCGTGGACGTTGATAATCAGCACTACCAGCGCTTTGTGGTGAAAGGTCAGCAGCAGTATCAGTCGCCAGGTGATTATCTGGTGGAAGGCGATGCGTCGTCAGCGTCCTATTTCCTTGCCGCTGCGGCAATCAGAGGCGGTACGGTGCGGGTTACCGGCATTGGCCGCAACAGTGTGCAGGGCGACATCCGTTTTGCCGATGTGCTGGAGAAAATGGGAGCGGTGATTGAGTGGGGCGACGATTATATTGCCTGCACGCGCGGTGCGCTGAACGCCATTGATATGGACATGAACCATATTCCGGATGCGGCAATGACAATCGCTACCACCGCGCTGTTTGCCGAAGGCACCACGCTGATGCGCAACATCTATAACTGGCGCGTAAAGGAGACCGATCGTCTGGCGGCCATGGCGACCGAGTTGCGTAAAGTTGGTGCGGAAGTGGAAGAGGGGCACGATTTTATTCGCGTCACACCGCCTGCGCAGTTACAGCACGCCGATATCGGCACGTACAACGATCACCGTATGGCGATGTGTTTCTCGCTGGTTGCGCTGTCCGACACGCCGGTAACCATTCTCGATCCCGGCTGTACGGCAAAAACCTTCCCGGATTACTTCCAGCAGTTGGCAAAAATCAGCCACGCATCCTAATCCGCCCGCCCGGTACCGCCGTGCCGGGCTTCTGAACCCTCTGCTGGCCTCACTGGCAGGAAATTGTTCTGAAACTGTCGAAATTTCTGGCGCTGTCTACGCTAAAGGGTAACCAAGCGGACGCGGGCAGCGTATAATGCCGCGCAATCCAGACAGCCAAGAAGGCTGATCATCAGCACGCAGCAACAGGAGAGAACAATGACGGCAATCGCCCCGGTAATTACCATTGATGGCCCAAGCGGCGCGGGTAAAGGGACTTTATGTAAAGCGATGGCGGAGTCGTTGCAGTGGCACCTGCTGGATTCAGGGGCTATTTATCGCGTACTGGCTCTGGCCGCGCTGCATCATCAGGTGGATATCGAGTCGGAAGAAGCGCTGGTGCCCATGGCGGCGCACCTTGACGTGCGTTTTCTGTCGGTAGACGGTGAAATGCAGGTAGTGCTGGAAGGTGAGGATGTCACCGGCGAAATCCGCACCCAGGAAGTGAGCAATACGGCGTCGCGCGTGGCGGCATTTCCGCGCGTGCGTGAAGCCTTGCTGCGCCGACAGCGTGCTTTTCGCGAGGAGCCGGGTTTAATCGCCGATGGACGTGATATGGGCACCGTGGTTTTCCCGGACGCGCCCGTTAAAATTTTCCTCGATGCCAGCTCCGAAGAGCGTGCGCATCGCCGTATGCTACAGTTGCAGGAAAAGGGCTTTAGTGTTAACTTTGATCGCCTTTTATCCGAGATAAAGGAACGCGACGACCGCGATCGTAACCGCGCCATCGCGCCTTTAGTGCCAGCCGCTGATGCTCTGGTGCTGGATTCAACCAGCATGACCATTGAGCAAGTGATTGAAAAGGCACTAGATTATGCCCGCCAGAAGCTGGGCATTTAATATTTTCGGCGACCGAATTGTAGTAACCCTGTGCCAGGGAAGCGGTGCAGGGCATGTGAAACAACCCCATCCGACAATGACGTCAGGTGGACGTTAAATTGAAGAATCCTAAGATTATCAATATGACTGAATCTTTTGCTCAACTCTTTGAAGAGTCCCTGAAAGAAATCGAAACCCGTCCGGGTTCCATCGTTCGTGGCGTCGTTGTTGCTATCGACAAAGACGTCGTGCTGGTTGATGCGGGTCTGAAATCTGAATCTGCTATCCCTGCAGAACAGTTCAAGAACGCAGCTGGCGAACTGGAAATCCAGGTGGGCGACGAAGTTGACGTTGCTCTGGATGCAGTAGAAGACGGCTTCGGTGAAACCCTGCTGTCCCGTGAGAAAGCTAAACGTCACGAAGCTTGGATCACGCTGGAAAAAGCTTACGAAGACGCTGAAACTGTTACCGGTGTTATCAACGGCAAAGTTAAAGGTGGCTTCACAGTTGAGCTGAACGGTATTCGTGCGTTCCTGCCAGGTTCACTGGTTGACGTTCGTCCGGTCCGCGACACTCTGCACCTGGAAGGCAAAGAGCTTGAATTCAAAGTAATCAAGCTTGATCAGAAGCGTAACAACGTCGTGGTTTCTCGCCGCGCGGTTATCGAATCTGAAAACAGCGCTGAGCGCGATCAGCTGCTGGAAAACCTGCAGGAAGGCATGGAAGTCAAAGGTATCGTTAAGAACCTCACTGACTACGGCGCATTCGTTGACCTGGGTGGCGTTGACGGTCTGCTGCACATCACCGATATGGCGTGGAAGCGCGTTAAGCATCCAAGCGAAATCGTCAACGTGGGCGACGAAATCACTGTTAAAGTGCTGAAGTTCGACCGCGAGCGTACTCGTGTATCTCTGGGCCTGAAACAGCTGGGCGAAGATCCATGGGTTGCTATCGCTAAGCGTTATCCGGAAGGTACCAAACTGACCGGTCGCGTGACCAACCTGACTGACTACGGCTGCTTCGTTGAAATCGAAGAAGGCGTTGAAGGCCTGGTACACGTGTCTGAAATGGACTGGACCAACAAAAACATCCACCCATCTAAAGTTGTCAACGTAGGTGATGTGGTTGAAGTTATGGTTCTGGACATCGACGAAGAGCGTCGTCGTATCTCCCTGGGTCTGAAGCAGTGCAAATCTAACCCATGGCAGCAGTTCGCAGAGACCCACAACAAAGGCGATCGCGTTGAAGGTAAAATCAAGTCAATCACTGACTTCGGTATCTTCATCGGCCTGGACGGTGGCATCGACGGTCTGGTTCACCTGTCTGACATCTCTTGGAACGCGACTGGCGAAGAAGCCGTTCGTGAGTACAAGAAAGGCGACGAAATCGCTGCCGTTGTACTGCAGGTTGACGCAGAGCGTGAGCGTATTTCTCTGGGCGTGAAGCAGCTGGCTGAAGATCCATTCAACAACTACATCACCCTGAACAAGAAAGGCGCAATCGTGACGGGTAAAGTCACTGCAGTTGACGCTAAAGGTGCTACAGTAGAATTAGCTGACGGCGTAGAAGGTTACCTGCGCGCTTCTGAAGCTTCTCTGGACCGCATCGAAGACGCCACTCAGGTTCTGAGCGTAGGCGACGACGTTGAAGCGAAATTCACCGGCGTTGACCGTAAGAACCGCGTTGTGAGCCTGTCTGTTCGTGCTAAAGACCAGGCTGACGAGAAAGAAGCTATCAACACTGTTAACACCAAACAGGAAGATGGCAACTTCTCTAACGCAATGGCTGAAGCGTTCAAAGCGGCTAAAGGCGAGTAATCGACCCGAAGCACCGGACGATGAAAATCGTCCGGTTTCGGTAAAAGCTGTCATACCTTTCCAAACAGGGATTAACCGGAGGTTACATGACCAAGTCAGAACTGATTGAAAGACTTGCTGGCCAGCATACTCATATCCCGGCGAAAGTCGTTGAGGATGCGGTCAAAGAGATGCTCGAGCACATGGCCACTACGCTGGCCCAGGGCGAGCGCATTGAAATCCGGGGATTCGGCAGCTTTTCTTTGCACTACCGCGCACCGCGCACTGGTCGTAACCCGAAAACGGGTGACAAAGTGGAACTGGAAGGTAAATACGTTCCCCACTTCAAGCCAGGCAAAGAATTGCGTGACCGTGCAAATATCTACGGCTAAGCCGTTACCGAACGATAAAAACGACACCTGCAGGTGTCGTTTTTTTTTTGCCTCGCATTCAGGTTTGCGATCCTGCTTCCATGTTGCTGTTCATTTCCTGCAACCACCATAAACTGCGCGTAATCCCTCTCTGAAATCGACATTTAGCCGCATGCTTTTGCCTCTGCCAGCGCGCACAATCCGCGGCAATGACAGAAGAGGGCGTGCGCGTGACAATAACAGTGGTAGCCAGAATGATGCTCCTCGCGGCGCTGCCGCTGGGTATGCTGCCGCACATCCCCGCTTACAGCACCATTGTGCTGCTGTTAATAAGCGCACTGTTGCTGGCGTGTACGTCAGTAATGCTTTTACGCTACGCCGGACTGGGCTTGCTGCTATTGAGCTGGGCACTGATCGAGGCGCGTCAGACGGTCGATACCCTTGAGCAACTGACCGTGGCACCGGTGGCGGCTACGCTTCAGATAACTGCAGTGAATCTCGCGAAGAACCAGCTCACGGCGCAGGTAATCCGGGCAGGTGACCGCTACGTCTTTCCACCGTTGTTTGTCAGGCTGCGTAATGTCAGCGATGAGGTCGTCTGGTGTGCGGGACAGCGCTGGCAGATGCAGCTGCGGCTACGCGCGGTGCACGCCCGGCTCAACGAGGGCGAATTTGATCTGCAGCGTTTTGCCATTGCTAACCACAGCGCGCTGCAGGGGCGTATAGTCAGCCAGCAGGCTGAGTCTCTGCGCTGCAGCTGGCGGACGCGTTTTATCAATCATCATCTGGCGCGTTTCACCGGGTTAACGCAGCCCGCGATAGTACAGGCACTGGCCTTTGGCGTGCGTGATGCGATGACCCCGGCCCAGCGAGCCTTGCTGCGCGAAACCGGTACCGCGCACCTGATGGCCATCTCCGGCATGCATATCGCGCTGGGGGCCAGCGTAGGCTGGCTACTGGCGCGCATCATTCAGTTAGTGTTACCTGCCAGGCGAATCGGCTATCTGATGCCGCTGCTGATCAGCGGGTTAACAGCGGCAGCCTATTGCTGGATCTCCGGCAGTCATCCGCCGGCACAGCGCGCGATGCTGGCGTTGACGCTGTGGCTGGCGACGCGTATAGCTGGCTGGCAGCTGAGCAACTGGCAGGTGTGGACGCTCTGCGTGGGGAGTTTGTTATGGCTTGATCCGCTGACGGTGCTGTCAGAGAGCTTCTGGCTGTCGGCGCTGGCCGTGGCGATGCTGATACTGTGGTTTCAGTGGTTTCCTATGCCGCCACGTTTCCGCCAGCCGCGTCGCTGGCTCATGCTGCGACTGCTGCACCTGCAATTGGGCATGATGATTCTGATGGCGCCGCTGCAGATCTTTTTGTTCCACGGGCTCAGCCTGAGCGCGCTAGTGGCCAACCTGCTGGCGGTGCCGGTAGTGTCGCTGATTACCGTGCCTTTGATTCTGCTAGCGATGCTGTTGCCGCTGCCTGCAATCGCCGTTCCGCTATGGCAACTGGCCGATCTGTCGGTCAGCCTGGTGATGCAAGGGCTGGCGTGGCTGCCCGCCGGCTGGTGGCGCTGGAGCGATACGCTGCCGGCGGTGCTGCTGCTCTGGGCCGGGCTGGCGCTGTGGCGCAGCGGCTTGCTCGCGAAGGCGCTGCTGCCCTGCTGCGCGCTGTTGCTCTCGCTGTGGTTCTGGCGCAGCAATGCCCAGCAGGACGACTGGCAGATTGACATGATCGATGTCGGACATGGTCTGGCGGTGGCGATCAGCCAGGGAAATGAGGTGATGCTGTATGACAGCGGACCCGGCTGGGCAGAGGACAATGCAGGCGTGCGGGTTTTGTTACCCTGGCTGCACTACACCGGGCGCCAACTGCGAGGAGTGATCCTGAGCCACAAGCATCTCGATCACCGTGGTGGATTAGCCGCGCTGCAACAGGCGCAGCCTGGTCTGCGGGTACGCAGCGCGCTTGGCGAGCCCGGGCATCTGCCGTGCTATCGCGGCCAGCAGTGGCAGTGGGGGCGTTTGCACTTTCACGCGCTATGGCCGCCGCGCGCGCAGACCGCCGGGCAAAATAACGACTCCTGCGTGGTGCGCGTGGACGATGGTCAGTTCAGCCTGTTACTGACCGGGGACATCGAGCTGGAGGCGGAGCGCAAGCTGGTCGCCCTGGAAAAGGGCGGCTTACAATCTACGGTTATCCAGGTGCCCCATCATGGCAGCCGGAGCTCCTCCGGCCCTTTACTGTTACGGAGTGTTGCCGGGCAGGCGGCGCTGGCTTCGCTGGCGCGCTATAACGCCTGGCGTATGCCCGCCGTCGCCGTGGTCCAGCGTTACCGCGAGCAGGGCTATCGCTGGTATGACACTGCGCAATCAGGCCAGATTCACATCGCGATACGGCAGGGTCGCTGGCAGATTAAGGGGTTAAGAGAGCAAATAATCCCCCGCTGGTATCATCAGTGGTTTGGCGTCAAACGCGATTCCAGGTAGAATGAGCGGCTATTTCAAACAGCGTGAATAAATAATGCATCAAGACAAAGACCTCTCAACGTGGCAGACATTTCGCCGACTCTGGCCGATGATTGCACCGCACAAGGCTGGCCTGATTGTGTCCGCCGTGGCGCTGATACTCAATGCGGCAGGCGACACTCTAATGCTCTCCCTGTTGAAACCTTTACTGGATGATGGTTTCGGCAAAGCCGACAAATCCGTTCTGCTGTGGATGCCGCTGGCGGTCATCGGCCTGATGCTGATCCGCGGCGTAACCAGTTATATCTCCAGTTACTGCATCTCATGGGTCTCCGGCAATGTGGTGATGAACATGCGCCGTCGCCTGTTCGGCCACATGATGGGCATGCCGGTTGCATTCTTTGACCAGCAGTCTACCGGTACGCTGCTGTCGCGGATTACCTACGATTCTGAACAGGTGGCCTCTTCCTCCTCCAGCGCGCTGGTGACGGTGGTACGCGAAGGCGCATCGATCATTGGCCTGTTCATCATGATGTTCTACTACAGCTGGCAGCTGTCACTGATTTTGATCCTGCTGGCGCCGCTGGTCTCTTTTGCCATCCGCACCGTATCCAAACGCTTCCGCAGCATCAGCAAAAATATGCAGAACACCATGGGGCAGGTAACCACCAGTGCTGAGCAGATGCTGAAAGGGCACAAAGAAGTGCTGATTTTTGGCGGACAGGAAGTGGAAGCTGAGCGTTTTTCGCAGGTGAGCAATAAAATGCGCCAGCAGGGCATGAAACTGGTCTCGGCCTCTTCGATTTCCGATCCGGTGATCCAGCTGATCGCATCGCTGGCGCTGGCTTTTGTACTGTATGCGGCCAGCTTCCCGAGCGTGATGGATACCCTGACTGCCGGTACCATTACCGTGGTGTTCTCGTCGATGATCGCCCTGATGCGCCCGCTGAAATCACTGACCAACGTCAATGCCCAGTTCCAGCGCGGCATGGCGGCCTGTCAGACGCTATTCACCATTCTGGATAGCGAGCAGGAGATCGACAACGGCAAGCGCGAAATCACGCGTGCGAAAGGGGACGTTGAATTCCGCAACGTGACCTTTACCTATCCGGGCCGCGACATTCCGGCGCTGCGTGATATTAATCTCACGCTGCCCGCGGGTAAAACCGTGGCGCTGGTGGGCCGTTCCGGCTCGGGTAAATCCACCATGGCCAGCCTGCTGACGCGTTTTTACGATATCAACGAGGGCGAGATTCTGCTGGATGGTCACGACCTGCGGGAATACACCCTGCGATCGCTGCGTAATCAGGTGGCGCTGGTCTCGCAGAATGTCCATCTGTTCAACGACACCATTGCCAATAACATCGCTTATGCGCGCAACGGTGAATACACCCGCGAGCAAATCGAGCAGGCGGCGACTATGGCGCATGCTATGGACTTCATCAACAAGATGGATAACGGTCTCGATACGGTCATTGGTGAAAACGGTGTGCTGCTGTCTGGCGGCCAGCGTCAGCGTATCGCCATTGCCCGTGCGTTGCTGCGTGACTGCCCGATTTTGATTCTCGACGAAGCCACTTCGGCGCTGGATACCGAATCCGAGCGCGCCATCCAGTCGGCGCTGGATGAGCTGCAGAAGAACCGCACGTCGCTGGTGATTGCACACCGTCTCTCCACCATTGAAAAGGCCGACGAAATCGTGGTGGTCGAGGATGGGCGAATCGTGGAACGCGGTACTCATGAGGTGCTGCTGGCGCAGAAAGGCGCTTACGCGCAGCTGCACAAACTGCAGTTCGGTCAATGATTGAACGTATCTGGAGCGGACGCTCGCCGCTGTGGCTGCTGTTGTGGCCGCTGAGTCTGCTGTATGGCGCTATCACCTGGCTGATTCGGCTGAGCTATCAGCGCGGCTGGCGTACCCGCTGGCGCGCGCCCTGTCCGGTCATTGTCGTTGGCAACCTGACCGCGGGCGGCAACGGTAAAACACCGCTGGTGATTTGGCTGGTGCAGGCTCTGCAACAGCAGGGGCTGCGTCCGGGTGTAGTGTCGCGCGGTTACGGCGGTAAAGCGGAACGCTATCCGCTGCTGGTCAATCAGGATAGCGCGACGGAACAGGCTGGTGATGAACCGGTGCTGATCGCCCAGCGCACTCAGGTGCCGGTCGCAGTGGCGCCGCAGCGCCGGCTGGCAATCGAGGCCCTGCTGGCGGCGCATCCGCTGGATGTGATTGTGACGGATGATGGCCTGCAGCACTATGCGCTAGAGCGCGATCGCGAAATCGTGGTGGTGGATGGCGTGCGTCGCTTTGGCAACGGCTGGTGGTTACCGGCCGGACCGATGCGTGAACGCGCATCGCGACTGGAGCAGGTTGATGCCGTGGTAGTTAACGGGGGCAGCGCGCAGGCTGGCGAGATCGCCATGACGCTGCAGCCGGGCCTGGCGGTCAATCTGCTGACCGGCGAACAGGCTGCGCTGACGCAGTTGCCGCCAATTGTCGCGATGGCCGGCATCGGTCATCCGCCGCGTTTCTTCACTACGCTGCAGCAGCAGGGTGTGCAGCCGGTGGCAGAGATTGCCTTTGCCGATCACCACGCTTACAGCGAAGAAGAGTTACGCAGCCTGACTCAGGATGCACAGTGCCTGCTGATGACGGAAAAAGACGCGGTCAAATGCCGCCATTTTGCCCGCGCTAACTGGTGGTATCTGCCGGTGGATGCGCATCTGGCGGGCGCGCCGCTGGCCGCATTGCTGGCCGATCTGACGCAACTCTGTACGGCTGCGCGCGACGCCCGGTCGCGCTAACCATCTAAAGGGACGACGTAATGACCAGCACGCATTCCCTCTCTCTGCAAATCGCCCGCAACCTGCACCTCTCTGCCCAGGGCCTGCTACGTCCGCCGCGCCGTCAGGCGCGTTTTGCCGATATTCACGCCTGTGTGCGGCAGATGTCGCTGCTGCAAATCGATACTATTAATGTGGTCGCGCGCAGTCCGTATCTGGTGCTGTTCAGCCGGCTGGGCGCTTTTCCTGCTGAGTGGCTGGAGCAAACGCTGGCGGCGGGCGCGCTGTTTGAATACTGGGCGCATGAAGCCTGTTTTATCCCTTTTGAAGATTATCCGCTGCTGCGTCACCGCATGCTGGCTCCGCAGCGCCTGGGCTGGAAATACAATCAGCAATGGGTGGATCAGCATCAGCAGGAGATCGCCGATCTGCTGCAACATATCGCCGCCACCGGTCCGGTTCGCGCCGCTGATTTTGCCAGCGACAAGCATACCAAACCCGGCTGGTGGGCGTGGAAGCCGCACAAGCGACATCTGGAGAACCTGTTTAGCGCCGGTGAGCTGATGGTTGTCGGGCGCCGTAACTTCCAGCGCGTCTACGATCTGCGTAGCCGGGTGATGCCACACTGGCGCGACGAGCAGCATGCGCTGAGCGAGAACGAGGCGGTGATGCAGATGCTGGAGCACAGCGCGCGCAGCCTCGGCATTTTCCGCGCCAGCTGGCTGGCGGATTACTACCGGCTGAAACGCGCGCCCATCGCACTCTGGCTGGCGCAGGCTGCTGAGCAGGGAGTGATTCAGCGCGTCGAGGTTGAGCAACTGGGCGAGATGTGGCTGCACCATACGCTGCTGCCGCAGCTGGCACAGCCGCAGGCCGCCACGCACAGCGCGCTGCTGTCACCGTTTGATCCGGTGGTATGGGATCGCCGCCGCGCGCTTGAGTTGTTCAATTTTGACTACCGCATCGAGTGCTATACGCCGGAGCACAAACGTAAATACGGCTACTTTGTCCTGCCGCTGCTGCACCGCGGCGTACTGAAAGGGCGCGTCGATGCCAAAATGGATCGCCAGGCGCAGCGCCTGATTCTGCGAGCCTTCTGGCTGGAGCCCGGCGTGCGGATGAGCCAGCAGTTTCTCGCCGATGTGCATAAAGCCATTAACCGCTTCGCCGCCTGGCAGGGCGCCAGCGAAGTGGTGCTGGAAAACGCGCCTGATGCGCTGCGGGCCGCCTGGTCCACGCGCTGGCACGTCAGCATATAAGCCGATGGCGGCGCGCCGTCCCTGATTGCGCTATGGTATGCTAATCCTCTGACGTATCGGTCCTGAAAGGAGAAAAGTATGGATCACCGTTTACTTGAGATTGTGGCCTGTCCGGTCTGCAACGGAAAACTGTATTACAACAAAGAGCAGCAGGAGTTGATCTGCAAACCCGACGGCCTGGCGTTCCCGGTGCGTGACGGTATTCCGGTATTGCTGGAAGTAGAAGCGCGCACCCTGTCCGTTGAAGAGATTCATCCATGAGTTTCGTGGCGATTATTCCGGCACGCTACGCCTCCACGCGCCTGCCGGGCAAACCGCTGCTGGATATTCACGGTAAACCGATGGTGGTGCACGTGATGGAGCGTGCACGCGAGTCCGGCGCCGAGCGGGTGATTGTGGCCACCGATCATCCTGACGTGGCGGCGGCGGTGACCGCTGCCGGCGGGGAAGTCTGCATGACGCGCGCCGACCACCAATCTGGTACCGAGCGTCTGGCCGAGGTGATTGAAAAGTATCAGTTTGCTGACGATACCATCATCGTGAACGTGCAGGGCGACGAGCCGATGATTCCGGCGGAGATTGTGCGTCAGGTTGCGGACAATCTGGCCCAGGCGGATGCCGGCATGGCCACGCTGGCGGTACCGATTCACGAGGCAGAAGAGGCGTTCAATCCCAACGCGGTAAAAGTGGTCACTGATGCCAGCGGCTATGCGCTCTATTTTTCACGTGCGACCATTCCGTGGGATCGCGAACGTTACGCGCAGTCGCGTGAGCAGATTGGCGACACGTTGCTGCGCCACATCGGTATTTATGCCTATCGCGCCGGTTTCATCCGTCGCTATGTGGCATGGCAACCCTGTGCGCTGGAGCAGATCGAGTTGCTGGAGCAGCTGCGCGTGCTGTGGTACGGCGAAAAGATCCACGTGGCGGTAGCGGCCACCGTGCCGAGCGTCGGTGTGGATACGCCGGACGATCTGCTGCGCGTGCTTGAAGCGATGCAGGCTTAATCGTCAGCGGCCAGCGCCCCGGCTGGCCGCAAAGTTTGATCTGGCGCTAAGTTTTGCGCCGTCATGACCTCCAGGATGGTGCAATGTGTTAACTCCGGAGGACTCTTCCATGGAACAACTCCGTGCAGAACTGGCGCTGGTGCTGGGCGAAGGCGTTAGCCGGCTGGAAACCATCAGCGAACAGGCACAATCGCGTCTTTACGCCCTCTATGATGACCAAGGCAAGCCGATGCCGCTGGTGGCCAAATATTTTCGTCATCAGGGACGCGCCGCGCTCGAAGCGAAAAAACTCACCATGCTGGCGCATGAAGGGCTGATTACGCTGCCCACGGTGTACGGCCTGGTTTTGAGTCAGCAACCGCCGGCGCATGAAATGCTGCTGCTGGCGCGCTTAAATGGCGTATCGGCCGAAGCGCCGGCGCGCACGGCAGCGCGCTGGGGGCAGCTGTGTGAACAGATTGTCGAAGGGCTGCTGGCGTGGCACCGCATTGACAGCCATGGCCTGGTCGGCAGCGTTGACAGCGTGCAGGAAAATCGCTGGCCGGCGTGGTATCGCCAGCGGGTGGAAGTGCTGTGGTCCACGCTGGGCTATCTGTCGCCCCCCGGATTTACCCACGCCGATCGCCAGATTCTGTTTCGCAGCCGCGAACAGCTGGCGCAGCTGTTTGCCGGCTTTGACGACCCGTGCGTGCTAATGCACGGCAATCTGCGTCTCGCCAGTATGCTGAAAGACCCGCACAGCGATCAGCTGGTGGCGATGACCCAGCCGGGCACCATTTTGTGGGCCCCGCGTGAGTATGAGCTGATGCGCCTGGCGGAAAACGGTGCTGAAGCATCGCTGCTGCAGCACTATTTACAGCGTGCGCCGGTGGATGAAGGTTTCGTCTGGCGCCGCTGGCTCTATCAGCTGTGGGATTGCGTTGACACGCTGGTCAGCAGCGGCCAGTTTGACCGGCCGCGCTTTGACCATGCCCGCGCACAGCTACTCCCCTGGCTCGGCTGAAGGTTCGCCACTGCCGCGCAGCCGCTGCCAGATCAGCCCCAGCGTTTCGTACACCGCGCGCTGGCTATGGCTGAGCCACAGCGGCGAGGGCAGCGTGCGATCCCAGACGCTGATCGGTGAGGTGATCGCCAGCTGGTTAGCCGGTGCCGGTAGCGGATTCAGGCCGGCGCTCTGGAAAAAGTGCATGGCGCGTGGCAGATGGTTGGCAGACGTCACCAGCAGAAACGGATGCTGCCCGATGGTCTGCTTCACCGCCAGCGCTTCTTCGCCGGTGTCATGCGGCTGATCCAGCACGATAATGGCATCGTCGGGCACGCCAAGGCTGCGCGCCACGTCAGCGGCAACGCTGGCGTTGCTGCGCGGATTGTAGCCCGCAGCGGCACCGGTGAAGATCATTTTGGCCTGAGGATAGCGTCGCCACTGGCGAACGCCTTCGGTCACGCGCGGCAGGCTGTTGTTCAGCAGGTTGGAGCTCGGTGCCCACTGCCGGTTATAGGTGTAACCCCCGCCCAGCACCACGATATAGTCCACCGGCTCGCTGCCATTCCACGTGGCATACTGGTTTTCCAGCGGGGCCAGCAGCCGGTCGGCCACCGGTTGCAGACTCAGCAGTAACAGCATCAGCCAGCTCAATGAGATAAGGATTTTGCCGCTTTTTTGCCAGCGGCTGAACCAGAGCAGTAAAAGTCCTGCCGCCATAAGCGTTAACAGCAATGGCAAAGGCAGTAGCATCGCGCCAATCCATTTTTTTAAGGCAAAAAACATCGAAAACGTCTCCTTTTGTCCGAAAAAACAGCAGCCAGACAGTTACTGCGGCATGAAAGGTTCATTCTTGTCGAGCCTGTGACAAAATAGCACAAGTTGAATGCAGCAAAGCGGAGCCATCACCATGCAGGATCGTAACTTTGACGATCTGGCGGATAAATTCTCGCAAAATATTTATGGCACCCGTAAAGGCCAGGTGCGTCAGGCGATCATCTGGGATGAGCTGAACGCCATTCTGCCGACGCTGCCCGCTGGCCCGCTGACTGTGCTGGATGCCGGTGGTGGCGTCGGTCAGATCTCCAGCGGCCTCGCCGCGCAGGGGCACCAGGTATTGCTGTGCGACCTGTCGGGCGAGATGCTTAAGCTGGCCGCCGCCCATGCGCACAGCGCAGGTGTGAGCCACAACATGCAATTCAAACAAATTAGCGCGCAGCAGGTTGGCGAACATTTGGATAAGCCGGTGGATCTGGTATTGTTTCACGCTGTGCTTGAGTGGGTGGCGGATCCGCTGGCGGTGCTGCAGGCGCTGTGGCATACGCTGAAACCCGGTGGTGTGCTGTCGCTGATGTTTTATAACGCGCACGGCCTGACGTTCCGCACTCTGACGCTCGGCAATTTCGGCTATCTGCGCGCCAACATGAACAAGCGCAAAAAACGCACGCTGTCGCCGGATTTCCCCCGCGATCCTGACGATGTACAGCGCTGGCTGACGCAGTGCGGATTTATCACCGAGCAGCGTGCCGGTATCCGCGTGTTCAGTGACTACATGAAGCCGCAGCCCGGCGCCGGGAAGAGCGTTGAGGAAATTATTGAGATGGAACGGCGCTACTGTCGTCAGGAGCCCTTTTTGAGCTTAGGGCGCTATATCCACGTGACTGCGCGCAAACCCAGGTAGAAGGATCAACTATGAGCGAATTTTCCCAGACGGTCCCCGAACTGGTGGCATGGGCGCGCAAGAATGACTTTTCCCTTGCGCTGCCGGTAGAACGTCTGGCGTTTTTGCTGGCCATCGCCACCCTCAACGGGGAGCGCATGGACGGCGAGATGAGTGAAGGTGAGCTGATTGACGCCTTTCGTCACGTCAGCAAAGCGTTTGAACAAACCCACGAAACCGTTCAGGTCCGTGCCAACAACGCCATCAACGACATGGTGCGTCAGCGCCTGCTTAACCGCTTTACCAGCGAGCTGACCGAAGGTCACGCCATCTATCGTCTGACGCCACTGGCGATCGGCATCACCGACTATTACATCCGCCAGCGCGAATTTTCCACGCTGCGCCTGTCGATGCAGCTGTCGATTGTCGCGCAGGAGCTGAAGCGCGCCGCCGACGCCGCCGAGGAAGATGGCGACGAGTTTCACTGGCACCGCAACGTCTTTGCGCCGCTGAAATATTCGGTCGCGGAAATCTTTGACAGCATCGACATGACGCAGCGCCTGATGGACGAACAGCAGCAGGCGGTGAAAAGCGATATCGCCGATCTGCTGAATAAAGACTGGCGCGCGGCCATCTCCAGCTGTGAGCTGCTGCTGTCGGAGACCTCCGGCACGCTGCGCGAACTGCAGGATACGCTGGAAGCGGCAGGCGACAAGCTGCAGGCTAACCTGCTGCGGATTCAGGACGCCACGCTGAGCAGCCCGGATCTGGGCTTTGTCGACAAGCTGGTGTTTGACCTGCAAAACAAGCTCGATCGCATTATCAGCTGGGGCCAGCAGGCCATCGATCTGTGGATCGGTTACGACCGCCACGTGCACAAATTTATTCGTACTGCCATCGACATGGATAAAAACCGCGTGTTCGCGCAGCGTTTACGCCAGTCGGTGCAGAACTATTTCGATCAGCCGTGGGCGCTGACCTACGCCAATGCCGACCGTCTGTATGACATGCGCGATGAAGAGATGACGCTGCGTAACGACGAGGTGATGGGCGAGCTGCCGCCGGAGATGGAGTACGAAGAGTTTAACGAAATCCGCGAGCAGCTGGCGGCGATGATTGAAGAAGCGCTGCAGATTTACAAGCAGCAGCAGAAGCCGCTGCATCTCGCCACGGTGATGCGTGACTATCTGGCGCAGTATCCCCGCGCGCGTCACTTCGACCTCGCACGCATCGTCATCGATCAGGCGGTGCGACTCGGCGTGGCCGAAGCCGATTTAGCCGGTCTGCCTGCGGAATGGCAGACCATTAATGATTACGGAGCCAAGGTGCAGGCACATGTCATCGACAAATATTGAACAAGTGATGCCGGTCAAACTGGCGCTGGCACTGGCAAACCCGATTTTTCCCGCGCTCGATAGCCAGTTACGCGCCGGCCGCCACATTGGTATTGAAGAGCTGGATAATCACGCTTTTCTGATGGATTACCAGCCGTTTCTGGAAGAGTTTTATGCGCGCTACAACGTTGAGCTGATCCGCGCACCGGAAGGTTTTTTCTATCTGCGTCCGCGCTCAACCACGCTGATCCCGCGCTCGGTGCTGTCCGAGCTCGACATGATGGTGGGTAAAATTCTCTGTTATCTCTACCTGAGCCCGGAGCGGCTGGCCAACGAGGGCATTTTCACCCAGCAGGAGCTGTACGACGAGCTGCTGTCGCTGGCGGATGAAAGCAGGTTGCTGAAGCTGGTTAACCAGCGCTCCACCGGGTCGGACCTGGATCGCGCCAAATTGCAGGAGAAGATGCGTGCGTCGCTCAGCCGTCTGCGCCGTCTCGGCATGGTGTGGTTTATGGGCAACGACAGCAGCAAGTTCCGCATCATGGAGTCCGTTTTCCGCTTTGGTGCGGATGTGCGCAGCGGTGACGACGCACGTGAAGCGCAGCTGCGTCTGATTCGTGACGGTGAAGCGATGACGCTGGAGAACGCACCGGTCGCCAGTGAGAGCGACGAGGCAGAAAATGACAGCGAACACGACGCGAGCGAGCGCGCGGAGGATGAACAGGCATGATTGAACGCGGTAAATTTCGATCGCTCACGCTGATCAACTGGAACGGTTTCTTTGCCCGCACCTTTGATCTGGATGAGCTGGTCACCACGCTGTCCGGCGGTAACGGTGCCGGTAAATCGACCACCATGGCGGCGTTTGTTACGGCACTGATTCCGGACTTAACCCTGCTGCATTTCCGTAACACCACTGAAGCCGGTGCCACGTCCGGCTCGCGCGACAAGGGCCTGCACGGCAAACTGCGCGCGGGCGTCTGCTATGCGGTGCTGGATGTGGTCAACTCGCGCCATCAGCGCGTGGTGGCTGGCGTGCGCCTGCAGCAGGTGGCCGGACGCGATAAGAAAGTCGACATCAAGCCGTTCAGTATTCACGGCCTGCCGACCGATACGCTGCCAACCGATATGCTGACCGAAATTCTTGGCAGCCGTCAGGCGCGCGTGCTGCCGCTGGCAGAAGTGAAGGAGCGGGTGGAAGCGCAGGAGGGCGTGCAGTTCCGCCAGTTCAGCTCGGTCACGGACTACCACGCCATGATGTTTGAGCTCGGCGTGGTGCCGCGTCGTCTGCGCACCGCCGGCGATCGCAGCAAATTCTACCGTCTGATCGAAGCCTCGCTGTATGGCGGTATCTCCAGCGCCATTACCCGCTCGCTGCGTGATTACCTGCTGCCGGAAAACGGTGGCGTGCGTAAAGCGTTCCAGGATATGGAAGCGGCGCTGCGCGAAAACCGCATGACGCTGGAAGCGATTCGCGTCACGCAGTCGGATCGCGATCTGTTTAAGCATCTCATCTCTGAAGCCACCAGCTACGTTTCTGCCGACTACATGCGCCACGCCAACGAGCGTCGCATCCATCTCGACGGTGCGCTGCAGCTGCGTAACGAGCTGTTCACCAGCCGCAATCAGCTGGCATCGGAACAGTATCGTCACATCGAAATGGCGCGCGAACTCTCTGAGCACAACGGCGCAGAGAGCGATCTGGAAACCGATTATCAGGCGGCGAGCGATCACCTTAATCTGGTCCAGACGGCGATGCGTCAGCAGGAGAAGATCGCGCGTTACGACGCCGATCTGGAAGAGCTGACTTATCGTCTCGAAGAGCAGAATGAAGTGGTGGCCGAAGCGCGTGAGGTGCAGGAAGAGAACGAAGCGCGCGCTGAAGCGGCGGAAATTGAAGTCGACGAGCTGAAAAGCCAGCTGGCCGATTTTCAGCAGGCGCTTGATGTGCAGCAAACCCGCGCCATCCAGTATCAGCAGGCGTTGCAGGCGCTGGAAAAAGCGCGGGCGCAGTGCCAGCTGCCGGACCTCACCATCGACAACGCCGCAGAGTGGCAGGAAACCTTCCAGGCGCGCGAAGAAGAGGCCACCGAACGGCTGCTGCGCCTGGAGCAGAAGCTGAGCGTGGCGGAAGCGGCGCACAGCCAGTTTGAACAGGCGCTGGCGCTGGTCACCAGTATTGCTGGCGAGGTAAGCCGGCAGGATGCGTGGCAGGTCGGGCGCGAATTGCTGCGCGATGCCGCTAACCAGCGCCATCATGCCGAACAGCTCTCTTCGCTGCGTCTGCGTCTCAACGAACTGGAAACCCGCCTGCGCGAGCAGCATGACGCCGAACGTCTGCTGGCCGACTTCTGTAAACGTCAGGGCCAGCAGTATGACGCTGACGCGCTGGAAGGCCTGCAGCGTGAACTGGAAGCGCAGATAGAACAGCTGAACGAAAGCGTGGCCGACGCCGGTGAACGCCGCATGCTGATGCGCCAGGAGCTGGAGCAGCTGCGCGAGCGTATCACTGCGCTGACCGCACGGGCACCGCACTGGCTGGCGGCGCAGGAGATTCTTACCCAGCTGAGCGAGCAGACCGGCCAGACGCTGAGCAGCAGCCAGCAGATCACCGAATATATGCAGCAGCTGCTGGAGCGCGAGCGTGAAACCACCGTTGAGCGTGATGAAGTGGCGGCGCGCAAGCGTGAAGTCGAGCAGCAGATTGCGCGACTCAGCCAGCCGGGCGGCGCGGAAGATGCGCGCCTGACTCAGCTGGCGGAGCGGTTTGGCGGCGTGCTGCTGTCAGAAATTTACGATGACGTGACGCTGGATGATGCGCCGTACTTCTCCGCGCTGTATGGCCCGTCGCGTCACGCCATTGTGGTGCCGGACCTGTCGCTGGTGCGCGAGATGCTCGACGGCCTGGAAGAGTGTCCGGAAGATCTCTATCTGATCGAAGGCGATCCGCAGTCGTTTGATGACAGCGTCTTTAGCGTTGACGAGCTGGAAAATGCGGTCGTTGTCAAAGTGGCGGAGCGCCAGTGGCGTTATTCGCGCTTCCCGAAAGTGCCGCTGTTTGGTCGCGCGGCGCGGGAAAATCAGCTGGAGCTGTTGAACAATGAGCGCGACCAGCTGGCCGAACGTTTTGCCACGCTGTCGTTTGACGTGCAGAAAACCCAGCGTCTGCATCAGTCGTTTAGCCGCTTTATCGGCAGCCACCTGGCGGTGGCCTTCGACGAAGATCCGGAAGCGCAGATGCGCCAGCTCAATAGCCGTCGTGGCGAGCTGGAGCGCGCGCTGGCGCAGCACGAGAATGACAACCAGCAGCAGCGTGCCCAGTTTGAGCAGGCAAAAGAGGGTGTGGCGCAGCTCAACCGCCTGCTCCCGCGCGTTAACCTGTTGCTTGACGACTCGCTGGCCGACCGCTGCGAAGAGATTCGTGAGCGGGTGGAAGAAGCCCAGGAAGCCGCGCGCTTCCTGCATCAGCACGGCGCGAAACTCAGCAAGCTGGAGCCGCTGGTGGCGGTGCTGCAGAGCGATCCGCAGCAGCACGAACAGCTGACGCGTGATTATCAGCAGGCGCAGCAGCAGCAGCGCGAAGCGCGTCAGCAGGCATTTGCCCTGACCGAAGTGGTGCAGCGCCGCGCGCACTTCAGCTATGAAGATTCGGCTGGCATGCTGACCGGTAACAGCGATCTCAACGAAAAACTGCGCCAGCGTCTGGAGCAGGCGGAAGGCGAACGCAGCCGCGCGCGCGAACGCCTGCGCGAACATCAGGCGCAGCTGACGCAGTATTCCCAGGTGCTGGCATCGCTGAAGAGTTCGTACGACGCCAAGCGCGACATGTTGAAAGAGTTGCAGCAGGAGATGCAGGATATTGGCGTGCACGCTGATGCCAGCGCCGAGGAGCGTGCGCGCAGCCGGCGTGACGAACTCTACACGGCGCTCAGCCACAACCGTGCGCGTCGCAATCAGCTGGAGAAACAGCTCACCTTCTGCGAAGCCGAGATGGATAGCCTGCAGAAGAAACTGCGCAAGCTGGAGCGCGATTATCACCTGATGCGTGAGCAGGTGGTCAGCGCCAAAGCGGGCTGGTGCACCGTGCTGCGCCTGGTGAAAGAGAACGGCGTCGAGCGCCGTCTGCATCGCCGCGAACTGGCTTACCTGAGTGGCGACGAGCTACGCTCAATGTCGGATAAGGCCCTCGGTGCGCTGCGCCTGGCGGTCGCGGATAATGAACACCTGCGCGATGTGCTGCGCATGTCGGAAGATCCAAAACGGCCGGAGCGCAAGATTCAGTTCTTTATCGCCGTCTATCAGCATCTTCGTGAACGTATCCGTCAGGACATCATTCGTACCGACGATCCGGTTGAAGCTATCGAGCAGATGGAGATTGAGCTGAACCGTCTGACCGAAGAGCTGACGGCGCGTGAACAGACGCTGGCGATCAGTTCGCGCAGTGCGGCCAATATCATCCGCAAAACCATTCAGCGCGAGCAGAACCGCATCCGTCAGCTGAACCAGGGCTTGCAGGCGGTGAGCTTTGGTCAGGTGCGCAGCGTGCGGCTGAACGTCAACGTACGCGAAACGCACGCCATGCTGCTGGATACGCTGTCGGAAGAGCATGAACAGCATCAGGATCTGTTTACCAGCAATCGCCTCACGTTCTCGGAAGCGCTGGCGAAGCTGTATCAGCGTCTCAATCCGCAGATTGATATGGGCCAGCGCACGGCGCAGACCATCGGTGAAGAGCTGCTCGACTACCGCAACTACCTTGAGATGGAAGTGGAAGTGAATCGCGGCTCAGACGGCTGGCTGCGCGCTGAAAGCGGGGCGCTGTCGACGGGTGAAGCGATCGGTACCGGTATGTCGATTCTGGTGATGGTGGTGCAGAGCTGGGAAGAGGAGTCACGGCGTCTGCGCGGTAAAGATATTTCACCGTGTCGCCTGCTGTTCCTCGATGAAGCCGCGCGTCTTGATGCGCGCTCCATCGCCACGCTGTTCGAACTGTGCGAGCGTCTGGAAATGCAGCTGGTGATCGCCGCGCCGGAGAATATCAGTCCGGAAAAAGGCACCACTTATAAGCTGGTACGTAAAGTCTTTAACAATACGGAGCATGTGCACGTGGTCGGACTGCGCGGTTTCTCCGCCGATCCGACGCCGGTGAAACAGGAAAATCCTGGCGCAGGCGTGGCCACTGAAAATAGCTAGCAGCAAATCTGGTTAAAAATTCAGGCTGCGGTTAATCTGTAAACGGCATCGGCCCTGCGAGGCGGATGCCGTTTTTTATTTTATACTCAACCATAAGAGTACAGGCGGTACACGGCGTTTTCAGGATGCTGTGTCTTTGGTAAGAAGGGGGCAGGGATGTTGCTGAACAAGAAGAGCAGAGTTAATCGTGCTGCAATAGCACTCAGTTTGTCACTGATGGCGGCACCGCTGGCTATCAGCCAGGCGGCAGACGTCGGCGCGCTGCCGCACAGCACGCTGTCTGTAGCTGCCAGCCAGCAGCAAATTCAGCAGGCATTTAGCCCCAGCGAACGACCCTTTTATCTGCCCGGCCTCGCCGGCATCTATGCGGCACGCAACATGGCGCCGCTGTGGCAGGATCGCGACGCCGTGCAGGCTTTCCAGCAGCAGCTGGCAGAAGTGGCGCTCTCCGGCGTACAGCCGCAGTTTACCCGCTGGGTAGAGTTGCTCACTAATCCGGATATCAAAGGCTTCGCGCGGGACGTGGTGCTGAGCGACGCCATGCTTGGCTATCTGCAGTTTGTCGCTAACGTACCGACCCAGGGCGAAACCTGGCTGTACAGCAATGTGCCGTACAAGCTGACCATGCCGTCACTCTCCGCCATCAATCAGTGGCAGAACGCGGTGAACGGCGGCGGCAGCCGCGCCTTTGTGGTGTCGCTGCAACCGCAGCATCCGCAGTACGCACCGATGCACAGCGCGTTAAAAGCGTTGCTGACAGATAACCGGCCGTGGCCGCAGCTGCGCGATAAGGGCACGCTGCGCCCGGGTCAGATCAGCGATGATGTGCCGGCGCTGCGTGAGATTCTGCAGCGCACCGGGATGCTGACCGGCACGCACAGCGCGACGCCCACGCCAGCCGACGATGCCGTCCCGACGGCGCCGCAGCCGGTGAGTCAGAGCGATCAGCCCGTGGCCGTCAGCCCGTCGGCCACCATCGTCAGCGATCTGCCGGCGCAGGTACCGCAGGCCAGCGGCAACATCAGCACGGTCACTCCGGCTGCCAGCAATAATGTCTACGACAACACGCTGGTGGAGGGGGTAAAACGCTTCCAGCACTGGCAGGGACTGGCCGACGACGGTGCCATCGGCCCGCGTACCCGCGAGTGGCTGAATGTTTCGCCGCAGATGCGTGCGGCGCTGCTGGCGCTGAATATTCAGCGTCTGCGTCTGCTGCCGGATGACATGCACAACGGCATCATGGTGAATATTCCCAACTATTCCCTGACCTACTACAACAACGGCAATACCATTCTGTCCTCGCGGGTGATTGTCGGTCGTCCGGACCGCAAAACGCCGCTGATGCGCAGCGCGCTCAACAATGTGGTGCTCAATCCACCGTGGAACGTGCCTACCACACTGGTGCGCCAGGATATCGTGCCGAAGGTGAAGCAGGATCCGAGCTATCTGTATAAGCACGGCTACACGCTGCTGTCGGGCTGGAGCGCCGATGCGGAAGTGATCGATCCGTCGATGATTGACTGGCACATGGTGTCCGCCGCCAGTTTCCCGTATCGCATTCGTCAGGCGCCGGGTGCCAGCAACTCGCTGGGCCGCTATAAATTCAACATGCCGAGTTCAGACGCAATTTATCTGCACGACACGCCGAACCATGGCCTGTTCCAGCGTGATATCCGCGCGCTCAGCTCCGGCTGCGTGCGCGTCAACAAAGCTTCTGAACTGGCCGATCTGCTGTTGCAGGACGCGGGCTGGAACGACAGCCGTATCTCTGACACGCTGAAGCAGGGCGATACGCGCTACGTGCCGATTCGCCATCGCATTCCGGTCAATCTCTACTACCTTACGGCCTGGGTGGCGGATGATGGCCAGCCGCAGTATCGTACAGATATTTACAATTATGATAACCCGGCGCGCTCCGGCAGCCAGGTGCTGACCAAAGCGGGGCAGCTGCTGCTCTAAGCGTTGATTTCCCTGTTATCCTTTCCTCAAAGAAAATGGCAAGACCGGTCTGGAAAATTGATTTCAGATCGGTTTTGCGCATTCTGTGACAGATTGCGGGTTGACTGCTCTCCAGGCTGCGGTTACTGTTCGGCCTTGTGTACTTTTTGCACATATTTTTATCGTTTTAGATTAGGTAACCCCGCTTCATGGCTAATTTTGATTCTCAACGTCGTCGTTTATTGCTGCTGGGTGGCGCAGCGGCTGGATTGTCACTGCTGCCGGGTGCAGCGCTGGCGTCAGTTTCCACCTCCCGCCCCCGGGTATTAACGCTCAGTAACATGCATACCGGTGAAACCCTCAAAACTGAGTTTTTTAACGGTAAGAGTTATGACAAGGATGAGTTAGCTCGCTTAAACCACTTCTTCCGCGATTACCGCGCCAATCAGGTTAAACACATCGATCCGCATCTGTTTGACCAGCTGTATCGTTTGCAGACGCTGCTCAACACGCGCAAACCGGTGCAGCTGATCTCCGGCTACCGTACGCTGGCGACCAATAATATGCTGCGTGAATCGGGCCCTGGCGTGGCTAAACACAGCTATCACACCAAAGGGCAGGCGATGGATTTCCACATTGAGGGCATTTCTCTTAGCAATGTTCGCAAAGCGGCGTTATCTATGCGCGCCGGTGGTGTAGGATATTACCCGCGCAGCAACTTTGTACACATTGATACCGGGCCTGCAAGGCACTGGTCCTGATACCGGCAGCGCTGCGTGTGTCGGTCATGGAGCGCTATGAATTACCTGATTATTCCGGTCACCGCCTTTTCACAGAACTGTTCCGTTATCTGGGATGACGAGACGCAACAGGCTGCGCTGGTTGATCCCGGCGGCGATGCCGAAACCATTATTGCCGTGCTGGCGGAGCGAGGCTTAACGCCGTCGCAAATCCTGCTGACCCACGGCCATCTCGATCACGTCGGTGCTGCTGCCGAACTGGCGCAGCACTATCAGGTGCCGATCGTCGGGCCGCAGCCAGCCGATGCCTTCTGGCTGGATAACCTGCCCACTCAAAGCCGGATGTTTGGTTTGCCGGAGTGTGCGCCGCTGACGCCAGATCGCTGGCTGGAAGAGGGCGAGACGGTACAGCTGGGCAACGTGACGCTGGAAGTGCTGCACTGTCCAGGGCATACGCCTGGTCATATCGTGTTCTTTGATCGTGCTGGCCGTCTGTTGCTCTCAGGTGATGTGATTTTTAACGGTGGCGTCGGACGCACCGATTTCCCGCAGGGCAGCCACAGCGATCTAATCGCGGCAATCCGGGATAAACTTCTGCCGCTGGGTGATGATGTGACGTTTGTCCCCGGCCATGGCCCGATTTCCACCCTCGGCCACGAGCGCGTCAGTAATCCTTTCCTGCAATAAAAAAATGGGCCATCAGGCCCATTTTCGTTGGTCACAGCACGGCGACTATCGCTTCGCACAGCGCCGACATATTATCCGGCGTCATGCCTGCCACGTTAACGCGACCAGAATTCACCGCATACACGCCAAACTCTTCACGCAGACGCACCACCTGATCTTTGGTCAGACCGCTGAACGAGAACATGCCGTTCTGTTTGATGATGAAGCTGAAATCGCGCTGTGCGCCTTTCTCCGCCAGGGTATTCACAAACAGCTGACGCATGCGCTGAATGCGCTGGCGCATGTCGGTCAGTTCCTGCACCCAGATGGTACGCAGCGCGTCGTTACCGAGAATGGTGGCGACCACGGCAGCACCGTGCGACGGCGGATTAGAGTAGTTGGCGCGGATGCTGTATTTCACCTGGCTGAATGCTGTCTTCGCCACGTCGGCCGTTGCCGCCACCAGCGTCAGCGCACCGACACGCTCGTTGTACAGACCAAAGTTCTTCGAGTAGGAGCTGGCGACGATCAGTTCCTGATGGGATGCGGCGAAAATGCGCAGGCCTTCAGCATCTTCATCCAGACCGCGTGCGAAGCCCTGGTAGGCGAAGTCGAACAGCGGCAGCCAGCCTTTCTCCAGCGACAGCTGCGCCAGCTGTTGCCACTGGTCAGCGGTAGGATCGATACCGGTCGGGTTATGGCAGCAGCCATGGAACAGCACCACGTCGCCCGCCTGCGCTTCCTGCAGCGAGGCCAGCATGCCATCAAAGTCGAGGCTGTGGGTCGCCGCATCGTAATACTGGTAATCACACACTTCCAGACCGGCGGCGTTGAACACGTTTTTGTGGTTCGGCCAGCTGGGATTGCTCACCCAGACGCGTTTGACATTGGTTTGCGTAGCGAGGAAATCCGCGGCGACGCGCAGCGCACCGGTGCCGCCCGGCGTCTGCGCGGTGCAGGCGCGGCCAGCGCTAATCAGCGCGTTCTCTTTGCCAAACAGCAGTTCCTGCGTGCAGCGCGCGAAATCAGCCAGACCATCAATGCTGAGGTAGTTTTTGGTGGTCTCGTTCTCCAGCAGATACTGCTCAGCTTTTTTCACACTGGTCAGCACCGGCGTTTTGCCGGTTTCATCTTTATAAACACCAATGCCAAGATTGATTTTATTCGGGCGGTCGTCGGCGCGAAACAGGTCAGCCAGTCCCAGAATAGGATCGGCTGGTGCGGCAGAGATTGATTCAAACATGAGTCAGTTCCGTTTGGGTGAACTTTAGCAAAATGAGCTATCAGGTTAACGTCAGACGCAACGCTTGCCAACCGCTGACATAAAAAAGAAATAACTGTGGCGTATAAAGTAATGGCGCTAATCGGGAGCCCGATCACTGAAATGCGAAACGGAGCCCGAAGGCTCCGTTTCTGAGGTGTTACGCAGTTCGAATCGGCAGATTAGAACTGGTAAACCAGGCCAACGCCAACCACGTCGTCGGTGCTGATGCCCTTCGCACGGGTAAAGTCGTTGTCGTCCAGCAGGTTGATTTTGTAGTCAACATAGGTGGACATGTTTTTGTTGAAGTAGTAGTAGGTACCCACTTCGATGTATTTAACCAGGTCAGCATCGCCGCCAGCGAAGGTTGAACCGTTGCCAGTCGCGCCGCTCAGGTCCTTACCTTTAGACTGCAGGTAAGCGATGGATGGACGCAGACCGAAGTCGAACTGGTACTGAGCAACAACTTCGAAAGCCTGAACTTTGTTAGCAGTCTGGGTGTTGGTGCCACCGTAAGGCGTGGTGTTACGTGATTCACCGTAGAATGCAGCCAGGTATACGTTGTTCGCGTCATATTTCAGACCGAAACCGTAAGCGTCAGCTTTATCGCCGTTGCCATCAAGAACCTGTGCATCGGTACGGTCAGAAGAGAAGTATGCACCTACAGCGCTGATGCCCATACCGGTGTCATACGCTACAGAAGAACCCCAGCCGTCGCCATTCTGGTTCAGGACGTCACGGCCTTCGTTTTTGCCCTGATACTGCACGGCAAAGCTCAGACCATCAACCAGACCGAAGAAGTTGCTGTTACGGTAAGTCGCCAGGCCGTTTGAACGACCAACCATGAAGTTGTCGTTGTCCTGATACAGGGTATCATCACCGAATACTGGCAGCTGGTCAGTGTAAGACATTGCGTCGTACAGAACGCCGTAGTTACGGCCGTAGTCGAAGGAGCCTGCATCACCAAATTTCAGACCGGCAAAGCCCAGACGAGTTTTAGAGCCTTCGGTGCCCTGGTTCTCAGTCACGTTAGCCTGAATGTTGTATTCCCACTGGCCGTAACCGGTCAGCTGGTCGGTAATCTGAGTTTCACCCTTGAAGCCAAAACGAACATAAGATTTGTCGCCGTCATCACCAGCGTTGTCAGAGAACTGATGACGCGCATCAACTTTACCGTAGAGGTCCAGTTTGTTGCCGTCTTTGTTATAGATTTCTGCTGCGTTTGCTGCGCCGGCAGCTAACAGAGCAGGGATAACCACTGCAAGAATGTTGCGCTTCATCATTATTTATTACCCTCATTGGAGTTATTTGGACATCTGCCACTGCCGTCAAGAAACCTTTACGGGAACCTTGAAAGAAGTTTGATGTCTCCTGTGTCTGCACGCATCTTTCCATCACGGGGTTGCTAATTCTAGCCCGAAAATGATTCAATTCTCGTAATTGCGTATCAAAAAGCAAAATTGTATTACAATTTGTAAAATATCGGGAACTTTGTGAGAGAACTCAAAATTTACAAAAATAAAAAAAGGCCGGCAGGGCCGACCTCAATATATATATGAATTTCTTATATTTAATCTTAAATCTTAGAAATTCGCGTTACGTGGCGTGCGTGGGAACGGGATAACGTCTCTTACATTTTGTACACCGGTGACATAGGCGATCAAACGTTCGAAACCTAAACCGAAGCCGGCATGCGGTACGGTGCCATAGCGACGCAGGTCACGATACCACCAGTAATCTTCTTTATTCAGGCCCATTTCAGCGAGACGCGCATCCAGCACATCAAGACGCTCTTCACGCTGCGAGCCGCCGATGATTTCACCGATGCCCGGCGCCAGCACGTCCATCGCCGCTACGGTTTTGCCGTCGTCGTTCATACGCATATAGAACGCTTTAATATCTTTCGGGTAGTTCTTCACCACCACCGGCGCTTTAAAGTGTTTCTCCGCCAGATAACGCTCGTGTTCGGAAGAGAGATCGACACCCCATGACACCGGGTTCTCGAAGCTCTGACCGCTTTTCAGCAGGATGTCGACGGCGTCGGTGTAGTCTACCTGGGCGAAATCCGTGGTGATGAAGCGCTCCAGACGGGCGATGGCTTCTTTGTCGACGCGCTCGGCGAAGAACGCCATATCATCAGCGCGCTCTTCCAGCACCGCTTTAAACACGTACTTCAGCATCGCTTCCGCCAGGGCAGCTGCATCGTCCAGCGTGGCGAACGCCACTTCCGGCTCCAGCATCCAGAATTCCGCTAAGTGACGGCTGGTATTCGAGTTCTCGGCACGGAACGTCGGGCCAAAGGTATACACTTTGGACAGCGCACAGGCGTAGGTCTCGGCGTTCAGCTGGCCGGAAACGGTCAGGAAAGCCTCTTTACCAAAGAAGTCTTTATCGAAATCGACTTTGCCCTGCGGGTCGCGCGGCAGGTTTTCCAGATCCAGCGTTGAAACGCGGAACATCTCGCCAGCACCTTCGGTGTCAGAGGCGGTGATCAGCGGCGTGGAGACCCAGAAATAGCCGTTTTCATGGAAGAAGCGATGCAGCGCCTGCGCCAGCGTATGACGTACGCGCGCCACGGCACCGACAATATTGGTGCGCGGACGCAGGTGCGCCACTTCTCGCAGGTATTCGATGCTGTGACGTTTAGCCGCCATCGGATAGGTATCCGGATCGTCCACCCAGCCGGTGACTTCAACCTGGGTCGCCTGCAGTTCGAATGCCTGGCCTTCACCCGGTGACTCCACCACTTTACCGGTGACGATCACCGAACAGCCGGTGGTCAGACGCAGCACTTCATCCTGATAATTATTCAGAGAATTATTGACGACGGCCTGAACGGGATTAAAGCAGGAACCGTCATAAACGGCGATGAAGGAAAGACCGGCTTTGGAATCTCTTCGGGTACGTACCCAACCACGTACGGTGACTTCACTGTCAACCGCGACACGGCCGTGCAGTACATCCGCTACAGGCACTACGCTCATAAAAATCTCTCTATATAAATGAAGATGGAGTGAAATAAGCCCCATTCCGGGGTTTAGCTATGTTACTTGCGAGCCACCAGGAAACAAGCAAAATTGCCGGAGAATAAAGAGATTTTCTGGCGCAGAGCAGGGCGCAGGCACCCTGCTCAGGCCGATTAGCTGGCGCGTTTGACCAGCGGCAGGTCGAAGGCTTTGCGCAGGGCGCGCACGAAGGCTTTATCCTGGCAGATGGTTTTACCGGGACTGTCGGAGAGTTTGGCCACCGGTTTACCGTTGCAGCTCACCAGTTTGATCACGATATTCAAAGGCGTGACGCCGGGAATATCGCAGGTGAGGCGGGTGCCGATGCCAAATACCACGTTCGCGCGCTGACCGAAATGACGATACAGCGCCAGTGCTTTATCGAGGTTGAGATTGTCGGAGAACACCAGCGTTTTGCTGAGCGGATCAATATTCAGCCGCTGATAATGCGCAATGGCTTTTTCTCCCCACTCCACCGGATCGCCCGAATCATGGCGCAGGCCCTGATAGCGATGGGCAAAACCGGGGCCGAAATCACGCAGGAAGGCGTCCATCGTGATGCAGTCGGTCAGGGCAATGCCGAGCTGGTTATCGTACTCATCCAGCCACGACTGCAATGCCGCGCGCTGGCTGTTGGCCAGTACCGGGCTGATCTGCTGATGCGCCTGGAACCATTCGTGTGCCTGGGTTCCGACCGGGTTAAGCTGCAACCGGCGCGCCAGATCGTAGTTACTGGTGCCCAGCAGCCACGGGAATTCGTTTTTCAGCGTGCTGACAATCGCTTCCTGCACCGCGCGCGAATAGCGACGGCGCGTGCCAAAGTCCATCAGCTGGAAGCGCGACATATCGAGATCACCCACCTGCTCACGGAAGTGCACCAGCTTCTGCTGCAGATGCGCCACCGCCTGTTCCGCGCCGCTTTCCGGCGTCCGGTGACGGTGTACCACTTCGCTGATCAGCGCCAGCAGCGGCACTTCCCACAGAATCACTTCACGCCACGGGCCGCGAATCTGTATGCGCAGATGCCCGTGATCGTCGCGCACCTCAACCTGCGAGGCATCGAAGCGGAACTGGCGCAGCCAGTCGAGATAATCCTGCTGGAAAAACGGTAAGCTGCTGAGGTAACGATATTCGTCATCGCTCAGCGCCAGAGATTGCATGGCAGTAATGTGCGTGCGGATGGCGTCGGCATACTGGCCGAGCTGCTCATCGCTGCGGCAGCGAAATTCTGCCGTTACCGGGACATCGTAATAACGATGATAAACGGCCTGCTGCATGTGAAGCTTATAGGCATCGGTATCAAGCAGCGTGGTCAAAATCGGGGAAGCGTGTCCAGTCATGGTGCGTTTCAGCATCCTCTTCCGCGGAGCAGAGCCCGGTATTCAACAAAGTCATAAAGACGCAGGAGTATAAAACAGTAATCACCGCGATCACACCATAATTGCAGGTGACAGGTCGAGGGTCATTTGTGCCATTGTTAATGAATTGTAGACTTTTGGCGCAACGCACGCATTGTGCGTGGCAACCCGGGCGCAACCCGCTTAGACTCTGAGGGTTGACTATATTAACGATGCGAGAAGGATTTATGACGCAACAGCCGCAAATTAAATATCGCCACGACTACCGGGCGCCGGACTACACCATCACCGATATCGACCTGACGTTTGATCTTGATGCGGCCACCACGCGCGTCACCGCCGTCAGTCAGGTAAAACGCCTTGGCGCGCAGCAGGCTGAACTGCGTCTGGACGGTGAGGCGCTGACGCTGCTGTCGCTGGCGGTGGATGGCAATCCGTGGCCGCACTACCGCGAAGAGCAGGGCGCGCTGATCATCAGCCAGCTGCCGGACAACTTTACCCTGACCATCATTAATGAAATCCATCCGGATAAAAACACCGCGCTGGAAGGGCTGTATAAATCCGGCGAGGCGCTCTGCACCCAGTGTGAAGCCGAAGGCTTCCGGCATATCACCTGGTATCTCGATCGCCCGGACGTGCTGGCGCGCTTCACCACCACCCTGATCGCCGACGCGGCTAGCTATCCGTACCTGCTGTCCAACGGCAACAAGCTGGAGAGCGGTCAGCACGAGGATGGGCGTCACTGGGTGAAATGGCAGGATCCGTTCCCGAAACCCTGCTACCTGTTTGCGCTGGTCGCCGGCGATTTCGATGTGCTGCGCGACAGCTTTACCACCCGTTCCGGCCGTAACGTGGCGCTGGAAATTTTTGTCGATCGCGGCAACCTCGACCGCGCGGACTGGGCGATGACCTCGCTCAAAGCCAGCATGAAATGGGACGAAGAGCGTTTCGGCCTCGAATATGACCTCGATATCTTTATGATCGTCGCGGTGGATTTCTTCAACATGGGCGCGATGGAGAATAAAGGCCTCAACGTCTTCAACTCCAAATACGTGCTGGCCAAAGCGGAAACCGCCACCGACAAAGACTATCTCGGCATTGAAGCCGTGATTGGTCACGAATATTTCCACAACTGGACCGGCAACCGCGTGACCTGCCGCGACTGGTTCCAGCTCAGCCTGAAAGAAGGTCTGACGGTCTTCCGCGATCAGGAGTTCAGCTCCGATCTCGGCTCGCGCGCGGTCAACCGTATTGATAATGTGCGCGTGATGCGCGGCGCGCAGTTTGCCGAGGATGCCAGCCCGATGGCCCATCCGATCCGTCCGGATCAGGTGATCGAAATGAACAACTTCTACACCCTGACGGTGTATGAGAAGGGTTCTGAAGTGATTCGCATGCTGCACACGCTGCTGGGTGAAGAGCAGTTCCAGCAGGGGATGCAGCTCTATTTCGAGCGTCACGATGGCAGCGCCGCCACCTGTGATGATTTCGTGCAGGCGATGGAAGATGCCTCCAACGTCGATTTGTCACAGTTCCGCCGCTGGTACAGTCAGTCGGGCACGCCGGTGCTGACGGTGCGTGATGACTACAACCCGGAGCTGGAGCAGTACACGCTGCACGTCACGCAGCACACGCCACCGACCGCCGATCAAAAAGAGAAGCTGCCGCTGCACATCCCGCTGGATATCGAACTGTATGACGGTGAAGGCAAGGTCATTCCGTTGCAGCACAACGGTCATCCGGTTCATCACGTGCTGAACGTCACCGACGAGTTCCAGACCTTCATTTTCGACAACGTCTATTTCCAGCCGGTGCCGTCGCTGCTGCGGGAATTCTCCGCACCGGTGAAGCTCGACTATAAATGGAGCGATGCGCAGCTGACTTTCCTGATGCGCCACGCGCGCAACGACTTCTCGCGCTGGGATGCGGCGCAAAGCCTGCTGGCGACGTATATCCGCCTCAACGTGGCGCGCCATCAGCAGGGCCAGCCGCTGTCGCTGCCGCTGCACGTCGCCGATGCTTTCCGCGCGGTGCTGCTGGATGAGCAGGGCGATCCGGCGCTGATGGCGCTGATCCTGTCGCTGCCGTCAGAGAATGAGATCGCCGAGCTGTTCGAGGTGATCGACCCGCTGGCGATTGCCGCAGTGCGCGCGGCGCTGGTGCGCACGCTGGCGAATGAGCTGAGCGATGAATTCTATGCGGTGTATCTCGCCAACCAGAGCAGCGACTACAAAGTCGAGCATGCCGAGATCGGCAAGCGCGCGCTGAAGAATGTCTGCCTGAGCTATCTGGCGTTTGCGGACGCGGAGCAGGCCAGCAAACTGGTGCAGGCGCAGTACGACAAAGCCAGCAACATGACCGATGCGCTGGCCGCGCTGTCAGCGGCGGTGGCGGCCCAGTTGCCGTGCCGTGATGCGCTGCTGGCGGCTTACGACGAGCGCTGGCATCCGGATGGTCTGGTGATGGATAAGTGGTTTATGTTGCAGGCCACCAGCCCGGCGGCTGACGTGCTGAGCAAGGTACGTAGCTTGCTGACGCATCGCTCGTTCACCATGGGTAACCCGAACCGCATCCGTTCGCTGATTGGCGCGTTTGCCTCGGCCAACCCGGCAGCCTTCCACGCCAAAGATGGCAGCGGCTACCAGTTCCTGGTGGAGATGCTGACCGATCTCAACCGCCGTAACCCGCAGGTGGCAGCGCGCATGATTGAGCCGCTGATTCGTCTTAAGCGTTATGATGCCGACCGTCAGGCGCTGATGCGTCAGGCGCTGGAGACGCTGAAAGGGCTGGAGAATCTGTCCGGCGATCTGTACGAGAAGATCACCAAAGCGCTGAACGCGTAAGAAAAAAATGCGCAATAAATTGCGCCGCTACAAAGAGTTGCAATCCTCTGTAGCGGCGCGATTTATCGCGCGTCCTGAATTAACGCTGCTGCGCGAACTGCAGGGGTTGCTCTGAGGTTCCCCGCTTCATCACCCGATCCAGCACCTCGGCCTCCAGCTCGGCGAGGCGCGCCGATCCTTTGCGGCGCGGACGCGGTAAATCCACCGCCAAATCCAGCCCGATCTGACCCTCTTCAATCAGCAGCACGCGATCGGCCATCGCCACCGCTTCGCTGACATCGTGCGTCACCAGCAACACGGTAAAATTATGCTGCTGCCACAGCGACTCAATCAGGCCCTGCATTTCAATGCGCGTCAGTGCATCAAGTGCGCCGAGCGGTTCATCGAGCAGCAGCAGGCCGGGGCGATGAATCAGCGCCCGCGCCAGTGCCACCCGCTGTTTCTGTCCGCCGGAGAGCGCTGCCGGCCACTCATGTGCGCGATCGGCCAGACCGACCGCCGCCAGCGCCTCAAGCGCGGCGCTGCGCCACTCGCGGCCTTTCAGACCGAGGCCAACGTTATCGATCACTTTCTTCCACGGCAGCAGACGCGCATCCTGAAACATCAGGCGGGTATCTTCGCGCGCCTCGGCCAGCGGCGCGTTGCCCGCCAGCAGTTCACCGTGCGTGGTGGATTCCAGCCCGGCCAGCAGGCGCAGCAGGGTACTTTTACCGCAGCCGCTGCGGCCGACCACCGCGACAAACTGGCCGGCCGGAATATGTAAATCGATATGATTCAGGATGGTGCGATTGCCATACTGCTTGGTGACGCCATTGACGCCCACCGGGGTACCGCGGTTCAGGCGCGCCGGACTTAGCGTTGCGTTGCTCATGCGTTCTCCTCCTTCAATTGGTAAGCCGGATGCCAGCGCAGCCAGACACGCTCCAGCAGCTGTGCCGTCACGTCGGCCAGTTTGCCCAGTAGGGCATAGAGAATGATGGCGACCACCACCACATCGGTTTGCAGAAACTCACGGGCGTTCATTGCCAGATAACCAATACCGGAGTTGGCCGAGATGGTTTCGGCCACGATCAGCGTCAGCCACATCAGACCGAGGGCAAAGCGCACGCCAACCATGATTGACGGCAGCGCGCCCGGCAAAATCACCTGAATAAACAGGCTCCAGCCGGAGAGACCATAGCTGCGCGCCATCTCCACCAGGCCGCGGTCAATATTCCGTATGCCGTGATAGGTATTGAGGTAGATAGGGAACAGCGTGCCGAGCGCCACAAGAAAAATTTTGGCTGACTCGTCGATGCCGAACCACAAAATCACCAGCGGGATCAGCGCCAGGTGCGGCACGTTACGCAGCATCTGCACCGAGGTATCCAGCAACCGTTCGCCGGTGCGCGACGTGCCGGTAATCAGCCCGAGAATCAGGCCAATCGAACCGCCAATGGCAAAGCCGATTGCCGCTCGCCAGCCGCTGATGGCGAGGTGTTGCCACAACTCACCGCTGGCCGCGAGATGCCAGAAGGTGATGACAATATTCTCCGGCGAGGGCAGGATGCGCGTCGAAAGCCAGCCGGCCTGTGAGGCAATCTGCCACACCACCACCAGCAGCACCGGCAGCGCCCACGGCAGCAGGGCATTGCTCAGCTGTTTATTGACCTTTGCCATATGCGACTCCTTAACTCTGCGCGACTTTTTGCGGGGTGAAATCATTGGCGACCGCTTCACCGTGCGCCTGCACCACGCGGGGTTGCGGGATTTCCGGCACGGCCAGGTCGAGATGCGGGAACAGCAGCTCGCCCACGCGATAGGCCTCTTCCAGATGCGGATAGCCAGACAGAATAAAGGTCTCGATGCCGAGATCCTGATACTCCTGCATACGCGCCGCGACCGTCGGACCGTCGCCCACCAGTGCAGTCCCGGCACCGCCGCGTACCAGACCGACGCCGGCCCACAGGTTCGGGCTGATCTCCAGCCGATCGCGCCGTCCGCCATGCAGCGCGGCCATGCGCTGCTGACCGACTGAATCGGTGCGGGCAAAGGCCGCCTGCGCTTTAGCAATGGTGGCATCGTCAAGATGGGCGATGAGCCGGTCTGCCGCCTGCCATGCTTCTTCATTGGTTTCACGCACAATTACGTGCAGACGAATGCCGAAGCGCACCGTGCGCCCCTGGGCCGCCGCTTTGGCGCGCACCTGTTCAATCTTCTCTTTGACCAGCGCGGGTGGTTCGCCCCAGGTCAGATAGACATCCACCTGCTCCGCGGCCAGATCCTGCGCGGCATCCGATGAGCCGCCAAACCACAGCGGTGGACGTGGCTGCTGCACCGCTTTAAACATTAATCGTGCACCGCGCACTTTGACGTACTTGCCTTCGTAATCGACCGTTTCGCCTTCACTCACCCGGCGCCAGACGCGGGTAAACTCCGCAGATTCGGCATAACGCTCGCGGTGATCGAGGAAAACGCCGTCGCCCGCCAGCTCTTCCGGATCGCCGCCGGTGACGAGGTTAAACAGCGCGCGTCCGTTGGAGAGACGATCGAGCGTGGCGGCCTGCCGTGCGGCCTGCGTCGGGGAAATCACTCCCGGGCGCAGCGCCACCAGGAAACGCAGGCGCTGCGTCACAGGAATCAGGGATGCGGCCACCAGCCATGCATCTTCACACGACCGGCCGGTGGGGATCAGCACGCCACCAAAACCGAGGCGATCGGCGGCCTGCGCCACCTGTTGCAGATAACCGTGGTCCACCGGGCGCGCGCCTTCGGCGGTACCGAGATAGTGGCCGTCGCCGTGGGTGGGAAGAAACCAGAATACGGATACGCTCATGATAAATTTCCTTATGGCCGGGCCGGCAGTGGCTGCCAGATGCGATCGGCAATGGTGACTTTGACCGGCATTAAATGGTTGGCATAAAACAGATCGGCAGTTTGCTGTTGGGCCTGCGCCGTGTGGGCGCTGACCGGCGTAATGGTGGTCGGGGGACGATGGTCAAGGTAGCTGGCGATCACCGGCTTCGGCAGGCCCATCGCCTGTGCCAGCAGATCGATACTTTGCTGGCGCTGGCTGCGCGTCAGCGCGTCGGCTTCGCTAAAGGTGTGCAGCACCTGCTGCACGAAGTCACCGTGCTCGGTAGCAAAGCTGCGCGTGGCGAGGTAGAACGAACCGGTCTGGTTCAGCTTACTGCCGTCCACCAGCACACGGACGTTGCCCTGCAGCAGCGCAGCGGAATAGTAGGGATCCCAGATCGCCCAGGCGTCAACATCACCCTGCTGAAACGCGGCGCGCGCATCGGCTGGCGTCAGATAAGTCGGCTGAATATCGTTAAAGCTCAGCCCGGCCTGTTCCAGCGCGCGCAGCAGCAGATTGTGCGAACTGGAGCCTTTCTGGAACGCCACTTTATGGCCTTTCAGTTGCGCCACGCTGTGGATGGGACTGTCCTTCGGCACCAGAATCACCTCGGCCTGCGGCTTCGGTGGCTCCGAGCCGACATACAGCAAATCCGCCCCGGCGGCCTGAGCAAACAGCGGCGGGATGTCGCCGGTGCTGCCCAGGTCAATGCTGCCCACGTTCAGCGCCTCAAGCATTTGCGGACCGGCCGGAAACTCGATCCACTGAATGTTGGTGGCCGGGAAGCGCTGCTCCAGCAGCCGATGCGATTTGGCCAGCACCATGCTGACCGATCCTTTCTGATAGCCGATACGGAATTGTGCCGGCGCTTCGGCAGCCTGAGCCGCGAGGGTCAGGGCAAACAGCGCGGTAACGGTTGGCAGCAGCCAGCGGGTTAACATCCTTTTCATCGCGGTTCCTTTATACAGCCTGAGCATAGGGTTGATGACGACGGTGCAGCGCCTGCCAGAAGGTTTCCAGCGCCTCATCAATGCGCTCGCTCAGCAGCGCATCCAGCTCAGGCTGGCGGTCGTAGTGGGTGATTTGCGTATCACTGGCGAACACGCCGTGCAGAACTTCCTGCGCTTTCAGCGCGTTCAGCACCGGTTTCAGCGCGTAGTCAACGGCCAGCATGTGCGCCACGCTGCCGCCGCTCGCCAGCGGCAGCACCACTTTATGTTCCAGCGCGCGCTCTGGCAGCAGGTCGAGCAGGGTTTTCAGCGCGCCAGAGAAAGAGGCTTTATAAATCGGTGTGGCGACGATCAGCCCCTCTGCGAGCGCTAAATCCGCTTTCAGCGCGGCCAGTGCCGGTGAGTCGAAGCGCGCATACAGCAAATCTTCCGGCTGAAAGTTGTGAATGTTCCACGGAATCACCTCAACGCCACGCGCTTCCAGCGCCCGCTGACACACACTCAGCAGCGCCGTAGAACGTGAAGGAAAACGCGGACTCCCCGCCAGCGTAATAACCCGCATGGTCACTCCTTATAACTGAAAGTTATTGATTAGCAATTATTGAGAACTGATGCGTTCAATCCTGACAGAGCAGGCGGCGAGGCGTAAATGATTTATCCGGCAATGGATAGCCGTCAGGCGGGAATAGCGCGCTCTTATAAAAGAAGGGAAAAGCGCCTCTAAGGTTAATCTGAATTACACCCGCAGGTTGCCGGGTTTTCATTAGCGGCTTCCGTCACGGGCAAGGTGAGAATGATTAAAAGCGCTGTTGCCTGGTTAAATCAGAGGTGTAACCGTCGACACATATCGCCGGGCGCGCGATTGTCGTCAGGCTTAAGAAGAAATAGATGAGGTAATTTAAGCTGTAGCGAAGAAATGGCGGCCTAAGTTAAAAATTATCACCAGGATTTTTCTCACCTGCTGTTTTCGCTGCTCCATTTTAAGTTGGCCTTAAATTGAAGAGGAAGTGTGTCAAAACGTAGCCTTTTATTAAAATTGAGCCATGTCTCAACGTTTCCTGTTACGAGTATTGCTAATTTCCTCTGCGCTTAAGTGGGGCTTTCTTTAGTGACGCTTAACAATAAAAGGCAAATAAACAGCCAGCCTGGCAAGGGCCAATAGTCATGCCGTCGGCGGGCTGTTTATAATCGATTGAGTTTTCTTACGCTAAAAAAAAGTCACTGCCTTATTTGCGCCTTAATTGGGCGGATTTTTATCTGGCCATTATTCAGTATTATTTTTAGGGAGAGGAATATGGGAAGGTCTGCTCTGTTAGTGCATCCGGCTGAGCCGGTCGCCGCTCAGCCTGCGCGCGTCGCGGCTGATAACGTTAATCCGCTGTTGTGCTATCTGCTGCAGCCGGATGCCGCGCACAGCCAGTTTACCGCTGTGCCGCAGCCAGCGGCAGAGAGCGTCAGCGACGACGCGTTTTTACTGTTTGCCGCCGACGGCTTTGTGCCCTCTGCTGCACTGTTGCAGGAAGTGGCAAAGCTCAGCCATCAGCGCCCGGAGCTCAACTGCATGCTGGTTTCACTGGCACCGCGCGCACTGAGCAGCGGCCTGCAGCCGTCGCTGCAGCTGTTTCAGCAGCTGCAGGCGCAGCGCCTGTGGCAGCAGAATAACTATGCGGTCATCCTGCGCGCCGCGCTGGTGAAAAATGCCGCTCCGCTGGTACGCATTCAGGATGTGATGCTGGCCGGCCTGTTAAATACGCAAACGGTATGGCTGCTGGATGCCCGCGCAGAGCATGAGGTCACCACGGTTAATCCACCGCCCAGCTATCAGCAATTTATGACGGAATATGAAAAGGTCACCCGTTTGTCACACTTTATTCCGGAGCGAAACCGCTATCGCCAGAGTTATTTACGCAGCGGGTTATTACAGCTGGTACAGCAGGAATTAAACGCTGAAACGCAGTTCTCTAATAATGTGCGGCACGCGGTGCGCTACTTTGCCGATCAGTTTTCACCGCAGAGCACAATGGAAAAACTGTTACTGAAACAGCCCGACCTCTATTTCTCACTGATGAAAATGAGAAAAAGCCGCTGAGATAGCGCCAGCGTTAATTTTAAGAATTACTCCCGTGGGCGCTGAGGTATTTTTGTGTCACGCTGTTAACACTGAGAAAAATACCCAGACGCCAGAGTTTTTATGTCTATCAAACGTAACGCGATTGCCAACTATGTTGGCCAGATCTATCTGACGCTGTCAGGTATTTTAGTAGTTCCCCTGTATATTCAGCATTTAGGTATGGAAGCTTACGGTCTCGTGGGCTTCTTTTCTATATTGCTGACCTGGCTGCAGCTGCTCGACGCGGGCGTTTCCACCACGCTGATGCGCGAGGCGGCACGCTACCGGGCAAATCAGGCAGAATTTGTCTGGTTTCCGGCGCTGTTTGCCACGCTGACCCGCTTCTTCCTGTTCTCCACCCTGGTGCTGGTGGTGCTCGGCTGGCTGGCGACGCCATGGATTGCCACGCACTGGCTGGATGCGCAGCACTTACCCGCCAGCGATGTGGTGGTGGCCGTGGCGATCATGGTGATCACCGCCGCGATTCGCTGGCGTACCAGCCCGTATCGCAGCGTGATTGTCGGTTTTGAGCATCAGGTCTGGCTCAACGGCGTGAACCTGATCATTACCACGCTGCGTACTTTTGGCGCGGTACTGGTGATCCAGCTGTTCCCGAATCCGCTGCTGACCTTCTTTATCTGGCAATTGCTGGTGTCGATTGCCGAAGCCGCCTGCTGTATCTGGAAATCCTGTCAGCTGGTGCCCCGCGCAGCGCGCAAAGAGAAGCGCGACGACCTGAAAGGCGTGCTCAAACCCTTTATCCGCTTCGCGCTGAGCGCCGCCTTCTCCAGCGCCGTGTGGACCTTTATTTCGCAGATTGACCGGCTGGTGCTGTCAAAAACCCTGCCGCTGAGCGAGTACGGCTCGTTCACCGTGGTCGCCACGGCTGCGACCGGGATCCTGCTGCTGAGCAGTCCGATTATGCAGGCAATTGTGCCGCGCATGACCGGCATGAAAACCCGTCAGCAGGGCGATGCCGAATCGCTGAAGCTCTATCGCTATACCACCCAGGCGGTGGCAATTTTTATGGCCCCGCTCAGCATCACCATTGCCTGCTATGCCGGACCGCTGCTGTGGGCGTGGACGCAGAAACCGCAAATTGTCGAAGAGATGGCGTTCGTGCTTAGCCTGTATGCGCTCGGCAGCGGCATCCAGGCGATCTGCGGCCTGCTGTATCACCTGCAATACGTCAACGGCAATCTGAAACTGCACATGCAGGGATTCACCTGTTTTGCCGTCGTGCTGGTGCCGCTCAACATCTGGTGTGCCGTCCATTACGGGGCGCTGGGCACCGGCTGGCTGTGGCTGGGGCAAAACATCTTCTATTTAGTTGGCTGGGCGTGGCTGGTGCATCGCCGCTTTGCGCCGGGCATCCATTTCAGCTGGCTGACGCGCGACGTAGCGCTGATTTGGGCGGTGTCGGCACTGATTGCCTGGCTCAGCACGCTGTTGCCCATTGAGTGGAACCAGAATCGCTGGATCAACCTGCTGTGGCTGGGGCTGATCGGGGCCTTTAACCTTGGCGTGTGCTGTCTGTTACACAGCCTGGTGCTAAAACGCCTGCGCGCGCCGCTTGTTAACGCAGAGGAAAGAGGATGAGCATGACATCACGCCGCACGCCGACGGTTTCGGTAATTATCCCTAACTGGAACTGCGCGCCCTGGCTGCCGGAAACCCTGGGGTCGCTGCTTCGCCAGTCATCGCCGCCGGAAGAGATCATCATTATTGATGATGGCTCAAGCGATGACAGCGTGGCCTGGCTGACGGCGTTTGCTGCGCAGCATCCGCAGGTGACGCTGCTGAGTGGCGGACGCGGCGGCGTCAGTGCCGCTCGCATGAAGGGGCTGGCCGCAGCCAGCGGCGATTTCGTCTATTTTATGGATGCCGACGACTTCGTCTCGACCGAACTGTTCGCCGATTTCCGCCGCGTGCAGGCGCGTCACCCGGAGATTGATCTGTTCTGCTTTGGCGCGAAGATGTTTTTCGACCTGCCAGCGCCGCAGCGCCATTATCAGACTATCCATCAGCGCCACGTCAGCGGCCTGCTGCCGGGCGGTAGCGCTACGCTGCGCACGCTGATTCAGCATCAGTCGGCGCATCGGGTGATCTGGAGCAGCATCATCTCGCGTCGCCTGATTGACCAGCTCGATCTGCAGTTTCTGCCGATCCAGAACCATGAAGACGCGCCTTTTATGTTCGCCCTCTACCTGCAGGCGCGCGCGCTGTACTGCACCAGTCAGAGCTACTACTACAAACGCTTTATGCTGAGTTCACTGTCGCAGAGCACGCGCGACTTCTCGTGGGTGAAAAATTACTTTATCGCCCGCGCCGGCAGTGAGCAGTTCCTGCAGCAGCAGCAACTGCCGCACGATGAGGCGCTGCTGGACGATTATTACCAGACGGTGATGCACGGCTGCCTGACGCAAATCCGCAAAAATCACATGACGGTGCCCGCTGAATGGCAGCCGCAGGTGAATCAGCTGGTGCGTAAAGTGTTACAGCACAACGCGCGTCTGAAACTGCTGTGGTATTGCCCGGCGATTTACAGCGGCTTACAGGCCTGCCGCGATCGTCTGGGACGCTATTCCGCCCGACGCTGATACCGATCAAATTGTTGCATCCCAGAGTAATTTACTTTTGCGCCAGAGCACCTTACCATTCTGGCGCACAAATTCCCGTGCACCCGACTTTCACGAAGCTTCCGCCATTCAGGAGAGTGCATGCTATATCCTATCGTCCGGCCGGCGCTGTTTAAGCTCGATCCAGAGCGCGCGCACGAACTCACCTTTCAACAGTTACGCTTCATCAGCGGCACGCCGCTGGAAGGGCTGATTCGTCAGTCGCTGCCGTCACGCCCGGTGACCTGTATGGGGCTGACCTTTCCGAACGCGCTGGGTCTGGCTGCGGGTCTGGATAAGAACGCGGAGTGCATTGATGCCTTTGGCGCCATGGGCTTTGGCTTTGTTGAAGTGGGCACGGTGACACCACGCGCACAGCCGGGCAATGACAAACCCCGCATGTTCCGGCTGGTGGCGGCGGAAGGTATCATCAACCGCATGGGGTTTAATAATCTCGGCGTCGATCACCTGGTAGAGAATGTGAAAAAGGCGCGCTTTAAAGGCGTGCTTGGCATCAATATTGGTAAAAATAAAGACACGCCGGTAGAGCAGGGCAAAGACGATTATCTCACCTGCATGGAAAAGGTGTATGCGCACGCCGGTTATATTGCCATCAATATTTCCTCACCGAATACCCCCGGATTACGTTCGCTGCAATATGGCGAAGCGCTGGACGATCTGCTGTCGGCGATTAAATTAAAACAGCGGGCGCTGCAGGAAAGCCATCTGAAATATGTGCCGGTGGCGGTGAAGATCGCGCCGGATCTTTCTGAAGAAGAATTGATCCAGGTTGCCGACAGTTTAGTGCGCCACGAAATAGACGGCGTGATCGCCACCAATACTACGCTCGATCGTTCGCTGGTGAGCGGGCTGAAATATGCCGACGAAGCGGGGGGATTAAGTGGCCGTCCGGTACAGTCGCGCAGCACCGAGGTGATTCGCCGTCTGGCGCAGGAGCTGCAGGGACGTCTGCCTATTATTGGCGTCGGTGGCATTGATTCGCTGGTCGCGGCACGGGAAAAAATGGCGGCTGGCGCAACGCTGGTGCAGATATACTCAGGCTTTATTTATAAAGGTCCGGGTTTAATTAAAGATATCGTGACCCATCTCTAAGACATTTCTCACTTTCCCTGGCCGGGGGGTTTATTTCTCCCTCCGGCTCGTTTATATTTTGTCCTGTTCGTACAATTTTCAGCTTTTTCCTTAAAGCAATATTTTAAATTTGAGCGCCGTTTAGCGCAGCGTAAATCCACAGGGCACCCCATGAAAATCAAACCCGATGACAACTGGCGTTGGTATTTTGACGCAGAGCATGACCGGATGATGCTGGATCTGGCCGATGGAATGTTATTTCGCTCGCGCTTCTCGCGCAAAATGCTGACGCCCGATGCCTTTAATGACAGCGGTTTTTGCGTTGATGACGCTGCGCTTTATTTTACTTTTGAAGAGCGCTGTCGCCAGAGCGGTTTAAAAAGCGATCAGCGCGCCGAGCTGGTGCTGAATGCGCTGGTGGCCAGCCGTTTCCTTAAGCCGCTGATGCCGAAAAGCTGGCACTTCACCAGCCATGCGCACAGCTGGCAGCCCGTCGCGGGCGATATGGTGGCGGTAACGCTGGCCGACAGCGGCGAACAGGCACAGCTGCTGGTGGTTGAGAGCGGCGAGAATGCCGCGCTCTGTCTGCTGGCGCAGAGTGCGCTGACGGTGGCGGGCAAAGGGATGCAGCTCGGCGATGCCATCAAGATCATGAACGATCGCCTGCAGCCACAGTTGCAGGAGAGCAGCGCGCCCTTCGCCCGCGCGGTGTAGCGCTTACGCCAGTTCGATATCTCCGTTCGGAATACAGCTGCAGCTGAGAATGGTGCCGTCACCGCGTACCGCGCTCTGCTTCAGCGCCTTCACGTCACCCGACACCAGCGTCATTTTGCAGCTGCCGCAGATTCCGGCCCGACATGAATAGGGAATGCGAAAGCCCTGCATCTCCAGCTGTTCCAGTAATACCTGCTGATTATCGCCGGCAAACTGCTGACCCTTATAGCCAATGGTCACGGCGGCCGGCGCGCTGCTGGCCGCCTGCAGCGTTTCCACCACCTCACCGGCACCGTAAGCGCGCGGTGTTTGCCGTTCCAGCACTTCAACCGTATCGCCGACGCGCACGATACCGCTGTTAAGCGCAATCAGATTCAGGCCGAAATCGATATCACCGCTGCCGTCCTGCGCGCTGCGAAAACGCTGCAGCGTGGCGAGCGGTTCGCCCTGCGGATGCTTGCGACCGCTTTCGGTGCCGATGGTTGTAAACACGCAGCGGCTGCACGGCTTCGGCATCTCGAAGGTGATCTCGCCGATCTTAATACGTTTCCAGCTGTCCTCATCCCAGGCGCTGGCGCCGCTGACGATCAGATTGGGGCGGAACTGTTCCAGCCGCACGCTGGCCGGACAGCGCTGCTGCAGATCCTGCAGCGACGCCATGTTGACCAGCAGGTAAGGGAAGCCGTCAGCGAACCCAAGCGGGACCTGGTCGAAGCGTTTTACCCGGCGAGACGGCTCAGTGCCAACCCAGCGCAGCTGCACCGGGCGCGGGAAAAAGCCGCTCAGCCACTGGTTGATGGTGTCAGGCGCAATACGGGCGGTGAACTGGTTTCCCCACACTTCCGTCGGTGCCGGCTGGGTGCTGAAATCGCTGAAGCGGATCAGCGCCTGGCTGCGGTCCGGCGCGGTGATGAATAGCCCGTCGGGCAGCAGGGCGGGCGTGAAACGCACCATCTCCGGAAACTGGCGGGCGGTAATAAAGGTCCCGTCCGCTTCGGTCACCATAAAGATGCGATCGAAGGCCAGACCGCTTTCCAGCACCTGTGCGTGTGACAGCTGCAAACCACGCATCGATTTAACCGGGTGAATATACAGGCGAGACAGGGTAATCATCACAACTCCGTACAGACAAAAAGAAGCTAACTTTATGACATAGGACGCTGATTCGCTATAATGCGCAACAATTTTAGCAAGAGTAAAAGTGACGATATGAATTCTCTGTTTGCCAGTACGGCGCGTGGGCTCGAAGAGCTGTTGAAAACTGAGCTGGACGCGCTGGGTGCGCAGGATTTGCAGGTGGTGCAGGGCGGCGTCCACTTCCGAGCCGACGACCGCGTAATGTACCAAAGCCTGCTGTGGAGCCGTCTGGCTTCACGTATTTTGCTGCCGCTGGGAGAATTCGGCGTCTGGAGCGATCTCGATCTCTACGTCGGCGCGCAAAGCATCCCGTGGAGCGAGCTGTTTGACAGCAACACCACGTTCGCCATCCACTTTAGCGGCACCAATGAGGTGATTCGCAACAGTCAGTTTGGTGCGCTGCGCATCAAAGATGCGATTGTCGATAGCTTTACCCGGCAGAATCTGGAACGTCCGAGTGTCGATCGCGAGCAGCCGGGCATCCGCATTAACGCGTGGCTGAACAAAGATCGCGTTAGCATCGCGCTGGATCTGAGCGGCACTGCGCTGCACCAGCGCGGCTATCGTCAGCAAACCGGCCAGGCACCGCTTAAAGAGAACCTGGCGGCGGCGATTGTGATGCGCTCCGGCTGGCAGAACGGCACGCCGCTGGTCGATCCGATGTGCGGCTCCGGTACGCTGCTGATTGAAGCGGCGCTGATCGCCTGCGATCGCGCGCCGGGCCTGCTGCGTTCGCACTGGGGCTTCAGCCGCTGGAAACGCCACAACAATGCACTGTGGCAGGAAGTGCGCAGCGACGCGCTGCAGCGTGCGCGCGCCGGCACGGCCGCCACCACGTCACGCTTCTTTGGCTATGATAATGATGGTCGCGTGCTGGAGTGGGCACGTGCCAACGCGCGCCGCGCCGGCGTGTTCGATCTGTTCACTTTTGCGCAGCAGGATGTGCTGCAGCTGAAAAATCCGCTGGCAGGCGAAGAGGTCAGCGGTACGGTGCTGAGTAACCCGCCGTACGGTGAGCGTCTGGAGAGCGAGCCGGCGCTGATTGCGCTGCACAGCCAGCTGGGCCGCATCATGAAACAGCAGTTTGGCGGCTGGAATTTGTCGCTGTTCAGCGCCTCACCCGAGCTGCTCAGCTGCCTGCAGCTGCGCGCCGATCGCCAGTTTAAAGCGAAAAACGGTCCGCTGGAGTGCGTACAGAAGAACTACCAGCTGGCGGAGAACAGCGCCGAAGGCGGCGCACAGATTGCCGAAGACTTTGCTAACCGCCTGCGTAAGAACAGCAAAAAACTGGACAAGTGGGCGCGCCAGTCGAATATTGACTGCTACCGCCTGTATGACGCCGATCTGCCGGAGTATAACGTGGCGGTCGATCGCTACGCCGACTGGGTGGTGATTCAGGAGTACGCGCCGCCGAAAACCGTGGACGCGACCAAAGCGCGCCAGCGCCTGTTTGACGTAATCGGTGCCACGCTGAGCGTGCTGGAGATACCGGCCAATCGCCTGGTGCTGAAAACCCGCGAACGGCAGAAGGGCAAAAACCAGTACCAGAAGCTGAGCGAGAAGGGCGAATTCTTTGAAGTGCAGGAGTTTAACGCGCGGCTGCTGGTGAACCTGACGGATTATCTCGATACCGGCCTGTTCCTCGACCACCGTATTGCGCGCCAGATGCTGGGCCAGATGAGCCAGGGGAAAGATTTCCTTAACCTGTTCTCCTATACCGGTAGCGCCAGCGTGCATGCCGGGCTGGGCGGCGCCAAGTCCACCACCACGGTCGATATGTCGCGCACCTATCTGGAGTGGGCCGAGCGTAACCTGCGCCTGAACGGATTAACCGGGCGCCAGCATCGCCTGATGCAGGCGGACTGCCTGAGCTGGCTGCGCGAAAGCGATGAGCAGTTCGATCTGATCTTTATCGATCCGCCGACTTTCTCCAACTCCAAACGCATGGAAGATGACTTCGATGTGCAGCGCGACCACCTGATGCTGCTGCAGAACCTGAAGCGCATGCTGCGTCGCGGCGGCACCATTATGTTCTCCAATAACAAGCGCGGCTTCAAAATGGATCTGGACGGCTTGCAGCGTCTGGGTCTGCAGGCGCAGGAAATTACGCAAAAAACGCTGTCGCAGGACTTTGCGCGCAACCGTCAAATTCACAACTGCTGGCTGGTAAGCCACGCCGGTAAGGAATAAGTTTTATGTCACTGATCAGTATCCATGGCGCTTACCTGTCGTTCAGCGATGCGCCGCTGTTGGATAACACCGAACTGCATATCGAAGAGGGCGAGCGCGTCTGTCTGGTTGGGCGCAACGGCGCCGGTAAATCGACGCTGATGAAAATCATCAACGGCGAACAGCCGCTGGATGACGGCCGCATTATTTATGAGCAGGATTTGGTGGTCGCGCGGCTGCAACAGGATCCGCCACGCAATATCACCGGTTCGGTGTACGACTTCGTCGCCGAGGGCGTGGCCGAACAGGCTGAGCACCTCAAGGCCTACCACGCCATATCGCATTTAGTGATGGAAGATCCGAGCGAGAAAAACCTCAACGAAATGGGGCGACTGCAGACGATTCTCGACCATCACAACCTGTGGCAGCTCGACAGCCGCATCAACGATGTGCTGCAGCAAATCGGGCTGCAGCCGGACACCGAACTGTCGTCACTCTCCGGTGGCTGGCTGCGTAAAGCCGCGCTGGGCCGAGCGCTGGTCAGCAACCCGCGCGTGCTGATGCTCGACGAACCGACTAACCACCTCGATATCGAAACCATCGACTGGCTGGAAAGCTTCCTGAAAACCTTCAACGGCAGCATCGTGTTTATTTCGCACGACCGCTCGTTTATCCGCAATATGGCGACGCGCATTGTCGACCTCGATCGCGGCAAGCTGGTGTCATGGCCGGGCGATTACGATCAGTTCCTGCTCGGCAAAGAGGAAGCGCTGCGCGTTGAGGAAATGCAAAACGCCGAATTCGACCGCAAGCTGGCGCAGGAAGAAGTGTGGATTCGCCAGGGCATCAAAGCGCGTCGCACCCGTAACGAAGGCCGCGTGCGCGCGCTGAAAGCACTGCGTCGTGAACGCTCCGAACGGCGTGACGTGATGGGCAAAGCCAATATGCAGGTCGGTGAAGCGGCGCGTTCCGGCAAAATCGTCTTTGAGCTGGAAAACGTGGATTACGGCGTTGACGGCAAAACGCTGGTGAAGGATTTCTCCACCCAGGTGCAGCGCGGCGACAAAATCGCCCTGATTGGCCCGAACGGCTGCGGTAAAACCACGCTGCTGCGGCTGATGCTCGGCCAGTTGAAGGCAGATGTCGGTCGCGTGCACTGCGGCACCAAACTGGAAATCGCCTACTTCGATCAGCACCGCGCGGAGCTGGATCCGGATAAAACCGTGATGGACAACCTGGCGGAAGGCAAACAGGAAGTGATGGTCAACGGCAAGCCGCGCCACGTGCTCGGCTATCTGCAGGACTTCCTGTTCCACCCGAAACGCGCCATGACGCCGGTGCGTGCGCTGTCCGGCGGCGAGCGTAACCGTCTGCTGCTGGCGCGTCTGTTCCTCAAGCCCAGTAACCTGCTGATTCTTGACGAACCGACCAACGACCTTGACGTCGAAACGCTCGAGCTGCTGGAAGAGCTGGTTGATGGCTATCAGGGCACCGTGCTGCTGGTGAGCCACGATCGTCAGTTTGTGGATAACACCGTGACCGAATGCTGGATCTTTGAAGGCAACGGCGAGATCGGTACCTTCGTCGGTGGCTACCATGATGCGCAGCAGCAGCGCGCCGCCTACAAACAGACCAAAGCTGCACCGGTCAAAAGCACAGCGGCTAAACCGGCAGAAAAAGCCGACGCCCCCAAACGCAGCGCAGGCAAGCTAAGCTATAACCTGACGCGTGAACTGGAACAGCTGCCGCAAAAGCTGGAGCAGCTGGAAACGCGTATCGGTGAGCTGCAGGCGCAGATGAGTCATCCGGACTTCTTCAGCCAGCCGCACGACAAAACGCAGCCGGTGCTGGATGCGCTGGCGCAGGCGGAGCAGGAGCTGGAAACCACCTTTGAACGGTGGGAAGAGCTGGAAGCGCTGAAAAACGGCGCATAACGCAGAGGGAGTCAGCATGTGTGCCACGCATCAGACGCAGCACTGGATGCTCTGTCCGCAGTGTGATTTAACCGTAAAACTGCCCGCCGTACCGGTGGGCAGCCGTGCGCGTTGTCCGCGCTGTCACACCACGCTGGTGGCTAACTGGCACGAACCGCGTAAACGTCCCACCGGCTATGCGCTGGCGGCGCTGTTTATGCTGCTGCTGGCCAATCTGTTTCCGTTTATCAGCATGCATGTGGCTGGGCTCAGCAGCCAGATCTCGCTGATGGCTATCCCGCAGGTGATGGATCGCGAGGATTATCGCAGCCTCGCCACGCTGTTCCTGCTGTTTGTGCAGGGCATTCCGGCTTTCTGCATGATCGCCATTCTGCTGCTGGTGAATCCGGTGCGCTTGCCGCACAGCCTGCGACTCGGGCTGGCACGCATTCTGTTTCAATTGCGCAGCTGGGGTATGGCAGAAATTTTCATGGCCGGCGTGCTGGTCAGCTTCGTCAAACTGATGGCCTACGGTGAAATTGGCCTTGGCAGCAGTTTCTGGCCGTGGTGCCTGTTTTGTCTGCTGCAGCTGCGTGCGTTTCAGTGCGTCGATCGCCGCTGGGTCTGGCAGCGCATCGATCCGCTGCCGCCGCTGGCGCAAACGCCGCAGGCGGGCATCAGCGGACTGAAGCAGGGGTTGCGCAGCTGTCCGTGCTGCACCGCGATTCTGCCGGCCGCGCAGAAAACCTGTCCGCGCTGCGGCGTGAGCGCTGCGCCGCGCAGGCAGCACAGCCTGCAGTGGACGCTGGCGCTGCTGATCACCTCGGTGATGCTGTATATCCCGTCGAATATTATGCCGATCATGGTGACCGAAACGCTCGGCTCGCAGTATCCCTCCAACATTATGGCCGGCGTGATTTTGCTGTGGGGCGATGGTTCCTGGCCGGTCGCGCTGGTGATTTTTATCGCCAGTATTATGGTGCCTTCGCTGAAGATGGTGGCAATTGGCTGGCTGTGCTGGCACGCCAGCGGCCGCGGCCGGCGCGACAGCGAGAAGATGCACCTGATTTATGAGGTGGTGGAGTTTGTTGGCCGCTGGTCAATGATTGATGTGTTTGTGATCGCTGTGCTGTCTGCGCTGGTGCGCATGGGCCAGCTGATGAGTGTTTACCCTGCGCCAGGCGCGCTATTGTTTGCGCTGGTGGTGATCCTGACTATGTTCGCCGCCATGACGTTTGATCCGCGCCTGATTTGGGATCGCCTACAGGAAACTGAACGTAAGGAGCCGCGTCTTGACGGACAACCAACACGGCATTGCTAACGTCGACCAGATTAAACGCTGGTCGCCGGTGTGGATCGTACCTATCGTCACGCTGTTAATCGGCGGATGGATTCTGTTTTATCACTTCAGCCATCAGGGGCCGCAGGTCACGCTGATCACCGAAAACGCCGAAGGCATTGTTGCCGGTAAAACCACCATTAAAAGCCGCAGCGTCGACGTGGGCACCGTCGAAAGCGCGGTGCTGACGGACGATCTGCACCATGTGGAGATCACCGCGCGCCTGAATGCCGGCATGGAAAAACTGCTGCATAAAGACAGCGTGTTTTGGGTGGTGAAGCCGCAGATTGGCCGGGAAGGGGTGACGGGCCTCGGTACGCTGCTCTCCGGCGCCTACATTGAACTGCAGCCCGGCGCCAAAGGGGATAAGCCAGAGCACTATCAGCTGCTCGATGCGCCGCCGCTGGCACCGCCGGATGCCAAAGGTATTCGCGTCATCCTTGACAGCAAAAAAGCCGGCCAGCTTAATCCGGGCGATCCGGTGCTGTTCCGCGGCTATCGCGTCGGCACGGTGGAAACCAGCACCTTTGATACCGACAAGCGCATGATGACCTATCAGCTGTTCATCGCCGCGCCTTACGATCGCCTGATTACCACCAATGTGCGCTTCTGGAAAGACAGCGGCATTGCGGTGGATATGTCCGCTTCCGGCATGCGCGTCGAAATGGGCTCGCTGACGACCCTGTTTAGCGGTGGTGTGAGCTTTGACGTGCCGGACGGCTGGGAACTCGGCGAGCTGGCCAAAAACCAGGACGACTACCATCTGTATGATGACCAGCGCAGCATTCAGGATTCGCTGTACACCAAACATACTGATTTCCTGATGTTCTTCAGCGACTCGATTCGTGGTCTGCAGGTCGGCGCTCCGGTAGAGTTCCGCGGCATTCGTCTTGGTACCGTGGCTCAGGTGCCTTACATGATCCCGGGCGTGAATCAGGCGCTGAACACCGATTACCGCGTGCCGGTGCTGATCCGCATCGAGCCGGACCGCTTTATTAGCCGTCTGGGTGGCGACTTCAATCTTGAACAGCATCTGCAGGATGGTAAGAAACGCGGCCTGCGCGCCACGCTGAAAACCGGCAACCTGCTGTCCGGTGCGCTGTTTGTCGATCTCGACTTCTATGATAATGCACCGGCTTACAAAGGACCGAACGAAGTGGCGGGGCTGGAAGTGATTCCGACCGTAAGCGGCGGCCTGAGCCAGATTCAGCAGAAACTGATGGCGGCGCTGGATAAGATCAACGCGCTGCCGCTCAACCCGATGATCAACCAGGCCACCGGCACGCTGAAAGAGAGCCAGCGCACCCTGCAGCAGCTGCAGAAAACGCTGGATAACCTCAATCAGATCACCGCCAACCCGGCGATGAAAACGCTGCCGGCCGATATGCAGCAAACCCTGCGCGAGCTTAATCGCAGCATGAAGGGGCTGCAGCCGGGATCGCCAGCCTATAACAAACTGGTGGGCGATATGCAGCGCCTTGACCAGGTGCTGCGCGAATTGCAGCCGGTGCTGAAAACGCTCAACAGTAAGAGCAACGCGCTGGTATTTGAAGCCAAACCGGGTCAGGATCCGCAGCCAAAGAGGGCGAAACAGTGAAAAAAGGGCTGATTATCGGTGCTGTGCTGCTGCTGGCGGGCTGCAGCAGCACCATCGACACCACTTATTACCAGCTGCCTGCGGGCAGCAATATGGCGCGCGTCAGCAGTGACGCCTCCGCCAGCCAGCCGATGATTTGGGTTGAACAGGTGAGCGTGCCGGATTATCTCGCCGGCAACGGGCTGGTTTATCAAACCAGCGACGTGAAGTACGTGATTGCCGCCAATAATCTGTGGGCCAGTCCGCTCGACCAGCAGCTGCAGCAGACACTGGTGAGTAACCTCGGGCAGGCGTTGCCCGGCCGGCTGGTGGCCAGTCAGCCGCTGGGTGACACGCACGATACGCTCAGCGTGCACGTCACCGGCTTCCACGGCCGCTATGACGGCAAGGTGGTAGTAAGCGGTGAATGGCTGTTACAACATCAAGGCCGGCTTATCAAACGTGGCTTTAATCTGACGCTGCCGCAGACCGAAGATGGCTACGATGCGCTGGTACGCACGCTGGCGCTCGGCTGGCAGCAAACGGCACAGCAAATTGCTAACAGCGTGGTGACGCTAAATTAGGATTTGTTCGATGCTTATGCTAAGTCCCTGATTTGCCGTTATGTGACGGCGCGCAAATCAGGGACTTTTTTATTGCGGAATCAGCCAGATATGGCAGCGGCACTGAGGAATTTGTGTCGATTTCACGGCAAATTGATGACATTGGCGTGAATTTTGCGCATTGACCTTTCACCCACCACAGGTTAGAACATTACTGTGGTTGAACATTAATTCACCACTCTTTCTTTCCACCAGATTCCACCAGACCTGAAATGAGGGAAACGAGGTATGAAGAGACAGAAGAGAGACCGCCTGGAACGAGCACATTCACGAGGCTATCAGGCAGGCATTACCGGCCGCTCAAAAGAGATATGCCCTTATCAAATGATCGATGCCCGGTCTCACTGGTTGGGAGGTTGGCGACAAGCCATGGAGGACAGGTCGGCGGTGGCTTAGGCACCGTCGGATGTCTGTAAACAGGAAAAAAAACCTCCGCTGCGTGCGGAGGTTTTTGTTGGCGGGTCAGAACGCTGAAGTGTCTTTAAACAGGCCCACTTTCAGGTCAGTCGCGGTGTAAATCAGGTTACCGTCGACGAACACTTCGCCATCGGCCACGCCCATCACCAGCTTGCGGTTGATGACGCGTTTGAAGTGAATTTTGTAAGTAACCAGCTTCGCCGTCGGCAGAACCTGGCCGGTGAATTTCACTTCACCCACACCCAGCGCACGGCCTTTACCTTCCGCACCCAGCCAGCCGAGATAGAAGCCAACCAGCTGCCACATAGCATCCAGACCCAGACAGCCTGGCATCACCGGATCGCCTTTAAAGTGGCAATCAAAGAACCACAGGTCAGGGCGGATATCCAGTTCGGCTTCCACATAACCTTTATCGAATTTGCCGCCGTCTTCGGTCATTTTGACCACGCGGTCCATCATCAACATGTTGTCAGACGGAAGCGGTGGGCCATTCTCGCCAAACAGTTCGCCGCGACCAGAGGCAATCAGGTCTTCTTTGCTATAGGATTCGCGTTTATCTACCATGTTCTCAATATGCCTTCTTTTAGTGAAGCCCGAATATTAGCGAACAGTTGTACGCTGGGCAATGTAATCAGCTGTGGTTGAACCAGTTGAGCCAGCGTAATGGCCAGGGCCGCGGTCGGTTTTCCTGCTGATTGAGCTGAGTAATGCGCTCCTGAATGGTGCTCAGCAGCGAGTCGCCGCTTTCGCTCTGCCAGGCAATACCGGTTAACAGCGGCAGCGCTTCGTCAACGCGCTCAATCGCCCAGATATGGAACTGGCCCTGCTGCACCGCTTCTACCACGTCGTCGCTGAGGCTGAGATGGCGCACGTTGCTGGCAGGCAGAATCACGCCCTGTTTGCCGGTCAGCTCACGCGACTGGCAGATGTGGAAGAAGCCTTCGATTTTCTCATTCAGACCACCCACCGGCTGCACGTTACCAAACTGGTCCACCGAACCGGTAACGGCAATCTGCTGGTTCAGCGGCTGGTTTGCCAGCGCGCTGATCAGCACGCACAGCTCGGCCAGCGAGGCGCTGTCACCGTCGACTTCGGAGTAAGACTGCTCAAACACCAGCGATGCCGAGAAGGGCAGCTGCTGTTCCAGCTCCAGCTCGGAAATCAGATATGCCTGCATGATCATCATGCCTTTGGCGTGGATGTTGCCGCCAAGCTCCGCTTTGCGCTCCACGTCGGTAAATTCGCCATCGCCCGGGTGCACAACACAGGTGATGCGTGATGGCTCGCCCCACGGACGTGGATGACCAGGGAATTCAATCACCGACAGGCCGTTGATCTGACCAACTACTTCGCCTTCCGTTTCGATCATGATCTGATTTAACAGGATCTCATCGCGCATCCGGTCGGCAAGGAAACTCTCGCGCCACTGGCGTGCTTCCAGCGCCTCTTTCAGCGCCTCACCATTCAGTGTCTCACCGTGCAGCGCGGCTTCCTGCAGCTGACGGCGCAGCCAGCGCGGGCACAGCGGCAGCGTGTCCTGATCTCCGGTCAGACGCACCGCTTCCTGGATCAGCAGCGGCCAGAAATCAGCTTCGGGTGGCGTAAGACCGGCCTGTTCCGCCTGGCATAGCGTCCAGCGGCACCAGTTGGCCATGTCATCATCATCGACCAGCTGGAGATTCTCTTCGAACTCGCTGTAGAGCGCCATTTCGTGCACTTCAACGTCCAGTTCCTGGAAGCTGGCCAGCGCCTCGCGATCGCCACATAAAATCAGACGCAGCTGCAGCGGCAGTGGGGGAATGGTCACCGGCAACGGGCGGCGCTCGTCCGGTGAATACCAGTCGAAGCGACCCAGTTCAATCACTTTGCGCAGGCGCAGCCACAGCAGCGGCTGTGCCAGCAGGGTATTGATCGACAGAATCAACGTGCCACCGTTAGCCTGATGCAGCAGACCGGGCTCCAGCTGCACGCGATCTTTATACTGACGCACGCAGCCGAACAGCTGCTCGGACTCAATCCAGTCGGCGTAATGTACGCCGCCAGCGCTGGTGAACGGACGGCTGGCGTCAACAGGCGGTTGCAGGCTGACATTATCGCCCATCACATGGTAATCACCGCCGTACAGCGCAGTCTCATCCGGCTGGAAGCGCTGTGCCGCTTCGGCAATCCACGCCAGATAATCACTGTTTTCCTGGCTGCGTAACAGCAGCAGCGGAAAGCCCAGCGTTTGATGATGTAAATGCGCCAGCGCATTCAGCAGACGCGGCTGAACCGCGGCAAGCGTATCGCTATCTTCCAGAGAGACGGTTGAGAAAAGTGATTGGTAGCGTGAGCTATCCGGCTGCAGGGCTTGCCACGTAAGTTGAGTGCTGGTCAAAATATTCGCATTAGTCTGGTTCAGGAAAAGCGCGATTATACAGGATTCAACCCGGTTAAGCACGGCGCACTTCCGGCCTGAACTGTGATGGCCGCAACATGTTTTTCCTTGCTGCATCCGGGAAAAAAGCTGTTATTCTTAGTTTGTTACGTGATCACGATGAGATTCCGATGAAATACCAGCAACTCGAAAATCTTGAAAGTGGATGGAAGTGGAAATACCTGGTGAAAAAGCATCGGGAAGGTGAGCTGATCACCCGGCATATTGAGCTGAGCGCTGCGCAGGCGGCGGTAGAGACGTTGCTGGCGATGGAGAATAACCCGGTTGAGGTCGGTGACTGGATCGCAAAGCATATCCATCCGGAGCTGGAAAACCGTCTGAAGCAGACCATACGCGCGCGGCGTAAACGTCATTTCAACGCAGAGCATCAGCACACGCGGAAAAAATCGATCGATCTGGAGTATCTGGTGTGGCAGCGTCTGGCCGGTCTGGCGCAGCGTCGTAACAGCACCTTATCAGAGACCATCGTTCAGCTGATCGAAGATGCAGAACGCAAAGAGAAGTATGCCAGTCAGATGTCAACGCTGAAGCAGGATCTGCAGGCGATTCTGGGTAAAGGTGGCGCGGATAACGAATAGCAAAAAATGCGTGTGATAAAAAGCCAAAAAAAACCCCGCCGAAGCGGGGTTTTTTATTGCGCGATAACTTAAGCCTGTGGCTGAGTTACAACGTCTTTGATACCTTTCACGTCGATTTCAACGCGACGGTCTGGCGCCAGGCAGTCGATCAGGGCATTGCGGCCTTTCACGCTGTCACAGGTGTTGCCAGTAACTGGGTTAGATTCACCCATGCCACGTGCAGAGATCTTGTTAGCCGGGATACCTTTAGATACCAGGTAGTCGACAACAGACTGAGCACGTTTCTCAGACAGTTTCTGGTTGTACTGGTCTGAACCGATGCGGTCGGTGAAGCCCAGAACCACAACAGAACCGTCTTTCGGATCCATTGAGCTCAGCTGGCTGTACAGCTGATCCAGAGCCTGCTGGCCTTCTGGCTTCAGGGTAGATTTGTTGAAGGTGAACAGCACGTCAGACTTCAGAGTGAAACGCTTGGTTTCAACAACCGGAGCCGGAGCTGGCGCTGGAGCAACAACTGGTGCAGCAGCTTCGTCCTGACCGAAACGGTAAGAAACGCCGACGCTCAGCATGCTGTTGTCTGGACGCGCACCAACGGTACCTGCGTCACCGATGTTGTTAACCCACTGGTAGTCCAGGCGAGTCGCCCAGTTTTTGGTCAGTGCGTATTCAACACCAACAGCAGCCAGCGGAGAAACGCCGGTGTCGTGGTTGCTGATGCGGCCGTTGTCTGGGTTGGTCTGAGTTGAATCAGCACGCCATACCATGCCGCCCAGACGGGTGTACACGTCCAGATCGTCAGCAATTGGGTAGCTCAGTTTAGCTGCCAGCTGAACGCCCTGTGCTTTGAATGCGCCATTGGTCACGTTGCCTTTGTTCGGCATACGGCCCAGCCAGTCGTAGCCCAGCTCGAAGCCCAGGTATGGGTTAGCCTGGTAGCCCAGGAAAGCACCTGCGCCCAGCTGAGATTCGTGAGTTGGACCGTCGTTGTTTTCGTAACCGTTACCGTAGTAACCAGTATCGTGATACTGAGACCAGCCCAGTTTAGCACCGGTATACCAGGTGTCATCTTTAGGAGCGGCCTGCGCTACGGTAGCGAAGCCAGCCAGTGCCACTGCAATTGCGATAGCTGTCTTTTTCATTTTGCGCCTCGTTATCATCCAAATAGGCAATGAGCAAAAAGGTTGCTCTTGGTTGTAATCCTTCGCCGGGTCTAAACGCTCGCTTATGACTCTACCGAAAAAACGGAGGTTATTGAGCACCCTGGCGAGGTAAAGTCTACAACGAGATTGGAAACTTACAAGTATGATGTGACGTCAGCGGATAAAAAAACAGGGATTTATACACACATTTTAACAAATGACATGGCAAAATTTTCGCTACCAGAAAAGAAAAATGCGGCTAAGCCATTGTCATAGCTGGCGGGAAAAGAATCAGTGGCTTAGCCGCAACTTTGTGAAAAAATAGCGTGAGAAAAATCTTAGTTTTACTTAATGAAACAAATCAGAGGGAATTTTTGCGCTGTTTGGCTGTCTGGACAGAGCAAGATCCCGCCCCTGAGGACGCATAATCAATCCCAGCGCTTCGCCTTCGGCGGCTGCCTGCTCAAGTTCCAGGCGCTCTTCATTGCTCAATTCATAAGGAATCCAGGCGAGTACCACGCTGTAGTTGCCGGTGCGCAACGCTTTCACCATGCTCTCAACCGTGCTTAAACGCTCGGATTCCGTAATATGCATACTCTTTTCCAGCGGTAATCCTGACTGCTGCATCCAGCTGCGGTTCAGTTTGTGCGCTGGCGTCAGCCACAGCTGCCAGCGTGACTGCGTGCTCAGCTGCTTGAGGACCGGCAGTAACAGCAGCGGCATGATGCCGGGCTGCTCGCTATAACGCAGTTCAGTAATACCACCCAGAGAAGGTTGCGTTAAGCCCGTCGCAGCGAAACGGTGAGCACGATCAGCAGGGCCAGAGTATTGAGTACGCATATTTTAATCACTCAGTAATGAACTGTATGAATATACAGTAATGAGTTCCTGGATAAAGATCAACCTCAATTTCTGAAAATGCCTCGCAAATTCCGCACAAGAACCGCGCGTTGCCGCTTTTATTCATTGAACAGCTAAATCGTTTTTTCTATCTTCTAACCAGATGAATCTCTGAGCTTTTTATAGGAAATTTCCCGCGCAAGGAATGAGGAAAAGGGGACGTTATGAAGAAAAATAATCCGGTGGTTGAGCAGTCCAAAGCCCAGTTAGCGGCATTGGGAAAAATTGAATCGCGCACCCAGTTTGGTGGTTACGCGCTGGCGGTCGAAAAGGTGGTGTTTGCTTACATCAATGAGGATGCGCTCTATCTGCGCGCCAGTGAGGCGCTACAGCACTATGCCGCACAGCGCCCGCTGGAACCGTTGATATATCGCAAGCGCGGCATGCCGGTGACGCTCAGCTACTACAAAGTGGATAATCAGCTCTGGCAGGACGCCGATCAGCTGCTGCGCTTATCGGCCAGTTCGCTGTCTGCGGCGCGCGCCGAGGCGGCGAACAGACTTGTCTTGCTCAGGCTGAAAGATCTGCCCAATCTCAGCCTGCGCATGGAGCTGATGCTGCACAAAGTCGGGATCAATTCTGTTCGCTTGCTGTATGAAATGGGCTCGCGTCAGAGCTGGCTGAAGTTGCGGGCGGTGAATAAAGATATCGGCCTGAAAACGCTGCTGGCGCTGGAAGGCGCCATTTCCGGCCATCACCAGGCCGCTTTGCCGGCGGCGGTACGTGAAGAGTTGAGCGCCTGGTATCAGGAAACGCTCCGCCAGCACGCCGCGGCGGAGCGCCTGTTGCCTTAAGCGGCAGCGAGGGTGCGGCGCAGACGAGCAATTTCCGGCAGCAGCGCAACCAGCAGCCCCAGCTGCTGCAACACCAGCGGTGCCTGCGCCTCCTCACTGGTTTTCAGCGCGCTCAGGCGCTGCATCAGTGCCTGCTGCATCGTTTCCGCCTGCGCTTCGCTGACGCGATCGATCTGCAGCACATCCTCGACGAAGCATACCGCGTCATCTAAAAGTGTCAGCAGTTCGCCCTGCGTCAGCTGCTCCCGGTGCGCGCCCAGCGCTGAGATGTAGCTGAGAAACGAGTGGTTAAGGCACATCAGACGGAACGCATTCTCGCGCAGCGGCGGCTGTTGCTTCAGTTCGCCGCTGATATTGGACACCACGGACGCCAGTTCCGCATCGGCGTTGTGCGCGTCACGGCGCGCCACGCGGTAGGCGAGACGGTTATCTTTACCCTGATGATACTGTTCCAGGATGGCATCAAGATAACGACAGTTGGCATTCAGCGTGCGATCGGCAACGGTCGTCAACTGACGGAAACGCCAGTCAGGCCAGACAAACGCCACCGCCAGCCAGGCGAGGCCACAGCCGAGCAAGGTATCCACCACGCGCGGCAGGGCGACATCAAAGCCTTCACCCAGCAGATTGAAGCACAGCAGCACCAGCAGGGTGATGAACAGCGTCGCCTGCGCGTACTGAATCTGGCGGAAGGCAAAAAACAGCACGCCGCTCAGCACAATCAACACCAACTGGCCCTCGATAGAGGGCACCAGCCACAGCACCGGCAGGCCAATCGCAATACCGGCCAGGGTTCCGCCAATACGCAGCGCCAGCCGCCGCCGTGTGGCGTTGTAGTTAGGCTGGCAGACAAACAGGCTGGTCAGCAGGATCCAGTAGCCGCGATGAAGGCCGGTAAGCTGAATGAAGGCGTACCCCACGCACAGCACCAGCGACATGCGCACCGCGTGGCGGAACAACGCCGAGGTCGGACTCAGATGGCGACTGAGGCGCAGCCGGATATCCGCCCAGCCACTCAAGCCTTCACGCGACAGATGGTGATCGCTCTGCATCAGCGGTTCTGCCAGCCGCTGCTCTGATTCGATCGACGCCAGCTGCGCGTCAATGGCGCGTAAGTTGCGCAGCAACCAGAACAGCGGACGAATGTGCGTCGCCTGCGGATCGTTATGTTGCAGGCGCTGCAGGGCGGTCTCCAGCCGTTCAAAGCTGCGCGCAAAATGGCTATCGTGGTGCCACGGCTGGCGCAGCACGATATTCTCTGCCAGCTGGCGACAGGCCTGCGCCTGCATGTTCAGCAGTCGCTGAAAGCGAAACAGCACCTCGTTGTAGCGCCAGTCATCGCGCAGCAGGTGATATTGCAGATGCGACGAGCTGGCGCGCTCGTGAATATCCTGCGCCACAAAATAGTAATGCAGGCTGCGCCGCGTGCTGCGTGAGCCGCGGTCGCCGCGTAAACGGCTCTGAATGGTGGTTTTCGTCAGGTTGAGCTGCGCCACCAGCTGACTATTAACCATCGCGGTGGCGATCAGCGCCGCGTCATCCTGCTCACCGCCGTCGGGATCAAACAGATTGGCCTTGGCTTCCAGATAGCGCGCCAGCTGGGAAAAGCTGGCGGCCAGCTGCTCCTGCACCGGGCGCACCGGAAACATCAGGTGGCCGATAAAGGTCAGCAGGTTGTACCACAGCGCGCCAATCAGCAGCAGCGCCGGCTGCATCCACCACTGCGGAAACAGGCCAATGCCCAGCATGGTGTACACCGCGATCAGCAGGGCACCAAACGCAATGGTGGCGTAGCGCTGCCCCAGCGCGCCCAGTAGAATAAATCCCCAGCTGGAGAGCGCCAGACCGATAGCAAACAGCCACGGGTGCGGAAACAGCAGCTCAACCGAAACCGAGGCAATGCAGAAGCACACCAGCGTGATGAGCAGGTTGCGCACGCGGCCGGTCCAGCGATCGTCAAGATCGGCCAGCGCCGCCGCCACGACGCCGAGCGTCAGCGGAATGGTCCACTCAATCTGCTGCAGCCACCAGGGAACGGCGGCACAGCCGGCCAGCGCAAAGAAGATGCGCAGCAGGTAGCGCAGGCTGCTGTTGAACAGATAACGGCGCCAGCCGGGCAAAGCGTCAGGCATCATCTTCAGCCTCAGTAGCGGCGCCGCGCGTTGGCTTCACGCGCCGCCTGCGCTTCTTCCACTGACACCACGCGGCGACCTACCGGCCACAGCGCGATAGCGGCGATTTTGAAGTGGGCAATGCCGGTCGGAATACCAATGATGCTCAGACACTGCAGGATGCCGGTTGAGATGTGCATCAGGCACAGCCACCAGCCAAAGAAAATCAGCCAGAACAGGTTGAGGAAGGTGCCGCCGGCGTTCAGCACGTGGCTTTTGCTCTCCGGGCGCAGCACGTCAACGTGAACCGCTTCGTTGCCAAACGGCAGCAGGGACAGTTTGGTGATCTCCCAGCAGGAGCGGGTCAGCGGCAGGGTAAAGATCAGCACGATGCTGATCAGCGTGGCCAGCAGCCAGCCGAGGGTGGTGATAAAGCCGCCAAGAACAAAATTCAGAATATTAAGCACGGTGCGCATAACGCGATTTTCCTTTTGCAATCCGCAATATGTGTCGCCCAGTTTAGCGTGTTTTAAGGCTGGAGCGCTAAGGGTCTGACAGGTAAACTGCGCGATAATTGAATTCCACATGACGGTGCGGAGATGGAAATAAAAGCAACATCCATGGGCAAACGGCTGGCACAGCATCCCTATAACCGGGTGCGACTGCTGGCTGCCGGTGTGGAAGTCAGCGGCGATCGCCACGAGTACCTGATCCCGTTTAATCAGCTGATCGGTATTACCTGCAAACGCGGCCTGGTGTGGGGCGAGCTGGAATTTTTGTTACCGGAAGAGAAAGTGGTGCGGTTGCACGGCACCGAGTGGCAGGAAACCCAGCGTTTTTATCATTACCTGCAGCAGGCGTGGCAGCAGTGGAGCCTCGAGATGAGCGAAATCAGCGCGCAGGTGCTGAGCGCGCTGCAGCAGGAGATCGTCGCGTTTACCGGCCAGGATCGCTGGCTGAAGCGCAGCGAACTGGCCGCGGTAAAAGAGACCATCACGCGCCAGTTTTCCGCCTTACCGCTGCCGCTGGCACGGCTGGAGGAGTTTGATAACTGCCGCACGCTGTGGCGCTTTTGCCAGCAGTGGCTCGAGCAGGGCGAGAGCGCGATTCGGCAGCGCAACCGTGAATGGAGCGCGCGGGTGATCAGCGATAATCACGCCTTCTTCTCCACCGTCGAAACCACGCCGCTCAATCCATCGCAGTGTGAGGCGGTGGTCAACGGTGAAGACGCGCTGCTGGTGCTGGCCGGCGCGGGCAGCGGTAAAACCTCGGTGCTGGTGGCGCGCGCCGGCTGGCTGTTACAGCGCAAACTGGCGCAGCCGGAGCAAATCCTGCTGCTGGCTTTTGGTCGCCAGGCGGCGGAAGAGATGAACGATCGGATCCAGACGCGGCTGGGTGAGAGCGCGATTCAGGCGCGTACGTTTCACGCGCTGGCGCTGCACATCATTCGTGAAGGCAGCAATAAGCAGCCGGTCATCAGCCGGCTGGAAAGTGACAGCAGCGCACGACGTCAGTTGCTGATCGAAAACTGGCGTGAGCAGTGCAACAGCAAAAAGGCGCAGGCCAGCGGCTGGCGACAGTGGTTGCAGGAAGAGCTGGCGTGGGACGTGCCGGAAGGTCCGTTCTGGCAGGATGACAAACTGGCGCAGCGTCTTGCCGTGCGGCTGGAGCGCTGGCTCGGCCTGATGCGCATGCACGGCGGCGCGCAGGCGGCGATGATTGCCGATGTGCCGGAACCGCTGCGCGACAATTTCACGAAGCGCGTCAGGTTGATGGCACCGCTGCTCAAAGCATGGAAAAGCGCACTGAAAGCCGAGGGCGCGGTGGATTTCTCCGGGCTGATCCATCAGGCGATCGCTGTGCTGGAGAAGGGCCGCTTTATCAGCCCGTGGAAGCACATTCTGGTGGATGAATTCCAGGATATTTCCCCGCAGCGGGCGGCGCTGCTCAGCGCGCTGCGGCAGCAAAATAAGCGCACCAGTTTGTTTGCGGTCGGCGATGACTGGCAGGCGATCTATCGCTTTAGCGGCGCGGAGATGAGCCTGACCACCGCGTTTCATCACTATTTTGGCGAAGGCGACCGCTGCGTACTGGATACCACCTACCGTTTCAACGATCGCATCGGTGACATTGCCAACCGCTTTGTGCAGCAGAATCCGCATCAGCTGCGCAAGCCGCTCAACAGCCTGAGCAAAGGGAACAAAAAATCCATTACGCTGCTGCCGCAGGAGCAACTGGAAGCGCTGCTCGACAAGCTGAGCGGTTACGCAAAGCCGGACGAGCGCGTACTGCTGCTGGCGCGTTACCATCATCTGCGTCCGGCCATGCTGGATAAAGCCAAAACCCGCTGGCCGAAACTGCGTATCGACTTCATGACCATCCACGCCAGTAAAGGCCAGCAGGCGGATTTTGTCATCGTGCTGGGGCTACACGAAGGGCGTGACGGTTTCCCGGCGCAGGCGCGCGAGTCGATCATGGAAGAGGTACTGCTACCGCAGCCGGAGGATTTTCCGCATGCGGAAGAGCGGCGCCTGGCCTACGTGGCCATCACGCGTGCGCGTCAGCAGGTGTGGCTAATGTTTGATAAAGAGCGGCCTTCCGTGTTTGTTGAACACCTGCGCGAACTGGGCGTTCCGCAGAGCCGGAAGGCCTGAGCCATCAGGCTTTCAGGCGTTCCGTCAGGTAGCGCTGATAATCGGGGATCTGAATCGTCACTTCGCTGGCAAACATCGGCGAATGGATAATGAAATCCGCGGTGGCGCGGTTGGTCGCTACCGGTATATTCCATACGGTAGCCAGGCGCAGCAGCGCTTTGACGTCCGGATCGTGCGGTACTGCATTGAGCGGATCCCAGAAGAAGAACAGCACATCAATTTTGCCTTCTGCAATCAGCGCGCCGACCTGCTGATCGCCGCCCATTGGCCCGCTGAGCATGGCATTCACATCCAGTCCGGTGTGACGATTGATCAGGTTGCCGGTGGTGCCGGTGGCGTATAGCACGTGAGGTTGCAGCGCATTTTGATTGATTTTTACCCAGTCCAGCAGCGAGGCTTTGCAGTGGTCGTGGGCAACGAGGGCGATGTGTTTCTGAACTTTCAGGGTACGAACGGTCTGCTCCATGGGGCTTCCTGTTTCGGCGCGTGCAAACGTAGTGAATGCACGAGTTTACCCCTGGCGTTCAGCTGCTATCAACTTGCGCGTAGGGTTTTCACCCAACTGATAAAACGCTGCCGCGTGGCGGCATCAACACGCTGCAGCCAGCGTTGCAGCGCGGGCAAATTACTGGCGTCCTGCCATACCATATCCAGACTGAGACTGGCGTCCGGTACGCTGGCCGCCTGCAGCGCAAAGCGCGGCACGCTGGCCGCCTGCGCCGTACGGTTGTAATTGATCATCGCCTGTTCAACATTGCCGCTGCTCTCACCCGGCAACCGATCGCGAATGCTGGCTATTTCATTACCACGCTCATCAATCAGCTGAAAGTTTAACGATTTATCAAACAGGCTGCGTTCGCGGCGGTTATTCAGCGCCGGCAGGCGAATCGCTACGGAATGGGCGTCGGCGGTGAAGGTGACAATCATCAGTTCTGAGCGGAAGTGAGTGGCATCGGCGCAGGGTTTATCCACGCGAAACAGAAACTGATGCTGACCGCGCTCCAGCTCAAGGCTGTCCGCGCCTTTCAGCAGCGAACCTGAGATTTTGCGCCCATCCAGCACCAGCAGGTCGATCTGCGGATCGAGCTTCAGGGTGATGGCATGGCAGGTTGCCGATACGAGCAGCAACAGCAAACCCGTAACAGCCAGAGACAGCTTCATTTCAACTCCCGGAACAGGGGAAAAAGGGCGATGTGTAGCAAATTATTACATTATGGCAGTTAATTTACATTTTAACATATTTATTCGTGTCGCCGCGCAAACTTTTCGTGCGCTGCGCTTGCACTTTAGCGCGCAATGGCATCTACACTCAGGCGAGTGAACAAGGAGAAAAACATGAACGATCAAACGATTCGCGATGTCCTGACGCAAACCCAACGCATCGCGCTGGTCGGTGCCAGCGATCGCACTGAGCGTGCCAGCTATGGCGTAATGAAATACCTGCTCGATCAGGGTTATGACGTGGTGCCGGTGAGCCCGAAGCTGGCGGGACAGCAGTTGCTGGGCCAGACCGTGTATGGCACGCTGGCGGAGATCCCGGGCAAGATCGACATGGTGGATGTGTTCCGCAATTCCGAAGCGGCATGGGGCGTGGCGCAGGAAGCGATTGCTATCGGCGCCAAAACCCTGTGGCTGCAGCTGGGCGTGATCAATGAGCAGGCGGCGGTGCTGGCGCGTGATGCCGGGCTAACGGTGATTATGGATCGCTGTCCGAAGATGGAGATTCCGCGGCTGGGCGTGACGCGGTAAATAAAAACGGCGACTCCGGGTCGCCGCATGATTAATGCCGCAGGCTGGGTGCCTGCAGCTGCTGGCGGATCGAGGCGGCCAGCTCATCCATGGATGGCTGTTCCGGATGTTCGAACGAGGTTTCGCCGGCCAGCTGAATCTCAGCGATATAGGTATGCACCTGTTCGCCTTCCTCATCTTCCATCACTACGTGATACCAGGGGGCCGCACGCAGCGATTCCGTCGCGCCAACCTCATCCAGCTGCGGATCGTCCAGCGAATACTCCGGGTCGACATCCACAATCACGCCGAGCACCCCGGAGAGACGGTGCCGGACCTGCTGTCCAATTCCAAATTTACTGGCAATCATTGTGACCTCCCAAAACTTTGCCCTGCCACCGATATGGGGGCAGGGACAGCGTTTTCAAGTCACAGCACGCGACAGGCAAAGCCTTTCAGATAAAGCCCTTCAGGATAGCTGGCTATCACCGGATGGTCGGCTGCCTGACGGAACTGCTCTATAAATTGTACATCACGACCGGCATCAACAGCGGCATCGGCGATAATTTTCTGGAACAGCTCGGTGGCCATCAGCCCGGAACAGGAGAAAGTCAGCAGAATGCCGCCCGGATTCAGCAGCTGCATCGCCAGCATATTTATGTCTTTATAGCCGCGGCAGGCACCCATCAGCTGGTTTTTATTCTCAACGAATTTCGGCGGATCCATGACGATCATGTCGAACTTCTCGCCGCTGTCGCGGTAGCGACGCAGCAGTTTGAACACATCGTCACGCAGGAACTGCGCGCGTGAGACATCCAGCCCGTTAAGCGCCACGTTCTGTTTTGCTACGTCAAGGGCGTCCTGCGAGGTATCCACGCTGATCACTTCCCGGCAGCCGCCGAGCAGAGCAGAGACCGCAAACCCGCCGGTGTAGGAGAAGCAGTTAAGCACGCGGGCATTTTCCGCGTAACGACGGGTGGCAAAACGGCTGTCGCGCTGATCGAGGTAATAACCGGTCTTGTGACCGCCCTGAATATCCACCAGCAGCTGCATGCCGTGCTCGGTTATCGGCAGCAGCGCAGGCGGCAGTTCACCGCTTACCGGACCCTGCGCCAGCTCCAGTCCCTCTTTCTTGCGCACTGCCACGTCAGATCGGTCGTAGATGGCGCAGTCGGGATAGCACTGCTGCAGCGCCGAGACGAGAGCCGGGCGCTGATACTCCGCCCCGGCCGACAGCAGTTGCAGAACGAGGAAGTTACCGAAGCGATCAATCGTGACGCCCGGCAGTCCATCGGACTCGCCGGCAATCAAACGATAGCTGTCCAGCCCGTCGCGCTGTGCCAGCCAGTCGCGCCACTGCTGGGCTTTCTGCAGCGTGCGCACAAAGAAGGCGATGTCGATTGACTCATCCTGCTGCCAGCTCCAGACGCGCGCGCGAATTTGTGACTGAGGAGAGTAGGCGGCACGGGCCAGCCATTTGCCGTTGCTGTCACAGATATCAATGGTTTCACCCGACTGGGCTTTACCTTCCATACGGGCAACGGCGCCGGAGAACACCCACGGATGGCGGCGGAGCAGGGATTTTTCACGTCCCTTAGCGAGAATCAATCGAACGGTCATGTTTGCTATGCTTACCTGAAAAAATGAGGCGCCATTTTCCGGTGGATGGCGGCAAAATGCAACGCACAAAGGGGAGATCGCCATGGCGACGACAGGTTATAAAATCTGGGTTCACGGCAGGGTGCAGGGCGTGGGCTTTCGTTATTACACCCAGGCGCAGGCGAACGCGCTGGGCGTCACCGGCTATGCGCATAATCTGGCCGATGGCAGCGTGGAGGTGCTGGCGGCGGGAGAAGCGCAGCAGGTGGAGTCACTGATTGCATGGCTGAAGGCAGGCGGACCGCCCAGTGCCCGGGTCGATAAGGTGCTGGTGGAGCCGCATCAGCTGGCGGAGCGGCCGACGCGGTTTACTACCGGATGATCACAGACACTTCGCCGGTTTTGGCAGGCCAGCGATTTTAGTGGCCTGTTTGGCCGGACCTTCCGGGAACAGGCGAAACAGATAGCGGCTGTTGCCTTTCTCTTCGCCATATTTTTGCGCCATGGCTTTGACCAGCATGCGCACCGCCGGCGAGGTATTAAACTGCTGATAAAAATCACGCACAAAGTGCACCACTTCCCAGTGCGCTTCACTCATCTCAATCGCTTCCTGCTGGGCGATGGCCTGCGCCAGCGCTTCACTCCAGTCAGCGCTATTTTTCAGATAGCCTTCTGCGTCAGTGGCAATCTCTTTACCGGCAAAAATCACGTTGTTTCCTCATATCGTCAGCGCGCCTATTGTAAAGGCGGCGGCGGATAAAAAGCAAAAACCCCGCCGGAGCGGGGTTTAACGGTGCGTGCGTTACGTCTTAGTCGCGGTTGGCGAAGCCCAGCAGGCTCAGCAGGCTGACAAAGATGTTGTACAGCGAGACATACAGGCTGACGGTGGCGCGAATGTAATTGGTTTCACCGCCCTGAATGATGTTGCTGGTTTCCCACAAAATGGCACCGGCAGAGAACAGAATAAACAGGGCGCTGATCGCCAGGTGCAGCGCGGGCAGCTGCAGGAAGATATTGGCAACCACGGCCACCAGCAGCACCACAAAGCCGGCCATCATCATGCCGCCAAGGAAAGACATGTCGCGACGCGTGGTCAGGACATAGGCGGAACAGCAGAAGAACACCAGCGCGGTGCCGCCCAGCGCCATGGCGATAACATCACCCATACCGGCGGTGAGGAACGAGCTGAGAATCGGACCGAGGCAGTAACCGAGGAAGCCGGTGAAGGCAAACGCGGCCAGAATACCCGCCGGGCTGTTCGCCAGGCGATAGGTCAGGAACATCAGCCCGTAAAAGCCCACCAGCATCAGAATCAGTCCCGGCGAGGGCAGGGCATAGACGGTGCTGAGCGTGGCGGTGACGGCGGAAAACGCCAGCGTCAGGCCAAGTAAGAAATAAGTATTGCGCAGCACTTTATGGGTGCTGAGTAGCGACTGCTGCTGTGACGAGCTAATTATTCTGTCCATCATGCGCTCCTGTTAGTGAGAGAACACCAAATATGGCCTGAGAATACGCAACGGCCAGAGGACAGAAAAGGCGTTTTACCCATCTTTACGCGATAAATTGCTGTTTCACTGAGCAGAATGACGATTAAGACGGCAAAAAAATCATTTTTGACTGTTTTTCAGGCGAACGAATCACTGGATGCTTTACATCGTTCGGGGGGATGTTTATAGTGCGCCTCATTGCGGAGGGGTGGCCGAGCGGCTTAAGGCAGCGGTCTTGAAAACCGCCGATGGGAAACCATCCGAGAGTTCGAATCTCTCCTCCTCCGCCACTTCACACTCTCGCAGTGTCAGGTGACAAAAAGATTTCAGGAGGGATGGCCGAGTGGCTTAAGGCAGCGGTCTTGAAAACCGCCGATGGGAAACCATCCCAGAGTTCGAATCTCTGTTCCTCCGCCATATAAGAGAAGCCCGCAGCGATGCGGGCTTTTCGCTTTTCTGCTTTCCATCCTTCTGAAAAACATCCTGAAGCTTTTCAATCTGCTGCCGTAACCCGACGGCCAGCGCGTTTACTGCTATAGTCGATGCACGGTTTTTGCAAACATCTGGCGATTTTCTCAGGCAAGCTGGGTTACACTGTGCGGTAATTCGCTCTTTGGCGAGCTAATCGCTTGAATGCCAGAGTGTTTCCCTGATGAATTATGGAATAGGCACAATGATCAAGAAACTGAGTCTTTGCGCGCTGTCAGTGATCGCGGCGCTGCCGATGGGTATGAGCGCTTATGCCGCGGATGGCGACATGCAACTGCAGCAGGTCCTGATGCTGAGTCGTCACAACCTGCGTGCCCCGCTGGCCAACAACGGCAGCGTGCTGGAGCAGGCGACGAAAAAAAGCTGGCCGCAGTGGGATGTGCCCGGCGGTGAGCTGACCACCAAAGGCGGCGTGCTGGAAGTCTACATGGGTAACTACACCCGTCAGTGGCTGGCCCAGCAGGGGCTGGTACAGAACGGCACCTGTCCGGACAGCAGCAACATCTTTGTCTATGCCAACAGCCTGCAGCGCACCGTCGCAACGGCGCAGTATTTCGTCACCGGGGCTTTCCCGGGCTGCGATATCGCTGTCACCCATCAGGATGCGATGGGCACTATGGACCCAATCTTTAATCCGGTAATCACCGATGGCAGCGAAGCGTTTAACAAGAAAGCGCTGGCGGCGATGACCGCAGCCAATGAGAAGCTGGCGCTGAAGCCGGCCTTCCAGCGGCTGGAAAAAATCGTCGATTACAAATCAGCCCCGGCCTGTAACGGCAAGAAACAGTGCGACCTGAGCAGCGGCGACAACACCTTTAGCGCGGAAAACGGCAAAGAGCCCGGCGTCAATGGCCCGCTGAAAGTGGGTAACTCGCTGGTCGACGCCTTCACGCTGCAGTATTACGAAGGTTTCCCGGCGGATCAGGTTGCCTGGGGACAAATCAAAACGCCTGAACAGTGGAAAGAGCTGGCGGCGATCAAAAATGGCTATCAGGATGCGCTGTTTACCGCGCCGGAAGTGGCGCGTGACGTTGCCGCACCGCTGGTGGATTACATCCGCAGCCAGCTGGTCGATCAGGACAAAGCCACCGCGCCAAAAGTCACGCTGATGGTCGGACACGATTCGAATATCGCGTCATTGCTCAGCGCGCTGCAGATTAAGCCATACGAGCTGCCGGGTAACGACGAGAAAACCCCGATTGGCGGCCAGGTGGTGTTTGAACGCTGGCACGATGCGAAGAACAATAAAGATCTGCTGAAAGTGGAGTATGTCTATCAGACGGCGGATCAGCTGCGTAATGCCGATGTGCTGAGCCTGAAGAACCCACCGAAGCGCGTTACGCTGCAGCTGGCGGGGTGTGACACTGACGCCAACGGCTACTGCAGCTGGGATCAGTTCACCAGCGCGCTGAACAACGCGCTGCAGGGTACACCGCTGCAGCCAGCCGCACCGGCACCGGCCGCACAGCCTGCTGCCGCGCCGGCAGCCAGCGATGACGCACAGGCCAAAGCGGATCAGGCCAGCGCAGATAAAGCGGCGGCTGACAAAGCCGCGGCTGATAAAGCTGCAGCGCAGAAAGCCGCTGACGCCAAAGCCGCTGAGGAAAAAGTGAAGGCGGACAAGGCCGCGGCGCAAAAAACGGCGGACGACAAAGCCAAAGCTGAGAAGGCCAGCGCTCAGAAGGCCGCAGATGAGAAGGCGAAAGCCGATGCTGCAGCGGCGCAGAAAGCGCAGGCTGAAGCAGCGCCGGCGAAGCCGGAGGCGGACGCGAAACCCGCGCAACAGCCGGCAGCAGCCAGCAACTAAAACGCCAGCAGGGTCGCCATGCACGGCGACCCTGCTGTGTTGTTACCGGCTGCGCATTGACGCGCACCGCAGTAAATCGAATAAAACCACCGTTCAGTTCCACGGTGGTTTCATGCCGCTTAACCGGCTACCACGACCAGTTTCTGGTTAGCAAACTCCTTCAGCCCGAGATCGGACAGTTCACGGCCATAGCCGGAACGCTTCACGCCGCCGAACGGCAGCTCAGCCGCGGTATCACTCTGCGAATTGATAAACACCATGCCGGTCTCAATCTGCGAAGCCATGTTGCGCCCGCGCGCAATGTCCCGCGTCCACACGGAACCGCCCAAACCGTAGTGCGAATCGTTAGCCAGCGCCACGGCAGCACGATCGTCCGCCACCACATACACCTGCGCCACCGGGCCGAAAAACTCCTGATAATAAGCCGGGTTATCCGGCGTCAGGCCGGTCAGGATGGTTGGCTGGTAGTAGCAGCCGACGCCGTCGATTACGCGTCCGCCGCACTCCACGCGTGCGCCATGCGCCACCGCCTCGTCCACCTGTTTCACCAGCCGGTCACGTGCATCCTGTGACGACAGCGGCCCCAGCGTGGTTTTTTCATCTAACGGATCGCCGGGCGTAGCGGATTGCAGCGCCGCGCTAAACTTAGCCATAAAGCTTTCGGCAATCTTTTCATGCAGAATAAAGCGCTTGGCCGCGGTACACACCTGACCGCAGTTGCTGAGCCGCGCCTGCGCCCCCTGGCGCACCGCTTCATCAATGTCGGCATCATCCAGCACCACAAACACATCGTTACCACCCAGCTCGAGCGTGGATTTTTTCAGGTGCTTACCGGCCTGCTCAGCCACCGCGCTGCCGGCGCGCTCTGAACCGGTGAGCGCCACGCCCTGCACGCGCGGATCGGCAATCAGATCGGCCACCTGCTGGTTAGAGATAAACAGATTGGTCCACGCGCCCTGCGGCGCACCGGCTTCCAGCACCAGCTTTTCAAACACGTCGGCACAGTGCGGCACAATGTTGGCATGTTTCGCCAGCACCGGGTTGCCCAGTGCCAGGTTCGGTGCCAGCACGCGCATCAGCTGATAATACGGGAAATTCCACGGCTCGACGGCCACCACCACGCCAATCGGATGGTATTCGAGCCAGGCATCACCGACATCGCTGGGATAGGGCTGTGCCTGCAACAGCCTTGCCGCGTGTTCGGCGTAATAGCGCGCGATGCTGGCGCAGATTTTTACTTCGCCGCGGCTCTGGCCAATCAGCTTACCCATCTCTTTGCTGGCGATGGTGGCCAGCTCTTCGCTGCGCTGATCGATCAACTCTGCCAGACGCTGCAGCACCTGCAGACGCGGCTGAATATCGCCTTTGCTCCACGGCGAATGGTAGAGCGCATCGGCGGTGTGCAGCGCCTGCTGCGTGTAGCTGTCATCGTGTGATGGCCAGGTTTTCAGCAGCTGATTGTTGGCCGGATTAATGCTTTGATAGGCTGACATAAAGGCTCCCTGACGGCTAAAAATGAGAAGGCGGGACATGCCCGCCAGTGCTTCAGATGTTTTTACGTTCGACCGGTTTATCGTCCCACGTCAGGACATCCTGATCGGTTTTCTCGAAGGCGCGGAATAACACCTCATCGCTGCCTTGCTGGCGCCAGATCTCTTCGGCAAGCCGTTCGTCATAATTCGCCACTTCGAAAATTGCTTCAGCGATTTCCGGTGAGGTGTGACGTAAGGTCGCCCATTCGCCCACGTGGTGAGCTTTAAACTGTTCTGTTGCCATAACTCTCTCCTGTTGGGAATTTATCCTTTCAGTTTTACCGCCAGACCGGCGACGTATTGGCCCTGATAACGGGCAATTTCCAGTTCTTCCGCCGAGGGCTGGCGCGATCCATCACCGCCCGCCAGCGTGGTTGCGCCATACGGCGTACCGCCACGCACCTGCGAAATATCAAACAACTCTTTGGTGCCGTAGCCGATGGGCACAATCACCATGCCGTGATGTGCCAGGGTGGTCCACACCGAGGTGATAGTCTGCTCCTGACCGCCGCCAGTGCCGGTAGACGCAAACACGCTGGCAATCTTGCCGTACAGCGCGCCAGAGGCCCACAGGCCGCCGGTGCGGTCCCAGAAATTACGCATCTGACCGGACATGTTGCCGAAGCGCGTCGGGGTGCCGACGATGATGGCATCGTACTGCGGCAGGTCGTCCGGTTTGGCTTCCGCCGCCGGCTGATTAACCTTCCCGCCGACCTGAGCAAACCGTTCGGCATCCATACTTTCCGGCACGCGCAGAATGGTGACTTCGGCACCGCTCACGCTCTTCGCACCGTCCGCCACCGCGTTAGCCATGGTCTCGATATGTCCATACATGGAGTAATAAAGCACCAGAATTTTTGCCATCGTGTTTTCATCCTGTGGTGTAAGGAACAGAAAGAAGTATAGAAGAGGCTGCGCGCTATGCTGGTCAGCCATTGAACAGTCACGGAGATCGCGCTGCGACTTCTGCCGCTAACCGCTTGTTTTTCAGCTTAATATCTTGCCATAAAAGCGATGCTAAGCGGTTTATCTGTTGCAAAGTATGAATATGTGCCTGATTGTGCGCATCCATTGGCTATGCTTTAAGCGGGTGTGGCGAGATATTACGCACCTGACCTGACACTGTTAGCGCAGTGAAATGTCTTCACCACCTATGCTCAATACCTGGAGGAAATGATGGCTCAACATCGTGGAGGATCAGGCAACTTCGCGGAAGATCGCGAAAGGGCCGCGGAAGCGGGTCGAAAAGGCGGTAAAAACAGCGGCGGGAATTTCAGAAATGATCCGCAGCGTGCTGCCGAAGCAGGTGAAAAGGGGGGACGCAGCCGCGCGAAAAAATAGTGCGTCTGTGACGGTATCCTCGGCCGCCGGGTACGCCCGGCGGTTACAATGATTGCAATTTGCCCGGCTAATCAGCAAAAATGTGCGCCAGTCCTCTATTCTGGTGCGTTATGTCTGCTTCCACTTCCCGCCTCAGCCTGCGTATTACGCGTCAGGAGCTGGTACTTATTTTTATCACTATGGTCTGGGGTGGCACCTTTCTGGTGGTGCATCGCGCCATGGCGCATTCGGGGCCGTTCTTTTTTGTCGGGCTGCGTTTCGCTACCGCCTCGCTGCTGCTGGCCTTTTTCTTTCGCCGCTATTTGCGTCACATTACCTGGCTGGAAATCAAAGCGGGTGCGCTGATTGGCGTGGCGATTGCCGGCGGTTACGGATTGCAAACCTGGGGTATGCAAACCATTTCCAGCAGCCAGTCGGCGTTTCTGACGGCACTTTACGTGCCGGTGGTGCCGCTGTTGCAATGGCTGTTTCTGCGCCGGCCGCCGGGCCTGATGGCGTGGCTGGGCATTTTGCTGGCGTTCACCGGTCTGGTGCTGGTGGCGGGTCCGCAGGATGGCAGCCTGACGCTGAATGCCGGTGAGATCGCCACGCTGCTCAGCACCCTCGCCATTGCCGCCGAGATCATTCTTATCAGCCGCTACGCCGGGCAGGTCGATGTGCGCCGCGTGACGCTGGTACAGCTGCTGGTGGCTTCGGCCTGCGCCTTCGTGCTGATGCTGCCCAACGGCGAATCTTTACCCACGCTATCGGCACCGCTGCTGTTTAGCGCGCTGGGCCTCGGCGCGGCCAGCGCGCTGATTCAGGTCACCATGAACTGGGCGCAGCGCAGCGTCTCGCCGACGCGCGCCACAGTGATTTATGCCGGCGAGCCGGTGTGGGCCGGTGTGGTCGGACGCATTGCCGGCGAACGGTTACCGGCCGCGGCGCTGCTGGGCGGCGCACTGATTGTCTGCGGGGTGATTGTCAGTGAACTGCGCCTGCGGCGCAAAAAAGCGGTGCCGGAGCAGGCACCGCAGAAGCCTTAAGGCTGCGGGCGCGCCGCCGGCTGGGTCAGCGCGGCACCGCGTCGCTGCAGAATTGCGTTGAGGATGATGGCACCGAAGGTGGCCGTGCCGATGCCGCCGAGGGTAAAGCTGCCGATCTTCAGCGCAAAATCCCCGGCGCCGAGCACCAGCGTGGTGGCCACCATAATCAGATTGCTGTTCTGGCTAAAATCGACGTGGTTCTGCACCCAGATGCGCGCGCCCGCCACGGCGATTAAGCCAAACACCACAATTGAAGCGCCGCCAATCACCGGGCCGGGAATGGTGTGGATGAGCGCGCCGAACTTAGGCGAAAAGCCCAGCACCAGCGCAATCAGCGCCGCAGCGACAAACGCCAGCGTGGAGTAGACTTTGGTCACCGCCATCACGCCAATGTTTTCGGCATAGGTGGTGACGCCGCTGCCGCCGATGGAACCAGACAGCATGGTTGCCAGGCCGTCGCCGACGAACGCGCGTCCCATCCACGGATCGAGATTACGCCCGGTCATGCCCGCCACCGCTTTAATATGGCCGAGGTTCTCTGCCACCAGAATAATCGCCACCGGTGCGATCATCACGATTGCCTGCATATCAAATACTGGCGCGGTGGTGTGCGGCAGACCAAACCACGCGGCGCTGGCCACGCGGCTGAAATCCACCGGCTTGCCGAAGCCCATCACGTTGGTCAGCAGAGCGTACAGCGCCCAGGCGACAATCAGTCCGACCAGAATCAGCAGCCGCTGCACCATGCCGCGGGTGAACACCGCCACCAGCCCGATGCACAGCACCGTCATCACCGCCATCCAGCTATCAAACATCGAGGCGGAGACGCTGTGCACCGCAATCGGTGCCAGATTAAGGCCGATGGCCATCACTACCGCACCGGTGACCACCGGTGGCATCAGCCGTTCAATCCAGCCGGTACCCACTTTCATCACCACCAGGCCAATCAGCGTGTAGAGCGCGCCGCAGGCAATAACGCCGCCCAGCGCCAGCGCCAGGTTGGGATTGAGCCCCTGACCGTTGAAGCCGGTAATGGCGATCACCACGCCGACAAACGCGGCGCTCGATCCGAGATAACTCGGCACGCGACCACCGGTAATGATAAAGAACAGCAGGGTGCCGATACCGGAAACCAGAATCGCCAGGTTGGGGTCCAGCCCCATAAGCAGCGGCATCAGCACCGTTGCGCCAAACATTGCTACCGCATGCTGCAGGCCCAGCACGAACGTCTGCCCAAGCGGCAGAGTCTCGTCGGGGGCAATCAGCCCGTTATCGCTCATGGCTGACTTTTTCTGCCAGCGGGGGAACCAGGAACTCGCCATCGTCTTCTCCAGGGTAGTGGTCGAACCGGGCCGCACGGTGCGGCGTTAGCGGGCGTCCTGCCGTGAAAGGGCATGGTAGCGACGGTCAAACCACATCAGACCGGGCTGGGCATCATGGCGCTCCAGCGCCATCACGTTGCAAAACAGAATGTCGTGTGTCGCCACGCTGACGACCTGCGTGATAGTGCAGTCGAACGCCATCAGTGCCCCCTGCAGCAGCGGTGCGCCGCTGCGCTGCGTGTGCCAGCGGGCGGCGGCAAAACGTTCCGCCATCGGGGTTTTACCGCCAAACAGCGTTGACAGCGATTCCTGGCCAGCGGCCAGCGTGTTCACACACAGCACGCCGTTGTCGCGGAAGATCGGCCACACCGATGCATTACGATTGAGGCAGACCAGCAGCGTCGGCGGCGTATCACTGACGCTGCACACCGCGGTGGCGGTAAAACCGGCGCGTCCGGCCGGCCCGTCGGTGGTGATGATATTGACCGCCGCGCCCAGGCCGGACATGGCATCGCGGAAAGCCTGCTGGCTCACTTCGGGCAGCAGGGGCAGTTCATGTACGCTCATCATCGGCTCCGTGATTAGCTGGCGCGGCGAGCCGGCGTGGCGGTGTCCGCCAGCCAGCGCAGCAGCAGCGCATTAAAGTTGTCGGCATCGGTCACGCTCATGGCATGGCCGCCCCACGGCATCTCAATCAGGCTGCCGTTGGGCAGCGCCTGCGCCAGCTGCGGCGAGCAGCTCCACGGCACCAGCAGGTCATCCTGACTGCATATCGCCAGCACCGGCTGGGTGATTCGCGAGGCGTGCGGACGGAAATCGGCCGATTTCAGCGCGTGCAGACGCCGCAGCAGGTTCTCCATGCCCTGGAAATGCGCCACGTGATGCACATCCTCCGCGCTGATGCGCGACTGATGGCGTGCCAGCCATTCGGCCGGATAAAGAAACAGCGGCTGCGCGCGCACAAACGCTTCAACACCAACGTTGAGCAGCAGATCCTGGCGCACCTGGAAGCAGCGCTCGGTGTGGGCATCCAGCGCCAGCCAGCCGTTAATCACCACCACGCGTCCCACGCGCTGCGGATAATCGAGCGCCAGCTGCAGGCCAATCAGCCCGCCAAGCGCATGGCCCACGATGTCATACTGTTCGATGCCGTGCTCCGCCAGCGCGTCGGCCAGTTCCGCTGCCATCATCGCCATGCTGTAACCTTCCGGCAGCGTATCGGGGCTGCGACCGGTGCCGCGCTGATCGTAGGTCACCACGCGATAGTGTGGCGTCAGTGCCGCCAGCTGCGGTTGCCAGAAAGCGGCCACGCCGCCTAGCCCGGACGACAGCACCAGCGTTGGCGCGTCGGGCGCGCTTAATCCCTGAATGTCCAGATGCATTACGCCTCCTGCCGGCCAATGTGTGCCACGCTGGCGATTTCAATCAGCGCATCGGGTTTCACCAGACCGCACTGAATACAGAAGCGCGCCGGTTTGTCGCCGGGGAAATAGTCGGCATACACCTGGTTTACCGCCGCGTAGTTGCTCCAGTCGGTGATGAAAATCGAGTTGAAAGTGACGTCCTGCAGGCTGCCACCGGCGGTCTCGATCACTTTTTTGATGGTTTCCAGCACGTGGCGGGTTTGCGCCGCCGCATCCCCGACGTGCACCACGTTGTTGTCGGCATCGAACGGCAGCGTACCGGAAACGTACACCACGCCATCGGCTAAAGTGCCGGGCACAAACGGAGCGATCGGCGTCGTGGTGCCGGGAGGAATAATCACTGTTTTAGGCATGACTCAGAGTCCTTATTATTAAGCGTGCAGGTGAAACGGCGGTTACGACTTCAGCGCCTCGCAGAAGGTGTCGGTATCGCTGACCCAGCCAAAAAAGGTTTCAATGTTGAACAGCGCCGCCTGCTGAGCAAACGACGGTCCGGCCTGATGGGTGGCATCGGCCAGCACCACGCCGAAATACTCGAGGAAAAAGCCGTCGCGCAGCGTCGATTCCACGCAGACGTTGGTGGCAATGCCGGTAAACACCAGATGACGAATACCGCGGCTGCGCAGCATGCTGTCGAGCGGCGTGTTGAAAAAGCCGCTGTAGCGCGGTTTGGGCAGCACGATATCGCCGGCTTGCGGCACCAGTTCATCCACCAGCGCATAATCCCAGCCGCCTTTTGCCAGCAGCGTGCCGTGCAGCTCCGGCCGCTGACGCATGGTTTTCAGCGCGTTGGATTTATGGAAATTAGGCGAACCGGCGTCACCGGCTTCGACATACTGATTATCCCAGCCGTTCTGGAACCAGATAATTTGCATCCCTGCCGCGCGGGCGGCGGTGACCGCCTGATGAATCCGGGCGATAACCGGCTGCGTGGCGGAGACATCAAACCCGGCCAGATCGAGATAGCCGCCCTGGCTGGCGTAGGCGTTCTGCATATCCACCACAATCAGCGCGCTTTGCGCCGGCGGCAGGGCGATGGCTTCCGGGCGCGCCGGCAGAGTCACTGCAGGCTGGCTGCTGCTGTGGGCACAAACGACGGTATTCATTATGCAACCTCCTTGTGGGCGTCAATCAGCGCGCGGCGGCACGCCATCAGCGGCTGGATACGTTCACCAAAATCTTCAATGCCCTGCAGGAAATCATCAAAGGTCAGCAGCACGCCTTCGGTGCCTTCCACCAGCGCCACTTCATCCAGCATGCGTGCCACGCTGGCATAGGAACCGACCAGCGTGCCCATATTGATGTTGACGGCAGAGGTCGGATCGGCCATCTGGCGCACATTGGTGTCACTGCCGGATTTGGTGTCCTGCTGGCTCTGCGTGGTGAGCCAGGCGAGGGCTTCCTCGTCAGCACCGGCTTTGTAGTGTTCCCATTTGGCGCGCGCGGCTTCGTCGCTTTCGGCGGCGATAATCATAAACAGCACGTAGGAACCGACGTCGCGCCCGGTTTTGTCCGCGGCCTGTTTCATGCGTGCGGCGGTGGGTGCAAAGGCGGTCGGGGTATTGACGCCCTTGCCGAAGCAGAAGTTGTAATCAGCGTATTGCGCCGAAAAGGCCATGCCGGCATCACTTTGACCGGCGCAAATCACCTTCATCGGCTTCTGCGGCTGCGGACTGACGCGACAGTCGTTCATGGTGAAGAACTCACCTTTGAAGTCGCTCTGGCCAGTGCCCCACAGGTCGCGCAGCACCGTGACGTACTCCGTCAGGTAGTTGTAGCGGCTGGCAAAATATTCATCGCCCGGCCACAGCCCCATCTGCTCATACTCCGGCTTCTGCCAGCCGGTCACCAGATTGACGCCGAAGCGGCCGCCCGAGATGGAGTCGATGGTGGCGGCCATGCGCGCCACGATGGCGGGCGGCAGCGTCAGGGTGGCGGCGGTGGCGTAGATTTCAATGCGTGAGGTCACCGCGGCCAGCCCGGCCATCAGGGTGAAGGACTCCAGGTTGTGGTCCCAGAATTCGGTTTTGCCGCCGAAGCCGCGCAGCTTAATCATCGACAGGGCAAAGTCGAAGTGATAGTGCTCAGCCTTGAGCACAATCGCTTTGTTGAGCTCAAAGGTCGGCTTGTATTGCGGGGCATGCGTGGAGATGAGCCAGCCATTGTTGCCAATCGGAACGAAAACGCCAATTTTCATGTGAAACCTCTCTGCATTGAACATGGATTGCTTCACGCGCTGCGTTGCTTCCTGCACGCATCCTGCGGGCGGCGCTCGATCACAAAATTGCAAAGCCTGTGCCACAATTTTAAAAGTGATACATAACAATCAGTTAAAATTGGCGACGTAATGAATCCTGAGTGACTGGTCCAAAACAGACCATCTGGTCAAAACAAATTGCACGTTTTTCATGCGTCACCTGAGCGAAAAAGGTGCAGGGCACAGCATTAGGCAGGATACAGGGCGTTTGTTATGATGCGATTTCGCAGGATGGAAGAGGTAACAGTGTGAAAAGCGATGAAAAAAAGCCAGGACGCCGATCGCGGGCCGTTGCGGCGAAACGGGCAGCTATTCTGGAAGCGGCATTGGCCTTCTTCTCGCAGTTTGGCATTCACGGCACCAGTCTGGATAAGGTGGCTGAGCGCGCGGACGTCTCAAAAACTAACCTGCTTTACTACTATCCGTCAAAAGAAGTGCTGTATGTGGCGGTACTGAAAGAGATTCTTGATGTGTGGCTGGCGCCGCTACGTGCGCTGCGTCATGACCAGGATCCGCTGGTGGCCATCCGCAACTATATTCGTCTCAAGCTGGAAGTGTCGCGTGACCACCCGCAGGCATCGCGCCTGTTCTGTCTGGAGATGCTGCAGGGCGCGCCGCTGCTGAAGGGCGAGCTGGCGGGGGATTTAAAAGCGCTGGTGGATGACAAAGCGGCGATTATCGAACAGTGGATCGCCGAAGGGCGTATTGCCGGCGTGCAGCCGCAGCATCTGTTCTTTCTGCTGTGGGCGACCACGCAGCACTACGCTGATTTCGCGTCCCAGGTGGAAGCCATCACCGGCCAGACGCTAAACGATGCGGAATTTTTTGCCCAGACGCTGGATAACGTTCAGCGCATGATCATTGAAGGGATCCGCGTGCGCTGATCCCCGTGGCTGACCAGGAGAGTGCATGGATTCGCTATCACAACTAACGCTGGGCGCGGCGGTGACCGTGGCCGTAATGGGCAAACGCGTGCCGCTGTGGCAGGCGGCGCTGGCGGGGGCGGTCGCGGGCACGTTGCCAGACCTCGACGTGTTTATCGACCACGGCGATGCCATTCGCAACATGACGCTGCACCGCACCGAGAGCCACGCGCTGCTGTGGCTGACGCTGGTGGCACCGTTATTTGGCTGGCTGGTGGCTGGCGCGACGCGCAGCCGGCAGCACTGGCGCGCCTGGTGCCTCGCCATCTGGCTGGCATTGATCACGCATCCGCTGCTGGACCTGACCACGGTGTACGGCACGCAGCTCGGGCTGCCGCTGACCGATTACCCGTTCGCCATCGGCAGCATGTTCATCATCGATCCGCTTTACACGCTGCCGCTGCTGATCGCCCTGATCGTCGCACTGTGGCGGCGGGATGCGTGCGGGCTGCGCTGGAATCAGGCCGGATTGCTCATCAGCACGCTGTACCTGGGCTGGAGCATGGTGGCGCAAAGTGTTGCTACCCGGCATATTGAGCACCAGCTGACGCAGCAGGCCGTGCAGCCGCAGCAACTGCTGGTGACGCCCACCGCGTTCAACACGCTGGTGTGGCGCACGGTAATTATCACGCCGCAGCGCTACGGGGAAGCCTGGTGGTCGCTGCTGTCGCCCGATCGTCCCTTACAGATCCGCTGGTACGATCGCCATCCCGCGCTTTTTGCCCCGTTTAAAGGCCAGTGGCACGCGGAACGCGTTGCGTGGTTCAGCCATGGATTTTATGCCATGCGCCAGCAGGGCAACGACACGCTGATCGTGGATTTGCGCATGGGGGAAGAGCCGGATTACACCTTTACCTTTAATCTCGGTCCCGCCGCAGCGCCGGCAGCAGCACCACAGCGGGAAGATTCGCTGCGGCCGTCGCTGGGGCAGGCGTGGCACAAATTCACAGAACGCTTATAACGAAAAAGGCCCGGATAACCGGGCCTTTTCGTTTAGGTGGATCAGGCTTTACGCCGGCGTAGCAGCCAGCCCATGGTCAGCACCACAAACCACAGTGGCGTCACCATCAGCGCCTGGCGGGTATCTTCCTGCAGGGTCAGCAGCACCAGCACAAAGGCAAAGAAAGCCATGCACACCCAGCACATCAGCTTGCCGAGTGGCATTTTGAAGCGTGACGCCGCATGACGCTGCGGATGCTGTTTGCGGTAGGCCAGATAGCTGCACAGGATAATGGTCCAGACAAACATAAACAGAATCGCCGAAACCGTGGTCACCATGGTGAAGACCGTCATCACATCCGGAATCAGGTAGATCAACGCCACGCCAGCCAGCAGACACAGGCAGGAGAAGAACAGGCCGGTGGTCGGCACCGCGCGCGCCGAGAGACGGCCAAACGCCTTATGCGCCACGCCCTGTTCCGCCAGGCCATACAGCATGCGGCTGGTGGAGAAGATGCCGCTGTTGGCTGAGGAGGCCGCGGAGGTCAGCACCACAAAGTTAACGATGCTGGCAGCGGCCGGCAGGCCAATCAGCACAAACATTTCAACGAACGGACTGCGATCCGGCATGACCTGGTTCCACGGCGTCACCGCCATGATCACCAGCAGCGCCAGCACGTAGAACATGATGATGCGCAGCGGGATCGCATTGATGGCACGCGGCAGAACTTTATGCGGATCTTTGGTCTCCGCCGCCGCCGTACCCACCAGTTCAATGCCGACAAAGGCAAACACCGCAATCTGGAAGCCGGCAAAGAAACCGCTCAGCCCTTTCGGGAACATGCCGCCGTGATCCCAGATATTGCTCAGCGCCGCGTGGCTCCCGTTCGGCGAAGGGTAATGCAGGCTGACCAGCACAATCCCGGTGATGATTAACGCCACGATGGCGACAATTTTGATAATGGCGAACCAGAACTCCATCTCGCCAAACAGTTTTACCGTGGCGATGTTCAGGGCAAGGAAAACAAACACGCACAGCAGCGCGCTCATCCAGATCGAGAAGTCCGGGAACCACAGCTGGAAATAGGCGCTGATCGCCACCACGTCGGCGATGCCGGTCACCACCCAGCAGAACCAGTAAGTCCAGCCGGTGAAATAACCGGCCCACGGACCGAGCAGATCGGCGGCAAAGTCGCTGAAGGATTTGTACTCAAGGTTGGAGAGCAGCAGCTCACCCATGGCGCGCATCACAAAGAACAGCATAAAACCGATGATCATATAGACGAAGATGATCGACGGACCCGCCAGGCTGATGGTTTTACCGGAGCCCATGAACAGACCGGTGCCAATGGCACCGCCGATGGCGATAAGCTGGATGTGACGGTTATGCAGGTTGCGCCGGAGTTTTTCCGGCTGTTCGGCCTCAATGGGCGCCGCTTTAGATTGATCAACCATAAAAATATCTTTCCTGTCTTGATGTTGTGTCAGCTCTGCTGGCTGTTGAATAACGTGCTGTTGCACAGGGCAAGAGGGCATAAGATAGAGGAAAGGCGGCCACTCTCGGTAATGGTTTTTAAACCTTTGTGCCCTTTTGCGTGCTTTACCGTGTCAGTAAATATTTACATGGCGCGCCGTGCCGTCATTTTGCGTAAATGTTCTGCAAATGAGCCGCTTGCACCACGCAGCGCTGCGCAGGGTTCTACACTTGTCATTTCGATGAACCCGGAAAAAGTGAGGCAGCGTGCGCGCATTGCTCGCGATAGTGCTGCTGGCCCTGTGCGGCTGGTGGAGTTTACCCTGGCTGAAAACCCATCTGCCGCCACAGTGGAATCCGTTTATACCGCTCCAGGTTACCGATCCGCCGGGCTGGATGACGCGCTATAAGCTGCAGCGGCTGAGCAGCGATCCGGCCGCGTGTCTGGCGGTGATGCGTGCGGCCAGCGCGCAGGGCAGAGTCAGTTTCCGTGAGGTGCCGCCGCTGCAGGGCGATTGTCCGATTGATCAACCGCTGCGCATCAGCCGCTTCGGTGAGGTCACGCTGAGCAGCAGTTTTCTTGCCAGCTGTCCGATGGCGGTGGCCAGCACGCTGTATGTTACGCGCAGCAATGCGGCGCTGCAGCAGGCCGGCATTACCTCGCCGCTGCGCCGCATCGCGCATGTTGGCAGTTACGCCTGCCGCAATATTTATCACCGCCAGGAAGGACGCCGCAGTGAACACGCGACGGCGGAGGCGTGGGACATCACGGGCTTTCAGCTGGCGGATGGGCGCTGGCTACAGGTAGGCAAAAACTGGCAGCAACCGCCGCAGGCCGCTGCCGGTTTGCACGCGTTATGGCGCAACGGCTGTGCCAGCTTCGGTAATGCGCTGGGGCCGGATTACAATGCGGCGCATGCCAGCCATTTCCACCTTGGCATGCGCGGCGCAGGCTTTTGTCGCTAAACTACACCGCCGGCTTTAATCCGCGTTTGATGAGGAAATGATTTGCCGGCCAGGAGAAAATAAATCCGGTGAGCATCGCCAGCTGTAACATAAACCAGAAGGCGCTGAGCAGGGGATTGAGCTGTTGATTAAGCACATATTTTAGGGCCAGCGTCATAAAGATAAAGATTCCCGTTTGATAAATCAGCAGCGGAAAGGTTTCTGTTTTCAGCGCTAATAATAACGTACGGACAATAGAAAGTTGTTCCCGCTGGCGAATGGCCAGAAACTGAAAAAATAATCCCGCCAGTAACGAAATCATCACGCAAATAACCGCCTGAAACCACAGCGCCGGGCTAATAGCAAAATGCTTGAGCAGAGTGACTATTGGCAGGGTGATGATGTCGCCGAATATACAGGCGGCGGCAGAGAGCGAAGTGGAAATAAAAATGGTTTGCCAGCTGGCATAACCGGTTAATCCGGATGGCAGCAGCAGCGCCAGTTTTCGCTGACGTGACGGTTTACGCCCGAGATACCACCATGCCAGCCAGCCGAAAAACGGCATGTACAGCCCGGTGAGCGGCCAGATGATATTCATGACCGCCAGCGGATGCGGGTGACGCAACAGATCTTTAGCGATCATCAGGGCGGTACACACGCCCACGACCAGAAAAGGTAATGCCAGCTGGTTTAACATAGTCAGTCCCACTCAGTTTACTGAAATCGCGCCAGCCTGCGGAGCTATGCTGGTGCCTGCCACCTTGCGCCTCTGCTAAAGCGTAGCTGGAAAAGACGGTGCCGGAAATGTCTGCCACAGGGGCACGGCAGGGAAACACTGCAGAAATAACTGGAATTAAGCCGCGCTGCGGACTTAATCAGCAGAAAGATTATGACGGGCGGTATAAAAAAGGGGAATGGCAAAGATAATAGCGATTAATGATGAGGCGAATGTTTTATCTGCGAAGTCTGGCCTTTAATCAACAGGACGATTGAAAATTCTTCAGAAAAATCTTATTCTGATTCGCACGACTTATCATCCTGATGGTGCCGCTGGCAAACGCACCATAGTTTAATTTCTCATTTGGGTAACATATTGACAACAAGGTAGTTATCACTTTTTGCCCGCAATGCCGCTCTGGTTTCAATCAATATTTTTTCTCTGGTTAATTTATTTTTTACATTAATCGGCACAGATATCCTGTTATGAATAAGGCGTGAAACAGCGCCAGGGCAATAATGACCATCGATAATTATTTCGTCTGGCGAGGCGAAACTGAAAAAGAATTTCAGGCGCTTTCCGAAGTGCTGCAATTGAAATCGCTGCTGCAAAAACATGTTGAGGCCCTTGGATTTGATGCTTTTGCCTTTTTGGTACAGCATCCGGTGCCTTTTACCCGACCGCGTATTTTTCTCTTTAGCACCTATCCGCAGAGCTGGGTGAAACGCTACGAAAGTGAAAATTACTATGCGGTGGATCCGGTGTTAATGCTCTGCCAGCAGCCCGGTCGCGGCGTGGAGTGGACGCGTGATTTATTTACCGGCGCAGGCAATTTATGGGCAGAAGCCAATGCAGCAGGGCTGGTAAGTGGCTTTTCATGCTCGGCAATGGCGCTAAATCGTGCCATTGGTATATTATCTATAGCATCGCAACAACCCAGCCAGACCCAGCACAGACGCGTTGAGCTGGAGGTGCAACTGCACTTCCTGGCGGAACTGAGTTTGCGTGTGCTGGACCGTCTGAATGACGGCTCAATGGTGGTGTTATCGAATGATTTTAGTCAGCGCGAGCTGGAAATATTGAAATGGACAGCGGAGGGAAAAACCTCAGCCGAAATTTCCCTCATTCTGGCTATTTCTGAACACACGGTAAATTTTCACCAAAAGAATATGCAAAAGCGTTTTAATGTTTCCAATAAAACGCAGATTGCCTGTTATGCCGCAGCCATCGGCCTGATATAGCGAAAAGGCAACTACTAATTTTAGTAGTTCCTAAGCCGCAGTCAGTTGTCTACCCTGCGCCGGAAACTCCGCCAGGCTGGCGCTTAATAAATCATTGCAAACATGGGGATGTCAGGGGCGCATGATGAAAATAATTCAAACACAGCTAAAGGATATGCCGTCCTCTTTGCTGGCCGAGTTGGGCACCTATCGTTACAGCGTCTTTGCGCGTGGCGAGGGCTGGTCAATTCCGCCGCGACTCAGCACGCCGGGACAGGAGTACGATCGCTTCGATCGTTCCGATGTCACCTGGCTGATTGCCTGGACTGCGCGTCAGGGCATTTGTGGCTGCGCACGTCTGTTACCATGGCACGAGCCGGAAGTGCCGGAAGGCATGGTGCTGCCTTTTGATCAGCAAAAAGTGTGGGAAATGTCGCGCTATTCGGCCCGCCTTGAAGTGGATGCCGAACTGCCGCTGAACATCTTATGGCATTCGGTACAGCTGGCTGAGCTGAGCGGGATGGAGTATTTGATCAGTTCGGCCACGCCGATGCTGGAGAAAATGTTTGAGCAGCATCAGGTGGTGTACGAGCCGCTCTCGCCGGGACTGATTCAGTCAGAAGACAATCTGTTTGCCATTCGTATTCCGGTGCAGCAGCCGGCGCTGGCGGAGAAGTATCGCGGCACGCGTCGCTTCAGTCCGGAAGAAGTGCTGCCCTCGCTGGGCGTGTCGGTCAACTGGCAGTCACACAGCTAACGCCCCGCGCAGGATGCGCAGGGCACGCCGCTTACTGACGGTAGGCGGTTTTAATCTGGCGAATGGTGTTGCTGAACACCTCGGCCTGCGGTTTATCAGCCAGCGCGGACTGAACGTAGCGCTCCATGTTGATGATCACCTTACCGGCATCAGCCTGGCCCATACCTTTCAGGATCAGCGTCACCATCATTTTCAGGCAGGCGACTTCATCCGCCAGCGCCTGGGTATCGCGCGATGTTACGAAATCTTCATCACTCATCATTATCTCCTTAGTGGAATGACCTTGTGCGCACACATTCTTCCCGTGCATAAAAAACAGAGTATATCATACGCTTGATGGAAGAATTTAGGCCACATCATCGACCCGCGCGCAGACGGTTAATTAATTGCGCCGTTCGTTATTTTTTGTGCGCAAAAAACTTCCACGGAAAGATTATTTTTAGGTGCTGCCGGCGGGAAGAAGCGAAGGCGGGTTATAAATTATAACTTAATGATATTAGTCACATTTTAACAATTTTATTCCAGTATGGTATTGCATCAGCTAAAAAAACAATCACCGCTGCCTGCTATTTGACATGGGTCATTGGTTTTGAGATTTATCTGGCGCCCCTGATGTTCTTTCCACGCGAAACCCGGTAAGATAACGCCCCTGAAATATATTTTCCCCCACTAACCTGCGGAGTACGTCCCGTTGATCAGCCTGCTTCTTGTCGATGACCATGAACTGGTACGCGCCGGTATTCGTCGCATACTGGAAGATATGAAGGGACTGGTGATTGCCGGGGAAGTGGCCTGTGGTGAGGATGCGGTAAAATGGTGCCGCACACATCCTGTGGATGTGGTGCTGATGGACATGAACATGCCCGGCATTGGCGGACTGGAGGCGACGCGCAAAATCGTGCGCTTCAATCCGGATATCCGCATCATCATGCTGACTATCCACACCGAAAACCCCCTGCCAGCGAAAGTCATGCAGGCCGGTGCGGCAGGTTATCTCAGCAAAGGGGCGGCGCCGCAGGAAGTGGTCAGCGCCATTCGCTCGGTGCACGCCGGTCAGCGTTACATCGCCTCTGATATCGCTCAGCAGATGGCGCTGAGCCAGATTGAGCCGCAGCGCGCCGAATCACCGTTCAGCTGTTTGTCGGAAAGGGAATTGCAGATTATGCTGATGATTACCCGAGGGCAAAAGGTGACGGAGATTTCCGAGCAGCTTAACCTGAGCCCGAAAACCGTTAATAGCTATCGCTATCGCATGTTCAGCAAGTTGAACATCAGTGGTGACGTAGAGTTAACGCATCTGGCCATACGCCATGGCCTGTTTAATGCGGAGCCGTTAATCAGTAGTGAGTGACGTTTTCAATCCCAAAGCCTTTCTCAGCACCGTGACCAGTCAGCCCGGCGTCTACCGCATGTATGACGCGACAGGCACGGTGATCTATGTTGGTAAAGCCAAAGACCTTAAAAAACGCCTGAGCAGCTATTTCCGCACGCAGGTGGGGAGCCGTAAGACCGAAGTGCTGGTCAGCAACATCCATAATATTGATGTCACGGTCACCCATACGGAGACCGAAGCGCTGTTGCTGGAGCACAACTACATCAAGTTGTATCAGCCGCGCTACAACGTGCTGCTGCGCGATGATAAGTCGTACCCCTATATTTTCCTTAGCGGCGATCCGCATCCGCGCCTGGCGATGCACCGCGGTGCCAAACACGCCAAAGGCGAATACTTTGGTCCGTTTCCCAACGGCTATGCGGTGCGTGAAACCCTGGCGCTGCTGCAAAAGGTGTTTCCGATTCGCCAGTGCGAGAACAGCGTCTACCGCAACCGCTCACGTCCGTGCCTGCAGTATCAGATTGGCCGTTGCCTCGGCCCCTGCGTCGCCGGCCTGGTGAGCGAAGAGGAATATGCGCAGCAAACCGACTATGTGCGGCTGTTTCTGGCCGGTAAAGACGATCAGGTAATTAATCAGCTGGTGCAGCGTATGGAGCAGGCCAGCGTGGGCCTGCGCTTCGAAGAGGCGGCGCGCCTGCGGGACCAGATTCAGGCGGTGCGGCGGATTACAGAGAAACAGTTCGTCTCCAATCAGGGCGATGATCTCGACGTGATGGGCGTGGCCTATGACGCCGGCATGGCCTGTCTGCACGTGCTGTTTATCCGGCAGGGCAAAGTGCTGGGCAGCCGCAGCTATTTCCCGAAGGTGCCGGCGGACACGGAACTCACCGAAGTGGTGCAGACGTTTGTCGGGCAGTTCTATCTGCAGGGCAGCGAAGCACGTACCTTACCGGCGGACATCCTGCTGGACTTCACTCTGCCTGAGCGGGAACTGCTGGCCGCATCGCTGAGCGAACTGGCCGGGCGCAAAGTCAGCATTCAGAGCAAACCGCGCGGCGACCGCGCGCGCTATTTGAAGCTGGCGCGCACCAATGCCGCCACGGCGCTGACGACGCGGCTGGCGCAGCACTCGACCATCCAGCAGCGTCTGGCGGCGCTGGCGGCGTTCCTCAAACTGGAGCAGATTAACCGCATGGAGTGTTTCGACATCAGCCACACTATGGGCGAACAGACCATCGCGTCCTGCGTGGTGTTCAACCGTGACGGCCCGCTGCGCGCTGACTATCGCCGCTACAACATTGAAGGAATCACCCCCGGTGATGACTACGCGGCGATGAATCAGGTGCTGCGCCGTCGTTACGGCAAGGCGCTGGAACCGGAAAAGATCCCGGATGTGATCCTGATCGATGGCGGTAAAGGGCAGCTGGCGCAGGCGCAGCAGGTGTTTGCGGAACTGGATGTGCCATGGGATAAAAACCGGCCGATTCTGCTCGGCGTGGCAAAAGGCAGCGACCGTAAAGCCGGCCTGGAAACGCTGTTCTTTGCGGCGGAAGGCGAGGGCGTTTCGCTGCCGCCGGACTCGCCGGCGCTGCATGTTATCCAGCACATTCGTGACGACGCTCACAATCACGCAATTTCGGGCCACCGGAAAAAACGCGCCAAAGTGAAGAACACCAGCGCGCTGGAGAGCATTGAAGGCGTCGGACCCAAACGGCGTCAGCAGCTGCTGAAGTACATGGGCGGCCTGCAACCGCTGATGAATGCCAGCGTCGATGAGATCGCTAAAGTACCGGGTATCTCCTTCGCCCTGGCGGAAAAAATCTACTACTCGCTGAAACACTAACATTGAAACAGGGTGGGCAATGTAGGAACATACGTTAAATCCTACTCACACCAGACAGTTACTGGCATATGCAATTTAACATTCCGACGTGTCTTACCCTGTTTCGAGTTGTTCTGATCCCGTTCTTCGTGCTGGCGTTCTATCTGCCATTTCACTGGGCTCCCTTCGCGACGGCGCTGCTGTTTGTCATTGCTGCGGTCACTGACTGGTTTGATGGCTTCCTCGCGCGTCGCTGGAAGCAGACAACACGTTTTGGTGCCTTTCTCGATCCGGTCGCTGACAAAGTGATGGTGGCGATGGCGCTGGTGCTGGTCGCCGAGTATTTCCACGCCTGGTGGATCACGCTGCCGGCCGCCACCATGATCGCGCGTGAAATCATTATCTCGGCCTTACGTGAGTGGATGGCGGAGATTGGCAAGCGCAGTAGCGTGGCGGTGTCGTGGATTGGCAAAGTGAAGACCACGGCGCAGATGCTGTCGCTGGTGGCGCTGCTGTGGCGTCCGGACGCGACCGTAGTCGGCGTTGGCGTGGTGGCGCTGTACATCGCAGCGGTGCTGACTTTCTGGTCAATGTTCCAGTATTTAAGCGCGGCACGCGGCGATTTGCTCGATAGCTGATCGATGCGATTTAAAAAGCAGCAAACGGACGCAGTGTGTGGATAATTCTATTGACTCGTTGCGTCAGATAAGTAGAATGCATCGCATCGAACGGCAGCAAGGCTGCAAGAAGCTGAATAAAATCAGCAAGTTCGGTGAAGCATAAGCACATGCGGGAATAGCTCAGTTGGTAGAGCACGACCTTGCCAAGGTCGGGGTCGCGAGTTCGAGTCTCGTTTCCCGCTCCAGATATTGCAATACGTCGCAGACGGCTTGCACCTCAGATTAAAAGGCGCGTTGGCAGAGTGGCCATGCAGCGGATTGCAAATCCGTCCACCTCGGTTCGACTCCGGGACGCGCCTCCAGTTTACACCCTGCCCGGGTGGTGAAATCGGTAGACACAAGGGATTTAAAATCCCTCGGCTTATGGTCGTGCGGGTTCAAGTCCCGCCCCGGGCACCATATTTAATACCGAATAAAATCAAAGCAATAAGTAGCAATGTCGTGACCGCCCAAGGGCGGTTTTTTTGTGCCTGAAAAATAAAACCGGGACATAACGTCTGTCCCGCTAATCTCAATCCTGTGGCTGGCCGACCGGGCCTTCGCCTTCGCTGGCGCCAGGTACTGACTGCTTGCTGGGTGCGTGCGGACGTCCGTCACTGCCCACCGCATCGCTGTGTTGCATACAGCCGGCCAGGGTAACCAATGTCAGTGCCGCTAAGGCTGCCTTCATCAAACCACTCATCTTGCTCTCCTCCTGTTACGAACCGCGTAATCGTTAACGCACTGAGAAATAAGCAAAGCCACGAATCCGCCTTTACGCAAGCGAAGCGCGTACAGTTTTCTTCTTTACTCTTAGCGGTCCTGCGCCAGCGTTTCAACGCGACGTCGGTATTCTCCCGGAGTGCAGCCAAACTCACGGACAAACGCTTTGTGAAAGGATGATTCGCTGGCGTAGCCGACGGCCAGAGCGATGTTGATTAACGGGGCTGTTTCGCGCGCCAGTCGCTGAGCGGCCAGTTGCAGACGAAGGGCGGTGAGCACGGCCAGCGGCGTGGTAGCGCTGAGCTGGCGGAACAGCAGCGCGAATGAGGCGCGGGACATAAACACTTGCTGAGCCATGGCTTCTACCGTCCACGGTCTTTCCGGCGCGGCGCACAGTTGGGTGATTAAAGGACCAAGCCGTGGATGCAGAGCCAGGGAGAGTAAGCCAGGGTGCGCTGCGTGAGTTGAGAGCCCATGGCGCACCGCCAGTGTGAACAGGCTGCCAATCTGCTGGCTGCGAAGTGCGGCATCACCAGCAGCTGGCAGTGCATCAGCACTCTGGGTGATGAACGGCAGCACCGCAGCCAGCCAGCGCCCATCGCTGCTTGTGGGTTCGGGGGCCAGCATTAGCACTTCGGGCAGGGCGGTGAGGAAAGCATGCGCCGACGCGGGCAGTTCCAGCAGGCCGCATACCAGTTGGGTTGGCTGCGTATGGCGCTGATAAATACGATGCGCGGCGTTTTGCGGCAGAAATATGACGCTGCCAGCATTGAGTTCGACACCCGCAGTGACGGGCATATCCAGCATGACCGGGCCACCTGTGACCGTATGCCAGCGCACTGCGCACAGGTGCCCGGCGCTGTGCGGCAGTTGCCACTCACCGCTCAGCACGCAGTTCTTATCTATGCTGCCCTGCGGGTTATGCAGCAGCAGCAGTTGACTCAATGGATCCATCTGTTTTTTCCCTTTTCCCTGAGCTGCCCGCTTGATTCAGACGCAAAGACAAAAATATCAGCGTTGCGGCGAAATACGGCGCGGCAGCAAACCGTAAGCTTTGGGTGATGACTATTTTTGACGCTTATGGAGAACATCATGAACCATTATCAGGCAGCAATCATCGGCTTTGGTAAAGCAGGTAAAACGCTGGCGGCGGCTCTGGGGCGCGCCGGATGGCGTGTCGCGATCATCGAAAAATCCCGCGTAATGTATGGTGGCACCTGCATTAATGTTGGCTGTATCCCAACGAAAGCACTGGTACACGATGTGCAACATCATGCCAGTTTCAGCGATGCCATGCAGCGCAAAGCGGCAGTAGTAGAATTGTTGCGTGAGAAGAATTACCTCAACCTGGCCGCTATTGCGCAGGTCGATGTTATTGATGGCGAGGCGGAATTTGTGGATGCCCACACGCTGAAAATCACCTCTTCGCAGCAGGTCAGCCAGATTCATGCTGAGCGTATTTTTATCAATAGCGGTGCCGAAGCGGTGTTTCCCGCACTGGAAGGCTTAGTTGCCGGACCGCGCGTGGTTGACAGCAGCGGTATCCTGAATTTAACGCAACTGCCGCAGCGGCTGGGGATCCTTGGCGGCGGTTATATTGGCGTTGAGTTTGCTTCCATGTTTGCCGGTTTTGGCAGCGAAGTGACGTTGTTTGAAAGTGCACCGCAATTTCTGGCGCGGGAAGATGATGATATCAGTGCGGCGATAGCCGGGATCCTGCAGGAGCAGGGCGTTAAGCTCGAGCTCAACACTGCATTACAGCGTGTAACCAGCGGTCGCGACAGCGTGACGCTGCATACCGCACAGGGCGATCGTGAAGTCGATGTGCTGCTGGTCGCCACGGGCCGTCGCCCGGCGACGAAGGCACTGAAACTGGAAAACGCGGGAGTGGTGACCGATGCGCGCGGCGCGGTGCGCGTCGATAAACAGCTTAAAACTTCCGTGGATCATATCTGGGCGCTGGGCGATGTTACCGGCGGGCCACAGTTTACCTATATTTCGCTAGATGACTTCCGCATCGTTTACGATCAGTTGCTGGGTAAGGGTACGCGCACCACCGAAGACCGCGTTAACATCCCATATTCCGTGTTTATGACGCCTGTGTTATCACGCATTGGTTTGACTGAAGCGCAGGCGCGCGCGCAGGGGCGGGATATTCAGGTGGTGACACTGCCGGTCGCCGCGATTCCGCGTGCGCGCGTTGTTGACGATACCCGTGGCATGCTCAAAGCCGTGGTTGATAATGGCAGCCAGCAGATTCTCGGCGTGGCGCTGCTGGCAGCGGACTCGCATGAAGTCATTAACATCGTGAAAACGGTAATGGATGCCGGGCTGCCGTATAGCGTGCTGCGTGACCAGATTTTTACCCACCCAACCATGAGCGAATCGCTCAATGATCTGTTTGCCCTGGTAAAATAATGCCGAACAGGACGCCCGCACCGGGCGTCCCTATCGCACATCTAGCCGAGATTGCCGCTGAGGCGATCGCGGAAATCGCTGCTGCGGTTATCCAGGCCGGTGAAGGTGACGCTGGCGCCGTGCCGCTGGTAGCGGTACTCAATGGCGTCGAGCGCCGCCACGCTGGAGGCATCCCAAATCTGCGCGTGGGTCAAATCGATGGTGACGCGCTGCGGATCGTGGCCGTAGTCAAAATGCTCAAACAGATCGTTGCTGCTGGCGAAAAACAGCGGGCCACGTACCGTGTAGTGCACCTGCTCGCCATCGTCACTCAGCTGACGTTCGGCATGGATCACGTGAGCGATGCGGCGGGCAAACAGCATCATGGCCAGCATCACGCCCACCAGCACGCCAAGCGCGAGGTTACCGGTCCACACCGTGACGGCGACGGTCAGCACCATCACCAGCGTTTCCGACCACGGCATGCGTTTCAGCGTGGCCGGCTGCAGGCTGTGCCAGTTCACGGTTTTCACCGCGACCACCATCATAATGCCCGCCAGCACCACCATCGGAATCTGCGCCATGATCTGGCTAAGACCGGTGACCAGCAACAGCAGCACCAGCGCCGCGGCCACGGTGGACACCCGGGTACGCGCCTTGCCCAGCTCAACGTTAACAATGGTCTGGCCGATCATCGCGCAGCCGGCGATACCGCCGTAAAAGCCTGCCAGAATATTGCCGACGCCCAGCGCCCAGGATTCACGCCGCTTGCCGGAAGGCGTATCGGTCATGTCATCCACCAGTTTGGCGGTCAGCAGGGATTCCATCAGGCCGACGAAGGCGACCGACAGCGCGGTGGGCCAGACAATCTGCAGCGTCTGCAGATTAAGCGGCACCAGCAGGGTATTGAAATCCGGCAGGCCGGCGTGCATTGGCCCTTCATCGCCGACGTTGGGCACGCGATAGCCCAGCAGCAGCGCGACAGCGGTGACAGCCACGATAGCCACCAGCGGCGAAGGCACGCTTTTAAGCACTTTGGGCAGCAGCAGCACGATGGCCAGCGTGGCGGCGAACAGCAGCCACACCAGACCCGACTGGCCCCAGACGTGCGGCACCTGCGCAAAGAAAATCAGTATTCCCAGCGCGTTAACGAAGCCGATCATCACCGAGCGCGGAATATAGCGCATCATGCGCGACAGCCCGGCAAGGCCGAAAATGATCTGAATAACACCGCCGAGGATCACTGCCGGCAGAATGTACTCCACGCCATGCGCGTGCACCATCGGCCCGATCACCAGCGCGACGGAACCGGCCGCCGCGGTGACCATCGCTGGCCGTCCTCCCAGAATCGACAGCGTCAGGCACAGCACCACCGAAGCGACAAGGCTGACTTTAGGGTCGACGCCGGCAATCACGGAAAACGAAATCACTTCCGGTATCAGCGCCAGGGCGGTAATCACCCCGGCCAGGCACTCGCGGGTGAAAAGAGAGGGTGAACGCAGCACACGTGCGACCGTGATGTCGCTCGCTGTGGCAGCGGGGCGATCGGCAGTTTGACTCATCTGTTGCAGGCTCTTTTATTGGATGCGCATGCCGTCACGGCATAGCAATATTTAATGGAAAAGTTGACGCGGGCGATGTTACCGGGGGATGACGCGAGGCGCCAGTAAAACGGGGCGATAAGGTTGATTCCATCCCTGGAATCCGCTGCGGCTACAGCGAAAAATCATCCGGGGTCTGGTGAACCACCAGTTCCAGCAGGTGACGGTAGACATCCAGCTGGACGACATCGGCTTCCTGCTCCAGCCGGCTAATCAGGGCGGCAATAATGGCCTTATTGGTCACCGGCATACCGCTGTGCAGGATTTCAGCAATCAGATGGCCTAAGACTTCCATCTCATTGGTTTCACTGTTAACAGCCTGTTTAAAATTGTCAGCGATGGCATCGCTGCTGTTGACGGCATTTTGCATGTGTAAGCCCTTAAGATTGGCTGATGGCCCTGCGGCCAGCACAACCAGGATGAAATATTTCCGCGCGGACAGGCGCGAAAAACCTGACTCACCACCCAACACAAAAAGACACCTCTGAAGGTGGAAATCCACAACACCTTCAGAGGCGACGCAACTGCATCATTCGTTACCGAATCGTTAACCGATTCATGGCGGCTAAAGTTATACAGTAACCCCTAATCTGTACAAGCGGCGGCTTGTGCATTTCGTGCTTATCAGGCTAATTTACTCAATATTATAGGGTATTTTGCCGAAAAAAGTTATACAGGCAAGCTGTACACGCGGCCTGGCCGGGCCTTTTTGCGACTTAAGTGAAACTGGTAATCTGCGCGCAGCACGACTAAATTTGCTGATGTAAGCAAACTTTTCATTCGCACGTCGCTTAGCTTATAATAACCTTCCAATTTAGTTAGAACTCTAACCATTAGGCCGCTACGCTTTGACTGACCATCCACAACCGTTTTCCCGTCTGTTGCATCTTACTGCCCATGCGTGGCGGCTGGCGGTTGATCGCCGCCTGAAAGAGAGCGGTTTGAGTATGAGTAGCTGGCTGGCAATTGCCAGCGTAGCGACCGCCAGTGAACCGCCGACGCAAAAGGCGCTGGCACAGCTATTGGGGCTGGAGGAAGCCAGTGTGGTGCCGCTGGTCGATCGGCTGGTGAAACAGCAGCTGCTGGCACGGGTGCAGCCAAAGGAAGATCGTCGCAAGCGCCTGCTGGTGTTAACCGAGCAGGGCGGCGAGGCGTTCGCTACGGTAAAAACGCAGGCGGATGCGCTGCGCGCCCAGCTGCTGGCCGATATCGATCCCGCCGCGCTGGCAGTGACCGAAAACGTGTTGCAGCAGCTGCTTGAACGCTTAGGAAACGTATAGCCGTGGCGAAACGTAACCCGTACGCCCCCCGCGAATGGCTGCCGCACGAAAAGCCGATGCTGCCGGGATCGCCCTCGACACCGCTGCATGCGCCATCGAAACGCATCGCGTTTGGCCTGATCGGCCTGCTGATCTCCATTACCGGCGCGCTGAGTAATGCGCTGGTGACCGCCAACCTCACCAATCTGCAGGGCACCTTCGCCGCATACAGCAACGAAATCGCCTGGCTGCCGGCGGTCTACGTAATGGGCAATATCTCCATTAATCTGTTGCTGGTGAAGTTCCGCCAGCAGTTTGGTCTGCGGCTGTTTACCGAAGCCTTTCTGGTGCTGTACGTCATCGTGGCGTTTTTTCACATCCTCGCTAACGATCTCAGCTCAGCGATTATCGTGCGTACCGCGCACGGCATGGTGGGCGCGGCGCTCAGCTCGCTGGGCATCTATTATCAGATCCAGGCCTGGCCGGCGAAGCACCGTCTCAAAGCGCTGGTGATTGGCATCACTGCCTCACAGCTGGCGATTCCGCTCGCGCGGCTGTTCTCCAGCGAGCTGCTGCAGCTGGAGGAGTGGCGCGGCCTCTATCTGTTTGAACTGGGCCTGGCGATGATTGCGCTGGGCTGCGTGCTGGTGGTCAAGCTGCCGCCGGGCGACCGCATCAAAGCGTTCGAAAAGCTCGATTTCGTCACCTTTATGCTGCTGGCACCGGGCATGGCGTTATTGTGCGGCGTGCTGTCGCTCGGGCGCATTGAGTGGTGGTTCAGCACCCCCTGGCTTGGCGTCTGTCTGGCGCTGGCGCTGGTGCTGATTGTCGCGGCGGTGGTGCTGGAGCATAACCGCGCTAACCCGCTGATTAACACCCGCTGGCTGAGCAATGGCATGATCGTGCGGCTCGGCATCGTGATGATCATGATGCGCATCGTGCTGGCCGAGCAGAATACCGGGGCGGTGGGCTTTCTGCAGCAACTGGGCCTGCTCAACGATCAGATGCGCGGACTGGCGCTGGCGATCATTGCGGGCGTGATCTGCGGCATGATTGCCAGCGCGCTGACCATTAAACCCAACCATCTGAGCTGGCCAATCGTGGTCTCGCTGGCCGTAATGATTGTCGCCTCGCTGATGGATGCGCAATCCAGCCCGCTGACGCGCGCCAGCAATCTCTACTTCAGCCAGTTTCTGCTCGGTTTCAGCAGTGCTTTTTTCCTTGGGCCAGCGATGCTGCTTGGCATCGGCGGCGTGGTGACTCAGCCGAAAAATCTGGTGAGTTTTGTCGTGCTGTTTGGTATGAGCCAGAATCTTGGCGGGCTGATTGGCTCCGCCATTCTCGGCACCTTCCAGACGTGGCGTGAAAAATATCACTCCAGCCTGCTGGGCGATCAGCTGTCGCTGCTCGATCCCAATGTGGTTGATCGCCTCAGCCAGTACAGCGCGCTGTTTCGCAGCCAGCTGGCGGACAGCGGCCTGCTCAGCGCGCAGAGCAGCAGTCAGCTGCAAACCGTGGCCACGCTGCAGGCCAACGTGCTGGCTTATAACGATACCTATTTACTGACCGCCGCGCTGGCAATGATAACGCTGATGTGGGTGCTGTGGCGCCTGACGCGGCTGCGTTATCTTAACTGGCGCCAGGCGCGACATAATCTGACTGAGCAACAGCAGCAGGCTGCGCCAGCAAACCGAACGGAGACCCCATGAGTCAACAGGACGATCTACAGGCTGCGGAGCGCGAGCGCACCAACCGCCGACGCATTCTCTCTATCGCCGCCGGGAGCGGTATCGCCATCGTGGGCGTGCTGGTGATTTTATACGCCTGGCAGCTATGGCCCTTTACCAGCACTATCCAGTCAACGGAAAACGCCTATGTGCGCGGCCAGGTGACCTTTATCAGCCCGCAGGTCAGCGGCTACCTGACGAACGTTGAGGTAGTTGATTTGCAGCCGGTGCGCAAAGGACAGCTGCTGATGACCATTGACGATCGTATCTATCGCCAGCGCGTGCATCAGGCGCAGGCACAGCTGGCGATGAAGATTGCCGCGCATAATAACAACCAGCAGCAGCAGAAGAGTGCGGAGGCCACTATCGCCAGCAATAAAGCCGCGCTGGAGAATGCCAAAGCGCAGGCGCTGAAAAGCAGTCTGGATTTGAAGCGGGTGGAAAATCTGGCGGCGGATGGCTCGCTGTCGGTACGCGAGCGTGACGCCGCGCGCGCAGCCAATGCGCAGGCTCAGGCCCAGCTGCGCCAGGCGGCGGCGCAGGTGGCGGTCTCGCAGCAGAATCTGCAAACCACCATCGTCAACCGCGCGGCGCTGGCCGGCGACGTAGCCAGCGCGCAGGCGGCACTGGAGCTGGCCAATATCGATCTGGACAATACGCGCATTATCGCGCCGGACAGCGGCCAGCTCGGTCAGCTGTCGGTGCGCAAAGGCACCTACGTTACTGCCGGCACGCGGCTGACCTCGGTGGTGCCGGATAATAAATGGGTGATCGCCAACCTGAAGGAAACCCAGCTGGCGCGCGTGCGCCCCGGCCTGCCGGTGTCGATCCGCGTTGATGCGCTGGACGGCAAGCGCTTTGACGGCCGCGTTGAGTTTATCTCGCCCGCCGCCGGATCTGAGTTCAGCGCCATCTCGCCAGATAACGCCACCGGTAACTTCGTGAAAATCGCCCAGCGCATTCCGGTGCGTATCAAAATTCTTGGTGACGATCTGCAGCAGCTGCGGCCGGGGATGTCGGTGGAAGTCGACATTGATACCGCCGCCGAACCACACCGGGATGCGTTATGAAGCGGCCGTTACTCGCGGTGCTCATCGCGCTGCTACTGACCGGCTGCGCCCGCGACGTGGAGCAGGCGCCGTCGTCGCTGCCGATTCCGCCCGACTGGCGCCAGCAGGTCGGGCCCGCTGCCGCGCCGGAAGCGCAGTGGTGGCGCAGCTTTGGTGATGATCGCCTGAACTGGCTGGTGAACCAGGCGCTACAGCACAACAGCGATATTCTCATTGCCCGGTCGCGCGTCGATCAGTATCGCGCCGAGCTGCGCGCTGCGCAGGGCGACAACTTCCCCACGCTGTCGGCGGGCGTGGCGGCAACCCATCAGCGTGCGCTGTCAGCGGCGACCGGTCAGCCGTACGAAAGTGCGGTATTTCAGGGACTGCTGCAGGCGAATTATGAGGTCGACTTGTGGGGCAGCCGCAGCAACAGCATCCGCGCGGCGGAAGCCACGCTGGCGGCGCAGCGTGCGGCGGCCTCGGCAGCCGAGCTGACGGTGGCCAGTTCGGTCGCGTCCGGTTACCTCAGCCTGTGCGCGCTCGACGAGCAGCTGCGCGTCACCGAGGCCACGCTGGAAACGCGACAGAACTCGCTGAACCTGGCGCAGCGTCAGTTCGAAACTGGCTATACTTCGCGGCTGGAATGGATGCAGGCGGCGTCGGAGTATCAGACGGCGAAAGCGCAAATTCCGCAGCTGCAGCATCAGATCGCCCAGCAGGAGAACGCGCTCAGCATTCTGGTCGGCATGAATCCGCGCCAGATCGCGCGCAGCAGCCAGTTCGACCAGCTGCGACCACACGCACTGCCGGCGCTGCTGCCGTCGCAGCTGCTGAATCGCCGGCCTGACATAGTCCAGGCGCAGCGCCTGCTGCTGGCGAGCGACGCGTCGCTGGCGGCGGCACAGGCACAGCTGCTGCCATCGATCAACCTGACGGCGTCCGGCACGCTGCAGAGCAGCCAGCTACACGATCTGCTGGATAATCCGTTCCGCCTGTGGAGCATCGGCGGCAGCGTGCTGGCACCGCTGCTCAACCGCGAAGCCCTGACCGCGCAGGTGGATGTGGCGATGGCGTCGCGCAACCAGGCGCTGTACGGCTACGAAAGGGTGGTGCGCAACGCCTTTGCCGAGGTGGATAACGCACTGGATGCCATCACGCGCAGCCAGCAGCAGCTGACGGAACTGCAGGCGCAGGAACGCTACGTTGCCGAGGCGTGGCGGATTGCGCGCAACCGTTATCAGAATGGCTATGCGTCCTATCTCGATGAGCTTGATGCGCAGCGCACGCTGTTCAGCACCCAGCTGAATATTGTGGCGGTGAAAAACACGCTGCTGCTGGCGCAAATCGATCTCTACCGCGCTCTCGGCGGCGGTTGGCAGGGGTAACACTGCGGCAGTTACGTTGGTACGTGACTGCTGCAACGCTTTCCTTGTTTAGCGGCGGTTCTTGCCTCTCCTCTCACTGAACATCACTTTTAGCAAATTGCTTGCATTTAGCTGTACGCTGCGCATAATCGCAAACCGCAATAATAATGATTCTCAGTATAATTTACATCAGGGGATAACCATGCGCAGAACGCCTTTCAATCCCGGAATGAAACCGACGCTGCTGGCCATGCTGGTCAGCGCCGGTTGTTTGCCAGTGATGGCTGCTACCACTAACACCAGTAATGCTCCTCAGGGCGCTAACGAACAGCAGACGCTGACCGTTACCGCCACGCCGCAGAGTGAATTCAAACCCGGCGGCAACGACTTAGTACCGGCCTTTCTCGACGGCCAGATTGCCCACGGCGGTCGCCTCGGCATGCTGGGCGAGCAAAACGCCATGGACGTGCCGTTCAACGTCATCGGCTATACGGCAAAAATGATTCAGGACCAGCAAGCGCAAACCATCGCCGATGTGGTGCGCAACGATGCGGGCGTGCAGAACGTCAAAGGTTACGGCAATTTTGCTGAAACTTACCGCATTCGGGGTTTTACTCTCGACGGCGATGATATGACTTTCGGCGGTCTGCCGGGCGTGGTGCCGCGCCAGGTGATGGACGCTTCGCTGATCGATCGCGTGGAGATCTTCAAAGGCGCGAACAGTCTGGTTAACGGCGCAGCCAGTTCCGGCGTCGGCGGTATGATTAACCTCGAGCCGAAACATGCCGAAGATACGCCGATCAATCGCGTTGGCCTCGATTACACCTCCTCGTCTCAGGTTGGCGGAACGCTGGACGTGGGGCGCCGCTTTGGCGATAACAATCAGTTTGGCGTGCGGGTTAATGCCGTACATCGCGAAGGTGAAACCGGCGTTGACGGCGAGAAAAAACGCACCACGGCGGCTTCGATCGGTCTTGATTATCGCGGCGACCGGCTGCGCACCTCGCTGGACGTTGGCTATCAGAAGAAAACCTTCCATGACGGCTTACAGGGCGTGAAATTCGCCAGCGCCGGGGTGATCCCGGCGGTGCCGTCAAATTCGCACAACTACAGCCAGAAATGGGTGTACAGCGATATGGAATCTGAATTCGGTATCGCCAAAGCAGAATACGATATTACCGACAGCTGGACGGCCTATGCCGGTCTCGGCGCACAGCACGCTCATGAAACCGGCAACTACGGCGCGCCGACCATTACCAACAGCAACGGTGACGGTACCATCAGCAGCTTCTACTCCAACCGTATTCAGGACAACATGAGCGGCATGGTGGGGCTGCGCGGTGAGTTCCACACCGGTTTCGTCAGTCATAAAGTCAACGTGGGTTACTCGGCGCTGACCACCAATGCGAAAAATGCCTACGACATGTCGCTGGTGGGCACGCCGTTTAATATCTACCACAGCGGTGACGTGGCGGAACCGGCGGCCACCTTCGCCGGCGGCAAGTTCTCCGATCCGCTTACCACGTCACGTACCCGCACCCAGGGCTATCTGCTGAGCGATACGCTCGGATTACTGGACGATACGCTGCTGGTGACCGTCGGTGCTCGCCATCAGAAAGTGGTGGTGCGCAGCTATAACTACAACACCGGCGCGGAAAGCGTTGATTCGCGCTTCACCAACGACCGCTGGATGCCAACCTACGGCGTGGTTTACAAGCCATGGAAAGAAGTGGCGCTGTACGCGAACCATACGGAAGCGCTGCAGCCTGGTGAAGTGGCCCCTAAAGACGCCGTCAACTATGGCACTGTGACCGGCGTGGCGCACTCGAAGCAGAATGAGATCGGTGTGAAAACGGATTTCGGCCGCATCGGCGGCTCGCTGGGGCTGTTTGAAATCCAGAAACCGTCCGGCCTGATCAACAGTGACAATGTCTACGTCATGGATGGCGAGCAACGCCATCGCGGCGTGGAAGCCAACGTGTTTGGTGAGCCGGTGCTGGGCCTGCGCCTCAACGCCAGCGCCACCTGGATCGATCCGGTGATGAAGAAAACCGCCGGCGGCACTTACGATGGCAAACAGGCGATCGGCGTGCCGCGCTACACCTACGCGCTGGGCGCGGAGTATGACATCAAGCCGGTGGAGGGTCTGACGGCCACGGCGCTGCTCAACCACAGCGGCTCTCAGTACGCCAACTCGGCCAATACCCTCAAGCTGGACAGCTATACCACGCTGGATCTTGGTATGCGTTACCGCATGAAGGTGAATCAGAACGATCTGGTGTGGCGCGTGGCGGTCGAAAACGTCACCAATGAGAAGTACTGGTCAAACGTTGATGACACCGGCACCTATCTCGCGCAGGGCGACCCGCGCACGCTGAAAATCAGCATGAGCTACGATTTCTAAGCGGCCACCACGGGGCGTAGTGACGCTCCGTGGTCTTTTCCGACAGAAATAGTGCTGTACGTTGGCCGCTATTCCATTACACTCTGTGCGGCAATCCCGCTGAAAAACGCCTCTTTCCTGTTGAGTCATCATGAGTTCACCCGCGCCACCTGACGATCACGACGAACCTTTACGGCAACCGCTGGATGATGCGCACTTCGCCATTGTGGTACTTGCAGTGACCTCGGTTACCCTTATAATCTTCGTCCTGATGCTTACATTATGGATGAGCTGAGGCCAGCAACCGACTACGGACGCCCGCAAGGAGATGTCGATGGAATCCCGGGATGACAAACTGATCGCCATCATTGGACTGCTTTCCGCCTGCCTGATCGGCGTAGTGTTCCTTTTCACCATGACCTGGCTGACGGACGTGCGCCATCCAGCCGATCCGTCACTGGATGTACAAACCTGCCCGCCCAAAACCGCCAGCCCGGTGCAGCACTCTTAATCCTGGGTGCGCCATTTAATCTGCTGACTGCGTAACTCCAGCGCCAGCGCTTCATGCAGGGTGCGATTGCCATTGGGATCGCCCAGACCAAACAGCGCGCCAGGCGAGCGCCGATCGTCGGCCCACGCCGGATACTCCACCACCGGATAGAGCGAAATGCCCTCCAGCGCCACGCCCTGCGCTAAGGCCAGCCGCGCTTCATCACTGACATGGCGCAGCCAGGGCGCGCGCGCGTCACCTTCCGCGCCGGTTTCCGCCAGCAGCAGCGGGCGCTGATAACGCTGCCAGCACTGCATCAGCAGCCGGTGCAGTGGCTGACGCTGCGGGTGGTCGGGCGGAATGGTGTCGCCGGAGAAGAACCAGTGGTTGTCGGGATAATAGTTCAGCCCCAGGATGTCGAGAAAATCGGGCTGACCACCCAGCTCCGGCGCATCGCGTCCTGCCAGCCAGTCCCAGGCTTCAAACTGCGCCTGATGCTGGCTGTCGGCATAGGGTTTGCTGTCGGGGTTATGCGGATCGGCGGCGATCTGCACCAGCGGGTCGGTCAGCACGAAGCGGGCATCCGGATAGACGTCGCGAATGGCGTGCATGGCCGTCAGTGAGGCGCGCACCAGCTGACGTTTCAGTTCGCGGCCGCGCGCGCTGGCGTAGGGATCGAGCCACGAGACATCGGCGCCGGCCCAGGACCAGAAGGATATCTGATTGATAGGCGTAAAGAACGGCTGCTCCACGCCCTCATCCCGCATCAGCTGCGCCATGGCGCGCGCGAAGCGGCCAAAATGCTCCACAAACGCCGGCTTCCAGATATCGAGATGATCGGGGTAGCCAAAGTGCGCCAGCTCCCAGATGATTTGTAAATCATGGCGCGCCGCCGCGTGAATCATCGGCAGAAAGGTGCGCCAGTCGTATTCACCTGGCGTGGCCTCAATCAGGTGCCAGCGGGCGCCGTCGCGCGCGGTGCGCAATCCCTCCTGCGCCAGCGCGGCGTAATCTTTCTCCAGCAGCATGTCGTGGCCGCTGCTGATGACCATATCCAGTCGTCGCCCGCCGCTGCGGCAGGCGGTAGAGCAGGGGAAGCTGCCCTGAAAAAAGCTGCGAAATAGCCGGGGCTGATGGCGCGGGGATAGCTGAGTCATGATCTTCTCCTCACGAAGAACGCCGGATGCAGAACGCCTGGCTAAGTCTAGACTAAATTAACGCCGCACCCGACGCGGAAGTAGACGGCTCTGATTGCCTTTACGTGCGGTGATACCAACAATAACAGCTTCAGGGTAAGCAGGGATTGAGTATGAGCGAAGCGGCACTGCGTTCCTCACGCGAACGGCCGGGCGACGGGCTGAGAGAACATGCGCAACAGCAATGTGCCCGTCATCCGGGACTGAGCGGCATTCATCCGCTGAACGATGGGCTGGATGCGTTTGCGGCACGCTATCTGCTGATGGGCATGGCGCAGCACACCATCGACGTCCAGTATTACATCTGGCACAACGACATGTCCGGACGCCTGCTGTTCAGCGCGCTGCTGGATGCGGCGGAGCGCGGCGTACAGGTGCGCCTGCTGCTGGATGACAACAACACGCCCGGGCTGGATGACACGCTGGCCGAACTCGATCGGCATCCGAACATCGCCGTGCGGCTGTTCAATCCCTTCTCGTTTCGCACCCTGCGCGCGCTGGGCTATCTGACCGACTTCGCCCGCCTGAATCGTCGGATGCACAACAAGAGTCTGACGGTTGACGGCGCGGTGACGCTGGTGGGCGGCCGTAATATCGGCGACGAATATTTTGGCACCGGTAATGAGCCGCTGTTTACCGATCTCGACGTGCTGGCGCTGGGACCTGCGGTAGAGGAAGTGGCGGAAGATTTCGCCCGCTACTGGCACAGCAAAGCGGTATCGCCGTTGCGCAGCGTCGTGGACAACGGCGCACCGCCGCATGAAGCGGTGCGTTTACCGCCGGAGTGGCAGCAGAGCGAGGCGGTGCAGCGCTATCTGGCGCGGCTGGAGAAATCTTCGTTTGTCAGCCAGCTGGAGCAGAGCTCGCTGAGCATGACCTGGGCACACACGCGGCTGTTAAGTGACGATCCGCGCAAAGGGCTGGGCAAAGCGAAGCGCTCCTCTTTGCTGCCGCAGCGCATGCTGGAGGTGATCGGCACGCCGCAGCAGCAGTTCGATATCATCTCGGCCTATTTTGTCCCGACCCGTGCCGGCGTGGCGCAGCTGCTGGCGCTGAAGCGGCGGGGCGTTAAGATCGCCATCTTAACTAACTCGCTGGCCGCCAATGATGTCACCGTGGTTCACGCCGGCTATGCGCGCTGGCGCAAGAAGCTGCTGCGTCACGGCATTGCGCTCTACGAACTGAAGCCGCAGGCCAATGCCGCGGATGCCCCGCACGATCGCGGCCTGACCGGGAATTCCGGCTCCAGCCTGCACGCCAAGACTTTCACCGTCGATAACCGCAAAGTGTTTATTGGCTCGTTTAATTTCGATCCGCGTTCGGCGGTGCTGAATACGGAAATGGGGCTGGTGATTGAGAGCGAAGCGCTGGCGCAGCAGACTCATCAGCGCTTCAGCAGCGGCATGCGCGACCGCGCCTGGGCACTGCGGCTGGATAAGTGGGGCCGCGTTAACTGGGTGGAGTACAGCGGCGAAGCGCGGGAAGTGGTGCATAAGCACGAGCCGCAGTGCACGCTGTTGCAGCGTTTGCTGGTGCGGCTGGTATGGCGTCTGCCGGTGGAGTGGCTGCTATAGCCGGGCTGCACCGCGCGCAGCCCGGCGGGTAAGCACGCCGTTACGTCTGCGCGGAGGTCTCTGGTTTGCGCTGCGGCTTGCCGGAGAACAAAAAGCGCAGCAGCGGGATACGCAGATGAATCTCGTACAGGGCAAAGGCAACGCCAAACACCATCAGCAGTCCGACAAAGAAGCCCAGCGTATTACTGCTGATGTGTGGCGTAACGTAGATGCCGTACAGGATGGTCAGCGGATGGTGCACCAGATAAATAAACAGCGACGCGTTCACCAAATACATGATGCGCGGCGAGTGGCTGTTCAGCAGCTTGTGGCCGAAGCTGAAGCAGACGTTCAGCATACACAAGCCCATCAGCGTAGAAATGATGGCATCAAGCTCGTACAGCCAGCCTTCACCGCTGCTGTAGCGCTGATTCAGGCTGTACGCGATAAACACCGCAATGGCACCAAAGCACATCACCGGATTAAACCGCACAAACAGCGCTTTCAGCGCCTGATGTTTCCAGCTCAGCGCACCCAGCATAAAGAACGGCAGGAAGAACAGCGACTGCATTACCGCAATGCTGAACAGGCCATCCATTAACAGCGCGGGAGCAAAGTGGAAAATCAGCCGGCGGAAGGCGCACCACACCAGCGCATAGGCCAGCAGGGCCAGCGTCAGCTTGCCCCAGCCAACCTGCTGATAATCGATGCGGCGCTGCTGATCGCGCAGCCAGCGGAAGCTCAGCATGCCAAACGCGGTGAGAATCACCAGTACCAGTAAAAACCACAGGTGCGAAATCAGATCCCACATCAGCGCGTTGTACTTGTCATACAGCGAGAAGTTTGCCCAGTCGCCGACTTTGCTGGTGAGATTTTTCAGCATAAAAAACTGCGGCAGGGTAATGAGCGGCACCGCGGTTAACAGCGGAATGCCGACGCGCTCCAGCCGCACCTTCAGCCAGCGGTTGGGCTGATAGCGCAGATAGAGCATATACGAGAAATAACCTGAAATAACAAAGAACACCTGCATGCGGAAGGCGTGAATAAAATCATTCAGCACCGTCAGCCACAGTGAGGCGTCCTGGCTGTTAACCGACCAGCGTTGGGTCGAGTAAATCAGTGAGACGTGGAAAGGCACGCCCAGCAGCATTAAATACGCTCGAATCGAGTCGAGGAAATATTCACGTTCGGGTTTGGCTGAACTCATAAGCTTCCGGTTTGTCAGTTTACTTGCCGGTTTCACCCTGAAACCGGATTATGCCGGACGAAATTCTACCGGCTGTAAACAGCGTATACTATCAGGTGAATCTGTTTCTTAATCTTCCGGGTTTAATTATCCGAAAAGTACACTTTCGGCTTACGAATCAGGGGAACAATCTTTTACATAAGCTGTCGGAAAACCGAATAATCCTTTAAGATAAATGGGTTTGATCTAAGCACACGAAAGGGGGGGATGTGCTGACTAAAGTGAAGAATAATGGCGGGCTGGTGAAGATGCGCTGGGTAGGCGCAGCAGTTCTGCTGGCGTTGTACGCCAACAATAGCTGGGCGTTCAACATTGATGATGTGGCAAAGCAAGCTAAGGCGCTGGCAGGGAAAGGTTTTGAAGCGCCAAAAAGCAATTTACCCTCTCAGTTTCGTGAAATGAAGTTTGCTGACTATCAGCAGATCCAGTTTAACCACGACAAAGCATACTGGGGCAAACTGCGCACGCCGTTTAAGCTCGAGTTCTATCATCAGGGCATGTATTTCGACACGCCGGTGAAAATCAATGAAGTCACCGCGTCTTCGGTACGTGAAATCAAATATAACCCTGACTACTTCAATTTCGGCAACGTGAAACACGATGCCGATGCGGTGAAAAACCTCGGTTTTGCCGGTTTCAAAGTGCTGTATCCTTTAAATAAAAAGGGTAAAGACGATGAGATCACCAGCTTCCTGGGTGCCAGCTATTTCCGCGTGATTGGCGAAGGCCAGGTGTATGGCCTGTCGGCGCGTGGTCTGGCGATTGATACCGCGCTGCCTTCCGGTGAGGAGTTCCCGCGCTTTAAAGAGTTCTGGATCGAGCGGCCGAAGCCGCAGGATAAACAGCTGGTGATTTATGCGCTGCTGGATTCTCCGCGCGCCGCCGGTGCTTATCGCTTTGTGATCCAGCCGGGCAAAGAGTCCACCGTGGACGTGCAGTCTAAAGTGTATCTGCGTGACAACGTCGGCAAACTCGGCGTAGCTCCACTCACCAGTATGTTCCTGTTTGGCGCTAACCAGCCGTCGCCGGTCAGCAACTTCCGTCAGGAGCTGCATGATTCGAACGGCCTGTCGATTCACGCCGGAAATGGCGAGTGGATCTGGCGTCCGCTCAATAACCCGAAACACCTGGCGGTCAGCACCTTTACCATCGAAAACCCGAAAGGCTTCGGTCTGCTGCAGCGTGGCCGTGACTTCAGCCATTACCAGGACCTGGACGACCGCTATGATCTGCGTCCAAGCGGCTGGGTTGAGCCGCAGGGCGACTGGGGCAAAGGCCGCGTAGAGCTGGTGGAGATCCCGACGGCAGATGAAACCAACGATAACATCGTGGCCTTCTGGACGCCGGAGAGCCTGCCAGAGCCAGGCAAAGAGATGAACTTCAAATACCGTCTGCACTTTACGCGTGATGAAAACCAGCTGCACCAGGACGATGTGGCCTGGGTGAAAGACACGCTGCGTTCTGCGGGCGATGTGAAGCAGTCTAACCTGGTGCGTCAGCCGGATGGTTCCATCGCCTTTACCGTGGACTTTGTCGGTAAAGCGATGAGCAAGCTGCCGGAAAACACCCAGGTGGCGCCGCAGGTCAGCGTCGGTAACAACGCCGACGTGGTCGAGCAGAGCGTACGCTACAACCCGGTCACCAAAGGCTGGCGTCTGGTGCTGCGTCTGCGCGTCAAAGACAACAAGCAGCCGACCGAAATGCGTGCGGCGCTGGTAAGCGGCGACAAGACATTGACGGAAACCTGGAGCTATCAGTTACCTGCCAATGAATAAATCGACTTATTTACCTCAATCTTATGTGGAGGCGCTGCCGCTTGATGCGGCAGCACGCGCCACGCTCAGCGCCTCGCTGCAGAATGCGCAGGCGTTTCATGCCATTCACAGCGCGCTGGGGCAGGATATCGCCGCCAGCGAACGGCCGGACGATGCGCCGCTGAAATCGGTCTCGTCGCGCGTATCCATGGCGTGGCCGGATTCGCTCGCCGATGGCCAGCAGCTCAGTAAAGATTACCTCGACCGCACCACGCTGAAGGCGATGCCGCCGGTGAAGCGTTCGCTGATGTTCCCGGAAGCCTGGCGTACTAACCCGATCGCGCGCGCCTGGGATTCACTGCGCGGGCAAAAAGGCAACCCACGCTATGCCACGGTGGAAGAGCAGAAAGCGGAAGACAAATGGCGCCACGTAGGTTCCATGCGTCGCTACGTGCTGCTGATTCTGACCATTCTGCAGACCGTGGTCGCCACCTGGTACATGAAAACCATTCTGCCGTATCAGGGCTGGACGCTGCTCGATCCGGTCGAGCTGTTTAACCAGAACTGGCTGCAGTCGGTGGAGCTGATCCTGCCGTATATTCTGCAGACCGGCATCCTGTTCCTGTTTGCCATCCTGTTCTGCTGGGTATCGGCCGGTTTCTGGACCGCGCTGATGGGCTTCCTGCAGCTGCTGATCGGCCGCGATAAGTACAGCATCTCGTACTCGACCACCGGTGATGAGCCGCTCAATCCGGAACATCGCACCGCGCTAATCATGCCAATCTGTAACGAAGACGTGGAACGCGTGTTCGCCGGTCTGCGCGCCACCTGGGAGTCGGTGAAACGCACCGGTAACGCGGAGCATTTCGATGTTTACATCCTGAGCGACAGCTACGATGCCGACATCGCCATCGCCGAGCAAAAAGCGTGGATGGAGCTGGTGCGGGATGTCGGTGGGGCAGGCAAGATCTTCTATCGCCGTCGTCGCCGCCGCGTGAAGCGTAAAAGCGGCAACATCGATGACTTCTGCCGTCGCTGGGGCAGCAACTACAGCTACATGGTGGTGCTGGACGCCGACAGCGTGATGAGCGGTGAGTGTCTTACCGGTCTGGTGCGCATGATGGAAGCGAACCCGAACGCCGGTATTATCCAGTCCTCGCCAAAAGCGTCAGGCATGGATACGCTGTATGCGCGCTGTCAGCAGTTCGCCACCCGCGTTTACGGGCCGCTGTTTACCGCCGGTCTGCACTTCTGGCAGCTGGGCGAATCGCACTATTGGGGGCACAACGCCATCATTCGCGTGCAGCCGTTTATTGAACACTGTGCGCTGGCGCCGCTGCCGGGTGAAGGCTCCTTCGCCGGTTCGATCCTGTCACATGACTTCGTGGAAGCGGCGCTGATGCGTCGTGCCGGCTGGGGCGTGTGGATCGCCTACGATCTGCCGGGTTCTTATGAAGAGCTGCCGCCGAACCTGCTTGATGAGCTGAAGCGTGACCGTCGCTGGTGCCACGGCAACCTGATGAACTTCCGCCTGTTCCTGGTAAAAGGCATGCACCCGGTGCACCGCGCGGTGTTCCTGACCGGCGTGATGTCCTACCTGTCGGCGCCGCTGTGGTTTATGTTCCTTGCGTTGTCGACCGCCCTGCAGGTGGTGCATACGCTGATGGAACCGACCTACTTCCTGCAGCCGCGTCAGCTGTTCCCGGTGTGGCCGCAGTGGCGTCCGGATTTGGCGATTGCGCTGTTCTCCACCACGCTGGTGCTGCTGTTCCTGCCAAAACTGCTCAGCGTGGTGCTGATCTGGTTTAAAGGGGCGAAACCGTACGGTGGCGCATTCCGCCTGTTCCTCTCGCTGCTGCTGGAGATGCTGTTCTCAGTGCTGCTGGCACCGGTGCGCATGCTGTTCCACACCGTGTTTGTGGTCAGCGCGTTCCTCGGCTGGGAAGTGGTGTGGAACTCGCCGCAGCGTGACGATGATGCCACGCCGTGGAGCGAAGCGTTCCGTCGCCACGGTTCACAGATGCTGCTGGGCATTGTCTGGGCCGTCGGAATGGGTGTGCTCGATCTCAACTTCCTGTGGTGGCTGGCGCCAATCGTCTTCTCGCTGATTCTGTCGCCGTTTGTCTCGGTGATGTCGAGCCGCGCCACGGTCGGGCTGAAGAGTAAGCGTGCCAGGCTGTTCCTGATCCCGGAAGAGTATGAGCCGCCGAAAGAGCTGGTCGACACCGATCACTATCTGCAGCTGAACCGGGAACGTGCGCTGAAGCATGGCTTCATGCATGCGCTGTTCAATCCGGCGTTCAACGCGCTGGCGACGGCGATGGCGACATCGCGCCATAAGCAGAGCGGACTGCTGGATCACGCACGCGATCGCCGCGTCGATCAGGCATTGAGCGATGCGCCGGAAAAACTGAATCGCGAACAGCGTCTGCAGCTGATCAGCGATCCGGTGGTGCTGGCGCGCGTGCACACGCGCTTGTGGGAAAGTGCGGATAAATATCATCAGTGGGTAGAGAGTTATCAGAAACTCACGCTTAACCCGCAGGCGCTGCCTCAGCGCGCCTGACAGGCTAACGGTGATGAAAAAGCGGCAGCGATGCCGCTTTTTTTATGCCTGCGCTTCAGCGAAGTGCTTAACGCGCCTCACACAATCTTTACGCATAAAGACATAGCGGTTTAGCTGCACCCGCAGCTAAAATGGCGCGATGACACGTGCCAGTGTTCCTGAGCACATTTAAACAGTCACTGACGCACATCAGAATCAGGGGTGTCAGTTCAGGGTGAGTAAATGCAGTGAAATATTGCCTGAAGTTAATCGCGCTGTGCGCCGCCATTTTGCTGCTGACGGGCTGTGGCAGCATTATCAGCCGGACCGTACCCGGACAGGGGCACGGCAACCAGTATTATCCGGGCGTGCAGTGGGATGTGCGTGACGGGCCGTGGCGCGTGCTGACCATTCTCGATCTGCCGCTGTCGCTGGTGATGGACACGCTGCTACTGCCGGTTGACGCACAGCACGGCCCGTACGAGTAACTTACGCCCAGTTGTCTGACGGACTGTCGTCGTCTTCCCACTCTTCGGCCGCTGCCTCGCCTTCTTCCAGGTCGCGCGGCGGCTCCAGCTGAAATTCGCCTTCGTCCCATTCGTGCAGGGTATTTTCCGACTGCCACTCCTGGCGCAGCTCAATTTCATCGAAATTACCGTCGAACACCGCCTGCGCCGCTTCACCGCTGCAAATTGGCAGGCATTCGCCCTGGCCGTCTTCATCAGCGAAAAACTCCGCCTGCCACATAATGTCGCCATCCTGCATCACGTACTTCTGCAGCGCAAACTGGCTGACACTGGCGTCATCCTGCTCCAGCTCAGGCTGGCTGGCGAGGAACTCTTCGCGTGCGGCTTCAATGGCTTCTTCTAACGTACTATACAGGCTCATCTGCAACTCCTTGTCAGTGCAAAAAGGGATTTCACAGAAGAATAGACGAAAATTGGCGGCTGTCAGGGCGGGAGAGAACAATGACGGGGTGGATGCGTAAAAAGTCATCCACCCGCGCCGGTTACATCATTTTTTGCGGAAAGTGCAGAACCGGTCGTACCGACTCGCGTAACACGGGTGCAGAATAACGGATGCAGCATTTAATACAGGGTTTCACCTTTTTAAAATTAATTCGTGCGGTGGCCAAAGCCTGATTTAAATTATAGAGCGTACCGATGAACACCATATCCTCCTTAACCGGCAGACGTTTACACTCTTTCCGATGCAGCAGATGGTAACCCTCCTGATCGGTACTGATCGTCACGTAGTAGTAGATACCTTTATTCATATTATGTGTCCTGAATATTTTTGCTGTGTGTAATCTTTTTATATTTTTAAACGCGCAGTTAACGAGCTAACTGTCAGGGTCGAAACTAACTGGATTCGATCGGGCTAACCAATTCCATAAAGATATATTAAAGATGAATTTTTAATCAAAAAAGAATATGGCGGTTAACTTTCAGACAAATACTTGTTTAATCAGTAAAATTTATTAGATAAGTAAACAAGACGGCAAGCCTGAGTAAAATTAAATAGGAAAAGGCCTGGAAGTCATCAAAATCAGATCCGCACCCGTCATATTTACGCATATTGCCGTACAAACTCAGGCACTGAAAAGCAGCGGCGGGCGAGGGAGAACGCGTCGGCGTAACAGCGAAAAACCGTGATTAATGCGTAAGATAGCAGCAGTCAGCGTAAAGGGTGTCGTTGACTTGAGTGTCGCCGTGTGGAAGGCATAGCAGTTCAGGCTGGGCCTTTTTTAGCGCGCCACTGCGCAGACAATCACGTGAATTAAGGCAAATGTGCGGTAAATAACGCGGGGCATTGATAATACCCCGCAACCGATTAATAGCGTGAAGGCTGCCCTTCAGGCCGGGTTTTAAAGCGGCGATGCAGCCACATATACTGCTCAGGCGCCAGCAGCACCGTCTCTTCTACCACTTTATTCATCACGATAGCGGTATCCAGTTCACTCTCCAGTGAGAATTTGTGGCGGATATCCGGCATCATTTTCAGTTCGTAGCCGCGGCCGTGCGGCAGGCGGCGTGCCAGAAACGGCACCACGCTCGGATTAGCCAGACGAATCAGCATATGCGTGCCGGTGGTGGTCGCGGCTTCCTGAACGGCAAAGAACGGGGCGAATACACTGCTGCGCGGGCCGTAGTCGTGATCGGGCGCATACCAGATGATGTCGTTGTTCTTCATGGCGCGGATCATGCCTTTCAGATCTTTGCGATCCAGCATGCTTTTATTGGAACGCATGCGTCCCCAGGTTTGCAGCCAGTCCAGTAACTTGTTGTCGTTAGGGCGATACACGCCAATGCCCGGGTTGTACATGCCAAACACGCGCGCACCCAGCTCCAGCGTCAGGAAGTGCATGCCAATCAGCAGGATGCCGCGCTTTTGTGCCAGCGCCTCGGTAACGTGCTCCAGGCCGCTGGTGCTGACCCATTTACGAATACGCCAGTCCGGCCAGAACCATGCCATGCCGGTCTCAATCAGCCCCATTCCCACCGATTCGAAATTGTGCTTCACCATGGCTTCGCGTTCGCTGGTCGGCATATCGGGGAAGCACAGCGCCAGATTGCGTTGCGCGACCTGAACACGACGCTTCATAAAACGCATGGCAAGGCGTCCCAGCCCGCAGCCAGTCACGTACAGCAGCGGGTAGGGCAACAGCACCAGTACATAGAGGAAACCGATGCCCAGCCAGGTCAGCCAGTAGCGTGGATGAAGGAGTTCGCGGGTAAATTGCGGAAGTTGCGTCATGGAAATATCAATGTCCTGCGTCGTGTACCAGAGAGTCCGGTTTCTGTAATTGGCCGGGATTATGCCATTTTTTCTCTCTGACTGAAATCAACCATCCGTGCGTCAGCGCACGACGAACAGCATTTCTGCGCAGATATTAGCGAGCACAACGCAGAACCCCGTCGATTGTTGCTGATGGCAGGAGAATTGCACCAGAGGCTTTGCATCACGCTCAATTCAGGTATCATATGCGCGCTAAATTTCTCTGATTGCTAACAGGTGTTCACCATGCCAGTGTTACACAACCTCGTTTCCAATAAAGAGCTGAAAGAACGTATGCTGGCCGAAACCGAGCCGCGTACCACAGTCTCTTTTTATAAATACTTCCAGATCGCCGATCCACAGGCATTCCGCGACCGTCTCTATGTTGCCTTAACCCAGCTGAAGGTATTCGGCCGCGTCTACGTGGCGCAGGAAGGGATTAATGCGCAAATCAGCGTGCCGGCCAGTCGCTATGAGGCGATGAAGGCGATGCTCTATGCCTTTGACCCGGCGCTCGACAATCTGCGCATGAACATCGCGCTGGATGACGACGGCAAATCGTTCTGGGTGCTGCGCCTGAAAGTGCGCGATCGCATCGTGGCTGACGGTATTGAAGACGGTAGCTTCGACGCCAGTAACGTCGGTAACTATCTCAAAGCGGCCGAAGTCAACGCCATGCTCGACGATCCGGATGCGGTGTTTGTGGATATGCGTAACCACTACGAATACGAAGTGGGCCACTTCGACAACGCGCTGGAAGTGCCAGCCGATACGTTCCGCGATCAGCTGCCGATGGCGGTGGATATGCTGCAGGCGCAGAAAGACAAAAAAATCGTCATGTACTGTACCGGCGGCATCCGCTGTGAAAAAGCCAGTGCGTGGATGAAGCACAACGGTTTTGATGATGTTTACCACATTGAAGGGGGCATCATCGAATATACCCGCCGCGCGCGCGAGCAGGGTTTACCGGTGCGCTTCAAAGGCAAAAACTTCGTGTTTGACGAGCGCATGGGCGAGCGTATCTCTGACGATATTCTCTCCAGCTGCCACCAGTGTGGTGCGCCGTGCGACAGCCACACCAACTGCGTTAATGACGGCTGCCATCTGCTGTTTATTCAGTGCCCGAGCTGTGCGGAAAAGTATCAGAACTGCTGCAGCCCGCTGTGCATGGAAGAGTCGAAACTGGCGCCGGAAGAGCAGCGCGCGCGCCGCGCTGGCCGTGAAAATGGCAACAAAGTGTTCAATAAATCGCGCGGTTTACTCAACATGACCATGGCGATCCCCGCGCCGGACAAAAAGTAATGGCTTAACAGCCTGGCGCATTGCCCGCCAGGCTGTACTGCTGATTACTGACGCACACCTTCGACTGAAATGATCAGCTCGGCTTTTTGCGAGGCCGGACCGAGATCTTTGCTGATGTTGAACTCTTTCAGCACAATTTCGCCGCTGGCGGCAAAGCCAGCGCGATAACCGCCCCACGGATCCTTGCCTTCCCCAATCAGCTGCGCATCCAGCGTGATCGGCTTCGTTACGCCGTTGAGCGTCAGGTTGCCGGTGATCTTATAGTCCTTGCCCTGTTTTTTAACCTCAGTCGAGCTGAAGCTGGCCTGCGGGAATTTGCCGGTATTGAGGAAATCCGCGCTGCGCAAATGCTTGTCGCGCTCGGCATGGTTGGTATCGAGGCTGTTGGTATTGATGGTCACGTTGACCTTGTCCGCGGCGGGATTGGCTTCATCAAAGGTAAAGCTGCCATCAAAATCTTTAAAGCTGCCGTACAGCCAGCTGTAGCCAAGATGCTGAATGCGGAACTGGACAAACGCGTGCTGACCCTCTTTATCAAACTTATACTCAGCCGCGCTGGCACTCAGGCTGGTCGAAAAGAGGGCAGCGGCGCTGAGCGCCAGCAGGGTTTTCCTGATCATATTACTTTTCCTTTTCAGAGGTTAAGGGGATGCGGTAACCGAGCATCCGTTTCAGCGTCATGTCGCGATCGACAAAATGGTGTTTCAGCGCGGCCAGGGCGTGCAGGGCAGACAACAGCACCAGAGCCCACGCCAGCCATAAATGGACCTCACCGGCGACATCGGCCTGCTCACCCGCGCCGCTAAACAGTGCCGGTACCTCAAACCAGCCAAACACTGAGACCGGCTTGCCGTCTGCGGTAGAGATCAGATAGCCGCTGATCAGCAACACCAGCAGCAGGCCATACAGCAGCCAGTGCGCAGCATGGGCGGCACGGCGTACGTGCGGCGAGTAACTGTTGAGCGGTGCCGGCGGCGGCGATATCACGCGCGAGCACAGGCGCAGCAGCAGAGCAGCAAACAGTAAGATGCCGATGCCTTTGTGAATCTCAGGGGCGCTGTGATACCAGCCGTCGTAATAGCCAAGTCCGACCATCCATAAACCCAGCGCGAACATACCGTAAATCGTCAGCGCCATCAGCCAGTGCAACGCAATGGTTAACGCACCGTAATGCCGTGGAGAATTACGCCACATAGTTAAGCCGTTATCAGGAAATAAGTGGTAATGAGAATCTACAACCTGAAATAGAAAATCAATCGTCCTTACTTTTCTATAACTTTGAATTTAGGGGTTCGATATATATGGCGAAAGGCTGGCGGTGTAATTCAATAATTCTGAATAGATAAGCAAAAAGCAGTTTTAGCCCTGGCGGCAATGGGTATTGCTTCACCAAATGCGCCATAAACGCGGGCGGAAAGTAAATCTGTGTCAGGAAAGGTCAATAACTGCCAGTGCGCTCCGCACCGGCAGCAACAAAATCAGGCAAAACGCGTAAGTGAGAAGGGCGTGAGGTCAAAGGAGAACGGTTTATTCTGCGCAAATTCGCTGGCCAGTTCACCCAGCACGCTGGCGAATTTAAACCCGTGGCCGCTCAGGCCGGTGATAATCAGTCGGTCAGGCTCGCCGGGCAGGGTATCGATAATAAAATCTTCATCCGGCGTGTTGTCATAGCTGCAGGCTTCACCATGCAGGCACACGCCTACGCCTGGCAGAAACTGGCGCAGGAAGCTAAAGGCTTCGTTACCGTCAGCGGCGATGCTGCCGAACGGTTTGCGGTCCGCTGGCGTCTGCATCGGCTGACCGCCATCGTGGCGTCCCACTTTCAGGGCATTATTGTCTGCCGGGAAGCCGTAGAAATGGCTGCCATCCGGCATCTCTACCGTAAAGCCGGGGAACTGGTTATTTTCGCTGTAGCGCCCATCGGCCTGATACCAGGCAAACACCTTACGCACCGGCGTAACGGGCAGATTGTCCACCAGCTGACTGACCCAGGTGCCGGCGCTGATCAGTAGCTTGCGCGCGCGGAATACGCCATCGCTGGTGGTGACCTGCTGCAGATCGCCCTCGCGGCCAATCGCGCTGACCGGGCAGTTAAACAGCTGCGCGCAGCCAGCCTGTTCCGCCAGCTGCACCCAGCTGCGCACCGCCTGTTCGCATTTCAGGAAGCCAGAGTTAGGCTCAAATACGCCTACGTAGCCGTCCGGAACGCTAAGCTGCGGCCAGCGTTTACGCACCTCATCGGCCTGTAACACCTGCACCGCTAACTGCCAGCGGTTAGCGCTGTCGATTACGTTGTGAATGAAATCCGAGCTGGCCGGCGCCAGATTAAGAATGCCACTGCGGTGCATAATGCGTTCGCCGCTCTGGCGCTCCAGCTCATCCCACAGCGTCTGGGCGCGCAGCACCAGCGGCACGTAGCGTTCACCTTCGCCGTAAGCATGACGAATCAGGCGGGTTTCGCCGTGATGCGTCCCCTGACTGTGGGGCGGGTGCGCGCTGTCGATCATCAGCACCGACAGGCCCGCCTGGGTTGCGTAGAAACCCGCGGCAGCTCCGACGGAACCACTTCCCACCACAATCAGATCATAAACCATGACGACATCACTCCTGCAAAACGGCGATTTTTTTCAATAGCATATCAAAAGAGTGCGCCCATGAAAAAGGCACCCTGTAGGGTGCCTTTTCACGCGATGGTGATGATTAGTGCTTGCGATTATCGCGTAGGTATTGCTCAGTGGACTCGATCTTTGCAATGCCAGCTTCGAGGATAGAGATAAACTGTCTGGCTACGTCAGTTGTCAGCCAGTATGTTGGGCCCACGTCAGCTTCTTCTTCTTTCTGGTCCTGCGATGATAGCGAGTGCAGGCGGATCATCATGGCGTCATAGCTGTCAACGGTGCTGATATCCCATCCCACCAGCGGATGGGTCTGGATGACGTCTTTACTTCTGTCCATTATAACCTCCTTATTACTCGTTAAACGAAGTGCTTTCGAGGTTCAATGCGTCTGTATCTTGCACTAGCGAGATAATTATAACATGGAATTAACAGTACAGTAGTTAAAAAGTGTGGTGACTAAAAACACAGCAAAATAAAAGCAGCCAAAAGCCGGTTTTCAACGAATAAATAAACGCCTTTCGCAGCTGGGTATTTATTGTCGCAGCGCAACGTGTCGTCATACCGATTATCGGCATCTCAGCATTAAAACTTTAACGGGCTGAACGCCAGGGTAAAAATCTGAAATTATCCCTGCGACTCGGCAGGCAACTGCCCTTTGCGTCGATGGATCTCGTCGGCCAGCCGGGCAAAATGCTGCTGTAACTGAGCGTCATGATTCTGGTTTTGCGCTTCGAGCGTCAGATTGTGAGCCAGCAGCTGGCTGGCGCGATCGTCCAGACAGAAGGTCAGTGTGGCAAAGGCATTTTCCAGCACGGTCAAACGGCGTTGCTGTTCAGCAATGAAGGCCAGTAATTCTCCAAACGTCATCGCCTCTTCTGGTTTTTCAGTAGTCATGTGCAACACACCTCCTGTAAGCACGACGAGGCAAGAATAGGACATCGTTTAATCAGAGTCTAGCTGGCGCGGGTTTTTCTGGCGAGCGGGAAATAAAAACAAAAAAGCCGGGCGGCGGGCCCGGCAAAAACGGCACAGTGGCGGTTAATCGGTAATAAACCAGTCGTCAGCGCTTTCCCAGGTTTCCTGCAAAATATCGCTGATGCGGTCGCGTGATTCTTTACAGCCGCCAAACACGCTGAGCTGGTTACCACCGGCATAGCGCACTTTGACGTGATGATTGTCGTCGGGAAAATCGCGGGAGATACGGCGAGTGAGTTCAGCGCTCAGTGCATCCAGTGCACCGGCGGGAAGGGGCTGAGTCTTTGCTACGGTAATTTCAACACGCATAAACGCCTCCGGGATAATATACTGGTTATTTGTACAGTATAAAATTCCCGAAGGCAAGCGGCAGATGATTATTCTTTGATGCGCCAGTTAAGGGTTTCACCGGCGAGGAACGGAACCAGCGTATCGTCAGCGACCGTGATGCTCTCCTGCACCGTCCACGGCTCACGCACCAGCGTCAGGGTACCGTCGTTGAGCGGCAGGCCGTAGAACCTGGGGCCGTTCTCAGAGCAGAAGGCTTCAAAATGCTCCAGTGCGCCAAGCTCTTCAAACACGGTCAGATAAGCGGGCAGCGACGTCGGCGCATTAAATACGCCGGCACAGCCGCAGCTGGCTTCTTTCAGATGGCGCAGGTGCGGTGCCGTGTCGGTGCCCAGGAAGACACGACGGTTGCCGCTTGCCACCAGGTTACGCAGCGCTTCCTGATGAATGTTGCGCTTCAGAATGGGCAGACAGTAGAGATGCGGGCGCACGCCGCCCACCAGCATGTGGTTGCGGTTGAACATCAGATGCTGTGGCGTAATGGTCGCGCCAAGCAGTTCATTGCCGGCGGCCACATACTCCGCAGCTTCCTTCGTGGTGATGTGTTCCATCACCACTTTCAGGCCCGGGAACTGCTGGCGCAGCGGCTGCAGCACGGTTTCGATGAAGCGCGCTTCACGATCAAAGATATCAATGTGCGCATCGGTGACTTCGCCGTGCACCAGCATCGGCATACCGATTTCCTGCATGCGCTCCAGCACGCTGGCAATTGAGGCAATGTTGGTGACGCCATGGCTGGAGTTGGTGGTGGCGTGTGCCGGATAGAGTTTTGCCGCCGTAAAAATACCGCTGCGGAAGCCGCGTTCGATTTCGTCCGCATCAAGCGAATCGGTGAGGTAACAGGTCATCAGCGGCGTGAAGTGATGCTCAGCAGGCAGCGCCGCCATGATGCGTGCGCGATACGCTTCGGCAGCCGCAACGCTGGTGACCGGCGGAACCAGATTTGGCATGACAATCGCACGACCATTCACCGCGCTGGTATAGGGCAGCACTGCATTGAGCATCGCGCCATCGCGCAGGTGGATGTGCCAGTCGTCAGGGCGGCGAATCGTGATTTGCTGGGGTTGGGCTGTCATTCAAAAAGGCTCCGGCTGAGGTGAAAACGAAATGGCTCGTTTAGGCCGGGGACTAATCATAAGGGGGCGGGCAACCGTTTGCACGGGATTTTGCAGTGCGGGAGAGAAATAACCGCAGGCGCGGCAGGTTGCGTAGCTGCGTGGCAGGCGCGGGCAGAATCATGCCGGCATCCTGCCACGCTATGCATGGCCGCCGCTGAGAACGGCCGCTTGCAACGTTAATCGGTAAACGGAATCACCAGCTGGCCAGGCTTCACTTCCAGCCCTTTAGCCAGTTTCTTCGCCAGCGCCTCGCCTTTGCTGCGGTCGGCGCTTAGCACGTAGGCGGGTTTTTCATTGAAATAGCGCTTGAGGGATTCGTTCAGATACGGCGTAAGGGTTTTCATGATCGACGCCATCTTCTCAGGTTGCACCTGTGCGTCGACGATTTCGAGGTCCTGCAGATAAATGGCGCCCTGCTGCGCGTTATACACCGGTTGCGCTTTCATCTTCAGCTGCATTTCGGCCTGCTGCGGACCAAAAAGCGAGCTGACGTTGATGTTGGCTTTACCAGACAGCGTCACTTTGCCGGGTTCTTCACGGCCAATCTGGCTGCTCAGGTCGGTCAGTACAATATGGGCATTCACCAGCCCGGACACGCCGATGTCTTTCTCGTAGTTGTTGCGCTTTTGCAGCGCCTGATTCACTTCCTGCTCGCTGATGGTGTATTGCGTCAATTGGTTACAGCCGCTGAGCAGCACGGCAAAAAACAGGGCAAACAGCCCGGGAAACGCCTTCTTCATCATTTCTTCTTCCTGGTTGATACGGCCAAACAGCCTTAAGCCTGCCTGATTCAGGGCCAGGTGTCACCAGGAGAGAGATGAGAAACGCAGCCGCGCGCTTCTCATCACAGCGCCATCAGGCCGCAATCGACGACAGCAGATTCACCTGCGTCTGTTTCGCCATATTATCGCGGTAGTCGGCGACGCGGCTCGGCCATTCGATACCGGAAACCAGCGTCAGCGAGCGCAGCAGCGGAAACAGATGAATGTCATCCTCAGACAACTCGCCGTTCACCGCGTTGGGTTTGACGATCAATTTATCCAGCTGGCGCAAATCATCGCTGATATTTTTGATGAAACCCGGGGCATGTTTACGCAGTTCGGCAAAGTCACCGAGGCTGGCCTGTTTCTTTTCGCGGAAGTAATCACGTGCTTCGGGAGTGGCGAATTCAGCAAAGGCGGCCTCAGCGATGCGCGGCAGCAGCAGCTTGTTGATGTAGCCATTGACCCGTCGCAGCCAGTCGGCGATGGCGGGATTTTGCTTGCCGGTCAGCAGCGGCTGGCGATCCTGATTATCGACAAAGCGCACGATATCCATGCTCTCTGGCATCGCACTGCCATCGGCTTTTTGCAGAATCGGCGCCATTTTCTGGCCAATCAGCTTTTTCGGCGTTGCTTCATCGTCATTGAGCATCACAATCAGCTCAACCGGCAGGTTTTTCAGGCCAAATATCATGCGTGCTTTGACGCAGAAAGGGCAGTGATCGTAGATGTAAAGTTTCATCCCGTTTCTCCTGTGATTCTCAGGGTGACGGAGGTCACCCTTTTTCCGGACGTGCGGGAAGTATGGAAGAGAACGCCTGAACCGGCAAACTAGCTGCTGAAGATCGCCGGTGCCACCTGGCGCGGCTGGAACTGCCACCACAGCGCCAGCAGCGTGATGATACCGACGGTGCTGAGCAGCATCCACGGCAGCTCCGGCAGCGCCAGCTTCTGGCCCATATCGAACATCCAGCCGCCACCGGAGTAGCCAATCAGTCCGCCAATCGCCAGGCCGAGCCGGCTGAACCCCATGTAGCTGCCGCGTGCCCGGGCGCTGGCCAGGGACGCACTCAGGGTTTCACGCGCCGGTTCAGCGATGATCGATCCGAGATAGAAGACGGCGATCAGCAAAAACAGCGACGGCAGCGAATCGGTCATGCCAACCGGCAGCAGGCTGAAGGTCATCAGAAACAGCCCGGCCATCAGGCGCGTCTCGAGGCGGAAGCGCTTTTCACTCCAGCGCGCCAGCGGATAGAGCAGGCTGAGTGACAGCAGCGCTTCAATCGCATACATCCACTTCACCGCCGCCGGTGCGCCCGCCACCTGATTGACCATGACCGGCAGCATCAGCATCACCTGCACGGCGAGAATGTAATAGCCGGTCAGGGTAAAGACATACAGGCGGAAACGGCGGTCGCGCCACACGCGCTGCATTCCCTCGCGCATGGCGATACGCTCCGTAGAAATGCGCCATGCTGGCAGCCACACGGCGTTAAAGATGGCGGCGACGACAAACACCGCCGCACCGACCCAGCACACCAGACGGAAATCCCACGCCAGCAGCCAGCTGCCAATCAGCGCGCCCAGCACCGCGCCGGCGCTGTCCTGCATCATCAGCAGCGAAAAGAAGCGTCCGCGCTCGCGTGCCCGCACCAGTTTCACCACCAGCGCGCTGCGTGGCGGATCGAACAGCGTGCCGCCCAGTCCGGACAGCAGGCAGGCCAGCCACAGCAGCCACGGCTGATGCGCCAGCGCCATACAGGCGAAACCGGCGGCACGCATCAGCATGCCGGTGACGATCAGCGGCCGCGCGCCAAAACGGTCTGCAATGGCCCCACCGAAGATACCCAGCCCCTGCTGCACCAGCTGACGCAGGCCGAGCGCAATGCCCACCAGCAGCGCGGCCCAGCCAAGCTGTTCCACAAAGTGAATGGAGATCAGGGGAAACACCACAAAGAATCCCATTACCACCAGCATGTTATCGACTAACAGAAACGTTTTTCCAAGGCGTCGTGCCCGCGCAACCCGTGACATGCTGAATCCTGAGCAAGTGAGAAGGAAAAGTGACCAGCTGGTCTATTTTCTGCCTGCTCCGGCGGGAAAAATAGCGTTTTCAGGATGATATTTTTTTATCCAGCCTGAAGAGAAATTAATCCTTAATCGGAATCAATTGCCGTGAGCGATGCGCGGGGTTTTACCGCAGCCGGGGTGACGGTTATAGTGAGAAGTAACGCCGCTGGCGTACATCTTTCTTTCGTTATGGATTTCAGGAGTCATGATGTTTGGCTATCGCTCTGCTGGCCCGCGCGTGCGGCTTACCACCGATCGTCTGGTGGTGCGTTTAGTACATGAACGCGATGCCTGGCGTCTGGCGGATTACTACGCCGAAAACCGCGCCTTTCTTAAACCCTGGGAACCGGTGCGCGATGAGAGCCACTGTTATCCTTCCGGCTGGCAGGCGCGCCTGGGTTTAATTGCCGACATGCATAAACAGGGCTCCGCGTTCTATTTTGTGCTGATGGACCCGGAAGAGCATGAAGTGCGCGGCGTCGCCAACTTCAGCAATGTGCTGCGCGGATCGTTTCATGCCTGCTATCTCGGCTACTCGCTGGGAGAGAAGTGGCAGGGGCAGGGCATGATGTTTGAGGCGCTGCAGGCGGCGATTCGCTACATGCAGCGCCAGCAGCGCATTCATCGCATCATGGCCAACTATATGCCGCACAATCAGCGCAGCGGTGATTTGCTGGCGCGCCTCGGTTTTGAAAAAGAGGGCTACGCCAAAGACTATTTACTGATTGATGGCCGCTGGCAGGATCATGTGCTGACGGCGCTTACCTGGCGCGAATGGAACCCGGATCGTCGCGGACAATAATAAAAGGAACACGTAATGAAGATGGCTCTCTCCGCGCAGGCATTGCGCGTGATCGGCTGCCTGCTGGAGAAGCAGGTCACCACGCCGGATCAATATCCGTTATCCCTCAATGGCGTGGTCACCGCCTGTAATCAGAAATCTAACCGCGAGCCGGTGATGAACCTGAGCGAAAGCGAGGTGCAGGCTCAGCTCGATGAGCTGGTGAAAAAGCATCTGGTCACCGCTAACAGCGGTTTCGGTCAGCGCGTCAGCAAATATGAACAGCGTTTCTGCAACTCGGCGTTTGGCAATCTGCAGCTGAATGCCGCCGAAGTGGCGGTGCTGACGCTGCTGTTCCTGCGCGGCGCGCAGACGCCGGGCGAACTGCGTACCCGCAGTGGTCGTCTGCATGAGTTTCAGGACATGGCCGAAGTGGAACGCACGCTGGAGGGGCTGACGACGCGCGATGACGGCCCCATGGTGGTGCGTCTGGCACGCGAGCCGGGCAAGCGAGAAAGCCGCTATATGCATCTGTTTGGCGGCGAGGTGGCGGACGAGCTATCCGCGAGCCACACAGCGTCGCCTGAGTCTGACGATCTGGCCGTGCGCGTTGCTCAGCTGGAAGCGCAGGTGGCGCGCCTTGATGCTCAGCTGCAGCAACTGCTGCAGCGGGAGGCGTGAAATGACGCTGCGTATTGGTGTGGTCGGGCTTGGCGGTATCGCGCAGAAAGCCTGGCTGCCGGTGCTGGCGCAGGCCAGCGGCTGGCAGCTGGTCGGCGCGTTCTCGCCCAGCCAGGCGCGGGCGCAGCCGATCTGCGACAGTTACCGTATTCCTTATTTTAGTCAGCTGGATGCGCTGGCGGCGGCCAGCGATGCGGTGTTTGTACACAGCAGCACCGCCAGCCATTTTGAGGTAGTGCAGGCGCTGCTGCTGGCCGGTAAAGATGTTTGTGTCGATAAGCCGCTGGCCGAAACGCTGCAGCAGGCGGAGACGCTGGTGGCGCTGGCGGAAAAGCGCAAACGCAAACTGATGGTGGCCTTCAACCGGCGCTTTGCACCGCGCTACCAGCAGCTGAAAGCGCAGCTGCCGGGCGCGTCCTCGCTGCGCATTGAGAAACACCGGGCAGACAGCGTCGGCCCGCACGACCTGCGCTTTACCCTGCTGGATGACTATCTGCACGTGGTCGATACCGCGCTGTGGCTGGCCGGCGGCAAGCTCAGGCTGGAGTTCGGCCATATCGACACCCATGATGACGGCGCAATGCTCTACGGCGAGCACCATTTCTCGGCCGGATCGCTGCAAATTACCACCAGTATGCATCGCCGCGCGGGCACGCAGCGTGAAGTGGTCAGCGCCATCTGCGACGGGCGTTACATCGAGATTAATGAGATGCGCGACTGGCGTGAAGAGACGCTTAGTGGCCTGCGCAGTGATGTCCCGCCGGCCTGGCAAAGTCATCTGACCCAGCGTGGCTTCAGCGGTGCGGCACACCATTTTATCCAGTGCGTGGAAAATCAGACGATGCCTGAAACCAGCGGTGAACAGGCGCTGGCGGCGCAGCGTCTGGTGGAAAAACTGTGGCGCGACGCCGTACAGGAATAACCCCTTGTAACACTCAATGCTGGTCATTTCCCACCGCAGCAGTAGACTATCGCCGGACATCGCAGGATGTCCGCGCTAAGTTGCTCATTTATCCGACACTTTTCAGGATGCGCCACTCATTATGAATTTGCTGAAATCGCTGGCTGCGGTCAGTTCGATGACCCTGTTTTCCCGCGTGCTGGGCTTTGCCCGCGACGCCATCGTGGCGCGCGTTTTCGGGGCTGGCATGGCCACCGATGCCTTTTTTGTGGCGTTCAAACTGCCCAATCTGCTGCGCCGTATTTTCGCCGAAGGCGCCTTTTCACAGGCCTTCGTGCCAATTCTTGCCGAATATAAAAGCAAGCAGGGCGAAGACGCCACGCGGGTGTTTGTTGCTTATGTATCAGGCCTGCTGACGCTGGTGCTGGCAGTGGTGACAGTGCTGGGCATGGTCGCTGCGCCCTGGGTAATCGTGGTAACGGCGCCGGGTTTTGCCGATACCGCCGACAAGTTCGCCTTAACCAGTTCGCTGCTGCGCGTCACCTTTCCTTATATTCTGCTGATCTCGCTGGCGTCGCTGGCCGGGGCGATTCTTAATACCTGGAACCGCTTCTCCGTCCCGGCGTTCGCGCCCACGCTGCTGAATATCAGCATGATCGGCTTTGCGCTGTTTGCCGCGCCGCACTTCCATCCGCCGGTGATGGCGCTGGCGTGGGCAGTGGTCGTGGGCGGGCTGCTGCAGCTGTTTTATCAACTGCCGCACCTGAAAAAGATTGGCATGCTGGTACTGCCGCGCGTCAACCTGCGCGATGCCGGCGTGTGGCGGGTGATGCGCCAGATGGGCCCGGCGATTCTCGGCGTGTCGGTGAGCCAGATCTCGCTGATCATCAATACCATTTTCGCCTCGTTTCTGGTCTCCGGCTCGGTGTCGTGGATGTACTACGCCGATCGTCTGATGGAGTTTCCCTCTGGCGTGCTGGGCGTGGCGCTCGGCACCATCCTGCTGCCGTCGCTGGCGAAGAGTTTTGCCAGCGGCAACCACGATGAATATTCCCGTCTGATGGACTGGGGCCTGCGTCTGTGCTTCCTGCTGGCGCTGCCGAGCGCGGTTGCGCTGGGCATTCTTTCCGGTCCGCTCACCGTGGCGCTGTTCCAGTACGGCAAATTTACCGCTTTTGATGCGGCGATGACCCAGCGCGCGCTGATTGCCTATTCGGTTGGGCTGATGGGGCTGATCGTGGTGAAAGTGCTGGCGCCGGGCTTTTATTCGCGGCAGGACATCAAAACGCCGGTAAAGATTGCTATCGCCACCTTGATCATGACCCAGCTGATGAACCTGGCGTTTATCGGCCCGCTGAAGCACGCCGGTCTGTCGCTGTCGATTGGTCTGGCTGCCTGCCTGAATGCGGCGCTGCTCTACTGGCAGCTGCGCAAACAGCAAATCTTTCAGCCGCAGCCGGGCTGGCACGGTTTCCTGCTGCGTCTGCTGGTCGCCGTCGCGGTGATGGCTGCTGCGCTGCTGGGCATTCTGCAGGTGATGCCGGCGTGGGAAGAGGGGCAGATGTGGTGGCGGCTACTGCGGCTGGCGGCGGTGTGCGCCATTGGCGGCGGCGCTTACTTCGTGATGCTCGGTTTACTGGGCTTCCGCCCGCGCGATTTTGCCCGCCGCACGGCGGTGTGAGCGCACAATAAAAAAGGGTCGCCCGGTGTGGCGACCCTGATTCAGCGGACCCGCAGCACGGCTGCGTTTAGCCTTTGCGGCTCAGCGTGCTCTGGCCTAAACCACGACCGTCCGGACCGTAAAACGACTGGGTCTGATGCGGTTTCAGCACCGAAAGTGCCTGTTCGGTAAAGGTCATCTGATGCTGCAACAGCATGCCATTGTGCTGATTGGCGTCGCGCAGACGCTGGGTATGTTGCTGAATGCTGTGCCAGCGGCGTGCGATATCATTGTGACCACGATAAGGCGCTTTGGTACCCAGCGACAGCTCGGTTTTGCGGCGCATTTCGTCCAGATAATTCAACGTCGTCAGCAGCGCGCTTTTATCTTCTGTAATGCGCTGCAGCAGGTTGCCATTAATCCGTCCGGCAGAAAGTTGCTGCTGCTCTTCATCCATCACGACGTTAAGCGAACTCAGCACATCCTGCATTTTATCTAAGGTGGTCAGCAGATTATCCATCGGGACTATTTACCCTCTAAAAACGCCCTGGTATCGGCGATCAGCGCATCGGCGATCTTACCGGTATCCATTTTCAGTTCACCATTACGAATGGCGGTCTTCAACTGCTCTACGCGCGCTGTGTTAATATCTTTGCTGCCCGGCTGCATCAGCTGCGCCTGAGCGGGACTCAGCGTCACTTCCGCACCATTCTGGCTGGTGCTGGTGGCCGGTGCGCTGTTCTGACGCACTTTTGCCTGGTTGTCGCTGCTGTCACGGGTTTGTACAGTGCTCACCGGTTTTAAAGGCTGCGTTCTGTCGATACTCATGGTGTGGCTCCTGTTAGGGTCAGTTGGGGATCAGCCAACTGAGTCAGCATAGGGTAATATCATTGTTGATATCTCTATCGGCAGAACAACAGCGTTCTTTAACGCTTTATAGCGATATCAGAATATTCCCATCCTCGCTGACACGACCGCTTACCACCTGGCCATTGCTCATGCGCACGCGCACCGTCTGCGCCGCGCTGGCGTTGTTTAACGCACGACCTTCACTGCTGGCATTAAAGCCGTTGCCGCTGGCAATCACCATCACATTCTGACCGGCTTTCACCCGCCACGGCTGGCGCAGCATAGTGGCCGTCACCGGCTGGCCTGGCGCAATGTCACGCAGGGCAATGGCGTCCGCCAGATTGCTGCTGCTGAGCAGCGCGCGCGCCGGCAGCGTATCCAGCCGGCCACTCTCCAGGCGGAAGTCACTGGCGCTGACGTTGCTGCCGCGCGCCAGCTGACGATTGGCCACCAGATACTCGCCGGTGACCTGCACCTGCACCTGCAGATAGCGACGATTCTGGCCGCAGCTGGCGGCAATGCTCAGATTGCCCCACTGGCGACTGTTACCCGGCAGCAGCAGCTGCGGTGTGTCGCAGGCGGGCCACTGCGTCTGCGGCGTGCGGACCACCACCGTCATACCGGCGGCGTGCTGCGGATCGCGTGCCTGAAAGAACTGAGTCAGCTGCGCGCTGAGATCGGCGGCATAGCCGGGCGTCGCGAAGGCCAGCCACAGCAGGGCCAGCAGGGAAGAAGTTGTACGCATCAACGCCTCCTGTCGAAAAGATGGCACTGAGTCTACTCCGCGCACAAAAAATTCAAGGTGAAAAATAGCCACGATTTTTGCTGCTATTCAGACGATAGCCCTTGCTTTTGTCCCATTAAGCTGTCAGCTCGAAATTCTCATTCGCGGAGGAAGCATGCTCGACAAACTCGATGCCGCGCTGCGATTTGGTACAGAAGCATTAAACCTGCGGGCGCAGCGCCAGGAGATTCTGGCGTCTAACATTGCCAACGCCGATACCCCGGGCTACCAGGCGCGGGATATCGACTTTGCCAGCCAGCTGAGCAAGGTGATGCAGAACGGCCGTGCCGAAGGCAGCAGCCTGGCGCTCAATGTCACGTCATCACGTCACATTGAAGCGCAGACCAACTCACAGCCCGCACTGGATCTGCTGTACCGCATTCCCGATCAGCCTGCCGCGGATGGTAACACCGTGGATATGGATCGCGAGCGTACGCAGTTTGCGGATAACAGCCTGAAATACCAAACCGATCTCACCCTCATCAGTAGCCAGATCAAAGGCATGATGAGCGTTCTGCAGGGGCAATAATCATGGCATTGCTGAATATCTTTGATATCGCCGGTTCTGCGATGACCGCACAGTCACAGCGGCTCAACGTCAGCGCCAGTAACCTGGCCAACGCCGACAGCGTCACCGGGCCGGACGGCCAGCCGTACGTGGCGAAGCAGGTGATTTTCCAGACCGATGCCGCTCAGGGCGCGGCCACCGGCGGCGTCAAAGTGGCCGGTGTCGTGAACGACCCGACGCCCGCCAAACTGGTGTATGACCCGGGTAATCCGCTGGCTGACCAGAAAGGCTACGTCAAAATGCCTAACGTCGACGTGGTCGCCGAAACCGTTAACACCATGTCCGCGTCGCGCAGCTATCAGGCCAACGTCGAAGTGCTGAACACGGTGAAATCAATGATGATGAAAACCCTCACCATGGGTCAGTAACGGAGACGCATTATGAGCCTTGCAGTAGGGATTAAAGACAACCTCGACCCCACGGTCCTCAGCTCCAGCAGCAGCACCGGCAGCGGCAACAGCGCGCAGGATCTGCAAAACCAGTTCCTGAACATGCTGGTGACGCAGCTGAAAAATCAGGACCCGACTAACCCGATGGACAACAGTCAGCTGACAACCCAGCTGACGCAGATCAACACCCTGAGCGGCATTGAAAAACTCAATACCACGCTGGGATCGATCTCCGGTCAGATCAGCACCAGCCAGTCGCTGCAGAGCTCAACGCTGATCGGCCATGGCGTGATGGTGAAGGGCAGCCAGGTGCTGGTCGGCAGCGGCACCAGCACGCCGTTTGGCGTGGAGCTGGGCACCGCGTCGACTGCCACCAGCGTCACCATCAAAGATGGTAACGGCAGCGTAGTGCGCTCCATCGATCTCGGCGGTCTCAGCGCCGGCGTTCACACCTTCTCGTGGGACGGCAAGATGGACGATGGCAGCGCCGCACCGGACGGCAAATATACGGTTTCACTCGCCGCCAGCAATGGCAGCACCCAACTGGTGGCACAGCCGCTGAACTACGCCTATGTCAACGGCGTCAGCACCGTGAATAACACCGCAAAACTGGATCTCGGCACCATGGGCTCCGCGACCCTCGATGAAATTCGTCAGATTCTCTGACTAACCTCTTAGCAGGAGAAATAGCATGTCATTTTCACAAGCGGTGAGCGGCCTGGGCGCTGCCTCCAGCAACCTCGACGTTATTGGTAACAACATCGCCAACTCGGCGACGGCCGGCTTTAAATCCAGCACCATCGCGTTTGCCGATATGTTCGCCGGTTCGAACGTCGGTATGGGTACCAAAGTCGCAGCGGTGATACAGAACTTTAACGACGGCACCACCACCTCTACCAGCCGTGGGCTGGACGTGGCGCTGAGCGGCAACGGTTTCTTCCGTCTGACCGACGCCAGCGGCGGCGTGTTCTATTCGCGTAACGGCCAGTTCACGCTGGACGAAAACCGTAACCTGGTGAACACCCAGGGCCTGACCGTAACCGGCTATCCGGCTAACGGCACCCCGCCAACCATTCAGGCCGGTGCCAACCCGGTCGCGCTGAGCATTCCGACCACCCAGATGTCGGCACGCGCCACCACTACCGCCACTATGGTATCCAACCTGAACTCAACCGATGCGGTGCCAACCGGCGGTGCGTTCACGGCGACCAACGTGGATACTTACAACGCCAAAAGCACCGTGACCGTGTACGACTCGCAGGGTAACGACCACGCGCTGGATCTGTACTACGTCAAAACGGCCGACAACAACTGGACGGTGCACGCGATTGATTCCACCACCGGTCAGGCTGCCGGTAACTTCAACATGGTATTCGATACCAGCGGTAACCTGACCTCGGCCAGCACCGTCGCGCTGACCATTCAGGGAGCGAACGGTGCCGCGGCCAACCAGGCCGTCAGCCTCAGTGTGCTCGGCAGCCTGCAGCAGAACACCGGCAAAACCAACTTCGGTAACCCAACCCAGGATGGCTATGCACCGGGCGATCTGACCAGCTACACCATCAACGACGATGGCACCATCACCGGGACTTACTCCAACCAGAAAACCCAGCTGCTGGGTCAGATTGTGCTGGCGAGTTTCTCTAACCCGGAAGGGCTCAAGTCTGAGGGTGATAACGTCTGGTCGGCAACCAACTCCTCGGGCCAGGCGGCAGTCGGTCTGGCTGGCACCGGTACCTACGGCAACCTGACCTCCGGCGCGCTGGAAGCGTCCAACGTCGACCTGAGTAAAGAGCTGGTGAATATGATCGTTGCCCAGCGTAACTACCAGGCCAACAGCCAGACCATCAAAACGCAGGACCAGATTCTTAACACCCTGGTCAACCTTCGTTAATACGCTAACGGGATTGCTTTATGGATCACGCAATATATACCGCGATGGGCGCGGCCAGTCAGACGATGGAGCAACAGTCTGTCACCGCCAGCAACCTCGCCAACGCCTCGACGCCGGGCTTTCGTGCTCAGCTCAATGCGCTGCGCGCGGTGCCGGTCAACGGCTGGTCGCTGCCAACACGTACGCTGGTCGCCGCTTCGACGCCGGGTGCCGATATGTCGCAGGGCTCGCTCGATTACACCGAGCGTCCGCTCGATGTGGCGGTGCAGCAGGATGGCTGGCTGGCGGTGCGTACCGCTGACGGCAGCGAAGCTTATACCCGCAACGGTAACATGCAGATCAGCCCGACCGGCCAGCTGACCATTCAGGGCAATCCCGTGATGGGCGATGGCGGTCCGATTGCCGTGCCGCAGGGCGCGCAACTGACCATTGCCGCCGACGGCTCCATCACCGCGCTTAACGCCGGTGACGCGCCGAACGCCACGGTGCAGCTCGGACGGCTGAAGCTGGTACGTGCCACAGGCCAGGAACTGACGCGCGGTGATGACGGCATGTTCCGTCCCAGCGCCGCCACTCAGGCACAGCGCGGCGCGGCGCTGCCGAATGACGCGACCGTGCAGGTGATGCCGGGCGTGCTGGAGGGCAGCAACGTGAAGCCCGTGGAAACCATGGTCGACATGATCGCCAACGCCCGACGTTTCGAGATGCAGATGAAAGTGATCTCCAACGTCGATGAAAACGAACAGCGGGCTAATCAGCTGCTCAATATGAGCAGCTAAGGCTTAAGGAAAACACAATGATTCGTTCTTTATGGATCGCGAAAACCGGTCTTGACGCACAGCAGACCAACATGGACGTCATCGCCAACAACCTGGCGAACGTCAGCACTAACGGCTTTAAGCGTTCACGCGCGGTGTTCGAAGACCTGATGTACCAGACCCTGCGTCAGCCGGGTGCGCAGTCGTCAGAACAGACCACGCTGCCGTCGGGCCTGCAGATCGGTACCGGTGTGCGTCCGGTGACCACCGAGCGTCTGCACAACCAGGGCAACCTGTCGCAGACCAGCAACTCAAAAGATGTGGCGATTAATGGTCAGGGCTATTTTCAGGTGCAGATGCCGGACGGTACGTCGGCGTATACCCGCGACGGCTCTTTCCAGGTGGACCAGAACGGCCAGCTGGTGACCAACGCCGGTTTCCCGGTGCAGCCAGGCATCACTATTCCGGCGAACGCCACCAGCATCACCATTGCGCGTGACGGCGTGGTGACGGTGACGCAGCAGGGGCAGACGCAGCCGGCGCAGGTTGGCCAGCTGACGCTCAGCACCTTCATGAACGATGCCGGACTGGATAGCGTCGGGGAAAACCTCTATCAGGAAACCCAGGCTTCCGGCGCGCCGACCGAAAGCACGCCGGGTCAGAACGGGGCCGGTCTGCTGTATCAGGGTTACGTGGAAACCTCCAACGTCAACGTGGCGGAAGAGCTGGTGACCATGATCCAGACGCAGCGCGCTTATGAGATCAACAGCAAAGCGATCAGCACCTCCGATCAGATGCTGCAGAAGTTAACCCAGCTGTAATGCCGGGATCGTTGGGCCAGCGCGTCTGGCCCGATTAAGAACATGAAAAAGGTCAGAACTCCGTGGCGAAGCAAGTGATTCTCAAGCCTGGGCATTGGTTAGTAGCCACGCTGCTACTGACCCTTAACGGTTGTGCGCTGGTGCCGCGCACGCCACTGGTACAGGGCGCGACGACGGCTGAGCCGACGCCATCTGCACCGCCGGTGGTGAACGGTTCCATTTTTCAGGGCGTGGCGCCGCTCAACTACGGCTATCAGCCGCTGTTTGAGGATCGTCGTCCACGTAACATTGGTGACACCCTGACCATTACGCTGCAGGAAAACGTCAGCGCCAGCAAAAGCTCTTCAGCCAATGCCAGCCGCGATGGCAGCAATAGCTTTGGCCTGAGCGCCATCCCAACCGGCCTGGCCGGACTGGTGGGTGCCGGCGGCGAAAAAGCCGCGCTCGACGCCAACGGCAAAAACGATTTCGCTGGCAAAGGTGGCGCAACCGCCAACAACACCTTTACCGGCACCATCACCGTCACCGTTAACCAGGTGCTGTCGAACGGCAACCTGCGCGTGGTCGGCGAGAAACAGATTGAAATCAACCAGGGCACCGAATTTATTCGCTTCTCTGGCGTAGTGAACCCGCGCACCATCAGCGCCAGCAACGCGGTGCTGTCAACGCAGGTCGCCGATGCACGTATTGAGTACGTCGGTAACGGTTATATCAATGAGGCGCAGACCATGGGCTGGTTCCAGCGCTTCTTCCTGAACGTCTCGCCGATGTAAGAGGTCATGATGAAAAACACTACACTGCTGCGTTTGGGCATGGGCCTGTTGCTCGGCATCAGCAGCCTGATGGCGCAGGCCGATCGCATCCGCGATCTCACCAGCGTGCAGGGCGTACGCGATAACCAGCTGATTGGTTACGGTCTGGTGGTTGGCCTTGACGGCACCGGTGACCAGACCACCCAGACGCCGTTCACCACGCAAACGGTGAGTAACATGCTGTCGCAGCTGGGCATCACCGTGCCTGCCGGCACCAACATGCAGCTGAAAAACGTGGCGGCGGTGATGGTCACCGCCAAACTGCCGTCGTTTGCCCGTCAGGGACAGACGGTTGACGTGGTGGTGTCCTCACTGGGTAACGCCAAAAGCTTGCGCGGCGGTACGCTGCTGATGACGCCGCTGAAGGGCGTCGATAACCAGGTTTACGCGCTGGCGCAGGGTAACATCCTGGTCGGCGGGGCGGGCGCCTCGGCCGGTGGCAGCAGCGTACAGGTTAACCAGCTCAACGGCGGCCGCATTACCGGTGGCGCCACTGTGGAACGTGAGCTGCAGAGCAACTTCGGCAGCCAGAACACCATCAACCTGCAGCTTAACAACGAAGATTTCACCATGGCGCAGCGCATTGCTGATGCCATCAACAGTCGTGGCGTGGGGTCAGCGCTGCCGCTGGACGCCCGTACCGTGCAAATCCGCGTGTCGCCAAATAACAGCTCGCAGGTACGTCTGCTGGCGGAGATCCAGAACATCGACGTGTCGGTACCGCTGGAAGACGCCAAAGTGATCATTAACTCGCGCACCGGTTCGGTGGTGATGAATCGCGAAGTGACGCTCAACACCTGTGCGGTGGCGCAGGGCAACCTGTCGGTCACGGTTAACCAGCAGCAGAATGTCAGCCAGCCGGATACGCCGTTTGCCGGTGGTCAGACGGTTGCCACCACGCAAACGCAGATCGATCTGCGTCAGAGCGGCGGCGCGCTGCAGCGGGTTAACGCCAGTGCCAACCTGAACAACGTAGTGCGGGCGCTGAATGCGCTGGGTGCGACACCGATTGAGCTGATGTCGATTCTGCAATCGATGGAGAGCGCGGGCTGCCTGCGCGCGAAGCTGGAAATTATCTGATGACCGATACGCAATCGCTGATGAACGCGGCGTATGACAGCCGCTCGCTGAACGAACTGAAACGCCAGGCTGCCGTGGACCCGAAAGGCAAAGCGCTGCAGGTGGCGAAGCAGGTCGAAGGGATGTTCGTGCAGATGATGCTGAAGAGCATGCGTGAAGCGCTGCCGCAGGATGGCATGCTGAGCAACGATCAGACGCGGCTTTACACCTCGCTTTACGATCAGCAGATTGCGCAGGAAATCGGCAAGCGCGGGCTGGGTCTGGCCGACACCATTGTCAAACAGATGCAGCCGGCGCAGGCACCGGACGAAAGCGCCGGTACCGTGCCGATGAAACTGGATAACAGCTTCATCTATAGCAGCATGGCGCCCACGCAGCTGGAGCAGATGGTGCGCAAAGCGGTGCCGCGTCTGCCGGTCTCGCCGGCCAGCCTGCCCGGTGACAGCAATGAGTTTATCGCCCAGCTGGCGCAGCCGGCGAAAGTGGCCAGCCAGCAGAGCGGCATTCCTCACCATCTGATTCTGGCGCAGGCGGCACTGGAGTCCGGCTGGGGCCAGCGGCAGATCCTGACGCGCGACGGTAAGCCGAGCTACAACGTGTTCGGGATCAAAGCCAGCGGCGACTGGAAGGGCGAAACCACCGACATCATGACCACGGAATACGAGGGCGGTGAAGCGAAGAAAGTGCGCGCCACCTTCCGCGTTTATGGCTCCTACTTCGAAGCGCTCAGCGACTACGTGCGGTTGATTTCCAGTAACCCACGCTATGCGGCAGTAGCGAACGCACCGAGCGCCGAGCAGGGCGCGCGCGCGCTGCAGGCAGCCGGCTACGCGACTGACCCGAAATATGCGCAGAAACTGGTAGGAATGATTCAGCAATTCAAAAACATGGGCGAAAAAGTGGTTAAGGCTTACAGCCAGGATTTCACCGACCTGTTCTGATTTTTCCGCTCAAGTTTCGCTTAAGCACGCCGATAACCTTCACATGCCGCGGGCGTTGTGGCCCGCGCAATCGCACTGATGACTGCCAGCCCGGTTAACGGGAAAAAGGAACCGAGATGTCCAGCATAATTAACTCCGCGATGAGCGGGCTGAGCGCCGCACAGGCCGCATTAAGCACCACCAGTAACAACATCAGTAATTACACCGTGGCCGGTTATTCGCGCCAGACGATTTTGCTGTCGCAGGCCAACAGTACGCTGCAGGGCAGCAACTATTATGGCAACGGCGTCAATGTGACCGGCGTGCAGCGTGAATACGATGAGTTTATTACCGCCCAGCTGCGCGGTAACAGCGCCAACTACAGCGCGGTCAATTCACAGTACAACCAGATTTCGAATATTGATGATCTGTTGTCGACGTCGACCACCAGCCTGTCTGACTCGATTCAGAGCTTTTTCACTAACGTGCAGAACGTGGTGAGTAACGCCGACGATCCTTCTGCGCGTCAGTCTATGCTGAGCTATGCGCAGGGACTGGTAAACCAGTTCCAGACTACCGCACAGTATCTGACCAGCATGCAAAACAGCGTCAATACGGACATCAAAGCCAGCGTCGAGCAGATCAACACTTACTCCAGCCAGATTGCCGATCTCAACACGCAGATCGCCAAGCTGACCACCGGCGGCGGCTCTGCGCCTAACGACCTGCTCGATCAGCGCGATCAGCTGGTTAATAACCTGAATGGCCTGGTCGGCGTGAACGTGTCGCAGCAGGACGGTAACTATATCGTCTCGATGGGCAACACCACGCTGGTCAACGGCAGCAAAACCACCTCGCTGATCGCCATGCCTTCCAGCAGCGATGCGTCGCGCATTACCGTGGGCTATGTCGATAAGCAGGCCGGTAACGTTGAGATCCCGGAAAAAACGCTGACCACCGGTTCGCTCGGGGGCCTGCTGGCGTTCCGTACCCAGGATCTGGATAACGCGCAGAACCAGCTCGGGCAGCTGGCAGCGGCATTCACCACCAGCTTCAACCAGGTGCACAGCCAGGGCTATGACAGCAAAGGCAACACCGGCATCAACTTCTTCAATATTGGTAGCCCGACAGTGGTGACCAACAGCAAAAACACCTCAGCCGCCACCGTCAGTGCCAGCTGGACCGATACCGGAGCGATGAAAGCCTCTAACTACAGCGTCAGCTATGACGGCAGCAACTGGTCGGTGACGCGTCTTTCGGACAACGTGAAAGTGACGCCGACCATGGGCAGCGATGGTGCCGGTAATACCACCATGAGCTTTGATGGACTGTCATTAACGGTAAATGGAACGGCTAACGCCAAAGACAGCTTCCTGGTCAAACCGGTGCAGGATGTGATTAGCGGCATGTCAGTGGCTATCACCAGTGAATCACAGATCGCGGCAGCTTCGGCTGCGGGTGGCGCCAGCGATAACCGTAACGCGCAAAAGCTGCTGGACCTGCAGGATGCCAAACTGATTAATGGTAACGCCACGCTGGCGCAGGGTTATGCCAGCCTGGTGAGCACCGTCGGCAACAAAACCAAAAACCTCGAAACCGCCGCCACCACCCAGAAGGGCGTGGTGACGCAGCTGACTGAACGTCAGCAGTCGGTTTCTGGCGTAAACCTCGACGAAGAGTACGCCAACCTGAGCAAATATCAGCAATTTTACATGGCGAACGCGCAGGTACTGCAAACCGCCAATACCATTTTCGATGCTCTGATGAGCATTCGCGGTTAATACGGGAGGCCTGACCGATGAGACTCAGTACCAATATGATTTTCGACCAGCAGGTGCGCGGCGTCACTGACGCGCAATCCTCCTGGCTGAAAGCGGGTGAACAACTGTCAACCGGTCGCCGCGTGACCAATCCGTCTGACGATCCGATCGCCGCTTCGCGCGCCGTGGTGCTGTCGCAGACGCAGGCGCGCGACAGTCAGTTCGCGCTGGCGCGTTCGTTTGCGAATCAGGGACTGTCGCTGGAAGAGAGCACGCTGAGTGATGTCACGACGGCGATTCAGTCGGCGCAGTCCACGCTGATCAGCGCCGGTAACGGCTCGCTGAGTGACGATGACCGCGCGTCTTATGCTACCCAGCTGGAGGGCATTCGCTCGCAGCTGCTCAACCTGGCCAACAGCAAAGACGGGAACGGCCGCTACCTGTTTGCCGGCTATGCGTCCGACAAGCCGCCGTTCACCGAAGATGCCAGCGGTAAAATCATCTATAGCGGTGGCAGCGACGCGATCACCCAGAAAGTCGACAGCGAACGCACCATGACGGTGGGCCATACCGGTAATTCAATTTTTGACCAGCTGACCAGCAACGCCAAGCCAGAGCCGGATGGCAGCGCCAGCCAGACTAACCTGTTCGATATGCTGGATGACGCCATTGCGGCGCTGAAAGTGCCGCAGAATGATGCTGACGATGCCACTAAACAGACCTTCAGCGCGGCGATGGACAAGGCCAACCGTGGCTTCAGCAACTCGCTGAACAACGTGCTGGCGGTGCGTTCTGAGATTGGTACCCAGCTGGACGAACTGGATACGCTGGATGCAAAAGGTGACGACCGCAAGGTGACGCTGAAAGATCAGATGAGCACGCTGGTTAACGTCGATTACACCGAAGCCATTTCTACCTACACCATGCAGCAGCAGCTGCTGCAGGCGTCGTACACCACCTTTAGCGATATGTCGAAGATGTCGCTGTTCCAGATGAATAAATAAACCTGACTGTTTGAGCGTACTTAAACCGGGTACGCTTAGTTTTTCCCACTGCCTGCGAGGGCCGTGGGATTTTTTTTGGCTTGTAATCAGGGTGTTCAGTCAGGTGGGGAGGGGAGAATGCGGGCAATAAAAAACCCCGGACCAGCCGGGGTTTGGAGACGGTAGCGCTCTACAGCAGAGACTTACGCGCTTTCCGGACGGGTAGCCGGTGCGGTAGCCTGATGCGTGGCGCTGTGACCACCGGCTGAACCGCGTCCTTCGAAGTTGAAGGCCGGACGGACCCAGTCACTGTGACGCACGGGCTCAGGTTCCCATGCCGGTGCCGGTGCTTTGGTCATCGGCGCCGTAGCGTGATGCTTGAAGCGGGTCTCAGCATGGCTGACCCCGGTATCACGGGCGGCAACCGGTGCGTGCGGTTCGGTGACCGGCGCGACTGGTGCTTCGGCCGCTACCGGCGCGGACAGCACTTCTTCTACCTGCGCTTCAACCGCGGGTGACACCTCGATCGGAGCCTGTTCCGCTGCGCTAACCGCTTCGGTAACCACTGGCGGCGTCTCTTCGGCAGGCGTAACAGCCGGTTGCGCTTCTGCTGCGGTTTCCTGTGCAACTGCTTCATCGGCTGCGGAAATCACTGCTGGCTGGTGATCAACCGGTGCCGCCACTGGCGTCAGGTCATCAGTATTCACCACCGGCACCTCAGTGTGCGCCTGCGGTTCAGCCTGATGCACCACTTCTGGCGCTGGCGTTTCGGGCTGTGCCACGGCAGCGGCTTCGACAGCCACAGGCAGTTCTTCCGCCGGGGCGGCATCCTGATAGCCATAGTCTGGCATTTCGTTCAGCGCCTGGTTAGAAGTGAAGTGCTCGTGAGTCTGCGTGACCGGATAGGTGATCCACACTTTGCCTGACGCCATCTCTGGTGAGGCAGCTGCTGTTTCCAGCGGCATCGCAGACTGCGTAGGGTAACGCTCGTCACGATAGCGACGACGACGCTGACCGCTGACGCGCAGATGACGCGGTGAGCGACGTGAACGGCGCGGCATGTTGGCCCCGTCACGGTTCTCGCTGTCATCCTGCTCATCCTGAGCGGTTTCAACTTGCTCTTTCAGCTGGGCGCGCTGGCTGTTTTCCTGCACCGCTTCAGTAACGGCAGCGGCAGGCAGCTCAGCAGGCATCGCGTCAGCGTTGTCACCTACGCGCACGCGCTGACTGAGCTGGCGCTGTTTGCGACGCGGCATAACCTGAACGCGTTCGTCTTCCTGCGCAACGCTGTCATCAACGCTATCAACAACAGGCACCTGCTCAGCAACTTGCGGTTCCTGCTGCGCACGCTTCTCTTCCTGACGACGACGCTGGCGCTCAGCACGCTGTTCGCGACGCTGTTGCTGCTGCTCATCACGCTGCTGCAGTTGCTCTTCAGTCAGCGCCGGACGCTCGCCGCGCGCGTCATTCTGACGCTTGTTACGGCGGTTATCCTGATCGCGTGGCTCGCGTGCTTCACGAGGCTCACGGGGTTCACGCGGCTCGCGCGCTTCACGTGGCTCACGGCCTTCACGGCTCTGCGCATACTCACCGTTGCGCGGTGTGCGCTCGCGGCGATTGTTGTTGTTGCGGCGATTGTTACGACGCTCACCACGCTGCTGCGTATTCTCACCGTCAGCCGTTTTCGCTTCGGTCTTCTCTTCAGCAGGGGCCGCGGCGGGTGCATCACCAGCAAACAGTTTTTTCAGGCCACCCAGCAGGCGCGCAACAAAACCGGTGCTGACCGTCGCGGGTGCTGCGACCGCCGGTTTGGCTTTGACGTCAACCGCTGCCGGCTGGCTCTCTTCACTCACTTCAACCGGAGCCGGTGGTGCATCCGGCATCACGAAGGCGGCCAGTGCAGGCTGCTCCGGACGACGACGCTCAGCGTGCTCTTCTTCCGAAGGCAGCGCCATCTCAGCTTCATGCAGTTTCGGCAGGTGATAGGAGAGGGTTTGCGTCTCTTCACCTTTGCGCACGCGCAGCACCGAGTAGTGCGGCGTTTCCATCTGATCGTTTGGCACGATGATGGCACGCACGCCGCCCTGACGTTTCTCAATCGCACTGACCGCTTCACGTTTTTCGTTCAGCAGGTAAGAGGCCACCTGAACCGGCACAATGGCGTGCACTTCTTTGGTGTTGTCTTTCAGCGCTTCTTCTTCAATCAGACGCAGGATCGACAGCGACAGCGATTCGTTATCACGAATGGTGCCGGTACCGCTACAGCGCGGGCAGACGTGATGGCTGGACTCACCCAGTGACGGGCTGAGGCGCTGACGCGACATCTCCAGCAGACCAAAGCGTGAAATGTGGCTGATCTGGATACGCGCCCGATCCTGACGTACCGCTTCACGCAAACGGTTTTCCACGGCGCGCTGATGGCGCACCGGCGTCATATCGATGAAGTCGATAACAATCAGACCACCGAGGTCGCGCAGACGCAGCTGACGGGCAATCTCGTCGGCGGCTTCCAGGTTGGTGTTGAAGGCGGTCTCTTCGATATCGCCACCGCGTGTAGCGCGGGCGGAGTTGATATCGATGGCGGTCAGCGCTTCGGTGCTGTCGATAACGATAGAACCGCCGGACGGCAGACGCACTTCGCGCTGGAACGCCGATTCAATCTGCGATTCGATCTGGTAATGGCTGAACAGCGGAATTTCACCGGTGTACAGTTTGATTTTGCTGCTGAAGTCCGGACGACCGAGCGCGGCGATGTGCTGACGCGCCAGCTCCAGCACTTTCGGGTTATCGATAAGGATTTCGCCGATATCCTGACGCAGGTAGTCGCGGAAGGCGCGCACAATCACGTTACTTTCCTGATGAATCAGGAACGGTGCCGGGCGGCTGTCTGCGGCTTTTTTGATGGCTTCCCAGTGCTTCAGACGGAAGCTGAGGTCCCACTGCAGCGATTCGGCAGATTTGCCGACGCCAGCGGTACGCACGATCAGGCCCATGCCGTCCGGCAGCTCCAGCGCTGACAGCGCCTCTTTCAGCTCGGTACGGTCATCACCTTCGATACGGCGGGAAATGCCGCCGGCGCGCGGGTTGTTGGGCATCAGCACCAGATAGCTACCGGCCAGCGAAATAAAGGTGGTCAGTGCTGCCCCTTTATTACCGCGCTCCTCTTTATCGATTTGTACGATCACTTCCTGGCCTTCACGCAGCACATCTTTGATGTTCGGACGGCCATGCGCGTTGTAATTAGCAGGGAAGTATTCGCGGGAAATTTCTTTCAGAGGGAGGAAACCGTGACGCTCGGCACCGTAATCAACAAACGCAGCTTCGAGGCTGGGTTCAATACGGGTGATTTTACCTTTGTAGATGTTGGCTTTTTTCTGCTCGTGTCCGGGGCTTTCGATATCCAGATCGTACAGACGTTGTCCGTCAACAAGGGCAACGCGCAACTCCTCCTGCTGAGTTGCGTTGATTAACATTCTTTTCATCGTGACTTACTCGTTATTCTCACATGAGTGATAAAGCTGCGGGCATCGTTACCCTGGACGAGAATCAACCGATGGCCCCGTGTCTGCATGCACTGACGTCAACCTCACGGTTGTCGGCGGCTAAAGGGGCGCAAATCTTGTCGGTGGCCTGTTTTTCATAAGGAAAACCAGCGCCTGAAGGTGGAAGTGCTACAGAGTATTCAAAAATCCACACATCCCAGTCTGTCGTCCAGGCCGCAACCCGCAGCCCGCTAAGTGCCTGATTAAACATCACGTCTTACGCCATTGCTGCGTGTCCGTTTCATCCGGCAAAATACCTTAATTTCGCTCTTTTTCCTGCCTGACTCTTTCCAGGACAGAAACCTCTGCATTATTCCATTGCTTAGCAACTTATAGCAAGGCGACTTTTACCGAGCTGTGAAGTTTGTTCATCCTTAACCTGTTCATTTGCAGGGGTAATCATCGCATCGTTGAAAAAGCCAGCATTCTGGCCGCGTAACGCGGCGATAAAGTCAGAGTTAAGCACAGAAAAAGGGGTGGCGCTATCCGGGGACACTATTTAGAATCGCCGCCATGAAAACAGAGAATCCCGGCGTACAGTTTGTCGCCATCACGGCTGAAAATGCCGGTCAACGTATTGATAACTTTTTGCGCACCCAGCTGAAAGGGGTGCCGAAAAGCATGATTTACCGCATCCTGCGTAAAGGCGAGGTGCGGGTGAATAAGAAGCGCGTAAAACCTGAATATAAGCTGGAAGACGGCGACGAAGTGCGCGTGCCGCCGGTGCGCGTGGCCGAGCGTGAAGAGCAGGCAGTGTCGCCCAAACTGGATAAAGTAGCGGCGCTGGAGTCGTGCATTCTGTATGAAGACGATTATCTGCTGGTGCTGAACAAACCGTCCGGCACCGCGGTGCACGGCGGCAGCGGGCTGAGCTTCGGCGTGATTGAAGGGCTGCGCGCGCTGCGCCCGGAGGCGCGTTTCCTTGAACTGGTGCACCGTCTCGATCGTGACACGTCTGGCATTTTGCTGGTGGCGAAGAAGCGCTCGGCGCTGCGTTCGCTGCACGAGCAGCTGCGTGAGAAGGGCATGCAGAAGGATTATCTGGCGCTGGTGCGCGGCGACTGGCCATCGCATCTGAAAGTGGTGCAGGCACCGCTGCTGAAAAACATTCTGCAAAGCGGCGAGCGCGTGGTGCGGGTCAGCGCGGAGGGCAAGCCGTCAGAAACGCGCTTTAAAGTTGAAGAACGTTTTGGCCTGGCGACATTAGTTAAAGCCAGTCCAGTGACCGGACGTACGCATCAGATTCGCGTGCATACCCTGCATGGCGGGCACCCGATTGCCTTTGACGATCGCTATGGCGATCGCGAATTCGATCGCCAGCTGGCACCAACCGGTCTGGCGCGGCTGTTCCTGCATGCTGCCGCGCTGACGTTTACCCATCCCAACACCGGCGAAAGTCTGCGTATGGAAGCGCCGCTGGATAAGGCACTGAAGCACTGCCTGTCCCAGTTGCGCCAGCAGAAAAAAGCCTGACAGCGTGGCATCAGCCCAGCGGATTGATGCCCGCCTGCCTTAACAGGCCATTCAGCGCGATCAGCGGTAAGCCAATCAGGCTATTGGGATCGCGCCCCTCCAGCCGTTCGAACAGACAAATCCCCAGTCCCTCACTTTTGAAACTGCCGGCGCACTGCAGCGGCTGCTCCAGCTCGACGTAGCGCGCGATCTCAGCCGCGCTCAGTTGCCTAAAATGCACGGTAAAGGGTTCACACAGCACATGCTGCTGCGCGCTGGCGGGGTGAATCAGCGCCAGACCGGTATAAAAGGTGATGGCTTTACCGCTCGCCAGCGCCAGCTGCTGACAGGCGTTCTCTGCGGTATGCGGCTTGCCGGCGATGCGGCCATCCAGTACACAGACCTGATCGGACCCAATGATCCAGTGCGCAGGATAGCGCACGGCCAGCGCCTGCGCTTTGGCAATGGCCAGACGTTGCACCAGCTGCGGCGCGGCTTCTCCCTGCAGCGGCGTTTCATCGCTTTCAGGGGCGGCAGTGATAAACGGCAGGCCGAGCTTGCGCAGCAGCGCCTGACGGAACGGAGAGGTTGAGGCTAAAACCAGCGGTGTCATCATTTTTTTGCAGAAGTGATAGCGTAAAGATGACAGGCATTTTAAACTATGCGCCGCACTGGATGCGACTAACGGGTGAAAGATGCTGTAAACCGGCCTTTTTCTTTGACTCTATGACGTTACAAAGTTAATATGCGCGCCCTATGCAAAAGGTAAAATTACCCCTGACGCTCGATCCGGTCCGCGCCGCGCAAAAACGCCTGGATTATCACGGTGTTTACGCACCTGAATTGGTGGCGCGCCTGGCCGAAACGGTCGTGAGTGTGGACAGTGATGTGGAATGTGCCATGTCGTTTGCGGTTGACAACCAGCGCCTCGCGGTTCTGCAAGGAACAGCCGATGTGCAGGTAACGTTGTTATGTCAACGCTGCAACCAACCGTTCCCGCATGCTGTGCACGTAAGCTATTGCTTCAGTCCTGTCTCTTCTGATGAGCAGGCCGAGGCACTGCCGGAAGCCTACGAGCCGGTCGATGTCAACGATTTCGGTGAAATCGACCTGCTGGCGGTGATCGAAGATGAACTCATCCTCGCGCTGCCGGTCGTTCCGGTGCATGATTCTGAACACTGTGAAGTGTCCGACGCGGACATGGTCTTTGGCCAGCTGCCTGAAGAGGCGGAAAAACCAAACCCATTTGCCGTATTAGCCAGTTTAAAGCGTAAGTAATAGGAGTAAGGTCCATGGCCGTACAACAGAATAAACCAACCCGTTCTAAGCGTGGTATGCGTCGTTCGCACGATGCGCTGACCACTACCACTCTGTCAGTAGATAAAGTTTCTGGTGAAACTCATCTGCGTCACCATATCACTGCGGATGGTTACTACCGCGGTCGCAAGGTTATCACCAAGTAATTCTTTGCGGTTACGCAAGGCGATACCTTGACACGTTTGACCCTGGCAGTTGATGCCATGGGCGGGGACTTCGGTCCCTGCGTGACAGTGCCTGCAGCCTTGCAGGCACTGGCCTCTCATTCGCAGCTGGTTCTTCTTCTGGTCGGCGATCCCGACATCATCTCGTCATTTCTTGCCAAAGCGGATTCCTCGTTACTGGGGCGTGTGCAGGTAATCCCTGCCGAATCGGTTATTGCAAGTGATGCCAAACCCTCGCAGGCGATTCGTAACAGCCGCGGCAGCTCCATGCGCGTGGCATTAGAGCTGGTGAAAGAGGGGAAAGCGCAGGCGTGCGTCAGTGCCGGCAATACCGGTGCGCTGATGGGCCTGGCAAAATTATTACTGAAGCCGCTGGATTGCATTGAGCGTCCGGCGTTGATGACCGTGCTGCCGCATCAGCAGCACGGCAAGACGGTGGTGCTGGATCTGGGCGCTAACGTCGATTCCGACAGTGAAATGCTGGTGCAGTTTGCCGTGATGGGTGCGGTGATGGCGGAAGAAGTGCTGGAAATCAGCCAGCCGCGCGTCGCGCTGCTCAACATCGGTCAGGAAGAGACGAAGGGGCTGGAGACGATTCGCGCCGCATCGGCGGTGCTGCGGGCCTCGCCGCAGATCAACTATATTGGTTACCTTGAGGGGAACGATCTCCTCACCGGCAAGACGGATGTGCTGGTCTGTGATGGCTTCGTGGGTAATGTCACGTTGAAGACCATGGAAGGCGTGGTAAGAATGTTTCTTTCTCTGCTCAAATCGTCAGGTGAAGGAAAAAAACGGGCCTGGTGGCTGAAATGGCTGGGACGCTGGATCCAAAAGCGTCTGGCTAAACGTTTCGGTCATCTCAACCCCGACCAGTACAATGGCGCTTGTCTGTTAGGATTGCGCGGGACAGTGATCAAGAGCCACGGCGCGGCGAATCAACGCGCGTTTGCCGTGGCGATAGAACAGGCAGAGCAGGCGGTGCGCAAGCAAGTTCCCGAGAGAATTGCCGCGCGCCTTGACGCTGTATTAGCCAGGAGTGACAAAGCGTAGATGTTTACCAAAATTATCGGTACGGGCAGCTATTTGCCTGAGCAGGTTCGCAGCAACGCGGACCTGGAAAAAATGGTGGAGACTTCGGACGAGTGGATTGTCACCCGGACCGGTATTCGTGAACGTCGCATTGCGGCACCGGATGAAACGGTAGCCAGCATGGGCTTCACCGCTGCCCAGCGTGCGCTGGAGATGGCGGGCGTGGCAGCCAGCGACGTTGGCCTGATCATCGTGGCAACTACTTCTTCCAGCCACGCCTTCCCGAGCTCAGCGTGCATGATTCAGCAGATGCTGGAAATCAACGACTGCGCCGCCTTCGATCTCGCAGCTGCCTGTGCCGGTTTTACCTATGCACTGAGCGTGGCCGATCAATACATCAAAAACGGTGCGGTGAAGCACGCGCTGGTGATCGGCGCGGATGTGCTGGCTCGCACCCTCGATCCTGACGATCGCGGCACCATCATCCTGTTTGGTGATGGCGCGGGTGCCGTGGTGCTCGGCGCAAGCGAAGAAGCGGGCATTCTCTCCACGCATCTGCATGCCGATGGCCGCTACGGTAAGCTGCTGACGCTGCCGTACCAGGATCGCGCGCATCAGGATGAGCCGGCTTACCTCACCATGGCCGGCAACGAAGTGTTTAAGGTCGCGGTCACTGAGCTGGCGCATATCGTCGATGAAACGCTACAGGCGAATAATCTCGATCGTGAACAGCTTGACTGGCTGGTGCCGCATCAGGCCAACCTGCGCATCATCAGCGCCACCGCCAAAAAGCTCGGTATGGGCATGGATAAAGTGGTGGTGACGCTGGATCGACACGGCAACACCTCGGCAGCGTCGGTGCCAAGCGCGCTGGACGAAGCGGTACGTGATGGCCGCATCAAGCCCGGACACCTGATTTTGCTCGAGGCCTTTGGTGGCGGTTTCACCTGGGGCTCGGCGCTGGTTCGCTTTTGATTGACAGGAACGCAAGATGACGCAAATTGCTTTTGTTTTCCCGGGACAGGGATCGCAGACCGTCGGCATGCTGGCCGATCTGGCAGCGGAAAATCCACAGGTTGAAGCCACTTTCCGTGAAGCTTCTGACGCGCTGGGTTACGACTTATGGCAGCTGGTCCAGCAGGGCCCGGCTGAAGAGCTGAACAAAACCTGGCAGACCCAGCCGGCGCTGCTGGCAGCCTCGGTCGCGATTTATCGCGTCTGGCAGAGCAAAAATGGCGCGCAGCCCGCGCTGATGGCCGGACACAGCCTCGGTGAATACTCTGCGCTGGTGTGTGCGGGCGTGCTGAATTTTGCTGACGCCATCAAGCTGGTAGAACTGCGCGGCAAACTGATGCAGGAAGCGGTGCCGGAAGGCACGGGCGCCATGCAGGCGATTATCGGTCTCGACGACGCGGCAATTCGCAAAGCCTGTGAAGAAAGCGCGCAGGGCCAGGTGGTTTCGCCGGTCAACTTCAACTCGCCGGGTCAGGTGGTTATCGCCGGCAATAAAGAAGCGGTTGAACGTGCTGGTGCCGCCTGTAAAGCGGCCGGCGCCAAGCGCGCGCTGCCGCTGCCGGTCAGCGTGCCGTCACACTGCGCACTGATGAAACCTGCGGCGGATAAGCTGGCGGTGGCGCTGGAAAGCGTGACCTTCAATGCGCCGTCGGTACCGATGGTCAATAACGTTGACGTTAAGTGCGAAAGCGACGCCGCGGCGATTCGCAGCGCGCTGGTGCGTCAGCTGTACAGCCCGGTGCGCTGGACTGAGGCGGTTGAGTTTATTGCTGCACAGGGCGTGACTGAACTGCTGGAAATCGGTCCGGGTAAAGTGCTGACCGGCCTGACCAAACGAATTGTGGACAGCCTGACGGCTGCAGCGGTGAACGATCCGTCGTCACTGGCTGCGGCGCTTGGCCAGGAATAAGAGGAAAATCATGAGCTTTGAAGGTAAAGTAGCGCTGGTGACCGGCGCCAGCCGCGGTATCGGACGTGCCATCGCGGAAACGCTGGCGGCACGCGGTGCAAAAGTGGTGGGTACTGCCACCAGCGAAAGCGGCGCGGAAGCCATCAGTGCTTACCTCGGCGACAAGGGCAAAGGTCTGCTGCTGAACGTGACCGATGTGGCCTCTATTGAGAGCGTGCTCGAGAAAGTTCGCGCCGAATTTGGCGAAGTTGACATTTTGGTCAATAATGCAGGCATTACGCGTGACAATCTGCTGATGCGCATGAAAGACGATGAGTGGGCGGATATCCTCGATACCAACCTGACATCGGTGTTCCGCCTGTCGAAGGCGGTCATGCGTGCCATGATGAAAAAGCGCGTGGGCCGTATCATTACCATCGGTTCGGTAGTTGGAACCATGGGTAACGCGGGTCAGGCAAACTATGCTGCAGCAAAAGCAGGTTTGATTGGCTTTAGCAAATCACTGGCGCGAGAAGTTGCGTCACGTGGCATTACCGTAAACGTCGTGGCTCCGGGCTTTATTGAGACGGACATGACGCGTGCACTGAACGAAGATCAGCGCTCGGGCATTCTGGCAGAAGTGCCGGCAGGTCGTTTAGGCGACCCGCAGGAGATTGCCAATGCTGTTGCATTCTTAGCCTCTGACGAAGCCGCCTACATCACGGGTGAGACGCTGCACGTCAATGGCGGCATGTACATGGTCTGATAATCACGAAATCATTTGCATTATCTGCGGTAAACACCGCAGAATAACGCAAAATCGTGGTTCGACCAGCCGGGATTTTGTTGCATCTTTTTCAACATTTTATACACTACGAAAACCATCGCGAAAGCGAGTTTTGATAGGAAATTAAATAGTATGAGCGATATCGAACAACGCGTTAAGAAAATCGTAGCTGAGCAGCTGGGCGTTAAAGAAGACGAAGTGGTTAACGGCGCTTCTTTCGTTGAAGACCTGGGTGCAGATTCTCTTGACACCGTTGAGCTGGTAATGGCTCTGGAAGAAGAGTTTGATACTGAAATTCCAGACGAAGAAGCTGAGAAAATCACTACCGTTCAGGCAGCGATCGACTATATCAATAACCATAAAGGTTAATGAATATCTTCAGGCGGTCATTCGACCGCCTGAGTTTTATGTTTGCCCCACATAGCGTCATTATTTCCCTCCCTGGAGGACGAACGTGTCTAAGCGTCGTGTAGTTGTGACCGGTCTTGGCATGTTGTCTCCTGTCGGCAATACCGTAGAGTCTACCTGGCGTGCTCTCCTTGCCGGTCAGAGCGGCATTAACCTGATCGACCATTTTGATACCAGTGCCTACGCAACGCGTTTTGCGGGTCTGGTGAAAGATTTTAACTGCGATGAATACATCTCGCGCAAAGATCAACGCAAGATGGATGACTTCATCCAGTACGGCATTGTGGCCGGTATTCAGGCTATGGCGGACTCCGGTCTGGTCGTAACCGACGAGAATGCCGGACGCATCGGTGCGGCTATCGGTTCCGGCATCGGCGGTTTGGGTTTGATCGAAGATAACCATACCTCGCTGGTCAATGGCGGTCCGCGCAAAATCAGTCCATTCTTCGTGCCTTCAACCATCGTTAACATGGTCGCAGGCCACCTGACCATCATGTACGGCCTGAAAGGTCCGAGCATCTCGATTGCGACCGCTTGTACTTCCGGCGTGCACAATATTGGTCATGCAGCGCGCATCATCGCGTATAACGACGCGGATGTGATGCTGGCCGGCGGTGCTGAGAAAGCCAGTACGCCACTGGGCGTAGGCGGTTTCGGCGCGGCGCGTGCGCTCTCTACCCGTAACGATAATCCGCAGGCGGCGAGCCGTCCGTGGGATAAAGATCGTGACGGTTTCGTGCTGGGCGACGGTGCCGGTATCGTGGTGCTGGAAGAGTACGAACACGCGAAAAAACGCGGTGCGAAGATTTATGCGGAAATCGTTGGTTTCGGCATGAGCAGCGACGCTTACCACATGACATCACCACCGGAAGACGGTTCAGGTGCAGCCGCAGCGATGGTTAACGCGCTGCGTGACGCGCAACTGGATCCGGCGCAGATTGGCTATGTTAACGCGCACGGCACCTCAACGCCGGCCGGTGACAAAGCAGAAGCGCAGGCGGTGAAGTCAGTGTTTGGTGCGTCAGCGCATAGTGTGATGGTCAGCTCGACCAAGTCGATGACCGGTCACCTGCTGGGTGCGGCGGGCGCGGTAGAAGCGATTTATTCGATTCTGGCGCTGCGCGACCAGGCGGTTCCGCCCACCATCAACCTCGACAATCCTGACGAAGGTTGCGATCTGGATTTTGTGCCGCATACGGCGCGCCAGGTCAGCGGACTGGAGTACACGCTGTGTAACTCCTTTGGATTCGGCGGCACCAACGGCTCGCTGATCTTCCGCAAGGTATAAGCGCTATCCAGCCGAACAGAGGCCCGCAATGCGGGCCTTTTTTATATTTTGTCATGCAGTGGCGTGGAATGTTACGCGCCACAGTGCTATTCAACGCTGACGCCAGCGGCAGAGGAGAAGCGCATGTGGATTAACGGAGTGGCACAGGACACCCTTTCTGCCCGCGACCGCGCGGTGCAGTTCGGCGACGGCTGTTTCACCACCGCGGCAGTCAGAGAGGGCCGTATCCAGCTGCTGGAGGCGCATTTGCAGCGTCTGCAGGACGGCTGCCAGCGTTTGCTGATGGCCGCGCCGGACCGCGCCTTACTGGCGGAAGAGATGCGCCGCGCGGCGGCTGGCCAGCGCGAAGCAGTGCTCAAAGTGATTCTGACGCCCGGCGCGGGCGGACGCGGCTACAGTCGCGCCGGCTGCACGCAACCCACGCGTATCATCGCGCTCGCACCCTGGCCACAGCACTACGCCACGCTGCAGCAGCAGGGCGCGCGGCTGGTGACCAGCCCGGTGCGGCTGGCGCAGAACCCGCTGCTGGCCGGCATCAAACACCTCAACCGGCTGGAGCAGGTGCTGATTCGCCAGCAGCTGGACGCGTGCGACGCTGACGAAGCGCTGGTGCTTGACACCGCCGGGACGGTAGTGGAATGCTGTGCGGCCAATTTATTCTGGCGCAGCGGTGAGGCCATTTTCACGCCGCGCCTCGCGCAGGCCGGCGTTGATGGCATCATGCGTCGTTATCTGCTGGCGCAGTTGGCCCAGGCCGGTCACGACTGCCAGCAGGTGGAGGCCAGCCGATCAGTGGTATTGAGCGCCGATGAAGTGGTGATCTGTAACGCGCTGATGCCAGTATTACCCGTGCGGCAAATTGACGACGTCACCTTTTCCGCACGCACGCTGTACCAGCAACTGCTCGCCAGTTGCCAGACGATGGAAGCATCATGACCCGAATGAAAAAAATAGTTGCCGGCGCCGTAGTCATCGCTGGCCTGGCTGCCGCATTGAGCTACTGGCAGATTAAACGCTTTGCCGCGACGCCATTAACCATTCACCAGGAAACCCTGTATACCCTGCCGGCCGGCAGCGGTCGCGTGGTGCTGGAAGCGCAGCTGGAGAGCCAGCACATCATTCCGCAAAGCATCTGGTTTGGCCCGTTGCTGAAGCTGGAGCCCGATCTGGCTAACTTCAAAGCCGGGACGTATCGCCTTGAGACCGGCATGACGGTGCGCCAGCTACTGCAATTGCTGGCCAGCGGCAAAGAGGCGCAATTTCCGCTGCGCTTTGTCGAGGGTTCCCGGCTGAAAGAGTGGCTGGCTGAGCTGCGTAAAGCGCCATACCTTAAACACACGCTGCCGGATGATGAATTTGCCAGCGTTGCGGCCGCGCTTAAGCTTGATGTCAGCCAGCTGGAAGGTGGTTTCTATCCGGATACCTATCTATATACTGCCAACACCAGCGATGTGGCACTGCTGGAGCGGGCGCACACGCGCATGAACAAGCTGGTGGATGAGATCTGGCAGGGGCGGATGGCCAGTCTGCCGTATAAAACACCGCAGCAGATGGTCACCATGGCGTCGATTATCGAAAAAGAGACCGGCGTCAGCGAAGAGCGCGCGCGCGTTGCCTCGGTATTCATCAATCGCCTGCGCACCGGTATGAAACTGCAGACCGATCCCACGGTGATCTACGGAATGGGCGACAGCTATACCGGTACGCTGACGCGCAAGGATCTTGAGACGCCGACCGCGTACAATACCTATACCATCAGCGGCCTGCCGCCGGGACCGATTGCCATGCCGGGGCGCGCCTCGCTGGAAGCGGCGGCCCATCCGGAGAAGACCAATTACCTCTATTTCGTCGCGGATGGCAAAGGCGGTCACACCTTTACCACCAATCTGGCCAGTCATAATAAAGCCGTGCAGGTTTACCGGCTGGCGATGAAGGAAAAAAATGAAAAGTAAGTTTATCGTCATCGAAGGGCTGGAAGGTGCGGGCAAAACCACCGCGCGTGAGGCGGTGGTTGCGGTCCTGCATGAGCAGGGTATTGAAGACGTGGTCTTTACCCGTGAGCCGGGCGGCACGCCTTTGGCCGAACAGCTGCGCGTGCTGGTAAAACAGGGCATTGATGGCGAACAGGTGAGTGATAAAGCCGAGCTGCTGATGCTGTATGCGGCGCGGGTGCAGCTGGTAGAAAACGTCATCAAACCGGCGCTGGCACGCGGTGCCTGGGTGGTGGGCGACCGTCACGATCTTTCGTCGCAGGCGTATCAGGGCGGTGGTCGCGGGCTCGACGCCCAGCTGATGACCACGCTGCGCGATGCGGTGCTGGGCGATTTTCGTCCCGACCTGACGCTCTATCTCGACGTCACGCCGGAGATTGGCCTGCAGCGTGCCCGGGCGCGCGGCGAACTGGATCGCATTGAGCAGGAGTCGCTGAACTTTTTTACCCGCACGCGCGAACGCTACCAGGCGCTGGCCGCTGCCGATCCAACCATCAAAACTATCGATGCGACACAGCCGATTGAAAATGTGACAGCGTCACTTAAAACCGTGCTGCGTCAGTGGCTGGCGAGTCAGGCGGCATGAACTGGTATCCGTGGCTGAACCAGCCGTACCGACAGATCATTGCCCGCCATCAGAGTGGACAGGCACATCATGCGCTGCTGATTCAGGCCATCGACGGCATGGGCGACGATGCGCTGGTATGGGGCGTCAGCCGCTGGCTGATGTGTCAGCAGCCGCAGGGACTGAAAAGCTGCGGTCAGTGCCACGGCTGCCAGCTGATGCAGGCAAACACCCATCCGGACTGGTATCGGCTGGAAGCGGAAAAGGGGAAAGCCTCGCTCGGCATTGATGCGGTTCGCGACGTCAGTGAGAAGCTGTACCATTTTGCCCAGCAGGGTGGCGCGAAAATTGTCTGGCTGCCGGATGCGACGCAACTGACCGAAGCCGCCGCCAACGCGCTACTGAAAACGCTGGAAGAGCCGCCCGCCAACTGCTGGTTTTTCCTCAGCGTGCGCGAGCCGTCGCGACTGCTGGCCACGCTGCGCAGCCGCTGTATGACGTGGCATCTGTCGCCGCCGGAAGAGACGCACAGCCTGCAATGGCTGCAGAAACAGCAGCCGCAGCCGGAAGCGATATTGCGCGCGGCGCTGCGTCTGAGCAACGGTGCACCGGCTGCGGCGCTGGCCTTGTTACAGCCGGACCGCTGGCAGGCACGGCAAACGCTGTGCGACAGCCTGAACAGCGCACTGAGCGGCGATATTCTGCAGCTATTGCCGGCGCTCAACAGCGACGATGTGGCGGTTCGCCTCGGCTGGCTGCTTTCGCTACTGGTGGATGCGATGAAGGTGCAGCAGGGCGCCAGCAACTGGCTGAGTAATGGCGATCGCCCGGACGTGGTGACGCAGCTGGCGCAGCAGTTCAGCAGCAGCGCGCTGAATGCGAGCGTGCAGCAGTGGCTGCAGTGTCGCGAGCAGCTGCTGCACGTGGCGGCGCTTAATCGTGAACTGATTCTGACCGACTGTCTGCTTGCCTGGGGACGTTTGCTGTCTCCCGCTACGGTCGGCTAAGGGTAAAAGAGAAATTTATGTTTATTGTTGATTCGCACTGCCATCTTGATGGCCTTGATTATGAAACCCAGCACCGCGATCTGGATGACGTGATTGCCAAAGCGGCGGCGCGGGATGTGAAATTCATGCTGGCGATTGCCACCACGCTGCCGGATTACTACAAAATCAAACAGCTGGTCGGCGATCGTGACAACATCGCGCTGGCCTGCGGCGTGCATCCGCTCAATCAGGAAACGCCGTATGACGTGGAAGAGTTTCGCCGTCTGGCGGCGGAAGAGCAGGTGATTGCACTGGGCGAAACCGGGCTGGATTATTTTTACCAGCAGGAGACCAAAGCCCAGCAGCAGGCCTCGTTCCGTGAGCACATCCGCACCGGCATTGCGCTGAATAAGCCGATTATTGTCCACACCCGCGATGCGCGCGAAGACACGCTGGCCATTCTGCGTGAAGAGCAGGTAGAGCGGTGCGGCGGCGTGCTGCACTGTTTCACCGAAGACAAAGAGACGGCGGCGCAGCTGCTGGATCTTGGGTTCTACATCTCCTTCTCCGGTATTGTGACCTTCCGCAACGCTGAACAGATCCGCGAAGCAGCGCGCTATGTACCGCTGGATCGCATTCTGGTTGAAACCGATTCACCCTATCTGGCCCCGGTACCGCATCGCGGCAAAGAAAATCAGCCTGCCTTCACCCGCGACGTGGCTGAGTATATGGCCGTGGTGAAGGGCGTCGATCTTGCTACTCTGGCGGCCGCCACCACGGAAAACTTCTCCCGCCTGTTTAAGGTGCCGATGAGCCGACTCGGCGGCTAACGCGCTTTATTTCAAACTCTGTAATTAATCTGAAATCACTCATCTGCGCTGCGTGTTTCGCGGCGCAGGCAGTGATTTATTGCTGTTTATAGCAGCAAGTCAGTAAGAAATGACTGAAATTTCAGCGCTGTGTTTGGTGAAACGTGATAGCCGTCAAAGTAACGTGTCGTCATTTATTTTACCCTTCGTAATAAATCAAAAGACGCTCAGCGTCACCCCGGCTAAGGATCCTCCCCCTTTGCCATGCGCACTGCGCTAAAAAATGCACTCATACTCAGGAGCTTCTATGTTCAAGAACGCATTTGCGAACCTGCAAAAGGTAGGTAAATCGCTGATGTTGCCGGTATCGGTTCTGCCGATTGCCGGTATTTTGTTAGGTGTTGGTTCTGCTAACTTCAGCTGGCTGCCGGAAGTGGTTTCCCACGTGATGGCCGAAGCGGGTGGTTCGGTGTTTGCTAACATGCCGCTGATCTTTGCGATCGGTGTGGCACTGGGCTTTACCAATAACGATGGCGTGTCGGCGCTGGCCGCCGTGGTCGCCTACGGCATTATGGTGAAAACCCTGGCTGTGGTCGCGCCGCTGGTGCTGCATCTGCCGGCAGCCGAGATCGAAGCCAAACACCTCGCCGATACCGGGGTGCTGGGCGGCATTATTGCCGGTTCGATTGCAGCCTACATGTTCAACCGCTTCTACCGCATCAAGCTGCCGGAATACCTCGGCTTCTTTGCCGGTAAGCGCTTTGTGCCGATCATTTCCGGTCTGACCGCGATTTTCACCGGTGTGGTGCTGTCCTTCATCTGGCCACCTATTGGTACCGCGATTCAGGACTTCTCCCAGTGGGCGGCTTATCAGAACCCGGTGGTGGCGTTCGGTATTTACGGTGTGGTTGAGCGTGCGCTGGTGCCGTTTGGTCTGCATCACATCTGGAACGTTCCTTTCCAGATGCAGATTGGTGAATTCACCAACGCGGCTGGTCAGGTCTTCCACGGTGACATTCCGCGCTACATGGCGGGTGACCCGACTGCCGGTAAACTGTCTGGCGGCTTCCTGTTCAAGATGTACGGTCTGCCGGCTGCGGCTATCGCCATCTGGCATTCTGCTAAACCTGAAAACCGCGCCAAAGTGGGCGGTATCATGATCTCCGCCGCGCTGACCTCGTTCCTGACCGGTATCACCGAGCCGATCGAGTTCTCTTTCATGTTCGTGGCACCGATCCTGTACGTGATCCATGCCATCCTGGCGGGCCTGGCGTTCCCAATCTGTATTCTGCTGGGCATGCGTGATGGCACCAGCTTCTCACACGGTCTGATCGACTTCATCGTGCTGAGCGGCAACAGCAGCAAAATCTGGCTGTTCCCGATTGTCGGTATCATCTACGGTCTGGTGTACTACACCGTGTTCCGCGTGCTGATCGCAAAACTGAATCTGAAAACCCCGGGTCGTGAAGATACGGCGATTGAGCAGAGCAGCGCGACCGGCAGTGAAATGGCGGGCAAGCTGGTCACGGCGTTCGGTGGCAAAGAGAACATCACTAACCTTGATGCCTGTATTACCCGTCTGCGCGTCAGCGTGGCGGACGTAGCGAAGGTGGATCAGGCTGAACTGAAAAACCTCGGCGCGCGTGGTGTTGTGGTGGCGGGTTCCGGTGTGCAGGCGATTTTCGGCACCAAGTCCGATAACCTGAAAACCGAGATGGATGACTATATCCGCAGTATGTAAGTGACATGACGGCAGGCCGGGCCGGTGCGGTGAAGCGGCGTCAGATCGTAAAGACGCCAACACCATCCCTGGGGCTCGGCCCGCGACATCCCTGTCGCGGGACGCTTTACTCCTCTGCCGCCGCTTCACCGCACTGCAACTTCGGTGCGACAAAACCCCTCATCCGAGGGGTTTTTTATTTTAGTGCCGCCAGACACCACCCGCCGTGCCGCGCCAGCGTGAAAAAGTGATGCAAAGGCAGCCATTTAATGAAGAAAAGTAGTCCTGAGGTTGAAAGAAACGGAATTCCTCACGCATACTGCCTGACTGAACTCAGGCTTAAGGAACTGCACCATGGCTGAAGAAACCATTTTCAGTAAAATCATTCGTCGCGAAATTCCCGCCGACGTGGTTTATCAGGACGAACTGGTCACCGCCTTCCGCGATATCGCGCCCAAAGCGCCTACCCATATTCTGATTGTCCCCAACGTACTGATTCCGACTGCCAACGATGTGCAGGCGGCGCATGAGCAGGCGCTGGGCCGCATGGTCACCGCCGCCGCAAAAATTGCCCGTGATGAAGGCATCGCCGAGGATGGCTATCGCCTCATCATCAACTGCAACCGTCACGGTGGGCAGGAGGTTTACCACATTCATATGCACCTGGTCGGCGGACAGCCGCTGGGCCCGATGCTGGCCATCTAACCTCAGGCGGACCTTGTGATGCGTCAATGGCTGAGCGGCTTGCTGTTGCTGACCCTGGTGGGCTGCAGCAGCGATAAGCCGATGATCAACACCTCCCAGTCGCTGGTGATGGAGTCTGCCGTACTGTCGGCGGGCATCATCACCGATGAGCCCGCGCTGACCAGCCGCGACGGCCAGCAGCGCGCCGCCAGCGTGCTGCAAAATCTGCGTGAAACGCCGGTCACCGTGCACTATCGTTTCTACTGGTACGATGACAAAGGGCTGGAGATTGAGCCGCAGGAGCCGGCGCAGACTCAAACCGTACCGGCGCACGGCAGCGTAGAAGTGGCCTCGCAAATGGGTAACCCGACCGCCAGCAAGGTGCGTCTCTATCTTTATCTTTGAGGAGTAACCTGTGATTCGCAGTGTACAACGTTCCGGCGCGCTACTGTTTGCGCTGATGCTCACCGGTTGTGTGGTGAAACAACAAACCCCGGCGCCGGTTGAACCGACGCAGCCGACCACGCCAACCCAGCCAGAGCAACCGCCCGCGCAGCCGGTGCCGCCGCCGCAAACTGTGCCGCAGCCGCCGAAGCTGAAAACCATCAACTGGAACGCCAGCGTCCAGCCGTTAGTCGCCAATATGGTGCAGTCGGCGGGCGTCAATCCGGGCAGCGTGCTGCTGGTGGATCGCATCAAAAACAGCACCAACGGCTCGCTGCAAACGGAAAAAGCCACGGCAGCGATTGAGAACGCGCTGGCCAATAACGGCAAGTTCAGCCTGGTCTCAAACGATCAGCTTAATCAGGCGAAGCAAACGCTCGGCCTGTCGCCAGAGGATAGCCTCAACTCACGCAGCAAAGCGATTGGCCTGGCGCGCATCGTCAACGCGCAGTATGTGCTGTACAGCAACGCGCAGGGCGATGTGAAAGCCCCTGCGCTGCAAATGCAGCTGATGCTGGTGCAGACCGGCGAAATCATCTGGTCGGGCAACGGCGTTGCACAACCCTGATCCCCGGCTGCAGCATCTGGTTCAGCAACAATGGCCGACGGCGCAAGCTGCCGGTCATTTTTTCGCGCTGCCGGGACTGAGCGGTAACAGCGTGCAGGTACGCAGCGAGCAGGGCGATCTGCTGGCGCGCCGGACGCCGTCACAGCCCATCCCGTTTGTTGATCGCCAGCGCGAATACCGCATCCTGCGTCAGCTGCGTACTACGGCGCTGGCGCCGCAGCCGCTTGCGTGGCAGGCGCCGTGGCTGCTGCAGCGCTGGCTGCCGGGCGAGGTGCTGTCGCCGGCCCAGTTCAGCGCGCAGCGCGCAGCGGTGCTGACGCTGCTGCTGCGCCTGCATCATCAGCCGCTGACCGGCTATCGCTTACGGCTGACACCGCTGCTGCAGCGCTACTGGCAGCTGTGTCAGCAGCGGCACTGGCGCTGGCAGCGGCGCTTAAATCAGTTGCTGCAGCGCGGTGAACCGTCGCCGCTGCGGCTGGCACCGCTGCACATGGATGTCCATCCCGGCAATCTGATTGCCACGCCGGATGGTCTGCGTTTAATTGACTGGGAATATGCTGCGGATGGCGACGTGGCGCTGGAGCTGGCCGCTGTCGGCGCGGTGGATGGTGTACAACACGATCACTGGATCACCGACTATGCCGCCGAGGCGCGGCTGTCGGCAACGGCGCTGCGGCGTCAAAGCCGGCGCTGGCAGCCGTGGCTGCAGCTGCTGATGGCCAGCTGGTATCAGCTGCGCGCCGAGCAGAGCCACGATCAAACATTGCAACGGCTGGCGCAGTCCAGCTGGCAGGATCTTTAATTCAGGAATCGAAACATGACGATGACAACGCCCGGACCGCTGATGCTGGACGTCGAAGGCTACGAGCTGGACGCCGAAGAGCGCGAAATTCTGCAACATCCGCTGACAGGCGGACTGATCCTGTTCGCCCGCAACTTCCATGATGTTGCGCAGCTGGCGGAGCTGGTGCGCCAGATTCGCGCGGCGTCGCGCAACCGGCTGCTGGTGGCGGTCGATCAGGAAGGCGGACGCGTGCAGCGCTTCCGCGACGGTTTTACTCAGCTGCCGGCGATGCAATCCTTCGCCGCGCTGCATGACATGGCGCGCGCCGGCGAGCTGGCGCAGCAGGCCGGCTGGCAAATGGCGGCGGAAATGATCGCCATGGATATCGATATCAGCTTTGCGCCGGTGCTGGATATCGGCCACATCAGCGCGGCCATCGGCGATCGCGCTTTCCATGCCGATCCGGCGATTGCGCTGCAGATGGCGCGCCAGTTTATCCACGGCATGCACGAAGCCGGCATGAAAACCACCGGCAAGCACTTCCCGGGCCACGGCGCGGTCAGCGCGGATTCGCACAAAGAGACGCCGCGCGACACGCGCGATGTGGCCACGCTGCGCCAGCACGACATGGCAATCTTCCAGCAGCTGATTGATGAGCAGCTGCTGGATGCGGTGATGCCCGCGCATGTTATCTATACTGAAGTGGACCCGCTGCCGGCCAGTGGTTCGCCTTACTGGCTGCAAACGGTGCTGCGGCAGGAGCTGGGCTTCAACGGGGTGATCTTCTCAGACGATCTGTCGATGGAGGGCGCGGCAGTGATGGGCAGCTACGCGGAACGGGCTCAGCAGTCGCTGAATGCCGGCTGCGATATGATCCTGGTGTGCAATCAGCGTGCTGGCGCGGTGAGCGTGCTGGATAATTTGACGCCGATCCAGGCGACGCGCGTCACGCAGTTATACCATCAGGGACGTTTTGACCGTCAGAGTTTGCAGGCCAGCGAGCGCTGGCGGCAAAATCAGCGTCAGCTCAGTGACCTGCAGGATCGCTGGCTGGCGCACAAAGCGTCGGGCAGATAATCGCCGCTGCCCGGATCTCACTCCACGCTGAGGATAATCATGATCATCTATCTGCACGGTTTTGATTCCAACAGTCCGGGCAACCATGAAAAGGTGCTGCAGCTGCAGTTTATTGACCCGGACGTCAGACTTATTAGCTACAGCACCCGCCATCCGAAACACGACATGCAGTTTCTGCTGAAAGAGTGCGACAAACTGCTCCAGCAGGGCAGCGATGCGCATCCGTTGATTTGTGGCGTCGGCCTGGGCGGCTACTGGGCAGAACGCATCGGCTTCCTTTGCGGCATGCGCCAGGCGATATTCAATCCCAACCTGTTTCCCGATGAAAACATGGAAGGCAAGATCGACCGGCCGGAAGAGTATCTTGATATCGCCACCAAATGCGTCAGCAACTTCCGTGAAAAGAACCGCGACCGCTGCCTGACCATTTTGTCACGTCACGATGAAGCGCTGGATAATCAGCGCAGCGCGGCCGCATTGCACCCGTACTATGAGATCGTGTGGGACGAGGAGGCCAGCCACAAATTCAAAAATATTGCCCCGCATCTGCAACGCATCAAAGCGTTCAAAACCCTTGCCTGAGTGCTGCTGCGCCGTGTGATGCGGCGCACAAAACGTGTAACATTCTGATAATGCAGTGCAAAGATTGATGTACATCAATTTTCTTATGTCCGGATGATTATGCCGTGCTATTCTGCCCTCAGCTCGCGATTAAATGTCGCCAACCCTATGTTTATTAAGGTTTTATATAACCATTAATTAACTTTTGGTTTACAACTTTGAGGGGGTCTTCATTGACTACAAGCATGGAAAAAATCGTCATCGTCGGTGGCGGTGCCGGAGGGCTGGAGCTGGCAACGCAGCTCGGCCATAAACTCGGCCGCAAAAAAAAGGCGGAGATCATCCTGGTCGATCGTAACCACAGCCATCTGTGGAAACCGCTGCTGCATGAAGTGGCGACCGGTTCGATGGATGAAGGTATTGATGCGCTCAGCTATCTGGCGCATGCGCGCAACCACGGTTTCCAGTTCCAGCTGGGTTCGCTGACGCAAATTAATCGCGACACTAAAACCATTGAACTGGCTGAGATCCGCGACGCGGAGGGTGGGCTGCTGGTACCGCAGCGCGAACTGGCGTATGACCGTCTGGTAATGGCGCTGGGCAGCACCTCGAACGATTTCGGCACGCCAGGCGTGAAAGATCACTGCATCTTCCTCGACAACCCGCATCAGGCGCGTCGGTTCCATAATGAGATGCTCAACCTGTTCCTGCGCTTCTCTGCCAGCGAAGGGCAGCTGCAGAAAGTCAATATCGCCATTGTCGGCGGCGGCGCGACCGGCGTCGAGCTGTCGGCAGAACTGTATAACGCAGTGAAACAGCTGCACAGCTACGGCTATAAAGGTCTCGACAGCAACGCGCTCAACGTCACGCTGGTGGAAGCCGGCGAGCGTATTCTGCCTGCACTGCCACCGCGCATCTCCGCAGCGGCGCACCAGGAACTGAGCAAGCTTGGCGTGCGCGTACTGACGCAAACCATGGTCACCAGCGCAGCAGCCAACGGTCTGAATACCAAAGGGGGCGAATTCATCGAAGCCGATCTGATGGTGTGGGCGGCCGGTATTAAAGCGCCAGACTTCATGAAAGAGATTGGCGGGCTGGAGACCAACCGCATTAATCAGCTGGTGGTCAAAGAGACGCTGCAGACCACGCTGGACGACGATATTTACGCCATCGGCGACTGCGCCTCCTGCGCGCTGCCGGGCGGCGGATTCGTGCCGCCGCGCGCGCAGTCGGCGCATCAGATGGCGTCGCGTGCGCTGGAAAACATCCTCGCCCAGCGCAAAGGCAAGCCGCTCAAAGCCTACGTGTATAAAGATCACGGCTCGCTGGTGTCGCTGTCCCGCTTCAGTACCGTCGGCAGCCTGATGGGGAACCTGATGCGCGGTTCGATGATGGTGGAAGGGCGTATTGCGCGTTTTGTCTACATCTCCTTGTACCGTATGCACCAGATTGCGCTCCATGGATACTTCAAGACCGGTCTGATGATGCTGGTCGGCAGCCTCAACCGCGTGCTGCGTCCGCGTCTCAAACTGCATTGATCGCTGGCGGGCGGCAGCCACCGCCCGCTGCGCGCCCGGCTGCCGTAACCGGCTGATTGCCGTTCAATCAGCGCCAGGTTACGGCGCAATGACACTGCCGCTCAGAACTCTCCTAAAAGCTGGTCCTGCTGGCTTTCCGCTGCGTTTCCTCCATTAATCTGATGTTGCATTTTCGGACCATCTGTAAAACTTATGCCAACGAACACGGCGCGGCGCGCACGCCGGTTATGCCTCGGTAACCCGGGATCGGGTTGCGGCAGGAATGCGCGGTAACAACTTCAGGAGGACATTCCTGTGAATAAATCAATGTTAGCGGGTATTGGAATCGGCGTAGCAGCAGCCTTGGGCGTGGCCGCCGTCGCCAGCATGGATGTGTTTGATCGTGGCCCGCAGTATGCTCAGGTGCTTTCGGCAACGCCAATCAAAGAGAGCATCAAGCAACCGCGTCAGGAGTGCCGCAACGTTACCCTCACGCACCGTCGTCCGGTGCAGGATGAGAACCGCATCGCCGGTTCCGTACTGGGTGCCGTGGCCGGTGGGGTGATTGGTCACCAGTTCGGCGGTGGCCGCGGCCGGGATATCGCGACAGTAGCCGGTGCGCTGGCAGGCGGCTACGGCGGTAATCAGGTGCAGGGTGCGCTGCAGGATCGTGACACTTACACCACCAGCGAGCAGCGCTGCAAAACCGTGTACGATAAACAGGAAAAAATGCTGGGTTATGACGTGACCTATAAAATAGGCGACCAGCAGGGCAAAATCCGCATGGAGAATGACCCTGGCACCCGCATCCCGCTCGACCGTAATGGTCAGCTGATCCTGAATTCGAATCAGGCCTGATTGGGCAAAGCTACTTCACAGCAGCAGTAACAAAAAAAGCGCCGCAAGGCGCTTTTTTTATACTCAGGCTACCGCACCTTACGCAGCAGCGCGTCACATAGCGCTGCTGCGTGACGGCAGGGCGATCAAACCCGGTTCTTCGCCAGTTCGGCGACGAAATTCTGCACCCATTCCATGCGCGTTTTGCGTTCGCTGAGATCGCGGGTGAATTTCAGTCGCGTCGGGCCATCCAGCTTCCACTGCTTCGCATCTTTCTGCAGAAGGCCGATCAGCCAGCCGGGATCGACCTGATTCTGCGGCGCGAACTCAAAGAAGCCGCCTTTTTCGCTGGCTTCGATTTTACGCAGCCCCAGCTGACGCGCCACCAGGCGCAGCGCGGCGATGTCCAGCAGGTTGCGCGCGGCGTCGGGCAGCTTGCCGAAGCGGTCGATCATCTCAATTTTCAGCTCAGCCAGCTCCTGTTCATCGGCTGCACTGGCGATGCGTTTATACAGCGACAGGCGCGTATTGACGTCCGGAATAAAATCATCCGGCAGTAGGGCAGGCATGCGCAGCTCAATCTCGGTCTGATTGCTGGTGAGATCTTCCAGCGACGGCTCACGTCCGGCCTTGAGTGCATCCACCGCGTTTTCCAGCAGCTCCATGTAGAGCGTGAAGCCAATGGTCTCCATCTGACCGCTCTGATCTTCACCCAGCAGTTCACCGGCACCGCGAATCTCCAGATCGTGCGTCGCCAGCGCAAAGCCAGCGCCCAGATCCTCCAGCGAGGCAATCGCTTCCAGTCGCTTCTGGGCATCGGTGGTCATCGCTTTCGGGTGCGGCGTCAGCAGCCAGGCATAGGCCTGATGATGTGAACGGCCAACGCGGCCACGCAGCTGATGCAGCTGCGCCAGACCGAAATGGTCGGCGCGCTCAATGATGATGGTATTGGCGCTGGGCACATCGATCCCGGTTTCGATGATGGTGGTGCACACCAGCACGTTGAAACGCTGGTGGTGGAAATCGTTCATCACCCGTTCCAGATCGCGCTCACGCATCTGACCGTGGCCGATGGCGATGCGCGCTTCCGGCACCAGCTCGGCCAGCCGCTGCGCTGCTTTCTCGATGTTCTCGACGTCGTTGTAGAGATAGTAAACCTGGCCGCCGCGCAGCACTTCACGCAGGATCGCTTCGCGCACCACCAGGCTGTCATACTCGCGCACGAAGGTTTTCACCGCCAGACGGCGCGCCGGTGGCGTGGCGATAATCGACAGATCGCGCATGCCGCTCATTGCCATGTTCAGGGTGCGCGGAATCGGCGTGGCGGTGAGCGTCAGAATATCGACATCAGCGCGCATCGCTTTGATGCGCTCTTTGTGACGCACGCCGAAGCGGTGCTCTTCGTCGACGATCAGCAAACCGAGATCGCGCCACTTCAGGTCGCTCATCAGCAGCTTGTGGGTGCCGATCAAAATATCAATTTTGCCCTCGCTGGCCTGTTCCAGCACCTGCGCCTGCTCTTTGGCGCTGCGGAAGCGCGACAGCATCTCAATGCGCACCGGCCAGTTGGCAAAGCGGTCGCGGAAGTTGTCGTAGTGCTGCTGCGCCAGCAGGGTGGTTGGTACCAGCACCGCCACCTGTTTGCCGTTTTCCACCGCGAGGAAGGCGGCGCGCATCGCCACTTCGGTTTTACCGAAGCCAACGTCGCCGCACACCAGCCGGTCCATCGCCAGCGGCTGACACATATCGCTGAGCACGGCGTTAATTGCCTGCGCCTGGTCCGGCGTGGTTTCAAACGGGAAGCCTTCACAGAACAGCTGATACTGTTCGCGGTCGTGCTTAAAGGCAAAGCCGGCTTTGGCCGCGCGCTGGGCGTAGATGTCCAGCAGCTCAGCGGCCACGTCACGCACTTTCTCCGCCGCTTTCTGCCGCGCGCGTGACCAGGCATCGCTGCCCAGCTTATGCAGCGGTGCATTTTCATCGGCGCCGCCGGCGTAACGGCTGATCAGATGCAGCGATGACACCGGCACGTAGAGTTTGGCGTCGCCGGCATAGGAGAGCATCAAATACTCGGCCACGATACCGCCGGCTTCCAGCGTGGTCAGGCCGATGTAGCGGCCCACGCCGTGTTCAAGATGCACCACCGGCTGCCCCGGGTGCAGCTCGGCGAGGTTGCGAATCAGTACGTCCGGATTGATGGTGCGGCGATTGTCCTGACGGCGGCGGCTGACGCGCTCACCCAGCAGATCGCTTTCGCAAATCAGCGCGCGCTGGCGCTGGGTGTCGATAAAGCCGCGCTCGCTGGCCCCAATCATCAGGCTGTACGGCTGCCCATCGGCCTGCTCGAAGCGGTCGATCGGCTGCGGCCGCAGTTTAATGCGGGACAGCAGCTCCTGCAGGCTCTCACGGCGACCTTCACTTTCTACCGAGAAAATCACCTGACCGGTAAACTGCTCGAGGAACTGGCGCAGCAGATCGAGCGGCGCTTTGGCCTGCGCCTGCACCGTCAGCTCCGGCAACGGCTGATAGCCGAGATTGCTGTTCGCGGCTTTTTCCGGCAGTGTCTCCGCGCTGAGCTGCATGCGCGGCCAGTTTTTCAACTCGCTCAGCAGCGCATCCGGGCGCAGCCACAGCGTGGCCGGCTCCAGCAGCGGGCGCATTGGATCGATGCGGCGATTTTCATAGCGCGCGTTAGCATCCTGCCAGAAACGTTCAGCGCTGGCGTGCAGATCGCCGCTGTTCAGCACCAGCGTGCTGGCAGGCAGATAGCTGAACAGGGTCGGCAGTTCCTGCTCGAAAAACAGCGGCTGCCAGTACTCAATCCCGGCCGGCAGCGTGCCTTTACTCACCTGCTGATAGACGTGCTCGGGTTCGCGCCGCACGTCAAAGGTTTCACGCCAGCGGCTGCGGAACAGTTCAATGGCCGCTTTGTCAGTGGGAAATTCATGCGCCGGCAGCAGGTTGATGGCGCTCACCGCCTCCAGCGTGCGCTGTGAGTCGACGTCAAACAGGCGCAGGCTGTCGATCTCATCATCAAAGAAATCGATGCGGTAAGGCTGATCGCTGCCCATCGGGAACAGGTCGAGCAGCGCGCCGCGCGTCGCGTACTCGCCGTGCTCCATCACCTGATCGACATGGCGATAACCGGCCTGCTCCAGCTGGTCGCGCAGCGCATCGCGCGACAGCTTCTGGCCCTGCTGCATCACCAGCGCATGGCCGTGCAGGAAGCTGTGCGGGCAAACGCGCTGCATCAGCGTGTTAACCGGCAGAATCAGCATGCCGCGCGTCAGGGTGGGCAGCTGATACAAAGTGGAGAGACGGGCGGAGATAATGTCCTGATGGGGCGAGAAGCTGTCGTAGGGCAGCGTTTCCCAGTCAGCAAGATTGGTGACCGGCAGATCGGTAAACTGTCTGATCTCCTCCTGCAGTCGCAGGGCCGATTGCATATCCGGGGTGATCATCAGCACCGGACCGCGGTGGCGTTCGGTGATGCTGGCACACTCAACCGCCTGCGCGGCGCCGACCAGCTGGCCGAGCTGACGATGGTCGCCTGCTTTTGCAGGCAGGGTATAACGACGCTGTTCCGACATAAGGTCCGACATTCTCTCCTCAGTTTCCAGGGCGTCATCATTCCACATTCCGCCGTGAGGATCATCTCTCCTTTCTGAGTTTATGTCAGGGCGCAGCAATGCGCACCTTACATCAGTTGCCCCCTGAAGGGCCGCCAGCGTTGCCGGTTGCCAGGTCGTCATTGATGGCGACCTGGCCGCGTCACGTTATTTACTGGATTGCTGTGTGTAGTGCATGCGAGGACGATCCACATTAGCCCATGACAGCTCGCGCTCGACATGGTAGCTGTTGTTGCCATCGTCCCACTTCACATAATAACCGGTTAGCGCATCTCCCTGCTCAAAGACATTGACCACTTCGCCTTTGATCTCGCCAGATTTATGTTTAACGATACTGCCTTTAGGAAACCTGCTCATGGTAAGAACCTCCGTACTGCGCTTACTGTGATGCGAAAACCGGTACTGCAGGCTAAGTCTAACCCACCTGCTGACGAATAATCGTACTAATAGCGTCACTATTTTGTCGTAATTTTGTGCATTGTCGCGCAGGAGGACGCATTTTGACGCAACTTTGCAACTGACTCAGCGGGTTAGAGGTTTCATAAAGCAGACGGCTCCTTTATCATCGCTCTACTTAATTTTGGGCAACGGCCAAGACGGATCTCATGTATCAACCAGTCGCGTTATTCATCGGTTTGCGCTACATGCGTGGACGTGCTTCAGACCGTTTCGGTCGTTTCGTCTCCTGGCTCTCGACTATCGGTATCACGCTCGGCGTGCTGGCACTGGTGACCGTGCTGTCGGTGATGAACGGCTTTGAGCGCGAGCTGGAAGGCAACATCCTCGGTCTGATGCCGCAGGCGCTGGTGACCAGCGACACCGGCAGCATCAATCCGCAGCAGATGCGCGCGCAGGATCTCAAACTGCAGGGCGTAACGCGGATTGCGCCGCTGACCACCGCCGATGTGGTGTTACAGAGTGCGCGCAACGTTTCAGTTGGCGTGATGCTGGGCATCAATCCCGACGAACCGGATCCGCTGACGCCTTATCTGGTCAATACCCAGCAGAGCGTGCTGCAGCCGGGGCAGTATAAGGTCATTCTCGGTGAACTGCTGGCCCAGCAGCTGGGTGTGAAGCGCGGCGATCAGCTGCGCCTGATGGTGCCATCGGTCAGCCAGTTTACCCCGGTGGGACGCGTGCCGAGCCAGCGTATCTTTACCGTTGCCGGCACCTACGCGGCCAACAGCGAAGTCGATGGCTATCAGATTCTGGTGAACCAGCAGGATGCTTCGCGCGTGATGCGCTATCCGCTCGGCAACATCACCGGCTGGCGCCTGTGGCTGGATAAGCCGCTGAATGTCGATGCGCTCAGCCAGCAGCCGCTGCCGCAGGGGCTGACGTGGAAAGACTGGCGCGAACGCAAGGGCGATCTATTCCAGGCGGTGCGCATGGAGAAAAACATGATGGGGCTGCTGCTCAGCTTGATCATCGCCGTGGCCGCTTTTAACATCATCACCTCGCTGGGCCTGCTGATCATGGAGAAGCAGGCGGAAGTGGCGATCCTGCAAACCCAGGGCTTAACGCGGCGGCAAATCGTCGCGGTATTTATGGTACAGGGCGCCAGCGCCGGCATTATCGGCGCGCTGCTCGGTACGCTGCTGGGCGTGCTGCTGGCCAGCCAGCTCAATAATTTAATGCCGGTGATCGGCCTGTTCCTTGATGGTGCGGCGCTGCCGGTGGATATCAATGTCTGGCAGGTGATCACCATTGCGCTGGTCTCAATGGCCGTCGCGCTGCTCTCAACTCTCTATCCGTCATGGCGCGCTGCCGCCGTTCAACCCGCTGAGGCTTTACGTTATGAGTAATACCCCTTTGTTGCAGTGTCGTGACCTGTGCAAACGCTATCAGGAAGGCAGCGTGCAGACCGATGTGCTGCGCAATGTGGCTTTTAGCCTGCAGCCGGGCGAACTGACGGCGATTGTCGGCAGCTCCGGTTCCGGCAAAAGTACTTTACTGCACCTGCTGGGCGGGCTGGATGCGCCGACCTCCGGCGATGTGGTGTTTGACGGCAAATCGCTCAATGCCATGTCCTCGGCGGCCAAAGCGGAGCTGCGCAACCGGGAACTCGGCTTCATTTATCAGTTTCACCATTTGCTGCCGGACTTCAGCGCGCTGGAGAACGTAGCGATGCCGCTGCTGATTGGCAAAACCGGCAAAGCCGAAGCGGAAGCGCGTGCGCGTGAGATGCTGGCGGCGGTAGGTCTGGAAAAGCGCGCGGCGCACCGGCCTGCTGAGCTGTCAGGCGGTGAACGTCAGCGCGTGGCGATTGCCAGGGCGCTGGTGAACCGGCCGCGGCTGGTGATGGCCGATGAGCCCACCGGTAACCTCGATGCGCGCAACGCCGATGCCATTTTTGAACTGCTCGGCGAGCTCAACGTACAGCAGGGCACCGCGTTTCTGGTGGTGACGCACGACCTCAACCTGGCGAAGCGCCTGAGCCGGCAGATGGAAATGCGCGACGGCCAGCTGAGCGATCACCTGACGCTGGGAGCGATCTAATGGCGTCCTCTTTATCCCTGCTGCTCGGGCTGCGCTTCAGCCGCGGCCGGCGGCGCGGCGGCATGGTGTCGCTGATCTCCATCATCTCGACCATCGGCATTGCGCTTGGCGTGGCGGTGCTGATCATCGGGCTGAGCGCGATGAACGGTTTTGAGCGGGAGCTCAACAACCGCATTCTGGCCGTGGTGCCGCACGGCGAAATTGAGGCGGTTAACCAGCCCTTTCGCAACTGGCAGCCGATGATTGCGCCCATCGAACAGGTGCCGGGCATCGCCGCAGCGGCGCCTTACGTTAACTTTACCGGATTGATTGAGAGCGGTGCGAAGCTGCAGGCGCTGCAGGTGAAGGGCGTTGATCCGCAGCAGGAACCGCAGCTCAGCGCGCTGCCGCGTTTTGTCAGCGGTGATGCCTGGTCGCAGTTCAGCGCCGGCAGGCAGCAGATCATTCTTGGCGGCGGTATCGCCAAATCGCTCAACGTGAAGCAGGGCGACTGGATCACCATCATGATCCCGAATAATGATGGCGAGAACAAACTGCTGCAGCCAAAACGCATTCGTCTGCAGGTGAGCGGTATTCTGCAGCTGAGCGGCATGCTGGATCACAGTCTGGCGCTGGTGCCGCTGGCCGATGCGCAAAAGTATCTGGATCTGGGCGACAGCGTCAGCGGCATTGCGCTGAAGATGAGCGATCCGTTCCAGGCACAGAAGCTGGTGCGCGATGCCGGCGAAGCCACCCACTCCTATGTCACCATCCGCAGCTGGATTGGCACTTACGGCTACATGTATCGTGACATCCAGATGATTCGCGCCATTATGTATCTGGCGATGGTGCTGGTGATTGGCGTGGCCTGCTTTAATATCGTGTCGACGCTGGTGATGGCGGTGAAGGACAAGAGCAGCGATATCGCCGTGCTGCGCACGCTGGGCGCGAAAGACGGCCTGATCCGTGCCATCTTTATCTGGTATGGCCTGCTGGCCGGGCTGCTGGGCAGCGTCAGCGGTGTGGTGGTCGGCGTGCTGGTGGCGCTCAATCTGACGCCGGTGATGCGCGTAGTGGAGCACCTTACCGGGCATCAGCTGCTGGCGGGCGATATCTACTTTATCGACTTTCTGCCGTCCGAGCTGCACTGGCTGGATGTGGCCATCGTGCTGGCGACGGCGATTGGCCTGAGCCTGATTGCCAGCTGGTATCCGGCGCGGCGCGCCAGCCGCATCGATCCTGCCCGCGTGCTGAGCGGTCAGTAAAGACAAAACACGCAGCCGCCTTCGCGGCTGCGCACATTTTCAGCGTCTGCGGCATGCAGCCGTCATACCCAGCCGCTATTATCGGGTCTGAGTAACCCGGAAAACACCCGCAGCGCGGCGTTCAGCGCCGCAGATTAAGGAGCCTTTATGCGCCAACCGCGCCGCCGCCTTCGACTCGCCCGCTACAAAAAGAACCGCCGCAAAGTGCATCAGCGCTTTCGCCAGCGCATCTTTGAGCGCGATCGTCAGGTTGAACTTGCCGCCCATCCGCAGCCGCACGTGGTGGTGCTGACCGGTGCCGGAATTTCGGCAGAATCCGGCATTCGCACGTTCCGCGCGGAAGATGGCCTGTGGGAAGAGCATCGCGTGGAAGATGTGGCGACGCCCGAAGGCTTTCGCCGCGATCCGGCGCTGGTGCAGGGCTTCTACAATGCGCGCCGGCGTCAGCTGCAGCAGCCAGAAATCCAGCCTAACGCGGCGCACAAAGCGCTGGCCGAACTGGAGCAAGTGCTGGGCGATAATTTCCTGCTGGTTACGCAGAACATCGATAACCTGCACGAGCGCGCCGGCAGCCAGCGCGTGCTGCATATGCACGGTGAATTGCTGAAGGTGCGCTGTGAGCACAGCGGTCAGGTGCTGACGTGGACAGAGGACGTCGGTCCGGACGATCGCTGTACCTGCTGCCAGTTCCCGTCGCGGCTGCGTCCGCACGTGGTGTGGTTTGGTGAAATGCCGCTCGGCATGGAGGAGATTTATCAGGCGCTGGAACAGGCCGATCTGTTTATCGCCATCGGCACTTCAGGCCACGTCTACCCGGCGGCAGGCTTTGTGCACGAGGCGAAACTGCAGGGTGCGCATACCGTGGAGCTGAATCTGGCCCCCAGTCAGGTCGGTAACGAATTCGCTGAAGCGCATTACGGCTTAGCCAGCGAAGTGGTGCCCGAATTCGTGCATACTTTTTTACGCGGCTTGTATAAATAGTCAGCGTACTGCGCGTTTCCCCTCATCCCGGCCTTCTCCCGGCGGGAGAAGGGGAAAAACGCGCAGGATTTAAGTTCAGGCTGAATCCGGCACAAATGAACCCTCTCCCTCTGGGAGAGGGCAGGGTGAGGGCCAGGCTGCACAACCTCCACCTCAGAACCTCACCGTCCCGCTTTCAGCTTCTGGAACAGCGTTTCGTACTGCACGCTGGCGGCACCGACATCGTTCTGCCACTCGCCGTTTTTGATCACTTCAGCCGGCGGATAGAGTGACGGATCGCTGGCCACCTCGGGCGGCAGCAACTTTCTTGCCGCCAGGTTGGGCGTCGGATAACCGATGGTTTCTGCCACTTTAGCCGCCACATCCGGGCGCAGCAGGAAGTTAATCAGCTTCAGCGCGCCCGCTTTATTTTTCGCATTCGCCGGGATCGCCAGGTTATCCATCCAGAAAATCCCGCCCTCTTTTGGCCAGATAATCTGCAGCGGCGTGCCAGCCTGGCGCGCCACCCAGGCGGAGCCATTCCAGATCATGCCGACGTTGACTTCGCCTTCCATAAACGGATTGCCGGGATTATCCGAGTTGAACGCCAGCACGTTCGGCATCAGCTTTTTCAGCTCTTCATAGGCGGCTTCAATCTGTTTTGGATCCTGCGTATTACCGGAGTAGCCGAGCTTGCGCAGCGCCATCTGGAACACTTCACGCGCGTCATCGGTCAGCAGCAGGCTCTGCTTATACTGTGGTTTCCACAGATCGGCCCATTGGGTCAGGGTTTTCGGATCCACCTCGTCGGTATTCACGCCAATCGCCGTTGCGCCCCAGATATAGGGAATGGAATAGTCGTTGTTCGGATCAAACGGCTTGTTCAGCAGGTCGGGATCGAGGTTGCGGAAGTTGCTCAGCTGTGACTTGTCGATCTTCTGCAGCATGCCCTCGTTGCGCATTTTGGCGATGAAGTAGGTCGACGGCACCACCAGATCGTAAGCGCCTGCTTTCCAGGTTTTCAGCTTGGCGTACATGCTTTCATTGGATTCATAGGTGGAATAAATCACTTTGATGCCGGTCTCTTTGGTGAACTGCTCCAGCAGCCCGGGCGGCACATATTCGGTCCAGTTATAGAAGTAAAGCGTGTTGTTGTCATCCGCCTGAGCGCTTTGCATACCCAGTGCCAGCGCCCCAGCCGCCAGCCAGTGAGACCACTTTTTCATCGGTTATCCTCTATTTGGTTTTATCACGCAGCAACAGCTGACTGACTGCCACCAGCAGCAGCGACAGCAGCATCAAAATGGTAGCCAGCGCGTTCACCTCCGGCGACACGCCTACTTTCACCATGGAATAAATTTTCAGCGGCAATATTTCGAAGCCGGGACCGGTGACAAATGACGACACCACCACATCATCCATCGACAGAGTGAAACTCAGCAGCCAGCCCGCGGCCACTGCCGGCAGCGCCAGCGGCAGTAAAATCTTACGCAGAATAGTCACTTCGCTGGCGCCGAGATCTTTTGCCGCCTCCAGCATGCGCACGTCAAAGCCTTTCAGGCGCGAATAGACGGTAATCACCACAAACGGCAGGCAGAAAGTGATATGGGAAAACAGCAGCGACCAGAAGCCGAGCGAAATCCCCAGCAGCATAAACAGCACCAGCAGCGAAATCGCCATTACGATATCCGGCGACATCATCACCACAAATAGCATACCGCTGACAAACGGCTTGCCGCGAAAACGATAGCGGTACAGCGCCACGGCGGTGAGCGAGCCGATCAGCGTCGCGCAACTGGCCGACAGCACGCCCATGATCAGCGAATGCTGCGCTGCCTGAATCAGGCTGTCGTTATTGACCAGCAGGCGATACCACTGGGTGCTGAAGCCCTGCCAGTTGATGCCGAAGCGCGAGGCATTGAAGGAGTTGAAGATCAGGATGATGATCGGAATGTAGAACCAGGCATAAATCACGGCCATGAAGCCGTAGCGTAATCCGCGCGCCATCATTGCAACGCCGCCTTGTGATTCAGCAGACGCGCTGCGCGCCAGTAAACCAGCAGCATCAGCCCCATCAGCAGCGTCATGACAATGCTGGTGGCGGCGCCGAACGGCCAGTCACGAATATTGAGGAACTGGCTTTTGATTACGTTACCGATCAACAGGTTCTTTGCCCCGCCCATTAAATCCGCTACGTAGAACAACCCCATCGCCGGGATAAATACCAGTAGCGCGCCGGCAACGATACCGGGTAGGGTCAGCGGCAAAATGATACGGATGAAGGTCTGTAGCCTGCTGGCGCCAAGATCGCGCGCCGCTTCCAGGCAGGATTTGTCCAGCTTCTCAAGGCTGGAGTAGAGCGGCAGCACCATAAATGGCAGCAGAATATAGATCAGCCCGAGGATCACCGCTTCCGGGGTAAACATGATGCGAAACGGCTTGTCGATGACGCCGAGCCACAGCAGAAATTCATTGAGCCAGCCGCGCGTGCTGAGAAAAATTTTCAGACCATAAATGCGAATCAGAGAGTTGGTCCAGAACGGTACAATCAGCAGAAACAGCATCAGCGGACGCAGACGCGCCGGCAGTCTGGTCAGGCACCAGGCAAAAGGGTAGCCGAGCAGCAGGCAGCACAGCGTGGCGATGCAGGCCATGTTGAGTGAGTGCAGCAGCACGTCGGCATACAGCGGATCGAGGAGCCGGCCGTAGTTGTTCAGGGTGAACACCATGCTGACAAAGTGCGCGTCGTCGCGCGTCAGAAAGCTGGTGACGAAGATCATCAGATTCGGCAGCAACACGAACAGCGTCAGCCAGCCGACGATCAGTGCCACAATGGCTTTCTGCAGACGATTACGCATCCGTTTCATACGGCAGCACCACCTCCCAGTTTGGCACCCAGCTGACCGCCATTTTCTGGTTCAGCGAGTGGTCAAAATCCGGATCGTCCTCATTAAAGAACTCGCTGACGGTGAGCAGCTTGCCGTTCTCCAGTTCGACGGTGGATTCCAGCGTCATGCCTTTATAGTTGCGTTCGCGCACATAGCCGATCAGGTTTTCGCTGCGGCTGTCGTGATCGATCTCCTCGACGCGCAAATCTTCCGGTCGAAGCAGCACATGCAGCCGATCGCCGGGTTTGACCGGGAACGGGCAGTGAATATCACACTCGCGGCCTTCGACGCGAGCCCGTACCTGCGGAGCGTGCGCGCTACCGATCACTTCTGCATCAAACACGTTGATTTCGCCAATGAAGCGCGCCACAAACAGGTTCGCGGGCTCTTCGTAGATCTCGCGCGGCGTGCCGTCCTGCTCAATGCGCCCGTCGCGCATCACCACGATGCGGTCGGACATGGTCAGCGCTTCTTCCTGATCGTGCGTGACAAACACAAACGTGATGCCCAGCTTGCGCTGCAGTGCTTTCAGCTCGTTTTGCATCTGGCGGCGCAGTTTGTAATCCAGCGCGGAGAGCGACTCATCAAGCAGCAGCACTTTGGGCCGGTTGACCACTGCGCGCGCAATCGCCACGCGCTGCTGCTGGCCGCCGGAGAGCTGGTGCGGCCGGCGCGCGGCAAAGCTTTCCAGCTGCACCATCGCCAGCGCCTCGTTGACGCGCTGCGTCAGCTCTGCCGCCGGGGTTTTCTGCATGCGCAGGCCAAACGCGACGTTTTCAAACACCGACATGTGCGGAAACAGCGCGTAGCTCTGAAACACGGTATTGATATGGCGATGCTCGGCGGGCGTTTCAGTGATGTCGCTCTCATCCAGATGGATACGTCCGCTGTCGGCGTTTTCCAGCCCGGCGATCAGGCGCAGAATCGTGGTCTTACCGCAGCCGGAGGGGCCAAGCAGGGTGATAAATTCGCCATGACCGATGGTCAGGTCGAAATCCGGGATGATGGTTTTGCCATCGAAAGCTTTACTGATGCCAGAAAGCGTAACCAGCGCCTGCTGCGCGCGTGTTTGCGTCATTATAGTCACTCAGTCTGATGAGAATCAGGTTACAGCATAGCCGCCGGCGACAGCTTGCCGTGATGAAGGGCGCGATAATACCTGAAAAATGCGCCATTGCCATGTTCAGACACGGAATAACCTTGAAAAGTCTGCAAATTGCTGGAGTATGCTCATCGGGCCAGCCGGACGGGTGGCTGGCAGGGCGAATTTCAGCGCACGATTGAGCTGAGAGGGCTAACCTGAAGGATAATGATTTGACGCAACATGGCGATAATCAGGCCCCATGATAATAATGCAGGTTCTTTAGAGGGATGACAGATGGATCAATTACTTGAGCGTTTTCTCAGTTATGTGGCAGTAGAAACCCAGGCAAAACCTCAGGCGCGGCAGGTGCCGAGCAGCGAAGGGCAGTGGACGCTGGCGCGTCAGTTACAGGAAGAGCTTATTGCGCTGGGTTTTGTGGACGTCACCTTAAGCGATCATTGCTGTGTGATGGGCACCCTGCCGGCAAACGTCGACTGGCCGACGCCGGTGATCGGTTTTATTTCCCACATGGATACCTCGCCGGATTTCACCGCGAAAAATGTCAATCCGCAGATCATTGAAAACTATCGTGGCGGTGACATCGCGCTGGGCAACGGGGATGAAGTGCTCTCGCCGGTGATGTTCCCGGTGCTGCACAAGCTGACCGGGCATACGCTGATCACCACCGACGGTAAAACGCTGCTGGGCGCTGATGATAAAGCCGGTATCGCTGAGATCATGACGGCAATGGCCGAGCTGGCCAAAGGGGATGTGCCGCACGGCGCCATTCGCGTGGCCTTTACCCCGGATGAAGAGATCGGTCGCGGCACGTCGCACTTCGACGTTGAGGGGTTTGCGGCTGACTGGGCTTATACCGTTGACGGCAGCGATCTCGGCGAGTTTGAGTTCGAGAACTTTAATGCCGCGACGGCGCTGGTCAAAATCACCGGTAACAATGTGCATCCCGGCAGTGCGAAAAACGTGATGGTGAACGCGCTGGACCTGGCGATGCGCTTCCACGCCGAGCTGCCGGCCAAAGAGAAGCCGCAGTTTACCGACGGCTATGAAGGCTTTTTCCACCTGCACACTATTAAGGGATCGGTTGAGCACGCCGAGCTGATGTACCTGATTCGTGATTTTGATGCCGACAGCTACGAACAGCGTAAGCAGCTGCTGCAGGAGATTGGCCGCCGCGTCAGTAAAGGTCTGCAGGCTGAGTGCTCCATTAAGGTGGAGATCAGCGACAGCTATCGCAATATGCGGGAGAAGGTGGAACCGCATCCGCACATCATTGAACTGGCGCTGCAGGCGATGCGCGACTGCGGTATCGAACCGAACGTGAAGCCAATTCGCGGCGGCACGGACGGATCGGCGCTGTCATGGAAAGGACTGCCGTGTCCGAATCTGTTTACCGGCGGCTACAATTACCACGGTAAACATGAGTTTGCGTCGCTGAATGTGATGGCGAAGTCGGTTGAGGTGATCGTGCGCCTGGCCGCGCTCGCGGCGGAGAAGAAGTAGGGCGGAGAGGGGCTTGCCCTCACCCTAACCCTCTCCCGCCTGCGGGAGAGGGGACCGATCGAGCGGGAATCAGGCTTTGTTTATTGCCTTAACTCCTGTTTATGCCCCTGTTTTCTTACGCATCTTATGGCCTGCGCTTTACTGCAATCATCGCGCGGTTTTCTCCCTCTCCCGCGGGCGGGAGAGAGGACCGATCGAGCGGGAATCAGGCTTTGTTTATTGCCTTAACTCCTGTTTGTGCCCCTGTTTTCTTACGCATCTTATGGCCGGCGCTTTACTGCAATCGTCGCACGGTTTTCTCCCTCTCCCGCGGGCGGGAGAGGGCCGGGGTGAGGGAAACGGGCGCAGAGGACCTGATCAACTCAATCAGCAAAAAACCAGTACCCGCTGTTCACCAGTGCCGCCAGCTGAGCCAGCAGCGAAGGATCGTCCAGCGCATCGCCGAAATCTTCCAGCGTCAATACGTGTTTGTGTGCCAGTGCAGCCAGTACCGACGGATGTGCGCACTCGACGCGCTCACCGTTGACGTACACCGCGTCGCCCAGCGTCAGCACGCGCAGGCCGCCGAGGCGCGTCAGCGCATCACCCTGCTGCAGCGCGTCATAAATCTCATCCGGCTGATACGGCGGTTCCGGCGGTGCCACATCCAGCTCGTGACGCGACTGGGAAATAAATTCGCCAAACCACTGGTTAAACTGCTCCGGCTGATTAATTACATCCAGCATCACCTTGCGGATCCCTTCTACTTCCGACGGCAGAATCTGCGATGGGCAGTCACGCGCCGGCACATCCGGATCGCTAAAGCGGTAGCTGCCCAGTTCATGCGCCAGCATGTAGTCCGCAAAGCCGCTGATTAGCTCGCGTCCGTTAGGTGCGCGGAAGCCGACTGAATAGTTGAGCGCGTTCTCCAGCGAATAGCCTTCATGCGGGAAACCCGGTGGAATATACAGAATGTCGCCTGGTTCCAGCTCTTCATCGATGATGGCGTCGAACGGTTCAACCTGCAGCAGATCCGGATGTGGGCAGTGCTGTTTCATCGGCACTTTTTCGCCTACGCGCCAGCGACGGCGGCCAGTGCCCTGAATAATAAACACATCGTATTGATCAAAGTGCGGGCCTACGCCGCCGCCCGGCACTGCGAACGAGATCATCAGGTCGTCGATACGCCAGTCGGGCAGAAAGCGGAACGGGCGCATCAGCGCAGCAGAAGGTTCATGCCAGTGGTTCACCGCCTGGACCAGCAGCGACCAGTTGCTTTCACCCAAATGATCGTAGCTTTCAAACGGACCATGGCTGACCTGCCATTTGCCGTTGTTGTGGCTGACGAGGCGGCTGTCCACCTCGTTTTCCATTGCCAGACCGGCCAGCTCATCCGGAGAAATCGGATCAATGAAGTTTTTGAAACCCCGTTTCAGCACCACCGGGCGTTTTTGCCAGTAGCGCTGAATAAAGTCGGGCCAGTTGATGTCGAGCTGATAGTCCATGCGAGGATTCCGGTTAGGGCCATAATTGCTGCCAAGTATAACAGCCCGCGTCCGGTTCTACTCGCGGTGATGTTCAACTTCCTGCCGCTGAAAAATCACCTCCATGCGTGCGCCGCCGAGCGGGCTGGTCGTGGCGATTACCTGACCTGCATACTGCTCGAGAATATCGCGCACTACCGCCAGTCCCAGTCCCTGACCGGGACGCAGCGTATCGGCACGCTGGCCGCGCACAAAGATCAGATCGCGCTTGCTTTCGGGAATGCCGGGGCCGTCGTCGTCAATGAACAGATGCAGCGCGTTTTCCGTCTGGCGCGCGCTGACCTCAATAAATTCGAGGCAGTATTTGCAGGCGTTATCCAGCACGTTGCCCAACACTTCCATAAAGTCATTTTGATCGCCGATAAAGGTCAGCTCCGGCGAAATATCCAGCGTGATCTCAACGCCCTTGCGCTGATACACCTTATTGAGCGCGGAACACAGGCTATCCAGCAGGGCCGAGACCGAATGCAGATCGCGCTGTAGCGGGTTGTGATCCGCCTGCATGCTGGCGCGATGCAGGTAATAGCCAATCTGCTGCGAGATGCGGCTGATCTGCTCGAGCATGACCGGCTCAGCCTGTTCGATGGTCAGCTCTTTGCCACCGCGCAGCGAGCGCAGCGTACTTTGCAGCACCGCCAGCGGCGTTTTCAGGCTGTGCGTCAAATCCGACAGCGTGGTGCGATAGCGCGTGTAGCGCTGCCGTTCGTTGGTGAGCAACAGATTGAGATTGCGCACCAGGCTGCGCAGCTCCTGCGGCGGGTTGTCGTCGAGATTTTCCCGGTGGCCGGTTTCCAGCTCGCGCACCTGCGAAGTCAGGTGGCCAATCGGACGCAGGCTCCAGTGTGCCGCCAGCCACAGCAGCGGAATCACCAGCAGCAGATTGGCCGCCAGCACATAGCTAAACCACGACCACACCACGTCTGAGTGCTGCAGCTCCTGCGGGATCGAGTCCACCACCACAATGGTCAGCGCCGGGAGATTGGTGGTCGCGTCGTAGCGGTTCACTGCCACCGAGTGGGTGAAGGTGTCATTGCTGTCACTGTCCAGCGCGTGCAGCCGCTGCTGTGCCTGCGGATTGTTACCCATCGCCGCCATACTGGTGCGATTGCTGGTATCGATCTCGTAAAAATCTGGCTTCATCAGCCAGTCGCGGCGAATGTTTTTGCGGATTTCCGGCACGTCGCGCTGCTGCCACAGCAGCTTACCGCGCTCGTCATAGATGAACACCAGCGTCGGGAAATTGAGCGTCATGCGTTCCGGCTGGGCGATGGTGAGCTTGTTGTCTTTCCACTGCGCGAGGGTGAAGAACAGATTGCTCTCGCCGCGCATCACGCGATAGGTATTTTTATCAAAGCTGACGACGTAGCCAATGACCGCCACCATGCCATACGACAGCGACAAAAACAGCACGATCGCCGCCGTCGCCAGCAGGAAACGCGCGCGTAAGGAGAAAGGGCGCTGACGGCGGAGCAGCTTCATAAATCAGAGATCAAAGCGGTATCCCTGGCCACGCACGGTGTTGATCACTTCGGTCGGGTGCAGCGCGAGAATTTTTTTGCGCAGCCGGCCCATCAGTACATCAATGGTGTGGCTTTCGCGCAGTTCCGCATCGGGATACAGCTGCAGCATCAGCGAGTCTTTGCTGACCACTTTACCGGCATTGCGGATCAGTGTTTCAACAATGGTGTACTCAAACGCGGTCAGCTTGACCGGCGCGTCATTCACCGTAAGCTCGCGGCGCGAAAGGTCAACCTGGAACGGCGGCATGGAGATAATTTGCGAGGCGTGTCCGCTGTTGCGGCGCATCAGCGCCTGTAAGCGGGCGGCGACCTCTTCAATGTGGAACGGCTTGGTCACGTAGTCATCGGCACCGGCTTCCAGCGCTTCAACTTTCGCCTGCCAGCCTTCGCGCGCGGTCAGCACCAGAATCGGCTGACGAATGGCATCGCCACGCCAGCGGCGAATCAGCGACATGCCGTCTTCGTCGGGCAGGCCGAGATCGACCAGCGCGATATCGGGAATGTGTTCCTGCAGGAAATAGTCGGCTTCTTTGGCGTCTTCGGCGGCATCCACCTGATGACCCATGTCACGTAACTGGACTGCGAGGTGATGGCGCAGCAGGGCATTATCTTCCACAACCAGAACACGCATAGAATTTCCTTACCTTCAACTCAGTGATGATGGCGAAAAGTATACGCTACGCCAGCTAAACCGCAGATTAACACTCCGCTGTGATGCACTGGCAGGGGAACCTCAGCCGCCACGTGACGTGCGTGACTGAGGTAACACCAACTTGCCATAGCCTGAGTTTTCAGAGCAAGGAATTACTTCAGGTCGTCAACCATCTGAATCGCGCGGCCGAGGTAGTTGGCTGGCGTCATCTGCTTCAGGCGCACTTTCTCTGCTTCCGGCAGCTCCAGGCTGTCGATAAACGCCTGCATACCGGCTGCGTCCACGCGCTTGCCGCGCGTCAGCTCTTTCAGCTTCTCGTACGGCTTTTCAATGCCGTAGCGGCGCATCACGGTCTGGATCGGCTCTGCCAGGACTTCCCAGTTGTGATCCAGCTCGTCCAGCAGGCGATCGCGGTTCACTTCCAGCTTGGAGATACCTTTGAGCGTGGCCTGATAGGCGATCAATGCATAGCCGACGCCGACGCCGAGGTTACGCAGCACGGTAGAATCGGTCAGATCGCGCTGCCAGCGTGATACCGGCAGTTTGCTGGCCAGGTGCTGCATCACCGCATTGGCCAGCCCCAGATTCCCTTCGGAGTTTTCGAAGTCGATAGGGTTAACCTTGTGCGGCATGGTTGAAGAGCCAATTTCGCCAGCAATGGTTTTCTGTTTGAAATGGTTCAGGGCGATGTAACCCCAGATGTCGCGGTCAAAATCAATCAGGATGGTATTGAAGCGCGCGATGCAGTCAAACAGCTCGGCGATGTAGTCATGCGGCTCGATCTGCGTGGTGTACGGGTTCCAGCTGATGCCCAGTGAGGTCACAAACTGCTCGCTCAGCTGATGCCAGTCCACTTCCGGATATGCGGCGATGTGCGCATTGTAATTGCCCACCGCGCCGTTGATTTTGCCCAGCACTTCCACCTTGCTCAGCTGACGCAGCTGGCGTTCCATGCGGTAGGCCACGTTGGCCATCTCTTTGCCCATGGTGGACGGCGTTGCCGGCTGACCGTGGGTGCGCGACAGCAGTGGAATGTCGCGATACTCCTGCGCCAGGCCCTTCACGGCGGTAATGATCTGGTTCCAGAACGGCACGACCACGTCGCGGCGTGCGGTTTCCAGCATCAGCGCGTGTGACAGGTTATTGATATCTTCGGAGGTGCAGGCGAAATGGATAAACTCAGACACCGCGTGCAGCGCCGGCACGTTGGCTACTTTCTCTTTCAGAAAGTACTCGACGGCTTTCACGTCATGGTTGGTGGTGCGCTCAATGGTTTTGATACGCGCTGCATCTTCTTCGCTAAAACCGGCGACAATTGCATCAAGGAAAGCGTTTGCGTCGGCATCAAATGCAGGAACTTCCTTGATCTCTGCGGTCGCGGCCAGTTTCTGTAACCAGCGAACTTCAACCTCAACGCGGAATTTCAGCAAACCGAACTCGCTGAAAATCGCACGCAGCGGGCTGACTTTATCGCCGTAACGACCATCGACAGGTGAGACGGCGGTCAGAGAGGATAATTCCATCAGTGCAACTCCTGAATCGTTAACAATTTAGGGCAGGGCGGCGCTTAATACGCCGGACCCAGCCGGGATAAAAGGGTTTTCGCTTCGCGCAGCAGACGCTGGCGCGCAAACATCAGCTGCAGACGACCGCCGCCGACCTGCTGCCACAGCACCGCCGCGCGGATACCGGCCAGCAGCGCAGCGCGAACTTTGCTCTGCACCTGCGAATTCTGCAGCACCTGCGGTGAGCCGGTCACCTGAATGCGCGGGCCGAGCGGGCTGATCACATCGACGTAAATGCCGGCCATGGCGCTGGTGATGGTGTCTGATTCCAGTTCGTAATGCGCCAGCTGACGATCAAGCTGGCCGATGCGCTGCGCCAGGGTGTTTAGCGCGGTTTTGTTACCGTGCAGTTTACGCTCCAGCACCATCAGGCTCAGGGTATAACGCGTCAAATCTGCGCTGGCACCCTGCCGGCTGCCACTGTTCAGCACCGCCATCAGTGCTTCCAGCCCGGGGCGCAGGTTGGCTTCATCGTTGCCAAACACCGCCAGCGTTGAGCCTGGATTTAAATCCAGCAGGCTGCGCAGCGACACCTGCAGCGCCGCGTTGTTGCAGTTCCCCTGGTGTGCCAGCTGCTGCACCAGATGGGCTGCCTGGCAAACGCCGGCCAGCGCCAGCGTTATCTCATAATAGTTTTTAGCCACGCTTCACTCCTGTAGACGCGTCGGCAGTGCCGACTCAGGCCTCTGTCAGCGGCAGGCGCTGTTCAATAATACCGCCACCAAGGCACACGTCACCGAGGTAAAATACCGCGGACTGGCCCGGGGTGACGGCCGCGACCGGCTCATCGAAACGCACTTCAATGCGATCGTCGCCGTGCGGAATGATCTCGCAGGGAATGTCGCTCTGACGATAGCGGGTTTTCACCGTGCAGCGCAGCGCTGCGGTCACTGGCTGGCGATCGACCCAGTGCAGCTGCTGTGCTATCAGGCCCACCGACATCAGGCGCGGATGATCGCCGCCCTGTGCCACAATCAGCGTATTGCGCGCGACATCTTTGTCGACCACATACCATGGATCGTCATTGCTCTCTTTGCGTCCGCCGATGCCCAGCCCTTTACGCTGACCCAGGGTGTGATACATCAGCCCCTGGTGTTCACCGACCACTTCACCGTCAACGGTTTCGATGACGCCCGGCTGGGCCGGCAGGTAACGACCGAGGAAGTCGCGGAATTTACGCTCGCCGATAAAGCAAATACCGGTGGAATCTTTTTTCTTCGCCGTAATCAGATCGAGCTGTTCGGCGATGCGGCGCACCTCAGGCTTCTCCAGTTCGCCGACCGGGAACAGGCTCTGTGCAATCTGCTGGTGGCTGAGCGTGTAGAGGAAATAGCTCTGATCTTTGTTGCCGTCGAGACCGCGTAGCAGCTGACTGGTGCCGTCGACATCGGCACGGCGCACATAGTGGCCGGTGGCAATGTAGTCTGCGCCGAGATCGTCTGCAGCGAATTCGAGAAACGCTTTGAACTTGATCTCTTTGTTACACAGAATATCCGGGTTCGGCGTGCGTCCGGCCTTGTACTCTTCCAGAAAGTGCTCGAACACGTTGTCCCAGTACTCAGCGGCGAAATTGATTTTGTGCAGTTTGATGCCGAGCTTGTCACACACGGCCTGTGCGTCAGCCAGATCGTCAGCGGCGGTGCAATACTCCTCGCCATCGTCTTCCTCCCAGTTCTTCATGAACAGGCCTTCAACCTGATAGCCCTGCTGCTGCAGTAACCAGGCGGAAACGGAAGAATCGACGCCGCCGGACATCCCGACGATCACTTTTTTCTGGCTGTTGTCAGACATGACGCACTCTTGATTACGATAAAAACAGGCGGCGCATTCTATCACGCGGAAGCGTTGTGCGCACCCTCATGAAACGGCCACTGATACGGGGCTATCAGCTGCAGCGGATAGCGTGCCCCCTGCTGCCACAGCCGCACGCTTTCGGCCACCAGCGGCGAACGCAGCGTCTCTGCGCTGAGAATCTGCGCGGGTGACAGCCACCAGCAGCAGTCAATATCGCTGTCGTGCGGCGTGGTGGCAAGGGTGGCAGGCAGATCGAGGCCAAACAGAAAACGCACAAAAGGTGTATGGTCCGGCGCAATCCACTGCTGCACGCCGAGGAAATAGTCGGGCTGCGCGGCAATGCCGGTCTCTTCATACAGCTCGCGCTGTGCCGCTTCCAGCAGCGTCTCATCGGCCTCAAGATGTCCGGCCGGCTGATTCCAGGTGATGCGTCCGTCGACACGCTCTTCCACCACCAGCAATTTACCCTGCGCGTGCACCAGGCAGGCGACAGTTACATGAGGTTTAAACATCGTTTCTCCTGAATCGTTAACCTGACGTTATCGAAATGTATAAATTACGTCCGGTCGCTGATGTCGCGCCATTCGCCAGGTGCCAAATCCTGCAGCTGGTAATCACCCATGGCAAAACGGATCAGGCGTAACGTTGGAAAGCCAATGTGCGCCGTCATCCTTCGGACCTGGCGATTGCGTCCTTCATACAGCGTGATTTTCAGCCAGCAGGTGGGGATGGTTTTGCGCTCGCGAATCGGCGGGGTGCGCGGCCACAGCCACGCGGGTTCAGGCACCACTTCTGCGCCCGCCGGCAACGTTGGGCCATCGTTGAGGGTGATGCCACGGCGCAGGCGGGATAAATCTGATTCCTGCGGCACGCCTTCCACCTGAACGTAATAGATTTTGCCGGTGCGCTTGCCCGGCTGCGTCAGCTGCGCCTGCAGTGCGCCATCGTTGGTCAGAATCATCAACCCTTCGCTGTCGCGGTCGAGACGGCCTGCGGCATACACCTCGCTCACCGGCACAAAATCTTTCAGCGTGCGGCGACCAGCCTCATCGCTGAACTGCGGCAGAACATCGAAAGGTTTGTTAAAGAGTATGACGCGACGCGGACCTTTTGGCCGCGTGTCACGCCGCGCGGGCTGGCGCGCCGGGGCAGCAGGGCGCTTATGCTGGTGAATTCGTTGAGAAGTTTTTCGCATGGGCTTTGCAGTTGGTAACAATCGGCGCATTATAGCGCGAAACTGCGGTGATTGGCGTGGCGGAAATATTCAAGTAGTATTGACGCGCATCTTACAAATCATTAACAAAAAATCGCTCGAAGGAGAGGTTAATGGAAAGCAAAGTAGTTGTTCCGGCGGAAGGTCAAAAAATCACCCTGGATCAGGGCAAACTGAATGTCCCGAATAACCCGATCATCCCCTACATTGAAGGTGACGGTATTGGGGTTGACGTTTCCCCGGTGATGCTGAAAGTGGTTGATGCCGCTGTGAAGAAAGCCTACAACGGCGAGCGAAAAATTTCCTGGATGGAAATTTACACCGGCGAAAAATCCGTCGAACTCTATGGCCAGGATGTCTGGCTGCCGCAGGAAACCCTCGATTTAATCAAAGAGTACCGCGTAGCCATTAAAGGCCCACTGACTACCCCGGTAGGTGGCGGTATTCGTTCCCTGAACGTGGCACTGCGCCAGGAACTGGACCTGTACGTGTGTCTGCGTCCGGTACGTTACTACAAAGGCACGCCAAGCCCGGTTAAACGTCCTGAAGATACCGACATGGTGATCTTCCGCGAAAACTCCGAAGATATCTATGCTGGTATCGAGTGGAAAGCCGGTACGCCGGAAGCGGACAAAGTGATCAAATTCCTGCGTGAAGAGATGGGCGTGAAGAAAATTCGCTTCCCGCAGCAGTGTGGTATTGGCGTGAAGCCGTGTTCAGAAGAGGGCACGAAACGTCTGGTGCGTGCCGCGGTTGAATACACCATCACCAATGACCGTGATTCCCTGACGCTGGTGCACAAAGGCAACATTATGAAGTTCACCGAAGGCTCTTTCAAAGACTGGGGCTACCAGCTGGTGAAAGAAGAGTTCGGCGGCGAGCTGATCGATGGCGGTCCGTGGATGAAGTTCAAAAACCCGAACACCGGTAAAGAGATCATCGTTAAAGATGTGATCGCCGACGCCTTCCTGCAGCAGATCCTGCTGCGTCCAGCCGAGTATGACGTTATCGCCTGTATGAACCTGAACGGTGACTACATTTCTGATGCCCTGGCGGCACAGGTAGGCGGTATTGGTATCGCACCGGGCGCCAACATCGGTGACGAGTGCGCACTGTTCGAAGCTACCCACGGTACGGCACCGAAGTATGCGGGCCAGGATAAAGTGAACCCAGGTTCCGTGATCCTGTCTGCAGAAATGATGCTGCGTCACCTGGAGTGGTTCGAAGCGGCTGACCTGATTGTTAAAGGCATGGAAGGCGCAATCGCTGCCAAAACCGTGACCTACGACTTTGAGCGTCTGATGGACGGCGCTAAGCTGCTGAAATGTTCAGAGTTTGGTGACGCGATCATCGCGAACATGTAATAACTGATGTTATTGTCACCCCGTTTCCTTTTTGGAAGTTGGGGTGACATTCGCACTCTAAAATCCTCTCTGCAAAACTTCTTAAAATTGCTCAAAAAAGACTCTGAATTAGTCGGCTATAATCAGCCATTCTTCGCCCTTGTAATCATTATATTTATCCGTCTAAACCTGGTTTTATTTCCGAGAAGCTGCTTCAAATTCATAACTGATCTCGATGACGTCGTTCACAACGTTTGTTATCAGTGGCCAGTAAGGTCAAGAATTGTATTGGCCGACTGTCCCAGCATGAGCAAATTTTGCTATTATTTTTCGGAGTTCGTAGCTTCTATTTTCGAGGCGACTTTCTTTCCATAAGTAATAAATGGTTTTTCAATAAATCTGTACGTAATTAATGATGAAAAACAAATGATAAACCAAGCTGCTGTTTGAATTAAGTAATAGTTAACTGGCTTTGATTCTATTCCATAATGGAAGACAATTTTATTCATACAGAACCAGCCTATTCCATGGAGTAGGTAGATGCTGTAGCTTGCATCACCTAAGGCGACAAAGCCACGGCTTTTTAGAATCCCATAAAAATCCGCACCAGTTGCAATCAGATAAAAGATTATCCCGATAAAGATGCATGATGTTATATTATAAGCGATATGATTGTTTGATATGAAAATACAATAAATTAATAGTAGTGTGGCCAAGTGGTTTTTTATTTTGTTAGGTATTTCCACCAGCCCTTTTAAATTCCTTACTAAAACACCAATTGCAAAAAAAAGCAAGAATGATGGGTATGGATTGGGGATTTTAAAGAGCGAAGATGAAGATAAATGGGCGATGAGAGATATTGCTACGATACATATTCCTGCAGTATATTTTTTATTAAATGCAAGGGATAATAAAGGAAGTGAAAGATAGAAAGCCCATTCCCAGTACAAAGTCCAGGTCACGCCAGCAGGGATCAAATAGGTATCTTTATATCCAAATATTGGACCTTTCAATCCGGATAGCCCACCATCGAACCAGTAAAGAAGATCTTTAAAATCTGCTTTATTTCCCATCTTCAAGCCAATATAGCTTGCAATCACAATACATACAATAGATGAAAAGTAAGTCATTGGGACGATTCTAAAGAAACGCTTGGTGAAAAATGATATCCAGTTTGTGTCATTTTTTATTCTTCCAAATAGATACCCAGTAATCATGAAGAAAACAGCAACTCCAAACTGGCCAATATATCCCAGCTCGATTCCGTGTTTACTCCAACTACCAAACTTAAAATAAGCAAAAGAAGCATCATTATGGTGGAATGCAACAAAAGCTGCTAAAAGATAGCGCAATCCATCAATGTTTTTCTCTCTTCCTTCTTCGATTTCGATTTTTTTTGATCCAAAAATTAATGCGGCAGATATTATACAGAATGCTATCCATAGGATATGAAATTTCATGGCTCTCACTTATATGTGAAGGTTGGTGGCGATCGTTGTCATTCACCAGGCTATAATAGTTACTTAAATATTACAGGTATACATTTTATATAGCAACATAACGACATTGGTCAGATAATCGTTAAATATCTCATGGTGGATACCTGAATTAGAATGTGGTGTGGACCTCTAAGAGATGGACACGAATAATACAGACATTCCCCGATCGTCGATAAGATTGGCTTGCGTATTTAGCATTGCTTCATCAGGCAGCTCTTGAGGTTATTGTTCTCCTCAGCAAGAGGGTTAAGCCTTTTCTCTTTTTTTAATGGCTCTCTGTACTACCAAGTTAGATTATCTGGGTGTAAAATGTGACATCTTTAGTTGCATACTTGCGGTAGAATTCCTGAGCAGAAAGCACGGATTATGCCTGTCAGTTAATGCTCATAATCTGTTACTCGATATAGTACCAGATTTTGTAGATATCCTCACGTCCCTAATTAAAAGTTTACTGACATTATGGTGTGTTAATCAACAGGTAGCATAGCAGGTGAGCCATACACCTGCATATTACCTGGCTACCCTTAATTAATTAAGGTGCAATCCTTGAGCTTCTAATGACTTCTGGAAAGCATCTCCAAAAAAAATCGCACCTTCACGAGTCAAATGAACTTGATCGAAGAATATTGGCTTTAAATCAGAAGTTAATACTTTACAGTGATTTTTTGCTGGACAGGTTAATTTCATCATGTCAATGAACCTGATATTGGCTGTTTTTTTGATTACATCATTAATTCTATCTGAATTTAATTCGTGGAATTTTGAAGCATAAATTTCCAATCCGCTAGTTCTTCCGTAGGAGTTAATGATTTCGATGCTACTTTTGTTAAGGTTTTTGTTACCGAACAAAAATATTTTTGCTTTAGAATTGCGCATTAACATGTCGATAGCTTCTGGCATTTTTGATATTGACTCATCACGCCATTTCATGGCTATAAATATGAAATCAGCATCCTGCAATAGAGTTTTATCATCTAACGCATTCATTTGATGTTCACACATAGGTATAAACTGGGGCAAGGCAACAGTACCACCATTTTCCTTTTTCCAGTAATATTCCCTTTCAGATGGTGTAACGTATATAGACCTGCATCTTGTGTTTATTGATCTGGTTACTGCGTCAAATTTATTAAGGAGCCCGGACTCTTTCATAATATTAGAAATATCAGCAGACTGAGAGTCGCCAACGATAACAAGCCTTGGCCTTCCGTCATGTAAAAAACTTTTTCTTTCCTTTAAAATGTTTTCAGTACTGCCAACATACTTTTGAAGACTAATAAGATCATAATCATTAATCATTTGTATTTCTTTGGGAAGCCTCCATATCCACCCTTTATCGGCCCAGCTACTTGCTGAAGGAACCATGATTAAGATCGCAAAGCATGAGCATACCAGGCAAAATGCTGCACCTGAAAAATTTACCGATTTTGGATTGCGCAGAGGTTTTTCTATGTATCGATGCATCGGAATTGCAATAACGAAAGATGCAATCAAAAGCATAAGACCAAAAAATCCAGAGAACTCTTTAACCAGAATGTATTGAGAGAACACAATCAGAGGCCAGTGAACCAAATAAAGCGAATAACTTATCTCGCCAATGTATCTTAGTGGCTTTAAAGTTAGTAGGCAGCCTATTCTGGTTTTATCACCTGACAGGATGATCATAATTGAACCAATGACAGGAAAAATTGCATTGATTCCCGGGAAAGTGGTTTTTACTGAGAACGAAAAGATCGGGAAAATAACCAATGCCAATCCAGTCATAAAGAGCAGTCCATAAATTCTTAAAATGGCATTTGAAAGTAAAGACCTTCTAAACAAGAATGCAAGACCACCTGCTGCAAACTCCCAAAAACGATACTGTGTTAAATAATATGCGCCTGTCGAATCATATTCAATGGCATATAATGAAAACAGAAATCCTAACATAGTGAGCGTAGCCGTTCCAATTGCTACAGTCAAACGGCCAAACCTTGCGAGCGTAATTAATACCAAAGGCCACAGAAGATAGAATTGTAGCTCAACGCTTAATGACCATGTGTGTAAAAGTGGTTTAAGTATTGATGCTGTATCAAAATAATCTGCGCTCATCCAGAAATAAAAATTAGACAGTCCACTGAGAGCAAAAACAGTGGATGCAGACATTTTTTCGAAATCGATTGGAGAAAAAACACAAAACGCAACCGCATAGGAAATGAATATAGTGCTTAGAAGTGCCGGAAAAAGTCTTCTCGCCCTCCTTACGTAGAAATCAGAGTAAGTGAACGAATGATGCGAGTCATCCTTCAGTATGCCGCCAGTTATCAAATATCCGCTGATGACGAAAAATACATCAACACCGACGAATCCTCCTGTGAACGACCACACTGAAAAGTGATACAGCATGACCGAAAGCACAGCTATTGCACGAAGACCGTCAATGTCACTACGGTAAGCCTTGACCGGCTTAAGGTTCTCAACACCAGTTACCATTTTTTGTCCGTTTTTATGTGGCTGATAGCCCTTGTTTTATTCTTGCTATTAGGAGTTAAGTCCAGAGGATGTTGTTTTATATCCTTGATACAAAATGATTAGTATCACTTATTAATCCTCTGCGAAAAACAGTGAATGCCATCAAAAAAGAGGACTATCACTTTCTCACTAAACTCACTTTACAGTTAACAAATCTTCAGGTTGCTTGTCCCCCCACATCAGTTTATCCGAATAATAGTACTGTTTTTATATGCAGTGGTTATGGCGACTGACTGTAATTTGTTACGAGATACATAGGCTTTCTCGCTAGCCAAAACTCTAATCACCAACTCTTTTAGGGTTACCCGAAGTTAAATTTCCGTGATGAGTTTCATAAGGTTAATCACGACTGGTTCTTGTATCGAGTGAGCAACTCGCAAGAAGAGAATCTTCTTTAACATTACCGATGGTGATGGTGCGAAACGCACTCTTGCATTATGCATTATGCATTATGGAAAGGGTGATCTATTTTCATTTTCTTGAGCGGATTCTGACTATTTAAGTCAAGCATCAGTTTGAAGCAGATACTTATATCGAACTATGCGAACTCATTCATGATTGAGACGGCGACAGGTTGCCTATTCGTTAACCTGATGGTGAAGACGCGACCAGACGATTTACTCTTAGTCCAGCTTTGTGATTTCATGATGATCAACAAGCGCTACCGACGACATCGGGTGACAGAGTGCTCGGAGTTGATGCGCTTGAGAATGCAATAGCATGAGAATGATAACGTAGATGATGATAAAGCTGGTGGTGAATTGGCGGCCTGTTATCATCTGGAGTGGTTCGAAGCGGCTGACCTGATTGTTAAAGGCATGGAAGGCGCAATCGCTGCCAAAACCGTGACTTACGACTTTGAGCGTCTGATGGACGGCGCTAAGCTGCTGAAATGTTCAGAGTTTGGTGACGCGATCATCGCGAACATGTAATTTGCCCTGAGCAAATGCAACATGAAAGGGAGCCGCAGGGCTCCCTTTTTTATGCTGGCAGCGGGAAGGACTTCATGTCACCGCCGGTTTGCCATGCATGATGACTGTGCGATGCGTGGCTTCATTCCGCCGGAGGCTGTAACTGACCGATCTGGCTATCGCGCGCCTGCGACAAACGCCAGAAATCATTGCCGGCCGGATGCTGGTAAATCCGCAGCGAAAACTGACCGACGATGGCGTAGATGAATTCAAATATCGCCGACTGGGAATTCTCGTAATCAACCCACAGCACCGAGGAGGTAAAGCAATAAACCTCTACCGGCAATCCCTCCGGTGAGGGTTTCATCGCGCGCACCACGATATACATATCTTTTTTAATATCGTCGCGCTGCGCCAGCCAGGCGGTGAGATAGTGACGGAACACCGTGAGGTTGGTGATGCCGTTTTCGGCAAACCAGCGGTCACCGACCACGCTGCTATCGCGGCCATCCATCAGGATTGAAAGCTGCTCACTGACGCCGCGAATCTGGCTCATCTGCTGCACCATTTGCTGATCGAGAAAGCGAATCGAGGTCTGGTCGAGATGAAAGCTGCGCATGATACGCCGCGCGCCGGAGGAGAACATCGCCTGCCAGTTGGTGTAGGTTTCGGTCAGGAAATTTTTGGTCGGGATCCGCGACAGCGTATTGTCCCAGTTGCGGATGGTAATGGTATGCAGAGCGATATCAATCACTTCACCGCTGATGCCGTTATCCGGCATTTCAATCCAGTCGCCGAGCTGCAGCACATCGTTCGATGACACCTGAATATTGGCCACCAGCGACAGCAGGGTGTGCTGAAACACTAACATCAATACCGCCGCGACCGCACCCAGACTGGAGATGATAATCACCGGCGATTTGTTCGACATGATAGCCAGAATCATGATGGCGGAAATGATGTGCACCAGGATCTTACCGATCTGGATATAGCCTTTTATCGAGTGGTTCTTACGCTTCGACTTACGCGAATAGGAGTTATTAACGATCTCCAGCACTTCGTTAAAGAACAGCGACAGATATACAAAAAACAGAATGCCGCAGATGGTTTTCACCGCGATCAGCAGATGCTCGGGCAGGTCCGGCATAAACTGCAGCAGGTAATAGACGGTGATCACCGGAATAAAATTCGACAGCTTTTCTGAGAGCCGGACGTCTTTATCCAGCGGCACCTGGTTTTTATGCGTGCTAAAGAACACGCGGCGCACCACTTTTACCACGAAGAACTTGCAGATCAGATGGGTGACCATGCCGGCAACCAGTAACAGCAGCAGGCTGAAGGTGGCGGAGAGCACCGTGTTGCCTTCAATAAACGTTTGTATGTCGCGTAAGTAATTCATTTTAACCACATGCCGGCCGGTTGAGGCGGGAATTCAAACATAAAGCGGCCACGGACGATAAGCGACGCGTGCGCAAAAGTGTTGCTACGAGACCAGCGCTTTGCGTGCCGCCTCGGCAAGAAAATGGCTGCGGCTGCTGTAGCGCGCGTTATTACTGACCATCTTATCGATCTTCTCAATCAGCAGATGCGGCATAGTGATATTGATGCGCTCGGATTTGCCCAGATAGCGGGTGACATCAATATCAACGTAGATCCACACGCCGGGCTGGCTAAATTCCTGCTGCCAGTGCTGCGCCGGCTCCGGAATCAATAAGCCTTTCTCCGCCATCAGTTCAAAGTGGGCATGCAGCGCAGATTGCGCATCCTGCAGCGTTTGCTCGGGCGTATCACCGGCAAAATAACAGCCGGTGACATCCGGGAAATAACCACTGGCCGAGCCGTCAGCGTCAATCTCTACCAAAGCGGGAAACAGCATCATGTCACCTCTGAGCAAGCGGAATAAAACCAGCATGGATCAATCCAGCCTGGCGTCTTTCAGAATCTGCATCAGCGTGCCTGTCTTCATATCCTTCTGCGGATGCGGCACGGTGATCAGATGAGCAAAATCCGGGTGCGAGAACTGATGATGACTGCCGCGTATGCGCTCCAGCTTCCAGCCATTCTTTTGCAGCAGTTTAATCAGCGTCGCGCTCTTCATCGGACTTCCTGTAGGTGAAATTATACACACAATACACACTGATGCAAGGCGGTCTCTGCCATCACATCGGCGGGTCATGGCCAAACTAACCGGGACGGCCGCGACAGGCACCCATTGATGCTGCGTTCTGCGTGCTGTTTTCCACGGCTTTTTCCCGCTGCGATAGTGGTTTGCGTAAAACTTTGAAATAGTTAACATCCCGGCACCGGCGCGCGTGCCATTTGCGGGCTGAACCGCTATCTTCAGCCTTCATCAATCCGGAGGTGCTATGCAAGGTGTGATCAAGTTTGTAAAAGGCTGGCTGATTTTTTCCCTGCTGTGGGGCATTTTCATGTGGTTTGTATCCTGGCAGGCACAGGGCAAAACGCCGGGCATGATGATTGTCATGAGCCTGTATGCCGGTTTGATTTATCAGGCATTAATGACCATGGTGGCGCGTTATAAAGCGCGGCGCGCACAGGCCTGATTATTCACAACTGCCGACATAGCTTTGCGTCGCGCTGACGCTAATTTGCATGCCATCCGGCAAGCTGAGCGCTCACTAATCAGCGTGTAAGGCGGGCAGGATGGGAAGAACGTTACTGACGGGATGGTTTTTTTTGCTGCTATCACTGGCGGCCAGTGCACAATTACCGGTGGGGCCTGTGGTGATAGCGGGACAGCATGGGCGCCACCTTGCCGGGCACAGCAGTACGGCAGATGTCGCCGAGACGCCGGATGAACATATTCAGGAACGACGGGACGGCGTGCCGCAGCGGCATTGAGTATCGGGGCCGCACGGGCCCCGATCGCCGGGGATTATTTACGGCCCAGCAGGAAACCGACAATCACGCCGATGCTGGCGGCAACGGCCAGTCCGGTCGCCGGGTTGTCGCGTACCGATCTCACCACGCAGTCTGCTGCATCCTGCACCGCATAACTGGCCTGCGCCGGATAGCGTCGCGCGGCACCGCGTGCCTGATGACGGCGTGAACCGGTGAACTCGCCAAATTTTTCCTGTACGGCACCCGCCGCTTCATTCAATTTTGCTTCCGCTTTATCGGTCATATTGACTCCCTGAGAGTGGTGAATGTCTCTTTCAGCGTAGACAGAGAAGTGCAGACCAGCAACCTGGTGGCTTTTCAGGATGTAACAGTGGTTTGCAGGAATCGGCATTGCTGTCCATACCTGGTAAGGACCACGTTAAGCTGCACGAACCTCACGCAGCGCCCACTGAACGGAGGAGAAATGAAACGCGATATCCTGAATGAAGACGATTACGATGAAGTTTGCCGGGTGATTGGCGATGCGGTGATTGTCCTTTCCGAGTGCGGTCATGAAACCAGACGGGAGGAGATTGCCCGTTTGCTGCAGCGTACGCGCCACGATCGCGCCCACGACGAACGCGATGAACAGCGTATGCTGGAGCACGCGATTCGTCTGGTACGGCCTTGAGCGCAGGGCGTCACGCGGACGCCCTCACTGCTGGCCGCGATACGCCGGGTACCAGCTCACCAGGAAGTGGCGCAGATGATCAAAACACCATTCGGCATCGTCCGCCTGCTGGCAGTAATAGCGAATGGTGACCTTCTCATAGCGACGATGGCGCTGCTGCAGCGGCGACCAGCTCCAGTCCAGCACCGCGCGCGCATAGTTGACCAGCGCGTCGCGCGGCATGCTGTGCTGCTGCTCCTGGCGGCGCAGATACATCTCAAAGAACTGATCGAGACTCTGTGTCTCTTCGCTGCTACAGTCCAGCGTGGGGCGGAACGCCACATCGAGAAAGCCGCACACGCCGTCTGCGCGCTGCTGCCAGTCACAGGCCAGCGTCATAAACAGGCCATCCTGCAGATTGACCTCTTCCAGCAGACGACGCAAATTTTCAGAATGTTTACCGGCGGCGATCTCATCAATGCGATCGGTTTCCAGCGTCAGGTCAAAACCGCACGGGTTGACCGAGCCATCCGCGTCTCGGGTGGCCGGAAAGGGGAAATCGATATAACCGTTATTGTCCAGACTCTTTTCCATAATGCAGGTCCGCAGCATGACAAACGCTGACAATAAACCATCTGCGCGCGCCACGCACGGCTTATGGACACGTCCAGGTAATCATGGTGTTACGCGCCGGGTTGATCAGGCGGAACTGCTTGTCGCTGAGCCGCTGTGCATAAAAGCCTTCCGGCGTCACGGCAGAAGGGACATAGCGGAAACGGTCGGTGGAGTGCAGTGCGCCGCTGCTCAGCGTTACGCCATCGCGCGCCACCGAAAACGAATTCACTAAATCGAAAATGCGCCCTTCGGTGTGGCCCAGCGACTGACCATAGAGCGTTGCGACCTCGCCGGGGCAATCGACGCCTTTCGGCGTGGAGCTGCAGCCAGCCAGCAGGATAAGTGTGAGTAGAAAACTGAGTCTTAACATGGTCCTGTTCCTGGTGCATTCCCTGATTTATGCTGGCCTGACGATGCGCGCCACTGATCCGATCATAGCATGTCTGACGCCACTGCCCATTTGCCATTTGTTTAATCGTTAAGCGGTAAGCATGTAAAGGGGTGACTTTGCTAGCAGATAAACGTTATTCTTGCCAGCGTTGCGCACCAGGTAAGCAAAACAAGGGTAAATCCATGAGAGAAGAAGAAGCCAGTTTAATGATTCTTCAGCACGCGATTGATAAGTTAGACGCCGACAAAAAACAGCAGGTGATGAACTGCGTGACGGCGATCCATGAAGTTATGCAGCGTTTCGATCCAGACGATGCCGGACTGGCGCTGATGCTGGTGGCCGCGCAGGTCGCGGCAGAGTAGTTCCATCCCATCCCGGTCTTAACCATTTATTTCACCCACCAGCCAGCGGTGAATCACCCGCACCATATATTGCTGCTGCTCTGCCGTTAACGGCTGATGCGCAGCAATGCCATGCCATTTTGCCAGACAGCCGCGGCAGCAGGTTGCCGTGGCGTGCTGGGCGATAAATACCGGATGGCCGCGCATTGGCGTCTGTTTGCCATCATTCTTTGGTTCGGCTGCAGCCAGTCTTTGCTGGATAAAATCGGCCGCGTGTTGGTCGATCACCGCCGGGCCTTTCTCAATACAGTCCTGTCGCTCTTTCGCGCCTAAATGGAAGCGGCGGCGAAACGGCGATTGCGCCAGCCGCGCGAATAATGCCTGTTCATCTCGCATAACATCCTCCTGACGCGATCTTAGCGCATTTTACTTAACTCGTTACAAAGATATCCCGATCGCATAAAACCTCACAAAATCAGTGGTGTGGAGACGTTCTTCCTGCCCGCAGTGGCTGACCTGCGGTCGCAGATTACCGCACCGGCGGCGGTTGTATGTTACCCTCTGGTCAATTAAATTCCTGTAAAATCATGATCTAACCTCAGTGGAGAACCCCCCATGAAGGCGATAACCCTTGCCGCGCTCCTGATGGCCTGCCAGATTGCCCCCGCGTGGAGCGAAAGCGAATTCCAGATCACCTGCCCGGGCCGCCCCACCATGACGGTATCGCGTGCCGCTTACGGTCTCAGCACGCTGATGTGGCCAACCCGGCATTTCCAGATTGCCGCCGGGCAGCAGCGCACGCATCTGCAGGACGGCGATAAGGTCGCCATTACCCGTTTCCGCAATGGCGATCAGCTGATCGTGAATAAAAACAGTGGCGAAACCTTTTTCGTCTACGCCGACAGCGATAAGCTGTTGCCCTGCAACCGCACGGAAAAACGCGATGCTGATATTCTGTCGCTGGAGCGCTACGACGACCGCCAGCACCCCTCTTCATAATGCCGCCACAAGGAGCCGACCATGCAATTAAGCGTTACGGATAGCGTCACGCATCAGGATCTGGATGAAATGCGCCTCGGCCTGAACGCCTTCAACAGCCGCTTTATTGACATCAATGAGATGAAAGCCATCGGTGTGTTCATCAAAGACGGCGCCGGGAAAAAGCTGGCGGGGCTGACGGGTTCAACCTATGGCAACTGGTTACGCATTGATATGCTGTGGGTCAGCGATGGGTTACGCGGGCAGGGCGCCGGCAGCCAGCTGATTCAGGCTGCCGAACAGGAAGCCCGCGCACGCGGCTGCCGTTACGCCCAGGTGGATACCGCCAGCTTTCAGGCGCGGCCGTTTTATGAAAAGCTTGGCTATACGCTACGTTTTAGCCTTGATCACTATCCGCGCGAACATCAGCGTCACTATCTGAGCAAGACGCTGTAATCACAGCAGTGGCTGCTGGCGCAGATCCAGCGGCGACTGTTCCGCTTCATCAATCGCGGCCAGCCAGCTCTGTAAATCGACCTTCGCCCAGGAGAGATGCCCGCGCGTGGTGCTCATCAGCACCACATCCGGACGCAGCGAGCGGTACAGCTCCAGCGACTGCTGCAGCTCCGCTGGATTACTGTCCGGCACCAGCACGCTAATCCAGCGATGGTAATCCCGCGTCAGGGTGTCGCCGACAAACAGGTAGGTCTGGCCGAGCGGTGAGTGATACAGGTAGCTGCAGCTGCCCGGCGTGTGGCCCGGCGTGGGCAGCAGGTGAAAGTCGCCAAAGTGCACGTCCTGATGCGTGAAGGTTTCGTCCGGCTCAATCACCAGGCTCACCGGGCCGAGCGATCGGCTGTGGCAATACAGCGCACTATTGAAGCGCTGCTGAATGGCCCGCGCGCCCGGCGCGGCTTCATGCCAGTGGGTAAAATAGTGGCGAATCACGCCGCCCGCGTCCGCGAGCACTTCATGATCCAGCAACTGCTCAACGCGGCCAATCAACAGGTTGCCGCGCGGATGGCGCAGCATAAACCCGTGCATCATTAAATCATTGGCCGTCTCTTCGGCGGGAAATTCCGGCGTGGAGATCCACAAGTCTTCGTACAGCGGCTTCAATAGCGGTCTCCTGCGGCAACACGTCAGCGCAACGTCGGATGGCCGGTAAAGGCTAACCGCGCGGCGCCCTGGTCAATCTCAAGCGTGGCGCTGGCGCCGAGCGGCAGCGTCACGGTATCGGCATCATGGCCAAACGGCAGATCGCTGATCACCGCAATCTGGTACTCATCACGCAACCGCTGCCACACCGTGGCGAAATCAAAGCCGTTGTCGTAATCGGACAGGGCGGTGCTGGTGAAGCTGCCGGTGACAATGGCGCGCTGGCGCGCCAGAATACCGCTCTGCTGCAGCTGAATCAGCATACGCTCAATGCGGAACGGATGCTCATTCACATCCTCGATCACCAGAATGCCGTCTTCAATCTGCGGCAGCCACGGCGTGCCAATCAGGGAGCAGATCATCGCCAGATTGCCGCCCCACAGCGTGCCCTGCCAGCGGCCGCGATCCGGACTGGCGCTGTGCCACGCCAGATTGACTGTAGGAGATGTTAGCGCCTGCCAAAAGTGGCTGACGGTAAATTCAGATAAAGCCTCCGCGCCAAAATTGCCGGCCAGCATCGGTCCGCTGAAGGTGATCAGCCCGGTTTGCGCCAGCAGCGCCAGCTGAATAGCGGTGAAATCACTGTGGCCGCACAACGCGACAGGCTGATTAAGCAGGCGACGCTGCAGCGCCACATAGTCGAGGTGATCGAGCAGGCGTGAGGCACCATAGCCGCCGCGCACCGCCAGTACGATATCCGGCAGCGACGCCAGCGACGCCAGCGCATTCACATCCTGCAGGCGCTGCGCGTCATCACCGGCAAAACGCTGCCAGCGGCGCGTAATGGCTTCCGGGTTTTGCAACTGATGGCCTTCCGCCTGCAGGCGCTCCACCGCGCGCCGGGCGGCGTCCTGATTGTGGCAATAACCGGAAGGGGCGATGAGGCGTATTGAACGAGGGGCGAGCATAACTTCCATCCTGCTGTCTGTTGGCCTGCCGATGATGACGAAATGCGTTACCGAAGTCACGGTAGCACAAGGTTTTTTACGTATTTAGGATAAACGGTAATTTTACCTTTTACCGTCATGGTTATGATAGCTTGCGCCAATCTTATAGCGGAACCGAAAATCAGTGAAAATTCGACTACTTATGCTGTCTGCTTTGCTGCTGGCTGGCTGTGCCAGCGAGCCGGAAAAACCGGTGACGCCGGAGAAGAATACGCCATTAACCCAGGCGCCGCCGTCGAAAGTGAATGATGCATGGTCACTGTTTACCGAAGATGCCGCCAGTCATTATGGCGTTGATGAGAAGCTGATCAGCGCCATTATTAGTGTCGAATCCGGGGGCAACCCAACCGTGGTAAGCCGTTCTAACGCGGTCGGGCTGATGCAGATCAAAGCCGCCACCGCCGGACGCGAGGTGTATCGCGCACAGGGACGCCACGGCCAGCCGAGTAACTCCGAACTGCGCGACCCGGCGAAAAATATTGATATCGGCGCGGCCTATATCCGGATTCTGCAGGATTCCGCGCTGGCGGGCATTCGCGATCCGCTGACGCTGCGCTATGCCACCATTGTTTCCTATGCCAACGGTGCCGGCGCGCTGCTACGTACCTTCTCGCGCGACCGCGATCGCGCCATTGCAATGATCAACGCCATGACGCCGGATGAGTTCTACCAGCACGTGCAGAACAAGCATCCGGCCGCCCAGGCGCCGCGCTACCTGTGGAAAGTCACCACCGCCTATCGCACCATCGGCTAATGCCGCTGGCGGGACTCAGTGCTGTGCGCGCTCTGCCGCAGCCTCATTTGAGGCATCGCTGAGGTTAATGCGCGGCAGCACGCCGCCGGTGAACTCCACGCGGCGCATCGGGAAGGCGAAACGAATCTGTTTCTGCTCCAGCTGCGCCATCAGTTGCAGGTTAATCTCCTGCTGAATGTCCATGTATTTGTTGTAATCGGCGCTCAGCACGAAATAGACCACCTCAAACGTCAGCTGCGATTCGTCAAACGACAGGAAATGGGCGCGATCAAAACGCGTGTCCGGCACGCCTTCAATGATGCGTTGCACCATGCCGCCAATCTGCCGCACTTTCTCCGCCGGCGTGCCGTAATTAATCCCGAACTTAAACACGATGCGTCGCTGCTGCATGCGTTTGTAGTTGTGGATGGTTTGCTGCAGCAGAATAGTGTTGGAGCAGACAATCTGTTCGCCGCCGAGACTGCGCAGCCGGGTGGTTTTCAGGCCAATGTGCTCAATGGAGCCAGCGATGTCGCCGAACACAATAAAGTCGCCGTGCTCAAAGGGCTTATCGAAGCCAATCGCCAGCGAAGCGAACACATCGCTCAGCACCGTCTGAATCGCCAGCGCGATGGCGATACCGCCGACGCCGAGGCTGGCCACCAGCGCGGTGATATTGATCCCCATATTGGAGAGGATCGCCAGCAGCATCATCACCCACACCACGACACGCAGCAGAATACCGAGGATCACCGTGGTGACCGGATTGCGCACGTGCAGCGGATCGCGCAGCAACGAGTGCAGCCACAGGCGAATGCCGCCGTCAATCCACAGCGTGAGCTGCAGAATCAGCGCCAGGAACCAGCCGTGGGCGATGGCGACGCTCCAGCTGTCCGGCAGGTCGACAAATTTCAGCGCGATCAGCAGCGAGAAGATCAGCAGCAGCAGCTGACTGGTGCTGCGCAGAATCTCCACCAGAATGCCGGTGAAGCGCACGTGGCGCTGTTCGCTGTAGTGGGCGATACGGTTAGAGACAAAACGAATGACGGTGCGCAGCAGCCAGTAAACAATCAGCGTGCCGAACACAATGATGGCGCTATTAATCCAGAAGTTTTGATTGAGAAAGATAAGTTGTAAACGATGGGCAGAAAGCCAGTTTTCCATTGGGGAGAATCTCCTTGCTGGGAGCCGGTGAAAAGAATGTGCAAGGAGAAAGCATAGACTACGCTGGCGCCGCGCGGGACGCCGGCGGTTTACTGGAAGCGATTGGCCTTGTCGCGCGCCAGCCGTTCCAGCGCAAAAATCACCTGCTGCAGCTGACGCTCCTGCACCGGTTCGATGGCGGTAAAACGGAAGCTAAGCCGCGGCGTGATGCGGGTTTCGTTCTTGCTGGTCACGGTGCTGCGCTCGCCGATGTGCAGCAGCTGTGCGGTCACTTCGAACTGGCCATATTCGCCCAGCTCAACGCGCAGCTTTTTGAAGGTATCGCCACGGTTAAGACCTTCCGGCAGCGCCTCATCCAGCAGCACGCCGACGCCGCCAAGCGACAGATCCTGCAGGCGAAAGCGCGCGGTGCTGCCGTCCGGCCACTGGCTGTGGCAGTAGAATACTGGTTCGAGCGGCGCGTTGACGCGAAAGAACTCCCGGCGCTGAATCTGCCACACCAGGTCGGGCAGCGCGGCGGCAAAGGCGGGCAGGCCGTCATAATCGATGCGGGTTAATCCCTGCAGCCCAAACTCCACTTTGGCACCGTGGGTTTCGGCCGCAATATTCACTTCGCCACCCTGCAGTGCCAAATCATTGTCCAGCGCGTTGCTGCCGAGATCAAAAATCACCCGATCTTCATCCGCGGCCAGCAGCCGGCTGATGAACTGACCACGGGAGAAATTGACCATCAGCAGGGTTTGATAACGCAACAAATCCTTCATCACGTTCAACACCGCTAGCGTACCGCGCTTGAGATATTGTTCTTTATCGGCGTCTTTCACGTCCTGCTCCACCTGTCCGATTGCTATTTTACGAGTGCGACTGCTCTTCGTCGGTTATCGACCGGGGCGGTAAAAGCTTTAGCCGGCGTGAACGAATTCATCATGATGTTGATGTAGCAGAGAAAAAATTCCCGGCTATACTTAGCGCGATGAACACCTTGATTCATAACGTAAGGAGCAGCAAATGGGTATTCTTTCATGGATTATTTTTGGTCTGATTGCCGGGATTATCGCTAAATGGATCATGCCAGGTAAAGATGGCGGCGGATTTATTTTGACCGTGGTACTCGGGATTGTCGGTGCGGTGGTGGGCGGCTGGATCAGTACCCTGTTCGGCTTTGGCCGGGTTGACGGCTTCAACTTTGGCAGCTTCGTGGTCGCGGTGATCGGTGCCATTGTGGTGCTGTGGATCTACCGTAAAGTCCGCAGCTGACGCCAAATCACGATTCAACAAGATCCGCAGTCCCGTCCGGGGCTGCGGATTTTTTTATGTCGTCAGAAATCGTAGCCGATTGTGGCGGTCAGCGTCCGCTCCGCGCCGCGATAGCAGTAACCGGTGCCGTAGCAGGCTGCCAGATACTTTTTATCCGTCAGATTGCGGGCATTCAGCTGCAGCCAGGCACCTTTCAGATTCGGCTGCCACGCGCCCAGATCGGCGCGCAGCGAGGCGTCAAACAGGGTCACCGACGGCAAACGGGTGGTGTTTTCGTTATCGGCCCACTGGCGGCCAATATAGCGCACCCCGGCACCCGCGCTCAGGCCGTAATCAAACTGATAATGCCCCCACAGCGACGCCATGCTATTTGGCGTGACGTACGGCGTATGGCCATCGTTGCCGTCCACGGAATCCTTAAAGCGCAGATGGTTGAGCGTATAACCGGCAATGGTGCTGAACCGTTCGGTCAGCTGGCTGCGCGCCTCCAGTTCAATGCCCTGTGCATGCACTTTGCCGGACGGGGTGTAGGTGCCGTCCTGCACGTTACGGTTGGCCACATCGTTCTGCGTCAGATCGTACAGGGCCACGCTGTAGAGATCGCGCGTGCCGTTCGGCTGGTATTTCACCCCGGCTTCATACTGCTCTGAGGTGGTCGGTTTCAGCTGATTCCCGTCGGGATCGGTCAGCGAAGCCGGGGTAATCGCCTGGCTCCAGCTGACGTACGGCGACACGCCGTTATCAAAGGCGTACAGCAGCGCGGCGCGGCCGCTGACGTGATCGTCCTGACGACGACTATTGCCATTCTCTGACACGATGCGGTCATAGCGACCAGACAAATCCAGATGCCAGCGCTGCCACGCCATCTCATCCTGCAGATAGAGGCCGCTCTGATAGTAGCGGCGCGTCTGCGCTGTCCAGAGGTAATCCGGCTGGCTGCCGATGGCCTCGCCGCTCCAGGCATTCAGCGGTGAGGCGGCGCCGCTGGCGTCGCTCAGATCATTTTTGTAGCGGTGATACTCCGCGCCAAGCGTGACGCGATGCTGCAGCGCACCGCTGGCAAACTCCGCCTGCAGCTGGTTATCGGTCGCCCACGCGCTGAGCGAAGAGCGCTCACCGGAGTAGTAGCGATTGAGCAGGTCCGGATTGTCGCTGTTCCAGCCAATCTGGTACACCTGGTCGAGCGCCACGCTGGAATGGCTGTAGCTGCCGGTGCTGTGCACCGACCATACTTCATCGAAACGGTGCGAGAAGTCGTAGCCGTAAATCTGCTCATGACGTTTGAACTGATCCAGCGCGCTGTCGCCCTCATAAAAGCCGTCGCTCAGCCAGCGGCCATTGTGGCTGTACAGCGTGCCTTCCGCCGGCACCGAGCCGTGATAGCCGCCTGAGGGATCTTTTTGCAGATAAGCACGCAGCAGCAGGCTGGTGTCTTCATCCGGCTGCCACAGCAGCTGGGGTGACAGGGCGTATTTCTCTTCGCGCGTGTGGTCGTACTGGGTATCGCTGTTGCGCGTGATGCCGGTCAGGCGGTACGCCCATTGATCGTTAATCGCGTCGGTGTAATCAAAGGCGGCGCTGTTACTGGCATTGCTGCCGGTGGCGAAGCGTAAATGGCCCTGCGAAGCAAACTGCGGCCGCTTCGTGACCATGTTCACCAGCCCGCCCGGCACCGTCTGACCATAAAGGGCAGAAGAGGGGCCTTTAATTACGTCGATGCGGTCAAGGAACCAGTTATCCACCTGCAGGATGTTGAAGCTGCCGCCGTCGCTCATCACGCGCAGACCGTCAAGGAAGGTGTTGTCGACGTCACCGCCGTGGAAACCGCGCAGCGAAATGGTGTCGTAACGCGTGGCCGCGCCACCAAAGTTGGTGAAAACCCCCGGGGTATAGCCCAGCGCCTGGTTCAGATCCTGCGCGCCCTGATCGTCAATCTGCTGACGCGTCACCACGGAAATGGACTGCGGCGTGGTGACGAGTGGACGATCGCTTTTCGTGGCGCCGCTGCGGGTGGCGAGATAGCCCGCCGTAGGCGAGGTGGCGCTCTCCTGCGGCTGTGCGGTGACCACCAGAAAGGGTTCGGCTACGCCGAGTGCCGGAAACGCCAGCGCCAGCGCGCACAGCAGCCGGCCACGGTTGAGGGGGAACAGCGCGGTCATAATGATTCCTTTGGCAGAGAATAAAAGCCGCACCACACCAGCGCGGCGGTTAATGATGAGAAAAAGAGTCATTTTAAGATTGAGAATTATTATCTTTTAGTAAGGGGTGTTTCAAGATGTAAAAGATAAGTAATGGAAAAGTGTGATGCGCAGGGGGGATGCCGCAGCGCCGGGCGTGGCCATCGCCTGGCTGTGGCATCGGGCCTGAGAAGCAGGTGCGCACGGCGGCGCACCTGACGTCAGGGTTATTTCGCCGCGTTTAGCGTCGGCATTGAGGGGATGTCGCGTGTGCTGTTACAGGTTTTATCTTTCGGACAATACTTATCCAGCAGCTTCAGCGTTACGCCGTTGGTCCAGCCAAAACCGTCCTGCAGCGGATACTCGCCGCCACCACCACCGCCCAGCTGGGCGCCGTCGACCACATACTTCTCAACCAGCTTGTGCTCGCGATCGTAAGTATGCTGCACATTTTGCAGGAAGCGCTGACCAATCTGCTGCGCCAGCTGGTTCTGCTTATAGTGCTCCAGACCTTCGACCGCTACCCACTGCAGCGGGGCCCAGCCGTTAGGCGCATCCCACTGCTGGCCGTTGTTTACCGTGGTGGTGACCAGCCCGCCTGGTTTCAGCAGCTGTTTTTCCACTGCGGCAGCGGTGCGTTCCGCCTGTTTGTCGCCCGCCAGCTGCATATACAGCGGGAACAGCGTGGCGGCGGTGAGCTGATTGTGCACCTGCTTTTTCTGGACATCGTAGTCGGCATACCAGCCCTGTTTGTCATCCCACAGGTAATGATTGATCGCTGCCTGGCGCTTCTCTGCATCCGCCGCAAACTGCTGCGCTTTATCATTCTGTTTTGCCAGCTTCGCGGCTTTCGCCAGCGTCTGCTCCAGGTGGAACAGCAGGCTGTTGAGGTCAACCGGGGCCAGCTGGGTGGTGCGAATCGAGGCCAGATTGTGCGCATCGGTGAACCAGCGTGAGCTGAAGTCCCAGCCCGAGGCGGCGCCCGCGCGCAGATCGCGATACACCTGCTGTTTATTGCGCTCAGGCGCTTTTTTCGCGGTGTTGACATCGTCCAGCCAGGATTCGGTGCGCGGCACGTCACGGTCATCCCAGTAGCGATTGAGCAGGGTGCCGTCGCTCAGCTTCACCACGCGCTTGCTCGCCTGGCCGGCAGCCACCTTGTCGCTGTCCGCCATCCAGTAGTCATACTCTTTTTGCAGCTGTGGCAGATACTGGCGGTAGACGTCGTCTCCCTTGTGGCTGGCCAGCAAATCCACCATCAGGCTGAAGAACGGCGGCTGCGAGCGGCTGAGATAATAGCTGCGGTTACCGTTAGGGATGTGGCCGTACTTGTCCAGCTCGCTGGCGAAGTTGTCCACCATGTCCTGCACCCGATCCCAATGGCCGCTCTCTGCCAGCCCGAGCATGGTGAAGTAGCTGTCCCAGTAATAGACTTCGCGGAAACGCCCGCCTGGCACCACGTACGGTTTCGGCAGTGGCAGCAGCGAATCGTACTGGCTGGCCGTTGGCGTGCTGCGCGTCAGCACCGGCCACAGACCATTGATGTGCGCGCGCAGGCTCTGGCCGGCGGGCGGCACGTATTTATCCTGCGCTTTGGGCAGGGTGAAGTTGGTATCCACGAAACGCCTGAGATCGAAATTACGCTGATTTTTCTGCATCTGCCAGTCGGCGAGAATCGACGCCGGGTCATATTTGGGGACCGCATCGGCAAAGGTTTTCTGATCCGGATAAAATCTGGCCTGCTGCACGGCACTGAATAGTGGGCCGAGTCGCACATCCGGCGGCTGCGGCTGGGCGCTGAGCATGCGGCTGTTATCCTCAGCGTGCACAGCAGACGCGCTCAGCAGCGCCGCGCTGAGCAATAGGGTAAGACGCGCAGGCGTAAACACTACATTTTTTATCATCGGTTTTTCTCCTTGTCCGAAAAGGTGGTGCGCTAACGCATTGACCACCCGAACAACTTTAGACGTTAACGCGCCGCTTAGCCTTTTGCAGCGGCGGAAATGTGAAGCCTTCGCGATTAATCGCCGGAAAATTGCGGTGCCGCGCGGGTTTTTACTTGCCCTGCGCCGCTATTTGACTGAGGCTGAAAGAAAAAAAGGAGAGCAGTATGGAGATCATCTGGTATCACCCGTCACTGAATCCGCAGCCGTGGCTGGACGGCATGCGCCAGCGCCTGCCGGCGGTGCGCATCCGCCAGTGGCAGCCGGGCGACAGTGCGCCCGCCGACTACGCCATTGTGCGATCGCCGCCGGTGGAGATGCTGGCGGGACGGGCGTTGCGTGGCGTATTCGCCATGGGGGCCGGCGTGGACGAAATTTTGCGGCAGCTGCGCACGCACCCTGAGATGCTGGCTGACGCGGTGCCGCTCTACCGGCTGGAAGACACCGGCATGGCACGCCAGATGCAGGAGTATGCGAACTGGTGCGTGCTGGGCTGGTTCCGCCGCTTCGCCGACTATCACCAGCAGCAGCGACAGGCGCTATGGCAGCCGCTGCCGGACCGCGAACGTGCTAATTTTACCATTGGCGTGCTGGGGGCCGGCGTGCTCGGCCGCAGCGTACTGGAGAGCCTGCAGCAGTGGGGCTTCCCGCTGCGCTGCTGGAGCCGCTCGCCGAAGCAGATTGCCGGTGTCACCACCTTTCACGGCCGCGACCAGCTAACGGAATTCCTTGCCGGCACGCAGATACTGATTGATTTGCTGCCCGCCACGCCGGAAACCAGCAACCTGATCGATGGCGCGTTTCTTAGCGCGCTACCGCGCGGCGCCTGTTTCCTCAACCTCGCGCGCGGTGCGCACGTGGTAGAGGCCGATCTGCTGGCGGCGCTGGAGAGCGGTCAGCTGGCCGCCGCCGCGCTGGACGTATTCCAGGTGGAACCGCTGCCAGCCGCGAGTCCGCTGTGGTCTCATCCGCGTGTCATGATTACCCCGCATAATGCCGCCACCACCTTGCCGCATGAGGCGATGGACTATATCGCCGGTGCCATCACGGCACTGGAGCAGGGCCAACAGCCGCGCGGTCTGGTCGATCGCCAGCGTGGCTATTAATTCAGCAGAGGAGAAGAGGATGTATCCCGTCGATTTACATATGCACACCGTGGCCAGCACCCATGCTTACAGCACGCTGCACGATTACGTCGCGCAGGCGAAACGGAACGGCCTGAAGCTGTTCGCCATTACCGATCACGGTCCGGACATGGCCGATGCGCCGCACTACTGGCATTTTGTGAATATGCGCATCTGGCCGCGCGTGATTGACGGCGTCGGCGTGCTGCGCGGCATTGAAGCCAACATCAAAAATCAGCAGGGTGAGATTGATTGCAGCGGGCCGATGCTGGATGCGCTGGATTTGATCGTCGCTGGCTTCCATGAGCCGGTCTATGCGCCGCGTGACAAGGCTCACCACACCGAAGCGATGATTGCCTCCATGGCCAGCGGACTGGTACACATCATCAGCCATCCGGGCAACCCGAAATTCCCGGTGGATATTCGCGCTATCGCGGAAGCCGCCGCGCACTACGATGTGGCGCTGGAGATCAACAACTCGTCGTTCACCCATTCGCGCCCGGGCAGTGAACCTAACTGCCGCGCGATTGCGGAAGCGGTGCGTGACGCCGGTGGCCGGCTGGCGTTTGGCTCCGATTCGCACACCGCCTTTACGCTCGGTGATTTCGAACACTGCCTGCGTATTACGCGCGAAGTGGATTTTCCGCAGGATCGCGTGTTAAATGTCACGCCGCGTCGCCTGCTCGACTTTCTCGAACAGCGCACCGGCAAACACATTGCGGAATTTGCCGACTTTTAACTTTTTTGCCTCAAGGAATTCTGTTGCATGAATGAGTTTTCCATTCTCTGCCGCGTCATCGGCTCGCTGTTTAATCGCCAGCCGCAGGACCCGCTGCTGGTGCCGCTGTTCACCCTGCTGCGCGAAGGCAAACTGAAAGATCAGTGGCCGCTGGAGCAGGATGAACTGCTGACCCGGCTGCAGCAGAATAGCGATCCGCAGGCGCTGGCGGCGGATTACAACGCGCTGTTCGTCGGCAGCGACTGCAGCGTACCGCCGTACGCCTCACAGTGGCCGAACGGACCGCAGGAAGCCGAGGTGCGGGCGTTTTTAACCTCACGCGGTATGCCACTGAGCGAGTCGCCGGCCGATCACTTTGGCGTGCTGCTGCTGGCGGCCTCCTGGCTGGAAGATCAGTCTGCAGAAGATGAGGCGGCGGCCCAGCTGGCGCTGTTCGATGACTACCTGCTGCCGTGGTGCGGCGCCTTCCTCGGTAAAGTGGAAGCCCACGCCACCACCGCGTTTTATCGCACGCTGGCGGCGCTGAGCCGTGAGGCGATTCAGGCGATGTATGACGAACTGCGTGAAGAGGGCGACGACGCCTGAGTCGTCACCAGCAGGGATGGCTGCTGCGGGGCAGCTGCGCCGGTGAAGCGCACAGCATCGGCGTACCGGGCAGATAAGCCGCGGCGCGCAGGCGCTCGCCAATCCCCCAGCGATTGATCTCCAGCGCGCTCAGCGCATCGTGCGGCTGCGGCGTAATGCCACGCTGTTCGCCTTGTGGCGCTGCGCCGTGCTGCTGAAGCAGCAGCGCGGTACGCGCCAGCGACAAACGCGCCTGCCAGCCGGTGCCGTTAACGCGGCGCTGGCGTAATCCTTCCAGCACCGCGGCCGCCATCATATAGCCGGTGGCGTGATCCAGCGCCTGCACCGGCAGCGGCGTCGGTTTAACGCCTGCCTGCCAGCGCATACCCTGTTCGGCGATGCCGCAGGCCATCTGCACCAGGCTGTCAAAACCGCGCCGGTTGCGCCACGGCCCGTGCCAGCCCCAGGCGTTGAGGCTGACATCCACCAGCCCCGGCGCCAGCCGCTGACGGCTCTCCGCATCCAGCCCCAGCTTTTCCAGTGCGTCCGCGCGGTAGCCGTGCACCAGCACATCCGCATGCTGTAGCAGCGTAATCAGCCGATCGCGCCCGGCGCGGGTTTTGATATCCAGCTGCGCGCAGCGTTTGCCGCAGTTGATCTCCTCTTCCAGCGTCGGTTCACGCCAGCCGGGCGGATCGATGCGCAGTACCTGCGCGCCGAGGCTGGCCAGAAAGCGGGTCGCTACCGGTCCGGCAATGATGCGCGTCAGATCCAGCACCCGCACGCCCAGCAGCGGCCGCGCCGGCAGCAGCGCCCAGCCCGGCGTGGGCGCTTCGCCGGTTGCCCGTTGGGCAATCAGCGCTTCTTCGCTTACCGCCAGTCCCTGCGCGTGCTGCTGCCACTGCTGTGCGCTGCGCATCCAGGCGGCACAGCCGCCGGCGTCGACCACGGCCTGCTCCAGCGCGTGTCCCTGCCAGCGTGCCACCACCGCCGCCAGCGATGACCGATCGGCGTGCTCGCCCAGCACGCGCGCCATGGCGGCGCGATGGTGTGGTGCGTTGGTGTGCAGGCGGATCCAGCCATCCTCGCACGGATAGTCACCGGCCAGCGCGTCCCACTGGGCGGCTGGCGGACGGTTCAGCGGCGTCAGGCTGTGCTGAAACCAGCGCGAGGCCAGGCGGACGTTGACGCTGACCGGGGCCGGGCGCCCCAGCAGATCGCTCAGCGCCTGGCTGGCGAGGCCGATGCTGGTGGCGGCGAGTTCGCTAACGGCAAAAGCCGAGGGGAAGCTGTCGGTCTGAAGAAAGTGGATCGTCGGCGCGTGTTCCGCACCCCGCAATCCCTGCCAAAGTTGCTGCCACAATGCGGCAGCGCGTTGAGAATCCATGCTAAACCTCCGGAAAACACGCGAGCTTCAAGCATAGCAGAGTGGATTAGCGGCGGCGCAGACGCGGAAAGCGGGCATGCATGCGCAGGTTACGCAGGTTAATCACCGCAATCGCCGTCCCCAGCACCACCAGCGAGGCACCCAGAATTTTGAAGCTGTTCATGCTGTCGCCCAGCACCAGCACGCCCATCAGTACCGCCAGCACCGGCGTCAGCAGCGAGTAGGGCATAATCAGGTTGACGTTATATTTTTTCAGCAGCGCGTACCACAGCGTGTAGGCGACAATTGACGAGGCGAGGGCGCTATACAGGATGCCAAACCAGCCGCGCCAGCCGGCGTGGCTCAGCGCGGTAAACTGCTGCGATTCGGTCAGCCATGAGGCCGCGCCGACAATCGGCACCGCAAGGAAGGAGATCCAGCCGGTAAGCGTCAGCGGTTTAATCGGCGGTGACTTTTTCACAATCATATTGCTCACCGCCCAGCCAGTGGCGCTGCACAGCAGAATACACAGCACCCACCACGCCGGAATTGTCGGGCTGCCGGAGAGCACCACCACCCCGGCCAGCGAGATGGCGATACCGCACAGCTGCACCAGCCGCAGTTTCTCCTTCAGCACCACCATCGCCAGCAGCATGGCAATCGGCGTGCCCAGCTGGACCACAATGGCCCCGGTGCCGGCATCGGTATAGCGCATGCCGACAAACAGCAGCGAAAAGTGCATGAAGCCAAAGGTAAACGCCAGCGTCAGCAGCCACGGTAGCTGGGCGCGCGTGATGCGGCAAAACGGCACCAGCACGATAGCCACCACCACAAAGCGCATCCAGGTGAGAAACAGCGGCGGAAGCTCCAGCAATCCCCACTTTATCGCCACGTTATTGAACGCCCAGATGCACACCACCATCAGAACCAGAAAAAAATGCCGCACCGCCACGCTGCTGTCCTTTGTTTTATCGATGTTGTCACCGTCTAATGATGGCACGAAGGCGATCGGTTGGCGCACGCGGGCGACGCTTTTTTTCGTAATGGCATTAGCTTATGCCGAAAAATCCAGGACAGGGGGCAAATTTACTGTCAGAGTGGATGTCCGAAACACGATCATTTGAGGACCGTATTCGGCATGACACAGATCCGCACCTTACCCCTTGCTCTGATTCAACTCGAAACGCCGCCGCCGCAGGTGGTGGCAAAAATTGGTGAACAACCACAGTGGTTTATTGCAGCCCTGGCGCTACAGCCGGATGATTATGTCATTGTGCGGCCGCATCTCGGAGAAGAGCTGCCGGCTTTCTCTGGCATCAGCGGCGCGATTTTCAGCGGTTCGTGGGCGATGGTGACCGATCACGCCGACTGGAGCGAGCGCACCGCCGCCTGGATTCGTGCGGCCATCGACGCGCAACTGCCGCTGCTCGGCGTTTGCTATGGCCATCAGCTGATGGCCTATGCGCTGGGCGGTAAAGTGGGCGATAACCCGAACGGCTGGGAGCGCGGACTGAAAACCCTGACGCGCACCCCGCACCGCGATCCGTGGCTGGCACAGTTGCCGGAGGCCTTCCCGGCGTGGTTGTCGCACCGCCAGTCGGTGCTGGTACCGCCGCCGCAGGCACAGGTGCTGGCGCGTTCAGCGCTGGATGGTTGCCAGATTCTGCGCTATTCGCCGCAGGCGCTGTCAGTGCAGTTCCATCCGGAGTTCGACCATAACATCATGACCGCCTGTCTGCCTTCCGGCGTCAGCGATGATGGCGCGCAGCTGTCTGGCGAAGACTGGGCGCGCGAGCTGCTGCAGCGTTTCTGGCAGCAAACGCGCCCGCAGGCGCAGGCTCAGGGCGCGTAATGCCGCGTGCAGCGATAAACCCACGCGGGTGGCATATTTTTCAGCACCCGCTGGCGCTGCCAGGTGAAGTAGCGTGACAGGCTGGGCTGCGTCAGCGAGGTGTATTGAAACTGGACAAACACGCCGCGCGGTCCCAGTCCTTCATGTACCGCGCTGAGAATGGCGTCGCGCGTTGCGGGCGGCAGCGACAGCAGCGGCAGGCCGGAAAAAATCACATCGTACTCCCCGGACAGATACTCTGCCGAGCAGGCGCGCACCTGCATGCGCGCATCGTTCCAGCGGCGTAACCCTTTTACCAGTTCGGGACTGATTTCAAACACATCCAGCTGCGCCTGCGGTGCCATATGTGCCAGCAGATGACGGGTCAGCACGCCGTCGCCGGCACCCAGCTCGGCAATGCGCAGGCTGTGCTCCCAGTTGACCGTTTCACACATGGCGCGACACAGGGCGGCTGAAGAGGGCGTGATGCTGCCCATTTTGCGCGGATTGCGGATAAATTGCTGAACGAAGTTCGCTTTGGCGCGCATTACCATCAGGGCTGAAGCCAGCATCTTGTTCTCCTGTTCACGGGTCTGCTTCATATTGACCGCACAAATCGCACATGTTCCGCTTTTCATCGCGCTTATGGCCAAACTCGGAATTATCTGTCTGCGACAGGCGCAGGTTATGGCGTGACGGCAGGGCCGTTTCTTAATGCCCTCTTTTCCTTCGATGCGGTCACAGTTTCCCGCTGAGCGATCTGACAGGCTGGCATTGTTCGCTCAGTGTTAATAACAAGTTTAAATGTTGTTAATCGCCACTCTGTCCCGCAAGGAGAAACACCATGCGTTACGCTGCTCCGGGAGAAACCGGTTCTCTCATCCATCTGCAATCGCGTTATGGCAACTTCATCAACGGCGAATTTGTTCCGCCGGTAAACGGTAACTATTTTGTTAACACCACGCCGATCAACGGCTCGACTATCGGCGAATTCCCGCGCTCGGATAAACAGGATATCGACAACGCCGTGGCCGCCGCGCAGGCCGCTGCGGACGCATGGGGCAAAACCTCGCCGCAGGCGCGTTCGCTGCTGCTGCTGAAAATTGCCGACCGGCTGGAAGCCAATCTGGAAGCCATCGCGGTCAATGAAACCTGGGATAACGGTAAGCCGGTGCGTGAAACCCTGGCGGCTGATTTGCCGCTGGCGGTTGACCACTTCCGCTACTTTGCCGGCTGCGTGCGCGCCCAGGAAGGCACCGCGGCAGAGATCGACGAATTCACCGCCGCCTACCACTTTCATGAGCCGCTTGGGGTCGTCGGACAAATTATTCCGTGGAACTTCCCGCTGCTGATGGCGGCGTGGAAACTGGCGCCGGCGCTGGGTGCCGGTAACTGCGTGGTGCTGAAGCCCGCCGAACAGACGCCGCTCTCCATTACCCTGTTGATGGAGCTGATTAAAGACCTGGTGCCGCCGGGCGTGATTAACGTGGTGCACGGCTACGGCAAAGAGGCCGGCGAGGCGCTGGCTTCGCATCCGGGTATCGCCAAAATCGCTTTTACCGGATCGACCGCCACCGGCGGCCACATTCTTGAGCTGGCGGCAAAAAGCCTGATCCCGTCCACCGTCGAGCTGGGCGGCAAGTCGCCCAACATTTTCTTCGAAGACATCATGCAGGCGGAGGAAAGCTTCATCGAAAAAGCGGCCGAAGGCGTGGTGCTGGGCTTCCTTAATCAGGGCGAAGTCTGTACCTGTCCGTCACGCGCGCTGGTGCAGGAGTCGATTTTTGAGCCGTTTATGGCGGCGGTGATGAAGCGCATCCAGACCATTAAGCGTGGCGATCCGCTCGATACCGAGACGATGATCGGCGCGCAGGCCTCGCAGCAGCAGTTCGACAAAATTCTCTCTTATCTGGAGATTGCGCAGCAGGAGGGCGCACAGGTGCTGCACGGCGGCGGGGTGGAGAAAATCGGTGAGGCGTTTGCCAGCGGTTACTACATTCAGCCGACGCTGCTGAAAGGCGATAACAGCATGCGCGTCTTCCAGGAGGAGATTTTCGGACCGGTGGTCGGCGTGCTGACCTTTAAAGACGAAGCGGAAGCGATTGCCATCGCCAACGATTCGATTTACGGCCTCGGTGCGGGCGTGTGGACGCGCGATATTAACCGTGCTTACCGCGTAGGTCGCGCGATCAAAGCCGGTCGCGTCTGGACCAACTGCTATCACCTCTATCCGGCGCACGCCGCGTTTGGCGGCTATAAAAAATCCGGGATTGGCCGTGAAACCCACAAAATGATGCTCGATCACTACCAGCAGACTAAAAATCTGCTGGTCAGCTACAGTACGCAGCCTCTCGGCTTTTTCTGATTTAACCGGCAGCGGTGCGCGCCGCTGCCGCCTTCATGGCAACGTCACACAGCCCTGTCACAGTGCTGACAGAAAAAACAGATTATTCCCCCTGTTATTAAGACGCGTCTTGTCGATATTAAGAGGCGTGAGTTTATACAGTAACGCACCGTTTTTAAGGAGAGAAGATGAACACCCTGTACCACTTTCAGGAGCAGCACGACGAAGTGCTGGATGCGGTCGAAGAGAATATCATTACCGTAAATCTGCCGGGCCGCCAGGCAATCTACGTGATTGGCCAGAACGACGACGATGCCGATCTGTTGCTGGACGTGCAGCTGCGCGGTGTGTGAGCGCAGCAGGGGCTGGCAGACAAAAAAAATCCGCAGCTTTTACGCCGCGGATTTTTTTATTGCAGGCCGGCTTATTTCACGCAGGCAGCACACTGGTTGTGGATTTGCTGGAAGAAGTCATTGCCTTTGTCATCCACCAGGATGAAAGCCGGGAAGTTCTCAACTTCAATTTTCCAGATCGCTTCCATGCCCAGTTCGGCATACTCCACGCACTCCAGACTCTTAATGCTTTGCTGCGCCAGCACCGCCGCCGGGCCGCCAATACTGCCCAGATAGAAGCCGCCGTGTTTATGGCAGGCATCGGTGACCTGCTGGCTGCGGTTACCTTTGGCCAGCATCACCATGCTGCCGCCGTTAGCCTGCAGCAGATCGACGTAGGAGTCCATGCGGCCGGCGGTGGTCGGACCGAGTGAACCGGACGCGTAACCTTCCGGTGTTTTCGCCGGGCCTGCATAGTACACCGGGTGATCTTTGATGTACTGCGGCAGACCTTCGCCGTTGTCGATGCGCTCTTTCAGTTTGGCGTGCGCAATATCACGCGCCACGATGATGGTGCCGTTCAGCGACAGACGCGTCGCCACCGGGTAAGCGGATAGCTGGGCGAGGATCTCGCTCATCGGGCGATTGAGATCGACGCTGACCACTTCGCCTTCGCCCTGCTGACGCAGCGCTTCCGGGATATAGCGGCCTGGATTGTCTTCCAGCTTCTCGATCCAGATGCCTTCGCGGTTAATTTTGGCTTTGATGTTGCGGTCAGCCGAGCAGGAAACGCCCATACCTACCGGGCAGGATGCGCCGTGACGCGGCAGACGCACCACGCGGATATCGTGAGCAAAATATTTACCGCCAAACTGCGCGCCGAGGCCGAGTTTCTGCGAGGCTTCCAGCAGTTCCTGTTCCAGCTGCACGTCACGGAACGCCTGACCGTGTTCGTTACCTTCGGTCGGCAGCGAATCGTAATAGTGGGTTGACGCCAGCTTCACGGTTTTCAGCGTGCTCTCAGCGGAAGTGCCGCCGATCACAAACGCAATGTGGTATGGCGGACAGGCCGCCGTACCGAGCGACATCATTTTATCGATCAGGTAGTTTTTCAGCTTCGCTGGTGTGATCAGCGCTTTGGTTTCCTGATACAGATAGGTTTTGTTAGCAGAACCGCCACCTTTGGCGATGCACAGGAATTTGTATTCGTCGCCGTCAACGCTGTAGAGATCGATCTGCGCCGGCAGGTTGGTGCCGGTGTTGACCTCTTTGTACATATCGAGCGGCGCATTCTGCGAGTAGCGCAGGTTATCTTCGATAAAGGTGTTGTAAACGCCCTGAGACAGCGCAGCTTCATCGCCACCGCCGGTCCAGACGCGCTGGCCTTTTTTACCCATGATGATGGCGGTACCGGTGTCCTGGCAGGTCGGCAGCACGCCTTTGGCGGCGATTTCCGAGTTGCGCAGGAACTGCAGCGCCACGTATTTGTCGTTCTGGCTGGCTTCATCGTCCGCCAGAATCGACGCCACCTGCTGCTGATGTGAGGCGCGCAGCATAAAAGAGGCATCGTGGAACGCCTGCTGCGCCAGCAGCGTCAGCGCTTTCGGGTCGACTTTCAGGACTTCTTCACCGTCAAAGTTGGCCACCGAAACATGGTCGCGGCTCAGCAGATAGTACTCGGTATCATCTTTGGCGAGAGGAAAGGGATTCTGGTAGTAGAAGGGTTTGTTCGACATGTTGGCTCACTTAGCTTCGTGTTGCCCGCCAGCATGACGGGCGACAAATTAGGCGATCTGTTATTCGATTTTCTCTCGCCAGTCCGCGGCAAGAGCTGACTGGCGAGTATCATACCACTTTAACGTTATTACGCGGCTGCGTTTTTAACATCAAAGCAACATCATCAGAACATCATCACCATCCACGGGTAGGCAATGACCATCAGCGCCACCAGGAACAGGGCACCAAAGATGGTACCGAGACGCCAGTAGTCTTTGGTTGGCAGGTAGCCGCTACCGTAGTAAATCGGGCTTGGGCCCGTGCCGTACGGGGTGATAATGCCCATCACACCCAGTGAGGTACACATCATCAGGCAGAACACCGGCATGTTGATGCCCGGAATCGAGGCGGCAATGGTCAGCATGGCAGGCAGCAGGGCGGTGGTGTGCGCCGTGGTGCTGGCGAACAGATAGTGCAGCAGGTAGAAGGCGACCAGCAGTACCACCGCGGAAACCTGCGGGTCGTAACCGTGCAGCAGCAGCGCACCTTCTTTACCCAGCCAGGCGATGAAGCCTACGCGCGCCAGACCATCAGCCAGCGCGACCAGCGTGGCAAACCAGGCAAAGGTGTTCCAGGCGGCTTTGTTGCTGGTGATGTCGTTCCAGTTCAGCACGCCGGTCCACAGCATCAGCACGATAACCAGCAGGGCGGCCATCGCCGGTTCAATCCACGCAGTGGCGAAGATCCACATCATCAGCGCGGCGACCACGAACACCAGCAGCAGAATTTCATTGCGCGACAGCGGACCCAGTTTCTCCAGCTCGGCTTTAGCCCAGCGTGGCACTTCGTCATTCACTTTTACTTCTGGTGGATAGAGCCAGTAAGCCAGCAGCGGCATGGTGAGAATCAGCAGGATACCCAGCGGCAGGAAGGCGAGGAACCACATGCCCCACGAGATATCAAAGCCAACCACGCTTTTTACCAGCGCCAGCGCCAGCAGGTTAGGGGCCAGCGCGGAGAGGAACATTGAACTGGTGATACAGGCGGCGGTGATAGCAACCCACATCAGGTAAGAACCAATTTTGCGTGCGCTTGGGTCGTTAGGTTTAGAACCGTACAGCGGCGGCAGGTTGGCAATGATGGGATAGATCGTCCCGCCGCTGCGCGCGGTGTTGGACGGCGTAAACGGTGCCAGCAGCAGGTCGGCAAAGGTGATGGCATAGCCGAGCGTCAGGCTGCGACGGCCGAGATATTTCACCAGAATCAGCGCCAGGCGGCGACCAAACTGGGTTTTATCGTAGCCGGCGGCAAACATGAAGGCGCCGAAAATCAGCCACACGGTGGAGTTGCCGAAGCCGCTCACCGCCCATTTAAACGCCTGTCCGGCCGTTTTGAACTTCGGATCGGCCAGTTCTGCCGGGCTGAACAGCACGTACTGGCTGAACAGCGCGATGATCACCACGCCGGTCAGGCCGATGACCGCGCCCGGCAGCGGTTCGAAGATCAGGCCGACAATCACCCCGACGAAGATGGCGAAGAAGTGCCATGCATACGGCTCCAGCCCGGCAGGGGTGGGCACCAGCAGCAACAGCACGGCAACCACGATCGGCAGGCACAACATGACTAGCCGGTTCTTTTTCCCCGGTGCGGCAGGTGGCGCCTTTAGGGGTTCACTCTGGGTTGTTTGTGTATTCATAGTTTTGGTCTGCAAGTTATGGGAATGCGATTGACGGCCCGGTCGGGTTGATTTTTTTAGTTACGAAACGCTTGTAGCAGATCAACCGGGACGTTTTAAAGTGTCTTTTACATGAATCTTCGTTATTGCAATTTTGCTTCGCGAATTATCTATTGAATGACGCTATGATGCGATTAATTAAAATATCTATTTTGATCTGGATCAATAAAATTATTAGCGGGTTTTTTGTTTTAACGTTTTGCGCCGTAATAAATGAACCAACAGGTGTAAAATATGTGTTAAAAGTGAACGGAACGGCAAAAATACCGCCAGAATCGGTCGAAAGGCTCTTTTTATCTCTTTGATATTACGTCATTTGTTTTAAATGTAAGGAAAAAGTTGATTTTTGTCAAGTATTGGTTAAAACTTAGCGGAGCGCGGATTTCAGCAATGAGCAATAAAAAGTATTTTCACGCGTAAAACTTATATAACTAACATTCTTGGTTATGTAACTAAATAAAATGGTATATTTATACCATGAAGTCGGACCACTTAAATTAATTATAAAGACCTCCGAACTGCCAAAGAATTGAATACACGATTTCTTAATTCTGGAGTTGCTCATCATGAATACGCTCACCCCGATTCTTAATCCGCTGACATTACCGAAAGGGGCGGTGCTGAAAAACCGCCTGGTGATGGCCCCGATGACCACCTGTACCGGCTATTACGACGGCGGCGTGACCAGCGATCTCGTTGAGTATTATCGCGTGCGTGCCGGCAGCATCGGCACCGTGATCGTCGAGTGCGCCTTTATCGATAACCGCGGTCCGGCGTTCCCGGGCGCTATCGGCATCGACAGCGACAACAAAATCCCTGGCCTGGCCAGAATCGCGCACGCCATCAAGTCCCAGGGTTCCAAAGCCATTCTGCAGATTTACCACGGCGGCCGCATGGTTGAGCCGGCGCTGATCGGCGGGAAAACCCCGGTCGCACCCAGCGCTATCGCCGCGCCGCGTGAAGGTGCCAGCACCCCGCAGGCGCTGACGGCGGAAGAAGTGGAGGTGATGATCACCAAGTTTGGTGATGCGGTGAACCGCGCCATCAAAGCCGGCTTCGACGGCGTGGAGATCCACGGCGCTAACACCTACCTGATTCAGCAGTTCTACTCGCCGAACTCTAACCAGCGCGACGACAAATGGGGCGGCAGCCGCGACAACCGCGCGCGCTTCCCGCTGGAAGTGCTGGAAATCACCCACAAAATGGCGGAGCGCTTCGCCGCAGCGGATTTCATCATCGGCTATCGTTTCTCGCCGGAAGAGCTGGAAGTGCCCGGTATCCGCTGGGACGACACGCTGTACCTGCTGGAAAAACTGGCGGCGCGCGGGCTGGATTACGTGCACTTCTCCGTCGGCCAGCTGCTGCGTCCGTCGATTGTCGACACCCAGGATCCGACGCCGTTAATCAGCAAATACATTGAACAGCGCTCGGCAACGCTGGCGAAAGTGCCGGTGATTGGCGTTGGCGGCGTGGTGAACAAAGAGGATGCCGAACTGGCGCTGGCCTCGGGCTTCGATCTGGTGGCAATTGGTAAAGCCTGTATTGCCTATCCGGACTGGGCCGATCGCATCATCAAAAACGAGCACATGGATCTGTACATCGACAGCACCAAACGCGAAGCGCTGACCATTCCGGAACCGCTGTGGCGCTTCTCGCTGGTGGATGCGATGATCCGTGACGTCAGCGATGGCCATCGTAAGTACAAAGCCGGCGTTTACCAGGCGAAAGTAGAAGCCGAAGCGCTGAAGCTGAAAATCAACGTAACGCTCGACACCGACCGTATCACCGACATCTCGCTGGTGCCGGATCCTAACCTCGACGTCGATTTCACCAGCACCTTTGAAAGCCTGCGTGAACGTATTCTGGTGGCGAACAGTCCGCACGTCGATGCCATCACCGGTGCTACCACGCAGAGTGAGGCGCTGAAGAAAGCGGTATCGCGCGCGCTCACCACCTCCAGCAAAGAGTATGTGATTGAAGAGGGCGGCAACCCGAATGCGCCGGTCAATTACGATGTGGTGGTGGTTGGTACCGGCGGAGCCGGTCTGGCGGCGGCGATTCAGGCACACGATGACGGCGCGCGCGTGGTGATCATTGAGAAGATGCCCACCATTGGCGGTAACACCATCAAAGCGTCGGTGGGGATGAACGCGGCGGAAACCCGTTATCAGAAACTGAAAGGCATCGAAGACAGCAAAGAGCTGTTCTACGAGGAAACGCTGAAAGGCGGCAAATTCAAAAACAACCCGGTGCTGCTGCGTGAGTTCGTTGAGCGTGCGCCAGAAGCCATTGAGTGGCTGGCGGCGAAAGACATTGAGCTGAGCGATATCACCATCACCGGCGGCATGAGCATTGACCGTACGCACCGTCCGGAAGATCGCTCGGCAGTGGGCGGCTTCCTGATTAGCGGCCTGGTGAAAAACGTTAACCAGCGCAACATCGAAGTGCTGCTGGAAACCTCGGTGGCCGAGATTCTGTTTGAAAACGGTGCGGTGACCGGCGTGAAAGTGGTCGATGAGTACAACGACAGCCGTATACTGAATGCGAAAAGCGTGATTGTGGCCACCGGTGGCTTCAGTGCCAACCGCGAGATGGTGGTGAAATACCGTCCGGAGCTGGATGGTTTCGTCACCACCAACCACAAAGGCGCCACCGGCAGCGGTATCGCCATGCTGCAGAAAATTGGCGCTGAGACCGTCGACATGGGCGAAATCCAGATCCACCCAACCGTTGAGCAGACCACCTCGTACCTGATTTCCGAAGCGATGCGCGGCGGCGGGGCGATTCTGGTCAGCCAGGCCGGTAAGCGTTTCTACAATGAAATGGAAACCCGTGACAAAGTTTCTGCCGAGATTATCGCGCTGCCGGAAAAAAGCGCGTGGATTGTGTTCGATGAGCAGGTACGTGCCAACAACAAAGCGGCGGACGAATACATCGCCAAAGGCTTTGTGATTAGCGCGCCAACGCCTCACGAGCTGGCGGTGAAACTCAACATGGATCAGGAAACGCTGCAAAGCACGCTGGGCCGTTACAATGAGTTTGTGCTTAACCAGAAAGACGAAGACTTTGGCCGTGCCACCGCGCTGCGTCATCCGCTCAATCAGGGTCCGTTCTTCGCGATTCGTATCGCACCGGGCGTGCACCACACCATGGGCGGCGTGACCATCAACACTGAGACTGCGGTGCTTGACGCGCAGAAACAGGTGATTCCTGGTGCCTGGGCGGCGGGTGAAGTGGTCGGCGGCATCCACGGTGCGAACCGCATCGGCGGTAACGCCGTCGCCGATATCATTATCTTTGGTATCAAAGCGGGTCGTAATGCCGCTAAACTGGCGTTAGGTAACTAAGCTATCACGATGCCCGCGCCCTGCGGGCATCGTTCTCTTGCGGGGCCACAATGACAAGCGACGCTGGCGTCCATTCCTATTCTGCCGTCCTCATGGGTTCGCCCATTCTGCTCAAACTGTTCGAAGACAATCCCACGCTGGCCAGCCAGGTCTTTCGCCTGATCAAACAGCAGGAAAACCTGTTTACCGTCAACCGCGCCGAATCCGAAGTGATGGCCATTAATCACGCCGCCGGACGCCATCCGGTGGTGGTGAGCGCGCCGGTGTTTGCGCTGATTAGTGTGGCGCACGCGGTGAGCATCCTGCCGGACAGCGCGTTTAACTTCACCATCGGTCCGGTGGTGAAACGCTGGAAGATTGGTTTTCAGGGACGAGAAGTGCCGCCCGCAGCGGAGATTGAGGCGCTGCTGCGCCTCACCGATCCGCATCAGGTGGTACTCGATGCCGAACAGCACTCGGTGTTTCTGCCGCTGCCGGGCATGGATATCGATCTGGGCGCCATCGCGAAAGGCTACATCGCCGATGTGGTGCAGGCATTTCTGCGTCAGCAGGGTGTTGCGCAGGCGCTGATTAATCTCGGTGGCAATGTGCAGACGCTCGGCAGCCCGCCGCATCAGCCGCAGGGCTGGGGCATCGGGCTCAAAAAACCGTTTGGCCGGGACGATGAGCTGCTGGGTACGCTGCAGGTGCAGGGCAAATCGGTGGTGACGTCCGGGATTTATGAGCGCTACTTTGAACGCGACGGCCGCTGCTGGCATCACATCTTTGATCCGCACACCGGCTATCCGCTGGACAATGAGTTATTGAGCGTGACGGTGATTGCCGATCGCTCGCTGGATGGCGATATCTATACCACGCTGCTGTACGGCATGGGCGTAGAGCAGGGGCTGGCGTATCTCGCCGGCCAGCCTGATATCGACGCTGTGTTTGTCACCCGCAATCGGCAGATTATCTGCTCGCCGGCGCGCCATTTCCGCTTCAGCCAGCTGGATTTCAGCTGGCAGCTGCGTCACTGACAGTACTGCTGCAGCAGCGAATGGTACTCCGGCTGCAGGCGATAGCGATACACCGGGCGGCCGGTGGCACCGTAGTGAATGCTGGTGAACAGGATATTAATCTGCGCCAGCCAGATCAGGTACTTGCGACACGAAACGCGTGAAATGTTCACTTCGGCCGCCAGCTCGTCGGTAGAAAACTCATGGCCGGGGTGGGCGTCAATCCACTGACACAGCGTGCGCAGCGTCTGCGGCGTTAAGCCTTTCGGCAGCCGTTTGTTGTCGTGCTGGGTGGCCGGGCTGCCGTGCATCAGCAGATCGAGGTCCGACTGCTGGTAGTAGTGCTGGTTGTCCATCAGCGATTTTTTCTGCCGCCAGCCGGTCAGCGCCTCTTCAAAACGCGGGAACTGGAACGGTTTGATCAGGTAGTCGACCACGCCGTAGTGCAGCGAGGTTTTGATATTCTCCGCGTCGGCCGCTGACGAAATGATGATCACTTCCACTGAACTCTGCGCCTGGCGCAGCTCCGGCAGCAGATCGAGCCCGTTCTCCTGCTGCATATAGATATCCAGCAGCACCAGGTCGATCGGCGTTTCGCTATTGAACAGGAACTCGCGCGCCTGCTGCAGCGTCGCGGCGGTACCCACGCAGTGAAAGCCCGGTACCTGGCCGATAAAGCTGCGGTTCAGCTCGGCCACCATGGCGTCATCGTCGACCACTAACACGTTAATCATGCGGTTTGGTTCCTCCATCCCACGGAAGTTGGACTAAAAATTGGGTGAACACGCCGGGCTCGGACTCCACGCTGACGCTGCCGCCGAGGTGCTCCGTCTGCTGTTTCAGCAGGAACAGGCCGACCCCGCGATCCTCGCCTTTGGTAGAGAAGCCCTTGTCAAACACGGTTGCCAGATGCTGCGGCGCAATACCCGGTCCGTCATCGCTCACTTCACAGGTCAGCCAGCCGTTCTGATAGTGCAGCATGACGTGGATTTCGCCCTCGGTCTGCTCACTCATCGCATCCAGCGCATTCTCCACCAGGTTGCCGACCACGGTGATCAGCGCCGCCATCTGCTGCTCGTTGCCGCTGTCCGGCAGGTAACTGGCATCGCTGATGGTCAGACGATGGCCGCAATCAGAGGCGCGGTTAATTTTGCTGAGCAGAAAACCGGCAATCACCGGTGATTTGATCTTCTCCAGCAGGAAGCCGATTTCCGTCTGATAGTTATTAGCGGTCTTCAGAATATAGGCTTCTACCTGCGCATAATTTTTCATGTGCAGCAGGCCGAGGATCACATGCAGCTTATTCATGAACTCGTGCGAGCGCTCACGCAGGGCATCAACATAGTTTACCATGCCGGTCAGACGCTGCATCAGCTGGCTGATTTCGGTCTTGTCCCTGAAGGTGCAGACCGCGCCGATAATGCGTCCCTGACTGCGCACCGGCACGGTGTTGCTCAGCAGCAGTCGGCCATTGACGTTGAGCTCCTCATCGCGCCGTGCGCGACCGCCGTTGAGCACTTCCTGCAGATGCTGGTCGATCACCGAGGCATCATAAATGCGCGCGGTACTCACCACGCTGCTGCCCATTTTATCGCTCAGCAGCTGGCGCGCCGCCTGATTGACCAGCGTCACCTCGCCCTGATCGTCCATCGCCACCACGCCTTCCTTGACGGAGTTGAGGATCGCCTGGCGCTGCTCAAACAGGGTGGAAATTTCGTATGGCTCGAGGCCGAACAGGATACGCTTCAGCACGCGCACCAGAATGAAGGTGCCAACCGCGCCGGCAAAAGTGCCGATCAGAATGGTCCACAGAATGCTCCAGCGACTCTGGTTGATCTGGTCGGTGACCGCCTCCAGCGAGATGCCGATAGCCACCACGCCAATCTGCCGCTGCTGGGCGTCATACACCGGGGTAAACACGCGCAGCGATTTGGCCAGCGAGCCCTGATTCACGGAGACATTCTCGTTGCCGCGCAGCGCCGGTTCGATGTCCGGGCCGATAAAGTGTTTGCCCACCAGCTCCGGATTACGGTGCGAGTAGCGGATGCCATCCATGTTGGTGATGCTGATAAACAGCAGATGGTTGCTCTCTTCCACCGCTTTGGCGATGGGCTGGATAGCGGCCCGGTCGGGCGGCAGGCGCAGCGCCTGCTGAATTTCAGGTGATTTCGCCAGCGTGCGCGCCACCGCCATGGCTTTATCCTCCAGCTGGCTGCGCGTCGCGGCGCCAATCTGGAAGAAATAAAACATGTGTACGCTCAGCAGCACCAGCACAATCACCGCGCTGAGCATCAGCGTTACCAGGGTGTTGAGCTTCATCGGTCGCCTGCGCACCGGCGTGGCTTGCTGTGGTGAGATCATGGTCGTGCTCTGCGGAAAACGGGGGGCTATTATGACGGATAATCCGCAGCGGGTCGCGCTAAATGCAGGAAGGCCGTCAGCGATGACGACCTTCCGTGGGGGAGTGCGGGCGGGTTAGGCCTGTTTCACCCGGTTCGCGAAGCTTTTACGCAGTTTCTGCAGCTTCGGCGGGATCACCGCCAGGCAGTAACCGTTGCGCTGACCCGCGCCATCCCAGTAATCCTGATGATAATCTTCTGCCGGATACCAGGCTTTCAGCGGCTCGATAGTGGTCACCACCGGCTCGCTGTGATCTTCCTGCGCGCGGGCAATTGCCGCAATCGCTTCGGCTTCCTGCTCCGCGTTAGCCGGGAAAATTGCCGAACGGTACTGGGTGCCGACATCATTACCCTGACGGTTCAGCTGTGTGGGATCGTGGGTGGCAAAGCTGATGTCCAGCAGATCGCCGTAGCTCACCTTCTCCGGATCGAAGCCTACGCGAATCGCTTCGGCGTGGCCGGTCGCGCCGCTGCACACCTGCTCGTAGGTGGGATTAGGACGTTCACCGCCGGTGTAACCACTTTCGACTGACTCGACGCCAATCACATCTTTGAATACTGCTTCGGTGCACCAGAAACAGCCACCCGCGATAATCGCATATTCGGTTGCCATTGTTTTACTCCTGTCAGGGCGAAAGCGTTAGAGTGGGGGTTCAGCACGCTGAATTCAAGCCGCTTTCTGTTAACATTTCTGGCGCAACCTGGCGCGGCTTAGCCCGTAGCGCCTTGCCATTGCGCGCAGACGATTTGCGCCGCACGGGTGCAGCATTGATGCACACGCCAGTTGATCTGCCAGCGGCGCTTTTACCTGCGCGATAAAACGTTATTCAGCGGTGAGATGTCGTGGTTTATTTGCGCGTAATAGCCCGGATGATACGAAGCAGATAATATTCTTGTTTAAATAGAATAATGCGGCTCAGCTGAGCCGCATCAGGTAAATGGCTTTCTGTCGGTGCGGATTAACGGATACTCCAGTAATCTACAATATCGCTATTATTAAAAGTGATATAGAGTCTATTACCGTGTATTTCGGTATTTCCACTACGTTTATCTGCCATTTTGCCTGCCGTAGAGGATACTTCACTTGCTGAGTTTGCCATACCTAACGCGCCGGATACGGCTCCCGCTCCCGGGATGTAGCCCAGCAGCGAAGAGGCGCTGCTGTAATCCGCATTTTTCTCGTAAATCCAGGTGGTGCCCTGAGAGGATTTTTGATTATCATCCGGGACACCATAAAGCTGCTGCACTTCCGCCTTGGTGGTTTTCCCTTCTTTAATGTGTGACTGAACGTAGGTCGCGCTGTATTTATCCTCACCCCCTGTCGACGAACATCCACTTAACAGGATAACGAGCATCACCATCAAACCCATAAGGTTAATTTTCATTTTTCCCTCTTTGTAAGTTTATTGTAAAGTCCAGATTTAAATATCACGGCCTTAATGGTTGCGCAATATTATAATGGTGCGCTTTATCTCATTTTGCTGATGCGGCAATTTTAATTATGGCTAACCTTTTGATATGGATTTGTTTTTGTTGTGATGCGCCGGCAATAAATTTTCATTGATTTTAAAATAGCGTCGGCCATTTAGGGCAGTGAGGTTTAAGCATTAAGTGCTGTATTCGTCAGCGCCCGATATTGATCAATTATCTGTAAATTAATTTTATCATTAATCGCGTATCGATTGGTGTGAATTATCAATTTTCTCTCCCGCCGCCTTGCGATTATTCCGAGTAGCGTGACAGGTTCAGGGTCGCCGCGGGAGAGAGATTAAGTCACTTTGCCTTCACGCGCGGCACGTCACTAATACGCGTGGTGTAAGCCGGAGACAGCATGTCGCGTTTCATCGCCCAGGGTTTCTGAATGCCCTGACCGGCAAACCACAAGGCACCGCGCTGGTGGGCGTTGATCTTATCCATCAGCGCCATCAGCTGATCGCTGTTACGGCGCGGCTGATAGTCAGCAAACATATCAAGCTGCGCCACCCCGTCGCTGAAAAAGTCGCCCAGCATTACGCCGCCTTTCAGGTAGCGCTTGCCGGGGATCCAGATGCGATCCAGACAGTTGAGCGTGGCCTGAATAATGTCGCGGCTGTCGGCGGTAGGGGTAATCAGCGTCTGGCTGGCGGCGTTGGCATAGTAGGGCTGATGCGGATCGTGCGGGCTTGTGCGGATAAAGGTGCCAATGTAGCGGCAATACTGACGCTCGCTGCGCAGTTTCTCCGCTGCGCGTGCCGCATAGCTGGCGATGGCTTCGCGCATATCCTGATAGTCGGTAATGCGATCGCCAAACGAGCGCGAGCAGAGGATATTTTGCCGGTGCGGAATCACCTCTTCAAATGCCAGACAGGGTTCGCCGCGCAGCTCGCGCACGGTGCGCTCCAGCACCACGCCGAAATGCTTGCGAATCAGCGCAGTGGGCGTCTCCGCCAGCTGCAGGGCGGTTTGAATGCCCATCAGGTTCAGCTTGCTGGATAAACGGCGGCCGACGCCCCACACTTCCTCTACGCCCACCCGCTGCATCAGGCCGCGCTGGCGCGCCGGATCAGAGAGGTCCATGACGTTTTCGGCTTTGGTCCAGCGTTTGGCCGCCCAGTTAGCCAGCTTGGCGAGGGTTTTCGTTGGCGCGATGCCGACGCCCACTTTCAGGTGCGTCTCTTTCCACAGGCAGTCACGTACCTGCTCTCCAAAGCGCGTCAGCGAGGTGTAGCCTTCAATTCCGCTGACATCAAGAAAGGCCTCGTCAATCGAGTAGACATCCACGCGCGGCGCCAGCCGGTCGAGCGTCTCCATCACGCGCGCCGACATGTTGCCGTACAGCGCATAGTTAGATGAAAACACCACCACCTGATGACGCATCAGCTCGTCGCGATGCTTGAACCACGGCGCACCCATTTTGATGCCGAGCGCCTTCGCTTCGCGGCTCAGCGAGATAATGCAGCCATCATTGTTTGACAGCACCACGATCGGCCTGCCGCGCAGATCCGGGCGAAACACCGTTTCGCAGCTGGCGTAGAAAGAGTTTACGTCGACCAATGCATACATCATCGGCACCCTGAAAATACTGTATATAAAAACAGTATAGGTCAGATGCAGGAAAAATGAGAAGCAGAAATCGATCTGTCCGGCCAGGTTGCTGATGGGGGAAAAGAACAGAGTGGTTACAGACAGCAGGACGAAAAAAACGGCGTTCCCGTCAGGGAAACGCCGTGGGCCAGGGGCCAGTTACTGCGCGAGAAAAAAATGTGTCACTGCCTGGTCTGACTGAACGTCAGGGCGACTTCTTGCTGCCCGCTTCCGCCCCGGTGATCGGATCGATCAGCGGATCGGACGCGGTGCGTGCGGCCAGCGCATCGATGTCGCGCTGCTCATCCGGCGACAGCGTCACGGAGGGCAGACCATCGCCGCCATCCACCGCCGGCTGCGGATCGGCCACATAATCGAAGTTGTCATCGGAGTTCCAGCTACCGCGCACGTCATCACCTTCTGACATGTTGTAGTAGTTGTGCGCATACTGCTCAATTGGCGGCAGCTTGCCCGGTGGGAAGTTGTCGCGAATGGAGTACAGCGCTTTCTCAAACGAAAGCTGGTGCGCGGCTTCACGCGTCATCAGGAAGCCTAACGCATCCTTAACGCCGACATCGTCAGTGACGTTGATCAGGCGTTCATAGATGATTTTGGCGCGCGCTTCGGCGGCGATATTTGAACGCAGATCGGCCGTCACCTCCCCGATAGTATCCACGTAAGCCGCGGTCCACGGCACGCCGCCGGAGTTGGTCAGCGGCGGACCACCGCCATAAAGAATCGAAGTCAGATGGCTATCGTTACCGGCACCCGTGATTGAGCGATACAGTTCGCCTTCCTCTTCAGTGCCTTCGGCCAGCTTGCCTTTGGCGCCTTTATTGAGCATGCCAACCAGCGAGCCGATAATCTCAAGATGGCTGAGCTCCTCGGTAGCGATATCCATCAGCAGGTCGCGGCGTCCTAAATCCTCATCGCCCAGGCCCTGGGTAAAATAGCGCATGGCCGCAGCCAGTTCGCCCTGCGGACCGCCAAACTGCTCTAGCAGCAGATTGGCCAGGCCCGGGTTCGGTGCACTGACGCGCACCGTATACTGCAATTTCTTAACGTGTCGAAACATAGCTCACCTCAAAAAGTCTCTTACGAAAAGAGAAAATCAGCGTTTCGCTTTCGCGTCCGGGTCTTCGCTGCGCAGCAGGAACTGATCGGTCAGTTCAGGCATGTGCGTTAACATCCAGTCCGCCATCGCGATCTCCTGTTCACAGATCTGTTTAAGAATGGCCACGCTCTCCTGATCCCCGGCACGCGTGGCGGCGCTGATCAGGCTGGTGTAACTGCCAATCTCGGCATTCTCGAACACGTAGCCGCTGATAGCGCCTTTCACCACTTCGTCTTCCGCGAAGGTACCGCCAAACGCCTGGCCCATGGCGGCCATTTTCCCCATCACGTCTTTCACGCTGGAGTGGGAAATACCGTGGCGGTCGAGAATGGATTCCAGCAGAGACTGCTGCTGACGGGTTTCTTCGATATGCTGCTCAATGCGAGCCCGCAGCTGCGGGTAGTTTTCCAGGCGTTTTGCCATCTGCTCGAGCATGGTTTCGGCCTGTTTTTCCATGGCGTGAGCGTCGCGCAGCCAGTCGTGATAATGCGAGAGTGCGGATGTGGTCGTCATATCTACCTCCGTTGTACGGCAGTCGCGTTACTGTTTTTCCGCGATATCCGTAAGTTTTTCATCGGTGGATTTTTCTTCTGCCAGCGTGGCAGCCAGCAACTCTGCGGCCTGGTTGAGCTCCAGCTTTTTCGCCATGGCCACCAGCGTGCCGTAAGTGGCAATTTCGTAGTGCTCAACCTTCTGCGCTGCGCCGATCAGGCCAGCATCGCGCACCGGGCCGGCTTCAGTGGATTCAATCAGCTCCTGCGCTTCTTCTACCAGGCCTTCCAGCGCGTGGCACTTCATACGCATGATGCGCAGCTCATCGTGGCTCTCTACGACCTGATCGAGGCGCTCAATTTGTCCCTGGGTCTCTTCCAGATGTTGCTGAAAAGCGTTTTTTAAACTTTCATCGGAGGCTGCCCGGACCAGTTTGGGTAACGCACGGGTGATCTGTTTCTCCGCGCTGTAAACGTCCGAAAGATCGTGAATAAAAAGATCAAGTAGCGATTTAACTTTCATGAAATATTCTCCGAATCGGTGATTAACGGGAGGCTGAAGCCATTAAGTGATAACGCGATTAAAGAGAGGGAATGAAACGAAGCAATAAATCCCTGTCATCCTGTTGATGACGGAGCATTCCCTGCTCCGAGACATTCCTTACTCTGCGTTACAGCGCATCAGGAATCGCGATGGCTATTCTGTCCGCCTTTTTTGCCGGCTTCGGACGCTTTCTCACGGTCGTTTTTGAAATTACCGCCGCTGTTTTGTCCGCCTTTTTTACCCGCTTCAGATGCTTTCTCTTTGTCTTCTGCGAAATTACCTGAACCGCCTCTATGCTCTGTCATACTATTACCTCGTGATGAGTAATAAATAACATGACGCATCTGCCGCCATGCATGTTTTGCACACTTAATACTAATGCAGGCTGCCTCACTGACAAGCGCGACGGTTATATTTTTCACGCCTCGCTAACGCTATATTAATGAGAAGGCTGGAGATTGTGGTGTAAAATAACCACGCTATTTTTAGCGAGCCGGTCCATATTACGGTCTCGCTTTTAACCCGCCTGATGATTATTTATGCTCAACACGTTTTCCTCCGGTGGGGATTTTATCCGCCCGGCTTATTTATTTACGTTTAATCATTGAACGGCGAAGCGGCGCTAAATAGCGTCGAGCAGACGGTTCAATTCCGCCAGACTAAAAAGGGTTGCTTTGCGCACCACTTCTTCACCTTCACCTGAAAACCACTGCCGGCTGGTGTGCACGCTGCCATCTGCCAGACACCATGCAAACCACACGGTGCCGGCTGGCGTGCCGTCCTCACCGCCGTCCGGGCCGGCATAGCCACTGACGGCAATAGCCAGCGTATCCCCGGAGAGCTTTTTCGCGCCGCAGGCCATCTCCCGTACCGCGGCTTCACTGACGGCGGTATCACGCGCCAGCGTCTCTGCGCTGACGCCCAGCACGCGCTGCTTCGCCTGATTGGTGTAAGTAATAAAGCCGCTGCTGTAAAAGCGGCTACTGTCGCTGGCGGCCGCCAGCGCGGAACCGACCCAGCCAGAGGTGCAGGATTCGGCGGTGGTGACGCTCAGGCCGGCGGCCAGTAATTTATTACCCACTTCGGTCGCTAAATTAACCAGTTCTTCATCCATATTCTGTATCCCTTGTCAGAGTGAAATTAATAAACGCCGTCTCTGCCGCTGCTCATATGCATTGCCAGCGGCGTGCATCCGAATTATAGGAGTAATTTCTGCACCGCTGCTCAGCCGAATTAAACTGTTACCGAAGCTCCCGGCGTTTACCGCTAAGCTTAAAATTCAGAACGAAGAGGGAATAACCGGAGCGACATGATGTCAGCTAATTAACTGCAAGAGGAATAACACCATGAAGAAAGATGAGTTAGCCAGCCGTGATTATCCGGTGCAGGAGGATATGCGCTGGCAACGCAGGGAGAGCGTTATACAGCGTATCGGTGAATACGTGCTAATGGTGATTGTGATCCTGGGTGCCTGCGGGTTGTTTTCCAAAGGCATATTAAGCGACGGGCAGGCGCAGTCGGCTGATGGTTCCGTCAGCATTCGCTATGAACGTTTTGGTCGCATCGACAGCAATATGAACCTGCGGATTCGCGTGGCACCGCAGAGCGGCGAGCATTTCACCGTCACGCTAGGCAGCGGCGCGTTAGACGATTTGCAGATCCAGACGCTACAGCCACAGCCACAGCAGGCCATCACGCGGGATAACACGCTGCAGCTTACTTACGCCAGCGAGGCGGCAGAAGGTCATGTGATCTGGCTGGGGATTCAGCCGCAGACGGCGGGACGGGTTGCGCTGAGCGTGCACGTCAATCATCAGGTACCGGTAAAGGTATCGCAGTGGATTTACCCATAAAAGGAGAGCGTTATGGAAACGGTATTACGCGCAGCCGCCATTTATCTGTTGTTAATGGTGGTATTTAAAATTGCCGGTCGACGCACACTGCTGCAAATGACCTCATTCGATTTGATTCTGCTGCTGATTATTAGCGAAGCCACACAGCAGGCATTGCTGGGTGATGACTTTTCCGTTACCGGTGCCAGCCTCACCATCATTACCTTAATCACTATTGATATTGTGCTGGGCAAACTCAAAGCGCGCTTTCCGCTATTCGAACAAATGGCGGAGGGAGGACCGCTGATTTTGGTGGAGCATGGCCGGATATTAACGCAGCGGCTAAAAATGTCGGGCATCAGTCGGGAAGATATCCTCGAGGCCGCGCGTTCAGGTCAGGGGCTGGAACGCATCGATCAAATTAAATACGCGGTGCTGGAAGTGAGCGGTCATATTTCCATCATCCCGGAAAATTCAGATAAAACTGAAAAATAGCAACAATCTCTCAATACTTGTTTGTGATAAAGATCACACTTTTGTTAATTAATTGATTTTATACCACTAAAATTATTTTGTACAAGTTTGAAAAAAAATCTTTACAAGCAACCCGCTATAAGCGCAGCGGTGAAAATAACCATTTGCGCATGGCTTTTTGTCAGCGCAAATATGCATATTAAATGTTGTTTTATCTCCAATCCCATCCATATTGTTCCTGTGTGGAGATATTCTGTCGTTTAACTACTTAATTATTTTTATCAATGGGGTGACATATGACACAACGACGTGGTGGTGCAGGTAATTTTGCAGAAAATACCGAGCGTGCTCGCGAAGCGGGTAAAAAAGGCGGCAGCGTCAGCAGCGGGAATTTTAAAAACTGTCCTGAAAGGGCAGTAGAAGCGGGCAGACGCGGTGGAAAAGTAAGTCGTCGCGGCAAAACCGCAGCGGCGGAAGCTTAAACCGCCTTCTTTAATATAAATGCAGTCAGCGTAATCAGTTAAGCTACCCTGAGGCGGCTTAATCGGTAACGCAGCGGCGCAATTCAGGGAGTGGTCCATTGCGCCGCACGCATTTTATATCACCAGCTGCCGTGCTGCAGGGAACGAAAAAATGACGCGCGGTAATATCTGATAAGCGCAGCGGCTGCAACCACCAATAACGATTGTTAGCGCGAGAGGAAATAAGTAACAGGCAGATTAGGTGGCACTGATAACGAAGCGATACGTTATCGACTCATTATTAATGTGGACCTGATCGGGCGTTGGCGATGTTAAAAAATTTCAATTTATGCATGGGTTAATAACTTTTCGGTAGCACTTTTTGCAACAAAAATCCCCCATTCAGTTGTTTATCCTCTTGTACAGATTTTGAAAAACTTGTACAACTTAGCCAGAACATTTTTCTGACAATTTAATGTTAACGGGAGTCACTTATGCGCCAGAACGGATACACTCCGAACTCAGTCGAGGCGATTGCCAACTATTTTAGCAAAGCTACGCTGCCTTCGCAGCAGGAGACGCTGGGCCAGGTCGTGGTCGAAATCCTGCGTGAAGGCCGTAATCTGAACCGTAAATCGCTGTGTACTAAGCTGCTGCGTCGTCTGGAGCTCGCTTCTACCACGGAAGAAGAGCATCATTATCACCAGCTGATTGGCCTGCTATTTGAACGCGAGAGCTGAGAGCGAAGCGAAAGCGTCCAGGTTGTACACACGAAAACGCCATTCTGATAACGTATCACTGCATGTATGACTTGTGACGGGCTGTATCGCGCCGCAGGATAGCGGCGCTGTTTTTCTGTCGCGCTCCCGGTCGGGGCAGGCAGCATGCAGAGATTTCTTATGATATGAACAGAAGCGAACACCAGACTCTTATTGATGAGATCATCGGCGAAGCGGCGTTAACGCTGCTGCAGCGTTCCGGGCCGGTCACCACCCAGGCGTTGCTTGATGAGCTCCACATTATGCAGCAGCAGGCCAGCGATGATGCGCAGGCGGCTGCGATTCGCACGGCAATCGATGAAGTCCGGTCGAGCATGACGGCTGGACAAAAGCGGCGTGGCGAACAATCGGATCGCGATAATGTGCATCCGCTGTTTGGCCACAACGGTCAGGGTGGCGGCAGCCGCAAGCACTGACTGACAGTTAAATTATAATCTGACTGTATTGCTCACAGTACGGGAAAAGAACGATGTCGGAGAATCACTCTCTCTATTCTGCGCTGCCGGACACGGAACTGGCGGCGCATTTTCGCGATGCCGGAGTGGCATTGAGTGAAGAGGCCGCGGTACTGAATGATGTCATTCGTAGCGTGCTGGCCAGCGAAGGCCGCGTCAGTAACAAATCCATCATTCTATGTCTGATTATGGCGCTGGAAGCGACACAGGACGAAGCGCAGGCAAGTGTGCTGCGCAGAACGCTGGAAATTGTGGTCGGTTATACGCCAGACGACGCCTGAGGTAGTGGTCCCCGCGCAGGCGGGGATCGGTTCAGTGCATAAGATCTGCCAGTAGCCTTATTGCGGCATCGCAGCGATGCCGGAAATCCTCATCACGCGCGTCTGCTTTCATCGTATGCAGCACCTGCGTCACGTCATGTATCCTGAATACGCTACCTTCCCTGATAAATTCCGTCACCGCGATGCCTATCAGCGCATACAGATCCGGTGCAGGACGGTTAACTTGTTTCACGTCACCTCCGGGACTTGTATATCCGTACAGTGTTACACAGGTGATAACAACCCAACACCTTTTTCTGCTGTCAGTGAAAATGGCACAGGTTATTAGTCAGACACATTGCCAGGTGTTATCACGCTGCGCGAATAGTAATACGCTGCTGTAGCAGACTCATGCAACTAAAAAATGGTTAAGCATGCCGATAACTCTATTTTAGCGCTGCGCTTATTGCGCCCGGAACATTCACCGACACGCTGCGCGGCGGGCGGGAATTATCGCGCCTGCTGCGACCGAGATTAAATTTATGCAGCCAGCTGCGATACTGCCTGATTAATTCCTGCGCATTTTTTTCATCACTGACGCGACAAATAAACAGCTGGCTCATGGTCTGGTGCTCAGCCGCCGTGGCGTAGATCTCGCAGGTCATCTCGCGTTGCTGCAGTTCAATCGCCGTAAAATGTAACTGCGGCCACTGCTGCAGTCGGTTAGCGAACATTTTGTAGTCCATTTTAGGATCCTTTTATTTTTCTATTTTCTACTGGTATTACCTGTAGAAGGCACAATAGACCAAAAGTGAAAAAGCGCCAGTTTTGCGGGTCACGACCCATTAAATAGTGCACAAAATGGAAAAAATATTTACGTGTACAGCTTTTACCGCTGCGCTTATATTTTCGTGAAAGATTGAATAAGCGCAGCGGTTAATAGCAACAGTGCAGAAATACCGTCTGGCTCGCAGCATCGCCTATCCTCTATTAGGGTTAACTGATGGCTAACCAAAGGAGAAGAGGCATGACCAATCCGAGTGCCGCCGATGAACTGGCGCTGATCGATCGCTACTGGCGCGCCGCCAATTATCTGTCCGTCGGGCAAATCTACCTGATGGCCAACCCGCTGTTACGCGAACCACTGCAGCCCGGGCATATCAAGCCACGTCTGCTCGGCCACTGGGGCACGACGCCCGGCCTGAACTTTATCTATGCGCACCTCAACCGCATCATCCGCCAGCGCGAGGTGGATCTGCTGTACGTCTGTGGTCCGGGGCACGGCGGTCCGGGTATGGTGGCGAACAGCTGGCTCGAAGGCAGCTACAGCGAAATCTATCCGCACGTCAGTGAAGATGCCGCCGGTATGCAGCGGCTGTTTAAGCAGTTTTCGTTTCCCGGAGGCATTCCCAGCCATGCGGCACCAGAAACGCCGGGCTCGATTAATGAAGGCGGCGAGCTGGGCTATTCGCTGTCGCATGCGTTTGGCGCGGTTTTCGATCATCCGCAGCTGATTGTTCCCTGTGTGATTGGCGACGGTGAGGCGGAAACCGGACCGCTCGCCGCCAGCTGGCACGGCATCAAATTTCTCAATCCGCAGCGTGATGGTGCGGTGCTGCCGATCCTGCATCTGAACGGCTATAAAATTGCCAACCCCACGCTGTTCGGGCGCAGCAGCGATGACGATCTGCAGCAGCTGTTCAGCGGTTACGGCTATGAGCCGCTGTTTGTCTGTGGTCACGATCCGGCCGACATGCACCCGCAAATGGCGGCAGCGCTGGATAATGCGTTCGATAAGATTGCTGCGTACCAGCAGCAGGCGCGCAGCGGCCAGGCGCAGCAGACAATTCCGCGCTGGCCGATGATTGTGCTGCGCAGCCCAAAGGGCTGGACCGGTCCAAAAGAGGTGGACGGTAAAAAGGTGGAAGATTTCTGGCGTGCGCATCAGGTGCCGGTGGCGAGATGTCGCGAAGATGCATCGCATCGCCAACTGTTAGAGCAGTGGCTGCGCAGTTATCAGCCGGAGGATCTGTTTGACGAGGCGGGGAAACTCAGGCCGGAACTGCGCGCACTGGCGCCGCTGGGCGACAAACGCATGAGCGCCTCGCCCTATGCCAACGGCGGCCGGCTGCGCCGCACGCTCAACACGCCGGACATCCGCGAGTTTGCGCTGGAGACCGGCGCGCCGGGCAGTCAGCGCGGCGAAGCGACGAAGCAGTTCGGTCACTACCTCAGTGCGATTTTTCAGCGCAACGCCGACAATTTCCGCCTGTTCGGGCCGGATGAAACTGCCTCGAATCGCCTGACGCCGGTCTTTGACGTCACCAGCCGCAGCTGGATGGCGGAGATCAAACCGTATGATGAGCAGCTGGCGCGAGATGGCCGGGTGATGGAGATCCTCAGTGAACACCAGTGCCAGGGCTGGCTGGAGGGCTATCTGCTCACCGGGCGGCACGGCCTGTTCAACTGCTATGAAGCCTTTATTCATATCATCGATTCGATGTTCAATCAGCACGCCAAATGGCTGAAGGTGACGCGCAAGCTGGGCTGGCGCCAGCCGATCTCCTCGCTCAATTATCTGTTGTCGTCACACGTCTGGCGCCAGGATCACAACGGTTACAGCCATCAGGATCCCGGTTTTATCGATCACGTGGCGAACAAAAAGGCGGATATCGTGCGCATCTATCTGCCGCCAGACGCGAACACCCTGCTGTGGGTGGGCGATCACTGTCTGCGTACCTGGGATCGTATCAATGTGATTGTCGCCGGCAAGCAGCCATCACCGCAGTGGCTGGATATCGACAGCGCTATTGCCCACTGTGAGGCCGGCATGGGCGAGTGGCGCTGGGCGAGTGATGCCGGTGAGCCAGACGTGGTGATGGCCTGCGCCGGCGATGTGCCCACCATGGAGACGTTAGCGGCGGTGGATCTGTTGCGAAACTATCTGCCCACGCTGCGCATTCGCGTGGTCAACGTGGTGGATCTGCTGGCACTGCAGACGCAGCAGCAGCACCCGCACGGCAAGTCGGAAGAGGATTTCGATGCGTTGTTCACCCGCGACAAACCGGTTATTTTCGCCTTTCATGGCTATCCCAGCCTGATTCATCGTCTGACGTATCAGCGCCGCAATCACGCCAGTTTCCACGTGCACGGATTCAACGAAGAGGGCACCACCACTACGCCGTTTGATATGACGGTGCTCAACGAGCTGGACCGCTATCATCTGGCGCAGGCGGCCATTTTGCACGTGCCGGGCCTGGCCGATCGCCATCCTGAACTGCTCGACGATCTGCAGCAGCGCATCGCGGAGCACCACCGCTATGTGCGTGAACACGGCGAAGACGTGCCGGAGGTGCGTAACTGGCTGTGGCCGGGCTAAATCGGCCCCGCCAGCGAAAAAAAAACCGCCTGAGAAGGCGGTTTTTAATTTAATCGGCCTGCTTATCCCCGGATTCAGGCGCACTGCTTTCATCATCTTTCGGCTTCTGGTCGGGGCTGTTTTTGCGCGGATCGTAATCCGGCTGGTCGCCGTGAACGGGACGATCGGTCATTGCATACTCCTTAGCGGTTACCACGTGACGCCGCGTCACTGTTGCCAGATAACGCGGATGTAAAGGGCGGCTGGGCATTTCAGCCCGGTATGTTCCGCCGTTTCTCTGCCTGCTGGCATTTTCCCATGGCCAGCGCGCTGGCGCTGGCGGGATCGAACAGCGACAGGCTCTCAATCTGATCGACCATCAGGACCTTGCGGAACTCCAGCGCGCTTTTCGGCGTGGAAACAAAGCTGATGTCGTGCTGGTGATACCAGCGGCTATAGTTGTGCTCAACGGCCAGATTCAGCGTGCGCGAATCACGGTAGCCGCTGAGCATCGGAATCAGCACGATGTTGGCGGTGCTGGGATATTCAAAAGTAGCGGCGTGAATCATGCCGATGTAAATACGGCGCGATTTCAGCGTCACCCACGCCAGCTCACCTTCTTCCATGCAGTGCAGCAGCAGCTGCTCAATTCCGTTCGAGCGTGACAGGCGCTGATACAGCTCTTTACGGCTGCCGGCGGTCAGGCGCGCGCTGCCGGAATTGGAACGATAAACACAGAACAGCACGGCAAATGCCAGCATGATCACCACCGGTGCCTGAATGCCAAGAAAGCTCCAGGTCATGAAATCGACGTGCCAGCGTGCATGCAGGTCGGCAGAAAGCGCCAGGTTGTTATTGATGGCCGATGCCGCCAGCAGTATCAGCCACACCAGTCCGGTGGCGATAACGCCCTGGACAACGAAAATGCAGCCGTAAAGCGCGATAAGGAAATAGACGTCCCAGCCGAAGGATCGTTTTATTTTTAACCGGCTGGACATATCGCGGCTGGTATACCAGTAGCCACATACCATCAGCACCATAAATATCGCGGTTCCCATCAGATATCCTTTAAGCGCTTAACGTGGTTGGCAAAGTCCTGCTGTACCTGCGGACTCAGGGGATTAACCGAAGCGTTACCGTCTTCGTCAATAATAATCCGGTCACCTTCCTGAATAGATTCACGAATATCCTGGCGGCTCATCACCTGCAGTAATGACTCCGGGCTGGAAAAAAGAGAGGTAAAATAGCGCAGTATCACGTCAGGCTGTTCCTGTAAGGCAAAAGTAGATATTTGATCATATAACGTTTTCTGCCAGATTCAGGCTGTTTCAGAGTTATCTGTTAAACGTGAGGAAAGTCAGCGCAGGGTAAGACAATAATCCGGTGGGTAACGGCGCGCTCCCTGCGCCATGGCCGCCTCATCCTGTGCTGGCCGGCTAATCACGAGCCGCGATTGCTGCTCTGACCGCCTTTTTTACCGGCTTCGGACGCTTTTTCGCGGTCGTTTTTAAAGTTGCCGCCGCTGTGCTGTCCGCCTTTTTTACCGGCTTCTGATGCTTTCTGTTTATCTTCTGCGAAATTACCTGAACCGCCTCGATGCTGAGTCATAATATATCCTCTTCATGAGTAATAAATAACATGACGTTGTTGCGCTGTCATGTGCGTGTTGCGTATTTAATACTAATCGCTGGTGCTATTTCTGCAAGCGTGACGGCGCATAAAAAAGGCGTTTTTATTTTTTATCTTAGTTTGTTGAAATAACAATAGTTCTGCGCTGTCGCTGCGCTTATTTAAAACTTTTGCGGCGGTGAAGTAATAAAATGAAACACTCCAGTGCACCCAACCGGCCGGGCCAGACAGCTGACCCGGCGCCGTGAGCCACGCTAAATAACCATGCCTAAAATCTGCAGGATGCTCTGCTGCGAAGCAGTAATAAAAGGAATGTCTTTGATGTGCTGCATGCCAAAGGCTTCATAAAATTTGCGTGCGCGCACGTTCTCGCCCATCACTTCCAGCCACAGATAGCCTTCCTGCTTATCGCGCGCGGCGTGGATAATGCTTTCGAACATGCGCCGGCCATAGTTTTTACCGGTTTCCTGCGGATTGAGGTAGAGCTTATTCAGCTGGGCACCGCTCATGCCGGAGTCCGGTATCGGCGTATTCCAGGTCACTTTGGCAAAGCCGATGGGTTTGTTGGTTTCGGCAATCAGCCAGCTTTCGTTGGGGGCTACCAGGCTGCTGCGCAGTTCGGCCAGGCCGTACTCTTTGTCGATGAATTCATCCAGCTCGGCTTCGGAGACCCACATATGTTTGAAGTGGGCGCTGTAGGTCATGCGCCCCAGCTGATGCAGCAGTTCGGCATCATCAGGCTGCGCGTTGCGTATGGTGAATTCCATGCCAGTCTTCCTTCAGTTTTTATGTTTTATCCTGCGTTACGGCAGAGTGGGGGTGTCAGCGGGCATCCTGCCCGTACAGGTGACCCGTCATTATGCGCGAATCAAACCGGGTGTCATCCCTTTTGCGGTAAGGAAGTTGGCTGAATGTCTTGATTTTTTAACAGGAAAGGAGGCAGGCGCAGGATGTCCAGCGGGCTGAACATCCTGAATTGAGGCGGGAGGCGCGAATTAAAAGCCGTAGCTGGTGAGGCGATGGTAAAAATCCATGTGGTTTTTACACCCCAGCTTGCGTGAGATGGTGTTCTTGTAGTGGCTGATGGTCTTATTGCTGAGGTGCAGCGCATGCCCGATCTCAGTCATGCGGCGCGGACCCGCCAGCCAGCGCAGCAGCGTGAACTCGCGCTCGGTCAGCACATCGGCGTTGCCGTGCGGTACGGCGACGGCGGCAACGTTTTCCGGCGTCAGCACCGCACTGACCAGCGTCGCCAGCGGGCATTTTTTACTCAGGATCAGCGCTTTCTTCAGGTGGCGGGCCACGTAATTCAGCACGGCTTCATCGCTGATGTCGGTGAGAATCACCAGCTCAACGCCCGGTGTTTTGAGCTGCATCAGCAGCAGGCTACGCAGCGTCTCTTCCAGGTTTTTATTGGCAAAATGCAGTTCGCTGATCATCACGTTACGTCCACGTCCGGTGGGCAGCGGGTCATCCGGCGAGGTAAGCGTAAGGCAGCTTATCATCAGCCCGGAAAAGTAGAGGCGCAGCCCTTCCGTAATCCAGCGGTCGCTATCCATAGTGAAGATGTTCAGCATTGTTTCCTCCTGTGCACGCGGTTAACCCATTTGAACGGAAACCGCGCTGAGCCGATATCAGACGACCTGCGTCAGCTTGTAGGGAATGGCTGAAAAATGTCTGCTATGGCTGAGCTGCAGGGGGCGTAACAGGAAAGGCGGCCCCTGATGAATGAGGCAAAACCGGTGCGGTTGCGAACCGGCGAGATCGCCCGGGAGGATGTCAGCCGCCACTGTTGCTCTGCAATTTCATTTTCCTGTCATTTTTAGTCTTTAGGGTGTCAGCTCCTCTGTATGGACATGAATAATATGAAAAGAAAAACGCTTCCCCTGGTTCTCGGTTGTACCCTCTCGTTATCAACACTGGCGGCGCAGCCGCAAACCGAACACTATAGCGTCACTTTTCCTGAGGGGACGCGCGTAAGCTACAGCGGTGCGTTCGCCAGCGCGTTTCCGGAGGGTTTGCCGGTGGGCATCGGTTCCGGTTTGCTGTTTACCGGCAGGCAGGGAGATACGCTCAACTTTGTGACCATCACCGATCGCGGACCGAATGCCGACTCGCCTGACATGGGTAAACAGGAGTCGAAAATTTTCGTCACGCCGGACTTCGCGCCGCTGCTGATGAATATCCAGGTGAAGAACGGCAAAGCGCAGGCGACGGACGCCCGACCGCTGCACGACGCAAAGGGCAATATTAACGGCTTGCCGCTGCAAAATGGCGTCATCGGGTCAACCAATGAGATCGCGCTAAGCGATAAGTTGCACGTGCTGCAGGGCGATAACCGGGGTCTGGATACGGAAGGCATTACGCTGGACGGGAAGGGCGGATACTGGCTGTGCGATGAGTATGGTCCGTTCCTGATTAACGTTGATAAGCAGGGCAGGATCCTGGCGATTCACGGGCCGCAGGCCATGGAAGGGGAAAAATCGATCGCGGGTGGTCTGCCGAACGTTCTTAAATGGCGTCAGCCAAATCGTGGCTTTGAAGGGATCACGCGCATGCCGGATGGACGCATCATCGCCGCGGTGCAGAGCACGCTGGATATCAACGGTAAAAGTAAAAAGCAGGCACGCTTTACCCGCCTGGTGAGCTTCGATCCGGCCACCGGTAAAACCGCGATGTATGGTTACCCTATCGACAGCGAGGCGTACAGTAAAAACAGTGACGCGAAAATTGGCGATATCGTGGCGATCGATAATCAGCACATCCTGCTGATTGAGCAGGGCAGCGACAAAGACGACGCGGTGCGTAACCTTATCTATAAGGTGGATCTCAGTCAGGCTAGCGATCTGACCGCATTCGATAAGGCCGGTGACTACCCGGAGTTTGACGACGCAAAAACGCTGGCGCAGCGCGGCATCGTGCTGGCAACGAAAACGCGGGTGGTGGATCTGCGTCAACTCGGCTGGCAGCAGGAGAAGGCCGAAGGGCTGGCCCTGATCGACAGCAACACGCTGGCGGTCATCAATGACAATGACTTCGGCGTGAAAATGGTGCTGCAAAATCCGGTGGAAGGTAAGAAGCGCAAGGATTATCGGATCAACGACCAGGGCAGGCTGACGGTAGATGATAAGCCGGTTGCCACCACCATCAGCGTGAAGCCGCTGGATAAAGCCAGCTCGGACAGTGAGTTGTTTATCATAACGCTGGCGGAACCGCTGCAACCGTAGAGGCTGCCGTGCTGGCGCTGAACACCGGTGCCAGCACGAAAATGCTAATGGCTGAATGCCCCCCTTGCTTCATCGGGGGGGCATCGCGGACCCGGGTTTAATATGTAAAAGAATGAGTGAGCAATAATTCAACTGTACCAGGCTGGAGCAAGCCTGATTTTTCCCCACTCTTCAGGGTCATGACCGGGTATTAATGTCGCGTTAAATCGTTCGGTTAGCTGACGCAGTTTTCGGACGGACTTAGCGACATCCGTGGCTGACGTCATCAGTCCAGGGAGCGCCCTCTCATGGTAATGATCTAAGGTATAAGCCGCATCAATCGCCAGCATAAAATGTTTACCGCTGGGTAAGCTGATAAGAAAAGATTGATGCCCCGGGGAATGCCCTGGCGTGAAAACACACTTTATCGTGCCATCACCGTAAAGGTCATAGTTATCTTCAGGCAATCCGTTGAGAAAAAGCCAGTTGAGTTCAGGACGATCGTAATCGTGTCGGCAATAGGCGTCCGATGTAAACCAGTCAGGAGCTAAGGCATATTCAAACTCTCGCTTCTGAACCACATGAGTGGCATGGGGGAAGTGACCGATTGCGCCAGTGTGATCAGCGTGCAAATGGGACAGCACCACATAGCGGATCTTCTCTGGAGCGATGCCAAGCCTTTTAAGCTGTTCCAGACAGCCCTGTTCTTCTGACATCACCGGTTTAAACTGCTCTATACCCTTTCCCCAATAGGCAGCAGGGTTTTTCAATCCTGCTACAGCCAGACCACCGTCAATCAGGGTAAAACCCTCCGGATGGGTCAGCAGAAACCAGGGAACCGGAATTTCATAACGTTCGCCTGCGCCCTGATTCATCCGAATATGCTGATATTTACATTGCTGCGTTCCTGACTGGAACATGAAAAGTTTGATATCTGACATGGTTGTATTCCATTTAAAAATCAATTTTATAGATCAACATTTGCTGAATCCTTACCTGAACGATGAGTTTTCATCATCTCGTAGAAGAGCAGTAGATACCTGTATCGAATTACATTTATCGGCAAAACCAATATAATCGCTACATGGATCTCTTCTCTGCAATGCGCATATTCATCAGGGTGGTTGAGCGGGGCAGCATGTCGGCTGCAGCCCGCGATCTCGGCATTGGCCAGCCTGCCGTCAGTGAAAGAATTGAAAAACTGGAAGCACATCTTGGTACGCGTTTACTAAGGCGCAACACGCGGAATATGTCTCTGACACATAGCGGTAATGTGTTTTATGAGCGAAGTAAAACAGCGATTCAGGCGGCAGAGCACGCTCTTTCTGTGAATGAAGAAAATCAGGCTTTGCAAGGCAAAATCCGTATCGCGGCGCCTTATTCTGCCGGAGAAAGCTTGCTGATGCCTGCGTTGTTACAGCTTCAGATCAAACATCCGGAGCTGCAGATCGATGTCATTTTTAACGACCGTATCATCGATCCCGTCACTGAGGGGGTGGATATATCCCTGAGGCTGGGAGAGATCTCAGAAGGATTTTTTGTCGCACGTCCACTTGGTAGCGTGCACAGAGTGTTGCTGGCCTCTCCATCTTTGCTGGCTAAAATCGGTTATCCACGCTCTCCGGATGCGCTGGCTGATTATCCATTTGCTGCTGTTTCTGGTGTATTTGCCAGTAATCGCATTCCAATGCTCACCTCTGAAGCCCAACTCGTTAATGTTCCCGTCAACGTTAAATTTCAGTCCACGCACTGGAGAAGTGTACTCTCCTATTTATTAGCAGGACATGCCATTGGTGTTTTGCAATTTCCGGTATGCAGAAATGAAATTGCACAGGGTTCGCTCATCCCCATTTTAAGTCACTATCCGATCCCGCCTTTTAACGCCTGGTTGCTCCATCCACCGGCTGGCATGATGTCATATGAAACGCGAATTTGTGCAGGTCTGCTGGAGCGTTATCTAAAAACTTCTCTGTCTGAAATGATGGAATATGAATAACGTCTGCGCCTGGCACAAAGCAGATATGCTGGCAGGATAAGGTTCCGCTTTGAGCGGGAAGCAGTCATAACAACCTCACGCGTTGCACGGGTGAGTAAACCCACCCGGTCAGTGGCGGTAATGATCAAAGACCATCATCAAGGTATGACCCTGCCAGATATCTCAAGGTTTGGCGCAGGACCGATTCCGCCGGCGCGTTACTTCAGGTCCAGAGCGGCCATCACTGCTGCTACTTCTGCCACCTCTGCAGTCGATAAGGGTAACAGGGGGCGAGGCAGACAGTCGGCATCGGTCAGCCCCAGTATGCCTGCTGCCGCTGCGATCACGCGGAGACTTCCGCCATGCTTACGGAACAGATCCCACAAAGGTTTAAGGCGGTGAGTTAGGGCAGTAACGCGTTCAGCGTCGTTAATGGCTGCGGCCTGCGTAATTTGTTTGGCGGTTTCCGGGAAGATACCGCCGCAAACGGAATACCAGACTTCGCAACCGGCATTCAGCCCCAGCCCGGCACTGGCGTCACCACTAATACCCAGGGTCACGCCAGGACGAAGATGTTGTCGTAATGCAGCAACGCGTTCAGCTGCAGCGATGGGGGTATCCGGTACTCCCGGAATTTTAATTGAGCGAATCCCTTTCAGTGACGACAGCTGCCCGAGCAGTTCGTCGGTAAAGCGGAAATGCGTGGTTCCGGGGTTGTCATAAACACAAACCGGTACTGAAGCATGGCGGGTAACCGTCTCAAAGAGGGCATACACTTCTTCATCACGCAGCGGCTGGTAACTCATCGCCGGCAGCAGCAGCGCATCAGCGCCTGCGGACTGCGCATCTTCAGCCAGATGCAGTACGGCATCGGTACTGATAGCACCCACGCAAACCATCACGGGAATCTCCCCGGCAACCTGACGGGCCAGCGTTGCGCTGCGTTTGCGCTGTTCTCTGCTCAGGTAAGCATAGCTGCCGGTTGAACCCAGAACACCCAAAGAATCGACACGGGCTGCCGTCAGGCGAGCCAGGATCTTCGTGAAACCCTGTTCATCGACACCACGCGCGGTGACAGGCGTTAACGGGAAAGCAGACAAGCCGGTGAACATGCAGAGTCTCCAGAACTGAGTTAAAGGTGTTACTCGCCGATGAGGGTGACGTTACACTGCCGTCCGGGCATCATTTCTTCAAGGCCGTCGGTCAGCATCTTTCCAGCTTCATGCAGCTGATCGAGCGGTATCTGCGGCAGACTTTCCAGAATAAACCACATGTGTTGCGCTTCAACGCTTAAGCGAGTCCTGATTCCCTGCCGCCAGTTCCAGCGACGGCAGGTTACGCCGGCATCATCACACCAGACGACTTCGCCAGGCGCAGGATATTCCACCGCCATAACCCCTTCTTTCATGGTATCAAAAGGTTCCGTGCCTGTTGCCACCGTCAGGCGAGGTGCGCCCTTGTACGCGGCAATATTTTCTCCCCCTACGGGCACGGCATAACGCAGACTGACAGCGTTATAAAGATCAACGACCGGATCGAGTGCGGGCAGGGTGCCATCGCGAAGCACGCGTTTGCGTAGCGCCTCAGCAGAACAGGGCGTGCGTTTGGGTTTGGCACCAAATTTCTGAAACACATCGGCCCATGCGGCCAGATGGGATTCAGCCCAGTTGGGGGAATCTGACAGCACCGCCTCACAGGCCGCCTTCAGTGCCGTTACCCCGACGTGCGGATTCACGACAGGCGCTGCCTGCACGCTGATACTGAGCGCCCGAAAGCCAGGGGCAATTTGGTAGATTTCAGGGGAAATTGACGGGGAAACGATTAACACGCGATAATCCTGTAATGACCATTTTATTCCATAATAGCGACCAATGACCAAAAAAGTCAATTTAGTGACCTTTTCCGGTGCAGATGTCAACACGGTTAACGAAGCCGTATCCCTGCGGATTAAGCAGTTTCGTAAACAAAGAAAAATTTCTCTCGATGAGTTATCCCGCAAAGCCAGTGTCAGTAAGGGGATGCTGGTTGAGATAGAAGGGTGCAAGGCTAATCCCAGCATTGCGCTGCTATGCCGGCTTGCTGCTGCCATGGGCGTGTCCGTGGCGGATTTTGTTGATGTCAGCGCCAGGCCTGATGTGCACATCATCGCTGATACGGACATCCCCGAACTCTGGACAGGTGACAAAGGGGGAAGCGCCAGGCTGCTGGCCGGCTCAGGTGGACCCGATATGCTTGAGCTGTGGCTGTGGGAAATGCGGCCAGGCGAAAAGTTTGAATCACCCGGGCATAGCTCAGGCACGCTGGAGCTACTGCACGTAAAATCCGGAACCCTCACGCTTGGCGTGAAAGAGAGCGTATTTCAGGTAACGGCGGGATCCTCCGTTACAGCCAAAACCGATGTTCCACATTTCTACGCAAACCAGGGAGAAAACACGCTGAACTTTATCATGACGGTAAATGAAAAAGCGTCATAAACGTTTTTCAATGGACGGCCAAAGAAGCCCTGATTTGTGCGCAAATAATCATCCTTGGTTTTCGCTATTCATGTCCGTTTCTGCCACCAGGCGGACTGTGTATTCGCCATGAGCGAGGAGCGGATATTAGCGACAAAGAGCCGGGGAATATCACATAGCGGCCAGGTCGATATCGCACATGGCTTGATCTAATAGCCGCTGGCGCCTTATTAAGGTGTATAAAATATCCGGATCGCTACCAGAATGGATCGATGAGGATATCTGACTACACCGTTGGAATAGTGCCGCCATCGATGACAAATTCAGTACCGGTGATCGCGGCAGCATAAGATGATGCGAGGAAGACAATGAGATTTGCTACCTCAATGGGTTGAGAAGGGCGTCCCAGCGGAATACCGCCAAGTGCCTTCATGATGATCTGCTTACCGCCTTCGTAATCTGTTCCTGCCTGCTGCGCCAGCCGTTCCGCCATGGCCACGGAAGCTTCGGTTTCGATCCAGCCGGGTGCCACGCGAACCACCCGAACCCCCTGCGACGCAACCTCTTTCGACAGGCTTTTACTGTAGGCTGACAGCGCCGCTTTCGCTGCTGCATAACCCGTGGTTGATTCTGGTAAGGGCAGTTCTCGCTGGATAGAAGTGACATGGATGATCACTCCGCCCCCCTGCTGCAGCATGGCAGGCAACAGCGCACGATCTAAACGTACCGCGGGCAACAGATTAAGATTGAGCTCCTGTTGCCACTCCTCTTCACCCAATGCTGCAAAGCCACCACCGGGTGCAGTAGAACCGCCAGCCACATGAACAATGATGTCGACGCCTCCCAGATGTGTCTGAACGGCTTCCGCGACTGAGTTACACCCTTTAACCGTGGTCAGGTCTGCCGTTACGAAAGCGTCTGCTCTACATTCTGCGGATGCGTGGCGTGCGGTTGTTAATACTGTTGCACCCAGCTGTTTGAATAGCCCAACTACCGCTTTACCCACACCTTTGGTACCCGCAGTGACCAATATGCGTTTACCGTGGAAATCGAGATCACATGGCATTGGAGAATCTCCGGTCTGTTGATGTGGCAGTACAATAATCAGTAATGCTGGCAATATCGCCACCCTTGCTGAGCGCGAAGTCGTCATAAATAGCGAGCAGTAATGTAAATGGCATAGACCTGTACTCCCTTTGTTTACAGTACGGTCATATTCCACATAGACTGTTAAATTGACAAGTACGCACAAAAAAGTGAGTTACTGAATGATGAGTAAGTTATACAGTCCGGAATCAGCCGCAAGCGGAGTGGAGCAGGTTATTCAACTGCTGGAAGGGCGCTGGAAATTAATCATCCTTTTTCATCTGTTCGACGGCAAAGTACAGCGCTATTCAGATTTTGAAAAATTAATTCCCGGTATTTCGCAGAAGATGCTGGCGCAACAACTGAGACAGCTGGAAGCCGACGGTATAGTGTCGCGGATGGTGTATCCTCAGGTGCCACCGAAAGTGGAATATCGACTCACTGAATGGGGACAGGCACTTTGTCCTGCTCTTGATGCCATGCTGAAATGGGCGGAAAGGCGCCCGACTTAACCAGCCTCCCGCCGGATGCCATCAATTTCCGCTGTGCTCTAAAATTAATGCTGCGAATCCGGTAACGCTCTACCTTAAAGTGCAGCGAGTATCGCGGCTTCCATTTTCTCCGGGGGCGTGATCGGTGCAAAGCGTTTCAGCGGTTTGCCGTCGCGTCCGATGAGAAACTTGGTGAAATTCCATTTAATCCGTCCGCCCAGCACGCCGGGTAGTTCCGCTTTCAGATAGCGAAATATCGGGTGCGCTGCGCTGCCGTTAACCTCGACTTTGCCGAACATCGGGAAGCTTACCCCGTAATTAACATGACAGGTTTGTGAGATGTCATCAGCGTTTCCCGGTTCCTGCTTACCGAATTGATTGCAGGGATAGCCAAGCACCACCAGACCCTGTGCGGCATATTTCTGATAGAGCGCTTCAAGGCCGGCGTACTGGGGCGTAAAGCCGCAATGACTGGCGGTATTCACCACCAGAACCACCTTGCCAGCGTAGTCGGCCATAGAGATAGGTTGACCGGTCAGGCTGGTGGCCGAAAACTGATAAAAAGAAGGGGGCATGTCAGTGTCCTCAAAACAGCACAGGTTCGATGTTGATGTTGCCACGCGGGCCCAATAGCGGGCTTCATAGCCTGGCGCGCACAGCATAACTTTCTGCGCGCCGTTGTCACAATAACACTGACATCTAACCTTGCAGACAGAGCCTGGTCGCTGGCACAAAACTCTGTCTGCCATTCTCACTCAGACGCCTCTGCCATCAGTGCCGCCTGCACAGCAGGGCGCGCATTGATCCGTGCCATATACGCCAGTAGCGCAGGCCAGCGATTCAGCGTCAGTTTGGTCTGGTGTGTTCGCCATCCGGTCAGTCTTCTGTTGCTGCGCAGTCACTGCTGACGACGCTGCGTAAAGAAAGATAAGCGGCGGTCCGGAGGTCACTTCATCGGCTGGCTAACCGTCAGTTTCATAATGAAGGGCCTCGCCGCAAGCTGTCAGCCGCATGAAAACCGGGAGGTTAATAAAAATCCGTGGCATCCGTGTGTTATGCCATCAGGGCGCAATGACCGCCGACATCTGCTTCAACACTTCGTCACGTGCTCTCAGGCCAGCATTCGGCGTTAACACCTGTTCATCCTGAATCAGTTTGGCAAAAACAATTTTTTTCCTGCCTTTGGTCGCCCAGCCGACATACCAGCCATAGGCATGGTGCGGATCGTATTGATTATTTTTCCCCGGTGAGCCGGTTCCTGTTTTGCTGTGCACCGTCCAGCCCTTAACGCTGACGTCGTAGCGGGTAATATTATCTGTCATGTCATAGGCATGCTTGTTTACGTGCAGCTCACGGTTAACAACTTTCCTTAAAAAGCCAATCTGCTGAACCGGTGAGATCTGCAGGGATGACATAACCCACACCCTATTCTGACCGGGGGCGCTGACGTCAACGGCGGAAACATCTTCGTTTCCGTAAGCAAACGCCTTTACATAGTCTTCAAAGCGATGTTGCCCGATTTTTTTAACAACCTGCTGCGAATACCAGAAGACCGAATATTTTAGCCACGCCGTAGGATCGATTTTATTCATCCAGTTTTTACCGCCCCAGTCCGGGTATCCTTGTTGGTAATCCCAGGCGGGTTCCTTTTCATTTTTCAGCACGCCGGCATCAAATCCCATCAGGCTGATGGCTATTTTAAAGGTGGATGCGGGTGTGACTTCTCCACTGCAGTCGTTGCCACTCTCCAGCAGGACTTTGCCTGATTCAGCGTCAACAATCAGGGTGCACAGGTTTTTGGCGAATGCCTGCTGTGAAAATAATATCGCAGCAACAGAGGCCATAACGGCCAGACGGGTTTTCATTGATAATTGAATCCAAAGTTAAATGCTAACGTAATTCAGAACCTGAGAAAGGGCACTGAACGCGGTCAGGCTGTGCATCAAGAGACTGGTCACGCCACATCCCTTTATCATCTGCAAATTATCGCGTCCGGTGTGCTTATTAATAACCCTGAGCAGGGGTAAATAAAAACGATTAAATCTGCGCCTGTTTTTTAGGAAAACTAAACGATGTGAAACCGCATTTCCGGATGACAAACGGCGCGAAAACGACGCTATTGCGATCTGCACACCTGCGGCATTTTTCGTCTCGACGGCGATATAAGCGGTAATTAATGGATTGTAGTCCTGCGCCTACATAACCGGTAAGCACATCCGATGGTCAGGAATATTAATACGTGACAAGCTTATCCGCAGTTCACAGCAATCCTCTGCCAGGCATAATGAGAATAAATTTTCAGGAGTGGTTATGCAGCCGGTTAAACGTTGGCAACGCGATGTCTGCAATTTAAATACCCGGGCGTTAACCTGGGTGGCGGCGGGCGCATTTTGCGCGGGCTGCTGGTTATTGATCAGCGTGCTGGTGCTAACCCTGTAACGCGTAGCCAGTGCGAAGAGAATTAGCGCCAGCCGGAAGGGAATCCGCACCAGGGCGTCAGGGATGAAATTTTTGTAGTGGTTGGGGGCGCGTTGCCCCCTTTTTTTTGCCTGCAGACAGGGGTAATGCAATGCGCAGCCCGTGCGATTACGGCCCGAGACGCAGCGTTTCGGCGCGTTTTGCTGTCTCGTAAACGTATTGCAGCATCGGTTCTAAATCGGCATCCGGTCCGGCGCTGATAATTTTTCCGCGCAGCCATTCAATTTCACTGGTGATATCAGGATGAAAGATGGTGTTGTTTTGCGCGTTGCGTAACCACTTCAGCAAAAAGTTATTTTTCCCGCGTACGCCGCCGGACTTCTTGCTGTTCACATAGAGTTTTAACGCAACCAGAATGCAGTAATAGAAATGGACGCGCTGACTATAATTCTGCAACATCTCTTGGCTCTTCATCTGCCGTTTTTCACGCCCGCCAGTGTGCATTGATGTGAAAAGCAGGTCAAACACAATTGGCCGCGCGCCTGTCACAATTGCGAGCGCAACCAACATTTTAAGAATTTCTTTAGCAGCAGATAAATTGTGCCCGTCAGCAGCTGGATGCTTTACCGGGCAGAATAGCCTGTGATTATTTGTTAATAATCACAAAAAAGCACAGCCGTATCTGATAATTAGATAGATCCGATTCTCTAAATGAATTTCCCCTCCGCATCGCCATCTGCAACTCTGTTCTCCGCGCTGGCCACCCTTGCGTTTTACCGGCCGGTGAAATTTTTATTTGCATCAACATGGCTGTCATAAACAGGAGGTGAATTATGACAAAACCTGCTCTGGCGTTCGCTGCGGCCTTACTGGCGCTCAATGCCACCGCATCCATTGCGGCTCAGCCGCATCACGTTTATACCAATAAAGATTTCTATAAAAATGGCGTCTTCCAGAAAGAGGTGGCGAAAGATGCAATAGCGCAACTGCTCGCCTCTTATGGTCATACGCTGACGCCGGCCATGCGCCAGCAGCTGTGGGTCAATGATTTCGGGCTGGGCGATTATCAGCATGTTGGCCTGGCCAGCATCACCTGGGTCAATAATCTGGATTACGGTTATTACGCCATGACCATGTATCTGCTGCCGAATCAGATGATTCCGGAGCATCGACACATGCCGATTAGCGCGCCGCCGGCACGTCCGGCAAAACATGAATCGTGGCGCGTCCTCGATGGCTGGGTATATAACTTCTCAGAAATTGGCGCCGCATCAGCGGATATTCCGCCGACGCCAAAAAGTTTTGGTCCGGTGCAAAGCCACAATGTCGTCATTCAGCATCAGGGCGAAACGCTGTCGCTGAAAAAACTGGAAAGCTATCATTTCCTGATGGCCAACAGTAAAGGGGCGATTGTGGATGAATATGGCAACTGGCAGGATCGCCGCGGCTGGTTCAGCTCCAATCCTAAAGTCGCCCCTACGCCGTAAACCGTGACCTGCGAGAGATAGTCGATGTGATTTCCCTGTAGCCACCGGAGGCGTTCGCGCCTCCTTTTTAATTAATGGTCTTTACCGGGATGCCGCTCAGCCGCGGCGATTTACCCGGTGCAGACGAATACCACGCTGTTTCATCTCCTCAATGGCAGCACAGGGGCAATCGTCATCAGTGATCACGCCGTCCAGCTGCTGCAGCTTACACACGGAATACACGCTGTAACGACCATATTTGCTGCTGTCAGCCACCAGATAACGCTGCGCTGAGGCGGCCAGCACTGCCTGATTCACCAGCAAGGTGTCTTCGTCGGGTGTCGAGAGGCCGTGCGTGACATCCCACGCGCTGGTGCTGAGGAAAGCCAGATCAATATTGAACGAGGCAAGGGCGGTCGCCGCCATGGCACCCACGCTGGCAATATGCCGTTTATCGACTTTGCCACCCGTATGAAATAGCGTGATGTGGCTGTGACGCATCAGCCAGGCGGCAATCGTAAAGTCATTAGTCAGCACGGTGAGACTTGTCTGATCGCCTAACGCACGCGCAATTTCATAGCTGGTGGTACCGGCATCGAGGTAGACAACCTGGCCATCCTGTACCAGCGATGCGGCATAACGACCAAGGCTTTGTTTGGCGTGCACGTTCAGCTGTGCCTTATCCACATACGGTAATGCCTGATGGACCACGGCAGGCAACCTGGCACCGCCGTGTATGCCGACCACCAGGCCGGCGTCCTGCAGGAATTTAATATCGCGGCGGATGGTCATCGCCGACACCGCCATCAGCGTGGCCAGTTCGTGAATGGTGGCCGATCGTTTCGCAAACAGGTAGCGATAAATAGCGTCTTTTCGGTCTTCGGGCAGCATCATGAGCTCAGGGTTAAAAGTGACGTTTTGCCTGCCATGCCACGCACGCATAGCGTCCTGTACGGCAGCTTCGCTATGATAGCTCATCTGAAGTTGAATCAGATTCAACGAGGCAATGAGTCAGGAGACACGAAAATGCCCGCCCTGCAACGTAATGAACTGGCCGATCTGAATGTTTTTCTGCTGATTTGCCGGCGCAAAAGCTTCCGCCTCGCCGCACTGGAACTGGGGGTCACCACGTCGGCCATCAGCCACACGTTGCGCAGTCTTGAAGCGCGTCTTGGCGTGCGCCTGCTCAACCGCACCAGCCGGGCGGTGGTGCCGACGGACGCCGGTGCCGCTTTTTTGCGCCACCTGGAAACCGGCTTTGCGCAAATTGAGCTGGCGCTGAACGATCTGCACCTGTACCGCGAATCACCCAGCGGCCGCCTGCGGCTGAACATCCCGCGTGATGCCGGGCAGCTGCTGTTTCGGCCGATCCTGGCGCGCTTTATGGCGACCTATCCGGAGCTCAGTCTGGAAATTACGGTGGATAACAATCTGGTGGATATCATCGGCAGCGGCTATGACGCTGGGATCCGCTACGGCGCCAGCGTACCGAAAGATATGATCGCCATGCCGCTGACGCCCAAACTGCGCTGGATCGTGGTGGCGTCACCCGATTACCTGCGCGACGCGCCGCCGCTGCAGCATCCGGACGGTCTGCGCAACCATCGCTGTATTCGCATGCGCCTTGGCAATGGCACGCTGTATAAGTGGCCGCTGGCGCAGGGCAAGGTGGCGTATGAGGTCGATGTGCCGGGCACGCTGACGCTCAATGAGAGCGACATGATTATTGATGCGGTCGCCGGCGGTTACGGTCTCGGCTACTGCCCGGAGCGCTACGTACAGGCGCAGCTGGCGAGCGGGCAGCTGGTGCGCGTGCTGACGGACTGGTGCAGCGAAGACGAACCGCTGGTGATGTATTACCCCGACCGTCGCCAGCTGCACCCGGGTTTACGCCGGCTGATTGAGATGATCCGCGCCGAAACGATGCGCTAACGCTGGATGCGTGCGGCGTAAATAATAAACGTCACCACGCCAAAAATTTCCAGCTCCTCCTCTTCACGCAGCCGGATGGGCTGATAGCGCGGATTCATCGGCATCAGCTGTACGCAGGGATGCGTCTGCAGCCGCTTGACGGTGAACTCGCCGTTGATGGCGGCGATCACGATGTCGTCGTGCCGGGCATTGAGTGAGCTGTCGACCACCAGCAGATCACCTTCGCGGATATTGGCATCGCGCATCGAGTCGCCTTCGACGCGCACAAAATAGGTGGCGCTCGGGCGGGTCACCAGCAGCTCATTGAGATCAATCTGGCGCTCAATGTAGTCCTGAGCGGGTGAGGGGAAACCGCCGTGCACCGCGTCAAGGAATAGCGGGCGGGAGCGCGAAGGCGGTGAAAGCTGTGGCAAAAAGAAACGCGTCATAGCGAATATTCCATAGATACTGTTTTTATATACAGTATCAGGCGATTTTTGCTATGATCAAGTCTGCCTGCGGTAAAAAAAGCGAAGCGTATGAAAAACAGCAGAATTCAGTTTTTTGCCGGGCAAACCGCTGAAAAGGGCACTCTTCGCTAAGCACTCTGTGCGCCCGTCTGGCGAAACTTCAATTGTTGTCTACACTTAATGTTGCCGATGTTCGTAGTGCGGTTGCAGTGTTGATGAAAATTTCGTTTAGTTCTGGAGCGTTACCCTTTCGATTCCCGTGTTTACGGAAAAACCTCCTCACTTCCTGCCTGCCTGCGAACAGACTGCCCGTTTACGTTCAGATACAGGAGGAAACGTGACCCCTGCGGTTAATGAGAACAGCACCCTGCCGTCGCTAAGTGGCGGACTTTACGCCTTCTTTTTTGATGTTGACGGCACGCTGGCCGCGCTTCAGTCGCAGCCCGAGTCGGTTTCCATCCCCGCATCGGTGCGCCAGCATCTGCAACAAATTTCTAATTTAAGTCACGGCGCGCTGGCGCTGGTTTCCGGCCGTCCGATCAGCCAGCTGGATGAGCTGGTCGCGCCGCTGCAAGCCCCGGCAGCGGGCGTGCACGGCGCTGAGCGCCGCGATGCCAGCGGACATCTGCACCGTCAGTCGCTGCCCGATGAGGTGGCGCAAACGCTGCAGGTTGAACTGCAGCAGACCCTTGACCAGTGGCCCGGTACGCTGCTGGAAGTAAAAGGCATGGCCTTTGCGCTGCACTACCGCAACGCGCCAGAGTATGAAAACGCCATCATGCAGCTGGCCGAAGAGGCGGTAACCCGCTTTCCGGCACTGGCGCTGCAGCCAGGTAAATGTGTGGTGGAACTGAAACCGCAGGGCATCGATAAAGGTGCTGCGGTACGCGAATTTATGCAGGAAGCGCCATTTACCGGTCGCATTCCGGTATTTGTGGGCGACGATCTGACCGATGAGAAAGGCTTTCTTGCAGTCAATGCCATGCACGGCATCTCGGTCAAGGTCGGTGAAGGTCCAAGCCAGGCGCGCTATCGTCTGCCCGATGTGGCAGCGGTCTGGCACTGGCTGGAACAACTATTATTACAACTAGAACATGACAACGTCGGTAAGGAGTTTAGGTTATGAGTCGTTTAGTCGTCGTATCTAACCGTATCGCTATTCCTGATGGAAGCAAAACCAACGCAGGCGGTCTCGCCGTCGGCATTCTGGATGCGCTGCAGACCACCGGAGGATTGTGGTTTGGCTGGAACGGAGAGATCAGTGAGTTTTCCGGTGAAGAAGATGAGGAACTTACCCAGATCGAACAAGACGGCATTACCTATGCCTCATTCCCCCTCAATCAAAACGATTACGATCAGTACTACTGCCAGTTTTCTAACACGGTGATCTGGCCCGCGTTCCACTATCGCCTCGATCTGGTGCAGTACCAGCGTGAAGCCTGGGAAGGCTACTGCCGCGTGAATACCCTGCTGGCGCAGCGGCTGAAACCGCTGATCAAGCCGGACGATATCCTGTGGATCCACGATTACCACCTGCTGCCGTTTGCCGCTGAACTGCGTAAACAGGGCATCAATAACCGAATCGGATTCTTTCTGCATATCCCGTTCCCGACGCCGGAAATTTTCAATGCGCTGCCGCCGCATCAGGAACTGCTGGAAATGCTGTGTGAATACGATCTGCTGGGTTTCCAGACAGAATCCGATCGCGTGGCGTTTCTCGACAGCCTGAGCCAGCTGACGCAGCTGCAGAATAAAGGCGAGAAGAAGCATCGCGCCTTTGGCAACACCTTTATGACCGAGGTTTACCCCATCGGTATCGAGCCGGACAGCATTAAAGAGATGGCGGAAGGGCCGCTGCCACCGAAGATGGCCGCGATGAAGCGTGAGCTGGGCGATTTGCAGAATATTATCGCCTGTGAGCGTCTCGACTATTCCAAAGGCTTGCCGGAGCGTTTCCTTGCCTATGAAGCGCTGCTGGAAAACTTCCCGCAGCACCGCGGCAAAATCCGCTACTCACAGATTGCGCCGACCTCGCGCGGTGACGTGCAGGCGTATCAGGATATTCGTCATCAGCTGGAAACAGAAGCAGGGCGCATCAACGGTAAGTACGGCACGCTGGGCTGGACGCCACTCTACTATCTCAACCAGCATTTTGACCGTCGCCTGCTGATGAAGATTTTCCGGCTGACCGACGTCGGGCTGGTGACACCGCTGCGCGACGGCATGAACCTGGTGGCGAAAGAGTATATCGCTGCCCAGGATCCGGACGACCCGGGCGTGCTGGTGCTGTCACGCTTCGCCGGGGCGGCCAACGAGCTGACCTCCGCGCTGATCGTCAACCCGTACGACCGTGATGATGTGGCGGCGGCGCTGGACCGCGCCCTGACCATGCCGCGCACCGAGCGTATTTCGCGCTACAACGACATGATGGCGGTGCTGCGCAAGCAGGATATTTCGCACTGGCGCGAGAGCTTCCTGAAAGATCTGCATACGCTGCCGGCGCGCAGCGCCAGCCACGGCAGCGATAATAAAGTCGCGACGTTCCAGAAGCTAGCGTAATTAAGCGGGGAGAAGCCTTTTCCCCGCACCAGCATCCTCTCCCGCCTGCGGGAGAGGAAATCACCCGGAGGCGAATTTTCTGATCGCCTCCGGGGTCATCAACACCGCTTGCCGTCGCGGAGCGTCTTTTTCCCGTCACCCGGGAAGGCTGGCTCAGAAGGCACATTCAGGCCAGCGCTGCACAGCGTTTCCACGTGACAGGGTTATCTGATGAAATCGATTTCATTTTGATAAGCGCTAAACCGCTGCACCGGCACCCAAAAGCGCACGGATTGGTTAAAATCCAGCCATTCAGCAGGCAAAAACATAAATTTTTCCGCGCAACCCTAAAGATTCGGCTGGCCAGGCCGATAGTTCTGATACATCAGTGCGTTAGTTAGTCAACTCATTCATATCGCTAATGTAACGTGCTGTTACATCCCTTATTGCCCGCTAAACGTTCCGGATAAACTCCTTACACTGCGCCAGCACGCGGTCCCCACTCTTTACGCTTCGCTAACACCTCTGCTTTAGTCCTGCCAGGCAATATTCCCTGTAAGTGATTAATTTAAAAACGAATAATTCCTTCTGTTTTTGGAGTTTTATGCTGTTATTTCGGTCAAATCCGGCGTATTGTCTTTGCCTAAAGCCAACGGAGCAGATAAAAGATCGCCTCACGGCGACAATCGGCGACACACTACAAAATTAAGACTTTTCCTGCGAAATATTAGCGAAACGTTTCAAAATCGCTCAAAAAAAGAACAACAGAAAAGCATTACTGAAGCTTCAGTTGAAAAATTTGCCTTAAAAGTGTGATCTGGATCACACTTTATCTAAAATTTCATGCCAGTCACGTTGTATGTCGAAATCAGACGATATAGATTTGCCTTGTTTTCGGATTAGTCTTAAAAAACTGTAAGCAGACGTCACGGAAGATGGTTACAACTCAAGAAAAGATTGGCCTGGAGTTTTGACTACTACTGATCAATATCCCGGTGGGAAGTGAAACAGTTCAGTACACGTTGGCTTATGCCTGATTATTTTTTTGCCATCTTTAGATTTACCAACCAGCAACCCGAACCATAGAACACTTAATTCTGTGGCCGTATATATGTCGCGTCTATCAGGATGGAAAAAAATGGGTACATCAGAATTACTAAAACATATATATGACATCAATCTGTCATATTTATTACTTGCACAGCGTTTAATTAACCAGGAAAAAGCTTCAGCAATGTTTCGTTTAGGTATCGATGAGCCAATGGCGGATGCATTGCAGCAATTGACTTTACCTGAGATGGTAAAATTAGCGGAAACCAATCAACTGGTTTGCCAGTTCCGCTTTACCGATCACAATCTCATTAACCGTCTGACGCAGGAATCACGTGTGGATGATTTGCAGCAAATCCACACCGGTATTTTATTATCCAGCCGTTTATTGCGCAGCGCGTCGAAAGATGATGCGACTGCTAAAAAGAGGGCGGTGTAATGACCGAAAAAAGTATCGTTCAGGAAGCGCGTGATATTCAGCTGGCAATGGAGCTGATTACATTAGGCGCAAGACTGCAGATGCTGGAAAGTGAAACCCAGCTGAGCCGCGGTCGCCTGATTAAACTGTACAAAGAGCTGCGCGGTGCACCGCCACCGAAAGGCATGCTGCCATTCTCTACCGACTGGTTCATGACCTGGGAACAAAATATTCATGCGTCGATGTTCTGCAACGCCTGGCAGTTTCTGCTGAAAACCCGGCTGAGCAGTGGCGTAGAGGCGGTCATCAAAGCCTATCGCCTGTATCTTGAGCAGTGTCCGCAATCGGACGAGGGCCCGCTGTTGGCGCTGACCCGCGCCTGGACCCTGGTGCGATTCGTTGAAAGTGGCATGCTGGAATTATCTGACTGCAAATGCTGTGGCGGAAGCTTCATCAACCACGCGCATCAGCCGCCGGGCAGCTTCGTTTGCAGCCTGTGCCAGCCGCCGTCACGTGCCGTAAAAAGACGTAAACTTTCTGCAGATTCTGCCGATACCTTTCCACAACTGCTGGATGAACAGGTTAAACGCGCCGTTTAAGTTTGTTCGCATCGTGGAAAACATCCAGCAGCGGTTAATACCGCTGCTTTTTTTTTGTCCACACGATGCGAATAACACCTGCGGCTCTCTGGCTTAACTTCCACCAACACGTTACGGACGTAAGGATGTTTTTGTGCTGATTATTGTGGGTTATATCGTAGTCCTCGGTTCCGTGCTGGGCGGTTACATGATGGTAGGTGGCCATCTTGGCGCACTTTACCAGCCGTCGGAGCTGCTGATTATCGGCGGCGCCGGTATTGGTGCCTTTCTGGTGGGCAACAACGGCAAATCGATTAAAAAGACACTGAAAGCGCTGCCGTTGTTAATGCGCGGCTCAAAATATAACAAAGCCGTATACATGGATTTAATGGCGCTGCTGTATCGCCTGATGGCGAAATCACGTCAGCAGGGCATGCTGTCGCTGGAACGCGATATCGAAGATCCCAGCCAGAGCGAAATTTTTGCTAACTATCCGCGTATTTTGTCCGATAAACCTTTAGTGGATTTTATTACCGACTATTTACGTCTGATGGTGAGCGGAAATATGAATGCCTTCGAGATCGAAGCCCTGATGGACGAAGAGATCGAAACCTACGAACACGAGTGCGAAGTACCAGCACAAAGCTTAGCGGCGGTCGGTGATGGCCTGCCGGCTTTCGGTATCGTCGCCGCGGTAATGGGCGTGGTGCACGCGCTGGCATCGGCGGACCGTCCGGCGGCCGAGCTGGGCGCGCTGATTGCACACGCCATGGTGGGAACCTTCCTCGGTATTCTGCTGGCGTACGGCTTCATTTCGCCGCTGGCCTCGGTGCTGCGCCAGAAGTGCGCGGAAACCACCAAGATGATGCAGTGCGTCAAAGTCACGCTGCTCTCCAGCCTGAACGGTTACGCGCCGCAGATCGCCGTCGAGTTTGGCCGTAAGACCCTGTATTCCACCGAGCGTCCGTCCTTTACCGAACTGGAAGAGCACGTGCGTAACGCGAAAAACCCGGCTAAGCAGACCTCGGATACGCCTTCATGAAGCACGGAAATCGCCCGATTGTGCTGGTCAAACGGCGCAAACATAAAAAGCATGAAGGCAGCCATGGCTCGTGGAAGATTGCCTATGCCGACTTTATGACGGCGATGATGGCGTTCTTTATGGTGATGTGGCTGATCTCGATCGCCAACCCGCAGGAGCTGGTGCAGATTGCGGAATACTTTAAAACGCCGCTCAAGGTTGCTCTGACCGGTGGCCAGCGCAGCAGCGACAGCGAAAGCCCGATTCCCGGCGGCGGTGATGATCCGACGCAGAAAAAAGGCGAAGTGCAAAAGCAGGTCGATATGGATGCGCAAAAGCGCCAGCTGGATGACATCCGCCTGAACCGGCTGCGTGAAAAGCTCGACCAGCTGATCGAGGCCGATCCGCGCCTGAAAGCGCTGCGTCCGCATCTGATCATCAACATGGTGGAAGAGGGACTGCGCATTCAGATTATCGATAGCCAGAACCGCCCGATGTTTAAAACCGGCAGCGCGGAAGTGGAGCCATACATGCGCGATATCCTGCGCGCCATTGCGCCGCTGCTGAATGATATTCCTAACAAAATCAGTTTGTCCGGCCATACCGATGACTTCCAGTACGCCAGCGGCGATCGCGGCTACAGCAACTGGGAACTGTCGGCGGATCGTGCCAATGCCTCACGCCGTGAGCTGGTGGCGGGCGGGCTGGACGGCGGCAAAATGCTGCGCGTGGTCGGCATGGCCGACACCATGAAACTGAAAAACCGCGGCGCCAACGACGCGGTGAACCGTCGTATCAGCCTGCTGGTGTTGAACCATGACACCGAAGCGGCGATTGAAAAAGAGAATGCCGAGAGCGATGCCGTTCAGGTGAGTGACCCGGCGCAGATTTTACCTAGCATTACCGCACCGGCTGGTCCGGCGGCGCCAACTGCCCCCACGGGTTCTACCGCAGCACCGGCCACACCGGCAGCCGCGGCGAATCCGCCGGCAGCGGCATCGCCCGCCGCCAGCGCGGTGACACCAGACCAACCCTCACAGCCGAGGTGATCCCGTGAGCATGGACATCAGCGATTTTTACCAGACGTTTTTTGATGAAGCCGATGAGCTGTTAGCGGATATGGAGCAACACCTGTTGGGACTGGATCCCCAGGAGCCCGATTCCGAGCAGTTGAATGCCATCTTCCGCGCCGCCCACTCCATTAAGGGCGGAGCCGGTACGTTTGGCTTTACGGTTTTACAGGAAACCACCCACATCCTGGAAAACATTCTGGATGGTGCGCGCCGTGGCGAAATGCAGCTCAGCACCGACATCATCAACCTGTTTTTGGAAACCAAAGATATTATGCAGGAACAGCTCGATGCCTATAAAACCGCGCAGGAGCCAAACGCAGAAAGCTTTAACTACATCTGTGAAGCCCTGCGCCAGCTGGCGCTGGAAGCCAAAGGAATAGCCCCGCAAGCCGCCGCACCGGTGGTGGCGCTCGCCGACGTGGCAGCACCTGCCGCGCCCGCCAGCAGCGGCCTGCGCCTGCAGCTGATCAATCTGAAAGAGAAAGAGCCGGATCTGCTGCTGGAAGAGCTGGGCAACCTCGGCACCCTGACCAATGTGGTGAAAGGCGCCAGCTCGCTGGAAGCCACCATCGACGGTGTCGGCAAAGACGATATCGTGGCGGTGCTGTGTTTCGTGATTGATGAAGCGCAGATTCAGTTCCCGCAGGACGCCGCACCCGCCGCCGTTGCCGCCGCGCCAGTCGCTGAGGCCGAAGCCGAAGCGCCGGTGCAGCAAACGGCGACCGTCACCGACATTACCCCGGCGGTGAAGCGTGAGAGCAAGCGTGCTGCCGCGCCCGCCAAAAGCAGCGAATCCAGCAGTATTCGCGTGGCGGTGGAAAAAGTTGACCAGCTGATCAACCTGGTCGGCGAGCTGGTGATTACCCAGTCAATGCTGGCGCAGCGCTCCGGTGCACTGGATCCGGTGGCACATGGTGACCTGCTCAACAGCATGGGTCAGCTGGAGCGTAACGCCCGCGACCTGCAGGAATCGGTGATGTCGATTCGTATGATGCCGATGGAGTACGTGTTCAGCCGCTTCCCGCGTCTGGTGCGCGATCTGGCCAGCAAGCTGGGCAAAGAGGTTGAACTGACGCTGCTCGGCAGCTCAACCGAACTGGATAAGAGCCTGATTGAACGCATCATCGATCCGTTAACGCACCTGGTGCGTAACAGCCTCGACCACGGCATCGAAACCCCGGAAAAACGGCTGGCCGCCAGCAAAACGGCGGTCGGCAATCTGACGCTGTCGGCGGAACACCAGGGCGGCAACATCTGCATCGAAGTGATCGATGACGGTGCCGGCCTCAACCGTGAACGTATCCTGGCGAAAGCGCTCTCGTCCGGCCTGCCGGTCAGCGACAGCATGAGCGATGAAGAAGTCGGCATGTTGATCTTCGCGCCAGGCTTCTCGACCGCCGAACAGGTGACCGACGTATCAGGCCGCGGCGTCGGCATGGACGTGGTGAAACGTAATATCCAGGAGATGGGCGGTCACGTCGAAATCTCCTCGAAGCAGGGCAAAGGCACCACCATTCGCATTCTGCTGCCGCTGACGCTGGCGATCCTCGACGGGATGTCGGTGCGCGTGGCAGACGAAGTGTTCATCCTGCCGCTGAACGCGGTGATGGAGTCACTGCAGCCCACGGCTGAAGAGCTGAAACCGCTGGCCGGTGGCGAGCGCGTACTGGAAGTGCGCGGCGAGTACCTGCCGCTGGTTGAGCTGTGGAACGTGTTTGACGTGCAGAACGCCAAAACCGACGCCACGCAGGGCATCGTGGTGATCCTGCAGAGCGCAGGACGTCGCTATGCGCTGCTGGTCGATCAGCTGATTGGTCAGCATCAGGTGGTGGTGAAGAACCTGGAAAGCAACTACCGCAAAGTGCCGGGCATTTCCGCCGCCACCATCCTCGGCGATGGCAGCGTTGCGCTGATTGTCGACGTATCGGCACTGCAATCATTGAACCGTGAGAAGCGTGTGGCCGGTGCCGCAGCGTAACAGATAACGAAAGGGTAAAAAAATGACTGACATGGCAACCGTGACGAAAATCGCCGGCGAAACCGTCGGCCAGGAGTTCCTGGTTTTCACCCTCGGTGACGAAGAGTACGGCATCGATATCCTTAAAGTGCAGGAGATTCGTGGTTACGATCAGGTAACGCGTATCGCTAACACGCCGGAGTTCATCAAGGGCGTGACTAACCTGCGTGGCGTGATTGTGCCGATTATCGACCTGCGCGTGAAGTTCTCGCAGCCGGACGTGGAGTACAACGAAAACACCGTGGTGATCGTGCTGAATCTTGAGCATCGCGTGGTCGGCATCGTGGTGGATGGCGTGTCTGACGTGCTGTCGCTGACGCAGGATCAGATCCGTCCGGCACCGGAATTTGCCGTCACCATGTCGACTGAGTACCTCACCGGTCTCGGTGCGCTGGGCGAGCGTATGCTGATTCTGGTCGACATCGAAAAACTGCTGAGCAGTGAAGAGATGGCGCTGGTGGATACGCTGCGTAGCGCATAATCGTTCGCAGAGAGTCACGGGTCGCTGATGCGGCCCGTGACTATTACATCCTTTATTAAACCGTTATAAATCAATAGCAAAGCCCACAAATATTTCCTGCCCTCGCTCAATATTCCCGCCGCCAGGTCGATAACTGTATTGCACGATTTTTCTTCATTTCCCCAGGGCAAACTATGTTTACGAAAATCCGCGTTGTGACCAGCCTGTTGCTGGTATTGTTGGTGTTTGGCGTACTGCAGCTGGCTTCCGGCTCGCTGTTTTTTAAAGCGCTGAGTGACGACAAAAAAAGTTTCAATACCTCTCAGCTGGCGAGCAAAAACATTGCCGCCATCAATGATGCTTACATGAGCCTCAACCAAAGCCGCGTGATCCTGACGCGCATCCAGCTGCGTATTGCCACCAGTAAACTGACCGGCACCGAAGCTGACATCAGTACGCTGTTCGGGCAGAGCAGGACGTTCCAGCAGACGGCGCAGGACAAATTCACCCTGTTTAAAAACACGCCGGACACGCCGGGCCAGAACCTGCAGCTCAATCAGCAGCTGGAACAGACCTATAAAGCTTACGCCAGCGCACTGGCTGAGATGCAGCAGGTACTGCAGCACAACGATACCGCCGCAGCCGGCAAAGTACCGGTGGCCCCGACGCAAAGTGCCTTTCTGGAAAACTACACCCAGTGGCGCGCCGATCAGGATCGTCTGACGGCGGCCGGCGTGGCGGCGAACAGCGCCGCTTACGAGCACATGATGTGGCTGCTGGGGCTGGTACTGGCGCTGGTAGTGGGCGTGATCGTGCTGTGCTGGTTCGGCCTGCGTAAGGTGCTGATTAAGCCGCTCAACGACAGCATCCAGCACATTGAACACATTGCGCAGGGCGATTTAACCCAGACCATCACCGTCGAAGGACGTAATGAAATGAGCCAGCTGGCGAGCAAGCTGCAGGAGATGCAGCAGGCGCTGGTGCGCACCGTCAGCAACGTGCGCGACGGCTCGGACGCTATTTTTACCGGCGCCAGCGAAATCTCCGCCGGCAATAACGATCTCTCGGCGCGTACCGAACAGCAGGCGGCGTCGCTGGAGCAAACTGCGGCCAGCATGGAGCAGCTCACCGCCACGGTGAAGCAGAACGCCGAGAACGCGCGGCAGGCCTCGCAGCTGGCGCTCAGTGCATCGGAAACCGCGCAGAAAGGCGGAGAAGTGGTGGAAGGCGTGGTGCGCACCATGCACGATATCGCCGGCAGTTCGAAGAAGATTGCCGACATTACCAGCGTGATTGACGGTATCGCTTTCCAGACCAACATCCTCGCGCTCAACGCCGCAGTCGAAGCGGCGCGCGCCGGGGAACAGGGCCGTGGCTTCGCGGTGGTGGCCGGTGAAGTGCGCAACCTTGCCCAGCGCAGCGCGCAGGCGGCGAAGGAGATCAAAGGGCTGATTGAAGACTCGGTGCGTCGCGTTGACAGCGGCTCACAGCTGGTCGGCACGGCGGGCAATACCATGGGCGAAATCGTCAATGCGGTGACGCGCGTCACCGACATCATGGGCGAGATCGCCTCGGCGTCGGACGAGCAGAGTCGCGGTATCGATCAGGTCGGCCAGGCGGTGACCGAGATGGACCGCGTCACGCAGCAGAACGCCTCGCTGGTGGAAGAGTCGGCGGCGGCGGCGGCCTCGCTGGAGGAGCAGGCCAGCCGTCTCAGCCAGTCGGTGGCGGTGTTCCGCATTCCACGTGGCGCTCAGCCTGTCAGCAGCACGGGTGTGCGCCATCCGCAGATCGCCCCCCCGCAGGCCAGTGCGCCACGCAAAGCGCTGACCGCGCCGGTCAGCGACGCCAACTGGGAAACGTTCTAAGCTGAAACGGGAGCGGACAGCGCGCCGCTCCCTCATCTCCTGCTTTCTTTACTTATAAAACGCTGTAAAAAAGCTTTAATTCAGCATTATCCCTCGTAAAGTCCGGTAAACCCTCTCAAATATTCAGCGCAGCGGTCGATAAACAGGGCGTAACCCCCTTTTTGGAGACACCATGTTAAAACGAATCAACGTCGTCACCAGCCTGATCGCAGTCCTGCTGGTGTTCGGTGCTATGCAATTACTGTCCGGCGGGCTGTTCTGGTCGGCATTACAAAAAGATAAAGAGGCGTTTGCTGTGGCACAAACGTCAAGTAATAACGTCGCTGCCATGTCCGATGCCTGGATTGAACTGAATCAAACCCGTACGGTGCTCAACCGCGCCATGCTGCGCATGCAGGGCAGCATGGCGTCGCAGACCAACGGCGGTCAGCTTAATGCACTGATCGCGCAGACGGAGAAACAGCTCGACACCGCGGCCGGTCACTATCAGCGCTATTACGATTTGCCAGCGACGCCAGGACTGTCTGATGCGCTGCGCGACCGGCTGGAAGCGGATTATGCCGCGTTCAATAACGGCCTGAAGGCGATGCTGGCCCGGCTGAAAGCCAACGATCTGCAGGGCATGTTTGATCAGAACATTGAAGCCAAACAGGTCAAAATGAAAGCCACCTATGAAGAGTGGCGCAGCGCGCAGAGTGCTTTAGCCGCTGAGGGCGTGGCGCAGAACCAGCGTGCCTTCCACACCATGATGTGGCTGCTGGCGATCGTCGCCGTGATGGTGATCGCGGTAATTGTCGCCTGCTGGTTTGGCCTGCGCACGGTGCTGATTCAGCCGCTGCATCAGTTGCTCGGTCACATTCGCCATATCGCCGCAGGCGATCTGACGCAGACCATCACCGTTGAAGGGCGTAACGAAATGAGCCAGCTGGCCAGCAGTCTGCATGAGATGCAGCAGTCGCTGGTGCACACCGTCGGCAACGTACGCGACGGTTCGGACGCCATTTTTACCGGCGCCAGCGAAATTTCCGCCGGCAACAACGATCTCTCGGCGCGTACCGAACAGCAGGCGGCGTCGCTGGAGCAGACCGCGGCCAGCATGGAGCAGCTCACCGCCACGGTGAAGCAGAACGCCGAGAATGCCCGGCAGGCCTCGCAGCTGGCGCTCAGCGCGTCGGAGACCGCACGCAAAGGTGGCGACGTGGTCGAAGGCGTGGTGCGCACCATGCATGACATCGCCGGCAGTTCGAAGAAGATCGCGGATATCACCAGCGTGATCGACGGCATTGCCTTCCAGACCAACATCCTCGCGCTTAACGCGGCGGTCGAAGCGGCGCGCGCCGGTGAGCAGGGCCGTGGTTTTGCCGTGGTAGCGGGCGAGGTGCGCAACCTGGCGCAGCGCAGCGCGCAGGCGGCGAAGGAGATCAAAGGACTGATTGACGATTCGGTCAGCCGGGTTAACGCCGGTTCGCAGCTGGTCGGCACCGCAGGTGACACCATGCAGGATATCGTCGGTGCGGTGACGCGCGTGACTGACATCATGGGCGAAATCGCTTCGGCCTCGGATGAGCAGAGCCGTGGCATCGACCAGGTGGGCCAGGCGGTGACCGAGATGGACCGCGTCACGCAGCAGAACGCCTCGCTGGTAGAAGAGTCGGCCGCCGCCGCGGCCTCGCTGGAGGAGCAGGCCAGCCGCCTGAGCCAGTCGGTGGCGGTGTTCCGCATTCCGCGCGCGTCGGCAGCGGTCGCCGTGCGTCCCCCGGTGACCACGACACCGCCGGCGGTGCGTAAAGCCGCTACGGCCCCGGTGAGTGACGGAAACTGGGAAACGTTTTAATCACTGCCTGAATCGTCCCCTCTCCCGCAGCGGGAGAGGGTCGCGTGGCTGGCCCTTCTCCGGTTTGCTGCTGGTCTTACCCCTTTCACCTCACATAAAGATCCGCGCCTGCGCGCCGATAACACCAGCGATCCGCCAATTAATGAGGTGTTTATGTTTAGTCGTGTTCGAGTGGTATCCGGCCTGCTGTGCGTGCTGGCGTTATTTGCCTTACTGCAGCTGTTTTCCGGAGGAATGTTTTTTTCAACGGTGAAAGCCGATAAAGATAATTTTGCGTACAACCAACGTCTTAGCACCCTGCAGCGGGCGATGGGCACCTCATGGGTTTCGCTGGTACAGGCGCGTAACACGCTGAACCGTGCCGGTATCCGCTATCTGCTGGACAGTCAGCAGGCCGGCTCCGGTGCCACGGTAAAAGATCTGGTAGCGCTGGCCAATACGGAGCTGAAAACCGCCGATCAGAGCTTTGCCGAGTTCAACGCTAACCTGTCGGAAAAGGGCAAAAGCGCGGAGAACGTGCTGACGCTGCAGGCCAACTACAACGCGTTTCGCGGGGCGCTGGCCGAGCTGATTGATTTTCTCAGTGCCGGTAACTTTAAAGGCTTTGTCGATCAGCCAACGCAGGGTTTTCAGGACAAATTTGAAAAGGATTACAACGCCTGGCTCGCCTACAACATTGTGCTGGCAAAACAGGGCATTGACGCCAACGAGAGCGCTTACCAACACGCGATTATGCTGGTGGTCGGTACGCTGCTGGTGACGCTGCTGGTGATTGCGCTGGTGTGGAGCGGTATGCGTACGGCGCTGATCCGTCCGCTGCAGCAGAGCATTGAGCACATCCGCCATATTGCGCGCGGCGATCTGACGCAGCCGGTCGATCTCAGCGTACGTAACGAAATGGGCGACCTGCTCAGTTCGCTGCAGCACATGCAGCAGGAGCTGGCGCGCACCGTACGCATCGTGCGCGACGGTTCGGACGCCATCTACACCGGCGCCAGCGAAATCGCCATGGGCAACAACGATCTCTCTTCGCGTACCGAACAGCAGGCCGCATCGCTGGAGCAGACCGCGGCCAGCATGGAGCAGTTGACCGCCACCGTGAAGCAGAACGCGGAAAACGCCCGTCAGGCGTCGCAGCTGGCGCTGAACGCGTCCGAAACGGCGCAACAGGGCGGCAAAGTGGTCGATGGCGTGGTCAGCACCATGAAGGACATCGCCGGCAGTTCGAAGAAGATTGCCGATATCACCAGCGTGATTGACGGTATCGCCTTCCAGACCAATATCCTCGCGCTGAACGCTGCGGTGGAAGCGGCACGCGCCGGTGAGCAGGGGCGTGGTTTCGCCGTGGTCGCGGGCGAGGTGCGCAGTCTGGCGCAGCGCAGCGCGCAGGCGGCGAAGGAGATCAAAGGCCTGATTGAAGATTCGGTCAGCCGCGTCAATACCGGCTCGGTGCTGGTAGAGAGCGCGGGCGAAACCATGAGCGAGATCGTCAACGCGGTGACCCGCGTGACCGACATCATGGGCGAAATCGCCTCGGCTTCCGATGAGCAGAGCCGCGGTATCGACCAGGTTGGCCTGGCGGTGAACGAGATGGACCGCGTCACCCAGCAGAACGCGGCGCTGGTGGAAGAGTCCGCGACGGCGGCGGCGGCGCTGGAAGATCAGGCCAGCCGACTGAAACAGTCGGTGGCGGTGTTCAATATTGGTAAAGAATTTGTCGCCCAGGCCGTTAACGTAACTACAGCGCCAAAAATTGCGCGTCCGTCTGCACCGCAGGCGCTGGCGCAAGCGGCAGGAGCTCGTGGCGCTGACGATAACTGGGAAACCTTTTAACCCTTGTGGCCGCCGCAGGGCGGCCCGTGTGAATGGTGTGCACTGGCAGCACAGTAGCAACCGCAGTATCACAATTTAATCAGTTTGTTGCCGGGTGACCCGAAATGAAGAAATCGACGTTATTGGATCAAAATGAAGCCACGACGCTGCTCTCACAAATGGTGCAGCGCCTGCCGCTTTCCGATACACATTTTCGTCGTATCAGCCAGCTGATCTATCAGCGCGCGGGCATCGTGCTGGCCGACCACAAACGCGAGATGGTTTACAACCGTCTGGTACGTCGGCTGCGCATGCTGAATATTGATGATTTTGGTCGCTATCTGGCGCTGCTGGAGCAGGACCCGAACAGTGCCGAGTGGCAGGCGTTTATTAACGCACTGACCACCAACCTGACCTCATTTTTCCGTGAGGCGCACCACTTCCCGATTCTGGCAGAGCATGCGCGCAAACGCAGCGGCAACTACAGCGTGTGGAGCACCGCCGCTTCAACCGGTGAAGAGCCGTACTCGATTGCCATGACGCTGGCGGAAACGCTGGGCACCGGACCGGGGAAATTTTCCGTCCACGCCAGTGATATTGATACCCAGGTGCTGGAAAAAGCGGTAGCGGGCGTTTATCGCCAGGAGGAGCTGCGCACCTTATCGCAGTCGCAGCTGCAGCGCTTCTTCCTGCGCGGCACCGGCCCACACGCCGGCATGGTGCGCGTGCGCAGCGAGCTGGCCAACATGGTGAACTATGCGCAGCTCAATTTACTGGCGCACGACTGGGCATTGCCGGGGCCGTTCGACGCGATTTTCTGTCGTAACGTGATGATCTATTTCGATAAAGAGACGCAGGAACAAATTCTGCGCCGTTTTGTCCCCCTGCTGAAGCCGGGCGGTCTGCTGTTTGCCGGGCATTCGGAAAACTTCAGTCAGATCAGTAAAGAGTTCTGGCTGCGTGGACAGACTGTCTATGGACTGACCAAGGAAAGACGATGAGCAAAATCACCGTGATGTGCGTGGATGATTCCGCGCTGATGCGCCAGTTGATGACGGAGATCATCAACAGCCATCCCGATATGGAGATGGTCGCGACGGCGCCGGACCCGCTGGTAGCGCGGGATTTGATCAAACAGTATAACCCGCAGGTGCTGACGCTGGATGTCGAAATGCCGCGTATGGATGGCCTCGACTTCCTCGAAAAACTGATGCGCCTGCGGCCGATGCCGGTGGTGATGGTTTCGTCGCTGACCGGTAAAGGATCGGAAGTGACGCTGCGTGCGCTGGAGTTAGGCGCGGTGGATTTCGTCACCAAGCCGCAGCTCGGCATCCGTGAAGGCATGCTGGCCTACAGCCAGATGATCGCCGACAAGATTCGCGCCGCCGCGCGCGCCAAACTGCATGCGCGTGCTGCCACGCCGCAGCCGGTAATGCTGAAAGCGGGACCGCTGCTGAGCAGTGAAAAGCTGATTGCTATCGGCTCTTCAACCGGCGGCACCGAGGCGATTCGCCATGTGCTGCAGCCGCTGCCGGCCACCAGCCCGGCGCTGCTGATTACGCAGCATATGCCGCCCGGTTTTACCCGCTCGTTTGCCGAGCGGCTGAACAAGCTGTGCCAGATCACCGTGAAAGAGGCGGAAGACGGCGAGCGTATTTTGCCCGGTCACGCCTATATCGCGCCGGGCGCGATGCACATGGAGCTGGCGCGCAGCGGTGCCAACTACGTGGTGAAACTGAACGACGGACCGCCGGTGAACCGCCATAAACCGTCGGTGGACGTCCTGTTCCGCTCGGTTGCGGTCAACGCCGGGCGAAATGCAGTGGGGGTCATTCTGACCGGCATGGGCAACGACGGCGCGGCCGGGATGCTGGAAATGCACCGCGCCGGCGCGTGGACCATCGCCCAGGATGAAGCCAGCTGTGTGGTATTTGGTATGCCGCGCGAAGCGATAGCGATGGGCGGCACCAGTGAAGTGGTCGATCTGGGTCACATCAGCCAGCATATGCTGGCCAAAATTAGCGCCGGACAGGCATTGCGAATTTAACGAGCCGGTCCTGCCGGACAAGACAACACAGGAGTAGATATGGCTGATAAAAACATGCGCTTTTTGGTAGTGGACGACTTCAACACGATGCGTCGTATCGTCCGTAACCTGCTGAAAGAGCTGGGATTCAATAACGTGGAAGAGGCCGAGGATGGCGTCGACGCCCTGACCAAACTGCGTGCAGGCGGCTTCGATTTCGTTATCTCTGACTGGAACATGCCGAACATGGACGGTCTGGAACTGCTGCAGACCATTCGCGCCGACGCCACGCTGGGCAAACTGCCGGTGCTGATGGTCACTGCCGAAGCCAAGAAAGAGAACATCATCGCCGCCGCGCAGGCCGGTGCCAGCGGTTACGTGGTGAAGCCTTTCACCGCCGCCACGCTGGAAGAGAAGTTGGGCAAAATCTTCGAAAAACTGGGTATGTAAGGAGATGTGATGAGCGACCTTCCGAAACCAACTGAAGAAGCTTCGGCACACGAGATTATTGCCCGGATTGGCTCTCTGACACGTATGCTGCGTGACAGCCTGCGCGAATTGGGGCTGGATCAGGCCATTGCCGAAGCGGCAGAAGCGATTCCGGACGCGCGTGACCGTCTGGATTATGTGGTGCAGATGACCGCACAGGCAGCGGAACGTGCGCTGAACTGTGTGGAAGCGGCGCAGCCACACCAGGACCAGATGGAAGCCGGCGCCACCCAGCTGAAAGGCCGCTGGGATGCCTGGTTTGAAAACCCGATCGAGCTGGCGGATGCACGCGAGTTGGTTTCGGATACGCGCCAGTTCCTTGACGACGTTCCGTCTCACACGGCGTACACCAACAAGCAGCTGCTGGAAATCATGATGGCGCAGGATTTCCAGGACCTGACCGGTCAGGTAATCAAGCGCATGATGGATGTGATCCAGGAGATTGAACGTCAGCTGCTGATGGTACTGCTGGAGAACATGCCGGAAGCCAATGCGGCGGCACGTAAAGAGGGCAACAGCCTGCTGAACGGTCCGCAGATCCATGCTAACGCGCCAGGTGTGGTATCCAGCCAGGATCAGGTTGACGACCTGCTGGACAGTTTAGGTTTTTAATGCTGATCGGGTGTTCAACCCGCATCCGAACCCGAACCCTCTCCCGCCCGGGAGAGGGGAACGCACGACGTGTTTTCCCGTCTGATCGCCCTGCATGCCCGCGGGTGGCGTAAATTCTGAAACATAGCAAGACAAGTCCTACGTTGGCGCGAGGATATGTTAAGGTAAAGTCGTACAGTTTTGTGAGCTACCTCAAATTCTAAACTGAAACGAATACTCTTTTGCTATGCTGCCATTGGTTCTGACCCGCAAAATTTTCGCTGCTACCGCCCTCGGTGCCCCCGTTCTTGTTGCCGTTGCGCCTGCGCAGGCCTTCACCGACGACACTGAAGTCTCCGCGACGCCGTTTGCCGACCCCGCGCGTTTCCAGAAAATCGCCGAGACCTTACCGGCACTGGGCTATCAGGACGATACCGCGGCGTTCAGTAAAAAGCTGGCGGGCATTGCCAAAAGCATTGGCGAGGCCAGCCAGAACAGCGACAGCGACACCACGCTGGGCCAGCAGGCCGGTATCTGGGCGTTTAACCATTTTCGCGATGAGGTCGCCACCCGCGTGGCGGATGAAGGGCAGTCGCTGCTGTCGCCTTATGGCCAGGCGCAGATCGATCTTAACGTCGATATGGACGGTAACTTCAGCGGCAGCGGCGCCTCGCTGCTGACACCGTGGGCCGATCGCTACAATTACCTCACGTTTAGCCAGCTTGGCGTGCACCAGACCGATGACGGCATGGTGGGCAATGCCGGGCTGGGCCAGCGCTGGGCCGCGGGCGGCTGGCTGCTGGGCTACAACGGCTTTGTTGACCGGCTGTTTGACAGCGGACTGCAGCGCGCCTCGCTGGGCACCGAAGCCTGGAGCGATTATCTGCGCTTATCCGCCAACTACTACACGCCGCTGTCCGGCTGGCGCAACCGCAATCCGTTCCAGCAGCAGCGGCTGGCGCGCGGGTATGATGTCACCACTCAGGGCTATCTGCCGTTTTACCGCCAGCTGGGCGTGTCGGTCAGCTGGCAGCAATATCTCGGCAACAATGTCGATCTGTTTAATTCCGGCAACAGCTATCACAATCCATCGGCGCTGACGCTCGGCGTTTCCTATACGCCGGTGCCGCTGGTCACGGTATCGGCCAGCCACAAAACCAGTAATGAAGGCGAGAGCCAGGATCAGCTCGGCTTACGTCTCAACTACCGCTTTGGCGTGGCGCTCAGTCAGCAGCTCAATCCGGATAACGTCGCCGCCGCGCGTTCGCTGCGCGGTAGCCGCTATGATTTGGTCACGCGCAGCAATACGCCGGTGCTGGAGTTCCGCCAGCGTAAAACCCTGTCGGTATTCCTCGCCACGCCGCCGTGGCAGCTCAATGCGGGCGAGAGTTTGCCACTGAAACTGCAGATCCGCAGTGCTCATCCAATCAGTAAAGTCAGCTGGCAGGGCGATACGCAGGCGCTGAGCCTGACGCCGGGTGCCGATCCCAACGACCCGCAGGGCTGGAGTATTATTATGCCCGCGTGGGATGCGTCGCCTGAGGCGAACAACAGTTATCGCCTGTCGGTGGCGCTGGAGGACAGCAAGCAAAATCGCGTGACTTCCAACTGGATTACGCTGCAGGTGCAGCCGCCGGTGATGCTGGATCAGGGGGATGAAAACCGCTTCGACCTGCTGGCGCCATAATCAGCGCGGCACCAGAGAAAAAGGGCAGCCGGAGCTGCCCTTTGCTGCATCCTCAGCCGACACTTGCCGGGATGCCATGAGGGTAAATCATCATCAGAACTGGTACACCAGACCGACCGCGGTAATATCGTCGGTTTTCAGGCGCAGCGCGTTGTCATCTTTCAGCAGGTTGATGCGGTATTCGCTGTAGACCGACATGTTCTTGTTGAAGTAGTAGGTGGCACCCACGGACGCGTATTTGAACAGCCAGGCGTCGCCGACGTTTTCAATATTTTTGCCCTTTGAGCTCACGTAGCCCAGCGACGGACGGAAACCGTTCAGGAACTGATACTGCGCCACGGCTTCAAAATTCACCGCTTTGTTGGCGAACCCGCTGTTACCGATTGGCGTAGCGTTGTGGGATTCGCCGTAGATGGTCGCCAGATAGAGCTGGTTAGCATCATATTTCACCCCGGTTTCCCAGTGTTCGGCTTTCTCACCTCTGCCGTAAGTGGCAAGGTTTTGCGCGCTGACGCGATTGAGGCTGGCATAGGCGGCCACCGCGCTCAGGCCAAAGTCGGTGTCATACGAGGTGGAAAGGGCGAAACCATCACCGTTGGAGCGGCGTACCGCCAGGTTTGGCGTTGCCGCGCTGTCGCTGCGCTCGTTCTTGCCTTCGTACTGCGCTGCGACGTTCCAGCCTTTAACCAGACCGAAGAAATCTTTGTTACGCCAGGTCAGCACGCCGGTGGAGCGACCGGACAGGAAAGCATCGACATAACCGGAATCACCGCCGAAGAAAGGCAGCATATCGGTATAGCCCAGCACGTCATAAATCAGACCATAGTTACGGCCATAGTCGATCGAACCAAACTGCGCAAACTTCAGACCCGCATAGCCGAGGCGGGTTTTATTACCGGCCTGCGCATCGGCGCCTTCCGTGTTACGCAGGCTGAACTGCGATTGCCAGAAACCGTAGCCGGTCAGCTGATCGGTAATTTTGGTTTCGCCCTTAAAACCGATACGGACATACGATGAGGTATCACCATCATTGGTGGTGTCATCGGAGAACAGGTGCGACACGTTAATTTTGCCGACCAGATCCAGCTTGTTACCATCCTTATTATAGATTTCAGCGGCCTGAGCCACAGAAAATCCCAGCAGCAATGGCATGACTGCTGCCAGTAAAGTGCGCTTCATCATTTATATTTTTACCCTGTGTTATTTTTTAATTTTTTAAGCCCCTGGTGGGGTGACAAGAAAATGACACAAAAGGATAAAGATCAGTAGTGCAATAGTTGTAACAAATAATTTCTTATTGGCTATTTGTGCGATTTTTATACGCCAATTCCATTATTCGGAAATGGGAATCGCTTTTACTTATCATGATTAAGTGAGCGTTTAATCGACGATTAATATTTATATTATTGATAAGTAATGATTAAAGTAAGAGGGATATGACTTAATAAAAATAGCGTTTTATTGCCTTAAATAGCACAAGCCTATGCCTTAAAGTTCAATGCTTATGAATCAAAGCAGGCTGATAGTCACCCCGTAAATTATCCGCATTGACGCACTGTGTCGGTTTATTTCAGGCTAAATAATATCCCGATCTTTAATACGTTTAATTACCGGCCAGCCTGGCACAAGGTAGCCAAAATAAGTTAATCAGTTGTTACTAATAAACGGCTGACATGCACCACGCCGATGCCTGAACCGGGCTGTCACTTGCACCCGCTGAGCGCAGCACGCCCCAAAATGGCGCAGCAGACGCCTCATTTTGGCGAAATATCCGCTGTGCGATCACAAAAGCAATATTTCATTTTGCGAATGCATAAATCCGCTAAACAAATTACTGCGGTGCCGCTGTCATCGGATGGTTATTCACTTTTTATGCATTAAATGTGCATAGCGAAAGGGTGTAAGTTATTGATATTTCGTTGGCTAACCTGATTTATGCATTTTTTCCTCTGGCTGGCACGTTAACTGCACTCTATAGTCGAGCTGCAACTCAGCAACTTTTAACAATTTTAAAACAAAAGCTTCACCCGAAGTGAGGCAGGAGAAATGGCTATGTCACTGCAGGTTTCACGTCACGATTTCGATCAATGGATGATGCCGGTTTATGCCCCTGCGGCTTTTGTGCCGGTGCGTGCCGAGGGTTCTACGCTGTGGGATCAGCAGGGCAAAGAGTACATCGATTTTGCCGGTGGCATCGCGGTGAACGCGCTTGGCCATGCGCATCCCGCGCTGCAGCAGGCGCTGACCGAGCAGGCCGGTAAACTGTGGCACACCGGCAACGGCTACACCAACGAACCGATTCTGCGCCTGGCGAAGCAGCTGATTGATGCCACCTTTGCTGACCGCGTGTTCTTCTGTAACTCCGGGGCGGAAGCCAACGAGGCCGCGCTGAAGCTGGCGCGTAAAGTGGCGCACGACCGTTTCGGTGCCGAAAAAAACGGTATCGTCGCCTTCACCAATGCCTTCCACGGCCGCACCCTGTTCACCGTTTCAGCCGGCGGCCAGCCCGCCTATTCGCGCGATTTCGCCCCGTTACCGCCAGCCATTCAGCATGCCACCTTTAACGATCTGGCCTCGGCGGCGACCTTAATTAATGACCAGACCTGCGCGGTCATCGTCGAGCCGATTCAGGGCGAGGGCGGTGTATTACCGGCCGATCCGGCGTTCCTGCGCGGACTGCGCGAACTATGCGACCGCCATCAGGCGCTGTTGATTTTTGATGAAGTGCAGAGCGGTGTCGGCCGTACCGGCTCGCTGTATGCCTATATGCATTACGGCGTCACGCCGGATGTGCTGAGCACCGCCAAGGCGCTGGGCGGCGGCTTCCCCATCGGTGCGATGCTGACGCGTGAAGATCTGGCGCAGGTGATGGGCGTCGGCACGCACGGCACCACTTACGGCGGCAACCCGCTGGCCGGTGCGGTGGCCGGTAAAGTGCTGGAGCTGATCAATCAGCCTGAGTTTATGGCTGGCGTCGCCGAGCGGCACCAGTGGTTTGTCACGGCGCTGCAGGAGATCAACCAGCGGCTGCCGGTGTTTAAAGAGATTCGCGGCCTGGGCCTGCTGATTGGCGCGGTACTGAATGACGATTTTGCCGGTAAAGCCAAACAGTTCAACCTGACGGCGGCGGAAGAGGGCGTGATGGTACTGATCGCCGGTGCCAGCGTGGTGCGCTTTGCGCCGGCGCTGAACATCAGCGAGCGTGAAGTAAAAGAAGGGCTGGCGCGCTTCGAACGCGCCTGCGCACGCGTGCTCAAAGGAGCCACATCATGATGGTGATCCGCCCCGTCGAACGTGACGATCTGCCGCAGCTGCTGGCGCTGGCGGGGAAAACCGGCGGCGGTCTGACCTCGCTGCCCGCTGACAGCGAGACGCTGAAAGCGCGCATTGAGCGCTCGCTGCAAACCTGGCAGGACGCGCTGCCGCGCGCTGAACAGGGCTACGTATTTGTGCTGGCGGATAGCAGTGACAATCGCGCCGTTGGCATCTGCGCCATTGAAGTGGCGGTAGGTTTGCAGGATCCCTGGTACAACTTCCGCGTCGGTACTCAGGTACACGCCTCGAAAGAGCTGAACGTTTACGCCAGTTTGCCGACGCTGTCGCTGAGTAACGATCACACCGGCAGCAGCGAACTGTGTACGCTGTTCCTCGATCCTGACTACCGCGACGGTAAAAACGGCCATCTGCTGTCCAAGTCGCGCTTTCTGTTTATGGCGAATTTCCGCGAGCGCTTCATGAAGCACGTGGTTGCGGAGATGCGCGGCGTCAGCGACGAGCAGGGACATTCGCCATTCTGGGACAGCGTGGGCAGCCGTTTCTTCTCTATGGAGTTTCGCCAGGCCGATTTTCTCAGCGGCACCGGGCAAAAAGCCTTTATCGCTGAACTGATGCCCAAGCATCCGCTGTATATCCACTATCTGTCGGAAGCGGCACAGCAGGTGATTGGTGAAGTCCACCCGAAAACCGCGCCGGCGCGCGCGGTGCTGGAAGCCGAGGGTTTCCGCTATCTCAACTATATCGACATCTTTGACGGCGGCCCGACGCTGGAGTGTGAGATTGACCGCATCCGCGCCATCCGCAAGAGCAAAGTGCTGACCGCCAGCGAAGGCGAAGCTGAGGCGCACTGGCCGCTGTGTCTGGTGGCGAACTGCGACTATCAGCAGTTTCGCGTGGCGCTGCTGCCGGTCGATGTCGCATCCGGACAGGTTCTGATTAATCAGCAGCAGCGCACCGCGCTGCGCTGCGACTATGGCGATTCGCTGCGGGTGGTTACCCTGGGTCGCGAGGAGAATAACGCATGACGCATTTTATCAACGGTGAATGGCAGCCGGGCAGCGCGGGGACGCTGAGTAAACACAATCCGGTGAGCGGCGAGATCTTATGGCAGGGCAACGCTGCTTCTGCGGCGCAGGTGGCGGCGGCCTGTGAGGCGGCTCGCGCGGCGTTCCCGGCATGGGCACGTCTGCCGTTTGCTGCCCGCCAGGCGCGGGTAGAGGATTTTGCCCGTCTGCTGGAGCGGGATAAAACCGAGCTGGCGGCGATCATCGCACGTGAGACCGGCAAGCCGCGCTGGGAAACGCTGACCGAAGTGCAGGCGATGATCAATAAAGTGGCCATTTCGATTAAGGCTTATCACACCCGCACCGGCGAGCAGGCGGAGGGCGAGAGTTCGCTGCGCCACCGGCCGCACGGCGTGCTGGCGGTGTTTGGGCCGTATAACTTCCCTGGCCATCTGCCAAACGGACATATCGTGCCGGCGCTGCTGGCGGGCAACTGCGTGCTGTTTAAACCAAGCGAACTGACGCCTGCAACCGCAGAGAAAACTGTGCAGCTGTGGCAGGAAGCGGGCCTGCCGGCGGGTACGCTGGCGCTGTTACAGGGCGGACGTGATACCGGCCAGGCGCTGGCGCAGGCGGAGCAGATTGACGGCCTGCTGTTTACCGGTAGCGCGGCCACCGGCTATCACCTGCATCGCCAGTTCGCCGGACAGCCGGAGAAAATGCTGGCGCTGGAGATGGGCGGCAACAATGCGCTGATTGTGGAAGATCCGGCCGACATTGATGGCGCGGTGCATATCGCCATTCAGTCGGCGTTCATTACCGCCGGCCAGCGCTGCACCTGCGCGCGTCGTTTGCTGGTGAAACGCGGTGCGGCGGGTGATGCCTTCCTGCAGCGCCTGGTCGAGGTGAGTGCGCGCCTCAAACCGGCAGCGTGGGACGCCGAACCGCAGCCGTTTATGGGCAGCGTGATTTCGCCCGCCGCCGCCGGGCAGATCTTCGCTGCCTGGCAGCAGCGGATTGCGCTGGGTGGAAAGGAGTTGCTGGCGATGCGCTGGCCGGATCGCGACAGCGCGATTATTACGCCCGGCATCATCGACATGACCGGCGTCGCCGGACTACCTGACGAAGAGGTGTTCGGACCGCTGCTGCAGGTCATCCGCTACGACCATTACGCGCAGGCGATTGGCCTCGCCAACGACACGCGCTACGGATTGTCGTGCGGACTGGTGTCACCGCAGCGTGACCAGTTTGATCAGCTGCTGCTGGAAGCGCGCGCCGGCATCGTGAACTGGAATAAACCGCTGACCGGCGCCGCCAGTTCGGCACCGTTTGGCGGCGTGGGCGCTTCCGGTAATCACCGTGCCAGCGCCTGGTACGCGGCGGATTACTGCGCCTGGCCGATGGCCTCGCTGGAGAGCAGCAGCTTAGCGCTGCCGGGCAGCCTGTCGCCAGGGCTCGATTTTGCTGCTTCAGGAGCGACATCATGAAGGCGTTTGAAGCAAACTTTGATGGTCTGGTCGGCCTGACGCACCATTACGCCGGCCTGTCGTTTGGCAACGAAGCCTCCACGCGCAATCAGCTGCAGCCCTCCAATCCGCGACTGGCGGCCAAACAGGGGCTGCTGAAAATGAAGGCGCTGGCCGACATGGGCTATGTGCAGGGGGTTATCCCTCCGCACGAGCGGCCTAATCTGCCGCTGCTGCGCCAGCTGGGATTCAGCGGCAGCGATGCGCAGGTGCTGGCCAAAGCGGCGCAGCAGGCACCGCAACTGCTGTCAGCGGCCAGTTCGGCGTCGGCGATGTGGGTGGCCAATGCGGCCACGGTTTCGCCCTCTGCCGACAGCGCCGACGGCAAAGTGCATTTTACCGTTGCCAACCTGAACAATAAGTTCCACCGGGCGATTGAAGCGCCGGAAACCGCCGACCTGCTGCGCTCCATCTTCCGCGATGGCCGCCACTTCAGCGTACACGACGCGCTGCCGCAGGTGGCGCTGTTTGGTGACGAAGGTGCAGCCAACCATAACCGCTTCGGCGCTGACTATGGCACGCCCGGCGTGCAGCTGTTTGTCTACGGCCGCGACGGCCAGCAGCAGGGCAGCGCACCGGCGCGCTATCCGGCGCGTCAGACGCGTGAAGCCAGCGCGGCGGTGGCGAGACTGCATCAGCTGGATGACGCGCGCACGCTGTTTGCTCAGCAAAATCCGGCGGTGATCGATCAGGGGGTGTTCCACAACGACGTAATCGCCGTCAGCAATCAGCAGGTTTTTTTCTGCCACGAAGAGGCGTTTGTCGACCAGCCCCAGCTGCTGCAACAGCTGGCGGCGCAGGTGCCAGGCTTCCAGCCGATTGTGGTGCCGCGCGATCGGGTGTCAGTGGCCGATGCGGTGAACACCTACTTGTTTAACAGCCAGCTGCTGCAGCATCCGGACGGCGGTATGCGGCTGGTGCTGCCGGAAGAGTCGCGTCAGCATGCCGGCGTGTGGCGCTACCTGAGCGAGCTGGTGGAGAGCGGCGGCCCGATTCGTGAGCTGCAGGTGTTTGATCTGCGCGAGAGCATGTGCAACGGCGGCGGACCGGCTTGTCTGCGTCTGCGCGTGGTGTTAACCGAGGCGGAGCGTCAGGCCGTCAATCCGGCGGTGCTGATGAACGATCGCCTGTTTACGCGTCTGAATGACTGGGTGGATCGTCACTATCGCGACCGCCTGACGCAGGCCGACCTGGCCGATCCGCAGCTGCTGAGCGAAGGGCGAAGCGCGCTGGACGAGCTGACACAGCTGCTAGACTTAGGCAGTGTCTACGCGTTTCAGCGTTAACGCCGGGGGCAAATGTGTTGCCCCCTGTGTCAGAAAGGAGTGAACATGCAGGACTTTTTACAGCAAACCCTGTCAGGCCGCCCGCCCGCGCAGCGGCAGGGCAGTAACGCCCACCTGCACTGGCAGTGGCATGATGAGGGCATACTATCCCTGACACCGCATACGCCCACGCAGCAGGCGCTGGTTCTCTCCGCCGGGATTCACGGCAACGAGACCGCCCCGGTGGAGATCCTCAATCTGTTGCTGACGCCGCTGCTGCAGGGGGAAAAACCGCTGGCCGTGCGCCTGCTGGTGATCCTCGGCAACCCGGCGGCGCTGCGCAGCGGCAAACGCTACCAGCATTATGATATCAACCGGCTGTTCGGTGGCCGCTGGCAACAGGTGGCCGACGTGCCGGAGGCGCAGCGCGCGCTCCAGCTGGAGCAGGCGCTGGAGAACTTCTGGTGCGAGTGCCTCGATCACGAAATTCGCTGGCATCTCGATTTGCACACCGCGATTCGCGGTTCGTGGCATACGCGCTTTGGCGTGATGCCGCTCAACAGCCAGCCGTGGCCAGCAGATTTTTTACACTGGCTGGCAGCGGCCGAACTGGAAGCGCTGGTGTTTCACCGTGCGCCGGGCGGCACCTTCACCCACTTCAGCTGTGAACACTACGCGGCAGCCAGTTGTACGCTGGAGCTGGGAAAGGCGCTGCCGTTTGGCGAGAACGATCTCACGCAGTTCAGCGGTGTGCAGCGTGCGCTGGCGGCGCTGCTGTACGGTGAGGCGCTGCCGCCGGTGCGCGAGACGCCGCGCCATTATCGCGTGGCACAGCAAATCACCCGGCACGGCGAGCAGTTTGTTCTGCACATGGGCCCGGAAACTCTCAACTTCACGGCTTTCCCGCAGGGCACGCTGCTGGCGGAAGAGGGTGAGCGGCGCTATTACGTGCAGCAGGCGCGTGAATATGTGCTGTTCCCCAATCCCAACGTGGCACCGGGCCTGCGCGCCGGGCTGATGCTGGTGGAGGAGAGTGAGCAGACCCAGGCGCTGGAGTTGTAATCCGAAAGCTCTACCCGGCAATCCCTCCTCTCCCTGTGACGGGAGAGGTCACGGGTGAGCAGAGAATGTGTGCAAATTAACGACATTTTCCCTTCCGCAAAACCGACAAAGCCATTACACTCCTCCTTAATTCCTGCGCTTTCCCCTTGATCGTCATACTCTTTTGCAATTCCTCACGCATTTCTTCGCAATCTCTCCATGATTGCCCGATATCTGTCTTTTATGCTTGCAGGGCTTTACTCAGCCTCTGAGTAGTTGACGTTCAGCGTCGTATGCTTGTTTCCGAAGACGCGACACAGGCTGTCGTCATTAAACTGAAAAGTAAGGACAATATTATGCGTAAACTGACCTCCCTGTTTCTGGCTACCGCAATGGCTTTCGGTGCCGCCAATATCGTCCATGCTGCGGCTGACAACCTGACGCCGCCGCCAGCGGGCAGTGAAAAACCGATGCACAAGCCGATGCGCCACCACGGCATGGACATGATGTTCAAAGAACTCAACCTGACCGACGCGCAGAAAACCCAGATTCGCGACATCCTGCGTGACAGCCACAAAGACATGAAGCGTCCATCGCTGGAAGAGCGTCGTGCTAACCACAGCATCATCGCATCCGACACCTTTGACCGTGCCAAAGCAGAAGCGCAGGCAGACAAAATGAGCGCCAATGCGAAAGAGCATGCGTTGAAGATGCTGGAAACCCAGAACAAGATCTATAACGTGCTGACGCCAGACCAGAAGAAGCAGTACAACGCCAACTTTGAGAAACGTCTGACAGAAAAAGGCCCGCATGACGGTAAAATGCCGCCACCGCCGGCTGATGGTGAATAAGCCGTTTAGCTCACCGGTTTGAGACCGCCGACGTTGTCCATTGCACACGCTGCTTTGGGCAGCGTCGGCGGTTTTGCGTTACAGCTCAATCAGCGGATAAACGCCGGACAGCAGCGGTCGGCAGAGAATTTTGTAGCCGTCATGGTCGAAGCCGTGACGCGCACGCTGCAGCTGACGCGCTTCCTGCTCACTGCTGACCGATCCCAGCCAGAACCAGTGATCGATGACGTGAATCTGCGTCATCTCCGTCCCGCGCTCCACCATACCCACCGGGCCCTGCCACGGCCAGCACACCACGCGCAGCTGCTCCAGCCCTGCCAGCAGGCGCTGCTGATGCGCCGCCAGCGGTTCCGCCCCGCAGCAGGCACCGGCACAGCGTTTAAGCGCCGCGCGGAAACAGCCGCGCCCCGGCTGCAGGCGCTCTAATCCCAGCAGGCCGTGACACAGGCGCAGCTCATCGGCGAGGCTTTTCAGCTTCTCTAACGCGGCAAAGCGGCTGCGGAATAACCCGTACAGGTCAGGCGAGGAGGAGAAATCGAGATCGCGCGCGTAAACCACCTGCGGTGCGCCATCGCCCAGCTGCAGCGAGCACAGCTGGCGGTTTTTGCGCAGGCGCTTATTGAACAGCGGCTGCTGTGTTTTGATCATCTGCGCTTCGAGCAGCTGTGCGCCCACGTCCCCGGCGGTGGGGATCCAGCTGACGCGTCGCGCCTGGCGCAGCATGCTGGCTTCATCCGCCGTGCGAAAATGGGCCATCACCCGGCTGCGCAGGTTGATACTCTTGCCGATGTACAGCGGCAGGTTGTCGTTATCACCGTGGAAAGTGTAAACGCCCGGCTGATTAGGCAAGCCTTCCAGCCACTGACGCAGATGTTCGGGATATTGATAGATAGCCGCCGCATCAAATTCGAGGCGATGGCGGTTTGCTCGTCTGACCAAAGAACGCTCCGCTTACTGGTTGTGCATACAGTATATCAGCGTGCGCGTTTTCTCGCCAGCGGGGACGTGAAGAGGCAGGCTTCCCGCAAGGGGAGCGGGAAGCCGCAGGGATTACTTCTTCCAGAAATCGTCGAACACGGTGATCGGCGGACGACGTTTATGCTCGGTTTTGGTATACCAGCCTTCAATGATTTTCGCCGCGTCGGCGTCGATGGTTTTGCCTTCGAGGAAATCATCAATCTGCTGATAGGTCACGCCCAGCGCCACTTCATCCTGCAGACCGGGACGATCGTCCTCCAGATCGGCGGTGGGGTGTTTGAGATAGAGGTGTTCCGGGCAGCCGAGCGCTTTCAGCAGCTGTTTGCCCTGGCCTTTATTGAGGCGGAAAATCGGGTTGATGTCGCTGCCGCCGTCGCCGTACTTGGTAAAGAAGCCGGTCACGGCTTCTGCGGCGTGATCGGTGCCGACCACGACGCCTTTGGTCATGCCGGCAATGCTGTACTGGGCTTTCATGCGTTCGCGCGCTTTCTCGTTACCGCGCACAAAATCCGACAGGGCAATGCCCGCCTCCTGCAGTGCGCGCTCGCTGGCCAGTACCGCTTCTTTGATGTTGACCACCAGCGTGCGATCCGGCTGGATGAATGCCAGCGCATCCTGGCAATCCTGCTCGTCAGCCTGCACGCCATATGGCAGGCGCACGGCGATAAAGCTGTAGTCGTGATCGCCGGTCTCTTCACGCAGTTCAGTAATGGCAGTCTGCGCCAGCTTGCCGGTCAGCGTTGAGTCCTGACCGCCGCTGATGCCGAGCACCAGGGTTTTGATAAACGGATGGGCTTTCAGATAGGACTTCAGAAAATCGACGCTGACGCGGATCTCCTGCTGCGGGTCGATAACCGGTTTAACACCCAGGGCCTGAATGATTTCCTGCTGCAGTGACATGAACCTCTCCTCAAGTCGGTAGCCTGACGGCACAATGCGAATCATGTGCTAAAGCTAACGCCTCCGCAGAAAAACAACAAGCCGAACGGCTTGTTGTCCGGTGTTTCTGTTGGCAATTCAGGCGCTTTTTGGTTTCTGCGCCAGCAGCATGAACATCACGATGGCCAGCATAAAGCAGCCAAAGATGGTGGCCGTCATGCTGATGACCGAGGTGCCGCCAAGGCCGGTGATCGGTACGCTGAGCGCGCCGAGCGAGAACATCGCAACGCCGATCACCGCCGAGGCGCTGCCGGCGCGGTGGCCCTGGCTCTGCATCGCCAGCGATGACGCGGTGGTGGCGATCACGCCGTTACTGGCGATGGTGAAGAACAGCGCCACCAGCACCAGCGGCAGCGGCGCGCCGCTCACGCCGGCCAGCAGCAGGCAGCTGGAGGCGACAAACGCCAGCGTCAGGCCGCCCTTGAGCACGCGATATTCGCCCCACAGCGGACAGAGCCGGGCGCTGGTCTGGGAAGCAATCACCAGGCCAATACCGTTCGCCGCAAAGCACAAGCTGAATGCCTGCGGTGACAGGCCGTAAATCTGCTGCAGTACAAACGGCGAGGCGCCGATATAAGCAAACATGCCGGACATCATGAAGCCCTGCGTCAGGCAGAAGCCCATGAATGGTCGGTGGGTGATGACCTGGCCGAGCGCCGCCCAGGCGGAGAAGATCGATCCCTGGCTGCGGCGTTCGGCGGGCAGGGTTTCGTGCAGCTTCCAGCGCGCCAGCAGAATCAGCAGCACGGCAATCGCGCCCAGCACTACAAAGATGCCGCGCCAGTTCAGCACCGTCATCAGCGCACCGCCCAGCACCGGCGCACCAATCGGCGCCAGGCCATTCACCAGCATCAGCAGGGCAAAAAAGCGCGTCAGCTCATGGCCGCTATACATATCGCGGGCAATGGCACGCGACAGCACCGCGCCGCCGGCACCGGCCAGCCCTTCAAACAGGCGCGCCACCAGCAGAGCGTGAATATCCTTCGCCAGCGCACAGCCAATTGAGGCGATGAACAGCAGCGCCAGCGACAGCAGCAGCGGACGAATACGGCCAAACTTATCGCTCATCGGACCAAACAGCAGCTGTCCGGCGCCCAGCCCCAGCAGACCGGCGGTCAGACTTAGCTGGGCAGTAGCGGTTTCGCTACCGAGGTCGCGCGCCAGTTCAGGCAGGGCGGGCAGATAGAGATCGATACAAAGCGGCCCGAGCGCGGCGAGCAGGCCGAGCGTGATGGCATAAACCAGCCGGTTAGGGTGTGCAGGTGTCATTGATCCTCTGTGTTATTTTTGGCTTTAAGATGTATCTTGCGCCGCGATTATACGGAGCCGGTGACGGCAAAACAGTATCTTTACGTAATCCTGACGCTTCAGAACTGACCGAAAGCACCGCCATTGAGTTGATAAATCTGGAATTATGTTCCAGGCTTAGTGGGACATGGATAAAGTATGAGGAACAACAAGATGAATAAAGTGCTGGGATGTATCGCTGCCGCTATGACGCTGGCAGCCCTGTCTGGTTGTACAACTTACGATCGTGCGGAAAGCTACGTGACTAAGCCTGTGGTGAAGGATGTGAAAAAAGGCATGACGCGTGAACAGGTGCGCCAGATTGCCGGACCGGCGTCAACCGAGATCACCATGGTTCACGCACGGGGTACCTGCCAGACCTACGTGATTGGTGAGCGTGATGGCAAACAGCAGACTTACTTTGTGAGCTATAACGACACCGGTCGCGTCATGAACTACGGCTTCCAGAGCTGTAAGGATTACGATACCGATCCGCAAGCCGCGCAGTAACGGCAGCAGAATAACAAACGGCCCGTCTCAGACGGGCCGTTTTTCTTTGTGCGCTTACAGCCCATACGGCCGCGGCACCTCAATGTAGCTGCCGCTGATCTCGCGCTGATAGTAGTGACCATCCTGCACGTAATAGCGTTTGCCATTGTAATCCAGAACGCGCATGGCGCTGGCCGGTGGGCCATCCGGTGGCTGGACCACCACGTAGGTGTCGCCCTGCCGCTGGTAGTAGCTACCGTTCAGCAGGTAGTAGGTCAGTCCGCCAATCAGCACGGCAGTCGCGGCCTCCGGCAGAAAACGCAGCGGTCCGGGATGGCCCCAGCGGGGACCCGGACCACCCCAGTGCGGGCCGGGTCCAGGACCCCAGCCATACGGATGAGCAAAACTTACGGTTGGCGCTATCAGGGTTAACGCCAGCATTGAGGCGATAACGTTTCTCATGACGGTTCTCCTGCGGTAACTCCCCGCAGCATTCGCCTTTCAGCGCGCAAACTCAAGCAAAAAACCGTCGATTTTGCCTTCGTTTACCACGCTTAACGCTTTCCTGACGTTAGCGCCATGATTGCGGAAAAAGTGCAGAAAACGGCAAAAAAAACGGCAGGCTTTGCGGCCTGCCGTTACGGGAAAACGGGTTAATTAGCGGTGCGCCAGTTCCGCGTGTTCGTCGCTCTCCAGCACTTTTTTGTCGGTCATACCCAGCCAGCGGCTGGTCAGTGAACCGGCGGTCATCGAGCCGTTAACGTTGAGCGCGGTACGGCCCATATCAATCAGCGGTTCGATGGAGATCAGCAATGCCACCAGCGTGACCGGCAGTCCCATCGCCGGCAGGACGATCAGCGCGGCAAAGGTCGCGCCGCCACCGACGCCCGCCACACCGGCTGAACTCAGCGTGACAATACCGACCAGCGTGGCGATCCATACCGGGTCAAACGGGTTGATACCCACGGTCGGCGCTACCATCACCGCCAGCATGGTGGGATAGAGGCCGGCACAGCCGTTCTGGCCGATAGTCGCGCCAAACGAGGCCGAGAAGCTGGCGATGGATTCCGGTACGCCCAGACGACGCGTCTGTGTCTCCACGTTCAGCGGAATACTGGCGGCGCTGGAACGGCTGGTGAAGGCAAAGGTAATCACCGGCCAGACTTTACGGAAGAAGCGCAGCGGGTTGATACCGTTGATTGACAGCAGCAGCGCGTGAACGCCAAACATGATCGCGAGGCCGAGATACGAGGCCACCACAAAGCCGCCCAGTTTGATGATGTCCTGCAGGTTGGAACCGGCAACCACTTTGGTCATCAGCGCCAGCACGCCGTACGGCGTCAGCTTCATGATCAGACGGACCAGCTTCATCACCCAGGATTGCAGGGTATCAATCGCCACCAGCACGCGCTCGCCTTTGGCTTTGTCATCTTTCAGCAGCTGCAGCGCCGCCACACCGAGGAAAGCGGCGAAAATCACTACGCTGATGATCGACGTTGGATTGGCACCGGCCAGATCGGCAAACGGGTTTTTCGGGATAAAGGAGAGCAGCAACTGCGGCGTACTGAGATCCGCGACTTTACCAACGTAGTTGCTCTGGATGGCGCTCAGACGCGCGGTTTCCTGCGCGCCCTGTACCAGTCCCTCGGCGCTGAGGTGGAACAGGCCGGTCACCAGCACGCCTACCAGTGCGGAAATGGCGGTGGTAAACAGCAGCACGCCGATGGTCAGCACGCTGATTTTGCCCAGCGACGAGGCGTTATGCAGCCGCGCCACCGCACTAAGGATTGAGGCAAACACCAGTGGCATGACAATCATCTGCAGCAGCTGAACATAACCGTTGCCGACGATGTTAAACCAGCCAATCGACTCTTTCACCACCGGGCTGTTTTCGCCATAAATGGCCTGCAGTGCCAGGCCAAAGATCACCCCCAGCACCAGGCCGGTCAGCACACGCTTCGACAGGCTCCAGCTCTGGTTGCCGACGCGGTTTAACGCAATCAGCAGCGCGACAAATGCCACGATATTGATGATCAGAGGAATATTCATTGTTAACTCCTGAAGGTCGCCACGCGATCGCGCCGCGTAACCGTAAATAGCAGAGGGATCCTCTGTAACTGTCGCGGCATGGTACCAGTTGGCCCTGCGGGAACAATATATCTAAATCGTCTGGGTTATAACTAAATGGAATTTAAGGCGATTATTTCAGCAATCGCTGGCAGAAGGAAAAACACTTCAGCGCGTACTGCCGTTCACCAGCCGGCCAATGCCGTTCTGCAGGTTGTTGAACAGCTGCTCCGGCCAGCCGTTAGCGCCAAACGACGGCATACCGGGCGGAAACCACAGCGCATAACCTACGAGTGCGAGGCACAGCGCGCGCTCCAGCTGGTTGCCTTGCTGGCTGTTGAGGATAGGCAGGCGAAAGCGCCAGCGGCACGGCCACAGCAGCGGCACGCCGGCGGGCGTCAGCATATCGGCGACAATGTGGCTCAGATAGCCGAGCGTCATGCCCTGCAGGACATCCGCTGGCAGGAACCAGTCGGCCGGCACGTTAATCTGAAACAGCCACAGGCTGACCGCCACCGCCAGCAGGCTATGGGTAAAGCCGCGATGGCCAAAAGCGCGGGCTATCGGCTGCGACAGCCATTTTAGCCGCTGGCCCAGCACCGATTTAGGGTGATCGATATCCGGCAGCAGGCAAGTCAGCAGCGCAGCCGGCACCAGATGCCACCAGTCGGCACTGGCCATCACCGGCGTCAGTTCGGCGCGTTTGGCAAATATCGCACTGGCGATGGCAAAAATGATATGGCCTTCGGCCGTCATGATGGAACCTGGCTGCAAAACTGTCGATGCATCCAGTATAGGGATTTATCCAGTAAATGAGAACGGTGACGCTGTAACGAAGAGTGAATTTTTTACTGGCCCGCGCCTGAAAAAAGCGCGGGAAATTAACGGTCTGGCTTACTTTTGCACCTGCAACCGGGCGAAACATCCGCCAGGCGTAACGCACGATGCACAGCGATCAGTTAAACAGATGTTCCGCCTGCAGCTGCGTCAGGTTTTCCAGTTGCACATTGGCCAGTGCCCAGCGCGCATCGTGGCGATGTTCGGCGGCAGGCACCACGATGGAACGCATACGCGCGGCTTTGCTGGCGATCATGCCGTTGAACGAGTCTTCCAGCGCCACGCAGTTGAGCGGATCAACCCCCAGCTTTGCCGCAGCATCCAGATACACCTGCGGATGCGGTTTGCTGTAAGGCAGCGCTTCAGCCGAGGCGAGGGCGCTAAAGTAGTGACGCAGATTGAACATCTCCAGCACGCGTTCCAGCATCGCCAGCGGAGACGCCGAGGCCAGCGCAATCGCCAGACCCTGTTGCTGACACAGCTGCAGCGCCTGCTCTACGCCAGGCAACAGCGGCCGCGTCTCTTCAACCAGCGCCAGCGCGCGGGCAATAATGCGCTGAGTGACTTCGGCCTGATCCGGCCCGTTCCACGGCAGCGCTTCGTACCACATGCGTACGGTTTGATCGATGCGCAGGCCGAGCGTATCCGGCAGCTCGTGGCGGCGGCTAATATCCACATTCAGGCTGGCAAACACCTCCAGCTCGGCGCGATCCCATAGCGGTTCAGAATCGATCAGTAAGCCATCCATATCAAAAATAGCGGCCAGCACAGGGCGACGATAGGTCATACAACAGCTCCATTGACAGTTTGCCCTACCTTAACATGGGCGGCGGCGAAAACCGACTTACGGCAGGTTACGCATTTTTCAGGAAAATTTGCTGTAGTGCAGGTAGACTTAGGGCAAAACTACTGTTTGTGAAGGGAAGACACCATGACGTATCAACAGGCTGGCCGCATCGCCATCCTCAAGCGAGTGGCTGGCTGGGTGATTTTTATTCCGGCGCTGTTATCCACCCTTATCTCCATCTTAGGCTTTATGTTTAAACACAGCGAAAAGCAGCCCGGCATTGACGCCGTGATGCTCGACTTCGTGCATGTGATGGTGGATATGATTAAGTTCAACACGCCGTTTCTCAATGTGTTCTGGAACAATTCGCCGGTGCCGGAATTCAACGGCGGGGCCAATATTGGCTTCTGGCTGATCTATATCCTTATATTTGTGGGCATCGCTTTGCAGGCCTCGGGCGCACGCATGTGGCGTCAGGCGCGCCATATTAAAGAAGGCATTGAAGACCAGATGATTCTGGAACAGGCAAAGGGCAGCGAAGGGCGCACGCGGGCGCAGCTGGAAGAGAAAATCCATGTGCCGCGCCACACCATTTTGCTGCAGATTTTTCCGCTGTATATTCTGCCGGTGATCATCGCCGTGGCCGGTTACTTCGTGTTGAAACTGCTTGGCATGCTGTAAGGCGTCAGGCCGGTCTGACCTGGCGCTGGCCCAGCGCATCCTCCTCCAGCAACTGGCCAATAGCGAACTGCGCTTCGCCGGCCCAGTTGCCGCCAAAAACGTTGGCGCGGTTAAGTAGATAGTAGAGCTGGTACACCGGCTGACGCTGCGAGAAGCCTTCCGGCAGCGGCCACACCGCATGATACCCTTCGTAAATCTGGCGCGGCAGATCGGCGTAATAGCTGAGCATCGCCAGGTCGCATTCGCGATCGCCCCAGTAGCAGGCGGGATCGAACAGCCACGGGCCGCTGGCGCTGCCGGCGCAGTTGGCTGGCCACAAATCACCATGCAGTAACGACGGTTGCGGATGATGGCTGGCGAGGCTGCGCTGCACGCAATCCACGATCAACTCCATGTCACCGTAGTGCACGCCTTTCTCCGCCGCCAACTGCAGCTGCCAGCCGATGCGCTGTTCGGCGAAAAACACCGACCATTTGCGTAACCAGCTGTTGGGTTGCGGCGTGGTGGTAATGTTGTTGTCGAAGTCGAGACCAAACTGTGGTTGCTCGCTCCACTGGTGCAGATGGGCCAGCTGCTGGCCAAGCTGGAATGCGCTTTGGGCGTCGAGTGGCTGCGGGGGAATGTATTCCAGTAGTAGAAAGCTGGTGTCACGATCGTTACCGACGCCGTAGACCTTCGGCACGCGCACCGTGTGGGTACGCGCCAGCAGATCAAGCTGGTCGGCTTCCCAGCTGAACAGCGTCAGCATGTCGCGCGTGTTGCATTTGACGAACACTTCCAGCTCACCGTAGCGCAGGCGCCACGCCGGATGAATATCGCCACCGGGCAATTCATGACGTTCCGTGATTTCGGCATCACCGGCGTACTCGCTTAACAGACGACTAATGGCTGACCACATCGGGTAATCCTCTTTATTCGCTGCGTAAGATCGATTGTAACGCGCAAAACTTGCACAACTCCAGCGCCAATGCGCAATTTGCGGATTGCGTCAGGCTTGCGCTTTGAGAAACGCCTCCAGCGTGGTGACATCAGCGTCCGGCTGCTGATCAAGCGCCACTGCCGCCAGCCCGGCGGCGTGTTCCGCCAGCGCCTGCTCCTCCAGCGCACTGACAATGCCAAAGCTGTTGGTGCCCAGCTCGTGCGGATGGCCATCCGCATCGTGTAACGTGGTGCTGTAACCGCCGTTAACCATCGCGCTATTCAGCGCCTGCAGATCGCCGAGACCCCTTTCCTGATAACGGAAGGTGACAACGTAACGCTTAAGATCATGATCGCTCATCTTTTCACCTCATTGTTATCGAACAGATTTCAGCGTAGACCAGCGCCTGCGATAGAGCGAATTCTGCACAATCGCCCGGCGGCGCACAGCGTAAAGTCCTGTCAGGGTCGGCAGAAAATTCTTGTAGCATTTAAGCTGTTATTTGGTTATTTGCCGCCTATAATGCGCGCCGGAAATGGGAAGATTCCCAATCCACACGCGGCGCCAGCGCAAAACCTGGCGATTCTGGTGCTTTCATACTTTTTTACAAAACTTACCGTAAATTGCATTGATTGCCCGGGAAAATTCTCCAGACTCATCTCTTTTTTCAACTGTCGTACGGGTTACCTTTTAATGAAAGCCTTCAATAAGCTGTCCGCTGTTTTGTTGCTCTCCGCCGGAGCATTTTGTCACCAGGCCTTTGCAGATAACGCTGTCTTCACCTCAATGGATGACCCTTCTACGGCAAAAAAACCGTTTGAAGGCACCGCGTCAGCCGGTTACCTGGCACAGACCGGCAACACCACCAGCTCATCGCTGACCGCGTCAACCAGCATGACCTGGTATCAGACCTCAACGGCGTACAGCCTGTGGGGTAACGCCGCGAATACCTCATCCAACGATGAGCGCTCGTCGGAAACCTATAACATCGGTGGCCGTAGCCGTTACAACCTCAACAGCGCTGACTACCTGTTCGGTCAGGCGAGCTGGCTGAGCGATCGCCTGAACGGTTATGATTCACGTGATGTCCTGACCGCCGGTTACGGTCGTCAGATCCTCAACGGTCCGGTGCACTCGCTGCGTGCTGAATTCGGTCCGGGTGTACGTTACGATGACTTCCACGATGGCGGCCACGAAACCAAAGCACTGGGCTACGGCGCGCTGAGCTATCAGTGGCAGCTGACTGACACCACCAAATTCATCCAGGGTGTGTCGGTGCTGAGCAGCTTTGGTGAAGACACCACGCTGAACTCCGAAACCGCACTGCAGGTAGCGATCAACGACCACTTTGCGCTGAAACTGGGCTACAACGTTACCTGGAATAACAATCCGCCAGAATCTGCGCCAGACCGTACCGACACCAAAACCACGGTCCAGCTCTCTTACGCGATGTAAACCAGAGCGCATTGTTACACCGTCGCCCGGCCTGTGCCGCGCGGCGGTTTTTTTTGATCTCTCTTTGGCTTAGCGCATTTCTTCGCGGGTTTTGCTCACTGCGGAAAGCTGTTATCATCGTTGCCGCTTTACGCGCCTGGCGTCATTCCGACAGTGTGGGTCTGACATCGCGCCAGGTTAACCAAACAAAACTCAGTGTTGCATGTAGGCTTTCGTGTGGCTTACCACTGCAATTAAGGATATGAAATGCCAGTAATTACTCTTCCTGATGGCAGCCAGCGCGTATTTGACCGTCCGGTCAGCGTGATGGACATTGCGCTGGATATCGGTCCGGGTCTGGCGAAAGCCTGCATTGCCGGTCGCGTCAATGGCGAACTGGTGGATGCGGTTGATCCGATCACCAGCGATGCGCAGGTCGCCATCATCACCGCGAAAGATGAAGCCGGTCTGGAAATTATTCGTCACTCCTGTGCGCACCTGTTAGGGCATGCGATCAAACAGCTGTGGCCGAATACCAAAATGGCCATCGGTCCGGTTATCGATAACGGCTTCTATTATGATGTCGATCTCGACCATACGCTGACCCAGGAAGATCTTGAGCTGCTGGAAAAGCGCATGCACCAGCTGGCTGAGACCAATTACGACGTCGTGAAGAAGAAGGTGAGCTGGCAGGAAGCGCGTGACGTGTTTGCCGCGCGGGGCGAAAGCTACAAAACCACTATTCTCGACGAAAACATCAGCCATGACGATCGTCCTGGCCTGTATCACCATGAAGAATACATCGACATGTGCCGCGGTCCGCACGTGCCGAATATGCGTTTCTGCCATCATTTTAAACTGCAGAAAATCTCCGGAGCCTACTGGCGCGGCAACAGCGACAACAAAATGCTGCAGCGTATTTACGGTACGGCCTGGGCAGACAAGAAACAGCTGGCGGCGTATCTGCAGCGCCTGGAAGAGGCCGCGAAGCGCGATCACCGTAAAATCGGTAAGCAGCTCGATCTCTACCATATGCAGGAAGAAGCACCGGGTATGGTATTCTGGCACAATGACGGCTGGACTATCTTCCGCGAGCTGGAAGTGTTTGTGCGCACCAAGCTGAAAGAGTACGACTACCAGGAAGTGAAAGGTCCGTTCATGATGGACCGCGTGCTGTGGGAAAAAACCGGGCACTGGGACAACTACAAAGAAGCGATGTTCACCACCTCTTCCGAGAATCGTGAGTACTGCATCAAACCGATGAACTGTCCGGGTCACGTGCAGATCTTTAACCAGGGTCTGAAATCGTACCGCGACCTGCCGCTGCGTATGGCGGAGTTCGGTAGCTGTCACCGTAACGAACCGTCAGGTGCGCTGCACGGTCTGATGCGCGTGCGCGGCTTTACCCAGGATGACGCCCACATCTTCTGTACTGAAGATCAGGTGCGTGATGAAGTGAACAGCTGCATCCGCATGGTCTATGACATGTACAGCACCTTCGGTTTTGAAAAAATCGTGGTGAAACTGTCGACGCGCCCTGAGAAGCGCATTGGCAGCGATGAGATGTGGGATCGTGCCGAAGTGGACCTCGCCGAAGCGCTGAAAGAGAACAACATTCCGTTCGAATATCAGCCGGGTGAAGGCGCCTTCTACGGCCCGAAAATAGAGTTTACGCTGCACGATTGTCTCGACCGCGCCTGGCAGTGCGGCACCGTTCAGCTAGACTTCTCCCTGCCGAAACGTCTGGACGCCACCTACGTGGGCGAAACCAACGATCGTCAGACGCCAGTGATGATTCACCGTGCGATTCTGGGTTCGATGGAGCGCTTCATCGGGATTCTGACCGAAGAGTTCGCCGGTTTCTTCCCGAGCTGGCTGGCGCCGGTACAGGCAGTGGTGATGAATATCACCGACGGCCAGGCAGAATATGTCAGTGAATTGACGAAGAAATTGCAGAATGCTGGCATTCGTGTCAAAGCAGACTTGAGAAACGAGAAGATAGGCTTTAAAATCCGCGAGCACACATTACGTCGCGTCCCTTACATGCTGGTCTGCGGTGAGAAAGAGGTGGAAGCAGGCAAGGTTGCCGTGCGCACCCGCCGTGGTAAAGACCTCGGGAGCATGGACGTAGATGTGTTTGTTGAGAAGCTGCAACAAGAGATTCGCAGCCGACATCTTCACCAATTAGAGGAATAAGGTTATTAAAGGCGGAAAACGAGTACAACCGACGCGTCCGAACCGTATCAACGGCGAAATCCGTGCCACCGAAGTGCGCTTAACTGGCGTAGACGGCGAGCAACTTGGCATTGTCTCACTGCGCGAAGCGATTGAGAAAGCAGAAGAAGCTGGCGTAGATTTAGTTGAAATTAGCCCGAACGCCGAACCGCCGGTTTGCCGCATTATGGATTACGGCAAGTTCCTTTATGAAAAGAGCAAATCTTCTAAGGAACAGAAGAAGAAGCAAAAAGTTATCCAGGTCAAGGAAATCAAATTCCGTCCTGGTACCGATGAAGGCGACTATCAGGTAAAACTCCGCAGCCTGATTCGTTTTCTGGAAGAGGGCGATAAAGCCAAAATCACGCTGCGTTTCCGTGGTCGTGAGATGGCGCATCAACAGATCGGTATGGAAGTGCTTAACCGCGTGAAAGAAGATCTGAATGAACTGGCAGTGGTCGAATCCTTCCCGACGAAGATCGAAGGCCGCCAGATGATTATGGTGCTCGCACCTAAGAAGAAACAGTAGGCTTTCAAGTAATAATGCCGCGTAGCGTTCGCGCTGCGCGGATTTTTATTCGCCTGTCTGGTTCATTTTATTAACAATGCGAAGTGGATATTTGTAAAAATGCCAAAGATTAAAACTGTACGTGGCGCCGCAAAGCGCTTCAAGAAGACCGCTTCTGGCGGCTTCAAGCGTAAGCACGCAAACCTGCGTCATATTCTGACTAAAAAGTCTACTAAGCGTAAACGTCACCTGCGTCCAAAAGGCATGGTGTCTAAAGGCGATCTGGGTCTGGTTGTTGCCTGCCTGCCGTACGCATAAGTTAACCCTTTTTTAATTCCCCGATAGATTTCGGGTTGCAGTCAGGCGGCAAAGAAATGAATCCTGGAGCTTACATCAGTAAGTGCCTGGGATGAATGAAGGCAGCCAACGCCACTGCGGCACGAAAGATGATGGGGAAATCACAGAATATGATATAGGAGAGCTCACATGGCTCGCGTAAAACGTGGTGTAATTGCTCGCGCACGTCACAAGAAAATCTTAAAACAAGCTAAAGGCTACTATGGTGCACGTTCACGTGTTTACCGCGTTGCCTTCCAGGCTGTTATCAAAGCTGGTCAGTATGCTTACCGCGACCGTCGTCAGCGTAAGCGTCAGTTCCGTCAGCTGTGGATCGCACGTATCAACGCTGCGGCGCGTCAGAACGGTATCTCTTACAGCCGTTTCATCAATGGCCTGAAAAAAGCGTCCATTGAAATCGACCGTAAAATCCTCGCTGACATCGCTGTATTCGACAAAGTGGCATTCACTGCACTGGTTGAAAAAGCAAAATCAGCTCTGGCGTAAGTCAGGTAAAAAAGGGAGCTTGCTCCCTTTTTTATTGCCTGCAACCCACGCAAATGATTGACATTTTAGCCGCAGGGCATTTCAATAGTGCGGTTTCTATCAAGACAAGGTAACGCAAGCATGCACGCTGCTATTTTCCGTTTCTTTTTTTACTTTAGCGCCTGATCGTCAGGGGCTTTTGCGCATAAGAAAAGAAACGAAAAATCGCGCTGAAAGCCTCCCTCGTGGAGGCTTTTTTGTTTCCGGCGACACTTAATCGGATCGCACGATCCCAACGAGAACTGACCAGCCCGGCTGGAAGAAGAGGAAATCATGTCCCAACTCGCAGACCTGGTGGCCCGTGCCACGGCCGCCATCGACGAGGCGTCGGATATCGCCGCCCTGGACGCCGTGCGCGTCGAATTTCTGGGTAAAAAAGGGCACCTGACGCTGCAAATGACCACCCTGCGTGAACTGCCGGCGGAAGAGCGCCCGGCGGCCGGTGCGGTCATCAACGACGCCAAACAGCAGGTACAGGACCGTCTCAATGCGCGTAAAGATACGCTGGAAAGCGCGGCGCTGAATGCCCGCCTGGCGGCTGAGACTATCGACGTGTCGCTGCCGGGACGCCGTATTGAGAACGGCGGTCTGCATCCGGTGACCCGCACCATCGATCGTATCGAAACCTTTTTCGGCGAGTTGGGTTTCGCGGTGGCGACCGGTCCGGAAATTGAAGACGATTATCACAACTTTGATGCGCTGAATATTCCGGGCCATCACCCGGCGCGCGCCGATCACGACACCTTCTGGTTCGATGCCACGCGCCTGCTGCGCACCCAGACTTCCGGCGTGCAGATCCGCACCATGAAAAATCAGCAGCCGCCGATTCGTATTATCGCGCCGGGCCGCGTTTACCGTAACGATTACGATCAGACGCACACCCCGATGTTCCATCAGATGGAAGGTCTGATTGTCGATAAAGACATCAGCTTCACCAATCTGAAAGGCACGCTGCATGACTTCCTGAACAACTTCTTCGAAGAGAACCTGCAGATTCGCTTCCGCCCGTCCTATTTCCCGTTCACCGAACCGTCAGCAGAAGTGGACGTGATGGGTAAAAACGGCAAATGGCTGGAAGTGCTGGGTTGCGGCATGGTGCATCCGAACGTACTGCGCAACGTGGGCATCGATCCGGAAATCTACTCCGGCTTCGCCTTCGGTATGGGCATGGAGCGTCTGACCATGCTGCGCTACGGTGTGACCGATCTGCGCGCCTTCTTCGAAAACGATTTACGTTTCCTCAAACAATTTAAATAAGGGCAAGTTATCCAATGAAATTCAGTGAACTCTGGTTACGCGAATGGGTAAATCCAGCCCTGGACAGCGCCGCGCTGTCTGAGCAAATCACCATGGCCGGTCTGGAAGTCGACGGCGTCGACCCGGTGGCAGGCGCGTTTCATGGCGTTGTGGTGGGTGAAGTGGTGGAGTGCGGCCAGCATCCGAACGCCGACAAACTGCGCGTCACCAAAATCAACGTCGGTGGCGATCGCCTGCTGGATATCGTCTGCGGCGCGCCAAACTGCCGTCAGGGCCTGAAAGTGGCGGTGGCGACTGTTGGTGCGGTACTGCCGGGTGATTTCAAAATCAAAGCGGCAAAACTGCGCGGTGAGCCGTCAGAAGGCATGCTGTGCTCGTTCTCCGAACTGGGGATTTCTGACGATCACAACGGTATTATCGAGCTGCCAGCCGATGCGCCGGTGGGCACTGATATTCGCCAGTACCTGCAGCTGGATGACAACACCATCGAAATCAGCGTGACGCCGAACCGTGCCGACTGTCTGGGCATCATCGGTATCGCGCGTGACGTGGCGGTGATTAATGGCCTGCCGCTGCAGGCGCCGGTCATCGAGCCGGTTAAAGCCACCATTAGCGACACCTTCCCGATTCGCGTTGACGCCACCGATGCCTGCCCGCGCTACCTGGGCCGCGTGGTAAAAGGCGTAAACGTGAAAGCTGAAACGCCGCTGTGGATGCGCGAAAAACTGCGCCGCTGCGGTATCCGCTCGATCGATCCGGTAGTGGATATCACTAACTACGTGCTGCTGGAGCTCGGCCAGCCGATGCACGCCTTCGATCTCGACCGCATTGACGGTGGTATCGTGGTGCGCATGGCGAAAGAGGGGGAAACCCTGACGCTGCTCGACGGCAGCGAAGCGACCCTCCACAGCGATACGCTGGTGATTGCGGATCACCACAAAGCGCTGGCGATGGGCGGCATCTTCGGCGGTGAGCACTCCGGCGTCAACGAAGCGACGCAGAATGTATTGTTTGAGTGCGCGTTCTTCGATCCGCTGGCGATCACCGGTCGTGCGCGTCGTCATGGTCTGCATACCGATGCTTCCCACCGCTACGAGCGCGGTGTCGATCCGGCGCTGCAGCATAAGGCGCTGGAGCGCGCCACTCAGCTGCTGCTGGCGATTTGCGGCGGCGAAGCCGGCCCGGTTATCGATCAGACCGATGCCAGCAAACTGCCGGCTCGCGCCACCATTACGCTGCGCCGTGAGAAGCTGGACCGCCTGATTGGCCACGTCATTGCGGATGAGCAGGTGACCGATATCCTGACCCGTCTCGGCTGTGACGTCACCGTCGGCAACGGCGAATGGCAGGCCGTCGCCCCGAGCTGGCGCTTCGATATGGCTATCGAAGAAGACCTGGTCGAAGAAGTGGCGCGCGTATACGGCTACAACAACATTCCGGATGTGCCGGTGAAAGCCAGCCTGCTGATGACCCAGCACCGTGAAGCCGATCTGTCGCTGAAGCGTGCCAAAAACCTGCTGGTGGATAAAGGCTATCAGGAAGCGATTACCTACAGCTTTGTCGATCCGAAAGTGCAGCAGCTGCTGCATCCGGGCGAAGAAGCGCTGATTCTGCCCAGCCCGATTTCCAGCGATATGTCGGCGATGCGCCTGTCGCTGTGGACCGGTCTGCTCGGCGCCGTGGTGTATAACCAGAACCGTCAGCAGAGCCGCGTGCGCCTGTTTGAGAGCGGTTTACGCTTTGTGCCTGATACGCAGGCCGATCTCGGCATCCGTCAGGATCTTATGCTGGCGGGCGTGCTGAGCGGTAACCGCTACGAAGAGCACTGGGATCTGGCGCGCCAGACGGTTGACTTCTATGATTTGAAAGGCGATTTAGAGTCGCTGCTGGATTTGACCGGTAAACTCGACGCGATTTCGTTCCGTGCAGAAGCCAATCCGGCGCTGCATCCGGGACAGAGTGCAGGCATTTATTTAGCCGGCGAACGAATCGGATTTATCGGGGTGGTTCATCCGGAGCTGGAACGTAAGCTGGATCTTAACGGCCGCACCTTAGTGTTTGAACTGCTTTGGAATAAGGTCGCAGACCGCGTCCTGCCTGACGCGCGCGAGATCTCACGCTTCCCGGCAAACCGCCGTGACATCGCTGTGGTAGTGGCTGAAAATGTGCCCGCAGCAGATATCATCGCGGAGTGTAAGAAAGTTGGCGTAAATCAGGTAGTTGGCGTAAACTTGTTTGACGTGTACCGTGGTAAGGGCGTAAACGAGGGTGAAAAGAGCCTCGCGATTAGCCTGATTTTGCAGGATACCAGCCGGACACTCGAAGAAGAGGAGATTGCTGCGACCGTTGCCAAATGCGTTGCAGCATTAAAAGAGCGATTCCAGGCAACCTTGAGGGATTGAACCTATGGCGCTTACAAAAGCTGAAATGTCAGAGTACCTGTTTGAAAAACTCGGGTTGAGCAAACGCGATGCCAAAGAGTTGGTAGAGCTTTTTTTCGAAGAAGTTCGCCGCGCGTTGGAAAACGGAGAACAGGTAAAACTGTCCGGATTTGGTAATTTTGATCTGCGTGACAAAAACCAGCGTCCGGGCCGTAACCCGAAGACGGGGGAAGATATTCCAATCACCGCCCGCCGCGTGGTGACATTCCGTCCGGGGCAGAAGTTGAAAAGTCGCGTGGAGAACGCGTCACCCAAGGATGCTGACTGATTTCAGTATGACAAAAAGGCCGCTCAGCGGCCTTTTTTATGCGCGCAATCCCGGCAGCACGCTGCAGGCGCGGCTTTCTTTTTAGCGTAATCTCTCTACAATCAAATCTCTGTTTTCTCTGCCAATCTTACTTATGACTCTGCTGGATCAGCTGGCCCAACAGGCCGACCGTCGCAGCCGGCGCTGGCTCGGCGCGCTTACTGCCGCAGTGCTGCTGCTGCTGGTGCTCAGTCTGTGCACGGGCGACAGCTGGATTTCTCCGCTGCAATGGTTTTCTGCCAGCGGCGATCTGTTCGTCTGGCAGCTGCGCCTGCCGCGCACTCTGGCGGTGCTGCTGGTGGGCGCGGCGCTGGCAGTCTGCGGCGTGGTGATGCAGGCGCTGTTCAACAATCCGCTGGCGGAGCCCGGGCTGCTGGGCGTATCGAACGGTGCCGGCATTGGCCTGGTGCTGGCAGTGCTGCTGGGTAACGGCGCACTGTGGAGCCTGGCGCTGGCAGCGATGGCGGGCGCGCTGCTGATCACGCTAATCCTGCTGCATTTTGCCCATCGTCAGCTGTCGGCCAGCCGTCTGCTGCTGACCGGCGTGGCGCTCGGCATTATCTGTAGCGCCATCATGACGTGGGCGGTGTACTTTAGCACCAGCCTCGATCTGCGCCAGCTGATGTACTGGATGATGGGCGGCTTTAGCGGTATCGACTGGCGCTACGGCTGGATGATGCTGGCGCTGCTGCCGGTGACGCTGGCGCTGCTGGCCAGCGCCCGGACGCTTAATCTGCTGGCGCTGGGGGAGGTGTCGGCGCGGCAGCTCGGCCTGCCACTGCTGCTGTGGCGTAATCTGCTGGTGCTGGCGATGGGCTGGCTGGTGGGCGTCAGCGTGGCGATGGCCGGTGCGATTGGATTTGTCGGACTGGTTATCCCCCATCTGCTGCGCCTCAGCGGCCTGAGCGATCATCGCTACCTGCTGCCGGCCGCGGCGCTGGCGGGCGCGGCGGTACTGCTGGCGGCGGACATTCTGGCACGGCTGGTGCTCACCTCGGCCGAGCTGCCGATTGGGGTGGTCACTGCCACGCTCGGCGCGCCGCTGTTTATCATGTTATTAGTGAAGTCTTCGCGCTAGCTGCGGCTGGCACAGTGCAATCAACAACGGGAATCGACGATGAGCCTTTATCAGACAGAACTGGTTACGCTGGACGGTGAAAAAACCACGCTGGCACAGTATCAGGGCAAGGTGCTGCTGGTGGTTAACGTAGCATCAAAATGCGGCCTGACGCCGCAGTATGAGCAGCTTGAGTCGCTGCAGAAGGCCTGGCAGGACAAAGATTTCAGCGTGCTGGGCTTCCCCTGCAATCAGTTTCTCGAGCAGGAACCGGGCAGCAATGAAGAGATCAAAACCTTCTGCAGCACCACATACGGCGTAACCTTCCCGCTGTTCGATAAAACGGACGTCAACGGCGAGCAGCGTCATCCGCTGTACCGTCAGCTGGTCGCCGCGCAGCCGGAAGCCGAACGCCCGGCAGGCAGCGGTTTCCTTGAGCGCATGGAGAGCAAAGGCCGCGCGCCGAAAGCGCCGGGCGATATCCTGTGGAATTTCGAAAAATTCCTCATCAACAAACAGGGTGAGGTGATCGCGCGCTTCTCGCCGGACATGACGCCGGACGATCCGATCATTCTGAAGCGCATTGAGCAGGCGCTGGCGGCGTAATGCTGCTGCAGTGCCACGGCCTGCGCGTGCCCGGACGGCTGAGCGCGGGGGAGCTGACGCTCAGCCGCGGTGAGCGCGTGCACGTGGTCGGCCCTAACGGCGCCGGCAAGAGCACGCTGCTGACCGCGCTCGCTGGCCTGCTCGACGCCGAAGGGCAGCTGACGCTGGCCGGCCAGCCGCTGCGAAGCTGGTCGGGGGCCGCACTGGCACAGCAGCGCGCCTGGCTCCCGCAGCAGCAGCCGGCACCTGCGGCGCTGCCGGTGTGGCACTATCTGCGGCTGCACAGCCCGCCGGGCGGCGATAACGCGCAGGCGACGCTCACTGACCTGCTGCAGCAGCTTGGCTTGCAGGATAAGCTGACGCGTCCGCTGGCGCAGCTCTCCGGCGGTGAGTGGCAGCGGGTGCGCCTGGCGGCGGTGGTGCTGCAGATCCATCCGGCAATTAATCCGCGCGGTGCGTTACTGATTCTGGATGAGCCGCTCACCGCGCTCGACATCGCACAGCAGCGCGCGGTGGATAAGCTGCTGTTGCAGCTCAGCGAGGCCGGCATCGCCATTATCGCCAGCGGACACGATCTCAACCACAGTCTGCGCCATGCCGATCGCGTCTGGCTGATGCATCAGGGCCGCGTAGTCAGTCAGGGCAGGGCGCGCGAGGTGCTGACTGCCGAGCGGCTGGCACCGCTTTATCAGGCCGAATTCGTGCAGCTGGAGACGCCACAGGGGCCGCTGCTTTATCTTCCCTGACTTGCGCGCCGCGCCGCTTTGTCGCTACAGTGTCAGCCGGACGACGTTTTTAAGGACTATTCTGATGCGGCTGACCCTGTTTCTCCTCGTGTTGCTGCTGGCGGGCTGTAGCCATCATGCGCCGCCGCCCAATGGCCGTCTGTCTGACTCCATCACCGTGATTGCGCAACTTAACGATCAGCTCAGCCGCTGGCGTGGTACGCCTTATCGCTATGGCGGGTTAAGCCGCGGTGGCGTGGATTGCTCTGGCTTTGTCTACCTGACCTTTCGTGACCGCTTTGACCTGCAGCTGCCGCGCTCAACGATTGATCAGACCGATATTGGCACGCGCATCGATAAAAGCGATCTGCTGCCCGGCGACCTGGTATTTTTCAAAACCGGCAGCGGCGAAAATGGCCTTCACGTCGGCATCTATGACACCGACAATACCTTCATTCACGCCTCTACCAGCCAGGGCGTGATCCGCTCCTCGCTGGATAATGTTTACTGGCGCAAAGTATTCTGGCAGGCACGTCGCATCTAATCCGCTTAACCCATTAGTGTTAAAAAAAGGCGTAATAAACAGATGGGTTTTGAACTGATTTATTTGTTTTTTTCCGCCAGATATAACTCTCATTTAAAATGGCACTTTACCGCAATCGGGTTTGCGACTAAAAATAGACGTCAGTGAATTTAATCAGTATGGACATTAACCTGGATCATTTGGCTTAAGTATTATTTGATGCAGAAAAGTCGGTAATTAGACAGAAAACGGCGTCTCTTCTAACGTTTGGTCCTATTGCCTGACCGTTTTCATTGATATACGATGCGCCAATTGCCACTGCATCTGGCTGTAAAAAATGAAAGTCCATTTATCTGCCGACTATCAGTCGGAAACCTGGTTTTATCCTGCCTATTCTCTGGCGGGCCAGCTGACTGCGGTTGAGCTGGTCACCCAGTTTGTTCACGACAGTGCGCCGATTACGCTGCCGCAGGACTTGCTGTTGCCGCAGCTTGACGATGCCCAGCAATTACGTTTGCTGCAGAGCCAGTTAGTGCTGCTGGAAAAGTACCGTGACTTTTTTGAGTTACATCAAATTATCGCGCTGGTTCGTATTGATGAATCTATGGCCACGACGCTATTGGCCAGTGAGTTTCTCTTAAGGAAATTTAAACAACTTCCCTTTATTGTTTTGGATATCAGTGAAACGTTTCCGCAATTATCGGCTGGTAAAAAGCAGCCGCTGTTAGCACGCCTGCAACAGGAATTTCGCTTATCGCTTTCTCAATTTGGGGCAGGAAAAGCCCCGGCTACGGCAGTATACGAAAATCTGTTTAGCGTGTTAAAAATGGACAAAGCGTTTATTCATGCGCTGGCGAAACGTGCCTCATTTACGCCATTTATTCAGACTGTTATCGATAATTTTTCCGCTTACGCCCCGCAAATAATTATTTGTGGCGTTGACGATAATGCCCTGCTGGAGAAAGTCAGTTCCCTGAGCGGCGCACAGCTGCAGGGCAGTCTGTTCCCGGTGGTTAAAGCGGAACGGTTAAGCGATCTCATCTATCCGCACGTCACGCTCACCACGCCTTCACAGCAGTAACCTTTCATCTGTCTTCTCCGTCACCCCGACGGTAGACTACGCTTTATCTTTAAACGCAATGCGGGTGGCGCACCGTTGCGCACCTTCCGGAGTGTCGATGCAATTTATTAATAGCTGGCAGCAGACGTTGCCGGGATTCTACACCGCGCTGGACCCGACGCCGCTTGCTGGCGGGCGGCTGTGTTATCACAATGCCCCGCTGGCGCAGGAGATGGGCCTGGATGCCGCGCTGTTTGCTGGCAAAGGCCACGGCGTGTGGTATGGCGCAGCGTTACTTCCTGGGATGTCGCCGCTGGCGCAGGTCTACAGCGGGCACCAGTTTGGCGTGTGGGCTGGCCAGCTGGGCGACGGACGCGGTCTGCTGCTTGGCGAGCAGCAACTGGCCGACGGCCGCAAACTTGACTGGCATCTGAAAGGCGCGGGCCTGACCCCCTATTCACGCATGGGCGATGGCCGCGCGGTGATCCGCTCCAGCGTGCGCGAGTTTCTCGCCTCGGAAGCGCTGCACCATCTAGGCATCCCGACCACGCGCGCGCTGGCGCTGGCCATTGGCAACGAACCGGTCCAGCGTGAAACCCGCGAGCGCGGCGCGATGCTGATGCGCATCGCCGACAGCCATCTGCGCTTTGGTCACTTCGAGCATTTCTATTACGGCGGCGAGCCGGAGAAAGTGCGCCAGCTGGCGGACTACGCGATTCATCATCACTGGCCGCAGCTGGAGCAGGAGGCCGATCGCTACCTGTTGTGGTTTACCGATATCGTCAAACGCACCGCCAGCCTGATTGCCCAGTGGCAGAGCGTCGGCTTCGCGCATGGCGTGATGAATACCGATAATATGTCGATCCTCGGCCTGACGCTCGATTACGGGCCTTACGGTTTCCTCGATGACTACGATGCGGATTTCATCTGTAATCACAGCGATTATCAGGGGCGCTACGCCTTCAGCAACCAGCCGATGATCGGCTTGTGGAATCTTAACCGCCTGGCGCATGCGCTGTCCGGTTTGCTGAGCACTGAACAGTTGAAACAAGCGCTCAGCCATTACGAGAGCGAGCTGATGCGGGTGTGGGGCGAGAAAATGCGCGCGAAACTCGGGCTGCTGACCGCCGATGCGGGGGATAACGCTATTCTCACTGACCTGCTGGCGCTGATGACCGCAGAGCACAGCGATTACACCCTGACGTTCCGTCTGCTGAGCGAGACGCAGCAGGCAGAGACGCGTTCACCGCTGCGCGATGAGTTTATCGACCGTGACGCCTTCGACCGCTGGTATCACGGCTATCGCCAGCGCCTGCTGCAGGATGGCGTCAGCGATGCGCAGCGTCAGGCAGTCATGAAAGCGGCTAACCCGGCGCTGGTGTTGCGCAACTATCTGGCCCAGCAGGTGATCGATGAGGTTGAGCAGGGGGAAACGGCGGCGCTGGCCAGATTACATCTGGCGCTGCAGCAGCCGTTTAACGAGGCGGCTATCAGCCCGGAACTGCGCCAGCGGCCGCCGGAGTGGGGAAAAACGCTGGAGGTAAGCTGCTCCAGCTAGCAGGCATCAGAAGCGGCTGTCCACGGCAGCCGCCAGCAGCGCCAGCACCTCCGCGCTGTCATCCCAGCCGAGGCACGGATCGGTAATCGACTGGCCGTAGGTCAGCGGCTGGCCGCTCACCACTTTCTGATTCCCCTCCTGCAGGAAACTCTCAATCATCACTCCCGCCACTGCCCGCGAACCGGCACGGATCTGCGCCGCCACGTCCTGCGCCACATCGCGCTGGCGGCGATGCTGCTTCAGGCAGTTGCCGTGGCTGAAGTCGATCACCAGCTGTTCCGGCAGGTTGAAGTCGCGCAGGTTGGCGGCCGCAGCGGCGACATCTTCAGCGTGGTAGTTTGGCTGACGCCCGCCGCGCAGGATCACGTGACCGTGCGGATTGCCGCTGGTCTGATAAATCGTCATCTGCCCGGTTTTGTCAGGTGACAGGAACATATGGCTGACGCGCGCGGCGCGAATCGCATCAACCGCGATCTGCACGTTGCCGTCGGTGCCATTCTTGAAGCCCACCGGGCAGGAGAGCGCCGAGGCCATTTCACGGTGAATCTGGCTCTCGGTGGTGCGCGCGCCAATCGCGCCCCAGCTGATCAGGTCGGCAATAAACTGGCCGATCACCATATCGAGAAATTCCGTGGCGGTTGGCATGCCGATGGCGTTGATATCCAGCAGCAGCTGGCGCGCGATAGCGATGCCGCGGTTGACGTCGAAGCTGCCATCGAGATCCGGATCGGAAATCAGACCTTTCCAGCCGACTACGGTGCGCGGCTTCTCAAAGTAGGCACGCATCACAATTTCCAGCCGGTCCTTGTGCTGTTCACGCAGCAGATTGAGACGCTCTGCGTACTCCAGCGCGGCCTTTGGGTCGTGCAGCGAGCAGGGGCCGATAATCACCAGCAGGCGTGGATCTTCACCGGTCAGGATGCGCGCGATGCGCTGACGCGCGGCGGTAACGTTAGCGGCAATCGCCGCCGAAATGGGGTGTTGTTGCGCCAGCGCGGCCGGCGTCAGCAGCGTGCCGATGCGCGCGGTGCGCAGTTCATCAGTTTTGTTCATTGGGATTCTCAAAAATCTGTTCTTCGCAGCGGTGAAATACCGGGAAGTGATGATGATCACAATAAACCATTAGCCCGTGAATTCAACCAGCTAAATCAAAAGGCTATTCATTACTGACGGCAGCCAGGCTTTACAACCTGGCAGGTGAGGTCAGTACATGCTGCGGCGCAGGCCCATGATGTCGAGGATTTTGGTGGCGATCTCTTCGACAGAGTAATTGGTGCTGTTGAGATAGCGAATCTGATGGGTGCGGAACAGCGCCTCCACTTCACCGACCTCCAGCCGGCACTGACGCATCGACGCATAACGGGTATTTTCAGCGCGCTCCTGACGAATCGCCGCCAGCCGTTCCGGATCGATGGTCAGGCCAAACAGCTTGTGCTGATGGGCGCGCAGCGCAGGCGGCAGCTTTAGGTTATCCATGTCATCAGCGATGAACGGATAGTTAGCCGCGCGTACACCAAACTGCATCGCCAGATACAGGCTGGTCGGCGTTTTGCCGCAGCGCGATACCCCCAGCAAAATTACCTGCGCATCTTCCAGCCCGCGCAGCGAAATACCGTCATCGTGCGCCAGGGTGTAATCAATCGCGGCGATGCGGGCATCGTACTTGCCTAAGTTACTGGCGGTCAGGCCGTGGGTGCGGTGCGCCACCGGCATCGAGGCCACGCCCAGTTCACTCTGCAGCGGTGCCACCAGCGCCTGCACGATGTCCTGGCAGAAACCTTCGCTCTCCAGAATGATGTCGCGCACCTCCGGTGTGACAATCGAGAAAAACACCAACGGGCGCACGCCGCTCTGCTGGTAGAGCGCATTGATCTGGGCTTTCACCGCCTGGGCGCGCTGCACATTCTCCACGAACGGCAGCGTCACGCTGTTGGTATTCACCGGAAACTGTGACAGCACCGCGTGGCCCAGCACTTCCGCGGTGATGGCGGTGCCGTCAGAGATATAGAATACGCTGCGTTCAGTGCTCATGGTTGACCTCATGCTTTTGTTTACTTTTGCGTAACATTATCGCCTAAAATATTTCATTTTCACTAAGGGTAAAATGAAATATCCATATCTGGCCGGCGAATAATCTATTTTTACGCTGCGCTGATTACCCATCATAGATGAAATACCGGGTTGTTCAGCGCTAATTTCTCGCTTTTGCCCGCGCGGGCGCAAAATAAAAACGGCAAGCGTTGCGCAACAAAAAACGCGCCTAACCTCATGAAAAAGTGAAAAATAACGCATTGCCAATAGGTTGGCAAAAAATAGCTGCGTTGCGCAACAAGGCGCTTTTCGGGGAGTAATCCGATTTTAACGCTGATTTTCTGCTTTAACGATTCAACACTTAGTCTTTATTAATTGATTGTGCCAGGCTGATTTGGCGAATAGCAAAATGTTCCATGTGCTCCAATCATTTAAAAGGATAATCTCAATGTCCAATCAAGACCAACAGTCGCTAGTGCTCTGGTACAACCAGCTTGGCATGCATGATGTTGATCGGGTAGGGGGCAAGAATGCTTCCCTGGGAGAAATGATTACCAATTTGTCGTCGCTCGGGGTATCCGTGCCAAACGGCTACGCGACGACATCTTACGCTTTTAATCAGTTTCTCGACCAAAGCGGACTGAACCAGCGTATTTATGCATTGCTGGACAACACGGATATTGATGATGTTGCAGCGCTGGCGCAGGCCGGCAAACAGATTCGTCAATGGGTGGTGGATACGCCTTTCCAGCCAGAGCTGGAAGCGGCGATCCGCAGCGCCTATGAACAACTTTCTGCTGATGACGCCGAAGCCTCCTTTGCGGTGCGCTCTTCGGCCACCGCCGAGGATATGCCCGATGCCTCGTTTGCCGGCCAGCAGGAAACTTTCCTTAACGTGCAGGGCTTCGACGCGGTGCTGGTGGCCGTGAAGCACGTATTCGCCTCGTTGTTTAACGATCGCGCCATTTCATACCGCGTGCACCAGGGCTACGACCACCGTGGCGTGGCGCTCTCAGCCGGTGTGCAGCGCATGGTACGTTCCGATCTCGCCTCCTCCGGCGTGATGTTCACCATTGATACCGAATCCGGCTTCGACCAGGTGGTGTTCATCACCTCGGCGTTCGGTCTTGGCGAAATGGTGGTGCAGGGCGCGGTCAACCCGGATGAGTTTTACGTGCACAAACCGACGCTGGCTGCTAATCGCCCGGCGATTGTGCGCCGGACCCTGGGCTCGAAGAAGATCCGCATGGTGTATGCCGATTCGCAGGAGCACGGCGAACAGGTGCGCATTGAGGACGTGGAACAGGAACAGCGAGACCGCTTTAGCCTGACCGATGACGAAGTGCAGGCGCTGGCGCGCCAGGCGGTGCTGATTGAGCAGCACTATAAGCGTCCGATGGATATTGAGTGGGCCAAAGATGGCCACACCGGTAAACTGTTCATCGTGCAGGCGCGGCCGGAAACGGTGCGTTCCAACGGACAGGTGATGGAACGCTACAGCCTGCAGGGCAAAGGCAGCGTGCTGGTGGAAGGCCGGGCCATCGGCCATCGCATCGGTGCGGGTGAAGTGAAGGTGATTCACGACATCAGCGAGATGCACCGCATCGAGAAAGGCGATGTGCTGGTCACCGACATGACCGACCCGGACTGGGAACCGATCATGAAGAAGGCGTCGGCGATCGTCACCAACCGTGGCGGCCGGACCTGTCACGCGGCAATCATTGCACGCGAGCTGGGCATTCCCGCGGTGGTGGGCTGTGGTGACGCCACTGAGCACCTGAAGGACGGTCATAAGGTCACGGTGTCATGTGCCGAAGGCGATACCGGCTATGTGTATAACGATCTGCTGGACTTTGAAGTCACCAGCTCGCAGGTTGATACCATGCCGGATCTGCCGCTGAAAATTATGATGAACGTCGGTAACCCGGATCGCGCGTTTGACTTTGCCTGCCTGCCAAATGAAGGCGTTGGTCTGGCGCGGCTGGAGTTCATCATCAACCGCATGATTGGCGTGCACCCGAAAGCCCTGCTGGAGTTTGATCAGCAGACACCGGAACTGCAGGCGCAGATTGGTCAGATGATGAAAGGCTTTGACGATCCGGTGGAGTTCTACATCGCGCGCCTGACCGAAGGCATCGCCACGCTGGGGGCGGCATTTGCGCCGAAGCGGGTGATTGTGCGGTTGTCGGATTTCAAAACCAACGAGTATGCCAACCTGGTCGGCGGCGAGCGTTACGAGCCGGAAGAGGAAAACCCGATGCTGGGCTTCCGCGGCGCCGGACGCTACGTGGCGGACAGCTTCCGCGACTGCTTTGCGCTGGAGTGTGAAGCCGTGAAGCGCGTACGCAACGACATGGGGCTGACCAACGTTGAGATCATGGTGCCGTTTGTACGCACCGTCGATCAGGCCGAGGCCGTGGTGGCCGAGCTGGCGAAGCAGGGCCTGAAACGCGGCGAGAATGGACTGAAGGTGATCATGATGTGCGAGATCCCGTCCAACGCGCTGCTGGCAGAGCAGTTCCTGCAGCACTTTGACGGCTTCTCTATCGGCTCCAACGACATGACGCAGCTGGCGCTGGGGCTGGATCGCGACTCCGGCGTGGTGTCGGCGCTGTTTGATGAGCGTAACGATGCGGTGAAGGCGCTGCTGTCGATGTCGATTCAGGCAGCGAAGAAGCAAGGCAAATACGTCGGTATCTGCGGCCAGGGGCCTTCCGATCATCAGGACTTTGCTGCCTGGCTGATGGAGCAGGGCATCGACAGCCTGTCGCTCAACCCGGATACCGTGGTGGAAACCTGGCTGAGCCTGGCTGAGCTGGACGCGGCCAAAGCGTAATCTGTTACACCTGCCTGGTGCCCGGCAACCGTCGGGCACCTGTCCCTTATCCCATCCCACTTTTCACAACATAAGATTGCCATAAACCCAGCGCTGACGGCGTTCGCCGCCGGGCCGCTCTGTTTATCGCTGAATTGCAGGCAAAAAAAAGCCCATCACAGGGGATGGGCAAAGACTACACACAGCAATTCTTCACTTTACTCAGGGGAAAAAGGTTGTTTAAAAATCAGTGGCTTGATTTAAAACATAGTGAACATGTTATTCACCGCCGCCGCTGGCGTCTTTAAGAATCCTCTTATTAGTTTAAAGCTGATAATCTTTCATTACGTTTTATGACCCATCCGGCACAGGAATCAGTGCGAAAAATAATCATTTTATCGGTGCGATCGGGCTTAAACGCTGAAAAGTGCGTTTTTTCTTAAAAATCACTAATGGAAAAAATTATTGTGCCGCGAAATTAAGTGGTACGGATTAATGAGTGTTAACCACGGCTGACTAATGCAAATCGCGTTGGGTGATGTAAGGGAAAAGCGGATAAGCAAACCGGGCTGGACGCCCGGTTATGCGCCGGAAGCGCGTTACGGCTGCGGCTCTTCGTGTTCGGCCAGTGCTTCGATGGCCGTTTCCGGATCGTCATCCGGTGCCGGCGCTTCATGCATCCACACCGAAACCAGCCGGTAAGAGACCGCCAGCACGACCGGACCGATAAACAGTCCAATCATACCGAAGGCGATCAGCCCGCCGATGACGCCGGAAAGTATCAGAATCATCGGTAAATCAGCGCCCATGCGAATCAGCATCGGACGCAGCACGTTATCCAGCGTGCCGACCACGCAGCTCCACACCAGCAGCACCGTGCCCCAGGTGGTGTCGCCGCTCCAGTAGAGCCAGATAATTGCCGGCACCAGCACAATCAACGGTCCAAGCTGCACCAGGCAGGTAAGAATCATTAATACGGTCAGCAGCGTGGCATACGGAATGCCGGAAATCGCCAGGCCGATGCCGCCCAGCACGCCCTGCACCAGCGCAGTCACCACCACGCCGAGCGCCACGGCACGGATCGCCTGACCGGCCAGCAGCACGGCGGCGTCACCGCGCCGTCCGCCCATGCGGTAGGCAAAATGCCGGATGCCGAGACCAACCTGCTCACCGCGCCAGTACAGCAGCACGCTGAACAGCAGCATCAGGGCAAGGTGCAGCATGAAACGGCCAAAGTGTCCGGCCTGGGCGACAAAGAAGCCGGTGGTGCGGCCAATATAAGGCTGGACCTGGCTCATGATCGCCGCGCCGCCGCCGTCGATCAGTTTATGGTAGCTGGAATAGAGTTTGCGTCCGGCATAGGGAATATCGCGCAGCCAGGCAAGATCCGGCAGCACCAGATGGCGCTGGGTCGCCCAGGCGATGACCGGCGCGCTGTTATCAATCAGGCTGCTGACCAGCAGCGCGATAGGAATAATAAACAGCAGCAACAGCAGAATCGTCATGGCAATCACCGCCAGCGAACGGCGACCCCATAGCAGTTGCTGCAGACGAATCATCAGCGGCCAGGTGGCAATCACCACCATGCTGGCCCAGGCGAAGCCGAGAATGAACGGCTGCACCACCCACAGACAGGCAATGATCATCAGCAAAATAAACATCAGCGAGAACAACATTTGCGGTAGATCCACACCGCGTTGCAGGCTTTTCATCACAACACAGACCTCAGTAATCCTTCAGGAGGGCGCTCCACGGCGCCTTCACAATGATGATCTATTTCCTGAAAATTAAACAGAAAAAGCAGCGCGACGCGGCCGTTTTCCTGAAAAAACAGCGGGCGGCAAAAAAATGTGATACAACCAAGAGCTGAAAAAAATTAACCACGCAAACGTTTACAACATCCCGGTCACGAAATAATGATCCCACAGATTTCTCAGGCGCCAGGCCTCGTTCAACTGGTGCTGACATTCCTGCAGTCGCTGAAAGAACAAGGTTTTACCGGCGACACCGCGACCAGCTATGCCGACCGCCTCACGCTCTCCACCGATAACAGCATCTATCAGCTCCTGCCCGATGCGGCGCTGTTTCCGCGTTCAACGGCGGACGTGGCGCTGATCGCCCGACTGGCTGGTGAGCCGCGTTTCAACAGCCTGGTGTTTACCCCGCGCGGCGGCGGTACCGGCACTAACGGGCAGTCACTCAATCAGGGCATTGTGGTCGACATGTCGCGCTACATGAACCGCATCCTCGAGATCAACACCGAGCAGGGCTGGGTGCGGGTAGAAGCCGGCGTGGTGAAGGACCAGCTTAACGCCTGGCTTAGGCCGTACGGCTTTTTCTTCTCTCCGGAGCTGTCGACCAGTAACCGCGCCACGCTGGGCGGCATGATCAATACCGATGCCTCCGGTCAGGGTTCGCTGGTGTATGGTAAAACCTCCGATCACGTCGAAGGCCTGCGTGCCGTGCTGCTGGGCGGCGAAATTCTTGATACGCGCGCCATGCCCACCGCGCTGGCGGAACAGCTGGCCACGACGCCGACTGCTGAAGGGCGCATCTATAAAGAAGTGCTTAACCGCTGCCGCGAGCAGCGTGAACTGATTCTGGCAAAATTCCCCAAACTGAACCGCTTCCTTACCGGTTATGACCTGCGCCATGTGTTCAGTGATGATTTGCAAACTTTCGACCTGACGCGCCTGTTATGCGGCGCCGAAGGCACGCTGGCCTTTATCACCGAAGCCCGGCTGGATATCACACCCATTCCCAAAGTGCGCCGGCTGGTGAACATTAAGTACGATTCGTTCGATTCCGCTCTGCGCAATGCGCCTTTTATGGTCGAGGCGCAGGCCCTGTCGGTGGAGACAGTGGATTCGAAAGTGCTTAACCTGGCGCGCGAGGATATCGTCTGGCATTCAGTCAGCGAGCTGATCACCGATGTGCCAGGTAAAGAGATGCTCGGCCTGAATATTGTCGAGTTTGCCGGCGACGATGCGGCGCTGATTGCGCAGCAGGTGACCACGCTGTGCGCGCGGCTGGATGAGCTGATGGCGCAGCAGCAGGGTGGCGTGATGGGCTATCAGCTGTGTGATGATCTGGCGGGCATTGAGCGCATCTATAACATGCGTAAAAAAGCGGTAGGTCTGCTTGGCAACGCCAAAGGGCGCGCCAAACCGATTCCGTTCGTGGAAGACACCGCCGTGCCGCCGGAGCATCTGGCGGATTATATTGTGGATTTTCGTGCGCTGCTCGACAGCCACGGCCTGAGCTACGGCATGTTTGGTCACGTGGATGCCGGCGTATTGCACGTGCGTCCGGCGCTGGACATGTGCGATCCGCAGCAGGAGATGCTGATGAAGCAGATCTCGGACGAAGTGGTGGCGCTTACCGCGCGCTACGGCGGTCTGCTGTGGGGCGAGCACGGCAAAGGCTTCCGTGCCCAGTACAGTCCGGCGTTCTTTGGCGAAACGCTGTTTAATGAGCTGCGCCGCATCAAAGCGGCGTTCGATCCGGATAACCGTCTCAACCCCGGCAAAATCTGTACGCCGCTGGGTAACGACGAACCCATGATGCAGGTCGATGCCGCAACGCGCGGCAGCTGGGATCGCCAGATTCCGCTGACGGTACGCAATGACTGGCGCGGCGCGATGGAGTGTAACGGCAACGGACTGTGCTTTAACTTTGACGTGCGCAGCCCGATGTGCCCGTCGATGAAAATCACCCGTAACCGTATCCACTCGCCAAAAGGACGCGCCACGCTAACGCGTGAGTGGCTGCGCCTGCTGGCGGAGCAGGGCGTCGACCCGCTTAAGCTGGAGCAGGCCTTGCCAGCACAGGGCGCCAGCCTGCGCAGTCTGATTCAGCGCACGCGCAATTCGTGGCATGCGAAGCAGGGCGAATATGACTTCTCGCATGAAGTGAAAGAGGCGATGTCCGGCTGCCTGGCGTGTAAAGCCTGTTCGACCCAGTGCCCGATTAAAATCGATGTGCCGAACTTCCGCTCGCGCTTCCTGCAGCTTTATCACACCCGCTATCTGCGCCCGGTCAGCGACCATCTGGTGGCGTCGGTTGAAAGCTATGCGCCGCTGATGGCGAAAGCACCGCGGGTGTTCAACTTCTTCCTGAAACAGCCGTGGATGCGCGACCTCAGCCAGCGCCACATCGGCATGGTGGATCTGCCGCTGCTCTCCTCGCCGAGCCTGAAGCAGCAGCTGAGCGGCCACCCGGCGATGCGGGTCACGCTGGAGCAACTGGAGGCGATGGATGCGGCCCAGCGCGAACAGCACGTGCTGGTGGTGCAGGATCCGTTTACCAGCTATTACGAAGCGCAGCTGGTGACCGATTTCATCCGGCTGATTGAAAAACTCGGCTACCGGCCGGTGCTGCTGCCGTTCTCACCTAACGGGAAAGCGCAGCACGTGAAAGGTTTTCTGCAGCGCTTTGCCCGCACCGCCGGCAAAACCGCCGAATTCCTCAACCGGGTGGCGCAGCTCGGTGTGCCAATGGTCGGTGTCGATCCGGCCACGGTATTGTGCTATCGCGACGAATATCAGCAGGTGCTGGGCGAGCAGCGCGGCGCGTTCAGTGTGCAGCTGGTGCATGAATGGCTGCACGGCGTGCTGGCCGGGCGCGAGGTGCAGATCGCCAGCGGCGAAGCCTGGTATCTGTTTGCCCACTGCACTGAGGTCACGGCGCTGCCGTCAACGCCCAATCAGTGGCAGGCTATTTTTGCCCGTTTTGGCGCGAAGCTGGAGAACATCAACGTGGGCTGCTGTGGCATGGCCGGCACTTATGGTCACGAGAGTAAAAATCTAGCCAACTCGCTGGGCATTTATGAACTGTCGTGGCATCCGCAACTGCAGAAGCTGCCGCGTCAGCGCTGTCTGGCGACCGGCTTCTCCTGCCGCAGCCAGGTGAAACGCGCCGAGGGCAACGGTATGCGCCATCCGCTACAGGCTTTGCTGGAATTGATGTAAACAAATTGTAGGAGCCGTCACAAAGCTGGATTAGAATATCCAGCCTGCGTGGCGGACGAAATCACTTTGCAGGCGGGTCGCCTGGTCCCAGTCGCCGCTGAGCGCCAGTTGATGACACAAACGGGTCAGCGACAGGCGCGCCAGCTGGTAAGCCTGAATACGGAACAGGCGATCGCGATCGGCATTGCCCATCTCCTGTACTAAGCGGTGGTGCAGCTTGCCCATCGCGTGCAGGTAGCTGTGATCGTCGCCGTTCAGCTGGCAGATTTCGGCCATGTCGAGACAGGTATCGTTAAAACGACGCAGTTGTTCAATGGAACAATCGGTGCGGTTGAGCTTTGCCTGAGCCAGATAGAAGTCGACGGTGATATCGCGGACCGAAAACTTATATTCGTCGATTTTGTGTTGTAACCAGGCTGAGACGGAAAGCGTCATGTCGCCACCCAAAGTAGGTTAATGATAATCATTATCATATTAAACCGCGCCAGGAATGCAATTCCCGCCGTGAAATTTTATTGATTTCCTTTGCCTGTTACAAAAATCGGCAATAACAATCTCTTTACATTCAGCAAAGGCGTAACCTATCAATCAGAGCATAAACGTAAAAAGCGAACTGGAAAATTTACGGCTTATGAACAGGTTACGTTTTGACGGCGCGCGCGGGAATGGCGCGCACAAGCTGGTGGGAAGGGACTATGCTTAATAAAGCAGCAGTAAAAAACAGCACGAGATGATTATCCCTGCAAAACAAGAGGTTGAAGTGATATCTGATATCACTACCATAGGGGGATAGCCTGAAAAGGCCCAGACTTACGAGGTAGCACTATGTCATCAGTAAATGCAGCGTCTTTTTCACCTGACGAATTCGTCTGGAAAGGGCTCACGCTGACCGAGTCGGCAGCGAAACAGATTCTCAGCCTGGTGGAACAGGACCCGGAAGTTAAGGGCCTGAAACTGGGTGTGAAACAGTCCGGCTGTGCCGGTTTTGGGTACGTTATGGACCTGGTGAAAGCGCCTGCCGATGACGACCTGCAGTTCGAGCAATATGGCGCAAAACTGTTTGTGCCGCTTCAGGCGATGCCGTTTGTTGACGGTACCGAGCTGGATTATGTCCGCGAAGGCCTGAACCAGATTTTTAAATTCAACAACCCTAAAGCTCAGCACGCCTGCGGGTGCGGTGAAAGCTTTGGCGTCGAGTAAGTGAAATATGTCACGACACAGCGAAGCATCTGACGATGTACAAACCTGGGAAGGCAGCCTGAACTATAAAGAAGGCTTCTTCACCCAGCTGCAAACCGACGAACTGGCACACGGCATCAATGAAGATGTGGTGCGTGCCATTTCGGCCAAACGTAACGAACCCGAGTGGATGCTGGAGTTCCGTCTCAAGGCGTTTCGCGCCTGGCTGGAGATGGAAGAGCCACACTGGCTGAAAGCGCACTACGACAAACTCGATTATCAGGATTACAGCTACTATTCCGCGCCGTCCTGCGGCAATTGCGATGACAGCTGTGCCTCTGAACCGGGTGCCACCCAGACGTCCGGCAGCGTCGCCTCCAGCGATTACCTGACCAAAGAAGTGGAAGACGCGTTTAACCAGCTGGGCGTGCCGGTGCGTGAAGGCAGAGAAGTGGCGGTGGACGCCATTTTCGACTCGGTGTCCGTGTCGACCACTTATCGTGACAAGCTGGCTGAGCAGGGCATTATTTTCTGCTCCTTCGGTGAAGCGATCCACGATCATCCGGAGCTGGTACAGAAGTATCTTGGCACCGTGGTGCCGCACAACGATAACTTCTTTGCTGCGCTCAACTCGGCGGTGGCGTCCGACGGTACCTTCGTCTACATCCCGAAAGGCGTGCGTTGCCCGATGGAGCTGTCGACCTATTTCCGCATCAACGCCGCGAAAACCGGTCAGTTCGAACGTACCATTCTGATTGCTGATGAAGACAGCTACGTCAGCTACATCGAGGGCTGTTCAGCGCCGGTGCGCGACACCTACCAGCTGCACGCAGCGGTGGTTGAAGTGATCATCCACAAAAACGCCGAAGTGAAATACTCCACGGTGCAGAACTGGTTCCCGGGCGGAGAAGGCGAGGGCGGTATCCTCAACTTCGTGACCAAGCGTGCGCTGTGTGAAGGTGAGCACAGCAAGATGTCGTGGACGCAGTCCGAGACCGGCTCAGCCATCACCTGGAAATACCCGAGCTGCATCCTGCGCGGTGATTACTCAGTGGGCGAATTCTACTCCGTCGCGCTGACTAGCGGTCGCCAGCAGGCCGATACCGGTACCAAGATGATTCACATTGGTAAAAACACCAAATCGACCATCATCTCGAAAGGTATTTCGGCCGGTAAGAGCCAGAACACCTACCGCGGCCTGGTGAAAATCATGCCGACCGCGACTAACGCGCGTAACTTCACCCAGTGTGACTCGATGCTGATTGGGCCGGACTGCGGTGCGCACACCTTCCCGTACGTGGAAACGCGCAACAACAGCGCGCAGCTTGAGCACGAAGCCACGACGTCGCGCATCGGTGAAGATCAGATGTTCTACTGCCTGCAGCGCGGCATTAGCGAAGAAGATGCGATCTCGATGATCGTCAACGGCTTCTGTAAAGACGTTTTCTCCGAGCTGCCACTGGAATTCGCCGTGGAAGCGCAAAAATTGTTAGCGATCAGCCTTGAGCACAGTGTCGGCTGATGCCACACGCGTTGCCGGAAGCAATGTGAAGGAAAGAGTATGTTAAGCATTAAAGATTTACAGGTTAGCGTTGAAGACAAAGAGATTTTGCGCGGTCTGAACCTCGAGGTTAAGCCGGGCGAAGTGCATGCCATCATGGGCCCGAACGGTTCCGGCAAGAGCACCCTGTCTGCCACGCTGGCCGGTCGTGAAGATTATGAAATCACCGGCGGTTCCGTGACCTTTAAAGGCAAAGACCTGCTGGAGCTGGAGCCGGAAGAGCGTGCCGGTGAAGGCATCTTCATGGCGTTTCAGTACCCGGTCGAGATCCCGGGCGTCAGCAACCAGTTTTTCCTGCAGACCTCGGTCAATGCGGTGCGTAAATACCGTGAGCAGGAAGAGCTGGACCGTTTCGACTTCCAGGACTTCATCGAAGACAAGATCAAGCTGCTGAAGATGCCGGAAGATCTGCTGACCCGTTCCGTCAACGTCGGTTTCTCCGGCGGTGAGAAGAAGCGTAATGACATCCTGCAGATGGCGGCGCTGGAGCCTGAGCTGTGCATCCTCGATGAAACCGACTCCGGTCTGGATATCGATGCGCTGAAAATTGTTGCAGAAGGCGTGAACAGCCTGCGCGACGGCAAGCGCTCATTCATCATCGTAACGCACTACCAGCGCATCCTGGATTACATCAAGCCAGATCACGTGCACGTGCTGTATCAGGGCAAAATCGTGAAGTCTGGCGACTTTACGCTGGTGAAACAGCTGGAGGAGCAAGGCTATGGCTGGCTTACCGACCAGGAGTGATAACGCGCTGCAGCAGTGGCATCACCTGTTTGAGTCACGCGGCGAACAGCGTTCGCTGCAGGCACAGCAGCACTGGCAGCAGCTGATGCGTGTCGGCCTGCCGACGCGCAAGCATGAAAACTGGAAATACACCGCGCTGGACAGCCTGCTGGCTCAGCAGTTTGTGCAGGCGGAAGCGCCAGGCGTGAGCGCTGAGCAGGTGGCTGCGCTGGCGCTGCCGCTGGACGCGATTTGCCTGGTGTTCGTCGATGGTCGCTTCCAGCCTGAGCTGAGCGCGCGTGATACCGGTCTGTTTGACGTGCAGCACAGCCGTGCCGCTGAGCGACGTCCGTTACCGGCCGCAGTACAGCCGGAGGTGTTCCTGCACCTGACGGAAAGTCTGGCGGAAGAGGTGACCTCGATTCGTCTGCCGCGCGGCAAAGCTGCGGCGCAGCCGCTCTATCTGCTGCACATTACCAGCGGCCAGGCGGATGCGCTCAACACGGTGCATCATCGTCACCATCTGGAGCTGGAGTCCGGCGCGGAAGCGCAGGTGATCGAGCATTACGTGACGCTGAATGGCAGCGCCCACTTCACCGGCGCGCGCTTTACCTTTGCGGTGGGCGACAATGCGCAGCTGAAGCATACCAAGCTAGCGTTTGAAGAGAGCAGCAGCTACCACTTTGCGCACAACGACATCGTGATTGGCCGTGACGCGCAGGTGAGCAGCACCAGCTTCCTGCTGGGTGCCGGTTTGTCGCGTCACAACACCAGCGTGCAGCTGAACGGTGAGAACACCCAGCTGTCGCTGAACAGCCTGGTGCTGCCGGTAGGCAGCGAAGTGGCGGATACGCGCAGCTATCTGGAGCACAACAAAGGCCACTGCCTGAGTCGCCAGCTGCACAAAACCATTTCGCGTGACAAAGGGCGCTCGGTGTTTAACGGCCACATCAAAGTGGCACAGCACGCGCTGAAAACTGATGGCCAGATGACCAACAACAACCTGTTGCTCGGTCGCCTGGCGGAAGTGGACACCAAGCCGCAGCTGGAAATCTACGCCGATGACGTCAAGTGCAGCCACGGCGCGACTATTGGTCGCATCGACGATGAGCAGATGTTCTACCTGCGCTCGCGCGGCATCGCCGAAGACGCGGCGCAGCAGATGATCATCCATGCTTTCGCCGCTGAACTGACGGAAGCGCTGGAAGATGACGCGCTGCGTCAGGTGGTACTACAACGTATTACCGATCGTTTCCCGGGAGTTGAGTCATGAGTTTCGATCTCGAACGAGTCAGAGCGGAGTTTCCGATTCTGAGTCGTGAGGTCAACGGACATCCGCTGGCCTACCTTGACAGCGCGGCCAGCGCACAGCGCCCGCTCGCGGTGATCAACGCGGAAAGTCACTTCTATCAGCACGGCTATGCGGCCGTGCACCGTGGCATTCACTCGCTGAGCGCACAGGCGACCAGCGACATGGAAAACGTGCGTGCCCAGGCGGCGCGTTTTCTGCATGCCGCCGCGCCGGAAGAGATCATCTTCGTGAAAGGCACCACCGAAGGCATCAATCTGGTGGCTAACAGCTGGGGCGGCAGTCAGCTGCAGCCGGGCGATAACCTGATTGTCACTGAGATGGAGCATCACGCCAACATCGTGCCATGGCAGATGGTGGCCCAGCGCACCGGCGCGGAAATCCGTGTGCTGCCACTTAACGACAACGGCGAGCTGGCGCTGGAACAGCTGGCGGGGCTGATCGACAGCCGTACGCGCCTGCTGGCCGTGACGCACGTTTCCAACGTGCTCGGCACGGTTAACCCGGTGAAAGCCATCGTGGCGCAGGCGAAAGCTGCGGGCGTAGTGACGCTGGTAGACGGCGCTCAGGCTGTGATGCACCACCCGGTTGACGTACAGGATATCGGCTGCGATTTCTACGTGTTCTCCGGCCATAAAATCTATGGGCCGACCGGGATTGGCGTGCTGTACGCGCGTAAGGCGCTGCAGGAGATCATGCCGCCGTGGGAAGGCGGCGGTTCGATGATCGATCAGGTCATGCTGCCCACAGGCACCACCTGGAATGGCGCACCGTGGCGCTTTGAGGCCGGCACGCCGAACACCGGCGGCATCATTGGCCTTGGCGCAGCGCTGACGTGGATCAGCGAACTCGGTCTGGAGACGATCCAGCAGCGCGAGAGCCAGCTGATGCGTTACGCGCTGGACAAGCTGGGGTCGGTGCCGGACCTGGTTATTTACGGCCCGGCCGAGCGCAGCGGCGTGGTGGCGTTTAACCTCGGTAAGCACCACGCTTTTGACGTTGGCAGCTTCCTCGACCAGTACGGCATTGCCATCCGCACCGGCCACCACTGTGCCATGCCGCTGATGCGTCATTATGCGGTGCCCGCGATGTGTCGCGCCTCTTTCGCGCTCTACAACAGCGAAGAGGAAGCCGATCGCCTGGCGGCTGGCCTGACGCGCATTCATCGTCTTCTGGGCGGTTGAGCAGATTTCAGGAGTTATGCATGGCAAACCTGCCAGAAAAAGAGAAACTGGTGCGCAACTTCAATCGTTGCGCCAACTGGGAAGAGAAGTACCTCTACATCATTGAACTCGGGGCAAAATTACCAGAATCCTCTGAAAGCTTGCATCAGCCGCAGTACGTCATTTCCGGCTGTCAGAGTCAGGTATGGATTCGCATGACCCCACAGGCAGACGGCACCATTGCTTTTGAAGGTGACAGCGATGCCGCCATCGTTAAGGGCTTGATTGCCGTGGTATTTAGCCTGTATCAGGGGCTTAAAGCGCCAGAGATTCTGGCACTGGATGTCGCCCACTGGTTTGGCGAACTGGCCCTGACGCAACACCTCACCCCTTCGCGTTCGCAGGGGCTGGAAGCGATGATTCGCGCGATCCGGCATAACGCACAGTCTTTCAGCTAAGTTACACTCTCCAGACCCCGGCCATGACCGGGGTCTGTTCCATCCGACAAAGAGAAAATTGCATGAAACCTGCGCTTCGTTTAGCCGGTGCATTGCTGTTGTCCTGTTTCGGACTGTCTGCACCTGCGTTTGCTACGGAATATCCCCTGCCAACCGCTGATAGCCGTTTGATTGGCGAAAACACTCTGACCACCGTCCCGGATGACAAACGGCCACTGGAGAGCATTGCCGCGCGTTATAAGATAGGCATGCTCGGCATGCTGGAAGCCAACCCGGGCGTCGACCCCTGGCTGCCGAAAGCCGGAACGCAGCTTACCGTGCCGCTGCAGATGCTGTTGCCGGATGCGCCGCGTGAAGGCATCGTGATCAACCTGGCCGAACTGCGCCTCTACTACTATCCCAAAGGGGAAAATCGCGTCGTGGTTTATCCGATCGGCATCGGTCAGTTGGGTGCCGCCACGCCGAGCATGGTGACGAGTATCAGCCAGAAAATCCCTAACCCCACCTGGACGCCCACCGTCAATATCCGCAAACGCTACGCCAAAGAGGGCATCACGCTGCCCGCGATGGTGCCTGCCGGGCCGGATAACCCGATGGGGCTGTTTGCGTTGCGTCTGGCGCGCGGCAGCGGCCAATATCTGATTCACGGCACCAACGCCGACTTCGGCATCGGGATGCGCGTCAGCTCCGGCTGTATTCGTTTGCGCCCGGACGATATCGAAGCGCTGTTTAACAGCGTGCCGCAGGGTACACGCGTACAGGTGATTAACCAGCCGATCAAATATGCCATCGAACCCGACGGCAAACGCTACATCGAGGTACACCAGCCGCTGTCGCGTAATGAACAGGACGATCCGCAGACCATGCCAATTGCGCTGAGCGCGCCGCTGAAAGCCTTTATAAAGAGCGCGAAGAGCGACAGTGCGCTGATAAAGGCGGCGATTGAACGTCGTTCAGGCATGCCGGTGCTGGTGAGCAGTGGGGAACCGGTGAATGAGGCGACGCCGCTGCCGGCAGTGCTGCAGACGCAGCAGGGGGCAACAGGCGGTGCGCAAGCCACCATCAGTCAGGCGCAGGGCGAAGCCGCTGCGACACCGTGATTCAGGGCCAGCGGACGGCAGAATCCGGACAAAAAAAATGGTGCCACAAGGGCACCATTTTTCAAACCAGAACTCTTACTTACGGTAAGAGTGAGCCTGGTTGTCCAGACGCTGGTTAGCGCGAGCTGCGTCGTCTTTAGCAGCCTGAACGTCAGAACGGATTGCGTTCACGTCGTTGCTCAGCTGGTCAACTTTAGCGTTCAGAGTCTGAACGTCTGAAGACAGCTGGTCGATTTTAGCGTTGCTTGAGCAACCAGCCAGCAGAGTTGAACCCAGGATTACCGCGCCCAGTACCAGTTTAGTACGATTCATTATTTATACCCTCTAGATTGAGTTAATCTCCATGTAGCGTTACAAGTATTACACAAAGCTTTTTAAGTTGAGAATAAATTTTTGATGAGAACATGCTTAAATTTGATCGTTCGCTCAAAGAAGCAGCGTTTCGCAGAACATGATGAAAATATTTAGCTAAAACAGAGAGATTTAATCGGATTAACCTTAATTCTGCGGGATATTGAATAGTTATTATCGATTGGAATTTTCCGCTTTCTGTCTCAGGCGCGGAATAAAAAAAGCGCCCCGAAAGGCGCTCTTTTAAATAAACATCACCGGCTCGATCAGAGTACGTGCACCGACGCGGTGTTGGTGGTTCCGCTCGGTACCAGCGCACCCGAAACCATCACCACGACATCGCCTTTCTGCGCGTAGCCGCTCTGCAGCGCCATCTCTTTGCCGATGCGGTAGAAATCATCGGTCGAGGCGATTTCGCTCACCAGACGCGTTTCAATCCCTTTGCTGAGGATCAGCTGACGCGCAGTGGTCTGGTTAGTGGTCAGGGCCAGAATGGTGGCATCCGGGAAGTATTTACGCACGGATTTAGCTGACTTACCGCCTTCGGTCGCCACCACAATCACCGGCGCTTCCAGTTTCTCAGCGGTCTCAACGGCGCCACGGCACACTGCTTCAGTGATACGCAGCTTGCGCGAATCCTGCAGGGAATCGATGCGCGATTTCATCACGCGATCGGTACGCTCGCAGATAGTCGCCATGATGGTGACCGACTCCAGCGGGTATTTACCCTTGGCGCTCTCACCGGACAGCATCACCGCGTCGGTACCGTCGAGGATGGCGTTGGCCACGTCGCCGGCTTCAGCACGGGTAGGGCGCGGGTTCTTGATCATCGAATCCAGCATCTGCGTCGCGGTGATCACCACTTTGCGCGCTTTATTACACTTCTTGATCATCATCTTCTGCGCGAAGATCACTTCTTCAACCGGGATTTCCACACCGAGGTCACCACGCGCGACCATGATGCCGTCAGAGGCTTCCAGGATCTCGTCGAAGTTGTTCAGGCCTTCCTGGTTTTCGATCTTGGAGATGATCTGAATGTGCTCACCGCCGTGGGCTTTCAGGTGCTCACGGATTTCCAGCACGTCAGAACGTTTACGGATGAAGGAAGCCGCAACAAAATCCACGCCTTGCTCGCAGCCGAAGATCAGATCACGCTTGTCTTTTTCCGCCAGCGCTGGCAGCTGAATGGACACGCCTGGCAGGTTGACGCCTTTGTTTTCGCCAAGGTCGCCATTGTTCAGCACTTTACACACCACGGTGTTTTCGGTGACTTCGGTGACTTCCATGCCGATCAGACCATCGTCGACCAGCACGGTGTTACCAATTTTCAGGTCTTCGGTGAAACCGGCGTAAGTAACGGCAACGCGCTCGCTGTTACCAATCACTGACTGATCGGTGGTGAAGGTGAAGGTCTGGCCAGCTTTCAGGGACACATCATTGCCACCGTCCAGTTTCATGGTACGGATTTCCGGGCCTTTGGTGTCCAGCAGAATCGCGGCCTGGCGACCGGTTTTTTCCATGACGGCACGCATGTTGGTGATGCGCTGACCATGTTCGGCATAATCCCCGTGAGAGAAGTTCAGGCGCATGACGTTCATGCCCGCTTCCAGCAGTTGAGTCAGCATCTCTTCGGATTCGGTTTTCGGACCGATAGTACAAACGATCTTGGTCTTTTTCATGTCAGATTTCTGTAAGTTGTGATGGATGATAAAGGTCGGGGTTCGATGCGCCTGGCACCGAAGTAAAAATCTGTTTGGTGTTGGTACGTTTGACACAGAAGTAAGAATAGGTGACGACGGCTAAGCGTGCAGAGAAGTTATGCGCCGGGCGGAGAGACCGTAGCGACGGCGTTGCGCAAATGATGTAAGTGGCTGGCATAGGCACGTTAGCGCTGAAACCTTTCAGGTGGAACAACGCGGCATAGTATAGTCGCTAAGTATGCGAAAACCAATATAAAAGCAGAGGGAGAAAACCGACTCAGATCAAGGAAAGGCGAGTTGCGCAAGGGAGATAACAGCAAAAGTGGTGCGCTCTAATGGACTCGAACCATCGACCCCCACCATGTCAAGGTGGTGCTCTAACCAACTGAGCTAAGAGCGCATTTCAGAAATCTGGTGCGTCCGAGTGGACTCGAACCACCGACCCCCACCATGTCAAGGTGGTGCTCTAACCAACTGAGCTACGGACGCACTTGGTGCGCTCTAATGGACTCGAACCATCGACCCCCACCATGTCAAGGTGGTGCTCTAACCAACTGAGCTAAGAGCGCAACACGCTGTCAGGGCGACAGCGGGGACGAATATTAACGGCAGGCCGTGATGCTGGCAAGCGGAAAAGTGATTTTTCCTGACGACTGACCAGCAACTGTGCTATGCGTCGTTTTTTTCGCCATCGCGGGCCAAATAAACGCCCGCTCAGCCACTTAGCGCGCGGCGCGCGCCAGAATCACCTGCGCCGGTAAACGCTGCAGACGGCGGATGCGCCAGATCATCATCACCGCCGCCGACGTCAGACCGACGATAAATCCGCACCAGAAACCGGCCGGCCCCAGCGGTGCCACCACCCAGTCGGTCAGCGCCAGCACGTAACCCACCGGCAGCCCCAGCACCCAGTAGGCGATCAGGGTAATAAAGAAGATCGAGCGCGTGTCCTTATAGCCGCGCAGGATACCGCTGCCGATCACCTGAATCGAATCCGAGAACTGGTAGATGGCCGCCAGCAGCATCAGCTGTGCCGCCAGGGTAATCACTTCCGGGTTAGCGGTATAGAGCGCGGCAATATCGTGGCGGAAGGTCACGGTAAACAGCGCGGTGATCGCCGCCATGGTGATACCCACGCCCTGACCGGTCCACGCGGCGATGCGGGCCTGTTCGGCCGAGCCCTGGCCCAGACGGTAGCCGACGCGAATGGTGGTGGCGACGCCGAGCGACAGCGGCAGCACAAACATCAGCGAGCTAAAATTGAGCGCGATCTGATGACCAGCCACTTTCACAATGCCGAGCGGCGACACCAGCAGCGCCACCACGGCAAACAGCGTGACCTCGAAAAACAGCGCCAGCGCGACCGGTAATCCCAGCGTGAACAGGCGCGTCAGGATGGCGCGCGACGGTGGCGACCAGCGGCTATGCATGCGGATATCGCGCATGGCCGGCATGCGTTTCAGCCAGAAGCGCATCACCAGATACATCACCCAGTAAACCGACGCGGTGGCGACGCCACAGCCCACGCCGCCCAGCGCAGGCATACCGAAATGGCCGTAAATAAACACATAGTTCAGTGGAATGTTGGTCAGCAGGCCGAGGAAACCCAGCAGCATCGCCGGCTTGGTCTTCGACAGCCCTTCACACTGATTACGTGCCACCTGGAAAAACAGGTAGCCCGGTGCGCCCCACAGCAGCGCGTGCAGATAACCTTCTGCTTTGGCCGCCAGCTGAGGATCAATGTCATGCATGGTGTGAATCAGGTAGCCGGCGTTCCACAGCACCACCATAATCAGCAGCGCCACGCCCGCCGCCAGCCAATAACCCTGGCGCACCTGTTCTGCGATGCGTTCGCGTCGCCCGGATCCATTGAGTTGCGCAACGGTTGGCGTCAATGCCAGCAGCAGACCATGACCAAACAAAATGGCGGGAAGCCAGATAGAGGTGCCGACAGCAACGGCGGCCATATCCGTGGCGCTAACCGCACCGGCCATTATGGTATCCACAAATCCCATCGCGGTCTGTGCCACCTGAGCAAGAATGACCGGGATCGCGAGGGCCAGCAATTGACGCGCTTCTGTTAAATACTTCTGCACGTATCACCTGCGTAATTTAAGAAGAGAGCGGGGCGAAATCCCCAAAGAATGCGCGACCTAGTGTAGCGGTAGCCCGCACTTCCGCCAAACATTGATCGCATTTGGCTGCGCCATTTGTGTAAAGTTTGCGCGCCGGCAAATTAAACCTTGCGGCGCAAGCTGTGATAAACTGCCACAAACTTCGCAGAGGCTGAAATTATGTTTACCGGAATTGTGCAGGGCACGGCAGAAATTGTCGCCATTGAAGAAAAAGAGTTGTTCCGCACCCATACCGTGCGCTTGCCTGCTGAGCTGCTGCCCGGCCTGGCGCTGGGCGCCTCGGTAGCGCACAACGGGTGCTGCCTGACGGTGACCGCCATTGACGGCGATCGCGTCAGCTTCGATCTCATCAAAGAGACGCTGCGCATCACCAACCTCGGTGAATTACAGGTTGGTAACATCGTGAATATTGAGCGCGCCGCGAAATTCAGCGATGAAATTGGCGGACACCTGATGTCCGGCCATATTATGACCACCGCCGAAATCTGTAAAATTATCCAGTCAGAGAATAACCGCGAAGTGTGGTTTAAATTACAGGACGCTGAGCAGATCAAATATATTCTGCATAAAGGATTCGTCGGCATCGATGGTATCAGCCTGACAGTCGGTGATGTCACCAAAAGTAAGTTCTGCGTGCACCTGATCCCGGAAACGCTGGAGCGCACCACGCTGGGCGCGAAGAAGCTGGGGCATCGGGTCAATATCGAAATCGATCCGCATACCCAGGCGATTGTCGACACCGTTGAACGTGTGCTGGCGCAGCGTGATGCCGCGGCTGCGCTGTTGGCACAAACGCTGCCGGACGCGGAGTAATCGCGAATAAAAAAGGCGCGGTAAGCGCCTTTTAGCATTGCACGGAAATCAACGCGCCACGCGCAAACCGCCTTCAGCGCCGCGGCTGAAAACTACCTGCCACAGCTGAATATCGCGCGCGCGAAACGCACCGGCGCAGGCGTTGAGGTAATAGCTGAACATCCGTTCGAAACGCTCGCCATACTTCTCCGCCAGCTGCGGCCATGCCGCCTGGAATCGCTCGTACCAGGCCATCAGCGTAGTGTCATAATCCGCGCCAAAGTTATGCCAGTCTTCCATGATGAAGTGAGATTCGCTGGCATCGGCAATCTGCCGTACCGACGGTAAACAGCCGTTGGGGAAAATGTATTTATCGATCCACGGATCGACGTTCATGTCGGTTCTGATCGCCCCAATGGTGTGCAGCAAAAACAGGCCTTCCGGTTTCAGGTTACGATCAACCACATCGAAGTAGGTGGCATAGTTTTTCGGCCCGACGTGTTCGAACATGCCCACCGACACGATGCGGTCAAATTGCTGGTTCAAATCACGGTAATCCTGCAGCAGAATGGTCACATCCAGACCGGCACAGCGCTGCTGCGCCATTTTCTGCTGCTCGGCAGAGATAGTCACGCCATGCACTTTCACTCCGTAATGACGCGCGGCGAATTCCGCCAGTCCGCCCCAGCCGCAGCCGATATCCAGCAGCGTCATGCCTGGCTCAAGCTGCAGCTTACGGCAGATCATATCCAGCTTGTCCTGCTGTGCCTGCTCCAGCGTTTCCGCGCTTTTCCAGTAGCCGCAGGAGTACTGCATAAACGGATCGAGCATCAGTGAGAACAGGTCGTTGCCAAGATCGTAGTGCTCTTTACCAACAATCCAGGCGCGTTTCTTTGACTGCAGATTGGTGAGGCGCGCCGCAGCAATGCGCAGCGTGTCTTTAAAATGGTGCGGTAACTGCTTATCCAGATGATGTTTCAGCACGCGGTGGAAGAACATATCCAGACGTTCACACTCCCACCAGCCGTCCATGTAGCTTTCACCGAGGCCCAGCGATCCCTCCTGCAGGACCCGTTTGAAAAAATCCGCATGTCTGACCTGAATATCCCAGGGACGTGTGCCGTTGATGTGAATGTCCGCCCGCTCCAGTAATTCATGGGCGATACGAAACCATTGGTTTTCTTCAAGGCTCACTTCTTCTATACACGATGAACTCATAGCTTCTCCATCACCTTTCCGATTTGAACCTGAGAAAAAGAATAGTCAAATTCCTCAGGCCTGTGAGAGAACTCACGGAAAATCCGTGCGCCAGATAGCCGACGTACTACAGAGGTATGAATCTGAATAGAAATGTCTGCCACAACTCCGGAGGTGAATATCGTGCAGACGCCATCCCAGCGACAGTGTCGCTAAAAAATACGCTCATTATGTTATTGATTTGTTGCAGAAATGCTGACCCACTGAGTATATGCTCACGCAGGTCAGTATTCAATGGCTTATCGTTAGTTTGCTAACGATAATCGTTGCCTTAGCAATTATCTTCGCAGGGACGGGAAGCGTGAGCAATATCACTTTGTGCGCTGGCGCTGCGCTGCCACAGGAAACCGGCCCAGGCGAGGATCACCGTGGCGACCATGACCAGCGTGGTATGCAACAGCGCCTGCTGCAGACCGGCGGAAACAATCAGGCTAGCGAGGAAGCATAAGCCCAGCTGCAGCAGATTCTGCAGGCCGGCCGCTTTGCCGGTGGCCTGCGGGAACGGGGCGAGGGCGCTGGACACTACAATCGGGTAAATCGCGCCATTAGCCAGCGCCATGCCGCAGAACGGCAGCAGCAGAGCCACCAGCGGCGGCGTGGTGATCAGCGCCACCGCAAACAGACCCAGAATGCTCAGGCTGTAAATCATCAGCAACCACGGCAGCAGCTGCGCACCCTGAAAACGGTTCAGCAGTGCGCGACAGCCAAACCCGCCCAGCAGGAAGGCGATGGTCTGCGGAATATAGCTCAGGCCAATGTCCGCCGGGCTCAGACCCGCGGCGGCGAGGATAAACGGCGAGCCGGTCAGCCAGGCGAAGAAACTGGCGGAGCAGGCGGCATAAATCAGTACGTTACCGCTGTAAATACGCGTCGCCAGCAGCGTCAGCCAGCTGGGCTGCGGCGTGCTTTCGTGGCGCGCACGCGGCGCGCTGGCCAGTTTCACCGTGCCGAACAGCAGCACCAGCGTCACCAGCGTGAGCGCGAGGAAGATGGCGCGCCAGTGGAAATGGGCCATCAGCCAGGCACCCAGCAGCGGTGCCAGCGCCGGTGACAGCGCCACCAGCGGCATAATCGTGGCAAACACTTTGTTGGCTTTGGCCTGCGGATAGCGATCAACCACCATCGCCTGCCAGCTCACCGCCGCGGCGCATACGCCTACCGCCTGCACAAAGCGCAGCGCCAGCATGAGCCAGACGTTAGTTACCCACAGCATGGCAAGACAGCTCAGCGCAAACAGGCTCAGGCCCGCCAGCAGAATGGGTTTACGGCCGAAGCGGTCCGACAGCACACCCCACAGCACCTGCGCACAGGCAAAGCCGCCCAGAAACAGGCTCAGGCTGGCGCTGATGGTGCCCGGTGCGGAAGCAAAGTCGCGCTGCATGGCGCCGAAGGCGGGTAAATACATATCGGTGGCCAGAAAGCCGAGCATGCTCAGCACGGCAAGGTAAGGCAGAAATCCTTTGGATGACAGCATGATTTTTCTCATTCGGCAGGTTGAACGGCGGGGAGTGTAAAAGGGTGCAGCGGGCTTTGTGAAACGCTAATATTTGCAGGGTGCTGTTAAAATTTTTGAAGGGAAAACTATGTGGTCGGAATATGCACTTGAGGTAGTGGACGCGGTAGCGCGCACCGGCAGTTTTAGCGCGGCGGCGCATGAGCTGCACCGCGTGCCCTCTGCCATCAGCTATACCGTGCGCCAGCTGGAAGGCTGGCTGGCGGTACCGCTGTTTGAGCGGCAGCATCGCGAAGTGGTGCTGACGGCAGCAGGCGAGCATTTTGTGCGTGAAGGGCGTTCTGTTATCAAAAAAATGATGGCCACGCGCCGTCAGTGTCAGCAGCTGGCTAACGGCTGGCGCGGTCAGCTCAGTATCGCGGTAGATTGCATCGTCAAACCGCAGCGCACCCGCCAGCTGGTAAAGGATTTTTACCGCCATTTCCCCGATATGGAGCTGATCATCAGCTACGAAGTATTTAACGGCGTGTGGGACGCGCTGGCTGATGGGCGTGTCGATGTGGCGATTGGCGCCACCCAGGCCATTCCGGTCGGCGGCCGCTTCGCCTTTCAGGATATGGGCGCGCTCAACTGGCGCTGTGTGGTGAGTCCGCAGCATGCGCTGGCCCACAGTCCGCAGCTGGACGACGAAACCCTGCGCGCCTGGCCGTCGCTGGTGCTGGAAGATACGTCACGCGCGCTGCCGCGCCGCATGACGTGGACGCTGGATAACCAGCGGCGGCTGGTGGTGCCGGAGTGGGAAACCGGGCTGGATTGCCTGCAGGCTGGATTGTGCGTGGGCATGGTGCCGGGGCACCTGGCGCGCCCGCTGCTGGACAGCGGCGCGCTGGTGGAGCTGGCGTTGCCGCAGCCGTTTCCGGACAGCCCGTGTTGCGTCAGCTGGTCTGAGCAGCGCGCGTCACCGGCGCTGGCGTGGTTACTGGAATATCTGGGCGATGCGGAGACGCTGAACCACGAGTGGCTCAGCGAGAAGGCGGCTTAACGGCGGTAATCGCGGAACGGGCCATCGGCCACGGAGCGGCGCTCAATCAGCGTGGGCTGCACTTCAATGGTCTGCGGCTCTTCGCGTTTGCTGGTGATGCGGTCCAGCAGCATCTCCAGTGCCTTTTCCCCCAGCTGCGCTTTCGGCTGGTGCACGGTTGTCAGCGCCGGGGTGAAGTAGCGCGCGTTGCGCACATTGTCGTAGCCAATCACCGAAATATCCTGCGGCACGCGCAGTCCCATCTCGTCGGCCGCGCAAATCGCGCCCATCGCCATGATATCGCCGCCGCAGAACACCGCCGTCGGGCGCTGTTTCTGGTTCAGAATCTGCTGCATCGCCTGATAACCTGACTCCGGTTCGAAGTCACCCTGCACAATCCACTCGGGACGGACGCTGATGCCCGCTTCCTGCATCGCCTGCAGAAAACCCGCATGACGGCCACCACCGGTGTTGCGCTCCATCTGGCCAGGGATAGCACCGATATCACGATGGCCGCGCTCAATCAGGTATCGTCCGGCGAGGTAACCGCCGTGGAACGCATTGTCCTGCACGGTATCGGTAAAGTCCCCGCGCGATTCGCCCCAGTCCATGACCACCATCGGGATATTGCGGTTCTCTTCCAGCATCTGCAGCAGATCGTCGGGATATTCGGAGCACATGACCAGCAGGCCATCGACGCGCTTTTGCGCCATCATCGACAGATAGGCACGCTGTTTTTGCAGATCGTTATGCGCGTTGCCGAGAATCAGCGTGTAACCACGCTCAAAGCAGTGATTCTCCACGGCTTCAATAATTTCGGCGAAGTAGGGCGCTTCGCTGGAGGTCGCCAGCAGGCCCAGCGTCTTGGTGTGATTCACCTTCAGGCTGCGGGCCACCGCGCTCGGTGAATAGTGCAGCGCTTTAATCGCTTCCCATACGGCGTTACGCGTCTCTTCCGCGACAAAACGCGTTTTGTTGATGACATGCGAAACCGTGGTGGTTGAGACCCCGGCGCGTTTCGCCACATCTTTAATGGTTGCCATGAAAATGGTACTCCTGGGCTTATCGCAACTTACTGATAAGTATATTGTTAAACGTTTGCGTCTGCTAATGGTTTTGCGCCCTGAATATCAGGGCTAATCTGCTTAATCGGGCAGGGAAACATCCTTCAGCAGGCTGTCAATGCAGCATGCGCTAAATCTGTTGCGCAACGAAAGGCGGCGATTCTAGCAAGCCGGGGCGGATAACACGAGATTTTTGCCCATCACTGTGCGAAAATTATTTAACCATGCAAACTGTGTGACTAAGGAGTTGTGATGAGTACCGATTTAAAACTGGCATTGACCACCACCGCCGCTGCTCTGCTGATGATTATTGCCTTTAGCTTTACCGCCATTCTGCATTAATAAAAAAGCCGGTGCTGCTGAGCAGCCACCGGCTTTTTTGTTGCGCAACGCTGGGGTTAGCGCACGGTTTTCGGCGTCATCATACGGCGTGCGCCAACGTAATGCTTCTGCCAGTAATCCTCGCCCAGCGCGCTAATCTGAATGTCCTTACCGGTGCGCGGAGACTGAATGAATTTACCATTGCCCAGATAAACCCCGACATGGTCGGCGGTGCCGCGGTTGTTGATGCGAAAGAACACCAGATCGCCTTTCTCCAGCATCTCGCGCTTGATCGGCGCGGCGTCGCGCAGGTGATACATCTCATTGGCGGTGCGGGGAAATTTAAACTTCACCAGGTCTTTGTAGGCGTACCACACTAAACCACTGCAGTCGAAACCGGTGTGCGGTGAGGTACCTCCCCACTGATACGGTTTACCCAGCTGGCCCATCAGTTTCGTCATCGCGGTTTCGCGCGCTTTTTGATAGCGCAGGCGGTGGGCCTTGCTCATTTTAATGCCGCTCAGCTGCTGCACTTCATCATCAACGGCAACGTCACGCGATTTTTTCGCCAGCCGCTGATGACCATATTTTTTCGCACTGAGCTTAAGTGAGGATTTGCGCTGCGTGGTGTACTGAAGTACCGTTTCGCTTTTCTGCTGTTTTTTCAGCCTAAACTTCTGTACCGACGTCAGGCGTGACTTTTTGCTGGTGGTTTTCACCGGGCGTCGTTTGCGACGCTCATCTTCACGCGCGTTCTTTTTCTCCGCTTTCTGCAAACTGGCATTAACCGGCGCATGCGGAGAAGCCGCCGCCACATTAAAGAACAGTTGGGCAAAAGCCAGTATGAAAAGCGTAATCAGTAAACGCATAGTCCGGTTACAGGTTAAGCCGTCGGCAGGAAGCCAGACCGCGGTAAAGTTAGAAAAATCTGATCGACGATCAGCACCGGGGCAATTCTAATCCACTTTTTTTGCAAAAGGTAAGGTCTTTTTCCATTAATCTGTCACGGTACTGAAAGTGGGGCAAAAATGAGCGATTTCAGCTGTTTAACCCAGCGGAATTATTGCTAATTATTAATTGATTAATGCTTATTAATGATACGAAAATGTTATTCGTGGCGCGCGAACTTAACAAACATGGCGATATGCGCCGGCTAAGGCAAAATCCCGTTTTCAGTCGCGGGGCGAAGTCGCTACAATAAACAAACACGAAGTGAAGGATTAAGGAAGGCAAAAATGAGTACTGTTGAAAAAATTCAGCGCCAGATCGCAGAAAACCCGATCCTGCTGTACATGAAAGGTTCGCCGAAACTGCCAAGCTGCGGTTTCTCTGCGCAGGCGGTACAGGCGCTGTCTGCCTGTGGTGAGCGCTTTGCGTACGTAGACATTCTGCAAAATCCGGATATCCGCGCTGAGTTACCGAAATACGCCAACTGGCCAACCTTCCCGCAGCTGTGGGTGGATGGCGAGCTGGTCGGCGGCTGTGACATCATCGTTGAGATGTTCCAGCGCGGCGAACTGCAACCGCTGATCAAAGAGACCGCTGAGAAGCACAAAGAAGCAGAATAAGAAAAAGGCCGACAGCAGTGTCGGCCTTTTTTTTGGCTGCGGTCTGACGGGCCTCAGGCCGAGGCATCGTCTTCGGCCGGCTCTTCACTCACCGCCAGCGGCCAGCCGCCGAGGCGTTTCCAGCGATTCACCAGTTCGCAAAACAGCGTGGCGGTCTGTTCGGTATCGTACAGTGCCGAGTGCGCCTGAGTGCTGTCAAAATCTATCCCCGCCGCTTTACAGGCCTTCGCCAGTACCGTTTGTCCCAGCACCAGCCCGCTCAGCGCGGCGGTGTCAAAGGTGGCGAACGGGTGGAACGGGTTACGCTTCATGCCGGTGCGCTCTGCCGCCGCCATCAGAAAATTATGATCAAAGGTGGCGTTGTGCGCCACAATAATCGCCCGGTTACAGCCGCTGTCTTTGGTGCCTTTGCGTACCATTTTGAATATGGCATGCAGCGCCTCATATTCACTCACCGCACCGCGCAGCGGATTGCTGGGGTCGATGCCGGTAAACGCCAGCGCTTCAGGATTGAGAATCGCCCCTTCGAACGGCTCCACGTGGAAATGCAGGGTTTCATCGCGGTGCAGCCAGCCATCCTCATCCATTTTTAACGTGGTGGCGGCGATTTCCAGCAGCGCATCGGTTTGCGCATTAAAACCGGCGGTTTCAACGTCAATCACCACAGGATAAAAACCACGGAAACGTTGATGGAGAGCGTTTAAGGCGTTCGATTCAGACATCAGGATCTCATTGCAGGAAATGGGGCAGCGCGCATTATGGCAAAAATCGGCGCAGGGTGCAGCAGGAGAGGGAAGTCAGCCCGCAAATTAGCAGGCTGACTAACGGCATTAGTTGCCGAGGCCGTGACCGGCGTGTTTGTTTTCGATCAGCTCGATTTTGTAGCCGTCCGGATCTTCCACGAAAGCGATGATGGTGCTGCCGCCTTTGACCGGGCCGGCTTCACGCGTGACGTTACCGCCCGCCTGACGGATGCGGTCGCAGGTCGCCGCGACATCATCCACGCCCAGCGCGATGTGGCCGTAGGCATTGCCGAGGTCGTATTTATCCACGCCCCAGTTGTAGGTCAGCTCAATGACCGCACCTTCGCTCTCTTCGGTGTAACCCACGAAAGCCAGGGTGTATTTGTATTCGGTGTTTTCGCTCTGACGCAGCACGCGCATGCCCAGCACGCGGGTGTAAAAATCGATGGAGCGCTGCAGATCGCCAACGCGTAACATAGTGTGAAGTAAACGCATAACATCCTCTTTTCAAAAGTCATCAGGGAACCCGCTTAGTATAGCGAGGGAATGCCCTGAAGAAAGCACGCGGCCGCACATCCGCTGCGGCCGCGTTTGACTTACAGTGTCGGGTAGTCGGTGTAACCTTCCGCGCCGCCGCCGTAGAAGCTCTCCGGACGCTGCGGGTTAAGCGGTGCATCCTGCTGCAGGCGCGCCACCAGATCCGGGTTGGCGATGAAGTCACGGCCAAAGGCCACCGCGTCAATCAGGCCACGCGCAATCAGATCGTCCGCTTTTTCCACGGTGTAGGCACCGGCACCGATAATCACGCCCGGGAAGGCGGCGCGCACTTTCTGGCGGAACTCATCGGTGTAAGGCTTACCGCCCGCCCAGTCTGGCTCAGACAGGTGCAGGTAGGCGAGGCCGCGCTTGCCCAGTTCGCTGATGTACCACAGTGCCGCTTCTTCTTCATCCGGACCGTTTTCCAGATTCTGGAAGGCGCCGATTGGCGAGATACGGATACCGATGCGATCGGCTGACCAGTTAGCAATTGCCGCATCGACCACTTCCAGCGCGAAACGGCCGCGCTTCTCAATCGAACCGCCGTATTCATCGGTACGCTGGTTAGAACCCGGTGCGAGGAACTGATGCATCAGATAGCCGTGCGCAGAGTGCAGTTCCAGCAGATCAAAATCGGCGTCGCGCGCATTGGCTGCCGCCTGACCGAAGTCTTTAACGATCTGCTGAATTTCTGCCACGCTCAGTTCACGCGGCATGGAGGTATCTTCGCGGTATACGCTGCCGTCGGCGGCGCGCAGCGAGGTGCGGGTGCCAGCGGCGATCGCGGACGGTGCGACCGGCGCTTTGCCATCCGGCTGCACGCTATTATGCGAGATGCGGCCGGTGTGCCACAGCTGAACGGCGCTGTGACCGTGCGCGGCGTGAATACCTTCGTTAATCATTTTCCACGCAGCAATTTGCTCCGCGGTGTGTAAACCCGGCGCACCGGCGTAGCCTTTCGCCTGGAACGAAACCTGGGTGGCTTCGGTAATGATCAGACCCGCGCTGGCGCGCTGCTGATAATACTCCGCCATCAGCGGGGTAGGAATATCGCCCGGTTCAATGCTGCGCAGACGCGTCAGCGGCGCCATAAATACACGGTTAGGTACGGTAATCGCGCCCACTTTCAGCGGGGTGAACAGCTGTTTACTCGCCATGATGACTCCTGTAATAGACCGGTCGTCTAGAAATTGCCGTTTTTAAAAATCAGCGGTGATTAAGCCACTGTTCGATGGTGTCGAGCGCCAGGCTAATCGGCCCGGGCTCACGTGAAATCTTGCTCTGCAGGCTGGCACCCAGCCACAGCAGATAACAGCGCTGCGCCAGCTGCTGCGGGCTTTGCCCATAGGGCAGCGGCTGTTCGGCTGCGACCTCCGTCAGACAGCGTGCATAAGCCGCCGTGATGGCCGTAGCACCGCGCTGCAGCGCATCGCGCATCGGTTCTGACAGATCGCACACTTCGCCGGAAAGCTTAACGCCCAGACAGCCGACAATGTGACCCTGCTCGATAAACAGCCGTTCCGCGTAGCGAAAATGCTGCAGTAAGCGTTCACGTGCAGTAACACCGGGCTGGGTCAGCTGCTGTTCAACCTGCTGCTGATAGTTGACGAAATAGCGCTCGAGCAGCGCCACACCAAACGCTTCTTTCGAGCGGAAGTAGTGATAAAACGAGCCTTTCGGCACTTCCGCCAGCGCCAGCATTTCGCTCAACCCCATGCCGGTGAAACCGCGCTGCAGGCAGACCTGCTCGCCGGTGGCGAGCAGATGTTCACGGGTTTCGTTGCGTTGCACTGTCTTGTTCATGGCAGGCAGAGTATTAGACCAGTCGGTCTAATGCAATCCTCAGGCGCGATTCTGGCACGATTTGATCATATCCAGCTGTGGCTGATACTGCTGCGTCTGGATGTTGAACAGGCCGAGCACCGTGTGGAACAGATTATCCTGCGACACCGCTGTCTCTGCCGCCTGCTGGCGCAGACAGGCCTGATCAATGTGATACGCCGCGGCGTAGCCCGGCGACATCCACAGCAGCAGCGGGATGTGCGTCTGCTGCGACGGCGCAAACAGGTACGGCGCACCGTGCAGGTACATGCCGTGTTCGCCCAGCGATTCGCCATGGTCGGACAGGTACACCAGCGCCACGTTAAAGCGATTGCTCAGGCCTTTCAGCTTATCGATGGTGCGACTCAGCATATCGTCGGTATACAGCAGCGAGTTATCGTAGGTGTTGACCAGCGCCTGGTGGTCGCAATCCTGAATCTGATTGCTGTCGCAGGTAGGCGTAAAGCGCTGGAACGCGGCCGGATAGCGCTTAAAGTAAGCCGGACCGTGGCTGCCCATCTGGTGCAGTACGATGATGCCGTCATTGTGCAGGCTGTCGACATAGTTATCAAAGCGATGCAGCAGGACGTCATCGAGGCAGAAGCCATCGTGGCAGTACTGTGGCAGCTGCCACTGCGTCATATCGGTATGCGGCACGCGGTCACAGGCACCTTTGCAGCCGCCGTCGTTTTCGCGCCACAGCACGCTGATTCCGGCATGGGCCAGCACATCCAGCACGCCTTCCTGATGATGGGCGAGGTTCGCGTCATAGTGCTCGCGCGGCATATTCGAGAACATGCACGGCACCGAAATGGCGGTTTCCGTGCCGCAGGAGCTGGCGTTGGGATAATAAATCACCTGCTGCTTTTTCAGCTGTGGGTTGGTGTCGCGCGCATAGCCGCCGAGGGAGAAGTTCTCCGCGCGCGCAGTTTCACCCACCACCAGCACCACCAGCGTCTTCTTCGACCCGGCGGTGATCAGCGGCCCTTTCTTCGCATCTTCGCCAATCTTTACCAGCGCCTGGCTGCCCTGCAGATAGCGCTGATCGACATAATGGCCGGTGCCACTGACAATATTGGCAGGAGTGATCATCTTCACCAGCCCTTTGTTATTGCGGATCAGCGAAGCGTAGTCTTTGTAGAACAGCACGGCCATCAGCAGAATCACCAGTACGGCACCGAGCGCACTGGCGAGGCGCTGCAGCAGATTCCACCACCAGCGCTGGCGATTGCTGATACGGACGCTGCACACCAGCGCGACCGGAAGAATGCCCATCAGCAGCATCCAGATGACATAGTTGCGGCTCATCAGCGCGCCGGTTTCCTGCGCATTCGACTCAAACACGTTTTCAATCATGTTGGTGTCGATGACCGTACCAAAGCTGTGCATAAAGTAGTTGGCGGCGGCGCTGGCGAGAATCAGCACAATCAGCAACGGTTTGCGTATCCACGGCCAGGCCAGTAGCGAGAAGAGCAAATAAAACGCCGCGACCAGCACCACCGGCATGCTGGCGGCGAACAGGTAATCATGCACGCGGGTGTAGGGAATAATTTCCCACGCGCGCAATAAAAACAGGGCATTGAGAACAACGGCAAAGAACAACGCGGCCAGTAAATTAAAACTGTTGTCGTGACACTGTAACTTAGAGATCAGTTTCATGGAGACTCATCGGAATAACGGAATATGACAATCGTATGAATTGAAGATGAGGAAAACCTTAACCGCGTCTCCTTACCTGATTGATTCCCTGACTATTGCCACGGTGACGGACGCTGGCGTGGTTGTCGCCGTGTACAGTACCAGCAATAACGGTTTATGCCTTGCACTATGTCACTAAGCTGTTATCAATAAGAGTGGATAGGTTCATTGCGGAGGTGATGTGGCTGAGCAATTAGAGTTTTTTCCGGTTCCGAGCCCTTGTCGCGGTATCTGCCAGAGCGATGCGCGCGGCTATTGCCGTGGCTGTCTGCGCAGCCGGGAGGAGCGCTTCAACTGGATGAAATTCAGCGATGCGCAAAAACGCGAGGTGCTGCGCCTGTGTCGTCAGCGCCTGTTGCGCCTGCAGCGGCAGCAAAAAGTGGATGAAAATCCTGATCCACAGCAACCGGAGCTGTTTTAAGAAAACGCGCCGTGCGCATTTGGTTATACTCGCGCTTTCGCTATTGCGCAGAAGGGAGTTTAACCATGTTACAACCGCACGCTATTGCCCCACAGGGACCCGCTTTTTCGCCGCTGATCGCCGGTTACTGGCGGCTGATGGAGTGGGGCATGACGCCGCAGCAGCTGGTGCAGTTTATTGAGCATCACCTGGCATTGGGCATCACCACCGTTGACCACGCCGACATCTATGGCGACTATCGCTGTGAAGCCGCGTTCGGCGAAGCGCTGCGCCTGGCACCGCAGCTGCGCCAGCAACTGCAAATCGTCACCAAGTGCGGCATTGCCACCCGCGCGAAACCCGAGCATAAAATCGGTCACTACATCACCGAAGCCAGCCACATCCTGCACAGTGCGGAAAATTCGCTGCGCCACTTTGCCACCGATTATCTCGATCTGCTGTTGATTCACCGTCCGGATCCGTTAATGGATGCGGATGAAATCGCTGAAGCCTTCCTGCAGCTGCATCAGAGCGGCAAGGTGCGTTATTTTGGCGTCTCCAACTTTACCGCTGCGCAGTTCACGCTGCTGCAATCCCGCCTGCCGTTTAGCCTGGTTACCAACCAGCTGGAAATCTCACCGCTGGAGCAGTCAGCGCTGCTCGACGGCACGCTCGACCAGTGCCAGCAGACGCGTATGCGCCCGATGGCGTGGTCGTGCCTCGGTGGCGGCCGCCTGTTTAACGATCCGCACTACCAGCCGCTGCGCGATGAGCTGGAACAGGTGCGTCAGGAGATCGGTGCCAGCAATATCGAGCAGGTGGTCTATGCCTGGGTAATGAAGCTGCCCAGTCGTCCGCTGCCGATTATCGGTTCCGGTAAAACCGCGCGCGTGAGCGACGCAGTGAAAGCCTGTGAACTGACGCTGGATCGCCAGCAGTGGTTCCGTATTCGCAAGGCGGCGCTCGGCTACGATGTGCCCTGAAGCGTAAATCTGCGTCAAACTACGGCAGCCTGGGCAAAAGCAGTCCAGGCTTAGAGGGAATCTGAACCGTAAGGAGACGTTATGAAAAAAACCATTATGGCCGTGCTGACGCTGGCGTGTGCTGCCGGTGCACACGCGGCGTCAGAAGACGTGACGCTGCATCAGGTGACGGCGCAGGGTATCGGTGAGTCGATCGGTAAGGTGACCATCAGCGAAACCCCGTATGGCCTGCAGTTCGCGCCGGCGCTGAGCGGGCTGAAACCCGGCATTCACGGCTTCCACGTCCACGCTAAAGGCAGCTGTGAGCCCGGCGAATCCGCCGGCAAAACCGTGGCGGCCGGCGCGGCGGGTGGTCACCTCGATCCGCACAACAGCGGCAAGCACCTCGCTCCCTACGCTGACGGTCACCTCGGCGATTTGCCCGCGCTGTATGTCACCGACGACGGCAAAGCCAGCTATCCCGTGGTGGCGCCCCGTCTGAAATCGCTGAGCGAGATCAAAGGCAAAGCGTTGATGGTGCATGTCGGCGGCGATAACCATGCAGACCATCCGCAACCGCTTGGCGGTGGCGGGGCACGTCTGGCCTGCGGCGTGATCTGACTACCGGGCGGCGACGGGCCTGACCCGCCGCCGCCGCGCAGAAAAATTCTGACCCATTTTCCTGCTACTCAGCGGCAACATTCCATCCTATGATGTTGATTCAGGAACGGAACCGCTCAGGGGCAGGCATGAAAACGCGTGGGATTTTGCTGTTGTGTTTAGCGCTGGTGGGCTGCGATCGCCCGAATGATACCCAGCTGCGACTGGAGGCCAGCCGTCAGCTGCAGCGAGATATAGATACCAATCCGCTGCGCGCCAGTTGTGAAAATATTGCCCGCGGCCGCGAATGGCTGACGCAGCATACCCTGCAGCGGCTGCAAGCTAAAGGCTGTCAGAACGTCCTGCGCAGCGCCACCGAAACCAATTTCACCCATACCGAAATCCGCCGTCACAGCATCACCGTGGTGTGCGGCGGCATTCAGGGCACCAGTTTTACCGGCAGCACGCTGGCACGGCGCTTTATCTACTCGTCGGACGAGAAAGCGCTGGTGATCGAACCGATGTCCGAGCAGGATAAAACCCGCTTTGAAGGGCAGAAGACCCTGCAACAGCTGCACGATGACTTTGATCGGCAGTTTACCCAGTACTGTGAATGATCAATCCGGCACTGCCTGACGCAGCTGCGCCAGCGAACAGCGCAGGCGCCACAAAATACCCGCTAGGGTATTCGCGTCGCTCTCCGGCTGCCCCTGAAGCTGATCAATGGCCTGCTGCAGCGTATCCAGCGCGGTCTGCAGCGAGTCGTGACGCACACCGCGCAGACTCATAATGCGCTGCAAATCCTGCAGACTGCTGTCGCGCAGCTGCGCCAGCGCCGGTGAGCGGGGTTGCCAGGCGCGCAGCTGCCAGACAATGTGCGAACAGTTCAGCAGCACCACGCCCCAGCGCAGCAGCCACAGGCGCGCCTGCTCATCACGGCTGTGGCTCAGCTGGCTGATGTGATGATAAATCTGCGATTCAAACCGGCTTTCACTCAGGCGCGGCTGGCGACGTAGCTGATCGAGAAAAGCGTGGCGCAGCGCCCGGATATGGCGCCGGCTGCGGCGCGCATCAGAACCCGGCTGTAACACCTGAAACGCCAGCCACGCCAGCAGGACGCCACACACTTTTGCCAGGTTATCGTTAAGGAAGCTCTGGAAATCCCAGTCTGGCGGATTACTTACCGCGATAAACGATCCCATAAACACAATAAACTGGCCCCACAGCGCGGCGCGTTGCTTCTGTTGCAGCTTAAACAGTTGCAGCGTCAGCAGCAGCGGGAACAGCAGCAGCAAAAACTGCCACAGCGCGCTGATTTGCACCATCAGACCAAACTGCAGCACAAAGCTGAACAGCGACAGCCACAACAGCGTTTTCAGCAGCAGCGACACGCTGCCGCCGGGCGAAGGCGATGACGAGTAGAGCACGCAGGCAATAGCGGTAAGCGTCAGCGCGGCGGCGCCAGCGTCCCACTGGGTCCCGATCCAGAACGCGCAGCCCAGCATGATCACGCTAAACGTGCGCAGCGCACTCCAGCCAGCTTCGGCACTGTCGCTGGCACGTGCCAGTGCCGGCGCGTACGGTGGCTGGAAACGGGTGTCAGCGTCGGCGCGCTCAATCAGGCGAATCCAGCGCTCCACATTCAGCCACACCCAGCAGAAGTAGCGCAGCCGCTGGACAAAAGCACGCTGGCGGAAATCACCGTGCACGTCCGGCGTGATGCTGCGCAGAATCTGCGCCAGCCGGTATTTATCACACTGCGGCTGCGCCAGTTCGTGCAACAGCTGTTGCATTGCGCTGTACAGCGCCGGTGGCGCGTCGGGCCAGTTAAGCAGCATGCGCCGCAGGCTGGAGAGCACACTGGTCAGGCGCAGCTGCTGATGCAGCACGTAGTTAAGCACGTTATTTTGCCGGCGGAAGCGATAGTGGCTCCAGAAGGCCTGAATGCGCAGCAGATTCATGGTGAGGATCTGGCTGATCACCGTTTCGTGGGCGGTGCGCACATTTTCCGTGCTTCTCTGCTGCAACAGCAGCACCGCGTGGTCGAGCAGGCGGGTGTGCATCTGGCGCAGCGAAAGCATCAGCGCGCTGCCGTCCGAGGTGCTGGGCAGGATCATCATCATCAGCCCGGCACAGAGAATCCCGACGATCACTTCGCACACGCGCGCCTGGGTGATGTCCCACAGCTGGCTGACGTCGCTAACGTTGACGCTGCTGAAGGCGATAATCGCGGCGGTGTAACCGGCCAGTGAAAAGGCGTAGGCCACATTGTTTTGAAAATGGCTGGCGACCCAGGTGCAGAGCGCCAGCCAGCCGGCCATGAAAAAGGCAAACAGCCACGGTTCGTTGAGCGTATGGCCGGCGATCAGCAGCGCGGCGCTGGCACCGAGCAGGCTGCCGACGATGCGACCCAGGCTTTTGCTGATGGCGCCGCCGACGGTGGGGAAACTCACCACTGCGGCGGACGTCATGGCCCAGTAAGGCTGATCCAGCTGCAGCGCATACGCCAGGGTGAGCGCCAGACACATCGCGATTGCGTTACGCAACGCATAGCGCCACTCGCCGCCGGTTGCCTTTATCCACGGCAGATTGTGCAGGCCAGCCACTGCAGATTCATGCCGGCCTCAGTGCGCGACAGAGATGGTGCAGGTGGTACCGGCCACCAGCGGCACATTATCCGGTACCGCGTTTAGCCGGATACGCACCGGAACGCGCTGCGCCAGCCTGACCCAGGGCACGTTGGGTTTGATATCGGGCACCAGACCGCCGTCGCTGGCGATGCTTTGATCGTAAATGGCCCGCCCGATACTCTCCACCTGGCCCTGCAGTCGTGCGCCGTTGCTATACAGCACGATTTGCGCCGCCGCGCCGGGCTGGATATGGCGCAGTTTGGTCTCTTCGAAATAGCCCATCACATAGTAAGAGTGGCTGTCGACCAGCGCGAACATTGGCGTACCGGCGGTCGCGTAATTGCCGGCACGCAGCGTCAGGTTACTGACCCAGCCGTCGGTCGGTGCCGTCACCGTGGTTTGCTGCAGGTTCCAGCGCGCCTGATCGAGCATCGCCTGTGCGGCTTTCGCTGTGGCGGCTGCCGCATTCGCGTTGAGGCGCGCCGCGTCCATATCTTCAGCGGAGATCACGTTACGCGGCAGGCTGGCACGGCGATCCGCCTCATGCTGCGCTTTGGCGAGGTCGGCCTGCGCCTTCGCCAGCTGGGCCTGCGCATTGGTCAGCGCAATCTGCCACGGCACCGGATCCAGCGTCAGCAGCACCTCGCCTTTATGCACAAACTGATTGTCGCGCACGGCCAGCGCGCTGATGCGGCCGGAGACCTCGGGCGTCACGTCCACCAATTCAGCGCGCACTTTGCCATCGCGCGTCCACGGGGCCTGCATGTAGTAGTTCCACATCCACCAGCCTGCGAGCAGCGCCAGGGCAAACACCACAAGGGTAGAAAAGTACTTAAAGGGGTTGAATTTCATGGTGATTTATCCGAGGCTCAGTATCCACAGTGCGCCGCTCACGCACAGAACAAACAGTGAGAGATCCATTAAGGTGGGGTGCCAGACATCGCCGGAGTAGATCCAGCCGCGCAGCAGCGGATGAATCAGCAGCCAGAAAAAGAAGCCCAGCAGCACCGCTTTGAACAGCGGCGGGAAGAACAGTGAGGCACCGAATACCAGATCGGTCAGCGGCGCCGTCGCGGTGAGCGCGAAGATTGACACGTGGCATCATCCTTTTTACCCGGGCACGGTTAAATCAAGTGTAGACAGCGGGCGTGCCGTCTGGCCCGGGATTTGTAATTTGTCCTGTAAACTCGCAGAATAGTGTAAAATCTGGCTTGATAGCTAGCAAGCTAATTATAAGGAGATGAAATGGATACGCCGCTTGGAACAGATCTGTCTCGCCTGGTGCGCATCTGGCGCGCGTTGATCGACCAGCGTCTGAAGCCGCTTGAGTTGACACAAACCCACTGGGTGACGTTGCACAATATTCATCAACTCCCGCCAGAGCAGTCGCAGATTCAGCTGGCGAAAGCCATCGGTATTGAGCAGCCGTCGCTGGTGCGTACGCTGGATCAGCTGGAAGAGAAGGGGCTCATCACCCGCGCCACCTGCGCTAACGATCGCCGCGCCAAGCGCATCAAGCTGACCCGTCAGGCTGAGCCGATCATTGAGCAGGTCGAAAACGTGATAGACGCGACGCGTGACGACATCCTCTCCGGCATCAGCCTCGAAGAGATCAATCAGATGGTGACGCTGATTGCCCGGCTGGAAAAAAACATTCTCGAGTTGCAGAACCGCGAGAAATAAAAAAACCGACGCACTGGCGTCGGTTTTTTTTATCTTTGCGCTTAGCGCGGAGAGACGGTGACCTGGCTGCCGTTGGAGGCCATCACCACGCGCTGGCCGACCGAGTAACGACTGGCGGACTGCTTCTGCACCACCATAATGGTATTGCCGTCATCCTTACGGATCTCCAGCTCTACGCCGTCAGATTTGTTGAGCGCACCCTGCACGCCCTGACCGGCTACGCCGCCCAGTACCGCACCCCCGGCCGTTGCCAGACTGCGCCCTGCGCCGCCGCCGATGGTGTTACCGAGGAAACCACCCAGCACCGCACCGCCAATGGCACCGATCACATTGCTGTCATCGCCGCCCTGAATTTTTACCGGACGCACGGAGACCAGCGTACCGTATGAGACGCTTTGAACCTGCTTGGCTTCGCTGGCGCTGTAAACATCGCCGGAAAGGGTATCGTTATTAACACAGCCAGCCAGCGTGATACCCGCCAGGGCTACGGCTACGAAACGCTTAATCATGAGAAAGCTCCTTAATGCAAAAAAACGCCATATTCTCGTCCTGTACTGCAACAGTATAAGTCAGAAAATGGTCAATTGACGCGATGTCCGAACAATATGCGGCTGGGCCGAAGCATAGACCACCGCCCATCAACAAAAATTCAATTGCCGGATGAAAATAGTTTGCTGCCGGAATGCGTGTCGCAGCGCAGTTGAAAAGCGGAAATTTATCATAGAATTAGCCCCGGTAATTTGCCAGGCTAAACACAGATGCATTGCAGGCCCGCAAACGGGTAAGGAAGCGCTATGAAATCAGGACGCTATATCGGCGTGATGTCCGGCACCAGCCTGGACGGCGTAGACGTCGTGCTGGCCGCGATCGACCAGCATATGGTGGCGCAACAGGCCAGCTACTGCCATCCCATCCCGCTGGCGCTGCGTCAGCAGGTGCTGGCGATTTGTCAGGGACAGACGCTGACGCTGTCGCAGCTCGGTCAGCTTGATACCCGGCTCGGCCAGCTGTTTGCGGAAGCCGTACTGACGCTGATGCAGCAGCAGGCGCTGGAGGCCAGCGATATCATGGCGATTGGCTGCCACGGCCAGACGGTGTGGCACGAGCCGCAGTCGGCGGCACCGAATACGCTGCAAATTGGCGACAATAACCAGATCGCTGCCGCGACCGGCGTCACGGTGGTGGGCGATTTTCGCCGCCGCGACATGGCGCTGGGCGGCCAGGGCGCACCGCTGGTACCGGCTTTTCACCAGGCGCTGCTGATGGACAGCGTTGAACGGCGCATGGTGCTGAATATTGGCGGCATCGCCAATCTGTCGCTGCTGATACCCGGTCAGCCGGTGCGTGGCTTTGATACCGGACCAGGTAATATGCTGATGGATGCGTGGATCTGGCGCCACAAAGGCCTGCCGTTTGATAAAGATGCCGGCTGGGCGCGCAGTGGCCAGGTCGTGCCCGCGCTGCTGGAGCAGATGCTCGGCGATCCGTGGTTTGCGCTGCCGCCACCCAAAAGCACCGGTCGGGAATACTTTAACCTGGGCTGGGTGGAACAGCAGCTGCAGCGCTTCCCGGCGCTGGCCCCGCAGGATGTGCAGGCAACGCTGTGCGAGCTGACCGCGCTGACTATCGCCCATCAGGTACAGCTCAACGATGGCTGCGATCGTCTGCTGGTGTGCGGCGGCGGCAGTCGCAATCCGCTGCTGATGGCGCGGCTGGCCGCGCATTTGTCTGGCACTGAGGTGGGCACCACCGATCAGGCCGGTATCAGCGGTGATGATATGGAGGCGCTGGCCTTTGCCTGGCTGGCGTTCCGCACCCTGTCCGGGCTGCCGGGCAATCTGCCGGCGGTGACCGGCGCGCGCGAAATGAGCGTGCTGGGTGCCATCTATCCCGCCAATCCCCACGCAATACGTTAAGGAGCAAATATGAAAAAGATGATCGTGCTGGCCGGCACCCTGACCTTACTCAGCGGCTGTGGTATCTGGCATAAACCCGCACCCGCGCCAGAGACGTTACATTACCAGTGCGGCACGCTGCCGCTGACGGTCACGCTGGACAACGCGAAGCAGCAGGTTAGCTTTATTCTGGACGGCAAACCGCTCACGCTGACCCAGACGGTGTCTGCCTCCGGCGCGCGCTACAGCGATGGGAACTACGTTTTCTGGTCAAAAGGCAATGGCGCCTTTGTTGAACGCAACGATAAAATCGTGATTAATGATTGTGAACTGCAGAACGCGGATGCCTCCCCACAGTAAGAGAGAACCGGGATACCAGCATGAGCGACAGTGACAGCTTGCAACACATTGCCCACCTGCGTCGGGAGTACACGCGCGGCGGGCTGCGGCGCAAAGATTTGCCAGATACTCCTCTGGCGCTGTTTGAGCAGTGGCTGCAGCAGGCGTGCGCCGCGCAGCTGCCCGATCCCACCGCCATGACGGTGGCGACGGTGGACAGCAGCGGCCAGCCCTATCAGCGCATCGTACTGCTTAAACACTACGATGAGCAGGGCATGGTGTTTTACACCAACCTCGGCAGCCGTAAAGCGCTGCAGCTGGCGGACAATCCGCGCATTTCCCTGCATTTCCCCTGGCATTTCCTTGAGCGTCAGGTGATGGTGCTGGGCGAAGTGGAGAAACTGTCGCCGCTGGAAGTGCTGAAGTACTTCCACAGCCGTCCGCGAGACAGCCAGATTGGTGCCTGGGTATCGAAACAGTCGAGCCGGATTTCCGCGCGTGGCGTGCTCGAGGGCAAATTCCTTGAGCTGAAGCAGAAGTTTCAGCAGGGGGAAGTGCCGCTGCCGAGTTTCTGGGGTGGATTCCGCGTCAGATTCCACACCATGGAGTTCTGGCAGGGCGGCGAACATCGCCTGCATGACCGCTTCCTTTATCAGCGTGATGGCAGCGGCTGGACAATCGACCGTTTAGCACCGTAAAACTGCGTTTTATCCCCTTTCAGCGCTGGCGCGCGGCTCGTCAGCGCTTTATGCTATAGCCCTCATTTTTTTCGTATCCGCACGTCAGCGGACAGCTGTGTACCAGCATAGGTGCAGTCTGATCAATTTGGAGTCAGTGATGACCAGCAGTAACCTGATACAACAATTGCAAGAGAGAGGCTTAGTAGCCCAGGTAACGGACGAGGAAGCGTTAGCAGAGCGGCTGGCGCAAGGGCCAATTGCACTCTATTGCGGCTTTGATCCCACCGCTGATAGCTTGCACTTGGGCCATCTGGTGCCGCTGCTGTGCCTGAAACGTTTCCAGGATGCCGGCCACAAGCCGGTGGCCCTGGTCGGCGGTGCCACCGGCCTGATCGGCGATCCCAGCTTTAAAGCGGCCGAACGTAAACTCAATACCACGGAAACCGTTAACGAGTGGGTAGAGAAGATCCGCAAACAGGTTGCGCCTTTCCTCGATTTTGACTGCGGCGACAATAGCGCCATCGCGGCCAACAACTATGACTGGTTTGGCGGCATGAACGTGCTGACCTTCCTGCGCGATATCGGTAAGCACTTCTCGGTCAACCAGATGATCAACCGTGAAGCGGTGAAAATGCGCCTGAACCGTGAAGATCAGGGCATCTCCTACACCGAGTTTTCCTACAACCTGCTGCAGGGTTACGACTTTGCCGAACTGAACAAGCGCTACGACGTGGTGCTGCAGATTGGCGGCTCCGATCAGTGGGGTAACATCACCTCCGGCATCGATCTGACGCGTCGTCTGCATCAGCAGCAGGCGTGGGGACTGACTGTGCCGCTGATCACCAAATCGGACGGCACCAAATTTGGTAAAACCGAAGGCGGTGCGGTATGGCTGGATGCGAAGAAAACCAGTCCGTACAAGTTCTACCAGTTCTGGATTAACACCGCCGACGCGGACGTCTATCGCTTCCTGAAGTTCTTCACCTTCATGAGCATTGAGGAGATCAATGCGCTGGAAGAAGAAGACAAAACCAGTGGCAAAGCGCCGCGCGCGCAGTATGTGCTGGCTGAGCAGGTGACGCGTCTGGTGCACGGCGAAAGCGGGCTGAGCGCGGCGAAGCGCATCACCGACAGCCTGTTCTCCGGCAGTCTGAGCGACATGACCGAAGCGGACTTTGAGCAGCTGGCTCAGGATGGCATGCCGACCATTAGCCTGAAGGCGGACGACGATCTGCAACAGGCGCTGGTGGCGGCGGAACTGGTGCCGTCACGCGGCCAGGCGCGCACCATGATTGGCTCCAACGCGGTATCTGTCAACGGTGAGAAACAGTCTGATGCCGAGTATCGTTTCAGCGACAGCGACAAACTGTTTGGTCGTTACACGCTGCTGCGTCGCGGCAAAAAACACTACTGCCTGATTAGCTGGCAGTAAGGTGCAAGGGCCGGTCTCCGGCCCTTTTTTATGGCAAGCAGTACAGGGCAATAATGAAAAATATCCTCGCAATCCAGTCTCACGTGGTTTATGGCCACGCCGGTAACAGCGCGGCCGAATTCCCGATGCGACGCATGGGCGCCAACGTCTGGCCGTTAAACACCGTGCAGTTTTCCAATCACACCCAGTATGGTCACTGGACCGGCACCGTGATGCCCGCCACCCATTTGACCGATATCGTCAGCGGGATCGCCGCCATCGATCGTCTGAAAACCTGCGATGCGGTGCTGAGCGGCTATCTCGGCTCGGCGGAGCAGGGCGAACAGATCCTGGAAATCGTGCGTATGGTGAAGGCGGCGAATCCTGACGCCTGGTATTTCTGTGACCCGGTGATGGGCCATCCGGAAAAAGGCTGTATCGTCGCGCCCGGCGTGGCGGAGTTTCACTGCAAGCAGGCGATGCCGGCCAGCGATCTTATCGCGCCGAACCTGCTGGAGCTGGAGATGCTCAGTGGCCAGACGGTCGCTAACGTGGAACAGGCGGTGGTTGCCGCTCGCGCATTGATTGCGCAGGGGCCGCGCGTGGTGCTGGTGAAACACCTGGCGCGCGCCGGACGCCGTAGCGATCGCTTTGAAATGCTGCTGGTCACCGCCGATCAGTGCTGGCACATCAGCCGTCCGCTGGTGGATTTTGGTGTGCGTCAGCCGGTGGGGGTTGGCGATCTGACCAGTGGCCTGTTGCTGGTTGACCTGCTGCACGGCAAATCGCTGCAGGATGCGCTGGAACATGTCACGGCGGCAGTATATGAAGTGATGCTGAAAACCCACGAGATGGGCGAGTATGAACTGCAACTGGTGGCGGCGCAGGATGCGATTGCGCAACCCACGCAGCACTTTGCGGCAGAACAGCTATAATCGCTGCTAATCAACAGGCCGGCCAGCACGCCGGCCTGTGGCGTCAGACCAGACCTTCAGCCTTCAGTGCGGCCTGAACCGCCGGCCGTGCGTCCACCCGCGCAAACCATGCCTCCAGCGCGCTCAAACCTTCGAGATTCAGTTTGATGGCTTTTGCCCAGCGCGTAACCACAAACAGATAGACATCGGCGACGGTAAAGCGTAACCCCATCAGCCACTGTTTATCCTGCAGCGCGTCGTTAACGCGCTGAAATTTCTGCTCCAGCTGTGCACGCACTATGGCTTTGTACTCTTCCGGCGTATCCGGACGGAACAGCGGGGAAAAGGTTTTGTGCAATTCGCTGCTGATGTAGCTCAGCCACTCCAGCGTGTGATAGCGCGTCAGGCTGCCGGTCGGTGCCAGCAGGTTGCGATCCGGCTTGAGATCCGCCAGATACTGCACAATCGCCACGCCTTCCGTCAGTATGCTGCCGTCATCAAACTGCAGCGCGGGAACCTGTCCTTTGGGGTTTATCTGCCAGTAATCTTCTCCGCGCTCGGTGACTTTCTTCTGCAGATCGACATTGACCTGCGTAAAATCCAGCCCGCATTCGCGCGCAACGATATGCGGCGAGAGCGAACAGGCACCGGGCTTACAATAGAGTTTCATCATGGCCTCTCCTGATGAGTTGTTGTGATGACAGCAGCATAAAACTGCCAGAAATTTTTACCAGTGACAGCGATCAGGAATTGCGGGCGGGCGCGGGAAATTCAGCGGCCGCCTGCAGTCGCGGCGGCAGTGCCGTGAGCGCGAAATCCCAGAAACAGCGTACCTTGGGCGCCATGTTTTTCACCCGCTGCGCCACCAGATGCACCGGCAGCGGTGCCGGCTCCCACTCGCTCAGCAGGCGGATCAGCGTGCCAGCCTGCAGTTCATCTATCACCTGATAAGACAACAGACGGCCAATGCCCTGGCCACTGCGCAATGCATCCAGCTGGCTGGCGATATCATTGACGCGCAGGCGTGGGGTGATGCGCACACGCAGGTCGTGCGCGAAGCGCCACTCACGGGTATGGCGCACGCCTGCCACCAGCGCATGCATGCTGAGCTCAGCCGGATGGGCCGGTATTCCGGCATGGCGAAGGTAGCCCGGGCTGGCGACCAGCATCGAGCGTACGCTGCCGACGTTGCGCGCCACCATCGACGAATCCTGCAGCTCGCCAATGCGCACTGCAATATCCAGCCCGTTTTCAATCAGGTCCTGATAGCTGTCGCTAAGAATCAGTTCGATTTGCATTTCCGGATGCTGTTGCAGAAAGGCATTGACCAGCGGCATCACGTGGCGACGGCCACACATCACCGGGGCGGTGATGCGCAGCAGGCCGTACAGTCCGCTGTGGTGGGCGCTGTCGAGCGCGCTCTGGTAATCGTTAAGCAAGCGCTGCGCCTGCTCAAACAGCTGCCAGCCGCTCTCGGTTGGAGCCAGCTGGCGCGTGGTGCGTTCAATCAGGGTGGTGCCAAAACGTGCTTCCAGCGCATTCAGCGTGCGGGTAATGACCGGCGGCGAACGCTGCAATACGCGCGCCGCGCCAGCCAGGCTGCCCTGCTGAATCACCGCAACAAACACCTGCAGCTCGTCAAATCTGTCCATGAGCCATTCCCGATCTCAGCCGTGCAAGGCGAGCATAAAAAGCGTGTTGCTTAAACTACAGCGGAAAGCGGGGGTTGTGAAGGGGGATAAAAAAAGCCGGGCTTAGCCCGGCTCAGAAACGATTACTGGTTAGCGCTGGCGCGCTTCAGTTCTGCCTGCGCGTCATCCTGCGTCATGCGGTTGAGCAGCGGGGCGGTAATCAGCATCAGCAGGGCGATTACGCCAGTGGCGATACCAATCTGCTGGAACACCTGGCTATACACGGCCAGTGAGGCGTGTGGATCGGTGACGTTTTCCGGCACCGCCATCAGGTTCGCTACCTTACCGGCAATCATCGCGGCGCCAGCGGTGGTGAGGAACCAGGAGCCCATAATAAAGCCCATCAGACGTTGCGGCACCAGCTGCGCCACCATCGCCAGTCCGAGACCGGAGATCATCAGCTCACCGATACTCTGCAGCGCGTAGCTCAGAATCAGCCAGTTTACCGAAACGATACCCGCCTGGTTTGCGAATTTCGCGCCAAACGGCAGCACCAGGAACGCTGCAGAGCACAGCACCATGCCAATGGCAAACTTGTGCGGCATCGGCAGCTTATCGCCAAGCTTGTTATAGACTGCCGCCAGAATCGGGCTGGCCACCATGATCCAGAATGGATTGAGCGCCTGGAACTGTTCCGGCTCAAAGGTGATACCGAGAATCGCGTGCTCGACGTTACGGATGGCGAAGAAGTTCAGCGAGGTTGGCATCTGCATATACAGCACGAAGAACACAATAGCTTCGACCATCAGCAGGAATGCAACGATCATTTTGCGGCGTGCCGCACCGTGCAGCGCAAAGGCTTCTTTGGCAAACACCAGCACGATACCGATCGCGATCACGCCCAGCGTCATGCGGGCAATGCTCTGATGATGCAGCAGCCAGGTGGCCAGCGCGATCAGCGCAACCACGCCGACAAGGGTCATCAGCAGCTTACCGACCTGCAGCGGCGCAAAGTCTGGTTTGGAGCCGTAATTCTTCACCAGACGCTGGCAGAACAGGAAGTTCAGCAGGGTGATCACCAGGCCCACCACCGACAGCGAAAACGCCGCGCCCCAGCCATATTTGGCCGCCAGCCACGGAGTCAGCATCATGGAGAACAGCGAACCGATGTTGATCGACATGTAGAACATGGTGAAGGCACCGTCGATGCGCGGATCGTCTTTCTCGTAGCAGGTCGACAGCAGTGAAGAAGGGTTAGCCTTGAACAGCCCGCTACCCACGGCGATGGTCGCCATGCCCACATACACCATGGTGGTGTCATGACCGGAGAAGGCAATCATCGCATAGCCCAGCGCCAGCACAATGACGCCGAGAATAATCACGCGTTTGGTGCCGAGCACTTTGTCGCCCAGCCAGCCGCCAATGGCAACCAGGCCGTAAACCAGTGCGCTGAACGAGGTGAACAGGGTGATGGAGTCCGCTTCGGACATCCCCAGCTGTTTCACCAGATAGACCGCCATGATGGCTTGCAGACCGTAGTAGCCAAAACGCTCCCACAGTTCGATGGAGAAGATCAAATAGAACGCTTTCGGCTGACGGAAGGCGTTAAGGCTTACCGCCTCATCAGTGTGTTTGTTTGCAGTTGACACGTATACCTCAGTTTATACATCGCCTGTTTTACAACAGGAATTAAGTCTGCGTCGGGCTGGGTAATCCCGCGCAACATTGTTATTAGAAAGGAAAAACGGCGCCTAATTTGGCTGAATCAGGCCAACAGGGCAAGCATTTTCTGCACGCTGAAATACTTGTTACAGGCAGGGTTATAACCAGGATAATAACTTGTAAATCAGTGTTAAATATCACTGCGTGACATTATAGCAGGATAATTGTTCTTGTTGCAGATCGGTTGATGGATTTTCCTGAGATAAACTGCTTTTCCTGCTCCGGGCAGGACATAATATTATCCAGCCCATTAAGCTGGATGATTCCCCTGATTTTTGCCGAAGAAGTAAGCGCAATTGTCTGATTGTTGAGCACAATACGCAGCTGACGGTTCGCCGCAGGCTAATTTGTTGATCCTGCGCACAAAATTATCAATTAATTAGAAATGTAAAAAAAGAAAACGATTGCCGCTCTCCCGTTTGCCGACAATTTCACCACTTAATCGCGGCTTTCATTGTATAAGCTCTGCAACGCCCCCGGCGGCAGCGACCTGTTGCGCCAGGCAGGGGGAGGATGGATAGCCGATCGCCAGCCCTTCGACAGCCTGAAGAAATTGCTGTAACCTCGTTTTTTCCCTGCAAGGAACTCATCATGAAGCAGTCCGTTCGTGTCGCTCTCGTGGGCGATTACCGTGCCAGTGCCGTCGCGCATCAGGCCATTCCTCCTGCCATTCAGCTTGCCGCCGCCACACTCTCCCTTGACGTAACCGCCGATTGGATCGCCACGCCGGAAATCGATCTGCCGCGTCTGCACGACTATGATGCCGTCTGGGTAGTGCCTGGCAGTCCCTTCCTGAATGATGCCGGCGTGTTCGACGTCATTCGCTGGGCGCGCGAAAGCGGTAAACCCTTTTTAGGCTCGTGCGCCGGCTTTCAGTATGCGGTAGTGGAGTATGCGCGCAACGTGCTGGGCTGGGAGGATGCTGGCCATGCCGAGACCGACCCTGACGCGCGCTGGGTGATTGCGCCGCTGGCCTGCTCGCTGGTGGAACAGCGCGGTGAGGTGACGTTTGAGCCGGGTTCGCGTATTGCTCAGGCCTACGGCGCGCTGCAGAGTAACGAAGGCTATCACTGCAACTTTGGCGTTAACGCTGAGTTCAGCGAGGCGCTGGCCACGCGCAATCTCCGCATTACCTCATGGGATTTGCAGGGGGATGTGCGCGGGGTAGAGCTGACCGATCATCCGTTCTTTGTCGCCACGCTGTTCCAGTCTGAACGTGCTGCGCTTCAGAACCGGCTGTCGCCGCTGGTGGTGGCGTGGCTGCAGGCGGCGCGATAACGATTATTGCTGAGAGTACGGCGCGCGATGTCGCGCCGTTGTTAGCCCGCAGTCAGTCGGTCTTTTCCGCAAATTCACACAAATCTTCAATCAGGCAGGAGCCGCAGCGCGGTTTACGCGCCACGCAGGTGTAGCGACCGTGCAGAATCAGCCAGTGATGGCAGTCAACCTTAAAGTCGGCCGGCACCACCTTGAGCAGCTTCTGCTCCACTTCCTCAACGTTTTTACCCGGCGCAAAGCGGGTGCGATTGCTGACGCGGAAAATGTGGGTATCCACGGCAATGGTGGGCCAGCCAAAGGCGGTATTGAGCACCACGTTGGCGGTTTTACGCCCGACGCCGGGCAGGGCTTCCAGTGCCGCGCGGTCTTCCGGCACCACACCGCCGTGCTGCTCCAGCAGAATGCGGCAGGTTTTGATGACGTTTTCCGCTTTGCTGTTAAACAGGCCAATGGTCTTGATGTACTCTTTAACGCCTTCCACGCCGAGCGCCAGCATTGCCGCTGGCGTATTGGCCACCGGATAGAGTCGGGCGGTGGCTTTGTTGACGCTGACATCGGTTGCCTGTGCCGACAGCAGCACAGCGATCAGCAGCTCAAACGGTGAGCTGAAATTCAGTTCGGTGGTCGGATGGGGATTGGCGTCACGCAGCCGCGTGAGGATCTGCAGGCGTTTATCCTTATTCACACAGCCTTCCCGGTTTCGCCCTGCGGCGCGGCAGCAGCAGCCTCCAGCTGACGTGCGGCGCGCTGCTTCATTTTCTGATCGATCAGGTATTTGCCGGCCAGCAGCATACCGAGGCCGATAAACGCACCCGGCGGCAGCATCGCCAGCAGCATCGGTGAATCAAAATGCACCACTTCAATGCGCAGCGCTTTAGCCCATGGCCCCAGCAGCTGGTCAGCGCCGTTGAACAGCGTGCCGTTACCAATCAGTTCACGAATCGAACCCAGCGTCACCATTGCGCAGGTAGCGCCCATGCCGATGGCAAAGCCATCCAGCGCGGAGAGGGGAATGCTGCTTTTCGATGCCACCGCTTCCGCACGTCCCACCACAATGCAGTTGGTGACGATCAGCGGGATAAAGATGCCCAGCGACTGATACAGGCCATAGGCATAGGCGTTGATCAGCATCTGCACGCAGCTCACCACCGAGGCGATGATCATCACGTAGATCGGAATACGAATTTCACCCGGCACCCAGCGGCGCGAAGCGGAAATCGCACTGTTGGTGATGGTCAGTACCAGCGTGGTTGCCAGTCCAAGGCCCAGTGCGTTAGTGGCGGTTGAGGTCACCGCCAGCAGCGGACAGAGCCCCAGCAGCTGCACCAGCGCCGAGTTATTCTTCCACAGTCCGCCAATCAGTAAATTTTTCGCTTCACTCATGGTGCATCTCCACATTCAGGCAGCGAAGCGAGCTTCGCTGGCAGCGTTTCAATCAGCAGCGCCGTGCGTTTGGTGGCGTTGACCACCGCGCGCGGCGTGATGGTCGCGCCGGTAAACTGGTCAAATTCGCCACCGTCTTTTTTCACCGCAAAGGCTTTATCGTCGGCACCGTGCACCACTTTGCCGTTAAAACTGTTGATCCAGTCGGAAATTCGCAGCTCAATTTTATCACCCAGACCCGGCGTCTCATGATGTTCAATTACGCGTACGCCCAGCACTTTGCCATGGAAATCAGCGCCGACCAGCATCTGTATTGCGCCAGAATAGCCGTCAGGGGCGGTGGTCTCAAGTGCGGCGGCCACCGGTTGATCCCCTTTGCGCGCCACATACAGATGATGCGGTTTGTCGTTGCCGAGCGCGCGGGCATCGGTCACCAGCAGACACTCCTGCTGAATATTGTTGTCGTACAAATCGGTGGGCACCACCTGGTCGAGCAGGTTTTTCTGCTGCAGCGCGGTCTGGTGATCGACCGTCGGTTTGGTGACATAGTTGACCACCGCCGTCACGCCGGTGGTGATCACGGCAAACATGCCCAGCGTGAACGCGTTTTTACGAATGGTTTCGATCATCATCAATCCCTGCGATGGCCATACACGCGCGGCTGCGTGTAGTAGTCAATCAGCGGCACGCAGATGTTGGCGAGCAGCACCGCAAAGGCGACGCCATCCGGATAGCCACCGAAGCTGCGAATCAGCCACACCAGCAGGCCAATCAGCGCACCGTAAATCAGCCGGCCACGGTTGGTGGTGGACGCGGTGACCGGATCGGTGGCAATAAAGAAGGCACCGAGCATGGTCGCCCCGGAGAACAGATGCACCAGCGGCGAGTTCAGCGACTGCGGCGCGAACAGCCAGCCGAGCGTGGCGCACAGCGCCAGCGACAGCAGGAAGCTGAACGGGATATGCCAGCGAATGGCGTTCTTCGCCAGCAGCAGCATGCCGCCGAGCAGATAGCCGAGATTGACCCACTGCCAGCCGAGGCCGGCCAGTACGCCGCCGTAAATCGGCTGGGCCAGCAGCTGTTCGGCGCTGTGTCCGGCGCGCAGGCCGGTTTTAAAGGTATCCAGCGGCGTGGCCTGGCTCACGCCATCCACACCCAGCTGCAACTGCTGCATGGTGTCACCGGCCAGCGTGTGGCCGGTAAAAATCATACTGAGTGAGTCCATCAGGCCAGGTTTAATGGCCTGCAGGACATCCGGCGGCAGCCAGCTGGTCATCTGCACCGGGAAGGAGATCAGCAGTACCACATAACCGACCATGGCCGGATTGAACGGATTCTGGCCGAGGCCGCCGTACAGTTGCTTGGCGATAACCACAGCAAATACGGTACCGAGCACCACCAGCCACCACGGCGCCAGCGGCGGCAGGCTGATGCCCAGCAGCAACGCCGTCAGCAGGGCAGAGTTATCCGCCAGCGTCGGCACTACCGGCGCGTGACGCAGGCGCAGAATCGCGCCCTCAGTGATCCATGCGGTAGCGACCGCCAGCAGCACCTGAATCAGGAAACCGATGCCGAAGAAATACCATTGTGCCGCCATGCCGGGCAGCGCGGCCAGCACCACCAGCAGCATGATGTTGCCGGTGCTGCGGCGGTTATGGGTATAAGGCGAACTTGCAATACGAAAAGCCATTTAGTCCTCAGTCGTCGAAGGCTGCTGCTGCGCTTTACGCGCTTTGGCACGGGCGACCGCTGCGGCAATCGCCGCTTTGCGTGGGTCGGCGGAGTCAGGAGAGGCAGCGGCCTCCACTTCAGGGGATGCGGCGGGCGCGTCGGCTGTCTGCTGCGCTGCGGCCGCGGCTTTCTTCGCTTTGGCAAGGGCAATCGCCGCTTCAACCGCCGCTTTGCGCGGATCGACCTCAGCCACCGGTGTTTCCGTTGCCGGCTCAGCATCAGCCGGCGTCTGCGCGGCCGCGGCTTTCTTCGCTTTGGCACGCGCAATAGCCGCCTCGACTGCGGCTTTGCGCGGATCGACCTCAGCCGCTGGCGTTTCCGCTGCCGGCTCAGCATCAGCCGGCGTCTGCGCGGCCGCAGCTTTCTTCGCTTTGGCACGCGCAATAGCCGCTTCGACTGCGGCTTTGCGCGGATCGACCTCAGCCGCTGGCGTTTCCGCTGCCGGCTCAGCGTCGGCCGGCGTCTGCGCCGCCGCCGCTTTCTTCGCTTTGGCGCGCGCAATAGCCGCCTCGACCGCCGCTTTGCGCGGATCGCTTTCTGCGGTCGTGGTGTCAGCGGCTGGCCGTGCCGGCGCGGCCACTTTTTTCGCTTTAGCACGCGCAATGGCGGCTTCCACGGCGGCCTTGCGCGGGTCAATGGCCTGGCGGCTTAGCGGTTCGGTTTCAGCCTGCTTCTCGGCCTGCTGCGCCAGCGCCTGCGCATGGCGCGCTTCGCGTTCGGCCGCTTCCTGTTCCGGCGTCTTCGCCTGACGCGCTTTCACGCGCCCGGTTGCCGCTTCCAGCTCGGCTTTATCGCTGCGCGCAACCCGCTGTTTGGCCTGCTCGTGGCGCGCTTCCCGCGCCAGTTTTTCCCGCTCAAGGCGTGCCTGACGCGCTTCAAAGCGTGCTTTGGCTTCGGCGGTGCGTTTGGCCTCCAGATCGATGGCGCGCAGTTCGGCTTTTTCCTGGCGGTAATACTGCACCAGCGGAATATTGCTGGGACAGACATACGCACAGGCACCGCACTCAATGCAGTCATCAATGTGATGGGCGCGCGCTTTGTCATGATCGCCACCCTGGCTGTACCAGTACAGCTGCTGCGGCAGCAGTTTTGCCGGGCAGGCGTCAGCGCAGGCGCTGCAGCGGATGCAGGACTGTTCTTCCTGCGGTTGCCCCATCTCGCTGGCCGACGGTGCCAGAATACAGTTGGTGATCTTCACCACCGGCACGTTGAGGGACGGCAGGGTAAAGCCCATCAGCGGCCCGCCCATGATCACCATCTGGCGCGCACCCGGCGTGAAACCAACCTGTTGCAACAGATGGCTTACCGGGGTACCGAGACGGCCCCAGACATTACGCGGCCGGGCAATGGCCTCGCCGGTCAGCGTCACCACGCGCTCCGTAATCGGTTCGCCATCGACAATGGCGCGCTTCACCGCCCAGGCGGTGCCGACGTTCTGCATCAGCACGCCAATGTCGGTGGAGCGTCCGCCGTGCGGCACTTCCCGCCCGGTGAGAATTTTGGTCAGCTGTTTGGCACCGCCGGATGGGTATTTGGTTGGGATCACCCGCAGCTGCAGCTCGCGGTCACCGGCCAGCGCCTGTTTCAGCGCGGCAATCGCCTCCGGCTTATTGTCTTCGATGCCAATCAGCACGCGCTCCGCCTGCAGCACCCAGGCGAGGATGCGGCAGCCCTCCAGCACTTCCGCCGCACAATCCTGCATCAGGCGATCGTCCGCTGTGATGTAAGGTTCGCACTCGGCGGCGTTGATGATCAGCGTGTTGACGCCGCGCAGTCCGCCGCGCAGTTTGGTGGCGGTCGGGAAGCCCGCGCCGCCGAGGCCTGCAATACCGGCTTCGTGGATGCGTTTCACTACCGCGTCCCGACCCAGCGCGCGATAGTCCGGCTGCGGATCGAGCGGCATCCAGCGGTCTTCGCCATCGGCGCGCAGGAAAACGCATAGCTCGGACAGGCCGGAAGGGTGCGCGGTCATGTGTGGCGCGATGGCTTCAATGGTGCCGGAAGTGGGCGCGTGCACCGGTAGCATCCGGCCGCTGCCAAAGGTCAGCGGCTGGCCGCGCAGCACTTTATCGCCCGGCGCGACACAGATTTCGCCTTCGTGGCCAATATGCTGTTTTAACGGAATAATGAACTGTTCAGGCAGCGGGAGCTGGCTGAGCGGCGTGCCGCTGGACTGGGTTTTCATTTCCGGCGGGTGAATCCCGCCTTCGAAATCCCACAGCTTGTCTTTGCGCAGCAGTGATAACAGATTAAGCATGATGTTCTACCGGGATCACCCGTACAGGTATGGTGTCAAGATCCCACTTCCAGTTGGCCGTGGTGGTGGCAACCGGACGCATCTCAATGCAGTCGGTCGGGCAGGGCGCGACGCACAGGTCGCAGCCGGTGCAGACATCGCTCAGCACGGTATGCATGGCGCGCGTGGCACCGACGATGGCGTCAACCGGGCAGGCCTGAATACATTTGGTGCAGCCAATGCAGTTGGCTTCGTCAATCCACGCCACGGTGCGCACCGGCGTCAGCACCTCCGCGCCGCCATCCAGCGGCTGCGGTTCAACGTTAAGCAGTTCGGCCAGCTTCAGCATGGTCTGTTCGCCGCCCGGCGCACATTTGTTAATGGCCTCACCGTTATTGCCCACCGCATCGGCGTACGGACGGCAGCCGGGATAGCCACACTGGCCGCACTGGCTCTGCGGCAGAATCGCATCGATCTGCTCGACAATCGGGTCTTCTTCTACTTCAAAGCGGCGCGAGGCGTAGCCCAGCAGGGCACCAAACACCAGTGCCAGCGCCGCCAGAACAGCAATAGCAATCCAAATCGCGGTCATATCAGAATTTCACCAGACCGGTAAAGCCCATGAACGCCAGTGCCATCAGGCCAGCGGTGATCAGGGCAATGGAACTTCCTTTGAACGGAGCCGGCACGTTGGCCAGCACCAGACGTTCACGCATGCCAGCGAACAGCACCATCACCAGCGAAAAGCCGAGTGACGCACTGAAGCCGTACAGCGCCGCCTGCAGGAACGTGTGGTTGAGGTTGACGCTCAGCAGCGGCACGCCCAGCACCGCGCAGTTGGTGGTGATCAGCGGCAAAAAGATACCGAGCAGGCGATACAGCGACGGGCTGGTTTTACGCACCACCATTTCGGTGAACTGCACCACTACCGCAATCACCAGGATATAGGCCATGGTACGCAGGTACACCAGATCGAGCGGCAGCAGAATCAGGTGATTCACCAGCCAGGCGCAAATCGACGCCAGCGTAATGACGAACGTGGTGGCAAGTCCCATGCCAATGGCCGTTTCCAGTTTTTTTGACACGCCCATAAAAGGGCAAAGGCCGAGGAATTTGACCAACACGAAGTTGTTCACCAGCACTGTGCCAATAAAGAGCAGTAAGTAATCGGTCATTTTTTAACCTGGGAAGCCGAAAGGCGTTTATTATCCGGAATTGAGAGGTGCATCTCAACCTTTGCGCGATTCGTGCGCTGGCTGAGAGCACTCAGAATTAAATTCCTGACGAAAAGAGCGTCATCAGGGCTGAATAAAGGTCTGTTTGACCCGCTGTGAGCGTTTGAAGTAGGGCACAAAGACTGCCGCCGAGAGCAGGGCCAGCAGCAATGTCTGGATCGCTTTCCCATCGGCCACCGGCGTAAAAGCGAAGGTTTTCAGCGCCAGCAATACGGTCATCAGCAGCCAGAGAATGTAGTGACGTGGCAGACGGCGCGAACGCTGACAAAAGATCCAGCACACCCAGATGCTGTACAGCCACACCGCGGCGGCGGTGAGTAAGGACACCAGCCACTGCGTCATTAAAATACTGGCGTGAGAAAACAGCGTGGTGCGCAGTTCCGTGTCAAACAGCGGCCGCAGATAGAGCGCCACCACCAGCGCGCTGGTCAGCATCGTCATAATCAGCCAGGCCAGCGGCAGCAGCAGCCAGCCGGCAATACGCGGCGGGTTTACCGATTCGGACATGTTGTTCATCCTGATGTAAGAAAAAAGACGAGGCAGAGCGTACCATGTCCAAACGGGTCACGCCCGATTCGGACAGCGCACCAGGGGCAGAAACAGGGATAAGCGCGCTTTACACCACGTAGCGCCAGACGGATTTCGGCACACAGCCGAGGTCATACAGACGGCCACCTGAGGCGAGTTCAGCACGGCGGTGATCGGCGGCGCGGTACATATTGATGATCTCGTTATCATCAGTGAGCGAATAATTGAGGTGATCGTAGAGTTTTTCCAGACTCTCAAGATTATTCACTTTACGAAATTTCAGCAGGTAATCGAGCGCAGTCATGATTGCCATAAAAGATAAAGAACGGGGAAGTGCTCAAGTATAGGGAGCACGCGGCCAGAGTCCAGACACCGCGGTTAAAAAAATTCAAAATTCAGACAACGTGCGCTAATTCGCTCATCAAAAGGGACTTTTTTACGCTTTTATCTTTTTTAACGCGCATTTTTCTGCGCGTCAGGCCCGTTTTTGGCCCCGTTAACCGGGGGCTGGTGAGAAAATTTAACAGCTGCCTTAAACGGTATTCCAGACGCTATTTTTCGCACTTTTGTTGCGCTTATTTTGAAACGCAGCAGGCGCGAAAAAGCGATTTATCGGTAACGGGTGACGCACAAGGGTGCAGCTGTGATGAAACGTCAAATCGCAAGTGTGCGAATTATCACAAAACAGAACATTGCCTGCTGCGCGCATGAATAACCATTCTTTACGTGTCCGTTGTAATCGTTTCCAGTGCCTGCGGTCATAACCGCTTCTGTTTATTACAGTTATTTAACCTCCGCTGACATAAAGTTCAGGCGTTTTGTCCATAAGCTGAGTCAGCTGTCTGACACGCTGATACGCGTAACCCCTTTAATTCATTCTGTTTTGTGAGGTGTGTCGCGCTTGTTTTAGCGCAATTGCGCCAGGCTTGAAGCGCGTTTGTACCCCTACAGCACACTCCCTTCAGAGGAATGAAAATTATGTGGAAACGTTTACTCTTGACCACCATGGTCAGCGCCGCACTCAGCACATCGGTTCTGGCTGCCGACATGACGGTGGGCTTCTCGCAGGTCGGTTCTGAATCCGGCTGGCGTTCTGCCGAAACCAACGTGGCAAAAAGTGAAGCGCAAAAGCGCGGTATCACCCTGAAAATTGCCGATGGTCAGCAGAAGCAGGAGAACCAGATCAAAGCGGTGCGCTCGTTTATCGCTCAGGGCGTTGACGCCATATTCATCGCGCCAGTGGTACAGACTGGCTGGGAACCGGTGCTGGAAGAGGCCAAAGACGCCAAAATCCCGGTGTTCCTGCTGGACCGCGCCATCGTGGTGAAAGATAAATCGCTGTACATGGCGGTGGTGACGGCCGACAACGTGCTGGAAGGCAAACTGATTGGTGACTGGCTGGTGAAAACCGTCGGTGACAAGCAGTGTAACGTGGTGGAACTGCAGGGTACCGTCGGTGCCAGCGTGGCGATCGACCGTAAGAAAGGCTTTGCCGAAGCCATCGCCGGCCACAACAACATCAAAGTGATTCGCTCGCAGTCCGGTGACTTTACCCGCAGTAAGGGTAAAGAGGTGATGGAGAGCTTCATCAAAGCCGAGAACAACGGCAAAAACATCTGCATGGTGTATGCGCATAACGACGACATGGCGATCGGCGCCATCCAGGCGATTAAAGAAGCCGGCCTGAAACCGGGCAAAGATATTCTTACCGGTTCGATTGATGGCGTGCCGGATATCTATAAAGCGATGCTGGCCGGCGAGGCCAACGCCAACGTTGAGCTGACGCCGGACATGGCTGGCCCGGCGTTTGACGCGCTGGAGAAATTCAAAAAAGACGGCACGCTGCCGCCGAAGATCATCAAAACCGAATCAAAACTGTTCTTACCGGCTGACGCTCAGGCGGAGCTGGATAAGAAAAAAGGCATGGGTTACTGATCCCCGCAACCGCCCTTCGGGGCGGTTTTTATGACGTAAGCGAGGCAGAATCTGATGAGCAGCTACGATGAAACACCCCTGCTGAGCCTCAACGGCATCAGCAAAGGCTTTCCCGGCGTCAAAGCGCTGGATAACGTGTCGTTCAGCATCCGCAAGGGCGAAATTATGGCGCTGCTGGGTGAGAACGGCGCGGGGAAATCGACCCTGATTAAAGTGCTGACCGGCGTCTACACGCGGGATGCCGGCACTATCACCCTCAACGGCGCGGTGATTGCGCCGCACAGTACCGCCGATGCGCAGCAGATGGGCATTGGCACCGTTTATCAGGAAGTGAATCTCCTGCCGAATATGTCGGTGGCGGATAACCTATACATTGGCCGCGAGCCGCGCCGCTTCGGCATGATCGATCGCAAGCGCATGGTGCGCGACGCCGATGCGCTGATGCGCAACTACGGCTTCGCGCTGGATGTGACGCGTCCGCTCGGCCATTACTCGGTGGCGATGCAGCAGATCATTGCGATCTGCCGCGCAGTCGATCTCTCCGCGCAGGTACTGATTCTGGATGAACCGACTGCCAGCCTCGATGCCAGCGAAGTGGAGATGCTGTTTACCCTGATGGCGCAGCTGAAAGCCAAAGGCATGAGCCTGATTTTCGTCACCCACTTTCTCGACCAGGTGTACCGCATTACCGACCGGATTACCGTACTGCGCAACGGCCAGTTTATCGCCACGCGGGACACCGCTACGCTGCCGCAGATTGAGCTGATCAAGCTGATGCTGGGGCGAGAGCTGCTGGAAACCGCACTGCAGCGCCAGGGCAGCACGTTACGCAGCAATCAGCCGGTGGTGTCGTTTGAGGATTACGGCAAGAAAGGCACCATTGAACCGTTTAGCCTGCAGGTACGGCCGGGCGAAGTGGTGGGGCTGGCCGGACTGCTCGGCTCCGGGCGCACCGAGACCGCCGAGGTGCTGTTTGGCATCCGCCGCGCCGATCGCGGTACCGCCACCATCAAAGGCAAAGTGCAGCACATCCGCACGCCGGCCAAAGCCTCGCGTCTCGGCATGGGCTTCTGCCCGGAAGATCGTAAAACTGACGGCATCATCGGCGCGGCCTCGGTGCGGGAAAATATCATTCTGGCGCTGCAGGCGCAGCGTGGCTGGCTGCGGCCGATCAAACGCCGTGAGCAGCAGGCGATAGCCGAGCGTTTTATCAAGAGCCTGGGTATTCGCACGCCGCACGCCGACCAGCCGGTGGAGCTGCTGTCGGGTGGCAACCAGCAGAAGGTGCTGCTGTCACGCTGGCTGGTGACTAAACCACAGTTTCTGATTCTGGATGAGCCGACGCGCGGTATCGACGTAGGCGCCCACGCCGAGATCATTCGGCTGATAGAATCCCTGTGCGCCGACGGACTGGCGCTGCTGGTCATCTCCTCTGAACTGGAAGAACTGGTGGGCTATGCCGATCGCGTGCTGATCATGCGCGATCTGAAGCAGGTCGCCGAAATTCCGCTGGAACAGCTGTCGGTGGCGTCGATCGTCAACGCCATCGCGGACGGAGGAGCACAACATGCTTGAATCGCCTATGACACACGAAAAACCGGAACGGCGGAAGCCGAAGCTGCCGCCGGGCATGCCGCAGATCGTCGCGCTGATTCTGGTGCTGCTGATCGACAGCCTGGTGGCGAATAACTTTTTTGCTATTCACATTCAGGACGGGCGGTTATTCGGCAGCCCGATTGACATTCTCAACCGCGCCGCACCGGTGGCGCTGCTGGCGATTGGTATGACGCTGGTGATTGCCACCGGCGGGATCGATCTGTCGGTGGGCGCGGTAATGGCGATTGCCGGCGCGACGGCGGCGACGCTGACGGTGGCGGGGCACAGCCTGAGTTTTATTATCCTGGCCACGCTCGGAACCGGGCTGCTATGCGGCCTGTGGAACGGCGTGCTGGTGGCGCTGCTGAAGATTCAGCCGTTTGTTGCCACGCTGATCCTGATGGTGGCCGGGCGCGGCATCGCGCAGCTGATCACCCAGGGACAGATCGTCACCTTTAACAGTGACAGCCTCGCGTGGTTTGGCAGCGGTTCGCTGTGGCTGCTGCCGGTACCGGTGTGGATTACCCTGCTGGTGGCCGTGGCGGTGTGGCTGCTGACGCGCAAAACCGCGCTTGGCCTGTTCATCGAAGCGGTAGGCATCAACCTGCGCGCGGCGCGCAATGCCGGGGTGACCGGCTGGCTGGTGGTGATGTCCACCTACGCCATCAGCGGCGTGTGTGCGGCGGTAGCCGGGCTGATTGTCGCCGCCGATATTCGCGGTGCCGATGCCAATAATGCCGGGTTGTGGCTGGAGCTGGACGCCATTCTGGCGGTGGTGATTGGTGGCGCCTCGCTGATGGGCGGGCGTTTTAACCTGGTGCTGTCGCTGGTTGGCGCGCTGATAATCCAGTCAATGAATACCGGCATCCTGCTGTCAGGTTTTCCGCCAGAGCTGAACCAGGTGGTGAAAGCGGTGGTGGTGATGTGCGTTCTGCTGCTGCAGTCGCCGCGCTTTATCGCCATGCTGAAGGGGAGACGTAAACCATGATCAAGCGTCATTTACCGTTAATGATTACCCTGCTGGTGTTTGTCGCGGGTTACCTGTTCTGCCTCAGCCAGTTTCCCGGCTTTGCCTCAACGCGGGTGATTTGCAACATCCTCACGGATAATGCGTTTCTCGGCATCATCGCCGTCGGCATGACGTTTGTGATTTTGTCCGGCGGCATCGATCTGTCCGTTGGCGCGGTGATCGCTTTCACCGGCGTGTTCCTGGCGCGCATCATCGGCGACTACCATGTCGATCCGCTGCTGGCCTTTGCGCTGATTCTGGCGGCAGGCGCGCTGTTTGGTGCCATGATGGGCTGGCTGATTGATGCATTAAAAATCCCGGCCTTTATCATCACGCTCGCCGGGATGTTTTTCCTGCGCGGCTGCAGCTATCTGGTGTCGGAGAACTCGATTCCTATCGATCATCCGCTGTATACCACGTTGTCGAGCCTGGCGTGGAAAATTCCCGGCGGCGGACGTCTCAGCCTGCTGGCGGTGATTATGCTGGTGGTGGTGGCGGGGGGCATTCTGCTGGCGCACCGTACGCGCTTCGGTAATCAGGTGTACGCCATTGGCGGCAATCTGACGTCGGCTCAGCTGATGGGCGTGTCGACGCGCGCCACCACGATTAAGATTTATATGCTGTCGACCACGCTGGCGACGCTGGCAGGCATCGTATTTTCCATTTACACCTCGGCCGGCTACGCGCTGGCCGGGCTGGGCGTCGAGCTGGATGCCATTGCTTCGGTGGTGATTGGCGGTACGCTGCTGTCGGGGGGCGTCGGTACGGTGCTGGGCACGCTGTTCGGGGTGCTGATTCAGGGGTTGATTCAGACATGGATTAACTTCGACGGCACGCTGAGTTCGTGGTGGACCAAAATCGCCATCGGTATTCTGCTGTTTGCCTTTATTGCGCTGCAGCGTCTGCTGACGGTGATGTGGGACCGCCAGCAGAACGCGCCGGTTAAGCGTTTAACGTCTTAGTCGTGATCGCATGTGTGTTAAGAGGTGCGCAAACTGGCGCACCTTTTTTTATGCACAGATTCGTGGATGTTGGGTGGGGTTGCTGTTTTAGCGCTCAGAGTCGTGAAAGTTTGGTGGGTTTGCTGTTAATTGAGTGCCCGGCCCCATCAAGGCCAGCCCGATCGCAAAGAAACCCCGCATCCATGCCGATCGGCCGCGCCATCCCTGGCGCGGACGCTTTGCTATTCGGGCTGGTCTTGATGGGGCAAGTGGGACTGTCATTGCTGTAGTCAGTACGACGCTTAATGGCTGATGCAAATTCGGCTCCGGTAAAAGCGCAACCAACCTGCATTAAGGAGATCAAGGCGGCCGGGGCGACAGGGAGGTATTCACGCCGGCTTTACGTAACGCCTGCCGTTGTTGACTGGACCGCAGTTTCGCCATAAAAAAAGCCGCGATACCCTCGCGGCTTGCTTCAACATTTCAGGCTATTAACGTTGCAGGCGGTAGTACGCATCGTTCCAGCGCAGCGCATCTTTGAAGGCCGGTAGGCGCGTCTCGTCATCAATCACCAGCACTTCAATGCCGTGCAGTTCGCCGTACAGGTACATATCCTCAACATCCAGCGCCTGGCTGAACACCGTATGGTGTGCGCCGCCCGCCAGGATCCACGCTTCAGAAGCGGTGGCCAGCGACGGCTGCGCGCGCCACAGCGCACGTGCCACCGGCAGCTTCGGCAGCGCCTGCGGCTGTTCAATGGTATCGACCACGTTGACCAGCAGACGGAAGCGGTCGCCCATGTCGATCACGCTGGCGTTCACCGCGCGACCCGCCGGCGTCGAGAAAATCAGACGCGCCGGATCGGCTTTACCGCCAATGCCGAGGAACTGCACATCAATCAGCGGCTTCTCCTCTTTGGCGATCGACGGGCACACTTCCAGCATGTGCGAGCCCAGCACCAGCTCATTGCCCGGCGCGAAGTGGTAGGTGTAATCCTCCATAAACGAGGTGCCGCCGGCGCGCGTGCCGGCCTGCACTTTCAGGATGTGCAGCAGTGCGGCGGTTTTCCAGTCGCCTTCACCGGCGAAACCGTAGCCCTGAGCCATCAGGCGCTGAACCGCCAGACCGGGCAGCTGGGTCATACCGTGCAGCGTCTGGAAATTGGTGGTAAAGGCTTTACAGCCTTCGCTATCGAGGAAGCGCTTCAGGCCCAGCTCAATGCGTGCGGCATCCAGCACATTCTGCCGCTTGTCGCCGTTTACAGACGCCGCTGCGCTGAACAGATACTGGCTCTCGTACTCGTCGACCAGCGCGTTGACATCGCCGTCGCTGACGCTGTTCACCACCTCAACCAGATCGCCGACGCCCCAGCCGTTAACCGCATAGCCAAACTGAATCTGCGCTGCCACTTTATCGCCTTCGGTGACCGCCACTTCGCGCATATTGTCACCGAAGCGCGCCACTTTCAGCTGCTGGCTGGCCTGCTTCGCCAGGGCGGCATTGATCCAGCGCGCAATACGCTGCTGGCTGGTTTTATCCTGCCAGTGACCGGTCACCACGCTGTGCTGCAGACCCATGCGCGCGCCAATGAAGCCGAACTCACGGCCGCCGTGCGCGGTCTGGTTCAGGTTCATGAAGTCCATGTCCATGCTGTCCCACGGAATTTCCGCATTGAACTGGGTGTGAAACTGCAGCAGCGGCTTATGCAAAATACTCAGTCCGCCAATCCACATTTTTGCCGGCGAAAAGGTATGCAGCCAGGTAATGATACCGACGCACTGGCTGTCGTGATTGGCCTCGCGGCACAGTGCCAGCGCTTCATCCGGTGATTTCACCAGCGGCTTCAGCTCAAGCGGCACCGGCAGCGTACCGGCCTGGTTCAGGCCGTCCATCACCTGGCGCGCATGCTGCTCAACCTGGCGCAGGGTTTCCGCTCCGTAGAGATGCTGTGTACCAATCACAAACCAGACTTTCTGTTCCATTCATCGCTCCTTTACTTAGCGGATGCGGCGCGCGCGGCGTACTGCGGTTCAGCCGCCTGGCACCAGTGTTGATAACGTTGATAAAGCTGCTGATAAGTCGCCACGCGCGCGCTGTCCGGCTGCAGGGTGACGGCAATCGGACTGGCCATCACCTGCTGCGCCGCCGGCACATCGGGGTAAACGCCGGCGGCAACGGCGGCAAAAATCGCCGCGCCCAGCGCGCAGCACTCATCGGAAGCGACAATGTCCAGCGGCCGGTTCATCACATCGCAGCAGGCCTGCATGATGGCAGGGGATTTGCGCGCAATGCCGCCGAGCGTCAGGATGTTCTGCACCGGAATCTGCTGCTGTTCGAAGCACTCCATGATGGCGCGAGCGCCGAAGGCGGTGGCGGCAATCAGGCCACCGAACAGCGCCGGCGCATCGGTGCCGAGGTTGAGGTCGGTAATCACGCCTTTCAGGCGCTGGTTGGCGTCCGGCGTGCGGCGACCGTTAAACCAGTCCAGCACCACCGGCAGGTGATCGAGTTGCGGATTTGCCGCCCAGGCGTCGGTCAGCTGGCGGATCAAATCCTGCTGCAGCGCGGCCAGCTGCGGCTGTAATTCAGGATGGCGCTGCGCCGCCTGCTGCAAAGGCCAGCCGAGCAGGCGACTGAACCAGGCGTAGATGTCGCCGAACGCCGATTGTCCGGCTTCACAGCCGATGGCGCCCGGCATTACGCTGCCGTCGACCTGACCGCAGATGCCTTTGATCGCGCGATCGCCCACCTGTTCGCTGTCGGCGATCAGGATGTCGCAGGTCGAGGTGCCGATGACTTTCACCAGCGTGTACGGCTGTGCGCCCGCGCCAACCGCGCCCATGTGGCAGTCAAAGGCGCCACCGGACAGCATCACCTGTTCTGACAGGCCAAGACGCTGCGCCCATTCGCCCGACAGCGTGCCGACCGGCACATCGGCGGTAAAAGTATCGCTGAACAGCGGCGAATCGAGCTGTTCCACCAGCATGGGATCGAGCGCGCGAAAGAACGCCGCCGGCGGTAAACCCTGCCACTCCGGATGCCACAATGATTTGTGCCCGGCGGCACAGCGTCCGCGCCGCAGATCGGCCGGTGCGGTGGTACCGCTCAGCAGCGCAGGCACCCAGTCGCACAGCTCTACCCACGAAACCGCCGCCTCACGCACCGCGGCATCGGCACGCGATACGTGCAAGATTTTGGCCCAGAACCATTCGGAGGAGTAAATGCCGCCGATGTAGCGGGTATAGTCGGTGAACTGGCCGCTGCGGCACAGGCGGTTGATCTCTTCGGCTTCTTCTATGGCGGTATGATCTTTCCACAGCACAAACATGGCGTTGGGATTGCTGACGAATTCCGGACGCAGCGCGAGGACGTTGCCGTCGCGATCGATGGGGGCCGGCGTCGAGCCGGTAGAATCGACGCCAATACCCACCACCGCGGCGCGCTGCGCCGGACTTAACGCCTGCACCACGCTGACGATGGCTTGTTCCAGCGCATCAATATAATCCTGAGGATGATGACGAAAGCGGTTGGCGTGGGCATCGCAGAATTCACCCTTTGCCCAGCGCGGATAGTTGACCACCGCCTTTTCCAGCTCTTTACCGCTGTGGCACTCCACGGCCAGCGCCCGTACCGAGTCACTGCCGAAATCCAGCCCAATTGTTATGGCACCCGCGCTCATCGGGATTCTCCTGTGTGAGTTGTCTCGCTCTATCCTGGAATGGGGCGCGGGCGGCGGTTAGTCATCAGCGGCTGAGAATATGCACTTTTCTGTCATCGGCGGGGTTGTGTGATCGACAGCAAAAGTTAATGTCCGGTTAATTTTGCTGAATATATGGAGGATTTAGTCATCGTTTTGGGATGTGATACCGCTCTACATTTTTCCGCGCTTTTCCCGCTACAACTAGCCCAGCGTTTGCACAGCCTTTGTACAACCTTTGAGCTAACGCGCTGATTTTGCGCTGTACCCGAACGTGAAATCTGATTGGTAGCGTTTACACCGATTCGTTGATAACAGCGATAAAACACCATTGTGCCGGAGAGCATCATGCATAAATTCACTAAAGCACTGGCGGCCGCAGGCCTCGCCGCGCTTATGTCACAATCCGCTATCGCCGAGACCATGAAGCTCGGTTTTCTCGTCAAACAGCCGGAGGAACCCTGGTTCCAGACCGAGTGGAAATTCGCCGATAAGGCCGGCAAAGATCTCGGCTTTGAAGTGATCAAAATTGCCGTGCCGGACGGTGAAAAAACCCTGAACGCTATCGATAGCCTGGCGGCGAGCGGCGCCAAAGGCTTTGTCATCTGTACCCCGGATCCCAAGCTGGGCTCGGCCATCGTCGCCAAAGCACGCAGCTATGACCTGAAAGTGATTGCCGTGGATGACCAGTTTGTCACCGCCAAAGGCAAGCCAATGGATACCGTACCGCTGGTGATGATGGCGGCGACCAAAATCGGCGAGCGTCAGGGCCAGGAGCTGTACAAAGAGATGCAGAAACGCGGCTGGGATGTGAAGCAAACCGCCGTGATGGCGATTACTGCTAACGAACTGGATACCGCACGCCGCCGCACCGGTGGCTCAATGGCCGCGCTGAAAGCCGCCGGCTTCCCGGAGAAGCAGATTTATCAGGTGCCGACCAAATCTAACGATATCCCGGGCGCGTTTGACGCCGGTAACTCGCTGCTGGTGCAGCATCCGGAAGTGAAGCACTGGCTGATTGTCGGCATGAACGACAACACCGTGCTGGGCGGCGTGCGCGCCACCGAAGGCCAGGGCTTCAAGGCACCGGACGTGATCGGCATCGGTATCAACGGCGTGGACGCGGTAAGCGAGCTGTCGAAGGGCGCGCCAACCGGCTTCTACGGTTCCCTGCTGCCGAGCCCGGACGTGCACGGCTATAAGAGCAGCGAAATGCTCTACAACTGGGTGACCAAAGGGCAGGAGCCAGCGAAATTCACCGAAGTGACCGACGTGGTGCTGATCACCCGCGACAATTTCAAAACCGAGCTGGCGAAGAAAGGGCTGATGTAAGTCGGTTTTAAGCCGTCCTCAATGTGATGTTAATTAACAGTCAGCCGGCATAGTTCGTGCTGTAGCAAGGCGGCAGGCACGTTTATCCCCGGGAGCTTACTGAGGTCAGTGACCGGGGTAAATGTGCGCAGCCAACGCCGCTACGGTGCGAAATATAGAGGCTCAGGAGTTCCCATGAACACGGATCCAGCATTTCTGTCATTTCATGGCATCAGCAAAACCTTCCCTGGTGTGAAAGCGCTGCAGGATATCTCTTTTCAGTGCCGCGCCGGGGAAGTGCACGCGCTGATGGGAGAAAACGGCGCGGGCAAATCCACGCTGCTGAAAATCCTCAGCGGCAGCTATCAGCCCAGCGGCGGCGAAATCCGCATCAAAGGCACAGCGAAAAGCTTCAGCAATACCGTTGATGCGCTGGATGCCGGCGTGGCGATCATTTACCAGGAGCTGCATCTGGTACCGGAAATGAGCGTGGCGGAGAACATCTATCTTGGCCAGCTGCCGCACAAGCGCGGGCTGGTTAACCGTAAGCTGCTGCGCTACGAAGCCGGTCTGCAGCTGAAAAATCTTGGCATGGATATCGACCCCGACATGCCGCTGAAATACCTGTCGCTCGGCCAGTGGCAGATGGTCGAAATCGCCAAAGCGCTGGCGCGCAACGCGCGCATCATCGCCTTTGATGAGCCGACCAGTTCGCTGTCGGCGCGCGAAATTGAGCATCTGTTCCGCGTGATTCGCCAGCTGCGCGAACAGGGCCGGGTGGTGCTGTACGTGTCGCATCGCATGGAAGAAATTTTCGCGCTGAGCGATGCCATTACCGTGTTTAAGGATGGGCGCTACGTGCGCACCTTCACGGATATGGCCAATACCCACCATGACGATCTGGTGGAGGCGATGGTCGGACGCAACCTCGGAGATATCTATGGCTACGCGCCACGTGAGCTGGGTCCCGTGCGTCTGCAGCTGGACAAGGTGGAAGCGAAAGGCGTGCGGATGCCGATATCGCTGACGGTGCGCGCCGGAGAAATTGTCGGTCTGTTTGGACTGGTCGGTGCCGGCCGCAGCGAACTGATGAAAGGGCTGTTTGGTGCCACCCGGCTGCGCGCAGGCACGGTCACGCTGGACGGTAAACAGCTCAACATTCGCGAACCGATTGATGCCATCCGCGCCGGCATCATGCTGTGCCCGGAAGATCGCAAAGCCGAAGGCATCATCCCGGTGCACTCGGTGCGCGAGAACATCAATATCAGCGCGCGCCGCCACAACCTGAGTGCCGGCTGTCTGATCAAGCCGGGCTGGGAAGCGAAAAACGCGGACCACCACATTCGCTCGCTGAACATCAAAACGCCGGGTGCGCATCAGCTGATCATGAATCTGTCCGGTGGCAACCAGCAGAAGGCAATTCTGGGCCGCTGGTTGTCGGAGGAGATGAACGTGATCCTGCTCGACGAACCGACGCGCGGCATTGATGTCGGCGCCAAACATGAAATCTATAACCTGATTTATCAGCTGGCGAACAAAGGGATCGCGGTGCTGTTTGCCTCCAGCGATCTGCCCGAAGTGATGGGACTGGCCGACCGCATCGTAGTGATGCGCGAAGGTGAGATTGCCGGTGAACTGCCCCACGACGCCGCCACGGAGCAGCTGACGCTGAGCCTGGCCATGCCGAAAACCACTCAAGCGGCCGCCGTGGCCTGAGGTAAAGGAGAGTAAAAATGGCTTCATCTACCACGTCCAATACGCCACCGGTGCAGCGCAGTGGCCTGCAGCTCGGGCGCATCTGGGACAACTTCGGCATGCTGGTGGTGTTTGCGCTGCTGTTTATCATCTGCGCCATCTTCGTGCCTAATTTTGGCACCTTTATCAACATGAAAGGGCTGGGCCTGGCGATGTCGATGTCCGGCATGGTGGCGTGCGGCATGCTGTTCTGCCTCGCCTCCGGCGATTTCGACCTGTCGGTGGCGTCGGTGATTGCCTGCGCTGGCGTCGTCACCGCCGTGGTGATCAACATGACCGAAAGCCTGTGGATCGGCGTCGCCGCCGGCCTGCTGCTCGGTATGGCCACCGGTTTCGTTAACGGCTTCGTGATTGCGCGCCTCAAAATTAACGCGCTGATTACCACGCTGGCGACCATGCAGATTGTGCGCGGCCTGGCCTATATCTTCTCCGACGGTAAAGCGGTGGGGATTGAGGATGAACGTTTTTTCACCCTCGGCTACGCCAACTGGCTGGGCGTGCCGGCACCGATCTGGCTGACCATCGCCACCATGATCGTGTTCGGTTTCCTGCTGAACAAAACCACCTTTGGCCGCAACACGCTGGCGATTGGTGGCAATGAGGAAGCGGCGCGGCTGGCCGGGGTGCCGGTGGTGCGCACGCGCATCATCATCTTTATCCTTTCCGGGCTGGTATCAGCGGCGGCCGGTATTATCCTGGCTTCGCGCATGACCAGCGGTCAGCCGATGACCTCGCTCGGCTATGAGCTGATCGTTATCTCCGCCTGCGTGCTGGGCGGCGTGTCGCTGAAGGGCGGTATCGGCAAGATCTCCTACGTGGTCGCCGGGGTGTTGATTCTGGGTACCGTCGAGAATGCGATGAATTTATTGAATATCTCGCCATTCTCACAGTATGTGGTGCGCGGTTTGATACTGTTAGCGGCGGTGATCTTTGACCGCTACAAACAGAAAAGCAGAACCGCCTGATCCCGCGGGCGCAGCCGCAACGCTGCGCCCCAACGTCACACGAACCGGGAGATCCTTATGTACCACCGCGAAGCGCCGAGTGAACAGCAAAATCCGTTACTGCCGGGCTATCCGTTTAACGCCTGGCTGGTGGCCGGCCTGACGCCAATCAACGCCGGCGATCAGCTCGATTTTTTTATCGATCGCCCGCACGGCATGAAAGGTTACATCCTCAATCTGACCATCAAAGGTCAGGGACGGGTGTTTGACGGGGCGTCAGCGTTTGACTGCGAGCCAGGCGACCTGCTGCTGTTTCAGCCGAAAACGCCGCACTACTATGGCCGCGCGCCGGACAGTCCGTGCTGGCACCATCGCTGGGTCTATTTCCGTCCGCGCGCCTACTGGACCGACTGGCTGCAGTGGCAGGATCAGAACCAGGGCGTTGGCCGGCTGCGGTTGCCGGATGCGCTGCGCGTCGAATTTGACCGCCTGTTTGCCAGCATCGAACAGACGCATAATTCCGGACGCCGCTTCGCCGAAGAGCTGGCGATGAATCTGCTGGAACGCCTGCTGCTGCGTGCGGTAGAAGAGGATCCGCGCAGCCATCAGCAAATTCGCGATCCGCGCGTGATTGAAGCCTGCCAGTACGTCACCAATCATCTGGCCAGCGAGGTGAAAATCGAGGAAGTGGCGCGCCACGTCTGTCTGTCGCCGTCGCGTCTGGCCCATCTGTTCCGCGAACAGATGGGCATTAATTTGCTGCGCTGGCGCGAAGATCAGCGGGTGATCCGCGCCAAGCTGCTGCTGCAAACCACTCAGGAACCGATCGCCTCGGTGGGGCGCGAGGTCGGCTACGACGACCAGCTCTACTTCTCGCGCGTGTTCCGCAAGCGGGTGGGCGTCAGTCCGAGCGATTTCCGCCGCCGCAGTCAGGATGCGCACGACGCACTGGTGGCCCAGGAGAGCTGGCAACCGGCACGGAGTGCGATCTCCTGAGCTTTCAGGTGATTCCGCCTTGTTCTTACTGACTGATTCGTCTTAAATCAGTCAGGTCACGAACAAGAGGAATGAGAATGAGCGATAAACTACGTGTCGGCCTGATTGGCTACGGATTTGCCAGCAAAACCTTCCATGCGCCACTGATCGCCGGTACGCCAGACGTTGAGCTGGCGGCGATCTCCAGCAGCGATGCCAGTAAAGTGCACGCTGACTGGCCGTCGGTGCAGGTGGTGGCCGATCCTCAGGCACTGCTGGATGACCCGACGCTGCACCTGATTGTAATTCCTACCCCGAACGACACCCATTTCCCGCTCGCCAAAGCGGCACTTAATGCCGGCAAGCATGTGGTGGTCGATAAACCGTTTACCGTGACGCTGTCACAGGCGCGCGAGCTTGATCAGCTGGCCAAAGCCAAAGGGCTGCTGCTGTCGGTGTTCCATAACCGCCGCTGGGACAGCGATTTCCTGACGCTGAAAACGCTGCTGAACGACGGCACGCTGGGCGAGGTGCGCTATCTGGAGTCGCACTTTGACCGTTTCCGTCCGGAAGTGCGTCAGCGCTGGCGCGAAATGAAAGGCCCGGGCAGCGGGATCTGGTTCGATCTTGGACCGCACGTGCTGGACCAGGCGTTGCAGCTGTTTGGACCGCCGGTGGCGATCAACGTCGACATGGCTGAACTGCGTCCGGGCGCGCAAACCACCGATTACTTCCACGCGGTGCTGACTTATCCCACCCGGCGCGTGGTGCTGCACGCCAGCATGCTGGTAGCGGCGGAATCGGCGCGTTTTGTGGTGCACGGCACGCGCGGCAGCTACGTTAAGTATGGGCTCGATCCGCAGGAGGACCGTCTGAAAGCCGGTGAACGTCCGCCGCGTGAAGAGTGGGGCTACGACATGCGCAACGGCACGCTGACGCTGGCCGAGGGCGACGTGATGGTGGAAAAAGAGCTGCTGACGCTGCCGGGCAACTATCCGGCCTATTATGCGGCGATCCGCGACGCCATTGCCGGTAACGGTGCCAACCCGGTTACGGCGGAAGAGGCGATTCAGGTGATGGAGCTGATTGAGCTTGGCCTGCAGTCGGCGGATAAACGCCAGACACTTTCCCTGCGATAATAAAAAAGGCATATTATGGTAATGTAAGTTCACTCTAAGTAATGAGTGAACTTACAAATAATAAAATTCCAAATCATTTAAGTGTCAAGTTGGCCACATACGATTCCTTTTTAGTGGTATATGAATTCTTTAAACTCAAAGTAATATGTCAAAAAATGTATTTACTGACATTTCTTTCCAGTTGGGCTTTTCTGATTTTGGATATGATTGTAAATGGTTTCCTCTTTTCCAGGCATTACAGAAAATAATTCCCTTATTATCAGTAATGCCATTTTGAGCAATACTTGCACTTTTCTTTAAGGCCTTGCCGGGATTTGTCATGCCATGCTTACCAATTCTTTCCCATGGAAGACCAAGTTTCGACCAATATTTCCCTGTTTGGGTAATATGATGAGGGTTATCATAGAGCTTATTATTTTTCTCATCATAGCCTATTTTGTCAAAGTTAACGTTTTTACAATACTTCTCGAGAAATGTGCCCTGAGCATATTCAGGAAAAAGAGCAACAGTATGGGCTAGTACGTGCCTGACAGGTGTCGTCGCTTTACATAAAAACTTCACTTTGGCGCCATAGAAGTGGCCATCCTCAATATGACCTATTCCTTTAACACCCAATAAAATAAAGACATTCACCACTCGCAGATCAAGACCTTCAATACGTACACGTTCGAGAGGGGCGTAGCGTTTGTCGCTAAGACAAAATGGCATTTTTTTCAATAAGTAGATATCTTTGGCATATTGATAAATCACATGGCCATCATTTTCTCTCTCTGGGTGAGGTTTGAAAATCACATCCTCATTATCAGGCAATCTATAATTACTAATAAAACCACCATCTGCATTAATTGCTTTGCTATCATTTTTTATTGAAGATGAATAATGTAAGCAGAATGGATCAAGTTGACTATCTTTCAATCTGATTGCGCCATGTCCAAGGTCATTGGTTTTGGAGCGCGCAAGTGTTTTGCCTAAATGAAACTTGTTATATTCCATTTTACTTCCTTCTCATTGATGACACTGAATTCAGATAATTAAATGCCTAAGTAGTGCAGGCAATATCAAATCTAGCGTTTGATTTAATAGTTATCAATTACATTTTTTATCTTTTAATTTTTAACTTGTTAGTTTAATGATTTCGCAAAAATTTAATTTTAAGAAACGTGTTTTTATCGCAGTGATGATTCGCGGGGGAACGAAATTCTACAGTTGTTATTTTTTATAAGATGTTCAGGAGGTTAAGGGATACGGAAAAATACAGGTTATAATTTAAGTATCGAAGTGAATTTTTTTAGATGGTTTACTGCTGAAAGTGCAAGTTTCAGCAGTAGATATCAAATAAATTTATAATAACCCGATTAAATGAGAGGTCAATTTAACGCCACGCGCTGGCGCAGCGCGGCTTTCTCCGCCTCGGTTAAAAAGGCGATAGCGATGCCGTTCTCTTGTGCCTGACGGATTTCAGCGGCGCTCAGGCCCGCCTGTGGCGCAGCGACCTCATATTCATGCGCCAGCTCAATGCCCTGGACCGCCGGGTCGTCAGTGTTGATGGTTGCCAGAATGCCGTGCTGCAGGAACGCCTTCAGCGGATGGCTGGCCAGCGAGGCCACGGTGCTGGTCTGAATGTTCGACGTCAGGCAGGATTCAACACCAATGCGCTGTTCGGCGAGAAAATCCATCAGCGCGCGGTCTTCAATCGCTTTGACACCGTGACCGATGCGCTCAGCGCCCAGCTCGCGGATCGCCTGCCAGATGCTCTCCGGTCCGGCGGCTTCACCGGCATGCACGGTGATGCGGAATCCGGCATCGCGTGCGCGGTTAAAGTGGCTGAGGAATTCGCTGCCCGGGAAGCCCAGTTCGTCACCGGCCAGATCGACGGCAGTGATGCCGTCGCGGTGCGCCAGCAAACCTTCCAGCTCGCGCAGGCAGGCTTCTTCGCCGAAGGTGCGGCTCATGATGCCAATCAGCTTCACATCAACGCCGTACTGCTGCACGCCCGCGCGCACGCCATCAATCACCGCTTCCACCACGCCAGCAATCGGCAGCTGATGGTTCATCGCCATGTAGCCCGGGGAGAAGCGCAGCTCAGCGTAATGGATACCGGCCTGCGCGGCGTCAGCGACGTTTTCCAGCGCAATGCGGCGGCAGGCGTCGAGATCGCCCAGCACTTTGACGCCCCAGTCAAGCTTCTGCAGGAAGCTCACCAGGTCCGGCTGGTTGGCGGTCACCTGCACGTGCGGACGCAGCGTATCCAGCGTATCGGCGGGCAGCGCAAGATTGAACTGACGACCTAAATCAAGGATGGTCTGGGCGCGGATATTGCCATCAAGGTGGCGGTGAAGGTCGGTGAGGGGAAGTTTCGCATCAATCATGTCGCACTCGCTGAATTAACGTAAAGTGCAGACCATTATAAAAACATCTTGCGCAACCGCGCCAGTGATTTGCGCAAAGCGGGCAGCGGATGCTGAATTAATCAGCATCCGCTGTGGTTCAGAACGATTGCAGTGCGGCAATCAGCCGGTCCAGCCCGTCATCCAGCTTGCTGCGCGGGCAGCCGGCGTTGAGACGCAGATAGCTGCGGCTGGCGCTGCCGTAAGTGCTGCCTGGCATAATCGCCACCTTATGCTGCTGGATCAGCCGCTGCTGCAGCGCGACGTCATCAATGGCCAGCGGCGCGGTGTCAATCCATGCCAGATAAGTGGCCTGCGGCGGTTGCCAGTTAAGCCCGGCAAACGCCGCGTTGAGCCGTTGCGCAATGTGCTGCATATTGGCACGCAGATAATCGCGCAGCGCGTCGAGCCAGGGTGCGCCGTGACGGTAGGCGGCAATGGTGGCAGCCAGCGCCATCACCGCCGGTGACGACAGCCCGTCCTGCTGCTTCAGCGCGTGAAACCACGCCCGGCGATCGTCCGCGTCCGGAATAATGCCCCAGGCGCCGGTCAGCGCCGGAATATTGAAGCTCTTCGAGGCCGAGGTAAACAGCGCCCAGCGGCCTTGTGCCACCTCGCACCACGGCGTGTGGCGCGCCTCGCTCAGCACCATATCCATATGGATTTCGTCGCTGATCACGCTCACGCCATGCCGTTCGCACAGTGCCGCCATCTGCTGCAGCTCTGCGCGCTGCCACACTTTGCCGGTGGGATTGTGCGGGCTGCACAGTAACATCACCTTACAGCGCGGCCGCGCCAGCAGGCTTTCCAGCTGAGCCATATCACAGCGCCATGTGTCGCCAGCGCGCTGCAACGGCAGTTCCAGCACCCTGCGCTGATTCCCGATGATTGTCTGGTAAAACGCATCATAGGCGGGCGTGTGAATCAGCACTTCATCCTCCGGCTGTGTCCAGTGGCGCAGTAGCTGTGCCACCATATAAATCACCGACGGGCCGTACACCAGCGACTCTGCCACGATCTCGCTGGCAAAGCGGCTATGCATCCAGTGCTGCAGGGCGGAGAGGAAATCCTCGTGCTGCCAGCGGCTGTAGCCCAGCACGCCGTGATTCAGCCGCTGCTGCAACGCGTCAATGATGCAGGGAGCGGTGGCGAAATCCATGTCCGAGATGGTGAAAGGCAGCAGATCTGGTACGCCGAAGCGGTCGGCGACAAAGTCCCACTGCGTGCACCAGCTGCCGTGGCGATCCACCACCCGATCAAAATTAAACGCCTGCATATTTACACCGTCGCGCTCATCAGATGGGCCATTTCATCCTTGACCGACTGCACCTGCGGGCCAATGACTACCTGCAGATTGGTCTGATTGAGGTGCACCACGCCGATGGCGCCGTTGGCTTTCAGCGCGGCATCGTCGACCTTGCTCATGTCGGCCACCGACAGGCGCAGGCGCGTCAGGCAGTTATCCAGCGAGGTGATGTTGTCAACGCCACCCAGCGCCGCGAGAATCGCTGGCGTGTTGTAGCCGGATTTGCCCACGCCGGCGCGGCTGACCTGCTGCTCAACGCGGCTGGTTTCTGCTTCGCGGCCTGGTGTTTTGATGTTGAAGCGGGTGATGGCGAAACGGAAGATGGCGTAGTAACCCACAAACCACACGGCGGCAATCACCGGCACCCAGTACCATTTAGTAGAAAGGCCGTGCAGCACGCCAAACACGAAGAAGTCGATCACGTTACCGTCGGTATTACCGATGGTCACGCCAAGCATCGCCATTACGGTGAAACCGAGACCGGTCAGCAGCGCGTGGATCAGATACAGCACCGGTGCGACAAACAGGAACAGGAATTCGATCGGTTCGGTGGTGCCGCCGACCACGCAGGCAACCACGCCCGAAATCAGCAGACCTTTAATTTTGTATCGGTTTTCCGGGCGTGCGCAGTGGTAAATCGCCAGCGCTGCCCCCGGCAGGCCGCCAAGGAATGCCGGCATTTTACCCTGCGACAGGAAGCGGGTAGCGCTTTCCGCGAAGCCGTGAGTTTCCGGACACGCCAGCTGCGCCTGGAAGATCGTCAGCGCGCCGCTGACGCTGTGACCACATACCTCCATGGTGCCACCGGCATCGGTAAAGCGAATAATCGCCACCAGAATATGCTGCAGGCCAAACGGCAGCAGCAGACGTTCACCGGTGCCGAAGATCATTGGGCCGAATTCGCCCGCGCTGTTGATCATCCAGCCAAGACCGGTGATCGCGCGCGCAAAGAATGGCCAGATCAGCGGTACCACCAGCCCCAGCAGGCCCATCACCACGGTAGTGATAATCGGCACAAAGCGCGTGCCGCCGAAGAATGCCAGCGCATCCGGCAGGCGAATATTGTGGAAACGCTCGTGCAGCCAGAACACCACAATGCCGACAATCACCGCGCCGAGAATACCGGTGTCGATGGACTGAATGCCGAGAATGTTCTGCACGTTATTGGCTTTCAGCACCGCCGCATCGGTAGTCGGCAGAATCCCGTTGATGTTCAGCCAGAAGTTAACGCTGAGATTGAGCACCGCAAAGCCGACGAAGCCGGCAAATGCCGCCACGCCTTTGTTTTCCCGCGCCATGCCCAGCGGGATGGCGATGGCAAACATCACCGGCAAATAGCTAAAGGCAAAGGAGCCGATTTTCGCCATCCAGATAAACAGGTATTGCAGGAACGGCTGGTCGAGCAGCGGGATCAACGTCAGTACATCATGGCTGCTGAGTGAACTGCCGATCCCTAACATGATGCCGCAAAACGACAGCAGCGCCACGGGTAGCATGAAGGTTTTCCCCAGGCTCTGGAAAAATTCCCAGAGCGACATTTTGGGTTGGCTGTGAGGCATAGTCTCTCCTGGCTAAAAAGTAACAAGCGGGTAAAGTGGTGGGGGATGATAAAACGTTTTATCACGGCTTTTTGTGGTGATAATCACAAAGCGTGACGAGCATCGGGCTTTATTTTTATGTGAATCAGTGTAACGTTTTACCTCTTTGAATTTTCCGGCAACGAATAGCGTCACACTATGTCCCAGCAAAAAATCACCATCCATGATGTCGCGCAGGCCGCTGGCGTATCGGTCAGCACGGTATCGCTGGTGCTGTCCGGCAAAGGGCGTATTTCACCCGCCACCGCCGCGCGGGTGAATCAGGCGATTGAGCAACTCGGCTATGTGCGTAACCGCTCAGCCTCCATGCTGCGCGGCGGTGAGAGCGGGGTGATTGGCCTGATCGTCCGCGATCTCAGCCAGCCATTTTATGCGGCAATGACGGCGGGACTGAGCGAGGTGCTGGAGCAGCAGGGCAAAGTGCTGGTGCTGACGCAAAGCGGCCAGCACGGCCAGCATCTGCAGCGCTGTTTTGATTCGCTGGCGGCGCAGGGTGCCGATGGCATTGTGCTGGGCGGTGCGGTGGCGCAGGCGGAATCGCTGCGGTTACAGGCGCAGGAGCAAAATATTGCGCTGATCTGCGCCGCGCGCGCCAGCAGTCTGGAGAAAGTCGATTCGCTGCGTCCGGATAACAGCCAGGCGGCGCGGATGGCCACCGAGTATCTGATCAAACAGGGACATCAGCGCATTGCCTGGGTGGGCGGTCTGGGGTCCTCACTGACGCGCGCCGAACGTATCGGCGGCTATTGCGCCACGCTGCTGCAGTACGGTTTGCCGTTTCGCCCGGACTGGATTATCGAATGTGACGATCGCCAGCAGAGTGTCTCCGCGCTGACGCAGGCGTTGCTGCATCAGCATCCGCGTATTACCGCTATCCTGGCCCACAATGCCAGCACCACGCTCGGCTGCTATTTCGGCGCGCTGCGCAGCGGCCGCACCCTCGGGGAAGACGCCGTGGACAGTTACTACACCCAGCAGCTGGCGCTGGTCGGGTTCAACGACGATCCGCAGCCTGAGCTGAACGATCCGGCATTGACGTTTGTCAGCAGTGAAGCGCGCATCGTCGGGCGGCGCGCGGCAGAACGCATATTACAGCGCCTGGCGCAGCCACAGGCCGATGTGCAGACGTTAATCGTGCCGCCGCAGCTGGTGCAGGGCCGCTAAGCCTGTCGCCCGCCCGGCGTCAGATCATTACTCGCCACGTTTCTGTTACCGCTGCTTACCGATTGTCAGCTGGCCTGTGATCATCGTTCTGCTTATGCATTGCGGGCCAGCAGAAAATAAAGATTAAGCTTCAGCATCAAATATTGACACGAAACTGTCATAATATGGCCAGCGTTAAATGAAAATCAACGCGTTAGCCATTTATCTGAATTCCGCGAATTTTGTATTGATTAATATTCTTTACCGGCCGCGCCTGTATTTTATTCAGGCTGGCTGATGTTATTACCTGTCACAAAATGTGTATTTTCTTATTGTTTAGCGCGGGTTTACTTGCTCGCTGGATTTGTGACTGGCGAGGAATATACTGCCAGCTATGCTTATTTTTCCTGTGCCGGGGCACGTATGAAAATAATCGTAAATGGGAAAGGTTATCCGGAAAAGAGAAATATCATCGTCAACGATTCACACCATTATCTCAATCTGAAATATAAAAATATCTGGTTTTATCGTAACGCCGTCAGGCAGAAAATCCGCAAAGCCAATAAGTTGTTTATTTTCGCGCCGCTACCGTTCTCGGTGCCGGACGATGCACAAATCATCCATCTTTTTAATGAAGTGGCCTGCACGAAAAAACGCTGGATGGCGACATTTGAAACCGAAATTCCGCGCGTGCTGCCGGTGCCGGGCATGGCCAAACTGCATAATCCACAATTGCAGAAACAACTCAAACTGATCGCGGCACCGCAGTGTACGGCGCTGCTGGCTATCTCCGACGCGACGAAAAAAATTCAAATCAAGCTGTTACAGGCGTTTCCGCAGCAGGCTGCAGCCATTTTGCCCAAACTGCACACCCTGCATCCGCCACAGGCAATTATCTGTGATCGGGTCAGGCCGGTGAATCAGGCGAAGCTGACGTTCAGCTTTGTCGGCAATGAGTTTTATCGTAAAGGTGGGGCGGAAGTGGTGCTGGCGTTTAGCGAGTTGCTGGCAGAAGGCATCATTCACCCTGACAGCGTGCAGGTGAATTTAACGGGCAACCTGAAGCATCGCTATAATATCGCGCACGGCGCGCAGCAGGATGACGCGCAATTTCATCAGCGGATTGAAGACCTGATTAATCAGCAGGCAATCTTCAGGCATGAAACATTTTTGCAAAATGATCGGCTGATGAAAATGCTCGAACAGACCGATGTCGGATTATTACCGACCTGGCAGGATACCTACGGCTTTTCAGTGCTGGAAATGCAGGCGTGCGGCTGTCCGGTTATTACCACCAATGTACGCGCACTGCCGGAAATAAACCCGGCCTCGGCCGGCTGGCTTATTGACTGTCCGCTGAATGATATGTTTGAAATCGCTATCGGTTCAGCGCAGGAGAAACAGGCGATCAGGGCCAGAATTATTGCGCAGCTCAAACAGATCATCATGCAGATGATGGCGCAGCGCGAGGCGATCAGCACCCGCTCGGCGCGGGCGCTGCAAAGAATTAAAGACCAGCACGATCCGGCGCGCTTTCGCGCCAGCCTGGACGCTTTTTATCAGTTAGCTGGCGAGGCCGATCGGGCCTCAGGCGTGAACGCACCAAAGCGAGTGGATATATGACCGGCCGGTTTAGCCGCTTCTCATCAACCCTGGGGGCAGAGCGGCGCTGGCCTGACGGCCAGCGCCAGGTGAGTTAACGTGCTTTCGTCGTCAGATCAAGAAAGGGATGTTTGCCCGCCAGCAGCAGCAAAAACTCATATTCTCCCTGACTGAGCGGGGAGGGTTTTGCGGTGGACTCCTTCATCTGCCAGACGCGCAGGCTGAGGTCGAAGCGCTCCGCGGCAAGCAATTGTGTCATGCCTGCGGCAATACGCAAGTCGCGGACATCGGTTTGAACCGGTACAAGGTGCTGCAATAATTGATGACTCATAAATTTTTCTCTTATTGTGGCCTTTCCCTGGCGGTGTTGTTATGTGCTGCACGCAGCGTCGGTCAGAGGCTGGCAAGGCTGGCCGCAACAGCAGCGGTGCCGGTGCCGGATGTTGTTAACCCGGATTGAGCCCCGGGCGGTGGGCTGTCAGAAAAACGAAAATGGCTGATGACCGCAGCCAGCGTTCCGGTACGGCCATTCAGGCTGCCGGCCGAGGTGGCGATCTCTTTCACCAGAGCGGCATTCTGCTGGGTAACGCGATCCAGATCGGTCACGGCCAGCGTAACCTGGGCAATGCCTTTGCTCTGTTCGTCTGACGCCAGCGCAATCTGGCCAATCAGCGACGTGACGGCGGAAACGCTTTGCGTGGCGCTGTCCATGATGGCGCCGGCGCGCTGCGCGGTCTGCGCTCCCTCGCCAACGCGCGTCACGGTGCCATTAATCAGCCCTTCGATCTCCTTCGCGGCGCTGGCGCTGCGTTGTGCCAGCGTGCGCACTTCAGCTGCCACCACGGCAAAGCCGCGTCCCTGCTCACCGGCGCGAGCGGCTTCAACAGCCGCGTTCAGTGCCAGAATATTGGTCTGAAATGCGATGCTGTTAACCGTGGCGGTGAACTGACGGATTTTATCGGCCTCGGCGGCGATATCGGCCATCATCGCTGACACGCTTTTCACCAGCGCTTCGCCGTCGCGCGTGGTGCGCGCCGCATCCTCAGCCAGCTCGCGCGCTTCGCCCGCGCTGTGGGCATTTTTCTCTACGGTGGCGCTAAGCTGCTCCATGCTGGCCGAGGTCTGCTCGAGCGCAGCCGCCTGGCGGGTGGTGCGGTCGGACAGATCGGCATTGCCGCTGGCGATATCCGCAGACTCCTTGCGTAGCACGTCGGTGTTGTCATGCACGGCACGCACCGTGGTCAGCAGGCTCTGCTGCATCAGCCTGACCAGCGGAATCAGCTGACCCACACAGTTGCGGCCAAAATCCTGCGGTTCCCGCGTAAGATCGCCAGCGGCGATGCCGCGGAAATGTTCCCGCAGCGCCCCCAGCGGCCGTACCAGATGCGTGACCAGAAAACGGTCACAGAACAGCAGCAGCGCGAGCATCAGCAGTGCAGCAATGCCAAAGGCCATTTGCAGACGCTGGCGATCGGACTGGTCGGCATGGTTATTCGCTGCGATGTCGCGCTGCAGGAAATGCAGGCGCTCAGCCGCAGGCACCGCAAAGTCAGCCGGCGATGCGGTGAGGGCGGTACGCAGCGGCGCCCAGTCGCTATCGGCCGGGGCATCGGTCGCTACAGCCGCTTTCGCCGCCGTGGTTCCCGATGCCATCACTAAACTTGCGCGATTGAGAAACAGCAGCTGGCTGGTCAGGGTGGCGTTATGCAGTTCGCGCTGATGCATGTCGCGCAGCACCGTGCTGCCATAGATCCCGGCCAGCGCCACAATCAGTAGCGCCGCGACCAGGATGCACTGCACAACCCGGCGAATGGTGAAGTTTTTAAGAAATTGCATGGTGAGTTTCCCCGGTGTCGTTTAAGACACAATGGTGTCGAGCGTTATTATTTATTGTTCGCGATAATATCGCGTACTATGGTTTAGCGTTTTAAGCATGGCAGGGAATTCTGAAAAAGAAAATGAATCGTCGATAAAATATTTCTTTCCCAAAGATATGCCAGATTAATTTACAAGAGGGTTATTTCGCCTGGCCGCGGCAGTCAGGCTCGCCGGCGGATAAATAAACTTTCATTGTTTTTGCCGTTTGCTGAAATTGAGCGTTCAGTGCCCGTTAATTTAGCTTAAGTCACGCCGCAATGATTAACAGCACTCCGCCTGCAACACGCTGGGCGTCAACAAATAATAAACGCTGCCGTGTTAACGCTAATTTCACCCGTGACCATCACCGATTATAAATTCACACTGTAAAGCACCGGGCCCGTTGGACGTCCGGTTGGCGAACCGCCGTGCGGCTCGAGACTGATCGCCAGCGTCGCCTTAACCAGCGACTGCTGTTTCTCAATCGGATACTGCTGCGGCGCACTTCCGGTGACCAGACCAAGTGAAACGGGTGCCCGGCCCGGCGGAATCAGCCACAGTTCCAGACTCTGATCCGCCCTGACCGCGCTGACCTGCAGCGGCGCCAGACTGATCACGTCCTGCCGGCGGCTGGCGCTCACCACCCATTGCTGACTGTGTTGCGCATCGGTCAGCACCGCCAGCGGTGTCATAACCGGCTCGCGTAGCCAGTAAGCCGACAGCGCGAAGCCCAGCGCGACGCAGGCGGCAGCCAGCCACGGCAGCGTCCGGCGTGCGGGGGCGACGCGCTTGTCGGGCGGCAGAGAAAGGGCAATTTTTTTCCATAGCGTTTCCGGCGGCGTGACGGGCGGCTGAGCCTGATCGAGACCCGCCAGCAGCGTCTGCCAGCGGGCGACCTGCGCCGCCAGCACCGGCTCGGCCTGCAGTCTGCGCTGAAAGCGCAATCGCGCGCTGCCGCGCAGCGTGCCGAGGGCGTACTCCGCCGCCAGGGCGTCATCCCGCTGCACCTTGTCACTCATCGTCCAACACACTCCCGCAGATGGTCCAGGCCACGTCGAATCCAGCTTTTAACCGAGCCGACCGGCTGCTGCAGCCACCCGGCAATGTCGCTATGTGATAAGCCCTGATAATAGGCCAGCGCAATCGACTGGCGCTGTTCACTGCTCAAATGCTGCAGACAGTGGTGCAGGCGGGCAACCTCGCGATCGTGCTGCTCATCCAGACTGACGTCACCCGGCGTGCTGCTTAAATCGTCGAGCCAGGCTTCATCGGCATGGAATTGTCTGGCATAGCCGCTGCGCAGCCAGTCAATACAGCGGTTGCGTACAATGTGCGTCATCCAGGTCAGGGGAGAACTGAGCGCGCTATTAAATGACGCGGCGTTGTGCCAGACCGTGATGTAGCATTCATGCAGAATCTCTTCCGCCCACGCCCGCTGGCGTAACATGCGCAGCGCTACCGCAAACAGATGCGGGGAAGTCAGCCGGTACAGCTGTTCAAAAGCCAGGCGATCGCGCTTCGCGACCGCCTGTATTAAGGCTATTTGTTGCTCAGCCTGAGAGGCGTCCATAATACTCCTGGCCGGTTTGTTTAACCTTACCGAGTATAGACAGTTATTCAGGCATTAAGACGGTATCAATAACGTCAATGACGCCATTTTTCTGGTTTACATCATAAGTGCTGATATTTGCCACATTACCCTGACCATCTTTCAGCTGAATATTGTGTGGCCCGTTGCTCATAATCCACAGCGGCTGACCATTCACCGTTTTCAATTCGGCTTTACCGCCACCCTGTTTAATTTTTTGCTCCAGCGCTTTCATATCATATTTACCGGCGACCACATGGTAGGTCAGCACGCTGGTGAGTTTGGCTTTGTTTTCTGGTTTGAGTAGTGCATCAACGGTGCCGGCAGGCAGTTTGGCAAAGGCGGCGTTAGTCGGCGCAAACACCGTAAACGGGCCTTTGCCCTGTAAGGTATCGACCAGACCCGCGGCTTTAACGGCAGCGACCAGCGTAGTGTGATCCTTCGAGTTCAGGGCGTTTTCAATAATGTTTTTTTGTGGATACATTGCCGCGCCGCCTACCATCACCGAATCGGCGTGCATGGCCGCCATCGCAGCGTTCGCGCCAAGCAGGGCGGCAGACAGGACGGCATAACTGATTAACTTTTTCATCATATATCCTCATTGAAAGAGCAGAAGGGTGCTCACAAAGGGATATACGTACGGTGCGGCTGAACGGATGCAGAAAAGGGTGAAATTTTTTTGCCGGGGGAAAACGGCAGCCCGGAGCGGGCTGCCGCGGGGATTACTCTGGCATGCCTTCGCTGGTTGGCGCGCCTAACATGTAGCGCGACAGGAACTGCTCCAGCGTCATTTTGTCGCCATTCATGGTGACCTGACCGTTAGCGTATTGCAGGCTGGTGGTGATGTTATCGTCCTGCTGCTGCGTCAGACGGAACATCTGGCCCATTGCCGCCAGACCTTTCACCTGCTGATCGGCCAGCTTCTGCGCATCATCACCCTGATAACCTTCCGCCAGCCCGACGTGACGCATCACTTCGGTCGCCATCGGCATATTGATGCTCAGCTTGCCATCGAGCGTTTTCAGCACGCGATCCACGGCGGCACCCAGACTCTGCGGTTCACCGGTGACGGTCGCCGGATCGTTAAAACCGACGTTAAGGTTGAACGTGCTCTCGCCCTTGTCATTTTTCCAGCTCAGCGGCGCCACGCTTACGGTCGGCGAACCTTTCAGCAGGGTCGGCAGGTTATTTCTCAGAATGGTCTGCACGCTGGCCTGGTAGCGGATAGGATCGTCCACCACGCCAGGCTGGTTCAGCAGATCCTGCATCTGCGCATTGTACTGGTCAGAGAAGGTTTTCACCGCCTGAGCATCAAACTGCGCAAATTTCATCGCCAGTTTGGCTTCGCCGAACGGCTGTTTCTGCAGGCTGATGCTATCGACCTGATAATCAATCTGGCCGCCAATCTTACCGTCTTTGTTGTCGAACGAGGACTTCCCGTCCAGCTTCTCCAGCGTCAGGCCTTCCTGACCGTTGATGCTGGCGTCGAGCTTATCCAGCGTGATGGTCTGGTCGCCGACGCGCACGCCTTCCGGACTCAGGTGGGTGTCACCGCCCAGCTTCAGACCATTAAGGGTAAACAGCACCGGCTGCTGCAGCTGGTTTTTGCTGGTGACGGCGATACTCGAGAAGTCGCCCTGCAGACTCACTTTGTCGCCTTTGCTGTCCGCGCTGACGTTGAGCGTGCCGCCGTTAGTGGCGAGGCGATCACCGGTCTGCGCATTGCTGTAATCCACCGGCAGCAGGTGCAGCGCGGTATCGGTCGCGCCGCTGTAACCAACGCGGGTATCGGCATTAACCAGCGATTTGCCCTGAGTCAGTTCAAACAGTTTCTTCACCGCATCGGTGTTTTCCAGTTCGGTGTGCACCGAGGCCATGCTGGGGATCAGGTTGCCGCGCTTCAGCTGAGCAAACGGGAAAGGACCGTGGTCGATGGTTTCGTTGAGCACGATGCTTTGACCCGGCTTCAGCAGCGGATTGTCTTCGGTCTGCGAACTGGCCTGAATCACCAGTTTGGTTTTGCTGCTGAATACGCCACGCTGGTAATCCTGATAGCTGAGCGTCAGACGGCTATTCGGCGCGTACGCGTTGATCTGGCTGTTGGCATTTTGCAGCATCTCATCCATGTGGCTTTCCAGCTGTTTACCGGTAAACCACGCTGCGCCAGTCCAGATTACGCCGAGCGCCACAATCACACCTACGGCAACCTTGGTCTTTTTCATCGCTGAGTCGTCCTTATCCTTGCGTGCGCATACCGTTGGGCCGCGCGACGGGTGAAGAAAAACGCCCGCAGGCGTTTTTTAATTAATAGTTTGAAATAATAGCAGTTAATGCTGCAGGCGTCAGCCGCCTCACGTCAGCGCGTTGTACACCCGCGCCAGACGCCCGGTCCCCGCCGCGCTCACCGGCGACTCGCTGGCTGCGACAAAGCAGGATTCGCCCGGTTGCAGGACCAGCTGCTGCCCGGCCTTTTCAATCACCGCCTGGCCTTCGATGCAGAACAGCAGGGCGGCACTGTGCTGTGCCAGCGTTTGCGGCGTGGCCGAAAGCGTATGGATGGCGAAGGCAAAATCCTCTACCGGAATTGGGAAGTTGAGGCTGTCGCCCTGCGTCTGCGGCTGCGTGAGCAGCGTTGCCGCCGGTTTGGCCTCGAACTTCAGGTTGGCCAGCAGTTCCGGAATATCAATGAATTTTGGCGTCAGGCCGGCGCGCAGCACGTTATCCGAATTGGCCATCACTTCCAGCGCCACGCCTTTCAGATAGGCATGCGGCGTTTCGGCGAACAGGAACATCGCCTCACCCGGTTGCAGGGTGATGACATTCAGCAGCAGCGGTGAGAACAGGCCATTATCGTCCGGATAGTCGCTGGCGATGGTTTTGATGGTCTGCCACGGTTCGCCTTCGCGCGCGTTCAGCGCGGATTTCAGTACGCCGAGCGCACGGGTTTTGCTCTCGTCTTTCAGCGACAGCAGGGTAGCGAACAGTTTAGCCAGCGCGGCTTCGCTGGCGTTTTCGAGGAAATGGGCGATCTGCGGATGCGCGCCCGCGACCGGCTCCAGCAGCGAGACAATCTCAGGCAGTTCGCGAAAGCCGTTCATCGCCTGGAACGGCGTCAGGGCATACACCAGCTCGGGCTTGTGATTATCATCTTTATAGTTGCGCTCGGCGGCGCTGAGCGGAATGCCCGCCGCGTTTTCACGCGCGAAACCGGCTTCTGCGGCGGTTTTACTGGGATGCACCTGAATCGATAACGGCTGATCGGCGCACAGCACTTTAAACAGAAACGGTAGCTCACCAAAACGCTGCGCTACCGCTGCGCCCAGCGTCGCGAGCGGATCGTCGTTGATCACGTCACGCAGCGAACGGGTGACGCCATTCACTTCAACGGTAGAGGGGCTTTTGGGGTGCGCGCCCATCCATAATTCCGCCATCGGCAATCCCTGCGGGTTTTCGATGCCGTAGAGTTCGGTCAGCGCGGTTTTGCTGCCCCATGCATAATTTTGCAGCGAATTGTTCAATTTTTGCATCGTTTACCCTTAATAACGGTAAGTAAATAAGCGTATTAAAGCAGAAAGTGCCATAGAAAATACACGAACAAGTGCAATAAACGCGATGGGCTCGCATAATGTTAATTTCTTGTATGTGACAATCTTGCTCGCTCTAAGGCGTCGCGGGAAGACGACTTAGGCGGAAACCTCAAAATCTGAGCTAAGGAGACGTAGTCATGGCAGCCAACCGCATTGAAAAAGATTCAATGGGTCCGATCGAAGTTCCGGCAGATAAGTTGTGGGGCGCACAAACGCAGCGTTCGCTGGAGCACTTCCGTATCTCCACCGAGAAGATGCCCGTGGCGCTGGTGCACGCGCTGGCGCTGACCAAGCGCGCCGCCGCCCAGGTGAACCGCGATCTGGGGCTGCTGCCGGCTGAACGGGCCGGGGCGATTATCGACGCCGCTGATGAGGTGCTGGCCGACCAGCACAGCGACGAGTTCCCGCTGGCCATCTGGCAGACCGGCTCCGGCACCCAGACCAACATGAACATGAATGAAGTGCTGGCGAACCGCGCCAGCGAACTGCTGGGCGGCGAGCGCGGCATGTCACGCAAAGTGCATCCGAATGATGATGTTAACAAGAGCCAGAGCTCCAACGATGTGTTCCCGACGGCGATGCACGTTGCTGCGGTGATTGCGCTGCGCGAACAGCTGATCCCGCAAATTGAGGTGCTGAAAAACACCCTGAGCGAGAAGTCCGCCGCGTTTAAAGACATCGTTAAAATTGGTCGTACCCACCTGCAGGACGCCACACCGCTGACGCTCGGCCAGGAGATTTCCGGCTGGGTTGCCATGCTGGAGCACAATCTGAAGCACATCGAACACAGTATTCCGCACGTCGCCGAGCTGGCGCTGGGCGGCACGGCGGTCGGTACCGGCCTGAATACCCATCCGGAATATGCGGTGCGCGTGGCGAAAGCGCTGGCCGACCTGACGCAGCAACCTTTTGTCACCGCGCCCAACAAGTTTGAAGCGCTGGCGACCTGCGACGCGCTGGTGCATGCGCACGGCGCGCTGAAAGGCCTGGCCGCCTCGCTGATGAAAATCGCTAACGACGTGCGCTGGCTGTCGTCCGGTCCGCGTTGCGGCATCGGTGAAATCAGCATCCCGGAAAATGAGCCCGGCAGCTCGATCATGCCAGGCAAAGTCAATCCTACCCAGTGTGAAGCGCTGACCATGCTGTGCTGCCAGGTGATGGGCAATGACGTGGCGGTGAACATGGGCGGTGCGTCCGGTAACTTCGAACTCAACGTCTACCGGCCAATGGTGATCCACAACTTCCTGCAGTCGGTACGGCTGCTGGCCGACGGCATGGACAGCTTCAATCACCATTGCGCGGTGGGCATTGAGCCCAACCGCGAGCGCATCGATCAACTGCTCAACGAGTCGCTGATGCTGGTTACCGCGCTGAATACTCATATCGGCTATGACAAAGCGGCGGAAATTGCCAAGCAGGCGCACAAACAGGGGCTGACGCTGAAAGCCTCGGCGCTGCAGCTCGGCTACCTGACCGAAGCGCAGTTTGACGAATGGGTGCGGCCGGAAGAGATGGTTGGCAGCATGAAGCAATAGCTTTGCTTTACTGCCGGACACTACAGCGCGACCTGTCGCGCTGTTTTTTTGCCTTACAGACGGTCACTCCATAAATGCAGCCGCGGGATGATCAGGTGCAGCGGCTGCGCCAGCGGCTTGTAGCGGTGCGCGATGTTTTCAGCATCGTAATCCAGCAGTTCACCCAGCGTCGGCACCTGCGTACGATCGCGGCACAACACCAGCAGCGGCGAAGGGCAGGCCAGCTGCAGCTGTTTTTTCTCGCTGGCGCGCCACAGCCGCGCGATAGGTTGCACTTTGACCGGTCGCTTGATCTTCAGCTGCGCGCCGTCCGGCAATGACCGCACCCGCTCCAGCTCCTGCTGCACTTTCTCTGCCCACTGTTCGCGCGTCCACGGTGCCTGCGCGCGGTTCGCCTTCAGGCTGCGCTCCAGCTGCCCGACGATGGCCTCGCGCGTCACCTTCTTGATGATGTTTTTATTCGCCCAGCCAAAACGCAGCGTATCCGGCGCCTGCAGTAGCGTGACGCTGCGGTAGGCATTGAGCGTGATCAGGCCACGCAGATGCTGGTGCACAAACTCAAAACGCGCCTCGCTCGGCAGGCCGGAGTCGACGGTGATTAATTGCTCCAGCCGCTGTTTGAGGGTGTTGATGGTCGTGACCTGCTGCTCCAGTCGCTGGCTGGCTGCCTCATCCGCCTCAATGCAGAGGGCGCCAGGCAGACGCACCGCCGCTTTGGTGCTGAGTTTTTCTGACTGATGCTGCATAAACAGGCGACAGTAGTGGGCGAGGGCCAGTTCGCGCGCGCGTTTACCGAGATGCTGGGTCACCGCGATGCGGTTGATTTCATCATGCTCTTTGCCTTTCTCGATCTCCGGCAGGCTAAACACGCGCGCCAGCAACAGCGGCTGCTGTTCAACCGACGCCCGCAGTGCAGTGAGTTCGCGCTCCAGCGTATTCACGCATTCGTGTAAATCAGCCACCAAATCGTAGCGAGCCATTACAATTCTCCATAGTTACAACATACCAAAGGGTGGCACTGAATGACGCGGCGAGCAAGCAGGCATACTAGTTACAACATACTAAAATAAGATTTATCCATCCAGTCGCTGAAACCCCGGCGTGGAATTCGGCTCAACAGGGCGCGCGGGCATTTTTCCTGCCGGATGAACATGTTATAACCGTGATTTACCTGTTAACGGATATTAGCTGTGGAGTATCAGCCAAAACCGGGCGCGCCCGCTATCGTTACGCTCGGCGCCGTGCAGATCCTGTCGTGGGGCGGATCGTTTTATCTGATGGCCGTGATGGCTAACCCGATCATCGCGGAAACCGGCTGGTCGCAGCAGTGGGTGTATGGCGCACTTTCGCTCGGCATTCTGGTCTCCGGCCTGCTGGCACCGCTGTGCGGCCGGCTGATTGCCCGCGCACAGGGTCGCCGACTGCTGGCGGCGAGCGGGGCGGTGATGGCGCTCGGGCTGGTGATCATGGCGCTGAGCCACAATTTGCCGCTGTTTCTGTTCGCCTGGCTGATTATCGGCGCGGGCATGGCGATGGGCCTGTATGACGCGCTGTTCGCCACGCTGGGCACCTTATATGGCGGCCAGGCGCGTGGCGCGATTACCGGTATTACGCTGATTTCAGGATTCTGCACCTCGCTGGTGTGGCCCGGCATCGCGCTGCTGATCCACTGGCTGGAGTGGCGCGGTGCCTGTCTGGCCATTGCCGCGCTGCTGTGTCTGGCGGTGCTGCCGGCTTACCTGTATGCGCTGCCGGCGCCGCGCACACCATCGATGCCAAAAACCAGGCAACAGCATACCGCACAGAATTCACTGGCTCCCACGCTGTTCTGGCTGCTGTGCAGCATTTTTACCCTTGCGTCGGTGATCATGACGGCGATATCGGTGCAGCTGATTACTCTGCTGCAGGCGAGCGGGCATTCGCTGAGCGCCGCGCTGGCGATCAGCACGCTGCTGGGGCCGTGCCAGGTGGCGTCGCGCATTGTCGATATGGCGTTTAAGCGCGGCCATCCCATCTGGACCACTTTCTTCTCAGTCGGGCTGGTGGCGCTGGGATTACTGCTGCTGGCCTGTTATCCCGCGTGGGCGCTGGTAAGTATGGTGCTGTACGGTGCAGGAAATGGCTTGCGGGCTATCGTGCGCGGTACGTTGCCGCTGGCGATGGTAAAACCGGAAGAGTACGCCATTGTGGTTGGCCGCATGGCGCGACCGGCGCTGATTGGTCAGGCGCTCACGCCGCTGATTGGCGGCTATATTTTCCAGCATTCCGGCGCGCAGGCTACACTGTGGCTGTTATGCGGGCTGGCGCTCATCAACGTGCTTTTGGTGGTGGTGCTGAAGCGGAAATTGCCGGCAGGCGCTCCGGAATCCGCAGGGTGAAATCGCCACTGACGGCTAACGGGCAGAGATGGCCGCTGCTGCGCTTTAGTGGCGATCCGTCAGATATTGAAGCAGGCAACACAACGCGCTTAACAGCAGAGTGCAGCCAGCCGAGACAATGAAAGGCAGGGGTGCCATTCGTACGCATTGCCATAAGGTTGGCGCGTTCAGGCAGCTGGTTGCCGCCGTGATGATGCCCACCGTCAGCGGGAGAACGGTCAGCAATAACGCGCCGACGACCGGGGATAATACAGACATTATTTCGCGCCTCGAAAATAGTAACGGCGCGCATTTTGTGCAAAAAATAGCAAGGGAATCATGACCCTGATCAATATTATTCCTTTCAGAAACCGGTTAATCGACCCTGACGCAGCCCCTTCGCCGGTGTGTTTTTGTTTCTTACACAGAAACAATGGCTTGTCTGAAGGTCGGTTGCGCACACGGCGCGACACCCGTGCAGAAATAATCGTCCCTTTGTCACAACGTCCTTCACCAGCCCGCAGCTACAGCGGTGGGGGCAAAAAAGTGACACGTCGCGCATATTGTTGCGCAAGGCTCAGAGTGCTAAAGCGGTCAGCGGCATGCCATACTGGAATATTTTTATCTAAATTCAAGAATTTAAGTCGATATCAAGGCGGGTAATAGCGCAGGTTAGTCACGGGTGGAAAGCATTTTCGGTATTCTAAAAAGCAACAGTGTTTGTTATATTTATTGCTCATTGATTATTCACTGCCGCGGTATGAAAACAAGAAGATAGGCCGCAACTCAGGAAACAGAAATGCTAGATTACCGCTTCCCGACAGCTTTGCAGATGGTTTTGAGCGTAGCGATGGCGGAGCAATTGGGTAAACGCTCGACCAGTGCCATTCTGGCGTATGGTCTTGAAGCGAACCCCAGTTTCATTCGGAAACTCATGGTTCCGTTAACGCGCGATGGCATCATTGTCTCGACGCTTGGCCGTACCGGCTCGATCCATCTGGGTCGTCCGGCCGCTGAGATCACGCTGCGCGATATCTACACTTCAGTGATTGAAGACAAAAAACTGTGGGCGTCGCGCCCCGATGTCGCACCGCGCTGCCTGGTCAGCGCCAACCTGTGCTGGTACTTCAAATCGATCGCGGAGCAAGCGGAAGAGGCGTCGCTTAAAGTGCTGGAAACCCGCACCGTCGCCGATGCCCTTAACGAGCTGAAAAAGCACGATACCAGCAACTGCGAACCGCTGCCTGACCTCGAAATCGCCGAACTCTGCAAAAAACACCGCTAACCTCGCGTGCGCATCGCTGATGCGCACCTTTCCATTCCGCTTCTGCACGCGCAATCTACCCCTGTAAATCCTGTGAAATCCCGCTGCTGTGCTCTGGCGCAGAGGCGCACTGTTGCTGTGTAACATCGTCATGCCGCGACAGGCAAAAAAAATCCGGGCACGATGGCCCGGATGGGTTTTACTCCTTAGCGTTTACACCGTCTGCGTTTCCACCGCCGGCTGCTGTTTGCGCGTCACCAGCTTACGCAGCGTCACGTAGAACACCGGCGTCAGGAACAGGCCAAACAGCGTAACCCCCAGCATGCCCGAGAACACGGTGATGCCGGTGACGCCGCGCACTTCGGCGCCCGCACCTTCGCCCAGAATCAGCGGCACGGTGCCGGCGATAAAGGCGATGGAGGTCATGACGATGGGGCGCAGACGCAGGCGACAGGCTTCCAGCGCCGACTCCACAATCCCTTTGCCCTGCATCTCCAGTTCGCGGGCGAACTCGACGATCAGGATGGCGTTCTTACATGCCAGCCCCATCAGCACCACCAGACCGACCTGGACAAACACGTTGTTATCGCCGCCGGTCAGCCACACGCCGACCAGTGCGGATAGCATCGTCACCGGTACGATCAGGATCACTGCCAGCGGCAGCGTCCAGCTCTCATACAGCGCCGCCAGTACCAGGAACGCCAGCAGCACCGCCACCGGGAACACGATAAACGCGGTGTTGCCCTGGGTTGCCTGCTGATAGCTCAGGTCGGTCCATTCGATATTCATGCCGTTCGGCAGCACCTGGCTGGACATCGCCTCGAGTTTCTCCATCGCCTGCGCGGAAGAGAGCACGCGCGGATCGGCATCGCCAATCAGGTCGGCCGCCGGATAGCCGTTATAGCGAATCACCGGGTCCGGACCGTAGGTGGTGGTGATGTTCACCATGCTGCCAATCGGCACCATCTCACCGCGATCGTTACGGGTGCGCAGGTTCGCGATATCCTGCACGCTGTCGCGGAAATCCCCGTCAGCCTGCGCCATCACACGCCAGGTACGACCAAACTTGTTGAAGTCGTTGACGTAAGACGAACCCAGATACACCTGCAGCGTCGTGAACAGATCGGTCAGCGATACGCCCTGTGCTTTGGCTTTGTCGCGATCGACCTGCACATCCAGCTGCGGCACGTTGGCCTGATAGGAGGAGATCGGGAACATCATGCCTGGCGTCTGCATCACCGCACCGGACAGGGTATTAATCGCGGTTTGCAGTGCGCCATAGCCCAGGCCCGCACGGTCCTGCACATACAGCGAATAGCCCGATCCCTGGCCCAGACCGAGGATCGGCGGTGGCATGATGGAGAAACCGAAGCCCTGCTGGATTTTGGAAATTTTCGCGTTGATCTCAGCATTGATTTCCGCCGCAGTGCGGCTGCGCTCGCTGAACGGCTTCAGACCGAAGAACACCGTGCCGGTATTGGGCGTATTGGTGAACTGCAGCGCATTCAGGCCGGGGAAGGCTACGGAGTAGGCCACGCCTTCGGTGTTCATGCCGATTTCGCTCATCTTACGAATCACTTCATCGGTACGCGCCAGCGATGAGCCTTCCGGCATCTTCACGCCACCAATCAGGTACAGCTTATCCTGCGTCGGAATAAAGCCACCTGGCACGGTATGGAACATAAAGCCGGCACCGGCCAGCAGCAGCACGTACACGCCAAACACCGCACCGCGCCGGCGCAGGGTTTTGCCGACCATCGATTCATAGCCGTCTGAGCTGCGCTGGAAGAAGCGGTTAAACGGCCGGAACACCCAGCCCAGCAGGCGATCGATCAGGCGCGTCGGCAGGTCCTTCGGCGCACCGTGCGCCTTCAGCAGTTTCGCCGCCAGCGCCGGAGAGAGCGTCAGCGAGTTAATCGCCGAAATCACCGTCGAAATGGCAATGGTCACGGCAAACTGCTTATAGAACTGACCGGTTACGCCCGAGAGGAAGGCCATCGGCACAAATACCGCACACAGCACCAGCGCGATGGCGATAATCGGCCCGGAGACCTCGCGCATCGCCTGGTGAGCCGCCGCCACCGGTGTTAAGCCCTGTTCAATGTTCCGCTCGACGTTCTCCACCACCACGATGGCGTCATCGACCACGATCCCAATCGCCAGCACCAGCCCGAACAGACTCAGGGTATTGAGCGAAAAGCCCAGCAGGTAGAGCACGCTGAAGGTACCGACCACCGACACCGGCACGGCCAGCAGCGGGATGATCGAGGCGCGCCACGTCTGCAGGAACAGAATCACCACCAGCACCACCAGCACGATGGCTTCGAACAGCGTCTGGACCACGGCGCGGATCGAGTCACGCACGAAAACCGTCGGGTCATAAGGCGCGGCCCACTGCACGTCATCCGGGAAGCGCGTTGCCAGCTCGGCCATCTTGGCGCGTACCGCATTCGACAGGTCGATGGCGTTTGCGCCCGGCGACTGGAAGATACCGATACCAACCGCATCCTTGTTGTTCAGCTGCGAACGCAGGGCATAGCTGCCGGAGCCCATCTCGATGCGCGCCACGTCACGCAGGCGCACCAGCGTGCCGTCATCGGCGGTTTTCAGGATGATGTTGCCAAACTGCGCCTCATCTTCCAGCCGCCCCTGGGTGTTGATCGACAGCAGAAAATCGCTCTCTTTCTTCGTCGGCTCTGCGCCCAGCTGCCCGGCAGAAACCTGCACGTTCTGCTCCTGCATGGCGCTGACCACGTCGCCGGCGGTCATGCCGCGCGCCGCCACTTTGTTCGGGTCGAGCCAGACGCGCATCGCGTAATCACCGGCACCGAAGATCTGAATCTGGCCGACGCCCGGCAGGCGCGCCAGCTCATCTTTCACCTTCAGCGTGGCGTAGTTACGCAGATAGAGCGAATCGTACTTGCCGTGGGGCGAGAACAGATGCACCACCAGCGTCAGGGTAGGTGACTGCTTCTGGGTGGTCAGGCCGAGCTGACGCACCTCTTCCGGCAGACGCGCTTCAGCCTGTGCCACGCGGTTTTGCACCTGGACCTGCGCCTGATCGGGATCGGTTCCCGGGCGGAAGGTCACGGTGGTAACCAGCACGCCATCTGAGCCGGCCACCGACTTCATGTACATCATGTTTTCCACCCCGTTGATCGCTTCTTCCAGCGGCGTTGCCACCGAATCAGCAATCACTTTGGGGTTGGCACCGGGATATTCTGCGCGCACCTGCACGCTGGGTGGTACCACGTTGGGGTATTCACTGATCGGCAACAGCGGAATGGCGATCAGTCCGGTGGTAAATATCAAAATCGACAGCACCGCGGCGAAAATCGGTCGGTCGATAAAAAAGCGGGAGAAATCCATAACGGGCAGTCTCGATTATTATTGATCGGAGCGCATGGCCACCGGCTGCGCTTTTACCGGCATACCGGGCATGAACACTTTCTGCAGACCGTTGACAATGACCTTGTCACCTGGCTTCAGACCCTGCTGCACAATACGCAGGCCGTTAGCCAGATCGCCCAGTTGAACATCGCGGCGTTCGGCTTTGCCCTGCGCATCAACCACGTAAACATATTTACGATCCTGGTCGGTCAGTACCGCGCGGTCGTCGACCAGCAGCGCGTTAAATTCTGCGCTGCCCGGCAGCCGCACGCGAGCAAACAGGCCTGGGGTAAACTGACGCTGCTGATTGTCGAGCGTGGCGCGCATGCGAATGGTGCCGGTGCTGGCGGTCAGCTGGTTATCGAGAAAATCGACAGTGCCGCGGTGCGGATAGCCCTGTTCGCCGGTCAGCGCAATCTCTACCGGCAGCGAACCGCGGTTCTGGCCCTGACGCGCCATCGCCTGGTACTGCAGATAAATCGCTTCGTCGACGTCAAAGTAGACATACATGCGGTCCTGCGAAACCAGCGTGGTGAGAACGCTGGCGCTGTCGCCGGCGGTCACCAGGTTACCGGTGGTGATCATCGCCCGGCTGGCGCGACCATCAATTGGCGCGGTGACGCGGGTAAAGTCGAGGTTCAGCTGCGCCATATCGACTGCCGCCTGGGCGGCCAGCACGCTGGCCTGCGCCTGACTGGCGGTCGAACGCCGCTGTTCCCACTCTTCGCGCGACACCACCTGGGTGCCGATCAGCTTGTCGGTACGGGCCGACTCGCTGCGGGCCAGCGCCGCCTGGCTCCGCGCGCTGGCCAGTTCGGCCTGCGCCTGCTCCAGCGTGGCGCGGTAGGTGCGGTCATCAATGGTAAACAGCACCTGACCTTTCTTCACCTCATCGCCTTCGCGATAGTTAACCTGATCGATATAGCCCGAGACGCGCGGACGCAGCTGCACGCTCTGCACCGCTTCAATGCGGCCATTGAAGCTATCCCACTGGCTGACTTTTTGTTGCACCACCTGCGCGACACTCACTTCGGGCGGAGGCGGCGGCGCATTTTGCGCTACACCGCGATCACAACCGGCCAGCAGGCTTCCCAGCAACATCACTCCTGACAGGCTTACGGCCCGACGAACCCCATATGTTTGCAGATGCATTGTTGTTATTCCGCGTTGGTGAAAAAGAAAGGAGACGTACGAAAAATCTGCAACTTTTAAGATTGCATTAAAACCACAGGAGTGTAGGCTTGGGCGAACTGCATCTGCAAGAATATCTGATACACTTTATGTGCGGTTTTGATCAATTCGTAACAGGTAGCGAAAGCCCCTACGGCGAGTGCGGCATTTAATGCAATAATAAAACTTGCATTAAGTGCGATAGTCAGTCACCCTTAAAGTGTAATTGCAACTGATACTGATACTGTTCGCCATGGCGACGGGAGAGAATGGGATGATGAGCGACGCTTTTATTCACGATCTGATCGACTGGATTGATAACAACATTGAAGCACGTCTGGATCTGGACACCGTAGCGGGGCGCGCCGGCTATTCGAAGTGGCACCTGCAGCGCATGTTCAAAGAGCACACCGGCTATCCGCTGGGTGAGTACATCCGGGCCAAGAAGCTGAAAAAATCGGCCGACCGCCTGACCACCACCAACGAACCGATCCTTAACGTGGCCATTTCGCTGGGCTTCGATTCACAGCAGTCGTTTAACCGCAGCTTCAAGCGCCAGTATGGCGTGGCACCGGGCGCATGGCGTCGTCACGCCGCGCACACCCCGAGCGCGATGCAGCAGTAAACCTCCGCCAGGGCCAGCCATGCTGGCCCGCGTTTTTCCCCGCCTGAAACCTGCTATTATCGGCGTCCTGCTTTTCAGGATGTCACTATGTCGAAAAAACTCTGGATTGGATTACTGTTTGCGCTGGTGGTTTGCTGGATCGGGCTGAAGCCCCATCTGAGCGGTACTGCGCCAGAAAAACAGACGGATATTGCGCAACTGACCGATGCACATCGCGTGGCGCGCTGGCTGCAGCAGCATCACCGTTTGCCTGATTTTTATCTCACCAAAAGTGCGGCACGTCGTCAGGGCTGGAACCCGGCGCAGGGGAACCTGTGTGAGGTGTTGCCGGGGCGCGCGATTGGCGGCGACCGCTTCAGTAACCGCGAACGGCGGCTGCCGATGCAGGCGGGACGGCAGTGGTATGAAGCGGACGTCAATTACGACTGCGGCCACCGCGATGCCGATCGTCTGCTTTACTCTTCTGATGGGCTGATCTTTCTCACTACCGATCACTATCGCAGCTTCACGCCGGTACCCTGACTATGCTGACACTCCATTTTGATTTTCGCACGCTGGATACGCGCCAGGCCTTTTATCAGGCGCTGGTCGATCAGAGCGGCTGCGGTGAACGCTTTGGTTACAATCTGGATGCGCTGTGGGACTGGCTGACCGGCGGTATGGCGCTGCCGGCAACGCTGCATCTGGAGCATGTCGCCGAGGTCAGCGCCAGTGCGGAGTTTGCCCCGGTGCTGGCGCTGCTGGAAGAGGCGGCGCAGCAGCTGGCGGGTGAGCTGCGCCTGATTACTCACTGACTACGCGTGCAGCGGCAGCAGCATAATCGCCAGCGTCTGGCGTGCGCTGGCCGGCAAATCGCCGCCGCCGGTGTAGCCGTTATTCTCGACGATCAGCGAATTTAACCCCACCAGCCAGTCATAAATATAATAGGCGGTGTGATTAGCCGGCGCGGCAGACAGCCGCGTCAGACGCTGGCCTGAAGAAAAGCTGACGCTTGGCGCCGGCGGGCGGGCGAAAATCGGGCTGCCGCGATTGACGCGACTCTGCGGCCGTTCACGTTCATCCCGCTGCAGGAAGCCGAGCCAGGCGACAAAGTCACCCAGCACCGTCATGGCACGCGACACCTGGCGATCGGTGCGCGCTTCATGGGCACTGGCCTGCGTCTCCGTTTCGTTGAGCGCGCTTTGCAGTTTGCTCAGCACCTGCAGACGGAAGCTGGCGGTGATGAGCTCCTCCACCAGCAGTTCCAGCGTCGGCTTATCAACGTTGAGCAGCGCCAGCAGGCTCTGGCTCTCCGGCAACTGACGCAGGTGTGCCAGCCACAGCGCGAACACCTGCTGAGGAAACTGCTGATCGCGCTGGCCGCTGCTGCTGCGCGGTTCGGCGGTGGTTACCGGCTCATCGTTAAACAGGTCAAACTCAAAACCAATACCAAAATAGCTCTGCTCCACCGCGGCTGCCTGACCGCCGGTGGACGGCGTGCTGCCGTGGCTCTGACTCAGCCACAGCTGGCGCACCGCTTCGCGCGAGGGCTGTAAACGCTCAAGCAGCTCGCCGTGCAGGCCGGTGCGATGCTGTAAACACTTCAGCAGCGTATCGGCGATGGCCTGTTTCCGCGCGGCCTGTTCCGGCGTGGCGCTGGCTTCGGTCCACGGCTGCAGACGCTCCACCAGTTTCTGCTGCAGCGTGCTGAGCTGCAGCGCCAGCCGGTCGCGCCGTGCCTCCGGCTGCATCTCATCCTGCAGCCAGCTGCTCATGCGGTCAACACCGGCGCGATCGCGCGCCAGCATAGAGCCCCAGCTCTGGCCAGGCTGACCAATCTGCCGCTGTACCGCTTCATCGACGTTGATTTGCGACTGCTGATAGCGCGCATCGTGCGGCGTAATCGCCCAAATCAGGCGCGGCTTGTCTGCGCTGGCCGTCGCGCTCTGCTGCAGTTGCCACTCGCGCAGCGCGCTGGCGGCGAGATCCGCATCCTGACGCTGGCTGGCGGCGGTACAAATCAGCATTAAATCGATGCCCTGACGTGCGGCATAGAAGCCCGGCAGCAGGGCACGTTTCTGCTCCAGCAAGCTGGCGCGCAGCGCATCACGCGCCTGCAGCCTTGCGCGCTCGTCCTGCTGATCGCGGTCGGCGGGCGTGCCCGGTGCGGGCAGTTCCAGCATATCGGCGTCGTCATACAGCGCCTGACGCGGCGTCGAACTGAGCGGCAGGGTGATTTCCAGCGTCAGCAGCGCCAGCCAGCCGAGCGGTACCGACTGCGGTTTGCCCACGCGGTTGGCGACAACCGGACACACTTCAATCAATTCATTCAGGTCGGCGTCATGGCCGATGAGCTTTTCAGCGGGCAGCGAGGCGTCATCCACCAGCAGGCTGAGCGGTGCCAGCACGCGCGGCGCGTGCCGCAGCTGATGGCGCAGATGCAGCAGGCTGCGCAGGGTTTCATTCAGCGCCGGACGCTGCGGCCACAGCAGCGCAAACAGCTGCACGCGGTCGTCTACGTTGAGCCACGGTGCCAGCTCAATCGCCTGCGGCCAGAAATGACGGTCCAGCACCTCGGCGTGGTCGGGCTGGCGGCGATGCCACGCCCACAGCGTCACCAGCGCGTCGCTGTCGAGGCCGGGCTGCATCTCGCTCTGGCGATGGCGCTGCAGGCGCTGCAGCGCGGCATCAATCGCCGCGCTGTCCGGCTGGGTGTCCGCGCTGGCACCGGCCAGCATCAGACGAATCAGCTCGGCTTCGCTCAGCAGCGTCATCTCCAGCGGCCACGCGCCTGACTGCGCTTCACGCTGATGGCTGAAACGGGTGGCGATGGCAAAATCGAGATTGCCGGGATTGATGTGCTGAAAATAGTTCAGGGTTTTGTCGCCGAGACGGGCGATCAGCTGGCCCTGCGCGTCGCCGACCATTTCACTCAACAGCCAGGCTTTACCCGCCTGCGACTGACCAAACAGCGCCAGGGTGACCGGTCGCGCCAGCTGTCGCGCCAGCGCGTGGCTCTCAGCGCGGGCGCGACGCAGCTGGAGCCGCAGCGTATCGGCTTCCAGCGCGAGACGCGGCGAGTGCGCCTGGTGGCTCTCCACCCAGTTCAGCGCGCCATCAACCGTCTCCTGCAGCAGGCCCAGGCGTTTAGCAGGCGTCGCCGGCGTAGCTTTTTTGGCAGTTCTCATCGTTTACACACGCTCCCGCTGTCGATCCAGTATTGCGCATTGGCGTTGCCGGTGGCCGACAGCGTATTCAGTTTCAGACTCAGTTGCTCCAGCGGCACGCGCGTGCCATCGTCCATGCGCGCCTCGCTCAGCACCAGCCGCTCCGGGCCGAGGTTATCCGGGCCCGGTTGTACCGCCAGCCTGATGCGCAGCACGCTTTCGCCCGCTACCTGGCGCGCCAGCTGCGGATCGGTAATGCTCAGGCTGTAGAGCGGTGTCGCCGGCCAGCGGTCGTTCTCCAGCTGGCGGAAACCGAGGCAGACGTTACCGCGAATGCGGAAGCTGCTTTTACGGTCCAGCGCGAAGCTGTGGCTGTCGAGATCAATCTCGCTGTAGCACAGATTGTCATCGCTCAGCGTGGCGTTTTCATCCAGCACGCCAAGGTAGCGAATGGTCGAGTAGGGTTCAAAATCGCCGGCGCGGAACCAGAAGCTGCTGAGACGCAGATCGAGTGCCAGCAGACACAGCATGGCACCGACCGCCGCGGTGGATTTCGGGTTGTCAATGCGCCCCTGTTTGTTGAACGGATACCAGTCGCTGGTGTGATACCCCTCCAGCGACAAAATGCGGCTACCCGGCAGCGGCTGCAAATGACGCACCAGCGCCTGAATGCCCGGGAAGCGCGACGGGCGACCGGTCAGCAGCAGCACATCGCACTGATAGAGGGAAACCACTTCGCACATGGCGCGCAGCGCCGGGATGATTGCCATCCGGTGTTGCAGAAACTCAGCATGCAACTGCGCCATGCTCACCACCAGCGGCACGTCAAGCAGATCGAAACGGCTGTCGCCGCCGAGCGCGCGCTGAATCTCTCCGTTGACAAACGCCAGCACGCTGCTGGCTGGCTTCTGCGGCACCAGCTCGCCAAACAGCGCGTTAATTTCGCTGTGGCTGTCGAGCGGATTCCAGTTTTCATAGCGCTCCAGCACCGCCTGCGCCAGCGGAATAAACAGCTGCAGGGTGACCTGCTGGCGCAGCGTGGCCTGACCGTCCATGCGGCTGTCGTGTCCAAACAGCTTGTTCATCAGCGGTTCCGCCAGCGCCAGGCCGGCTTTTTGCAGACTCTGCTGTAGCGCGGGCAGGATCCACAGCTGAATCACGTCCAGCAGAATGTCATCGCCGGCCACTTTAAACCCTTCCCGGAACAGCAGACGCGGGGTGATTTTCACGTTGTTGCCCTGACCATCATCCAGACGATACTGGGTGATGGCGAGGTCGGTGGTGCCGCCGCCGATATCAATCGAGGCGATGCGCAGGCTTTTGCCCGGCAGCTCATCCGCTTCGCGCGGGCGATCCGGGCGCGCCATGCTGCTGAAGAAATCTTCCGCGCGACCGGCAAAGTTCACCTGGGTTTCGTTGAACAGCCACACCATCTGACCGCAGGTGGCTTCATCCCACTCCATCTGCACATCCGGTACCGGACGCAGGCTGTGTGCCTGGCTGGCGGCGTCAAACGCGGCGTCGGCCGGATGCCAGCCTTCGGCTTTCCACACCAGCGCGATGGCTTCCTGCATGCGGCGACGGAAAATTTCCCGCTCCGGCTTCGGCATGGCCGACGGCAGCGTCAGGATCACATGACGCAGCTGGCGCGGCGCCTGGCTTTGCGGCATACGCTGGCGCTGGGCCACGCTGTTCATCTGCATCATGGCCTGCGCCAGCAGTTCACACAGCATAAAGGTCATCAGCGAGCTGCGGCTGTAGCTGGCAGAAAACACCGGCAGGCGGTCATCTTCCGGCAGGGCATGCAGCGGCTGCCCCTCATCGTTGAGCAACAGGGTAAACGGCAGCGCAGTGGCCTGCGGCTCGTCGCTGCCGCCGCTGGCGTTGAAGCGCCAGCCGGGCTGATAACGCGCTTCGTCCCATAAGTAGCGTCGCGGGCTGGAGAGGCCGGTGCTGCCCTCGGTGCCGGCGCGCTGCAGCGCCAGACGACTGGCTTCGCGACCGACGCGGGTCAGCGAGGGCCACATAAACGCGTTTTCGCGGCCGCTCTCCAGCGAGAAGTTGGCTTTGCCAAAGTGCGTTTCGGCAAACTCCAGTCGGCTGTCGAACAGCTCGTTGTAGACCCGGTGCGGCTGCGACAGATCGCGCAGCTGCAGCTCATAGGTCTGGCGCAGGCCGTTGCTCTCTTCGGGGTGATCTTCCACCAGAATGCCGCAGGTGTGCGAGTTGCCGACGTCAAGAATGATATCCACGTTGACCGCCGGCGTTTGCGGTGAGGCCGTCTGGATAGTGATTTCTGCCAGATCGAGCTGTTCGCCCAGCAGTTCCAGCACGTTGAGATAGTGCGCCTGATATTCAAATTCGCGCAGCGCCTGGTTCACTTCCTGCTCGCGGCGTGATTCCAGCGCATACACCTGCTGGCTGAACGTCTCGCGCAGCCAGCCGTCAACCCAGGTGAGATCGAGGAACTCGCCCAGTTCATAGTTGTGCCACGCCAGCGCGAAGCTGACGCCGTTCTGCGCATCGGCTTTGCTCAACCCCAGCTGCTCACCGCCGTCCGCGTCGGCCACCAGGCGCGTATCAAAGGCGAGGGTGATGCGATGGGTATTGCCCGCCGCGTCGGGCTGGCTGAGCGGCGCAAGGCGCAGACGCGCCCAGTTATCCGGGCCACCGATGAAACGACGGCCGCTGGAACAGCGCAGCACCGGCAGCGGCAACCACTGCCCGGCCAGCAGCGTCAGGGAATCGGCCAGCGCGATATCAGTTTCCGGGCGCACCACCTCAGCGGCACCGCCATCCTGTGGATAGAGCAGAAACTTGCCGCTGTTGCCATCAACGTTGAGGCGCAGCAGCGGACCATTGGCGGTCTGGCGCACAAACTGCCGCCGCGCCTGTAACGCGGACAGGCGCAGACCAAAATCAAGAAACTGCACACCGCTGTCTTCGATCAGCGTGATTTTCTGTTTGTCATCAATCAGGGGAGCCAACATGGTTACTTACTCTCACGCTTAATCGTCAACGGGAACACCTGATCGGCGCCATACTGCGCCGTACAGCTGGCAATGCCATCACCGGCTTTGCACACCAGCTCCGGCATGCGATAGCGTGATTTATCGCTGCAGCTGGCAGTATAGCGGCTGCGCACTACCATGGTGCCGGCGCTGGTCATGGCGGCGGTGACATCGGCTTTACAGCGAATATTGTCGCCCTGGGTAATCACTGCGCTGCCTTTACCGTTGCGGATCTGATAGCGCAGGCTCGGCGGCTTGCCGGTCGGCAGATTGGTCTGACGCAGCGTCACGCGCCAGGTACCATTGATAAATTTCACCGAGCCGAGGCGCGCGTCATCGGGCGTCATCACCAGATCGTCCGCTTTGGCCGGTTCGGTATGTTCCGCTACGACCTCCGGCGGTGCCGGTGGGGCAGCCGGTGCCGGCGCAGGCGTCACTGTCGCACTGCTGTGCGGCAGCGTGGCGGCCAGCGTCTGTGCTTTCGCCAGCATCGCCGGGGCAAGCGCAGGCGCGGCGCTAACCACTGGCACGGTTTCGGTTTCTGCCGGCCGGACCGGCGCGTCGTGTAACCAGAAGGCCACGCCCGCTGCAGCAGCAGCGGCCAGAGGTAGCACCAGCAGCAGCGGGCGCAGTGCGGATTTCTTCCGCGCGGGCGCGTCGGCTACAACGCTCAGCGGTGCGGGTTCGGGCTGTGGTTCGGGTTCCGCCAGCAGTTCCGGCTCGGGCTCCGCCACAACGGGGGCCGCAACCGGTTCAGGCGCGGCAGCCCTTTCTGGCTCCGGCGCGGGCACCACCAGCGGCGGCAGTTCTTCATCAAGGCTGTCGCGCAGGCAGGCCAGCGCATCATCACGCGTGCGCGCCTGCGGGTCGACGAAGCCCCAGAAGGTGATCACCGGCTTGCCATCCACCAGATAGACGTATTGCTGATCGGGAAACTGCAGCGTCTTTGCCAGCAGCGCCCCAAACAGGCGCATCGCCGGATTGTCGGCATCCCGGGCGCGCAGGCTGAGCGCCTGCAAATCCTGCTGATTAAGGGTGAGCTGATCCAGCGCCTGACGCTTTTCGCGATCGCTGGCCGCCAGCCAGGATTTCACTTTGCCGCTGAATGGCGCGTACCAGTCAAGGCGGTCACCGCGCTCGTTGGCCTGCGGGATCGCGAGGCAGTTGGCCAGTGTCGTCTGGCGGCGCAAACGTAAGGTTTCGCGAATTTGCAGGGCAGAAGCCCAGACCGGCTGGCCGTTCTCCCCCAGTGCCAGTAACGCGTCGAGATTACCGCTGCGCAGAAAAGTTTTTGCCACTCGTTGGGCCCTTATCGGTGGTTATCTGAAGCCAAACATCGGGTGTGATGGGCGATGGTAGTGATCTTAAGCCAAATGCGCCGCAATCAAACGGGGGAAAAAGGGGGGAAAACAGGGCGTTATTCCCCCCACGGTACGCGGGGTGGTGAAATGTTAACCGTTCCGGCGTGGGCTGAGCAGCAAATGGGTGAGGACGCCCCCGATCAGGCCCCAGAACGCCGAGCCGACGCCGAGCAGGGAGATTCCGCTGGCGGTGATCAGAAATGCCACGATGGCGCTGTCGCGCTGCGCCGGTTCCGCCAGCGCGCGCTGCAGGCTGCCCGCCAGCGTGGCCAGCAGTGCCAGACCGGCCAGCGTGGCGATCAGCACCGGCGGCAATGCGCTGAGCATCACGGCGATCAGCGCGCCGGTAAAGCCGGTCAGCAGATAGAACACGCCCGCCAGCGCGGAAGCCACCCAGCGGCGCGCCGGGTCCGGATCGACATCATCGCCCATGCAGATCGCGGCGGTGATCGCCGCAATACACACCGAAAAGCCACCGAACGGCGACAGCAGTAGCGCGATCAGGCCGGTCCAGCCGGTGAGCGCGGAGACCGGCGGCCGGTAACCATGCGCCTGCAGCGTGGCAATACCGGGCGCATTCTGCGACGCCATGGTCACCAGGAAGTAGGGCAAGCCGACGCCAATCAGCGCGGCAGGATTAAAGTGCGGCATGATAAATTCCGGCACGCTCAGCGTTAGCGCATGAGGCGGAAAGTGGATGGCGCGCTGACCCAGCGCCACCAGTACGCCTGTCACCAGCGCCAGCAGAATGGCATAACGCGGCAGCCAGCGGCGGCCCAGCAACCACACCAGACACATGCTGCCGCACAGGGCAAAATGATCCTGTAAACCGCTGAAGGTGCCGATGCCAAAACGCAGCAGAATCCCCGCCAGCATCGCGGCCGCCAGCGACTGGGGAATATGGTTCATCAGTCGGGCAAACAGGCCGGTCACGCCGCTCAGCACAATCAGCAGATTGGTCGCGACAAACACCCCGACCACTTCATTCAGCGTCAGGCCGTGCACGCTGGTGGCCAGCAGCGCGGCACCCGGCGTCGACCAGGCGGCGAGCACCGGCATCCGCGTCCACAGCGACAGGCCGAGTGACGCCAGCCCCATGCCCACGCCCAGCATTGACAGCCAGCCGCCAATCTGCGCCGGTGAGGCGCCTGCGGCCTGCGCCGCCTGGAAGATCAGCGCCGCGGTGCTGCTGTAGCCGACCAGCACGGCGATCAGGCCGGAAATCAGCATCGGAAAGGAAAAAGCCGGACGAACAGTCGCAGTGGTCATGGAATCACATCCTGTTGTGCGTTATAACGCACATTGTGGCACGCACGGTATGGCGCGCACAAGTGGTACACTGCGCGCCCGCTTTTCAGGAGAATTCATGGAAAATCTGCATCAACATCTCAGCCAGGCGCTGAAGCAGCTGCGTCAGGCTAATGGCTGGAGCCTGACGCTGGCGGCGGCGCGCACCGGCGTGAGTAAAGCCATGCTCGGTCAGATTGAGCGCGGCGAGTCGAGTCCAACGATCGCCACGCTATGGAAAATCGCCACCGGCTTTAATGTGCCGTTCTCCTTTTTTGTGCAGAGCGGGGCGCAGCCGTCGGGCGACGTGGCGACCTTCAGCCAGCCCAATGCACAAATGCAGGTGAAGCCGCTGCTGCCGTATGACGCGCGTTTGCGCTTCGATCTGCTGGAAGTGACGCTGGCAGCGGGCGCGCAAAGCGATTCGTCAGCGCACGAAAGCGGGGTGATTGAGCAGGTGGTGGTGATGGAAGGTGAGCTGTTGCTGGGCATGGCGGGCAGCTGGCGTCGCCTGCAGGCCGGCGAGGCCAGCCAGTTCGCCGCCGATCAGCCGCACAGCTACCGCAATCCGCTGGCCAGCCCGTTGCGCTTTCATAGCCTGATACACTATTTGCAGCGCAGCTGAGCGGCGGGATGCACAATTACAAATTGATACGAAGGCAAACTACACAGTTTACCTTCGTATTTATATACTGCGGTCTCATCAGTAAAGGAGAAGGGCGATGAGCGAGCTGATTAGCGCCGCTGCCGCGTTACGCAGCATTAATGGCAAACTGATGCGCCGCCTGCGTGAATCGGCCCCGCCGGGCGATCTCACCTGGCCGCAGGTTTCCGTGCTGGGGTATCTGGTGCGCGACGGCGCAATGACGGTGACCGAGCTGGCCGCGCGCGAAGGGGTGCGCAGCCAGTCGATGAGTGCCACGGTCGCCAGCCTGCAGACGCTGGGCCTGGTACAGGGCGTGGCTGATGCGCAGGATGGCCGCAAAACCCGTTATCAGCCTACCGCTGCCTGCCTGCAGCTCATCGCCAGCAATCGCGCCCAGCGTGACGACTGGCTGCTACACAGCATCAGCAGCCTGCTCAGCCCACAGGAGCAGCAAACGCTGCTGGCCGCCATTCCCTTACTGCAACGACTCGCTGACCACTAATTTGAGAGGACTCACCATGGCTGTCACCACGTTAGATGCCCAAACCGCCCTGATTGTCATCGACCTGCAGCACGGCATCGTCCGCCTGCCGGTTACGCCGCGCCATCCGGATGAAGTGATTGCACGCGCCACGCAGCTGACGCAGGCGTTTCGCGCGAAACAGCTGCCGGTGGTGCTGGTGAATGTGGCTGGCGGCGCGCCGGGCCGCAATCAGCAGCCGCGTCACGATGCTGCTCTGCCGGCAGACTGGGCGGTGCTGGTGCCGGAAATGACACCGCAGCCGGGCGATATCAGCGTAACGAAAAAAACCTGGGGCGCGTTCCACAATACCGATCTGCACCAGCAGCTGCAGCAGCGTGGCGTGACGCAGGTGGTGGTGTGCGGGATTGCCACCAGTATCGGCGTGGAATCCACGGCGCGTCAGGCATACGAGCTGGGCTACAACGTTACGCTGGCGACTGATGCGATGAGCTGCCTGAACGCCGAAACCCACCACAACAGCATTGAGCGCATCTTCCCGCGCCTCGGCGAAACCGGCACCACTGACGAAATCCTCGCGCTGCTGAACTGATCTTTTCCCTCCAGGGCTGGTGCTGCCGGCCCTTATCTTTGCCGCTCGCTGAAGGCTGTCTGGCGCTACTGGATGTTAGGCTGGCGATGAATAGTTAATTTAAAGAAAGAAACAGCCCAGGAAGTAGGCTTTAAAGTTGGATAGTAACCATTTTTATCAGGCTCATTACTAGAAAAACCGCATATAAAAGTAATGAAAATATTGACAGGTAATAATAAGTGTCAAGCCACTTTGTTACGTTTGCATCGATAGCATTAAGAAAGGTGGAAATAGCCGCCTGCTCTTTGGGTTGAAAAATAATTTTCTGGCCTTTTTTAAGCCTGGAGAAGAAGTAGGACATGCCAAAAGAGCCAAAAAAACCCATGGAGCCGTAGAATCTATACAGTGGTGGTAATTCGAATGCGCTGTCGAGATATTGCGATAACAAAGTGTTATATTTGCGTTTGTTAATTAAATAAATAATAAACTGTAGCGTAGTTATAAAAAAAGGGATGATCGCGCATCCGAGAGCAACATAAGAAAGAGTCGTGTTCATGCTATTTCAACCATAGATCCATAAGATAATCACTTGCTGAGCTGGCAGCAGTCCCAGCCACTAATGAACCTACAGCGGCGCAAGCAACCCCTCCGGCTCCTGCAGTGGCTATGCCTACAGCAAAACAAATACCGATACCAGCAGATGCACCCAGCGTCCCTCCAGTAATACCAGCAAATGTACCGCTGGCGAATTTACTATATTCTTTAAAGGCAGTTTTGCCACATTCACTCTCGCGTCCCCTGGTGCACGCGTTAACTACCTCATTAGTGGTGTTTGCAAATGAGAAACCGATACCAATAAAACCGCCCATCCTGAGAAAACGAGCCGCCCTGGCGGCATTCCCTACGTAATATGAATAGCCTGGAATTCCACCCATCCCAACGGTAGACCACTCATGCACAATAGATCTACTGGACAGGTTAAGTGCGCGTTTCATATTCTCGTATTGCTGAAACTTAACTGAATATCGAGCAAGATTACTAAGCACAGGTTTGTTGACCAGTTCTTTCAGCTGGTTCAACAACTGATTTCGCTCAATAAAAAATTGCTGGCTTATCAGTGTTCCCTGAGTGCGAAACTGGTTTTGATAACTTGCTTCGATTTTCTTAAGCGTCTGCTCAATGGCATTGAAGTATTTTTCACCAGCATCACCGACGGTTCCGAAAACCTTATCTCCAGCACTGGTTAGCGCAGCAATTATGCCATAGTGTTTCTGCATAAAACCGGACTCGTCAACGCTGACTCCGACCAGGGCGTTATTAGTGCGGGACTTTGCCTGTTTTAATGCTGTAAGTGCTTGCATGGTTAGAGGGGCCGGCGTCTCTGGGTCAGCAACAATCAGTATCTGTCCCGGCCTTAACCAGGGCGTGTCAGCGTTCAACTGCATAAACATGGTAACTGCCGGAGCACAGGTGTCGCGAAACAATTCTCTGGCCTGGTACTCCAGTGATCCAGCGCGTTCGACAACACAATATCCCGGGGCGATGTTACGTGTCATGAATCCTTTCTCCCTTCCCTGACTAACATCCTGCACGCCTGACTGCAGCAAACAATATAAGTAATTCTATTGCGCGGCGCAAAATGTGTTGGCTAACAAATGTGGTGTGAGCGCTCAGATGCGTAAATGCGAAACCGGCACCACTGACGAAATTCTCGCGCTGCTGAACTGATCTTTTCCCTCCAGGGCTGGTGCTGCCGGCCCTTGTCTTTGCCGCTCCCTGACACTGGTTATTCTGCTGCGCCTCGCTTTCCCTGCCGCCGTTGAGAGTTGGTTGTAACAGCGCTGGTTACTGTCACAGTATGCACAGCAACACGATAACCAATATTTAGCCTGACTTTACGTTTTTATTAACACCAGTGAGCAGCAGGATCGGGCAGAGCAGTACAGCGCTATTCTGCTGCAGGGAGGTAGGGATGCTAAAAAAATTAAACGTGCTTTATCTCATCGCCAGCCTGTTTTTTCTGGGCACCGGTATTACCTTAGGTCTGGTGCTGTCACCGTTAATTACCGCGGAAGTAAATGCCACGCAAAAGGAGGTTAATCTGGTGAAACAGCAAGCACTATATAGCGGTGAGTTTGATCGCCATCAGCCGGGCAGTGATGCGCTGTACTGGGCCAGCGGCAAGGTCTATCTCAATGAAAACGTCATCGCCTTTGAGGGGGAAATTGCCCCCGGTCCACACTATAAAATTTACCTCACCAAAACTCAGGCGTTTGATCAGCACTCATTTCTGCAAATAAAACATCAATCGGCGTTAATTGGCGATTTAAATAACTTTGGTGATTTTATTAAATCGCTGCCGGAAGGCATCGATCCGCAGGAATATTGTGCCGTACAAATCTGGAGTGAGCAATTTTCGAAATTTGTCGGCTCAGCGCGTTATCGCACCTGAATAAGGCACCGACGTGCGCCGGTGCCCCATTTAGATTACTGGAAAGCGTAGCTTAGCGTCAGGCCGACGCTGTAATTACGCCCCGGTGCGGGTTCGTAATACCGGCCATTGCTCTCATTAACGATGACCGAGCCGATATAGTGGCGATCGAGCAGATTATCCACGCGGCCAAACAGATCCAGCGTCCAGTTCTGCACCAGCCATTTATAGCCGCTGTTCAGTCCCACCACCGTATACGCCGGCGCTTTGACATTATTCTGGTCGTTGGCCGCAATGTCGCTCAGGTAGCGCAGGTCGCCGCCGGCATACCAGCCTTGCTCCGGCGCGTAGGCCAGTCCGGCGTAGGCCATATTGCGTGCAATACCGGGGATGCGCTTGCCGTCACAGCTGTCGCTGCCGCAGGCGTTACTGCGGTAGCGCGCGTCGAGCAGTGTCCACGCGGCTTTCAGGTGCCAGTCATAGCCAAACTGCTGATCGAGCCCGAGTTCCAGGCCACGGCGGCGCGTCTCACCGGCATTTTTGTAGCTGGTGCGGCCTTCGTAACTGCTGTCTGACACGATCTCGTTTTTGGTATCGGTCTGAAACAGCGCGGCGGTCAGCAGGCCGTTGCCGAGGCGTTTTTTGCTGCCGAGCTCCACGGTATTGCTGGTGGCCGGCTGCAGGTTGAGATTGAGCCCGGCCTGATCCGCCGCGCGGTAGGAGAGTTCATTCAGCGTCGGCGTTTCAAAGCCGCGACCGGCGGAAACATAGGCGTTCCAGCCATCATCAATCGCGTATTTGAGCGAGGCCGCAGGCAGCCAGCGGTGATAGCGGCGATTGCCGCTGTCATCCGGATCGCTGGCGGTCACGTAATAGTCGTTAGCATCGAAATTGACCGTGCTGAAGCGCACGCCGGCGTCCAGCGACCAGCGATCGCTCAGCTGCCACGCGGTCTGCAGATAGGGATCGAGGTTCCACATCAGGTTGCGCTCGTTGCGGCGCAGATCACCCTGCACGCCGTAGTCGGTGGCGCCGTCACTGCGGGTGAAGTTCTGATAGCCTTTGCGTTTCTCGCTCATGGTTTCATAGTCGAGGCCGCCGGTCAGGATCACCGGCAGCGTCAACAGCGTAGCGCGGTGCGTCCAGCGCGTATCAATGCCCTGGTAGTGGCGCACCAGTGAAATGACACCACCGGGATAGCCGGCTTTCAGCTGGGTCGCCAGCGGGATGGACTGATACTGGGTGGTTTCGCGCTCACCGGCATAGAGCATCACGCTGAGATCGTCGTTATCGCTCATCTGGCGCTGATAGTGCAGGCCCGCCTGGGTCTGGTCGACGGTTTTACGCGCGTTGTACAGCGCGACGTTGCTGGCCACCTGGCGCGGATTATCACGCCACTGATCCGGCGTCAGGCCGCCCGGATCCTGCGCCTCAACGTGAACGCTATTGAACAGCAGCGTCAGGGTGCTGACATCGTCAATGCGCACGCCAAGCCTGGCATTGCCGAGGTTTTTCTGCGCGGCGCTGTGGTCGCGATAGCCGTGCGTGGTGAAGCGCGAAGCCGACACCGTATAGTTAACATCGCCGGCATGGCTGCCATCACCGGTGGCACCGCTCGCTTTCACGCTGTTGCGCCAGCTACCGTAGCTGCCGTACCAGCTGCTGGCTTCCAGCGTAGTCGGCTGCTGGCCGCGCTGGGTTTCCACATTGATCACGCCGCCCGATGCGTTACCGTACAGCGCGGAGAACGGGCCGCGCAGCACTTCCACGCGATCGATGGAACCGATATCGATATTCGAGGTTTGCCCCTGGCCATCTGGCATGCTGGCCGGAATGCCGTCAACGTACAGGCGAATGCCGCGCAGGCCGAAGGTGGAACGCGAACCAAAGCCGCGCACTGAAATCTGCAGGTCCTGCGCATAATTTTGTCTGTTTTGAATTTGCAGACCCGGTACGCTGGTGAGGTTTTCAGACAGGTTAACGCGCGGTGCGGCGTGGCGCATATCGTCGCCGCTGACAACGCTGACCGCCGCCAGAGTATCCAGCTCAGAAAGTCCACTGGCCGCGGGCGCGGCGCTTACTACCAGGGTATTGCTGGCATTGTCCGCCGCCAATAGCGGCAGCGGCAGGAGTGCAGGCAGCATCAGCAACGGTGCCTGTCGCAAAAGAGCAATTTTCATTTTAATAACCGTAAAAGACGTGAAATGAACCAATCGGGACATTTATCGCGCGTATGTTAATCGTTTTAGCGCGGGTTTGAAAAGCGTTAATAGTAGGGCAGAACCCTGTTAAGTGTGGCGTGAAAAATGTCCTTTCACCGCACCTCTGGCCTGGCTGTCAGCCCCAATTTCTGTCAGTGTGATCGTTTTGCCTGCGGTAAGAAGAAGGAGAAAACATGAATCAGCAACCTGTAGTTGCGGTACTGGGATTAGGCGCGATGGGACACGCATTTGCCGCCAATCTGTTGAAGAAGGGCTTTACCGTGCGCGGCTGGAACCGCACGCGTGCCAAAGGGGAAGATTTGGTGGCCGCAGGCCTGACGCTGAGCGACAGCGCCGCGCAGGCTGTGGAAGGCGCAGACGTGGTGATTGCCATGCTGGCGGACGGCGCTACCACGCGCGCCACGCTTAACCAGGTGCAGAACGCACTGCAGCAGGGGGCTACCGTGGCGCAGATGGGCACCATCGGTGTTGAAGCGACCGACGCGCTGATCGCCGGGCTGGCGGCCGCACGGCCGGACGTGGTGTTTATTGATGCGCCGGTCTCCGGTACCAAAGCGCCGGCTGAAAACGCGCAGATTCTGGTGATGGCCAGCGGCGACCGGCAGCGTGCCCAGGCGGCGGAGCAGGTGTTTGCCGCGATTGGTAAAGGGACGCAGTGGCTGGGTGCCGCCGGCGCCAGCTCGCGCATGAAGCTGGTGGTGAATAGCTGGCTGATTGGCCTGATGCAGAGTCTTGCCGAAAGCACCCGGCTGGCAGAGCAGTTTGGTTTCACTACCGACGATCTCTGGCAGGTGCTGGAAGGCGGTCCGCTGGCAGCGCCGTACGCCAAAATGAAACTCGGCATGATTGCCAGCGGCGACTTTACGCCGCAGATGCATCTGATCTGGGCGCTGAAGGATGCGCGGCTGGCGCTGGACGCGGCCGGCGACACCTCACTGCCGGCGCTGGAAAACATCGTCGATGTCTGGCAGCAGGCGGTCGATGCCGGTTACGGCGAGCAGGATCTGGCGGCGGTTTATCAGTACCTGAAACGCTAAATGAGTCAGCGGCTCGACTTTGACTTCTCGCAGCGTCCGCTGGTGCCGTATGCGCATGATTACGCGCACGGCGATGCGGAGCCGTGGCACTATCACCACTGCGCGCAGCTGATACATACTTTGAGCGGCGTGGTGAAAGTGGAAACGCAACACGGCAGCTGGATTGTGCCGCCCAGCCGCGGCGTGTGGCTGCCGGCCGGCACGCGTCATGCGCTGCACATCGTTGGCAGCGTGGCGGCGCGCACGCTGTTTGTCGATCCGCTGGCGCGCGCCGATCTGCCCGCCAGCTGTCAGGTGGTGCAGATATCGCCGCTGCTGCGGGAGCTGATTGTCAGCGCGCTCACGCTGCCGGAGCATTACGCGTCTGGCAGTCGCGCCGAGCGCATTTACGAGCTGATTCTCGATGAGATTCGCGTGATGGACGTGCTGCCGTTTGGCCTGCCACTGCCGCACAGCGACCGGTTGCTGGCGCTGTGCCAGCAGATTCAGCAGTCACCGGGCGAGAGCTGGACGCTGGCGCGCGCGGCGGCGCAGCTGTGTGTGGCGGAACGGACGCTGGCGCGCCATTTCAGTCGCGAAACTGGTTTGCAGTTTAGCGACTGGCTGCGGCGTGCCCGGCTGAGCGTGGCGCTGACCCGGCTGGCGCAGGGCGATACGGTGCTGGCCGTGGCGCTCGATCTCGGCTATGACAGCCCGAGCGCCTTCAGCGCCATGTTTCGTCGCGTGCTGGGCGTTACGCCAGCGAACTACTTTCCGGCGGCAGAAAAGCGCCCGCCGCGTTAAGCAACGCCTGCAGCGAGGCGCGCGTCACGTCATTATCAATACCCACCCCCCACGCACGCTCGCCACGCGGCGTGATGCAGCTGATATAGCACACCGAACGGCTGTCGCTGCGTTTGCCCAGCGTGTGTTCATGGTAATCCTCAATGGTTACGGCCAGATCGAAGCGCTGACGCAGCGCGGCCACCGCTGCTGACAGCAGTCCGTTGCCGCGCCCTTCCAGGGTCAGCTGCTGCGGACCCTGCTGCAGGCGCGCTTTAATCCGCGTCTCGCCCTGATCATCGCTATGGCTCTCCGACTGCAGCAGGCGACACCGCGGCTTTTGCAGGCCGTACTGCTGACAGAACAGCTGCCACAGCGCGTGGTGCGTCATCTCCTGGCCGTGAGCATCGGTCTGCTGCTGCACGCAGCGGCTGAAATCCTGCTGCAGGCCGCGCGGCAGTTGCAGGCCGTGATTTTGTTCCAGCAGCCAGGCGGCACCGCCTTTACCGGACTGGCTGTTCACGCGGATCACCGCTTCATAGCTGCAGCCGATGTCCAGCGGATCGAGCGGCAGGTAGGGCATTTGCCATACCACTTCATTACGTGCGCTGCGTTCGGCAAAGCCTTTGCGAATGGCATCCTGATGCGAACCGGAGAAGGCGGTGAACACCAGTTCGCCGGCGTAAGGATGGCGCGGATGGACCGGCAGCTGGTTACAGCGCGTCACCACTTCCAGCACCTCGCGCATATCGCTAAAGTCCAGCTCAGGCGTCACGCCCTGGGTATAGAGATTCAGCGCCAGCGTCACCAGATCGACGTTGCCGGTGCGCTCGCCGTTACCAAACAGACAGCCTTCAACGCGATCGGCCCCGGCCAGCAGCGCCAGCTCGGCGCAGGCGGTGCCGGTGCCGCGATCGTTATGTGGATGGACGCTGATGGCCACCTGCGAGCGCTGGCTGAAGTGGCGACAGAAATATTCGATCTGGTCGGCATACACGTTGGGCGTGTTGACTTCCACCGTGGCGGGCAGATTGATGATCATCGGCCGCTGCGGTCCCGGCTGCCAGATGGCGGCGACCGCTTCACAGATTTCCAGCGCAAATTCCGGCTCGGTAAAGCAGAAGGTTTCCGGCGAGTACTGAAAGGTCCAGTGTGTGGCGGGCTGCGCCGCACAGCGTGCGCGGATTTGCCGCGCGGCGGCGCAGGCCAGCTCGACGATCTCAGCTTTGCTCTGACGAAATACGCGCTCACGGAACAGCGGGGCGGTGGCGTTATACAGATGGACAATCGCCTGCGGCGCGTCACGCAGCGCTGTAAAGGTGCGATCGATTAAATCGCCGCGCGCCTGGGTTAATACCTGAATAGTGACGTCGTGAGGGATGTGCTGCTGTTCAATCAGCAGGCGCACAAAATCAAAATCGGTTTGCGAGGCGGCGGGAAACGCCACTTCAATCTCTTTAAAGCCGCAGCGCAGCAGCAGTTGCCAGAATGCTAATTTGCGCGCGCTGTCCATCGGCGTGGCCAGCGCCTGATTGCCATCACGCAAATCGGTTGAGAGCCAGCGCGGCGTGCGGGTGATCTGGCGAGACGGCCACTGGCGATCCGCCAGATTGATGACAGGCCACGGGCGATATTTTTCAGCAGGTTGAGTCAGCATGGGGGTCTCCTTGAGGTCTGCCTGTAGTCTGCAGTAACCTGCCGGACGCGGCTCACGCATAGCTGACAACCCGGCGTGCAAAACTGACAGCTGCCGCAGCGATACCCGTCAGTTAAACCCTACTGTGCTTCGATCCCGTGTTTTTTCATCATCGCACGCAGCTGATGATAAGTGACGCGCAACAGTTCAGCGGCGCGGCGCTGGTTGTATCGCGCCTGTTGCAGACTGGCTTCGACCAGTGCGCGCTCCTGCTGGTTTTGCCACTGGCGTAAATCCAGCGGCAGCGCCGGCAGGGCGTTTTCACGCTGTTCTGCTGCTGGCTCTGTTATCGCAGGAGCGCTGCGTGGCGCAAACGGATTGATGATGATGGTGTCGAGCGCCTGTTCGGTGCTGTGATGACGGTACACCGAGCGCTCCACCACGTTTTTCAGTTCACGCACGTTGCCCGGCCAGCTGTGCTGCAACAGGGTGAGCTGAGCGCGCTCGCTAAAGCCGGGAAACAGCGCCAGGCCCAGCTCGCGGCACATTTGAATGGCAAAATGCTCGGCCATCACCAGAATATCGCTGCGGCGCTCGCGCAGCGGCGGCAGCTGGACAACATCGAACGCCAGGCGATCGAGCAGGTCGGCGCGAAAACGGCCGGCGGCGGCCAGCGCGGGCAGATCCTCATTGGTAGCGCACACCAGCCGCACGTTAACCTGCAGCGACTGATTGCCGCCAACGCGTTCCAGCTGGCCATACTCAATCACGCGCAGCAGTTTCTCCTGCACCAGCATCGGCGCAGTGGCAAGCTCATCCAGAAACAGCGTGCCACCATCGGCGCGCTCAAAGCGGCCAAGGTGGCGCTTCTGGGCGCCGGTAAAGGCTCCGGCTTCATGGCCGAACAGCTCGGAATCCAGCAGGTTTTCATTCAGCGCGGCGCAGTTGAGCGAAATAAACGGCCCCTGCCAGCGGTCGGAGAGGTAGTGCAGGCGGCTGGCAATCAGCTCTTTACCGGTACCGCGTTCGCCAGTCACCAGCACCGGTTTCTCCAGCGGTGCCAGTTTCGATACCTGTTCCAGCACCTCTAAAAAGTTATTCGACTCGCCCAGCAGATTGTCTTTACCATTTGCCATGATGAAATTCACCACTGATTAATTAATTTCACTACTTTAACGGATTGCGCCGCGCGTGTAAAACAGTCAAATCCAGTAAAATCAGCATATTAAAAACTGGCACGCATCTTGTATTAGTCATGAGCGTAAAGACATGACAACCAGAGGAACATCATTATGGGTATTTTTTCTCGTTTCGCCGATATCGTGAACGCTAACATCAACTCGCTGCTGGAGCGTGCCGAAGATCCGCAGAAACTGGTACGCCTGATGATTCAGGAAATGGAAGACACGCTGGTGGAAGTGCGTTCCACCTCGGCCCGCGCGCTGGCAGAAAAGAAACAGCTGCTGCGCCGTATTGAGCAGGCCGAAACTCAGCAGGCCGAATGGCAGGAAAAAGCTGAGCTGGCGCTGAGTAAAGAGAAAGAAGATTTAGCCCGTTCGGCGCTGATTGAGAAACAGAAGCTGACCGACCTGATCGCTGCGCTGCAGCAGGAAGCCAGCCACGTTGAAGAGACGCTGGATCGCATGAAAGGCGAGATTGGCGAGCTGGAGAAAAAACTCAGCGAAACCCGCGCCCGCCAGCAGGCCCTGACGCTGCGTCACCAGGCGGCTTCATCGTCACGCGATGTGCGTCGTCAGCTCGACAGCGGCAAGCTGGATGAGGCAATGGCACGCTTTGAATCGTTTGAACGTCGCATCGATCACATGGAAGCAGAAGCGGAAAGCCAGCGCTTCGGTAAAAGCAAAACGCTGGACCAGCAGTTTGCCGATCTGAAAGCCGATGACGAAATCAGCCAGCAGCTGGCTGCGCTGAAAGCCAAAATGAACCGCAGCGAGTGATCGCCCCGGGCCTGCTAACGGGCCCGGATTGCCGGGTGTACTGAAAAAGGAGAGTCAATGAGCGCACTATTTCTGGCCATACCGTTAACGATCTTCGTGCTGTTTGTGGCACCGATCTGGTTATGGCTGCACTACAGCAACAAACGCAACGGCGGGACGCTATCGTCCGGTGACCTGCAGCGCCTGCAGCAGCTGACGCAGGAAGCGCGCCGCATGCGTGACCGGGTCGAGGCGCTGGAAGCGATCCTCGATGCCGAACACCCGAACTGGAGGCAGCCATGATGAACGGACGCAAACTGTGGCGTATTCCGCAGCAGGGCAAAGTGCGCGGCGTGTGTGCCGGGCTGGCCGAGTACCTGGATATTCCGGTGCGGCTGCTGCGTGTGATTGTGGTGCTGTCACTGTTTTTCGGTCTGTTTATGATCACCGTGACCGCCTACTTTATCCTCGGCTACGTGCTGGATGAAAAACCGCTGGACGCACCCTCTGAGCGCACACCAACGGCGCGCGAACTGCTGGATGAGCTGGAGAACACGCTCACCGCGGATGAGCGTAACGTACGCGATATTGAGCGTTACGTGACCTCAGAAACCTTCAGCGTACGCAGCCGTTTCCGCCAGATTTAATCCCTGTCGCGGGCCCGTCAGCGGGTCCGCTGCTCTAAGAGAGGCGCTATGCATACGCAACGTTTTACTGCTCTGCGCCGCCGCGCAACGCCTGCGTTGAAGTCGGCGGGAAAATTCATCATCATCAGTGCAGTAACCTATGCGCCCGGCGGCCTGGCCGGCTGGGCAGTGAAATCGGTGGCGCGCCGTCCGCTGCGCCTGTTGCTGGCGGCCGCCCTGGAACCGTTGCTGAGTAAGGCGTTTAACCGCCTGTCAGCACGTTTCATCAGGGAGAGCGATGAAAAGACTGCAAAATGAGTTGATGGGGCTGATGAACCGCGGCGTGGATCGTCATCTGCGCCTCGCCGTCACCGGCCTGAGCCGCAGCGGCAAAACCGCCTTTATCACCTCGCTGGTTAACCAGCTGCTTAATGTCCACAGCGGCGCGCGTCTGCCGCTGTTTTCCGTGGTACGCGAAGAGCGACTGCTGGGCGTGAAGCGCGTACCCCAGCGTGAGTTGGGCACGCCGCGCTTTACCTATGACGAAGGGCTGGCCCAGCTGTACGGCACGCCGCCGATGTGGCCGACCCCGACGCGCGGCGTCAGCGAGATGCGCCTGGCGCTGCGCTACCGGCCGGATCAGTCTCTGCTGCGTCATTTCAAAGATACCGCCACCCTTTACCTCGAAATTGTCGATTATCCCGGCGAGTGGCTGCTCGATCTGCCGATGCTGGCGCAGGATTATCTCAGCTGGTCACGCCAGATGGTCGGCCTGCTGCAGGGCGATCGTCAGCAGTGGGCCGCGCGCTGGCACAGCCTGAGCGCCGATCTCGACCCGTTCGCGCCCGCCGATGAAAACCGCCTGGCGGAGATCGCCGCGGCCTGGACCGACTACCTGCATCAGTGCAAAACCGAAGGATTGCACTTCATCCAGCCGGGACGTTTTGTGTTGCCGGGTGACATGGCTGGCGCGCCGGCACTGCAGTTTTTCCCGTGGCCCAACGTCGATGAACAGCAGGCCGGCAAGCTGCTTCAGGCGCCGGCCGGCAGCAATTTCGCCATGCTGCAGCAGCGTTTTCACTACTACTGTCAGCATGTGGTGAAAGGGTTTTATAAAAATCACTTCCTGCGCTTCGATCGTCAGATCGTGCTGGTCGATTGCCTGCAGCCGCTCAACAGTGGACCGCAGGCGTTCAATGATATGCGGCTGGCGCTGACCCAGCTGATGCAAAGTTTTCACTATGGCCAGCGCACGCTGTTCCGCCGTCTATTCTCGCCGGTCATCGATAAGTTGCTGTTTGCCGCCACCAAGGCCGATCACATCACTGCCGATCAGCACGCCAATATGGTGTCTCTGCTGCAGCAGCTGGTGCAGGACGCGTGGCAGAACGCCGCGTTTGAAGGCATCAGCATGGATTGCCTGGGGCTGGCGTCGGTGCAGGCGACCGAGAGCGGGCTGGTGGATCATCGCGGAGAAAAATTACCGGCGCTGCGCGGTCATCGCCTCTCCGACGGTGAACCGCTGACTTTTTACCCGGGCGAAGTACCGCCGCGCCTGCCGGGCAACAGCTTCTGGCAGCAGCAGGGGTTTCAGTTTGAACAGTTCCGGCCGCAGCAGCTGGATGTCGATCGGCCATTGCCGCATATCCGCATGGATGCTGCGCTGGAATTTTTACTGGGAGATAAATTGCGATGAGCAATGAAACGCCACTCAAACCACGGATAGATTTTGCCCGCCCGTTGCAGGAGCCTGTGGAGCCGACCCTGCGCGCGGCGCACACCTTTAGCAGCGACGCGCAACAGGGGTTTCTGGTGACGCCTGACGCGGAGCCGCTGGAAGAGGGCGCCGGCGAGAAAGTGGTGGAAGCCGCGCTGCGGCCAAAGCGCAGCCTGTGGCGCAAAATGGTGGGCGTCGGGCTGGGCATCTTTGGCATCAGCGTGGTGGCGCAGGGCGCCCAGTGGCTGCACGATGCCTGGCTGACGCGCGACTGGTTTGCACTGGGCAGCGGCGTGGCTGGTGGGCTGATTGTCGCCGCTGGCGCGGGCGCGCTGATTGGCGAATGGCGTCGGCTGTATCGTCTGCGTCAGCGGGCGGAAGAGCGGGACGTTGGCCGTGAGCTGTTGGCCAGCCACGGCATCGGCAAAGGCCGGGCGTTCTGCGAAAAGCTGGCGCGCCAGGCGCAGCTGGATCAGGCGCATCCGGCACTGCAGCGCTGGCACGCGGCGCTGCACGAAACCCATAACGACCGCGAAATTGTCACACTGTATGCCCAGCTGGTGCAGCCGGTGCTGGACCGTCAGGCGCGGCGCGAAATCAGCCGCCACGCGGCAGAATCGACGCTGATGATTGCCGTCAGCCCGCTGGCGCTGGTGGATATGGCGTTTATCGCCTGGCGCAACCTGCGGCTGGTGAACCGCATAGCGGCCATCTACGGCATTGAGCTCGGCTACTTCAGTCGCATCCGACTGTTCCGGCTGGTATTACTGAATATGGCGTTTGCCGGTGCGTCAGAGCTGGTGCGCGAAGTTGGTATGGACTGGATGTCGCAGGACATCGCCGCCCGTCTCTCGGCGCGTGCGGCGCAGGGCATCGGTGCCGGGCTGCTCACCGCCCGACTGGGGATCAAAGCGATGGAATTATGCCGTCCGCTGCCGTGGCTGGCGGAGGACAAACCGCGGCTCGGCGATTTCCGCCGTGAACTGGTGGGACAGCTTAAAGAATCGCTGGCCAAAAGTGGTGATAAAGCAGGTCAGGCTGCTAAATAATCTCACCTTGTCTGCCTTTCACGCTGCCGATGGCGTGAAAGGTAAAATTATCTGTGCTCAGAGTGATTTCTGGCGGGATTATTGTTGGTTGTTCCGCTACACTTCTCTTCATCACCTGCCTCAGAGTGTCAACTTTTCATGACAGAACCCTTCTGGGGCGCTGCAAGTTAGCGTATTATCTTTAAAATCAAAACCTGACTAAGGCTCATCGCAATGCGTTTGGAAGTTTTCTGCCAGGACCGTATCGGTCTGGCGCGCGAGCTACTCGACCTGCTGGTTGCCCGTAATATTGACCTGCGCGGCATTGAAATTGCCTCGCTGGGCCGCATCTACCTCAACTTTTCTGCGCTGGAATTTGACGCATTCAGTAGCCTGATGGCGGAGATTCGCCGTACACCGGGCGTGACAGACGTTCGCACCGTGTCTTTCATGCCGTCTGAACGTGAACATCGCGCGCTGAGCGCGCTGCTGGTGGCGATGCCCGAGCCGGTGTTCTCCCTCGACCTGAAAGGTAAAGTCGAACTGGCGAATCCGGCGGCGCAGAACCTGTTTAACCTCGACGAACAGAAGATCCGTAATCAGAACGCCGGCACGCTGATTGCCGGCTTTAATTTCCAGCGCTGGCTGGAGAGTGAACGTGTTGACGCGCAGGCGCAGCATGTGGTGATCCAGGGGCGTGATTTCCTCATGGAAGCGCGCCCGATCTATCTGGCGCAGGAAGATGAGCAGAACGACCAGCCGGTAGGTGCGATGATCACCCTGAAATCCACCGCGCGCATGGGGCGGCAGTTGCAGAATCTCAGCGTCACCGATGACTCCGAATTCGATCACATCGTGGCGGTGACGCCGAAAATGCGTCAGGTGATCGACCAGGCGCGCAAGCTGGCGATGCACGATGCGCCGCTGCTGATTGTTGGCGACACCGGCACCGGTAAAGATATGCTGGCACGCGCCTGCCATCTGCGCAGCGCACGCGGCAAAAAACCGTTCCTGGCGCTCAACTGCGGATCGATCCCGGATGACGTCGCTGAAAGCGAGCTGTTTGGTCACGCGGCGGGCGCGTATCCCAACGCGCTGGAAGGCAAGAAGGGCTTCTTTGAGCAGGCGAACGGCGGCTCGGTGCTGCTGGATGAAATCGGCGAGATGTCGCCGCGCATGCAGACCAAACTGCTGCGCTTCCTGAACGATGGCACCTTCCGCCGCGTCGGCGAAGATCATGAAGTGCATGTGGATGTGCGCGTGATCTGCGCCACGCAAAAGAACCTGATTGAGCTGGTGCAGCGCGGTGAGTTCCGCGAAGACCTGTTCTATCGTCTGAACGTGCTGACGCTGAATCTGCCGCCGCTGCGCGAACGTCCGCTGGATATTCTGCCGCTTACCGAAATGTTTGTGGCGCGCTTCGCGGATGAGCAGGGGCTGCCGCGCCCACGTTTGTCTCCGCAGCTGACGCCGTTCCTGACGCGCTATAACTGGCCGGGCAACGTGCGCCAGTTGAAAAATGCGCTGTATCGCGCGCTCACGCAGCTGGAAGGTTATGAACTGCGTCCGCAGGATATCGTGCTGCCGGAGCAGGCGCTGGATGTGTCGCTGGGCGAAGAGGCAATGGAAGGGTCGCTGGATGAAATTACCAGCCGTTTTGAGCGTTCAGTGCTGACTCGTCTCTATCTGTCGTATCCCAGCACGCGTAAACTGGCGAAACGCCTTGGGGTGTCACACACCGCGATCGCCAACAAGCTGCGCGAATATGGCCTCGGTCAGAAACGCAGCGAAGGCGAATAATCCGCGTTCTGCATCAACAAGCCGTCTGTGACAGACGGCTTTTTTATCAGCAATAGCCTTACTTCAGCGCTGCCAGTGCCGCTTCATAGTTCGGCTCTTCGGTGATTTCATTCACCAGCTCGCTGTACAGCACCTTATCGTTCTCATCCAGCACCACCACCGCGCGGGCGGTCAGGCCTTTCAGCGGGCCATCGGCGATGGCAACGCCGTAACCTTCAATGAATTCTGCACCGCGCAGTGTAGACAGCGTCACTACGTTATTGACGTTCTCGGCGCCGCAGAAGCGCGATTGCGCAAACGGCAGATCGGCAGAGATGCACAGCACCACGGTGTTGTCAGCTTCGCCAGAACGCTCGTTGAATTTGCGCACCGACGCGGCGCACACGCCGGTATCAATGCTTGGGAAAATGTTCAGAACTTTGCGTTTGCCTGCATACTGAGAAAGGGACACATCACTGAGATCTTTCGCTACCAGGTTGAACGGTTTTGCCTGCTCGCCAGCCTGCGGGAAGTGGCCGGCAACCGGCACCGGATTGCCCTGAAAGTGAACATTCTGCGACATACAATTTCCTTTTAACGATGAAATATCTGGCGTTAACCCCACCAGAACAGGTATAGCGTTTGTTTATGACATAAATTTTAAGGGTTTACGAGCCTAATTCAACGTGGAGCTGCACCAGCACGTTATGACGTCATGGATTTGAGGAGTCAGTATGAGAACAGTGAAAAGTTATCCGGAAGCCTGGCCGCTGCACTCGCCGTTTGTGATTTCGCGCGGCAGCCGCACCGAGGCGCACGTGGTGGTGGTGGAGATTGAGCAGGATGGCCTCAAAGGGATTGGCGAGGCCACGCCCTATGCGCGCTATGGCGAAAGTGAGGCTTCGGTGCTGCAGCAGATTGCTTCACAGCTCGCTGCGTTACAAAACGGCATGACGCGGGCGGCGCTGCAACAGGCGTTGCCGGCCGGTGCCGCGCGCAACGCGATTGATTGCGCGCTGTGGGATCTGGAGCGCCAGCAGCAGCGCACCAGCCTGGCGGCGCTGTGTGAGGCGGTGCCGGCACAGGAGATCGTCACGGCGCATACCGTCAGCATCGATACGCCAGAAGCGATGGCCAGCAGCGCGCTGGCGCTGTGGCAGCACGGCGCGCGCCTGCTGAAAATTAAGCTGGATAACCATCTGATCAGCGAACGGCTGGTGGCGATCCGCAGTGCGGTGCCGGACGCCACGCTGATCGTCGATGCCAATGAATCCTGGCAGGCAGAAGGGCTGGCGGCGCGCTGCCAGCTGCTGGCGGATTTGCAGGTGGCGATGCTGGAGCAGCCGCTGCCTGCCGCGCAGGATGCGGCGCTGGCCCATTTTATCCATCCGCTACCGATCTGTGCGGATGAGAGCTGCCACACGCGCGACAGTCTGGCAGCCCTGCACGGGCGCTACGACATGGTGAATATCAAACTGGATAAAACCGGTGGGCTGACCGAAGCGCTGGCGCTGGCCACGGCCGCGCGCGCGCAGGGATTTGCCATCATGCTGGGCTGTATGTTGTGTACCTCGCGCGCCATTCGTGCCGCGCTACCGTTAACGCCGCAGGCCACGTTTGCTGATCTCGACGGTCCGACGTGGCTGGCGGCCGATGTGGAACCGTCGCTGCACTTCTCGCACGGCGTGCTTAAGACGACGGCTGCCAGCGCAGCAGGTTGATCATCGCATCGAGATACACCTCGGTGGCTTCGTCCACCGAGATGGCGGGCATTTCGGCGGTGATGCAGGGCAGACTGAGATCGGCGCACCAGCTGCCAAACGAGCCCGGCGTGGCGTAGCCGACGCTGCTCACCACCGGCAGACCGGTTTGTTCCGCCAGCCAGCTGGCCAGCGGGCTGTGGTGCGGATCATCAATACAGGCCAGCGGTTCGTGCCAGGAGACGACCCAGCGCGGTCGGATACGATGAATCAGCTGACACAACGCGGCAGTTTCCGGCTCCGACGCCGGTGCTGTGCCGGTCGACAGCAGCACATCGCGCGCGTCAGCCACGCTGTTCCAGCGATAGACAGTATCGCCCGCTTGCCAGTTGGCGGCAGGGAAGTTGCGGTTGAGATCGACACCGTTGACATTGGCGCGCAGCCCGAGCTGGCAGCCGTCCGGATTGACCGCCAGAATCACATGATGACGCCGCAGCGTGTCCGGCAGCGTGCGCATGGCGGCTGAGAGCGTGGCCACCGCCGCGTTTTCATCGCCGTGGGTGCCGGCGATAATCAGTCCGCTGTCTTCGTCAGCCGCCGGTGCCGGAAACCACAGCAGCGGCGCACCCAGCACCGAATGTCCATACTGTTGCCAGACGGCGTCCAGCTTACCGCGCAGCGGGCGCGGGTGGTGTGTCGACATAACCTTCCTCTCTGTCATGCATCGCGTTCAGCCGCAAAAATTGTGAGCTGCCATCCAGCCTCAACATAACGGTAAACAGCAGATGGGGAAATAGCTATTTATCAATCAGCGATTTGCGATAAAGTGCGAAAAGTTGCTGGCGACGCATTGGTTTGGCCGTCGCCCTTTTTTCGGGTCAAGGAGTCGCGATGAAACTAACTTTCCGCACCACGCTGGCCGCGCTCATCATCAGCAGCGCTCTCTCATCCGCCTATGCCGCCAGTGTGCCTGCCGGGGCGCAACTGGCCAGCAGCCAGGAAATCGTGCGCCATATCAAAGATGAACCGGCCTCGCTTGATCCGCTCAAAGCGGTCGGTCTGCCGGAGATTCAGGTGCTACGCGATCTGTTTGAAGGGCTGACTAACCAGGACGCGCAGGGCAAAATCGTGCCGGGCGTTGCGCAGAGCTGGAGCAGCAACGACAACAAAACCTGGCTGTTTACGCTGCGCAAAGACGCACGCTGGTCTAATGGCCAGCCGGTGACCGCACAGGATTTTGTCTATAGCTGGCAACGTCTGGTCGATCCTAAAAACAGTTCGCCTTTTGCCTGGTTTGCTGCGCTGAGCGGCATTGAGAATGCTGAAGCCATCACCAAAGGGCAGATGAGCCCGGACAAGCTGGGCGTGGTGGCGACCGATGAGACGCATCTTAAGGTGACATTGTCACGTCCGCTACCGTGGTTCCCCAGCATGGTGGCCAACGTGGCGATGTTCCCGGTGCCGCAAAAGGTCATTGCGCAAAACGGCGATGGCTGGACTGCGCCAGGTAAACTGGTGGGCAACGGCGCTTATCAATTGCAGGAGCGCGTAGTTAACGAAAAGATTGTGCTGGTGCGTAACCCGCACTACTGGGATAACGCCCATTCGGTACTGACGAAAGTGACCTTCATTCCCATCAATGAAGAATCCAGCGCCACCAAGCGTTACCGCGCCGGGGATATCGATATCACGGAATCCTTCCCAAAAAATATGTACGGCCTGTTGAAAAAAGAGCTGCCGGGGCAGGTGTATACGCCGGATCAGCTTGGCACCTACTATTACGCGTTTAATACCCAGAAAGGGCCGACGGCGGATGTGCGGGTGCGTAAGGCGCTGTCATGGAGCATTGACCGCCGCATCATTGCGGAAAAAGTGCTGGGCACCGGCGAGAAACCGGCATGGCACTTCACACCAGACGTCACCGCCGGCTTCACGCCGCAGCAGAGCTTTCTGCAGCAGCACAGCCAGCAGGAACTGAATGCGCAGGCCAAATCCCTGCTGACCGCCGCCGGTTACGGCCCGGCTAAACCGCTGCACCTGACGCTGCTGTATAACACCTCTGAAAGTCACCAGAAAATTGCGATTGCGGTGGCCTCGATGTGGAAAAAGAATCTCGGCGTTGACGTGACATTGCAGAACCAGGAGTGGAAAACCTATATCGACAGCCGCAACAGCGGTAATTTCGATGTGATTCGCGCTTCGTGGGTGGGCGATTACAATGAGCCGTCGACCTTCCTCAGCCTGCTGACCGCCAGCCACAGCGGTAATATTTCCCGCTTCAGTAACGCGGAATATGATGCGGTGCTCAGTAAGGCCAGCAATGAAACCAGCGTGGCGGCGCGCAATGCCGATTACAACAAAGCCGAGCAGATCATCGCTGACCAGGCGCCGATTGCGCCGATCTACCAGTACACCAACGGGCGGCTGATCAAGCCGTGGGTTAAGGGCTATCCCATCACTAATCCGGAAGACGTTGCCTACAGCCGGGAATTGTGGATTGAGAAGCACTGACGCTGAACCGCCACGGAGGGCGGTGAACGATCCGGTTGCGCTGTCATTTTTACTCACACCCTGGTAATTGCAACTGTCCCGCGCCGCGCTAGACTGTATCGTATTGTTTTTGCTAGTGAGGCGAGTACGTGAACGTCATTGAAGGAAAAGCGCTGCAGGTGTCGGATGCGATTGTCGCCTGCCAGTTCGACGGCAAGGGTGGCGTTATCGCCATTGAAGATAAAGATGTCATCAACTGCGAGTCTCACTGCTGGCTGCACCTGAACTATACCCAGCGGCAAAGCGCCGACTGGTTGCAGCACACGCCGCTGATCCCTGATGCGGTGCGGGATGCGCTGGCCGGTGACAGCATGCGACCGCGCGTGACGCGCCTCGGTGACGGCTTTATGATCGTACTGCGCAGCGTGAATCATAACGCCGATTCGCGCCCGGACCAGCTGGTGGCGATGCGGGTATTTATCAATGACAAGCTGATTGTTTCTACCCGCCGTCGCAAAGTGTATGCCATCGATGAAGTGCTGACCGATCTGCAAAACGGCAACGGGCCGGTGGACGGCGGCAGCTGGCTGGTGGACGTCTGCGATGCGCTCACCGATCACGCCAGCGAATTCATTGAAGAGATGCACGATAAAATTATCGCGCTGGAAGATGCGCTGATGGACCAGCAGGTCCCGGCGCGCGGTGAACTGGCGCTGCTGCGCAAACAGCTGATCGTGATGCGCCGCTATATGGCGCCGCAGCGTGATGTCTATGCGCGGCTGGCAAGCGAGAAACTGCCGTGGATGAGCGACGACGATCGCCGCCGCATGCAGGATGTCGCGGACCGGTTGGGGCGCGGACTGGATGACCTCAATGCGGGCGTGGCGCGTACCGGTATTCTGGCGGATGAAGTGGCCTCGCTGCTGGCGGAATCCATGAACCGGCGCACTTACACCATGTCGCTGATGGCGATGATTTTCCTGCCTGCCACGTTTCTCACCGGGCTGTTTGGCGTCAATCTCGGCGGCATTCCCGGTGGCAGCTGGCCGCACGGCTTTACCATGTTCTGCGGGTTGTTACTGGTGATGGTGCTGGGGGTCGCGCTGTGGCTGAAACGCCGCAACTGGCTGTGATGTTATCAGGGGGTTATCTGCAGGTCATGAACGGGTAATTGTGGCGGTGCAGGGGAGAAAAGCGGAAAAAACCTGATCGACATCAATAAGCGCATAGCCCAACCGGGGCAAACTCTCTCCCGCAGGTGAATGCAACGTCAAGCGATGGGCGTTGCGCTCCATATTGTCTTACTTCCTTTTTTTGAATTACTGCATAGCACATTTGATTCGTACGACGCCGGCTTATCCGCCGGCTTTTTTTTTGCCGTTTGGCTTGCTGCCGCATCCTTTCCTATGCTTAACAGACATTCAGCGAACAGGAGAACGGCATGCGCATGATTCACGCCAGCGAACCTATCCCGACCGATCCGCCACCGATTCCCGAACCCGTGCCGCAACCGCAGCCGATTCCCGAGCCTGAGCCGCCGCACGATCCTGAGTTTCCGCCGATTAGCGATCCTCCACCGCACCGCTAATAAAAAAGGCGCGTTGCCGCAGCGACGCGCCTCTATGTTGCAAAGTCACCGCGTTATTTAATTTCCAGCACGTCGAGGCGAGCGCTCAGGTCCGGCTGATCGTCCTCGTCAGCCTGCCAGCCGACGGGCTGCGCTGGCAGCGATTCGCGATCAAAACCAATGTCCCCGCCGTCAACCACCGCATCACCATGCTTAATGCCTTTAAAATCAAACAGATTAATATCAGCCATATGTGATGGCACGATGTTCTGCATGGCGCTGAACATGGTTTCAATGCGGCCCGGATAGCGCTTGTCCCAGTCACGCAGCATATCGGCAACCACCTGGCGTTGCAGGTTCGGCTGTGAACCACACAGGTTGCACGGAATGATAGGGTACTGGCGCGCTTCGGCGAATCGCACGATATCTTTTTCGCGGCAGTAGGCCAGCGGGCGAATCACGATATGTTTACCGTCATCGCTCATCAGTTTTGGCGGCATGCCTTTCATCTTGCCGCCGTAAAACATGTTGAGGAACAGCGTTTGCAGGATGTCATCGCGATGGTGACCTAAGGCAATCTTGGTGCAGCCCAGTTCAGTGGCGGTACGGTAAAGAATGCCGCGACGCAGGCGTGAACAGAGCGAGCAGGTGGTTTTGCCTTCCGGAATTTTTTCTTTAACGATGGAGTAAGTGTCTTCGTTGACGATCTGATACTCCACGCCCAGCGTGTCGAGGTAAGCCGGCAGCACGTGTGCCGGGAATCCCGGCTGTTTCTGGTCAAGATTCACTGCCACCAGCGAAAAGTTGACCGGCGCGCTCTGCTGCAGGTTACGCAGAATTTCCAGCATGGTGTAGCTGTCTTTACCGCCGGACAGGCACACCATGATGCGATCGCCTTCCTCAATCATGTTGAAATCCGCAATCGCTTCACCGACGTTACGGCGCAGGCGCTTCTGCAGTTTGTTCAGGTTGTACTGCTCTTTTTTATTAACTTCTTGATGTTCAGACATGAATTTCGGTCTCGGTGATCGCTGGTCAGCTGCGGATGTCGCGTTGATGCGGCCCTGGTCAGGCCTGCATTAACCGTGTCTGCGCACGCTGCGGGTCGCTGCGCTGGCCTTTATGGGTGCCGGCTGACCGCAGTCAGCAGGAAAAGTCTGTGGCGTATGGTACGGATTACAGCGCCAAATTCCAGCACGATTTATGGGTTTGCCGGTGATGCGCTCTGTGCGCCGCGCGATCGCGGTCAGAGACCTGTTGCGCTATTCACAATTTTTAGTTTGTCGCGGATTTGGCAAGCGGTACACTGCCTGCTTCCCCAGGGAGGAATAAGCGATGAAAAATGTTGTGTTAAGCATGCTGGCGAAGATTTCACAAATTGATGCCACCACCAAGCAGTTGACCGCGCGCGTTGAGGCTCAGTCGCTGCTGATCGGTGCGCTGGTACTGGCCGTCAGTAAGAAAGGCGGCGTCACTGAAGTTATTGAAAGCGCCAACAAAGCCATCAACATGGTGATTGAGTCAGCCGAGGCTGACGATATGCTTAAGTCGGACGCCGCTATTTTGCTGAGCGAGTTTCAGGATCTGTTGACGATTTCGCGTGCGGTTGACAGCGCCGATGATGTCATCAACCAGCAGGCGCTGGAAGGTATTACCGGTGTGAGCAGCGCCAGCGATGACGATAAAAAGGACCCGTTCTAATCGCGCAGCGCCGCAGTCGGCTACCATTGCGCACATTTTGCCAGCGGTAACTGCATATTTATTGATCTGGGTAAAGATTTCTTCTCACTGCGCTGACAGGATGGATTCAGCGCTTTTTTTAGTTTTTAAAGGTGAGGAGAGGACAATGCAAACGTACGATATGGTGTTTGAGGAGGCATGCCGGCTGGTGGGGCAATGCTATCTGGAACTGGCGCAGCGCGGTGCCGCTACCGAAAAAGAGGTGCTGGCCAGCGAGTTGCGTAACCTGCAACTGCGCTACCGGGAATTAACCGGCGCGCCTAACCGCGCCGTTGAAATGGCGATTGGGCAACTCAAACCCTGCTAACCCAGCCGCCCGGCCTTCAGTGCCGGGCTTTTTTATCTTACATCCACCGCAGCGGTTAACCCGCAAGCGCCAGCGCAGTCAAACCATTTCCAGCGACTGCACGCCTTTGATTTCCATCACTTTGTCATAAATGCTGTGCATCGGAAATCTGCGTGACAATGTCACCTCAACGCTCAGCTCGCACAGGCCGCTCTCTTCGTTACGATTGACCACAGCGATGTGGCCATAGCGCAAATTTTCGCGCTGCAGTACCAGCAACACCAGCGGTACGCTTTTGGCTTTGAGATGGACGATAAGGGTGTGATGGCGGCCAATCAGCCAGTGGCTGATACGGCGGAACGTTTCCAGCACCACCAGCGCCAGCACCGTGCCGTAAATACCGATTTCGTACATCCCGCTACCGATCACCAGGCCAATCGCGGCGGTCACCCACAGGCCGGCGGCGGTCGTCAGGCCTTTCACAATCTGCTTTTGAATGATGATGGTGCCAGCGCCAAGGAAGCCCATGCCGCTGACCACCTGCGCCGCAATACGGCTGGGATCCAGTGCCACATGATCGTTAGTCAGCATATCGGCAAAGCCATATTTTGACACCAGCATGAACATGGCGCTGCCAATACCGACCAGAATGTGGGTGCGCAGGCCCGCTTCCTTAGCACGCATCTGGCGCTCCAGGCCAATCAGTCCGCCCAGTATTCCGGCTAACGCGATGCGGATGAGCATGTCGGCTAACATCCTTCCTCCTTATTGATTGATGTTTCGTATGAACAGGCAGAGAAAGAGGGAAAATGCTGCAATCAGGATAATTCTGCTTGCCAATGACGATATTAAATTTTGTAAAAAGCTGTGTCGCCTATCGATCGCGCACCGCTGCTGACATATGCTGGTGCGACTTTTCCGCTCACACTCCCGGAGCCCGACCGATGAAAGCCGCAACTTTACTGCTGGCCGGCGCAGCGCTGTTACTCTCTGCCTGCAGCAGCAACAGCGACAATGAACCGCCGCAACAGGCCACCGCCGCGCACGTGCAGCCGCACGTTGTGATGTCGTCCATGGCAGAAGCCAACTGCAACAGCGCAGGCGGCACGCTGGCGTTCTCGCGTCAGTTAGACGGTTCACGCATCGGGATGTGTCAGCTGGCTAACGGTCGTCGCTGCGACGAACAGGCGCTGATCGGCGGTGCCTGCGCCCGCTAACGCAGGCGCAAAACCTTACGCCTTAACCTGATTCGAACAGGTTTCCCCGCGTGACAGCTGCTGTAAATTACTGAGCGTGGTTTCTGAAATCGCCGTCAGCGCTTCGGCGGTGAGAAAGGCCTGATGGCCGGTAAACAGCACGTTGTGGCAGGCCGACAGGCGGCGGAACACGTCGTCCTGAATCACGTCATTCGACTTGTCTTCAAAAAACAGGTCGCGTTCGTTCTCATACACGTCCATGCCGAGCGAGCCGATTTTCTGCTGTTTCAGCGCCTCAATCGCCGCCTGTGAATCAATCAGCCCACCGCGGCTGGTATTGATAATCATCACGCCATCTTTCATCTGGCTGAACGCCTGTGCGTTGAGCAGATGATGGTTTTCCGGCGTCAGCGGACAGTGCAGGGTGATGACATTGGACTCCGCCAGCAGCGTTTTCAAATCAACATATTCCGCCCCGAGCGCCAGCGCGGCGTCACTGGGGTACGGATCGTACGCCAGCAGACGCATGCCAAAACCTTTCAGGATGCGCATCGTCGCCACACCAATCTTGCCGGTGCCGACCACGCCAGCGGTTTTGTTATGCATGTTGAAACCGGTCAGGCCGTCCAGCGAGAAGTTGGCATCGCGCGTGCGCTGGTAAGCGCGGTGAATGCGGCGGTTAAGCGTCATCATCAGGCCTACCGCGTGTTCCGCCACCGCTTCCGGCGAATAGGCGGGCACGCGTACCACCTGCAGTCCCAGCGCGGCGGCTGCGTCGAGGTCGACGTTATTGAAACCGGCACAGCGCAGCGCGATATATTTCACGCCCAGCGCCGCCAGCTCCGCCAGCACCGCTTTGCTCCCGTCATCGTTAACGAAGATACAGACCGCGTCACAGCCAGCGGCGTTTTTTGCTGTGGTTTCGCTCAGCAGGAAGTCAAAAAACTGCAGCTCAAATCCGTAGCCTTCGTTAACGTGCTCGAGGTATTTCTGGTCGTAATGCTTGGTGCTGTAAACCGCAACTTTCATTGTTTCGCTCCTGAAAAATGTTACGTCGGTATCACATCAGGATAACGTTTTCCGCGTCATTTTGCTGTTCTTCAGCCAGACTAAAGCGGTAACGCCTTCATTTGCCGGGCGTAACATGCCATCATCTCTGTCAGGATTGGGTAAAGAACAGGAACGTTAACAGCCATGACGCGGGGCCTCCGTCGACTACTTGCTGCGCTACTGGCGCTGATACTGCTGCTGCTGGGATTGCTGCTAACGCTGACGCACTGGCTGCCGCGGCTGGCAGGTATCTGGCTGCCGGAAAATACCCGCGTCGAGCTACACGGCGCGCCGCACTGGCAGCAGGGCCGGCTGGTGTTTCCTGATGTGCGCTATCTGGCCGGCGACTGCCTGCTGGCGCAGGTCGCCGACGTGGGACTTGGCCGGACGCAACAGCGCTGGCAGCTTGATGCGCGCGAGGTGGCGCTCAACAGCGATTGTCTGCAGGCGCTGCCGCACAGTGCCACGCGCGATGCGCCGCGCAGCCTCGCAGAGTGGCAGCAGATGCTGCCCGGCGCGGATATCCATCTGCAACAGCTCAGTATTTTGCCATGGCAGCAATATGCGGGCCGCTTCGATCTGACCTTAGACAAAGACCTTCAGCAGCTGCGTTATCAGGGCGACAACCTGCGCGTCGCCGCGCGCATGCAGGGGCAGCAGTTGCACATTGATCAGCTCCAGCTCAGCCATCCTTTACTGCCGCAACCGGTCGAACTGCATGGCAATCTGACGCTGCCGACTTTTGCCGATGGCCTGCCGGTGGCGGGTGAGCTCAGCGGTGCGCTTAACCTGACGCAGTGGCCGCAGCCGCTGGCGCTGACGCTTAACTGGCAGCAGCAGCAGGGCGAACTGGTGGTGCGCCAGCAACAGGAACCACAGCCGTTGTTACAGCTGCCGTGGCAGGTCGATGCGCAGCAAATCCGCATCACTGCCGGTCACTGGCGCTGGCCGTTCGGGTCGCAACCGCTGTCGGGCGGCGTGGCGCTGACGCTGGATGACTGGCAGCAGGGGCTGGAACAGACGCAGATCCGCGGCCGCTTCAATTTACTGACCGCCGGACGCGGCGGGAAAGGCAACCTGGTACTGAGCGTTGGGCCGGGCAAGCTGAGCCTGACTGACAGCGCACTGCCGTTCCAGTTAACCGGCGAAAGCAAATTTGCCGACCTGCAGCTGTACGGCACCATCCCCGGACAAGTACATGGCATGCTCAGCGATCCGCAGCTCAGCCTGCAGCCTGGCGCACTGCTGCGCCTGCGCGGACGCTTACTCTCGACGCTGGAAGTGGATGAAGCGCGCTGGCCGCTGGCCGGCGTCAGCGTGGCTTCGCGCGGCATCAACGGCCGGTTACAGGCGATTCTCAACGCGCACGACCCCAGTTTCGGCCGCTTCAGGCTGCATCTCGACGGGCGCGCCAGCGACTTCTGGCCAGACAGCGGACGCTGGAACTGGCGTTACTGGGGCGAAGGCGTGATGGCGCCGCTTAGCGCCAAATGGGATGTGAAGGGCACCGGCAGCTGGCACGACACCCTGATCAGCCTCGATACGCTGAACACCGGGTTTGATCAGCTGGCGTACGGCATGGTGCAGGTGGATAAGCCGCGCCTGACGCTGACCGCGCCGGTGCGCTGGCAGCGCGATGTGGCACAGCCGGCGTTTAACGGCGGGTTTGCGCTGCGTTCCGGCCAGACGCGCTTCAGCTACGGTGGCTGGCTGCCGCCGTCCGAACTGCGTTTCGATGCCAAAGGGCGCGATCCAGGACATTTTCTGTGGCGCGGTCAGCTCACCGCGGAAGACATCGGACCGCTGCGCGTGCATGGCCGCTGGGACGGCGAGCGGCTGCGCGGCGAAGCCTGGTGGCCGGCGCAGTCGCTCAGCGTCTTTCAGCCGCTGCTGAGCAGCGATCTGAAGATGCGTATTCAGTCTGGCGAGCTGCGCGCGCAGATGGCCTTTTCCGCCGCCAGCGGCCAGGGGTTTGAGGCGGGCGGTTTCTGGGCGGTGAAACAGGGCAGCGTATGGATGCCGGACAGCGAAATCAACGGCATCGATTTTACCCTGCCGTTCCGCCTGAAAGATCATCAGTGGCAGCTGGGGCGCCGCGGGCCGGTGTCGCTGCGCATCGCCGAAGTGAAAAACCAGTTTGCGCTGCAGAACATTACCGCGGATCTGCAGGGCCACTATCCGTGGCAGGAGCGCCAGCCGCTGACGCTCAGCAACGTCAATCTCGATCTGCTCGGCGGGCACGTCAGCATGCCAGCATTGCGTTTACCGCAGCATCAGCCTGCGCGGATTTCGCTGCGTGACATTGATCTCAGCCGGCTGGTGACGGCGCTCAAACCGAAGCAGTTTGCCATGTCCGGTAAAGTGAATGGCGAATTGCCGCTGTGGGTGAACAATCCGCACTGGCTGATCGAAAAGGGCTGGATCGCCAACAGCGGCCCGCTGACGTTCCGCATGGACAAAGACATGGCGGATGCGATTGTCAGCAATAACGTGGCCGCCGGGGCGGCGATGGACTGGCTGCGCTACATGGAGATTGCCCGTTCGTGGGCGACGCTGGATCTGGATAACTTCGGTAACCTGATTCTGCAAAGCGAGGTGAAAGGCACCAGCCAGTTCAGTAACCGCCGCCAGTCCGTCAATCTTAATTACCGTCATCAGGAAAACCTGTTCCAGCTGTGGCGCAGCCTGCGCTTTGGCGATAATTTGCAATCCTGGGTGGAGCAAAACGCCACCCTGCCATCCAACAAGGACCCGAAACCATGAGCCTGAGGGCATTACTGGTGCTGACAGCGGGACTGCCGCTGCTGGGCTGTGTGCCGCGCATCGAAGTCGCCGCACCCAAAGAGCCAATCACCATCAACATGAACGTAAAAATCGAACATGAAATCCACATCAAGGTGGATAAAGACGTCGAAGCGCTGCTGAAGAATCAGAGCGGACTGTTTTGAGGAGAGGCTCGATGAAACGCAAGGGGATTGCGCTGTTAGTGGCGCTTTTGCTGGTGCCGTCGGCCTGGGCGCTGACGCTGGATCAGGCGCGCCAGCAGGGGCGTGTGGGCGAAACGCTGAGCGGTTACATCGCCGCTCGTCAGCAGGATGACGAGACGCTGGCGCTGGTTAAGCGCATCAATGACGGCCGCAGCCAGCAGTATCAGCGCGTGGCGCAGCAGAACAATCTCACCACCGCCGAAGTAGCGCGCATCGCCGGCGAGAAGCTGGTTAACCGTGCCGGCAGCGGCGAATATGTGCGCGGGATCAATGGCCAGTGGGTGCAGAAATAGCTGCTTCCACGATAGCGCAGGCATAAAAAAGCCGGGCACTCAGGCCCGGCAAGACAGATAGCATTGTTTTAATGATGATTACGCAGCAACAATCTGTTTGATGGCGTCTTTGGCATCGCTGGCGGCTTTGGTTGCCACTTCCGGGCCGTAGGCAATGCCTTCGGCGAACACGAAGTCAACGTCGGTGATGCCGATGAAGCCGAGGAACAGTTTCACGTACGGAGTCAGCAGGTCAGTCGGGGTGTCTTTGTGAATGCCGCCACGGCTGGAGAGGATCACCGCACGCTTGCCTTTCACCAGACCTTCCGGGCCTGCTTCGGTGTAGCGGAAGGTGACGCCGGCACGGGCAATCAGGTCAAAGTAGTTTTTCAGCTGAGTAGGAATGTTGAAGTTGTACATCGGAGCGGCGATAACCACGGTATCGTGCGCCTGCAGTTCAGCAATCAATTCATCGGACAGGGCCAGCGCGTCCTGCTGACGTGGTGACAGCGGGGCGTCTGAAGGACGCAGGGCGCCAACCAGTTCACCGTCCAGTACCGGAATCGGCTGGGCAGCCAGATCGCGTACCGTCACTTCGTCGCCTTTGGCGCGGGCTTCATCAGCGTAGAAGTCTGCCAGCTGGTTAGACTGTGAGTAACCGGCAAGGATGCTTGATTTCAGAACTAAAACTTTGCTCATGGTATTTTCCTGTACGTTACGCGGTTGGCTTACCGCTCAATGCGTTACACTCTACGGAGTTCGTCCGGCAGGTAAAAGCGCAATATTTCGAGGCCTATGTTCGAAATTATTGAATAAGGTGGCACGTCCGGTCAGGTGAGATGTTCCAATCTGTGCTAAGATGGCGGGCATTAATCGATTGAATCCGCCGGAAAATTCTGCCCGGCGCCGAGCCGCAAGTGCCGGCTCACTGCAACAACAGGTAATTCATCACTATGTCATCATCCGTTACGTCACCTCTGGCCCCCCTCTGGTCGCGGCTCGATAACCTGATGCTGCGCGACCGCAAAGCGCTGCAGCGTCGTCTGCACGGTGCGGCAAAGGTGAAAAATCCCGCTGCGCAGCAGGAAATTATGGCTGAGCTGGAGCCGGTGTTCGCCGCGGCAGAACAGCGCGTGGCGCAGCGCGCCGCCGCGACGCCGCGCATTACGTTTCCGGACAATCTGCCGGTCAGCCAGAAGCAGCAGGACATCGCCGACGCGATTCGCGATCATCAGGTAGTGATTGTCGCCGGTGAGACCGGCTCAGGTAAAACCACCCAGCTGCCAAAGATCTGTCTGGCGCTCGGGCGCGGTGTGAAAGGGCTGATTGGGCATACGCAGCCGCGTCGCCTGGCGGCACGCACCGTGGCGAACCGCATTGCCGAAGAGCTGGAAACCACACCCGGCGGCACCGTCGGTTATAAGGTGCGGTTTAACGATCAGGTCAGCGAAACCACCCAGGTCAAACTGATGACCGACGGTATTCTGCTGGCGGAAATTCAGCAGGATCGTCTGCTGCTGCAGTATGACACCATCATCATCGATGAAGCGCATGAACGCAGTCTGAACATCGATTTCCTGCTGGGTTACCTGCGCGAGCTGCTGCCGCGTCGTCCCGATCTGAAAGTGATCATCACCTCCGCGACCATCGATCCGCAGCGCTTTTCGCGCCACTTCAATAATGCCCCGGTAATCGAGGTTTCGGGCCGCACTTATCCGGTCGATGTACGCTATCGTCCGGTGGTAGAAGATGCCGAAGACACCGAGCGCGATCAGCTGCAGGCAATTTTCGATGCGGTTGACGAACTGAGCAGCGAAGGGCGCGGCGATATCCTGATCTTCATGAGCGGCGAGCGCGAAATTCGCGATACCGCCGATGCGCTGATGAAGCGCGATTTACCGCACACCGAGATTCTGCCGCTCTATGCGCGCCTGTCCAACGCCGAACAGAACCGGGTGTTCCAGGCGCACAGCGGCCGCCGCATTGTGCTGGCGACCAACGTCGCCGAGACCTCGCTCACCGTGCCGGGCATTAAATATGTCATCGATCCGGGCACCGCGCGCATCAGCCGTTACAGCTACCGTACCAAAGTGCAGCGTCTGCCGATCGAGCCGATCTCGCAGGCGTCGGCTAACCAGCGCAAAGGGCGCTGCGGCCGCGTGTCGGAAGGGATCTGTATCCGCCTTTATTCAGAGGATGATTTCCTCAGCCGCCCGGCGTTTACTGACCCGGAAATTCTGCGTACCAACCTGGCGTCGGTAATTTTGCAGATGACGGCGCTTGGACTGGGCGACATCGCCGCATTCCCGTTCGTCGAAGCGCCGGATAAGCGCAATATTCAGGACGGCGTGCGCCTGCTGGAGGAGCTCGGCGCGATCACCCTGAGCGAGGAAGGTGCGTACAAACTGACGCCGTCCGGGCGCAGCCTGGCGCAGCTGCCGGTCGATCCGCGGCTGGCGCGCATGGTGCTGGAAGCGCAGAAATTTGGCTGTGTGCGCGAAGTGATGATTATTGCCGCTGCGCTGTCGATTCAGGATCCGCGCGAGCGTCCGGTGGAGAAACAGCAGGCATCTGACGAGAAACACCGGCGTTTTGCCGACAAAGAGTCGGATTTTCTCGCTTTTGTTAATCTCTGGAACTACCTGCAGGAACAGCAGAAAGCGCTGTCCGGTAACCAGTTCCGCCGCCAGTGTAAAAGCGATTATCTCAATTACCTGCGCGTGCGCGAATGGCAGGACATCTACACCCAGCTGCGTCAGGTGGTGCGGGAACTGGGCATGCCGCTTAACAGCGAGCCGGCACCGTATCGCGAAGTGCACTGCGCGCTGCTCACCGGTTTACTGTCACACATCGGTCAGAAAGATGCGGAAAAGCAGGAGTTTACCGGCGCACGCAACGCGCGTTTTGCTATTTTCCCCGGTTCCGGGCTGTTTAAGAAGCCGCCAAAATGGACCGTGGTGGCGGAACTGGTGGAAACCAGTCGCCTGTGGGGCCGCGTTGCGGCGCGCATCGACCCGGAGTGGATCGAACCGCTGGCCCAGCATCTGCTGAAGCGCAGCTACAGTGAACCGCACTGGGAGAAAGCGCAGGGCGCAGTCATGGCCACCGAGAAGGTCACGCTGTACGGGCTGCCGATTGTGCAGGCGCGTAAGGTCAATTACAGCCGCATCGATCCGCAACTCAGCCGGGAGCTGTTTATCCGTCATGCGCTGGTGGAAGGCGACTGGCAGACGCGTCACGCCTTCTTCCGCAATAACCTGAAACTGCGCAGTGAAATCGAGGATCTGGAGCACAAATCGCGGCGGCGCGACATTTTAGTCGATGACGAGACGCTGTTTGCGTTTTACGATCGCCGCATTGGCAGCGAGGTGGTCTCAGCGCGGCACTTTGACAGCTGGTGGAAACAGGCCAGTAAGGACAATCCGGATCTGCTGAGCTTTGATAAGCAGATGCTGATCAAAGACGGCGCGGAGAAGGTCAGCCAGCTGGATTACCCGAACTTCTGGTATCAGGGCAACCTGAAACTGAAGCTCAGCTACCAGTTCGAACCGGGGGCCGATGCGGATGGTGTGACGGTGCACATCCCGCTGCCGCTGCTTAACCAGGTCGACGAAGCCGGTTTCGAGTGGCAGATCCCTGGCGTGCGCCGCGAGCTGATCATCGCGCTAATTAAGTCGCTGCCCAAGCCGGTGCGACGCAACTTTGTGCCGGCACCCAACTACGCCGAAGCCTTTCTTGGCCGCGTGACGGCGCTGGAGCAGCCGCTGCTGGATGCGCTGGAGCGTGAGTTCCGCCGCATGTCTGGCGTCACCATTGAGCGCGACGCCTGGCAGTGGGATCAGGTGCCCGATCACCTGAAAATGACCTTCCGCGTGGTGGATGAGCACAACCGGAAGCTGCAGGAAGGCAAAGACCTGCATCAGCTGAAGCAGGTGCTGAAGGGCAAGGTGCAGGAAACGCTGTCCAACGTGGCGGATGACGGGCTGGAACAGCGCGGGCTGCATCTGTGGAGCTTCGGCGATCTGCCGCAAAGCTACGAGCAGAAGCGCGGCAACTATCAGGTCAAAGCCTGGCCGGCGCTGGTGGATGAAAAAGACAGCGTCGCGATTCGCCTGTTTGACAGTGAACGCGAGCAGCAGAAGATGATGTGGCGCGGCCAGCGGCGGTTATTGCTGCTGAACATCCCTTCGCCGATCAAGTATCTGCACGAGAAGCTGCCAAACAAAGCCAAGCTCGGACTCTATTTCAATCCGTACGGCAAAGTGCTGGAGCTGATTGATGACTGTATCGCCTGCGGCGTGGATAAGCTGATGGCGGACGCCGGTGGGCCGGCGTGGCAGCAGGAAAACTTCGAGCAGCTGCGCGATAAAGTACGCGCCGAACTCAACGACACGGTGGTGACCATCGCCAGCCAGGTCGAGCAGATTCTCACCAGCGTGTTCAACATCAACAAGTTCCTCAAGGGGCGGGTGGACATGACGCTGGCACTGGCGCTGGCGGATATCAAAACGCAGCTGAGCGGCCTGGTGTATCGCGGTTTTGTCACCGGCAACGGCTATCAGCGGCTGGGTGACACACTGCGCTATCTGCACGGTATTGAGCGCCGGCTGGAGAAGCTGCCGGTCGATCCGCACAGCGATCGGGCGCGGATGCTGAAAGTGCAGGCGGTAGAGCAGGCGTGGCAAAGCTGGCGCAACAAGCTGCCGCCGCAGCGTCAGGACGATGAAGAGGTACAGGCGATTCGCTGGATGCTGGAAGAGCTGCGCATCAGTTATTTTGCGCAGCAGCTGGGCACGCCGTATCCCATCTCCGACAAACGTATTCTGCAGGCGATGGAGCAGCTGAGCTGACTTATTGCGCCAGCGCTTCCAGCTTGTCTTTAAAGGATGTAACGGCGATGGCGCGGTTATCGGCGCGATAACGATCGGCCGGTGCCGGCGCCGAGCTCTGTACCGCAATCAGCTGCCACTCGCCGTCGCGCTTCAGCAGCAGCGGAGAGCCGCTGTCGCCGGGCAGGGTGTCGCACTGGTGCGACAGCACGGCACGCTGCGCCCAGCCGGTGATCAGGCAATCGCTGTGCGAGTAGAGCGTATCCAGATGGTCAGCGGGATAACCGGCCTGTGTCACTTTGCGGTCGGTGGTTTTCAGCGCGGCGGTTAAATCGCTGCGCGAACCGTCAAACAACGGAATCGGCACGATACCGGACGGTGGATTGTGCAGAATCACCAGGCCGTAATCGTAAGGCGCCGCGTCTGGCGGTACGATCCAGCCTTCACCATCCGCCTGCAGACGCCGCGCCAGCGAAGGCTCCACGCGCGCGTCGATATCATGAATTTCGTAACGCCAGCCTTTGGCACCCGCCATAAAGCGCAGCGCGACCGGCTTGTCAAATTTGCCCGGGGGCGTCAGTAAGCAGTGTCCGGCCGTCAGCGCCAGATGGGCCGAAATCAACGTGGCACTGCACAGATTGCCGCTTTCCGTCTCTAACTGACCAATGGCATCCCACGGCGCCGCACTGACGTCGGTAATGGCTTTACGATGATCTTTGCCGAAGAACAGGGTCTTAATCTCTTCCGGGCTGGGGCCGTCTTCATCATCGGCATGGGCTGTGAGGTTAAAGCTAAAAAGACCTACAAATAACAGGATAGCCAGGCGCATAGTTCTCTCAATGGCGAGAATAAATAGAGGTTATGGTCATCACGCTTGAGCGATAACTATAGTCGGTGAGCGGTAAAAAAGGGAGAAATATTGGAGTAATCAGCACGCTACAACGACTAGATAAAAAAGCTGGCCGCAATAATGCCGCACAGAATCATGACAATCAGGATAATTTCGAAGCGATAGCGACGCACCATTTTTCGCTACTCCAGTAAATAAACACCCGGCAGAACCGGGTGTTTTCAATCATTAATGCGGTGTTGGCGCGCAAGGCAACCTTATTTAGCAGCTTTTTTCGCTTTGTGGTGCTTTTTAGCAGCCTGAGCTTTCTGAGCAGCTGGTTTGGTTACTTTTTTGTGGTGCTTTTTAGCCGCCTGAGCTTTCTGTGCAGCTGGCTTAGTGGCTTTGTGGTGTTTTTTAGCAGCCTGGGCTTTCTGAGCCGCTGGCTTGGTGGCTTTCTTGTGGTGCTTTTTAGCGGCCTGGGCTTTCTGAGCAGCTGGTTTGGTGGCTTTCTTGTGGTGCTTTTTAGCCGCCTGCGCTTTCTGAGCCGCTGGTGCTTTCTTCTCTACTTTCTTGTGCTTTTTGGCAGCCTGCGCTTTCTGAGCAGCGGCTTTTTTGTGGTGAACAGCTTTGTGCTTAGCCGGTGCAGCGGTAGTTGCAGCAGCAGCAGGAGCAGCAGTTGTTGTCTCAGCAGCGAAGGCTACAGAAGACAGACCCATAGCAGCGGCGATCACCAGCGCAAATAATTTTTTCATTGCAAAACCCTCGAACTATTTTTTCATGTGTAGCCCACTGCGGGGCCGGTGAATGCACTATATGTAAAACAATTCGCGCCTTCAGTGAGGGAATGGTATCGGCGTGTAACGGATTGTACAAAGCAGGAAAACCGGGCAGGGCGGGGATAAGTGCGGATCACTCTCCGTGGAAAAAACGGCGGCCGGGCAGGCCGCCGCACGGATCAGGCAGAGAGATAACGCTGTTCCAGATGCTGACGGAAATAGTGTGGATTGAGCGCTTCGCCAGTGGCATTGATCAGCAGCTGCTGCGTCGGGAAGCGGCTGCCGTGCTGCCAGATGTTCTGCTGTAGCCAGTCAAACACCGGTTGCAGTTCGCCCTGCTGAATCAATTCGTCCACCTGCGGAATGGCGCGTTTTACCGCCTGGAACAGCTGAGCGGCGTACATCGCGCCCAGCGTGTAGGTCGGGAAGTAGCCGAAGGCGCCGTCGGTCCAGTGAATATCCTGCATACAGCCGTCGCGGTAGTTGCCGCGCGTATCGATCCCCAGCGACTGCTGCATTTTTTCATCCCACAACGCCGGAATATCCTCGACTTCAATCTCGCCTTCAATCAGCGCCCGCTCGATTTCGTAACGTAAAATCACATGGGCCGGATAGCTCAGCTCGTCGGCATCGACGCGGATAAAGCCCGGTTTCACGCGCTGGGTCAGCCGAATAAAGTTGTTGCGCTCCAGCGCCGGCTGGTCGCCCATCAGCGCCACCACCTGGGGATGAATATGCTGCAGGAAGGCGTGACTGCGACCCAGCTGCATCTCCATAAACAGGCTCTGCGATTCATGCATCGCGGTTGAGCGCGCCAGCGCCACCGGCTGTCCGCGCCACTGCTGTGGCAGATTCTGCTCATAGCGCGCATGGCCGGTTTCGTGGATCACGCCCATCAGCGCGCTGAGAAAATCGTTTTCGTTGTAGCGTGTGGTGATACGCACATCTTCCGGTACGCCGCCGCAGAACGGGTGCGCGCTCACGTCCAGCCGGCCGTGATTAAAATCAAACCCTAACGTCGCCATCACGCTCAGTCCGAGCTGCTTCTGCGATTCAATGGCGAAGGGGCCGACCGGCTGGGCAATTGGCGTTGCCTGCTGGCGGGCTACCGCTTTTTGCAGCAGGTCCGGCAGCCAGCTTTTCAGATCGCCAAAGGTGCTGTCGAGCTGCGCGCTGGTCATGCCTGGCTCAAACACATCCAGCAGCGCATCGTAGCGTGATACGCCGAGCGCATCGGCGCGCAGTTGTGCCTCTTCGCGGCTCAGCTTCACCACTTCTTTCAGGTTAGCGCTGAAGCCCTGCCAGTCGTTGGCCTGACGCTGACTGCGCCACGCGTGTTCACAGCGCGAGCCAGCCAGCGATTTGGCTTCCACCAGCGAGGCCGGCAGCAGCGTTGCCTGGCGCCACGCGCGCTGCATTTCGCCCAGATTGGCCTGTTCCACATCGTTCAGCGACTCCTGCGCGGCGGCGTCAAACAGCCCGCCGAGGCGCTTGTCGGTCAGCAGCTCGTGCATAAATACGCTCAGCTCTGCCATCGCTTCTCCACGCGCCTGGCTGCCGCCCGGCGGCATGGTGGTTTGCATATCCACGCCGGCAATCGCGCCCAGATGGCCAAAACGCGCCAGGCGCTGAAAAGTGCGGCTAAGTTCCTGATAAGCTGCAGTCATGTAACAAGCTCCTTATGAAGGTAAGCGCGGCGTCACGTCGCGCAGGGGGAGATCAACTGGCCAGCAGAAGCGCACGCAGGCGCCGCCCAGCGGACTGCTCTCAATCGAGACCTGGCCCTGCAGCGCCTGCGCAATAGAGTGCACAATCGCCAGACCGAGGCCGCAGCCGCCGGTGGCGCGATCGCGGCTGGGATCGAGCCGTACGAAAGGTTCGAATACCCGCTGGCGTTCATCCGGCGGAATGCCCGGACCATCATCTTCAACCTGCAGATTGCCGATGGCGCCGTCAAACCACAGGCTGACACGCAGCCGCTGCTGCGCATAGCGCAGGGCGTTATTAACGAGGTTATCCAGCACCCGCTCCATCAGGCGCGTATCTGCCGCGCCAATGTTTTCCAGCTGCGGAATATCCAGCGTAATGTGCGTCTGCGGATTCATGGTCTGCACGTCAGCGATGTGCACGCGCAGCCACTGGGCCAGATCGAAAGATTGCAGATTGAGGTCAACGCGCGGCCGGTCGAGGCGCGCATAGGTCAGCAGCTCCTCAATCAGGCTCTCCAGCTGGCCGACGTCACGGTTCAGCGCTGCGGATTCTGCCGCGCTGAGGTTTTCACTCATCTCCAGCCGGTAACGCAGCCGGACCAGCGGCGTGCGCAGTTCGTGCGCGATACCGTCAATCAGCTGTTTTTTACTCGCCACCAGCGTATTGATGTTGTCCGCCATCTGGTTGAACGCCACGCCAAGGCTGTGCAGGCTGGAGGTGTTTTCAAAATGGGTGCGCACGTCAAGCTCGCCGCGACCAAAGCGCTGAGCCGCTTTCTCCAGCCGCTGCATCTCCTGCCAGTGCGGGCGCAGCCAGATGAACACCGGTAGCGCCAGCGACATGCCAATAAACGCCAGCAGGGCGATATCAAGGATGCGCATCTGGTGCAGATAAAACAGGTAAGGAATCGGTCCGACCGACAGCACATAGTGGCTGCGCGGGATGTGCTGCAGGAAGGTGTACTGATCGTCAAGGGCGACGATCTCACCGGCGCGCAGCCGCTTCATGTCGGCTTCGTCCAGCTGATATTTGCTCATCGGTTCGATGTGCAGCTCAAAGGATAAATCGAGATCGAGGTTGCGGATGGTTTTATTCCAGTCGCGCGGCGGGATCTCACGCAGTTCGCTGCGCATCAGAAACAGCGAGCTGGCCATCAGGTCGTTCATCGACTGGCGTCCGGCGCGCTCGGCGGTGAATTTGTACACCAGACCCACCAGCAGCGTCATCACCAGGAAGCAGACGAACAGCAGCAGATAGAACTGAATGAAGAGCTTTCTCATCAGGAGCGGGTATCCCAGGCCTGCGGCGCGAACAGATAGCCTTTGTTACGGATGGTTTTGATGCGGAACGGCTCGGTGGCGCTGTCGTACAGTTTCTTGCGCAGGCGTGAAATAGCGACGTCGATGCTGCGATCCATGCCGTCATAGCTCACGCCGCGCAGGGTTTTCAGCAACGCGTCACGGTCGAGAATTTCTCCGGCGTGGCTCGCCAGCTCCCACAGCAGGTCAAAATCGGCGGTCGAAAGGGTGATCGGTTCGTCGAACAGGATCACCTGGCGGTTGAGCGCATCAATGGTGAGTGAACCAAACCGCAGCACCTTTTGCGAGCTCTGCACGGCGGGTGCGGCTTCCGGTTTGGCCACGTGCGCCTGGCGCAGATGCAGGCGCAGACGCGCCAGCAGCACCGCCGGCGGCGTGGTTTTCAGAATATAGTCATTGGCGCCCATCTCCAGCGCCAGAATGTGGTTCATGTCGCTGTCGAGCGAGGTCAGCAGCACAATCGGTCCCTGCCAGTGCGCACGCAAATCGCGGCACAGCGTCATGCCATCTTTGCCCGGCAGCATGATATCCAGTAATACCAGATCCGGATCGGCGGCGAGAATGGTCGCTTCCGCGCGATCGCCGCGCGTCTCAACCAGCACCTCAATATCGTGGCGGCCAAGATAAGCCGCAATCAGTTCGCCGACTTCCGGCTCATCTTCCACATAGACAATTTTGTTCATAATGCTCTGTCATGGCTGAGAATGTCAGCAGCATAGCTTTTCCTGGTCCTGAGCTCTACGCTACCGCACGAATTATCCTTGTCTTACTGGTATGTACACCGTGAAATGTGCCATTATTACCGGCGCGTTCTGGCGCAAGGTTCGGAATCGTACTGAAAACAGGAGGAGTGCGAGGGTGTCTGATAAAGAGCTGGCTTCAGCCGGATACAGTGACCGCATCTGCTTCAACTACAGTGACTTCCTTTCCGCTTCCTGCAAAAAACGCTGGAGCTTTGTCGATGCCATTTACGGCGTGATGCCAATTTTTGGCATGGTGACGCGCAAGTCCGGGCACAGTTTACAGGCCAGCGACGACCATCTGAAAGAATTAGCATTACAAATCATTTCAACCCAGGTCAGCGACGAAATTAACATTGCCCGCCTTATTACCCTGGCCGAACAGCAGCACATCAGCCGCTTCGATATTCAGCTGCCTTATCCGCTGTCCACTGAGCAGCTTGACGCCATCCATCTGGAATACCGCAAGCCGCTCAATCTGACACAGCAGAACGATCTGCTGTGCGTTTCCATTCCTTTACAACCGCACTGATTAGCGCGTCAGCTGCCACAGCGCGGGCAGTGAGGCGGCAATTAACAGCACGATGGCGATGCGCTCCAGCGCAAACAGCGGTTGGTCGCCGCGGCCACCGCGTCGTGCATACAGGAACAGCAGCAGACCCGGCGCGTAAAGCACCACCGACAACAGCAGATGCAGCGGCCCCGAGGCGTAGAGCAGCCAGAGTCCATAGGCGCTGGCACCGAGACCGGTCAAGAGGGCCAGCGGTTTGTGCTGACCACGTACCACTTTGACCAGATACAGACCGACCAGCAAATAGGGCACGAGGATCATTTCTGAGGCGATAGTCAGCAGCGTGTTGTAATCCGCGCCGGTAACCGCAATCAGAATCAGGCACACCTGCACGCTGCCGTTAGTCAGCCACAGTGACGCCGCCGGCGCGTTATGGCGGTTCTGCCGGGCAATGCTGCGCGGAAACGCACCCTGCTGCGCGGCGAGGAACGGGACTTCCGCCGCCATAATGGTCCAGCTGAGATAGGCCCCGCACACCGAGATAATCAGGCCAACCGCAATCACCGCATCGCCCCAGTGACCGAGCAGCCGTTCCATCAGACCGGCCATCGACGGATTGCGCATCTGCGCCAGTTCCGCACGCGGCACCACGCCAAGCGACAGCAACGTCACCAGCAGGTAGACCAGCAGCGCGGCCAGCACCGCCAGCAGCGTGGCGCGCCCGACATCTTTCTTGTGGCGCGCGCGGGCAGAGACCACCACCGCGCCTTCCACGCCAATAAATACCCACAGGGTGATCAGCATGGTCTGTTTAACCTGCTGCCACAGCGGCTGGCCGAGCGCCGCGCCGTCAAAGTCAAAACGGAAGCGATCGTAATTAAATGCCAGCAGCGCCAGCACCACGAACAGCAGCAGCGGCACCAGTTTGCCCAGCGTCGCCAGCAGGTTGATGCTGGCCGCCGTCTGTACGCCGCGCAGCACCAGCCAGTGCACCAGCCACAGCAGTACAGAAGCGCCAAGCATCGCCTGCCAGGTGTTGCCATCGCCAAACACGATGCGATCCGGCGTATCGGTAAAGAAGCTCAGCGCTGAAAACACAATCACCAGATACGAGACGTTGGCAATCACCGCACACAGCCAGTAACCCCATGCCGAGCAGAAGCCGGTCAGCTCGCCGAAGCCGGCGCGCGCGTAGGTGAAGATACCGCCATCCAGTTCCGGGCGCAGACGCGTCAGCAGCAACAACGCCAGCGACAGAAAGAGGATACCGACACCGGTGATCAGCCAGCCGATCAGCAGCGCCGCCGGACCGGCAACCGCCGCCATATTTTGTGGCAGGCTAAAGACGCCCGCGCCGAGCATCGAGCTGAGCACCAGCGCAGTGAGCGCGCTAAGACCTAATTTTTTATCCAAAACGCCATTCCTGAGCAGCAGAGTGTGCTGGGTAGTAGTTGTTCAGCCAGAGTGTAACGTGGCAATCAGTCCCGTTTAAAACGGAATACCCTGAAAACAGGCGGCAGATTTTACGGAGAGCGAACGGTGAAGGCAATGCAAGACTATGCAGATTTGCACACGGATTATGCAAACGGCAGGGCGACGGGCGCCGCCCTGCGCGGGGATTATTTAAACAGGTCAGCAGTGACGGTCAGGTTGCCGCCGCTCTGGTTCTGCCACTGGCGCGTAATGTGATAGTACTTCGCGCCTTTGGCGATGGCGCGTTTGCCCACGGCTTCTGAGATCTCGGTTGGCGTGCCGAAGTGATCGGAGAAGGAGATGGTGTCAAACGGCTGCATCTGTGCGGCAGTGATAGCATTGACTTCCTGCACGCTGCGGCCATCCGGCTGCGTCACAGTATAACGCTGACCGGTAGAGCTTTGGGTTTCAAAGAAACGACCCACGCTGGTGCTTGGCGTATCTGAGGAAGCAACGCCAGGGATTGCCACTTTCTTCGCCGCTGCGCCGCCCGCAGCCAGCGCTGCTTTACCGGCTTCTGAATCAGCCGGAATGGAGTCAGACGTATCCTGCACCACGCGCGCTTTGGCATCGGCTTTATACACGTAGGCGGTCACGTACTGGTTGCCACCGTTGTTAGCATCCACCTGACGCACAATAAAGAAGGAGGCCGCGCCTTTGTTTTTCGCCGCTTTGGCGATGGCTTCGTTCACGTCCGGCTGGCTGGAGAAGAAGCCGCTGACGGAGACGGTGTCAAACGGCTCAAGGCGATATGCTTCCGCCTTAGGCAGCTCTTTCACGCCGTTGAACATCCGGTATTGCGTGCTTTGTTCCACTTTCGCTGCATTGGCTTTGTACAGATCGGCGGTAACGCGCCAGTTGCCACCGTTACCGTTGCTGTCGTTTATGCCCTGCACGTAGAAAGAGTCCGCGCCTTTGGCGTCGGCGGCTTTAGACACGGCGTCTGTTGCATCGCCAATTGCATTAAAACGGCCGCTAATATTGATACGTTCGAATGGTTTTAACGCGGCCGCTTGTTCTGGCGTTAACTCTTTGGCAGCAAACGCATTGGCTGCCAGCAGTGATAACAGGGTCGACGCCAGAATGGTGTTCTTCAGCTTCATAAAAATGATCCTTCGCCTTACGCAAATTGAGTACGAAAACGTGCTGGACTCTTGATGTATAACAGATTAGCCGCTGATTATTGCATGTAATAATCGGCCTGTCTCAGCCAATTTATGCGCATAACATTGACAATCCCAGCATTTTATTCATCGGCCTGTCATCTTTCGCTGTTATGGCTTTTTTTTGGTCAGCTTACCGCTTTAACCGGTATCGCTTAGTACCAGAATAGTTAACGCATTGTTAAATATAGGTTTTTAAAAACAGTTAATTCGTCATGACACGATTAGGCACAGCAGATTATTTTCCATATTGCCGCAAACCTGGTCGCATCCCGCGGTATTCATCGCTGGCATCTGAATATCTGTGTGAATGTCATAAGTGTGCGTTATGGCGCTAGATCGTCCTGGGCATTTTCAGTAGGTTATAAAGACTTTGTTACATAGTGCATTTCGCTCATAAAAAGCTGAAACAGCGTTTCGGCTTTTAAGCATGTGCCCCTTACAGAACCTCATCCTTTAATCATGGAAAGGAAACAGTATGTTAATTGGGATACCCAAAGAGCGGTTAGCTAACGAGTCCCGCGTCGCAGCGACGCCAAAGACCGTTGAGCAGCTCATCAAGCTGGGATTCAGCGTCACCGTTGAGCAGGGCGCCGGGTTGCACGCCAGCTTTGATGATGACAGTTTTATCGCCGCCGGTGCCAGCATCAGTAATCCGCAGGATGTCTGGCAGTCCGACATCGTGCTGAAGGTGAACGCGCCAGACGACAGCGAGATCGCCCTGATGCGCGCGGGCAGCACGCTGGTGAGCTTTATCTGGCCAGCGCAGAACCCGGCGCTGCTGGAGAAATTAGCCGCACGCAACATCACCGTGATGGCGATGGATTCCGTACCGCGTATTTCGCGCGCGCAGTCGCTGGATGCGCTCAGCTCGATGGCGAACATCGCCGGTTACCGTGCCATTGTTGAAGCAGCCCATGAGTTTGGCCGCTTCTTCACCGGGCAAATCACCGCCGCCGGTAAAGTGCCACCGGCCAAAGTGATGGTCATCGGGGCTGGCGTGGCCGGGCTGGCGGCGATTGGCGCGGCGGGCAGTCTCGGTGCCATCGTGCGCGCCTTCGACACCCGTCCGGAAGTGAAAGAGCAGGTGCAGAGTATGGGCGCCGAGTTCCTTGAACTCGACTTTGAAGAGGAAGCGGGCAGCGGCGACGGTTACGCCAAAGTGATGTCCGAGGCCTTTATCAAGGCGGAGATGGCGCTGTTCGCGGCGCAGGCGCAGGAAGTGGATATTATCGTCACTACCGCGCTGATCCCGGGCAAACCGGCACCGAAGCTGATCACCGCAGAGATGGTGGCCAGCATGAAGCCGGGCAGCGTGATTGTTGATCTCGCGGCAGCCACCGGCGGTAACTGCGATCTGACTGTCGCCGACCGCGTCACGCTGAGCGACAACGGCGTCAAAATCATCGGCTACACCGATCTGCCGAGCCGGCTGCCAACGCAGTCCTCGCAGCTGTACGGCACCAACCTGGTGAACCTGCTGAAGCTGCTGTGTAAAGAGAAAAACGGCGAGATCGTGGTTGATTTTGACGATGTCGTGGTGCGCGGCGTCACGGTAATTCGTGACGGCGAAGTGACCTGGCCTGCGCCACCGATTCAGGTCTCTGCTGCGCCACAGGCCGCAAAACCTGCCGCACAGCCGCAGGTGAAAGCGGCAGAGAAGCCCGCTGCGCCGTGGCGCAAATATCTGCTGCTGGCGCTCGCGGTAGTGCTGTTCGGCTGCCTGGCCAACGTCGCGCCAGCGGAATTCCTGTCGCACTTCACCGTGTTCGCGCTTGCCTGCGTCGTCGGGTATTACGTGGTGTGGAACGTCAGTCACGCGCTGCATACGCCGTTAATGTCCGTCACCAACGCCATCTCCGGCATTATTGTGGTGGGCGCGGTGCTGCAGATGGGCCATGGCGGCTGGGTCACCTTTTTGGCGTTTATCGCCGTCCTGATTGCCAGCATCAATATCTTCGGTGGTTTCACCGTCACCCAGCGCATGCTGAAAATGTTTCGTAAGAATTAAGGGGTAACAACATGTCTGGCGGATTAGTGACTGCAGCATACATTGTTGCCGCAATTCTGTTTATTTTCAGCCTGGCCGGGCTCTCGAAGCATGAGACCTCAAAGCAGGGCAATATCTTTGGTATCAGCGGCATGGCGCTGGCGCTGCTCGCCACCATTTTTGGTCCGCACAGCGGCAACGTGGCGTGGATTCTGCTGGCGATGGTGATCGGCGGTGCGATTGGCGTGCGTCTGGCGAAGAAAGTCGAAATGACCGAAATGCCGGAGCTGGTGGCGATTTTGCACAGCTTTGTCGGTCTGGCGGCGGTGCTGGTCGGGTTCAACAGCTACCTTGACCACGCGCCAGGACTGTCGGCAGTGATGGAAAATATCCATCTGACCGAAGTGTTCCTCGGCATCTTTATCGGTGCGGTGACCTTCACCGGCTCGGTGGTGGCATTTGGCAAACTGCGCGGCAAGATCTCCTCAAAAGCGCTGATGCTGCCGCATCGCCATAAAATGAACCTGGCGGCGCTGGTGGTCTCATTCCTGCTGATGCTGTGGTTTGTGCGTACCGACAGCACCGCTGCACAGGTCGTTGCGCTGCTCCTTATGACGGTGATTGCGCTGGTGTTCGGCTGGCATCTGGTGGCGTCGATTGGCGGTGCGGATATGCCGGTGGTGGTCTCGATGCTCAACTCCTATTCGGGCTGGGCGGCGGCGGCGGCGGGCTTTATGTTGAGCAACGACCTGCTGATCGTCACCGGTGCGCTGGTGGGCTCCTCCGGTGCCATCCTGTCGTACATTATGTGTAAAGCGATGAACCGTTCCTTTATCAGCGTGATTGCCGGCGGGTTCGGCACTGACGTGAGCGGTGCCGACGCGGGCGAAGAGGCGGGTGAACACCGTGAAATCAGCGCGGAAGAGACGGCAGAACTGCTGAAAAACTCGACCTCGGTGATCATCACGCCGGGCTACGGTATGGCGGTCGCCCAGGCGCAGTATCCGGTGGCAGAGATCACCGAGAAACTGCGCGCGCGCGGTATCAAGGTGCGTTTCGGTATTCACCCGGTCGCCGGTCGTTTGCCGGGGCACATGAACGTGCTGCTGGCGGAAGCCAAAGTGCCGTACGATGTGGTGCTGGAGATGGATGAGATCAACGATGATTTCAGCGATACCGACACCGTGCTGGTTATCGGTGCCAACGACACCGTCAACCCGGCGGCCCAGGACGATCCGCGCAGCCCGATTGCCGGTATGCCGGTGCTGGAAGTGTGGAAAGCGCAAAACGTCATCGTGTTCAAACGCTCGATGAACACCGGCTATGCCGGAGTGCAGAACCCGCTGTTCTTTAAAGAGAACACCCAGATGCTGTTTGGCGATGCCAAAGCCAGCGTCGAAGGCATTCTGCGCGCGCTGTAGGAAACGAAAAGGGCGGTGATGTCACCGCCCTGACAGGCACAAACCGGGGCGGCGCAGGATGGCCGCCCTGCGTTATTTAATCCTCTTCATCTTCCTCATCGTCGAGGTCAATCGGCGATTTGAAATCATCCGGCTTAATCGCCAGCAAATCACAGCGCAGGTGATCGATCACCTGTTCAGCGGTATTGCCGAGAAACGCAGCTGACAGACCGGTACGACCGATGGTGCCCAGCACCACAATCCCGGCGTCGAGATGCGACGCGATATCCGGGATGACTTCTTCCGGCAGGCCCTTCGCTACGTGGGTAAACTCCTCGCCGATGGAGAATTTCTGGCGCAGCGCTTTCATCGCCACCAGATGCTGGCCGCGAATGGCATCGTTATAGACGCTGGGATCAAAATCCGGCAATTCGATGGCAATGTTAATCGGCGTGACGGGATAGGCGCCCACCAGATGCACCTCGGTGTGATTCACCATTTCGGCCAGCCGCGTGGTCTCGCGGATCAGTTTTTGATTAAGCTCATCATGATGCGGTTCCTCGCTCGCGAGGTTTACCGCCACCACCGCTTTGCCGCCTTCCGGCCATGGCTGGTCTTTAACCATCCACACCGGGCACGGGCACTTACGCAGCAGGTGCCAGTCGGTGGGGGTAAAAATCACCGCTTCCAGACGATCGTGCTGGTGCGCCATCTTCAGGACCAAATCATGCTGATGCGCCAGCACTTCCTGAATGATGGCTTCGTACGGCCGGTTATGCCACACCACTTTGATCTCGATATCCACGCCGGCTTCCAGATAGGCCTGCGCCTGTTCGCGGATCCATTCGGTGCGCTGGCTAATCACCCCTTTGCGCATGTTGACGCGCTCGTCGGGCGACAGCAGGGTGGTCATTTCGTAGGAGAAGTCGTAGATAGGCAGGAAGGCTTTGATTTTTCCGCCGATACGTTGATTGAGATACACCGCACGCCGCAGCGCCGGCTGGTCGTCCTGCTGAGCATCAATCGCCACCAGAATATGCTGATACCGGGACATAAGGCACTCTCCTCAAACCAAAGCGAAGTTGGATTAAAGATAGCCTAAGATGGCGCAGGGCAGAAGCGGAAAAGTTGTTGCCGGATCAATAAAATAACATTTATCGACCCGGCAGGCGGTTACGCTGCCTGATCGGTCTGGCCGGCCAGTTCAGCCAGCAGCGCATGGTTTTCGATGGTGATATATTTGCCTTTCACCGCCAGCATGCCGCTTTTCTGGAAACGTCCCAGCAGACGGCTGATGGTTTCGACGGTGAGTCCCAGATAGTTACCGATGTCACCGCGCGTCATGGTCAGGCGGAATTCACGCTGTGAGAAACCGCGCTGGCCGAAGCGACGCGACAGGTTCCAGATAAACGCCGCCAGACGCTCTTCCGCGTTCTTCTTCGATAACAGCAGGATCATATCCTGATCGCCTTTGATCTCGCCGCTCATCAGACGCATCATCTGCTGACGCAGCGCCGGCATTTTACCGGACAGATCGTCGAGGGTTTCAAACGGAATTTCACATACCATGGCCGTTTCCAGCGCCTGAGCGAAGCTCGGATGATGCGCGCTGACGATGGCGTCAAAGCCCACCAGATCGCCCGCCAGATGGAAACCGGTGATCTGTTCATCACCCTGTTCGGTAATGGTGTAACTTTTAATGGTGCCGGAGCGGATAGCATAAAGGGATTTCAGTTCATCACCGGCTTTGAACAGCGTCTGGCCTTTCTGAATCGGCTTTTTGCGTTCAATAATATTGTCCAGCTGATCCAGTTCATGTTCGTTCAGCGTGAAGGGAATACACAACTGGCTGATACTGCAATCCTGACAGTGGATGGCACAACCGCCAGACTGAATACGTCGAATGCTGCGTTTTTCCGGGATCATATAGGTACGCTCGATGATTATTGACTGTCGTCAATTTTAACATTTTTCTTTGTCATGTGAACTCATCCGAGCAGTAATAATGATCAAAACCGCACAAATGCTGGGTATTCGCGGCTTTGATGTCTGCAAATTACCAGCCGGTTTTTGATCTGGAACGTTTTCTTTCCATATTTACATCCGGACACAACCTGATCCCGCGCAGAAAGTGACGGATGTGATAGCCGATAACCTTTGCTACTATTTTGCTTTCGGGTGGCATGTTGCGCCCGATTCACCACCAGGCGTGAGGAAAACACCATGAACCTTGATGATGAAGACCTTTTCCGCGATGCCATGGGTGATGTAACCCCGTTAAAAGATTGCGCCAACACCCAGTGGCTGCGCGCGCCGTCTACCAAAGCGCCGCGCCAGCAGCCGCATGACGACGCACCGGAAAACTTCCTGACGCGCGGCTTCCTTGAGATTATCCCGCGCGACACGCCGCTGGATTATAAAGCCGATGGCATTCAGCAGGGCGTGCTCGATAAGCTGCGGCTAGGCAAATATACGCTGGACGCCAGTCTTAATCTGTTGCGCCAGCCGGTGGAGACCTGCCGGCAATCGCTGTTCAGCTTTATGCTGGAAGCGCGCAAACAGGGCCTGCGCAATCTGCTGATTATTCATGGCAAAGGGCGGGATGATGAAGCGCACGCCAATATTGTCCGCAGCTACGTGGCACGCTGGCTGCGACAATTTGACGACGTTCAAACTTTCTGCAGTGCGCAACCGCAACACGGCGGCAGCGGCGCAGTCTATGTCGGGCTGCGCAAAACCGATCGCGCGCGCCTCGATAATCGCGAACGCCACGCCAAACGCAGCCGTTAACTGTGAAATTTGCGGATGGTGGCCATCAGCACTTCCGCGCTTAGCGAGAGCGAGTGGCCGCTGCGGGTAATAATGCCCACCGGCTCGCCGGGGCCGGGCGATGCGATGGGCAGTGCGCTGAGCGCATTGTGACTTAAATCTTCCTTCACCGCGCCGGATGGCACAAACCACACATAGTCATAACGCAGCGCCAGCTGGCGGGCCAGCGAGGTGGACGAGGTTTCGACACAGTTGCCCGGCAACGAGCAGCCTTGTTCATCCAGCATGTGCTGGGCAATGCGCCGCGGCGCGGTGCCTTCAGGCGAAATCACCACCGGCCACTGCATAGCGCGGGAAAGTGTGACGTTGTCACTTAAGAGCGGGTGCTCCGGTCGTACCACCAGCTTGAGCGATTCGAGAAACAGCAATTCGTAGGTCAGGCCGGTCATCATTTCGCTGTCCGCCATACGGCCAATGCCAATATCAAACTCCCCGGCGCGCAGGCCAGCCAGCAGCACATTATTGTGCAGCGTGGCCACCTGTACCGTGGTGTTCGGCTGCTGTTCGTGGAAGCGATCCAGGATCTGCGGCAGCATCCCCATGGCGGCGGTGGTGAGGGCGCCAAGGCGGATCACGATCGGGCGTCCGGAAACCGGCGAGTTGAAACTTTGTCCGGCGTGGTTAAGCGCATCCAGTACTTTCACCGCGTGGGTCAGGAACTGTTCTCCCAGCGTCGTCAGCTGAGCACCGAGACGACCGCGCTCAAACAGACGCGCGCCCGCCAGTTCCTCCAGCTCATTCAGCGTCTTAGACAGCGCCGGCTGACTCAGATTGAGGGTTTCCGCAGCGCGGCCCAGCGTGCCCTGTTGCGCGACTGCCACGAAGGTGTGTAAATGGCGCAGACGAATGCGCTGATTAAAGAGATGATTTTTGTCCATAAACGCCAGCGTAATGAGTCAGAGTGGTCAGCGGCAAGTGGCTGACCGAGATTCTGTTAACTTACCTGCAAAATTATATTAACAAAAACAGTCAGCGTGAGAAGTTTTAGTAAGTGACTGTATTAGTTGGCTTTATAAATAACCGGGCATCCGGGCGCGTTTCTGCATTCAGCGTTATCAGTAGCTTAGTGGGTAAAATGTTGAATAATTCTCAATTTCACTTAAAAATCCTGCCCGTTATTGTTAACGATGCGCTATCATAAGCGCCGTTTTTTTTACCAAAACTGATGACCTATTCGTGATAATCCTGCAGGAGTGGTACCGTGACCAGCGCTGAAGCCATTGACGTCCGCCAGCTCATCAACCAGAGCGCGTTAAGCAGCTGGCAGAAGCGTTTAATTGCGCTGTGCTTTGTCGTGGTAGCGCTGGATGGCATGGATATCGCGCTGATGGGCTTTATCGCGCCGACGCTGAAAGCCAGCTGGGGCGTGACCAATCATCAGTTGGGGATGGTGATCAGCGCGGCGCTGATTGGGCTGGCGCTGGGTGCCATGGTGGCTGGACCGCTGGCCGATCGCTACGGCCGCCGCGTGATGATTCTGCTCAGCGTGCTGTTTTTTGGCCTCTGGACGCTGGCGACCGCCATGGCGCAAAACATCGAACAGATGATGCTGTTCCGTTTCCTCACCGGTCTGGGGCTGGGAGCGGCGATGCCCAACGTCGGCACGCTGGTGGCCGAATACGCGCCCGAGCGGCGTCGCTCGTTTATTATCACCGTGGTGTTCTGCGGCTTCACCTTTGGCGCGGCCTCCGGCGGTTTTGCCGCCTCGTGGCTGCTGCCGCGCTATGACTGGCATTCGGTGATGCTGATGGGCGGCGTGCTGCCGCTGCTGGTGCTGCCGTTTCTGCTGCGCGGCCTGCCGGAGTCGGTGCGCTTTCTCATCAGCCAGCGCGCGCCCGCTGCGCGCATTCACGCTATTCTGGCGCGCATGCTGCCGGGTAGCGTCCGGCCTGACAGCCATTTTCAAAGCAGTGAACCGCTGGCCGCGCGCCACGGTGCAGTGGCCACCGTCGTCTCACCGCGCTATCTGTTTGGCAGTCTGATGCTGTGGGGCGGCTACTTTATGGGGCTGTTTCTGGTGTACCTGATTGGCAGCTGGCTGCCATCGCTGATCAACACGCTGGGCATGTCTGTCACCGAAGCGGCTATCGTCACCGCCATGTATCAGGCGGGCGGCACCGTTGGCTCACTGTTTGCCGGCTGGCTGATGGACCGCATCAACGCCAATCTGGCGCTGGCCATTATTTACTTTTGCGGCGGCATCGCCATTGTGGCGCTCGGGTTTTCCCCGGCGCAGGTCGGGTTGATGAGCGCCATCGCCTTCTGCAGCGGCTTCTGTTTTAACGGTGCCAACACCGGCATGAATGCACTCTCGGCCAGTTACTATCCCACCCATGCCCGCGCGACCGGCTCCAGCTGGATGCACGGCGTCGGCCGCATCGGCGCGATCATCAGCGCCTTCGTTGGCGCTGAGCTGCTGTCCCTCGGCTGGTCGTTTAGCCAGATCTTTCTGCTGCTGGCGCTGCCGGCGGCGCTGACCACGCTGATGCTGGTACTGAAATGCCGCTTTGGTGACCGGCCGCGCGCCACCGAGTGACAGGGCGATCACAGTTCCGCGAAAATGTTACCCGCCGCTAAAGGGTTGATCTACAGTAGCAGCAACCCTTTAGCCCAAGGTGATGACCATGGATAACTTTCTCACCCGCGATGCCATCCGCACGCTGTTTTCTCAGGCCATGTCGGCCATGTACCAGCAGGAGGTGCCGCAATATGGCACCCTGACGCAGCTGGTTACCGCCGTTAACGAACGCACCTTAGAAGCGCAGCCGGCGCTGAAAAACCGTCTGGCCGCCGCCGATGAGCTGAGCCGGCTCGGCGTGGAGCGTCACGGTGCCATTCGCGTCGGCACGGCCGCAGAGCTCAGCACGCTGCGGCAGATGTTTGCCGTGATGGGGATGGAGCCGGTGGGCTATTACGATCTGTCACAGGCGGGCGTGCCGGTGCACTCTACTGCCTTTCGCCCGGTCAGCGACAGCGCGCTGCGGCGCAATCCCTTCCGCGTTTTCACCTCGCTGCTGCGGCTGGAGCTGATCGACGATGCCGCACTGCGTGACAAAGCTGCGGCTATTCTGGCGGCACGCGACATCTTCACGCCTGGCTGCCGGGCACTGATCGCACAGCATCAGCAGCAGGGCGGTCTCAATGCTGCCGATGCCGCCCGCTTTGTTCAGGAGGCGCTGGAAACTTTTCGCTGGCATGCGCACACCACGGTGGACAGCGCCACCTACCGCGCGTTGAGCCAGCAGCATCGCCTGATTGCCGACGTCGTGTGCTTCCGCGGCTGCCACATTAATCACCTGACGCCACGCACGCTGGACATCGATCGCGTGCAGGCGCTGATGCCTTCGCGCGGCATCGAACCGAAAATCCTGATTGAGGGACCGCCGCCGCGCGCGGTGCCGATTCTGCTGCGCCAGACCAGCTTCAAAGCGCTGGAAGAGGCGGTGCATTTTAATGATGGCACGCCTGGCACCCATACCGCGCGCTTTGGTGAAATTGAGCAGCGCGGCGCGGCGCTTACGCCTAAAGGCCGCGCGCTGTACGACCGGCTGCTGGCGCAGGCCGGTACCGGCAGCGATAACCAGCAGCATCAGCAGCACCTCAGCGCGGTGTTTCGTGATTTTCCTGATGATAAACAGACGCTGCGCGAGCAGGAGCTGGCGTGGTTCCGCTACCGTCTGACGCCGCAGGGCGAGCATCAGCCGCCGCGCGCCGGGGAAACCGTGGCGCAGCTGCTGGCCACCGGACGTTTACAGGCGGAACCGATTGTCTACGAAGATTTTCTGCCGGTGAGCGCGGCCGGTATCTTCCAGTCGAATCTCGGCAACCAGACTCAGGCCCGCAGCGCCGGCAATGCCAGTCGTGCCGATTTTGAAGCCGCGCTCGGTGCCGCCGTGCAGGATGAGATGGTGCTGTATCAGCAGACGCAACAGCGCAGTCTGGCGCGCTGCGGCGTGCAGGAATAGGGCGTAGAAAAGCGGCCTGAAAAGTGACAGGATCACTTTTACAGGCCGGCTGGTTTTCTTTCTGATGATTATTGCAGGCGTGCGTCGCGCACCAGCGTATATTTTCCGGCACCCAGGAACAGGATGGCCAGCGCGCCCAGCAGGTAAAGCGCTTCCGTTTCCAGCGACCAGGCGCCGACATCGGTGCGATGCCAGAGTGCGCCCATTTTCACCAGCAGCGTTGCGACTACCATGTTAACGGCAATGATAAAGGCCGCCGGGCGCGTCAGCAGGCCAACGATGACCATAATGGGTGCCACAATTTCCCCGATGTAAGCACCGTAAGCGATGAAACCTGGCATGCCTTTGACGCTGAGCAGATGGGCGATCCAGCCGACGCCATGAATCGCCTTAAACTCGCCATGAAACAGCAACAGCCCGCCGAAGGTTAAGCGTAACAGCAATTTACCGAAATCCGGGTGATCGCTCATCCGGGTGAACAGCTGATTGATGCCAGCAAACATCGCGTCTCTCCGTCACGCCAGGTTAACTTGAAACCATAAAACAGAATGCGCCGCTGCAGTTAACCAAAAAATTTGATGAAGTTGTTCAATGAATCGGTCGCTTATTCGGCTTAATCTGCAAATGCTTGCAGAACATAGACATTCCACTGAGGCCTGCAAATAATGGAATCAGGCTTTACCAGGAACCCGCAATGAAAAACGAACGACGTCTGAGGATCATGACGGCAGAAGGTGAACTCAGAGGCCTGATGGATGATGAACTGTTTACCTTTAAAGGAATACCTTATGCAGCGCCGCCGGTTGGCGCACTGCGCTGGCGTCCGCCGCAGCCGGTGGTACCGTGGCAAACGCTGCGCGATGCCACCGCGTGGGGCGATGCCAGCTGGCAAAATCGTGACTACTGTGTGGCGGCTGGCGGCGGCGATCCGGGCTGCTTCAGCGAAGATTGCCTCTATCTGAATGTCTGGACGCCCGATGTCGAACCCGCTACGCCGTTACCGGTGATGGTATGGCTGCACGGCGGTGGCTTCAGCATCGGCGCCGGCAGCCTTGATCCCTATCGCGGCAAAGCGCTGGCGGCGCAGGGCGTAGTGGTGGTGACACTCAATTACCGCCTTGGCCATTTCGGCTTTTTTGCGCATCCTGCGCTCGACGCCCAGTATCCGCCGGGCAAGGTGGTCAATAATTTTGCGCTGCTGGATCAGATTGCCGCGCTGCAGTGGATTCAGCGTAACATCCCGGCATTTGGCGGCGATCGCCATAACGTCACGCTGTTTGGCGAATCGTCCGGCGCGCGCAGCGTACTGTCGCTATGTTGCTCGCCGCTGGCCGAAGGACTGTTTCATAAGGGCATCGTGCAAAGTGCCTACAGCCTGCCGGACGTGCCGCATAAGCAGGCGCAGCAAACCGGCCTGCAGGTGGCAGCGCATTTCAATCTGGCCGCGGATGCCAGTGCGGAGCAGCTGCGCGCACTGCCGGCCGACAGTTTCTGGCCGCTGGAGCGACCGCTGGCGCTGGGGCCGGTGGCCATCAGCGGCGATGCGGTGCTACCCAGACCGATGCTCGACACCTTTATGGCGGGTAAACAGCATCGCGTGCCGTTGATGATTGGCAGCAACAGCGATGAAGCCAGCGTGCTGGACTACTTCGGCGTAGATGCCCGCAGCGTGTTACAGCAGCTGCGCAGCAAAAGTCGCCTGAGTTATCGCCTGTTGAAGTGGCTGTACGATATCCATGATGACAGCCTGCTGGGACGCGCGGTGGCGCGCGACATGGCGTTTACCGTCATGCCGCTGCTGGTGGCGCAGTCGCAGCACAGCATCGGCATGCCTGCGTGGCGTTACTGGTTTGATTATGTGTCAGAAAACGCGCGTCATCTCTACCCGCACGGCACCTGGCACGGCAACGAAATTCCTTATGTCTTCAATACGCTCGCGACGCTGCCGCCGCCGGGTGACTGGCATTACAGCGCCAGCGATATCGCCTTTGCCGGCCGCGTCAGCGCCTGGTGGGTGGCCTTTGCACGGGATGCCAGTGAGTTCAGCCATCGGCTGCGGCTCGACGGGGAACCCGACTGGCCGGTGTGGCGGCCAGGTGAAGATTTGACTCTCGCCTTTGGCCACGACGGTAAAGCGGAATCGGTGCTGAAGGCGCGATTTATGCGCGGCCGTCTGCGTCTGTTTCGCCTGATGATACGCAGCCACGTTAAACTTTAATAAGCCTGCTAATCATGTAAAAACATCAATGTTTTTTTAAGGCAAATTGGCCGCTATCTGCCTGATTTTACGACCGCTCAGCCGCCCCGCGCGGCACCCCATCCTGCAATTAATTAGCTTACAAAACATTTATCTTTTCCCGGTTCGCTGCCGATAAATACCCTAAGCCCTGTTTTATCCGGGCTGCCAGCGTTCACACCAGGGGATTATGTATGGGTATGTTAAAAAACTTCACGATTCGCGCCGTTATGCTGACCATTCTCGGGCTTTTCTGCCTGTTATGGTGTGGCGTAGGGCTGTTCAGCGTCCACTCGCTGAATGCGCTCGGCGAGGGTAACGAGATTGATCGTCAGCTGGTAAACCAGATGACGGCGCTCAGCAAAGGCAACGATCAATATTTCCGCGTGGTCACGCGTCTGTCGCGGGTAATGGAAGGCCGCACCGCCGGTAACGCGCCGACCGCAGAAGCGTTCGCGCCGGTGCAGCAGGCACTGGATAACATGAAACAGCAGTTAACCCAGTTCAAAGCCATGGCGCCGGGTCCGATGGACAGTGAGACGGTGAACAATGTGATCAGCAGCTGGCAGAAACTGCTGGATGAGGGTATCGCGCCACAGGTGGCGCTGGCGCAGCAGGCTTCACTGGATGCATGGCGCGCGCAGGCCAACAATGTCACGCCGCCGCTGAGCCGGGCGTTTGGTGCCAGCGCAGAAGCGTTTAATCAGGCCGCCAGCAGCAAGCTGGATGAGACCCGCGTGACCGTGGACACGCTTACCAGCATGACCAAAGTGATTATTGTGTCGGCGGTGGTGTTCGGCTTATTGATTCTGCTGTTCACTGACCGTTACCTGGTGACGATGCTGGTGAAACCACTGGATCGCATCCGTAACCATTTTACCGTGATTGCGCAGGGCGATCTCAGCCAGCCGGTGGAAGAATTTGGCCGCAACTGCGTCGGCAAACTGGTGCCACTGCTGCGGGCGATGCAGGACAGCCTGCGTGAAGCAGTCAGCGCCATCCGCAGCGGCACGGAGAACATCTACCGCGGCGCAGCAGAAATTTCAGCCGGCAATAACGATCTTTCATCGCGCACCGAAGAGCAGGCGGCCGCGCTGGAACAGACCGCGGCCAGCATGGAGCAACTGACTGCCACGGTGAAGTTCAACGCCGACAACGCACGTCAGGCCAGCGCGCTGGCGGAGACCGCCACCGGTACCGCGCAGCAGGGCGGCCGTCTGGTTGGCGAAGTGGTGACCACCATGCAGGGCATTTCCGGCAGTTCGAAAAAGATTGCCGAAATCACCAGCGTGATCAACGGCATCGCCTTCCAGACCAACATCCTGGCGCTCAACGCGGCAGTCGAAGCGGCGCGTGCCGGTGAGCAGGGGCGCGGCTTTGCCGTGGTGGCCAGCGAAGTGCGCAACCTGGCGCAACGCAGCGCCGGCGCCGCAAAAGAGATCGCCACGCTGATTGAAGATTCGGTGTCACGCGTTGAAAAGGGCTCGGAGCTGGTCAGCAGCGCTGGCAGCACCATGCATGACATTCTGAAGTCGGTGCAGGATGTGAATGAGATCATGAAGCACATCGCTGCCGCGTCGGAAGAGCAGAGCAAAGGGATTTCGCAGGTCGGCACCGCCGTCACCGAAATGGACAGCGTCACCCAGCAGAACGCATCGCTGGTGGAGCAGGTGTCGGCGGCGGCCAGCGCGCTGGAGCGTCAGACCGAAGAGCTGCAGGCGTCGGTGGCGAAGTTCCGCCTGTCCGACAGCGCGCCGCGCGCGCAGGCCGTAGCATCCGCTGCCGCGCCTGCGCTGCGCCGGCCGGTGTTATCTGCTGCCGCAGGCGCTCAGGGTAAACCCGCCAGCAGTGAAGAGTGGGTTTCATTCTGAGGCTGACACAACCACGCCACCAGCTGCGGCAAAAACGGTGGCGCATCTTTTTCCGCCCGCTGTAACAGGCTGTAGCTCGCCCCGGTTGCCACACTCGCGGCAAACGGGGCGATTAACCGCCCATTCGCCAAATCATTCTCCACCAGCGTAATATCCGCCACCGTCACGCCAAATCCCTGAATCGCCGCGCTGATCGCCAAATCCATGGTGGCGAAGTGCTGATTGCGCGCCATCGGCAACTGCTCCGCCTGGCCGGACAGCCACAGCTGCCAGTCGCGCGTATCGCCGGTCGGATGCAGGAAGGTGAATCTGGCCAGTTCGCTGACATGGCGCGGCGCCGGCACGCTGCTGGCCAGCACCGGCGTCAGGCGCTCGGCAAACAGCGGAATGGCACCGGCAGGCGGCGTGCCGAATACAATCGCCGCATCAAAGTTTTCCAGCTGCGACGCGTGATCAAGCGTGGTGGTGAGCGCCACGTGGATGTCTGGCCGCTGCTGCTCCAGCGCCACCAGACGCGGCACCAGCCAGCGCATAGCGCAGGTCGGGGCTTTCAGCCGAATCGAGGCATTGCTGCGGCTGGCTTTCTCTGTGGCATTGACCAGCAGATTGAATCCCTGTTGCAGCTCCGGCAGTAGCGCCGCGCCCTGATCGGTGAGATGCAGACCGCGCGCGTGGCGTTCAAACAGGGCAAATCCCAGCCAGCTCTCCAGCGCCGCAATTTTGCGGCTCACCGCGCCCTGAGTGATGCACAGTTCGCTGGCGGCGCGCGTCAGGTTGAGATGACGGGCGGTGACCAGAAAGGCATGAATGGCGTTGAGTGGCAGAGCAGAGCGGGACATAACGGCCTCGAGCTATGATTTTTTATCATGGCTATTATGACAACAATTCGCTTGTCGACTCAAGCGTCGCGCCGTTGAATAGAAATCTACTTACGATACGTGGTTATGCAACCTGTGGAGCAATGATGACCCTGAACAGCAGCGTGAAGCTCTCCTCCAAACAGCCGGACGTCGGCACCACCATTTTTAGCGTGATCGGCCAGCTGTCCGCACAGCACCAGGCCGTTAATCTCTCTCAGGGCGCGCCCAATTTCCCGTGTGACCCGCAGCTGGTTGAGCTGGTCAGCCAGGCGATGCGCGACGGCCATAATCAGTACGCCGCCATGACCGGTTTACCGGCGCTGCGTGAAGCGCTGGCGGAGAAGGTGTACCGCCTGTATGGCCAGCAGTACGATGCCGCCAGCGAAGTCCTGATCACCGGCAGTGCCAGTCAGGGCATCTACATGGCGATTTCGGCGCTGGTGCATCCGGGTGATGAAGTGATTTTCTTTGAGCCAGCCTTTGACAGCTACGCGCCGGTGGTGCGGTTACAGGGCGCGACGCCGATCGGCCTCAAGCTGCAGGTGCCGGATTTTGCGATTGACTGGGACGCACTGCGTGCCGCGATCACGCCGCGTACGCGCATGATTATCATCAATACGCCACATAACCCGAGCGGACAGGTACTGAATGCCGTCGATCTCGACCAGCTGGCGGCCCTGACGCGTAACACCGACATCGTGGTGTTGTCTGATGAAGTCTACGAACACATCGTGTTTGACGGCCAGACGCACTGCGGCATGGCCACGCACGCGGAACTGGCACAGCGTAGCGTGGTGGTGTCCTCCTTCGGCAAAACCTTCCACGTCACCGGCTGGCGCGTCGGCTATGCGCTGGCGCCTGCTGCGCTGATGGCGGAGATCGTCAAGGTGCATCAGTTCATGATGTACGCCGCCGATACGCCGATGCAGGTTGGCTTCGCGCAGTATCTGCAGAACCCGCAAAACTATCTGCAGCTGTCGTCGTTTTATCAGGCGAAGCGCGATCGGCTGCAGACGCTGCTGCAGGATTCACCGTTCAGGCTGTTACCGAGCGCCGGTTCGTTCTTTATGTTGGCCAGCTACGGACATTTCAGTGACGAAAGCGACAGTGAAATGGTAAAACGTCTCATCGTCGATCACGGTGTGGCCACCATTCCGCTGTCGGCGTTTTATATGGATGGCACTGACAATAAATTAATCCGCCTTTCTTTTGCTAAAGACGACGCAACGCTCGAAGCCGGCGCGCAGGCGCTGTGCCGGGTTAAAGGGTAATTAGGGGAAAATAATGAAAAAACTGAACGCACTGTTTATCGCACTGGGCATGATCACCTCCGTGCAGGCGCTGGCGCAGGAGAGCCTGCGCTACGGTCTGGAGTCGCAATATCCGCCATTTGAAAGCCGCAACGCGCAGGGCGAGCTGGAGGGTTTTGACATCGAACTGGGCAAAGCCATCTGCCAGGTCGGCCATTTTGACTGCAAATGGGTTGAGAGCAGCTTTGATGCGCTGATCCCGGCGCTGCAGGCGAAAAAATTCGATGCGATTAACTCGGCGATGAACATCACCGAGGCGCGGGCGAAAAGTATCGACTTCACCAACCCGATCTACCGCATTCCTACCATGCTGATCGTGAAGCAGGGCGAGAAACTCGAACCGACGGCGGCGTCGCTGAAAGGTAAAAATATTGGCGTGCTGCAGGGCTCAATCCAGGAAACCTACGCTAAAAAGCACTGGGAATCCCAGGGCGTGACGGTGACGTCGTATCAGGATCAGAACCAGGTGTATAACGACATGGTCGCTGGCCGTCTTGACGGTACGCTGGTGATGTCCGCCGCCGGTCAGTCTGGTTTCCTCGATAAGCCGCAGGGCAAAGGTTTCGCCTTCGCCGGTAAGCCGGTGGAAGACGACACCATTCTCGGTTCCGGCATTGGTTTCGGTCTGCGCAAAGGCGATAGCAAGCTGAAAGGGGAACTGGATGCGGCCATCGCCAAAGTCCAGGCCGACGGCACCGTGACTAAACTGGCGGCGAAATTCTTCCCGGGCATTGACGTCAGCGTCAGCAAGTAAGCGGGTGTCAGCCTGATCGGCAGTTGCCGGTCAGGCTGTCTTGCAACCGCGCTTATCGGGCCGCCAGATAACAGAGCGCTTCCGCCACCTGATACGACTTCACAAATGACGGGATCGGCAGGAATTCAAAGCGCGAATGGAAATTGTGCGCGCCGGTGAAGAAATTCGGCGTCAGTAACCCTTTGGCCGACAGCGCAGACCCATCGGTGCCGCCGCGCATCGGAATCACTTTAGGTTCCACGCCCACCTGCTGCAGCGCAGCAAAAATCAGATCGATTGCCCGCCGGTCCTCACCTATCGCGTTACTGATGTTGCTATAGATATCATTGATCTTCAGCGCGACGTGACCAGTCGGATAGTGCGCGGCGATCTGATCGGCGACTTCCACCAGCTGCTGCTTCTTCGCATCAAAACCCTTTAAATCGAAATCGCGAATCGACGCTTTCAATACCGCCTGGCTGGCATTGGCCTGCATATCATTGAACCAGATATAGCCATCGCGCCCGGCGGTATGCTCGGGCGTGGCAAGCCGGTCGAAGCGGGAGATGAAGTCGTGCGCCATAAGTAGCGGATTCACCAGCACGCCTTTGCCCGACATGGGATGCGCCGGCACGCCGGTGAAGGTAATTTCAGCGGAGGCGCCGTTGAAGCATTCATACACCACTTCGCCCAGCTCGCAGCAGTCGATGGTCCAGGCGAAATCGACGTTAAAGCGCGTCTCCAGGTCCAGCGCCTTGGCGCCGCGCAGGCCGATCTCTTCATCCGGCACAAACGCCACCACCACATCACCGTGCTCGCCACGCAGGTTCTCCACCAGCGTCATCACCACGCTGACTGCCGCTTTGTTGTCGGCCCCCAGCACGCTGGTGCCGTCGCTGAACACAATCTCCTGACCGACATACGGCAGGATTTCCGGATGCTCCGCCACCCGCAACCAGATGTCCTGCTGCGCATTCAGACACAGATCCGCGCCCTCAAAGCGCAGGGTTTGCGGATGGATATCCGGTGATAGCCCGACATCGACGGTATCAATATGGGTGATAAAGCCCACGCGCGGCGCGCCAGGCCGGTTGCCCGGTTTCACGGCGGTCACCGTGGCATGCTGATCAATCACCACATCCTGCAGACCGAGATCGCGCAGCTCCTGCGCCAGCAGTTCCGCCATGGCGTGTTGCGACGGCGTACTGGGCAGCGTGCTGGATTTGGCATCGCTCTGGCTGGAGACCGCCAGATAACGGTAAAAACGCTGGGTCAGCTGACGGGCAAGTTGGTCTGTCATCACAATTCCTTATTAGCTTTGCGCCACTGGAGATACGCCAGACGGCTAAATCATGTTATTTATGAAATAAATACCGATGCTGGCTCATGGAAGTCAATAAAAAGCGAGAAGACGATGAAAAAGATGATAGGAAAACTGGCGCTTAGCGCACTGGGGTTAGCGGTTGCAGGCGGCGTCTCGGCGAAGACGCTGGTTTACTGTTCTGAAGGCTCGCCGGAAAACTTCAATCCGCAGCTCTACACCTCCGGTACCAGCGTGGACGCCAGCGCCGTGCCGATTTTTAACCGCCTGGTGGATTTCAAACCGGGCACCACCGAGCTGGTGCCCAGCCTGGCGGAGCGCTGGGAGATCAGCCCGGACGGCAAGGTGTATACCTTCCATCTGCGCAAAGGGGTTAAGTTCCAGAGCAATAAACTGTTTACGCCGTCGCGCGATCTCAACGCCGATGACGTGATCTTCTCGTTTATGCGCCAGCTCGATACGAAAAACCCGTATCACACCGTTTCGGGCGGTAACTATGCCAACTTTGAAAGCCTCGAGCTGGCAAAACTGATCACCCGTATCGATAAGGTGGATGATCTGACGGTGCGGATTACGCTGGCCCATGCCGAAGCGCCGTTTCTCGCCGATCTGGCGTGGTATTTCGCCTCGATTCACTCGGCGGAATATGCCGACCAGATGCTGAAAGCCGGTACGCCGGAAAAGGTCGACATGCAGCCGATTGGCACCGGACCGTTTGAGCTGGTGCAGTATCAAAAAGATTCCCGCATTCTCTACAAAGCCTTCCCGCAGTACTGGCAGGGCAAGGCTAAAATCGATCGGCTGGTGTTTTCCATCACCCCGGACGCCTCGGTGCGCTATGCCAAACTGGAGAAAAACGAGTGCCAGGTGATGCCGTTCCCTAATCCGGCCGATCTCGACAACATGCGCCACAACCCGAACATCACGCTGGAACAGAAATCTGGCCTCAACACCGGTTTCCTGTCGTTCAACACCACCAAAGCCCCGCTGGATAACGTGAAAGTGCGCCAGGCGCTGGCGATGGCCATCAATAAGCAGGCGATCATTGATGCCATCTTCAAAGGTACCGGCACGGTGGCGAAGAATATTCTGCCGCCGGATGTGTGGAGTGCTGATAAAGATCTGCAGGATTACGCCTACGATCCGCAACAGGCCAAAGCGCTGCTGCAGCAGGCCGGCATTCAGCCGGGCACCGAAATTTCGCTGTGGGCGATGCCGGTCCAGCGGCCGTATAACCCCAACGCCCGCCGCATGGCTGAGATGATTCAGGCCGACTGGGCAAAAGTGGGCATCAAAGCCAACATCGTCAGCTATGAGTGGGGCGAATACCTGAAGCGCGTTAAGGGCGGTGAGCATCAGGCAGCGCTGATGGGCTGGACCACCGCCACCGGCGATCCGGATAACTTCTTCGGGCCATTGTACAGCTGCACCTCGGCGAACGGCGGCTCCAACTCGTCCAAATGGTGCTATGCGCCGTTTGAGAAAATCATCACCGAGGCGCGCGCCGAACAAAATCATGACAAGCGCGTGGCGTTATACCGCGAGGCGCAGCAGATGATGCATGACCAGATGCCGGCGGTCATGATTGCGCACTCAACGATTTTCGAGCCGGTGCGTAAATCGGTCAGCGGCTACCAGGTGGATCCGTTCGGCAAGCATATCTTCTATCCGGTGGATATCACGCCTTAATCGCAGCGGACAGCGCGCTGAGCTGCTGTTGCAGAAAGGTCAGAAACAGAGTCAGGGCGGCGCTGCGGGTCGCCCTGACTGCGTCTGCAGCTGCAGCGTACGCTGGCTTAGCTGATCGATATTGACCGCGCGCATCACCAGACCCTGCTGCTGCGCTTCCTCCAGGGTAAAACTGCTGCAAATGGTCACCGCCAGCGGCGTGCGCAGTAGAAAATGAAACAGGGTGGAGAAATTGTCGCAGGTCAGCACCGGTTCAATCAGGTGGCCACTCATGTGGCTGGCCAGCTCAAACAGCTGGCGTACCGTGGTGTTTTGCTGCGGTAGTGCCAGCGGATAGTGGCTGAGATCGGCCAGCGCCACCTGCGGCACGCCCGCCAGCGGATGGCTGTCATGCATCACCAGCAGCACCGGCGCCGGCCATGAGCCCACCACCTCAACCGCACGTTCCGCGTGCAGGCTGAATTGCAATGCCACATCGCACTCGCCGCTGCGCAGCAGTTCAGCCACGCCCTGCGCGCTAGCCACCCGGACGTCAAACAGCACGCCGGGATGATCGCGGCGAAAGGCGGCAATCAGCCGGGGCAGCAGGGTAAACGCCAGCCCGTCGGTGCAGGCGACACGAATCAGCGTGCGCCGCACCGCCTTCAGGCCTTTGATCTCCGCCAGCGCATACTCCATATCCAGCAGATTTTTGCGCACGTGATGGGCAAAAATCTCGCCGGCCTCGGTCAGCACCATGCCGCGCGCATGACGCGCAAACAGCATCACGCCCAGCTGCTGCTCCAGCCGCTGAATTTGACGGCTGATGGCAGAGACCGCCACAAACAGCTGGGCGCTGGCTGCGCTGAGCGAACCGCAATCGGCTACCGCGAGAAAATAACGCATTTCCGTGCTTAACATGCCATGGCCTCCGTTTGTACCTGCCTCGAAATCGGGCAACGCAGCTTTGCTTTAAAGGCAAATCTTACTCGATAAATTGATAATTGTGGCAAAGCTGCCTTTCCGCAAAGATGAAAAAACAGCAGACCTATAACAGGCAGGGCAAACATGACAGCACAACAGGCGGTTCAGCAGGCCACCGCATATTTCGACAGCGGGGAATTTCAACGTATCCTGGCGCGCCGCGTGGCGTGGCGCACCGAGAGCCAGCGCGACGATCGCGATGCGGCGTTACAGGACTATTTGCAGCAGGAGATTGCGCCGCAACTGCAGGCGCTGGGCTTCACGCTACAGCTTATTGATAACCCGCACGCCGCCGGCCGGCCATTCCTCGTGGCGGTGCGCATGGAAGATCCCGCCTTACCGACCTTGCTGAGCTACGGGCACGGTGATGTGGTATTCGGCGATGACGAGAACTGGCGCAGCGGGCTGTCGCCGTGGCAGCTGACCGAAGAGGGCGATCGCTGGTACGGGCGCGGCAGCGCCGACAACAAAGGTCAGCACTGCGTCAATCTTGCGGCGCTGGAGCAGGTGTATCAGGCGCGCGGCGGCCGTCTCGGCTTTAACTGCAAATGGCTGTTTGAGATGGGCGAAGAGATCAGCTCGCCGGGGCTGGCGCAGTTGTGTCAGCAGCAGGCGGAACTGTTGCAGGCTGACCTGTTCATTGCCTCCGACGGTCCGCGGCTCAACGCCGTGCGGCCGACGCTGTTCCTCGGTTCGCGCGGTGCGGTAAATTTCCGCCTGACCATCAACGCGCGTGACAATGCTTATCACTCCGGCAACTGGGGCGGACTGCTGAGCAATCCCGGCACCCGGCTGGCCAGCGCCATCGCCACGCTGGTGGACGCGCAGGGCGTGCTGCAGGTTGCGGCGCTGCGGCCCGATTCGCTGACCCCGCAGGTGCGCACCATTCTCAGCGATATCGAGGTGGGCGGCATGCCAGGCGATCCCGCGATTGACACCAACTGGGGCGAGCCAGGCCTGACGCCTGCCGAACGCCTCTACGGCTGGAACACGCTGGAAGTGCTGTCGTTTCTCACCGGTAACCCGGCGCGCCCGATGAATGCCATTCCCGGCAGCGCGACGGCGGTGTGCCAGCTGCGTTTTGTGGTCGGTACCGACTGGCAGCGGCTGGCGCAGCATGTCAGCGCGCATCTGGCGCAGCACGGCTTCCAGGATGTTGAGGTTGAATTTTTGCGCGGTTCACCCGCCACGCGTCTGGATCCTGACGATCCGCTGGTGCACTGGGTGCTGAACAGCATGGCGGCAACCAGCGGCAAAAAACCGGCGCTGCTGCCCAACCTTGGGGGATCGCTGCCAAATGAGGTGTTCGCGGAGATTCTGGGCCTGCCAACGCTGTGGGTGCCGCATTCGTATCCCGCCTGTGGTCAGCATGGCGTGAATGAGCACATGCTGAAATCGATTGCCCGCGAAGGGCTGCAGATCATGACGCAGCTGCTGTGGGAGCTGGGCGAGCAGGGCACGGAATGGCTGGCGCAACACCGCGCTTATGCGGGAGGTGGCGCATGAGCAGCCTCAGCCATAGCGCGCCGCTGAGCGGGGTGAAGCCAAACCTGCACAAAACGCTGTTTGCGACCTGCATCGGTAATGCGCTGGAGTGGTTCGACATTGCGGTATATGGCTTTTTCGCCAGCTATATCGCCCACGCCTTCTTTCCCACCAGCGATGCGTCGGTCTCGCTGCTGCTGACCTTTGGCAGTTTCGGCGTCTCCTTTCTGATTCGCCCGCTGGGCGCGGTGGTGCTGGGCAACTATGCCGATCGCCACGGGCGTAAAAAAGCGCTGCTGCTCTCAATCAATCTGATGATGCTTGGCGGAGCCATCATTACTTTTATGCCGGGCTACGACAGCATCGGCCTGCTCGCACCGCTGCTGATCCTGCTGGCGCGCCTGGTGCAGGGCTTCTCTGCCGGTGGCGAATTTGGCAGCTCTACGGCGTTTCTGGTCGAGCATTTTCCCGAGCGCAAAGCCTTTATCGCCAGCTGGCAGTTCGCCACTCAGGGCGCCAGCACGCTGATGGCCTCGGCGTTTGGTCTCGGTCTGACGCAGATCCTGAGCGAAGGCCAGATTCAGGCGTGGGGCTGGCGTATTCCGTTTGCCTTCGGCCTGCTGATTGGCCCGCTCGGGCTGTATATCCGCCGTCACGTGCACGAGCCCGCCAGCTTTGCCGCGCAGACGCCGGAAGCGGCCCCGCTCAAACGGCTGTTTGGCCGGCAAAAAGCGCTGATGCTGCTGGCGATTGGCCTGATGGTGATCTCCACGGCGGTCAACTACATGCTCAACTACGTGCCGACCTACGCAACCAAAAACCTGCATCTGCCGGGCTCGGTGGCCTTTACTGCCACGCTGCTGGCCGGGGTGATTCTGACGGTGGTGACGCCGCTGATGGGATTGTGGGCGGAACGCATTGGCCGCCTGCCGCTGATGTGGGGCTCGCTCATACTGCTGATGGTCACCATCTATCCGGCCTTTCGGCTGGTGGTCAATCACACCACGCCGGCCACGCTGATTGTGCTGGTATGCTGGATGGCGCTGCTGAAATCGATCTATTTTTCTACCGTACCCTCGGTGATGGCGGATCTGTTCCCGATTGGTACGCGCGCCAGCGGCATGGCCATCAGCTATAACATTGCGGTTACGGTATTTGGTGGTTTTGCGCCGCTGATTTGCACGCTGCTGATCAGCGCCACCGGCACCAGTCTGGCGCCGGGCTACTACCTGATGGCGATGTCGCTCTTAAGCGGGGTAGCGCTGCTGCGCAGTCAGAAACGGATACGCTAAGTGGCAACCGGTGCGCGCACTGCGCACCGGTGTTTACGCATCAGGCAAACTGCAGATAGGCGACGTGCGTTTGCAGATACTCCTCCAGCCCGTGGCGGCCATCGGCACCGCCGATGCCGGATTTGCGCCAGCCGGCATGGAACCCCTGCATCGCTTCAAAATTTTCACGGTTAATGTAGGTTTCACCGAATTTCAGCCGGCGCAGCGCGATCATCGCGGTGTTCAGATCGCGGGTATACAGCGATGAGGTCAGGCCATAGTCGCAGTCGTTAGCCAGCGCGATGGCTTCATCCAGCGTGTTAAAGCGCATCACCGGCAGCACCGGGCCAAAAATCTCCTCACGCATGATCGCCATCTCCTGACGTACCCCGGTGATGATGGTTGGTTCAAAATAAAAGCCGCGTTCACCGGCACGTTTGCCACCCAGCACCACCTTGCCGCCCTGCGCAACGGCGCTGGCGACCTTTTGCCCGACGCGGTCGCACGCGGCTGCGCTAATCAGCGGCCCCATATCCACATCGGCCTGCTGCGCCGGATCGCCAAATTTCACCTGCTGCATCGCCCCGGTCAGGGCGCTGATAAAGCGATCGTAAATGCCGTCTTGCACATACACGCGCTCGGCGCAGTTACACACCTGACCGCTGTTAATAATGCGCGAACTGACGATAGCCCTGACGGCCAGATCGAGGTCGGCGTCGTCCATGACAATTGCCGGTGCTTTACCGCCCAACTCCAGCGACACTTTGGTCACATTCGGCGCTGCGGCGGCCATGGTGGCGATGCCGGCGTTGACGCTGCCGGTCAGGCTCACTAACCCGACTTTAGGATTGGCGGCCAGTTCCTGTCCCACCTCCGGGCCATAGCCGTAAACGATGTTAATTACCCCGGGCGGCAGGCCGAGGTCGTCGATAATGGCGGCGAACAGGGCGGCGTTGTTCGGGGTAACCTCACTCGGCTTCAGCACGATAGTGTTGCCGGTGATCAGCGCCGGTGCCGCTTTGCGCGCAATCAGGAAGAAGGGAAAATTCCACGGCAGAATGCCGGTGGTCACGCCAATCGCTTTCTTAAACACAAAGATGTTTTCGTTTGGGCGATCGCTGTTGATGATTTCGCCTTCGTAGCGTCGCGCCCATTCCGCCATGTAGTCGAAGTAGTCAGCGGTAAACAGCACTTCAGTTTGCGCCAGCGCCTGGGTTTTGCCGCCCTCCGCGACGAGGGTGGCGCTCAGCTCAGGCTCGCGCTGGCGAATTGCCGTGGCGATGCGGTGCAGCCAGTCGCCGCGCGTCACCGCCGGTAACGCTTCCCAGCCGGGCTGAGCGGCTTCTGCGGCGGCAATGGCTGCCGCCGCCTGCTGTTTGCTGCCCTGGGGCACGCGTGACAGCAGGGTCTCCGTCGCCGGGTTAATCACTTCAATCCAGCTATCGTTATGCGCCTCGACAAACGCGCCATTAATGTAGTGTTGATGATGAAGGGTCATGTGCAGGGGCTCCACGCTCGGTTTTGTTAAACTGATGTGAAGGAAGAGTGAAGCAGATGAACGCTGGCGACCTTTTTATCACTGCCAGCACCGGCAGGGCGCTGGCAATAGCGGCAAGAATCACGCGACCGACGCAGCATTCTGCGTCAGTGGACCGTTTCAGGAACCGGGCATCATGGCGCCGCTGGCAATAAACCAGACCAGAAAACTGACACCGGCAACGATAATGGCGATGGGGAACAGCAGACCGATTTTCATATGCATCCTGAGCGTTAGGCGAGCTGGATTAGCGCGCGGTGGGTTTTCATCATACTGAATAGCTGAAATTGTGTCGCGTCATCGACCTGACGCAGATGTTCGCCTTTCTGATACTGAATCTGATGCACATGGCCGAGCTGACGCCACACCACAATGGCTGACGCCAGCAGCGCGCAGTTCTCTTCGCTCTGCACGCAGTCCAGCGTGGCGTAGTGAGTAGTATCTAAGCCATTAATGAACACATTCAGCGCCTCGGGCGGCACGATGGCGCGGATGTCATCCAGCATCACGCGGCTCACCGCCTGCGACAGCACCAGCGTTAACCGTTTGCTCTTCATCTCAATCCCTGGTTCCGATGATTTTTCCCACGTTATACGGATTTAACCCCGTCGGGGGAAGTGCTTCGCGCAGCTTTGTGTGAGTGCCATGTTAAGCGGCGCGCTGGCAACAGATGAAAAACTGTGCCGATCAACACAACATAAATCAAAAATATGCCGAATAATAAGCAACTTAAAGAGTTTCCCCGGCATAACAGCTGCAAATGCGAATTTGTGATCCCTATGTAGCATACCCACCCGATTTTGCCAGTCAGCCTGGCTTTACGGCAACCATCCAAAGGCTGAGTCCACGCAGTGCGCCATAGACTGCCACTAATCGGAAACCGCAGGTGTTTCCGTCTGGCCTCAACCTTACGAAGGAATAACAATGAACAGTGCCATTCTTGCAGGTATCTTCTGGCATCTGGTGGGTGCCGCCAGCGCCGCCTGTTTTTATGCTCCGTTTAAACAGGTTAAAAAGTGGTCATGGGAAACCATGTGGTCGGTCGGCGGCGTGATGTCGTGGCTGATTCTGCCCTGGGCAGTCAGTGCCGCGCTGTTACCGAACTTCTGGGCGTACTACAGCAGTTTCAGCTTATCGCAGCTGCTGCCGGTGTTTCTGTTCGGTGCCATGTGGGGCATCGGCAACATCAACTATGGCCTCACCATGCGCTATCTGGGGATGTCGATGGGGATTGGCATCGCCATTGGCATTACGCTGGTGGTGGGGACGCTGATGACGCCGCTGTTGCAGGGCCGATTCGTTGAACTGTTCAGCTCCGCCGGCGGCCGGATGACGCTGCTGGGCGTACTGGTTGCGCTGCTGGGTGTGGCGATTGTGTCGCGCGCCGGGCTGCTAAAGGAACGGGCGCTGGGGATTAACGCCGAAGATTTCAACCTGAAGAAAGGCCTGGTGCTGGCGGTGCTGTGCGGCATCTTCTCGGCTGGCATGTCGTTTGCCATGGATGCGGCGAAGCCGATGCATGAAGCCGCTGCCAGTCTGGGCATCAATCCGCTGTATGTGGCCTTGCCGAGCTACGTGGTGATCATGGGCGGTGGCGCGCTGATCAACCTGGCTTACTGCTTTATCCGCCTGGCGGTGAAGCCGGAGCTTTCGCTGCGCCGCGATTTTTCCGTGGCAAAACCGCTGCTGATCGCCAACATCGCCTTCGCCGTGCTGGGGGGAACCATGTGGTATCTGCAGTTCTTCTTTTATGCCTGGGGCCACGCAAAAATTCCTCCGCAGTACGACTTCGTAAGCTGGATGCTGCACATGAGCCTGTACGTGCTGTGCGGCGGCCTGGTAGGACTGGTGCTGAAGGAGTGGAAATCGGTGGGGCGTCGACCGGTGAGTGTGTTATCGATTGGCTGCGTGGTGATCATTATCGCGGCAAACATTGTCGGTCTCGGTATGGCCGCCTGACCGCGCTTAACATCACACCGCCTGACGCGTCTCTGCGCGCGTCAGGCTTTTTCTTTGTCTGCCATCGGTTCGCGCGGCGACAAAAAACGCTGACGCCACGCGCTGGGTGTTAACCCGGTTTCGCGCGTAAACACCACGGAAAAGTAGTTGCTGTCATCAAACCCGCAGCGTGCCGCCACTTCGCTAATCAGACATGCCTGCGTGCGCAACAGATATTTTGCCTGACACAGCTGCAGCTGACGCAGGTAGTGGCCGATGGTCATGCCGGTTTGCTGACGGAACAGCTGTTTCAGCGACCGTTCGCTGAGCTGATTTTGCTGGCAGAAATGGGGCAGATCGAAGGGGCGGCTGATATCGCCGAGCAGCGCCGACATCAGCAGATCGAGCTGTTCGCCCTCCGGCAGCACCCACGGGCGATCGGCGGCGTAGCCGTGACGGCGCAATATCAGTGTCAGCTGCAAAAACAGCGCTTCCGACAGCTGAATCGAGAGCGAATCGCTTTTGCGACTTTCGCGCTCCAGCTGGCTGATGACGCCGCGCGCCAGCGCCATGCCGCGCGTGGTCAGACGCCAGCTGGCGGGTGTCTCTTCATCCTGTGGCGGCAGCAGCTGCTGCCAGTCGAGCGCCAGGCTGAAGCGATCGCGGCAGTAGAGAATATTGTCGAGCGCCAGATCGTTGACGCTATCAAAGCTGTGGCAATCACTGTCGCGAATGTAAAACACATCGCCGCAGGTGATCAGCCACGGCCGATCGTTGAGGATATGCAGGCCATTACCGCGCCAGACAATCACAATCTCGCTGAACTCATGCCGGTGCGGTGGGAAAGAGGGTTGCGGCATGCGTTCTGCCACGGCAATAGGCAAATTGCTGGCCGGGAAGTAATCCTCGCGCGTCAGTAACAGCGGCATGTCAGCCCTCCGGTTACCCCATCTGCTGGCGCGCCATGCGCGGCGCGCAGCCAAATTCCCGCCGGAACAGGGTGGAGAAGTGATTACTGTCACCAAACCCACACTGATAGGCGATGTCCGTGATGCGCATCTCGCTGTGGCGCAACAGGTGCCGCGCCTGCAATAAACGCAGCCGATTAAGATAGCGCTGCGGCGTGCTGCCGGTCTGCTGCTTCATCTGGCGATGCAGGGTACGCAGCGACAAACAGAAGCGATCGGCCAGCGATTCCCACGCAATCTCCTCACTGTAGTGCGCATTCAGCCAGTCCAGCAAGCGGTGCAGGCGGGCATCCTGGTCCTGCGCCTGATCGTTGTGCGCCGCCTCGCGCAGCAGCACCAGCAGCTGCAAAAAGTGTTGTTCCTGCTGCGCCTGACGTTCCAGCGACCAGCTGGCCGGCTGCTTCATCTGCGTCACCAGCTGCAGCGCCTGCGCCATCACTTTATGGTTGATCCGCCAGTGTGAAACATACTGGCCGTCCTGTTCGCGCGGCAGCAGCGCCTGCAGGCCGGACAGAAAGCGGAACGCTGCCGGACTGCGATACAGCACATTCGTCAGGCACAGATTGTCGGTTTGCTCGTACAGATGGCGATCGTGATCGCGCACAAAACAGACGCAGCCGGCGCTGAGCGCCTGCGGCTGACCATTGAATACGTGGATACCCGAGCCCTGTTCCACCAGCACAATTTCATGAAAATCATGGTGATGCTCCGGAAACGCCGACTGCGGCACACGCGGTTCAATGGCTATCGTGTAATCGCCGGCCGGAAAGAAATCAGCACTGTGTAATACCGTCATCATGCGCCCTCAGTTAACAAAACCGTAACCGAGTCTACGCAGCCGCCTGCCACCTTACCTTGAATTTTGCACCGGGCAGCGCAGGAAAATCGCCAATTATTCAAGATCGCCTAAGTGATTGATGGAATTGCGGCAAGGCTCACAACTCTGCCGTTATGCGGTTCTGTGAGCTCACTCACGAACACCTTTGCAAACCTGCCAGCGGTGATGACCCGCTGGCACTAGCGGGAAGGTGCCTGCGGCGCAGGATTTCTACTCTGTCGCCATGTCTTCACAGGGAGTATCGCCATGAGTCTGCGTAATATTGTTGCCATCGATTTAGGCGCATCCAGTGGCCGCGTCATGCTGGCCAGCTGGCAGGCTGACCGTCAGCAGCTCAGCCTGCGCGAAGTGCGGCGTTTCGCCAACCCGCGCGTGCAGCGCGGCGATTATGACTGCTGGGATTTGGACCGGCTGGAACAGGAGATCCGCGCCGGGTTGCAGCAGCTGGATGAGGAGGGCATTGTGCCGGACAGCCTCGGCATTGATACCTGGGGCGTGGACCTGGTGCTGCTGGACGCGCACGGCGAGCGGGTAGGCGAAGCGGTCAGCTACCGTGATAAACGCACCGACGGCCTGATGGCCCAGGCGATGCGTGAACTCGGGAAACCGGCGCTCTATCAGCGCACCGGCATTCAGTTTCTGCCGTTCAACACGCTGTATCAGCTGCGCGCACTGCATCTGCAGCAGCCGGACTGGCAGGCGCAGGTGAAGCACGCGCTGATGATTCCGGATTATCTGCACTATCGCCTGACCGGTGAACTCAACTGGGAATACACCAACGCCACCACCACCCAACTGCTCAACATTCACAGCGGCGACTGGGATCGCGAGCTGCTGGCCTGGGCGGGCGCAGACGCCAGCTGGTTCGGCACGCCGCGTGCGCCGGGCAATACCGTCGGTTACTGGCGCAACGCAAGCGGCCAGCGCATTCCGGTGATCGCCGTCGCCACCCATGATACCGCCAGCGCGGTGCTGGCCACGCCGCTGGAGCAGGACGATGCTGCCTATCTCAGCTCCGGTACCTGGTCGCTGATCGGCATCGAAAGCCTGCAACCCTGTGTCAGCGAGGCGGCGCTGCAGGCTAATCTGACCAATGAAGGCGGTGCGGAAGGCTATCGGGTGCTGAAAAACATCATGGGCCTGTGGCTGTTGCAGCGGGTGTGCAGCGAACTGCACATCAGCGATCTCTCTGCGCTAATTGCCGACGCCGCGCGGGAACCGGCCTGCCGCGCCCTGATTCACCCTAATCATCACCGTTTCATCAATCCGGCCAGTATGGTGGAGGAGATTCAGAACGCCTGCGCCGAACAGGCGATGCCCGTGCCGCACAGCCCGGCGGCACTGGCGCGCACCATCTTTGACAGCCTGGCGCTGCTCTATTCGCAGACGCTGCAGGAGCTTAGCCACCTGCGCGGCACTGCGCTGCGTCAGTTACATATCGTCGGTGGTGGCTGCCAGAATCCGCTGCTTAACCAGCTGTGCGCCGATGCCTGCCAGCTGCCGGTGTTTGCCGGCCCGGTGGAAGCCTCGACGCTGGGCAACATCGGCTGCCAGCTGATCGCGCTGGGTGAGTTGCGCGACGTGGCCGATTTACGCCGCTGCATTCGCCACAATTTCCCGTTAGAAAAATTTATCCCGCTGAATCACAGCGTCTTTGCGGCCCATCAGGCTCGCTTTGCGGCGCTGAGCCTACCTGCTAAGGAACTTGCATATGACAAAGCTGATTGAACAGGCCTTTGAACTGGCCAGACAACGCTACGCCGCCATCGGGGTGGATGTGGAACAGGTGATGGCACAACTGGATACCATTCCGGTGTCGATGCACTGCTGGCAGGGCGACGATGTACGTGGGTTTGAGAATCCGCAGGGGGCGCTCACCGGCGGCATTCAGGCGACCGGCAACTATCCGGGGCGGGCGCGCAACGCGGTTGAACTGCGTGCCGATCTCGACAAAGCGATGTCGCTGATCCCCGGTGCGAAACGCCTCAACCTGCATGCCATCTACCTTGAGAGCGACCGCCCGGTAGAACGAGATGCGATTGAGCCGCAGCACTTCAGCAACTGGCTGGAGTGGGCGAAAAGCAAAAAGCTGGGGCTGGATTTTAACCCAACCTGCTTTTCTCATGCGCTCAGCGCAGACGGGTTTACGCTGTCGCATGCCGATCCGGGCATTCGCCAGTTCTGGATCGACCACTGCACCGCCAGCCGCCGTATCTCCGCCTGGTTTGGCGAGCAGCTGGGCACGCCGTCAGTCATGAATATCTGGGTGCCGGACGGCATGAAAGATCTCACCGTCGATCGCCTCGCGCCGCGCCAGCGTCTCGCCAGTGCGCTGGATGAGATCATCCGTGAACCGCTGAATCCGCAGCACCACATTGATGCGGTGGAAAGCAAACTGTTTGGCATTGGCGCGGAGAGTTACACCGTGGGTTCCAGTGAGTTCTGCCTCGGTTACGCCACCAGCCGCCAGACCGCGCTGACGCTGGATGCCGGCCACTTCCATCCTACCGAAGTGATCTCCGACAAAATCTCCAGCGCCATGCTGTTTGTGCCGCGCCTGCTGTTACACGTCAGCCGTCCGGTCCGCTGGGACAGCGATCACGTTGTGCTGCTGGATGATGAAACCCAGGCGATTGCCAGTGAGATCGCCCGACAAAAGTTGTTCGACAGGGTGCACATCGGTCTCGACTTCTTCGATGCCTCGATCAACCGCATTGCCGCCTGGGTGATCGGCACGCGCAATACCCAAAAAGCCCTGTTGCGGGCGCTGCTGGAGCCGGGCGAACAGCTGCGTCAGCGGGAGCGTGATGGGGATTTCACCGCCCGGCTGGCGCTGCTTGAAGAGCAAAAGTCGCTGCCGTGGCAGGCGGTATGGGAAGCGTGGTGCCTGCGCCACGATGTGCCAGCCGATGCCAGATGGCTGAGCGAAGTCCGTCACTACGAACAACACGTGCTGCGTCAACGTTAAGGAATCGATTCATGCAAACAATTCTCTCCGCGTGGTTTGTGCGCGACATGGTTAAAGCCACCAGTGACATGTGGCTGAAAGGCTGGGATGAACGTAACGGCGGCAACGTCAGTCTGCGTCTGTTGCCGGAAGAGGTCAGCGCGTATGCCAGCGATTTTTATCCGGCACCGCGCTGTATTGAGCTGAGCAAGCCGGCGCCCGCGCTGGCCAACGACTGGTTCCTGGTGACCGGCTCCGGTAAGTTCTTTCGCAACGTGCAGCTCGATCCGGCAGACAGTCTGGTGCTGCTGCAGGTGGATGACAAAGGGCTGTCGTACAAAATTCACTGGGGGCTCAGCAACGGAGGGCTGCCAACGTCCGAGCTGGCGGCGCACTTTCAGTCACACAGCGTACGCAAGGCACTGAGCCACGGCGCGGACCGGGTGATTATGCACTGTCACGCCACCCACTTCATGGCGCTCAGCTATGTGGTGGATCTGGATGCGGCGCGCTTTACCCGCCTGCTGTGGGAGGGCAGCACCGAGTGCCTGGTAGTGTTCCCCGACGGCGTCGGCATTTTGCCCTGGATGGTACCGGGTACCGATGGCATTGGTCAGGCGACGGCAGAAGCGATGGCCAGCCATAGCCTGGTGATGTGGCCTTTCCACGGAATCTTTGGCGCCGGACCGACGCTCGACGAAACCTTTGGTCTGATTGATACCGCTGAGAAGTCATCGCAGGTGGTGGTCATGGCGCTGTCGATGGGCGGCATTCGTCAGAGCATCACCACTGAACAGCTGATTGCGCTGGGCGAGCGCTTTAACGTGAAGCCGTGGCCGGCGGCGCTGCAGGCGGAGCGCAGTGATGTTGCGTAAAGCGTTCGTCATGCAAGTCTATGCGCACTGCCATGCAGAGTATCAGCGCCGTCACACGCCAATCTGGCCGGAGCTGGAACGGACGCTGAAAGCGCATGGCGCGCACAACTACGCGATCTGGCTGGATGCTGAACGCAACCTGCTGTTTGCCAGCGTCGAGGTTGAATCCGAAGCGCGCTGGCAGGCCGTGGCGCAAACTGAGGTGTGTCAGCGCTGGTGGGCGTCGATGCGTGATCTGATGCCATCAAATCCCGACAACAGCCCGGTGAGCAAAACACTGCAGCCGATGTTTTTCCTGCCTTAGCCGGCCATGTCAGCAGCGGTGCCGCCAGGGGCGCCGCTGCCTGTGAAACGCACTAGCCGTTGGAGCGCAGTTGCGGATAACGGCGGAAAATGGCGATGCACCAGAACAGTCCCGCCAGGCCAATGATTGCGCCCACGTTGCCCACGTCTGCCATCTGCAGATGCAGACTGACCTGGTTACCGAGTAGCGCGCCTGCGCCAATACCGATGTTATAAATACCGGAAAACAGCGACATGGCGACGTCGGTGGCGTCCGGTGCCAGCGATAGCACGCGCACCTGCATCGCCAGGCCGATCATCATCATTGCCATTCCCCAGATAATACACAGCACGGTAATCGCTGCCGGGCGTACCGCAGCAAACACCAGCAGACCCATACACAAGGTAATCAGCGCAATGGCGGCGATCAGCAGCGCGGACGGGAATTTATTGCCCAGCGTGCTGAACAGAATGCTGCCCAGAATGCCGGCTGAGCCGAACAGCAGAAGTAACAGGGTGGTGAAGTTCTCATCGGCACTGGCCACTACCTGCATAAACGGCTCGATATAGCTGTAAGCGGTGTAGTGCGCGGTCACCACGACGGTGACCAGAATGTACATCGCCACCAGCGCCGGGCGGCGAAACAGCATCGGCACGCTGCTGAGTGAACCGGTGTGCTCACTCGGCAGGCGCGGTAGTATCCGCACCAGCATAATCAGCAGTACCAGCGCTGACAGGCCGATCATACCAAAGGTGGTACGCCAGCCCAGATACTGACCCACAATACGACCAATCGGTACGCCCAGCACCATCGCCAGCGCCGTGCCCGTGGCCAGCATACTCAACGCCTGGGTTTTCTTGCCGGCCGGCGCAACGCGAATCGCCAGCGAGGCGGTGATCGACCAGAACACCGCGTGCGCCAGTGCAATGCCAATGCGCGACAGCACCAGCGACGTGAAATCCCACGCCACGGCCGATAACAGGTGGCTGGCAACAAACAGAATAAACAGGATGGCCAGCAGCAGGCGGCGCTCAATGTTGCGCGTCAGCAGCATTAACGGCAGCGATAACAGCGCCACGACCCAGGCATAGATGGTCAGCATGATACCGACATCAGCGGTTTTCATTGCAAAGCTGCTGGCGATGTCCGACAGCAGGCCAACCGGCACAAATTCGGTGGTATTGAAGACAAAAGCAGCGATAGCCAGCAGCACCACGCGCAGCCAGGCTGTTTTACGGGAAACGGTTGTTGATTGCATTGAATTCAAATCGGCTAAACGACGAGTGAGGGGGCAGGAACGCACCCGGTAAAGTGACCTCGATCACAAATTTCCGCTATTGTGGAGCATTAGTCAGCCGATGAAAACCGTTAACCCGGGTTTTATCACTGAATATTTCTTATCGCGCTGAGCGTGGTAAATAGCCTGCGGTTATGGGGAGTTGTTGCGGCTGCGTGCTGCCGGCCCGCGAGTCTGCCGTACCAGCACAGGCTAAGTCAGCTGTTTCTGTAATAGAAAAATCACTTAGCCGTGCTGAGGGCGGGTATCGTGCGGACGGGTGTGGTTCAGACCAGGATTATCAGAGTCACGCCATATGCTTTAGTGCCACGCTAAAGTTGTGGGTCGGATTTTTTTTTACGCCCACCGGGCAGCAGTGTTCGCAGCCTAACGCAGTGGCGTAAAATTTACGCGCCTGCTGGATTGCGGCCCCGGGCGTGTAAAAAGTCCCCAGAAAACGGCGACCGCCGTCGGAAGGCAGGAACGGACAGCCCTTCGCATGCACCACATGATTGTCGTTATAACCGGCATGCTTATCGACATAATAGTAAAGCTCCATCTGACTACCTCATTGCTGTGTAAAAAATAAGTCTATGTATTATTGGAATAGAACGAATTATAGCGATGAATTGCTATTTTGTTTTAAGTGGTACGGCGCGAATGCCTGATTATTCGAATCCAGCGGAGCAGGCGGGACGCTGAGGTCCCGCGCTAACGATGAAGGGTATTACAGTTTGCGGCCCTGTAAACGCAGGCCAACCAGCAGTGCCAGCACCAGCAGGGCGCTGATAAACAGGGTTACGCCCGGCCAGCCGTAGCGGTGCCAGAACACGCCGCCCAGGGTGCCGGCCACGCTGGAGCCCACGTAGTAGCTGAACAGGTAAAGTGATGATGCCTGGCCTTTCGCCCGGCGCGCGCGCGGTCCAATCCAGCCGCTGGCCACCGAATGGGCGGCAAAGAAGCCGGCAGTAAACAGCATCATGCCCGGCAAAATCAGCCACAGCGAACTAAAGGCGGTCAGCAGCAGACCGGCCAGCATGATCGCCGTGGCGCCCGTCATCACCGGACCGCGACCAAAGCGGCTGGTCATCGCGCCGGCTTTCGGCGAGCTCCACGAACCGGTGAGATACACCACGGACAGCAGCCCGACCACCGCCTGGCTCAGTGACCACGGCGCGCTCAGTAAACGGTAGCCGATGTAGTTAAACAGCGTGACAAACGCGCCCATCAGCAGAAAGCCTTCGGCAAACAGCAGCGGCAACCCTTTGTCGCGCCAGTGCAGGCGGAAGTTGATCAGCAAACTGCGTGGCCGCAGCGAGGCAGGGCGAAAATGGCGCGACGCGGGCAGAATTTTCCAGAACATCAGCGCGCCAGCCAGCGCACAGCAGCCAATGACGCCAATGGCAATACGCCACGAGAAAAAGTCGGTCAGTACACCGGAGAGTAAACGACCGCTCATGCCGCCAATCGAGTTACCGCTGATGTACAGCCCCATGGAGAAGGCGATGACCCGCGGGTGCATCTCTTCGCTCAGGTAAGTCATGCCCACCGCCGCGACGCCACTGAGCGACAGACCGGTCAGCGCGCGCATCAGCAGAATCCCCTGCCAGCTGCTCATGGTGGCGGAGATCAGCGTACAAATCGCCGCCAGCATCAGCGCGGTCACCATCACCGATTTACGCCCAATCGCATCTGACAGCGGGCCGGTAAACAGCAGGCCCAGCGCCATCAGCCCGGTGGAGAGCGACAGCGAAATACTGCTTTCGGCAGGCGTCACGCCAAACTGCTGTGACAGCACCGGCAGAATCGGTTGTACGCAATAGAGCAGGGCGAAAGTGGCAAGACCGGCAGAGAACAGCGCCAGCGTCACGCGCATAAACTGCGGCGATCCACGTTCAATCCATTCAGTAGCGGTATCGGCGGTAACAGGCTTCGTGGACAAGCTGTCCTCATCAAGCGTCACAGCCTGGGAAGAGCGACTCACAGTACATCCTCAATTCAGCAAATGTCTGAATACTGTAGGAAAGGCTAAATAGGTTGTACAATATATTAATAATCTCAAATGAGACGTTTAAGATATGATGATTGAGCTGCGCCATCTGCGCTACTTTATTGCCGTTGCGGAAGAGCTGCACTTTGGCCGCGCCGCACAGCGGCTGCACATTTCTCAGCCGCCGCTCAGTCAGCAGATTCTGCAGCTGGAACAGGCGCTGGACGCGCAGCTGTTCACCCGCACTAATCGCAGCGTACAGCTCACGCCGGCCGGCCAGTCGTTTTTACAGGATGCGCGCGCGATTTTATTGCAGGTGGAACAGGCGGCCGGGCGCGCGGCGCGCATTCATCACGGTCAGCAGGGAGAGCTGCGCATCGGCTTTACCTCCTCGGCGCCGTTTACCGGACTGGTGTCGGATGCGCTGTATCACTATCGGCAGCGCTGGCCGGACGTGCATATTCAGATGCAGGAGTACAACACGCGGCAGCAGCTGGCGCCGCTGCACGAGGGGCGACTCGATCTGGGCGTCATGCGCAATACGCCGCTGCCGGAGGATCTTCAGCACCGCCTGTTGCTGCGTGAACCGCTGTGCGCAGTGGTGCACCACGCGCATCCGCTGGCACAGGCCACGTCAATTAGCATCCGGGCGTTAGCCAGCGAACCTTTTGTTTTCTTTGATGCGCAGGGCGGCACGGCCCTGTACGGTGAAATTCTGGCGCTGCTGCATCGCTACCAAATCAAACCTTACATTACCCAGGAAGTGGGTGAAGCCATGACGATACTCGGCCTGGTGGCAACCGGCCTTGGCGTGTCGATTTTACCCGCCTCGTTTGCCCGCGCGCGACTGGCGGAAGTCGCCTGGATTCCGCTACAGGAAAGCGATGCCATTTCTGAGGTGTGGCTGGTGTGGTCAGCGCTGCGCCAGCCGAGTGCGCAGATGAGCAATATGATGGCGCTGCTGCTGCACCATGCCGAGGATTGAACCCACGGGTACAGAAAACCGCGTTCTTTGTGTGCGATAAATCACATTTCTAATCAAATATTTGACGCTGCGCGCCAATCTGCATCACCATAGCTGCTGTTTATTTAGAAGCGCGAAAATATCCGGGAGCAGGGCGTGAATCTGGACAGTCAGCCTGGCCATATTGACCAAATAAAACAGACCAATGCCGGTGCAGTGTATCGTCTGATTGACCATTACGGTCCGATTTCGCGGATTGAGCTGTCGAAACGTGCCCAGCTGGCCCCGGCCAGCATCACCAAAATTGTGCGCGAAATGCTGGATGCGCATCTGGTGCAGGAGACCGAGTTTCAGGAGCCGGGCAGTCGCGGACGGCCGGCGATAGGGCTGATCCTCGATACCCTGGCCTGGCACTATCTGGCTGTTCGCCTTCAGCCGGGGTTCATCACCCTGACGCTGCGCGATCTCAGCAGCCGCGCGCTACAGGAAGATCGCCTGCCGCTGCCCGCCAGCGCCGACACGCCGCTGCTGCAGACGCTGCAGGAGCTGGTCAACGCCTTTTTCATTCGCCATCAGCAAAAACTTGAGCGTCTCACCGCTATCGCCATTACCCTGCCGGGACTGATCAACGCCGCCTCCGGCGTGGTGCACCGTATGCCGGGCTATGACGTACAGGATATGCCGCTGGGCGAAACCCTGGCGCAGCGCACCGGGCTGCCGGTATTCGTCCAGCACGATATCTCCGCATGGACGCTGGCAGAGGCGCTGTTTGGTGCCTCGCGGGGTGCGCAGGACGTGATTCAGATTGTCATTGACGAAACGGTGGGCGCCGGGGTGATCAGCGGTGGCCAGCTGCTGCACAAAAGCGGACGCGCGCTGGTGGAGATCGGTCATACGCAGATCGATCCTTACGGCCAGCAGTGTTACTGCGGCAACCATGGCTGTCTGGAAACGGTGGCCAGCACCGGCAGCCTGCTGCAGCTGGCGGCACAGCGCTTATCGTCACAGCCGGACAGCCAGCTGCACCAGCAGCCGCTGACGCTGGCCTCGCTGTGTGCCGCTGCGCAGCAGGGCGACCGGCTGGCGCGGGACGTTATTGCCGGCGTCGGTCATCATATCGGGCGCATGCTGGCGATGATGGTCAACATCTTTAATCCTCAACAAATTCTTATCGGTTCACCGCTTAACCAGGCGGCGGACGTGCTGTTCCCGGCAGTCAGCAGCACCATTCGCCAGCAGGCCCTGCCGGCGTACAGTCACGCTATTCAGCTCACGCCTGCGGCTTTTAACGATCCCGGCACGCTGGGCGGCGCGGCGCTGATCAAAGACGCGCTCTATAGCGGCCATTTACTGATAAAACTGTTGCAGGGCTAACGCCAGCCCGCCTTAAGTTTGCGCTAACGCAAGCTCTCGCCTGGGACAAATCCTTAAACTGCCTCCTTTGCAGGTTACACATCGCTTTAATGAAGGAGGAGAAAGGTGAAAACGATTTTTGTCACCGGTACCGACACCGCGGTGGGTAAGACCGTGGTTTCCCGCGCACTGTTACAGTGCTTTGCCAAAGCGAATCTGTGTGCCGCTGGCTACAAGCCGGTTGCCAAAAGCGCGCAGCACACGCCGGAAGGGCTCCGTAATAAAGATGCCGTACTGCTGCAGCAGGCATCCGGCCTCACGCTGAACTACAGCGACGTCAATCCCGTGACGCTGGAAGAGGATGAAATCAGCACCAGCCCGGCGCAGCGCATCGATTATCCGTTACTCAATCGCGGGCTGGCTGGCTTACAGGATCGCGCTGCACGCGTGGTGGTGGAAGGCACGGGCGGCTGGCGCAGCCTGATGAACGACTTACGGCCGCTGTCGCAGTGGGTGCAGCAGGCGCAACTGCCGGTGGTGCTGGTGGTGGGCATTAAAGAGGGTTGCATTAGCCACGCTTTACTGACCGCCGAAGCGATTGCCGCCGATGGCCTGACGCTGGCGGGCTGGGTCGCCAATCGTATCAATCCCGGTCTGGCGCACTATGCTGAAATCATTGATGTTCTGCGCGATAAGCTGAACGCGCCGCTGTTGGGTGAATTGCCTTATCTGCCGCGCGCCGAACAGCGTGATTTGAGTGGTTATCTGGATATTACGTTACTCGGGGGTGATGCGCTGCACAGCGAGAGTGCAAAGCCCGCCGCCTGATGAAACAAAATGCGGCATATCGCACGCAGCTGAATCCGGAGTTTCAGGAGCGGCTGCTTTTTTTTATGCAATAAACCTGTTTATATTCAATCATCTGTCCTGAATTTTTCCTGTCCGTTGTCGCCCTGGCGCGTTTCATGCATCAGGCAAACTGATAAATCGTTTGCCGGAGCCCTGCTATGTCGCACCCAGAAGAAGATAAAGGTTTGTTGTACGGGCTGGATGCCCGCATCGGTCCTGCACCGGCGTTCTTTGCCGCCCTGCAGCACGTGCTGGCCAGCGTGGTCGGTATCATCACGCCGCCGCTGATTATCGGTTCCGTGCTGGGGTTACAGGCCTGGATTCCGTATCTCATCAGCATGTCGCTGCTGGTTTCCGGACTCGGTACCTTTCTGCAGGCGCGCCGTTTCTGCGGCATTGGCGCAGGCATGATCTGTCTGCAGGGCACCAGCTTCGCCTTTCTCGGCGTCATTCTCTCTGCGGGGATGACGGTGAAAGCGCAGGGCGGTTCACCGCAGGCGATCCTCGCCATGATTTTTGGCTGCAACCTGATGGCGGCGCTGATCCCGATGCTGATTAGCCGCTGCATCACACCACTGCGTAAAGTACTGACCCCGGTGGTGACCGGTACGGTGATCACCCTGATTGGTATCAGCCTGATAAAAGTCAGTATCACCGACTGGGCGGGCGGGCATAACGCCCGCGATTTTGGTGCGCCGGGTAATCTGGCGCTGGGGGCGCTGACCCTGCTGGTGATTATCGTGCTTAACCGTTCCCACTCGCGCTGGGCGCGGCTGGTGGCGGTGGTCGCCGGCATTGGTGCGGGCTGCATCGCGGCGGCGCTGAGCGGTCATCTGCCGCTGAAGCCGATGGCGGAGACGCACTGGCTGGTGCTGCCTTCGCTGCTGCATTTTGGCTTTGATTTTAGCTGGACGCTGTTTGTGCCAATCGCGCTGGTCTCGGTGATCTGCGTGATTGAGGCGGTGGGCGACCTGACCGCCAACTGTCTGATTTCACGCCAGCCGCTGGAAGGCGACGGGTTTCAGCGCCGGCTGCAGGGCGGGATTCTGGCCGATGGCCTCAGCTGTCTGCTGGCGGCATTGTTCTCGGCATTTCCCAATACCACCTTTGCGCAGAACAACGGGGTGATTCAGATGACCGGCGTCGCCAGTCGCTACGTGGGGATGGTGATTGGCCTGATGCTGGTGCTGCTGGGCATCTTCCCGCTGGTCGGCAACCTGCTACAGCAGATTCCGCCGCCGGTGCTGGGCGGGGCAACGCTGGTGATGTTTGGCAGCGTGGTCGCCGCCGGTATTCGCGTGATGACGCAGGCCCCACTGGGGCGGCGTGAGATGCTGATTGTGGCGGTGTCGTTTGGCATCGGCCTCGGGGTGGAAGCGGTTCCGGACGTGCTGAAACAGTTCCCGCCGCTGGTCAGCAACCTGTTTGGTCATGCAGTCACCACCGGTGGAATTCTCGCTATGCTGCTGAACGTGGTGCTGCCGAATGAAGCTAAAACGGTTGCGGCGGTCGGCGCGGTCGAAGAGAGCAACTGACGCACAGTTTACCTTCAGAATCGCGCCCTCCGTGGCGCGGTTCGGTCGGGGTTACGGGTTAAGACGACGGCGCGTGCGGCCGGAGCTGAGGTAATCCGCGATGTAATCCTGCGAAATTTCGCCGCTGTAGCGACCTTCCTCGTCAACAATCGGCATCCATACCGTGTTGTGTTCATACAGCTTCGACAGCACCACGCGCAGGTTCTCCTCCGCTTTGCCGGTGACCTTAAAGGTGTGCAGCATCTCCTCGCAGCGGCCGGTGGCGCCGCGCGCTTCACGACGTTTGACAAAGCCCAGCGGTTTGCCATCTTCGTCGACCACCGTGACCGAACGCATGTCGTTGTCGTCCATGGTCGCGAACGCCTCCTGCAGCGGGGTACTGCGCTGCACGGTGATGGTCGGCTGCTGATCGGTGACGTCGCCCGCCTGCACCAGCAGCAGGCGTTTCAGCGTTCGGTCCTGACCGACGAACGAGCCGACAAATTCGTTGGCCGGCTGCGCCAGCAGTTCGTCCGGGCTGGCACACTGCACGATTTTGCCCTGGCCAAACACCGCGATGCGGTCACCGAGCTTCAGCGCCTCATCAATATCATGGCTCACCAGCATCACGGTTTTCTTCAGCTGGCGCTGCATATCGAGGAACTCGTTCTGAATCACCTCGCGGTTGATCGGGTCGACGGCACCGAACGGTTCATCCATCAGCAGTACCGGTGGATCCGCCGCCAGCGCGCGGATCACGCCGATGCGCTGCTGCTGGCCGCCCGACATCTCACGCGGGTAGCGATGCAGAAACTTCGTCGGGTCAAGCGCCACCATGCTCATGAGCTCTGTCGCCCGTTCCCGACAGCGTTTTTTGTCCCAGCCCAGCATGCGCGGCACCACGGTAATGTTCTCTTCAATGGTCATGTTCGGGAACAGACCAATCTGCTGAATCACATAGCCGATGTTACGGCGCAGCGTGACGGTATCCTGGCCGCTGGTGTCTTCGCCATTAATTAAAATCCGCCCGCTGCTGGCAGGGATCAGACGGTTAATCATCTTCAGCGTGGTGGTTTTGCCGCAGCCGGACGGGCCCAGCAGCACACACATCTCCCCGGCAGGCACTTCCAGGCTGACGTTGTCAACGGCATTGAACGTGGTGCCGTTTTTTTGCGTAAAGGTTTTCGTCAGGTTTTCCAGTTTTATCATTATCGAATCCCCTTAGGAGTCAGCGCCGACTGCAGACGGTGCAGCAGCCAGTCAAGAATAATCGCCAGTAAACAGATCATCAGTGCGCCGGCTATCAGCATACGCACATCGCTGCCGCTGATGCCGTCCAGCAGTTGCAGGCCCAGGCCGCCGGCACCGATCACCGCCGCAATCGCCATCACGCCGACGTTCATCACCACGGCGGTACGGATACCGCCAAAAATCACCGGCAGCGCCATCGGAATTTCCACCCAGCGCAGGCGCTGCCAGAAGGTCATGCCGATACCGCGACCGGCTTCGCGCAGCCCGGGCGGCAGATTTTCCAGCGCGGTATGGGTATTACGCACAATCGGCAGCAGTGAATAGAGAAACACCGCGGTAATCGCCGGCAGGGCACCAATCCCCTGACCGATCAGTGAAAACAGCGGAATCATCAGGCCAAACAGCGCAATGGTCGGGATGGTCAGCACGATGGTGGCGATGCCCAGCACCGGTGTTGCCAGCCATTTGAAGCGGACAATCAGAATGCCCAGCGGCACGCCGACGAGGATGGCAAAACCCACCGCCACCAGCACCAGCCAGGTGTGCTGCCAGGTCAGCGCCAGCAGCGTGTTCCAGTTATCCATGATGTAATGCAGGGTATCCATTGCGCCTCCTTACAGCATGTTTTTGGATTTGAGGAAATCACGCGCCACCTGCTGCGGCGACTGGTGATCGATATCGACACGCTTGTTCATCTCGGTGATGGCTTCATCGGTGATCAGCGGCGACAGCGCATTCAGCGCGGCCTCAAGGCCAGGATGGCTTTCCAGCACATCCTGACGCACTACCGGCGTGACGTTGTAACTTGGGAAGAAGTGCTTATCATCCTCCAGTACTTTCAAATCAAAGCCTTTTACCCGGCCATCGGTGGTGTAAATCAGTCCGGCGTCAACAAAGCCGTCGCGCACCGCGTTATACACCAGGCCGGGGTCCATCTGACGTATCTGCGGGCGATCCAGCGGCATGTTGTAAGCTTTCTGCAGCGGTTTCAGACCATCCGAGCGGCCGGCAAATTCCAGATCGAGACCGAGTTTCCAGTTGTGATCCGGATCGGTGTTGCGTACCTGTTCCAGCTTCGCCACCAGCTGCGACATGGTGCTGATGCCTTCGGCGTCAGCGCGCTGGCGCTGCATGGCAAACGCGTAGGTGTTGTTCATCGGGGCAGGATTGAGCCAAACCAGTCCCAGCTTCGCGTCCAGCTGTTTAACGGTTTTGTACGCCTCTTCGGACGACATCGGCTTGTTGATATGGTTGAAAATAATCAGCGAGGTGCCGGTATATTCCCACGTCATATCAATCTGCTTGTTGATCATCGCGTTACGCCCGATGGTGGTGGCGATGTTGGTTTTCGGGATGACCTGAAAACCTTTCTTTTGCAGCCACATCACCGTCATGGCAGACAGGATATGTTGCTCGGTAAAACTTTTGGTCGCCATCACGATGGGCGTGGCGGCGAGCGCGCTGTGACTGAGGGTTAAGGTGGCGGTCAGGACCAGCGCGGTGCGTTTGACCCAGCGCGCCAGCAGATTAGCAGTGGCCATAATTACATGCTCCGGGTTAAGCCGCAGAGTGCGGGCTGAGGACGCGTCCCAATGCTGCCAGCAGCATGTCGAGGATCAGGGCAAACAGGGCGGTGGCCACTGCGCCGAGGATCAGCGTCGGGAAGTCGTTGAGATAAATACCGGGGAAAATCAGCTCGCCGTAGCTGCTGGCACCAATTAAAAAGGCCAGCGGCGCGGTGCCGACGTTAATCGCGGTCGCGATGCGTACCCCGGCGAGGATCACCGGCAGCGCATTCGGCAGTTCAACCCGGCGCAGCCGCTGCAGTTTGGTCATGCCGATACCGTTGGCGGCTTCAATCAGCGACGGCGGCACCGCGCTCAGACCGGCATAGGTGTTGCGCACAATCGGCAGCAGCGAGGCGAGGAACAAGGCGATCAGCGCCGGGCGATCGCCAATGCCGACAATCACCATCGCCAGCGCCAGCACAGCCAGCGGTGGCAGCGTGTTACCGACGTTGAAGATTTGCATCACATATTCAGCCCAGCGACGGGCGAAGGGACGGCTGAGCAAAATCCCGCTCGGGATGCCAACCAGTAAAGCGCATAACATCGACCAGAACACTAAGTACAGGTGTTGCTGCCCAAGGTAGAGTAAATCCACCTTGCGGTCGCGCAGCGTATCCAGCCCTAATCCCCACACCAGCAGGGCTATCACCACCACGATGGCGAGCAGTGCCAGCCCGGCACGTCGGGCGAGCGATGCATTGTGCATAGCGTGCGTCTCCCTGATTGAAAAAATCGATTGATTTTATGACGTTATTTTCAGCGTACCGGCGTTATGCGGTGCAATACACAGACGAAAATCCAGCACGCTGTCAAATTGCAGTTAAAATGACTGTTTCCCGGCTTTTTCACAGTGAAAAACCAGAAACTGCCTTTAGAGCTATAGCAACGCTTGATGATCATTGCCAGTTTTCACGGCAAAATCAGGTAGATACAAAAGCGGTAAAACTAAGCGAAACCCGCATGAAATAAGGTGTCGCTCTACAATAAAAAAATTTCATCAAGATAGGTGACATTGTCACAAGCAGGCGCACACAGAGGAAACTGAGTCGGCGAAATTTCGACTAGCCTTGTAAGAAAAAGGGAGACGTATGACTGAAAGCGCACAAATACAAACGGAACATCGCCACTGGATTCTGATTGCCTGCATGCTGGCGATGTTTATGGCTGCCATTGAGGTCACCATTGTGGCCACGGCCATGCCAACCATCATTGCCGATCTTGGCGGTTTCGCGCAGTTTGGCTGGGTGTTTTCTATTTATCTGCTGACGCAGGCGGTGAGCGTCCCGTTGTATGGCAGACTGGCGGATATCTGGGGCCGCAAACGATTATTTTTCATCGGCGTAACGCTGTTTTTGCTGGGCTCGGTGCTATGCGGTTTTGCCCATAGTATGACGTGGCTGATTGTGTTTCGTGCCTTTCAGGGACTGGGTGCCGGGGCGATTATGCCGCTGACCACCACCATCGTGGCGGACATTTATTCGCCGCGCGAGCGCGCCAGCGTGCAGGGCTGGCTCTCCAGCGTCTGGGGTGTCGCGGCCGTCATCGGTCCGCTCAGCGGCGCCTGGCTGGTTCAGCACTTTAACTGGTCGGTGATTTTCTGGGTAAACGTGCCGATTGGTCTGCTCTCAATGCTGCTGCTGGCGCGTTTTCTGCCGGCGCGCGAACAGCATCAGGGCGCAACGCTGAATCTGACCGGCAGCTGCTGGTTGATGATCAGCGTCACCGCACTGCTGGTGGCGCTGCTACAGGCGGAAGCGCTGGGGTTCTGGCTGGTGCCGTTTCTGGCGCTGGCGCTGCTGGCCGGCTGGCGGCTGAAACATCACGAGCAGCGCGCCGATGCGCCGCTGTTTCCGCTGGCGCTGTGGCGCAGCCGCCTGATTGTGGCCGGCAATGCCGGGAACCTGATTATCGGGGCCACCATGATGGGCATCAGCGCGTTTCTGCCGACGTGGATTCAGGGCATTACTGGCGGCACGCCGCTGCAGGCGGGCAGCGCGCTGGCGATGATGTCAATTGGCTGGCCGCTGGCCAGTACGCTCAGCGGGCGCCTGATGCTGATCACCTCGTATCGCTTTACCGCGCAGCTCGGCGCGTTTTTACTGATTGCCGGCAGCGCGCTGCTACTGCTGCTGCGCGCCGACAGCAGCATCATGCAGGCCGGGCTGACGGCGTTTGTTATTGGCACCGGGATGGGCATGACCAGCACCACCTTTCTGGTGTCGGTACAAAATCATGCGCACTATGAAATTCGCGGCATCTGCACCGCCTCGATCATGTTCAGCCGAATGCTGGGTTCAGCCATCGGCACCGCGATAATGGGCGCGGTGCTCAATCTCAACCTGTCGTTGCGGCTGCCGCAGGCCAGCGATCCGATGCAGAAAATTATGGCACCGGAGAGCCGTCAGGCGCTGCCGCAGGAGCAGTTACACTTCTGGACCGGACAGATTGCCAGTTCGCTGCACTGGGTATTTGTGGTGGCATTGCTGATTGCGCTGCTGACGTTGTGGATTGCGTGGCTGATGCCGCGTCAGCGGCCGGAAGCGGAATAAAGCAGGGCGGCCGACCAGCCGCCCGAAGGGATTACTGTGCGGGAGCATCCTGCGAGCTGCCCGCGCTGTCCGGCACGCTGCTATCCGCATCGCGACCGTTTTTCTTGTAAACGATTTTCTGCGTGTCGTTTTCACAGTGGCCAACGACCTGACCGCCTGCCTGATCAACCTGATCGTTCGGCACGATATCCAGCGTAAAATCCGATTCCGCCACGCCATTGTTGATGATCTTTTTGCTGATGTCGGCGCGCACGCTTTCGCAGGACGCCTGCACCGCCAGCGGTAACGCCAGCGCCATTAGCAACACAACTGCATTACGTTTTTTCATCACTCACTCCTTGTTGCGTCATTCCCGTGAAAACTATAGCAGCTGGCGCGCATTACGGCGCCAGCGGACGGCCGGTGCGGCGATCGAGGCAGCGCAGGGTGTTCGGTTCCCAGTACGCATTAACGTTGTAGCTTTTTTCGCACGCGTCGCGGGTATCAAAGGCCCGGTCTGCCTTGTCGAACTCTTTCTCCACGCGGGTATTCACCTTGTTACGCAGGTTGCGCGTATCGTTCCACTGCTCTTTGCTCTGACGCGCCGCCTCGTTGCTGGCCGCGTTGTTGCCATCTTCAATAATCAGGCGATCCGTCTTAGCGACAGCCAGCGGCGCAGTCAGCATCACGCTGGCGGTCAGCGTGGTAGCGAGCAGGGCGGAAAACAGTTTTTTCATCGTCATTTCCTTTCGTTAACTCCAGCACAGCGCGCAGGGCGGCTGTCACAACACTGTCTGCCAGTATATCATCGCTGCTTCTTTGCTCACCAGCGGTGAGCGGTTTGTTTAACGATCAGAGAGACTTTGTATGCTGGTGAAAACCGCGCTGCTGTTTTTTATCACTGCGATTGCCGAGATCACCGGCTGTTTTCTGCCGTGGCTGTGGCTGAAGCGCGGCATGAGCGCCTGGCTATTGTTACCGGCCGCAGCCAGCCTGGCGCTGTTTGTCTGGCTGCTGACCCTGCATCCGGCAGCCAGCGGCCGGGTATATGCGGCTTATGGCGGCGTGTATGTGTTAACGGCGCTGATCTGGCTGCGGCTGGTCGATGGCGTCAAACTGAGTGCGTGGGATTGGGTGGGTGCGCTGGTGGCGTTCAGCGGCATGCTGATTATCGTTATCGGCTGGGGCAAGGCCTGAACCGGCCGCGCAGGGCGACCCGACGGGCCGCCACGCGCAGCTTGCTTATTCTTTAAACACTTTCAATCCGGCGGTGGTTTGCGTCACCGGCATGATTTCCAGCGTATTGATGTTGACGTGCTTCGGCAGCGTGGTCACCCAATAGACCGCTTCCGTCACGTCTTCCGCCGTCAGCGCGGTGGTGCCTTCGTACACCGCATCGGCGCGGCCATCGTCACCTTTGAAGCGCACGTTCGAAAACTCGGTGCCGCCCACCAGGCCAGGCTCGATATCGGTGACGCGCAGCGCGGTGCCGTGCAGGTCGGTGCGCAGGTTGAGGCTGAACTGGCGCACAAACGCCTTGGTTGCCCCGTACACGTTGCCGCCGGCGTACGGCCAGCTGCCGGCTATCGAGCCAATGTTGACGATGTGACCGACGTTGCGCTCTACCATGGCAGGCAGCACGGCGCGCGTCATATACACCAGCCCTTTGTTGTTGGTGTCGATCATATTTTCCCAGTCTTCAACGCTGGCTTTATGCGCCGGTTCGACGCCCAGCGCCAGCCCGGCATTATTAACCAGCACATCGATATCACGCCATTCGGCGGGCAGGGCGGCGATGGCTTCTTCGATAGCCGCGCGGTTACGCACATCCAGCTGCACGGTGTACAGGTTGTCGCCCAGTTCCTGTTTTAATTCCTGCAAACGCTCAGCACGGCGTCCGCTGGCGATCACTTTGTGACCTGTAGCAATGAAGCGGCGGGTGATACTTTGACCAAAACCGGCGGTCGCACCGGTAACAAAAATAATCATCTCACTGTTCCTTATACGATTTCAGGTTCTCTGCCACACCTTAGCATTAACCCCGCAGCGGCGCTCATGAAAAGCGTGAGCGGCGTGTTGCAGAATCTTTCCTGCACGGTTGCGGTGCAGCCCTGCACCATGAGCGTGCCCGATCAGGCACCTTTTCCCGGCGTAAAACGCCAGCGCAATGCGCAAGGGTAAAACCACGAACAGGCAATCGGTTACGCATACGATTGCCTGCAATTTTTGCGACGATAATCGCGCTGAAATTGGGTATTTATCTGAATTTAAAGTGATTGTTGGGTGGGCTTGCCTGGCATGCGGTTTGCAATATCTTTGCTATATCTATCTGAAACCTGCATTACACCCCTGAAGGAAGCGTCATGTCTGACTCTGTTGTAACCCGTCTGCGCGCCAGTTTTTTTGATTTCCCCGCGCTGGCCGACCAGCCCGATGGCCTCGCCGACCGGGCGCGCTATATTGAAGATGGTCTGCTGACGCTGCGCGACGGCAAAGTGGTGAGTCTGGAGCGCTGGCAGCCGGCACATCAATACCTGGAATCAACGCAGGTGATCGATCTGCGCGGCAAGCTGATCCTGCCGGGGTTTGTGGATACCCATATTCACTATCCGCAGACCGAAATGATCGGCGCGTTCGGTGAACAGCTGCTGGAGTGGCTCAATCAGTACACTTTTCCGGTCGAGAGCCAGTACCACTGTGCGGCGCACGCGGCGCGCATGTCAGCGTTTTTCCTGCAACAGCTGCTGGCCAACGGCACCACGACTGCGCTGGTGTTTGGTACGGTGCATCCGCAATCGGTAGACGCGCTGTTCAGCGCCGCCGAACAGCTGGAGATGCGGCTGATCGCCGGCAAGGTAATGATGGATCGTCACGCACCGCCGGAACTGACCGAAACGCCGGCGCAAAGTTATCAGCAGACGCGTGAGCTGATTCAGCGCTGGCACCAGCGCGGGCGTCTCGGTTATGCGCTGACGCCGCGCTTTGCGCCGACCTCATCGCCGCAGTTGCTGGAGAAAGTGCAGCAGCTGAAAAACGAGTTTCCCGATACCTGGCTGCATACCCATCTCAGCGAAAATCAGCAGGAGATCGCCTGGGTAAAAACGCTGTTTCCCGCCCATGACGGCTATCTTGATGTGTACCACCAGCATCAGCTCACCGGCAAACGCAGCGTATTTGCCCACTGCCTGCATCTGGAGGATCGCGAATGGCAGTGCCTGCACGACACCGACTCGGCGATGGCCTTCTGTCCTACCTCCAACCTGTTCCTCGGCAGCGGGCTGTTCAATCTTAAACGCCGCTGGCAGCAGCGCGTGCGCATGGGCATGGGCACCGATGTCGGCGCCGGCACCACCTTCAATATGCTGCAGACGCTGGGTGAGGCCTATAAGGTGGGGCAGCTGCAGCAGTACAAACTCAGTGCCGCAGAAGCGATTTACCACGCCACGCTGGGCGGCGCCCATGCGCTGGATCTTGATGACAAAATCGGCAACTTCAACCCCGGTAAAGAGGCGGATTTTGTGGTGATCGATCCTGCCGTCTCTCCGCTGCAGCAGCTGCGCATGGCCAACAGCGACGATATCCATCAGCGTTTGTTTGTCCTGATGACGCTCGGTGATGACCGTAACATCGCGCAAACCTGGGTCAACGGTAAGTGCGTGTGGCAGCGGGAAAGCCATACGCACGCGCAAGGTTGTTGCCAGGCGACGAAACTGCCAGGATAAAAGCATCCCGCCGCAGGTGGCTGCGGCGTTGCTGATTATCAGGAGCGATAATGACTTCACGTGCCAATCCGTTTTTTAACGTCAGCCCGTTGCCGTACCAGACACCGCCGTTTGATCTGATCGACGAAGCGCATTTCCTGCCGGCGCTGGAAGCCGGAATCGCCGAAAAGCGCCAGGAAGTGGCGGCCATCGCCAGCAACCCCGAGCCGGCAACCTTTGCCAATACCTATGAAGCGCTGGAGCGCAGCGGTAGCCTGCTAAATCGCGTGTACCCCGTTTTTGCCGCGATGACCTCAGCCAATACCAGCGAGCGGCTCCAGCAGGTTGACGAGCTGATCACCCCGCAGCTGACGGCGCTCAATGACGAAATCTACCTTAACCCGGCGCTGTTTGCGCGGCTCGACAGCGTGTATCAGCAGCGCGGTTCGCAGTGCCCGGATGCCGAAGCGATGCGTCTGGTGGAAGTCACCTGGCAACGCTTTCAGCTGGCCGGCGCCAGCCTGAGTGAGAGCGATAAAGCGCAACTGCGCGCCTGTAATCAGGAGCTGGCCAGTCTGGGCACGCGTTTCGGTAACCGGCTGCTGGCGGCAACTAACGCCGCCGCTTATACCGTCAGCAGCGCGGCGGCGCTGGACGGCCTGTCGCCGGCGGCGCTGGCACAGGCGAAGGACGCCGCTGAGGCGCGCGGGCTGCACGACGCATGGCTAATCCCTCTGCAAAATACCACCCAGCAGCCGGTGCTGCAGTCGCTGACGGTGCGCGCCACGCGCGAAGCGCTGTTTCAGCAGGCGCTGACGCGCAGCGAGCAGGGTGACGACAACGACACGCGCGCCATCGTGTCGCGCATGGCGCAACTGCGTGCGCAGCAGGCCAGTCTGCTGGGCTTCGACAGCTTCGCAGCATGGAGCCTGCAGGATCAGATGGCGAAAACGCCGGAAGCCGCCCAGTCCTTTATGCGCAACATCGTGCCCGCCGCGACGGCGCGCGCCGGGCGAGAAGCGGCGGATATTCAGCAGCTGATCGCCGACCAAAACCACAGCTTCCCGCTGCGCGCCTGGGACTGGAATTACTACGCGGAGCAGGTACGCACCGCGCAATACGCGCTGGACGAAGGGCAAATCCGCCCCTATTTTGAGCTCAACACTGTACTGGAAAAGGGCGTGTTCTGGTGTGCCAGCCAGCTGTATGGCATTCGATTTGAACAGCGCCACGATCTGCCGGTCTACCATCCGGACGTCAATGTTTATGAGATTTTCGATGCCGACGGTGCACCGTTAGCGCTGTTCTACACCGATTTCTTCACGCGGGATAACAAGAGCGGTGGCGCATGGATGGGCAATTTCGTCGACCAGTCGACGCTGCTGGAAAGCCGGCCGGTGATTTACAACGTCTGCAATTACAGCAAGCCGCAGCCCGGTCAGCCGGCACTGCTCAGCTGGGATGAGGTGATCACGCTTTTCCATGAGTTTGGCCACACGCTGCACGGCCTGTTCGCCACCCAGCGCTATGCCAGCCTGTCCGGCACCGCCACACCGCGTGATTTTGTCGAGTTTCCGTCGCAAATCAACGAACACTGGGCCAGTCAGGATCAGGTGTTTGCCCACTATGCACGTCATTATCAGACCGGTGAAGCGATGCCCGCTGCGCTGCGCGACAAAATGGTGCGCGCCGCGAAATTCAACAAAGGCTATGACATGACCGAACTGCTGGCGGCGGCACTGCTTGATTTGCAGTGGCACTCGCTGTCACCGCACGATAATCCGCAGGATGTCAGCCATTTTGAGCAGCAGGCGCTCGCGGCGGAGAATATTGCCCTGAGTGCCGTGCCGCCGCGCTATCGCTCCAGCTACTTCCGTCATATCTGGGGTGGCGGCTATGCGGCCGGGTATTACGCCTATATCTGGACGCAGATGCTGGCCGACGATGGTTATCAGGCGTTTGTCGAGCGGGGCGGTCTGACGCGCGAAAATGGTCAGCGCTTCCGTGAGCAGATTCTGTCGCGCGGTAACAGCAGCGATCTGCAGCATCTGTGGCTGGCCTGGCGCGGTAAAGCGCCGGACATCGGGCCGATGCTGAAACACCGCGGCCTCGACGAGGCGTAACGCGCCGTAACCGAAGGGCCAGCCAGCGGTGCAGCTGGCTGGCCTGCACGCTTATCCCAGCGGACCGCCTTCAATGGTGTCACACATGCCGGCCAGCACGCGCTCGCCGGTTTCCTCTTTCAGTCCGGCATACCATTCCGCGGTGACCGCCGCATCTTTGGCGTGGGTGACATCACAACGCTTGCGCGCTTTCAGCACCAAATCACGGGTGCGCCCGACGCGCCGCGCCTCATAGCGCAGCAGGCCGTCCTCAATGCCCAGCGAATGTGCAGTCAGGGTTTGCGCCAGTACCACCGCATCTTCCATGGCCGCACAGCCGCCCTGACCGATATCCGGCGTGGTGCTGTGTGCCGCATCCCCGAGCAGCGCCACGCGCCCTCTGACAAAGCGACTGAAGGGTTCGATATCATGAATCTCCACGCGATTGGTGGTTTGTGCGTCAATGCTGGCGATCAGCCGCTGGACCGGTTCGGCCCAGCCGGCAAAATAGCCGCGCAGATCGTCTTTCACCGTTGCGCGATCCTGCGCCAGCCCTTTCGGCAGCGGGACATCAAAGAAAAAGTAGAAGCGGTTACCGCTCACCGGCATCAGCGAGACGCGCTTGCCCTCGCCAACAAACGTGGTCCACTGATCGGCGGGCGCGATGCTCTCATCGATGGTGACCAGGCCATTCCAGTTAACGTAGCCTGCGTAGCGACGCTCGACGTGTTCGCCCAGCACGTGATGGCGAATCACCGAGTGGGTGCCGTCGGCGGCCACCATAAAATCCCCTTCAGCCTGGCTGCCGTCATCAAACCAGGCGGTCACGCCGCTGGCATGCTGCTCCACCCGCACAACGCGTTTGCCAAAGCGGATGCGTTCGCGGCCGTAGCTGTCGATCAGCAGCGTCTGTAACTCTGCGCGTGCGACCGGATAAGGATACTCGCCGACCTGCTGCACCAGCGGTGACAAACTGAAGCGGGTCAGGGTGCTGCCGCTGTGGCCATCGTTGTAAGCCATAAACGCCATATTGCCGCCGAGCGCGCGCAGCTGTGCCTTGAGACCCAGCGCATTGAGGCACTTCACACCGTTAGGCCAGATAGAGATGGCCGCGCCGACCGGTTTCATCTCTTTCACCGCTTCATACACTGCGGTGCTGAAACCCGCTTTTTCCAGCGCCAGCGCCGCGCTCATGCCGCCGATACCCGCTCCAATCACAATCGCTTTCATTACCGTCTCCTTTACTGTGCAACCTAAGCCCTGCAACTTTTGTACCATCTTGCAGTGCCAGGGTGATGATGAGTTAAGTTATTGAAAATAATGATTTCTATTCTGGTTGGGTCAGACGCTGCTTCAGCAATGGGCGCAGATGCTGCACCTTAACAGGGCATCATCAGGCGGAAGGTGAACCAAAGGTTTCACGCTGGCAATCATCCGGCCAGCGTTCATACTCTCTACATCCATCCTGCGAGGACTGAATGATGAAATGGATAATGATGTTATGGCTGCTGGGCAGCCTGAGCGCAGCGGCGCAAACGCCGTGGCAGCCGGAGAGAAAAGGGGATTTGCCGCAGCTCACGCCGGTAGCAGCGAAGTGTGATGTCTCTTCCTGTCAGCAGAACTGTTACGTGCAGCAATCGCAGTGCAAGAATGACAACGGCGGCGGCTGTGGCTCGCTGGCGCAAATTTGCGTACAAAACTGTGCCAGCCAGTGCCGCTAGAGCGTTTACGGATCGTCTTTGATACGGCGATCGATGGCGAAGGGAGCGGAGATCGCTGTGGCAATCAGCGCGGCCGCGGCCGGGTGATCGGGGTTAAACAGCGCATTATCTTCGCCGGTGAGGATGCTGGGCACCGTCATCAGCAGGGGAAAGCCGTTGTGCGGATCGAGAAACGCCGCGCCGATGGCCTGCGTCTCCTCCTGCTGCTGATATTTTTCCCAGCCGGCCGGCAGTTTACTGCTGTCGAGGGCGATGATGTCGGACTCCGGTACCGCCACGGTAAACACCACAAAGCGGCTTTGCTCCAGCAGCGTTTTCCCGGCGTGCACCACCAGTTCCAGCGTCGCCAGCGCTTTAGAGCTGCTGAGGTAAACCGCTTTCATCCCGGGCGGATTCCAGCGGCCACCCCATTTTTCTGCGCCAGCACCGTTAAACGCCTGGCTGGCGTACTCCGCTTTGACAATACGATAGAACACCCTGACGGGTGCGGCCGGATCCTTCCGTCGTGTCATCAGACAATCACTCCGTGCTCCAGGCGGCCAATCAGCGTCAGCACCGCGTCGCAGCCGGCGGGCGTACTGAGCATGTTAATCGGCTGCGCGTTGTCGAGCGCCAGCGCGGGCTGATACATCCAGTGCATCGCCACTTCCGGATCGCCAGCGAACAGCTGAATCACCGCATCCAGCACTTCAAACACCTGATAGATGCGTGCGCCCTGTTCGACCGAGAGCTGCGATCCGGACTTCTCGCGGCGCCGGTAGGTGTTGCGGTCAATCGAGACCATTTGCGCGATGTCGATCGGCGTCGCTTTCAGAATTGTGGCGGCGCGTTCGACAATGCCGACATCCATGCCGTCGGTGATCAACTTATGCGCCTTAAGCCGGTTACGCGGCAGCCCCATCTGATCCATAAAAGAGGGGCGGGCGTGCTGAATCAGCGACGGATCAAAGATGCGCGATCCGCTGGTGGGATTAAAAGCCGATGCGGTGGACATCACAACCTCCTGATAATGTTCATGTGAACATTTTTATGCATCAAGTGTACAGCATTTGCCCGCCGGTGTCATGGTTTGTTCACGCCGCACCGCCATTAACTGGCGGTGCGCCAGATGTCGCTCATCGCCAGCTCAAGTTTTTTAAACAGCCGGTAGCGTGTGTCATGGAACGCGAAGCGCGCCGCGCGGGGCTGCAGCGCCTCCGGCGTAAGCGTGACCGCCTGCTGCACGGCGGCAGCCAGATTCGGCCACTGACCCACGCCCACGCCCGCACACAGGGCCGCGCCCAGCGCCCCGGTTTCGTGGCAGGTTGCGACGCGAATCGGCATCCCCAGCACATCCGCAAACATTTGCGGCCAGACACTGCTGCGCGTCGCGCCGCCGGAGAGCGTGGCCTGGTTGACCGTAATGCCGGCCGCGCGCAGCCGGTCAATGTGCGCCCGGTGGGCAAAGGTCACGCCTTCAAACAGGGCAAACAGCATGTCAGCGCGCGTATGCCAGCCGCCGAGACCGTAAAAGCCGGCTTTAGCGGGTTCGGCTTTCCGCCCTGAGTAGAGGTAAGGGTGATACAGCGGCAGCTGCGCGTCAGGCCTGACCTGTGCCACGCTGTCGCTGCTGCGCGCCGCGCCCTGGCCGGCGCGGCCATCATCAAATTCACGCAGGAACCAGTCAAGATTGGCGGCAGAAGTGGCGCTGGCCTCGATCGCCATGTAGCGGTCGCGTTCGATGATCGAATTCATAAACACCGGGCGCAGATAATCAGGTTTGTCGACCACCACCTGATTGATGCTCCAGGTACCGGCGACAATGGAGGCCTCACCGCAGTTCACTACGCCCGAGCCGACCGCGCTGGCAACCACGTCAAACATGCCGGCCACCACCGGGATGCCAGCGGGTAAACCGGTGAGCTGTGCCGCGCGGGCCGAGACCACGCCGGTGACCTCGCAGGATTCACGCAGCGGTGGCAGCAGGGCGAGCGCCTCTTCGATGCCATACAGCGCCAGCAATTCGCCACTGTAGCCGCGCTGGCGGTAATCAATCAGCCCGGCACCGGCGGCATCCGAATAGTCCGCGCTGACGTTGCCGCACAGAAAATGGGCGATGACATCTTTGGCACACAGCAGATGGCCGATCTGCGCCCAGCGTTCCGGCTGATGCTGACGCATCCAGCTGATCAGCACCGGCGTTGCGGCGGGCCACGGTTTCTGCAATGACAGCGCGTAAATCTGCTGCGCCGCACCGCTGGATTCCAGCGCCTGCACCGTGGCGCTGGCGCGATGATCAATCGACTGGATGCCAAACAGCGGGCGCTGCTGACGATCCAGCGCATACAACCCGTTGCCGTGTCCGGCGGCCCCGATGGCAATCACTTCGCTGCCACGCGTGCCGGCTTGCTGCAGGCAGCGACTCACCGCGTTGCTGACGCCGCGCCAGATATCTTCAACTGGCCGTTCAGCATAGCCTTCCTGCGGCTGATGCGTTTCGCCGGCGCACTCCGCTACCGACAGCACGCGGCCGCTCAGGTCAAACAGTACCGCTTTGATCATGGTGTTTCCGGCATCGATGCCGAGAATCTGGCTCATATCCGACTCCGTTTCAGGCGAAGACGGCGCACCGCTTAAGCGCCGGTGCAGGTCACGCTTAACCCTGCTGGTAGATGTCCAGCGCATCCGTGCCGCTGACACCCTGATGAATAATCGCCATCAGCGCGCTGACCACGCGTGACGGATTATCATGTTGATAAACGTTGCGGCCATACACCATGCCGCTGGCACCCTGCGCCATCAGCGCGGCGCTTTTCGCCAGCACCGCGCCCAATTCCCCTTTGCCGCCGCCGCGCACCAGCGTCGGACAGCGCGCCGCCTCCACCACGCGATGGAAATCCTCTACGTTGTCCGTGGGGTCGGCTTTAATGATGTCGGCGCCCAGCTCCCGCGCCAGACGCACCAGCGGCACGATTTGTCTGACGTCACCGAGCGAGCCGTACGCCGCGCCCTGGCCGGCGGGGGCCATCACCAGCGGCTCCACCATCAGCGGCATGGCATAGCGATCGCAGGCCTGGCGCAGGCGGCCAATGTTCTCCACGCACATGCGAAAAATGCCCGGTTCATCCGGGATCTGGTAGAGATTGACCACCACGGCGGCGGCATCCATCTGCAGCGCGGCAAGAATTGGTGCCTCCGGATTGTGCAGCACCGCCCACATCTCGCGGTGGCGCGCCGCGTTATAAGCATTGCCGACGTCGGTGCGCATCACCAGCGCCGGTTTGCGCCCGGCAACGCGCTGCAGCAGATCGGCCTGACCATAATTGACCTGGATCGCATCCGGCTGTGCGGCAATCAGGTTGCGCATCACGCTTTCAATATCTTCCAGCCCCAGCAGAAAATCGGGCTCGTTGGCGATGCCGTGATCGATCGCCACATCCAGGCACTTGCCGTGGTGAAATAACCGGTTGAGGCGAACTTTAGGGGTGAGTGACATCCTGAACTTCCTCCTGTGAAAACGCGGATGCGAGTGCGTGCAGCCCATGGCGCTGCGCCAGGCTGATTGCGGTGTGCTGCAAATGTTCAGCGCGCTGGCTGTCCTGCCAGCCGAGCGAGTCGGCCAGCAGCTGCGAAATTTCCTGCATGAGCGGCGGCGTTAATTCACCGCAGATAGCCAGCGACGTACGGCGCACCAGCACATCTTCCAGCTGGCACACCTGTTCATGCTCAATCAGATAGCGCAGTTCGGTGGCGCTGTAACCGGCATGATGCTGCAGCGGCTGTTCGCCGTGCTGCTGAATCTGCTGCAGCAGCGGCAGGGCCCGGCTGCCGTAGCGTTTCACCAGTTGCGTCACGCGCACCAGCGGAAGGTCATAGTGCTGCGCCAGCGCACTGAGCCAGGCGGGCTGGGCGGACGGCGCCGGAAAATCCCGGCCGCCGCCAATCGGCAGGTCGCTGCTGGAGACGCGACGCTTTTCTCCCAGCAGGCGCAACACGCGGTCGGCGGCCTCTTCCCCGAAGCGGCGGAAGGTGGTCCATTTACCGCCGACCAGACATAGCGTGCTCCAGGCACGCGCGTGGTCAGGCGGCAGCAGCACCAGCGAGTGGTTACGCGAAATCTGACCATTCACTTTGGCCTCGCTGGCCGGCAGCGGGCGCACGCCGCAGAAGGTGTAAACCACTGCGGATGCTGGCACCACAATGTCAGGAAATACAAAGCGCAGCGACTCAAGAATGTAAGCCTGCTCTTCGGCTTCGCACACCACGCCCTCAGGGTCATCAACGCGGATATCGGTGGAGCCCACCAGCACTTTGCCGAACCAGGGAAACATAATGCACACCCGGCCTTCCTGATTTTCGAAATAGACCATTTCACCGTCCAGCATCTGTAACAGCTGGGGATGATCGAGGATCAGATGCGATCCTTTGGTGCCGCCTATCAGTCTGGTCGGTTGTGAATGCACGGCCAGCTGCTGATTCAGCTGGTCGATCCACGCGCCGCCGGCATTCACCAGCACGTGCGGCTGCAGGCTAAAGCGCTCACCGCTCAGCGTATCTTCCAGCAGCACCGTCTCGTCGCTGGCGCTGACCACCCGCAGATAATTGAGCGCCAGCGCCTCCGGGCAGGCGCGTTCCGCATCTTCAATCAACTCAAACCCGAGTCGCTCCGGCGCGCTGATCCACGCATCGTAGTAGCTGGCGCTGTATTTCACCCAGGGCGCGAAGCCAGGCCAGCGATCGCGCGTGGCGGCTTCGTTACGCAGCTGGTGGCGCGGCATAGCGCCATACTGTCGCGTGTAGAGGTCGTACAGGCTCAGGCCGGTTTTGATCAGCAGCGCGCCGCGCCGGGTGGGCTTATCGCTCAGGCGCAGGAAACGTCGCGTGGCGTTAACCAGTCCACCGCCGAGATTATCGATCGGTACGGTAGTACGCAGCGGAAACACATAGTGCGCGGCGTTTTTCAGCAGGCGATCGCGCTCCATCACCGACTCCTTCACCAGGCCAAACTCGCCGGTCTCCAGATAGCGCAGGCCGCCGTGAATCATGCGCGACAGCGCGCCGCTGGCCGCCTGGCACCAGTCACCTTTCTCCACCAGCACCGCAGGAATGCCCTGTAATGCCAGCTCACGAAAAGTACTGATGCCGTTGATGCCGCCGCCGACGATCAGCACCGGCAGCGAACTGCGCGCGCGCAGGCGGCTAAGCCGTTGTTCGCGGGTCAAAACCTGTTCCATTGTCAGCTCCTTGCGATGAACGCTTACTTGTCAAAGGTATAGGAGCGGGCGCAGCAAACGGCAAATCAGGTCATACAGGATGTGATTTTGTTCACTACCAATGAGAATTGTCGGGAAGCCTGGCAGGGGTAACGATATACTGCCGGTCAGACATCATGGTTAACCTGCAGGAAAAGGAATTTTCATGTTTTCATGGGCCCGATTAAGCGCACTCGCGCTGCTGGTCAGCGGCAGTGCGCTGGCAACGACATCACCAGACAGCATCATCAAACCGCTGATGCAGCAGTATCAGATCCCCGGTATGGCGGTGGCGATTCTGCACGACGGCAAAACCGAATTTTATAACTACGGCGTGGCATCGAAAGAGAGCGGACAGCCGATCAACGAGCAGACGCTGTTTGAAATCGGCTCGCTGAGTAAAACGTTTACCGCTACCTTAGCCAGCTATGCGGCGCAGCAGAACAAACTGAAATTCAGCGACGCGGCCAGCCAGTGGCTGCCGGAACTGAAAGGCAGCGCCTTTGATCGCGTCTCGCTGCTGAATCTGGCGACGCACACCAGCGGCACGCCGCTGTTCGTACCGGATGACGTGACCAATACCCGCGAGCTGATGCGCTGGTACAAACAGTGGCAGCCAGAGGCCCAGCCGGGCACGATGCGCGTTTATTCCAACCTCGGTATCGGTATGCTCGGCATGATTGCGGCTAAGAGTCTGCATCAGCCGTTCATCAGTGCGATGGAAAAGCAGCTGCTGCCGGCGATGGGCATGACGCACAGCTATGTGCAGGTGCCTGCATCGCAGATGGGGCGCTACGCCCAGGGTTATAACAAGCAGGATCGCCCGGTGCGGGTCACGCCAGGCCCGCTGGATGCGGAATCCTATGGCCTGAAATCTACCTCTGCCGATCTGATTCGCTGGCTGGCCATTCAGCTGCAGCAGCAGCCAGTCGCGCCCGCATGGCAACAGGCGGTGGCCGCGACGCATCAGGGCTATTACCACACCGAGGCCGCTTTTACTCAGGCGATGATGTGGGAATATTACCCGCTGCCGGTAACCACGCAGCAGCTGGTGGACGGCAACAGCGGCGCGCGCATCATGAAGGGCATGAAAGCCACGCGGATTACGCCGCCGCAGGCTGCGCCGCAGCAGGCGTGGTACAACAAAACCGGCTCCACCAACGGATTCGCCACCTACGCCGTCTTTATTCCGTCGCAGCGGGTTGCGCTGATTATGCTGGCAAATAAGTGGTTCCCGAATGACGATCGGGTGGTGGCTGCGGAAAAAATCATCAGCAACATCGGGAAGGGCGAATGATCACCATCAGAGCGCTGCGCGCAGAAGATTTTATGCCGTGGCTGGCGCTGTGGCAGGGCTATCAGCGCTTTTATCAGACTACCATTGACGATAACACCACCGGCGAGAGCTTCCGCCGCTTGCTGTCCCGCGCGGAACCCATGCACTGTCTGGTGGCCGAGCAGGACGGCGCGATGGTTGGGCTGGTGCATTTTCTTACCCATCGCTCAACCTGGACCCAGGGCGACTACTGCTATTTGCAGGACCTCTACGTCAGCGAGGCCGCGCGCGGTCTGGGCGCCGGCAAGGCGCTGATTCTGGCGGTCTATGAACAGGCAGAGAAGCTCGGCTGTTCGCGCGTTTACTGGCTGACGCAGGCGTCTAATAGCCACGCGCGGGCGCTGTACGATCGGCTGGCGCAACAAACCGACTTTGTGCAGTACCGTCATTTATTCGATCAGCCATAATTTTCCCGGGCTGCCATGGAGGGTGGCCCTCGCGTGCCTGATCAAGGCGCGCTTGCGTTATTCATCCCACCGTTTCGCTCCCTGAACCCTTTCAAACGAAAATCCCTCAGATAAATAACTGTGATCATGCTCGCTATTTTTTGCCTGCGTGCTGTCTTTTTGTTCGCTCGATGTTATGAATGAATATGTAATGTGTTTCGAATGAAACTAAGGCGTAAACAGACGGAGTGCGAGATGAACACCACTTTTACCTCAGAACAACAACCCGACGATTTTAAACAGCATGTGCGCCTGATGAAGCAGGCGCTCAGAGCACAGATTGGCGATGTCGAAGGCCTGTTTGAGCAGGTCAGAAGTAAGATTGTCAGTGAAATCGCGGCCGCGCGCGCCGAAGAGAAGCAGCACGGAACGGCGTGGCCGCAGGTCAGCTTCGCGGATCTGGCCGCCGGTCGCATCAGCGAACAGACCAAAGATCATATCCGCCGCCGCGGCTGCGTGGTGGTGAAGCAAACCTTCAGCCGCGAGCAGGCGCTGGCGTGGGATGCTGACATGCTCAACTACCTCGACGACAATGATTTCGACCGTGTCTATCAGGGGCCGGGCGACAACTTCTTTGGCAACCTCGACGCCTCGCGGCCGGAGATCTACCCCATTTACTGGAGCGATGCGCAGATGTCAGCCCGCCAGAGCGAGGCCATGGCGCAAACCCAGGCGTTCCTCAATCGCCTGTGGAAATTCGAATCCGCCGGTACGCGCTGGTTTGATCCGGACGTGAGCATCATCTATCCGGATCGCATCCGGCGCCGGCTGCCGGGTACCACCTCAAAAGGGCTGGGCGCGCACACCGATTCCGGCGCGCTGGAGCGCTGGCTGTTGCCGGCCTATCAGCAGGTGTTCAGCAAGATCTTTTCTAACCAGTTCGATCAGTACGATCCGTGGGATGCGGCGCACCGCACGGCCGTGCAGGAGTATCAGTCTGGCACCACCACCAAATGTTCGGTGTTCCGCACTTTCCAGGGCTGGACCGCACTCTCTGATATGCAGCCCGGTCAGGGACTGCTGCACGTGGTGCCGGTGCCGGAAGCCATGGCTTATCTGCTGCTGCGTCCGTTACTGAAGGATGTGCCGGAAGAGGAACTGTGCGGCGTGGCGCCGGGCAAAGTGCTGCCGGTATCGGAGCGCTGGCATCCGGAATTAATTGCCGGCCTGTGTTCGATCCCGGCGCTGCAGGCGGGCGATTCGGTGTGGTGGCACTGCGATGTGATTCATGCGGTGGCACCGGTAGAAAATCAGCAGGGCTGGGGCAACGTGATGTACATTCCTGCCGCGCCGATGTGCGATAAAAACGCCGACTATGCGCAGCAGGTGGCGCAGGCGCTGGCGACCGGTGTCTCGCCGGGCGATTTCCCCAAAGAGGATTACGAAGCCAGCTGGCGCGGCCGTTTTACGCCGCAGGATCTGAATGAAAACGGCCGGCGCAGTCTGGGATTAGCGTGATTTCTGCTAAGCTGGGCAAAAACTTTTTTACAGCAGGCTCTATGAACGCACGTCATCAGCACATTATTCAACTGGTCAGCGAGCGCGGCAGCGTCAGCGTCAATGAACTGGCGCAAACCACCGGCGTTTCGGAGGTGACGGTGCGTCAGGATTTGAACCTGCTGGAGAAGGGCGGCTTTCTGCGCCGCGTGCACGGTTCCGCCGTGGCACCGGAAAGTGATGACGTAGGCGCGCGCATGCAAACCCGCTTTGCGGTGAAAAAACGCCTGGCGGAGTACGCCGCCGGGCTGGTTAACCCCGGCGAAACGGTGTTTATTGAAGGCGGCAGCACCAATGCGCTGCTGGCGCGAGAGCTCAGCCATCGGCAGGACATCACCATCATCACCGTCAGCCATTACATCGCCGGACTGCTGCGTGAGCAGGGCGGCGATGTGATTATCCTCGGCGGGCTGTTTCAGAAAAGCAGTGAGTCGGTAGTCGGGCCGTTAACGCGGCTGTGCATTCAGCACCTCAACTTCCATAAGGCGTTTATTGGCATTGACGGCTGGGATGAGGCGACCGGTTTCACCAGCCGCGACATGCTGCGCTGCGATGTGGTGAACGCCATCATGGAAAAACCGACGCACACCGTCGCGCTCACCGACTCCTCCAAATTTGGTCAGATTCATCCCTATGCGCTGGCGCCGCTACAGCCGTTTAAGCAGGTGATCACCGACGCGGAACTCGCCGCAGGCTGGCAGCAGCAGCTGCGTGCGCAGTCGCTGCAGCTCAGTCTGGTTTAACCTGATTCATGCGCTGAGTAGCGCCTGCGCGGTCAGCTCGTCGGTGATCAAACCGGTGACGAGTCCGCTGGCCAGCACCGCGCGGATCGCCGCCACTTTGCTCGGTCCGCCGGTCAGCGCCACGATCTCTGCGCGCTGCGCCAGATCCAGCGGCACCGACAGCGTGCGTGCCGTCAGCGAGTTGTGAATCATCTGCCCGTCGGCAGCGAAAAAGTGCCCCAGCAGTTCGCCCACCGCACCGGCTTCCGACAGGGCGCGGATCTCGGCTGCATCGATCATCCCGGCTTCCACCAGCTGGGCGGCTGGTTCCACGGTGCCAATGCCCACCAGCTTCACTTCACTGTGCGCGGCCATGCTAAATACTTCGCTGACACCACGCTGCGCCAGCAGCACATCGCGATCCTCTTCGGTGTTGGCAAAAAACGGTACCGGCATCATGTAGGCCTGCGCACCGGTTTTTTCGGCGATGCGATGCATCACGTCATGCGGATTGAGCGCGTAGTTGCGCGTCAGACAGCCGAGCAGGGAGACAAAGCGCAGGTGCGGCGCGTCGATACGTGCCAGCTGGTGAATCGCTGCCGACAGCGTCCGGCCATGGCCGAGACCCAGCGTGATTGCCGGCGTGGAGGCCAGCAGATTACGCAAATAGTCGGCACCGGCCATGCCCAGCGCGCGCACCGGCAGGCCTTCTTCACCGAGATCGGGTGCCACCTGACAAAAGTTCAGGCCGTAGCGGCTGCGCAACTGCTCTTCCAGCGTCACGCAGGCGACAATCGCGCCGTCGATGGTGACTTTCACCGCGCCTTCGGCCACCATGCGCGCAATCAGCCGATGGGTTTTCACCGACGGCAGGCCGAGCCGTTTGGCTACTTCAGCCTGCGTCAGGCCGCCAACATAGTGCAGCCAGGCCGCCCGCAGGGCCAGAGAGTCATCGCGTTCAGCGGAAGTCGGTGCGGATTTCATCGGGTTGTCCCTGTCTGGTTGAGGGGTGCTGCGGGCTGACGAAAGCCCTCAGCACGGCATGCTCACGCGAGATGCAAATCCTGCACCCCGGTATCAATATGGTCGGCCCAGAACGCCACGCTTTCGGCAATCTCCGCCACCACATTGCTGTCGGTGGGTTCGCGCTCTTTGAAGCTTAGCTCGAGGCAAATCTCGTTATCCTGCGCGCCGCCGCGCGCCAGCGCCTCAAGCAGCGGCTGCGGCTGAATGCGACCGCCGGCATTGTACTGCAATGTAAAGGGCCTGTGCCCGCCTTTATCCATCATGCTCTGCTTTATATGGATGATGGGCGAAAAGCGCGGCACCGCTTCAGCCCACGCGTAAGGATCGTAGTCACGCGGATCGTCAGAGGTGACATCGCCATGATCGATATCCGCCATCATCCACATCGGCAGGGCAAACTGTGCCGCGCTCAGCCGCTGTTGCAGCGCCATACAGGCGGGAATGGTTTCGCCAAATTCGCGCCCGACGCTCATTGGTTCCCAGAAAAGGTAATGCAGACCGGCCGCTTTGGCGTGTTCCGCCACTTCCGCCCAGCAGTCAATGGCGATGGCAATCAGCGCTTCACGCCGCGCCGCATCGTTAAAATCCCGTTGAGTGAAGATGGCAAACTGCGAGCCCACCGCGACGCCGCCCAGTTCCGCGGTGATGTCGGCAAAGGTCTTGAACCAGTCAATGTAGTAGCGACGTACCGCCGCATCCGGATGACCAAAATGGTTGAGGCGGCCATACGGGCCGGTCATGCCGGAGGTGACGCGCACGCCGGTGGCACGCAGCGCCTGCTGCATGCGGCGCGTCATGTGGGTGAGCGTGGCAGCAGGCCAGCCGGGATTGATAAACTCATGCGTCAGCTGCAGATCGCGGATGCGGATCTGCTGAGCCACGGTGTGAATTAAATCGCCGGGATCGGCGAAGCGGTTCACCAGCGGATTGGTATTCAGCGAAAGCGTTAATGGCATGCGGCACCTCTCAGCCAGCGTGGGCGCGCAGCGGCGCGGCAGGGTGGAAAGTCTGTTCGAACCACTGGCTGAACGCGGTGCGCTGTGCAGCGCTCAGGTGCAGCTGATGTTTGGTGCGACGCCAGAGAATGTCTTCCGGCTGCTGCGCCCATTCGTACTGCACCAGGTAGCGCACCTCGGCCTCATACAGCTGGCCGCCAAAATGCTCACCGAGATCGCTCAGCGAAACGGCGGTGCCCAGCAGCGTGCTCATACGCGCACCGTACAGTCGCGCATAGTGCTTGCGCAGCGGCTGCGGTAGCCACGGCCAGCGCGTTTTGATCTCCTCCAGGAAGCTGTCAAAATCGGCATGGGCGATCTCGCCGCCCGGCAGCGTGGCGCTGCGCGTCCAGTCCGCGCCCATGTTGGGGAAAAACGGCGCCAGCTGTTGCAGCGCATGCTCGGCCAGCTTGCGGAACGTGGTAATTTTGCCGCCGAACACGTGCAGCAGCGGCGCATCCTGTTGATTATCCAGGTCGAACACATAATCCCGCGTCACCGCCGAGGGATTGCCTTTACCGTCGTCAAACAGCGGCCGTACGCCGGAGAAGCGGGTAATCACATCGCTGGCGCGCAGCTTAACCTTGAAGTAGCGATTCACCACGTTGATCAGGTACTGCTGCTCACTATCATCCGCACTGACATCTTCCGCTTTGCCCTGCCAGGGAATGTCGGTGGTGCCGATTAACGCTTTATCACCTTCATAAGGATTGATAAAAATCACCCGCTTGTCGGTGTTTTGCACCAGATAGGCCTGCTGGCCCTCCCAGAATTTCGGCACGATGAGGTGCGAGCCTTTCACCAGCCGCACGCTGCGCTGGCTTTGCGTGTGGCTAACCTGATTGACGATATCCAGCACCCACGGCCCGGCGGCATTCACCAGCGCGCGGGCGAACACCGTGCGCTGCGCGCCGCTGGCCTGATCCTGCAGGATAATCTGCCATTTGCCCGGCAGACGCTGCGCTGACACGCAGCGGGTGCGCGGCAGAATGGTGGCGCCGCGCTCGGCGGCATCCAGCGCATTGAGCGTCACCAGCCGGGCATCGTCCACCCAGCAATCGGAATACTCAAAGCCTTTCTGGTAGCTGTCCAGCAGCGGCGCGCCTTCAGGATCGCGCGTCAGATCGAGCACGCGCGTGCCCGGCAGTTTTTTGCGTCCGCCAAGGTGGTCATACAGAAATAGCCCCAGCCGCACCAGCCACGCCGGACGATCGGACGGGCTGTGCGGCAGCACAAAGCGCATCGGCCAGATAATGTGCGGCGCCGCGTTCAGCAGCACCTCGCGTTCAATTAGCGCCTCGCGCACCAGGCGGAATTCGTAGTACTCCAGATAGCGCAGGCCGCCGTGCACCAGTTTACCGGAGCGCGAGGAGGTGCCTGCGGCAAGATCGTCCTTTTCACACATCATCACCGACAGCCCGCGCCCGGCGGCATCGCGCGCGATACCGGCACCGTTAATGCCACCGCCGATCACAAACAGATCCAACGTGTTGTCACTCATGCGTTACTCCTTAAAACTGTTTAATACCTGCCAGGCGGCAGGAAGATCGCGGCGGATCTGCTGATACTGGGGGAACAGCTGCTGGTAGCGCTGCATCAGCGCAGGCGACGGTGCTTCGGCGTCGTCCAGCAGCGGACGCACCCAGCGTTCAACGCACTGCGCCATGTCCGGATACGCGCCAATCGCCACCGCCGCCATCATGGCCGCACCCGCTGCGCCGGCTTCCTCGCGCTGGCTGATGCGCACCGGCGCGCCGATGCAGGCGGCAAGGATTTGCCTGAGCGGCTGCGATCGCACCGCACCGCCGGTAAGGCGAATTTCTCCCGGCAGCGTGGCGCCCATCGCCTGATAACAGTCGCGAGCTGCCATGCCGATGCCTTCAATCACGCCGCGCACCAGGTCGCCAAAGTTGTGCTGATAGTTGAGGCCGGTGAAACTGGCGCGCGCGTCGGCGTTAACAAACGGTCCGCGTTCACCGGCCAGCGAAATGTAAGGATGGAACAGCAGGGTGCCCGGCTGCGCGTCGTTGAGCCAGCGATCGATCTGCTGCACCAGCCGCGCATGATCGGTTTCACAGCCAAAGCTGCTCAGCAGATCGCTGGCCACGTTCAGCAACCAGTCGAGATTGAGCGTGGAGGCCATGTTGGTTTGCACCTGAGTGACATAACCTGGCCAGGGCAGCGGGATCACGTAGCCGGTTTGCGCCGGGTTGAGCCATACCTCGTCAATGGTGACGCTGCGCAGATGCACGCCGGTTGAGCCGACAATCGAACAGGCGGTATTGGCTTCACCGGTGTGCACCCCGGCACCGAGCGCGGTCATCGCCATATCGACATAGCCGAGACACACCGGCGTGCCAGCCAGCAGGCCGGTTTGCCGGGCGGCGTCAGCGGTGAGGCCATGGGTGATTTGCGTGCCGTCGATGATCTCCGGCAGCAGGTGGCGCCGGTGGTTAAGCCCCAGCGCGTCAATCACCGTATCGTCGTAGCGCTGGTGGCGATAGTTGCCAAAGGTAAAGCTGGCTTCAGACGGGTCGGTGGCGCGCACGCCGGTCAGATTGAGATAGAGCCAGTCCTTGCAATGCAGCGCCACTTCGGCGCGCGCCAGCAGTTCGGGATAGTGCTGGTCCATGTGCGCCAGCTGCGCACCCTGCTGGCAGGTGTTAAGACCGGTGCCGGTGGCCTGAAAGCGTGCGGCGGCCAGCGGCTGCTGATTGAGTTTTTCCACCGTGGCGGCGGCACGGGCATCCAGCCAGATCCACGCATCATCCACCGGCTGATTATCAGCACCGACCAGCCAGCTGCCATCGCCCTGGGCGGTCACCGCCACGGCCACCACGCGCGCCGCCAGATTCTCCACCCGATCGCCGAGCTTGTGAATCGCACTGACCGCATCCTGCCAGGTTTGCGTCATTGACTGCTGGGCGGCACCGCCTGCGCTGCGGTAATAGCGATTGCGCGCCGACGCGCACGCCAGCTGGTTACCTTCCAGATCAAACGCCACCGCTTTAACCACCGAGGTGCCGGAATCCAGACCCAGAATGATATCGCCACTCTCCACATACACCTCCGTTCGCTGCTCCCGGTGCGGGAACCCCTGTTTGGTTTATCCGCAGCCTTGTTAATGAGCTGTGATGATTTTGCTAAATACTGTCTTACACCACTTCTCATGGAGATAACATATCTGATGTATTATTTTTCTCAAAAAATAATAAATTTCACTCCGGATGGCGAGTTCGATCACAAAATCAGTATGAGTTGCGGATGCGCCTGAATACTGTGAAAGGTTTTTAATGATTGTATTAAAGAGGTTTTTAAACGAATTAAGGGTGATCGCGGGCAAATAAGCGATCCAGATCGCGCTGTGCGAAAAATTGCGCGCCACCTGTTGACAATTTAGTCACAACAGCACAATTCTCATCACACAAGTTATCACATTTATAACATTGCACGGCGATGAATATCGTCGCTGTGCATCCTGAGAGGTCACGTTATGTCCGAGGTCTCAATCTTAACGCAGCAGCTGGCACGCAAACGTCGGCGGCGCTACACGCTCAGCGGCGTGGTGATCGTGGCGCTGGTGGCTGCCATGGCGCTGGATACCAAAGTGGTGCGCATCGGTTCGGCGGACGACGCGCGTCAGCAGGGCTTCTCCGCAGACAGCTACGGGCAGAAAACCTTTCCCGGCATCCAGCAGGATGTCGAAGCGCGCGCGGTGGATGCCGCCACGCTGGCGGCCGCACTGAACAGCGATCGGCAGCAGGCGGTGGCCAGATACGGTGTCGGCTCGCCGCTGCCGGTGCTGCCGGTCAAACTGCAGGGCGTGGTGCAGCCGGGGCAAATGGGTGTCTTCCCGTTACAGGTCGCCGGTCTGCCAGCGGGCACGCAGTTGAGGTTGCAAACCGGCCCGGCGATCACCGGCACCGATCTGCGTGATGCCAGCGGCAAAATTCAGTTTGGTGATTTTACTAATCAGATCGAATACCAGAACGCCGGGGCGGCGATTAACCGCGCCATGAAAGTGGCGGTGCTGGAGAAACTGGACCGCGACGCGCTGCCGGGCAAAACCGTGCAGGTGGTCGGCGTGTTCCGTCTGCTCAGTCCGACCAACTGGCTGATTACGCCGGTGCGCGTGGAGGTGCAATGAAACCGTTCAACGTCAACCCGGCGCTGCTGAAAGGAGAAGTGATTCTGCAGGCGCGCAACGTCAGCAAAGTATATGGCTCCACCCATGCGCTGAAAGGCGTCAATTTTGAAATCCGCCGCGGCGAAGTTACCACGCTGTTTGGTGAAAACGGCGCCGGTAAATCGACGCTGATGAAAATTCTTTCTGGCGTGATTACGCCAACATCCGGGGAAATTCTGTTAAACGGCGAAGCAAAGGTGTTCCGTTCGGCCACCGAGGCGCGCGACTGTGGTATCTCGATTATTCATCAGGAGCTGAATCTCGCGCCCAACATGAACGTGCGCGACAACATTTTTATGGGGCGCGAAATCATGCGGCCCGGCGGGGTGGATTACGCCGAAGAGGCGCGGCTGACCCGCCATCTGATGGCGGCGCTGGAGGAGGATATTGATCCGCTGACGCCGGTGGAGAACCTGCGTCTCGGGCAGCAGCAGATTGTGGAAATCGCCCGTGCGCTGTCGGTGAATTCACAAATCCTGATCATGGATGAACCGACCTCGGCGCTCAGCGCGGCGGAAGTGGCGGTGCTGTTCCAGGTCATCCGCGATCTGACCAGTCAGGGCGTGGCGATTGTGTATATCTCACACCATCTGGAGGAAGCACTGGAGATCACCGATCGCGCAGTGGTGCTGCGTGACGGCGTAATGACTGCCTACGCCCGGCGCGACGAGATCGATCTGGAGTGGATCGTGCGCAATATGGTGGGCGAGCACTTCGACCTCGGTTCACCGCCCGGCGGCTATGCCTTCGGCGGTGACGCGCTGACGGTGCAGGCGTTAACCGTGAAAAGCAAAACCGGCATCCGGCTGGTGGATCAGCTGTCGCTGACGGTGCAGGCCGGTGAGATTGTCTGCATTTATGGCCTGATGGGCGCGGGGCGCACCGAGCTGCTGGAGTGTCTCGCCGGACGGCTGAAGCAGAGTAGCGGGCACATCCTGCTGCAGGATACCGAGATCTCCGCGCTGTCGCTGTCGCAGCGCATCAAAATGGGGCTGGCGCTGGTGCCGGAGGATCGCCAGCGCGACGGGCTGGTGCAGACCATGACGGTGGGCGAAAACCTGTCGCTGGCCAGCATCAGCGAGTTTGTGCGCGGGCTGGTGCTGTCAACGCGACGGGAGAAACAGCTGATTAGTGACAGCATTCGTAACGTGACGGTCAAGACTGCCGGCGGTGAGGCGGCTATCGGTTCCCTGTCCGGCGGCAATCAGCAAAAGGTGGTGATCGGCAAAATGCTCGCCACCCGACCCAAAGTGATTCTGCTGGATGAACCGAGCCGCGGCATCGATATCGGTGCCAAAGCCGAGGTGTTTCGTCTGCTGGCGGAGAATGCCAGCAAAGGGCTGGCGGTGGTTTACACCACCTCAGAAGTGGGCGAGTGCCTGAGTATCGCGCACCGCATCGTGGTGATGAGCAAAGGGCGCATCTCGGCCATCTTCGACGCCAGCGTGAGCAAAGAACGCATTATGGCCGCTTCGGGCGAGTCTCTGGTGGCATGACATGAAAAACGGAGCAAACGGTATGACTGACAGAACCCAAACGCTGGATAGCGCACCGCGGGTGGCGAAACCGGCCAGCGGCAAGCGCCTCAATCTGGCGCGGCTGCTGCTGGAAGGGCGTGCCTTTATCGCGCTGCTGGTGATTATCGCCACTTTCTCCCTGCTATCGCCCAACTACTTTACCGGCGCGAACTTCCTCACCATGGCATCGCATGTGGCCATTTTCGGTTTGCCGGCGATCGGCATGCTGCTGGTGATCCTTAACGGCGGGATTGATTTGTCAGTCGGCTCGACGCTGGGACTGGCCGGCGTGATGGCCGGCTTTATGATGCAGGGCATCAATCTTGAAGCGCTGGGCGTGGTGCTCTATCTGCCGGTATGGGCGGTGGCAATTCTGACGCTGGTGCTGGGTGCGCTGGTAGGGCTGGTCAACGGCGTGCTGATTGCGATTTTTCGCGTCCCGGCGTTTGTTGCCACGCTCGGCACCATGTATGTGGCGCGCGGTATCGCGCTGCTGATCACCAACGGTCTGACCTACAACAAACTCTCCGGCAGCGAAGCGCTGGGCAATACCGGTTTCGACTGGCTCGGTTTCAACCGCCTGTTCAACATCCCGGTCGGCGTGCTGGTGCTCGGCGCAGTGGCGCTGGCCTGCGGTTTCCTGTTGAGTCGCTCGGCGTTTGGCCGCTGGCTGTATGCCTCGGGCGGTAACGAGCGCGCCGCCGATCTCTCCGGCGTGCCAGTGAAACGCATCAAGATCAGCGTCTACGTGCTGTCGGGTATCTGTGCGGCGATGGCCGGGCTGGTGCTCTCTTCGCAGCTGACCTCCGCCGGTCCGACCGCGGGCACCACCTACGAGCTGACCGCCATTGCTGCGGTGGTGATTGGCGGTGCGGCGCTGACCGGAGGACGCGGTAACGTGCGCGGCACGCTGCTGGGCGCGTTCGTGATTGGCTTTCTCTCTGATGGCTTAGTGATTATCGGCGTTTCTGCCTACTGGCAGACGGTGTTCACTGGCGCCGTGATTGTGCTGGCGGTATTGCTCAACACCCTGCAATACGGCCGGCGCGGTCGCTAACCCTGTGCGCGCTGGCAGGCTGGCGCGCGAGTAACCGTAAAACAAACCTGTACCCTAATAATAACGGAGCACCTATGTTCACTAAACGTCTGTTTATCGCCGCCGCCGCGATGGCCATCTCCACCTTTGCCTTACCCAGCTGGGCCAACAACGGCCTGATGACCATCATCGTCAACGATCCCTCCAACCCTTACTGGCTGACTGAGGGCCAGGTCGCGCAGAAGGCGGCGGAGAAGCTGGGCTACAGTGCCAAAGTCAGCGCGCACAAAGGGGATACCAACACCGAAAGCCAGCTGATTGATACGGCGATCACTAATAAATCGAAGGCGATCATTCTCGATCCGGCTAACGCCGACGGCTCGATTGGCTCGGTAAAGAAAGCGATTGCCGCCAATATTCCGGTGTTCGTGATCAATGCCGAACTGAACCAGAGCGGGCTGGCTAAAGCGCAGCTGGTGTCGAATAACGCACAGGGCGCGGCAGTAGGCGCGATGGAGTGGGTGAAGCAGGTGGGTGACAGCGCCAGCTATGTCGAGCTGGTGGGACCGCCGTCGGATAACAACGCCGCCACGCGCGCCAACGGTTTCGATACCGTGCTGTCTCAGTACCCGACGCTGAAGAAAGTCGGCCAGGAAGTGGCGAACTGGGATCGCACCCAGGGCTTCAATAAAATGCAGTCGCTGCTGCAGGCTAATCCGAACATCAAAGGGGTGATCAGCGGTAACGATGAGATGGCGCTGGGTGCTATCGCCGCCCTGAAGGAAGCCGGCAAACTCAGCCAGGTCAAAGTGGGCGGGTTTGACGGTTCACCGGATGCGGTCGACGCGGTTAAAGCCGGTACGCTGGCCTATACCGTGATGCAGCCGGTGGCGCAGTTTGCGCAGAAGGCGGTAGAGCAGGCGGACACCTTCCTCAAAACCGGCAAAACCGGGGTAGCACAGGAGAAGCAGCTGTTTGACTGTATCCTGATCACCAAAGACAACGCCGGTGATTTCGTTTCGCCGTTTGTCCTGAAGCAGTAAGTCAGATTACCGATGGCGGCATTCTGGCCGTCATCGGTTAGCTGCTGCGCGCCTGATTTGCAAAAGAAACGTTTACGCGCTGTAATCAAAGCCGAAACTGCATTTCCGCTTCACTTTCCGGACGAAACATGGCGCATAACCCGCAAGAGACCTCCGCTGGTCACTTCCTGAATGAAACCTTACCGGGCGACAGCCGTCAGGCGCGTCAGCTGGCACGACGCCAGCTCATAGCCGAAGCCGTGATGGCCGAAGGCGCGGTGCGTATCGAAGATATTACTGAGCGCTTCGGGATCAGCCTGATGACCGCCCATCGCGATATTGATGAGATGGTCGAGCGCGGGCTGCTGCATAAATCACGCGGCGTGGTCTCTGCCACACCAACCAGCCTGGTGGAATCCAGCGATCTCTACCGTGCCACGCGCCAGCTGGAAGAGAAGCAGGCAATTGCCGAAGTGGCCGCTGGCTACCTTGAACCCGGCCAGGCGCTGTTTCTGGATGATTCTACTACCGTGCTGCAGATGGCGCGGCTGCTGCCGGCCAAAGCGCCGCTCACGGTGATCACCAACTCGCTGACGTTAATGAATGAATTACGTAACGGACGCGATATTACTCTGATGGGTCTCGGCGGCCAGTTTCATCACTGGTGTAACGCCTTTATGGGGCGCATGACGCGAGACGAAATCGCCAGCCTGCGCGCCGATGTGTTTTTTGTCAGCATGTCGGCGATTATTGATGATGCGGTGTTTCACCAGTCGGCCGAGACGGTGGAGACCAAGCGCGCGATGTTCGAGGCGGCGCAGAAGCGCATCCTGATGATGGATAACACCAAGTTTGAGCGGCGCGCGCTGCATCGCTTTGCCCACCTGAGTGAGTTTGATGTGGTGATCGTTAATCAGGGCACGCCGGTGCCGGTGCTGCGTCGCCTGCAGGAGCTCGGGGTGAATGTGGTGGTGGCACCGATGAAAACCGGGCAGGGACGCACTGAGGCGTAATGCCCGGTTTGCGCGTTAGCCAAGGCCGATGAAGAAGCCGGCAATGGTGGCGCTCATCAGATTGGAGAGCGTTGCGGCGATCAGCGCGCGCAGGCCCAGCCGCGCGATTTCCGGGGTGCGCTCCGGTGCGACGGCAGAAAAGGCGCCGACCACCACGCCAATCGAACCAAAGTTAGCAAAGCCGCACAGGGCGAACGAGACGATGGCGATGGTTTTGCCGTCGAGCGCGCCCGCCTGATGCAGATAAGGTGAAAAGCTGATGTAGGCGACAAACTCGTTCACCACCAGTTTCTGACCTATCAGGCTGCCCGCCAGCGCCGCATCGTGCCACGCCACGCCCATCAGCCACGCCAGCGGGGCCAGCGCGAAGCCGAGTATTCCCTGCAGGCTGATGTCGCCGTGACCCAACCAGCCGCCGATGCCGCCAAGTATGCCGTTGAGCATCGCGATGATACCGACAAACGCCATCACCACCGTCGCCAGACCGGCGGCTATTTTCATCCCGGTAATCGCTCCGCTGGCGGCGGCTTCAATCAGGCTGCGTGCCGGCGTGTCGCTAAACGACAGGTTGGTAAAAGTCACCTGCGACGCTTCCGTTGCCGGACTGAGCAGCCGGGCGAACAGAATGCCGCCAGGAATGGCCATCAGCGAGGCGGCCAGCAGATATTCAATCGGTACCCCCAGCCCGGCATAGCCGAGCATAGTGGAACCGGCTATTGAAGCCATGCCGCTGCAGATGGCGGTGAACAGTTCGTTGCGATTGAGACGGTTGACGAAGGGTTTGACGATGGCCGGGATCTCATTCTGGCCGAGGAAAATGGTGGTGACCGCCACGAAGGATTCGATCTTACTGATATTGAGCGCGCGCTGAAAGATGCCGCCCAACAGGCGAATGATGGCGCCCATCACGCCAATATAGTAGAGCACGCTAACCAGCGCGGTGATAAAGATGATGGCCGGCAGAACGTGAAAAGCAAACACAAAGCCGGCGCCGTTAAACACCTTGTCCATTTGCGGTCCGGCCAGCGCGCCAAATAGAAACGCGCTGCCCGCATCACTGTAAGCCAGCGCCTGATGCACGCCGCTGGCGACTTTTTCCGCCAGCCATTTGCCCGGCGGCAAATAAAGGATCGCGCCGCCGAGGGCAATCTGAATCAGTAACGCGGCACCGGTGGTGCGCAGACTGATGTGCTTTTTATTTACTGACAGCAGAAACGCGATCGCCAGTAATACCACCATACCCAGAACACTTCTCATTATATCCATCATGATATTTCCTGATATCAGCCTGGTGAGGTTGCATAGCGGTATGGGCGACCACTTTCTGCCCATATTGTGGGGTTAAATGATTAGCGGTACCTGCGTACGCAGTCTTCGACTAAATCCCAGAACCAGGCGGTATCCAGCGTGATGCCCACTTTGGTGTTTGCCGGTTTCCCCAGCACGCCCAGCGCATCACACACCGTGCGGCCATAGCAGGGACCGCTGTTGACATCGATTTCGACAAACATCGGCTGAACGTTGAAGGCGTCCGGATTGATCAGATAGGCGACACAGGTGGCGTCATGCACCGGGCCGCCTGCCAGACCGTAATTGTCGTGCTGGGTTTTCAGCGTAAAATTCATCATATCGCTGAACAGCTTTCCGGCCGGGCCGCCGGCCTTTTCCATGCGGGTTATAATGTCCGGCGTGCACACCGTCTGGTGCGTTAAGTCGAGGCCCATCATCACCAGCGGGGCGCCGGCGGTAAATACCACGCGCGCGGCTTCCGGGTCGGCAAAAATATTGAACTCCGCCGACGGGGTAAAATTACCGGTGCCGTAAGCGCCGCCCATCAGCACGATTTCACGGATTTTAGGAATGATTTTCGGCTGCATGCGCATCGCTACCGCAATATTAGTGAGCGGGCCGACCGGCACCAGCGTGATATCCCCGTCGCTGTTCATCAGCGTATCGATAATAAAGTTCACCGCGTGCTTTGTTTCCGCTTTACGCGTCAGCGGGCCGAACACCGGGCCGTCAAGACCGGTTTCGCCGTGAATATTATCGGCGACGATCTGCTGGCGCATAATCGGCTGCGGCATGCCGGCATAAACTGGCGTGTCAATATTCAGCGTCTGGCAAACGTTCAGGCCATTAACCAGCGTTTTGTCCAGAATTTGATTGCCCGCCACGATACTGATGCCGAGCAGTTCTATCGAAGGATGTTTCGCGGCCAGCATGATGGCGATGGCATCATCATGACCGGGATCACAGTCCAGAATAATTTTACGTGCTGTCATGGTTTACTCCTCAGCTTCTTTATTATCACCTTAATTTCATTGCAGAAATTTTCCGGTGCGGTAGGGTAGAGGCCTTCACCTTAGCAGCGGCGTGACACGCCAGAGTATGAGAAATCTCATAGTGGACAATGAATGATGAAAGAAATAAATAATGACGCGCTGAAGCAGCAGTTAATAATGGCGTCCGGCTATTGCGATAAATTTTCAGCCGATGTGATACCGCACACACATTTATTTCATATTCTTGCCGGGGACTATATTGTGCGCGAGGGGGCTCTGCCGGCGTATATGTTTTATCTGGCGCGCGGTCGCACCAAACTGTATGTCACGCTGGCCAATGGCCGTATTTCGCTGGTGGATTTCTTTAATGCGCCCTGTTTTATTGGCGAGATTGAAGTGCTGGATGAAACGCATGCTTCACGCGCGGTGCAGGCGATTGAAGCCTGCTGGTGCCTGGCGCTGCCGGTGAAAACCTGCCGCACGCTATTGTTAAATGATGCACAGTTCCTGCGCCACGCCTGTCTCGGCCTGGTGAAAAAGAATTTCCGCAATATTGTCACCTCAACGCGTAATCAGGCGTTTCCGCTGGTTAACCGGCTGGCGGCCTTTATCTTGCTAACCCAGCATGATGGTGTATATAAAGAGAAGCATACGCAGGTAGCGGAGTACCTTGGCGTGACTTATCGCCACCTGCTGTATGTGTTTGCGCAGTTCAGCGCAGAAGGGGTGCTGCGTAAGCAGCAGGGGGGGTATGCGATCGCTAACCGCGCGGCGCTGATGGCCTTAGCCGAAGAGATGGAGCCCGGCGCAGCGCTGCCGGGTCACTGAGGTTTATGCGCCCTGGCGGGTGGCCGCCAGCACGATTTCCCGCACGCAAACCGACTGCGGCTGCGAATAGGCGTAATCGATGGCGCTGGCCACGTCGTCTGCGCTGAGCACCTTGCCGCCCATTTCGGCTTTCCACGCGTGATTACCGTCCTTGATTGCTTCGCTGGTGGTGTGACTCAACAGCTCGGTTTCAACTGCGCCCGGCGCGATAACGATCACGCGTACATTGTGCGGCGACAGCTCTTCGCGCAGGTTCTCTGACATGCCATGCACAGCGAATTTAGTGCCAACATACACTGTGTGATTAGGAAACGTCTTCCGTCCGGCCACTGAGCTGATATTAATGATCGTGCCCCTTTTGCGGTCAATCATGCCTGCGGTGACCGCCTGCACGCCATTGAGCAGGCCTTTCACGTTGACGTCGAACATCTTATCCCATTCGCCGGCATCCTGTTGTTCAATCGCGCCGAGCAGCATCACGCCCGCATTGTTAATCAGCGCATCGACCGGGCCAAACTGCTGCTCAGCATCATGCACTGCGGTGGTAAATGCGTGGCGATCGGTCACATCAACCGCGCGGCACAGGGCGTTGGGCAGGTTCAGTGCCGTCATACGATCGATACGGCGAGCCAGCAGCAGCAGGGCATGTCCACGCGCCGAAAGCAGTTTCGCCGTGGCAAGACCGATACCGGAGCTGGCACCGGTGATGACGATTAAGGGTTTAACATTCTGCGTCATAATGACTTCCTCATAGATAAAATTAATGGCGAAGCTGAGGCGTGCACTTTAAATCGCGCAGCGATTGGTGAAAAATGGTTTATTTCTTTCGCCGGTATAATGATTTTCTATGGATAAGCGACAGCTAAAAGCTTTTATCTGCGTGTTTGAGGAGCGCAACATCACGCGCGCCGCACAGTTACTCAACCTGACGCAGCCCGCGCTCTCGGCCACGATCAAACTGCTGGAAGAGGAGCTGGCCACCACGCTGTTTATCCGCAGGCCGCGTGGCGTGGAGGTCACGGAGGACGCTCGCGTCCTTTATCCGCAGGCGCGCAAGATGCTCAGCGATATGCAGGCGCTGGTGACACGCTTTCGGCAGCCGTCGGATTGCCTGCCGCTGAAGATTGGCGTCGAAGGGGATGTCGCACCCGCCCAGCTGGGGCAACTGCTGACGGCCATCCGGCAACATTTTCCCACGGTGCTGCTTAGCGTCGAGCCCGGCTGCGTGGGCGATATCCGGCTGGCGTGTGAAAGCCTGCGCTGCGAAGACGAGCTGTTTATGCCGCTGTTTGAAGAGCACTACGTGCTGGCGTATCCCGCCAGTCATGCGCTAAGTCAGCTGGAGACGCTGACCCATGACCAGTTGCATCCGCTGCCGTGGGTGATGGTGCCGACTGATGAGTCGCATCAGCGGCTGCTGCCGTTTTACGGTGCGGGTGCGGCCGCGGCCAACGCCGGCAGCTACGCGCTGGCGCTGGATCTGGCGGAAGTCGGCTTTGGCGTCACCATTGCGCCGGCGCCGCTGGTTGCCGCGCGGCATCGCCTGGCCTGGCGCGCTTTACCCGGTCAGCCGCTGATGCGGCGTGTCGGCATTTGCTATGCGGTTCAGGCGCAGGCCAATCCAGCGGTAGAACGGGTGCTGGCATACTTCAGCCACGGCGTTTCTTTGCGAACGTTATGATAGATCCGGTGCGCTGCCAGGCGCATCGGATCAAAGCGGATTAGCGCGGGTTCATCATGTCAAATATGGCGTCAAAATTGCCGTCGCGTTCGGCCCAGCGCCGCGCATGGTCACGCTCCAGCAGCAGTTCGCCGCGCGCGACCGGGCCATTTTCCAGCATCTGCAGAATCTGCGCGATATAGTCGTCCAGCGGCATGGCGCGGGGATCGCTGAGCTGTTGATTACCGGTCAGCGCCGTCTGTAGATATGGCGGCAGCATTTCCAGCACCTCGACCGGGGTATTACGCAGTTGATGACGCAGCGAAACCAGCCAGGAATGCAGAAAGGCTTTGCTGGCGCAGTAGGTGGGAAAACTGGCCAGCGGCATGAAGGCCAGCGCGGAACTGGTTGCCATCAGCGTGGCCTGCTGCTGACGGCGCAGCAGCGGCAAAAACGCGGCGGTGACGCGAATCACACCGAGAATGTTGGTCATCACGATCTGCTCAGCAATATCACTGGTCCATTCGTCTGCCGTCACCGTTTCCGGCTGCGAGATACCGGCGTTGGTGATCAGCACGTTGATATGCGGAAACTGCGCGTGAATCGCCGCGGAACAGCGGGCGATGGCGGTGGCATCGTTGACGTCCAGAGCAAAGCCGGTAATGGCCGGACGCTGGGCGGTGATCTCATCGAGCAGCGCCTGACGTCTGCCGGTGATAATGACGCGGTTACCGCGATCGTGAAAAACCTCGGCCAGCCGGCGGCCAATACCGCTGGTTGCGCCGGTGATGAGCAGGGTGTTGTTGGTCAGTTTCATAGTGTGCCTTGTCAGTCAGAGAATGAAAGGCCACGTGCAGTGATGCACTGCTAGCGATCCCGTGAAACAGGATGCGTAGAAAGCGTGAACGATGCCGTGGCGCTGTTCCGGTTTTCCTCTGCGCAGAGGCCCATTCCGGTTCAGGGCGCGTTGGATGACGGTAACGCCTACGGCAAGTCAGAAGTGAGATGCGCGCTTACTATATAGCGAGCCGGGGAGGGATGTCTATCCTGTCGTCCTGTTCCTGCAGACTGTGGCGTTTCGTTTTCTGACCATGATCAGTTATGCTGATTTGTATTAAAAATCATAAAGGAATTATAAAGTGCGCACCCGCGATTCGGCTCGTTTGCTTATTATAAATCCTCTTAATCAGGTTTTATTATTCTGGTTTAAGCATAAAAATAATGCCCTGTCAGGCAGAGAATACTGGGCCACACCCGGTGGAGGCGTTGAACCGGAAGAGACTTTTGAACAGGCAGCCATCAGAGAACTCAGAGAAGAAACAGGCATTTATGTCGATGATGTGGGTCAGCCGTTAACTAAGCGCATTTTTGAAATGACGCTTCCCAGCGGTGAGGTGGTTTTGGCAAATGAACGATTTTATTTAATTAAAGTTGGAGATGAAGATATCTGTACCAGTGGTTGGACTGAAAATGAAAAGTCAGTCATTGATAGTTATCACTGGTGGGATCTTACTGAGCTGCGAAACACTCGCGACGTCGTTTATCCAACAAATATTGCTGATCTCTGCACATTGCCGGATTAATTACGCGACGTGTCATAGCGTTGAGCGTATGAATCTATCATTGCCGCTTTCAAATGGAATCTTATTGCAGGTGATCAGAGTATGTTCAGTGGAGCCGACACAAGCTCAGGGAAGCAAAGTTTGAAGCATGAACTCACGGCAATGCTTGCAGAATTTATACAGGTATTTCAGGATTTTCAGCAGGTAGCCTAAAGCGGCCTGGTCAGCTTAGCTCACAGCGATCAGATCAGCTTTGCCCCTGTAATCAAATGGCGCATAATGTATATTATGTTAAATAAGATATCTGATCACGTATCTCAATCCTTCAGTTTCGCCCTTCACGCCTCTTACCAGGCCTACAACGCATTCCACCTATCCCACCGGTCTGTTTGATGGACACCACGGCGTTATCCTGGTGCGCATCAATGCGCACCCTACAACAGACTGCCCGGTTAGCTTCAGCTATCTCTTTCGCTCATCCACAATGACAACGAATCACGCGACACCATGGCGATATCCTGGTGCGCATCAATGCGCACCCTACAACTGAATACCCGGTTAGCTTCGCCCGGTGGCTTTCCATGTCTTTAGCTCATCAGCTCATCCAGCATGACAACGCTACGTGAAAACTTCCCGGTTATCCCTCAGCGCTTTTGTCAGATTTCACGTAGCGCGATCGGTCTGTTTGCTGAATATCGCGATTTCATCCAGGTGCGCATCAATGCGCACCCTGCAATGCCACTCCGCACTGCACAATCGCAGGGGCGCCATTCATGGCGACCGAACCCGGCGCCGTCAGCGGATTGCCACACTCATTTATCTTTAAAATAATCTTCCGGCATTTGTCCCGGCGGCATATTGATTACGGCATCATTATCCGGACCTTCATTCTTCATGTAGGTCACTTTGGCAAACTCAGGAATCACCACGTACGGATACGCTGGCCCTTCATCACGGAAACGATGCATATCTTCGATAAATTCATTCTGATAGCAGATGGTTTTTTCCGGATGCTGTCCTTCGCCGGCAATCCACTGCGGGAAAAAGATGGTGCCGTGAATCACCTTGCGGTTGATATCAAACAGCAGACTGACGCAGGTGCCGGTCGGCTCGTGCCAGTCGACTTTATAAATGCCCGGTGCGAACTGCACCGCATTCATGCTTTGATTGGTCACCCAACGGCCACCAACCAATCCCTGATGGATACGATAATCACAGGTTGTCGCGTTGCGCGCGTACCACTCATATTTCCAGCCATTATCATAGGTATAAACGAAATGCGTCCCGACAAACGCAGACAAATCTTTGGAAAATTCATCCGTTATCATGGTGTTATCCATTGTTCACCTCATCAGCAGTTTGTTGAAGCAGGAATAGTAAGTTATAGCGCCTGTGAGAAAACCAGACGGCAAATTAACAAAAAAATCCGCTTCCTGAGCGTGCAGCCGGCTTGACAGCGCCCGTCCCCCTGCTCTTTTATCTCCTCTGCACGCCGGGCCAACTGTCGCTGTTACATTCTGAAGGCGTCATCGGGCCGTTTTCCTGCTAAATCTCGCTGCAATCTTTGCAACAGCGAGGTCAAACGTTCGGCGATGTAATCGGTAAATTCTGCACGCCCCAGCGTTCTGGCAAATACCTGCTGGGGTATAAAACGGCGCATTTCGTTGTAAAAACGTCCGTCTTTGACGATGTTTTCGATACCAGCCAGTCGCTGTTTTAATAACTTTTCATAGTCAGGAATCCGGTAATCCTCGATTTTTTGCCGAATCCAGCCTACATCATACGCAGCGCCTTGCTGCATCAGCCAGGGTAAATCCCAGACATCGCGGTAACGAAGATATTTGGTGGTCGAAACCAGGGAAATAAGCTTATCACTCATGATTTCGTCGAGACTTTCACACATTACCAGCGTATCGCTGTAGCCATCCGGCAACACCGGATAATTGCGGCTCAGCGGCAACGGTTTGCGACTGTAAGCGGGAATATTAGCAACTTCGACTTTGATGGGTTGCTTAGGCATATCGCGTTTTTCGGGTGCTGTCGTCACGGAGACCTGCCATTTATCGACCCTAATCTCTTCATAGCCGGGCTGGCGGCGAAGTTCTGCCGGCTCTTTGACCGTAACTTCTAAACCGTAATGCGTGCCGAGATAGTCTTCGATACAGACCTTCATGTTTTTTAAATCTGCACCGGAAAAGTTGATGCCGCCGGCGAAATCCAGGTCCTCGCTAAATCGATTGCCGTCATAACATAGCCGCAAAGAGGTACCGCCCTGAAACGTCAGATTTTGCAGCAGACCCGCTTTATCCAGACAGTAAAGGATATCGTAGTGTAAAAGCTCTTTTTCCACTACGTTACGCATACCCTCGAGTTGCGCTGAAGCCATGGCCTTAGCGACCAGTTCAGTGAAACTGACTTTCTGATTCATCGTTCGTTTCCGCCTCATCAATCAGATGCGTATTACGCCCCACCCGACGTAAATCGCGCAGTGCGGCTTTTTTAGTTGCCAGGCGCAAAGGTGACTCGCCCAAAATGGTGTCCTGCAAAATTTGTTCAGGCGATCGTTTGGTATGCGTGAATTCGATCACGCCATAAGGCGTAATGTGTTCTTCAGAACGGCCCGTGGTCATAACGGTAAGACGCCCCATCGGGATTTGTGAAATTACCCCGTAAGCCGATAACGCCGATTCCAGGCTCAGGTAGCTGTATTCTCCTCTGCGCAACGTCTGTACGATTCTTTCCAGCGTGTAAGCGTCTTTACTTCTCGCATAGGCGTAAACATAGACGCCACGGCTGGCGCGCTGCAGGATGCCGTCCTTCACCAGACGGTTCAGGCCAGCGTTGAAAGCCTTGTCACTGTCGTCATAAAAGACTTTGGCTAAATCACGAACAGCAAAGACATAGCGCCCCTGCCTGTCAAACGCGTTAAGCCGCTCGATTGCCGTCATTTTGTTCATATAAGTCTACGGGAAAACCACATTTATAGAGTATTCATGTGTACATGATTTGCCCTGCACTTTCAAGTGCACATGAATACCAGCAATAAGTAGTGTTCATGTGCACTTACTCCATCGGCTTCAAATCGGATAACTTTCGGTCGGTGTTACCAAAATCGCATGCCGGTTAAATGCAGGGTTCTGGCGATGCCACCGACGGCGATCAGCGCCAGCACAATGCCTAACCCCGCCATCGCTTCAAATCCAAGGTGCCTGAACAGCAGATAACCGACAACGCAGCCGGAAAGAAACGAGAAGATAGTGACCAAATGAGTAAAAAGCACGGTTCGGTGGCCATCGCGATTGGCGGCCTCGCTTTGACTGAAGGATGCGCGCAGCCAGGATCCCAGCGCGATGCCGGCGTCGGTCAGTGTGCCGGTCACGTGCGTGGAGCGAACGCGACCGGAGGAAAGCTGGGTTGAGGTTGAGTTATGGATGCCCATCAGCAGACTCAGCGTAACCAGAATTTCGCCGTTGTTTCGTTCGGAATACCACAGAATTTCTACCAGGGAGGTCAGCAGAAGGAAAATACCCTCGGCCAGCAGCACCAGACAGTAAATGGTGCGCAGATTCCGCTTCAGGCCGTAAGCTACCGTCAAACGCGCCAGCATGGCACCGCAGACAAAAGCAAAAATCAGCACGGCCAGAAACAGCAGATCGTGCAGGTCAGAACCATTTACCTCTGCCGAAATTTGCGAGGTATTGCCGGTCATATGGGAAGGGAAAAAGCCAAATGCGCCAAATGCCATGGCGTTAAGGATACCGGCCGTGGTGGCCAGCGTTAACGCCAGCAGGCGGTCTTCGCTGTGAGAGCGGATTTTCTTCTTGCGCAACAGCATAATCTATTCAGCACTCCTTTGAGAGATTCTCGGGTTGGTCGGGTCTCATCCTTATCAAGCATAGCGGCTATGCTCCGACTCACGGCTAATCCTCTGCTTTTATTACTTTTAAATCCTCCGCTGCCACATCGTGTCGCTGTCATTTTTTTGTCATTTCCACGTCAGCGGAATGTTGGTCCCCGGCGCTTACAGTGGTGCATGAACCCCGACTAATTATGAGGACCGATCATGACATTACGCAAAATCACGGCGCTGACGGCGCTGGTAATCTCAGCCCTGAGTGCCGGACTGGCGCATGCCGACAGCGCTGCCGCGCCGCAGGAAGTAAAAAATATTGTGCTGGTCCATGGCCTGTACGCTGATGGCTCCAGCTGGGGCAAAGTCATCCCACTGTTGCAGGCGAAAGGTCTGCACGTCACCGCGGTACAAAACCCAACGACGTCGCTGAATGATGACGTGGCGGCGGTGAAACGCGCGCTGGCACAGCAGAACGGACCGGTGATTCTGGTTGCGCACTCTTATGGCGGCATGGTTATCAGCCAGGCGGGCGATGAACCTGAAGTGAAGGGGCTGGTGTACATCGCGGCGCGCGCGCCGGAGGCCGGTGAAGATTATCCGGCGCTCACCAAAAAGTTCCCTGCAGCACCGGTTGCCGCTGGCCTGAAGTGGCGTGACGACGGTTTTGGCGCGCTCAGTGAACAGGCGTTTATCCACGACTTTGCCGGCGATCTGCCAGAAAGCGAAGCGCGGGCTTATTACGCCGTTCAGCAGCCGATGGGTAAAGCCATTACCCAGGCGAAAACCAGCGTGGCGGCCTGGCATAGCAAACCGAGCTGGTATGCGGTGTCTACGGAGGATCACACTATCAATCCGGATCTGCAGCGCTTTATGGCGAAACGCATGCATGCGCAGACCATCGAACTCAAGGCCAGCCATGTGTCGCTGATTTCCCAGCCGCAGGCGGTGGCAAATCTGATCATGAAAGCCGCGCACGTACCAGGGTATTGAGCGCACCCTTACCGGGTGCATGTTTGATAGCGGCGCAATTTATTGCGTGATAAATCGCGCCGCTACCAGAGGTGCGCGCCCTGCCTCACGAATGCGCTGGGGCACTCTTCATATCCAGTTCATAAACCACACAGGGCTGGTCGTAATGCTGCTCGATACCGCGATAGCGCATACCCAGCCGCTGCATCACCCGATGGGATGCAAGGTTTTCCGGATGTGCCACCGCCACCAGATAATCCACGCCGATCTGCCCGGTAGCAAACTGCACAATCGCCGTAGCGGCTTCGGTGGCATACCCTTTCCCCTGACTGCTGCGCAACAGTCGCCAGCCAATTTCCAGCGGCGCCTGTTCCTGATGAGCCAGATGCTGCAGACAAGCCGCACCGACGATGTCATCGCTGCTCTTCTCGCGCAGCGCCCACCAGGAAAAACCATAGCGCTGCCAGCGTTGCTGCACGCGCTCAATGGTCGCCAGCGTCTCGTCCTGGCTCTTCACCTGGCCCTCATTGATATACCGCATGATTTCCGGGTCATCATCCATCGCGCGCAAGCCGGCGAGGTGGTTTAGCGCAAAAGGTTCCAGTCGTAAGCGTTCTGTTTCAATCACTGCCTGCATAACTCTCTCCCCGGGTTGTCCTGTTCGCCACCAGTAGTGGCTATGTAGTTAGCGCATCATCGCCTTTGTGCGCGTCCGTTACCGGCCAGGCTCCTGACATTAACGGACAACATTGCCAGCGTCATCACAATTTCCAATGACCGGTCAGCTTGTAACCTCATCAACCTCGTGACAATATCGCTACATGTATATACATGTATGTTTCGTGACATTTACCACTGACTAACAAGAAAAATCAATGACTAACCACCTTTAGCCGTTCCAGCGAGGAAACTATGTCCGCTCAGATACCTGCCGCAAATTATTCAGGTGCAGAGAAACAGCGCCTGTCAGAAACACGTTCCATTGATTACATCCCGCTCAGCGAGCGTCACGGGCATCCGTTTAGCCAGTTCACATTGTGGTTTGGTGGCAATTTGCAGATTACCGCCATTGTTACCGGTGCGCTGGCGGTGGTACTGGGCGGCGATGTGGTGTGGTCGATTGTCGGTTTACTGGTGGGACAGATTGTCGGCGCGGCCATCATGTCGCTGCACGCGATCCAGGGCCCGCGGCTTGGCCTGCCGCAGATGATCACCAGCCGTATGCAGTTTGGCGTGTTTGGCGCGGTGATCCCGCTGGTGCTGGTGTGCATTATGTATGTGGGCTTCTCGGCCAGCGGCACGGTACTGGCCGGCCAGGCGCTGGCGAAGCTGGTCAACGTCAGCAATGCAGCCGGCATGATCATCTTCAGCGCCATCATCATCGTGATTGCAGTGCTCGGCTATCGGGTGATTCATAAACTCGGCAAAGTGGCTAGCGTCATCGGCGTGCTGGCCTTTGTTTACCTGTTCATCACCCTACTCTCCAGCCACGATTTAGCGGCCGTCTGGCAAAATCAGCACTTCAGCGTTGCCAGTTTTCTGCTGGCGGTATCGCTCTCCTCGTCATGGCAGATTGCGTTTTGCCCTTATGTGTCGGACTACTCGCGCTATCTGCCGGTGGATGTCTCCGCGAAAAAGCTGTTCAGTTCGGTGTTTTTTGGCACCGTGCTGGGCACGCAGGCATCCATGACGCTCGGCGTCATTGTGGCTGCAATTGCGGGTAAAGCGTTCTCCGGTAATGAAGTGGGCTACATCGTCGGGCTGGGCAGCAGCGCCACCATGGCGATGGTCATCTACTTCGCCATCTGCTTTGGCAAAATCACCTTCACTACGCTCAATGCCTACGGCAGCTTTATGTCGCTGACCACCATTGTCTCCGGTTTTCGCCAGCAAACCGCGATTAGCCGTGGCGGACGTATCCTGTTTGTGGTGCTGATGGTCACGATCTCCTGCATCATTGCGCTGCTCAGCGAACCGGCGTTTCTCAAATCATTTACCCACTTCCTGCTGTTCCTGCTGGCCTTTTTTGTGCCGTGGAGCGCCATCAGCCTGACGGATTTTTATCTGATTACCAAAGGGAAAGTCGATGTGCCCGCGCTGTCGCAACCGGATGGCCGCTACGGTCGCTGGAACTGGGCCGGCATTATCATTTACTTCCTCGGAGTGCTGGTACAGCTGCCGTTCATTGATAACCCGCTGCATCATGGTTCCCTGACGTGGATTTTTGCTGGCAACGATGTGTCATGGATCATCGGCTGGTTTGTTACCGCGCTGCTGTGGCTGGCCGCACGTCGCTTTGATCGCCGCGGGAAACTGGCCGACTCTGTTTACCCTCAGTGACGTTGTCACATAGTCGTGCTGCGGCGTGTGTTTTCGCGCCGCCCTCATCGGCAATATCCTGATAATGCCGTAAACGCTGCGGCACGCTACACTGCTGATCGCCCTTTCGAGAATGCAGGAGTCATGGATGCCAGCCTCAGCGCTTTCACTGTTCACCCCGGCCACGCAACAGTGGTTTCGCCGCACTTTCCCGGCGGCGACCCCCGTACAACAGGAAGCCTGGCGCGCCATCGCCAGCGGACAACACTGCCTGGTGATTGCGCCGACCGGCTCCGGCAAAACGCTGGCGGCATTTCTGCATGCGATCGACGCGCTGTTTCGCGAGCGCAGCCGTGACGAACCCGTAGCGCGCAGTCACAAGACGCGCATTCTGTATATTTCACCGGTTAAAGCGCTTGCGGCTGACGTGCAGCGTAACCTGGCGCTACCGCTGGCGGGCGTTGCCGCTCAGCGCGCGGAATTGGGTGAGGCGGAAATCACGCTGGAGGTCGGCATGCGCTCCGGCGACACGCTCAGCGCCGAACGGGCAAAGCTGCAGCGCCGGCCGCCGGACATCCTGATTACTACCCCGGAATCGCTTTTCCTGCTGCTGACGTCAAAAGCCCGCGAAACGCTGCGTGGCATCTCGACCGTCATTATTGACGAAGTACACGCGGTGGCCGGTAGTAAACGCGGCGCCCACCTGGCGCTCAGCCTGGAACGGCTCGATGTATTGCTGGCGCAGCCTGCTCAGCGCATTGGCCTGTCGGCCACTGTGCGACCGCCAGAAGCGGTGGCAGCTTTTCTCGGTGGCGCGGGCGCTACGCGCATCGTCAACCCGCCGGCGCAGCGGCCGCTGCAGCTGACAATTACCGTGCCGGTAGAGGACATGACGGACATCCAGCAGCGTCCCGATGCGCGCGCCGCGCAGGAGAGCAGCCTCGCCGCCGGTTCCATCTGGCCGCATATTGAAGCCGGCATTCTGGATGAGGTATTGCGCCATCGCGCGACTTTGGTGTTTACCAATTCGCGTGGGCTGGCGGAGAAACTCACCGCACGACTCAACGAACTGTATGCGCGACGAGCCGCGCCGGAACAGGGCGTAACAGAGCCCGCCCTCGCCTATGGCTCTTTTAGCGGTGGAACCGAAAAACGCGCCACGCCTGCTGAAGCGTATATTGCCCGTTCGCATCATGGCTCAGTCTCGAAAGAGCAGCGGCTGGAGATTGAGAACGCCCTGAAAGCCGGCGAACTGCGCTGCGTGGTGGCGACATCCAGTCTTGAACTGGGAATTGACATGGGCGATATCGACCTGGTGATTCAGGTCGGGGCACCGCCTTCGGTGGCCAGCGCGCTGCAGCGTATTGGCCGGGCCGGTCACCAGGTCGGCGGTACGCCGAAAGGCATTATCTGGCCACGCACGCGTCGCGATCTGGTTGATGCGGCCGTGACGGTGGACGCAATGCTGGCAGGTGAACTGGATGCTATCGCTTTGCCACACAATCCGCTCGATATTCTCGCCCAGCATACGGTGGCGGCGGCGGCCATGGACACCCTGTCCGTCGAGGCGTGGTATCAACAGGTACGCCGTGCCGATCCGTTCAAAACGTTACCGCGTAACGCCTTTGATGCAGTGCTGGATATGCTGTCTGGCCGCTACCCTTCGGACGAGTTTGCTAACCTGCGCCCGCGCATCATCTGGGATCGACAACAGCAAACCTTAAGCGGTCGCCCGGGCGCGCAGCATCTGGCCGTCACCAGCGGTGGCACCATTCCGGACCGCGGGATGTTCAGTGTGATGCTGCCGGAGGGCGAAGAACAGTCTGGTGCGCGCCGGGTCGGCGAACTGGATGAGGAGATGGTGTATGAGTCGCGGATTAACGACATCATCACGCTTGGCGCCACCTCGTGGCGCATCCAGCAAATTACGCACGATCAGGTGGTAGTGGTGCCGGCACCCGGTCGCTCGGCGCGCCTGCCCTTCTGGCACGGCGACAGTCTCGGGCGTTCGGCGACACTCGGCGAAGCCATTGGCCGCTATTTGCGACATGCCGCCAGCGGGGTGTTGCCCGGCAGCGACAACCTTGACGCCAATGCCCGACACAACATTCGTGCGCTCATCGACGAACAGTTTGCCGCCACAGGCCTGGTGCCTGACGATCGCAATTTGCTGATTGAGCGCTGTCGCGATGAAACCGGCGACTGGCGCGTGATTTTGCATTCCCCTTATGGTCAGCGTGTGCATGCACCATGGGCGCTGGCCATCGCTGAGCGCATTGGCCGCCAGATGGGCCTCGATCCGGCCGTGGTCGCCAGCGATGATGGGATTGTCGCGCGCTTCCCTGACAGCGAAGGCCGGGTGCCAGGCGCTGAACTGTTTTTGTTTGCGCCGGACGAACTCCAGCGACAGGTGACGGCTGCGGTGGGACATTCTGCGCTGTTTGCCGCCCGCTTCCGCGAATGTGCCGCGCGCGCCCTGCTGCTGCCGCGCCGCAACCCCGGTAAACGTTCTCCGCTGTGGCAGCAGCGGCTGCGCGCCGGGCAGCTGCTGGAGGTGGCGCGGCAGTTCGATGATTTCCCGATTTTGATCGAAACCGCGCGTGAATGTCTGCAGGACGTGTATGACCTGCCGGCGCTGCATCAGCTGATGGCGCGGATACAACAGGGCGAGGTTAAGCTGACTGAAGTTACCACCGATACGCCCTCGCCGTTTGCTGCGCCGCTGCTGTTTGGCTATGTCGCCGAATTCATGTATGCCAGCGATGCGCCGCAGGCGGAACGGCGCGCCTCAATGCTGGCGCTCGACAGCACGCTGCTGAGCGATCTGTTGGGCCAGATTGAGATGCACGAGCTGCTGGCACCCGAGGTGGTGGCACGCGTTGAGCAGGAACTTCAGCGCACCGTTCCCGATTATCAGGCCAGCACTCAGGAAGCCGTGGTTGATCTGCTGCGCGAGCTGGGGCCGCTCACTGTGCCGGAAATCACGGCGCGCTACAACGGCGAGGCGGCGCTGATGCCGCTGCTAACCGCGCTGCAACAGGCGCAACGCATCATTCAGGTTACGATTGCGGCAGAGACGCGCTGGGCTGTCGCCGAAGATGGCGTGCGGCTGCGCGACGCACTGGGCACGGCGCTGCCAGCTGATCTGCCCGCCGGGCTGCTCGCGCCGGTGGCCCGGCCGCTGCATGACTTACTTAATCGCTATCTGCGCACCCACGCTGTCGCCACCAGTCTGCAAATCGCCGCCCGCTTTGGTCTGGGCCGCGCCGTGGTCGACGACACGCTGGAGGAGCTGCGTCAGCAGCAACGCGTACTGAAAGGCGATTTCCTCTCGCCTGCGGTCGATGCGTCAACGCAGTGGGTAGCGGAAAGCGTATTTCGTCGTTTGCGCGTGCGCTCGCTGCAGGCGGCGCGTGAGGCCACCCGACCGGTCGAAGCGCCGGCGTACGTGGCTTTTCTGCTTGAGCGTCAGGGATTACTGAGCGACGTCGCAGCATCCGCGGCACAGGGCGCCTTTGCCGGTATCAACGGCGTGGTGCGGGTGATTGAACAACTGGCTGGCGTTGCGCTGCCGGTTTCGCTGTGGGAAAGCCAGATTTTGCCGGTGCGGGTGCGTGATTATCAGCCAGCGATGCTGGATGAGCTGCTCTCTTCCGGTGAAGTCATCTGGAGTGGCCAGCGGGCACCTGGCGCGCAGGACGGACTGGTCTCCCTGCACCTGAGCGAGTTTGCCAGTGAAACGTTACCGGTGCCTGATGAAGGTAATAATGTGACATTGTCACCTTTACAGCAGGCGATTGTGGCGCAGTTACAGGATGGCGGCGGCTGGTTCGCCCGCGAGCTGCTACCGCGCGTGATGGCGCAGCCTGAACAATCTGTCGATCCCGGCGAAGTCTTTGCCGCGATGTGGGAACTGGTATGGCGCGGCTATCTGACCATGGATACCTGGGCCGCGCTGCGCCAGCTCAGCACCACCAGCCACACGCCGCGTCCACGCCCGGCCCGTCCTGCGCGCAGTCGCCACAGTCGGGCCAGTTTCGCGGCCAGCCGCAGTGCTGCTGCGCAGCCCTCGCTCAACAGCATGGCCGGACGCTGGTCGCTGATTGTGCGGCAGCCGCTGGCCGATACCGAGCGCGCCCTGGCGCTGACTGAAAATATGCTCGACCGCTTTGGCGTGATCACGCGCGGTGCCGCCGTGGCAGAGCAGATTCCCGGTGGCTTTCCGGCGCTGCAGCCGCTCTTGCGCGGTATGGAGGATGCCGGACGGCTGCTGCGCGGCCGCTTTGTTGCTGGCATGGGTGGCGCGCAGTTTGCTGAAAATCCGGCTATCGACCGGCTGCGCCAGCTCGGCAGCGCGCAGGCCACGCACCCGCCGGTGGCGCTGGCGGTGCTGGATCCCGCCAATCCCTTTGGCGTGCAGCTGGCGTGGCCGCTCAGCGTCGGTGGCGTGCGGCCTACCCGCCGCAGCGGCGCACTGGTGGTGATTGGCAATGGGCACGTTATGCTGTGGCTGCCGCCGGGTGGTAAAGAGCTGTTAACTTTTGGCGACATCTCTGAGGACCAACGTCAGGCCGCCATCGTGGCGCTGGGCCAGGCCTTACGCCGGGAGAAAACCCACAGCTTCATTCTCGAACGGGTGGACGATCAGCCGGCCAGCCAGTCATCGCTGCTACCGGCCCTGAAAGCCATCGGCTTTTCCCGCGTGCCGAAAGGTTACAGCTGGTATGGCTAAGCCTGCAGGCGGTAACGATGCTGCTGCAGGCGTTCTGCCTGACGCGGTGTGGCCACCGGCCAGCTAAGTTGCGGAAACAGGTATAACCGGATGCTGAACAGATGAAACAGCGGCAGCAGCAGCGCCTCGTCACGCTGCGCCAGCTGCTCCAGCTGCATCAGCAGCACATCGAGCTCCTCCTGCAAATCCTCATGCGGTGGCGTCTGCAGCGACTTCAGCCTGCGCTTGAGAAACAGTCCCAGCTCGTGAAACATCTGCCCGCTGTCCAGCTGATAACGGCTCAGCAGCGCCTGATGGCGTGCGTAGTAGTCAAAGCTATTGACCCCCAGCCACACCTCGGTCAGCAGCATTCCTGCCGGCGCCATATCGGACTGCGGATCAAGGTGCAGGCGTGGCAGCACCACATTGACCTTATCCAGCATCAGGCCAATAAAACGCTGGCGTCCCAGCAGCGATGAGCCGTTGCGCTCAATCTCCTTAATAAAGCGCAGCAGTTCACGCAGGCCGTGACGCACGGCGCGGCGCGCAGTCCACGATGGCCGCTTATTGCGCATCAGCGCGGTCAGGATCACCGCAAACAGCACGCCGGCCATTGAAGCAATCGCGTTATTCACCAGCAGCACCAGATCGGGTTTCAGATGATGTCCGAGCCCGATAAAGCCGGGGATCTGAATCGCCACGCTCAGACCGATCATGTTGCTGGCCGGTCGCGCAATCATCAGCCCGAGTAGCAGCAAACCCGGAGCCAGACAGAGGATCAGCGCCTCGAACGAGGTTGCCTGCGGCAGCAGCAGCGCGACATAAATCACGCTGATAAAGATCGCCACGATCACCCCACGAATAAACAGCTTCATTGAGGTCAGCGGCGTATCGAGGCTGGCGAAGAAGGAGCTGAGAATCGCGGCCATCACTGGCGCTGATGCCCCGTCGCGCCAGCCGGTCGCCATCCACAATAGACAGGAGCCAAAGGTGGCGCAAAATGCCGTCAGCGCCGACAGCCGAATCAGCCCTTTGTCGAAAAAGCGATGCGTGCGTTTGCCGCGCGCCAGCGTGGTGTCGCCTGACAGATCGCTGACCAGCCCGCCCACGCTCTGGTAAGCCCCGGCGATACGCACAAAATCCACCAGCCGCTCCAGCAGACCGGTAAACAGCAGACAGTGTTCGGTAGACAACTCGCCATTGCGCCACGCCGCATTCAGCCGATCCTGACAAAGGCTCAGTTCCAGCTGAATACCAATGACATCGCCCACCGCTTCGCCATCATTCAGCCACAGCAGGAACTGCTGCAGGGTCTGCTCAACCCAGGCAGGAAAGGCAATCTGGCGCGCCGCCAGCCGCTGCAGCCGCATTTCAATCGCCGTCAGCGTGGGGATTAAGTATGAAAGATGCTGATACTGCGTGCTGACCAGGCGAATCAGACGCCGGGCCGCGTCGCCCTCATACACGCAATGGGTAATCAGGATCTCGACCTGCTGCGGATTAGTGGCCATGCGGGTCAGGATTTCGTCGCGTTCTGGCGATCGGTCTGCGGAAATGCCAGAGAGTAAATCGCGGCACAGCTTGCGCCCGTTGAGATACCACTGGCTGACGCTCTGCTCCAGCAGACTGCGCATCGAGACCGGAAACAACAGCGCGTGCACCAGGCTACTACACACAATGCCTAAAGTAATTTCCTCAATGCGTGACAGCACGGTGCTGGTGATACCGAGCGGCGTCGTCACTTCCGGGAAACCCATAATCGCGGCGCTGTAGCCCGCCAGCATAAAAACATAGCTTTTCGGCGTGCGGTCGTGCAGCGACAGATAGAGACACAGGCTCACCCACAGTGAGATACACAGGCTGAACAGCAGCGGATGCGCCACGGTGAGCGGAAAGATAAAAAAGATGAAGACGCCACCGAGCAGCGTGCCGAGCAGGCGGAACAGCGATTTGGAGATGGTGGATGCCGAATAAAGCTGCGATGCCACAAACACCGTGGTCAGCGCCCAGGCGGGACGATCAACATTCAGTTCAAGGGCCAGATACAATGCCAGAAAGGCGGCCAAACAGGTTTTTACAGCAAAAAAAACGGCGTTTTTCGAAAACCACTGCATGTCACGGAGACCAGAAGGCGCTAAGTGCGGCGTATCCTGCCAGAATCTGGCGGGCGCTCATCCCGATAACTACGACAAATTGTTTCGTAATCGAAAACGGTGTTCATACACGCCTGACATCAGGCACAGAATGCTTTAAAGAAACTAATAGAATGCAGCGATCGGCGGGTCGCAGGCGGGATATCTGCGCTGTCACTGCCGCAGAAAGCAGCAATCTGCCTTCAGCGGCAGAAATGTGTCGCAGATCACACTTTGCTGCCGGACGATGCTATCCATAAAATAATTTCGCGCAATAAGGCGCAGTTTCCTGCGCCCGATCATTTTAATAGCTGACGATGGTCACCCAGTTCGCGTCCCGGCCGGCTGGAGCTTCGCCGACCCGCTGCAACGCCCCGCTGCGAGCCTCAATCGCGTAGCTGCCAATAACCGCACTCTTCTCACCGCTCACCACCAGCCAGCGGCCATCGGCGCTGATCGCCATGCCGCGCGGCTGTTTCTCCACCGGCCAGCTGCCGATCAGCGTCAGTTTGCCATCCTGCTGGTTAACACGATAACCGCTCACGGTACTGCTGGTGCGTTCGCTGACATACAGAAAACGCCCGTCCGGCGTCAGCTGGATATCCGCTGACCAGATGCGCGGCGTGCTGTCGCTGTAACCCGGCGGCCGTTCACGGCCATGTTGCAGATGATACTGCGCCGCCACCGCGTTAGGCGTTTCCGCCACTTTCACCAGCTCGCCGCTGGCTTCGCGCCGGAACTGGGTAATGATGCCGCCCATTTCACCAATGTTGTACAGATAGCGATTATCCGGCGACAACACCGAGTGGCGCGGACCGTTATCGGCGGCGGTTGCTACCTCCCCCTTGCCGAGGGCGCTCAACGTGCCGTTTGCGCCCAGCCGGAGCTGCAGCACGCGATCGGTGCCAAGATTACCCACATAAGCGTGACGACCGCTGGCATCGACAATCACCGAATGCGCCGCATGACCGGTTTTATAGCTGCCGACCGGCGGCGTAGCGATGGTGCCGCTGGCTGTCAGGCGGTAAACCTGCACCACGTCGCCGTCATATGAGGCCCCCAGCAGAAAGCGTCCCTGACGGTCAGTGCTGATGTAGGGGTAACTGGCCGCAGCCGGCACGGTGTGCCGGTTGTTCAGCTCGCCGCTCTGCGAGTCAATCTGCCAGCTCGCCAGTTGCAGCGGTTTACTGCGAATCGCCGCGTACAGCGTTTTGTGATCCGCACTGAGCGCCATCGGCATCACTTTTCCCCCGGCCTCAGTGTGGCCAAGCAGCTGCAAAGCGCCGCTGCGCGCGTCCAGCGTATAGCGCGCGATGGTGCCGTCGTCGGCGGCGGATACGTACACAAAGGTCTGCGCCAGCAGTGGCGCGCTCACCGTCATTGCCGCCAGCAGCGTAACGGTGCGCAGGCTGTTTATCATGGTGTTCTCCTTGATGAGGGTAATCAGACCCGGTTATACGCAGTAAAGCACGCGCCTGTTATGTGAGATTGCCCGACGTCACCTGGGCACTTCTCCAGCAAGCCAGGCTAATCAGGCAATTAGCGCGCCGGCGAACCTGATGTTTTGTCCAGGTTTGTGCGCGGGCTCACCTGGCGTGGCCGCGATGTGGTGCAGGATTTTGCGGTGATGATTCTGGCTACGGTGGGTATACCACACAACTGGCTGAACACCTGACAGCGCGTCAGGTGTTCAACCGTGTCACAGGTTTTAACCTGCCGATTGCGCGACAGGTGCACAGCTTACTGCAACTTCACGCCTTTGGTTTCTGGCGCTAACCAGACCACCACCATCGCGGCAAGAAAGGCGATCACCGTGGTGGCCAGCCCGGCGGTGAATCCTCCAACGCTGGCCACAAAGCCAATCAGCAGCGGCGCGATAAAGCCGCCCAGGCGCCCGCCGTTATACGCCAGCCCCATCAAAAAGCCGCGTGACTGCGTGTCGCCAATGATCTCGGCGAGGAAAGGACCGGAGCCGGCAAAAATACCGTTTACGCCAAAACCTGCCATAAAGATGGCGACCATCAGAATCAGCGGCTGAGTGGTCGCCAGATACATGCCGACCGCCACCGCACCGATAAATAGGTAGAGCAGAAACATCGGCCTGCGCCCCCACTTATCGGCCAGCAGTGAGAACACCAGGAAGCCAGCAATGGCACCGGTTTGCAGTGCCAGCACAAATTTCAGGCTGTGAAGAAAATCGAGATGCTTAACTTCACGAAGATAGGTTGGCGTCCAGGTGAATACGCCCCAGAACAGGTACTGAATGAAAAAGATAAAGGTAAATGCCAGCAGCAATCCTTTGAGGTTGATTTTGCCGGTACCTGCCGTTTTGTTCTGGCGGTGAGCGCGTTCCTGCTGGCGCGCCAGCCAGACAGGTGATTCAGGCGTGATATAAGCAATGACCATCATGATAAACACCGGCAGTGCGCCAATCATGAAAAGGTAGCGCCAGCCGCCGTTTTCCAGCCCGCCGGTCAGGGCCGTCACCAGCGCCGTCAGGCCAATCGCCAGAATCGCCCCCACCGGTAACCCCATTTGCATCAGCGCGCCACCGCGTGCACGACGCTCCGGACGCCATGTTTCGGCGATCAGTGCCGCTCCTGACGTCCACATGCCGCCCATACCCAGCGCACCGCAGAATCGCAGCGCAGCAAACGCCTGAGGATTGTGGGAGAACGCCAGCAGTCCGGAGAAAAGTGAATAGATCGCGATACAGATAAAGGCCGTTCTGACGCGTCCGATCTTATCGGCAACCAGCCCAAACAGAATGCCACCAATAATCTGCCCGCCTGCCGTGGTGCTGATAAACACGCCAAGTTCCGTTTTGCTGACATCAAATACCACGCCCAGTACCGGTAATAACAGCGAGAGCAAAAACGAGTCATAGCTTTCAAACGTCCACCCTAACCCGCCCAGCGCCAGCGTCCTTTTTTCTGCCGATGTATACGAGATCGCTGCAGCGGACTCATCCTGCGCCAGGGGAGGCGCTTCACGCAGTCTTGATTTGATATTCATCCATATTCTCCAGGGAGGATAAGCGATAGCGTGCAGCCGCGGTGCGCCAGAACAGCTGTTCTCTTTCGGTCGGCGAAGCGTGATCAGCCAGCCTTTTACAGGCATTCCAGAATACGCCGTAGCTGAACATCCCTTTGTCGACCGGGAAGTTGCTGGCAAACATACAGCGCCCGACGCCAAATGCGTCAACCAGGGTTTCAAACTGCGGCCGCCAGGCCTGCGAAAGCGTCAGGGAGTCCGGTGGCATGGCATGCTGGGCGAAGGAGTAGCCCATGACGGTCATGCCGAAACCGCTGATTTTGATGCTCACGTTTGGCAACGCCGCCAGCGCAATGATGGCCTTTTTCCATTCCTGGAAGGTGGCATCCCGTTTGTCGGCATACGGCCCGCTACCGATCGGCCCGCCGCAATGGTCCACAATAATGTGCAGATCGGGTAGCGCCCGTGCCAGCTCAGCGATTTCATCGAGTTGGGTGTGATAAACCCAGACATCCAGCGACAGTCCCTTGCGGGCCAGGCATGCGGCACCGCGCCGGAATGCGGCACTGGCCGCCAGACCGGCGGGCGGCGTCGCGGGACTGGATACCACGCGCGGGTCATCGTGCCAGGCCAGCGGATTACGCATCCCGCGTAACCGTCCCCCTGAACGTTCCGTCATGCTTTCAATCACCGGCAGCAGGTCATCGCCAGCCAACAGGCTGGCACCGCCGACAATCGCTTCACAGCCTGCCGCCGCGCCGTAATGGCCGCTGTTAAACATTGCCGCGACGCCGCTGGCAAACTCCACCTCACCGACGGGTTTGAAGGCCTCCGGTCCGTTACGGCGCAGCATTGAACGGCATTGAATGTAGACGGTGGAGAGTATCCGGTGGCCGGACGTTTCGATATCGTGGCTGAATTCAGGCGCCAGATAACGCCCTGACTGGCGGTCCCATAAGTGATGATGCGCATCGACCATCGGCAGGTCGGGCATCAAAGCGGGTTCATGATGCAGTGCCAGCCAGTGCTCTCTGACTGGCAGATGCGGTGCGTTAACGATCTCCATAGTATCCCCTCTTAACTGCCTGATTTAAATCAGGTCTGAAACGCTGCTGGCATACCTCATCGCCAAAGCCATGAGTTGCACCAGATAAAACAAAGTTTTACATAGTAAATTGACTATAGATTTACCGCATAACCGATAGCCAGCAAAAAGGGGATGTTAATGATGTAAGTAAGATGTTAATCACAAATGTCCTGCTACACCGTCAGGTTTCAATCTTTGGCAGCAGCGTCAACCTCAATGTGTGTCGCCTCGACCTGACGAACAAGACTACGCCTCTCGGGTTTTAAGCGCTTTCAGGCGCGCCGGAAGCGCCCGCTCTGTCGCTTTGCGATGATAAGGCGAAAGCTTACGCCAGCTTTGGGTTTCCCCACGGGTGCGTCCGCATCCTTCGCACCAGCCGGTTTTCGTATCAAACACACAGAGATCGATGCACGGCGATTTTGCGGCCATATCCAGCCTCCTGGGATTTGGATGTCAATGTCGGGGTAATCAGTTGCAGGCGACCCGAAAGCGCCGTAAAGTGAGTTATATACTATACCCCAGTATAGAGCATGATCAATCGGAGGCAGTAATGGCCCATACCCTGAGAAATCAGAAAAGCTTACTCACCCGCATTCGACGTATAAAAGGTCAGGCGGCGTCGCTGGAAACCGCCGTCGAATCGGGTGAGGAGTGCCTCAAGGTACTGCAGCAGGTCGCGGCAGTGCGCGGCGCTATTAATGGCCTGATGAGCGAATTGCTTGAAGGCCATATACGCGAACATTTGATGAACGCAGAGGCTACGCCGCAGGCGCGAAGTGAGGATCTGGAAGAGATCGTGGCGGTCATTCGTTCTTACCTGAAATAGAACCTCAGGCACGCAGCCGGCTTAATGATAATTATCGGGAATAACGATGCTCTGGCTAATCTCAAAATACGCGTTAACCGCCTTTATGGTGGTACTGATCTCAGAAGCCGCGAAACGCAGCGATCGTCTGGGTGGCCTGCTCGCCGCTTTACCGCTGGTCACCCTGCTGGTGCTTGTCTGGATGAAAATAGAAGGACAAACGCAGGAAAAGATTGCCGCTCACGCATGGTATACGTTCTGGTATGTGGTGCCGACACTGCCGATGTTTATCCTGTTTCCGTTTTTTTACCAGCGCGTCGGCTTCTGGCTCACGCTACTGCTCTCCTGCGTGATTACCGTGGTGCTGTTCGCCCTCTGGGCGCTGTTGCTGAAGCGGTTTGGTATCATTCTGATGTAGGCGCAAGCCGCATCAATCATCCATTCCCTGCCCGGTCATTGGCTACACTTGCTGTTTTACCCGCGCAGAAACAAGGAAATGCTATGACTCAACACGCTTCACTCAATCACGCCTGGCTGCTGGCGTCACGCCCGGACGGCGAGCCGGTGAAAGAGAACTTCCGCTTTGTCGAACAACCGCTGCCGCAGGTGCAGGCGGGACAGATGCTGCTGCGCACCCACTATCTGTCGCTCGACCCATATATGCGTGGCCGCATGGATGACAGCAAATCCTACGCGCCGCCGGCGCAACTCGACCAGCCGATGGTCGGCGGCACCGTATGCCAGGTGGCGGAATCGCAGCATCCGGACTTCAGCGCCGGCGACTGGGTACTGGCGGCCAGCGGCTGGCAGAGCTATGCCCTGTCCGATGGCACTGGCGTGACTAAAATCGGTCATCTGCCCCATCCATCCTGGGCGCTGGGCATTCTGGGTATGCCGGGCTTTACCGCCTACATGGGCCTGATGGATATCGGTCAGCCCAAAGCCGGTGAAACGCTGGTTGTCGCCGCCGCCACCGGACCGGTGGGTGCCACGGTCGGTCAGCTCGGTAAGCTGAATGGCTGCCGCGTCGTCGGCGTGGCCGGCGGTGAGGAGAAGTGCCGCTACGCGATTGACACCCTCGGTTTTTCCGCCTGTATCGATCATCATCGTGACGATTTCGCGGAACAGCTGGCGGCCGCCTGCCCGGACGGTATCGACATCTATTTTGAAAACGTCGGCGGCAAAGTATTCGATGCCGTCTTCCCGCTACTCAACACCGCCGCGCGCGTGCCGGTGTGTGGCCTGGTGTCGGGCTACAGCAGTCGCGAACTGCCACCCGGCCCCGATCGCACGCCGCTGATCATGGGCGGGATTCTGAAACGCCGCATCCGTATGCAGGGCTTCATCATCTTCCAGGATTATGGCGATCGCTATCCGGAATTCCTGCAGGCGATGACGCCGCTGGTCGAGCAACAAAAAGTGTTGTACCGCGAACACATGGTAGAAGGGCTGGAGCATGCGCCGCAGGCGTTTATTGACATGCTGAAAGGCAAAAACTTCGGCAAAACCGTGGTGAAAGTGGCGTAGCCAGCGGTTCTCTCCCCGACTGTAAATCCGGCCTTAGTGTGCGAGCACTAAGGCTTTTTTGCGCTTTGCTTAACCGCTATTGAGATATAAGCCCTCCGCGTGCGCATGCGATGATGCCCTCCTCTATCCTCTTCTACCGGAGAAGTCTTTATGTCGCTGACCTTAGCCGACTCCGCGGCGCTGCCGCGTAAAGTCAATACGCAACAGGCGGAAGCACCGGTGCCATTACCGGCTGGCGCCGCGCATATCATTCGCGACGATGCGGAAGCTATCGCCGTAGCCCATCAGCTGGCGGCCAGCTTCGCGCGCGAGGCGGCACTGCGCGATCGTGAGGGCATTCTGCCCCTCAAAGAGCTGGATGCGTTCTCGCAAAGCGGCCTGTGGGCAATGGCCATCCCCAAAGCCTGGGGCGGAGCGGGCGTGTCGTGGACCACCGTGGCCAGGGTGATCGCCATCATTTCAGCTGCCGATCCGGCGCTCGGTCAGCTGCCGCAAAACCATCTGGCCGGTGTGGCCCATCTGCTGGAAGACGGTAGCGAAGCACAAAAACAGGTACTGCTGAGCGAGGTACTGGCCGGGCTGCGCTGGGGTAACGCCTTCTCGGAGAAGCATGGCCGCACGGTCGCCGATTTTCAGACGCGCTTTCGGCGTGACGGTGATGAGGTGGTGATTAACGGGGAAAAATTTTATGCCACTGGCGCGCTGCTGGCGCATCGAATCCATGCCGTGGCGCTGGACGAGCAGGACCGGGCGCATCTGATTGTGCTCGATCGCGACACGCCGGGCATCAGCGTCATTAATAACTGGTCGGCCTTTGGTCAGCGCACGACGGCCTCCGGTACCGTACTGCTGGAGAATGTCCGCGCCCCGCTGTCGCGCGTTATTCCAACCTGGCAGGCGTTTGAGCGGCCAACCGCTGCCGGGCCGATTTCACAGATCATTCAGGCGGCGGTGGATGTCGGTATTGCGCGCGGTACCATTGAAGACACCCTGCAATTTGTTCGCGAACGCTCGCGGCCGTGGATTGACAGTGGCTAGGCGCGCGCTGCCGATGACCACTTCACGCTGGCGGCAGTCGGTGATTTGAAAATCCGCCTGCACGCTGCCGAAGCGCTGCTGTGGCAGGCCGGTGCAGCGATTGACGCCGCGCTGACGCAGCCCGATGAGACCAGCGTGGCACGCGCGACCGTGGCCACCGCCGAGGCCAAAGTGCTGACGACGGAGATCGCTCTGCTTGCCGGTAACAAACTGTTTGAGCTGGCTGGCACCCGCGCCACGCTGCAGGAGTTTAATCTGGACCGCCACTGGCGCAACGCGCGCACCCATACGCTGCACGATCCGGTGCGCTGGAAGTATTACCACGTGGGTAATTATTATCTCAACGGCACGCCGCCGCCGCGCCATGCGTGGAGCTAAGGGCGGCGGAAGCGCGTTGCCGGATGGTCAGCTGCCAGGCGCGGCTGACCCGTGAGACGTTCACGCAAGGTTAACGGCTGTGCTGGCTGAGGACGCACCCGCCCGCGCTGGCGCAGCACCGGCATGACCCAGGCAATGAAATCGTTGAAGCTGCCCGGGCTAATAGCCCAGCCCAGATTAAAGCCGTCCACGCCCGATTCTGCCGCAAACTGATCCAGCCGATCGGCAATGGTTTCGCCGCCGCCCACCAGCAACGGATGCAGACCACCGATACCGATGTAGCGTGCTGCCTCACGCAGCGTCCAGCGTTTTTGATCGTCAATTCGCGTCAGGCTGGCCAGCGCCGAACGGCAGGCGTCGGTTTCGCGAAAGGCCAGCGGCATGTCCGGATCCTCCTGCGACCAGTCGATACCGGTCCACGCCGAGAAGAGCGCCAGCGCAGCCTCTTCACTGATGTATTGCTGATAATCCTCAAGTTTGGCCCGGGCGGCGGCATCATCTTCGGCCGTGATCACCGTGATGGCTGTGACAAAACGCAGCGACGCCGGATCGCGCCCTTCTGCCACGGCCAGCTGACGAATGCGCTGAATATCGCTGGCAATCGCCTGCGCGGTGACGCCACCGAGGAAAATGACTTCTGCGTTACGGGCAGCAAACTGCGCACCGCGTGCCGAAGTGCCAGCCTGAAACAGCACCGGGGTGCGCTGTGGGCTGGGCTCACTGAGATGTGCATCCGGCACCTGATACCAGCGACCATAATGCTGAATAGCGTGCACTTTTTGCGGATCGCTATACAGGCTGTTGGCTTTATCGCGGCTAACCGCATCTTCCTCCCATGAGCCTTCCCACAGCTTCGCGGTCACATCCAGAAACTCCTGTGCGCGATCGTAACGCTCATCATGCGGCAGCTGCCGGGTCAAACCCAGATTGCGCGCCGCGGAATCAAGCATGGAAGTCACCACGTTCCAGGCGATACGCCCGCGGGTGAGATGATCAAGCGTCGTGAACTTGCGCGCCAGCAAATAAGGATGTTCGTAGGTGGCAGAGACCGTAATACCGAAACCGAGGTGCTGCGTGACGGCCGCCATGGCGGAGACCAGCAGCAGCGGATCGTTCACCGGCATCTGAGCGGCCAGGCGCAACGCCGCGTCCGGCTTGCCCTGCCATACATCCAGTTGTCCCAGCGCATCAGCAATAAACAGCGCATCAAAACCTGCGGTATCAAGCTGCCGCGCGAGGGTCGTCCAGTAATCCAGCTCGGTATAGCGATGCGCCTGATCCTGGGGATGTCGCCACAATCCGGCAGAGAGATGACCAGGGACATTCATCATGAACGCAAACAGCAAAAACGGTGAAGGCATCCGTTACCCTCCTCAGACAGGGCGACGCGCACGCAGCGCACCCACGGCCAGTACCACAAAGATCAGTGCGCCGGTTGCCACCTGCTGCCAGTAAAAGTTCCAGCCGACCAGCAACAGTCCGTTGGCGATGAAACTCAGCAGCACGACCCCCAGCAGCGTACCCGGCACATTCGGGCGGCGCGAAGGCGCGAAGGTCGCGCCAATAAAGCTGGCACCGATGGCATTCAGCAGATAGGCATTGCCCGATAACGGTACCCAGGCTTTGACATTGGCGGCGAGAATTAACCCGACGATACCGGCGACCAGTGCACTGAATATGAATGCCAGCGCGGTGAGACGTTTGACCGCCACGCCAGAATGATGCGCTACGCTGAGCTGTTCACCCATCATGCGCAGTGCGCGACCGCTGGCGCTGCGGTGCAACAGTTGATACAGCACCAGCGCCACGCCCAGCAACAGCCAGAGCGGTAGTGGAACGCCAAGTAGCGTGCCGTGACCAATAGCGGTAAAACCCGCCGGCAGCGTCTGGCTTAGCAGATAGACCGGCTGCCCACCGTTGGACGACAGTTGCTGTACGCTCTGACCAATAAACAGCGTGCCAAGCGTGGCGAGAAACGGCTCAACGCCGAGTTGTGTCACCAGAAAAGCGTTGAACACGCCTACCAGCAGTGCCGCCGTCAGCGCACCCAACAGCGCCAGCGGCAGCGCGACCTGATGCAGTACCAGCGTCACCAGCACCAGGCAGGCGACATCAATCGCCGTACCGACGGACAGATCGATCGCGCCGATACGCGTGACCAGCGTCATGGCCAGCGCCACAATCGCCAGCGGTGCGACATTATTCAGCAGCACGCTACGAATGTTGGCGACAGTGGCAAACGCGGGCGCGGCGATGATGAAAAACAGCAGCAGCGCAACAAAGGTCAGCACCATCAGGCTGCGCAACAGCCCCGGCACTTTTTTACCGCTCAGGCTCAGTTCAGACATGAGATGCCCTCCCCGCCTGACGGCGCCGCAGTAGCGCGGTCAGCGCCACAACCAGCAGGATGAGCACACCCTCGACGCCGTTAATCCAGTAACTTGAGACGTTAACCAACTGAAAGCCGTTGGCTATCAGACTCAGAAACAGCGCGCTGATCAGTGCACCGCCCAGGGTCGGCACCAGGCGACGCGAAAACACCACGCCGAGCAGCGCGGCGGCAATCACCATCAGCAGATTGTCGTTAGCGCCCGGCGAACTGCCGCTGAGCAGCGCCACCGAGGCAATGGCTGCCAGTGCAGCGCTGAAGCCGCACAGCACATAACTCAGACTTTGATAGCGCGCCACGCTAATGCCCGCCGCGTTGGCGGCCTGCGGATGGCTACCCACCGCCTGCAGGCGCAGGCCAAACGCGGTGAAACGACTGAGCCCGAGTGCACTCAACGCCAGCAGCAGAAATCCCCAGCCGAGCCAGGAAACGCCCAGCGGTCCGCTGGCTATCAGCAGGTTTTGCAGCGCGCTGCTGGCGGAAATCGACGCGTTTCCGCTCAGCACCATCTCCAGTCCCATGGCGATGTTCATGCTGGTCAGCGTCGCCAGCAGGGGCAAAATACCAAGCCAGACAATCGCCAGGGCATTGAATATCCCCACGGCGATGCCGGTGAGCAGCGTGAGCAGCAGCGCATAAGTGACAGAGTGTTGCTCAGCGATCTGCGCCGCGAATACCGCGGCACACAACCCCATATTAGCGGCAATGGATAAATCAATGCCGCCGCTAATCCCCTGAACACCGCCACCGCTTAGCACCAGCGTCAGACCCAGCGCCAGCGTTCCCACCACCGCCGTTTGCTGCAATACATTACCGAGGTTGATCACGCTGAGGAAAATAGGCGACAGCCAGGCAAATACCGCCAGCACCAGTACAATAATCAGCAGCGCGACGTGCTGCAGCCACGGCTGCCCCTGCGGTTTGCCTGCCGCCGTTACCACCGCCGGTTGGCTCAGTTCACTCATAGGATTTGCTCCGTCAATGCGCCCGTGCCGGAAGCCAGGGACAGAATCTCCTGGTGACTGGTGTGCCGGGCGGACAGCGTGGCGACCTGCTCGCCGCGCGCCAGCACAATAATGCGGTCGGCGAGCGTTTGCAGTTCCAGCAGATCGGTGGAAAACAGGATAATCACCGCACCGGCGGCCGCCAGCTGCTGCAGGGTTTGATAAATGGCGGCCTTGGCGGCAATGTCGACGCCAACCGTGGGCTCATCCAGCAGATAGAGCGTGGCGTGGGTGTTGAGCCATTTCGCCAGTACCGCTTTTTGCTGATTTCCGCCGGACAGCTGACGCAGCGGTGCCAGCTGGCCCGGTGTGCGGATCGCCAGCTGGCGGATGTTGTCCGCCACTAGCGCGGTCTCGGCGGTTGCGGAGACGCCGCCCCAGCGCAGCAGGCGCTGCACGGTCGTCAGGGTGATGTTGTCGCGCAGGCTCACATCGAGCGCGATGCCGTTGGCGCGGCGATCTTCCGGCACCAGCGCGATGCCACGTTTCACCGCGGCATGTGGCGAAGCCGGTACGCCGTGCGTCTCACCTACGCGCAGCGTCCCGCTCACGCCACGTTCCAGACCAAACAGTGCGCTGATTAACGCCTTCCCTCCGGAGCCCAGCAGGCCGGTAATGCCAACGATCTCGCCACGTCGTGCGCTGAAACAAACATTGTGAAAGCGACCCGGCGCGCTCAGGGCGTCTACGGTCAGCACCGGCTCGCCGTCAGGTGGCAGACCGCGCGGTGCAATCGCCTGCTGCGTCTCACCGATCATGGCATTAATCAGCGCATGCGGAGAAAGGGCGTCGCCGGTAAAATGCGCGACGTCTTTACCATCGCGCAGCACCGTAACCCGCTGGCACAGTGCCTGGATTTCATCGAGATAGTGAGAAACGTAGATCAGTGCGATCCCCTGCTGACGCATACGTTCAATAACGCGAAACAGCGCCTGCACCTCGTGGCGCGCCAGCGCGGCGGTCGGTTCATCCAGTACCACCACGCGCGGCGCGCGCTGTAATACGCGACAGATCTGCACCAGTTGCTGTTCCGCCACACTTAACCCGGCGATCAGCGCATCGGGATCGATCTGCAGATCGAAGTGCTGTTGCAGTAGCTGCCGCGCCTGCTGCCGCATACGCCGGCGATCGATAAACGGTGTGCTGCCAATCCGTGGCTCATTACCGAGCAGCAGCGCTTCCGCCACCGTCAGCGTGCCTGGCAATAGCCGCTCCTGATGAACAATGGCGATGCCCTGCTGTTGTGCCTGAGCCGGACTGGTCAACACCAGTGGCCGGCCTTCCAGCGTCACGCTGCCCTCATCGGCAGCGTGGATGCCGCCCAGCACTTTGATCAGCGTCGATTTTCCGGCTCCGTTATGCCCAATCAGCCCATGCACTTCGCCGGCGTGGACATCAAGCGATACCGCCTGCAGCGCGGGAATGCCGTCAAAAGCTTTACTGATCTGGCGCAGCTGCAGTCGCACTGTCTTATTTACCATCGCTCTGGCCCAGCGTTTGCTGCGCCTGCGCCGCATTCTCTTTGGTGACCAGAATGGCCGGAACATAGGTGGCAGGCGGAAGTGAGCGATCGCCGGCAAGGTATTTCGCCACATTTTGTACCGCAGTCTGTCCGATCAGGTAGGGTTGCTGCGCCACCACCGCCGCCGCGCTGGATTTCGGATCTTTCACCAGCGAGACCACGTCCGGGCTGCCGTCCACGGCGTAAGTTTTGATTTCACTGCGACCGGCAGCATCAACCGCCTGAGTGGCACCAATCTGCGGTACGTCCCATGCCGCCCAGATAGCCTGTACTGACCCTTGCGGATACTTGTTAAGCAGCTGACTAATCTGCGCATAGGCATCCTGCACGGTATTGGGAATGACGTCGCGCAGTTCGGGCTGAATGATTTTAATTTTCGGATACCATTTCAGCACGGCTTTTAACTGGTCATAGCGCATCGCCACCACCGGCACGCCATAAAAACCATTAAACACCAGAATATTGCCTTCGCCGCGCAGATCATTGACCAGTTTTAATGCCAGCTGCTCGCCAATATAAAAGTTATCGGAGGTCGTGACGTTAATACTGGATGGGCTGGCGGTATCCACGGTAAATAAGGGAATGCCGGCGTCGCGAATTTTTTCCAGCCAGGGTTCCAGCACTGAGGCGGTGCCCAGCGTTTCAATAATGGCATCCGGTTTTTGTGCAATCAGCGTTTGAATTTGCGCGATCTGCTGTGACTCTTTGCGTCCGCCATCCAGGGCGATAGGCGTGCCACCCAGCCGCTTTACTTCATCAATTTGTCCCTGATAGGCTTTCAGATCCCAGTAGTGATCGGTACCGGCCACGGTAATACCGATACGTTTACCGGCCAGTGAGGGAATGGATGCGTCAGCGGCGCGAGCGTGCAGCGACAAGCCGGCGAGCAGCGATGCAGAGGCCAGTAATAGTCCGGCCAGGCGGTGTTTATGCATTGTTTATATCCCTGGAAAAGGTTCAGCTAAATAAGGTGAGTGACGCCTGCTATTCGGCGTATAGCTGAAAATTATCACAGTCACTATTTATCCCTAATGCCATTTTCTCCTTTGGATATGCAGCGGATTTGCATATTGATTGCGTGAAAAAGCATGACCGGGCGCAGATATTCTGACGCCCGGTTATAAATAATAAAAACGTGGCTGGAATGAAGGCGTGCGGCGCTAAAGATACGTGATTGTCGCGGGCGCCGCGGGTGTGATTTTAACGCCCTTTTTTCTTGCGTCCCGGCTGGGTAAAGCGCTTGCGGTTAGCGCCCTGACCCGCTTTGTCACTCTGTTTCGGTGCGCTGACGGCCGGTTTTTTCGCGGCGGGCGTCGCCGCTTTTTTTTTCGCCTGCGCCTGCTGCGTTTTTTGATCTTCTGACGACGAATCCTCAATCAGCTTAAACAGGTCGATCAGTTCATCGTCCGTCAGATCGCGCCACTCACCGAGCGGGATACCTTTCAGGCTCACGTTCATGATCCGCGTGCGCTCCAGCTTCGTCACTTCATAGCCAAAGTGTTTGGCCATGCGGCGAATCTGCCGGTTCAGTCCCTGCACCAGGATAATACGAAATACAAAGGTCGACTCCCGCTTCACTTTGCATTTTTTCGTCACTGTGCCGAGCATCGGTACGCCCGCCGCCATACCAGCAATAAACTCGTCGGTGATCGGCTTATCCACCGTGACCACGTACTCTTTTTCGTGATTGTTACCGGCGCGCAGGATTTTATTCACCAGATCGCCGTGATTGGTGAGGAAAATCAGCCCCTGCGAGTCTTTATCCAGCCGGCCAATCGGGAACACGCGCTTGCTGTGGTTGACGAAGTCACCAATGTTGTCACGCTCGCCCTCTTCCATGGTAGTGACAATGCCCACCGGCTTGTTGAGGGCGATTAATACCAGATCGTCTTCGTTGCGCGGTTCAATCAGCCGCCCGTTGACTTTGACCTCATCCCCGGCGAACACCTGCGCACCGACGCTGGCGCGTTTGCCGTTAATGAAAACGTTGCCTTGTTCGATGTAACGATCGGCGTCACGGCGCGAGCAGATTCCGCTCTCGCTGATGTATTTATTCAGGCGCGTGGATGAGTTGGGCAGCATGGTTCCTCCGAAAAAAAACGGACTATACAGCATGTGCGCGCGTTGCGTAAGGCTGGGTTAAGCGTCCGGTGGCGGTTGTTCTTGGCGGTGTGATAGGGCGAAAAAGCGGTGCCGGGTGTCATAGCGATTTATGGCACATAAAAATCCCTCCTGCCGGTTAAAATAGCCCGCACGCCCCTGAGTAAACTCCGGGTATTGTGAACATCTCACCGTTAACCAGGCATGAAAATGTACAACGTAAATCATCTTTTCGTCAGCCGGGAAATGAATGTGAAAAAGCTGCTGGCTTACGGTTTCCGCAAGGATGGGCAGGATTACGGCTACCGCTGTGATGTGATGAATAAACAGTTCACCCTGCAGGTAAACATCACCACCCAGGGTGACATTGCCGCCACCATTATCGATAAAGTCACAGGAGAAGATTACATTCTTCACCGTATTACTTCTGCCACCGGTGCCTTTGTGGGACAGGTTCGTGAAGAACATGACGCTATCTTGCTGGATATCGCAGAAAAATGTTTCCCGCAAAAGCATTTCAAAACAACGCAGGCCGATGCGATCGTTCAGCACCTGAAACAGCAGTATCAGACTGAGCTGGAATTCTTATGGCCGCGCTTTCCTGAAAACGCCATCTTTCGCCGCAAAGATAATCAAAAGTGGTTCGGCGCGCTGTTGACGATTCACAGCAGCAAGCTGGGCCGACCGGATGATAGCCTGATTGAAATCGTCAATATTAAAGTCTCGCCGCAGGCGATCGCTTCGCTGGTCGATGGCGAGGTATATTTCCCGGGCTACCATATGAACAAAAAGCATTGGGTCACCCTGTGTCTGGATGGATCAGTCCCGACGGCCGAGGTTTTGTTGCGCATTGACAACAGTTTTAACCTGGCCGGCTAGCCATCGGCGCGGCACCGTATACCTCTTCGCGGCTGATTTCGCCGCCCCATCCCCGCAGCCGCAACGTCTCGCCCGTCAGTTCCACCACCGCAAAGGGCACGCGCGACGGGCCATCCAGCATCCCCTGCAGGGTTATAAACACGGTATCCGCGCGGCGATGATAGCCGCCACGGTGATCGTGGCCGGCAAAACAGGCGCGCACGCCATAGCGGCAGAACAGTTCTGCCAGCTGCGCACCGTTGAGCAGACTGTGGCTGTAGCCCGGTGCCAGCGGATAATGGCCGAACACCACCACCTGCTGGCCGCAGGTGCGGGCCTCAATAAGCTGCGTTTCCAGCCATGCCAGCTGCGTCGCACCGACCGCGCCATTCCACGGCTGCGCCTGCGGTTGCTGGCGCGCCTGTAAATCAGCCAGCAGTGCGGCCGCGCGCTGGCGATCGTCGCCGTTGTGTTGATTGCAGTACAGGCTGATATCGTTGCCGTCGTAGACAATAAAGCGCCAGCCCGGCAGCTGAAAGGCATAGTAACTTTTTGGCAGCGGCAGCGCGTCATCGAGGTGCTGCGCGATGGTCTGGGCGTCGTGATTCCCCAGCACCACGGCATGCGGATGAAGTAGCCGATCGTAAAGCGGCAGCAGCGTGGCATAGCTGGCCCAGTGGCGATCCACCAGATCGCCGAGCGTAACGACAAAATCCAGCGGCTGCTGATTGATCGCGGTTATCGCCTGCGGCAGCTTATGCAGCGCATGACGATAGTAGAGATTCGCCGCCACATCCGCCTCAACGTCAGCATATTGCGGGTCGGCCAGCAGCCCGAAGCGCAGCGTGCCGTCGAGCGGTGCCGCGCGTAAATCCGGTAACTGATACAGCTCAGCGACATCACCCAGCCGCTGGCGTTGCGCTGCGGTTAGCGCATGAGCATATCCCATCTCTGGCTCTCCTTAGCGAATACCGGCACGCATGAATGACTGAATAAACTGCCGCTGGAACAGCAAAAACAGCAGCAGCAACGGCAAGGTGGTCATCAGCGTTGCTGCCCCAATCAGCGCCCACTGCACGCCCTGCTCCGGCGCAGAAAACAGCTGCAGCCCGACGGTTAACGGACGCACCTGAACCGAGTCGGTGATCACCAGCGGCCAGAGAAAATCGTTCCAGTGGAAGCTGATCGAGACCAGCGCGAACGCCACATAGATTGGCTTTGCCAGCGGAATGTAGATGTGGCGCAAAATGTAAAACCGGCTGGCCCCCTCAACGGTTGCCGCCTCTTCCAGCACCAGCGGAATGCTTTTGAATGTCTGCCGCAGCAGAAAGATGGCGAACGCCGAGGCAAAGTACGGCAGCGCAATGCCGGTCAGGGTATCGCGCAGCCCGAGCGCGCTGATGGTGCGGTAATTATTCAGAATCAGCACATCCGGGCTAATCATCAGCTGCAGCAGAATCAGCGCGAAGAGGAAACCGGAAAATTTCAGGCGGAACCGCACCAGGGCATAAGCGGCCAGCGTGGCCAGCACCAGCTGGACCACCACAATCATCAGCACCAGCAGCGTGGTATTGAGGAAGTAGCGGGCAAACGGTGCCGCGTGCCAGGCATTGATGAAGTTCTCCAGCGTCAGCGGCGCCAGCAGCGAAAAGTGCCCCTGTCCGGCGGCCGGATGAATGGCAATCCACAGCGCCACCAGCATCGGCAAGCTCCACAACAGCGCGGCCAGCCAAATCAGCAGGTTGAGCGCAAAACCGCCCGGAGAGGATGCAGCTTTCATTGATAATGGGCTCGCTTATCCAGCAGATGAAATTTGATCAACGCAATCGATCCGAGGATCACCAGCAGCACTACCGTCATGGCCGACGCGGCTGGCATGTCCCAGAAACTGAACGCGGTACGATAGATATAAAACAGCAGCAGGCTACTGCTGTTGTTCGGGCCGCCGTTGGTCATGGCAATCACCTGATCGACAATGCGGAAGGCGTTCATCGAGGCGTTGATCAGCACAAACAGCGTGGTAGGCAACAGCAGCGGCCACTGCACGCGGCGGAAAAAGTAACCGCGCGATGCGCCTTCAATGGCGGCGGCTTCGCTGAGGCGCGGATCGATCTGCTGCAGGGCGGCGAGATAAAAGATCATGAAAAAGCCCGCCTCGCGCCATACCGAAACCGCCATCAGGCAGTACAGCGTGGTATCCGGCTCGCCGAGCCAGTTGACCGCCGGTAGCGAAAACCATGCCAGCAGGCTATTCAGGATGCCAAGCTGCGGCGTATAGAAAAACAGCCACAGATTGGCGATGGCGATCATCGGCAGCAGCGACGGAATGAAGAAGGCCGCACGCACCAGTGCGTTGCCGCGCAGCCGACGATTGACCGCCAGCGCCATCAGCAGCGCCAGCGTCACCGCCAGCGGAATGGTGATCAGCGCATACAGCAGGTTATTCCACAGCGACTGCATAAAAATGTCGTCATCCAGCAGCGCGCGATAGTTATCCAGCCCGACAAAATGGGCCGGATGCGAAGCGCGCGCGGCGCTGAACAGGCTCTGCCACAACGTGGCCAGTGCCGGGTAATGGGTAAACAGCAGCAGGAAGCTGAGCGCGGGCAGCAGCAGCAAATAGCCGCTGAGCTGCAATGACCACCCGCGCGGGCGCAGCGTGGCGGCGCTGCCAGAGAATGAGCTCATCACGCGGCCGTCACTGATAGTTTTTCAGCAGGCGGTCAGCCTGTTTCTGCGCATCGGCCAGCGCCTGGGCCGGGGTTTTGCTCTGCGTCACCGCTGCTTCAATGGCGTGATTGAGCGCGTCCTGAATCTGCACGCTGTTGTAGGTCGAGAGCTCCGGCTGAGCATATTTCAGCTGCTCACGCGCCACCAGTGCCTGAGGCACCTGCTGCACATAGGCTTTCATTGCCGCTGTGTCCCACGCTGCCGGCGAGGTGGCAACATAGCCGGTAGCGATACTCCAGCGCGCGGCCTGTTCCGGTGCGGTGACCCAGCGGATGAAGCGCATCGCCGCCTGCTGCTGCGCCGGTGAAGCGCTTTTGAACACGTACAGGTTGCCGCCACCGGTCGGGCTGCCGCGCTGGGTTTTCTCCGGCAGCATGGCGACGCCAAACGGGAAGGTCGCGTTATCGTGCACGTTGGTCAGGTTACCGGTGGTAGTGACCATCATGGCCGTTTTACCACTGATAAAGTCCTGCGGCGTGGTGCCCCAGGCAATCGCACCCTTCGGCGAGACTTCCTCTTTCTGGCCGAGGTCGGTCAGCCACTGCAGGGTTTCCACGTTGCCCGGCGTGTTGAAATACACGGCGTTGCCCTTGCCGTTATCCAGCCGTCCGCCATTGGTGGCAGCCAGCCCCTGGAAATTCCAGTAGCCGTTCGGCGTGGAAGGGATTTCAATGCCCCACTGGCTGACGCCGCTGGCCTGTTTCAGCGTTAGTTTTTTGCCGAATGCCACCACCTGCTGCCAGGTGGCGGGCGGTGTATTCGGATCGAGGCCGGCTTTCTCAAATGCCTGTTTGTTCCAGTACATCACCACGGTTGAGCGCTGAAAAGGCACGCCCCACACTTTGCCCTCAATGCGACGCAAAAAGGCCGGATAGAAGCTGTCGATCCACTGTTTGCCCTCTTCACCCGGGGCTAAATCGCTGGCGGCGACGATGGCACCGGCATCCATCAGCGACCAGGCTTCAATATCGCCCATTACCGCCAGCTGCGGTGCGTTACCGCCGCGAAACGCCGTCAGCGCTTTGGTCACGGTGGTGGCGTAATCGCCGGTGTAGACCGGCTGAATGCTGATCTCAGGGTGCTGTTTTTCAAAATCCGCCACCAGGGCTTCCACGGTGTGGCTGACTTTACCGCCGACCGCAATCGGATAGTACATCTGTAACTTCACCGGCTCAGCAGCAAACACCGACGCGGAGGCACACAGCATAACGACACAAGCCAGAGGCGAGAAACGAATCGCAGACATGATTTTCCCTTGAATAAACGACAACGGTTAAACAGCGTATTTTTTCTCAGCGAGCAACATCGGGTGTTCAGCAGCGACACAGCGCTGGCCGCTGGTGGTGGAAAACAGGTATTGCCGGCTGGTGGACCACTGCAGGCCGACCAGGCTGTCATCCGTGAAGCGCTGCAGGCCGGGCACTTTGACGGTCAGTGATTCCGTGATGCCGGGCAACCGACATACCAGCAGCGTATCCGCGCCCATGTATTCGTAGCTCACTACCCGCGCACTCAGCGCGGCCTGCTGCGGGGCGACCAGCTGGATATCCTCCGCGCGCAGGCCCAGACTCAGCGCCGTTTCGCCGGCATAGCTCAGCAGCGGTGTGCTGAGATGGCTGAGGTAGTGATGCGCGCCTTGGCTGTGCAGTGGCAGGATATTCATTGGCGGTGCGCCAATAAACTGCGCGGCAAAACAGCTCGCCGGCTGGTTGTAGAGTTGGTCTGGCGTGCCGTGTTGCTCAATGCGGCCATCGTTGAGCAGAATGATGTGATCGGCCATGCTCATCGCTTCGGTCTGATCGTGGGTGACGTACAACATGGTCAGCCCGAGCTGCTTTTGTAGCGCGCGGATTTCGCGCCGCATGCTCTGGCGCAGTTTGGCATCCAGGTTGGATAACGGCTCATCCATCAGACACAGAGTATTGTTGGCGATCACCGCCCTGCCCAGCGCCACGCGCTGCTGCTGGCCGCCGGAGAGCTGTGAAGGCAGGCGCGCCAGCAGCGGTTCCAGCTCAAGCAGTGCGCTGACCTGCGCCAGCCGGGCGGCAAACTGTTGCTTATCTTCACCGCGCGCCTTCAGGCCAAACAGCAGGTTCTCCCGCACGCTCAGGTGAGGAAACAGCGCGTAAGACTGAAACACCATCGACAGCTTGCGCTGCGCCGGTGGCAGAGGCGTGACGTCGGTGTGATTGAAATAAATGCGGCCGCTGTCGGCCGTTTCCAGCCCGGCGAGGGTGCGCAACAGCGTCGATTTACCGCAGCCGGAAGGCCCCAGCAGTGCGACGAAACTGCCTTGCGCCACGTCGAAGCTGATATCCTGCAGCGCGATTTTATCGCCCCAGGTTTTGGTGATGTGTTGCAGCGAGAGATGGCTCATGCATCCGCAGTCCTGAAATCAGAATGGCGGTAAGCTAGCTGAGGCGGATGAAAGATTTATGGCGCTGACGTGACGGTTGGGTGATGGACGGCGACCTGGCGCAGCATCCCCCTCACCCGGCACGCCCGCAGGCCGCGCCGGGCAGGCGTTTATGCGTTACTGCGACATGCTCAGAATGGTGCGGATGTTCTGCGCCGTGGTGGCAATGATGTCGATAGCGCCGGTGCGCAGCGCGCCGAGGATCGCCATGGCTTTGGTGTTTTCAGCGGCAATGGCAATCACGCAGGGAATTTTACGCAGCTCGTCGATACTCAGGCCAATTACCCGGTCGTTCATCACCGTATCCACGTGCTGGCCCTGAGCATTAAAAAAATCATAGCCGGCCACATCACCGGTCACGCCCTGATTGACGCTGGCATCAATGATCTCATGCGGTGTGAACCAGCCGAGCTTCACCATATAGCTGTTTTCGTTCATGTCGCCGATGCCCACCAGTGCCACATCCGCTTTGCGCGCGCGGTCGAGCGTCTCTTTGATGGTGCCGTTTTGCATGAAAGCGTCACGCAGCGCCCGGTTTTCGACGTAAGCCGGGGCGTACAGGGTTTCGCTGATGCCGCCAAACTTTTTGGCCAGCCGGCGACTGATGTGGTCCGCGTTGATGGCATCCCCCGGACGATGGGTGCCGCCGATGCCGCTGATAAACAGGCAGTTGCGCGTCGGCACCTGACCGGGATAATCAGCGACGGCCGCCACATTGCGCCCCTGGCCCACGGCGACAATGGCGTTGTCTTTCAGCGACTGCGCGAGATGCGCCGACACCAGCGCCGCCACCTGACGCCGCTGCTCGTCGCTGTCTGGCGAATCGAGGGCAATCAGCGCGCGCTGCAAATGGGGAAAGCGCGTCTGCAACTGCTGTTCCAGCCGCGTACTGAACACCGGATGGTAGCGCACATTAATCTCGACGATGCCCTCTTCACGCGCGCGTTTCAGCAGTCGCCCCACCTTGATACGGGAAATCCCAAACTTACGCGCAATCTCCTCCTGGGTGATTTCGTCCTGATAGTAGGCGACGGCAATTTCCGTCAGCAGCTCGGAGTCCTGAGAAAGCGTGTTTTTTTCCATCCGTTACCTGTCTTGTATCGTCGTGCGGAGTGCTCAGCAGGGAGTTATATCATTGATGCGACTCGCTTCGCCAGCCAGCAACGCCGCGAGTCGCCGCTGCTGTCACGCTTAACGCTGAATGGCGTCAATTTTCAGCATGCGGGCAATAACCTTATCCAGCTCTTGCTGGTCGAAGATCTGTTTCCAGTCCGGTTTGATGATCTTCTCGCGGCCATACTCCATGGCGATCATGCAGGCATCCGAGAACGGGTTGGTGGCGCGGAAAGCCACCGCCAGCGCAATCTGAATATGGCCGTACAGCATGGCCTTCGCTGCCTCTTCCGGGACGCCGCTGTGTTTCACCGTTTCATCCAGCGCCTCTTTCATGAAGGCACCGACCATGCAGGCGACGGTTTCGACCAGCGTCGGCTCCAGATACGCCAGTTGCGTCACCGTGACCCAGTGCACCTGATCAACCGGGCCGTACATCACGCTAATCACCTTACTCAGCTCTGCCTTCTGTTCAGCGCTGCCGCTTTCCCAGGCTGCCGCGACGTGCTGAACGGCAGCGACGCCACCAAACGCATCGGCGTGCTCCTCTTTGGTGTAACGGGCAAGAAATACCGACGGATGGCACGGGTGCGCGACTGCGTATTCGATGCCGTCACGTTGGGCGATCAGGTTGGCGTAGGCCGCGGCCGGATCGAGCGTCAGCAGCACCGCACCGCTTTGCATCTGTGGCACCACGCTTTGCGAGACTTTGCCCAGTACGATATCCGGCACGGCGAGGATCACCACGTCACTCAGCGGCACCACCGACGCGGCATCCGACAGCTCGCGTCCCTGTGCAATCACCTGCTGCTGCGCCTGCGGTGAATTCTCGCAGTAAAACACCTGATAAGCGCTGTGCTGCAAATTAGCGGAAATACGCATGCCCATTTTGCCGCCTGCGCCGATCACGGTGATGGTTTTCAATGCCTTGCTCATGTTAACGACTCCTGATCTTGTTTACTGCGTAGGAATTCAACGGCGCGGCGGGTCCATTCGGCTTCCCGCGCGCAGGTCTGCGCGGCATCGTCCTGCCACGGCAACCAGTGTTCGATGATTTGGTTGATGTCGCGATCGGCCGGCCGCACGCTGGCGATCAGCCGGTCATAATCCAGCTTCCCTTCGCCCATCGGACAGCCGGCCAGGGTAAAACCGACCCAGCCGGCACGGCGGGTAAAGGCGAAATCTTTGATGTGCAGATTGCCGACGCGCGCAGCGGTATTGGCGATCACCTGCTCCTGCAGTTCCAGTCCGGCGACGCAGTTGGCCGGATCGAGACAGACGCACAGCCACGGCGAGAGAAAGCGGTTGATCACCGACATCATCGCCGCGCTGCTGACCTGCTCGTAGGTTTCCAGGCACAGCCGCACCTGCTGGCGGGCAAAATCCGGCAGCACGGCAGCAATCAGATTGGCCGCTTCATCCAGCGATGGCCGGTGATCGGCGGTGTTGAACATTGAGCGCACCACGCGCGCGTCGAGAATAGCGGCGATATGCAGATAGCGGCGCAGATGCGCGCTGCCGAGACCACGCGTGCCCAGCTCCAGCGTGATGCCAAGCGCATCCGCCTGCTGACGCAGCGCCAGCAGCTGTTCATCTGACCACTGCTCAATCGCCGGGTAGTCGCAAATCTGAAATACCGACACGTCGAGATCGGCGGTGTGCTGCAGCATCTGCGCCAGCGTGAGCGGCTGTGGCACCTGGGGCGACATGCGCCAGAAAAACGCATAGGTACTGAGTCCGATGCGGCTCATGACGGCAGCTCCTCAGCCAGCGCACTGGCTTCCTGCACGATTTGCGCCAGCGCCTGCGGATCGTGGGCAAAGCGGCCGAGGAACAGGCCGTTGACGTCGCCGCCGAGGCGCTGAATCAGACCCGGCCCGGCGCTGCCGCCGTAAATCACCCGCAGCGTGATGCCGTCTGGCGTCGTCAGCTGCTGTAGCCCGCTGCACACCGCGCGGATGTAGCTGTCCGGCGCCGGCTGCGGTGCGCCAATGGCCCACTGCGGTTCGTAAGCAAACAACACTTCTCCGTGCAGATTGTGCTGTACTGCCTCCGCCAGCGCCTCCTGCAGCTGCTGCTGGCACAGCGCAATCGCCTGCTCAGGCGTGCCCTGCTGCGGTTCACCGATGCACAGCACCGGGGTCAGGCGATAACGCAGCGCCATCGCCACTTTGGCGGCAATCTGCGTTTTATCTTCATGAAAATGGCGACGGCGTTCGGCGTGACCGATCTCCGCCAGTGAGCACCCCAGCTCCTGCAGCATGCTGGCGCTGACCTCACCGGTCCAGGCGCCGTTTTCCGCCTGACACACGTCCTGCGCGCCGACGCGCACCGGCGTGCCGGCAAAGATCTCCGTTACCGCCGGGATGGCCGGATAAGCGGGCAGCACAAACAGCCCGACATCACCGCGCTGCACTGCTGGATGCTGCGCCAGCGTCGCAACCTCGCGACACCACGCCAGCGTTTGCTGATAGCCGAAATACATTTTCAGGCTGACGCCAAGCCAGATTTTAGGCTGAGCCATAATTACGCTCCCTGTTCAGATGCACTGTGTTCTTTTAACAGATTGCCAACGGTGTTGACGATCATCGCCAGTGAAACCGCACCGGCGTCCGGCGTGCCAACGCTTTTCTCGGCCAGCGGCCGCGCACGCCCCACTTTCGGTACCAGCTGCGCGGTGGCCTGCGCGGCCTGCTCCGCCACCGCTGCCGCACGTAACCAGGCTTCGGTGAGTGATGCGCCCTGCGCAACTGCAGCGCTCAGTGCGTCGCTAAACGGAACCAGCACGTCAACCATGGTTTTATCACCGACGCGCGCTTTGCCGAAGTGCATAATGCCCTCTTTGGCATCCCGGACGCCGGCAGCGACGCGTGGTGCATCCGCTGCCGCGCTGTCGCCCAGCGCGGTGCCGAGCGCGGTCAGTGCCACGCCCCACAGGGCTCCGGACGTGCCGCCCGCTTTATCCGCCCAGGCATCGGCGGCGCGACACAGCAGACTGCCAGCGCCGGCGCCACGCGCGGCCACCTCACGCGCCTTTTCCACCGCGCCGAGTACGCCGCGCTCCATACCAATGCCGTGATCGCCGTCGCCCGCTACCGCATCAATGTCGCCCAGCTGGCCGGCATGACGCTGAATCATCACCGCCACCGCTTCCAGCAGTTCAAGAACGCGCCGGGCGCTGTGTTGTGATGCAGTGCTGGCCTGCGGTAACGTCTCTTCACTGATCTCTTCGCACTCGGCGGCGCTGAGCGGCTCGGCAATCAGGACGCTGCCTTTGCGGTAGGCTGGCGTATTGGCCGGCGCGCGCCACAGCGTTTCCAGTTCATCATCGAGCCACATCAGCGTCAGCGAGACGCCTGCCATGTTAAAACTGGTGACGAATTCGCCGACATCCGGCTCCACCACCTGCAACTGCGCCGCCGACAGCAGCTGGGCGATGCGGCGATACACCACAAACAGCTCTTCATACTTGACTGAACCGAGACCGTTGAGGATTACCGCCACGCGCTGTCCCGCCACCTGCGCCACATCCGCTGGCCGCTCACTCAGCAGCCGGTCGACAAAGATTTCTGCCAGCTCGTCGGCGCGCGGCACCGCCGTTTCGCTGATGCCCGGCTCACCGTGGATGCCCAGCCCGAGCGCCATGCGCCCTTTCTCTACCTCAAACAGCGGATGCGCAGCGCCCGGCAGCGTACAGCCGGAAAATGCCACGCCGAAGGTGCGGGTGCGATCGTTGGCGTGCTGCGCTTTTTTCAGCACCGTAGCCAGATCGTCTCCCGCTTCTGCCGCGGCCGCAGCCACTTTAAACACACACAGATCGCCGGCGACGCCGCGTCGCTTCATACGCTCATCGTGGCTGGCGCTGGACACATCATCCGTTACCGCCAGCACCTCACAGGCAATACCTTCAGCGCGCAGCCGCTCGCACGCCTGACCAAAATGCAGCACGTCACCGGCATAGTTTCCAAACAGCAACAGCACACCCGCGCCGTTATGCGCCGCGCGCGCGACGTTATAGATTTGCTGCGCCGACGGCGAAGCGAACAGATTGCCCATTGCCGCCCCGTGCGCCAGGCCCTGGCCGACCAATCCGGCAAAGGCGGGATAGTGACCGGAACCGCCACCGACAATCACCGCCACGGTATCCGGCTGGCTGCGCGTGCTGCGCACCACGCCACCGCTCACCTGGCGTACTTTATCGGCGTTGGCGGCCACAAAGCCTTCGATCAGCTCCGCGGCAAACGCGGATGGCTGGTTAAACAGGTACGTCATGTTTTTGCTCCTGTACGAATGAGGTTGGCTGAGGCTGCACGCGACGGCGATTAAGGAACAGCATCAGCACGGCGGAGAGCAGCATGAAGCCGCCAACCACGAACATCGGTAACACATAACTGTGAGTGGCATCATGCAGTGCGCCGGTGATGTAACCGGCGGAGAAACCCGCCACGTTGCCCAGGGTGTTAATCAGCGCAATCGCCGCCGCTGCCGATGCGCCGGTCAGGAACTGCGTTGGCAGCGTCCAGAAATTGGGCAATGCGGCGAAGATGGCGCTGGCCGTTACGGCGATCACCAGGATGGTGGTAAACGGTGAATCCATGTAGAGCGCCAGCGGTACGCTGACGCCGCCCGCGACCGCAGGAATCGCGATGTGCCAGGTTTTACAGCCACGCCGCGCGGCATCCCGCGACCAGAAAAACATCACGACGGCGGCGATCAGGTACGGCACGCCGGTGATCAGCCCTTTCTGCATCACGTTGAAGGTGGTGCCAAACTGCTGCTGGAAGCCGGCGATAATGGTCGGCAGGAAGAACGCCAGCGCGTACAGGCCGTAAATAAAGCCGAAGTAGATCAGGCACAGCATCCACACGCGGCTGTTGCCCATCACCGAACGCACGCTGTGCGGGTGCTGGCCCTGCTTGTGCTGATGTTCCGCTTCCAGTTCGGCTATCAACCAGTTTTTCTCGTCGTCATTCAGCCACTTCGCCTGACGCGGCGAGTCCACCAGCCAGAACAGCGCCACAACACCGATGAGGATTGCCGGCAGCGACACGCCCATAAACATTACGCGCCAGCCCTCCAGGCCAAACAGGCCGTGCTGCTCAATCAGCGAGGCAGCCAGCGGTGCGCCAAATACCACCGTCAGCGGTTGTGCCAGGTAGAACAGCGAGAGAATTTTGCTGCGGTGGCGCGCCGGCACCCACAGGCTGAGATAAAGGATGGCGCCCGGGAAGAAACCGGCCTCGGCAATCCCCAGCAGCAGGCGCAGCGTATACAGCCCTTCGACACTGCTGACCCAGGTAAACAGCAGCGAGACGATGCCCCAGCTGATCATGATGCGCGCCAGCCAGCGCCGCGCGCCGAACTTATGCAGCGCCAGGTTGCTGGGCACTTCCAGCAGGATGTAACCAATAAAGAAGATGCCGGAGGCGAGACCAAACTGCAGCGCACTGAGGCCGAGGTCCTGCGTCATGCCGTTTGGGCCGGCAAAGGAAATGGCGGTGCGATCGAGGAAGTTGATAAAGAACATCAGCGCCACAAACGGTACCAGGCGCCAGGAGATTTTGCGGATTGCGGTCTGCTCAACCGCGCTGACAGCAGAGTGATTCATAACGCACCTCCGAAACGTGCGCAGTGAGACGGTGTTGGCCAGGCGCAAAACCGGCGCTGGCGACAGACAAAATGCGAGGTAAGAAGCAAATGACACATGTTCGAGTCCTCAATGGGTCTTCTTGTACATGGATAGGGTCATGCGAACAAATGAACACTACACGGATATTTGCTCACTCCTCAAGCGCAGTTGGCGAAAGTGTGACAGTGCGCATGAGATTTGATTTCAGCGACATTTTCAGGATTTTTCGCAGCAGAGCGGCGCTGCGCGATCGTTACATCAGGGGGTGCGCGAGATTTTGACTGGCCTATCGCTAAATCATATGAACAAGTATTGAACATATGTTTGATTTTGTGGCAGGCTATCAGTGAACATCTAATCACCTGACGAACATATGTGCAGGTGTCAGACCCTGTATCACTGGAGAGACGTGATGAAAACTATCGCTATTGGTGCCGATGATGCGGCTATCGATTTGAAAAACATCATTAAAAAGATGCTGGAAGAGCAGGATTATCAGGTAACTGATTACAGTAACGACGCGCAAAATGACCGCCCGATGTATCCGGACGTGGCGTTTGCCCTCGCTACGGCGGTGCAGCAAAAGCAGTTTGAGCGCGGCATTTTGCTGTGTGGCACCGGCATTGGCGTCGCGATTGTTGCCAATAAAGTGGAAGGCGTGCGCGCCGCGCAGTGTCATGACACCTTCTCCGCCGAGCGCGCGCGCAAAAGTAATAATGCCCAGATCATGACCATGGGCTCACGCGTAATCGGACCGGAGCTGGCGAAAAACATCGTTAACGCCTGGCTGGCATCCGAGTTTGAAGGTGGCGGTTCGACCGCCAAAGTGGAGAAGATCGGTTACTACGAACAGGTGTCACACGCGAAATAAGGGGGTATCGGGCGCTGAGTTGCAAAGCCGGCAGCGCCTGAGTGGGTGATATCGCCAGCGGCAGGCTGACACGACTGGTCACTTTGGTGCGTGCCAGCCGTGTCGTACCCGGTGTTTTAACTGCCGCTTAGCGTACCGCTGAGCACCGCAGGCGCATCCTGCTGCACCAGAAAGGCGACCAGCAGGGCGTCGCGTTCACCGTGGATAGCCGGCAAGGCAGCGCTATCGCTTACCGCATCGCCCTTTTGCAGTCGCACATCCCCGGTGCGTGCAATACCCTCCAGCACCGTGACCCAGCTGGCATAACCCGGCAAATGCGGCACCTCGATCTGTGCTCCACGATCCAGCCTGACGTCATAGATGTAAACGGCCTGACGCAGCGTCAGCGGCGCCTCACTGTGGTGCGGACCGGCCAGCAGCGTCCACTGGTTGAGCGCCGCCCCTTCTGCCCGGTACACGCTCTGCACCTGCCCTTCACCGCCGCCGGTTGCCGGGCGGATGTACGCCTGCAGCATTTCGCTTTCAATCAGCGGTGCTGACTCTTCATGACGTACCCCACTGCCCGCGTTCACCAGCAGTGCGCGTTTGCCATTGAGGGCGAGAGTCTCTCCCTCCTCGCGGCGGTACTGCACCGAGCCGCGCCAGACATAGCTGAAAATCTCATCATCCTGATGGCGGCGCATCGGTATCATCGCGCCGGGCTTCAGCGTCATCTGGTCGACAATCGCTAGCGCGCCCAGTGGTTCTCCCGGCCGCTGCCGGCGAATGGTAAAGGGACCGTATTCAAACAGCTGGTCGCGCTGCGCTTTAATCACGTTCATCAGTGGCTTCCTCAAAAATCAGATTCTGATGACCATCATAAAGGCTGCAAAATTGCGTAACAGTAGGGCTTTTTGTTGGCTTAAATCAGTGGTTTTGAATGACCTTCGTCCGCGCCTTTAGCCTGCTGCGGTACGAAGCTGAGCGCCAGGTGCGGGCTGGTAAGTGGCCGCTGTAGCGCAGGAAAACGCGACGCGGCGCCGGCCATTGACACCTGCGCTAACGCCACCTGAACCGCGCCCTGCTGCTGTCCCTGAGCGACGGCATCGGCTATCAGCGTGTAATAGTCGTCCAGCCGGCCAGCTTTGAATGCGGCCCAGGCATCCGGGATAAGCCTGACTTGCGGACGCTGGTCAGGTGCCAGACTCTCCGGGCAAAACAGCTGGCGCGTACTGTGCAGCGTAGACTCCGCGGCACACAGCACCAGCGCGGGTGCGCCACGGCGATGCACTTCGTCCGCCAGCATACGGTCAGTGCGATAAACCGCACAGCGCTGTTGTGGATCGCGCAGGCTGTCTGCGGCGGCACCTAAGGTAGAGCAGGTAATCAGTATCGCGTCGAACCACGGCGTCAGGCTGAGTAACAGCTGCTCCAGACGCTGCTGCTGGGCCGGCGTCATGCCACCGCTGAGCTCTGCTTCTGCCAGCAGATGTGGCATCACCAGATGGCTGATTTGCTGAGGCGGAATGCCGAGCGACTGTGCGGCGTCATCAAAAATAGCAATATTACTGGCGGCGGTATGCAGACAGGCAATGGTCACAACGATTCCTTATCGCTTCAGGTTCAGTACGTTGCACTATAGCCGCAATCGGTGACTGAATGCAGCTTTACCGCTGGCTGGCAGGCTTCGTCGGATGCGGTGCGAGGCATTTTTCAACGCCTCGCACCGTGCAACCTTCCTTCAGCCGGTCAGCGCGAAAGGCGAACTCAGAACCACACTTCTGCCTGTACGCCAAAGTTCCAGCTACCGCCAGCGGTAAAGCCCGCGCTGCCGAAATCATCGTTCAGCGCATAGTTGTCCAGCGCTTTAGACCAGTTCATCCAGGTCGCGAACAGCCGAATCTCCGGCCGCACCAGCATATCGTTGATGTTGCCGACTTTAAACGTTGGCGCAAAGGTCAGCTTATACACATCGCCCTTCACCGCGTTGTACGTCGCGATGCTGCCGCCATCCTGATAGCTGCGGCCATTGGGTTTGAGGTCCATATACAGCCACGACGCTTCATATTGCAGCGCAAAGTTTTCCGTAATCGCCTGGGAGGCGCGCAGGTTGATGGTTGCCCAGTCATAGCGATCGCCTTTACGGTAGCGATCCTCGCTGTGCTGCGCCAGTAGCGACGGGGCGACTGACCAGCGATCGCTCAGTGGCATCACGCCAAAAGTGGCCAGTCGCAGCGCGCTGGCGTTGCGCGTTAAGTCGCCGTCGCCACCGATCTGCCGGGTTTCTGCGCCCAGCCCTTTCCCCCATTGAATGGCGTGAGTGCTGCTGCCCGGTGCCAGTCCGTAGAAGCGGTTTTTATCGTGCCAGGCCAGCATGGTAAACACGCCGTGCTTTGCCGTATCGTCACTGCGCAGCGCATAGCTGCCGGTGGTCGATGCGCGCCCTTTCAGCTCGTCGTTGCCGTTTGCGCTCATGCCGGTCAGCATCCACTGCCAGTTACCGTAAAACTGGTTCGAGGTCAGCAGCAGGTTTTGCACGTTGTTATCGTCGTAGCGGCTGCTGCCCAGGTCGCCAAAACTGCGGCCATAAATGGAGAAATCGCTGCGCCATTGCTCGTTCCATTGCAGGTTGCTGATGCCGCCGCCGGTGCCGCCAAGAAAGACGATATCGGTATCGGTGAAGTGCAGATCAAAATTGTCGCCGTCAAAGCGTTTGCCCGCCCACAGTGAGGCATGTTGCGCGGCGCCCCCAAAGCTGGGCAGATCCCCCATCTCGACATACACCTGGCGGATATTCAGGTTGTTGTCGTTATTCTGCACCCACGGGTCCGGACTGGATGAGCCATCTGCCAGCAGCGCTTTGAAATTGGCCCACGAACCATTACTGAACCGGGTTTGATTATGAAAGCCCAGCTCGATGTAGTGATCTTTTTCATTCCCTAACCGGCCAATATGCGCATCGCCGCCGATCGAACTGGCAGGCGAAATAGCAGGTCCGGCACGTCCACCGCGCCCTTTATCATTAATCAGCAGGCCGGAACGGGCGTAGCCGGAAAAGCGGAACGTGTTGGTTGTTCCGGCACTCGCCTCCTTTTGCTGCTGCTCATCGCGCGCGATTTTCTCTTCCAACTGGGCCAGACGCTGCTCCAGCGTTAATGACTGTGCCGCTGCACTGCCACCCACCATCATCCCCGCGATAGCCAGCGCCAGGCGCGCGGTTTTAGCCTTATGCATCACCATATTTATCTCTCTTATTATATCCATTCATTAATTACAACGGGATTGCCTTTGACGCAGCGAGAGCATAAATAAGCGGGTTGCGGTTCTTTTTGATCAAAATCATCAAACTAAAAAGTGATATTTTACATGAAGTTATAAAGTGATTGATTAATTCGAGGTCTGTTTTTACTTAAATGGAAAAATCCTTTGCGACCTGTCTTAAAAGACGGGTGAATTAATTTTTCTTTTCCGATCCCATTCGCAGAATGGCGCTTTTTCCGGCACGGAAAATCTGCTTAGTCAGCAGCAGAAATAAAAAACAAATTTGCGAGCTGTGCCGCATCGCTTAATGCGGCAACCAGATGAGACGGCGCAATTATTCGGGCAAGCCTGCGCCTCGCTGCTACGCTTAGTGGTTGGATTATCCTTACAAAAGCTGGAGATATTATGAGCAATGACGATCGCAAGCCGACCACCACGGATGCTGGCATTCCGGTAGCCAGCGACGAACATTCTTTGTCCGTCGGTCCTGACGGCCCGCTGATGCTGCACGATCACTACCTGATTGAGCAGATGGCTAACTTCAACCGCGAACGGATTCCAGAGCGTCAGCCGCACGCCAAAGGCAGCGGTGCGTTTGGCTATTTTCAGGTGACAGAAGATGTCAGCCGCTACACCAAAGCGGCGGTATTTCAGCCCGGCACCAAAACTGATGTGGTAATGCGCTTCTCCACCGTGGCCGGCGAGCGTGGCAGCCCGGACACCTGGCGCGATCCGCGCGGCTTCGCGATCAAGTTTTACACCAGCGAAGGCAACTACGACATGGTGGGCAATAACACGCCGGTGTTCTTTATTCGTGACCCGATGAAGTTCCAGCACTTTATCCGTTCGCAGAAGCGCCGTGCCGACAACAATCTGCGCGATAACGATATGCAGTGGGATTTCTGGACGCTGTCGCCAGAGTCGGCGCACCAGGTGACCTGGCTGATGGGCGACCGCGGCATTCCGAAAAGCTGGCGCCACATGAACGGTTACTCCAGTCACACCTATATGTGGGTTAACGCCGCCGGGGAAAAATTCTGGGTTAAATACCACTTCAAAACCGATCAGGGTGTGGAGTTCCTGACGCAGGATAACGCCGATCTGCTGGCCGGCCAGGACGGTGATTACCATACGCGCGATCTGTTCACCGCCATCAAAAATGGTGATTTCCCCAGCTGGACGCTGTACATGCAGATCATGCCGTTCGCCGAGGCGGAAACCTACCGCTTCAACCCGTTTGATCTGACCAAGGTCTGGCCACACAGCGATTATCCGCTGATTAAAGTCGGCAAACTGATGCTGAACCGCAACCCGACCGACAACCACGCGCAGATTGAACAGGCGGCGTTTGAACCAAACAACCTGGTGCCCGGCATTGGCCTGAGCCCGGATAAAATGCTGATTGGCCGGGTGTTTGCCTATGCCGATGCCCACCGCGCCCGTCTTGGCGTTAACTACAAGCAGATTCCGGTCAACGCCCCACAGGCACCGGTGCACAGCTACAGCAAGGATGGCGCCATGCGCATCAATCCGGTCAGCGATCCGGTCTACGCGCCGAATTCGAAAGGCGGTCCGGCGGCGGACGGCGAGCGCTACCCGACGGATTCCACCTGGGAAGCGCACGGCAACATGGTGCGCGCGCCCTACACGCTGCGTCAGGATGATGATGACTTTGGCCAGGCCAATACGCTGGTCAATAAAGTGCTGGATGAGGCGGCACGTGATCGTCTGGTGAATAACGTCAGCGGTCATCTGCTCAACGGCGTGGAGGAGCCAGTGCTGTCGCGCGCGTTTGAATACTGGCGCAACATCGACCAGACGATTGGCGATCGCATTGCCCAGCGGGTGCAAACCGAGCGCGCCAAGCGTTAATGAGCTGATTTATAAAAATAGAAAAGGCGCCCGCGGGCGCCTTTTTTGCATCGACAGGATTATTTCAGACGGAACGCCACCACGCTGTCGCCGGCTTTGGTGCCGAGCGAACCGTGACCGCCTGCGGCAATCACCACGTACTGCTTACCGTCGCTGCCCATGTAAGTGGATGGTGTCGCCTGTGCGCCGGCGCTAAGCTCCTGCTGCCACAGCAGTTCGCCGGTGGTGCTGTCATAGGCGCGAATGAAGTTATCTGCGGTCGCACCGTGGAACACCAGATCGCCGGCCGTCAGCAGTGGCCCGCCGTGCGCCACCATGCCCATCGGGAAGCCAATCGGGAAGCGGCCCGGCATGAAGCTGGTTTTCAGGTTTTTTGTGGTGCCAACGCGACGCAGCCATTCGGTTTTGCCGGTTTTCAAATCCACGCCGACCATGCGGCCCCACGGCGGTGCAATGCACGGAATACCGAGACCGGAGGCCAGCTGCTGGATGTGGATGGCGTAATCACCGTGGAAGTTTTCGTTCCAGTAAGGCTGGCCATCTTTGGTGAACAGGCGCTCCGTCGCCGTGGCGGGCGTACGCTTGATCAGGTTGTATTTGTAGGCAAGGCGCACCGGTGCGGCAATCAGCATCTGACGCTGCGGATCAACCGCCACCGATCCCCAGTTAAATACCCCGATATTGCCCGGGAACACCAGCGAGCCGCCTTCTGTGGCTGGCGTCCACGGATTGCCGTCATAGCGCAGGCTGCGGAAATCCATACGGCAGGCCATTTGATCAAACGGCGTGATGCCCCACATTGACTTCTCAGTCAGCGGCTGCGGAATAAAGTTCAGGCTGGATACCGGCTGGGTGGCGGCGAATTTCTCGCCCGGCACGCCGCCTTCCGTCGAAACCTTCACGTCGTTAACCGGATAAACCGGCTGGCCGGTCAGGCGATTGAGCACAAACAGGTTGCCGGTTTTGGTCGGCAGGATCACCACCGGCTGTTTCTGGCCCTGATAATCGATATCGACCAGCGACGGCTGTGACGGATTATCGCGGTCCCACAGATCGTGATGGGAGCTCTGATAGCGCCATTTGAACGCACCGGTCTGCAGATCGAGCGCCACTAACGCATCACGGAATTTTTCAGTGTTGCTGTTGGCATCGCGCTCAATGCCCAGTTCATCCGGCGAGGCGTTGCCAAATGGCACATACACCAGGCCGTTTTTCAGGTCGGCGCTCAGCGTACCCCAGGCCACCGGCGTATCCTGCGGATAGCTCTGGCCAGCAGCTATCGGCGCGGTATTTTGCGGATTAGCCGGATCAAAGTTCCACACCAGACGACCACTCTGCACATCATAGGCGCGAATTACGCCAGAGGGGTTACCGCTGTTGAAGCCGTTGTCCATTACCGAGCCACCGACAATCACCAGATTGCCCGCGACCAGCGGCGCGGCGGTCTGCATCAGCGCGTGTGGACGAACTTCACCCATATTGGCATGCAGATCTACCACACCGTTGTTGCCAAAATCGGCGCACAGTTTGCCGCTGTCGGCATCCAGCGCAATCAGCCGGGCATCGGTGGTGGCGTTAAAGATGCGCTTGCGGCACATCGCCGGCGTCGCCGCCGTGTCCTGTGCGGCAACCGGTGCGCCCGCGTAATAGCTGACGCCACGGCAGGTCTGATGCTGCTGCAGATAAGAACGATCTTTCGCCGGCGTGTATTTCCACTTCACCGCACCACTCTGCGGATCGAGCGCGTGGACCTCATTGTGCGGCGTACAGAAATAGAGCATGCCGTTGGCTTTCAGCGGCGTGGCTTCGAAGGTGTATTCGGTGGCATCGTTATCCTGACGCAGATCGCCGGTGTGATAGGTCCAGGCCACTTCGAGATTGCGCACGTTCTCTTTGGTGATCTGATTCAGGGCGGAGAAACGCAGGCCGTCGGCGGTGCCGCCGTAGGCGGTCCAGTCAGCGCTCGCACCCTGCTCGCTGTTTTGTTCACGCGCATTGGTGATGGTGCCGGCCTGCGGCAGCGGATCGTAAAAGCATAATCCAATCACCAGTATAATCATGATGGCCACCGTGCTGCCGAGCAGGCCGTGGAAGCGACGCTGTCCCTGATACAGCGGTTTGACCACCCACGGCATCGCCAGCCACAGGCCGATCACGCCAAACAGATCGCCGCGCGGGATCCACTGCCACTTGTCGAAGCCGACTTCCCAGATCATCCATGCCAGCGTGATCCACATCAGCACCGCATACAGGCTTAACGCGCTGCGCTGATTGCGGAACAGTAAAATGGCGGTGATCAGTAATCCCACCGCCATCAATGCGTAAAATGCGCTGCCGCCCATCATCAGCAGCTTGCCGCCCATATAGAGCAGCGCAACACCCAGAATCGCCAGCACGAGACTGGTCAGTTTGTTTATCATGCGAATCCCTCAACGCTCATCATTATTAACCACCCCAAACTAAAGACACATAAACTCAACAAAATCTTAACTTACGTAACCGTTAGTTAAAAATCTGCCTGGCGGCGTGTCGTTAGTGCCGCTTATCAATGTAGCTCTGCTCCTTCCTGCTGCGCCCCGCTTCGCTCGTAGTGTGAGTGAAATCACGTTTCAATTTTGTTGGAGGAAATTAATCAATCATCAGGAAAATCCGCATTTTTTGATAACGCAGCAGGCGATATGACTCAAGGCGCGACAGGCGTGCTGCCGGGCAGCCTGCAATTTGTCGGCACACGTATTTCTGGTGAAATTATTTAATTGATTAGTGGCGTACAAATGCGATTTGTCCTGGTCATGTCAGAACCTGATGCTAAAAAAGCAGCCAACGCTGCGCTTTGCCCTAAAAATAGCGTCTTTCCGGCGCGGTGACATTGATAAATGAAATAGTGTGTTTCTTATTTTGAGAGTTTCCTTAGCCTCTCTGCCAAATTAATCGGTGATATATATTATCTGACTGCTCTGCGGCAAAGCCGCTTATAAAAAGAAGGTTATTATGATCAGCGCAGACGCTTTTTATCGCAAATTACGTTTTCCATTTAAACTCACACACGCTGCCATTAAATTTCCCGTGGCCAATGCGCACGCCCGTCAATACCAGGTCCTGTCAGCAGAACAGACCATCGACCTGCTGCTCAGCAATGACCAGCTCTCAGTGTGCCGCTATGGGGATGGGGAACTGGAAATGACGCTATTTAAGAATATTGGCTTTCAGTCTTTTGATGAACGCCTCTCCATTCGCCTGAAAGAGATCCTGCGCCGTGGCACGCAGAGCGATAATCGCTGTCTGCTGTGTATGCCTGATGCCTTTCGCGGCACCGGGAATATGCGTTTTGGCTCAGCGCTTTTCTGGTTTTTTCATAAAGCGTTTTTCTTTCGCCACTATGAGCATTTATTAAAGAAAGGCTATCGCTATGGTAATACGTCGGTAACACGACCTTATCATGATTATAAAGATAAACAGCCGGCGGCACGTATTTTTGCCAAATTTAAACAGCTGTTTCACGATAAAAAAATTCTGATTGTTGAGGGTAGCGGCACGCGCCTTGGTCTCGGTAACGATCTGCTGGATGGCGCACGGCAGATCCGGCGCATTACCACCCTCAACCGTAACGCCTTTTCGGTTTATAACGAGCTATACAGTAATGTGCTGGCGCACGCGCGCGATTTCGACATGGTATTGATCTCCCTTGGCCCGACGGCAACCGTGCTGGCTTACGACCTCAGTCAGCACGGCATTCGCTGCATTGATACCGGCCATATCGATATTGAGTATGAGTGGATGCGCAGCGCGGCACGCACCAAGGTGCAGGTCGCGGGGAAAAATGTGAATGAGGTCGGTCTATTACAGAGTGACGAGCAGCATGAAGCGGATGCGCATTACCGCAGCCAGATTCTGCTGCACGTCGGTTTAGGTCAGGAGCCACTCCGCAGTGCCGCGGTGGTCACGCAGCCGACAGTGTGATGCAGCGCACCGTAACCGATCGTGCCGGCGATCGGTTTGGTGCAGCACGCTCAGATAGCGGGTATTTATTAGCCAGCGCGATGGTTCCCACTGCGGCGGCGCGGGCACTATGGCATGGCGGACACTAATTAGTTAGCAGCCTTAGCAATCTGGCATTACCTTTGCTTAATGATTCCTGTGTTCATTTTCAGGAGTCGTATGATGAAAGCGTCCTCAACCCGCTACACCATTTTCTCGCTGCTGTTTCTCATCGCACTGATTAACTACATCGACCGCGGTGCGCTGTCGTTCGCCGCCAACGCCATCTCGCAGGAATTTCACTTCAGTAAAGTGCAACTCGGTGCCGTGCTGGGCTACTTTGGCTTTGGCTATCTGTTCGGGTCGCTGTGCGGCGGCTTCCTTGCCGACCGGCTGGGCACCAAAAAGGTCTGGCTGATGGCCGGCATTCTGTGGTCGCTGCTGGAGATCGCCACTGCCTGGGCCGGAGAGCTGGGCATGGCGCTGTTTGGCGGCTCGGCGATCATGGGGTTTGCTGCACTGCGCGTGCTGTTTGGCTTCAGCGAAGGGCCGGCCTACGCGTTGATGAACAAAACCATCGCCCACTGGGCACCGGATAACGAACGCGGTTTCGCGCTGGGAATTGGCCTGCTGAGCACCCAGGTGGGTTCGCTGCTGACCGCACCGATTGCCGTCGGACTGCTGCTGCTCACCAACGACTGGCGCATGATGTTTATGCTGCTCGGCGCGTTTTCACTGCTGGCGATGCTGCTGTTTGCCCGCCACTTTACTGATACGCCACAGCAACATCCGCGCGCCAATGCCGTCGAGCGTCAGCTGATCATTGCCGGGCAACGCCAGCAGCCGCAGGACGAAGGCGCGCTGCCGTGGTGGCGCTTCTTCACCTGCCGCACGCTGGTGTGCAACGCGCTGGGCTATTTCAGTTTCCTCTACATCACCTTTACCCTGGTGACCTGGCTGCCGAAATATCTGCAGGATAATTTCCACTATGACCTGCACTCGCTGTGGTATGTGGCGATGATCCCGTGGAGCGGTGCCTGCCTGACGGTGCTGCTGGGCGGGCGCATCGCCGATCGCCTGCTGGCGCGCTTTAACAATCTGCGGCTGGCGCGCAACCTGTTTGCCGCCGTGACGCTGTGCGCCACCGCCTGCTGCTTTATGGCCATTCCCTGGGTCGGATCTGCTGCCGGGATTATCGCGCTGATGACGCTCGGCAACGCGCTCAATGCGCTGGTGAATAACGTCTACTGGTCGGTCGTGATTGACGTGACGCCGAAGGCATCGGTCGGCACCTTCAGCGGCATGACGCTGGCCATCGCCAACCTCGCGTCGATCATTTCACCGATGCTGTGCGGCTGGCTGGCGCAGTACTACGGTTATAACGCCATGTTTACCGTCACCGCCTGTATCGCCTTTGGCAGCATGCTGGCCATGACGCTGCTGCAGCCGGAGAAACGCCTGCAAGCCGATGCGCCGCCAGCCGCCGCGCAGCAGGCTGTGTAAGGGTTATCGCCCGTGCCGCTGGCAGAAGGCGGCGATATCCGGCGACTGAAAATCCGCCAGGTGTGCCATCAGCTTCTCCAGCGGCCAGTTCCACCAGGCAATCGCCTGCAGCTGCGCCGCGATGTCGGCACTGAAACGGGCGCGAATCGGTTTCGCCGGCACACCTCCGGCGATGGTGTAAGGCGGCACATCTTTACTCACCACCGCCCCGGCCGCCAGCACGGCGCCGTTACCGACCGTCACGCCAGGCAGGACAATCACGCCGTGACCGATCCACACATCGTGACCAATGATCACCCGATCGGCACGGCGTCCGGCGAAGAAACCGGCATCGCGCTGCGCGCGGCTGTCGTAATACTCCGGGCAGTAGGTGAAGCGATGCTGTGAGGCGCGATCCATCGGATGATTCGGTGCCCCGATACGCACCTGATTGGCGATGGCCGTGAAGCGGCCAATCTGCGCATCCGCCACGCAGCAGTGTTCCCCAAGGTAGGAAAAATCACCCAGTTCGCTGTATTCCAGATAACTGTGCGCCAGAATTTCACACTGCTGGCCAATCTGCGTGTCGCGCAGACGGACGCTGGGATCGATGGCGGTGTGTTGCAGTTTAGCGGGATGCTGTGTGGCAGAAATCATAAAGCAGGTGCTCCGTTGTGGTCAGATGTCTGGATGAGTGGTTGCCTCAACGCAACCGCGAGCCACAACACTAGAGCGGGAAGATGACAGGAATGCTATCGTGTTGCTCCACCGGGAGATCTTCAGGAGAAAATGGAATGAAAGCGTCCCTGCCGTTATTAGCCTTGCTATTCAGTACCGCCCCCGCCTTTGCCGCCCTGCCGCCCGACATCAAAGCCGGAGAAATTGTGCAGGTCGAACTGGCGCAGCTGCATCCCACTCAGGCCGCCATTGGTTACCGCCAGCTGGATTACAAGCAGCATCGTTATCAGGCCGATCCGGAAAAGCTGTTCGATGACTATTGCGAAAGTATGGGACAAAAAGGGGTGAAAAGTTTCACGCCGCGCTCCACCCTGCGCGATCCGGCCAGTTTCAGCTGTAAGGCGCCGGTCGGCAGCGAACCCGGCCCGATGAAAACCGCGGTGATCGGCCCGGATAATCAACTGTACCTGACTGATGGCCACCATACGTTCAGCAACTTTGCGGACATGGCCGGCCTGTCAACGCCGGTGCAGGTGCGCATTACCGATGACTTCCGCCCGCTGAAAAGCCAGGCTGCTTTCTGGCAGAAAATGGCGGCGGCACATCTGGTGTGGCTGGAGACGCCAAACGGTAAAATCGCCCCTGAAGCGCTGCCGCAGGAGCTGGGTCGCCAGCATATGCAGGATGATGAGTATCGTTCGCTGATCTATTTTGTGCGCGATATCGGCTTCGATAAGCCAGACAATCCGCCGCCGTTCCTGGAATTCTTCTGGGGACAGTGGCTGAGCCGGGAACTGCCGCTGAAAGCGTTCAACCTGCGCGACCGCGACGGCTACGCCGCAGCGGTGAAAAAGGTGGCGGAGAAGATGGTGAGCGTGCCGAAGGATACGGTGATTGCGCAGAGTGATAGCGGTCCGCTGACGGCAAAGGCGCTCGGTGCCAGAGACGCGGTGAACCAGAAGGCGCTGCACAAGTTAAGCGCCGATAACGGTAAGCTGAGCTGGGCGTTTAAACGTTAAGCGGGCTGGGTAGTGTTGGGTTTATCCAGGTGCTCATCAATGCGCACCCTACAAAATTACACACTATTGCTGCTGGTGCGCATCAATGCGCACCCGACAAAACCCCACACCATTGCTGCTGGTGCGCGGGCATGCGTTTTGAGCCGTTGTGGCAGGGTCGCCATGGATGGCAACCGAAAACGGCGGTTATACCAGCTCGCTGTTTTTAACATCCGCGGACGGTGCCAGCAGGTTTTGATCGAAGGCGCGCAGCGGCTGGCCGTGGCGAACGCGCAGTGGCCAGTCCGGGTTGGCCAGCGCGCTTTTGCCCAGCGCCACATAATCTGCGCCCTGATACAACGCCATGCCGGCGCGTTCGGCATCTGACAGCGACCCGTTGATCACCACCGGCAACTGTGGCGCAGCCTGGCGCGCCAGCTGTAGCAGCGACTCTGCCGCGTCCGCGAACGCTGGCTGCAACGCATCATGCTCGGTCAGGTGCAGATAATCGATACCTGAGTCGGCAAGCAGCGCAAACACCTGGCGCGCTCCGGCAGCGCCCTCCTGCCATTTATGCGTAAAATCATTCACTTTCCCCTGAGAAATCCGCACGCCCAGCGTGACGTTGGCACCGATGCGCTGACGCACCGCGGCGATCACCTCCCGCGTCAGCGTCAGTCTTGCGATAATATCGCCGCCCCAGCGGTCGCTGCGCTGGTTGGTGTAATCGGTAAAGAACTGATCGAGCAGATAACCGTTGGCCGCGTGAATTTCAATGCCGTCAAAACCGGCTGCCTCAATGGCACGCGCCGCGCTGTCAGCAAAGGCGTCAATCACCTGCTCAATCTGCGCATCGCTCATGGCGCGCGGCAACGGATAAGCGCCGTGGCCATGGTAAAACCGCAGTTGTTCGCCACGTGGCGGGATCGCCGAAGGCGCCAGCGTATCGCGCCGGTAAATATTGCCCTGCGATATCGCACCGGCGTGCATCAGCTGTGCAATGATTTTGCTGCCGTGCTGGTGCACGCTGTCGGTGATGGCCCGCCAGCCGGCGATCTGCTGGCGATTGACCAGCCCGGCCTGAAAAGCGTAAGTCTGTGACCAGGCTTCATCAATGTAGAGGCCTTCGGTGATTACTGCGCCAAAGCCACCGCGGGCAAAACGCGTGTAGTACTGCTGCATACGCTCGCCCGGGACACCGTCCACGCTGGCGGAGATGCGCGTCATCGGTGCTACCATCAGGCGATTGGTTAAATAGAGGTGGTTAAGCGTACTGCTCTGAAACAGGTGTTTGTCGGACATTTGGCGCTCTGAAATAAATTATCATCAGGAGCCATTATAGTGAGTCGCCATTGTGGCAAAAATGACCGATTATGATACGTCTGCTTAACGGAAACCGTTACAATGAACTCCCGGGATATTGATGTTTTTCTGATGGTGTCGCAAACCCGCAGCCTGACGCAGGCGGCGCGGCGGCTCGGCACCACCACTATGACCGTGTCGCGCCGGCTGGCCTCACTGGAGGAGGATCTCGGCGTACGGCTGCTGCATCGCACCACGCGCGCCATTGCCCTCACCGATGAAGGCGAAGAGTTTCTTCCTTATGCCAGAACGCTGGCCGAGACCGAACAGAGCGCACGCAACCTGTTCGCGCCCGATAAACAGGGGGCCACCGGCCAGCTGCGCATCACCGCGCCTACGGGGTTTGGCCGCCGCACCATCATTCCGCTGCTGCCGTCACTGATGGAGCAAAACCCCGGGCTGCGCGTTGAGTTTCAGCTCAGCGACGATGTCACGGACATTGTCGGGCTGGGCTTTGATGTCGCGATTCGCATCGCCCCGCTGCGCGATTCCCGCCTGGTGGCACACCGTCTGGCCGATAACCCGCGCCGGCTGTGTGCGGCTCCAGGCTATCTGCAACGCTTCGGCACGCCGCGTCATCTGGCGGATCTGCATCAACACCACTGTCTGCGCCTGTCGAATGTGGTGCAGTGGAGTTTTATGGTGGACGGCCATCTCTCCAGCCTGAGCGTTGACGGACGCTTCAGCGGCAGCAATGTCGAAGGGGTGCGTGCGCTGTGCGTGGCCGGCAGCGGCATCGCGCAGCTTTCTGAGTGGGATGTGCGGGAAGAGCTGGCATCCGGCGAACTGGTGGCGCTGGAACTGGAGGACGCGCAGCCGCAGATGCTGGGCGTGTGGGCGCTGTTTCCCACCACGCGCCACCTGCCGGCGCGCGTTAGCGTGTTTGTTGCGGCGCTCAGACAGGCGATGCAACAGCAAAGCCGGCCCGGCGCGTGACGCGGACGTACGAAAAAAGGCGGAGAGGTGAGCTCCGCCTTGTTTCAAGTTCCGGTCAGTGCGCCTGACCGGTCAGTTGCAAAAGGGCAACGATGATTTGCAGGATCACCCGGACCAGGTCCAGGAGTAATCGAACAAGTTCCATCACTTTCCTTCTCCTCTGACAGGAGCGCGCTGTTCAGCTTTCGGGGCCCTGACTCTACCCGCCGACCGCCTAAGCACATCTGTGAGGAGCGCTGAGCGGCACTCATTGTGAAAGCCACAGGCCAGCACCACCTGAAACCTGCCGGGGTTTGACTATCCGCGCCCCTGGAGTCATCAGAAAACAATAAGCATCCGCCGCGCTCAACACCTGTATAATCATACAGTATTTTAGCGAAACTTGAAATCTTTCGCTGCACATTTTATCATTCCTTTTGTGAGGAGTGCTGAGCACCCCGTTCCGAGCGCGGTTACCAGCCGGGTGACGAACATAAAAAAAGGATTTGGCGACCTGGCCAAATCCTTTTTTATTACCTGCGATGGCCCTACTGTGCGGCGCTGATACGCCAGATCGCGTTGCCGGCATCGTCGGCAATCAACACCCCGCCCTGATTATCCGTCGCCAGTCCTACCGGCAAACCGCGTACCTGCTTCTGATCGTCGGTGAGGAATCCTGACACCACCGTCTGCGGTTGCCCGACCGGTTTGCCGTTTTCAAATTTCACCCAAATCACTTTATAGCCGTTGAGCGGCGTGCGGTTCCAGCTGCCGTGTTCACTGATGAAGGCCCCGCCGCGGTACTGCGGCATATTATCCGCGCCATAGAACAGCAGGCCGAGCGGTGCCACGTGTGAGCTCAGCGCATAGTCCGGTTTGATGGCTTTCGCGACCAGATCCGGCCGCTGCGGCTGTGCGCGCTCGTCGACGTGCTGACCAAAGTAGCTGTACGGCCAGCCGTAGAAACCTTTGTCCTGCACGGAGGTCAGGTAATCCGGCACCAGATCCGACCCGATTTCGTCACGCTCGTTGGCGATGGCCCACAGCTTGCCACTTTGCGGCTCCCACTGCAGACCGGTAGGATTGCGGATGCCGCTGGCATAAATGCGGCTGGCACCGGTTGCGGCGTCCACTTCCCACACCGCCGCGCGGCCATACTCTGCGCCGATACCGTTCTCGGTGATGTTACTGTTGGAGCCGACACCGACGTATAGTTTGCTGCCGTCCGGACTGGCGAGCAGCGCTTTGGTCCAGTGGTGATTCAGCTCACCGCCCGGCAGCGACGTCACCTCTTCCGGCGGCGTACGGATTTCGGTTTCGCCGGTCTGGTAAGGGAATTTCACCAGGCTGTCGGCGTTAGCCACATACAGCGTATTGCCAATCAGCTGCATGCCAAACGGCGCATTGAGGTTTTCGATGAACCGGTGCTGTTCCCACTTGCCGTTAACGTTGCGCAGCAGCGTGATGCGGTTGCCGCCCGGGCCACCTTTGCCGGAAGATTTCTGCACCAGGCTCATGATCAATTCTTTCGGTGCCGTGACCGGGTTTTTCACCCCGTTGGCTTCTGCCACCAGCACGTCGCCATTCGGCAGCACATACAGCTGGCGCGGGTGCATCAGGCTGGCCGGGATTTTCTCGATCTTCAGGCCGTCGGCCACTTTTGGTGTCTCGCCCTCTTTCCACGCGGTGCCTTCCGGCACCTGCATCGGCGGCATAAAGAAGTTTTTAGCCTGCGGCAGCTGCGGATCAGGGCCGATTTGCCGTTGCGGATCGAGGTCCGATCCGCTGTCGCAGGCGCTCAGCAGTACCGCAATCCCCAGCGCACTCATTACACGAAATTTCATGGGCGACCTCCCTGTAAACGACGCTCGCGCAGCGCCAGCTGCAGATTCGCTATCAGCAACACCACCACCACCAGGGTGGAGAGCGTTACGCCCATCGGCACCACCGCATAGGCATCGCGGCTGTGAATGAATGCGTTGACGATGGCCAGCACGATCGCCAGCAGCGACAGCCAGAAATGAGTTTTCTCTGCGGCAGGTGCGCCACGGAATAAATGAATCAGGCTGATTAGTCGCGGCACAATCGCCAGCACCAGCCCGATGGCGATCAGCCAGCTGGCGGCTTTGGTCCACATGACGATGAAGGTTTGCAGATAGATAATATCAAACAGCCAGGCAGCAAAGAAAAAGCCCAGCGGCAACGGCTCAAGCAGGGTAAACAGCGTCACGCCAACAACCGAGCGTCCCGAGGTATGGTACATCGCACTCTCCCTATCACAGTTTTTCCAGGCGAGAGCGATCCGGCCAGGCATCGCTTCGCACGCCTGAGAAATATTAGTAAAGATAAAGAGTCATGCGCACAGCCCGCACAAAAAGTTAACCGTGCCGACGGAACTGGTTCAGTTCCTGCGCGTCGTGGCTGCAGAACAGTTGCACCTCTTGCGCGTGCTGCAGTGACAGTTCACGCAGCCGCTGCTGATTGCTGTGCCAGGCGGCGCGGTCACTGCACATCAGGCGCTGATAGGCGCGCAGGCCTGGCGTACAGTGGCGCTGGCTGTGGTACATTTCACCGCGATAAAACCAGGCGTCGCCGCCATGCAGCAGCCAGCCGCCCTGGTGACGAATCGCCACACCCGCATGGCCCAGCGTATGTCCCGGCAGCGGCACTAGCAGAATTTCATCGCTGAGATCGTCGACCGCCTTCACCGCATCAAAGCCATACCAGCGCTCACCGCCGCTGGCGTAACCGCGCCAGCCATCGTGCGCAGTCCACTGCTGTGGGCGAAACCGCTGACGCGCCAGCCAGCTGCTGTCGCCCGCCTGGGTTACGGTATCCAGTTCACGCTGCAGCAGATGAATGCGGGCGGCCGGAAAATCACTGATGCCGCCGGCGTGGTCAAAATCGAGGTGGGTCAGAATAATGTGGCGCACATCTTCCGGGCGAAAACCCAGCAGCTGAATCTGTGCCAGCGCGCTGAGCTGCTCGTTATAGCGAATATTATTCAGCGCGCGGAAAAAGCCCGACAGGCGGCGGTCAGGATGGCGCATATCCTGCGTGCCCAGACCGGTATCCACGAGGATTAAACCGTGACGGTCAGTTTCCAGCAGTAAGCAATGGCACACCAGTTCAGCAAACGGACCTTTGCTGAAACCATCGAATAACGCGCCACCGAGCGGGCACATGCAGCCACAGTTGAGGTGATGAATTCGCATTGTTCTCCCCCAAAATAAAATGGCGCGAGCGCGCCGTTATTAAATGAATAAATAAAAAAGTGATTTAACATATATGTGCCATGATGATGGCAATTGCAAACAATCCAGAGTCATTCATTTATCGCTTTATTTATTACTCATTTAATTTCAATGCATTGAAATATTGAATGCGGATTTTTAATGAGCAAAAAAAATAACCGCAGCGCAAGGTTATTCACGCTACGGTTATTTATCGCGGTCGGTTAACCGTTAATGATTAATCAGGCAGCGCGTGCCGCCCACCACAGGCGCAGCTTCAGCCCCCAGCTGCTGGTCCAGCCGCTGCTGGTGCTGACCACCTTGCCCTGATGCAGCACGATGAACGTCGGCGTGGCGCTGATTTGCCAGCGCTCTCCCAGCGCCCCGCTTTCATCATTGACGGCGAATCCCCGTACTCCTTTTTTATCCAGCCAGGTGGCAACGCGCGCATCGCTGCCGGATCGCAGAGCCACACTGACCACCTGCGTGCCGTGCTGACTGAGCGCGGCCACCGTCGGTGTGGTGAGTTTGCACACGCCACACCAGCTGGCCCAGACGTAAACCAGCACCGGCCGCTGCTGGCTCAGCGTCGCCAGGTTCACCTCGCCCTGCAGCGCGCTGAGCGGCTGCCGGGCCACATCCGCGGGCAGCTGCGGTGCACGCAGCCAGTCCATGGCCAGCAGCAGCGCCGCTGCCATCAGCAACAACAGCACGCCTTCGCGCAGCCAGCGCGTTACCCGGCTCATGGCTGAGCCTGCAGCGCACCTTTTACCACGGCTTCCAGCTGTGCATAAGGCACTGCCCCGCTGATCAGCTGATTGCCAACCAGCGTGGCGGGCGTACCCTGCACACCCAGCTGCTGCGCCAGCGTCAGGTTAAGGTTGATGGTGTCGAGGCTGGCGGTGCTCGGCGCCGATAAACTGATGCCACTTTTGTCCAGCGCGGCGGCGATGCTGGCTTCATCATGGTTGCCTTTCTTTGCCATCAGCCGTTCATGCAGCTTAAGAAAGTTATTCGGCTGCTGCTCCCACACCGTCAGCGCCAGACGCGCCGAACTGAGCGAGCTTTCAGCGCGGTACGGCAGCGGCTTCAGTACCACCGCCACCTGCGGATAGTTGTGCAGCAGTTTTTCGATATCCGCCTCAAACTTTTTGCAAAAGACGCAGTTGTAATCGGTGAAATAGACTAGCGTCAGTGCCGGTTTTTTGGCACCGATGCGCGGTGAGCCGGCATCGTCAAACAGCGCCGCGCGGTTTTTCTCTACCATCTGCGCGACCACGTTTTGCTGCTGGCGCGCGGCTTCTTTATCAAATGCGTCGGCGGCTTCCGCCAGAATCGCCGGATTTTGCACCAGGGTTTCGCGAATCAGCTGTTTGATGCGCGCCTCCTGCTCAGGGGTAAATGGCGCGGCGGCCAGGGCGGGTGCCGCCAGCAACATCAGCGAAAGTAACAGGGATTTTTTCATCATTTTTTTGCCTCAGAGAGTGTTGAAATCACCGCATCACGACTTAATAACGGCGATAAAATCTGGCCGTGCGGCAGTGCCGGGCCATAAATCTGGTTAAAGGGGATCGCTACGCGATCGCGGCGGCGCAGGAACTCGCCGATGGCCGGATCCGGTTGTGTCCAGTCACCGCGCAGCAGCACCACATCCTCTGCGCCGAGTGCGGCACGCACGTCAGGCTGATTCAGCACCCGCGATTTATTCACTTTGCAGGTGATGCACCAGTCAGCGGTGACATCGACGAATACGCGCTTATCCTGCTCCAACGCCTGATTGATGGCGGCTTCGGTCAGCGGTTGCCACACCAGCGATTCTTCTTCCGGGGAGAGGCGCGTCAGCAGTAACAGCGCGCCCGCCAGCGTCACGGTAATGAACACCAGACCTGCCTGCGGCAGCGCGCGGCGTGCGATTAGCCAGCCCGTCAGCGCCAGCATAAGGATGGCCGCCAGCAGAATGGCGACGGTGCTGCCCCAGTGTGGAATCAGCAGCGTCACCAGCCACAGCGTTGCCAGCAGCATCAGCAGCCCCAGCAGCGTGCGCAGATGCAGCATCCAGCGCCCCGGACGTGGCAGGCAGCGCGCCATGCCCGGCAGCGCCGCAACCAGCAGCCACGGCAGACTCATGCCGACGCCGAGCGCGACAAACAGCAGCCACAGCTGCGGCAGCGGCGCGGTCAGCGCATAGGCGACGGCGGTGCCAAGAAACGGTGCGCTGCACGGCGTCGCCAGCAGCGTAGCAAAGGCCCCCTGGCCAAAATGCCCTGCCAGACCGGCACCGCCGTGCGTCGCCAGCCGGGTAGTCAGGCCGGAAGGCAGGCGAAAATGCAGCAGATCGAACAGACTGGCGCTGAACAGGAACATCACCAGCACCATCACCAGCAGAAAGCCGCTGCTCTGAAACTGAATGCCCCAGCCCAGCGCCTGACCGCTGAGCCGTAGCACAGTCATCAGCAGCGCCAGCAGCAGGAAAGAGAACAGAATGCCGGCGCTGGACGCGAGAAACTGCTGACGCGTCTGGCGTTGCGTCTGTCCCTGCTGCTGCACCAGACTGCTCAGTTTGATCGCCAGCACCGGCAGCACGCAGGGCATCAGGTTGAGAATCAGCCCGCCAAGCAGCGCCAGCAGCACTACCGACCACAGCGTGGCGTTCCCGGCGGAGGGAGAAAACAGCGGCTGATGACCAAGGGTCAGCTGGCTTTGCTGAGCGATACCGGCGTCAGCGATAACCAGCGACAGCGCTTTACCGCGCAGATCCGGCGCGGCCTCGCCCCATTCGTCTGTTACCGCCACGCGGGCAGTCAGCGTCTCGCCCTGCACGCTGATTTGCGGCGCCGCCAGCATGCTGCCCTGCGGATAATCAAAGAACAGTTCCGGCTGCTGCCAGCCCTGCTGACGCAGCGCCCGGATTTGCAGCGTGCCATCAACGAAGCTGGCATCAAGCTGATCGGTCAGCCCGCTGTCAGCCGGGATCTGCCCCATCGCCCGGGCGAAGTCACGTGCAAAATCCGGACTGGCGGGCTGCAAGAGATCGAGCTGGAACGGAAAGTCCGTCAGGATGCAGACGTCGCTACAGGTGGACAGCGTCAGCGTGCCGGCCAGCGTGCCCTGCGGGGCAGATTCGAGCACGATGGGCAGCGTAACGTTGCCTTTGTAGCCCTGCGTGGTGAGGCCGCTGACGTCAAAGCGCGCTGGCACTGGCCACGACCAGCGGGCGTTGACATCCGGCGTTTGCCAGCGGATTTCCGGCGCGACGCCGCCTTCGCCCGGCGAGCGCCAGTAGGTTTTCCAGCCCGGCTGCAGGCGAATATCCAGTAGCAGTTGCAGGTGATCGCCCTGCGGCGCAGCGCGCAGGCGCACTTCGGCGTGGCTGTTTTGCGCATTGCGCAGCCAGCCGGTATCGGCGGCTTGCACGCTCAGCGCACAGCTCGCCACGAGGAGCAGCAGGCTCCTGATCAGGAATGTCATAATCGTTTCTCCGGTGAATAACAGGGTTTACGCGGTGGATCGCGTGGTGTTATTCCCGGAAGACGCAGAGCGTGAGATGGCGCCGTCGCAGCGGCACAAACAGCGGTTCACGCCGCCAGACAGTGGCAGACGAGGTCTGGAAGAGCGTGGCGATCAACGCCAGCAGCAGTACGAGGAATGGCAGCGCGGTATCGAGCAGCGGCGCGCTGCCGCTGAGTGACTTAGCGCCCAGCGCACAGGGCTTATCACTGCTGGCACCGTCATCAACGGCGGCGCTGTGAGCAGTAATGCTAACGACAGGCTGAGTCGGGAGATTGAAGCTGCGCTGGACGAGACAAAATGCCAGCACCAGACAAACCAGTGCCAGAATCCATTTTGCGCGTTGGGGCGATATCGTCATGCCACAGCCTCAGAGAAAAGTGCCGCCAGTTTATGCAAAAGCAGCAGAAACACCAACCCCTGCTGTGTAAACTTTTGTCTTTATGCCAGCGGGAGCAGGCTGACTACTGTAGAGAGGGAGAAATTATTCACGTTGATTAATCAGTAAGCGCCAGCGGCGGCGTTCGCGCAGCAGGCGCTGATGCAGCCGCTGCAGCTGGGGTAACGTGAGTGCAGCGACCGCTTCTGGCGTAAGCACCGGCAGTCCCTGCTGTTTTCGCAGTGCCTCACTGGCGGCGTCGGCGTTCTGGTATGGCTGGCACTGCGCCAGTAGCGTCGCCTGCCAGCTCTGCAGCGTTTCATCGTTGATGGCGGCGAGTTCACTCACCATATCGCGCAAAAACGCTTTGCAGTGTTGCAGCAGCGTGCGCCAGCCAATGGACGGGGATTGCAGCGCCAGCTGGAGTCCATCCACATCCGCCACGCGCTGGTAGCGCGCTGACACCACGTAGCCAATCTGTTGCTCAACCCGCAGGCGCTGAAAGAAGCGTGGTTCAAACATCAGCGCCAGCGCACGCAGCGCCGCGAGGCTGGCATCATCGGCAGCGGGCAGCGGAATAAACAGCAACAAGGCCTGATCGTTCGCCGCACAACGCAGCGCGCTGACGCCGTGCTGTAGCGCAGCCGCGCGCGCCGGCGCAGGCTGCGTCTGCACCACCTCGCTCAGCCAGTGCGCGACGTGCTGACTGACGCTTTCTCTGCGGCCGCACCAGGCGGCCTGCCATGCAGGATGCGCAGCCGGGGCCAGCAGCTGCTGCGGTAGCGCTTCCAGCAACTGACGAATCACAATACTTTGTGCAGCACGGTGCGGTTGCGGCAGCACCGGCGCATTCAGCGCCGCCAGCACGCCAGGCAGCTGTTGCAGCGCGGGCATTGCATCGTCAGGCAGATTAATCACCAGTTGCCAGACGCCCTGCTGCTGTTGCCAGCGTCCGCTGCCACCGGCATGGCGCAGTGCGGCCAGCCGTGGGCGCAGCTGCTGCTGCCAGCTTAGCGCCGCCTCGTCACTCAGGGTGTGATAAAACGCCGGGCGCACCAGCAGCGTTTCCCTCGGCTGCACCGGGCTTGCGCGCAGCAACGGCGCGCAATTTGCCGGGAGTTCCGGCGAATGCCGGACGTCAGCGCACGGATAAAATGACCAGTTAACCGGCGCGACCGGGGCAGCCGCGGTCGGTGGCCATGGCGCGCGCTGCAGACAGAATCCCTGCGTGGTATAAGGCGCGGCGGACAGCTGTCGCTGCGTCAGCAGCCGCGTGCACGGTGCCTGTGACAGCGCGGCGATGAAACCGGTGAAATCTGCGGGAACGTCAGCTGACGGCGCCGATCCCAGCGCCCGTCCGCGCAGCTGCGTCAGCGGCGACAGCGCAGCTAAATCCTGCTGTGCCAGTTGCAAATAGTGGCGATGCTGCGCTGGCGTGGCGGCGCGCACCGCACGCAGATGCTGCCAGAAGAGCTGTTCAATGCGTCTTGCCGCCGACGCTGACAGCGCTGGCGCACTGAAGCGCAACGCCAGCCAGCTATGATCGGCGCTCTGCCACAGCCATTCACACTGCAGCGATGCGCACAATTGCTCGCTGCGCAGCTGCGCCATCAGGCTGCCAGGGGCTTCATCCTGCCAGAAAGCCTCCAGCAATGTGACATTGTCACGCAAGGCGTTTTCTTCGCCGTTGATAAACAGGCTAAGCCAGAATGACTCTTCATCGGGAAGCTGGATGAGCGTTTTAACAGGCTCCGGCGCGGGAATGGCTGGCAATGAGGAGTGCACCGCACCGCCTGACTGGCGAACAGCAAACGCCTCGGCCAGCTGCTGTAATTCATCCAGCGATTGCGGTCCGCTCAGCCACAGCTGCTGGTTGGCGGCGACAAAATGCTGCTGATGAAACAGCCGTAGCGCCTGCTGCAGCTCCGTTACGTTGTCACCAAAACACGCTGCACTCCCGACGCGAAAGCGGCGCAGTGCGCCACCGGCCGCGTTGAGCAGCGCTGCTTCACTCAGCGTTTCGGCATGATGCCGTAGCAGCTGAAATTCTGCCTCGATGACCGCCGCTTCCTGCGTAATCGCCGTAACGGTCAGCAGTGGCGCAGCCAGCATATCTGCCAGCCTTGCCATGCCCGCCGCCAGCGCCTGCGCCGGCAGCTGGAAGAACCAGGCACTGCGGCTGAGTTGCGTGGTGGCATTCACCTGACCACCCTGTTGCTGCAGCCACGGCATCAGGCGCTCATCGCCGGTAAAGCCCGCGCTGCCGCAAAACAGCAGATGTTCCAGCAGATGCGCCAGACCGGGCCAGCGATCGGGTTCGTGCAGGCTGCCTGCGCCGACGCGCACCAGCGCCGCGCTTTCCCGCGCGTCGGGCTGGTGCGACAGATGACAGCGCAGACCGTTAGCCAGCGTCAGGCTGCGTTCGCACATCAGGTGACCCGCTGTTTGAAAATCAGCTCAGAATTGCTGCGGTTACGGAACTGCAGCTGGGCGATTTTGATATCGCTGCAGCTGGCTTCGCGGCGAGCCTCAAGAATTTTTCCGTGATGCGGCGACTTGCTGCACACCGGGTCGGTGTTGTCGGCATCGCCGGTCAGCATGTATGCCTGGCAGCGGCAACCGCCGAAATCTTTCTCTTTCTCATCGCATGAGCGGCACGGTTCCGGCATCCAGTCGAAGCCGCGATAGCGATTGAAGCCAAACGAGTTGTACCAGATATCCTCCAGGCTCTGCTCCAGCACTGAAGGGAACTGCACCGGCAGCTGGCGCGCGCTGTGACAGGGTAACGCCGTACCTTCCGGCGTCACGCTGAGAAATATCGATCCCCAGCCGCCCATACAGGGTTTGGGCCGCTCTTCGTAGTAATCCGGCGTGACGAACAGCAGATTGGTGAGATTACCGCTGCTGCCCATGCGCTCACGGTAGCGGGCAACCACCGCTTCGGCGCGGGCAATCTGCTCGCGCGTTGGCAGTAATCCCTGACGGTTAAGATGCGCCCAACCGTAGAACTGACAGGTGGCCAGTTCGACATCGTCCGCCTCCAGCTCGATACACAGATCGATGATTTTATCGATCTGGTCGATGTTATGGCGGTGCAGCACGAAGTTCAGCACCATCGGGTAGCCGTGCTTTTTCACCGCTTTTGCCATCGCCAGCTTCTGCTGAAACGCCTTCTGCGAACCGGCCAGCGCGGCGTTCAGCGTTTCATCACTCGCCTGGAAACTGATCTGGATGTGATCCAGCCCGGCGTCGGCGAAGGCGTCGAGCTTTTTCTCCGTCAGGCCAATGCCGGAGGTGATCAGGTTGGTGTAAAAACCCAGATCGCGCGCGGCGCGAATCAGCTCCGGCAGATCTTTGCGCGTCAGCGGTTCACCACCGGAAAAGCCCAGCTGCACGCTGCCCATGGCGCGTGCCTGGCGGAACACCTCAATCCACTGTTCGGTGCTCAGCTCCTGTTCCTGCTGCGAAAAATCCAGCGGGTTCGAGCAGTAAGGACACTGCAGCGGGCAGCGATAAGTCAGCTCGGCCAGCAGCCACAGCGGCGCATTCACGCCAGGTTTATTCGGGTTCACGACACTGGATCCACTTCTGTTCAATGGCCGATTGCAGGAAGTCTTTGACGTCATCATCGACGCCGCCCGCCTCCGGAAAACGCGCATTGAGCGTGGCGATAATGGCCGCCACATCCTGCTTGCCGGTCACCAGTTCCAGAATGGCGGCAGCGGTTTCATTCAGCTTCGCCATCCCTTCCGGGTAAAGCACCACGTGGCTGTCCTGCGCGGCTTCCCACTGCAGACGATAGCCGCGGCGAAACGCCGGAATCAGAGTTTCTTTCATGTGATTACACCAGTCTTGTACTGTGCCAGGCGACCTGATCGGTCACCGTGTGGTACGGCGGACGCTGCAGTGCGTATGCCATGGTCATGGCATCCAGCATGGCCCAGAGAATGTCGAGTTTAAACTGCAGGATCTCCAGCATACGGTTCTGCTGCTCAGCGCTGGTAAAGACTTCCAGCGCCAGCGTCAGGCCGTGTTCCACATCGCGGTTCGCCTGGCTCAGGCGGCTGCGGAAGTAGAAATAGCCTTCCTCTTTGATCCACGGATAGTGCTGCGGCCAGCTGTCGAGGCGCGACTGATGAATCTGCGGGGCAAACAGCTCGGTGAGCGAGCTGCACGCTGCTTCCTGCCAGTTGGCGCGACGCGCAAAGTTGACATAGGCATCAACGGCAAACCGTACGCCCGGCAACACCAGCTTCTCTGACAGCAAGACTTTGCGATCGAGACCAACCGCTTCTCCCAGCTGCAGCCAGGCTTCAATGCCGCCTTCCTCACCGTTACGACCGTCGTGATCGAGGATACGCTGTACCCATTTACGGCGCGTTGCCGGATCCGGACAGTTGGCCATGATCGCCGCATCTTTCAGCGGAATATTGGTCTGATAGTAAAAACGGTTCGCCACCCAGCCCTGAATCTGCTCGCGCGTCGCGGCACCGTTGTGCATCGCGATATGGTAAGGATGGTGAATATGGTAATACGCGCCTTTGGCACGCAGCGCCTGTTCAAAGGCTTCGGGTGACAACGCCTCGGTAATAATCACGATGCGGACTCCTGCAAATGAATCGCCATGCCGTCCCAGCTCACTTCAATGCCCTGCTGCGTCAGGAACTGGCGCTGCGGCGAATGCTCGTTGAGAATCGGATTGGTGTTGTTAATGTGAATCAGAATTTTGCGTCTGGCCGGCAGCGCGGCCAGCAGCGCCATCAGCCCCTGCTCTTCCGCCAGCGCCAGATGGCCCATGGCTTTGCCGGTATTTTTGCCGACGCCGGTGGTCAGCAACTCATCATCCTGCCACACCGTGCCGTCGATCAGCAGGCAGTCGGCTTTTTGCAGCCACGGCATAATCACCGCATCTGGTTCGCCGAGGCCCGGCGCATACAGCAGCGTCTGCCCGCTGGCGGTGTTTTCGATAAACAGCGCCACGTTATGTCCCGGCAGCGGACGATCGCGATACGGCGAATACGGTGGCGCATTGCTGAGAATTGGAATGGCGGTGAATTGCAGACTGGCGCAGACATCAACGCGAAACGGCTCAAGCGGCGTGAGCGCCCGATGCTGCAGGCCGCCGTTCCAGTGCTGCAGCATGGTAAAAATCGGGAAGCCGCTGGTGAGGTCGGCATGCACTTCCGGCGTGCACCATACCTGATGCGGGCAGCCCTCACGCAGGCTCAGCAGACCGGTAGTGTGATCGATCTGGCTGTCGGTCAAAATAATGCTGCCAATCGCCGTTCCGCGCAGCACGCCGTGTTTCACCAGTTCCGGTGTCCGGGCGATTTGCTGGCTGATGTCCGGCGAAGCGTTGCACAACACCCAGTCGGTACCGTTATCGCTGACAATGATTGAGGATTGGGTGCGCGCCTGCGCCTGGAGCGTGCCGTTACGCAGCCCGCTGCAGTTGGCGCAGTTACAGTTCCACTGCGGAAAGCCACCGCCAGCCGCCGAACCGAGGACTTTAATAAACATGTGAAGGACCGAAGCAGGAAAAGAAAATGCCCGCACGAACGGCGGGCAGGACGTCTTAGCGGTTGGAGATGTACAGCGTTACTTCCAGGCCCAGACGCAGGTCAACAAACTCAGGTTTTTTCCACATAATATTCTTCCTCATAGTCTTAAAACGCAGAGCAGGCTCTGCTAAAAACATTGCGGCAGAAACAAGGCTTCCGCCAGCAATGGATAACGCGGGGCGATGTTGCGCCAATGTAGCGAGCAGATCAACCCTGATTGCGTAAGGAAATACACTTACGCCTGCCAGATTTGGTGCAATACCCGCTGCCAGTTGCCCCAGGCAAGTTGTTCCAGCAATGCCTGATCATAGTTGAGACTGCGCATCAGCGCATACAGCCGCGGCAAACCGGTGACATCTTTAAGCTCTGCGGGCACGCTGATGCCGTCAAAATCCGACCCCAGCGCGACGTGATCGCTTCCCATAATAGTCATCAGATGCTCACAGTGTTTAACAATTTCGATCAAGCCGCCATCATCGTCGCGCTTACCGTCGGCGCGCAGAAAGGCGTTGCCGAAGTTAATGCCGACCACGCCACCGCTATCGCGAATCGCCCGCAACTGGTCATCGGTAAGGTTGCGCGGCTGCGCGCACAGCGCGTGCGCATTCGAGTGGCTGGCGACCAGCGGCGCGGATGAGAGCCGGGCCGTGTCCCAGAATGCTTTTTCATTCATGTGCGACACGTCGATCATCATGCGCTGCTGATTCGCCAGCGCGATCAGCCGCTCGCCGTCGGCAGTCAGCCCCGGACCGCTATCCGGCGAACCGGGAAATGCGCCGGTGACGCCAGCGCCAAAGCGATTTTCCAGATTCCAGAACGGACCGATGCTACGCACGCCCGCCTGCCAGAAGGCGGCAAGATCGGCGCCGTCGCCGTCAAAACCGTCCGCGCCCTCAATGTGCGCCACCATTGCCAGTATGCCATCGCGCCGGCAGGCGGCGATATCGGCGGTGCTGAGGCACAGGCGCGCCCGGCCGTCAGAACGGGCAACCAGCGTTTTCAGAATCTCCAGCTGCTGCCACAGGATCTCCAGCGGCTGCCACGCTTCACCGGCCAGCTGAGGTGCTACTTCGCTGACGTAGCGCTGCGGCGGCACAAACAGCGCAAACAATCCGCCGGAAAAGCCGCCCTGCTGCATGCGCGGAAAATCGAGGTGTCCTTTTTCGATACCGGTAAAGAAGGCAGTGGCCGGATCGTCGCGATGATGCAACCACAGGTTGAGCAACAGGTCATTATGACCATCAAAGGTTTTGATTAACATTGGGTTATCCGCCACGGATTTGATGCCGCCATGCTACGCGCATCCCGCCTGTTCGCCAAATACCGGCGCACAAAGGGTTACTGTTGTGCCACCTGCAGACCGCGATAAAAGGTCGGCTTGACATCGAGTGGCTGAGCAATCAGGCCGTACTTTTGATAAAAGTCGGCGGTTTCCTGCTGCTGTTGTACGGTGTGGTCGTCAATGCTCTGCCAGTGTGACTGACGTCGGGCAAAAGATTTGCCAGCAGCCTCCTGAGGAAAGCCGATGATCTTCGCCAGCCTGGCGGAATACGCCTCAACGTGGCGATTGGCCCAGCGATCAGCGGCCGCCAGCCGGTTAATATAATCCTGCAGCGCCGCACGTTTACTGGCGTCACTCAGTGCCGCATCGGTGGCGGCGAGGAAGCTGTTGCCGCTGGAGAGCCCCACGCCGTTGATCAGCACGCGGCCGGTATGCGTTACTTCTGCCAGCGCGGTGTAAGGATCCCAGGTTGCCCACGCATCGACGGAACCACTTGCCAGCGCAATGCGCGCATCGGCAGGCGTGAGAAAGTGCCAGCTGACGGCTTTATCGCTCAGCCCGGCACTTTCCAGCGCTTTCAGCGCGATAAAATGACCGATCGACCCGCGCCCGGTGGCGATACGTTTACCGCGCAGATCCCGCGGCGTTTTGATGGGTGAGTCCGGCGCAACCAGCACCGCCAGCCCGGCCGGGGTGGATTTGCTGACGGCCACCGCTTTAACCTGCGAACCTGCGGCCAGCGAGAACAGCAGCGGCGCATCACCAATAATACCGGCATCAACCGCCCCGGCATTCAGGGCTTCGGCCAGCGGAGCGGCGGCCGGAAATTCCGCCCATTCGATATGGTAGGATAGATCGTTGAGCTGCTGCGCTGCTTCCAGCTCGGCGCGCATGTTGCCCTTTTGATCGGCAATGCGCAGGGTAACGCCGTGCGCCGCGACGCTGCCGCTGGCCAGTAACAGCATCGTTAAAGTCACTCTTTTCATTATCATTTCTCTGCAGATGAAAAGCCCAGACTACCCTGCGCGTAACAAATGACCGATGCCGATTTCGCATGAGGATTGCCGGAAGGAACATAACGATGCGCGGCTGATGAGGGCGCAAAAAAAAGCCCGCAACACGAGGTGCGGGCAACGTAATACTGGAAGCAATGTGAGCAATGTCGTGCTCTTCTTCGGTAGAGCCACCGTCGAAGCGCAGAAGAATAATAATCATTCCTATTATCATCTGTAAAGCTCTAATTGAGAATTTTTCTCATTTCCACACTAAGGTTGTGCTTACCACCGTTGCCCGCTGGGTAAAAAAAGCGCAGATACGCGGCGGATTTGGGGAGTACGCTTGCTTTGCGATACACTCTCGCTATTGCCCGAGAATCGTTGAGTTCTATGCCAAAATTATTCCCCGCGCTGCTGCTTGGTCTCAGCGTCCTGAGTGCCTCTGCGCTCGCCGCGCCCGCGGACTCTATCCGCCACAGCGGCTTTGTCTATTGCGTCAACGGCACGGTTAACACCTTCAACCCGCAGATGGTCAGCAGCGGGCTGGTGGTCGATACGCTGGCGGCACAGTTGTATGACCGCCTGCTCGACGTCGACCCTTATACCTATCGTCTGATCCCCGATCTGGCGCAGAGCTGGGAAGTGCGCGATAACGGCGCGACTTACCGCTTCCACTTACGCAAAGATGTTTCGTTCCAGCACACCAACTGGTTTACGCCGACGCGCAAAATGAACGCCGACGATGTGGTCTTCAGCTTTGCCCGCATGTTCGATCGCCAGCATCCGTGGCATAACGTCAACGGCGGCAGCTATCCCTACTTCGACAGCCTGCAGTTTGCCGACTCGGTGCAGAGCGTGAAGAAGCTGGATAACGACACGGTAGAGATCCGCCTCAACAGCCCGGACGCCTCGTTCCTGTGGCATATCGCCACCCACTACGCGCCGGTGTTGTCGCAGGAGTACGCCAGCCAGCTGAGCGCGGCAGGCCAGCAGGAACAGCTGGATCGCCAGCCGGTGGGCACCGGCCCGTTCCAGCTGAGTGAGTACCGCACCGGGCAATATCTGCGTCTGGCGCGCAATCCGCACTACTGGAAAGGCGTGCCGCGTCTGCAACAGGTGGTGATCGACCTCGGCGTGGGCGGCACTGGCCGCCTGTCGAAATTGCTGACCGGCGAGTGTGACGTCCTGGCCTACCCGGCCGCCAGCCAGCTGTCGATTCTGCGCGACGATCCGCGCCTGCGCATGACGCTGCGTCCTGGCATGAACATTGCCTATCTGGCGTTTAACACCCGCAAACCGCCGCTCGACCGGCCGGAAGTGCGCCACGCGCTGGCGCTGGCGATCAATAACGAACGTCTGATGGAGTCGATTTATTACGGCACGGCGGAAACCGCAGCCTCGATTCTGCCGCGCGCCTCGTGGGCTTACGATAATGATGCGCGCGTGACGGAATACAATCCGGCAAAAGCGCGTGAAGCATTAAAAGCACTGGGCATTGAGGATTTGCATCTGCGCCTGGTGGTGCCGACCACCTCAATGTCGTGGAACCCCAGCCCGCTAAAAACCGCCGAGCTGTTGCAGGCGGATCTGGCGCAGGTGGGCGTGCGCGTCACCATCGCGCCGGTCGAGGGGCGTTTTCAGGAAGCACAGCTGATGGCCATGAACCACGATTTAACCCTGACCGGCTGGGCCACCGACAGTAACGATCCGGACAGTTTCTTCCGCCCGTTGCTGAGCTGTGCGGCGATTCGTTCGCAGACCAATTACGCGCACTGGTGTTCGCCGGCGTTTGATGAGGCGCTGCAGCGCGCGCTGCTGTCGCAGCAGCTGTCGGCGCGTATCGATAGCTACGATCGCGCCCAGCAGATGCTGGCGCAGGCGCTGCCGGTGCTGCCGCTGGCGTCGTCGCTGCGCCTGCAGGCTTACCGGCACGATATTAAAGGCCTGGTGCTGAGTCCCTTCGGTAATGCCTCGTTCGCCGGGGTTTACCGCGATGAGCACGGCGAGGAGTAAGCATGATTATCTATCTGTTGCGTCGCCTGCTGTTGTTGATCATCACCCTGTTCTTACTCTCGCTGGTGAGTTTCAGCCTGAGCTATTTCACGCCTAACGCGCCGCTGGAAGGCGCCTCGCTGTTCGATGCCTGGTGGTTCTGGTTTAAAGGGCTGCTGCAGTTTGATTTCGGTGTCTCCAGCACCAACGGTCAGGCAATTGATATACAGCTGCGCGAGGTGTTTCCCGCCACGCTGGAACTGTGCGTGCTGGCGTTTATGCTGGCGCTGCTGGTCGGTATTCCGCTCGGCATCTGCGCCGGCGTAATGCGCAATAAATGGCAGGATAAAGCCATCAGCGCGCTGGCGCTGCTCGGCTTCTCAATGCCGGTGTTCTGGCTGGCGCTGCTGTTTACCCTGCTGTTTTCGCTGACGCTGGGCTGGCTGCCGGTTTCCGGTCGTTTCGACCTGCTCTATCCGGTGCAGAACATTACTGGTTTTGCCCTGATTGACGCCTGGCTTAGCCCTTCACCTTGGCGGCACGAAATGCTGGTCAGTGCGCTGACGCACCTGATTCTGCCGGTGATCGTGCTGGCCGTGGCACCGACCACCGAAGTGATTCGCCTGCTGCGCAACAGCACCAGCGACGTGATGGATAAAAATTACGTCAAGGCAGCGGCAACGCGCGGCTTGTCGCGCTTCACCGTGATTCGCCGTCACGTGTTGCACAACGCATTGCCGCCGGTGATCCCGCGTCTTGGCCTGCAATTCTCCACCATGCTGACGCTGGCGATGATCACTGAAGTGGTGTTCAACTGGCCCGGACTGGGGCGCTGGCTGATTAACGCCATCCGTCAGCAGGATTACGCGGCGATCTCCGCAGGCGTGATGGTGGTTGGCGGGCTGGTGATTCTGGTCAGCGTACTGTCGGATATTATCGGTGCGGCGCTCAATCCGCTGAAACACAAGGAGTGGTATGCCCTCAGATAACATCTACGCCGAGAAGCGGCTGCCGAGTGCGTTTCGCCTCAGCTGGCAGCGCTTTTATCGCGATACCAGCGCCATGATTGGCCTGTACGGCTTCGGCATCCTGCTGTTTCTCTGCCTGTTCGGCGGGCTGCTGTCGCCTTACGGTATCGACCAGCAGTTTCTCGGCTATCAGCTGTTGCCGCCGTCGTGGTCGCGCTACGGCGATGTCTCCTTCTTTCTCGGCACTGACGATCTCGGGCGCGATGTGCTAAGCCGTTTACTGAGCGGCGTGGCGCCGACGGTTGGCTCTGCGCTGCTGGTAACGGTGCTGGCAGCAATCTGCGCGCTGCTGCTGGGCGTGCTGGCGGGGATAACCCACGGTTTGCGCTCGGCGGTGATGAATCACGTGCTGGATACGCTGCTGTCGATTCCCTCTCTGCTGCTGGCGATTATCGTGGTGGCCTTTCTTGGCCCGCGACTGGAGCATGCGATGCTGGCGGTACTGCTGGCGCTGATCCCGCGTCTGGTGCGCGAAATCTACACGGCAGTGCATGATGAGATGGAAAAAGAGTATGTGGTGGCGCTACGGCTGGATGGCGCGCGCAACCTGAATATTCTGTGGAATGCAGTGCTGCCAAACGTTCTGCCGCTGCTGGTCAGTGAATTTACCCGCTCGCTGTCGATGGCGATCCTCGACATCGCCGCGCTCGGCTTTCTTGACCTCGGCGCGCAGCTGCCCTCGCCCGAATGGGGTGCGATGCTGGGTGACGCGCTGGAGCTGATTTACGTGGCGCCGTGGACGGTGATGCTGCCGGGTGCCGCGCTGATGGTAAGCGTATTGATTGTTAACCTGCTGGGCGATGGCATCCGTCGCGCCGTCGCTGCGGGAGTGGAATAATGCCGTTACTGGACATCCGAAATCTGACCATTGAATTCATGACCGCTGAAGGTCCGGTGAAAGCGGTCGATCGCATCAATCTGACGCTAAACGAGGGCGAAGTGCGTGGCCTGGTGGGCGAATCCGGCTCGGGGAAAAGTCTGGTGGCGAAAGCCATCTGCGGCGTGACCAAAGATAACTGGCGTGTCACCGCCGATCGCATGGTGTTCGATGATATCGATCTGTTGCGCCTGTCGCCGCGCGAACGGCGGCGCATCGTTGGCCATAACGTGTCGATGATTTTTCAGGAGCCGCAATCCTGCCTCGATCCTTCTGAAAGTGTCGGCCGCCAGCTGATGCAGGCCATTCCACGCTGGACCTTTAAGGGCCGCTGGTATCAGCGCCTGTGGTTCTGGCGCAAAGAGCGCGCCATTGAGCTGCTGCACCGCGTCGGCATTAAAGATCACAAAGACATTATGCGCAGCTTCCCGTATGAGCTGACCGAGGGCGAATGTCAGAAGGTGATGATCGCCATCGCGCTGGCCAATCAGCCGCGCCTGCTGATTGCCGATGAGCCGACCAATGCCATGGAGCCCACCACCCAGGCGCAGATTTTCCGTCTGCTGAGCCGCCTCAATCAGAATAACAACACCACGATTTTGCTGATCAGCCATGACCTGCGCACCATGAGTCAGTGGGCGGACCGCATCAACGTGATGTATTGCGGACAAACGGTGGAAACGGCGCAGAGTGACGATCTGATGGAAACGCCGCACCATCCGTATACGCAGGCGCTGATCCGCGCCATGCCCGACTTTGGCCGCGCGCTGCCGCATAAAAGCCGCCTGAATACGCTGTCCGGCGCGATACCGTCGCTGGAACATCTGCCGATTGGCTGCCGTCTCGGTCCGCGCTGCCCTTACGCGCAGCGTAAATGCATCGAAACGCCGCGCCTGAGCGGCACTAAAGCGCATCTTTATGCCTGTCACTTCCCGCTGAATATGGAGAGCCAATAATGGAAACCCTGCTGGAAGTGCGCAACCTGAGCAAAACCTACCGCTACCGCACCGGGCTGTTCCGGCGCCAGCATGTTGAAGCGGTGAAAAACGTCAGTTTTACCCTGCGCGAAAAGCAGACGCTGGCCATTATCGGCGAGAACGGTTCGGGCAAATCCACGCTGGCGAAGATGCTGAGCGGCATGGTGGCGCCAAGTGAAGGCGAGATGCTGATCGACGATCACCCGCTCTCTTATGGCGATTACGGCTACCGCAGCCAGCGGATTCGCATGATTTTTCAGGATCCGTCGACGTCGCTCAATCCGCGCCAGCGCGTCAGCCAGATCCTTGATTTTCCGCTGCGGCTGAATACCGATCTTGATGATGAAGCACGCGAAAAGCGCATTATTGCCACGCTGCGTCAGGTCGGGCTGCTGCGCGACCACGCCGGCTACTATCCGCACATGCTGGCCCCCGGCCAGAAGCAGCGTCTGGCGCTGGCGCGCGCGTTGATTCTGCAGCCAAAGGTGATTGTCGCTGATGAAGCCCTCGCCTCGCTGGACATGACCATGCGTTCGCAGCTGGTGAACCTGATGCTGGAGCTGCAGGAGAAACACGGCATCGCCTATATTTATGTTACTCAGCATCTTGGCATGATGAAGCACATCAGCGACCAGGTGCTGGTGATGCATCAGGGCGAAGTGGTGGAGCGCGGCGGCACCGCTGACGTGCTGGCCTCGCCGCTGCACGACTTAACCAAACGGCTGATTGCCAGCCATTTTGGCGAAGCGTTAACCGCCGAGGCGTGGCGGCGCGAGCGTTGAGTGCTACGGCCGTAGCGGAAAACGCGGCGCGATTTACCCCATTTGATACAGACGTGCTAGAATCCGCACGTCGATTAACGTCGGTCGCACAATTTTTAATCATCGCGACCGCCAACAACAATGACCATAAGGATTACAGCTATGGGTTTTCTTTCCGGTAAGCGCATTCTGATTACTGGCGTTGCCAGTAAACTTTCCATCGCCTACGGTATTGCGCAGGCGATGCACAAACAGGGCGCAGAACTGGCTTTCACCTACCAGAACGACAAACTGAAAGGTCGCGTGGAAGAGTTCGCTAAAGAACTGGGTTCAGACATTGTTCTGCCATGCGATGTGGCAGAAGACGAGAGCATCACTGCCCTGTTCACTGAACTGGCAAAAACCTGGCCGAAATTTGACGGCTTTGTTCACTCCATCGGCTTCGCCCCGGGCGACCAGCTGGATGGCGACTACGTGAACGCCGTTACCCGTGAAGGCTTCAAAATCGCGCACGACATCAGCGCCTACAGCTTTGTGGCGATGGCCAAAGAGTGCCGCGCGATGCTGAACCCGAACGCAGCACTGCTGACCCTCTCTTACCTGGGTGCAGAGCGCGCTATCCCGAACTACAACGTGATGGGTTTGGCGAAAGCGTCGCTGGAAGCCAACGTGCGTTACATGGCGAACGCGATGGGTCCGGAAGGCGTGCGTGTTAACGCCGTGTCTGCCGGTCCAATCCGTACCCTGGCTGCATCAGGCATCAAAGATTTCCGTAAGATGCTGGCACACTGCGAAGCGGTTACCCCGATTCGCCGTACCGTCACCATCGAAGACGTAGGTAACTCTGCGGCCTTCCTGTGTTCAGACCTGGCGGGTGGTATCACCGGTGAAGTGGTGCACGTGGATGGCGGCTTCAGCATTGCCGCGATGAACGAGCTGGAACTGAAATAAGTTCTGCGGGCGAGCCAGGTGCTCGCCCTTTTTCTTTTCTCTCCCCGCCTTATAGCCACACGCTATTAATTATTCCCCATCATTCTTTTGCCGTGGACAGCCGTTCAGCGACGATAAGCTAGCCCTTGAGTGGCGATGCGCTTTTCAGATTTGCCCGTTGTGCACTCAGTCCGTTTTTTGCGAAAGGAATGACCATGGAACACCGCCGTTCTCCCGGCCATGACCACTGGTTTTATGAAAGCCAGACTCGCCCGCATACGTCCGCTGCTGCTCCCCTGGTTCCCGAAGCCGCTCATATTGATGACCGTTTTCTGCTCGGCCTGCAGCAGGAAGCCAACGCTCTGCAGCCGCTGCTGCAGCGCTTCCAGCCAGTGCTACAGGCGGCACGCGACCTGAGCCATACCCTGCTGCCTGATGCGGTCAGCACCTCGCTGACCCACACGCTAACGCTGTACGATCGTCTCAGCACCGCACTCACGGTGGCACAGGTGGCTGGCGTGCAGCGGCTGTGCAATCACTACTCGGCGCGGCTTAATCCGCTGCCGGGACCGGATTCTTCGCGCGAAAGCAATAATCGCCTGACGCAAATCACGCAGTATGCGCGCCAACTGGCGATGCAGCCTGAGCTGATTACCGCCAGCAGCATCAGCGCGCTGGATGCGGTAGGCCTGACTGAACCCGATATCGTTACGCTCAACCAGCTAGTAGGCTACGTCAGCTATCAGGCGCGCGTGGTCGCCGCGCTTCAGGCGATGATGGGCCTGCCGGTGCGCTGGATCCCTGGCGTCACGCCACCCGCCGACGCCGATGCGGCGCTGTTCAGTCAGGCTGCTGCCTGGCAGCACGCCATCAAGCCGGTTGAGCTGCGCTATGCCAGCGCTGACCAGCTGGCGGCGGTGACCTTTTGTCAGGGTATGGCCGGACTCGACGACGCTGTCTGGCTGCTGGTGCACGATGCCCAGGCGCTGTATGGCTGGGCGACGCTGCGTCAGCGGCTTGAGGCTTATGCTGGGGAAGAAGAACAACTGGCGCAGGCAGTCAGCGCGCGCGTGCTGGGCTGCCGACGCCAGTTCGCGCAGCTGGCGAACGGCTGGCGCGCGCGTTTGCTGCACGATGTGGATCAGGCCAGCGATGACAGCCTGACGCAGCAGGTAATCGCGCTGAGCGCCCAGCTTACCCGGCTGCCGGAGCGCTTCAGTGCCGCACATCTGCAGCCGCTGTTAAACGCGGGCTGGGGCAGCGAGCGCCTGTTCACGCTGATGCAGGCGGTGGCATTTGCCAGCTGGCAGGATCGACTGCTGATGGCGCTGGGCGAAGCGCGCTAATCTGCCAGGTGGCGGCGTGCTTCGTCAAAGAAGTGCTGCGACAGCGGCGACGCCCTGCCCGGCTCAGCAATCACCAGCGCCGCCTGACGTCCCATCGGCGCGATATCAATTGGCCGGCGCGCCAGATGGTGCAGCATTTCCGGTAGCAGATGGCCGCAGGGCGACACCATGACGCCCAGACCAACCTGCGCACTCTGAATCAGCTGCATCACCGAGGCGCTTTCCACAATCACCCGCGGCAGCACGCCGGTTTCACGCAGATGTCCGTCGAGGTAACGCCGGAAATAGCGTGTCGGCTCGGCCAGGCACAGCGGCTGGCTCGCCAGCGTGTACAGCGATAGCCGCTCATGCTGCAGCAGCGCCGGGAAGTGATCGGGATGGAAAATCGCTTCGACACCGCGATCGTTGAGCAGCGCGGTCTGGAAATGCAGTTCCCGCAGTGACGTCAGCTCAAAAAAGCCGATACCGCCGTCCACGGTGTGGCTGTTAAGCGCTTCCAGCAGTTGATCGGCGCTCATGGCGGAAACGCGATAGTCGAGCTGCGGATAGCGCGCTTCCACCGCTTTCAGTAACGCCGGCAGCGCCACGCTGCACTGCGGCATCACGCCCAGCCGCAGCGTGCCGTTGACGCCGTGTTTGAGCGACTCCACTTCCAGCTTCAGTCCCTGATACACCGAAACAATTTCGCGCGCCCACGTCAGCACGCGTTCCCCTTCCGGCGTGAAGCCGTCAAAGTTGTTGCTGCGATTGATCAGCGACAGCCCAAGCTCACGCTCAAGGTTTTTAAGCCGCATCGAGAGCGTGGGCTGGCTGACGAAGCTGGCCTCCGCCGCGCGGCCAAAATGGCGCTCGCGCTCCAAATTGCACAAATAAATCAATTGCTTGATGTCGATTTTCTTATCCACCGTCGAATTTTTATCGCGTTATGGTAGCAAAACTCGTCGCGCCCCAACGCGCACTCAGCGAAGAAATTTCTGCGTTGTCAGGCGGATTGCTCAGGCGGATAGCGGGTGATGTATACGCGGAGACGCGGCGGGTCGCCACCGGCCGCGCCCCACATAATTAACGGTACCGCCCGGCATCAGGCGACGCCGAGCGCACTTTTCACCTCATTGGCGATTTTCTCGACCTGCGGCCCGTAAATCACCTGCACATCGTGCTCACTGACGCGGTTGACGCCGTTGGCACCGGTCGACAGCAGCGTTTGATCCACCACTTCTTTCATCTCTTTGACCCGCACGCGCAGGCGAGTGAAGCAGCAATCGACGTCCTCTATATTGGCCTCTCCGCCCAGCCCGCTGATGATCACGCGGGTGCGTTCATCCGCCGCCACCTGCTGCGGTTTGGCTTCCTCTTCGGATTCGCGTCCCGGCGTTTCCACCTGCATCCGGGTAATCACCAGGCGAAAGCCCCAGTAATAAACCGGCGCATAAATGGCGCCCAGTACCAGCGTCCACCACCAGTGGGTTTTGCTGCCGCCGAGAATGCCAAACACCAGCAGATCAATCGCGCCGCCCTGCACGTTACCGATCATCAGGTGCAGCATCGACATCAGCATAAACGACAGGCCGGTCAGCAGCGCGTGCATCACGTACAACACCGGCGAGACGAAGATGAAGCAGAACTCCAGCGGTTCAGTGATGCCGGTGGTAAATGAGGTCAGCGCGCCGGCCAGCACCAGCGCTTTGACCCGCTGCTTATGTTCAGGTTTGGCGGTGTGATAGATGGCCAGCGCGGCGGCGGGCAGACCGAACATCATCACCGGGATTTTGCCCTGGGCGAGAAACTGCGTGGCGGTGCGCACGGTGTCGTCCGGAATCGCGCCGGGATGGGTCAGCGAAGTGTTAAAAATATTCAGCGCGCCGACGATGGTCTGGCCGTCCACCGTCGCCATGCCGCCAATCGGCGTAAAGCGCACGGTTTCATTGAGGATGTGATGCAGACCGGTCGGAATCAGCAGGCGCTCGCAGGCACCGAGCAAAAAGGCACCGTACTGACCGCTTTTACCGATCATCTGGCCGACCCACGCAATGCCCTGGCCGATGGTTGGCCAGATTAGCGCCAGCAGCACGCCCGTCAGCGGCAGCACCACCACCGTCACGATGGGCACAAAGCGACGCCCGCCAAAAAAGCTGATCGCCGTGGGCAACTGCTGGGTATAGAAGCGGTTGTGCAGCATCACAGTGAGCAGGCCGGCAATCACCCCGCCCAGCACGCTCATGTTGTAGGTAAAAATGCCGAGCATGTCGATGTACTCGGCTGACGTCATCATGGCGCTGGTCTGGTCCATGCCCGCCTGCTGCAGCGCCTCGGGCGTGGTGGTGGCTGCCGTCAGCCCCTTCGCCGCCAGCGTGGCGCTGATCCCCACATTCATGGCGATATAGCCAATCACTGCCGCAAACGCGGCGGTGGGTTTCTCAGCTTTGGCCAGCCCAATTGCGCTGGCGACGGCAAAAAATACCGGCAGGTTGGCAAACAGCGCGCCCGCCACTTTACGAATAAAACCGATGATCAGCTGCGGCACCTGCAAACTGGCAAATGCTTCACCGGTGATCGCCGAATTCTGCAACGCGGCGGCCAGACCGAGAAAAATACCGGCGGCAGCAATGACGGAGATCGGCATCATTAAGGCTTTGCCGAATGCGTGAACCTGACTGGCAAGTTGCTTCATGGAGCGCGCCCTTTTGCTAACGGAAAGAGCAATTATTAGCCACTATTTGGCCGCACACTTACCCGCCGGCGCGCGACAGCCGATAATTTATGATGCCGATCACGCTTTTATCCCTGGCGCGCGATAAACGTTAACTATCGCACCATTAAGTCAATCAATTAGACAACTTTTGCCGTCAGTCGCACACTTCTCACCAACAGAAGTCATATTCTGATAACAATTCATAAACAATAAGCCTGCGACTATCATGAAATTTAAACGTAAGATTCAGCCCTATCGCGCCGCTGCGGGCGGCTGGGGCTCGCTGGAAGCCACCACCCGTTTTGTCCTTGACAGTAAAGCCGCCCTGAAAAACATGCGTAACCTGATGCGCATGAACAAAGCGCGCGGCTTTGACTGCCCGGGCTGTGCCTGGGGCGATGATAACAAAAGCACCTTCAGCTTCTGCGAAAACGGCGCGAAAGCCGTGACCTGGGAAGCGACACGCCGCGTCGTTGAGCCAGAATTTTTTGCCCGCCACAGCGTCAGCACCCTGTATCAGCAGAGCGACTATTTCCTCGAGTATCAGGGCCGCCTGACCCACCCGATGCGCTACAACAGCGCGACCGATCACTATGAACCGATTAGCTGGGATGACGCCTTTGCGCTGATCGCGCAGCATTTGCAGGCAATGGATCATCCGGATCAGCTGGAGCTGTACACCTCCGGTCGCGCCAGCAATGAAGCCTCGTGGCTGTACCAGCTGTTTGGTCGCGTGCTGGGCACCAACAATTTCCCTGACTGCTCCAACATGTGCCATGAAGCCAGCGGCACCGGACTGAAACGCAGCATTGGCGTCGGTAAAGGCACCATTCGCCTGGACGATTTCGACCATGCTGATGCGATTTTTGTCTTTGGCCAGAACCCCGGCACCAACCATCCGCGCATGCTGCACAGCCTGCGTCACGCCGCCGATCACGGCGCCAGAATCGTCACCTTTAATACCCTGCGTGAGCGCGGCCTGGAACGTTTTGCCGATCCGCAGAAGCCGCTGGAAGTGGTGACGTCGATGGCCGGCAACATCAGTTCTGCCTATTATCAGCCCAACCTCGGCGGCGATATGGCGGCGGTGCGCGGCATGGTTAAAGCGCTACTGGAAGAGCAGCGTAAACGGCTGGCCGCCGGTGAAAAAGGCATATTCGATCAGACCTTTATTGACGCCAACACCCAGGGCGTTGAGCAGTATCTGGCGGCCGTCGACGAGACCCGCTGGGAGCAGATTGTGCAGCAGTCGGGCCTGAGCGAAGCGCAGATTCGCGAAGCCGCCGCCATTTACCAGAGCGCCGAACGGGTGATCATCACCTGGGCGATGGGCATTACTCAGCACAAACACTCGGTCGATACGGTACGGGAAATCGTTAACCTGCAGCTGCTGTTTGGCCAGCTCGGCAAACAAGGCGCGGGCCTGTGTCCGGTGCGCGGCCACAGTAACGTGCAGGGCAACCGCACCATGGGCATCGACGAGAAACCGTCGAAAGCGTTCCTCGATGCACTGGGCGCACATTTTGCTTTTGAACCGCCGCGCGAACACGGTCATAACACGGTTGAAGCGCTCAACGCCATGCTGCGTGATGAAGTCAAAGTGCTGATTGCGCTGGGCGGTAACCTCGCCGCGGCGGCGCCGGACTCACCGGTTACCGAAGAAGCGCTGCAGCATTGTGGTCTGACGGTACACATCAGCACCAAGCTGAACCGCAGCCATCTGGTACCGGGCCACGAAGGCCTGATTCTGCCGACGCTGGGCCGTACCGAGCGCGATCGCCAGGCCAGCGGCAACCAGTTCATCACCGTAGAAGATTCGTTTAGCATGGTGCATGCCTCAGAAGGTGTCGGCATTCCGCTGGCGGAAACGCAGCGTTCGGAAACAGCCATTGTGGCCGGTATCGCGCACGCCACGCTGGGCAGTGACCACATCGACTGGCTCGGCATGGCCGCTGACTATAACGTCATTCGCGATCACATTGCGGCGACCATCCCCGGCTTCGCTGATTTTAACCGTCAGTGTGATATTCCCGGCGGCTTTTACCTCGGTAACGCTGCCGCGGAACTGCGTTTCAATACGCCATCGCGTCAGGCAGAATTCAGCGCGGCGGCACTGCCGACCTCGCTGTTCCCGCAGCTGGGCAATGACGTTGAAGTGCCATTCACGTTGCAGACGCTGCGCTCGCATGACCAGTACAACACCACCATTTACGGCCTGGATGACCGCTATCGCGGCGTGTACGGTCAGCGTGAAGTGGTGTTTATCCACCCGGACGACATGGTGTCCCTCGGTTTCAGCGAAGGGCAGCTGGTTGACATTGAAACCCTGTGGAATGACGGTCTGACGCGTCGCGTCAGCGGCTTTAAGCTGGTGCCGTATAATATTCCGCGCGGTAACCTCGCCGCCTACTATCCGGAGACCAATCCGCTGGTACCGCTCTCCAGCTACGGTGACGGCAGCGGTACGCCCACCTCCAAATCGGTACCGGTGAAGCTGGCGCTGACCGCCGCCGCGCCCACCCAGCGTATCGCCTGAGTTCTGTGCGTTACCAGAAAGTAAAAAGCCGCGTAAAGCGGCTTTTTCGCCTGTTTTAGCCTTGCCGCGCGGACCTGATTCGCGTAAAACTGTCCACCGCTCTTAGGCCACGAAACTAAATATATTATGTTCCAGGATAACCCGCTGCTCGCGCAGCTGAAAGAGAAGCTTCACGCGCAGACCCCGCGCGCCGAAGGTGTTGTGAAAGGCACGGAAAAAGGCTTTGGCTTCCTCGAAGTTGACGCTCAGAAAAGCTACTTCATTCCCCCTCCGCAGATGAAGAAAGTGATGCACGGCGACCGCATTTCCGCCGTGATCCACACTGATAAAGACCGCGAGAGCGCGGAGCCGGAAACCCTGATTGAGCCGTTCCTGACGCGCTTTGTCGGCCGCGTGCAGAAAAAAGATGACCGCCTGTCTATCGTGCCGGATCATCCGCTGCTGAAAGACGCGATTCAGTGCCGTGCGGTGCGTGGCCTGACCCACGATTTCCAGAACGGTGACTGGGCCGTGGCAGAGATGCGCCGTCATCCGCTGAAAGGCGATCGCGGTTTCTATGCCGAACTGACCGAATTTGTTGTCACCGCGGACGATCACCTCGCGCCGTGGTGGGTCACGCTGTCGCGCCACAATCTGGAGCGCGAAGCACCGGAAGTGGGCTTTGGCGAGATGCTGGACGAACAGCTGCAGCGTGAAGATCTCACCGCGCTGAACTTTGTCACCATCGACAGCGCCACCACCGAAGATATGGACGATGCGCTGTATGTTGAAGAGCTGGCAGAAGGCAAGCTGGCGCTGACCATCGCCATTGCCGACCCGACCGCTTACGTTGCCGCCGGCAGCGAACTCGACCAGCTGGCCGCCAGACGCGCCTTCACCAACTATCTGCCGGGCTTTAACATCCCGATGCTGCCGCGCGAACTGTCAGATGATGTCTGCTCGCTGCGCCCTAACGTCAGGCGTCCGGCGCTGGTGTGTCGCGTTACTGTGCTGCCGGATGGCAGCCTGGCTGACGATGCCCACTTCTTTGCCGCGTGGATCGAATCCAAAGCCAAGCTGGTGTACGGCGAAGTGTCGGACTGGCTGGAGAACAGCGGCAGCTGGCAGCCGGAAAATGACACCATCGCGCAGCAGATTCGCCTGCTGCATCGCCTGTGCCTGGCGCGCGGCGAGTGGCGTCAGACGCACGCGCTGGTGTTCAAAGATCGCCCTGACTACCGCTTCGTGCTGGGTGAGAAAGGCGAAGTGCTGGATATTATTGCGGAACCGCGCCGCATCGCTAACCGCATCGTGGAAGAAGCGATGATCCTCGCCAACGTCTGCGCCGCTAAAGTGCTGCAGGAGAAGCTTGGCTTCGGTATCTACAACCTGCACACCGGTTTCGACCAGGCGAACGCGGAACAGGCGGCTGGCGTACTGGCTGGTCACGGTATCACGGTTGATCCGCAGGCCATTACCACGCTGGAAGGCTTCCGTCAGCTGCGTCGTCAGCTTGATGCGCAGCCAACCCAGTATCTCGACAGCCGCATTCGTCGTTTCCAGAGTTTCGCCGAAATCAGCACCGAACCGGGCCCGCACTTTGGTCTCGGCCTCGACGCCTACGCGACCTGGACGTCTCCGATTCGTAAATTCGGCGATATGATCAACCATCGTCTGCTGAAGGCTATCGTGCGCGGCGAAAGCATTGCGCGGCCACAGGATGACGTGACCCTGATCATGAGTGAGCGTCGCCGTCTCAACCGCATGGCCGAGCGTGATGTCGGTGACTGGCTGTACGCGCGCTTCCTCGCGCCGTTTGCCGGCACTGACCGTAAATTCAGCGCGGAGATCATCGACGTTTCGCGCGGCGGCATGCGCGTGCGCCTGCTGGAGAACGGTGCGGTCGCCTTTATCCCTGCCCCGTTCATTCACGCCGTGCGTGACGAACTGGTGTGCTCGCAGGAGAGCGGCACCGTGCAGATCAAAGGTGAAGTGGCCTACCGCGTGACCGATGTGATTGATGTAACCATCGCCGAAGTGCGCATGGAAACACGCAGCGTGGTGGCCCGTCCGGCCGCCTGAGCATGAAATCGTGCGGGATAACAGCCGTTATCCCGCATTTTTCCCCGCCCGCCTGAACAGTTGTTAAATTTGTTTCCCGCTTCACACTTCTGATCCGATTCCCTGTCGTTAACAATTCATTACATTACTTTTAACTTGTTGTATTCCGATCGCCTTTTTCCCGGTCCCTACAAGGAGTTAACTCATGAACAACGTCAGAACCGGATTAATCTGGTTAGCGGTGGCGTTAATTGGTGCGGCTGCGTTCGCCATGCTGGCGCTCAGTCGCGGCGAGCACGTTAATGCCGTCTGGCTGGTGATCGCCTCCGTCGCCTGCTATAGCATCGCGTATCGCTTCTACAGCCTGTTTATCGCCAGGCGCATTTTTGAGCTGGACGACCGGCGCCGCACGCCGGCAGAGCGCTTCAATGACGGGCTGGACTATGTTCCTACCAACAAATGGGTGCTATTTGGCCACCACTTTGCCGCCATCGCCGGTGCCGGTCCGCTGGTCGGGCCGATCCTGGCGGCGCAGATGGGTTTTCTGCCTGGCACCATCTGGATTCTGGTCGGCGTGATGCTGGCCGGCGCGGTGCAGGATTTTCTGGTGCTGTTTATCTCCACGCGCCGCGACGGTCGTTCGCTGGGTGAGATGGCGCGCCAGGAACTGGGCTCGTTCGCCGGCGTAGTCACCATGCTCGGTGCGCTCGGTGTGATGATCATTATTCTCTCCGCGCTGGCGCTGGTGGTGGTGAAAGCGCTGGCTAACAGTCCGTGGGGGCTGTTTACCATCGCCGCCACCATTCCGATTGCCCTGTTCATGGGCGTGTATATGCGCTTTCTGCGTCCGGGTAAAATCGCCGAAGTGTCGATCATCGGCTTTGTGCTGATGATGGCGGCGATCATTTACGGCGGTGACGTGGCGGCCGATCCGTACTGGGGACCGATTTTTACCCTGAAAGGCACCGAGCTGACGTGGGTGCTGGTGATCTATGGTTTTGTTGCCTCGTCGCTGCCGGTGTGGCTGCTGCTGGCGCCGCGTGATTACCTCTCCACCTTCCTGAAAATCGGCGTGATCATCGGGCTGGCGGTGGGCATTCTGTTCGCCATGCCGGAATTGAAGATGCCGGCGGTGACGCGCTTTATCGACGGCACGGGGCCGGTGTTCTCCGGCGCGCTGTTCCCGTTCCTGTTTATCACCATTGCCTGCGGCGCGATCTCCGGCTTCCACGCGCTGGTGTCGAGCGGTACGACGCCAAAACTGGTAGAGCGCGAAAGCCATATTCGCTTCATCGGCTATGGCGCCATGCTGATGGAGTCCTTTGTGGCAATCATGGCGCTGATTTGTGCCTCGGTGCTCGATCCGGGCGTCTACTTTGCCATGAACTCACCGGCGGCGCTGATTGGCACCACGGTGGAGAACGCGTCTCAGGTAATTAACGGCTGGGGCTTTGTGGTGACGCCGGAGATGCTGAGCGGTATTGCCGGCGAAGTGGGCGAAAGCACCATTCTCTCCCGCGCCGGTGGCGCACCGACGTTTGCCGTCGGGATGGCGCATATCATCACCGAGGTGTTTAACAGCCGCGCAATGATGGCGTTCTGGTATCACTTCGCTATTCTGTTTGAGGCGCTGTTTATCCTCACCGCCGTTGATGCCGGTACCCGCGCCTGCCGTTTTATGGTGCAGGATCTGGTCGGGACCGTGGTGCCTTCGCTGGCTAACAACCGCTCGTGGCTCGGGAACATGGCCGGTACCACCGTGGCAGTGGCCGGCTGGGGGTTCTTCGTGTATCAGGGCGTGGTCGATCCGCTCGGCGGCATCAACACCCTGTGGCCGCTGTTCGGCATCGGTAACCAGATGCTGGCGTCGATGGCGCTGATCCTCGGTACCGTGGTGCTGTTCAAAATGAAAAAGCAGCGTTACGCCTGGGTGACGATTGTGCCCACCGCCTGGCTGTTTATCACCTCAATGACCGCCGGCTGGCAGAAAATTTTCCATGAAAAACCGTCAATTGGTTTCCTCGCGCAGGCCAGTAAGTTCCGTAAAGGTCTCGATGAGGGCGTGATTATCGCACCGGCGAAAACCGTGGCCGACATGCAAACCATCGTGTTCAGCAACCAGATCAACGCGGCGCTGTGCGGCTTTTTCATGCTGGTCGCGGTGACCATGCTGATTGCGGCGTTCTTCGTGATCCGGCGCGCGCTGCGCAGTGCAGTGCCGACCACCCATGAGTCGGACGTGTCACTGCGTCAGGAGGTGCGAAATGTCTGAGGCCATTTTACGCTGGAAAAAGCCGCACGCGGGCTGGCAAATTCAGCAGTGCTTACCGCTCGCTGCCCGCGCCCCTGCCGCGCCGCGCTCACGCTGGCAGCGTCTGTGGCAGGGATTACAGCAGAGCTTCCGGTTAATGGTGGGCGTGCACGACTATCAAACTTATCTGAAGCATATGCGCGAAAAACATCCGGAACAGCCCCCCATGGATGAGCGCGCCTTCCATCGTTACTGCCTGGAGGCGCGTTTTCCCAGCCAGGCGGGCAAACTCGGCAAGTGCCCGTGCTAACCTTTCAGCCCCGGAATCCGGGGCTTTTTCGTGCCATTCTTTAATAAAAACAAAAATATATTCAGTTTGCATCTTGTGCTGGCGCAGGAGGTTGAATACTGTTGCTAAAATAATGAGATACCCCTGCTGCGCATTCCTCCGGAGGAAGTTTCCATGACCGATGAACAAGGGCAAACGTTGCTATATACCTTGTTTGGCACAACCAGCCCTCATTGGCGTTTAACTTCAGATAGCGATGCGCTGCATTTTGCCGAAGATGAAAATGCCAATACCAATATGGCGGTGCCCCTGACGCCGGCTCAGGCCAGTCTGCTGCGTGCCATGACGGTAATTACCTCCAGCATCAACCTGACCCTTTCACTGCACGGCTCGCCGGTGCCGATGCACTTTGTCGGCCGTAAAGTGAATCAGTCCACCTGGGCTGGCACTGCGTCCGCCTGGGGCGATACCTCGTCGGTGGCGCGCGATTTAACCCTTGGCCTCTCCTTCGCCGAACAGGTGGTGTCAGAAGCGAATTCGGTAATCGTCATCCTTGATCAGCGCGGCAACATTCAGCGTTTTAACCGTCTGAGCGAAGAGTACACCGGCCTGAAAGAGCAGGAAGTGATTGGCCGTAATGTGTTTCAGCTGTTTATGACCAAACAGGAAGCGCAGGCGTCGCGCCGCAATATCGCCGGCTTCTTTCGCGACGGCAACTCCTACGAAGTGGAGCGCTGGGTTAAAACCCGAAAAGGTCAGCGACTGTTTCTGTTTCGTAATAAGTTCGTCCACAGCGGTAGCGGGAAAAATGAAATTTTCCTCATCTGTTCCGGAACCGACATCACCGAAGAGCGTCGGGCGCAGGAGCGCTTACGCGTTATGGCCAATACCGACACGGTGACCGGCCTGCCGAATCGCAACGCTATCCATCAGCAAATTAGCCTGGCACTGGAGCTGGCTAACGGCAGCCAGACCGGCGTGGTTTACCTCGATCTCGACAATTTCAAGAAGGTAAACGATGCCTACGGCCATATGTTTGGCGACCAGCTGCTGCAGGCGGTGTCGCTGGCGATCCTCAGCTGTCTCGGCAAGGACCAGACGCTGGCGCGCCTCGGCGGTGATGAATTTGTGGTGCTGGCTGAGCACACCAGTCAGGCGGCGCTGGAGGCGATGGCCTCACGCATTCTGGAGCGGCTGCGTCAGCCGTTCCGTATCGGGCTGATCGAAGTCTACAGCGGCTGCTCGATTGGTATCGCCCTCGCCCCGCTGCATGGTGAAGATCGCGAAAGTCTGATTCGTAACGCCGATACCGCGATGTACCACGCTAAAGAGAACGGGCGCGGCAAATTCTGCGTGTTCGCCAGCGAGATGAACCAGCGCGTATTTGAATATCTGTGGCTGGATACCAATCTGCGCAAAGCGCTGGAGCAGGATCATCTGGTGGTGCACTATCAGCCGAAGATCGATCGCGACGGTGAAGTGCGCAGTGCCGAGGCGCTGGTGCGCTGGAATTCACCTGAACGCGGCCTGGTGCCGCCTGGCGATTTCATCTCTTACGCGGAAGAGTCCGGACTGATTGTGCCGCTCGGGCGCTGGGTGATGCTGAACGTGCTGCAGCAAATCGTTAAATGGCGCAGCGAAGGCATTTACCTGCGTGTCGCAGTGAACGTTTCCGCCAAGCAGCTGATCGACCAGAGCATCTACAGTGACCTGAAACAGGCGCTGAGCGAAGCGGGCATCAGTGAGTGCCCGATAGACATCGAGCTGACGGAAAGCTGCCTGATCGAGAACGAGGCCGGTGCGCTGAAGCTGATGAAACAGTTTCAGGAGTTAGGCGCACAGGTGCATCTGGATGATTTCGGCACGGGCTACTCCTCGCTCTCCCAGCTGGCGCGCGTGCCGATCGATGCGATTAAGCTGGATCAAAGTTTTGTGCGCAATATCAACAAGCAACCGGTATCGCAGTCGCTGGTGCGCGCGATCGTTGCCGTGGCGAAAGCCCTGGATTTACAGGTCATTGCCGAAGGCATCGAAACCAAAGCCGAAGAGAAGTTTGTGCTGACCAACGGTGTCGATGGGCGTCAGGGTTATTATTATGCGAAACCAATGCCCGCAGAGCAGCTCGGGCATTGGCTGGCTAAGCATCCTGCCCGCGTTTAACGTCTTAGCGTACTGCTAACCGGCTTTGCGCAGTGATGCGCTGTGACGATTTTGCAGCTGTACCAGACGTTCCATGTAGGCAATATCTTTCGGTTCCAGCGTGAAAGCATAGTCGACCCAATCCTCAGTGATATCCATCAGTTCTGCCCGTGACAGCTGCAGCACGCGCTGTCGCGCTTTCAGCATGGCACGGACTCCATTCAGTTTTGGCCGCAGCGTATCGATGAAGGTACGCGTGGTGCGGTAGCTGTCACCAGGCTGGAACACTTTGTCGACCAGACCACGGGTTTCATACCACTCTGCGCTGTGCGACTCCCCTTCACAGATCAGCTCTTCGGCCAGCTTCATCCCGGAGCGGCGTGCCACCAGTGAGTAGCCGCCCATGCCGGGGAACAGGTTGAAGGCAATTTCCGGGAAGCCCATACGTGCACTGTTCTGCGCCAGAATGAAGTGGTGCGCCAGCGCTGCTTCAAAACCGCCGCCTAAGGCACTGCCCTCAATCATCGCCAGCGTCACTGCGCCGGTGTCAAACCCGCGGGCCGCCGAATGGATGCAGTCAACACAGGCGCGGGCGTAGGCGCGCAGTGCTTCACGGCGGTTGTTGCGAATGCATTCGACAAAGAAACGCAAATCACCCCCGGCGTTAAACATCTGCGGCACCAGCGATCCGGTCACCCAGAAATCAATTGGCAGACCGGAACGCTGGGCGGCGTAGCTCAGGTTCATGATCTCCTCAATTAATTCGTGGTTGAAACTGGGGCGCGGCTGAGCGCGCAGCATCATCCACATGGTGTGTCGGCCTTCCTCATAATAGGCGGCGAGCTGTGTGGTTTGGCCGACTTCGGTAAAAAGGCGGCAGGTTGGTTGGTTAATTACTGTCATCGTCTCATCCTCTATTTATGTGATGCGTTAAACGCCACATCAGCGTAATGCAGAGTGAGGCCAGACCAAATGAGAGTTTGATTTATAACGTAAAATCCAGAGAGATCCCCGAGCCACTGCCTGAGGAAAGATTAGCGGGCTTACTTAATGACGGCGCAACAGCCGGCAAGCGCATAAAAACGCTTAACGCATGGTGAATAAACGACAGCATCCACAGTCCCCGTCTCGTCCGGGCACGCAATCCCCTTAAATAAAAAAGGCACCCGCCGGTGCCTTGAGAAAACATCACGCGCTCAGCCTTGCCCGTACCAGGCGTTCTTCCCATGCTTGCGCAGATAGTGCAGGTCAAGCAGGGTCTGGGCGATAGGCGGCAGCTCCGCGCGCAGCTGCTCAGTGTGCAGCGCCATATAGGCCACCTCTTCCAGCACCACCGCACTGTGCACCGCGCTATGTGCGTCTTTACCCCAGGCAAACGGCCCGTGGGAGTTCACCAGCGCAGCAGGAATCGCGCCGGGCTCGATGCCGCGCTGCGCAAAGGTTTCAATGATGACCTGGCCGGTGTGCCATTCATATTCCTGCTCAATCTCTGCCCGTTGCATCGCGCGGGTGCAGGGAATGGTGCCATAGAAATCGTCAGCGTGCGTGGTGCCCCACGCCGGGATGTCCCTGCCCGCCTGCGCCCAGATGGTGGCGTGGCGCGAATGGGTGTGCACGATGCCGCCAATCTCCTGCCACGCCAGATACAGTGCGCGGTGTGTCGCGGTATCCGAGGATGGCCGCAACTGGCCCTCCACGACATTGCCGCTTTCCAGTTCGACCACCACCATGTCGTCGCGCTGCATCTGCTCATATTTAACGCCCGAGGGTTTGATCACCAGCAGCCCGCGCTCGCGGTCTACCGCGCTGACATTGCCCCACGTAAAGGTCACCAGGTTGTAACGCGGCAGGTCGAGATTGGCCTCCAGAACCTGCTGTTTCAGCGCTTCCAGCATTGTGTTTTCTCCGCCATACAGTCATCAGTGAATTGTGCGGAGCCGCCGGTAAAAACGTTATGGAGGGAATGGCTGGATTAGCAGCGGAAAGTGGCTAAAGCGGGCAAAGTGTGGGGTTTGATACGGGATCCGGATGCGGACACCACGTCGGGATTTCAGAGTTTTCTTTCTGCATACACATCCGCTTACGCCTAGAATTATCTCAAGCCTGCGGCGGTACCAAAATGGTCTTTGCAAGCAGCGTGAACAACGCGCGCTAAGGGCTGCGCGTCAGCGTGCAGGCTGAAGGAAAAGCACCGCCTGAGTGCATCGGGCGAACAACTTCAGGGCGTAACATCTATACTTAACGAGTTGCCTCTGAGCAAACCATCAAGGAGATGTCCATGACTACAACAATGAAACGCGTGACGGTTGCCGTGCTGGCAACGACGTTAGTGGTGGCCCTAAGTGGCTGTTCCAACTGGTCAAAACGTGACCGCAACACGGCGATTGGCGCCGGTGCCGGTGCTATTGGTGGATCGGTGCTCACCAACGGTAGTGCGCTGGGTACCGTCGGTGGCGCTGCGGTGGGCGGCATTATAGGCCATCAGGTTGATTAATAATAATATTGTAGCAGGCTACGCAGCGCATCTACGTCACATCGGGCCACCTTGCGTGGCCCGCTTTCATTAACCGCCCGCCAGTTTAACCTTCATGCCTTTGGCTTCCAGCAGCGTTTTAAGCAAATCGCGCTTATCGCCCTGAATCTCAATCACGCCCTCTTTCAGCGCCCCGCCGCAGCCGCACTTCTTCTTAAGCTCGGCCGCCAGCTTTGCCAGCGCGTCATCATCGAGATCAATGCCGGTGATCAGGCACACGCCTTTGCCTTTCCGCCCGCTGGTCTGGCGCTGAATGCGCACGATGCCATCGCCTTTCGGTCGCTGTGGTTTCTCTTCACTTTGTGTAATACGGCCGGTTTCGGTGGAGTAAACCAGCGGATTGTCCTGAGCCATTAGCCCTCCTGTAAACTGTGCAGGATTTGCTGCAGCGTCTGCGCCGGATCGGCAGATTGGGTGATCGGTCGCCCAATCACCATGTAATCCACGCCGGCCTGTTGTGCCTGCTGCGGCGTCATGATGCGACGCTGATCGCCGGCATCGCTGCCCGCCGGACGAATACCCGGCGTGACCAGCGCGAAATCCTGCCCGATAACCTGTTTAAAGTGCGCGGCTTCCTGCGCCGAGCACACCACACCATCAAGGCCACATTCGCGCGTCAGTCGCGCCAGACGCTCAGCCTGCTGCGCCGGCGATAGGGTGATGCCAAGACCTTTGAGATCGTCTTCGTCCATGCTGGTCAGCACCGTTACCGCAATCAGCAAGGGCGCATCACTGCCAAACGGCAGCAGCGCTTCGCGCGCCGCATTCATCATCCGCGCCCCGCCGCTGGCATGCACGTTGACCATCCACACCCCGAGATCTGCTGCCGCCGCGACCGCATGTGCCGTCGTGTTCGGGATGTCATGAAATTTGAGATCGAGGAATACCTCGAAACCGCGCGCCTGCAACGTCTTCACCAGCGACGGTCCAAACAGGGTAAACATCTCTTTACCCACTTTCAGACGGCACTGGCCCGGATCGATACGGTCAACGAACTGCAGTGCGCTATTGAGATCATGATAGTCGAGTGCCACCAGAATCGGTGAGTGAGTAACAGGCATAACGTTTCCTCAGAGGCTGGCACCCGCAGGCGCGATGGACAAACGGCAAGCATTCTACCCGTGCAACCCGGCCACGACAACGTTACGACGGCTATTGCCTTTCTGATTGACGAGCCGGTGCACAGTGCTGATAGTGCGATGATAAGGTCACTATTTGTATGTTGTAACTACTATGCGTTATGAATAATCACCGAACGCGGCCAGCTTACTGGCCGTCGAGTCCGCGAATCGGTTTAACGGAAGACCAGGCACGGCACGATGGGCAGTGCCAGTAAAGCGCATGCGCGGTGAAGCCGCACTTCTGGCAGCGGTAGCGCGGTTTAGTACGAATCTGTTCGCCAACCATGTCGCGCAGCACCATCAGACTCTCTTTGGCGCGGCCATCTTCTGCCTCGTGCAGGTGGAAATCCATCAGACGATGGAACACGCGCATGGTGGGATGACGCTGCAGCTGACGGTTAATGTAGAGCTGTGCCGCTTCCGGCCCCTGCTGCTGCTCCAGAATGTCTGCCAGATAAAGTTCCGCCGCGGCACCGGAGTTCTCTTCAACGCAGCGTTGCAGGAACTGCGCCCAGCTGTCAGACTGCTCCAGCCGCTGATAGCAGGTTTCCAGCATCGGCAGCGTTTCACTCACCAGTTCTTTGTCCTGTTCAAGCACGCGCTGCAGCCGCTGCGCCGCTTTCGCGTATTCGCCCTGCTCCATCAGGATACGTCCCATCATGATGGAAACGCGCGCGCTTTGATGGTCGGCCGCTTCACCCTTTTTCAACAGGCTCATGGCACGATCGAGGTCGTCACTGCTCAGCGCCTGCAGCGCCAGCTCGCAGTAGAAATGGGCGATTTCGCCCTTTTGCTTATCCTTGCCGAGTTTTACCAGCCGCTCCGCCACCTCGATGGCTTTCTGCCAGTCGCTGGTCGCCTGATGAATCAGCAGCAGCTGCTGCAGCGCGCTGATGCGAAAATCAGTTTCATCGATCAGCTGACTGAACATGTCTTCGGCGCGATCGTACAAGCCGGCGGCCATGTAGTCGCGTCCCAGCTGCTGAATGGCCAGCAAACGCTGATCGTAAGTAAGCGACGCGCTTTCCATTAACGACTGGTGGATGCGGATGGCACGGTCGACTTCGCCGCGCGAACGGAACAGGTTACCGAGCGTCAGGTGGGCTTCAACGGTACCGCTGTCCTCTTTCAACATATCGAGGAACAGATCGACCGCTTTATCCTGCTGATTAGAAAGGAGAAAATTGACCCCTGCCACGTATTCGCGTGACAGACGGTTAGCTTCCTGTTGCTTATCCTGTTGCGCGCTGCGGCGGCCCATATACCAGCCGTACGCCGCCGCGACAGGAAGAAGCAGAAACAGCAATTCAAGCATCGAACATTAATCCCGACGCACTGCAGTGGAGGTGCTATTTACCGCAGCAGATTGTTCATTTTGCGCCTGCATACGTTTCAGTTTGCGCTGTGCATGCGCCAGCGAAACACGAATGCGCAGCCAGAACAGGCCACAGATCGCCCAGCCCAGCAAAAATCCGGCACCAAACAGGCAGGCCAGCAAGGTTGAAATGCGGAATTCGCCCTGCGCCAGCAGATAGTTGAAGGTGACAATCTGGTCATTATGCGCTCCGAGCGTGACGGAGATGATGAAAATGACCAAAACCACGAGAAAAATCAGCAAATATTTCACAATGCGTCCTGTCGTGAGGTTATCCGGTAGAGTATGCCAAAAAAGTGCCGCCGTTGCTGCTTATCCGCGCAGCAGTTAGTGCCCTTTCTGCAAGTACAATCAATCATATGGGGGCAAAGGGAGAAATTACAATCCGTCATCGCGCCCGGCAATCTCACGCTGCTCTTCCGGCGGCACGCTGAGCGGGCCACAAAAGCGCTGCGCCAGCCAGGTTGCCAGCGTCACCAGCAGCCACGAGATTAGCGTCGCGACCACCAGATCGCGCGGCCAGTGCATGCCCAGTACCAGCCGGCTGCCCATGACCAGCGTAGCCCAGACAAACAGCACCACCACTGTGACAACGTGCCGGCGCGGCCATAACAGGCCAATCACCAGCAGCGCCCAGCTGGCGGCAAACATGGTATGGCCAGACGGAAAAGCAAAGCCCGTCTCAAACGCCCAGTGATTTTTTAACCAGGCGGGCAGCTTTGTGTCATTGGCGAGCAAGGCGGACACCATTTCGCCGCGCTGCTGCCGTTTCAGCTGATAAAACTGCTGTTCGTTGACGCCGTGGCTGTGCTCAAGCCAGATCACATACGGCCGCGGCTCCTGCACCTGCTCTTTAATAAAGGTTTTGGTCGACTGACCAGCAAGAATCGCGCCGTTCATGATAATCAACAACAGAATGGCCGGCCGGAGGCGAAAGCGCAGGCACCACAATACCCAGCCGCTCAGAATCAGGCTGGTCAGCGTGCCCCACGGACTGGTGACGGTTTCGGTGATCCAGAACAGCACGCGCAACAGATGCCCGCTCTCCCCCGGTTGCCACTGCCAGCCGGAAAGCCATACGCCCAGCGGCATCAGCAGTAATAAAAACGCGCCCAGCGTGGTGCGTTGCACAATTTTTAACATTTCGTCCCTTTATTGTTTCACGACCTGACAGGCGTATTGCATAACTTTAGTTGAAAAAAGAATAACATACCCGTTGCGGCTTAGATAATTGTGCTTTATCACTACAATCACTCTGACTGATTAGCGGCCCTGGTTCAGGTTGTGGCACAATATCGGCAGTTTCGTCGGGCCAGTCGGGCCCGTGCGTTATCATGATGATAGCGCATCCTCTGAAGGTTCTGGAGAGTCACATGCAGCTGAAACGGGTAGCAGAAGCCAAACTGCCCACGCCATGGGGAGATTTCCTGATGGTTGGTTTTGAAGAACTGGCAACCGGCCACGACCACGTCGCGCTGGTTTATGGTGATATTAGCGATCACAATCCGGTGCTGGCGCGCGTCCACTCCGAATGTCTCACCGGCGATGCGCTGTTCAGCCTGCGCTGCGACTGCGGCTTCCAGCTGGAAGCGGCGCTGACCGCCATTGCGGAAGAAGGACGCGGCGTGCTGCTGTACCATCGTCAGGAAGGCCGTAACATCGGGCTGCTGAACAAAATTCGCGCCTATGCGTTGCAGGACAAAGGCTACGACACGGTGGAAGCAAACCATCAGTTGGGCTTTGCCGCCGATGAGCGTGATTTCACCCTGTGCGCCGACATGTTTAAACTGCTGGGCATCAATGAAGTGCGTTTGCTGACCAACAATCCGCGCAAAGTGGAGATCCTGTCAGAAGCGGGTATCAATATCGTTGAGCGCGTGCCGCTGATCGTTGGCCGTAACCCAAAAAATGCGCACTATCTCGATACGAAAGCCGAGAAGATGGGACATCTGCTGCCGAAATCGTAACGCGGCGGTGCGCGCACGCCATAGCGCCCTCGCGTCATGCATTTTCAGCGTCAATTAATAAAGCCGGGCATGCCCGGCTTTGTTTTTTAGTTGAGCATATTGCGTATCACGTAATGCAGGATGCCGTCGTTCTGGTAATAGGTCAGCTCATTACCGGTATCGATACGACAGCGGGTTTCCAGCGTCTGCTGACTGCCGTCAGCCCGCGTCAGCGTTACCGGGACGCTGCAGCCGGGCTGTAGCTGCGCCAGATTTGCCACGTCGATCCGCTCTTCCCCGGTCAGCTGTAGCGTCTTACGCGTCACGCCCGCCGGGAACTCCAGCGGTAAAATGCCCATGCCGATCAGGTTAGAGCGGTGAATACGCTCGAACGATTCGGCAATCACCACGCGCACGCCCTGCAGACGCGGACCTTTCGCCGCCCAGTCGCGGCTGGAGCCGGAGCCGTACTCTTTCCCGGCGATCACTGCCAGCGGCACGCCCTCCTCCTGATACTTCATCGCCGCATCGTAGATAGCCAGCTGTTCCTGGCTCGGATAGTGCCGGGTATAACCGCCCTCGACACCAGGCACCATTTCGTTGCGAATACGGATGTTAGCGAAAGTACCGCGCATCATGACTTCGTGGTTGCCGCGTCGTGAGCCATACGAGTTGAAGTCGTTACGCTCAACGCCGTGCGCCAGCAGATAACGCCCCGCCGGACTCTCCGCTTTAATGCTGCCAGCCGGGGAGATATGGTCGGTTGTCACCGAATCACCGAGCATCGCCAGGATGCGCGCGCCGTGAATGTCCTGCACCGGCTGCGGCGTTTTTTCCATATCGTCAAAGAACGGTGACAGACGAATATAGGTGGAGCCTTCATCCCAGTCATAGGTAGCGGCTTCGCTGACTTTGATCTGCTGCCACTCGGGCGTGCCGTCGAACACCTCGGCGTACTCTTTATGGAACATGTCGCTGGTAACTTTCTGCACCGAGGCGGCAATCTCTTCCGGCGATGGCCAGATATCCTTCAGATAGACGTCATTGCCCTGTTGATCCTGACCGATCGGATCAGTCTGCAGGTTGATCTTCATGTTGCCCGCCAGCGCATACGCCACCACCAGCGGCGGAGACGCCAGCCAGTTGGTTTTCACCAGCGGATGGATGCGCCCTTCGAAGTTGCGGTTGCCGGACAACACGGCGCCCACCGTCAAATCGCCCTCTTTGATCGCGCTTTCGATCTCATCCGGCAGCGGGCCGGAGTTACCGATGCAGGTGGTGCAGCCGTAACCCACCAGGTTAAAGCCCAGCTCATCAAGATACGGGGTCAGCTGCGCCACGGCGAGATAGTCGGACACCACTTTTGATCCTGGTGCCAGCGAGGCTTTTACCCAGGGTTTGCGCATCAGCCCGCGCTCGACAGCTTTTTTCGCCAGCAGGCCAGCCGCCATTAAGACGCTGGGGTTGGAGGTGTTAGTACAGGACGTAATCGCGGAGATCACCACGGCACCATCATCCAGCTGGATGCGGTCGCCGGTTTCGCTGTCCAGATAACTGACCGTTTTGTGCGGCTTCTGCGCATGATTCACTTCCAGCTCGTTACTGGCGTCGAAGGCCGCCGGTACGTCGCCGAGGGAAACGCGGTCCTGCGGACGTTTCGGACCGGCGAGGCTCGACTCTACCTCAGCCATATCCAGCGCCAGCGTGCTGGTGAAGATGGGTTCATCGCCCGGTTTACGCCACAGCCCCTGCTGTTTTGCATAGGCTTCCACCAGCTCAACCTGCTGCGCATCGCGCCCGGTGAGCGTCATGTAGCTGAGCGTTACTTCATCAATCGGGAAGAAACCGCAGGTTGCGCCATATTCTGGCGCCATGTTGGCGATGGTTGCGCGATCCGCCAGCGGCAGATCGGCCAGTCCGTCACCGTAGAATTCGACAAACTTACCGACCACCCCGTGCTTGCGCAGCATCTGCGTCACGGTTAATACCAGGTCGGTGGCGGTGATACCGGGACGCAGTTTGCCGGTCAGCTTGAAACCCACCACATCGGGAATCAGCATTGAAACCGGCTGGCCCAGCATAGCGGCCTCAGCTTCAATGCCGCCCACGCCCCAGCCAAGCACGCCCAGGGCGTTAATCATAGTGGTATGGGAATCGGTACCGACCAGCGTATCCGGATAAGCCACTTCTTTGCCGTCCAGCGTTTCATGCCAGATGGCTTTACCGAGGTACTCCAGATTGACCTGATGACAGATACCGGTGCCCGGCGGCACGACGCGGAAACGGTTAAAGGCTTTTTGCCCCCAGCGCAGGAAAACGTAGCGTTCGTGGTTGCGTTCCATCTCCAGGCGCACGTTTTCTTCAAACGCATCGTCATCGCCAAAATGGTCAACCGTGACCGAGTGGTCAATCACCAGATCGACCGGTGACAGCGGGTTAACTTTCGCCACATCACCGCCCAGCCGCTTCACGGCTTCACGCATCGCCGCCAGGTCAACCACGGCCGGTACGCCGGTGAAATCCTGCATTAATACGCGCGCCGGACGATAAGCAATTTCGCGATCGGCATGTGCAGTTTGCTGCCACGCCACCAGCGCCTGAATATCTGCTGCCGTTACGGAATCTTCATCCTGCCAGCGCAGCAGGTTTTCCAGCAGAACCTTAAGGGATTTTGGTAAGCGATCGATATCACCGACCTGCTGAGCGGCTTTCGGCAAACTGTAGTAATGATATTTTTTTGCCCCTACTTCCAGCGCATCCTGACTCTGCTCACGTAACGTTAACGACATAACTCCTCCTTTTATGGGCTCTTCTGCTAAACCTCAGAGAGTGCAAGGTTTAGCTTAAAGATAGACCACATTTTCGTTAACGTTTTGATAACAACACGAATTGACACACAAAACCGCAACGAAAAATGCCCTGACAAAAGTCAGGGCATTCAGAAAGCGTTAACTGGCAGGATTAGCGAATTACAGCACGGCCCAGACGGCCGCAGCCCAAAAGGCCATTGAGAAGGCATAAACGCTGAGCCATGAAAAAGTTGTGGTATTCATCTGTCACTCCTCCCGGATCGCGGGCAACAAAAAGCCATCGTCTTCAGCGTTGTACTGATGACACCGTTTTTTTAGATGCTGAGTGTTAAAGGACGGGCTTTTAACGTGCCCACCGGAGAGTCCGGTAAAATGCGCGACAGTATGTCTTAATAAGAATTGGACGCAGACTGCGTTATTTAGACTTCGGATCCATGAATGATTCAATAAAGCTGCGCTGCTGTTCACTCAGTTCCCAGGAAGCCGGGATTGCCACTTGCGGTTCAGCAGGCGCGTCTTTGGCTTTGCACACCGGTGCTTTAGGCTGACGCGCAGCGACCGGATATTTACGACTGAGTGTATTTGCCCACATGGCTTAACCCCACATACGCCAAATCATTAACGCCACCACTACCCAAAACAGTGCTGAAGCAGCGAAGACAGTCAACCAGGCTTTGCGACGGATGTTACCTGAACGCTCTACCTTGGTGCTTTTAGCCCGGAAGTCCGGTTGTACAGTTAATCTCGTAGTCATAGTTTTTGATAATCACTCTCAATAAAACGATTGATAACAACGATGAAGATTTAGGACGAATCCTAAACTTGTTAAGTCCAAAAATCCAGTTATTTTTATTGAGCACAACGATTAACGCTATTTATCAAAACCGCCAAAACTGATGAGATAAATTTAAGCACGCTGCAAACTATTAATTTAATAGTTACATTGTAAATTTGGCTTAAACCAAAATTAGATCCACTCTAAATTTGAGTTTAATTTAACGAGCCAGTTAAAAAGCCCTTTCTCATCAGCTCTTAACTGGAGTATGGGAATATTCCTGGCAGTCCGCAAAGCGGCAAAGTAAAAATTGTGTACTGATTCGCATTTAATAAATAACAATGAAAAAACATGTGACGCATGTTTCATTTACAAAAAAATAATGGAATTTTTTGAGGTTCTGCTGGTGCTAAGCGGCGGGAGGTGTGCGGGAAGTCGCTGGACATCCCGCAAAAATAATGAGTTAGGTGATTACCTGAAAGGAAGCTTGATATCGCGGAACATCGCTTCGATATCTTCGTTTGAGCGCAGCGCCACGGCGGCGTCCACCACGTCTCGCGTCAGATGCGGTGCGAAGCGCTGAATGAAATCATACATATAGCTGCGCAGGAATGTGCTGCGCCGGAAACCAATCTTGGTGGTGCTATTGGTGAAGATTTCTGAAGCTTCAATGCGCACCAGATCCGGATCGGAAACCGGGTCCACCGCCATGCTGGCAATCACCCCAACCCCCAGGCCTAAACGCACATAGGTTTTGATCACGTCGGCATCGGTTGCGGTAAAAACAATACGCGGCGTTAAACCGGCACGGTTAAACGCAGTATCCAGTTCTGAGCGGCCGGTAAAACCGAAGGTGTAAGTCACCAGCGGGAAATCAGCCAGCTCCTCAATCGACACATTGGATTTCCCCGCCAGCGGATGATCCGGCGTGACCACAATGGCACGGTTCCAGTGATAGCACGGCAGCATAATTAAGTCGTCGTACAGATGCAGCGCTTCGGTGGCAATGGCGAAATCGGCATTGCCTTTGGAGACCGCCTCAGCAATTTGTGTGGGCGAGCCCTGATGCATATGCAGGGAAACGCGCGGATAGCGTTCGATAAAGCCTTTGATTACGCCAGGCAGTGCATAACGCGCCTGAGTGTGGGTCGTGGCCACGTACAGCGATCCTTTATCTGGCCAGGTGTGTTCACCGGCAACCGATTTGATCGCATCCACTTTGGACAAAACTTCGCGCGCAATACGGATAATCTCTTCACCCGCTGGCGTCACCTGCGTCAGATGTTTGCCGCTGCGGGCAAAAATCTGCACGCCCAGCTCATCTTCCAGCATGCGCACCTGCTTACTGATGCCCGGTTGCGAGGTATACAGCCCCTCTGCCGTGGAGGAGACATTGAGGTTGTGGTTAACGACTTCAACGATGTAACGCAACTGCTGCAATTTCATAGTTATATCTTCCCGATAGCGACAGAGGTGCATTCCCTGCAGGCGTGTATCCGCCCTGATGGCGTAATAATGAGGGAAAGCGAGTCAGCAAAATGCAATAAGCTATAACTACTATATCAGTTAACGTAAGAATGTAGAACGATTAGCTATAAGGATGGGAAAAAGGCCAGCGAACGCTGGCCTCCAGGGGATTACTTCTTCGCTTCCTGCCACTTACCGTCGATATAGAAAACCGACCAGCCAGTCGCTTTGCCCTCTTTTTCTGAGGCAACATACTGCTGTTTGGTCTTACGGCTAAAACGCACCAGCGTTTTATTGCCTTCCGGATCCACTGCCGGCGCTTCGGCCAGATATTTCAGTTTCTCCGGAAGACGGTCAGCAAAGCGCTGCAGCTCTTCCACCAGCGGCGCACGGGTTTCACGCGATTTCGGGAAGGTGTTAGCGGCCAGGAACACGCCCGCAGCTCCGTCACGCAGCACAAAATACGCATCCGATTTTTCGCACGGCAGCTCCGGCAGCGGTACCGGATCTTCTTTCGGCGGCGCGACTTCGCCGTTACGCAGAATCTTACGGGTATTTTTACACTCCTCGTTGGTACAGGCCATGTACTTACCAAAACGCCCCATCTTCAGGTGCATCTCAGAGCCACATTTTTCGCACTCAACAATCGGACCGTCATAACCTTTAATACGGAATTCACCCTGCTCGATTTCATAACCGTCACACTCCGGGTTATTACCACAGACGTGCAGTTTACGGCCGTTGTCGATCAGGTAGCTGTCCATCGCGGTGCCGCACTTCTGGCAGCGACGACGGGCGCGCAGCGCGTTGGTTTCGGCATCATCGCCTTCCAGCACGTTAAGCACTTCGTTTTCCGGGATCAGGTTAATGGTCTGCTTGCAGCGCTCTTTCGGCGGCAGTGCATAACCGGAACAGCCGAGGAACACGCCGGTGCTGGCGGTGCGAATCCCCATTTTGCGTCCACAGGTTGGGCAGTCGATGGAGGTCAGCACCATCTGGTTCGGCTGCATGCCGCCCTCTTCCGGATCTTTCTCCGCCTGCTCCAGCTGCTGGCTGAAATCACTGAAGAATGAATCCAGCACGGCTTTCCATTGCGCTTCGTTATTCGCAACCTGGTCGAGACTGTCTTCCATGTGCGCGGTGAAATCATAATTCATTAGCTCACGGAAGTTCTCTTCCAAACGATCGGTAACAATCTCACCCATCTTCTCGGCGTAGAAACGGCGGTTTTCCACCCGCACGTAACCGCGATCCTGAATGGTGGAAATGATCGAAGCATAGGTAGACGGGCGGCCAATGCCACGCTTCTCCAGCTCGCGTACCAGCGAAGCTTCGCTGAAGCGCGCCGGCGGCTTGGTAAAGTGCTGGCCCGGCAGCAGGGATTTCAGATCCAGCGTGTCGCCCACGTTCACCGGCGGCAGCGTCAAATCTTCATCATTTTTACGCAGCGCGGGCATCACTTTGGTCCAGCCGTCGAAACGTAGCGTACGCCCTTTCGCTTTCAGTTTGAAATCTGCCGCGCCGACGGTCAGCGTGGTGGAATCATATTGCGCAGGCACCATCTGGCAGGCCACGAACTGGCGCCAGATCAGCTGATACAGCTTCTGCGCATCCGCTTCCATATCCTTCAACTGCTCGGCGGCAACGTTGACATCAGAAGGACGAATCGCTTCGTGCGCTTCCTGTGAATTCTCTTTGCTGGCATAGGTGTTGGGCGCATCCGGCAGGTAGTTCTTGCCGAATTTTTTCTCCACATAGCCACGCGCCATCGCCACCGCATCCTGACTCAGGTTGGTGGAATCGGTACGCATATAGGTGATGTGACCGGCTTCATACAGACGCTGCGCCATCATCATGGTTTTTTTCACGCCAAAACCAAGGCGGGTGCTCGCCGCCTGCTGCAGCGTCGAGGTGATAAACGGCGCCGACGGTTTGCTGCTGGTCGGCTTGTCTTCACGATCCAGAACCGCGTAACGCGCCTTTTCCAGGATGGCCACGGCCGCTTCGGTTTGCTCGCGGTTAACCGGGCGGAACGCTTTATCGCCCTGATGCGTTACCCTGACCGCCAGCGCATCGCCTTTCGGCGTTGACAGATCGGCGTCAATTTCCCAGTACTCTTCCGGTACGAAGGCTTTGATTTCGCGCTCGCGCTCCACCACCAGACGCACGGCAACCGACTGCACGCGTCCGGCCGACAGGCCACGGGCAATTTTTTTCCACAGCAGTGGCGAGACCATATAGCCCACCACGCGGTCCATAAAACGACGCGCCTGCTGCGCATTGACGCGCTCAATATTCAGTTCGCCCGGCTTCTCGAAAGCCTGACGGATCGCATTTTTGGTGATTTCGTTAAACACCACGCGGCTGAAGCGTTTGTCATCGCCGCCGATCACTTCCCGCAGGTGCCACGCAATGGCTTCCCCTTCGCGGTCAAGGTCGGTTGCGAGATAGATGTGGTCGGCATCGGCAGCCAGATTCTTCAGTTCGGAGACGACTTTTTCCTTGCCGGGCAGAATCTGATAGTCCGCTTCCCAGCCGTGCCACGGGTCAACGCCCATGCGATTAACCAGCGCGGCCTTTTCATCTTTCTTTACTTTCTTGCCGGTTTTCGCCTTTTCCCCGTCGGCACTTTTACGGGCCGTTGAACCACTGGTCGGCAAATCACGGATATGACCGACGCTGGATTTCACCACGTAGTCATTACCGAGGTATTTATTGATTGTTTTGGCCTTTGCCGGGGACTCAACGATGACGAGTGCTTTACCCATATGTACCTTTACCTAATTGAAACGTCCTGATAAACGGGAGAGGATTGGCAGCCCCAAAACCCAATGGGTTCAATATTGCTGCTGACTTTTTGCTTTTCAAGCCAGCGGGGACAATCTCTGGTCAGATTGCATCGGCATTTGCAACTTGATGATTAAGAGCGAGTTTTCCGTCTGACGGTATCACACATCCTGGTGTGATCTCCCTGAAAGCTGAATCGCCCACACTCTACCTGATAAAATCTGTTACGCAACTTAATTAGCATTCTGTTTAATTTCTCGCCAGTTTTCTGACCGAACGCTGATTTGCTGAACGCACCGACAGGCAAGTAATATAGAAGGAGAAAATTCGCTGTCAAAAAAGAGGTGAAAAATGTCAGCAGAAACGGAATCCATTTCACGCCAGGCGCTACTGGAAATCGCTAATCAGCTCATTGAGCAGCACGATGAATATTTTGCCGGGATGGAAGCCACTGAGGTGATTCAGCAGGGCGAGGTTCTGGTGTTTCGCGGCCCGTGGTTCCTCGACGATGAAGGGTTGCCGACTGCCAAAACCACGGCGGTGTTTAACGTGTTTAAGCACCTTGCCGTGGTGCTCTCCGCGCAGTATCACCTGGCATAAAAAAACCCGGCCTGCGCCGGGTTGGTTCACAACAGCGGTTTATCACCGCGCTGCCAGATTTTCAGAATCAGCCGCTCGGCTGCCGCGCTGGCACTGTGGGTCATGCGATCAATCATTTTTTTCTTGCGCGCGAAGTGCACGCCCAGCACGCTAAAACGGTCCATACGCGCAATGATCAGCGCATCGCTGGTACCAATCTCATCAATTAGCCCCAGATCCAGCGCCTGACGGCCATACCAGTGTTCGCCCGTCGCCACTTTGTCCAGATCCAGCGCCGGACGCATCTGATGCACAAAATCTTTAAACAGCTGATGGGTTTCATTCAGGTCTTCCTGAAATTTCTCCCGCCCTTCCTCGGTATTCTCACCAAACAGCGTCAGCGTACGCTTGTACTGGCCGGCAGTGTGCAGCTCCACATCAATGTCGTTACGCTTCAGTAGCCGGTTAAAGTTAGGGATTTGCGCCACCACGCCGATGGAACCAATGATGGAGAACGGCGCCGCCACGATGCGATCCGCAACGCAGGCCATCATGTAGCCACCGCTGGCGGCAACTTTATCCACTACCGCGGTCAGCTGCAGCCCCGCATCACGCAGACGTTGTAGCTGCGACGCGGCCAGGCCATAACCGTGCACCACGCCACCGGGACTTTCCAGCCGCAGCAGCACTTCATCACCCGGCTGCGCCACCGCCAGCACGGCGGAGATCTCTTCGCGCAGCGAGCTGACTTCACCGGCGTCCATACTGCCTTTGAACTCCAGCACATAGAGAGTCGGCTTCGCCGCTTCAGTCACACCGGCTTTGGCGTTGCGCTTTTCGGCTTTGGCTTTCTGTTTCTCTTCTTTCTTATGCTGCTTCAGCCACACTTTTTGCGCCTGCGGCTTCATCTTCGCCAGCTGCAGGTCCTCTTTCATCTCACGATAGGCTTCGTCGAGATGGGTTAAGCGCAGCTGACCGCCGCTGTGACGTTTACGCAGCGCGGCATTGAGCACAATCAGTACAATAGCTGCGATCGCCACCACGACGGTGACGGCCTTGGCCAGAAATAATCCATAGCTGGAGAGTAAATCCATTCTGCCGCCTTAATAAACAGTGAATTACAGTCAAACCCTGAGTTTACCCGCTTTGATGCCATTCGTCGCCTGAAATGCCGGCAGGCGGCACAGAATGCGCGTTGCGACGATTGCACCTTGCGCCAAATTGAGGCATAAAGCCAAAAAACCCTCTGACCTGCAAAGGACATCGCTGTGCATTATCAACCGAAAAGCGACCTGCTGGACAATCGCATCATTCTTGTGACCGGTGCTTCCAACGGCATCGGCCGCGAAGCCGCCCTGACCTATGCGCGCTACGGTGCGCGCGTGATTCTGCTCGGCCGCAATGCCACCACGCTGCAGCAAACCGCTGAGGCGATTAATCAGCTCAATAAACAGCCCGCGGCTACGCTGCTGCTGGATCTGGCGCACGCCACACCGGAAAGCTGCCAGCAGCTGGCGCAACAGGTTGCCGCGCTGGTGCCGCGGCTGGATGGCGTGCTGCATAACGCCGGCATTCTCGGTGAAATCGTGCCGCTGGCGGAACTCGATCCGGCGGTCTGGCAGCAGGTGATGCAAATCAACCTCGACGCCACCTTCTATTTAACGCAGGCGCTGCTGCCGCTGCTGCTGAAATCCGACGCCGGTTCACTGGTGTTCACCACCTCCAGCGTGGGCCGCACCGGCCGCGCGGGCTGGGGCGCCTATGCCGTGTCGAAATTCGCCACCGAAGGCATGATGCAGGTGCTGGCCGATGAGTATAAAAACCGCCATCTGCGGGTGAACTGCATCAATCCCGGCGGCACGCGCACCAAAATGCGCGCCAGCGCCTTCCCGGAGGAGAATGCCAGCCTGCTGAAAACCCCGGCCGACCTGATGCCGCTCTACCTCTATCTGATGGGCGATGACAGCCGCCGTAAAACCGGCATCAGCTACGATGCACAACCGGGGCGCAAGCCGGGACCGGCCAGCGCATGAGCGATCGTCACCAGCAACGCCAGCAGCGGCTGAAAGAGCAGGTTGACGCCCGCATCGCCGCCGCCACCGAAACGCGCGGCATCCTGATGGTGTTTACCGGCAACGGCAAAGGTAAAACCACCGCCGCTTTTGGCACCGCGCTGCGCGCCTGTGGCCACGGTAAAAACGTGGCTGCCGTGCAGTTTATTAAGGGCGAATGGCCCAATGGTGAACGTAATCTGCTGGCGCAGCACGGCGTGGAGTTTCAGGTGATGGCCACCGGCTTTACCTGGGAGACGCAAAACCGTGCCAGCGATACGGCCGCCTGCCAGCAGGTGTGGCAACAGGCCAGACGCATGCTGCAAGACACGTCGCTGGATCTGGTGATACTGGATGAAATCACCTACATGGTGAGTATGGATTATCTCGATCTGGATGAGCTGGTCACTGCACTGCAGCAGCGTCCGCCGCAGCAAAGTGTGATCATTACCGGGCGCGGCTGTCACCGCACGCTACTGGAACTGGCGGATACCGTCAGCGAGATGCGTCCGGTCAAACACGCGTTTGACGCCGGCATTCAGGCACAGCAGGGAATCGACTGGTAAAAACGGACGCCGCAGGCGCGGCGTCGGGGAGCATCAGGCACCGCGTTTGGTGTTGTTGCGACGCGGGCTGTTATTGCTTACCGCGCTATGGCGTTTCACCGCCCGGCGGATTTGGTTCGCTTTGGTGCGGCGACGATCTTTCTCGACCGCCACTTTGGTCACCGTCTCTTCCGGCAGTCCCACCAGCTTACGCAGGTAGTTGACCGCCGGCAGTTCCATCTCCATCCAGCCGCCGCGCGGCAGACCTTTTGGCAGCTGAATATCGCCGTAGCGCACGCGCATCAGACGGCTTACCTGCACGCCAACCGCTTCCCACAGACGACGCACCTCGCGGTTACGCCCTTCCGTCAGGGTGACGTTGTACCACTGGTTAATGCCTTCGCCGCCGGCGAATTTGATGGTTTTGAACGCTGCCGGACCGTCTTCCAGCTGCACGCCCTTGCTCAGCTGACGCACTTTTTCGTCATCCACTTCACCGAATACGCGCACTGCGTATTCACGCTCAACTTCGCGGCTTGGGTGCATCAGGCGGTTGGCCAGCTCACCGTCGGTGGTGAACAACATCAGACCGCAGGTGTTCACGTCCAGACGGCCGACGGCAATCCAGCGTGAACCGCGCAGGCGCGGCAGACGATCAAATACCGTTGGGCGCCCTTCCGGATCGTTGCGCGTGCACAGCTCACCTTCCGGTTTGTAATACGCCAGTACGCGACACACCTCGGTGGCCGATTCAGCAATCGATACCAGATGGCCATCAATACGGATTTTCAGGGTTTTGTCATTTTCGATGCGATCGCCCAGCGTCGCCAGTTTGCCATCGACGCTGATGCGTCCGGCTGAAATCATTGCTTCGATTTCACGGCGCGAACCGTGTCCGGCGCGCGCTAATACTTTTTGTAATTTCTCGCTCATGGAGCTGCCTCGTTGTCGCCTTCCCAGGCGTCGTGGTAATGAAGAGGTAAGATACCGGCGTTACCAGGTCCCGTATCAGAATCTGTGACCGCTTCGCGCCAGGTGCCAGCGCGGACGGCCGGAGATTTTACACCAGCTAAAGTTTCGTTAACACCTTTTCCTTTTCTGCCGATAATAAAGCGCCTGTGGTCCGGAGGCTGAAGCGGGCAGCAAGGTCATTGATTCAGATTTCTGATTGATTTGCGTAAAGAGCGTGATGATAGCCTGCGCAACCCGCTGAAATTACGTTGTTTTGCCTGAGACCGTTTATTTATTTAATGACGCGCCGATTAGTGCCGCAATAGATTAAAGAGGCTCACCAGTCTATTACCCGCAGCGTTCCCGGCCAGGCTGCAGATGTGCAAACAGAAAATCGGCGTAAAACACCAAAATTAGCACAAAGAACTAAATAGTGGTGTTAGTAAAGCTTATTGCAGCCAGCAGCACCAGCCATACAGCAGATTGGCGCTGCAGGTTGGATTAAGTCTGTATTTTCGCTTTTATTTGATAAAGATTAAATATGATGAATTGTTCTGCCGCGAAAACTGTGTAAAATTTAATCCTGAATTCGGCTAAGCAGTATCAGAAATTATTTTAATTACTTTTTATAAGCTTTCAAACAACAAGCCATTAACAAATAATGGTACAGCTGGCCTGATAATATAATCCGGCGCGCTCGGGAAATGGCGCGCTAATCGTTTCACGGATTGAATTTAATTTGTCTGTCGAAAGTCTTCACCAGGGATTTTGCTGACGGACATTAAATGAAGACCGCCATCATGAGAACCTCCCTGCTTTGGCCGGCGCTTGCAGCGCTGGCACTGAGCGGCTGTTCCGTGGGCCATACTGAGTACAGTCGTACGGCGCTGCAGCACGTGGATATGAGCGTGACCGGCATCCCGACGGTACTGGGTCTGGGCATCCTCGGTACAACCATTCCGTTAACACCGGAATACAGTCTGACTGCCGCGCACGTGGCCAAAACCGCCGTGCAGCGCGTGAAGGCTTATCACCCCTATTGCGACGTCGCGATTATTTATCATAAAAACAGTCCGGATACGCTGGCGAAATTCCGCAGCAGCGCGGTGGGCGAGCCAATTAAAATGTATGGCTACAGTTTTATTTCCGCGATGCCGGTGGAGTCGAGCGGCGTTAATCTGGCGCGCACCGCCATTAATAATCGCTGGAATAAAAAGCCCTGTATGGCAATGGCTTCCGATGCCGGTGTCGTTCAGGGGATGTCAGGCGGCGCTGTCTATAATGCCGACCAGACCATCAGCGGAGTGATTGTGGGTTACAGCCATGAAATTGCTAACGTACGCAGCAAAAAAGTCATCTTAAAAGATGTCTCGCTGTACATTCCGTACGGCGATTTCAAACGCTGGCTGGAAGCCAACATCGGCCAGACGCCACAAACAGCGCCTGGCCCGGCGTAATCACAGGAACGGGCGGGTATCGCCTGCCCCTTCACGCACGATGACGGGCGCATCGCTGGTGAGATCGATCACGGTGGTTGGCTGCTGGCCCAGCGTGCCGCCATCGATAATTAAATCCACCAGCTTGCCGATGCTGTGCTGGATCTCTTCCGGATCGGATTCAGTGAAATCATTGCCTGGCAGCATCAGGGAGGTCGACATCATCGGCTCATTGAGGCGTTCCAGCAGCGCCAGCGCCACCGGGTTTGACGGTACGCGCAGGCCGATGGTTTTACGTTTGTCGTTCATCAGACGACGCGGCACTTCTTTGGTGGCCTTCAGAATGAAGGTGTAATTGCCTGGCGTATTGTTTTTCAGAATGCGAAACGCGCTGTTATCCACCTGCGAATAGGTCGACAGCTCAGAGAGATCGCGGCACATCAGGGTAAAGTTATGGTTACCATCGAGCTGACGAATGCGGCAGATGCGTTCCATGGCATTCTTCTCTTCCAGACGGCATCCCAGCGCGTAGCCGGAATCGGTCGGATAGACAATAACGCTGCCTTTGTTGAGATAATCCACCGCCTGATTAACCAGACGCGGCTGCGGATTTTCCGGATGAATGTGAAAAAGTTGACTCATAAAAACCTCATATCACCCATCAACGTGCGATCTGACCGGCGCTAAAGCGGGAAAACGCTCCCAGACCGGCTCCACGCCGCCCGGCAGCCATAGCTTGCGCCCCAGTTCAATCCACGGACAGGGTTGGTGAAAATCGGACCCCTGCGAGGCCGCCAGCTGATTATCGCGCGCATAGCTCGCCAGCTGGGTACGTTCATTCGGTGCCTGCTGACACTGCGCCACTTCCATCGCATCGCCGCCTTCTGCGGCAAAATGCGCAATCAGTCGCTTCAGCCATTTGGCCGACAGCCCGTAGCGCGCAGGATGGGCCAGTACCGCCACGCCACCAGAATGATGAATAGCATCAATGGCTTGTTTAATTGTACACCATTGTGGTGGCACGTAGCCGGTTTTGCCGCGCGCCAGATAGTTTTTAAATACCTGCGCCATGTTATCGGCTTTGCCCAGCTCTACCAGATAGCGGGCAAAATGCCCGCGGGTAATCACCCCGCCCTGCGCCAGACGCTGAGCGCCGGCCAGTGCGTCAGGAATGCGCGCGCGCTCCAGCCGTTCGGCAATCAGTTCTGCACGTGCCATACGGCACTGGTGCTGCTGCGCCAGAAAAGCAGTTAACGCCGGATGCTGCGTATCAACGTTGAGTCCGACAATATGAATTTCGTGATTTTCCCACAGCGTAGACGCTTCCACACCGGCCAGTACCCGCAGCGGTAGCTGAAGCTGCTGCACCGCCGCCTGCGCTTCGGCAACGCCCGCCACGCTGTCGTGATCGGTAATCGCCAGCACGCCGACGTGCATCTCAACGGCGCGCTGCACCAGCGCGGTCGGCGTCAGCAAACCGTCAGAAGCCTGGGTATGGCTGTGTAAATCATAAAGTGGAAAACGGGCGATATCTGACAAGGTCACTCCAGCGACTGCAATAAACCGGCTGGCATGATAACGATTTTGCCCGTAACTGAAAAAGGGTATTGACTTTTTTCACCCGAACCAGTTAACTAGTACACAAGTTCACACGTAACGGGTATTTAATCATGGCTCTTATTGGTACGCATGTTAATGGTTGGTGGCGCGATGATCCCTTTCACGGGCGACGTCGTCATGCACATTTTGCGTAACCGCAGTGCAGATACCTGAGCCCGCCACCGAGCGGGCTTTTTTTTGAGCGAAATTCAGAGAATCCATTATGGCTAATGCGAAACCTACATTGAAGTTGATTACCGGTACCGCGCCCTACCGCGAAGATCCGGCCGCAGTGTTTCATCAATTATGCGGCGCACGTCCGGCAACTCTGCTGCTTGAATCTGCCGATATCGACAGCAAGCAGAACCTGAAAAGCCTGCTGATTGTCGACAGCGCGCTGCGCATCAGCGCCCTGGGCAATGTTGTTACCCTGCAGGCGCTGTCGGAAAACGGCCGCGCGCTGCTGCCGCTGCTGGACGAAGCACTGCCCCCCGAGGTGCGCATCGCCGTGCGCCCGGACGGACGTGAGCTGCATTTCACGCCGGTTGAGGGTCTGCACGATGAAGACTCCCGCCTGAAAGCGCTGTCGGTGTTTGATGCGCTGCGTCTGATTCCGCATCTGGTTAACAGCCCGGCCGAAGAACGTGAAGCCATGCTGCTGGGCGGCCTGTTTGCCTACGATCTGGTGGCGGGATTTGAAGATCTGCCGCCGCTGCGCAATGACCAAAGCTGCCCGGATTACTGTTTCTACCTCGCCGAAACGTTACTGGTGATCGATCACCAGCAGCGCAGCGCCCGTCTGCAGGCCAGCCTGTTTGCGCCGTCCACCAGCGAGTTTCAGCGTCTGCAGAGCCGTATTGAACAGCTGCACGGTCAGATGACGCAGCCAGCACCTGCGCTGCCGGTGCAGCGCGTCGAGCAGATGACGCTGAGCACCAGCCAGAGCGATGAAGCTTACTGCAACGTGGTAAGCGAACTGCAGCAGGCCATTCGCATCGGCGAAATCTTCCAGGTGGTACCATCGCGCCGCTTCTCGCTGCCGTGCCCGTCACCGCTGGCGGCTTACGATACGCTGAAAAACAGCAACCCCAGCCCTTACATGTTCTTTATGCAGGATCAGGATTTTGCGCTGTTCGGCGCTTCGCCGGAGAGTTCGCTGAAGTATGACGCCAGCTCGCGCCAGATCGAAATCTATCCGATTGCCGGTACGCGTCCGCGCGGTCGCCATGCGGATGGCTCGCTGGATCGCGACCTGGACAGCCGTATTGAACTGGAAATGCGCACCGATCATAAAGAGCTGGCTGAGCACCTGATGCTGGTGGATCTGGCGCGCAACGACCTGGCGCGTATCTGTGTGCCCGGCAGCCGTTACGTGGCGGATTTAACCAAAGTGGACCGCTACTCGTTTGTGATGCACCTGGTGTCCCGCGTGGTAGGCACGCTGCGTAACGACCTTGATGTGCTGCACGCCTATCGCGCCTGCATGAACATGGGCACGCTGAGTGGCGCACCGAAAGTGCGCGCGATGCAGCTGATTGCGGAAAAAGAAGGCACGCGGCGCGGCAGCTACGGCGGCGCGGTCGGCTACTTCACCGCCAGCGGCGACCTGGATACCTGCATCGTCATCCGCTCCGCCTGGGTGGAAGGTGGCGTTGCCACCGTGCAGGCCGGTGCCGGCGTGGTGCTGGATTCTCAGCCTCAGGCTGAAGCGGATGAGAGCCGCAACAAAGCCCGCGCGGTATTGCGCGCCATCGCTACTGCCCATCACTGCAAGGAGATTTTCTGATGGCCGATATCCTGCTGCTCGATAATATCGACTCCTTTACCTACAACCTCGTTGATCAGCTGCGTACCTTTGGCCACAACGTGGTGATTTACCGCAACAACGTCCCGGCAGAAGTGCTGATCGAGCGCCTGCAGCAGATGGAAAACCCGGTGCTGATGCTCTCACCCGGCCCTGGCGCACCGAAAGATGCCGGCTGCATGCCGCAGCTGTTACAGGCGCTGCGCGGTCAGCTGCCGATCATTGGTATCTGTCTCGGCCATCAGGCCATCGTCGAAGCTTACGGCGGGCACGTCGGCCAGGCGGGCGAAATTCTGCACGGCAAAGCCTCCGCCATTACCCATGATGGCGAGGCGATGTTTACCGGCCTCAGCAACCCGCTGCCGGTGGCGCGTTACCACTCGCTGGTGGGCAGCAATACGCCGGCGGAACTGACGGTTAACGCCAGCTACAACGGCATGGTGATGGCGGTGCGTCACGAAACGGACCGCGTGTGCGGATTCCAGTTCCATCCTGAGTCGATTCTCACCACGCAGGGCGCACGTCTGCTGGAGCAAACACTGGCCTGGGCGCTGGCGAAATAACAGGGAGATGATGATGCAAACTATTCTGGAAAAACTGTATCAGGCGCAAACGCTGAGCCAGGCCGAGAGCCACCAGCTGTTCAGCGCGATTATTACCGGACAGCTGGAGCCGACGCAGCTGGCAGCGGCGCTGATCTCCATGAAAGTGCGTGGCGAGCGCCCGGAAGAGATCGCCGGTGCCGCCTCCGCGCTGCTGGCCGATGCCAGACCGTTCCCGCGTCCGGACTATACTTTTGCCGATATCGTTGGCACCGGCGGTGATGGCAGCAACAGCATTAATATTTCAACGGCCAGCGCCTTTGTCGCCGCCACCTGCGGGCTGAAAGTGGCCAAGCACGGCAACCGCAGCGTCTCCAGCAAATCCGGATCTTCCGATCTGCTGGCCGCTTTCGGTATCAATCTCGACATGCCGGCGCAGCAGGCACGGCAGGCGCTGGACGATCTCAACGTCTGCTTCCTGTTTGCGCCGCAGTATCACAGCGGTTTCCGCCACGCGATGCCGGTGCGCCAGCAGCTGAAAACCCGCACGCTGTTTAACGTGCTGGGTCCGCTGATCAACCCGGCGCGCCCACCGCTGGCGGTGATTGGCGTCTACAGTCCGGAACTGGTGCTGCCCATTGCCCAGACGCTGAAAGTGCTGGACTACAAGCGTGCTGCCGTGGTGCACGGTGGCGGCATGGATGAAGTGGCGCTGCACAGTGCGACCCAGGTCGCTGAGCTGCGTGACGGCGAGATCACCAGTTACCAGTTGACGCCGGAAGACTTTGGCTTCAGCTTCCAGCCGAAAGAGGCACTGGCCGGCGGCACACCGGAAGAAAACCGTGACATTCTGACGCGTTTGCTCCAGGGTAAAGGCCAGCCCGCCCACGAGCAGGCCGTTGCGGTAAATGTCGCAATGTTGCTGAAAGTATTCGGAAATGAAGATTTGCGCGATAACGCTGAGCGCGCCATGGCTGCCATTCGCAGCGGTCAGGCGTACGAGCGCGTTGTGGCACTGGCAGCGAGAGGATGAAATGAGTATCAAGGGCACCGTATTAGAGAAAATTGTGCAGGATAAAGCCCTGTGGGTTGAAGCACGTAAATCGCAGCAGCCGCTGGCCTCCTTCCAGAACGATCTGCAGCCGGCGGAGCGTCATTTTTACGAGGCGCTGCGCGGCACGCGCACCGTCTTCATTCTGGAGTGTAAAAAAGCCTCCCCGTCTAAAGGGCTGATTCGCGCCGATTTTGATCCCGCGACTATCGCCGGAATCTACCGCCATTACGCCTCTGCGGTGTCAGTGCTGACCGATGAGAAATATTTCCAGGGCAGCTTTGATTTCCTGCCGGTGGTCAGCGCCGCCAGCACGCAGCCGGTGCTGTGCAAAGACTTTATTATTGATCCCTACCAGATTTACCTGGCGCGCCATTATCAGGCCGATGCCATTCTGCTGATGCTGTCAGTACTGGATGATGAGCAGTACCGTCAGCTGGCTGCGGTGGCGCATAGCCTGAAAATGGGCGTGCTGACCGAAGTCAGTAATGAAGAAGAGCTGGAGCGGGCTATCGCGCTGGAAGCTAAAGTGGTCGGCATCAACAACCGCGATCTGCGTGATTTGTCGATTGACCTGAATCGCACGCGTCAGCTGGCCCCGCGTCTCAGCCATGGCGTCACCGTGATCAGCGAGTCCGGCATCCATAATTACGCCCAGGTGCGCGAGCTGAGCCATTTTGCCAACGGCTTTTTAATTGGCTCGGCGCTGATGGAAGAGCACGACCTCGACGCCGGTGTGCGCCGCGTGCTGCTGGGCGATAACAAGGTGTGCGGCCTGACCCGCCCGGAAGACGCGCAGGCCGCGCATCAGGCTGGCGCGCTGTATGGCGGCGTGATTTTTGCCGCCGGTTCGCCGCGCCAGGTTAACGAGGCGCAGGCGCAGGCGGTGATCGCCGCTGCGCCACTGAAGTATGTCGGCGTGTTCCGCAATCAGGCTATCAGTGACGTTGTCACGTTAGCCGCGCGTTTATCGCTTGCGGCCGTCCAGCTGCACGGCGACGAAGACAAAGCCTACGTTGCGGAACTGCGCCAGGCGCTGCCAGCCAGCGTGCGCATCTGGAAGGCACTGAGCATTCAAGATCGGTTGCCGCCACGCGACTGGCCGCACGTTGATCGCTACGTGCTGGATAATGGCCAGGGTGGCAGCGGTCAGCGTTTTGACTGGTCGCTGCTGCAGGGTGAAGACCTGGCTGATGTGCTGCTGGCCGGTGGCCTGAGCGCCGATAACTGCGTCGAAGCCGCTCAGCTCGGCTGTGCCGGCCTCGACTTCAACTCCGGCGTGGAATCCGCGCCGGGCATCAAAGATGCCAGCAAAGTCGCGGCGGTATTCCGCACGCTGCGCGCCTATTAATTGCGTCTGCCCGCCTGCGGGCGGGCCGGATAAGGAAGAGGACACGATGACGACATTACTTAATCCCTACTTTGGCGAATTCGGCGGCCAGTATGTGCCGCAGATTTTGATGCCAGCACTGCGTCAGCTGGAAACGGCCTTTGTTGAAGCACAGCGCGATCCGGCGTTTCAGGCTGAATTTACTGACCTGCTGAAAAACTACGCCGGTCGCCCGACGGCCCTGACGCTGTGCAGCAACCTGACCAAAGGCAGCAAAACCCGCCTGTACCTGAAGCGCGAAGACCTGCTGCACGGCGGCGCACACAAAACTAACCAGGTGCTGGGCCAGGCGCTGCTGGCAAAACGCATGGGCAAAAACGAGATCATCGCGGAAACCGGCGCCGGTCAGCACGGCGTGGCGTCGGCACTGGCGTGTGCCCTGCTCGGCATGAAATGCCGTATTTACATGGGCGCGAAAGACGTTGAGCGTCAGTCACCCAACGTGTTCCGTATGCGGCTGATGGGCGCAGAGGTGATTCCGGTACACAGCGGCTCGGCCACGCTGAAAGATGCCTGTAACGAGGCGCTGCGCGACTGGTCCGGCAGCTACGAAACCGCGCACTACATGCTCGGCACTGCCGCAGGTCCGCACCCGTTCCCGACCATTGTACGTGAATTCCAGCGCATGATTGGCGAAGAGACCAAAGCGCAGATTCTGGAAAAAGAGGGTCGCCTGCCGGATGCGGTAGTGGCGTGCGTCGGCGGCGGTTCTAACGCCATCGGCATGTTTGCGGATTTCATCGAAGAGAGCAGCGTGCGCCTGATCGGCGTGGAGCCTGCGGGTCACGGTATTGACACCGGTGAGCACGGTGCGCCGCTCAAGCACGGTCGCGTCGGCATCTATTTCGGCATGAAGGCGCCGATGATGCAGACCGAAGAGGGACAGATCGAAGAGTCCTACTCCATCTCTGCCGGTCTCGATTTCCCGTCGGTCGGTCCGCAGCATGCGCACCTGAACAGCACCGGCCGCGCTGACTACGTGTCAATCACGGATGATGAAGCGCTGGATGCCTTTAAAACGCTGTGTCGTGCCGAAGGCATCATTCCGGCACTGGAGTCATCGCACGCGCTGGCGTATGCGCTGAAGATGATCCGCGAAAACCCGGACAATGAGCAGCTGCTGGTGGTGAACCTTTCCGGCCGAGGCGACAAAGACATCTTTACCGTACACGATATTCTGAAAGCTAAGGGAGAGATCTGATGGAACGTTATAATCAGCTGTTTCAACGTCTGTCCGCGAAACAGGAAGGCGCGTTTGTGCCCTTCGTCACCCTTGGCGATCCGTCGCCGGCGCTGTCGCTGCAAATTATTGATGCGCTGGTCGCGGGCGGTGCGGATGCGCTGGAGCTGGGCATTCCGTTCTCCGATCCGCTGGCCGATGGCCCGACGATTCAGGGCGCTACGCTGCGTGCCTTTGCCGCCGGCACCACCGTGGCGCAGTGTTTTGAAATGCTGGCCACCGTGCGCCAGAAATACCCCGATCTGCCGATTGGCCTGCTGATGTACGCCAACCTGGTGTTCAGCAGAGGTATCGACAACTTCTACGCGCAGTGCGCTGCGGTCGGCGTTGACTCGGTGCTGGTGGCAGACGTGCCGGTGGAAGAGTCGGCCCCGTTCCGCCAGGCGGCGATGCGTCACAACATTGCGCCGATCTTTATCTGTCCGCCCAACGCGGATGACGATCTGCTGCGCGAAATCGCCTCGCACGGCCGTGGCTACACCTATCTGCTGTCACGCGCCGGCGTTACCGGTGCGGAAAATCGCGCCAGCCTGCCGCTGCATCATCTGATCGAGAAGCTGCGCGAATATCATGCTGCGCCGCCGCTGCAGGGCTTCGGCATCTCTGAGCCGGGTCAGGTGAAAGAGGCCGTTGCCGCCGGAGCCGCCGGAGCCATCTCCGGCTCGGCCATCGTGAAAATCATTGAGCGTAATCAGAACGACCCAACGGCGCTGCTCAGCGAACTGCAAACGTTCGTCAGCGATCTCAAAGCGGCTACCCGCTAAGTTGGCACGGCCCTGCACTGGCTGCGGGGCCCTTCTTACTTCTTACCCCTTTTTTCTCCCCTGCGACAAACTTTTTCATCGCGCCTGAGTTGCCGAAATGCGAGGCACGGCCCACACTTAAGCGTGCCGTCACGTTACGGTGCACCACCATCTATGACAGGGAGATAACCAATGAAATTGTTCAAAGTCGTTGCGGGTTTTTTAGTGGCTGCAGTGATGGCGCTCACCTTAAGTGCCTGTGCACCAACAGCAACAAAGGAAGGGACCGGCGGTTACATCGATGACACGGTCATTACCACCAAAGTGAAGGCACAGCTGCTGAATGACGAGGCGCTGAAATCGACAGAAATTAACGTTGAGACCTTCAAAGGGAAAGTACAGCTGAGCGGCTTTGTCAGCTCGCCGCAGATGGCCAACCGTGCGGTTGCGGTAACGCGTAACGTGGCGGGGGTAAAATCCGTCGTCAACAATATGCAGATTAAGTAACTAAACGGGCGACCTGCGGGTCGCCCTTTTTCTTTCTGGTGTAAAAATCAGAAACGGTAGCCCGCGCCAAAGAAGAACACCCACGGATCGATGCGGGTATTGATATTCTGCTGTTCGCCCGCCGCTTTGAATTTCACCTCGGTATCGATGTCCATGTACCACAATGACGCGTTGAGCATCCAGTCGCGGTTGATCTGATAATCCAGCCCGACCTGACCCGCCACGCCCCAGGAGTCTTTCACGCTCAAATCGCTCAGCTGCGCATCCTGCCCGGTCTGGTTGAACTTCGCATCGTAGAAGGTGGTGTAGTTGATCCCGACACCAACGTAAGGGCGCAGCGCGCTTTGGCTGTCGAAAAAGTAGTACTGCGCCATCAGGGTGGGCGGCAGCTGACGCACGGTAGCGAGGTTACCGGTCGGGCCAAGTCCCACTTTGTGGCGGAACGGCGTGGCCGCCAGCAGCTCAACGCCGATATTGTCGGTCGCCATCCAGGTAAACGTCAGACCCAGCTGGGTATCATTACTGACGCTGAAGCCGCCCATACCCAGCACATTATCAGAGCCTTCGGTCGGACGAACGGTCGCGCTACCGGCGCGCACAAAAAAATCACCGGCCTGGTGAGCCAGTGCCAGTTGCGGGATCGCCAGCGCCAGCAGCAGCGCGCATTTAGCCAGTTTCATAATCACTCCTTTGCCGGAAAACAGGGTATTGAGGTTAATCGCGGCACAAGATTTACCCCTTTTTTGCGAAAAGATCATCAGCATCAATTCAAATTAATCACTTATAAAACAATGAATTGATTCAGATCAATTTTGCCTTTACAAGCGGACATAAAAATCCTGTTGCCGCCATGACACGGCGTGATTATGTTGCTATTCCCCTTTTGTGATTTTGGTTCGAAGCCTCAGGAGTGGCGGGCGATCAGATGAGCGATTTACTTAACCCCTGTATGACCTGTGGCGCCTGCTGCGCCCATTTTCGCGTTTCTTTTTACTGGGCCGAAGCCGACGACGGCGGTGGCGCGGTGCCGGTTGAACTGACAGAACCCCTGAGCCTGATGATGCGCAACATGCGCGGCACCAACGATCGTGCCCCGCGCTGCGTGGCGCTGCAGGGTGAAATTGGCGGCTGTGTTTCCTGTGGGATTTATGCGCAGCGGCCGTCACCGTGCCGGGAATTCGCCATGTCCGGCGAAAATGGCGTGCCGAATGACGCCTGCGATCGCGCCCGGGCGCGCTATGGTTTACCCGCGCTTTTTCACCCTTCTTTACCTGAGATGACAGAAAGTTATGGGATTCCGGGTGCCAGCCTGCCTGCAGAACATGTACAATCGCCGGGTTAATTAACCCCGTTCCTTCAAGGAGTGTACATGTCTATCACGGCAAGCTCGTTATACCGTGACACAGGAAATTTTCTGCGCCATCAGCTGGTCACCATCGTGCTGATGGCGTTACTGACCTCGTTTATTACCGTGATTGTTGGCCACGCCCTGACGCCGGGCGAGGATCAGTTATCCCTGCTCAGCCAGACCGACAGCAGCGCCTCATCGCTGTTTGAAATCGTTCAGAACATGTCACCGGATCAGCAACGCATTCTGCTGCGCGCCTCTGCCGCCGGCACTTTTGCTGCCCTGATTGGCAACACGCTGCTGCTGGGCGGCATGCTGTGCCTGCTGCCGATGGTATCCAGTGGACAGCGCGTCAGCGCGCTGCGCGCGATTGGCGCCTCTGCGCCGCTGCTGCCGAAACTGCTGGTGCAGACCTTCCTGATCACCCTGCTGGTTCAGCTGGGCTTTATGGTACTGATGGTGCCGGGTGTGATTCTGGCGATTCTGCTGTCGCTGGCGCCGGTGATGCTGGCAAGTGAAAAAATGGGCATTTTCAGTGCGATGCGCGCCAGTATGCGTCTGGCCTGGAAGAACATTAAGGTGATCGCCCCGGCGATTATTCTGTGGCTGCTGGCGAAAATTGCGCTGATGTTCTTCTTCTCCTCGCTGACCGTGCTGCCTGCCAATATCGCTTCGGTGGTGCTCAACGCGCTGGGCAACCTGGTATCAGCCATTCTGATTATCTATTTGTACCGGCTGTATATGCTGTTACGTTAAGCGTTACGGCGCCCGCGGCGGCGCCGTAACTCAACGCTCCTGCCCCTGACTGGAAACGCTATGAAGCAGTTACTCGATTTTCTTCCCCTGGTAGTTTTCTTTATTTTCTACAAGCTGTACGACATTTTCGTCGCCTCCGGCGCGCTGGTGGTGGCGACCGGTATCGCGCTGGTGGTCAGCTGGGTGCTGTACCGCAAGCTGGAAAAGATGACCATTTTCACCTTTGTGCTGGTTGCGGTGTTTGGCACCCTGACCTATGTATTCCACAACGATGAGTTCATCAAATGGAAAGTCACGGTGATTTACTCGCTGTTCGCGCTGGCACTGCTGTACAGCCAGTGGTTTATGCAGCAACCGCTGATCCAGACCATGCTTGGCAAAGAGCTGCAGCTGCCGGGTGCGGTATGGCGTCGGCTGAATATCGCCTGGGCCCTGTTCTTCCTGGCCTGCGGCCTGGCGAATATTTATGTCGCGTTTTGGTTATCCCAGGCGTTTTGGGTTAACTTTAAGGTGTTCGGTCTTACTGGCCTGACCCTGCTGTTTACGCTGTTAAGCGGCCTGTACATCTGGCGACAGATGCCGCAACAAGAACAAAAATAATCGATGCAGCCCGGTCTCCGCCGGGCTTGTCTTCACCTGCAGAAGAACTGAGCAATGGACGAAAAACATAAGTTGCCGCAAGGCGAGATGGTCTCGCGTACCCTGGCGATGCCGGCAGATACCAATGCCAACGGTGATATCTTCGGCGGCTGGCTGATGTCGCAGATGGATATGGGCGGCGCGATACTGGCTAAAGAGATTGCCAAAGGCCGCGTGGTAACCGTGCGCGTGGACGGTATGACCTTCCTCAAGCCCGTCGCCGTCGGGGATGTGGTGAGCTGCTACGCGCGCTGCATCCGCACCGGCAATAGCTCGATGACCATTAACGTGGAAGTGTGGATTAAAAAAGTGTCGTCCGAACCGATCGGCCAGACTTACTGCGCCACCGAAGCGGTGTTTGTTTATGTGGCGGTCGATAACAGCGGGAAATCCCGTCCACTGCCGGAAGGCCGAGCCAATCTGAGCGATTAAGCGTATAAAAAAGCGGCCCGGAATGGCCGCTTTTTCTTTGCCTGTCTGGCTTTACTCGATGTTCGCGCCGCCGTTAATGCGGAACACGATGTTCATCGTCAGCCCCTTGCCCGGCCGCCCTGGCTGATAGCGCCACTTCTTCATCGCCTGCTTCACTTCGCGCTCAAACATGTTGCGCGGCTCAGCGGACAAAATCTCGACATTATCGACGCGCCCATCGCTGTCCACGTCAAACTTCACCCGCACCCGCCCTTCAACGCGCAGCGCGAACGCACGCGCCGGATAGGCCGGCTTGCTGACGCTCATCGCTTTCGGTCCATCCGACACCGTCTGCGTTGGGGCCGGGTTACTCTTCGGTGCCGTAGAGGGGCGCGTTTGCGCGGCTGGCGCGTCCTGTTTAAACGGATTCTCCTGCGGCTTCACCTGCTGGCGCGGCTTCGGCTCTGCCTTTTTCTCCACCTTTGGCTTCGGTTTCGGTTTTGGCTTCGGTTTAGGTTCCGGCTTAGGGATCGGCACCGGCTCGGCTTTTGGTGGCTCTGGCGCGACTTCCGGCTCGGGTTCCGGCTCAGGCGGCGGCGGGGTTACGGCTGCCGGTGCCGGTTCAGGCTGCACTTCGGGGGCTACCATGCTAATGCTGATAGGCTGAGACGCTTTAGGAACCTCAATGGTCTGATGAAATGAAGCATAAAGAATGCCGGCGATTACCGAACCGTGAAGGAGCACGGATAAAATCACGGACACAGGCGTTCGGGTTGGAAAAGGCGTAGTCAACGTCGTCATATCAGTCATGTTCATTGAGTGAAGCGCTGATTTTAAATGCAAATAGCAATCAGTTTCAATAAGCACGCTACTGAAGGCCAAAAGAAAGGCGCTTTTTAACCCTGCCTGCGTTGCAGCGCGCGCCCATTATCTTTCGTTTGCACTCTGTTTAGCGATCACTTAACGTGTCTCGCAAATTCGGCAAGTCTAACGGGAGTATCCCATCGTGCTTTACGTCATTTATGCGGAAGATACCGCAGATTCACTGGAAAAACGTAACTCTGTGCGCCCGGCACACCTGGCGCGTCTGCAGCTGCTGCAGGATGAGGGGCGTCTGATTGTCGCCGGTCCTCTGCCTGCCGTCGACAGTAATGAGCCGGGCCCGGCTGGTTTCACCGGTTCTGTGATTGTTGCCGAGTTCTCATCGCTGGAAACGGCCCAGTCGTGGGCCAATGACGATCCGTATATCGCCGCTGGCGTGTACGACAAAGTCACGGTTAAACCGTTTAAACGGGTGTTCTGATGCAGTGGCAGCCCCTTCTGTTGTTAGTGCTGGTGCTGCTGCTGATTGGTCGTGCGCTGTGGCTGTGGCGCCGTCAGGGCTGGCGTCAGGCACGCCAGCACATCGTCATGCTGGTGGTACTGGCGGCAGCCCTGCAGATAGTGAATGTTTCACTGGTATTACGCGGCCACTGACGACCGCGTTCATTGCTCAGGTATTCTGCGTGATAAACAGGATGGAGCGGCGCTGCTGCTGCGCCACCTGATGACGAATCGCATGGATGCGCTTATAACGACGTGACTGTCCTTCCAGCCAGCGGGCACGACGGCGATGCGCCTGGCGTAACATTCTCCAGCGGGCCACTTCATTTCTGCTGCGTCTCATCACATCCTCTCTGACTGGCTAAACCCGCGACGCATTATAGTGATCTGGCTAAAAATGCCAAATCGAAACCTTCATCGAAACGTCATCAACGATTAAAGGTTTCGCTGGCGCAGATCAACACGTAAACTTTGCCCATCAAAGCGCGAACGGGACGTCCACTTTATGACCACATTTTATACCCTTATCAGCTGGTTGCTGCTGTTTGGCTACTGGCTGCTGATTGCCGGGGTTACGCTGCGCATCCTGATGAAGCGGCGTGCGGTGACCTCAGCGATGGCCTGGCTGCTGATCATCTACATTCTGCCGCTGGTGGGTATTATCGCCTATCTGTCGTTTGGCGAACTGCATTTAGGTAAACGCCGCGCAGAACGCGCCCGCACCATGTGGCCCTCGACTGCCAAATGGCTCAACGACCTGAAACAGTGTCGTCACATTTTCGCGACTGAACACAGCGACGTGGCGCGTTCCCTGTTCGAGCTGTGCCGTCATCGTCAGGGTATTGCCGGCGTTAAAGGCAATCAGCTGCAGCTGCTGACCAGCGCCGATGACGTGATGCAGGCGCTGATCCGCGATATTCAGCTGGCGCGCCATAATATTGAGATGGTGTTTTACATCTGGCAGCCGGGTGGTCTGGCTGATGATGTGGCGGAATCGCTGATGGCTGCCTCACGGCGCGGCGTGCACTGCCGCCTGATGCTGGACTCCGCCGGCAGCGTGGCGTTCTTCCGCAGTCCGTGGGTAGGCATGATGCGCAACGCCGGTATTGATGTGGTCGAGGCATTGCAGGTCAGCCTGTGGCGTGTGTTCCTGCGCCGCATGGATTTGCGTCAGCACCGCAAAGTGGTGCTGATCGATAATTATATTGCCTATACCGGCAGCATGAATCTGGTGGATCCGCGCTTCTTTAAACAGGATGCTGGCGTGGGTCAGTGGATTGATCTGATGGCGCGCATGGAGGGCCCGGTGGCCACCACCATGGGCATCGTCTACGCCTGCGACTGGGAAATCGAAACCGGCAAACGCATTCTGCCGCCGGCGCCGGACGGCAATGTGATGCCGTTTGAGCAGGAGAGCGGTCACACCATTCAGGTGATCGCCTCAGGGCCGGGCTTCCCGGAGGACATGATTCATCAGGCGCTGCTGACGGCGGTATACTCGGCGCGCGAGCAGCTGATCATGACCACGCCCTACTTCGTGCCGAGCGACGACTTACTGCACGCCATCTGTACCGCCGCGCTGCGTGGCGTTGAGGTGAGCATTGTTGTACCGCGCCACAATGACTCGCTGCTGGTCGGCTGGGCCAGCCGCGCCTTCTTCACTGAACTGCTGGAAGCCGGGGTGAAAATCTATCAGTTTGAAGATGGCCTGTTGCACACCAAGAGCGTGCTGGTAGACGGTCAGCTCAGCCTGGTGGGCACGGTGAACCTGGATATGCGCAGCCTGTGGCTCAACTTTGAGATCACGCTGGTGGTGGATGATGACGGCTTTGGTAGCGATCTCGCCACCGTCCAGGATGATTATATCGCCCGTTCGCGTCTGCTGGACGGCGCGCGCTGGGCAAAACGTGCCTGGTGGCAGCGCATCGTTGAACGACTGTTTTACTTCTTTAGCCCTTTACTGTAAAACGAGCGAAAATATTACCGCCTCAGGGCAAGCAGGAATGACCATGGATTTAAATAATCGCCTTACTGAAGATGAAACGCTGGAACAGGCTTACGATATTTTTCTTGAGCTGGCAGGCGATAACCTCGATCCGGCAGACATCATTCTGTTCAATCTGCAATTTGAAGAGCGCGGCGGCGCCGAGCTGTTTGATCCATCCGAAGACTGGCAGGAACATGTCGATTTCGATCTCAACCCTGACTTCTTCTCAGAAGTGGTGATCGGCCTCGGTGAAGCGGACGGCGAACCGATTACCGATGTGTTCGCGCGCATCCTGCTGTGCCGCGAGAAAGACCATAAGCTGTGTCATATTCTGTGGCGTGAATAAGCCGCAGCGCATAAAACAACGCCGGGCACTGCCCGGCGTTGTTGTTTATGGCGCCGCTCTTATAGCGGATCAACCTTCAGACAGGACACCGCATGGCGGAAACTGCCTTCCAGTAGCGGTCGGGTTTTGGCGCACTCCGGGCCGGCAATCGGGCAGCGGGTACGGAACACGCAGCCTGATGGCGGATTGATTGGCGACGGCAGTTCCCCTTCCAGCAGCTGAATCTGCTTATTCTTCTCCAGGTCCGGATCAGGAATCGGCACCGCCGACATCAGCGCTTTGGTGTACGGATGCTGCGGATCGTTATATACCGCATCATAGGTCCCCAGCTCAACCGCGTGGCCGAGATACATCACCAGTACGCGATCAGAGATGTGCTTCACCACCGCCAGGTCATGCGCGATGAAGATCAGCGACAGGCCCATTTCACGCTGCAGTTTCTGCAGCAGGTTGACCACCTGCGCCTGAATCGACACGTCGAGCGCCGACACCGGCTCATCACAGATAATCAGCTTCGGCTCAAGAATCAGCGCACGGGCGATACCGATACGCTGGCACTGGCCACCGGAGAACTCGTGCGGATAGCGGTTGATGAGGTTCGGCAGCAGACCGACCTTCATCATCATGGTTTTAACCTTATCCTTCACTTCCTGACGCGGCATCTTTGGATAGTAGGTGCGCAGCGGTTCGGCGATGATGTCACCAATGGTCATACGCGGGTTGAGCGAGGCCAGCGGGTCCTGGAAGATCATCTGAATGTCACTGCGCGCCTGACGCCACTCTTCCTGGCTCTGGCCCAGCAGATCGCGCCCCAGCCACGCCACGCGCCCGTCGGTAGCTTTCACCAGACCGATAATGGCGCGCGCCAGCGTGGATTTGCCGCAGCCGGACTCACCGACCACGCCGAGGGTTTCGCCTTCATACAGACGCAGACTGACACCATCCACCGCTTTCAGGGTTTTCGGCGGCTGCCAGAACCACTGCTTGCCGTCTTTGATATCGAAATGCACCTTAAGATCGGCGATTTCCAGCAACACTTTTTTCTCTTCGATTACGGTGCTCATACTAATTCCTCCACCGGTTTGAAGCAGGCGCGCAGGCGCCCTTCGGCAAACGGTTCAAGCGGCGGTGATTTGGCACAGATATCCATGGCATATGCGCAGCGCGGCTGGAACGGACAGCCCTGCGGCAGACGCAACAGGTTGGGCGGGTTGCCGGGAATGGTGGTCAGCGACTCACCCTCCGCGTCAAGACGCGGCACCGCGCTCAGCAAACCGATCGAGTACGGATGCGCCGGCTGGTAGAACACATCGCGCGCACGGCCATATTCCATGGTGCGCCCGGCATACATCACCAGTACCTTGTCACAGATCCCGGCAACAACGCCGAGATCGTGAGTGATCATGATGATGGCGGTGTTAAATTCACGCTTCAGCTCATTCAACAGCGTCATGATTTGCGCCTGCACGGTGACATCCAGCGCGGTGGTTGGCTCATCGGCAATCAGCAGCTTTGGCCGGCACAGCAGCGCCATGGCGATCATTACGCGCTGACGCATGCCACCGGAAAACTCGTGCGGGAACATCTTCATGCGTTTGCGCGCTTCCGGCATTTTCACCGCGTCCAGCATGCGCACCGACTCTTCAAACGCCTGGGCGCTGCTCATGCCTTTGTGCAGTTTCAGCACCTCCATCAGCTGTTCGCCGACGCGCATGTACGGATTGAGCGATGTCATCGGGTCCTGGAAAATCATCGCAATCTGCTCCGCGCGCAGCTTGTTCAGCTTGCTTTCCGGCAGATTGAGGATTTCGCTGCCGTTAAACTGCGCCGAGCCACCAATGCGACCATTTTTCGCCAGCAGTCCCATCAGCGCAAACGCGGTTTGCGATTTTCCGGAGCCGGATTCACCAACAATGCCCAGCGTTTCACCGGCGCGCAGGGAAAAGTTGAGGTCGTTCACAGCGGTCACGTCGCCGTCGTGGGTACTGAAGGTGACGCGCAGATCTTTAACGTCCAGCAGCAGGTTAGCGTTTCCCGCAGGTGCAGCCGCCAGCGGCTGCTGAGTATCATGATGGGTCATCGGGAAACTCCTTAACGATCTTTCGGGTCGAGGGCGTCACGCAGGCCATCGCCGATAAAGTTGAAACAGAACAACGTCACCACCAGGAAGCCCGCCGGGAACATCAGCAGCCACGGTGAAACTTCCATCGAGTTGGCGCCGTCGCTCAACAGCGCGCCCCAGCTGCTCAGTGGCTCCTGGGTGCCGAGGCCAAGAAAGCTCAGGAAGGATTCAAACAGGATCATGCTTGGCACCAGCAGCGAGGCATATACCACCACCACACCCAGCACGTTCGGCACGATGTGCCGCAGCACGATATTGCCGGTAGAAACGCCGCCGACCTGCGCCGCTTCGATGAACTCTTTGCGCTTCAGTCCCAGCGTCTGGCCGCGCACGATACGCGCCATATCCAGCCATGACACCATGCCAATGGCAACGAAGATCAGCAGGATATTGCGGCCAAAGAAGGTCACCAGCAGGATGACGAAGAACATAAACGGGAACGAGTTGAGGATTTCCAGGATACGCATCATCACCGAGTCAATCTTGCCGCCAAGGTAGCCGGCCAGCGAACCGTACAGCGTGCCCACCAGCACCGCGATCAGCGCTGAAGCGATGCCAACCATCAGTGAGATACGGCCGCCAATCGCCACGCGCACCAGCAGGTCACGTCCCGAAGAGTCGGTGCCAAACCAGTGCCCTGAGGTGGTGTCCGGCGGTGCAGACATCATCGCCCAGTCGGTATCATCATATTTGAACTGCGCCAGCATCGGGGCGAACACCACGAACAGCGCAATCACCAGCAGCACCAGCAGGCTGATAAGGGCCGCACGGTTATGAATAAAGCGGCGACGTGCGTCCTGCCACAGGCTGCGCCCTTCCACTTCCAGCTTTTCGCTGAACGCGTCCAGAGCTTCGCTATTTTTCTTACTTAACATCATGAGCGAGCTCCACCATCAGTAACGAATTTTCGGATCGATAACGGCGTACAGCACGTCAACGATCGCGTTGAACAGGATGGTCAGCACGCCGACCAGAATGGTCAGGCTCATCACCAGCGAGTAGTCACGGTTTAGTGCGCCGTTGACGAACAGCTGACCGATGCCCGGCAGACCGTAAATTGATTCGATTACCATCGAACCGGTGATGATGCCAACAAACGCCGGCCCCATATAGGAGAGCACCGGCAGCAGCGCCGGCTTCAGCGCGTGGCGCAGCACAATACGGCGCAACGGCAGACCTTTCGCACGCGCGGTGCGGATGAAGTTGGAGTGCATCACTTCAATCATCGAGCCGCGGGTGATACGGGCGATACTGGCGATGTAAGCCAGTGACAGCGCCACCATCGGCAGTAGCATGTAGTTCCACTGGCCGCCATTCCAGCCGCCGCCTGGCAGCCAGCGCAGGGTGATGGCAAAGATCAGTACCAGCAGCGGTGCCACCACGAAGCTGGGAATGACCACCCCGGTCATCGCCACCCCCATGACCGCATAATCCCACAAACTGTTTTGCTTCAGCGCGGCGATAACCCCCGCCGTGACGCCCAGCACCACCGCAAGGAAGAAGGCTGCCAGCCCCAGTTTGGCCGATACCGGAAACGCATGACCGACCAGGTAGTTAACCGAGTAGTCTTTATATTTAAACGACGGCCCGAAATCGCCGTGTGCCAGCTGCACCAGGTAGCTGAGATACTGTTTGCCGATCGGATCGTTGAGATGATATTTGGCCTCAATGTTGGCCATGACTTCCGGCGCCAGCGCACGCTCGCCGGTGAACGGACTGCCGGGTGCCAGTCGCATCATAAAGAAGGAGATGGTGATCAGAATGAATAGCGTCGGGATGGCTTCAAGGAGCCGACGCAGGATGAATTTTAACATTGCCGTACCTACCAGGCTGTTGCTACACAAAGTCAAAAAGGCGGCGCAGCAGCACCGCCACTGTCGATAGCCTGAGTGCTATTAATGCTTAATGATGTACAGGTTCTTATCCAGGGTTTTATCCAGCGGATCGTTGCCGGTGTAGCCGCCAACGTACGGTTTCACCAGACGCGCGTTCACGTAGTAGTAAACCGGCACGATGGTGCTGTCTTTATCCAGGATCTGCTCTGCTTTCTGATAATCGGCCACGCGCGCTTTGTCATCCGCCGCTTTCACCGCATCGTGAATCACTTTGTCGAAGTCCGCGCTCTTATAGTGCGAGGTGTTACTGCTGCTGTCCGACAGCATGATGTTCAGGAAGGAGGTCGGTTCGTTATAGTCGGCACACCATGCTGCGCGGGAGACATCGAAGTTGCCCTGATGACGGGTATCCAGGAAGGTTTTCCACTCCTGGTTTTCCAGCTTGATGTTGACGCCGATGTTCTTTTTCCAGATGGACGAGGCGGCAATCGCCAGTTTTTTGTGCAGATCGGAAGTGTTGTACAGCAGGTTGAAGGTCAGCGGTTTGTCGGCGGTATAACCGGCTTCGGCCAGCAATTTCTTCGCTTCTTCGTTACGCTTGTTCTGATCCCACTTGTACCAGTCCGGCGGCAGCAGTTCCATGCCGTCAGTGGCTGGCGGGGTGAAGCTGTAGGCCGGCTGTTGACCCTGCGCCAGCACTTTGTTCACCATGATGTCGCGATCCAGACCCAGCTTCAGCGCGGTACGCACGCGGACATCGGTAAACGGTGCTTTCTGGTTGTTGATTTCATAGTAGTAGGTGCACAGATACGGTTTCACCATCAGCTCTTTACCGTTATCACGCTGCAGTTTTTTAAACAGCTCGATCGGCATGTTGTTGTAAGTGATGTCGCTGCCGTTCTCGGAGAAATAACGGTTCACATCGCTGACTTCGGAGTTGATTGGCAGGAAGGTGACTTTATTCAGTACGGTATGTTCGTTGTCCCAGTATTCCGGGTTACGCACCAGCGTCACGCGTTCGTTGATCACGTGAGATTCCAGTTTAAATGCACCGTTGCCGACCCAGTTCTGCGGCTGCGTCCACTGGTCGCCAAACTTCTCAATGGCGGGCTTATACACCGGTGACATCACCGCGTTGATCAGCAGCTTATCGAAGTACGGTACCGGCTCGCTCAGCGTCACTTCCAGCGTGTGGTCATCCAGTGCTTTCACGCCAAGATCGGAGGTCGGTTTTTTGCCGGCGATGATGTCATCCACGTTGAGGATGTGGCCATACTGCGGGTAGCTCGCATAAGGCGAGGCGGTTTTTGGATCGACCAGACGCTGCCAGCTGTAGACGAAGTCCTGCGCGGTGACCGGCTCGCCGTTTGACCATTTGGCATTTTTACGCAGATGGAAGGTCCAGACTTTGTAGTCTTTGTTTTCCCAGCTTTCCGCGACGCCCGGCACCGGTTTGCCGTTGCTGTCGCTCACGATCAGACCTTCATACAGGTCACGGGCGATATTATCTTCCGGCACGCCTTCGATTTTGTGCGGATCCAGCGACTGCACTTCATCGCCATTGCCGCGCACCAGTTCCTGTTTCGCTGCCAATTCGGTACCCGCCGGTACGTTGGCCGCCAGTGCAGCATTCCCTGCCAGCGCGCCGATGGCCGCCAGTACGCCTGCGGCGATCAGGCTTTTTTTCGTGATGTTGTTCATTATTACGCTCCAGTTTTATTATCGTCACCGGGTCGGCTGACCGCCCGGCGTACCCCGTTTCCGGGAGATCTCCGCCTGTCTGCGCGAAGATCACTACCACCCTGCAGGGTTACCACGGCAACGTGACGCCCGACTGTAGCGCCGGATCGTCACATTACTCAATGTTTCTTTATGTAATAGTATTTCAGCGCCAGCATATCCTGCGGATCTTTGCCGCTGTAACCGCCCACCCACGGCTTCACCAGCCGCACGCTAACGCGGTAGTAAACCGGAATGATCGGTGAATCCTGATCCAGCTGTTGTTCCGCCTGCTGATAGAGCTGCGCGCGCTGCGCGTCATCTGCGGTGTTGAGCGTTTGCGCCATCAGCGCATCAAATGCGGCGCTGTGATAAAACGCGGTGTTGATGGAGGAGCCACTCAGCAGCAGATTGAGGAAGCTGGATGGCTCGTTATAATCCGCACACCAGGTGGCGCGCACCACATCAAACTGTGCCTGATGACGGGTCTCCAGTAGCGTTTTCCACTCCTGATTTTGCAGCGTGACCTGCGCACCGAGATTCTTTTGCCACATCGAGGCAGCCGCAATCGCCTGACGCTTGTTCTGTTCTGAGGTGTTATACAGCAGAGTAAAACGCAGCGGATGCTGGGCATTAAAGCCGGCATCGGCCAGCAGTTGCTTCGCAGTGGCATTCCGCTGCGCCTGAGTTTGCTGTGCCCACGCCGGCGTATTGAGGGAAATACCGTGAATAAACGGCGGCGTCAGGCCGTAGGCCGGGATCTGTCCCTGCCCCATGATTTTCTGCGCGATGATGTCGCGGTCGAGCGTTAACTTCAGCGCGCTGCGTACGCGGACATCGTCAAACGGCGCTTTTTTGTTATTGATTTCGTAATAGAAGGTGCACAGCAGCGGGCTAACCTTTACCTCATCTCCCAGCGCCTGCTGCAGTTTTTTGAACATATCAGGCGGCACCACGCTGTTAGTCATGTCAGTGCCGCCACTGCGATAGCGGTTGATATCACTATTCTCAGAGGTGAGCGCCAGAAACACGCCTTCGTCCAGCGTGGTATGGGCATTGTCCCAGTAGTGCGGATTACGCTTCACCACGATCTGCTCGTTCACCACCCAATCTGCCAGCGTGTAAGCACCATTACCCACGTAGTGCTGCGGCTGTGTCCAGGCATCGCCCCACTGCTCTACCGCCGGACGATACACCGGTTTCATCGAAGTATGAGCCAGCATATCAACAAAATACGGGACCGGTTCAGAGAGCGTAACCTGCAAATGATGATCGTCCAGCGCTTTCACGCCGAGCTGGGAAGGCGCAGCTTTACCGGCGAGGATGGCATCAATGTTGCTGATGTGCGCAGCCTGCAAATAGCTGGCGTACGGCGAGGCGGTGCGGGGATCGGCCAGACGCTGCCAGCTGTAGACAAAATCCTGCGCGGTGACAGGCTCACCATTGCTCCAGCGGGCGTCTTTACGCAGCGTGAACGTCCAGATGCGGCCCTGCTGATTTTGCCACTGCTGCGCCACGCCGGGCACCAGTTGACCGTTGTTGTCGGTCTCAACCAGTCCTTCCAGCAGATTGCGAATCACATTGGATTCCGGCACACCCTCGACTTTTTGTGGATCAAGCGAGGACACTTCGCTGCCGTTGTTAATAACGATGCGTTGCGTATCCGCTAATGACGTCCCGGCTGGGATCTCAGCGGCCTGACTTTGCGCCAGCGCACTGGAGAGGCAAAGCGCCAGAAACGTGCGCGCTGCCGTTTTCGCTACCATGCTTTTCATCAACCAATATCAACCTTCAACATAACCTGATAGCAGTAAGCAAGAAGCGTACACATTTGTTGCTAGCAGATAAAAAATTTTGCGGTGAGCCGAAAATTATCAGAAGCGTTGCCCGCACGCCAAAGCTAAACCACAAAAATGTTAGCTGATTCTCTTTTATCACGTTGCCGCGCACAGGAAAAGTGTTAATTCTTGAGCAGAATTATCGATTAATCCACTGATAAACAATGAATTTCAGCCTGACTTGCACGTTAATTATTCGTTAATCAACTAACTTTATAATATTTACGAATATTGCTGCTTTCAATGCTGAAGCCCGGATATTTATTCGGATTTACAGCGCAAGCCATAGAATGATACTGCGGATTATTTGCAGAGCAGAGGGATATACTGTGACAATTATCACAGTATTTTGCGGGTCAGGCTATGTGCAGGATGGCATAAGTAGTAAAACTGATGAGGTTAAGCCAATATTAAGCGCGACAAATAAAATCACTATAATGGTGCAATATTTCGTTTAATTGCACCATTCTGGTTCACAAAGCGCTTAGCGATAAAAAATAACCGCCGTTAATTCAGTAATCCTGGAAACAGGGCTTTCATTCCGGTCACGACAAATTCAATGCCCAGCGCCATGAGCAGCAGCCCCATGATACGCGTAATGACGTTGATACCGGTTTGTCCCAATACGCGCACCATCAGCGGTGCGGCCCGGAACAATAACCAGCAGCAGAAGGCAAATATCGCAATCGCCAGGGTAAAGCCCAGCAGATTTGGCCAGCTGTGATAACGCGAGCTCCAGACAATGGTCGAACTGATCGCGCCCGGCCCTGCCATCAGCGGCAGCGCCAGCGGCACCACGCCGATGCTTTCACGAATCGCCGTTTCTGACTTCTCCTGCTTGTTCTGTTTGTCTTCACCCAGCTTGCCGCTGATCATCGACATGGCGATGGTGACCACCAGAATGCCGCCGGCGATGCGGAAAGAGTCAATCGAGATACCAAACAGATGCAGGATACCGTCGCCAAGGAACAGCGAGGTCCAGAGGATAATCGCCACCGCCAGGTTCGCGGTCAGGTTGGTTTTATTGCGCTCCGCCACCGCCTGGTAGCTGGTCATGCTGATAAATACCGGAATAATGCCGACCGGGTTAACCAGCGCGAACAAACCCACAAAAAATTTAATGTAGCCAGAAAGATCGAGTAGCGCAGGGGTCACGGTGGGCTCCAGGTGATGGCGAAAAAAATCGCGCTTAATGTAGTGCAAAAGCCTGGCGAAACACCAGAGGCTAACGCAGAAATAAATGCTGCACTTGAAGCACTATCCCAGTTTATTCCGCTACTGTTAGCGCTATGTTATCGGCCTGCAGCCGGTCAGATCGGCTTCTGTAGCCGTCGACGCTAACTTTACTTGCAAAAGTGAGCGCTGAAAGGTGTCAGCTGATAGTTAAATTGATCTGCATCATAAATCGCCTACCCCATCAGGGGTAATCTTAGCCCATCGGAACTCAACCCTGTGACACAGGTCATCCTGGCGGAAAAACCTTTTTAGTAAGCAACGGCACGGACATCGCCATCCTAACCCATCCATAAGCGTAACGAGACTATACTTCTGGATTCAGGCTTGTTTACTAAAAAAGTTTAACTTCCTTAGGAGAGTATTATGGCCGTTACTAATGTTGCCGAGCTTAACGCACTGGTAGAACGTGTTAAAAAGGCACAGCGCGAATACGCCAATTTTAGTCAGGAACAAGTTGATACCATTTTCCGTGCAGCCGCCCTCGCCGCTGCCGATGCCCGTATCCCTCTCGCCAAAATGGCCGTTGCCGAATCCGGCATGGGTATCGTTGAAGATAAAGTCATCAAAAACCACTTCGCTTCCGAATATATCTATAACGCTTACAAAGACGAAAAAACCTGTGGCGTGCTGGACACCGATGATACCTTTGGCACCATCACCATCGCTGAGCCGATTGGCCTGATTTGTGGCATCGTGCCCACCACCAACCCGACCTCTACCGCCATCTTCAAGGCCCTGATTAGCCTGAAAACCCGTAACGGTATCATCTTCTCTCCTCATCCACGTGCCAAAGATGCCACCAACAAAGCGGCTGACATCGTACTGCAGGCTGCTATCGCGGCCGGCGCGCCAAAAGACATTATTGGCTGGATTGATGCGCCATCGGTTGAGCTCTCTAACCAGCTGATGCATCACCCGGATATCAACCTGATTCTCGCCACCGGTGGTCCGGGCATGGTGAAAGCGGCTTACAGCTCCGGCAAACCAGCGATTGGTGTGGGCGCAGGTAACACCCCGGTGGTAATTGACGAAACGGCCGATATCAAACGCGCGGTTGCCTCGATCCTGATGTCAAAAACCTTCGACAACGGCGTGATTTGCGCGTCTGAACAGTCAGTGATTGTCGTGGACTCTGTCTATGATGCCGTGCGCGAGCGCTTCGCCAGCCACGGTGGCTACCTGCTGCAGGGCAAAGAGCTGAAAGCGGTGCAGGATATCATCCTGAAAAATGGCGCGCTGAACGCGGCGATTGTCGGTCAGCCGGCTTACAAAATTGCTGAACTGGCAGGGATTAGCGTGCCGGTAAGCACCAAAATTCTGATTGGTGAAGTGAAACTGGTGGATGAGTCTGAGCCATTCGCCCATGAGAAGCTCTCGCCAACGCTGGCCATGTACCGCGCGAAAGATTATTACGATGCGGTGGATAAAGCAGAAAAACTGGTGGCAATGGGCGGTATCGGCCACACCTCCTGTCTTTATACCGACCAGGACAACCAGCGCGAGCGCGTAAACTTCTTCGGCGACAAAATGAAAACCGCGCGCATCCTGATCAACACCCCGGCTTCACAGGGCGGGATCGGTGACCTGTATAACTTCAAGCTGGCCCCTTCACTCACGCTGGGCTGCGGTTCATGGGGTGGTAACTCTATCTCTGAAAACGTGGGTCCAAAACACCTGATCAACAAGAAAACCGTGGCCAAGCGAGCTGAAAATATGTTGTGGCATAAACTTCCGAAGTCTATCTACTTCCGCCGCGGTTCTCTGCCAATTGCGCTGGAAGAAGTGGCGACTGACGGTGCAAAACGCGCCTTTATCGTCACCGACCGCTTCCTGTTCAACAACGGTTATGCTGACCAGGTCACCCGCGTGCTGAAATCACACGGAATCGAAACCGAAGTGTTCTTTGAAGTAGAAGCAGACCCAACGCTGAGCATCGTGCGTAAAGGTGCCGAGCAGATGAACAGCTTCAAACCTGACGTAATCATTGCCCTGGGCGGGGGTTCACCGATGGATGCGGCCAAGATTATGTGGGTGATGTACGAGCATCCGGAAACCCACTTTGAAGAACTGGCGCTGCGCTTTATGGACATCCGTAAACGTATCTACAAGTTCCCGAAAATGGGTGTCAAGGCGCGCATGGTGGCCATCACCACCACTTCCGGTACCGGTTCAGAAGTTACCCCGTTTGCGGTAGTAACCGACGATGCCACCGGCCAGAAATATCCACTGGCAGACTATGCCCTGACGCCGGATATGGCGATTGTCGATGCCAACCTGGTAATGGAGATGCCGCGTTCGCTGTGCGCCTTTGGGGGTCTGGATGCCGTCACCCATGCGCTGGAAGCCTATGTATCGGTACTGGCCAACGAATACTCTGACGGTCAGGCGCTGCAGGCACTGAAGCTGCTGAAAGAGAATCTGCCTGCCAGCTACCGTGACGGCGCGAAAAATCCTGTGGCGCGTGAGCGTGTTCACAATGCGGCGACCATTGCCGGTATCGCTTTCGCCAACGCCTTCCTCGGCGTGTGTCACTCCATGGCGCATAAACTGGGCTCTGAGTTCCACATTCCACACGGTCTGGCTAACGCCCTGCTGATTTGTAACGTGATTCGCTACAACGCGAATGACAATCCAACCAAGCAGACTGCCTTCAGCCAGTACGACCGTCCGCAGGCACGCCGCCGCTATGCTGAGATTGCTGACCATCTCGGTCTGAGCGCGGCTGGTGACCGTACCGCGCAGAAAATTGAAAAACTGCTGGCATGGCTGGAAGAGATGAAAACTCAGCTGGGTATCCCAACTTCTATCCGTGAAGCGGGCGTGCAGGAAGCTGACTTCCTGGCGAAAGTCGACAAGCTGGCGGATGATGCGTTTGATGACCAGTGTACCGGCGCTAACCCACGCTATCCGCTGATTGCCGAACTGAAACAAATCATGCTGGATACCTTCTATGGCCGTGAGTTCTCAGAAGCAGATAACAGTGTTGCAACTGAGGGTGAAGCTAAAGCCGTAAAGAGTGAGAAGAAAACCAAAAAGGCCTGACTGGCCTGATACAAAAAAACCCGCTGCGGCGGGTTTTTTTATGCTGCGGCTATTCAGGCGTGAGGCAGTTGTGAACCGTAAATGGCGTTTAGCGAGCCGTCATTAATCGCCTGTTTATAGTGCTTGCGGCACACAGAGATATAGCGCTCATTACCACCGATCACCACCTGCTCCCCTTCGCTGAACGGTTTACCCTGCGCATCCAGCCTTAACACCATGCTGGCTTTGCGTCCACAGTGACACACGGTTTTCAATTCCACCAGCTTATCGGCCCAGGCCAGTAAATACTGACTGCCGGTAAATAACTCACCGCGAAAGTCGGTACGCAGACCATAACACAGCACCGGAATATCCAGATTATCTACCACGTCCGACAGGGCTTTCACCTGCTCCCGCGTCAGAAACTGGCTCTCATCCACCAGTACACAGTGAACCGTTTGCTTCGCGTGCTGTTCCGCTATTTCACTTTCCAGGCTGGTCTGCGCGTTATATAAAAAAGCCGGAGACGAAAGACCAATACGCGAGCTGACTTTTCCAGCGCCGAAGCGGTCGTCAATTTCCGCGGTATACACCAGCGTACGCATACCGCGCTCGTGGTAATTGTAGGAAGACTGCAGCAGTGCGGTGGATTTTCCCGCGTTCATCGCTGAGTAATAAAAATAGAGTTGCGCCATAAAATGTCTCTTGTCACTGCCCGAAACTGTTGCGCGTGAGTCTATCATAAAGCTGCTGCACTGTTGCGATGCATTATTTTTATCAACTGCTCAAATTAACGCCATCGTCATAGATCAGCAGCATCCTTATCAACATTTCGCACGTTATGTCAAAGCCGTGATCATGCAGCAATTTTATTCAGCATTATTAGCGCTGATGCGCGGGCGAAAGGCGCACAGTGGTATTTATCCCTGCAAAACCTGTGCTATCAAATCTATAAAAAGAATAATAAATAGCGCCTTAAAAAGCTTAACAACATTAACTTTACGTTTTGCTTTTTAATCTGGCTATTGCAGTTATTTTTCACCGCCACTATTATGAGGCGGCAGAACAACTCCATTTATTATATTTTGAGATTAGGACAATGAGCGAAGCACTTAAAATTCTTAATAATATCCGTACATTGCGCGCGCAGGCTCGGGAATGCTCTCTGGAAACACTGGAAGAGATGCTGGAAAAACTTGAGGTTGTGGTGAATGAACGTCGTGAAGAAGAATCTCTTGCCCAGGCGGAAAATGCCGAGCGCAGCCGTAAGCTGGAACAATATCGTGAAATGCTGATGGCAGACGGTATTGATCCAAACGAACTGCTGCAGGCATTAGCTGAAACCAAAGCGCCAGGTAAAGCCAAACGCGCGGCACGTCCGGCGAAGTATGGTTACGTCGACGAGAACGGTGAGAACCGTACCTGGACCGGCCAGGGACGTACGCCAGCCGTGATTAAAAAAGCGATTGAAGAACAAGGTAAACAACTGGACGATTTCCTGCTGTAAGGAACCAGTGCTTCGCAGCATGCCAGCCCTGGCGCTGTGCTCTGTTTTACACCGGGTAAGAAAAAAGGAAGCCGCTGGCTTCCTTTTTTTTATCGCGACTTATTGCTGATAGAAGTCGCGGTACCAGTCAACAAAACGCTGCACGCCCTGCTCTACGCTGGTCTGCGGGCGGAAATTTATCGCGTCATACAGCGGCTGCGTGTCTGCGCTGGTGCCTAATACATCGCCGGGCTGCATCGGCAGCATATTTTTCTTCGCCTCAATCCCCAGCGCTTTTTCCAGCGACTCAATGTAAGTCATCAGGCTGGTAGGCTGACTATTGCCAATATTGTACACACGATACGGCGCCGAACTGGTGGCAGGTGAGCCGTTTTCCACCGTCCAGTTTTCATCTGCCTGCGGAATCACGTCCTGCAAACGCACAATCGCTTCGGCAATATCATCAATATAGGTGAAGTCACGTGTCATCTGGCCGCGGTTATACACATCAATCGCGTCACCGGCCAGCATCGCGCGGGTGAACTTAAACAGCGCCATATCCGGACGGCCCCACGGACCATAAACGGTAAAGAAGCGCAATCCGGTGGTAGGTAATTGGTAAAGGTGTGAATAGGTATGCGAAATTAATTCGTTGGCTTTTTTCGTCGCAGCATAAAGTGATACCGGATGATCAACGGAATCATCCGTGGAGAACGGCATTTTACGGTTCAGGCCATAAACCGAACTCGATGAAGCATACAGCAGGTGGCCAATCTTATGATGACGGCAACCTTCCAGAATATTTAAGTGACCAATCAGGTTGGCATCAGCGTAGGCGTGCGGATTCTCAATGGAATAGCGAACACCCGCCTGTGCACCTAAATGGATCACACGCGCAAAAGCATGCTGTTCAAACAGGGAAGAAATGGCCTGGCGATCTGCCAGGTCCATTTTAAGAAAAGTAAACGCGGGATGTGCGGTAATCTGGTCGAGGCGCGCCTGTTTCAGGCTGACATCGTAGTAATCATTCAGGTTATCGATACCAACAACCTGGTGACCGGCAGCCAGCAAACGCTGACTAACGTGAAAACCAATAAATCCTGCCGCGCCGGTGACCAGAAAATTCATACATCCCTCATTTATTACACAATTTGAATAGACGCTCCGCGGCCGATTGCATAATAAACGAAACCGCGTTTGCTGATACGCTCCGGATCATACAGGTTACGACCATCAAAAATCACGGGTTGTTTTAACGAGGATTTAATCACGTCGAAATCCGGAGCACGGAAGTTCTGCCACTCGGTGCAGATCACCAGACCATCGGCGCCCTGCAGCGCAGCTTCTTTAGTGCCGCACAGCTTCAGATCGTCACGATGGCCGTAGATGCGCTGAGCTTCTTCCATCGCTTCCGGATCAAACGCCTGCACCGTTGCGCCCGCCTGCCACAGTGCTTCCATCAGCACGCGGCTTGAGGCTTCACGCATGTCGTCGGTGTTCGGTTTGAACGCCAGACCCCACAGCGCAAACGTCTTGCCACGCAGATCGTCGCCAAAGTGACGTTTAATAAACGTCGGCAGCTTGTTCTTCTGCGAATCGTTGACGTCTTCTACCGCCTGCAACAGGCGCGGGGTGTAGCCGATTGACTCTGCAGTGCGAATCAGCGCCTGCACGTCTTTCGGGAAGCAGGAACCGCCGTAACCACAGCCCGGATAAATAAAGTGATAACCGATGCGTGAATCAGAACCGATGCCCTGACGTACTTTTTCCACGTCAGCACCCAGGCGTTCCGCAAGGTTGGAAATCTCGTTCATGAAGCTGATTTTGGTCGCCAGCATGCAGTTAGCTGCATATTTGGTCAGCTCTGCACTGCGGATATCCATCAGAATCATGCGATCGTGATTACGGTTAAACGGCTCGTACAGTTCACGCAGCAGTTCGACCACTTCATCATTGTCAGTGCCCACCACGATACGTTCCGGACGCATGCAATCGTTAACTGCGGCGCCCTCTTTCAGGAACTCCGGGTTGGAGACCACATCGAACGCAATATTGGCATCACGCTGCTTCAGCGTTTCGCTCATCACCGCGCGCACGCGGTCAGCGGTGCCTACCGGTACGGTAGATTTGTCGATGACGACTTTGTGATCGTTCATGTGCTGCGCGATAGTACGCGCAACCGCAGTCACATATTTCAGGTCGGCAGAGCCATCCTCATCCGGCGGCGTGCCCACAGCAATAAACTGCATTACGCCATGGTTTACGCCCTCTTCTGCGTTGGTGCTGAATTTCAGGCGCCCCGCTTCATAGTTCGACATAACCAGCGGCGTCAGGCCCGGTTCAAAAATTGGGATGATGCCCTTTTTCAGGTTTTCGACTTTCTTTTCGTCGACATCAATACAGAGAACGTCATGTCCGACTTCGGCCAACACCGCAGCCTGAACCAGACCGACATAGCCGATACCAAATACAGTGACTTTCATTGAATTATCCTGTGCTTAATGAATTACTTTTTGTTGCCTGCAACGCCGTCGAGCCACTGAGCGAAATCTTTGCCCAGCACCGGATGACGCACGCCATACTCAACAAAAGCTTGCATATAACCCAGTTTGTTACCGCAGTCGTGGCTCACGCCGGTCAGGTGGTAAGCTTCTACGGTCTCTTTTTCCATCAGCATGGCGATGGAGTCGGTCAGCTGTACTTCGCCGCCAGCACCCGGAGGGGTTTTCGCCAGCAGAGGCCAGATGTCCGCAGACAGCACGTAACGACCGACTACCGCCAGGTTAGATGGCGCTTCCGAGGCTTTTGGCTTCTCAACCACGCCCACCATTGGTGCGCTCTGGCCCGGTGCCAGCTCTGCGCCCTGGCAGTCAACCACGCCGTAAGCGGTGACATCGGCAACTGGCTCAACCATGATCTGGCTGCGACCGCTCTCTTCGAAGCGCGTCAGCATTTCTGCCAGGTTATCTTTGGTTGGGTTAGATTCGTACTCATCAATGATCACGTCTGGCAGAATCACCGCGACTGGCTCATCACCAACCAGCGGATGAGCACACATCACGGCGTGACCGAGGCCCTTGGCGATACCCTGACGTACCTGCATGATGGTGACGTGTGGCGGGCAGATTGACTGGATTTCATCCAGCAGCTGACGCTTCACGCGTTTTTCCAGCATCGCTTCCAGTTCGAAACTGGTATCAAAATGGTTTTCGATGGAGTTTTTAGAGGAGTGCGTAACCAGCACGATCTCATTAATACCCGCAGCAATACACTCGTTCACGACATACTGGATCAACGGCTTATCGACCAGCGGTAACATCTCTTTTGGAATAGCTTTGGTGGCAGGCAGCATACGCGTACCCAGACCTGCAACCGGGATTACCGCTTTTTTTACTTTAGACTTATAGGCAGACATCAAATACCTCTCTTAATAGGCCGTTCAAGTTAATACTTGATATGTCGGTTTAAAAACGAAATGAGTATATCAGTTAGTGTCAGACGGATTTATCCTGGATGGAGTTAATCCGCGGAATTTAAGACTATTACCCAAGTGTAAAGCTAAGCTTTGGCCCTGTCTTTAACCCGCGGAAAATATAAATCTGAGTGGCTATTCTTCGGACGATAACATCAGGCGAAGCCGGCCGCCGGCTCCCCAGACGTGACATTGCCAGGCATCGGCGCGCTGGCTGATTTGATTAAGATGGGTGCTGCCCATAGTGCCAAGCGGCACGCCGTTACTGAGCTGGATTTGCTGAGTATTGATGTGCAGCGTGGCATTCAGGCCGGCTGAAACCAGAATCAGATTTTTCAACTGACGATGGTAGTAGCCCACCAGCAGCGGGAACTGACCGTTCAGGTTGGCCTGACGCAACAGCATATTCACCTGACGCAGCAGACCATTGAGTTCCGGCAGACGCTGCTTTTGCCCGGACAGTTGCTCCTGCAATAAACCGTTAAACAGTGCTCTGAGCAATAATGCAGCCAGCACGCCGTTGTCGCCGGCACGCGTCACGTCCAGGCAATAAAACGCCAGATCTTTGTCCGACAACGCGGCAATATCCAGCACCAGCCCCGGCTGTTCCGCCATGGTGAGTTGACGATAGTTTATGCGGCAGCTGGCGATGGTTTGCTGGACGGGCGGTTGCAGCTGTTTGAGCAGCTTGGCGGCAGCGAGCGGATCGCGCACCAAGGCATCCCAGTCCTGAAACAGCTGTTCATCTTCTTCCACTTTCGAGGTGAACATCGAAGGATAGAGGCACTCAAACACCGCTTCACGGAAACATTCCAGGTTTTTTAGCGGCTTGAGCAGCACGTCCTGCACGCCAAGGCGCAGCACGTGGGCGATGTCGGCCATGTTCTGCGTGGCGGAGATGATCAGGATGGGCACGCTATTACCGCGTGTACGAATTCGCTCGACAAACTCAATACCGCCCATGCGCGGCATTTCCAGATCGCAAATGACCAGGTCCACCGACTGCGCGGCGATTAAATTCAGGCCGTCGAGTCCGTCGCCCGCTTCGAACGTGCTGGCTCCGAGGCCAGTTAACAATGTGTCCAGCAATGAACGGAAAACGACCTCATCTTCGACAATGAGTATCTTTTTGCCGATTAGCGGTTTTTCCATTCTCTCCCCCTGCGTACCAGATATTTCAATAGTGGTTCATAAAACGCCGTTGCGCCTTTCAGAATTGGCTGAAGTCACAACCCCCGTGAATGAACAACTGATTATCTGCTACGGACCAGCGGTAATAGTTCATCCATTTTTTTCTCCACGGCGGCCTTGCCTGCCGCAATGGCCTCTTCAGCCCGATGAAAGTCCAGCGTTGAAATCTGCGGACAAAAAGGCTGAATCAGCACATCCGGCGGATCGCCTGCCATACGGTTACGTTTCAGGCGATTTTCCAATACCTGGATTGACGTTGACATAATTTCCATCGCGCCTGGAGACTGGCTGGCGCGCCGATGGGTCAACCCCATCAGACGCTGGCGCAGTTTTTTGCCCCAGCTCAGTGCTTCTGCCGCTGCCGCCTCTTCACCGCTCTGCGGCGTGACCGACAGCAGATCCTGCTGCATCAGGTGCGCATCATGTTGCAGGTCAACGGCAATCACAATGTCAGCGCCCAGCGCGCGGGTTAGCGATATCGGCACCGGATTGACCACCGCACCATCCACCAGCCAATAACCATTGTAGCCAACCGGAGGCAATAAGCCTGGCATACTACACGATGCACGCACCGCCTGGTGCAAATCCCCTTCGGTCAGCCACAGCTCGCGTCCGGTGCTGAGGTTGGTTGCTACCACGCCAAAGCGCTTATCCGCGTCTTCGATGAGCTCGTTAGGGATCAGCTGACGGATATGGCTAAACACCCGGTCGCCGCGCAGCAGGCCGCCACGCTGCCATGAGAGGTCCATCAGACGGATAACATCCCAGTAGCGAAATGCGCTGACCCACTTCTCCATCAACGCCAGACGGCCGTTGACGTAGGCAGAACCCACCAGTGCGCCGACGGAACAGCCGGCGACGACATCCACCTCAATACCGGCGCGCTCCAGCGCGTTGATGACACCAATATGCGCCCAGCCTTTGGCAGCGCCCGATCCCAGGGCCAGCCCAATCCTGACTTTTCTCATCTCACCTCGTGATCAACCTGATGCGTAGCTTCACGCTGGCCAGTCGGCTAACATAGCGCACACTTCCATTAACTTTAATCACTCTCAGGAGATGATGTGTCCGAAAAGTGCCCCTGCTGCAGCGGAGAGCAGTATAGCCTATGTTGTCAGCCCTTTCTGAACGGGCAACAAACGCCACAGCGCGCTGAACAGTTAATGCGCTCGCGTTACAGCGCTTACGTTAAGCAAAACGCCGCCTGGCTGGTAGAAACCTGGCATCCCAGCCAGCGCGTGGCCGGACTGGAGACGCTATTATCCGAAAGTTTCGCCACCACAGAATGGCTTGGCCTGAATGTAACCCGTTGTAATCACGGAAGCCATGAGAATGAAGCCTTCGTGACTTTTTTTGCGCGTTATCTCGAAAAAGGCCGTACCTGCAGCCTGTATGAATGTTCACGCTTTCTTCGCGAGGATCAACGCTGGTACTATGTCGACGGAACAACGCCGGAGTTAGGGCGTAACGATCGCTGTCCTTGTGGCTCCGATAAAAAATACAAAAAATGTTGTGGCTAATCTGGACAGATGCCCAACAGCTTCACCATTCATCGCTTTGACAGGACTCTGATCGAGATGCAAGCGCAAACCATGCAACGAAAAGTTTTACGGACCATTTGCCCCGATGCCAAAGGTCTGATCGCTAAGATCACCAACATTTGCTACAAGCACGAACTGAACATTGTGCAGAACAATGAGTTCGTCGATCACCGTACCGGGCGCTTTTTCATGCGCACAGAGCTGGAAGGCATTTTCAACGACAACACGCTGCTGGCTGACCTCGACAGCGCGCTGCCGACCGGTTCGGTACGTGAGCTGCACAGCGCCGGACGTCGCCGCGTGGTGATTCTGGTCACCAAAGAGGCGCATTGCCTGGGCGATCTGCTGATGAAGAGTGCCTTTGGTGGTCTGGACATGGAAATCGCCGCCGTTATTGGTAACCATGAAACGCTGCGTTCGCTGGTCGAGCGTTTTGACATCCCGTTCGTGCTGGTCAGCCATGAAGGCCTGACGCGCGAAGAGCACGATAACCGCATGGCGGATGAGATCGATCGCTACCAGCCGGATTACGTGGTGCTGGCGAAATATATGCGCGTGCTGACGCCGGCGTTTGTGCAGCGTTATCCCAACCAGATCATCAATATTCACCACTCGTTCCTGCCAGCTTTCATTGGCGCACGCCCTTATCATCAGGCCTATGAGCGCGGCGTGAAGATCATCGGTGCCACAGCGCACTACGTGAACGACAACCTTGATGAAGGCCCGATCATCATGCAGGACGTGATTAACGTCGATCACAGCTATACCGCTGAAGAGATGATGCGTGCCGGACGCGACGTGGAAAAGAATGTACTGAGCCGCGCGCTGTATAAAGTGCTGGGCCAGCGCGTGTTTGTTTACGGCAACCGCACGATCATTCTTTAACCACTGCGGCGCTGATTTGCGCAACTCTTCAGCGCCACGCGTAAAAAGTGGGCAAACGATTGAGTTTTTTACTGCGGGCGCTTTACAGACTGAACGCATTTGGTATGATGCGCCCCGCTTTCAGGCATAAAGATTCAGGCCAGTGGCGGGATTCCCGAGCGGCCAAAGGGAGCAGACTGTAAATCTGCCGTCATCGACTTCGAAGGTTCGAATCCTTCTCCCGCCACCATCTGAATCCATTCTGCGCCTGAATCTTCTGAGCTTCATATCCCTGGCGGGATTCCCGAGCGGCCAAAGGGAGCAGACTGTAAATCTGCCGTCATCGACTTCGAAGGTTCGAATCCTTCTCCCGCCACCATTCTATGCTGCACTCTTCTTCCAGCCAGTCAACAAAGCCAGTTAATAACACCTGGAGAAGGATGAGAAGCTTCGACCGAAGGTTCGGGTCGAACGCAGTGAGACAACGCGCGTCAGCGCGGCCCGCAGGGTGAGCCGCTTGCGGCGAATAATCCTTCTCCCGCCACCATTTCATGCTGCACTCCTCTTCCAGTCAGTCAATAAAGCCAGTTAATAACACCTGGAGAAGGATGAGAAGCTTCGACTGAAGGTTCGGGTCGAACGCAGCGAGACAACGCGCGTCAGCGCGGCCCGCAGGGTGAGCCGCTTGCGGCGAATAATCCTTCTCCCGCCACCATCTCATGCTGCACTTCTCCTCCAGTTGTCTTCTGAATTCAGGCAATGCCAGGTCGCCATCAATGGCGCCCCTACAGTGGTGCGTACTGATATCTTACCTATGAGACTGGGGCTGGTAGGGTGCGCATTAATGCGCACCGGGTCAAGCGCACGAGGTGAGCCGCTTGCGGCGAATAATCCTTCTTCCGCCACCCTTTCATGCTGCACTGTTCACCAGACCGACATTTGAATTTACGCGATGCCAGGTCGCCATCAATGGCGCCCCAACAGTGACACGGACTCAAGTGTTACCCATGCGACCGGTTTGTACCCACATACCCCCCCTGCAGTGATACGGCCTGAAATGTTAACCATGTGACCGGTTTATATTCTCATCGTCCCAGTTGTCGCCCGGATTGTAGGGTGCGCATTAATGCGCACCTGAATATTCACATCAACGCCCCCAGCTGAACGGCATCGCCTGACTCACCCCGCTCTCCTGCGTCTCCCACCACAAATTACCTGCGTTCTGCCTCTTACTCTTATCGGCACGCCCTTATGACGCAAGCCATGACTTTTGCCGCAAACCTGGTTACCATCGCCGCAACCTTTTGCGATGAAAAATGGCAGCGAAATGAAATTTGTCTCTTTTAACATCAACGGCTTGCGCGCACGCCCTCATCAGCTGGCGGCGCTGGTTGAACAGCATCAACCGGATGTCATCGGCCTGCAGGAAACCAAAGTGCACGATGACATGTTCCCGCTGGAAGAGGTCAGCAAGCTCGGTTACAACGTGTTTTATCACGGCCAGAAAGGCCATTACGGCGTGGCGCTGCTGACCAAGACGCAGCCGGTGGCAGTTCGACGCGGTTTTCCTGATGACGGCGAAGATTCCCAGCGACGTCTGATCATGGCAGAAATTCCCAGCCCGATTGGCGATATCACCGTCATCAACGGTTACTTCCCGCAGGGGGAAAGCCGTGACCATCCCATCAAGTTCCCGGCCAAAGAGAAGTTCTATCGCGACCTGCAAAGCTATCTCGAGCAGCAACTGGCGGCCGACAAGCCGGTGCTGATCATGGGCGATATGAACATCAGCAGCACTGACCTGGACATTGGTATTGGTGAAGAGAACCGCAAGCGCTGGCTGCGCACCGGCAAATGCTCTTTCCTTCCGGAAGAGCGCGAGTGGATGGACCGTTTGCTGCAGTGGGGGCTGGTCGATACGTGGCGTGAGAAAAACCCGGAAACCGCCGATCGCTTCTCGTGGTTCGACTATCGCTCCAAAGGATTTGATGACAACCGCGGTCTGCGCATCGATCTGCTGCTGGCCAGCCCACCGCTGGCATCGCGCTGCATCGATAGCGGCATCGACTACGCTATTCGCAGTATGGACAAACCGTCCGATCACGCGCCAGTGTGGTCCAGTTTCAAGCTGTAACTGAACAGCGTGGCGCCTGCGCGCCACGCCCGCTTATTTAATGATTTTCCAAATCAGCGGATTGGTACCCAGCACTTTTTCGTCACGCGCACACTGCAGCAATACGCCCTCTGCTTTCACCACGGCGCCTTCGGAGTAGCTGCGGTTTTCATAGATACAGCACTGCAGGCAGTTGTTCTGCTGGCGATTCTGCCCCTGGGTCCACACTTCCGGCGGCATATCCACCACCACATCGGTATTGCCCATTCGCGCGGGCTCCGGCTGGCGATTAGCCAGCGCGGCATGGCTGCACAGCAGCAGCCCACTCAGCAACAGCGTTGCGTAACGCATTATTCCGTCTCCTTCGTTTTGCGCCGGGGCGTTTTGCCTTTACTGCGCGTCTTCGCTCCGGTCGCGGCTAATCCACGAAAAGCCTGCAGCGACGGCCTCTGGCGCGCCTCACCGATCAGTCCGATCAAGGTACTGACCAGCGGCTGCATAAACTCATCATAGCGACAGGCTTTTTCACTGATGCGGGTAAGCGTTGACTCCCAGTGCGCCGTCATATCCGGCCGCGCGGCCATCTCAGGTAACGCATGAATCAGCGCCCTGCCCGCCTCGGTTGAGTGAATATAGCGACCTTTTTTCACCAGAAATGTACGGCGGAACAGCAATTCTATGATGCCGGCACGCGTCGCTTCCGTTCCTAAACCATCGGTCGCACGCAGCACTTTCTTTAATTCTTTATCCTGCACAAAGCGGGCAATACCGGTCATGGCCGACAGCAGCGTGGCGTCGGTGAACGGCCGCGGCGGCTGAGTCTGCTTCGCCAGCACCTCACCACGCTCACACAGCAGCTCATCGCCTTTACTCACCACCGGCAGCGGCGTGCCGTCATTCTCTTCATCGCGCTCTTTGCTGCCCAGCAGCGCACGCCAGCCGGCTTCAGCGAGAAAACGCGCTTTGGCAACGAACCTGCCACCGCCGATATCGAGGTCGATGACGCATTTGCGAAATACCGCGTCGGGACAAAACTGCATCAGATACTGGCGCGCAATCAGACCGTAAATATTGGCTTCATTGTCGCTCAGGTTCACCTTGCTGGCGCGCGCCGTAGGAACGATGGCATGGTGCGCATCCACTTTTTTATCGTCCCAGCAGCGATTTTTCTGATCCGCATTGAAATCCGCCGGCAGCGATACGTCCGGCTGATGCGCCTGAATGGCGTTCAGCACCGCATGACGTCCGGCAAAATGTTCGTCCGGCAGATAGCGGCTGTCCGAACGCGGATACGTGATCAGCTTATGGGTTTCATACAAACGCTGACAGCAGTCCAGGACCGTCTGGGCACTCAGGCCAAAACGCTTCGCCGCCTCGATTTGCAGGCTGGAGAGGGAAAACGGCAGCGGCGCCGTTTCTGACTCCCGCTTATCGTTGTAGCCGGTAACCCACGCCGGTTTGCCGTTGATACGTTCAAGCACGTGGTCAGCGAGAGGACGATGCAGCAAACGGCCCTCGTCATCCTGCCACGGTTCACAGGCATCGCTGGGGATCCAGCTGGCAACGAAGCGCTCCTCTTTCGGGGTGACAATGTGCGCTTTGACTTCGAAGTAATCTTTCGGCACAAAGTTTTCGATCTCTTCATCGCGCCTCACCACCAGCCCCAGCACCGGCGTCTGAACGCGTCCGACCGAGAGCACGCCGTCGTAACCGGCGTTGCGGCCCAGCAGCGTCCAGGCGCGGGTCATGTTGATGCCATACAGCCAGTCAGCGCGCGCCCGGGCCAGCGCCGAGACGCACAACGGAATGAATTCACGGTTCTCGCGCAGACGGCTCACCGCGCGCTCGACCGCCGCAGGGTTGAGGTCGTTAATCAGGCAGCGCTGCACCTGCTGGCGCTTTTCAGCCGGCAGCTGCAGATAATCGAGCACTTCGTCGACCAGCAGTTGTCCTTCGCGATCCGGGTCACCGGCGTGCACCACCACGCTGGCCTGCTGCAGTAAGCCCTCGATCACTTTGAGCTGCTTCGCCACCGACGGGCGCGGCTGCAGGCGCCATTTATCCGGGATGATGGGTAAATCCGCCAGATTCCAGCGCGCATAGCGGCTGTCATAGCTGTCAGGCTGCGCCTGCTCCAGCAGATGCCCGACACACCAGGTCACAACCTGGTCATTACCACAGGCAATATAGCCGTCGCCACGTCGATGCGGTTTGGGTAGCACATCGGCGATGGCGCGTGCCAGACTGGGTTTTTCAGCAATAAACAAACGCATGAATGGCGTCGTTCCTTTACGTCAGGTGACTACAGTAATCAGTGGATGGGCGCGGTCGGCCGGCAGCAGCGAGCCGATCGCCGTGGCCTCGACGCCAGCCTGCACGGCGCACGCGTGAAACGCCGCAATAGCGTCAGGCTGCACCGCCACCAGCAGCCCGCCGGAAGTTTGCGGATCGCACAGCAGTGCGCGCGTGGCCTCATCCATGGCAGAAATGTGCTCGCCGTAGCTGGCGAAGTTGCGGCTGGTGCCGCCCGGCACCGCGCCGGCCGCAATGTACTGGTCCACGCCGGGCAGACGCGGTACCTGTGCGGCCTGCACGTGTGCGCGCAGGCCGGAGCCCAGACAGATTTCACTCAGGTGCCCCAGCAGACCAAAGCCGGTGACATCGGTCATGGCGCTGACACCGGGCAGTTTAGCAAATTCCGCCCCTGCGCTATTGAGCTGGCACATCACCTGCGCCGCCAGCGTCTGATGCTCCGCACGCAGCAGCCCTTTTTTCTCTGCGGTAGTCAGAATACCGATGCCGAGCGGTTTGGTGAGGAACAGCTCGCAGCCCGCCTGCGCAGCGCTGTTCTTTTTCACGCGCGCCACGTCAACGATGCCGGTAACGGCAAGGCCAAAAATCGGCTCCGGCGCATCGATTGAGTGGCCCCCCGCCAGCGCGATGCCAGCCGCCTGGCAGGCCGCGCGACCGCCTTCAATCACCTGCTGTGCCACTTTCGCGTCCAGCACATTAACCGGCCAGCCGAGAATAGCGATGGCCATGATCGGTTTGCCGCCCATGGCGTAAATATCACTGATGGCGTTGGTGGCCGCGATACGGCCAAAGGTGTGCGGGTCGTCCACGATGGGCATAAAGAAGTCAGTGGTGCTGACCACCGCCGTGCCGTTGCCAAGATCGTACACAGCAGCATCGTCACGGGTTTCATTGCCGACCAGCAGTTGCGGATCGTGAAAGGCAGCCAGTTCGCTGTGCAGAATGGTCTCAAGCACCTGAGGTGAAATTTTACAGCCGCAGCCAGCGCCGTGGCTGTATTGCGTCAAACGAAGCGGTTCGCTCATGGCGGGTTCCTTGTGCGCTGAACAGAGAGGGCTATGTTAGCCTGGCTGCCCGCTGCTGGTAAGCGCTGTCGCCGCTAAGCGCGATCTTTCGCACAGCGACTGTGCAATCAGAGTCGTTGCATGCACCTTGCCGCAGAAACCCGCTGCTGTCTGTCAGAAATAACTGACAAACGCCTCGCTGTCGGGCGCGACCACGGTGGTATTGGCTTTCAGCTGCGGCGTACCGAGGTAGAGGAAACCCACAATTGCATCCTGCTCGCGGCAGCCAAAGGCGGCGCGTACCTGCGGATGATCGGTCCATGGCCCGCTGCGCCAGATGCCGTTAAAGCCCTGCGCGACGGCCGCCATTTGCATCGCCATCACCGCGCAGCCCGCGGACACGACCTGCTCCCAGCGCGGCACTTTGGCGGAAGCTTCGCAGTGCGCGACAACGGTAATGATCATCGGCGCGCGGAACGGTGACATCCGGGCCTTCTCAATGGCTTTGTCATCCAGCTGGCTGTCGCGTGCGGCCTGCTCCAGCAGATGACTAAAGCGTTCGCGCCCCTCATTTTCAATGATGATGAAGCGCCACGGCTGCAGCGTGCCGTGATCCGGTGCGCGCATACCCGCGTGCAGAATATTCTGCAGCACCTCACCGGCCGGTGCCGGCTCGGTCAGACGCGACGCTGAACGACGGTTTACCAGTAATTCCAGTGCATCCATCTTGATTCTCCCGTGATTAACAAAGCGTGGGCTAATCCTGGCACAGCGCGATCTTTTGTAACAGTCTGGCGCGATTTCCTGCTGACTTTTCGCACGCTGCTCTTTAGGATGAACCCGACATCGGGGCAGACCGCATACCGGCTGCCCTGGCTACGTGAATATGGAGAGTTTATGCGCACATTGTGGCGAATTATTGCTGGCCTGTTCCGCTGGAGCTGGCGGGTGCTGAATTTTATCCGGGAATTTATCCTGAATCTGTTCCTGATTGTGTTAATTCTGGCCGGCGTCGGCATCTGGCTGCAGCTATCCAGCGCCAGCAGCAGTGAACCGGTGCAGCAGGGTGCGCTGAAAGTCGATCTGAGCGGCGTGCTGGTGGACAAACCGTCGGTCAGTAATCGTCTGAGCCGCATCAGCCGCCAGCTGCTGGGTGCCAGCAGCGATCGTTTGCAGGAAAATTCGTTGTTTGATGTGGTCGATGCCATTCGTCAGGCAAAGAGCGATAAAAATATCACTGGCATGGTGCTGGATCTGCGCGATTTTGCCGGCGGCGATCAGCCTTCGCTGCAGTACGTGGGTAAGGCACTGCGCGAATTCCGCGACGCGGGCAAACCCATTTTTGCCCTCGGCGACAGCTATAGCCAGGCGCAATATTATCTCGCCAGCTACGCCACGAAGGTCTATCTGTCGCCGCAGGGCACGGTAGATCTGCACGGTTTCGCCACCAACGGCCTGTATTACAAATCCCTGCTGGATAAGCTGAAAGTCAGCTCACACGTGTTCCGTGTCGGCACCTATAAGTCCGCGGTTGAACCTTTCCTGCGTGATGATATGTCGCCGGAAGCGCGCGATGCTGATGGCCGCTGGGTCGGCCAGCTGTGGCAGAACTACCTCAACACGGTGTCCGCCAACCGGCAAATCACGCCGCAGCAGCTGTTCCCGGGGGCGGCGGGCATCATCAGCGGTCTGCAGGCCGTTCAGGGCGATACCGCTAAATATGCCCTGGATAACAAACTGGTGGATGTGCTGGATTCGCGCGCTGCCGCCGATCGCGAGCTGGTGAAAACCTTTGGCTGGGATAAAGCCAGCAACGACTACCGCAACGTCAGCATCTATGACTACAACGTCAAACAACCGACGCAGCAGGATGGCAACATTGCGGTGATTCTCGCCAGTGGTGCCATCATGGACGGCGAAGAGAGCGCCGGCAACGTCGGTGGCGACACCACCGCTGCACAGATCCGCGACGCCCGCCTCGACGACAAAATCAAAGCTATCGTGCTGCGCGTCAACAGCCCGGGCGGCAGCGTAACGGCCTCTGAAGCCATCCGCGAAGAGCTGGCGGCGGCGCATGACGCCGGTAAGCCAGTGGTGGTTTCAATGGGCGGCATGGCGGCATCGGGCGGCTACTGGATCTCCACGCCGGCCGACTACATCGTTGCTGCGCCGAGCACCCTGACCGGGTCGATCGGCATCTTCGGCGTGATCAATACGGTGGAGAACAGCCTGAGCAGCATCGGCGTGCACAGCGATGGCGTTGCCACCTCGCCGCTGGCGGATGTGTCGACCACCAAAGCGCTGCCGACTGAAGTGCAGCAGCTGATGCAGCTGACCATTGAAAATGGTTATCGCAACTTTGTCGGTCTGGTCGCGGCGTCACGCCATAAAACGCCACAGCAGATTGATGCCATTGCGCAGGGTCACGTCTGGACCGGTAGCGATGCCAAAGCCAACGGGCTGGTGGATGCGCTGGGCGACTTCGACGATGCGGTAGCCAAAGCCGCCGAGCTGGCGAAGGTCGCGAAACCTGAACTGAGCTGGTATCAGGACGATCCGGGGATGATCGACCTGCTGCTTAACCAGATGAATGCGTCGGCGCAGGCCGTGCTGCCGGCCGCGCTGAAAGTGTGGCTGCCGGCACCGGTCAGCGAAGTGATGGGCGCGCTGCAGGCGCAGCCGGGCCTGATGAATAATCTCAACGATCCGCAAAACCGTTACGCGTTCTGCCTGACCTGCGGCAACGTACGCTAATCTTTACAGCCCGGCCGCTGGTCGGGCTGCTTTTCCCCGCTAATCCCCTTATACTGCGCGTTTTACGGCAAGTCTGAGTCCATTCATGCAAAAGAAAAATATCTATGTAGCCTACACGGGCGGGACCATCGGCATGCAACGCTCCGCGCAGGGTTACATTCCGGTCTCTGGCCATCTGCAGCAGCAGCTGGCGATGATGCCAGAGTTTCACCGTCCGGAAATGCCGGATTTCACCATCCACGAATACCACCCGCTGATTGACTCCTCGGATATGACGCCGCAGGACTGGCAGTCAATCGCTGACGACATCCAGCTGAACTACGATCGCTATGACGGTTTCGTCATTCTGCATGGCACCGATACCATGGCGTTCACCGCGTCGGCGCTGTCGTTCATGCTGGAGAACCTGGCCAAGCCGGTGATCGTCACCGGGTCGCAGATCCCGCTGGCCGAGCTGCGCTCAGACGGTCAGCAGAACCTGCTGAACTCGCTGTATGTCGCGGCCAACTATCCGATTAATGAAGTGGCGTTGTTCTTCAACAACACGCTGTTCCGCGGTAACCGCACCACCAAAGCCCACGCCGACGGTTTTAATGCGTTTGCCTCACCGAACCTGTCGCCGCTGCTGGAAGCGGGCATCCATATTCGCCGTCTCAATACGCCGCCGGCACCGCGCGGCAGCGGTGAGCTGATCGTCCATCCGATCACGCCTCAGCCGATTGGCGTGGTGACCATCTATCCAGGCATCTCTGCCGACGTGGTGCGCAATTTCCTGCGTCAGCCGGTCAAAGCGCTGATTCTGCGCTCTTACGGTGTGGGCAACGCGCCACAAAACGCCGAGTTTCTTGCCGAACTGCAGCAGGCCAGCGAGCGCGGCATTGTGGTGGTGAACCTGACGCAGTGCATGTCCGGTAAGGTCAATATGGGCGGTTACGCCACCGGCAATGCACTGGAACACGCCGGCGTGATCAGTGGTTTTGATCTGACCGTCGAGGCCACCCTGACTAAACTGCACTTTTTGTTAAGCCAGAACCTCACCAGCGCTGAAATTCGTGCCAAAATGCAGCAGAATTTACGTGGCGAACTGACCGAAGACTGATACGGAGCAAAATCCCATGAAGCGGGCATTGATAATCATCGATATTCAGAACGATTTTTGCCCCGGCGGCCCGATGGCCGTGCGTGAAGGTGACCAGACGGTTGCCGTTGCTAATCGCTATGCACGCGAATTCCGCGCGCGCGGTGAATGCGTGGTGGCGTTGCAGGACTGGCATCCGGCCAATCACGGCAGCTTTGCCTCGGTCTCTGGCGAGCCGGTGTATACGCTCGGTGAACTGAATGGCCTGGCGCAGATCTGGTGGCCGGATCACGGCGTGCAGCACTCACACGGCGCGGATTTCCATCCGGATCTCGATCGCAGTCTGATTGATGCGGTGTTCCATAAAGGCGGCGATGTGGATGTGGATAGCTATAGCGCCTTTTTCGATAACGGGCACCGCCGCAAAACCGAGCTCGACAGCTGGCTGCGCGAGCGCGGCATTACTCACCTGGTGATGCTGGGCCTGGCGACCGATTACTGCGTGAAGTACAGCGTGCTGGATGCGCTGGAACTGGGATATCACGTTGAAGTGGTGCAGGAAGGCTGCCGGGGCGTCAATCTCAATCCGGACGACAGCGAGATCGCGATCGCGCAGATGCAGGCGCAGGGTGCGGTCATTATCTGAAAATCAGGGCTGGAACTCTCCAGCCCTGCAGCCGGTCAATGCAGGTTAATGCGCGTCACGTCGGACTCGATTCCCCACTCTTCCTTCAGCTGTTTTTTCGACTTCATCACCATCTCGCCGCCTTTACCGATGGTCATGTGCTGCGGTTCGTCGTTGTGCCGCGCCTGCCACAGCATCACCAGCTGCAGACAGTTATCTTTCTGATCCTGCGTCAGCGCCACGCCGTCTGGCCACTTGCCGGTTTCCACCGCAGTGGCGAGGCGCTCGTAGACTTCCGGCGTCATCGCCGCCAGCATTGCTTCCAGTTCCTGCTTCATGCTCAGCCCTCGTGCTGATTGCCCTGCTCGTCGGTAAAGTTCAGCGACGCTGAGTTGACACAATAGCGCTCACCGGTTGGCTGCGGGCCATCCGGGAAGACGTGGCCCAGATGGGCGTCGCAGTTACCGCAGCGGATTTCGACGCGGTGCATACCGTGCGAGTCATCTTCCAGATAGCGGATAGCTTCATCGTTATACGGCTGATAAAAGCTCGGCCAGCCGCAGCCGGAGTCATACTTGGTTTCGGAGAGAAACAGCGGTGCGTTGCAGACCAGGCAGTGATAGATACCCTCCTGCTTGTTGTGCAACAGCGCGCCGGTGAAAGGCGGTTCGGTTCCACGATGCTGAGTGACGTAGCGCTGCATTTCCGACAGCTGGGCAATTTTTGCCTCGGGTGCGGTGTCTTTAGCCATTTTGAGTTCCGGAGTGTCATTCTGTAAAAATCGTCTAGTATTCTAACAAACGAACAACATCTTCCGGGTCTTTTTTCGTGCGGATGCTTTTGCCCCGACCAGCACTGCGCAATTTTGTGATGACGATCACTCTTTGCAACAGTCATCCCTTTTTAGTCTGCATTCGGCGTAAGATAGGTGCGCAATAAGGGCGCTGCGCAAGCGTTTGCGCACCCAATTATTCCTGGCGCTGGAATTGACCTGTCGCAACAATTGACACGATTCCGCTTGACGCCTGGTAAGGTTTTTGTAATTTTACAGCCAACCTTTTATTCACTAACAAATAGCTGGTGGAATATATGACTATCAAAGTAGGTATCAACGGTTTTGGCCGTATCGGTCGCATCGTTTTCCGTGCTGCTCAGCAGCGTTCTGACATCGAAATCGTCGCGATCAACGACCTGCTCGACGCCGATTACATGGCTTACATGCTGAAGTATGACTCTACACACGGTCGTTTCGACGGCACCGTAGAAGTGAAAGATGGCGCGCTGATCGTTAACGGTAAAAAAATCCGTGTTACCGCTGAGAAAGACCCGGCTAACCTGAAATGGGACGAAGTGGGCGTTGACGTTGTTGCTGAAGCAACCGGTATCTTCCTGACCGACGAAACCGCACGTAAACACATCACTGCCGGCGCGAAGAAAGTGGTTCTGACTGGCCCGTCTAAAGATGACACCCCAATGTTCGTTCGTGGTGCCAACTTCGACAAATATGCCGGCCAGGACATCGTGTCTAACGCTTCCTGCACCACCAACTGCCTGGCACCGCTGGCTAAAGTGATCAACGACAAGTTCGGTATCGTTGAAGGTCTGATGACCACTGTTCACGCCACCACCGCCACCCAGAAAACCGTTGATGGCCCGTCTCACAAAGACTGGCGCGGCGGCCGCGGTGCAGCACAGAACATTATCCCATCTTCAACTGGCGCAGCGAAAGCAGTAGGTAAAGTTCTGCCAGAGCTGAACGGTAAACTGACCGGTATGGCGTTCCGCGTACCGACGCCAAACGTGTCTGTGGTTGACCTGACCGTCCGTCTGGAAAAACCAGCGTCTTACAAAGACATCTGTGCAGCCATCAAAGCCGCTGCTGAAGGTGACATGAAAGACGTGCTGGGCTACATCGAAGACGACGTGGTTTCTACCGACTTCAACGGCGAAACCCTGACTTCCGTGTTCGACGCGAAAGCCGGTATCGCTCTGAACGACAACTTTGTGAAACTGGTTTCCTGGTACGATAACGAAACCGGTTACTCCAACAAGGTTCTGGATCTGATTGCACTGGTTGCTGCTAAGTAAGCTAACCGGCTAAACAGACAAGGGGTGACTTCGGTCGCCCCTTTTTTTTCGATTGGATGAGAGAAGGTCTGACAATGCACAATTCGCTCTTTAACTTGCCCGTGGTGACGCAGATCACCCCTTACCTGTCGCAGCGTCAGATGGGTGAATTATCGATTCTGGTGATCAGCCATCCGAAAGTGCGCGCGGCCATTGCGCTGCAGGGCGCGCATCTGCTGGCATGGCAGCCGGCCGGTCAGCAGCCCGCCATCTGGCTTAGCGACAAGACGCCGTTTGTCAGCGGCAAAGCCATTCGCGGCGGTGTGCCGGTCTGCTGGCCGTGGTTTGGTCCGGCAGGTGAACCTGCACATGGCTTTGCCCGTAATCAGCCATGGACGCTGACGGCGCATGATGAGAACGAAGATGCGGTCATGCTGACGTTCACGCTGGAAAGTAATGCACAAACGAAAAAACTGTGGCCGCACGATTTCACGCTGCTGGCGCGCTTCCGCATTGCTGAACACTGTGAGATTGAGCTGGAAGCCTGGGGCGATTATGAAGCTACTGCCGCGCTGCACAGCTATTTTCAGGTGGCGGACATTGCGCAGATTGAAGTCAGCGGGCTCGGCAACAGCTACATCGATAAGGTGCAGGACAATGCCATCGGCAGCGCAGCGGACGGTAAACAAACCTATCCCGATCGGGTTGATCGCATTCATACCGCAGCGGAAGACTGCAGCGTGATCCACGATCGCGCCGGTAAGCGCCAGATTGAAGTCTACCACCATTATCAAAGTGACGTTGTCACCTGGAATCCTGGCCCGGAACTGTCCTGCAGCATGGCCGATATGCCTAATGATGGTTATAAAACCATGGTTTGCGTGGAGACGGCGCGGATTAACAAGCCGATGAAAAGTGCCGGAGAAACCCCTGCCCGCCTTGGCGTCACGCTGAGAATCCGCAATAAGTAATGCTGAACGGCGCGCACGCGCCGTTTACACCACATCCAGCGCCAGTTTATGCTGCGGCGGCGGAAAGGCGCGATCCAGCAGCGCCAGCTCATCGCTGGTCAGGGTGATATTCAGGGCCGCCGCATTCTCCTGCACGTGCGCCACGCTGCCCGCCTTGGGAATGGCCATTACGCCCGGCTGGCGAATCACCCAGCTCAACAGCAACTGAGCGATGCTGATGCCCTTCTGTTGTGCAATCTGCTGCAGAGTCGCATCGTCAAACAGCGCCTGACGCAGCCGTCCGGCCTGCGCCAGCGGACAGTAAGCCATGACGGGTGTATGGTGCTGCTGACAGAGCGGCAGTAAATCAAATTCAATACCGCGCGAAGCCAGATGGTACAGCACCTGATTAGTCGCGCAGCCCATCCCTCCGGCTTCACTCCACAGCTCCTGCAGATCGTCGCTATCAAAATTGGAGACGCCCCAGTGGCGGATTTTGCCCTGCTGCTGCAGCGTTTGCATGGCGCGCACGGTCTCTTCCAGCGGTACATTACCGCGCCAGTGCAACAGATAAAGATCGAGATAGTCCGTCTGCAGACGGCGCAGACTGCGCTCACAGGCGTCAATCGCATCGACCTCACCGGCATTCCACGGGTAAACTTTTGATACCAGCCAGGCTTGATCGCGCCGTCCGCGCAGCGCTGCGCCGACCACCTCTTCCGCGCCGCCTTCGGCATACATCTCAGCGGTATCGATCAGTTTCAGTCCGGCGTCCAGTCCAGCCTGCAGCGCAGCGATTTCCTGCGCCCGCTGTGCCGGATTCTCGCCCATAAACCAGGTGCCCTGGCCGATAGCCGGTAACGGCGTATCGTCGTTAAACTGAATCGTCTTCATCTCACCTCCCGCTGCGCCATTACGGGGCGCAATATTGGTGCAAGGTAACAAAAACGCCTCATTATGAGGAGTTCGTGTGGTCATCAGAAGCTGTAGCTGACGCCGGTCCACAGCGTAAACTGACCGTCTTTATCCACCATCGGACTGTCTTTAATTTCACTGGCGAAGCGGGTGTAACGGCCTGACAGGCTGGCGTTCCAGCTCTCGCTGATCTGGTAGCTAGCGTTCATCTCGACGTAAGGCGACCAGCTGTCGTCCGGGTGATAGCGATCGATGCCGGTACGCGCGCTTTCGTGGCCGGAAACGCCGTAGTAATAGCGGTTTTGGTTGGCACTGTTCCACATTGCGCCAATGCCCGGTGTCAGGCTGAACGCGCCGAAATCAAAGCGGTACAGGTAGGTCAGGTCCCAAATCATGCCGTTGCTGTTATTCAGCACATCGCCCAGCAGCGCGGTACGCACAATCCCCCAGTCAGCAACGTGACGATAAGTTGCGCCGGCCATCAGCGTCATACGACGCTTGTCCAGCCCTTTCATATCGCCCAGATCGTTATCTTTCGGGTCATACTGCTGCGGCGAGCCCAGCAGCGTTAACGACAGCTGATTCTGCGGGTCTTTCCACAGGTAATAACCGCCCTGCAGGCTGCGGAACCAAAAGTTTTCCCCCTCATAATTGATGACCGGGATCGGCAGATAACGGTCCTGGCCGCCGCGGTACGGCGACTGGGCATAAATAACCGAAGCCCCAAGTGACACGGGTTCAGCGTAAGTGCTGAACGCCGCAAAATAGCAAGGACACATCAGAGCAAGCGCTTTAAGTTTGAAATGGTTCACAATTTATTCATTCCATTAATATAACAATCACACGCAGAGTCTAACCAAATTTTGCCACTGGTTTAACTTTTAATGTTGATTTCCTTTTTATCCTGTCAGAAGCGTCTGAGATGCAGTGCACCTGTTGCCGCAAGGGCGTGACGGCCTTAGCGCTTATGAGACTTTGTTATTGATATATCGCTAAATAAGGAGAAAAGACGGAGCAATTTTTCTGATTGCCTTCTACAGTAAAAGTAAGACGAGAATTTTTGTACGAGCAGAGTAACCATAAGAATTGTGAATCCCGATAAAAAATCGTCAGGTTGGCATAAGGGTTGCTGTACTCAATAAAGAATATCTTCCGGGAGCTGCAAGAGCATCTTATTACGCTCCTTTACCTGTGCTAAAAACGAAAGGACGGGCATCGCTATGAATATATTCGATCACTATCGTCAGCGTTATGAAGCTGCCAAGGACGAAGAGTTCACACTGCAGGAATTCCTCACCATCTGTAAGCAGGATCGCAGTGCATACGCCAACGCGGCAGAACGACTATTGATGGCCATCGGTGAGCCTGTGATGGTCGATACTGCCCAGGAGCCTCGCCTTTCCCGTATCTTCTCGAACCGCGTCATCGGACGCTACCCGGCCTTTGAAGAGTTTTACGGTATGGAGGAAGCGATTGAGCAGATCGTCTCCTACCTGAAACACGCCGCACAGGGGCTGGAGGAGAAGAAACAGATTCTGTACCTGCTCGGCCCGGTGGGCGGCGGTAAATCCTCGCTGGCCGAACGGCTTAAAGCGCTGATGCAGCGCGTGCCAATCTATGTGCTGAGTGCCGACGGTGAACGCAGCCCGGTCAATGACCATCCGCTGTGCCTGTTTAATCCGCAGGAAGACGCCAATATTCTGGAAAAAGAGTACGGCGTGCCGCGGCGTTACCTTGGCACCATTATGTCGCCGTGGGCGGCAAAACGGTTGCATGACTTTGGCGGCGACATCACCCGCTTCAAAGTGGTGAAAGTGTGGCCGTCGATTCTGGAACAGCTGGCTATCGCCAAAACCGAACCGGGTGATGAGAACAACCAGGATATTTCAGCGCTGGTGGGTAAAGTGGATATCCGTAAGCTCGAAAACCACGCGCAAAACGATCCGGATGCCTACGGTTATTCGGGTGCGCTGTGCCGCGCCAACCAGGGCATCATGGAATTCGTGGAGATGTTCAAAGCACCCATTAAAGTGCTGCATCCGCTGCTGACCGCTACTCAGGAAGGTAACTATAACGGTACCGAAGGGATTTCCGCCCTGCCGTTTAACGGCATTATTCTGGCGCACTCCAACGAGTCAGAATGGGTGACATTCCGTAACAACAAGAACAACGAAGCTTTCCTTGACCGTGTATACATCGTGAAGGTGCCTTACTGCCTGCGCGTATCCGAGGAGATCAAAATTTATGAAAAACTGCTCAACCACAGTGAGCTGACCACCGCGCCTTGCGCACCCGGCACGCTGGAAACGCTGGCGCGCTTCTCGATTCTGTCGCGCCTGAAAGAGCCGGAAAACTCCAGCATCTACTCGAAGATGCGCGTCTATGACGGTGAAAGCCTTAAAGACACCGATCCGAAAGCGAAATCGTGGCAGGAGTATCACGATTACGCCGGTGTGGATGAAGGCATGAACGGCCTGTCGACCCGCTTCGCCTTTAAGATTCTGTCACGCGTGTTTAACTTCGACCATGCCGAAGTAGCGGCTAACCCGGTACACCTGTTTTACGTGCTGGAGCAGCAGATCGAGCGCGAGCAGTTCCCGCAGGATCAGGCGGAGAAGTATCTGGAACACCTGAAAGGCTATCTGATTCCGAAATATGCGGAGTTCATTGGCAAAGAGATTCAGACCGCTTACCTCGAATCCTATTCGGAGTATGGTCAGAACATCTTCGACCGCTACGTCACTTACGCGGATTTCTGGATTCAGGATCAGGAGTACCGCGATCCGGATACCGGCCAGCTGTTCGATCGTGAATCACTCAATGCCGAGCTGGAAAAGATTGAGAAACCTGCCGGGATCAGTAACCCGAAAGATTTCCGTAACGAGATTGTCAACTTTGTGCTGCGCGCACGGGCGCAGAATAACGGACGCAATCCAAACTGGACCAGCTACGAAAAACTGCGCACGGTGATCGAGAAGAAAATGTTCTCCAACACCGAGGAGTTGCTGCCGGTGATTTCGTTCAACACCAAAACATCCACGGACGAACAGAAAAAACACGACGATTTTGTCGATCGCATGATGGAAAAAGGCTATACCCGCAAGCAGGTGCGTCTGCTGTGCGAATGGTATCTGCGCGTGCGCAAATCGTCATAATCGACAGCGGTAAGCTACGCGGCATCCACATGCCGCCTGAGGAGGCCGGACCCGTTCCGGCCTGGCTTACAGCGTAGTTTGGGGGAATTTATGGCCTATTTCATCGATCGGCGTCTTAACGGCAAGAATAAAAGTGCGGTCAACCGGCAGCGCTTTTTGCGCCGTTATAAGTCGCAAATCAAACAGTCGATCTCCGAGGCCATCAACAAGCGTTCGGTCACCGACGTGGAAAGTGGCGAATCGGTGTCGATTCCTATTGACGACATCAACGAGCCGATTTTCCATCAGGGGCGCGGCGGCAGCCGCCATCGCGTGCATCCGGGGAACGACCACTTTGTGCAAAACGACCGCATTGAGCGGCCGCAGGGCGGCGGTGGCAGCGGCAGCGGTCAGGGCAATGCCAGCCAGGACGGAGAAGGTCAGGACGAGTTCGTGTTTCAGATTTCGAAGGATGAATACCTCGATCTGCTGTTTGAAGATTTAGCACTGCCTAACCTGCGCAAAAATCAGCATCGCCAGCTCAATGAGTACAAAACTCACCGCGCGGGCTTCACCTCGAATGGCGTGCCGGCCAACATCAGCGTGGTACGCTCGCTGCAAAACTCGCTGGCGCGACGAACCGCCATGACCGCAGGCAAACGTCGTATGTTGCATGAACTGGAAGCCACACTGAGCGAAGTCGAAAACAGCGAGCCGGCGCAACTGCTGGAAGAGGAGCGATTGCGCAAGGAGATTGCGGAACTGCGGGCACGCATTGAGCGCGTGCCGTTTATCGACACCTTTGACCTGCGCTACAAGAATTTCGAGAAGCGGCCTGAACCGTCCAGCCAGGCGGTAATGTTCTGCTTAATGGACGTTTCCGGTTCGATGGACCAGGCAACCAAGGATATGGCGAAACGCTTTTATATTCTGCTCTATCTTTTCCTCAGCCGGACTTACAAAAACGTCGATGTGGTGTATATCCGTCACCATACTCAGGCGAAAGAAGTTGATGAACAGGAGTTCTTCTACTCGCAGGAGACCGGCGGCACTATCGTCTCCAGCGCGCTTAAGCTGATGGACGAAGTGGTAAAAGAGCGTTATGACCCGTCGCAGTGGAATATTTATGCGGCGCAGGCCTCGGACGGCGATAACTGGGCGGATGACTCACCGTTGTGTCATGAAATTCTGGCGAAGCATATTCTGCCGGTGGTGCGCTACTACAGCTACATTGAGATTACCCGACGGGCGCACCAAACCCTGTGGCGCGAGTACGAGCATCTGCAGGCGATGTTTGATAACTTTGCCATTCAGCACATCCGCGAGCCGGAAGACATCTACCCGGTATTTCGTGAGCTTTTCCATAAGCAAGTCGCTGAAGCCTGAGTTTACCAGCCGGTCACCGACCGGCTTTTCTTTACCCCGCCCGGCTTAACCCCTCTGAAAACCCTGCTGTTTTTCTGTGCGGATTTAACCTTCTATGGGATGGCGCGCCACAGAATGAAAAAATGTGCAATTAACCGCTGACAAGCTATTGATAAGGCATTATCTTTTCACCTTGTCTGTGTGAATTGCCCGCAATTTGCTTTTTTATGCCCCGCCGCAGGAGAACGCCGTTGAATGCCAGCATGATTTACAGTTTGTTCATTATTGGTTCCGTGCTGGTCGCAGCAAGTATTCTGCTGAGCTCCTTCTCGTCGCGTCTCGGTATCCCGATTCTGGTGATCTTCCTGGCGCTGGGGATGCTGACCGGCGTGGACGGCATCGGCGGCATTGCTTTTGATAACTACCCGGTGGCCTATCTGGTGTCCAACCTGGCGCTGGCCATCATTCTGCTTGATGGCGGCATGCGCACCAAGGCCAGCTCGTTCAAGGTGGCACTTGGTCCGGCGCTGTCGCTGGCCACCGTTGGCGTGATGATTACCGCCGGGCTCACCGGTCTGGCTGCCGCCTGGCTGTTTAAGCTCGATCTGATGCAGGGCTTCCTGATTGGCGCCATTATCGGCTCGACCGACGCCGCAGCGGTGTTTTCACTGCTGGGCGACAAAGGGCTTAACGAGCGCGTCAGTTCCACGCTGGAGATTGAATCAGGCAGCAACGATCCAATGGCGGTGTTTCTTACCATTACGCTGATCGACATGATCCAGCAGGGGCAGAGCGGCCTGAGCTGGATGTTTGTGGTGCATCTGGTGCAGCAGTTCGGCCTGGGCATTGTGCTCGGACTGGGCGGCGGCTGGGCGCTGCAGCAACTGATCAATCGCATCAGCCTGGCACAAGGGCTCTATCCGCTGCTGGCGCTGAGCGGCGGCATTATCGTGTTTGCCCTGACCACGGTGATGGAAGGCAGCGGCATTCTGGCGGTCTATCTGTGTGGTTTCCTGCTGGGCAACAGCCCGATTCGTAACCGCCACGGCATTCTGCAAACTTTCGACGGCATGGCCTGGCTGAGCCAGATTGGTATGTTTATCGTGCTCGGCCTGCTGGTGACGCCGTCTGATCTGTGGCATATCGCGCTGCCGGCGATGATTCTCTCGCTGTGGCTGATTCTGGTGGCGCGTCCGCTGTCGATTCTGGTCGGGCTGCTGCCGTTTAAAGGCTTTACCGGACGTGAACGCATCTTTATCAGCTGGGTAGGCCTGCGCGGTGCGGTGCCGATCATCCTCGCGGTGTTCCCGATGATGGCCGGGCTGGAGAATTCTAAACTCTACTTCAACATCGCCTTCTTCGTGGTACTGGTATCTCTGATGCTGCAGGGCACGTCGCTGGGCTATGCCGCTAAACGGGCTAAGGTGGTGGTACCGCCGACCGCGTCGCCCATCAGCCGCGTCGGGCTGGATATCCATCCGGAAAATCCGTGGGAGCAGTTTGTTTATCAGCTCAGCGCCGACAAATGGTGCGTCGGCGCCGCGCTGCGCGATTTACAAATGCCGCGCGAAACGCGTATTGCCGCCCTGTTCCGCGATAACGCGCTGATGCACCCCAACGGCAATACGCGTCTGAAAGAGGGTGACGTGCTGTGCGTTATTGGCCGCGAGCGCGACCTGCCGGCGCTTGGCAAAATGTTCAGCCAGACGCCGCCGGTGGCGCTGGATCAGCGCTTCTTTGGTGACTTTATCCTTGATGCCGAGGCGCGCCTGCGCGATGTCGCGCAGATCTATGGCCTCGAGCTTGATGAAGAGACTAACGATCAGCAGTCGCTCGGCCAGTTGATTATGGGTCTGCTCGGCAGCACGCCGGTGGTAGGAGATCAGGTCGAGTGGAACCAACTGACGTGGACAGTGGCGGAAAAAGAGGATAACCAAATCGTCAAAATTGGGGTGCGCGTGCGGGAAGAGAAGGAATAATCCGAGGCCGTATCGCTCGTAAACTGCGTGTCAGCGTCTATGATCACTATTCCACCCAGCAAACGGGAGAAGATGATGGGACACGTGGTGAAGATTGGTCGTTACGAGATCGTCGATGCAGTAATGGATGTGGAGAAGCTGGATACCGTCGGCATTCCCTGCCATACCAACCCCGGCCTGAGTTATCAGCTCGACGGCTGGGATCATGAAACCAGCGTACCGGCGTGGATTGATGGCGAACCGGTCGATCTGCAGATCGGCCACTATGACAAGCAGCAAGACCGCTGGGTATTGAAAAAACCGGCCTGATATTTTCCTCACCGCCATTCACTTTGACTGGCGGTCATTCCGAAAAGTAGTCTTAAAATAGTCTGTTATTTCATGGCACCTTTTACTTTTAATATTATTTTTCAACAGATTAGGCAGTTTATACTTTAATCAAATATTGTTTTTTCAGACTCTTTCCATATTAACTCTGTCAAATAACTCCTGCATACTCTTAAACGTTGCTGCAGCTTTTCGTGACGTAAATCACGTCTCAAACGGCCCTTTCCATGCAGCGCTTATGGCAGCACTGACTCATATCTCGCTGAATATTATTTTATTTCTGCTTTCAGCGGACGACTCCTGAGCGCGTACTTGATTCTGGTCAGGCCATCTTTTACTTAAGAAAAGAGAGCAGGTTTTATGGCAAGTACATTGGTAATGAACGATGCAACCCGCTCGTGGAGCGGACTGCGCAAAAATCTCATCGCGAAAGTGGCACTCAGCTTTTCGGATTTAATTGCACTGAACCTGGCATTATTTTTATCCGCGGCCACCGTCCAGGGTATTTGGGGAGAACTGGACAGTTTTATTCCGCCGCAGCAAATTGAATACCGCTTTGTCGCACAGTTAGGCCTGTCAGTGCTGTGCACGGCCTGGTTCTGGGTGCGTATGCGCCACTACACCTACCGCAAACCGTTCTGGTTTGAGCTGAAAGAAATCGTCAAAACGCTGTTTGTGTTTTCGCTGCTGGATCTGGCGCTGATTGCCTTTTCCAAATGGGACTTCTCGCGCATGGTGTGGGTATTTAGCTGGACCTATGCCCTGCTGCTGCTGCCGCTGATGCGCGCCGGCGTGAAGCGTGCCATCAACCGCGCGGGCCAGTGGCAAAAAGAGACCATTATCATCGGCTCCGGTAAGAACGCCATGGAAGCCTACGCGGCGCTGCAGAGCGAGGAGATTCTGGGCTATAACGTGCAGGCGTTTATCTCGCTGGATGATGAGCCTCATCAGGAAAGTGTTAACGGCGTGCCGGTTATTACCTGGAAAGACATCAACTGGCAAACCATGGACCGTGACAACACGCAATTTATCGTCGCCACCGAATTTGAACAGCAGGTGGTGCGCGATAAATGGCTGAAGTTTCTGTCCAAGATGAAATGCCGCTCAATTTCGGTTATCCCTACGCTGCGCGGTGTGCCGCTGTATGGCACCGATATGTCGTTTATCTTCAGCCATGAAGTGATGATCCTGCGCGTCAGTAACAACCTGGCGAAACGCTCCTCGCGTTTCCTCAAGCGCACCTTCGACGTAGTGGTTGCCTCCCTGCTGCTGCTGTTTCTTGCCCCGGTATTCGGTCTGCTGTGCTGGATGGTAAAACGCGATGGCGGCAATGCCATTTACGGCCACGAACGCGTCGGGCAGGATGGCGTGAAGTTTAAGTGCCTGAAGTTCCGTTCAATGGTGACCAACTCGCAGGAAGTGCTGCAGAATCTGCTGGCCACCAGTGCCGAAGCGCGCGCTGAGTGGGATCGTGATTTCAAACTGAAGAACGATCCGCGCATCACCAAAATCGGTGGCTTCCTGCGTAAAACCAGCCTGGATGAACTGCCCCAGCTGTGGAACGTGATTCGTGGCGAAATGAGTCTGGTGGGACCGCGTCCGGTGATTGAAGCTGAGCTGGAACGCTACGCCGGCGATGTCGACTACTATCTGATGGCCAAACCGGGCATGACCGGTCTGTGGCAGGTCAGCGGGCGTAACGATATCGACTACGACACGCGCGTCTATTTTGACTCCTGGTACGTGAAGAACTGGGCGTTGTGGACCGACATCGCCATTCTGTTCAAAACCGCTGGCGTGGTGCTGCGCCGCGACGGTGCTTACTGATACCCTCGACGCGATGTCTGCGCCGTCCCGGCAGACATCGCCTTTTCGTTTTAGCCCTTTCTTTTTGGCCGCAGACTCATTACCCTTCTCGCCTGTTTAACAGGACGTTACTGGTTCGTAATGCAAAAGTTTACCCTACTCCTTTTGAGCCTGGTGCTGCTGGCACCGCTGGGCATCGATCTCTACCTCCCCACGCTGCCGCAGATTGCCGACGGTCTTAACAGCCCGGTCAGTCTGATCCAGACCACCATTCCGCTGTTTTTGCTGGTGATGGGTATCGGTCAGCTGGTTACTGGTCCGCTGGTGGATAATTTTGGCCGTAAGCCGATCGCGCTGATCGGCCTCGCGCTCTACATCATCGGCAGCGCAGTGGCCGCAACCGCCACCGTCTGGCCGGTGTTCTTCCTGGCGCGCCTGATTCAGGGCTGTGCGGTATGCTGTAGTGCGGTGGTGGCATTTAGCGGCGTGCGCGATCGGCTGAGCGGCGATGCCGCGGCGCGCGCTTATGGTTTCCTCAATGGCGCGCTGAACATCGTGCCGGCGCTGGCACCGCTGCTCGGCGGTATTCTGGCGGAAGCCTATGGCTGGCGTGCGCCCTTCTGGTTCCTGTGCGGTTATGCGCTGGTGATTGCCATTATTGTGGTAGTCGCGCTGCCGGAAACGCGTCCGGCGGACACGCTGCGCGTTAAAGGGCTGCCGCTGGCGCAGTATGCTGCCATCGCCCGGCAGCCGCGCTTTCTCGCTTTCGCCTTTGCCAACGCGGGCGCGCTCGGCATGGTGCTGACCTACGTTTCGCTGGCGCCGCACGTGTTGATGACCGAAGGTGGCCTGACGCCGCTGCAGTTCTCCTTTGCCTTTGGTGCCAATGGTTTCTGGATCATGCTGGTGAGTGCCTTTGTTAATAAAACCATTCGCAAGGCGGGCCGCCCATTTTGTCTCGCCATGGGGTTTATCACCATGCTGCTCGGTGCGCTGCTGCTGGTGGCGGGGATGACGCTGTTACCTGCGGCCTGGCAAACCCACTGGTCGCTGTACATGATTCCGGTGGCGATCTCGGTAGCCGGCCTGGCCTTCACCGTCGGGCCGGCCACCAGCTATGCGCTGGAGCCGTATCAGCAGCAGGCGGGTGTGGCGGCGGCGCTGCAGGGATTTATTCAGATGGCGGGCGGTGCGGGTGGCAGCCTGGCGATGGTGGCGCTGCCGGTGGCAGAGAAATCAGCGTTAGCGCTGATGATGCTGGTGGGTGCAGCGCTGGCGCTGATCGCCTGGCGCTGCAGTAAGAACATGCGTGGTACAGTGACGGCGCTTAACTAAGCGTGACCGGGACGCGCGGCGCGAGTGCACACATCAGCTCGTAGCCTACCGTTCCGGCGGCTTTCGCCACCTCATCAATTTTCACCTCGTTGCCCCACAGCTCCACGCGCGAACCGATACCCGCCTGCGGGCAGGGTTCGAGGTCAATCATCATCATGTCCATCGAGATCGCCCCAAGCGTTTGCGTGCGGATGCCGTCAACGCTGACCGGCGTACCGGTCGGCGCATGGCGCGGATAGCCGTCAGCATAGCCACAGGCCACAATACCGATACGCTGCGGCGCGGCCGCGTGGTAGCGATAACCGTAGCCAACGCCCTCGCCGGCACCGATCTGCTGTACGCCAATAATTTCACTGCTGAGTGTCATTACCGGCTGCAGACCGGTACTGGCGATATCCTGCCAGTCGCCACTCGGTGACGCGCCGTAGAGAATAATGCCGGGCCGCACCCAGTCAAAATGCGCCTGCGGATGCCACAGCGTGGTCGCGGAGTTGGCAAGCGAACGCGGGCAGTTCAGTCCTTCCGCCGCCTGTTCCACGCGCTGCATCGGTTCCACCAGCCCCTGCGGGTTTTCCGCATCGGCAAAGTGCGCCATCAGCGTCATTTCCCCCACGTTGGGCAACGCACGCAGCTTGTGCCAGGCCGCCTGCGCCTGTTCCGGACGAAAACCGAGACGGTTCATGCCGCTGTTGATCTTCAGATAAACATCGACTGGCGCCGACAGCTGCGCCTTCGCCAGCGCCTGAATCTGCCAGTTACTATGTACGCTGGTGGTCAGGCGATAGCGATCGATCAGCGTCAGGTCATCGGCGTGAAAGAAGCCTTCCAGCAGCAGAATTGGCTTTTTCCAGCCCTGCTCGCGCAGCAGGATCGCCTCTTCCATATTCAGCAGCGCGAAACCGTCGGTCTCCGCCAGACTCTGCCATACGCGGGCAATGCCGTGGCCGTAGGCATTGGCCTTCACCACCGACCAGACGCGCGCGTGCGGTGCCGCCTGACGCACAATCGCCAGATTGTGGCGCAGCGCCTGTTGATTAATGGTGGCACCCGTAGGACGTGACATGTTTTTACTCTCCCTGAAGTATCAGCGCGTCGCGCTGGCATTACGCAGCGGCGATGCCGGGGCCGCAAAGCCCGGCAGGTAACGCAGCACCGACAAGTCGTCGGCGGCGATGGCCGGTTTACGTCCCGAAATCAGATCGGCCAGCAACTGGCCGGAACCACAGGCCATCGTCCAGCCCAGCGTACCGTGCCCGGTGTTCAGCCAGAGATTGGTCAGCGGCGTGCGCCCGACAATTGGCGTGCCATCCGGCGTCATCGGGCGCAGTCCGGTCCAGAACGTAGCCTGTTCAACATACCCGCCTTCAGGATAGAGATCGCGGACCACCATCTCCAGCGTTTCACGTCGTGCCGGCAACAGTTTGGTGTTAAAACCAACGATTTCGGCCATGCCACCGACGCGAATGCGGTCATCAAACCGCGTCACCGCCACTTTATAGGTCTCATCCAGGATGGTGGAGACTGGCGCGCCCTGCGGATCTTTGATCGGGATAGTCAGGGAATAGCCTTTCAGCGGATAGACCGGAATCGACACGATGTCTTTCAGCAGCGCCGTGGAGTAAGAGCCAAACGCCACGACGTAAGCATCGGCTTTGATGACCTCATCGCCGCACTTCACGCCATAGATGCGGTTGCCTTCGCGCAACAGCTGATCCACCGACGTGTCATAACGGAAAGTGACACCGGCTGCGGCTGCCATCGCCGCCAGACGCTGGGTAAACAGCTGGCAGTCACCGGTTTCGTCATTCGGCAGGCGCAGGCCGCCGGTCAGCTTGTGCGCGGTACCCGCCAGTGCCGGCTCCACGCTGTGCAGCTGATGCGCTTCCAGCAGCTCATAAGGCACCCCCGCTTCACGCAGTACCGCGATGTCTTTGCTGGCGCTGTCAAACTGTTGCTGCGTGCGGAACAGCTGCAAAGTGCCGCCCTGGCGCCCTTCATAGGCGATGCCGGTGCTGCTGCGCAGTGCTTTCAGGCAGTCGCGGCTGTATTCGGCGATGCGCACCATACGGCCCTTGTTTTCCTGGTAGTGACGCATGTCGCAGTTGCGCAGCATATTCCACATCCACTCCAGCTGGAACTTGCTGCCGTCAAGTCGCACCGCCAGCGGTGCGTGTTTCTGAAACATCCACTTTACCGCCTTGAGCGGTACACCGGGCGCCGCCCAGGGTGCCGCATAGCCGGGCGAAATCTGCCCGGCATTGCCGGCACTGGTTTCCAGCGCCGCGCCGGGCTGGCGATCGATTACGGTGACGTCATGCCCCGCCTGCGCCAGATACCACGCACTGGCTACCCCTACGACACCACTACCCAGAATGACTACGCGCATAAGCCCCTCATCGCGAAAAGCATAATTAACTGGTATCACCATCGGGTTTAGCATAACCCGATGGCTGAACTGATATTACATTCGACCCTTTCATTTCACATGTTTTTCACTTAACTGCACACTGAAATCATGCGCTCGCGCCAAAATCAGAGTTTTTTGTGCCTTAAAAGCGTTAACCAGCGAATTATTATGCGAAAGGCAGAGCATCTCACTTTTTTCAGGAGAAAGCGCCGCAGTCATATCGCGCGCTTATAAACAGGATTTAATGCTGCAATTCATCACTCAGATAACACATAACCTTATTAGCTACCAAAGCACGCCTATTATGATGATTTTGTACCAAAAGAATTCGATTGAGTTCCCGCATCGGATAAGCGACAGTGGACTATCATTGAAGTGTTCGCTCAGTTTTTTTGGGCTGTCTTTCTCAGGATGAAGCCTTAAACGATCGTGACAGGTGACACTCTGTTGCCTGCCGCTTGCAAAACAGAGGTGCGCTATGACGACAATGTTTGACGAGCCAACCCGCAACAGCAAACGACTCAGTGACGGTCCCGACTGGACCTTTGAGCTGCTTGATGTCTACCTGGCGGAGATCGACCGCGTGGCCAAAAGCTATGGGCTCGATACCTACCCGCACCAAATCGAAGTGATCACCTCCGAGCAGATGATGGATGCGTACTCCAGCGTGGGGATGCCCATCAATTATGCCCACTGGTCGTTCGGCAAGAAGTTCATCGAAACCGAGCAGCGCTACAAACACGGTCAGCAGGGACTGGCGTATGAAATCGTCATTAACTCGAATCCCTGTATTGCTTACCTGATGGAAGAGAACACCATGACCATGCAGGCGCTGGTGATGGCGCATGCCTGCTACGGCCACAACTCTTTCTTCAAAAACAACTACCTGTTCCGCAGCTGGACCGATGCCAGCTCGATTGTCGATTACCTGCTGTTCGCACGTAACTACATCTCTGATTGCGAAGAGCGTTATGGCGTGGAAGAGGTCGAGCGGCTGCTGGACTCCTGTCATGCGCTGATGAACTATGGCGTCGATCGCTATAAACGCCCGCAAAAGATTTCGCTGCAGGAAGAGAAAGCGCGGCAGAAAAGCCGGGAAGAGTATCTGCAGAGCCAGGTCAATACGCTGTGGCGCACCCTGCCACGCAAAGAAAAAGAGTTTACTCAGGTCGAGGCGGCACGCTATCCCTCTGAGCCGCAGGAAAACCTGCTGTACTTTATGGAAAAGAACGCGCCATTGCTGGAGTCGTGGCAGCGTGAAGTGCTGCGCATTGTGCGTAAAGTCAGCCAGTATTTTTACCCGCAGAAACAGACCCAGGTGATGAATGAAGGCTGGGCGACCTTCTGGCACTACACCATCCTGAATCACCTGTACGATGAAGGCAAAGTGTCGGAGCGCTTTATGATGGAGTTCCTGCACAGTCATACCAACGTGGTGTATCAGCCGCCGTATAACAGCCAGTGGTATAACGGCATCAACCCGTATGCGCTGGGCTTTGCCATGTTCCAGGATATCAAGCGCATCTGTCAGTCGCCAACCGAGGAAGATCGCTACTGGTTCCCGGACATCGCCGGCTCCGACTGGCTGAAGACGCTGCATTTCGCCATGCGCGAATTTAAAGACGAGAGCTTCATCAGCCAGTTCCTGTCGCCGAAAGTGATGCGGGATTTCCGTCTGTTTACGGTGATGGACGACGATCGCAATAACTATCTTGAGATTGCCGCCATTCATGATGAGGCGGGATATCGTGCGATTCGTCAGCAGCTGTCAGCGCAGTACAATCTGAGCAATCTGGAGCCGAATATTCAGGTGTACAACGTTGACCTGCGCGGTGACCGTTCGCTGACGCTACGCTATGTGCCGCAGCAGCGCGCCCCGCTCGATAAGAGCCGTCGCGATGTGCTGAAGCATGTGCATCGGCTGTGGGGTTTTGATGTCAATCTGGAACAGCAGAACGAAGATGGCAGCGTGGAGCTGCTGGATCGCTGTCCGGCGCGCGGACCGGCGCTTTGAGAGGAAGATAAAACGCGCAGGGTTGCGCTGGACCTGCCGCATCGGCTGCTGCCGGGCCAGGTCCTCGCGCCGCTACGCGGTACCTGCGGCGTTTACGTTACGCCTTACGGACCGGCCGGTATCGGTCATCCTGACCGGCCCGGCCTGATTCCCGCTTCCCACGGGAATCTCCTGGCGCAACGTAAAAGCCTCAGCGCTGCGGATTGCCCTTGCATCAGCCGACGCGTCAGGTCAGTCAAAATTGTGCCCGGCTAAAACCGTACCTGGCAGGGCAAACTTAGCGCTTACTGCTCAAATCATCCGGCATGCTTTTCTGCATGCTGTGCCAGATTTCACCGCTGCGGCGGCCATAGTTACGCACGCTGTCGACGATCTGATCCTGCGTCGGCTGTTTGCCACACAGATCCGCCAGCTGACGATAAAAGTTACGCGCCAGTTCACGCGCTTCCGGATTTGAGAAGTAATGGCGGCCAACGCGGGTGTACAGCCCTTTCAGACCATTGAGAATCAGGCCGTAAATCGGGTTGCCGGAAGCAAAGGCCAGGCCGCGAAACACACGGTAATCCAGCTCGGTATAGGCTTCAGCCTGATCTTCCTCGCTCAGCGCACTCTCCAGCACTTCACGCGCCTTATCCGGGTGATGGCGCAGCGCGCGGCTGATAAAGATCGACGCGATATTGGTGCGCACTGACAGCAGGTTATCAATTAACTGCGGCACACTGTCGTGGTCAAGACGGGCGAGCGTTTCGAGGATATTAAGACCAGACGTTTCCCAGAAATCATTGACGCGGGTGGGTTTACCATGCTGAATGGTCAGCCAGCCATCACGAGCCAGTCGCTGCAGCACTTCACGCAGAGTGGTGCGGGTCACGCCGATCAGTTCAGAAAGCTCACGTTCGGCAGGAAGAATCGATCCCGGCGGAAAACGGCTGTTCCAGATGCTTTCAATTATGTACTCTTCAGCGAATCCTGCAGGGCTCTGTGCCTTAATCACCATAGCATTTATTTCTCGTTGCTTTCTTTGTCGTAATGGCACTCATCATACCAGAGGGGTCATAGCGGAAATAGCCTGCCAGCGGATTAAAAGCGCGCGCTGGCGCAAAATTCAGCAGCTGCGCAGCGAAAAAAGCCGTGGGTTACGCTGCGCTTACGTGTGCGCTTTTGATGCCGTGTGCTAAAAGCCACGATTTTTTGGCGTGGATCAGGGATAAGTCATTTTTATACATGATTTTTTCCCCCTGCCTGGCTGGCACGGGTACGCTTTTGGTTTACACTGCGATGCATTAACGGCTACGGGAAAAGCAATATGTTGCGATACTTGAATCAATGCTCACGCGGACGCGGTGCCTGGTTATTAATGGCCCTGACCGCCCTGGTTTTTGAACTGGTTGCGCTGTTCTTTCAGCACGTAATGGGACTGCAACCCTGCGTAATGTGTATCTATGAGCGTTGTGCGCTGTTTGGCGTCATGGGCGCCGGCCTGGTGGGTGCAATTGCGCCTAAAACGCCGCTGCGCTGGGCCGCCATCGCCATCTGGCTCTACAGCGCTTATGAAGGGGTACGCCTCTCTTATGAGCACACCATGATTCAGCTGCATCCCAACCCGTTTGTGACCTGCGATTTTGCTGCTCGCTTCCCGAGCTGGCTGCCGCTGGATAAATGGCTGCCGGCGGTATTTGTCGCCAGCGGTGACTGCGCCGAACGCGGATGGACTTTCCTGACCTGGAGCATGCCGCAGTGGATGATCGTGATTTTTGCCGCTTATCTGCTGGTGGGCATTCTGGTATTGATTGCGCAACCGTTCAAAGCAAAACGTCGCGATCTGTTTGGTCGCTGAGTCCCAGTCAAACTAAGTCTCAGACAAAACAGGCAGCCGCGGCTGCCTGTTGCGTTATCAGCCGTTCCGATCCGGCCGGTCTATAATGTGTTCTTCCCAGTCGCGCACTTCACTCTCGCGCACCGCGATGTATCGCACCGAAATACGCTGAGCATGCATCGCCTTCTTCGACCCGGCAATCAGCGGGTGCCACGCCGGCAGCGTTTTGCCCTCACCTAACAAACGATAAGCGCAGGTGCGCGGCAGCCAGTTAAAGGTGGTGAGATTCTCGCGCGTCAGCTTGATGCAATCCTCTTCATACTCGAAGCGGCGCTCATAATTGCGGCACTGACAGGTCTTAATGTTCAGCTGATTGCAGGCGACGTTGGTGAAGTAGATTTCATCGGTATCCGCATCCTGCAACTTATTCAGACAGCACTGTCCACAGCCGTCGCACAGCGATTCCCACTCTGCGTCGTTCATTTGGTCAAGGCGTTTGGTCTGCCAGAAGGGTTGTTCGGTCATGATAGCGGTCCGGGTTGAGCAACAAGACCGCACCTTATAAAGCTTCAGGTGCGGTGATGCAAGTATTACAGCACGCGGGTGCTGATACCGTGACCGGCCAGCGACACTTCCAGCTTATCGCCGGAGCGCAGCGGACCCACGCCTTCAGGCGTCCCGGTCAGCACCACGTCACCGGCGCGCAGCGTAAAGTACTGGCTCATATAAGCAATCAGCGGCAGAATTTTGTGGATCATGTCTGCCGTGGTGCCGTGCTGACGCACCTCGCCGTTAATGACCAGCTTCAGTTCGGCGTCCTGCGGGTCGACGCTGAACTCCGCAGCCGGAATAAATCCGGAGAGCGGACAGGAGTTATCGAAACTCTTGGCGCGCTCCCATGGCTGACCAGCCTTCTTGAACCCGGCCTGCAGGTCGCGCAGCGTCAAATCCAGCGCCACGCCATAACCGGCAATCGCTTTTGCCACGTGCTCTTCACTGGCCTGCTTGAGGGTGGCGCCAATCAGTACCGCCAGCTCCACTTCATGATGCACCTCACCGAAGCTGGCCGGGATTGACAGCGGCTGGCGCAGATCGCATACCGCGGTTTCAGGTTTGATAAACACCACCGGCTCGCTCGGTGTAGCGCTGCCCATCTCTTTAATGTGCTTTGCATAGTTGCTGCCGACGCACACCACTTTGCTGACCGGATAATCCAACAGCGCGCCCTGCCAGTTACGATGCTGATACATGCTAATCCCCTGCTTGAGTTGTGTTTGCTGCCAGCCGGGCTGGCAAAGGTGGCTCATCAGCCGCCGGAACGTGGCAGGCTGCTGAGCACTATATTAGCGGGTTTATCGCGGCGGACGTGGCGGAAAGGGTCAAAGCTGTTAATCATTCATCACGTCCGACGCTAAAGACGGCGATTATTGCTCACAATAATGGGTTAAGGTGAGCAATTAAATTAATGCCGAAGCACTGATTATATTTACAGGCTATATTTTTACAGATGAATCTGAATTAAACTTTTTTACCCTGTTCAAGATGAATGTTGAGCAGACTTTCAACCGGCGGCGGGATCTGCAAATAATAACCCTGCTCGCTTAAACCCTGCTTCACTTTATTGATGTCAGCGTTGGCCAGCCTGTCGCGCTGGTCGAGGGACAGCACCATCGCCAGCTGCGGTTTGCCAAAGCCGCGCAGCAGTTCTTCCGGGACGCGCGAAAAATCGTCTTTTTTTTCTACATACAGATAAGTCTGGTCGCGTTGCGGGCTTCTATAGATCACACAAAACATATTTTTTACTCGAATTAACTAAGGGCGTCACTTGCCTGAATATAGCAGTAACTATAACATGCTTGCAGAACTTCGAATATTGACCCGCGGGTGTTAATGACGATTTTATCGGCGTTTACTTCAGGGTCGTAAAACAGGACTGAGTCAGGACAGATGTCGCAATCGCCAATCGAATTCAAGGGCAGCAGTTTTACCCTGTCAGTTGTTCATCTGCACCATTCGCAACCCGAGGTGATTCGTCAGGCGCTGCAGGACAAAATCGACCAGGCCCCGGCTTTTCTGCACAACGCGCCGGTGGTGCTGAACGTGTCAGCCCTGAACGGTGACATCAACTGGAAGCAGATGCAGCAGGCCGTCAGCGCCACCGGCTTACGCATTGTGGGCGTGAGCGGCTGCAAAGATGAAGCCCTGAAAAAGATGATTGCCCGCGCTGGCCTGCCGGTGCTGTCAGAGGGTAAAGAGAACCGCAAACGCGCTGATGCGCCCGCGCCGGAGCCGGAAGCGGTCGCGACGCCGGTCAGCGAACCGGCCAGCAAAACGCGTATCATCAATACGCCAGTGCGTTCAGGTCAGCAGATTTACGCGCGCAACGCCGACCTGATCGTCACCAGCAGCGTCAGCGCCGGTGCCGAACTGGTGGCTGACGGCAACATTCATATTTACGGCATGATGCGCGGCCGCGCGCTGGCCGGTGCCAGCGGCGATCGCGACTGCCAGATTTTTTGCACCAACCTGTCAGCAGAGTTGGTCTCCATTGCCGGCGAATACTGGATCATGGACCAGATCCCGGCGGAATTCTTTGGTAAAGCCGCGCGCCTGTGCCTTAAAGAGGGCGCGCTCACCATCCAGACACTTAATTAGGCCCCTTTTCTTTCGTTAAGGAAATCAACATTTATGGCACGCATCATTGTAGTTACATCGGGTAAAGGGGGCGTTGGCAAGACCACGTCAAGCGCGGCCATCGCCACAGGGTTAGCGCAGAAAGGCAAAAAAACCGTGGTGATCGATTTCGATATCGGTCTGCGTAACCTCGATCTGATCATGGGCTGTGAACGCCGCGTGGTGTATGACTTTGTCAACGTTATCCAGGGCGATGCGACGCTGAATCAGGCGCTGATTCGCGACAAGCGCACCGAGCAGCTTTACATTCTGCCCGCCTCACAAACCCGTGATAAAGATGCCCTGACCCGCGAAGGCGTGGAAAAAGTGCTGAACGACCTGGCGGCAATGGACTTCGATTTTATCGTCTGCGACTCGCCGGCCGGTATTGAAACCGGTGCGCTGATGGCGCTGTACTTCGCGGATGAAGCGATCATTACCACCAACCCGGAAGTCTCTTCCGTGCGTGACTCAGACCGTATTCTCGGCATCATCTCGTCGAAATCGCGTCGCGCTGAAAACAGCGAAGATCCGGTAAAAGAGCACCTGTTACTGACCCGCTATAACCCGGGACGCGTAACGCGTGGCGACATGCTGAGCATGGAAGACGTGCTGGAAATCCTGCGCATTCCTCTGGTCGGCGTGATTCCGGAAGATCAGTCGGTGCTGCGCGCGTCTAACCAGGGTGAGCCCGTGATCCTCGATGCAAACTCTGACGCCGGTAAAGCTTACGCTGATACCGTAGATCGCCTGCTTGGCGAAGAACGCCCCTTCCGCTTTATCGAAGAAGAGAAGAAGGGTTTCCTGAAACGCCTGTTCGGGGGATAACCAATGGCATTACTAGATTTCTTTTTATCCCGTAAGAAGAACACAGCCAACATAGCCAAGGAAAGGCTGCAGATTATCGTGGCCGAACGCAGAAGGGGCGACAGTGAGCCCCACTATCTGCCGCAGCTGAAGCGCGATATCCTGGAAGTGATTTGTAAATACGTGAAAATTGACCCGGACATGGTCACGGTGCAGCTGGATCAGAAAGGGGATGACATCTCCATCCTCGAGCTCAACGTGACGCTGCCGGAGACGGAAGACGTTCCTAAATGATTGTAGCGGGTTCCTGATTTTCCCCTGCGTGGTTGCGCAGGGGAAAACGTTCCGCTTACAGCGTGTGTAAAATCTCGTCGATACCGGCTTTCAACACCTCACCCCGCCAGCCTGCCAGCAGTTCCGGCGGACGCGTGGCGCTCTTCAGTCCCCAGTGCACGCTCAGCACCTGATTAATCTGGCGCCGTGATGCTAACAGCTCCTGACTGTAACCGGTCTGCTCACTCACCTGCTGTACCAGCGCTTTAATCGCTTTAAACGCCTGCTTGTAATGCGCGTGGTCAATCAGATTAGGCAACGGCGGCGGTAACGCGGCCTCATCCAGCGCCTGCGCTTCTGCCACCATCGCCACCAGCGCCTTACCGTGGAAGCGGATTTCGTGACCGTTCAGGCCGAGATGATCCAGCTCGCCAAGGCTGCCGGGCATAAAGCGCGCGACTTTCCACAGGTTCTCTTCGCGCACCACAAAATTCACCGCCATGTCTTTCTGCCGGGCGAGGTTGAGACGCCACGCGGCCAGACGCTGCAGCACCGCCAGCTGGCGCGGACGCAGCTGCCACGCATTGGTGATATCGCGCCATGCCTCTTCCGGCTGCAGCACGTCAAGACGTCGCTGACACAACGTAGCGCACTCACTCAGCGCCGCCGCCATGTTGCCTGCCGCTTCGGTCTGCGTCACCAGCTGATGGGCAATCGGCAGCAGATAAGCCACATCGGCCGCAGCGTACTGGCACTGCCGCTCGGTAAGCGGACGCGCCAGCCAGTCGGTGCGCGCTTCGCTCTTATCCAGCTCAATCTGGTTGAAATGATTGACCATCGCGGCAAAGCCCCATGACAGCGGCTGCCCGGCGAAAGCGGCCAGAATCTGCGTATCGATCATCGGCTCCGGCAGGCAGCCGAAACGATGCAGGAAGACTTCGAGGTCTTCCCCGCCGGCGTGCAGGAACTTGGTCAGCTGACGATCCTGCAGCAGCGCAATAAACGGTGCCCAGTCGCTGATGGTTAACGGATCGATCAGAACCAGTTGCTCGCCATCGAAGAGCTGGATCAGGCCAAGCTGCGGATAGTACGTGCGGGTGCGCACGAATTCGGTATCCAGCGCCACGGCGCGATGCTGACGGGCCTGCTGGCATACCGCGGCCAGCTGGTCATTGTGGTCGATCAGGGTGTAATTCACGTTGTCTTTCTCGCTGCGACAAACCTCGCACAGCGCTCCATGTTAAAAGCAATAAAAACGCCGGACGGTGCCGGCGTTAACCTGAGCATTCAGCGGAAGCCAGTACTACGCTTCGCGCTTCGCCTCGTCGCGCAATTCGCGACGTAAAATTTTACCGACGTTGGTCTTCGGCAGCTCATCACGAAACTCGATAATCTTCGGCACTTTATAGCCGGTGAGCTGACGGCGACAATGATCCAGCACTTCCTCTTTCGTCAGCGACGGATCTTTTTTCACGATGCACACTTTCACCGCTTCGCCGGAGAGATCGCTCGGCACGCCAATCGCCGCCGCTTCGCGCACCTTGGCGTGCTGCATCAGCACATCTTCGATTTCGTTAGGATACACGTTAAAGCCGGACACCAGTATCATGTCTTTTTTACGATCGACGATGCGGATAAACCCTTCCGCGTCCACGGTAACAATATCACCGGTGTGCAGCCAGCCATTTTTCAGCACTTCCTCGCTGGCATCCGGCCGCTGCCAGTAGCCAATCATGACCTGTGGCCCGCGAATGCACAGTTCGCCCGGTTCGCCCGGCGGCACGTCGCGATCTTCATCATCGACAATACGCACGTCGGTGGACGGAACCGGCAAACCGATGCTGCCGGTGTGGCAGGTAATATCATAAGGATTAACCGACACCAGCGGTGAGCATTCGGTGAGTCCGTAGCCCTCCAGCAGATAGTGTCCGGTGAGTTTCTCCCAGCGCTCGGCCACCGCTTTCTGCACCGCCATACCGCCGCCGGCAGACAGACGCAGCGTGGAGAAATCCAGCTGGTTAAAATTGGCATCGTTCAGCAGGGCGTTGAACAACGTATTAACACCGGTGATGGCGGTAAAGGGAAATTTGCTCAGCTCTTTAACGAAGCCGGGAATATCGCGCGGGTTGGTAATCAGCAGGTTGGTGCCGCCCAGGTCGAGGAACAGCAGACAGTTCACCGTCAGGGCAAAGATGTGATAAAGCGGCAGCGCGGTCACCACCTGCTCCTGACCGGCGCGCAGCAGTTTACCGTAGGTGGCTTTGGTCTGCTCCAGATTAGCCTGCATGTTGCCGTGGGTCAGCATGGCGCCTTTCGCCACGCCGGTAGTGCCACCGGTGTACTGCAGAAATGCCAGATCCTGATTATTGATCACAGGACGATGATAGCTCATCTGCTCGCCCTGCTGCAGCGCATGACGGAACGGTACCGCCCCTGGCAGATGGTATTTCGGTACCAGCTTTTTCACATATTTAACGACGAAGTTCACCAGCGTGGCTTTTACCGGCGCCAGCTGATCGCCCATGCGCGTCAGCATCACGTGCTTAACCGGGGTTTCCGCGACCACTTTTTCCAGCGTATGGGCGAAGTTGGAGACAATGACAATTGCATTGGCACCGCTGTCATTAAGCTGGTGCTTCAGCTCGCGCGGCGTGTACAACGGGTTAACATTCACCACCACCATACCGGCACGCAGCACACCAAACAGCGCCACCGGATACTGCAGCAGATTCGGCATCATCAGCGCGACGCGATCGCCCTGCTGTAAGCCTAATCCCTGTTGCAGCCAGGCCGCAAAAGCACGGCTCTGCTGCTCCAACTGGCGGTAAGTCATTGGCTGGCCCATGTTAATGAAAGCCACCTGATCGGCATAACGTTGCGCTGCGTGTTCGAAAAGATCGACCAAAGAGGGATAACGGTCTGCGTTAATTTCCGCTGGTACATCTGGCGGATAGCGTTTCAGCCAAACCTTGTTCAAAGATTCACCCCGATATTCTTGTTGCGTAGCCATCGCCGCCTCTGCAATCAGTGTTGTTAACAATATTTTAACTGATTGTACCAGTTTGCCTGTTCCGGCATTTTCAGGTTGCGAGGCGCATCACTAAATTTCGCGCATCGGTTGCGCGCCCAATAAAAAGGCCCGTTCGCGAGCACCGCGACCGGGCCGTAAAAAAACCTGTTTAGCGCTATTCGGTAAGAATGGTCTCGACCTGCGCCGGACCGCCGGTATTCATGCCCCAGTAGGGGTTAGGCCCCCAATAGCCGGGATGGCGACGCGTCGGCCCGTACCAAATCCACGGATCGATCGGCTGCGGCGGCGTCATCACCTGCTGAGTCAAATGCCAGCGCTGATAACCGCGCACATCAATCACCACAAAGTTGTAACTGGCTTTGCCAATTTCTCCTTTCTCGGTGCCTTTGATGTTGCCCAGCACCGTGACGTACTGATTATTGACGTCGATCGGATCAACAAAACCATGAATGTCCGCATAAATGCGGCCAATTGAGGCAGCACCGAGGCGCGGTCGCGCGCTGTCATCCAGCGGCTGAGTGGCAATTTCCAGCCGGGTCAGGCCGTTGAGGTTAGTTACCTTCACGACTTTGCCGCCGAAGCGCGACTCCTGGCCGACATACAGCTGCGGCGCATTCATCACGCGTAATAAATCCTGCTGTGGAAGCTGAGAACTCCCTTTAATGGCATCCGGCACTGACACGCAGCCGCTGAGCAACAGCGCACAGGCTAACAGAGCGCCAGACATCCCTTTACGACTAATTGGCATAGCACTTCTCCTGTTATTTCTCCGTTAGACTGAAGGCGCAAAAATAAGTTGCGTGGGCGCCTAGCGTCCCGGCAACTTTTTCCATGCCACTTCATTGCGCAGATAAACCGGCTCAGCATTTTCCACCGCCACGCTATCGCCGCGCTGCCAGGCGCTGAGCGCCAGCGGCAGCATATCTTCTGCGGCAGGCAGCGTGACCGTGGTGGTCAGCAGTTGTGCCCCGGTCGCGCCAGCCAGCAGCTGCGGATAAGCCTGCCAGCCGGTGCCGACAGTGGCCCACTCGCCGCTCAGCTGCGCGATGCGCGCCTGTGCCGCTTCCGGCTTGAGTACGGCTTCGCTCTCAGCGCCCTGCCACTCGCCCTGCTCATCACGCTGATACTCTGCCCAGTAGACTTCACCCATGCGCGCATCAATCGCCGCCAGCACGCGCGTTGCCCCGGTCAAACGCCAGGCGCCCTGCGCCATGGTTGCCAGCGAGGATACGCCAATCATCGGCAGATTTGCGCCCAGCGCCAGGCCCTGCGCGATGCCAATGCCGATGCGCACGCCGGTAAAACTGCCGGGCCCGCGGCCAAACGCCAGCGCGTCCAGCGCGCTCAGCGCCAGCGACTGCGCCTGCAGCAATTCCTGCACCAGCGGCAGAATACGTTGAGTATGATCGCGGGGCGCGATTTCGAAGCGGGCATCGATCTGCTGCTGATTCAGCAGCGCGGCAGAACAGGCTTCTGTCGCGGTGTCCAGGGCTAAAATTCGGGCGGACATAACAACCTCAGAGAATCAAAATGGCGCGCATCTTACCACAGCCTGGCACAAATTAGTGCTGCTCTGGCGGACGCACAAAGTCAATCGCACGCTGTAAATCGCGGGTGCGCGGTGTCGGCGGCAGGCTATTAAGGAACAGACCGCCATACGGACGCGACACCAGCCGCTGGTCACAAATCACCAGCACGCCGCGATCGTCGGTATCGCGAATCAGACGGCCCACGCCCTGCTTGAGGGTGATCACCGCGTCCGGCAGTTGCACATCGTTGAACGGATCGCCGCCGCGCAGACGGCAATCCTCCATGCGCGCCTTCAGCAGCGGATCTTCCGGCGAGGTAAACGGCAGCTTGTCGATGATCACCAGCGACAGCGCATCACCGCGCACGTCAACGCCCTCCCAGAAGCTGCTGGTGGCCACCAGCAGTGCGTTGCCGGCATCAAGAAACTGTTTGAGCAGCTGCCCTTTGCTGGTTTCGCCCTGCAACAGCACTGGTAAGGTCATGGAGGCGCGGAACTCCGCCGCCAGCTCACGCATCATTTTGTGCGAGGTGCACAGGAAGAAGCAGCGCCCTTTGTTGGCTTCAATCAGCGGTTTCATCATGCGTGCCAGCTGACGCGCACCGCCAGGATAGTTGGGTTCCGGCATGTTGCGCGGCACGCACAGCAAGGCCTGCTGCGCATAATCAAACGGACTTTCGAGGATCAGGGTGCGGGCATTATCCACGCCGAGCCGGCTGGCGAAGTGGCTCATCTGTTCGTTGACCGCCAGCGTCGCTGAGGTAAACACCCACGCCGCTTTGCGTCCGTCCATCACTTCGCGGAAGCGCTCCGCGACCGACAGCGGCGTCAGCGCCAGCGTAAAGTGCCGGCTGCTGCATTCGTACCAGTAGCTGAAGCCCGGTTCATCAATCGCGCGTAAACGCTTGAGCCGGGTGCGATACAGCGCGGCACGCTCGAAGGCAGCATCCAGCAGCGCGGAACGGCCCAGCGACAGCTTAATCACGTCGTAACACAGCTCGAGCGCATCATCCAGCAGCGTAAACATGCGCATGATGTTGTTGTCGCTCAGCAGATCGCGCAGATTGCCGCGAAAACCGGGCTCGCCCAGCGTCAGCCGAAAATCCTGTGCGCACTGCGCCAGCCGGTCGGCGGATTTCTGCAGCTGCTGCACATCGCGCACCTCGGTGCGGTAGGCAAGAATAATGTCTTTGGCGAGATCCTGCAGTTGCCGACTCGACAGCTGCTGGCCAAAATACTGGCTGGCGATATCCGGCAGCTGGTGCGCTTCATCGAAGATCATCACGTCGGCTTCCGGGATCAGCTCGCCAAATCCCCCCTCTTTGACCACCAGGTCAGCGAGAAACAGGTGATGGTTCACCACCACCACATCCGCATCCATCGCTTTTTTGCGCGCCTTCACCACGAAGCAATCTTTATACAGCGGGCAATCGCTGCCGAGGCAGTTATCGTTGGTGCTGGTAACGTAAGGCCAGATCGGGCTGTCTTCCGCAACGCCGGCGCAGCTGCTGACGTCGCCATCGACGGTCTCCGATGACCAGCTGCGCACGTTAATCAAATCACCGAGCGCCTGCACGCTGAGATCGCCGCCGGTCTGATTTTGCTGTTCCAGCCGTTCCAGGCACAGATAGTTGGAGCGCCCTTTCAGCAGCGCAGTTTTGCCGCTGAACGCCAGGGCGCGGGCAATGGTCGGCAGATCGCGGTTGTAGAGCTGATCCTGCAACGCTTTGGAACCGGTCGATACAATGACTTTTTTCTTCGCCCGCAACGCCGGTGCCAGATAAGCATAAGTTTTACCGGTGCCGGTGCCGGCCTCGACCACCAGCTCGCCCGCCTGCTGCACCGCTTCGCTCACTGCCTGCGCCATTTCGCGCTGTGCCGCGCGCGGCTTAAAGCCGGGAATCGCCTGCGCTAACGCGCCATCCGCTGCAAAATCGTCTGCCACACATCCTCACCGATTGCTCTTAAAACTACTGTAATTATGTCAGGATTCACCGCAGGCGACCACAACAGATGACAGCCGGCCATGGGATATGGCAGGCTAACGCAGCAAAAATAAAGGAGAACAGCATGACCATTACGCGTATTGATGCCGAGCACCGCATGTCCGAAGCGGTTGTACATGACCAGACCGTGTATTACACCAGCGTGCCGGAGAATCTGGATGACGATGCGGAAGCGCAGACCGCCAACGCGCTGGCGGTGATTGACCGCATCCTGACGCGCGTGGGTTCGGATAAAAGCAAAATTCTCGACGCCACCATTTTCCTGGTAGACAAAGAGGACTTTGCCGCGATGAACCGCGCCTGGGATGCGTGGGTCTCGCCGGGTAATGCGCCGGTACGCTGCACGGTGCAGGCCGGCCTGATGAATCCGCACTATAAAGTGGAAATCAAAATCATCGCCGCGCTATAACGCTCGCCGGGCGCTATTCGTCGTCTTCGTCCTCTTCGAAGCGCGCCCGAATCGCTTCGCCCTGATGGCTCTGGCGAATTTCCTGCGCCACCTGCGCAATCGCCTGCCCGCTGGACATGCCGCCGGCCATCAGTTCCTGAATACGTTCCACTGCCTGCTGCTGTTGTTCGTGCGATAAAGCCGGAAGACCTGAAAACATGATGCACTCCTGTAATGGGGGGACGCATTATTCCACGCTGAACAAACAGGTGCCAGCAGCAAAAAAATATGCCAGGCTACGCGCCTGCCTGCTGAACTGATTTAGCCAAACGAACGTGAAAACCCTCTCGCTACAGTATACGCCCGATACACTTTTACACCGTTTTTCCACGCTGGCGCACCGTCCGTGGGCGATGCTGCTGACCTCAGGTCACGCCGAGCACGCGGATAACCGTTTCGATATCCTCACCGCCGACCCGCGGGTGACCCTGACGACGCGCGGTGACAGTACCGCCATCGACGACGGCACCGGCATCAGCCACTCTAACGCCGATCCGCTGCAGCTGGTGCAGCAACAGCTGGACGCGCTGGGCATCCGGCCGGCGTTTGATGCAAATCTGCCGTTTCAGGGCGGCGCGCTGGGTCTGTTTGGTTATGACCTCGGTCGCCGTTTCGAAACGCTGCCGCAGCGGGCGCAGCAGGATTTACACACGCCGGATATGGCGGTCGGCATTTATGACTGGGCGCTGATTGCCGATCATCATCGCCAGACGCTGACGCTGATTGCCCTGCACGACGCGGAGCAGCGCTGGCAGTGGCTACAGGCGCTGGCGGTGCCGCAGCCCAAACCTTTTGCCCTGACCAGCGACTGGCAGGCCAATATGAGCTATGCGCAGTACGCCGCGCGTTTCCAGGCAGTGCAGGCCTACATTCAGGCGGGCGACTGCTACCAGGTTAATCTGGCGCAGCGTTTTCAGGCCAGCTATCGCGGCGATGAGTGGCAGGCGTTTTTACGTCTCAACCGCGCCAACCGCGCGCCGTTCAGCGCCTTCCTTCGTCTGCCGCACAGTGCCGTGCTGAGCCTGTCACCGGAGCGTTTTCTCTCGCTGCAGCAGCAGCAGATTGAAACCCGGCCGATTAAAGGCACGCTGCCGCGCCTGGCCGATCCGCAGGCCGATCGGCTGCAGGCGGAGAAACTGGCCAGCGCCGAAAAAGATCGGGCGGAAAACCTGATGATTGTGGACCTGCTGCGTAATGATATTGGCCGCGTCGCCGAGCCGGGCAGCGTCAGCGTGCCGGAGCTGTTTGTGGTGGAGCCGTTCCCGGCGGTGCATCACCTGGTTAGCACGGTGCGGGCCAGGCTGCCAGACGCGCTCTCCGCTACCGATTTGCTGCGCGCCTGTTTCCCCGGCGGCTCCATTACCGGCGCACCCAAGATCCGCGCGATGGAGATCATCGAAGAACTCGAACCGCAGCGGCGCAATGCGTGGTGCGGCAGTATCGGCTACATCAGCCTGTGCGGGCGTATGGACAGCAGCATTACCATCCGCACGCTGATTGCCGAAAACCAGCAGCTGTACTGCGCGGCGGGTGGCGGTCTGGTGGCTGACAGCGAGGCTGAGGCGGAATATCAGGAGACGCTGCACAAGCTCAACCGTATTCTGCCCTGTCTGCGTGATGAGGCGTGATATGGAGCTGACGCTGGCGCAGTTTCTCAGTCGCTTTGTGCTGCAGCCGCCGCTGGCGACCGCGCACAGCGTGATCAGCGGACGCCGTGCCGCGGTGCTGGTACCGGTGATTGATGGCGACCAGCCTGAACTGCTACTGACCCGCCGCTCCGCGCTACTGCGCAAACACGCCGGGCAGGTGGCGTTCCCCGGTGGCATGATGGATGCCACTGACGATTCGCTGATCGCCACCGCACTGCGTGAGGCGCAGGAAGAAGTGGGCATCGCGCCGCAGCAGGTGCGGGTGGTCGGCGTGTTACCGCCAGTCACCAGCAGTACCGGTTTCGCCGTCACGCCCGTGGTCGGTATCATTCCGCCGCACTTACCGCTGCGGCTCAACCCGGATGAAGTTGAAAGCGCCTTTTCCATGCCGCTCGCAGAGGCGCTGCGGCTGGGGCGCTACAGCGGACTGACGCTGCGCCGCGGTCATCGCCAGCACCAGGTGTGGCTGTCGTGGTATGAAGATTATTTTATCTGGGGCATGACCGCCGGTATCCTGCGCGCGCTCGGTCAGCAGATCGCCCTGCCCTGATCCCCCGTCCCGTTTCACCCTGGCCGAAAAATTGATCCCGTTCACATCCGGGGATACGGATAACTATTTCTGTGGTTTATAATTAGTTTATTTCATGCGAAAAGCTGCTCGCTGCCGCCCGCTGGCGATTACTATTAGCCGCATTAACGGCCTGCGCCGTAGAAAAGAAGATTTGTGAGGAGCGTCACCGGTGATAAGTGTTTTTGACATGTTCAAAGTGGGTATCGGCCCGTCCAGTTCGCATACCGTTGGCCCGATGAAAGCGGGCAAACAGTTTGTTGACCTGCTGATCGAACAGGGCAAGCTGCAGGACGTGACGCGCGTGGCGGTGGATGTCTACGGCTCACTGTCGCTCACCGGGAAAGGACACCACACCGACATTGCCATCATCATGGGTCTGGCCGGCTTTGAGCCTGCCAGCGTCGACATCGACAGCATTCCGGCGTTTATCAAAGATGTCGAAACGCGTGAGCGGCTGCTGCTGGCACAGGGCGCGCGCGAGGTCGACTTCCCGCGTGACGGCGGCATGGTATTCCGCAGCGAAAACCTGTCGCTGCATGAAAACGGCATGACTCTGTACGCTTTTGCCGGCGATCGTCTGCTTGAGCGCAAAACCTATTACTCAATTGGCGGCGGCTTTATCGTCGATGAAGCGCACTTTGGTCAGTCAGTACTGGATGAGGTCGCCGTACCCTACCCGTTCCATTCAGCCAAAGAGTTGCTCAGCCACTGCCGCGATACCGGCATGTCGCTTTCCGGGCTGGTGATGAAAAACGAACTGGCGCTGCACAGCCGTGACGAGATTTACGCCTATTTTGGCAACATCTGGCAAACCATGCAGGCGTGTATCGATCGTGGCCTGAATACCGAAGGCGTTTTGCCGGGCCCGCTGCGCGTGCCGCGTCGGGCGGCGTCGCTGCGACGTCTGCTGGTCTCCTCGACCAAACACTCCAACGATCCGATGAACGTCATCGACTGGGTCAATATGTTTGCGCTGGCGGTGAATGAAGAGAATGCGGCCGGTGGTCGTGTGGTCACCGCACCGACCAACGGTGCCTGCGGCATCGTGCCGGCGGTGCTGGCGTATTACGATCACTTCATCGAAACGGTCACGCCGGATATCTTTATCCGCTACTTCCTCGCCTCGGGCGCGATTGGCGTGTTGTACAAAATGAACGCTTCGATTTCTGGTGCCGAAGTCGGCTGCCAGGGCGAAGTAGGCGTGGCCTGCTCAATGGCCGCCGCTGGCCTCGCTGAACTGCTGGGAGCCAGCCCGGAGCAGGTGTGTGTTGCCGCTGAAATCGGCATGGAACACAACCTCGGACTGACCTGCGATCCGGTCGCCGGTCAGGTACAGGTGCCGTGCATTGAGCGTAACGCCATTGCTTCGGTGAAAGCGATCAACGCCGCGCGGATGGCGCTGCGCCGCACCAGCGAGCCGCGCGTATCGCTGGATAAGGTGATCGAGACGATGTACGAGACCGGCAAAGATATGAACGCTAAATATCGTGAGACCTCGCGTGGCGGTCTGGCGATCAAGGTGCAGTGCGACTGACCGGCAACGTCGCGTTTCGCTGCTGACAATTGCAGCGATCGGCCATTATTTCTGCAATGGCCTCTACCTCCGCGTTATCAAACCAGATACATTATTTTTGCGCGCGACCTCTACCGGTCGCGCGATTTTTTAGTGCCGCTTTTTTTCTCCAGCCGCGCTAAATTTGGCCGCCGCCATGCCGATAACCTTCACGTTAATTTGGCCTCATTCTTTGTCTTAGCAAGGTGGTTACTGATGCTCCTTCCCCAGCAATTTGTGGGTCAATTTCGCCGTAAGCGCCTGCTTATTGCGTTGGTGATCGCGTCGCTGGTTCTCATTCTTACGCTGACTTTTCGCTACATCGAAGAGAAGTCACGCATTGAGCAGCAGTCCCTTAACTTTGCCACCCGCGCGATTGAACGCTTTGACCGCATGTTTTCGCCGCTGGACGTCTCCGCCAACAACACGCTGGGGCTGGTGGGCGTGCCCTGCACGCAGGTGCGCTACCCGCTGATTGAGAAGATCGCCGCGCTGCAAACCGTGCGCACCGTGCTGCTGGTGCAGGACGATACCATCTACTGTTCGAGTATTTATGGCCCGCGCCACATCTCGTTCAGCCAGACCTATCCCGAGCTGGCGATCAACAACCAGCGCATGATGCTGTCCACCGACGACTACCTGCTGAAAGGTTCGCCGGTGCTGCTGCTGTGGACGCCAAAGTCGCTGGATAACCAGGACGGCCTGCTGCAGATCATCAACATTGAGCTGATGACCAACTATCTGCTGGAGCCGCAGCTGCCGTGGGTGGAACGCGCAATCTTCAACGTAGGCGGACAGAGCCTCGAGTACGGTAATCCGCTGATCGAGCATACCGTGCCGTCCGATGACGAAGTGGCGTACGATCAGGCCTCGCTGCGTTATCCCTACAGCATTACACTGTACGGTCCCTCTCCGGCGCGGCTGGCGCTCAACACGCTGCCGTCTCAGCTGCCGCTGGCGGTACTGCTGAGCCTGCTGCTGGGCTATATCGTCTGGCTGGCCACCGCCAATCGCATGAGCCTGAGCTGGCAAATCAGCTATGGCATCACCGCTAACGAATTTATGGTTTACTGCCAGCCGCTGATCAATGCCCGCAGCGGCGACTGCGATGGTATCGAGCTGCTGCTGCGCTGGCACAATCCGCGTCAGGGCTGGATTGCCCCGGACGTATTTATTCCGCTGGCCGAACGCCAGAATCTGATTGCACCGCTGACGCGCTTTGTGATTGCCAGAGTCGTCGCGGAGTTGCCTAATCTGCCACAGTGCCCGGCTTTCCATATCGCGATTAACGTCGCGGCCAGCCACTTCCGCGATCGCCTGATTGTTGAGGATTTACAGCGCTACTGGTGGCCCGCCAATCCCCTGCCGAAACTGGTGGTGGAGCTGACCGAGCGCGATGCGCTGCCAGTTATCGACCAGACGGTCGTGGCGCAGCTGCATGAAATTGGCGTGCGGCTGGCGATTGACGATTTCGGTACCGGCCACAGTTCGCTGGCCTATCTGAAAGACCTGAAGCCGGACGTACTGAAAATCGATAAAATTTTTACCGCCGCGATTGGTACTGACGCGATCAACGCCACGGTGACCGATATGGTGATTTCATTGGCGCAGCGGCTGAATATCGCGCTGGTCGCGGAGGGCGTGGAAACCGCCGAGCAGGCGCATTATCTGCGCGAGCGCGGCGTGGATCATCTGCAGGGTTACTACTATGCGCGCCCGATGCCGATTGAGGACTTCCCGCAATGGCTGGCGCAGCATCAGGCGCAGCTGGGCGCCTGATGCCGGACCACATCAGGCGTCGCCCTCTTCCTCGTCATGATGCGGCTTGTCTTTGGTGACGCGCACCAGATCTATACGGTAATCCGTGGCTTCGATAATCTGGAAGTGCAGCGGTGGCAAATCGATAATCTCGCCCGGCAGCGGCAGCTGCCCCTTCTGCTCAATCAACAGGCCGGCCAGCGACGCGTGATCTTCATCCGGATCGACCAGCTCATGGTGGTCGAGCAGCTGCTGCAGCGAGTGCAGATCGGTACCGCCCTTCACCAGCCAGCCGTCGCCATCCGCCACCACATCCGGCGTTTCGTCTTCGTCCGGGAACTCACCGGCAATCGCTTCCAGCACGTCCAGCGGCGTAATCAGGCCCTGTACCACACCAAATTCGTTGGTAACGATGACGAAGCTGCCTTTAGCGCGACGCAATACGCCCAGCAGGTTGATCGGATCCAGCGTTTCCGGTACCACAATCGGCGGCGTGTTGGCCGCGAAGGTCGCGACATCCATACCGTGCTCCAGCGCCACCAACAGCTCTTTGGCGCGCACCACGCCGATGATCTCATCCAGTTCGCCACGACACACCGGGAACAGACTGTGAGGCGTATCCAGCAGCTGAATGCGGATCTCATCCAGCGGACGCGAGACGTCGACCCACGAGATATCGCCGCGCGGCGTCATGATGCTGCGAATCGAACGCTGTGACAGCGTCAGCACGCCGTTAATCATGTAACGCTCTTCGTCTTTAAACGCTTCCTGCGGCATCGCTTCGGTCAGTGACGCTTCTTCGGTATGCGCCGGCTGGTTACGCTGGCGCCCGCCCATCAGACGCAGAATCGCTTCGGCGGTACGTTCACGCATCGGACGGTGCGCCTGATGACGGATAAAGTTCCGGCGCGCAATCTGGTTGAACAGCTCGATCAAAATCGAGAAGCCAATTGCCGCGTACAGATAGCCTTTCGGAATATGGAAACCAAAGCCTTCCGCCACCAGCGACAGACCAATCATCAGCAGGAAGCTCAGACACAGCACCACCACCGTTGGGTGCGCGTTGACGAAGCGGGTCAGCGGTTTTGAGGCCAGCAGCATCACGCCCATGGCAATCACCACTGCAGTCATCATCACCGGCAGATGGTTCACCATACCGACGGCGGTAATCACCGCATCCAGGGAAAACACCGCGTCCAGCACCACAATCTGCGTCACGACCGCCCAGAAGCTGGCATAGGCTTTGTTGCCCTGATGCTCCATGCCGCGGTTTTCCAGCCGTTCGTGCAGTTCCATGGTGGCCTTAAACAACAGGAACAAACCACCAATCAACAGAATTAAATCTCGTCCGGAAAAGCTGAAATCGCCTACGCTGAAGAGGGGTCGCGTCAGCGTCACCATCCAGGAGATCAGCGACAGCAGGCCGAGGCGCATCACCAGCGCCAGCGACAGACCAATCAGGCGCGCTTTATCACGCTGTTTCGGTGGCAGCTTGTCGGCAAGAATGGCGATAAACACCAGGTTGTCGATGCCGAGCACAATCTCCAGCACGATCAGCGTCAGTAAACCCGCCCAGATTGAGGGGTCGAAGAGAAATTCCATCAATGACTCCTTGCTAAACGTAAGGGCGAACGCGACTGAGCCTGCGCCGGAAGGCGAGACGAGAGAGCGTTAACGGATGAAGCAACACCGGCAGGTGTCAGGGTGCGCGCTGAGCAGCGCGGGGAACAAGTGAAGCGACGTCGGTGACGGTCCATATAGGTGAGCTAAAGCCCGGTACTCCTGAGTAATAAACAGAAAGCTAATGTATCAGTTACATCAATAACGTCAAAAAATTTTCTTACATTTACAAATAACTGCGCCAGCGCAAGAAACTGCCATAAAAATGCCCGTTGCCGCCGGTACGCTCTGAATAGCAGAGCAACGTCACATATTTTATTTTTTCGCTCACTAAAATAAATCGCGACCTTACTGCTGTATCGCGGAATGTTTTGGGCCTTTTCCTGATGACTTTCTTCAATTTAGTCCCGGGCGATCCACAGATAATAACAACGGTAATTCTCAATGATTCCCGGCCATGGTCGGGAACTCTCATGCGAACGGAGGTAGCAAGTGACCATTGCGCTTGTAATTGGTACACATGGCTGGGCGGCAGAACAGCTGCTGAAAACAGCAGAAATGCTGTTGGGCGAGCAGGAAAATGTCGGATGGATTGATTTCGTGCCCGGCGAGAATGCAGAAACGCTAATCGAAAAATATCAGGCACAGCTCGCCCGACTCGACACGTCGAAAGGCGTGCTGTTTCTGGTGGACACCTGGGGCGGCAGCCCGTTTAACGCCGCCAGCCGCATCGTGGTGGATAAACCGGGCTATGACGTTATTGCCGGGGTCAACATTCCCATGCTGGTGGAAACCCTGATGGGGCGCGATGACGATCCATCGCTGGAAGAGCTGATCCATATCGCCGTCGAGGCCGGCCGCGAGGGGGTGAAAGCGCTCAAAACCGAATCCGCCGCGCCGGCAGCGGCAGCGCCCGCCCCGAAAGCCCCTGCCCAGCCGCAGAAACCGCTGGCGCCGGGCGAGCACATGAAAATTGGCCTGGCCCGTATCGATGACCGTCTGATCCACGGCCAGGTAGCCACGCGCTGGACCAAAGAGACCAACGTGACGCGCATTATCGTCGTCAGTGATGAAGTGGCCAACGATCACGTTCGCAAAACCCTGCTGACTCAGGTAGCGCCGCCGGGCGTGACCGCCCACGTGGTGGATATCGCCAAGATGATCCGCGTGTGGAACAACCCGAAGTACGGTTCCGATCGCGTGATGCTGCTGTTTACCAATCCGACCGATGTTGAGCGCGTGGTAGAGCAAGGCGTGGATATCAAGTCGGTGAATATCGGCGGCATGGCCTTCCGTCAGGGGAAAACGCAGGTTAATAACGCGGTGTCGGTGGATGAGAAGGACATCGCTGCCTTCCGCAAGCTGAATGAGCGCGGTATCGAACTGGAAGTGCGTAAAGTCTCCAACGACCCGAAACTGAAAATGATGGACCTGATTGCGAAGGTCAATGCCTGATTCGCCTGTGCCTGCGCGCGTGGGCAAAAAGTTCTGATCTTGCTGAGGAAAAATGCAATGGAAATAACCTCGCTACAAATAGTGTTGATATTTATTGTGGCCTGTATTGCCGGGATGGGATCGATTCTCGATGAGTTCCAGTTCCACCGGCCGCTGGTGGCCTGTACCCTGATTGGTGCAGTGCTGGGTGATATGAAAACCGGCATCATCATCGGCGGTACGCTGGAGATGATCGCGCTGGGCTGGATGAACATCGGTGCGGCAGTGGCACCGGATGCGGCACTGGCTTCCATCATCTCCACCATTCTGGTCATTGCCGGCGGTCAAAGCGTCGGTGCCGGTATTGCGCTGGCCATCCCGCTGGCCGCGGCCGGTCAGGTGCTGACCATCATCGTGCGTACCATCACTGTCGCCTTCCAGCACGCCGCGGATAAAGCTGCGGAGAAAGGCAACCTGACGGCGATTTCGTGGATCCACGTCTCTGCCCTGCTGCTGCAGGCGATGCGTATCGCTATCCCGGCGCTGATTGTGGCGGTCTCGGTCGGTACCAGCGCGGTACACAGCCTGCTGAGTTCAATTCCGGAAGTGGTCACCAATGGTCTGAACATCGCCGGCGGCATGATCGTGGTGGTCGGTTACGCGATGGTCATCAACATGATGCGTGCCGGTTACCTGATGCCGTTCTTCTATCTTGGCTTTGTCACCGCCGCGTTCACCAACTTTAACCTGGTGGCGCTGGGCGTGATTGGCGTGGTAATGGCGGTGCTGTATATCCAGCTGGCGCCAAAATACAACCGCGTTGCAGGCGCTGCCTCGGCGGGCCCGGCTAACAACGACCTCGACAACGAACTCGACTAGGAACAGGTGACATCATGGTAGATACAACCAATACTCCAAAGAAACTCACCCCCGGTGACGTGCGCGGTGTGTTCCTGCGCTCCAACCTGTTTCAGGGTTCGTGGAACTTTGAACGCATGCAGGCGCTGGGCTTCTGCTTCTCAATGGTGCCGGTGATCCGTCGCCTGTATCCGGAAAACAACGACGAACGCAAGCAGGCGATTAAGCGTCACCTTGAGTTCTTCAACACCCATCCTTACGTGGCCGCGCCAGTGCTCGGCGTGACCATGGCCATGGAAGAGCAGCGCGCCAACGGTGCAGCGATCGATGACGGTGCCATTAACGGCATCAAAGTGGGCCTGATGGGGCCGCTGGCTGGCGTGGGCGACCCGATTTTCTGGGGGACCGTGCGTCCGGTGTTCGCCGCGCTGGGTGCCGGTATCGCGATGAGCGGCAGCCTGCTCGGTCCGCTGCTGTTCTTCTTCCTGTTTAACATTGCGCGCATGCTGACCCGCTATTACGGCGTGGCTTATGGCTATCGCAAAGGGGTGGATATCGTCAGCGATATGGGCGGCGGCTTCCTGCAAAAACTGACCGAGGGGGCATCGATACTCGGCCTGTTTGTCATGGGGGCGCTGGTCAATAAGTGGACACACGTCAACGTGCCGCTGGTGGTATCCCGCATCACCGACCAGACCGGCAAAACCACGGTCACCACCGTGCAGTCGATTCTCGACCAGCTGATGCCCGGCCTGATTCCACTGCTGCTGACCTTTGGCTGTATGTGGCTGCTGCGCCGTAAAGTTAACGCGCTGTGGATCATCGTTGGCTTCTTTGCCATCGGTATCTTTGGTTACTGGATCGGCCTGCTCGGTCTCTAATCTCACCGCCGGGAGTCAGACTCCCGGCGTTTTTTGAACGGCGTGACCTGAGCGCCAACGCTGAGGTCACTTCGGTTGAGGAAGAAGCCTGTATGTCACTGACTGACGCCCTGATTGCCCTGCTGATCGCCGCTCTCGCGCTGTTTGCGATTTACGACGATGTCATCCTGCCCCGCCGCAATGGACCGACCCGACTGCGCGTCACCCTGCGCCGCCGCCATAAAATCGACAGCGGCATCTTTATCGTGCTGCTACTGATTCTGCTGTGGAACAACGTCAGCCATCATGGCCCGCAGCTCACCACTACCCTGCTGATGGTGCTGTGCTTTATGGCTATCTGGCTGTTCTGGATCCGCAGCCCGCGGCTGCTGATGAAAAATGACGGCCTGTTTTTTGCCAGCGTGTGGATCGATTACCGGCGTATTCAGAGTATGAACCTGTCAGAGGATGGCATTCTGGTGATGCAGCTGGAGCAGCGTCGCTTGCTGATAGCGGTGAAACAGCTCGACGATCTCGAGAAAATCTATCATACGCTGGTGGAGGCGCGTTAAACGCGCTGCCACAGCGTCAGGGTGAAATCCGCGTCACAGCTAAAGCTGGCGCTGGAGGCCAGCTGCTGCCACACCGCTTCACGCGCACGCCAGGCAAAGGGGGTCATCTGCAGCAGGCTCACCGCTTCCGCCCCGTTCAGTGTCATCGTGTAGTGAAGGTTTTGCTGATCGATCTGTTCAAATCCCGCATAGTTTTTCTCTTCCGCTGTATGCAGCTGCACTTCGCGATAGATCAACGCCTTAAACTGCTGCAGATGGTGCGGCCCCGGCGTCACCGTCAGCAAATAGCCGCCGGGCCTGATGACGCGGCTCAGCTCCTGCTCGTTACAGGGCGCGTAAATGCGCACGATGGCGTCCAGTGAACCATCAGCAAACGGCAGGCGCTGGCTGGAGGCGACACAAAAGTTAACCGCGCGATAGCGCTTTGCCGCCATGCGCACCGCGGCTTTGGCCACATCCAGACCGTACAGCTGGCTGTCGGGCAACGCGGCAGCCAGGGCGGCGGTGTAATAGCCTTCGCCACAGCCGATATCCAGCAGCTGCGTGGGCCGGTTCGTGAGCGGCTGAGCCAGACGCTGCGCCACCCGATCGCGCAGCGGCTGATAGTGTCCGGCATCCAGAAAGGCCCGGCGCGCCTGAAGCATCTCTGCGCTGTCGCCCGGTTCCCGTGAACCTTTGTGCTGCACCGGCAGCAGGTTGACGTACCCCTCTTTCGCCCGATCGAACTGATGACCGGACGCACAGCGATAACTGCTGGCGTGCAGGTGCAAAGCGAGGTGGCAAAGTGGGCAAATCAACGACATAGATAACTCCGGGTTAGCGATTCGCGGCGCAGTTTACCCTGATCATCCGGTAACAGAAAGGATAAAGAAAAGCCCCGCTCATTGAGCAGGGCTTTTAAGATTCGATTCAGCGGTGCATGACACCGAGCCTGAGAGCGAAATCAGATAGCAGTAACGTTAACTGCTGCCGGGCCTTTCTGGCCGTCCTGAATTTCAAACTCAACTTGTTGACCTTCGGCCAGGGTTTTAAAACCGTTGCCCTGGATAGCAGAGAAGTGAACGAACACGTCTTTGCTGCCGTCAGCAGGAGTAATAAAACCAAAACCTTTAGACTCGTTGAACCACTTAACCTGACCTTTAATCTTTGCCATTTTTGCAAATTCCTTAGAGTGTTTATATTGCCCGCAGGCAGTCTTACAGAGAAACCAGAGACATTACTGAATGAGGCACTAATTTAAGGTTCGGCAAGGAAGCGGTATTCAACGTCAACGTCTTTACTCGTAACTTCTTTACTGAAGATGCCATACATAAACAGAACTGTACCTCGTTTGACCCACGATTCGTTATCACATATCCGCTAATTAATGGCAAGCCATTTTTAAACAGTGATCGACATGCCGCACATAATTGCCTGAAACCGGCAGCGAAAGGTGGATAACGTTATTGACAGCAACGCCTCGGCGTGTGCAAAAAAGTCTATGCGTCAGTATAGTTAGCGCCAGACTCGCGTTTCGTCAAGCGCAGCGGCAAACGCTGCTTTTTCACATTTAAACCGAATAATTCTAGGCAAAAAATATTGCATTAATATGGCACAGATAAGCTATTTCACTGGCCGTTGTGCAATGAGCAACATAACTGCGCAGCGCTTAAATCTTGTACAATAAATTCCTGGCAGTACAAGTTAATAATAGTTTTGCACCAAAATCAGGAAAATATAATCGCCGTTGCCCCAAATATAGGCAGACTGTACGCTGGCATTTATCTCATTTTTTTCTAAACACCCAACAATTAAATGTTAAAAAGCGCGGAAGCCGCTGGCATTTAACAAAAATGGCTTAGGATAAATCTTAATCGTAATTCATCAGGCTGCGGCTCTCGCCAATTCGCCATGGGGCAAAAGGCGCATCGACCTCGCCCGCCTGCTGCAATGCTTGCGCCAGCACCGTCGGCGGATCGTCAAGCGACTCGTCCGCCAGCTCAAACACGCCCCAGTGAATAGGAATTGCCAGCGGTCGCCCTATCTGCTGCCAGAGTTGTACCGCCTGATCCGGGTCCATGTGCTGACCGCGCATGAACCATTTTGGTGCATAAGCACCTATCGGTAACGCAGCCAGATTAAACGGCCCCAGACGCTGCGCGATGGCTGAGAGATTATCGCTGTAGCCGCTATCGCCGGAGAACCAGAAATTGAGCTGCGCATTACGCACGACCCAGCCGCACCACAGCGACCGGTTGCGATCCCAGAAGGTGCGCATGCTCCAGTGGCGCGCGGGAACGGCTGTGAAGCTGATCTCATCCAGTTGCACCTGCTGCCACCAGTCCAGTTCGGTGACGGTGCGCACGCCACGGCGGCGACACCAGTCGGCCATTCCCAGCGGCACCAGAAAGTGCGCGGCAGGAAAGCGGCGGGCGATGCGTTTCACTGTAGGCCGATCAAGGTGGTCGTAATGGTTATGCGAGATCAGCACATAATCAAGATGCGGCAGCTGCGCCACGCTGATCGGCGCCGGGGTTTTACGCTGCGGCCCGGCAAACGGCAGCGGCGAAGCGCGTGTCGACAGCGCCGGGTCGATCAGAATATAGCGCTGATTGAGACGCAGCAGCAGCGCGGCATGGCCCAGCCACCAGACACGGTCATCTTCACCGCTCAGGTCGGCCTGCTGGCACCAGCTGGTGGTAAAGGCCGCATAGCCGGGCTGAGGTGGCAGCGGCAGATTCTGCTGCTTACGCTCGCGCCGCCAGCGCTGTAGATCGCCAGGCTGACGCAACTCCTCTTCCGGGTTACGAAAGCCGTGCGGCGTATGATGGGCCAGCGAAGCGTCATACCAGGGATTTTGCCAGGCCATGGCCTCTCCGTTGTGTGCTTAACGTTCCGGGATCAGGCGAATAAAGTCGCGCTTGTCCCCGGTATCCTGCTCATCCTGCGCTTTTTCGGCCACCGGCTGCGCCTCAGCGATACGGCGCAGTAGCGCGTTCTGTTTCTTTTGCTCTTCCAGCAGCGCTTCCAGCAGCTGAAGCTGTTCACTGGCGCGCACGCTGGCCCGGTTAACAAAAAACCAGGCAATAAAGGCCACAACCACAATGATGGCCAGCACGCCATAGTTAAACAGCGGACCGGTACTGGCGGCTAATTCGTTCATAACTGCATCAATCCTCAAACATCATTCAGGTACATCGCCGCTGATTCTACTCGTTGCGTGCGGAAAAGATATGGTTGCGAAGATAAAGCAGATTATCCCCCCTGCGTGCCGCTTTCAGTTATCTCTGATCGATCCGGCGAGAAAAGCGAGGCATGCTGCTACTATAGAGTTCGCAGCAATGCGGGAACAGCTGCGTTATGTAACACAAGGAGATAAAAATGAAACTACTGATTCGTGCGGTGATGGTGCTGGCTGTCTTGTGGCTGGCGATGCTGTTTACCGGCTACGGCGTGTTAACCGGCAGCAATAAAAACGCAGCCGGGCTGGGCTTACAGTGTAGCTACCTGACCGCGCGCGGCATGATTACCGCACAGTATCTGCACACCGACAGCGGCATTGTTGGCGTTACCGATTGTCCGCTGCTGAAGAAAAGCGGCGAAGTGGTCGATAACTAAGTTAAGCCGCCTGCCGGGCTGCGCGTCAGCCCGGCAGGATTCAGAACGGATAGTCGTAATAACCCATTTGCTCCGACACCTTACGCGCAGCACGGTGCAGCATCGCCACATACTCTTTTTTTGCCGGTTCGGAGAAGCGCACCGTCGGGAACGAGAGGCTCATGCCGGCAATCACCACGCCGAAGCGATCAAATACCGGTACCGCCAGACAGCGAATCCCCGCTTCCTGCTCTTCATTATCCTCACCAAAGCCCTGTTGCCTGACCTGATCCAGCACCGGCAGCAGCGCCTGCGCGCTGACGATAGTGTTAGCGGTACTGCGACGGAATTCCACTTCACGCAGAATGTCGTTCACCTCCGCGCGCTCACGCCACGCCAGCAGCACTTTGCCGATGGCGGTACTGTGCAGCGGATTACGCCGGCCGATGCGCGAATACATGCGCAGGTTATACAGCGAGTCAATCTTGTGGATATAGACGATGCTGTCTTCTTCCAGCGCGCCGAGATGAATGGTCTCTTTGGTCTGGCGCGACAGTTCGCGCATCTCCACATCGGCGCTGCGAATCAAATCCACGTTCTGCAGCGCGTGCGCGCCAAGTTCAAACAGCTTGAGCGTCAGCGAATATTTTTCGCTCTCGCCCTCCTGCGCCACATAGCCGAGCGATTTCATAGTCTGCAGAAAGCGGTAGACCGTGCTTTTTGACATCATAACCCGCTGCGAAAGCTCGGTGATGCCGTGATCGCGCTCTTCACCCAGCGCCTGCAGAATGCCAAACACTTTCATCACCGATGAAACGGCATCCGGCTGTTTATCGTTATCGCGGCTCGCCATGCGGGACTTCCTTAACGCTTTTGCAAAAAACGCCAGTATAGAGGTTACAGCCGGACGGCGGCAACGACACATCCACTTGTAATTTTTGTCCATTAATGCGGTGATTTCAGGCAGAAAATTGATTAGCATGATGATATTCACTTACTTCACTTCTCTCTGTTTATGTCTCCTACCGTGTCTCAGGATGGATTACCCGTTCCACAGCGTTACGGCGCGATAATTACCATTGCGCTTGGCATCATGATGGCGGTGCTGGACGGCGCGATTGCCAACGTGGCGCTGCCGACCATTGCGCGTGAGCTGAACGCCAGCCCGGCGGAATCGATCTGGATCGTCAACGCCTATCAAATCGCTATCGTGATTTCGCTGCTGTCGCTGTCGTTTCTTGGCGATATGTTCGGCTACCGGCGCGTCTATCAGGTCGGGCTGGTGCTGTTTGTATTCACCTCGCTGTTCTGCGCCCTTTCCTCTTCGCTGAATATGCTCACCGTGGCGCGCGTGCTGCAGGGCTTCGGCGGTGCGGCGCTGATGAGCGTCAACACTGCGCTAATCCGTATTATTTACCCGCAGCGCTTCCTGGGACGCGGCATGGCCATCAACTCGCTGATCGTGGCCGTCTCCAGCGCCGCCGGTCCCACGGTGGCGGCCGCGATTCTCTCCATCGCCAGCTGGAAATGGCTGTTCCTGATCAACGTGCCGCTCGGTGTGGTGGCGCTGTGGCTGGCGCTGCGCTTCCTGCCGGATAACACGCAGAAAGCGAAGCAGCAGAAATTTGATGTGCCGAGCGCCATCATGAATGCGCTGTTTTTCGGCCTGCTGATTTCAGCGCTGACCGGCTTCGCGCAGGGAGAAAATGGCTGGCTGATTGCGGGTATGCTGCTGGCGCTGCTGCTGATCGGCGTGGTGTTTGTGCGGCGTCAGCTGGCGATGCCGGTGCCGCTGCTGCCAGTAGATTTGCTGCGCATTCCGGTGTTTTCGTTGTCGATCGGCACCTCGATCTGTTCGTTCTGTGCACAAATGCTGGCGATGGTGTCGCTGCCGTTTTTCCTGCAAAACGTTCTGGGTCGGGATGAGGTCGCGACCGGCCTGCTGCTTACGCCGTGGCCGCTGGCTACCATGGTGATGGCACCGATTGCCGGCCGTCTGATCGAGAAGTTTCATGCCGGGCTGCTGGGTGGGCTGGGGCTGGCGCTGTTTGCCGCCGGGCTGTTTCTGCTGGCGCTGCTGCCTGCACAACCCACGGATGCCGATATTATCTGGCGCATGATGCTGTGCGGTGCCGGCTTCGGGCTGTTCCAGTCACCCAATAATCACACCATCATCTCGTCGGCTCCGCGCCAGCGTAGCGGCGGTGCCAGCGGCATGCTCGGCACCGCGCGACTGGTCGGGCAAAGCACCGGCGCCGCGCTGGTGGCGCTGATGTTTAACCTGTTCAACGACAGCGGCACGCATGCCTCGCTGCTGCTGGCCGGAACCTTTGCCAGCGTGGCGGCGATCGTCAGTATGCTGCGCATGACGCAAAGCCGTCAGCCGGCAGAGTCATAAAAAAAGGGCGCCCGCAGGCGCCCTGTTCATTTTCTATGTGGCTTACTTAAGGTAGGCACCGCTGCGCAGCGCTTCGATACGCTTGTCGAGCGGCGGGTGCGACATAAACAACTCGCTCAGCGACTTACCTTTACCGTTAATACAGAACGCCATCATGCTGCTGGGTTCCTGCGGTTCGTAGCTGGTTTTCAGGCGCTGCAGCGCGGCAATCATCTTTTCACGACCCACCAGCTTCGCAGAACCGGCGTCGGCGTGGAATTCGCGATGGCGCGAGAACCACATGGTAATGATGCTGGCGAGAATACCAAACACCAGTTCCAGCACCGTCGCCACGGCAAAATAGACCAGCGGATTGCCGTTGCTGCTCTCTTCACCGTCGCGGTTGCCGGACAGGAAGCCAGACGCCACCTGCGCAATGATACGCGAAATGAAGATCACGAAGGTGTTCACGATACCCTGAATCAGCGTCATGGTGACCATGTCACCGTTCGCGATGTGGGCGATCTCGTGCGCCAGCACCGCCTCCGCTTCGTCGCGGCTCATGTTTTGCAGTAAGCCGGTTGAGACCGCTACCAGCGAGGCATCACGGCGTGCGCCGGTGGCAAAGGCGTTGATATCGGGCGCGTGGTAAATCGCCACCTGCGGCATCGCAATGCCGACCTGCTGAGCCTGGCGGCCGACGGTTTCCATCAGCCAGCGTTCCGTCTCGTTACGGGGTTGTTCAATCACTTCACCGCCGACCGAGCGTAACGCCATCCATTTGGACATCAGCAGTGAAACAAACGCACCGCCAAAGCCAAACAGACCTGCCATAATCATCAGACCCTGAACACTGCTTGACTGGATTCCTGTCAGACTCAGAATCAGTCCGAATACCAACATCACCGCCAGGTTGGTGACCAGGAAAAGCGCAATACGCATCATAAACGTTAATCTTCCTCAGTTGTGCTCGCGCTCATGCGCGGATATACATCCTATGTCCATTGTGGCGCTTTTCAAGCGACCTTAATCTTTAAGTGCCTAAAAAGACATAACTTTACATTTGGTAATGGTAGCGGCTGCAGCCTGCCGGGCGGCGAGTTGCAGGCAAAAAAAAGCACCGCCGCAGCGGTGCTGTGATTTCAGGCCGAAGGGTTACTTCGCTGCCGCCGGCGCTGACTGGTCTTTTTCCAGCTGGGCCAAATCGTTAGCGATTTTCACCGTTTCATCCAGATACGGATCCGGCTCTTTGTAGTCTTTCGGCAGATCGTCCAGGCTCTTCAGCGGCGCTTTGCCTTCCGCCTGGTAGCGCGCATTGATGCGTTCCAGACGCAGCGCATCTTCTTCGTGGTTCTCTTTCTCGCGCTGGGCCAGATTGAGCGACACGATGTTACGCTTGTCCTTCATCGCGTTGAAACGCGCGATGTCTTTCATGATGTACTGGAACTCGCGATCTTTGGCGATGCGATCGGCGTGCTCTTTGGTCAGCTGCGGCACCAGCGGCGTGATATCGCCGGTTTTGGTGTAGGTCGCTGCGTTGATGCTGTCCCACGGCAGCGCGTTATCCTCAAATTTCTCGCCGGTCTCTGCCGCTTCCACACCGGTCGGCATCAGCAGGTCTGGCGTGACGCCTTTCCGCTGAGTACTGCCACCGTTGATGCGGTAGAACTTCTGAATGGTGTACTGGACTGAGCCCAGCGCCGGCCATTCCGGACGCAGCATCTGATCGTAGATGCGGTTGAGTGAGCGATACTGCTGCACCGTGCCCTTACCAAAGGTCGGTTCGCCGACAATCAGGGCGCGGCCGTAATCCTGCATCGCCGCGGCGAAGATTTCCGACGCCGAGGCGCTGAAGCGATCGACCAGCACTACCAGCGGACCTTTGTAGTAAACGATGCCGTCGTTGTCGCTGTCCTCACGCACGCGACCATTATTGTCACGCACCTGCACCACCGGACCACTCGGAATAAACAGGCCGGAGAGCGATACCGCTTCGGTCAGCGCGCCGCCGCCGTTGGTACGCAGATCGATGACGATGCTGTCGACGTTCTGCTTCTGCAGTTTCTGCAGCTGCACTTTCACATCATCGGTCAGGCCAACGTAGAAGCCCGGGATATCCAGCACGCCGACTTTCTCTTTGCCGACGTTGTGCACGGTGCCCTTCACCGCGCGATCTTCCAGACGGATTTTCTCACGCGTCAGCGTCACGGTACGGGTTTTGGTGCCCTTGCCGGCTGGCAGGATCTCGAGGCGCACTTTGCTGCCCTTCGGCCCTTTAATTTTGGACACCACGTCATCCAGACGCCAGCCAATCACATCTTCCATTGGCTTGCCCGGCTGGCCGACGCCCACAATGCGGTCGCCCACGCTGATGGATTTGCTCTTGGCCGCCGGACCACCGGCGACCATCGAGTTGATCACCGTGTAGTCATCATCCATCTGCAGCACGGCACCTATACCTTCCAGCGACAGGCTCATTTCGGTATTGAACTGCTCGGTGTTGCGCGGTGACAGATAGTTAGTATGCGGGTCGATTTCATGCGCGAACGCGGTCATAGCCAGCTGGAACACATCTTCGCTGTTGCTTTGTGCCAGACGACGGATGGCAAAGTTGTAGCGCTTGGTCAGCGTCTCGCGAATCTCTTTGTCATCTTTCCCGGCCAGCTTCAGGCTCAGCTCGTCATACTTCACCTTGGCATCCCACAGCGCGTTTAGCTCATCTGTGCTTTTCGGCCACGGTGCTTTGGCACGATCGATATCGATGGTGTCATTGCCGGTGAAGTTCATCGGGCGGTTCAGCACGCTGAGCGCATACTGATAGCGCTCGAAGCGGCGCTTCTGCGCCAGATTATAGAGATCGTAAAACACATCCAGCTTGCCGCTGCGCAGCTCATCACCGAGCGTGGTTTTCTTGTCGGCGAATTGTGCCACGTCCGACGCCAGCAGCACGTTATGGCTGTAATCGAGCAGATTCAGGTAGCGGTCAAAAATTTTCGCCGAAAAATCCTGATTCAGATCGAACTGACGATAGTGAGAGCGGGTGAAACGCGAAGTGACGCGTTCACTGACGGTAGGATGCTGTGCTTCTTCGTGTAACTGGGGAATCTGGTCGGCGCGGGTAATGTTGTCCGCGCCAAAGGTGGGGCCTGCCAGCAGCAGGCCCGCGATCATACCGATCTTAAAAATGCTGTTCATGCCAGGGTCGGGCCTCCGTTTCAGAACTGCAAGTGTTCTGCGCGCACAATCATTGCCAGGCCGGAAGCGAGCTGGACCCGGACGCCATCTTTGGTAATTTCCAGGATGGTAGCGTCCATTGCACTTTTGCCTGCTTTGACTTTGATGTTTTGACCCGCTTGCAACGTTGAAGTGTCAGTGACGGGTTTTGCCCGCGGTGGACGCGGAGCAGCCTGACGCTCACCGGCCGCAGCACGCGGTGCCTGTGGACGTGGCTTACGCGGTGCGTCACCCTCCGCCGCTTTACGGGCAGCAGGCTTGCGCGGACGACGCTCAGCGGTCTCTTCACCGGCTTCACGTTTTTTCGCTTTTTGCTGCTCGCGCTGCGCCTGCACGCGCGCTTTGGCTTCTTCCAGCTGCTTGCGCGCATGTTCTACGTGCTGCTCATCCAGCACGCCACAGGCGTTGCCGTCGAGATCGACACGGGTGGCACCGGCTTTAATGCCGTAAAGATAACGCCAGCTTGAGGTATAAAGGCGTAAGGCCGAACGCAGTTGCGTCTTGCTCAGGCTGTTTTCGCCCTGAACGCGCTCCACCAGATCCTGAAAGATACCGATTTTGAGCGGACGCGCTTCACCTTCGGCGCTAAAGCAGTGCGGAAAACGCTGCGCCAGAAAGGCGATGACTTCTTTACTGCTGTTCAACTTAGGTTGATTTTCCATGAAATTTCCTGATTACAACGGGTTTGCCGACCAGAGCAGGCATGAACAGGCGACATTATAATGACAACATCGCCAAATGCTATGTGATCCAGTCGATTAGCTGCGCGTCAGCTGAAGAAATTTTTCAATGTCGCTGTTCGCCAGCACTGCACAAAGCCCGTCGGTAAGGGCTACCAGCCCCGCTTCATCCTCGCTATCGAAGCGAGAATAAACCGTACTGTCGATGTCGAGAACACCGACCATCGTGCCATTCACTTTCAGAGGAATCACGATTTCCGCGTTACTGGCGGCGTCGCAGGCAATGTGGCCCGGGAAAGCGTGCACGTCTTCAACCCGCTGCACGCTATCCTCCGCAACCGCGGTGCCACATACTCCTTTACCCACCGGAATGCGGACGCAGGCGATTTTGCCCTGGAACGGACCCAGCACCAGCGTCTCCGGCTCGGTCAGCAGATAGAAGCCTGCCCAGTTAACTCCTTCCAGGCGTTCAAACAGCAGCGCACTGCAGTTGCCCAGCGCCGCCAGGAAAGAAGTTTCGCCCGCTAACAGTGCGCGGACATCGCGATTTAAATCCTCGTAAAAGGCTTTTTTGTTCATTGTTTAACCATAACTCATCACTGGCGTGACCTCGTTGTCACTCAGTTGTTAAAATAAGCACTAATAATCCAACCCCACAAGGTGAATCATTGTGTTAGTTACTATACCCTTAGCACGCTATGCTTGAGACTATTCTCGTACCATAGATTGATGCAGACAGACGTGCTCTGCTCCGCATGCCGGTAACTGTAACGAACAATGGGCCCCTTGCGTCATTTATGAAAATTCACGCCATCAGCCAGACGTTGCCCCACGCACGTTATCAGCGTTGCCCGCAATGCGATACCCTTTTTTCCTTACCGGATGTGAAATCGCATCAGTCGGCTTATTGCCCGCGCTGCCATGCCCGTATTCAGAACGGTCGCGACTGGTCAATGACGCGGCTCACCGCCATGGCCGTCACGATGATCGTACTGATGCCGTTCGCCTTCAGCCTGCCGCTGGTGGATATCCGCCTGCTTGGCATGCGCATCAACGCCAGCCTGCTGGAGGGCGTGCTGCAGATGGCGCAACAGGGCAACGTGCTGACAGCCGCCATGGTGGCGTTTTGCACGATTGGCGCGCCGGTGACGCTGGTGGCCGGCATCTGCTATTTGTGGATTGGCCACGCGCTCGGCATGAACCTGCGTCCGGTCCTGCTGATGCTGGAGAAACTCAAAGAGTGGGTGATGCTGGATATCTATCTGGTCGGCGTGGCGGTGGCATCGATTAAGGTGCAGGATTATGCCGCGCTGGAGGTCGGCTACGGGCTGGTCGCCTATATCGCGCTAACAATTATGAGCCTGCTGACGCTGATTCATCTCAACGTGGAGGAGCTGTGGGAACATTATTACCCGCAGTCGGTGCCGCACGAACCGCCCGAGCGGTGGCAGGTTTGCCTGAACTGCCACCATACCGGTATGCCCGATGAACGCGGACGCTGCACGCGCTGCCATACGCCGCTCGATTTTCGCCGCCGCCACAGCCTGCAAAAATCCTGGGCGGCGCTGATCGCCTCGATTGTGCTGTTGATCCCGGCTAACCTGCTGCCGATTTCGGTGGTGTACGTCAACGGTGCGCGGCGCGAAGACACCATTTTCTCCGGTATTCTTGGCCTCGCCTCCGGTAACGTGCCGGTGGCCGCGGTGGTGTTTATCGCCAGTATTCTGGTGCCGTTTACCAAGGTGTTAGTGATGCTGACGCTGTTGCTTAGCATCCATTTTAAGTGTGAACAGGGTTTGAAAACCCGCATCCGTCTGCTGCGTGCCGTCACCTGGGTGGGCCGCTGGTCGATGCTGGATCTGTTCGTCATTGCTTTAACCATGTCGCTGGTCAATCGTGACCAGCTGCTGGCTTTTACCATGGGACCTGCCGCCTTCTACTTTGGCGCGGCAGTCATCCTGACCATTATGGCCGTTGAGTGGCTCGATAGCCGCCTGATCTGGGATGCACATGCAACAGGAAACGCCGACTACACCGACTAGCGCTAATCTGCGTAATAAACGCAAGATTTCGCCGTTCTGGCTTTTGCCCATTATCGCCCTGCTGATTGCCGGCTGGCTGTTATGGACCAATTATCAGGAGCGCGGCACCACCATCACCATCAACTTCCAGACCGCGGATGGCATCGTGCCGGGCCGCACGCCGATTCGCTATCAGGGCGTGGAAGTGGGCACCGTGCAGGGCATTGTGCTGAGCGATGACTACCGCAGCATTCAGATCAAAGCCAGCATCAAGAGCGACATGCGCGATGCGCTACGAGAGAACACCCAGTTCTGGCTGGTGACGCCAAAAGCCTCGCTGGCGGGCGTCTCCGGGCTGGATGCGCTGGTGGGCGGTAACTACATCGGCATGATGCCCGGCGACGGCAAAGAGCGCGATCACTTTACCGCGCTGGATACCCAGCCAAAATACCGGGTAAACACCGGCGAACTGCTGATTCACCTGCACGCGCCCGATCTCGGCTCGCTCAACACCGGTTCGCTGGTCTATTACCGTAAAATTCCGGTCGGCCGCGTCTATGACTACAGCATCAACGGTAATACCGATGGCGTGACCATCGACGTGCTGATTGAGCGGCGCTTCACCAACCTGGTGAAAAAACAGAGCCGCTTCTGGAATGTCTCGGGCGTTGACGCCGATGTCAGCCTGAGCGGCGCCAAAGTGAAGCTGGAGAGCCTGGCCGCGCTGGTGAATGGCGCGATTGCCTTTGACTCGCCGGACAGCGGCGAACAGGCCAACAGCGATCAAAACTATCAGCTCTATTCGGATCTGGCACACAGCCAGCGCGGCGTGCTGATTTCGCTCGATCTGCCCAACGGCGACAACCTGAAAGCCGACAGCACACCGCTGATGTATCAGGGGCTGGAAGTGGGCACTCTGACCAAACTGACGCTGCTGCCGGGCGGCAAAGTGTCCGGCGAGCTGACGATCGATCCCTCCGTCACCGGCCTGATGCGCAGCGGCACGCGGATTGAGATGCGCGCGCCGAAACTCAGCCTGACCGACACCAGCCTGAGCAGCCTGCTGACCGGCAATACGCTGGAACTGGTCCCGGGCGAAGGTGAGCCGCAGGATCACTTCAGCGTGCTGCCGGCCAGCGAAACGCTGTTGCAGAAGCCGGATGTGCTCACCGTTCAGCTCAGCGCGCCGGAAACCTACGGTATCGACGCCGGACAGCCGGTGATGCTGTATGGCGTGAAGATCGGCCAGGTGATTTCGCGCCGGCTGGATGAAAACGGCATCAGCTTTGTGGCGGCCATCAATCCGGAGCACCGCCAGCTGGTGCACGCCGACAGCAAGTTCATCGTTAACAGCCGTCTCGACGTTAAATTTGGCCTCGACGGCATGCAGGTGCTGGGCGCCAGCGCGCGCGAATGGGTCGACGGCGGTATCCGTCTGGTGCCGGGTGCGAAAGGTCAGCCGTCCAGCCGCTATCCGCTGTACGCCGACTCAGAGCGCGCGGCGGAAGGCATTACCGGCGATCAGCCGCCGACCACGCTCAAACTGACCGCCAACAGCCTGCCGGATGTACAGGCCGGCTCGGTGGTGCTGTACCGCAAGTTCCAGGTCGGTGAAGTGGTGGATGTGGTGCCGCGCGCCGATGCGTTTGAGATTTCGGTCCATATCCAGCCGCAGTATCGCAAGCTGCTGACCAGCGAAAGCGTGTTCTGGGCCGAAGGCGGTGCCAAAGTCCAGCTCAACGGCAGCGGTCTGACCGTTCAGGCTTCACCGCTGAACCGCGCGCTGAAAGGCGCAATCAGCTTTGATAACCTGTCGGGCGCGCAGGCGGCGAAAGGCGCTAAGCGCGTGCTCTATCCGTCTGAAACCGCCGCGCGTGCGGTGGGCAGCCAGATTACCCTGCACACCTTTGATGCCAGCAAACTGTCGGCAGGCATGCCAATCCGCTACCTCGGCATCAACGTCGGTCAGGTGGAGTCGCTGGCGCTGAGCCAGGATAACAACCAGGTGGTGGCGAAAGCGGTGCTCTATCCGGAGTATGTGCAGGACTTCGCGCGCATCGGCAGCCGCTTCTCTGTTGTCTCGCCGGAGATTTCGCCCGCCGGCGTTAATCACCTGGAAACGCTGCTGCAGCCGTATGTGAACGTGGACCCGGGCAAAGGCGCGCTGGCGCGCAGCTTTGAGCTGCAGGAGAGCACCATTACCGACTCGCGTTACCTTAACGGGCTGAACATCTATGTGGATACCACCGAAGCCGGTTCGCTGTCGATTGGCACGCCGGTGCTGTTCCGCGGTGTAGAAGTCGGCACAGTCACCGGCACTTCGCTGGGTAACATGGCCGACCGCGTGCAAATCGCGCTGCGCATCAGCAAGAAGTATCAGCATCTGGTGCGTAACAACTCGGTGTTCTGGCTGGCCTCCGGTTATAACCTCGACTTTGGTCTGATTGGCGGCGTGGTGAAAACCGGCACCTTCCAGCAGTTCATTCGCGGCGGCATCCAGTTTGCCACACCACCAACGGTGCCGCTGGCGCCGCAGGCCGGTGCCGACAAGCACTTCCTGCTGCAGGATGAAGCGCCAAAAGAGTGGCGCAACTGGGGCACGGCGATTCCGTCGCCAAACTAAGACAACGGGCAGCCTGCGGGCTGCCCGACTTATTTGCGTCAGGGATATTGCGCACGGCTGTACCTGAGCCGGGCTCGGCGTTACACTTCGCCCTCACTTTGTTAGTCCGGTAGATATCCGTGTCCGATCGTTTTCCTGAAGATTTTCTCGCGCTGATGCGCGCCAGCCTGGCCGACGAGGCCGAACTCGAACGCTTTCTCGCCATCAGTCAGCAGCCGCTGCGCCGCAGTCTGCGCGTCAATACGCTGAAAATCAGCGTGGAGGATTTTCTCACGCGCGTGGCGGGCTATGGCTGGCAGCTGACGCCGATTCCGTGGTGTCGGGAAGGCTTCTGGATTGCGCGTGATGACGAATCGCTGCCGCTCGGCAGCGTCGCGGAGCACCTCAGCGGTCTGTTCTATATTCAGGAAGCCAGCTCAATGCTGCCGGTCAGCGCGCTGTTTGACGCCGCGCCGGATGCCCGCCAGGTGATGGATGTGGCCGCTGCGCCGGGCTCTAAAACCACGCAGATGGCCGCGCTGATGCGCAATCAGGGCGCGATCCTCGCCAATGAATACTCCGCCAGCCGGGTGAAAGTGCTGCATGCCAATATCAGCCGCTGCGGCGTCAGCAATGTGGCGCTAACCCATTTCGACGGGCGCGTCTTTGGTGCCGCGCTGCCGGAACAGTTCGACGCCATTCTGCTGGATGCGCCCTGCTCCGGCGAAGGCGTGGTGCGCAAAGATGCTGACGCGCTGCGCAACTGGACGCTGGCCAGCACCGAGGCCATCGCCGCCACCCAGCGCGATTTAATTGACAGCGCTTTTCACGCGCTGCAACCCGGCGGCACGCTGATTTACTCGACCTGTACGCTAAATACCATCGAAAACCAGCAGGTGATTGCCTGGCTGCAGCAGCGCTATCCGCAGGCGCTGGAAATTGTGCCGCTCAACGATTTGTTCGCTGGCGCCGAACGCGCGCTGACGCCGGAAGGCTTCCTGCACGTGTTTCCGCATATCTTCGACAGCGAAGGCTTTTTCGTCGCGCGGCTGCGCAAAACTGCCAGCGTGCCGCCATTGCCGGCGCCGACCTACAAACTCGGCAAGCTGCCCTTCTCGCCTGCCAGCCGCAAGCTGGTGGCGGAGGTGGCGCAGGCCGCGCACAAGGTGGGACTGCACTGGGATGAGAGCCTGACGCTGTGGCAGCGCGACAAAGAGCTGTGGCTGTTCCCGGCGGCGCTGGAGAGCTGGCTCAGCAAAGTGCGTTTCTCACGTATCGGTCTCAAACTGGCGGAAACCTTCCCGAAAGGCTTTCGCTGGCAGCATGAAGCGGTGGTGGCGCTGGCGCAACCGGACAGCGCGCTGGCGTTCGAACTGGACGAAGCGCAGGCGGAAAGCTGGTATCGCGGTCAGGATATCCATCCCGACACGCCGCCCGCGCGCGATGAAGTGATTGTCACCCACCAGCAGCAGCCGCTGGGCCTGGCGAAACGCGTTGGAAGCCGCATCAAAAACAGCTACCCGCGCGAACTGGTGCGCGACGGGCGGCTGTTCCGCTAACACGCATTATTGCAATTGCACCAGCGTCAGCCGGTTGCCAAATACCGCGCCGGTATCAATGTAATGCTGATTCGCGGCGTTAAGCGGCTGCTCCAGCGGCGTATGGCCAAAGTAGAACGCACTGGCACCGGCGATCGGCTGCGAGCGGCCGCGCTGATGGCGAGCGAGCCGGTCGCGGCTCCAGACGACCTGATGCCAGTCGACATCCTGTCCCAGTGCATAGGCACTGGCAGGATAGTCGGCATGAGCAATGACGATGACGCGCTCCTCAAATTGCAGATGTAAAATCAGCGGCAGATCGGCACAGCGCTTCAGCGCATGACGCGCGGCAATCAGCCGCGCACCGCTCAGCTGCCAGAACCAGTCCCCGCCGTTCATCATCCACAGCATCGGATCGTCGCCCTGCAGCGCATCGAGCGCCATCTGCTCGTGATTACCGCGCACGCAGCGGAACCACGGCTCTTCCAGCAGTTGCAGACAGCCAAGGCTGTCCGGCCCGCGGTCGATTAAATCCCCGACCGATAGAAGCAGATCCTGTTGCCGATCAAAGCCCTGCCGCAGCAGCTGCGCATCAAGCTGCGCGCGGCAGCCGTGCAAATCACCGACCACCCAAATATTGCGCCAGTTATTTGCACGCAGCGTCTGATAAAACATGTAATCTGCCCCGGTTGACTGGAAGTTTAGTAAACCCGGCATAAAGTATAGTCCGGTGAGGGGTAGCCGCGGAGGCATCAGCGTGAGCAGTCGGAAACAGTTTGTTGGCATCCTCGTGATGATTTTTATTGGCAGCCTGCTGCTGCTGGAGTCGCTCGCGCGCCTGGTGCATCTGCTTTTTGTTGGCTGAGCGGTGTTTCATGCCGCGCTAAACGCTTACACTCCTTTGCGTATCACTGAAAGGAGTCTCCATGAGTCAGAATATCTACGATAACCCCGATTTTTTTGCTGGCTACGCCACCCTGCCGCGTTCGGTCAATGGACTGGACGGCGCGCCCGAGTGGCCCGCGCTGCGGGCCATGCTGCCTGAACTGCGCGACCAGCGCGTGCTGGATTTGGGCTGCGGCTACGGCTGGTTTTGTCGTTACGCGCAGCAGCAAGGCGCGCGTGAAGTGCTGGGGCTGGATGTGTCAGAAAAAATGCTGGCGCAGGCCGCTGCCATGACCGATCGGCCTGGCATCACTTACCAGCGCGCTGATCTCGAAACCCTGCAGCTCAGCAGCACCTTTGATGTGGTGTACAGTTCGCTGGCGCTGCACTATCTCAGCCATATCGACGCCCTGTTTGCCACGATCTTTCATGCGTTACGTCCCGGCGGCGCGCTGGTGTTTTCATGCGAGCACCCAATTTATACCGCTCCGCGTCAGCAGGAGTGGTTCATTGATGATGCCGGGCAGCGCAGCTGGCCAGTCAATCAGTATCAGCAGGAAGGGGAACGGGTCAGCAACTGGTTTGCCGCTGGCGTGAAGAAGCAGCACCGCAAGCTGGCAACGTGGATAAACGCGCTGATTGCCGCCGGTCTGGTGATTGAACGGCTGGATGAGTGGGGTCCGGATGTACAGCAGGTAGCGGAGAATCCGGCGCTGGACGAGGAGCGCGAGCGTCCGATGCTGTTTTTGCTGGCGGCGCGCAGGCCGCTGTAAGGTTTTCAGCAGTGGCTGCATCCTGCAGCCCTGTGAAAATTCCCCCCGGCGCTTATCTCCGGCACTCAATCAAGGTGTTAGCTCTGTAAGGGACGGCACCTACTGTAACGCTTAAGATTATTCCGAACAAGTTAAATGATATTAACTATCATTCTCAACTATTGATCTGGCGCGCTGTTAATGCCCGTTGCGTTTGTGTCGCTTCTGTCTGCTGAATCCCACAGGAGCCCGCATGATCACTGACTACACCTTTAACTATCTGAATGGCCTGGATGTGCACTACCGCTATAAACCGGCCAGTCTGGATAATCAGCATCTGTTGATTGTCATGTCCGGGTTTAACCTGCCCGATCCTACCGTGTATGATTTTACTTTGCTGGAGCACACCCGCGCAGCCGTGTTATGGATCAAAGACGATTTCAACGGTTTGCCAGCGTATTACCTGTGTAACAATCTTCAGTTCAACATCGAGCACGGCGTCAGCCAGCTCATCCGGGCGGTGATTGAGCTAACCCAACCTTCTGACGTGACCATTCTCGGCGCGTCGAAAGGCGGCAGTGCCGCGCTCTACTTTGGTATCCGCCACAACATCAGAAACATTATTACTGCAGTACCGCAGTTTTTTCTCGGTGACTATGCAAGCCAGATTTGGCCCAGTGTGGGGAAAGCGATGATGGGAGAGATAAGCCCGGCTGCGGTCGCGTTGCTAAATAAATACCTGCCCAATGCCCTGCGTCGCGATCGCCAGACGCAGAAAAATATTTATCTGTTTACTGCTCTGGCCGATCATCAGCGCGAGCAGGAAGTGTTACCGCACCTCGGGCTGCTGGAAAAATACAGTAATTTCAATCTGATTGAATCGTCATCATCCTGCATCACGCAACATAATGAGGTGACCCGCTATAACCTCAACCTGATTCTGGCGCTTATATATCAGCTGGAGCAGAATATCACCCCGCGCTGGGGCCATATTCGCAACGGCAGCAGTTGGTAACGGCGCAGCTGAAAGTCATAGATTCGCTATGACGAATCCCCGGCTAACGCGTGATTAAAAAGATCGCCAGCATAAAACCGACAAACAAACCGGCAAAGGTCAGCAATCCGGTGCGCGGCGTTTTGGCCTGACCGACAATCGCGCCGATAAAAATGCTCAGAATGGTGAGCGTGCCAATCATTACCCAGAGAAGATAGTGTGTATTTGCTGCCATGCGAAATCCTGTTAAGCGGCCATCAATCAATGCGCCCTGTTATACCATTTTTCGCTATGGCTGGCTGCTGCAAATATCCGCTGTGTTGCGCTCAGCATAACAATGCATCACATGTGACAACGTCACTTGCGTATTATCTCACGCAATGTTATTGCGCTTAATAAATGCGCTAATTGAGCAAATAAAGTCCGGCAACAAGGGTACCGACGGAAATAATATGGAATAGCTCAGTCATGGTAGCGACCTCAATTTAATGCCTGTACGACTCAGTCAAGAACAGCATCTGGCGTTCGTCAAATCATCACCGCCTGCATTAAGCGCAGCCGATGGCATAAATACCAATCGATGCTTAACTGAATACGTACCCATAAGACAGGAGGAAAGCCATGAGCCAGTCTGCATTAGCCACCTACCTTGCGTTAAGCCACGACGACCTCAATGAGATGGGCATCCGTCCGGACACGCTGTTTAAAGCGCAGCCCGACGATAACGGCGCCGCCGGTTACTATTTCAACGTACCGGACACCACGCCGCAGCGCGTGCTGGGGCAAAAACGCTGGTCGCTGGGCGATCGCATCGACATTCCGGCCAGCGTGTTAAATAACGATTCAGCGTAACGGCTCCCGGGATGCGCGATCCTGTGCCAGGCTTAAGTCATTGTGGAATGTTGCAATCAAGAGGGAATGATTATGATGAAGAAAACGGTACTGGCGTCACTGCTGATGGTGTTTAGTCTGGGCGCTATCGCTGAACAGGGCGGCTTTGAGGGCGGTAAAACCCCGCCGCCGCAGAAACAACAGGACGCCGGTTATAAAGGTTCTGAAGACACCGGCCAGACGCATATCGAACAGATTCGGGATTTTCGTCAGGGCGGCTATGTCACGCTGGAAGGTTATATCGTTAAAAAGTTAAGCGGTGATAATTATCAGTTTCGCGACAGCACCGGCACCGTGACCATTAAGGCTGCAGCCGATACCTTCAAAGGCAAAACCTATAACGCCGAGGATCAGGTCCGGGTGAGCGGCAAAGTGTATGGCCGGGGCGAAAATACCCGTGTGGATGTTGCACGTATCGAAGAACCTTAATGCGTTATCGTCCGGTCCGCCGTCGCGTGTGCGGCGGACATTATCATCCCATTCGCAGGAAATCATCGCATGAAGAGCCTGTTTGCCAGTCTGTTAATCCTCTCCACCCTGACCGCGCTGGCTGGCTGTCAGCAACCTGAACGGCCAATTGGTCCGGACGGACGCCCTAATGTCCCTGCAGAACAACCGGTGCCCGGCGGTCCAATGAGTAAAGGACCGGTAGGCCAGCCGCAGGCCTGACCGTTAGCGGCATCAGTACTTACCGCGCCCTGCCCTGAAAATTTATTGTCCTTATTGCCGCCGGGTATTATTACCGGCGGCATTTTTACGTCTGGCTTAATTAACGCCCACCACCATTACCCTGATTAAATTTTCATGGCTATGCTTGGTTATTACGCTGAACTAAAGGATATGCTGATGCACAGTCTTGATCCACAAATGTTGCTGTTACTCTATTTTGTCCTACCGGTTTGGCTTATTGCTGGTTTTGCCGACTGGCTTTGTCATCGCGCAACCGAAATAGAGCACACCTCCGGCGTTAAAGAGACGTGGATACATATTTTAATGTTTCTGGAGATGGGCACTCCGCTGCTGCTGGCATTATTTCTTGAGGTGAATGCGCTGATTATTGCGCTAATGATCGTGCTGTTTTTTTGTCATGAAGCCACTGCGTTATGGGACGTCAGCTATGCGGTGAAAAGCAGAAAAGTGACGCCGGTCGAACAACACATCCACAGTTTTCTCGAAATGGTGCCGCTGATGGCGCTGCTACTGGTGATCTCCCGTCACTGGCCGCAATTTCTCGCGCTGTTTGGGGCCGGCAATGAAACGCCCCGGTTTACTCTTACGCTACGTGCCGATCCGCTGCCGCAGGGTTATATTATTGGCGTACTGTGCGCAATCGTGGTGTTTGAACTGCTGCCTTATCTGGAAGAATATCTGCGTACCCGGCGCGCGAAGAAAAACGCCTCAACGTGAACAGCATAAACCACCGCGCTGAATGGAAATGTGGATGATTGGGGAAGCTATTGATTCCACCACAGCCAATACCCACATGATAAAAAAACCTCCCGCGGGAGGTTTATCGATTAGATCGGTTTTTGCCCATCGTCTTCAGGCAATCCGGTGCCGGTATCATCATCGTCATCAAGCGGCTCTTCGCCGGGCACCTGCGCATCATCAGGCAGCGGAGTGACATCATCGGGTCGTTCTGACATAAGCACCTCCATACCCCACATTGGGTAATAACTATTTTAGTTGCGTTATCCTTCAGCCCGGCGGGTTTATCACGCATCTGTGAATTAAGCGTAAGAAGTAAATTAGTTATGGGTTAACGCTTTGCTTATCGCCTGCCCTCGGCTAACGCGATAAACAAAAAAGGCCACCCGAAGGTGACCAATAATAGGGTACTCGCTGCGTTAGTCATCAGGTGTGGTTATTAATTTGTTTCGCCACATGAATAACACAACTGAATTAATTCGCTTCTTTCATCACATACAACGACGAGGGGAAGGCAACCATAATCGACTTACAAAAAATACATTTTGCACCGAGTGGATTTTGCCTGTTCCTGTCAAAAACGGACTGGCGATATTGAGAGCCCTGACATTGTGGGCATCTCATAGCATTAATTACTATAATAATCAGAGACCTGTAACGTTAACAGCTGACGGACCTTTAGGGCCGTTTTCTACAGAGAATTCAACTTTCTGACCGTCATCGAGTGAACGGAAGTCAGTTCCCTGAATGGCAGAGAAATGGACGAAAACGTCTTTGCTGCCGTCTTCCGGAGAAATGAAGCCGAAACCTTTCTCAGCGTTGAACCATTTTACTGTACCGAGCATTTTATTTGACATGTTTATACCTTGATAATGAGCCATATGGCATTAGAGGCTGAACCGCAGCGACACATCAGAACCTGAGATAAAACTCAAAGAGAAAGGCACAGGAAAGGCACTAACACAGATGAGAGATACAAAACGAACTAACTATGGGACTGTCTGCTTATCAGACCGGAGATGCATTAACGCACGTCTGGCGGGTAAACACAAGGGGTAATAAAATTTAATGGCCAATTAAAGGCGTAACGAAACGGTGAACGCTCCGCGTTAAAATTTTTAAGTGGATAGAATCAGTCACTATTTTAATCTCTGAAAGCCTCAGGCATTTAAAATAATTATTTTACTGCGGCCACGACTGCCATTGCGCCAGGTAAAGAGTAAGCCGAAAAAGAGACAAAAAAAGACCCAATACGATTCCTGTATCGGGTCCAGGGAAATGGCTCGTTGAGAGCCGTGCGCTAAAAGTTGGCATTTTTGCAGGCGAGGACGCCTTGCCTTTTAAAGGTAGACCAGCATCGGTGATTTTCCAGCCAGCGGGCTACGCCGCCGGCAAAAGCTGCCAACTCTGTGATCGGGCTGGCACTAACGGCTGGCAGGCGCAGCGGCAAAAATGTGCGCTACGCCTGAAAATGCAGGGATTATTTACCGCACAGCTGCTGGGCGCGATCGACGATCGGCTGCAGGCTCATCTTTTGTCCGGGATGCGCTTTATCGGCGGCAAGGATGGTATCGATGGACTGCAATGTGCCCTGCCCTGCATTGCCGCGCGCCAGCGCTTTATCATTGAGCGGATACTGCAGCAGTGTGCTGGGGTTGATGGCAAACAGCGCGCCATCTTTCTCGCAGGTCAGCATCACCTCTTCACGGGTGAACGGCCACTTATCTTTGCCCATTTCAAAACGGCTGACGGTGATAATCTGCCCGGCGAACGCCTGGCTGCACAACGCCATCAGTAACCCAGCTGGAATCAGTTTCTTCAGCAAAATCTCGACCTCATCTCATCTTTTAACAGATTCAGGCCGGCGAAAGCGTAGCAAACACGCTCACCAGCCCGATAACAATCAACGCCAGCAGCAGCTCGAGCTGCGTCAGACGGATAAAAAGTTTCGGTGCCCGGCTGGCGGCCAGGCGAAAACGCGGCACCAGCAGATAGCGATTAAGCAGCGCAATCAGCACCATCAGTGCCACCAGCAACGCTTTGCTCACCAGCAGCTCGCTCCACAGCGTGGCGGTCCAGTTTAGCGGCGTGCCGGCAATCAGCAGGCTGTTGACCGTGCCGGTAACAATCGCCAGCGCCACGGCCAGATGACCATAGCGTGAAAAGCGCATCATGCTGCGAATGGCATCGGTGCGCCAGGCAATGTTACGCGCCTCGCGCATTAATAGCAGCAGCGGCAGCAGACCACCGGCCCAGAAGGCGGCCGCGATCAGGTGCAGCGCATGATTCCCCTGCTGCAGCAGTCCCGGCATGCCGTCGCGCATCGCCGCATGGCCGACGCCCGCCAGTGCCACCAGCTGCAACAGCGCAGTCGCCAGTAATGCCTGCTGGCGCAAATTACCACGCAGGCGCAGCGCCAGCGTGCTGAGCAGGGCAAACAGGATAACCCAGCGCCACACCGCGCCGAAGCGCGTGCCCAGCACCGCCAGCCAGACGTCGATGCTGGCGATACTGCGCCAGTCGCCGCTCATCAGCCCGGTCTGCGCCGCCAGCATCAACAGCGCACTGAGTAAACTCAGCACGGCGCTGTATCCCATCAGCCGCCGCCAGCGCTGGGCCAGCAGCGGTCGGTAGCGCGCCGGCGCCAGCAGCGCGGTATAAAATGCACTGCCGGTCAGCAGAAACAGCGCCAGAAAATGCAGCGCCCGCAGGCCGATCCAGAACGCGCTAAGACTCATTACTTCACGCTGAAGCTGTAGCTACCTTTGGTTTTGTGGCCGTCCACTGACAGCACGTGCCAGTTGACCTGATAATGGCCCGACGCCAGCGGCTGGGCGATCGGCACAATCAGCTGATCGTGCTGCTGCGGATTCAGCTGGGCTTTCTTCAGCGCCACCGGTCGCTGCTGCGCGTTGATCATTTCCACGCCGCTGAATGCCGGTTCAATATCTTCGGTGAATGTCAGGGTGAGTTGCTGCGGCGCGCGCTCCACCACGGCGTTATCCGCCGGCACCGGGGCTTTCAGGTGGGCATGCGCCAGAGCCAGCTGGCTGAAGCCCAGCGTCGCGCCCGCCAGCAGTAGCACGATAACGCGCCTGGATGCAGTTTTCATCATCACGTCTTCCCTTTTAACTGCGGCACTGCGCCGCAAATGTGGCAGCAGGATACGCCGCTGCTTTTAGGCTGTCGAGACTTGCGGTGCGATCCAATTCCCTTGATCCAGCAGGGCGAAACCATTATTTTTGCCCCTGTTTATCAGGAGAAAAGCATGAGCCAAAACCTTGCCCTGCTGTCGCAGGAAGAGAAAGACAAAGTAAACGTCGATCTCGCCGCCGCTGGCGTGGCGTTTAAAGAGCGCTACAACATGCCGGTGATCGCCGAGATGGTGGAGCGCGAGCAGCCGGAAGCGCTGCGCGACTGGTTCCGTCAGCGCCTGATGGCCTATCGCCAGGCATCGCTCAGCCTCTCCCGCCTGCCCTACGAACCTAAGCAGAAATAATTTATGTTACGCGTAATCGATACGGAAACCTGTGGCCTGCAGGGCGGCGTGGTGGAAGTGGCGTCAGTGGATGTCATTGACGGCCAGATCGTCAATCCGATGAGCGATCTGATCTGCCCGGACCGGCCCATCAGTCGTCAGGCGATGGCGGTGCACCGCATCACTGAAGCCATGGTGGTAGGCAAACCGACCATCGAAGAGGCGATTGGCCGCTATCACGGTAGCCCGCACTATGTGGCGCATAACGCCAGCTTTGACCGGCGCATGCTGCCGACGATGCCGGGCGAATGGATCTGCACCATGACGCTGGCGCGCCAGCTGTGGCCGGGCATTAAATACGGTAATCAGGCGCTGCGCCACAGCCTCAAACTCGAGGTGTCGCCGCCGGATGATCTGCACGCGCACCGCGCGCTGTACGATTGCTACGTCACCGCCGCGCTGCTGATCCGCATTATGGAAACCTCCGGCTGGAGCGCCAGCGAGATGGTGAGTCGCTGCCAGCCGGCGCCGGTCAGTGACGAGGTGTTCCCGTTTGGTAAGTATCGCGGTCAGAGCATCGGCAGCATCGCGCGTAAAGATCCGGGCTATCTGCGCTGGGTACTGGAAAACGTACGTGATTTGCGCGCGCCGCTGCGGCAGACGCTGCGCAAATACGTTAAGGATACTCAATAATCGCTGCGCGGCGGCAGCGTGCCCTGCGCCAGGGCGATCAGGAAAGTGAACTCCTGCGCCACGCCTTCATAGGATTTATAACGTCCTGATTTGCCGCCGTGGCCGGAATCCATATCGGTGCAGAGTAACAGCAGTGCATCGTTGGTGCGCAGCTCACGCAGCTTTGCCACCCACTTCGCCGGCTCCCAGTACTGTACCTGCGAATCGTGCAGCCCGGTCGTCACCAGCAGGTGCGGATACGCCTGCGCCGTCACGTTGTCATACGGGCTGTACTGGCGGATGTAGCGATAGAATTCCGCCTGCTCCGGATTGCCCCACTCATCATATTCACCGGTAGTCAGCGGAATCGACGGATCGAGCATGGTCGTGACCACATCGACAAACGGCACCTGAGCGATCACGCCGTGAAACAGCTGCGGCGCCATATTCAGCACACCGCCCATCAGCAAGCCCCCGGCACTGCCGCCCATGGCGTACAGCTGCTGCGGGTTACCGTAGCCTTTCGCCACCAGCGCTTCAGTGACATCAATGAAGTCGGTGAAGCTGTTCATTTTATGTTGCAGCCGGCCATCGTCATACCACTGCTGGCCCAGCTCGCCGCCGCCGCGCACGTGGATAATCGCGTAGATGAAACCGCGCTCCAGCAAACTGATGCGGCTGGTGCCGAAGCTGGCCTCCATGCTGCTGCCATACGCGCCGTAGCCGTACGCCAGCAGCGGATTGGCACCGCGCTGAAAGTGTTTACGGTGATAAACCAGTGAGACCGGCACTTCCGTGCCGTCGCGCACCGTGATCCACAGATGTTCACTTTTGTAGTCGGCAGAGTCAAAGCCCGGCACCGGGGTTTGCTTGAGGATGCGCCGCTCGCCGGTCTCCATGTTCAGTTCGAACAGCGTGGTCGGCGTCGTCATCGACGAGTAGCCGTAGCGCAGCGTGTCACTTTCCGGCGTGGGGTTGTAGGCCAGCCAGGTGACATAGGCCGGATCGTCAAACGCGATGCCGTAACTCTCGCCGCTCGCCCAGTTAATCTGGCGCAGGGTATTTACCCCGCGCTGGCGCTCTTCAACCACCAGCCAGTTACGAAACAGCTGGAAATCTTCCATCACCACGTTATCGCGCGGTGGAATCAAGGTTTGCCAGCGATCTTCAGCCAGCCACGCGCTGCGGTACAGGCCGAAATTTTTGCCGTCGCGGTTGGAGCGGATAAAGAACTGATGATTGTAGTGATCGATGCTGTATTCATGATCGCGCCGCCGCGGACAAAACACCTGCGGCTGTGCGTCCGGATATTCCGCGTCAATCAGCAGAATTTCACTGGTAGTTGTGCTGAACAGCGCGATCAGGATGAAGTGTTCCGAAGTGGTTTTATGCACGCTGAGGTGGAAAGACTCATCCTGCTCTTCATACACCAGCTGATCTTCCGACTGCGGATGCCCCAGTTCGTGACGCCACACCTGATAAGCCAGCAGCGTTTTCGGATGCTTGCGCACGTAGTAGAGGGTGCGTGAGTCGTTGGCCCACGCCACGCTGGAGGACGCGTCGCGCAGTACCTCCGGATACCAGCTGCCGCTGTTGAGATTACGAAAGCGGATGCCGTACTGGCGGCGCGACAGAAAATCTTCCGCCAGCGCCATCACCTGGTTATCCGGGCTGATATCCAGTGTGCCCATGGTGTAAAAGTCACTGTGTGCCGCGCGCTGGTTGCCATCCAGCAGCAGCTGCCACGGCTGGTCGGCGGGCACATCCACCGGCTGGCGGAAATAGGCCGCGTACTCATTGCCGGCTTCGTAACGGCTTTGATAGCGGTAGCCGTTTCTCACATACGGTACCGAATGGTCCTGCGCCGGCATCCGGTCAATAATCTCCTTCAGCACCCGATCCTGCAGCGCATCCTGAGAAGCCATCATCGCTTTACCGTAGCGGTTTTCCGCCTCCAGATAAGCCAGTACCTCGGGATTTTGCCGGTCATCATCACGCAGCCAGAAATAGTTATCGGTGCGCGTTTCGCCGTGTAACGTCATGTGGTGGGGGATTTTTTTCGCTTGCGGCTGATTCATTACAGAGTTTCTCCCTGAAAGACGACATCCTGCAAGCGTGGCACTTCTGGCAGAGGAAGCCAAGCCGGAAACGCACGCGAAGTGTAACCGGAGGCCGCCACAGCCGCCCCCGGCGTGACTCAGGCCGCTTTTTCCGCCGCGATGTCGCGCTGAATACCGTCGCGCACGTCCTGCGGAATTTTTAGCGCATCGCCGAGCGCGGAGAGATAACTGCGTTCCATGAAATGATCGACATCGATCGCCGCGCAGCTAAGGAAATAGAGTTCCAGCGCTTCCTCTTCGTTTTTCACGTCGGCGGCCAGCCACTGCGGATCGAGTGGACGGTTCATCGCCTGCTGAATCAGCGCTTCCGCCTGCGCACCGTAACCGGCCTGATGAATATTCTGCTCGATGGCCGTGCGCTCGCGATCGTCAATGTGCCCGTCGCTTTTCGCAGCAAACACCAGCGCAGTTACCAGTCGCTCCGCGCGCTGGTCGAGCGGCGTCTGCAGCTGGCCAAACGCAGGCTCATCCTGATGGGTTTCCCGCACGCGCTGCTTGTATTTATTCCACAGCACCGCGCCCGCCGCCGCCCCACCGCCGACCAGCAGCGCGGTGCCGCCGTATTTGGTTAACAGCTTGCGCGACGATTTGCTGGCAACCAGTAAACCCGCCAGGCCACCCAGCGCGCCGGGTGCCAGCATATCGCTCAGGCCGCCTGATTTGCCGTCACCGCCCTTCTTTGCCAGAACCGATTGAATTTGCTGCAGCCAGTTACTCATCGTTTAACTCCTGTTTAAGTTTTCGCTCACTATGCTGCCGCACGCTGTGTCAGTTAACGTCAGAGCCGGCAAAGTATGGCAAAGCCGGACGTGCGCAATGCGTGAGTACGCAAACGTTTTCGTTTATACTGCGCGCGCATTTTGACTGCTAAGGTGAAATTATGACGACTCTCGGAACCGCGCTGCGTCCTGCCGCAACGCGTGTCATGCTGTTAGGTTCAGGTGAATTGGGCAAAGAGGTGGCGCTGGAGTGTCAGCGTCTCGGGGTGGAAGTGATCGCCGTCGATCGCTATGCCGATGCCCCGGCGATGCACGTTGCGCATCGCAGCCACGTCATTAACATGCTGGACGGTGACGCACTGGCGGCGCTGATTGCGCAGGAGCAGCCCCACTTTGTGGTGCCGGAAATCGAAGCCATCGCCACCGAAAAACTGCTGGAGCTGGAAGCACAGGGGCAAAAAGTGGTGCCGACGGCCCGTGCTGCACGTCTGACCATGAACCGTGAAGGCATTCGCCGTCTGGCGGCCGAAGAGCTGGCGTTACCAACCTCAACCTATCAGTTTGCGGATAGCAAAGCGCGTTTCGTCGCGGCCGCGCACGAGATCGGTTTTCCCTGCATCGTGAAACCGGTAATGAGCTCCTCCGGTAAAGGCCAGAGCTTCATTCGCGAAGCCAGCCAGCTGGATCACGCCTGGGATTATGCGCAGCAAGGCGGACGCGCGGGCGCGGGCCGGGTGATTGTTGAGGGCGTCGTGAAGTTCGATTTTGAAATCACCCTGCTGACCATCAGCGCGGTGGACGGCATCCATTTCTGCGCGCCAATTGGCCATCGTCAGGAAGACGGTGATTATCGTGAATCCTGGCAGCCACAGCAGATGAGCGAACTGGCCCTGCAGCGCGCGCAGGACATCGCCGCTAACGTGGTGAAAGCGCTGGGCGGTTACGGCCTGTTTGGCGTGGAACTGTTTGTGTGCGGCGACGAGGTGGTGTTTAGCGAAGTCTCTCCGCGTCCGCACGATACCGGTATGGTGACGCTGATTTCGCAGGATCTTTCTGAGTTCGCGCTGCACGTGCGCGCCTTCCTCGGCCTGCCGATTGGCGGCATTCGCCAGTATGGACCGGCTGCTTCGGCGGTGATCCTGCCACAGCTCGATAGCCACAACGTGCAGTTTGTGAATGTAGAAGCCGCACTTGGCGCCGGTTTGCAGCTGCGCCTGTTTGGTAAGCCGGAAATCGCGGGGCAGCGCCGTCTGGGCGTCGCGCTGGCGACCGGTGACAGCACCGATGATGCCGTGGCTCGCGCCATTGCCAGCGCCGCGGCGGTGCAGGTTCAGGGCTGATTGCCCGGGTGGTGAAGCGTTGTCATCACCACCCGTAAAGATGGATTGCTGCCGCGTAGCCTCTGTGCGGCAGCGTTATTACCGATCAGCGGGGGGAAGCCGCGCCCGCCACTGCCTCACGCGCCAGCTGCGTAATGCGATCCCAGTCGCCGCTCTCCAGCGCATCGTTTGGCACCAGCCACGAACCGCCAATACACAGCACGCTTTTCAGCGCCAGATAGTCACGATAGTTGGCTGGTGAAATGCCGCCGGTCGGGCAGAAACGCACCTGCGGGAATGGACCACCAATCGCTGCCAGTGCTTTCACGCCGCCGTTCGCCTCTGCCGGGAAGAACTTGAACTCGCGCAAACCATAATCCATGCCAACCATCAGTTCCGACACGGTGCTGATGCCTGGAATCAGCGGCACCGGGCCTTCCACCGCCGCCTTGAGCAGCGGTTCGGTGAGCCCCGGGCTAATGACAAACTGCGCACCGGCGTCGGTCACTTCTTTCAGCTGCTGGGTATTGATCACCGTGCCGGCACCCACAATCGCTTCCGGAACTTCTTTGATCATTGCCCGCAGCGCATCCATTGCTACCGGCGTGCGCAGCGTCACTTCCAGCACGCGTACGCCACCTGCGACCAGCGCTTTGGCCATCGGCACCGCATGTTCCAGCTTGTTGACGACAATCACCGGCACAACCGGGCCGGTAGTCAGAATCTGTTCCGCACTCGTTTTCCAGTTCTTCATTACGTTTCCTCAGGAGAGACAGCCCGACGCGCGGTCCGGCTGTCAGAAAGAGATCCCTACCATACAAGATCGGCCGGACGGACGTCTATTGGATATCATCAATTTTTGAAACCGCGGTTCATTTTGGTGATGACCTGTATCCGCTCGCAAGTTGAGCCTGATGCCTGCGTCTGCAGTTTTAACCCAGCACCAGTGAGACAACCGCTAAAACAATTAATAAAAACACCAGTGCACTGACCAGAGCCATACCAGCCACGATGGCATGGAACGTCAGAGTGGCACCTGCGAAAAACAGCGCGCCGTAAACACTCCAGCGGCTCTCTTTGCGCATACCACCAAACGCGGCCAGCAGCAGGGCAATAGCCGCCAGCACGACATCCGTAATGGTAAGCAGCCCATCGATGTCCATCTTGCTGGTTTTCGATGTAGAACTTTGCACGTTCTCTCCTTTTAGTCCGGCAAGAACACCTTTCTTCACTGCGGCAACCTGTTCTGCTACCACCTGCTCAATTGAGGGACGATTTTGGAACGGGCCGAAAGTAAAGTGAACTGCAACCAGCATGAATGCTATGGCCCCCAGCAGCATACCGACAGAACTCCATTTATTGCGCAATAGCGTTTCCATACGTTTCCTTAGCATTATCATTTGCGCATCATTGCGCACCATTCTGTAGGGTTGCCATTAATGGCGACCAGGGTTAACCTCGCTGGCTAAAAACAAAACGCCCCTGGCGAACAGCGCAGGGGCGTAAATATAAACTTCTCAGTCAGCGATGCAGGACCGGTTATTCAAACTCGTTCCACGAACGGCCGTCGCGGGTGATCATCGCTACCGACGCCACCGGGCCCCAGGTGCCGGCCTGATACGGTTTGGAGGCGTCGCCATCCGCATTCCACGCTTCAATAATCGAATCGACATAGGTCCACGCCGCTTCAACTTCATCGCGGCGCACAAACAGCGCCTGAATGCCACGCATGGTTTCCAGCAGCAGACGCTCGTAGGCATCCGCCAGATGCGACTGATTGAAGGTTTCGGAGTAGCTCAGATCCAGTTTGGTGGTCTGCAGCTTATGCTTGTGATCGAGACCCGGCACCTTGTTGAGGATCTCAATATCCACGCCTTCGTCCGGCTGCAGACGAATCGTCAGCTTGTTCTGCGGCAGCTCGGCGTAAGAGTCCTTAAACAGGTTCATCTCCGGATTTTTGAAGTACACCACCACTTCTGAGCACTTGGTCGGCAGACGCTTACCGGTGCGCAGGTAGAAAGGCACGCCCGCCCAGCGCCAGTTATCGATATCCACGCGGATGGCAACGAAGGTTTCGGTGCTGCTCTGCTTGTTAGCCCCCTCTTCTTCCAGGTAGCCCGGCACTTTTTTGCCCTGCACAAAACCGGCAGTGTACTGACCGCGTACGGTTTTCTCGCGCACGTTGGTCTGGTCGATGCGGCGCAGCGAGCGCAGCACTTTCACCTTCTCATCACGAATCGCGTCAGCGCTGAGATCGGACGGCGGCGACATGGCGATCATGGTCAGGATCTGCAGCAGGTGGTTCTGGATCATGTCACGCATCTGGCCGGCTTTGTCGAAGTAACCCCAGCGGCCTTCGATACCCACCTCTTCCGCCACGGTGATCTGCACGTGGTCGATGGTGCGGTTGTCCCAGTTATTGACGAAAATCGAGTTGGCAAAACGCAGCGCCAGCAGGTTGAGCACCGTCTCTTTACCGAGATAATGGTCGATACGGAACACCTGGCTTTCATCGAAGAATTTACCGACGCTGTCGTTAATCTCCTGCGAGGTCTCCAGTGAGGTGCCAAGCGGCTTCTCCATTACCACGCGCGCCGGTTTGGCGTTGAGTTTAGCGGCGCCCAGGCCTTCACAGATGGCGCCAAAGGTGCTCGGCGGCATGGCAAAGTAGTTGATGGTGACGCGGTTTTTCTGATCCAGCATCTTGCCCAGTTTCGAGAAGTGCGAGGTGTCGTTAACGTCGAGGTTGCAGAAGTCGAGACGGCCGCTGAGTTTGTCCCACAGCGCTTCGTCAATCTTCTCCTTCATGAAGGTTTCCAGCGCTTCACGCACCACTTTGGTGTAGGCCTCTTTGTCCCACTCCGCGCGACCCACGCCAATAATGCGCGTGGTATCGTGAATCTGACCGGCTTTCTCCAGCTGATACAGTGAAGGCAACAGTTTCCGGCGTGCAAGATCGCCTTTGGCACCGAAAATCACCAGATCGCATGCCTGGGCTGTTTGTGTTACCGCCATTTTCCTCTCCTCGTTGCAGGATATACCCGGCCTGAGCGTCCTCATCCTGCCGGGTCCTTATTGTAATTTTCTTACAGCACAATGTACTTTTTTCACCGCGCCAGGACAACCCGGCTGCGGTCGGTTACAGGTGATAATCCTGCACCGCCGGGGCGCATTTAACGTGTTGCGAAGTGCGCTAACGCGCCTTTTTCTGTTTCGATGTTTGTCGGGCGAAAACCCGGCAGCGATCAAAGTATGACAAAAAAAGCGCGGTTACATTTGTCCGCCGCTGCGTACGTCAGGCTATTACACGGTATATTCCGCATAATTGGCAGCGATTTCACGCACGGGTGAACGCAAAAAAGTGATTGATGGTCATCGGGTTAACAACATGCTGGATCAAATACAGGCGCAGCTGGCCGCGCTGAGCAAATCAGAACGCAAAGTGGCAGAACAGATTCTGGCCGCGCCGCAGCAGGCGATGCACTCGAGCATTGCCACGCTGGCACAGGCGGCCCAGGTCAGCGAACCGACGGTGAACCGCTTCTGTCACCGCATGGGCACGCGCGGCTTTCCTGATTTCAAGCTGCAGCTGGCACAGAGTCTGGCCAAAGGACCGAGCTGGGTCAGTCTCGATGTCGAAGAAAATGACAGCGTAGAACGCTACAGCCACAAGATTTTTGATTCCGCGCTGGCGGGACTCAGCCGCGTGCGTCAGCAACTGGATATGCAGGTGGTGGCTCAGGCGGTGCAGGCATTGTCACAGGCGCATAAAGTGGCCTTCTTTGGTCTTGGCGCCTCGGCGGTAGTGGCGCATGATGCCACCAATAAATTTCTGCGTTTTAATCTGCCGGTCATCTGGTCCGAGGATATTGTGATCCAGCGCATGAGTTGCATAAATAGTGGACCAAATGACGTGTTTGTTCTGATATCGCATACTGGCCGCACCAAAAATATGATAGAACTGGCTCGCCTGGCGCGTGTAAACGCTTCCACCGTGTTGGCTATCACCTCGCCCGGATCGCCGCTGGCAGATGAAGCCACGCTGGCGCTGACGCTGGATGTACCGGAAGATACCGACATCTATCTGCCGATGGTTTCCCGCCTGGCGCAGCTCACCGTGGTTGACGTGCTGGCAACCGGTTTTACCCTGGAGCGCGGTACCGCTTTCCGCGAGAATCTCAAACGGGTAAAAGAGGCACTAAAAGCATCGCGCCTCGAAAAGCCGGCACCGGAATCACGTGCACAGCAAAATAATTAACATCACATTTACAATGTGAGTCGAATCACAGCCCCTCGATCATATAGAATGAGTGACCATTGCGTGTCACTTGTGATCGACACGATACTTTGTCAACGGAGTCCTTCATGTCCAGACGTCTCAGAAGAACCAAGATCGTTACAACCCTCGGCCCCGCCACCGATCGCGATAACAACCTCGAAAAAATCATCGCGGCAGGCGCTAACGTTGTGCGACTCAATTTCTCCCACGGCACCCCGGAAGATCATCAACTGCGCGCCGATAAAGTGCGGCAGATTGCGGCCAAACTCGGTCGCCACGTCGCCATTCTTGGCGATCTGCAAGGCCCTAAAATTCGCGTATCAACCTTCAAAGAAGGCAAAGTTTTCCTCAATGTCGGTGACCGCTTCCTGCTGGATGCCAACCTGAGCAAAGGCGAAGGCGACAAAGAGAAAGTCGGTATCGACTATAAAGGCCTGCCGGAAGATGTGGTGCCGGGCGATATCCTGCTGCTGGACGACGGTCGTGTGCAGCTGAAGGTGCTGGAAGTTCAGGGTGTAAAAGTGTTCACCGAAGTGACCGTCGGCGGTCCGCTCTCCAACAATAAAGGCATCAACAAGCTCGGCGGCGGTTTGTCGGCTGAAGCGCTAACCGAAAAAGATAAGCTGGATATCATTACCGCGGCGAAAATTGGCGTCGACTATCTGGCGGTCTCCTTCCCGCGTAACGGCGAAGACATGAACTACGCGCGCCGTCTGGCACGCGATGCCGGCTGCGACGCCAAACTGGTGGCAAAAGTGGAGCGCGCCGAAGCAGTGGCAACGCAGGAAGCGATGGACGACATCATCCTCGCCTCCGACGTGGTGATGGTGGCGCGTGGCGATCTCGGTGTGGAAATTGGCGATCCGGAGCTGGTGGGCATTCAGAAAGCATTGATTCGGCGTGCGCGTCAGCTGAACCGCACCATCATTACTGCTACCCAGATGATGGAGTCGATGATCACCAATCCGATGCCGACCCGCGCGGAAGTGATGGATGTGGCAAACGCCGTGCTGGACGGCACCGATGCGGTGATGCTGTCGGCAGAAACGGCGGCCGGTCAGTATCCGGCGGAAACCGTGTCGGCGATGGCGAAGGTGTGTCTCGGCGCGGAAAAAATTCCAAGCGTGAACGTATCCAAACACCGCCTGGACGTGCAGTTCGACAACATCGAAGAAGCGATTGCCATGTCGGCAATGTACGCCGCTAACCATTTGCAGGGCGTGTCGGCCATCATTACCATGACCGAATCTGGCCGTACCGCACTGATGACGTCGCGCATCACTTCCGGTCTGCCGATCTTCGCAATGTCACGTCATGAACGTACCCTGAACCTGACCGCGCTGTACCGTGGCGTGACGCCGGTGTTCTTTGACAGCAACAACGATGGTGTCGCCGCCGCGCACGATGCGGTTAATCTGCTGCGCGACAAAGGGTTCCTCGTCTCCGGCGATCTGGTGATTGTCACCCAGGGCGACGTGATGGCGACCACCGGCACCACCAACACCAGCCGTGTCCTGCGCGTAGACTGAGTTTTACGCACCTCCTGACAGCGGCTGTAACAACATGGACAAACGCGACTGCCTGGCAGTCGCGTTTTATTTTTCACTGACAAGGAGGCCAGATGGCCCGCTATCAACCCATCAGTCAACTCACCGGGCGCGTGCTGCTGTTTCCGCTCGCGCTGGTGCTGTTTGAGTTCGCGACTTACATCGCCCACGACATGATTCAGCCCGGCATGCTGCTGGTCACCGCCGAGTTTAACGTCGGCCCGGAATGGGTATCCACCTCACTCACTGCCTATCTGATGGGCGGCGTGGTGCTGCAGTGGCTGCTCGGTCCGCTGTCGGATAAATATGGCCGGCGTCCGGTGTTGCTGTTCGGCATTCTGTTCTTTGCCGCCGCCTGTGTTCTCACCACCTGGGTGAGCAACATCGAGCAGTTCGTTACGCTGCGCTTTATCCAGGGCATCAGCCTGTGCTTCATTGGCGCAGTAAGCTATGCCGCAGTGCAGGAGGCGTTTGACGAGGCGTTAGCTGTGCGCATGATGGCGCTGATGGCTAACGTGGCGCTGCTGGCACCGCTGGCGGGTCCGCTGGCCGGTGCCGCCTGGCTAACGGTGGGCGAATGGCGCAGCATGTTCTGGCTGTTTGCGGTTTGCAGCCTGCTGGCGTTTGTGGTGCTGTGGCGCATCATGCCGGAAACCGCCGGCGATCGCAGCCACTCCATTGCGTTACCGAACCTGGCGCGCGGCTACGGACGGCTGGCGCGCGATAAGCAGGTGATGTACGGCTCCTTCGCTATCGGCCTGGTGTTCATCCCGATTCTTACCTGGGTGGCGCTGTCGCCGGTGATCCTGATGCATGAAGAGGGCTTATCCCGCCTGCAGTATGCATTACTGCAATTACCGGTGTTTCTGGCGATGATCGCCGGTAACCTGACGCTGGGCAAACTGGCGGGACGCGTGGCCATCGAGCAACCGGTTAAATTTGCCGCCTGGCCGATTCTGCTCGGCCTGAGCATCGCGCTGGTGGCGAACCTGCTCAACAGCCACAGTTACCTGCTGCTCACCGCCGGCCTTAGCCTGTATGCATTTGGTGCCGGGATGGTCAACGCCGGGCTGTACCGGCTGACGCTCTATTCCAGCAGCGAAGGTAAAGGCAGCATCGCCGCCATGCTGGGGATGATCAGCATTCTGACGCTGGCGGCAGGGATTGAAGTGGCAAAAAGCGGTTATTTCAGCGGCGGTACGCCGTGGTTCAGCGCGATAAACTTCGTCGCCGGCGTGTTGTGGTTTGGCCTGGTGACGCTGTTCCTGCGCGAGCGCAAGCGGCGCAGTCGCCTGACAAGTGTCGAATGAGTAATGACGAACCGTGCCGGGCGGCACGGTTCAGCACGCGTTAGCTATTTACGCGGGTACAAATCCTTTCGCGCGTAAGGCTCAATATCCCCTGCTTTACGCGTCTTCAGCAATTTGAGAATCCATGTGTACTGCTCCGGATGCGGGCGCACGAAGATTTCCACCTCTTCGTTCATGCGCCGCGCCAGCGTGGTGTCATCGGCATCCAGCAAATCGTCCATCGGCGGGCGCACATAAATCTCCAGCTTGTGCGTCGCGCTGTTATACACCGGGAACAGCGGCACTACGCGCGCGCGGCACACTTTCATCAGACGCCCGACCGCCGGCAATGTCGCTTTATAGGTAGCAAAGAAATCGACAAACTCGCTCTGCTCTGCACCGTGGTCCTGGTCCGGCAGATAGTAGCCGTAATAGCCCTGACGCACCGAGGCGATAAACGGTTTGATGCCGTCGTTGCGCGCGTGCATGCGGCCGCCAAAACGGCGACGGACGGTGTTCCAGATATAATCCATCAGCGGATCGCTTTGATTGTGGAACATCGCCGCCATCATCTGACCTTCCGAGGCCAGCAGCATCGCCGGAATATCCACGCCCCAGCCGTGTGGCACGAGGAAAATCACGTTCTCATGATTCTCCTGCAGCGCCGTGATGATCTCGCGGCCGTGCCACTCAACGCGCTGGCGCACGCGTTCAGGATTACGCATCCCCAGCTCGGCCATCATCACCATCGCCTGCGGCGCGGTGGCAAACATACGATCAGCAATCTCTTCGCGCTGTGCTTCGCTGAGCTCCGGCAGGCAATAGTAGAGATTGATCAGCGCACGGCGGCGCGCACTTTTCGCCAGCTTGCCGGCAAACTTACCCAGCCCGCCCAGCACCGGATCACGCACCTTGGCCGGCAGCATCGCCATACCGGCCAGCGCACCAATCGCCAGCCAGCTGCCCCAGTATTTCGGCTTTAAAAAAGAACGTTGAAAAACGGGAATAAACTCACTGTTATTTTTTTTTCGGGTTTCCATGCACTCGCCTCTGACAATGACGGCTCAATAATAGTGACGGCAGGTAATTTTGCAATCTTCACAGGCCAGATAGCAAAAAACCGACGAAGAATCCGTCGGTTTTTGCGCGTTTGCCCGGAAATTAACGTTATTTCAGCGTCAGCTGTGGCAGATAACTCTTCACCTGCGCCAGATAGGTGCTGCGATCTTTACCGGTCAGCCCTTCCATGCGCGGCAATTTCGCCGTCAGCGGGTTGACCGCCTGGTTGTTGATCCACACTTCATAATGCAGATGCGGTCCGGTGGAGCGACCGGTGTTACCGGAAAGCGCGATGCGATCGCCGCGTTTCACTTTCTGTCCCGGTTTCACCAGCGCTTTGCTCAGATGCATGTAGCGGGTCATGTACTGGCGACCGTGACGGATCGCGACGTAGTTACCGGCGGCTCCGCCGTTTTTCGCGATCACCACTTCGCCATCGCCGACAGCCAGCACAGGCGTACCAATCGGCAGCGCAAAATCGACGCCTTTGTGCGGCGCGATGCGCCCGGTCACCGGATTGAGGCGGCGCGGATTGAAGTTTGACGAGACGCGGTACTGTTTCACCGTCGGGAAGCGCATGAAGCCCCGCGCAAGACCGGAGCCGTTGCGGTCGTAGAACTTGCCGTCTTCCGCGCGGAACGCGTAGTAATCTTTACCGCCGGTGCGCAGCCGCACGCCGAGCAGCTGGCTCTGCGCACTTTTACCGTCCAGCATCTCACGCGACATCAGTACGCTGAAATCATCACCGGCGCGCAGTTTGCGGAAATCCATCTGCCACTGCATGGCTTTAATCACGCTGCTGGTTTCGGCGCTGGTCAGGCCGGCGCGCTGGGCGCTGGCGGCGAAACTGCCGCGCACTTCGCCTTTCAGGACGCTGTTCTGCCATTCACCTTTCTGCATCTCCTGCTGCATCTTAAAGCTGCCGTTCGGCTGACGCGCGTAGGTGCGGGTTTCACGCCGATCAATCTCCCAGGTGAAGTCCTGCAGCGCGCCATCAGCATCCAGCGTCCAGCTCAGCTGCTGTCCCACGCGCAGATTACGCAAACTCTTGTCGCTGCTGACCAGCGCGTTGATGTCACCGAGATCGATACCGTACTGATTAAGCGCGCTGCTCAGCGTATCGCCTGAGGATACGGTGTAATCATGCTGATCGGGATTGACCGGTACGTCTTTGTCGATGTCATCCGACGGGATTTCGTCTTCCGGTTCCGCCGTGGTTTGATCGATCGGTTCACTGGCTTCCGGCAGCAGCGTGCGCAGTTCGTTTTTGTCCAGCGTGATGTCTTTCACGATGGGCGCAACATCGCGGGGATGATAGACGTAAGGCCGCCAGACAGCGACGGCCAGTGTAACAACGGTGAGTGACCCCAGCATAACGCGGTGGGGGCGCGGCAAATTATTAAATGCGAGGGCGACAGAGCGGGCTATCTGCTGCACTTTTACCTATTCCTCTATGCTCCATTCAGGCAGCTCGCATACTGGCTTGACAGCTGTGAGAGGAATTTCACGTAGCTGTCTTTGGTTAAGCTGATTCCCATGCCTAACGGGTCGAGGGTGCCTTTACGCACGCTGGTTCCGCGAGACACGGCATCGATGACCGCCGGCCTGAATTGTGGTTCAGCAAAAACGCAGACTGCTTTCTGCTCAACCAACTGTGTTCGTATTTGATGTAAACGCTGGGCGCCCGGCTGGATCTCAGGATTGACGGTAAAATGACCTAATGGTGATAAACCGTAATGTTTCTCAAAGTAGCTGTAAGCGTCGTGAAAAACGAAATAACCCTTGTTCCGTACCGGCGCGAGTTGTGCGCCAATCCGTTTGTCTGTGTCCGCCAATTGTGCCTCAAACTGCTGCAGGTTGGCGTCAAGTTTGGCTTTGCTTTGCGGCATAAGTTCCAATAATTTTCCGTGGATTGCAACAGCAGATTGTTTCGCAATCTCCGGCGACATCCACAGGTGCATATTAAACTCGCCGTGGTGATGATGAGTATGAGACGGGTCCTGGTTCTCAGAATTGTCTGAGTCATGGTCGTGATCGTGACCGTGCTCATGTTCGTCCTCATCTTCACCACCGCTAATCAATAGCGGTTTTACGCCAGGCAAGGCGGCAATTTCAAGGTTTTTACTGGCCGGTAACTCCCCGGCGGACTTCGTCAGAAAGGCTTCCATCTCCGGACCGGTCCATACTACTAAGTCAGCGTTTTTAATACGTTTTACATCGGATGGCCGTAAGGCATAATCGTGCTCTGAGGCACCGTCCGGCAGCAATACTTCAACCGGCGTAATGCCATCGGCAATGGCGGCTGCGATAAATCCGAGAGGCTTGATTGAAGCCACCACCGCAGACTGCGCGGAAAACGTGGTGGCGAGGCCGATCGCCGCCGCAGAAAGGGTAAAAGCCAGGCGCTTTTTATTGTGTAACATAATGCGTCATTCCATCGTGACCAGGTGATGGAATGTGATATTATAACATTCGAAATTCAATGCAACCCGTAAATATCATGTCGTCACTTGTTACACTCGAAAACATTTCGGTGAAGTTTGGCCAGCGCGCGGTGCTGGCAGGCATCAGCCTGTCGCTGCAGCCGGGCAAAATTCTCACCCTGCTGGGTCCCAACGGAGCCGGCAAGTCCACGCTGGTGCGCACGGTACTCGGCCTGCTCACGCCAGACAGCGGCAGCGTCCGCCGCGCGCCGGGGCTGCGTATTGGCTATGTGCCGCAAAAGCTGCACATCGATCCGACGCTGCCGATCAGCGTTGAGCGCTTTATGCGTCTGACGCGCGGCAGTCGCCGTGATGATATTTTGCCGGCGCTGAAGCGGGTGCAGGCCGGCCATCTGCTGCAGTCACCGCTGCAAAAACTGTCTGGTGGCGAAACGCAGCGCGTGCTACTGGCGCGCGCCCTGCTCAACCAGCCGCAGCTGCTGGTACTGGACGAACCGACGCAGGGCGTGGATGTGAACGGCCAGGTGGCGCTCTACGACTTGATCGATCAACTGCGACGCGAGCTCAACTGCGGCGTGCTGATGGTGTCGCACGACCTGCATCTGGTGATGGCAAAGACCGACGAAGTGCTGTGCCTCAACCATCACATCTGCTGTTCCGGCACGCCGGAAGCCGTCTCGCAGCATCCGGAATTTATCGCCATGTTTGGTCCGCGCGGCGCACAGCAGCTGGCGATTTATCGCCATCACCATAATCACCGTCACGATTTACAGGGACGCATTGTTCTGCGCAAAGGAAACGGCCCGTCATGATTGAACTGTTATTACCCGGCTGGCTGGGCGGCGTATTGCTGGCCCTGGCGGCCGGTCCGCTCGGCTCTTTTGTCGTCTGGCGCCGCATGTCCTATTTTGGCGATACCCTCGCCCACGCGTCATTGCTCGGCGTGGCGTTTGGTCTGTTGCTGAATGTGAACCCCTATTATGCGGTGATTCTGGTCACCATCTGTCTGGCGCTCGGGCTGGTGTGGCTGGAGCGACGCCCGCATCTGGCGATCGACACGCTGTTAGGGATTATGGCGCACAGCGCGCTGTCGCTGGGTCTGGTGGTGGTCAGTTTGATGCAGGGCGTGCGCGTTGATTTGATGGCCTATCTGTTTGGCGATTTGCTGGCGATCACCCCGGATGATTTGTCGCTGATGGCGGGCGGCGTGGCAATCGTGCTGGTGGTGATGGCGTGGCAATGGCGTTCGCTACTGTCGATGACCATCAGTCCGGAGCTGGCGCAGGTGGACGGCGTAAACATACAGCGTACCCGCCTGATGCTGATGCTGGTAACCGCGCTGACCATTGGTGTGGCGATGAAATTTGTTGGCGCGCTGATCATTACTTCACTGCTGATCATCCCGGCCGCCACGGCGCGACGCTTCTCGCGTTCGCCAGAACAGATGGCCGGCTTTGCGGTGCTCATCGGCATCATTGCCGTCACCGGTGGCCTGACCTTCTCTGCCAGCTACGACACTCCGGCCGGTCCGTCGGTGGTGCTGTGTGCTGCGGTACTGTTCATTATCAGCATGGCAAAAAAACCGGCGGCGTGACGCCGGTTACTCTTCGCGGCTGATGCCGAAATGCTTATAGGCGTGCTGCGTGGCCATCCGGCCGCGGGGAGTGCGCTGAATAAAGCCCTGCTGGATTAGGAACGGTTCGATAACGTCCTCGATGGTTTCACGCTCCTCACCAATCGCCGCCGCCAGATTATCCAGCCCCACCGGACCGCCCATGAACTTGTCAATGATCGCCAGCAGCAGCTTGCGGTCCATATAGTCGAAGCCCTGATTGTCCACATTGAGCATATCCAGCGCGCTTGCGGCCACTTCGCCACTCATGTTGCCACTGGCGCGCACTTCGGCGAAGTCACGTACACGGCGCAGCAGGCGGTTGGCGATACGTGGCGTACCGCGCGCACGGCGCGCCACTTCCAGCGCGCCCTCTTCGCTCAGCGTTAGCCCCAGGCAGGCGGCACTGCGTCCGACGATGTGCTGCAGATCCGGCACATTGTAGAACTCCAGGCGCTGCACAATCCCAAAGCGATCGCGCAGCGGTGAGGTGAGCGAGCCTGCGCGGGTGGTGGCACCAATCAGGGTAAACGGCGGCAAATCCAGTTTGATCGAGCGCGCTGCAGGTCCGTCACCGATCATGATATCCAGCTGATAATCTTCCATCGCCGGATACAGCACCTCTTCCACTACCGGCGACAGGCGATGAATTTCATCGATAAACAAGACGTCGTGCGGTTCAAGATTGGTGAGCATCGCCGCCAGGTCACCGGCCTTTTCCAGCACAGGACCGGACGTGGTGCGCAGATTGACGCCCATCTCATTAGCTACGATGTTGGCCAGCGTGGTTTTACCCAGCCCGGGCGGACCAAAGATCAGCAGGTGGTCCAGCGCATCGCCGCGCAGTTTGGCGGCCTGGATGAAAATCTCCATCTGCTCGCGCACCTGCGGCTGCCCGACATATTCCGTCAGCAGTTTGGGGCGAATAGCGCGGTCGAGGCTCTCTTCCTCAGTGAAAGAACTGCCCGAGACCAGGCGGTCGGCTTCAATCATGCATTACCTCAAATAGCAGCGCGCAGGGCTTCGCGAATCAGGGTTTCACAATCCGCATCTGGTTTGCCAACCTTGCTGACCATACGGCTGGCTTCCTGCGGTTTATAACCCAGCGCTACCAGCGCCGCAACTGCTTCAGCCTCGGCGTCGTTGTTATCCTGCTGTGCCGACGGCGTGGTCAGGGTAAACGCCGAGTCGCCACCAAACAGGTCGCCGTGCATGCCTTTGAAGCGATCTTTCATCTCAACCACCAGACGCTCAGCGGTTTTCTTGCCCACGCCCGGCAGCTTCACCAGCGAGGCGATCTCTTCGCGCTCCACCGCCGTGACAAACTGCTGCGCTGACATGCCGGAAAGAATCGCCAGCGCCAGTTTGGGCCCGACGCCGTTGACTTTGATCAGCTCACGGAACAGCGCCCGCTCCTGCTTACTGTTAAACCCGAACAGCAGCTGCGCATCTTCCCGCACCACAAACTGGGTGAAGATAATTGCTTCCTGGTTGATGTCCGGCAGCTCGTAAAAGCAGGTCATTGGCAGGTGCACTTCGTAACCCACACCGTGCGCCTCAATCAGCACCAGCGGCGGCTGTTTTTCCAGAATAATGCCTCGTAAACGACCAATCACCTGAGCAATTCCTTAGTGTATGTGTAAGCGTCTGAATCATCGGCCTCCTGCCACACCGCGCTCAACCGCGCGCCTGCTGGAGGTAAAATGTCGGCTATGTATATCATAAAAAAGGCTGGATGCATATCCAGCCTATTGAATGGCCACGCTTTTGCTAACCGGATCGCAAACGTCCGCGCGTCAGCACCAGTTTGCTGTCGCTCATGCGCGCCGCATTCTGGCTGACGTGGCAATGGGTGATGGCGATGGCCAGCGCATCGGCGGCATCCGCCTGCGGATTGGCCGGCAGTTTGAGCAGCGTGCGCACCATGTGCTGCACCTGGCTTTTTTCCGCGCTACCGATGCCGGTTACCGTCTGCTTCACCTGACGGGCCGCATACTCGAACACCGGCAGATCAAGATTAACCGCTGCGACAATTGCCGCGCCACGCGCCTGCCCCAGCTTGAGCGCCGAGTCCGCGTTCTTCGCCATAAACACCTGCTCAATGGCGAAGTAATCCGGCGCGAACTGGGTGATGATTTCGCTGACGCCTGCGTAAATCAGTTTGAGGCGGGAAGGCAGATCGGTGACGTTAGTGCGGATACAGCCGCTGCCCAGATAGCTGAGCTGGCGGCCGGTCTGGCGGATGACACCGTAGCCGGTGACGCGCGAGCCGGGGTCAATCCCGAGTATTATCGCCATAGCGCGTCTCCGTATTGCAGGGAGTTGCGTAACGCCATTACAGCGTTTCCGCTACCTCATCAGAAATTTCACCGTTGTGGTAAACTTCCTGCACATCATCACAATCTTCCAGCATGTCGATCAGACGCAGCAGTTTAGGTGCGGTCTCGGCATCCAGTTCCGCTTTAGTTGATGGAATCATCGACACTTCAGCACTGTCGGCTTTCAGACCAGTGGCTTCCAGTGCATCGCGCACGCTGCCCAGCTCTTCCCACGCGGTAAAGACGTCAATCGCGCCATCGTCATAGCTCACGACATCTTCTGCACCGGCTTCCAGCGCCGCTTCCATCACGGCATCTTCGTCCTGGCCTGGCGCGAAGGAGATCACGCCTTTCTTGCTGAACAGGTAAGATACCGAACCGTCGGTGCCGAGGTTACCGCCGGTTTTGCTGAAGGCGTGACGCACTTCGCCCACGGTACGGTTACGGTTATCACTCAGACACTCCACCATGACTGCAGAGCCGCCCGGACCGTAACCTTCATAGATGATGGTTTCCATGTTGCTGTCATCTTCACCGCCGACGCCGCGCGCGATAGCACGGTTCATGGTGTCACGCGTCATGTTGTTGGACAGGGCTTTGTCCATCGCTGCGCGCAGACGAGGGTTGGAGCCGGCATCGCCACCGCCCAGCTTGGCCGCTGTCACCAGCTCGCGAATGATTTTGGTGAAGATTTTACCGCGCTTGGCGTCCTGAGCCGCTTTGCGGTGCTTTGTATTCGCCCATTTACTATGTCCAGCCATCTTACATATTCTCCGATCTTTAACAGGGTGCAGGCTATCTTGCTGGCAATCTTGTTCCCCGGCAGTGCGCGCAATCCTCACGTACTCATGTACGCTCCGGTTGCTGTGCGCTGGCGGTGAACAACCTTGCTGCGCCGATGACGCCTGACTGTTCTATTTTAGCGGTGCAAATCTTTCGACTTACACCGTATGTCTGTAATTTAACGATAAAACCACCGGAAAAACGCGCGGTGGCGGGCATTCAGATAAATTCGTCGATTGCCTGACGATTACTCCACGAGCGGGTTAGTGCGGCGGCGGCGGCCGGTGTCAGCCACTGTGCGGCGAGATGCTCGCTCAGCAGTGGCTGGCGTTCGGCGGGCAGCGCCAGCCGGAACCAGTGTTCCCGGTTATGCGTGATGCCCGGCGCATAACGATGGCGATAGTGCGGAAAGATCTCAAACTCAATCTGTTTGTGGCAATCTTCCAGCACCAGCCCCTCTGCGGCAATATCAATCGCCAGCTCTTCAGCCACTTCGCGCTGCGCCGTTTGCGCCGGCGTTTCGCCCGGCTCCAGGCTGCCGGTAACCGACTGCCAGAAGCTGGGGTCATCGCGCCGCTGCAGCATTAACACCCGGCCGGTATCTTGCGCAAAAATCACCACCAGCACCGATACCGGGTGTTTATAGCCCATTATTTCGTCTCTGGAGTGACTTTCTTCGGCGCGATCTGGATACCGAGGTCCGCCAGCGCCGCCGGATTGGCTTCGCTTGGCGCTTCAGTCATCAGACAGGCCGCCGCAGTGGTTTTCGGGAACGCAATCACATCGCGGATATTGTCGGTGCCGGTCAGCAGCATGGTCAGACGGTCAAGACCGAATGCCAGACCTGCGTGCGGCGGGGTACCGAACTTCAGCGCATCCAGCAGGAAGCCAAACTTCTCACGCTGCTCTTCTTCGCTGATGCCCAGAATGCTAAACACTGTCTGCTGCATATTGCCGCTGTGGATACGCACCGAACCGCCGCCCACTTCATAACCGTTGATCACCATATCGTAGGCGTTAGCCACCGCCTGCGTCGGATCGGCCGCCAGCTGTTCCGCCGTCAGCGCTTTTGGCGAGGTGAACGGATGGTGCATCGCCGCCAGGCCGCCTTCGTCGTCCTCTTCGAACATCGGGAAGTCAACCACCCACAGCGGAGCCCAGGCTTTATCATTGGTGATTTGCAGGTCACGGCCCACTTTCAGGCGCAGTGCACCCAGTGCATCCGCCACCACTTTGGCACGGTCGGCGCCGAAGAAGATCAGGTCGCCGTCCTGCGCGTCGGTACGCTGCAGAATAGCTTCAACGATCTCCGGCGTCAGGAATTTGGCCACCGGGCTCTGCACGCCGTCGAAACCGCTGGCGCGCGCATTGATCTTCATCCACGCCAGACCTTTGGCACCGTAAATGCCGACAAAGCTGCCGTATTCGTCGATTTGCTTACGCGTCAGGGCGGCACCGCCCGGCACGCGCAGCGCCGCAACGCGCCCTTTCGGGTCGTTTGCCGGGCCGGCGAACACCTGGAATTCAACGCTTTTCAGCAGGTCAGCAACGTCCACCAGCTCCATCGGGTTACGCAGGTCTGGCTTATCCGAACCATAGCGGTTCATCGCTTCGGCAAAGGTCATTTGCGGGAAGTCACCGAGGTCGACGCCTTTGATGTCCAGCCACAGTTCACGGATCATCCGCTCCATCACGCTGCGCACCTGCTCCGCGCTCATGAACGAGGTTTCCACGTCGATCTGGGTGAACTCCGGCTGACGGTCAGCACGCAGGTCTTCATCACGGAAGCATTTGACGATCTGATAGTAGCGGTCAAAACCAGACATCATCAGCAGCTGTTTAAACAGCTGCGGTGACTGCGGCAGCGCGTAGAATTTACCTTTGTGCACCCGGCTCGGCACCAGGTAGTCACGCGCGCCTTCCGGCGTGGCTTTGGTCAGCATCGGGGTTTCGATGTCGAGGAAGCCTTCACCGTCCATAAAGCGGCGCACAAAGCTGGTAATTCTGGCACGGGTTTTCAGACGCTGCGCCATTTCCGGACGACGCAGGTCGAGGTAGCGATAGGTCAGACGCGCTTCTTCGCTGTTGGTCTGGTTAGAGTCCAGCGGCAGCGGTTCTGCGCGGTTGATGATGTTCAGCTCATGGGCGAACACTTCGATGTCACCGGTGGCCATGTCGCTGTTGCGGTTTTTCTCTTCACGCGCACGCACAGTACCGGTGATCTGGATACAGAATTCATTACGCAGTTCAGACGCCAGCTGGAAAGCCTGCTGATGATCGGCATCGAAAAACACCTGCGCGATGCCTTCGCGGTCACGCATATCGATAAAAATCAGGCTGCCGAGATCGCGACGGCGATTGACCCAGCCGCAGAGAGTAACTTGCTGACCCACATGAGACAGATTGAGCTGTCCGCAATATTCTGTACGCATAACGTATCCTTTTAACTTCGCCGCTGCTGCCAGACAGCATCAGGCCGCGTAACCTTCTGAGATGCTGCCGCAAAAAAGGCGGCTATTATAATGGAAAATGGCAGGCAGGATAAGCAGATCCCGCGCAAAGCGGACAAATCGTCAGCGTTTGCCGCGCGATCGGTTCCTGCCCGTGGCAAAACCGGGTAACGTACGGCGCATTTTCCGCGCCACAGCAGGCAGGAGCAGTTTTGACACTTCGTATTGGATTACCACAATGGCAGCACGCCAACTGGAAAGTATTGGGTATCGAAACCCTGGCGGATTACGCCCGGCTGTTCGGCTGCGTCGAAGGCAACACCACGCTTTACGCGCTGCCCAAACCCGAAGTAGTGCAGCGCTGGTATGACATGACTGACGACGCCTTTCGCTTCTGCTTTAAATTTCCTGACACCATCAGCCACAAAGCGGCGCTGAAGAACTGTGATGAGCTGGTGAATGAATTTCTGCGCCTGCTGGATCCGCTCAGCCAGCGCATCGGCCAGTACTGGCTGCAGCTGCCCGCCGCCTTTTCACCGGCGCAGCTGACAGATTTATGGGCGTTTCTCGATCGCCTGCCGCGCAGCTTTCACTATGGCGTGGAAGTGCGCCATGCGGCCTTTTTTGCTAAAGGCGAGGCCGAGCGCGCGCTGAATCGCGGCCTGCATCAGCGCGGGGTTAATCGGGTGATTCTCGACAGCCGTCCGGTGCACGCCTCTGCCTCGCTCAGCCCGGCCGCCGTGCATGCGCGCGCGCAAAAGCCGCGCGTGCCGACGCACGCGGTGCGCACTGCCGGTCAGCCGATGGTGCGCTTTATCGGCAGCGACAGCGTGGAGGAGAGCCTGCCACTGTTTGATGTCTGGCAGCAAAAACTGGCGGACTGGCAGCACGACAGCGACCCGCTGCTGTTCATCCACACGCCGGATATGGGCGCGGTGTTTCCGCTGCTGCAGGCGCTCTGGCCGCAGCTGCAACAGCTGGAGCCGATGCTGCGCCCGCTGCCCGCCTGGCCACAGCAATCCAGCCTGTTCTAAACGCAGGGAAACGGGTGCAGCCTGCGGCAGTTTCTGCCAGAATAGCGCCCTTTCCGTTTTCTCTCCGGATAATTCATTATGTCTGACCGCGATACGCTATTCTCCGCGCCCATCGATAAACTGGGCGACTGGACCTTTGACGAGCGCGTGGCTGAAGTCTTTCCCGATATGATTCAGCGCTCGGTGCCGGGTTACTCCAACATCATTTCGATGATTGGCATGCTGGCAGAACGCTTTGTACAGCCCAACAGCCAGGTTTACGATCTCGGCTGCTCGCTGGGCGCGGCCACGCTGGCGGTGCGCCGCAATATTCAGGCACCGGGTTGCCAGATTATTGCCGTCGATAATTCGCCGGCGATGGTGGAACGCTGCCGCCGTCACATCGACGCCTTCCGCGCCGCTACGCCGGTGCAGGTGCTGGAAGCGGATATCCGCGATATCCACATCGAAAACGCCTCACTGGTGGTGCTCAACTTTACCCTGCAGTTTCTCGAGCCGGACGCGCGCCTGACGCTGCTGCAAAAAATCGCTGCCGGCCTCAATCCGGGCGGTGCGCTGGTGCTGTCGGAAAAGTTCAGCTTTGAAGATGCCGACGTCGGCGAACTGCTGTTCAACATGCACCACGATTTTAAGCGCGCCAACGGCTACAGCGAGCTGGAGATCAGCCAGAAGCGCAGCATGCTGGAGAATGTGATGCTGACGGACAGCGTGGAAACGCATAAAGCCCGCCTGAAAAGTGCTGGCTTTGCCCACGCCGAGCTGTGGTTCCAGTGCTTTAACTTTGGCTCACTGGTGGCGTTGAAATGATTGATTTTGGCCGTTTTTATCAGCAAATCGCCACCGGCCCGCTCGCCAGCTGGCTGGAAGTGTTGCCGGCGCAGGTCGCCGCCTGGCAGCGTGAAAACCTGCACGGACATTTTCGCAACTGGGAGAAGTCGGTCGACAATCTGCCGCTGCTGGTGCCGCAGCAGCTCGATCTGCTGCACAGCGTCAGCGCGCAGCATGACGCGTTAACCGATCGCCAGCGCGCCGGCATCGAAAAGCTGCTGCGTAACCTGATGCCGTGGCGCAAAGGGCCGTTTTCGCTCTACGGCTGCGACATCGACACAGAATGGCGCTCCGACTGGAAGTGGGACCGCGTGCTGCCGCATATCTCTTCGCTGGCCGGTCGAACCGTGCTGGATGTAGGCTGCGGCAGCGGTTATCACATGTGGCGCATGATTGGTGCCGGCGCGCAGCTGGTAGTCGGTATCGATCCAATGCAGCTGTTCCTGTGCCAGTTCGAAGCGGTACGTAAGCTGCTGGGTGACGATCGCCGTGCGCATCTGCTGCCGCTGGGCATTGAGCAGTTGCCGGCGCTGCAGGCGTTCGATACCGTGTTCTCCATGGGCGTGCTCTATCACCGGCGTTCGCCGCTCGACCATCTGCTGCAACTGAAAAATCAGCTGGTCAGCGACGGCGAACTGGTACTGGAAACGCTGGTGATTGAAGGCGATGAAAACGCGGTGCTGGTGCCGGGTGAACGCTATGCGCAGATGCGCAACGTTTACTTTATTCCGTCTGCGGCGGCGCTGAAAAACTGGCTGGAGAAGTGCGGTTTTGTCGATGTGCGCATCGCCGATTACGCCATCACCTCGGTGGAAGAGCAGCGTCGCACCGACTGGATGACCAGCGAATCGCTGGCGGAGTTCCTCGATCCGCACGACAGCAGCAAAACGATTGAAGGCTATCCCGCCCCGCTGCGTGCCGTGCTGGTGGCGCGCAAACCGTAACGCTTAACGCCGCGACAGCGCCAGCTTCGCGGCGAAACCAATAAACACGCAGCCGGTCAGGCGATCCATCACTTTTAACACTGCCGGACGGCGCAGATGACCGGCAAAGTACTGGCTGCCGCTAATCAATACCGCGTTCCACACTAAGCCAATCACCATGTGGGTGAGCGCCATCAGCGTGCACCACAGCGCCACCGATCCGCCGGCCGGGATAAACTGCGGCAGAAAAGTGACGTAAAAGACCCCGACTTTGGGATTGAGCAGGTTACCGGTCAGGCCACGCGCAAAGCAGGTCAGATAGCGCTCTTCCCGCTTTTGCCCCTCCTGCCCGCTGGCCACCGTGCTGCGCGGGTTAAGCAGCAGTCTGACGCCGAGATACAGCAGGTACACGGCACCGATGCCTTTCAGCAGGTTATAAGCCATTTCCGAAGCCAGCAGCAGCGCGCCTAAGCCCAGCCCGACCGCCACGCCCCACACCAGACAGCCGAGCGTAACGCCCAATGCCGTCGCCGAGGCACGCTGCCATCCCTGCGCAGCCGCCGAACGCAGCACCAGCGCGGTATCGAAGCCGGGCGTCAGCGTAAGCAGGGTAATGGCGAAAAGGAATGAAATAATCAGTGTCATGATGGGCTCCCGGGTTGTGCACAGAACAGCATACGCGACGGCGCATCAATTGTCCGTCGCCGGACGATCCCAGTACTGATATTTGTAGGCCGAACTCAGATGCCGCTCAATGGTGCCTTTGGCAAACACTTCGGTCTCATGCAAATAGCTCAGCGTGCAATTGCCCACCTCGTCCCACAACTGGCACTCATCCACCGATCGCAAAGTGCTGACCGGCGTGGTCGAGGTGCCGTGCAGCCGCAGTTCGCGCCACTGATTATCGTAGCTGTAGGTCTCTTTGCTGCGCGCGCTGGTGGATGCCACCACCAGCCCCTGCGGATTCCAGCGCCAGGTATTCTCGCCGTTAGTCAATTCATCGCTGCCGCGCGCAATACTTTTTTCCAGCCGGAAGTGTTTATCGTAGCGGTAAGTGGTATCGGTAAAGCCCTCTTTCCCCATGCTGGTAAATTTGTCCGAGGCGCTGATGATGTTGCCGTGTTGCCCCATCTGCCAGCTAATGGTGCCCTGCCGGTTATCCACCACCTCCTCTTTGCCCGCGCGGGTCACTTTAACCAGATAAGCATAGTCAGCCACCCAGCCGCGCTGCACGCGCGCGATATGCTGCTCCATGCTCAGCACCACGTTGCCTTCGCTTTTGTCATAGGTGATGTCAGCCACCATCAGATCGCCGCACTGGTCAAACTGACCGAGCACGCGCTTCTGCGAGTTGACGTCTTTACCAAACTCCCCGGCCACCACCTGGCGCACCGCGCCTTTGGCGTCGCCGCCCAGCATAATCCAGTTGTTGCTGCTGGTGATGTTTTTGCTCAGCGGCGGGCAGGTGCTGCTGGCGGCCAGCGCCGCGCCGGCAACGGGGAACAGCAGAATCACAACAGCATAAGGGAGGGATTTCATCAGCGTTATCCGCGCGTTAAGCCATAGAGTAATCAAAGCATCTTTTTCACCAATGCGCTATTCATGGCGAAGCGGCAGACAAAAAGAACCCCAGCAAGGAACTGGGGTTTGGTACTTGCAAACATCACGTCAGGTTTTCGGCGTGCTGCGCGGCAAAATTGGTACGGGTCAGGCGACCCGGTCAACGCTCATCTGCATCATGCTCTTCATGGCTTCGACGACATCGCCATCGACACAGGAGCGGCTGAATTCATCGGTTTCCGCTTCAGAACACATCGAGACACCGGCTTTACGGTAGCGCATCGGTGACGCGACGGCGCGGCTGGCGGAGCTGTGGACTTCCTGCAATCCGCTGTCGAGGAACTTTTGCAGATTGCTGAGGCGCACGCCTGCCCCTGCCATAATGATTGGACCGGTGCTGTATTCATTTAGTTCCCGTAATAATGCAATTCCGGTTTCAGCGCTCTGCTGCTGACCGGAAGTCAGAACGCGGGCGATCCCTAAATCAGTCAGCACCTCCAGCGAACGCTTCGGGCTGTGGCACAAATCAAAGGCGCGATGGAAGGTCACAGCCATGCCGTCGCACAGCGCCATAATCTGCTGCATGCGTACCGTGTCGACGTGCGCATCTTCGTCCAGCATGCCAATCACCAGGCCAGGAAAACCCAGCTCGCGAATGCGCGCCACGTCCGATTTCATCACCTCAAATTCGCGTGCGGTGTAACAAAAATCGCCGCCGCGCGGCCGCACGATCGGGTGGACCGGAATGGTCAGTTCACGTTGTGCGGCTTCCAGCATACCCGCCGAAGGTGTCAGTCCGCCTTCACGCGGAGCACTGCACAGCTCCACGCGATCGGCACCGGACGCCTGCGCAGTCATTGCGCAGTCGATGCCATAGCAACAAATTTCCAGTTTCGTCATACCTTGCTCCTTTTCATGACTGCTGGCTCGGGAGGAGTGCATCAGTTAGTCTGCTCATTCAGACAGTTTACGTGGAAAGCGCACTATGGCATTCGATTTTGATCAAGGGATAGACCGTCGTCACAGCGATAGTTTGAAATGGCACAAATATGGTGATCGCGATGTGCTGCCTTTGTGGGTTGCCGACACCGATTTTCGCTCGCCGCCGTGCATCATTGAGGCCATTAAACAGCGTGCCGACCACGGTGTTTTCGGCTATGGCGCGACGCCGCACGGTTTGATTGATATCACTATTTCCCGCTTAGCCCAGCGCTATGGCTGGCAGATTGAGCCGGAATGGATTGTGTTGCTGCCGGGCGTGGTGAGCGGACTGAATTTATCGGTCCGGGCATTTACCGAGTCGTCGCAGAGCACCGTGGCACCGACGCCGATTTATCCGCCGTTTCGCGCGGCGGCGCGGCTGGCGCAGCGCGCTCAGGTCAATCTGCCATTGCAGTTACAGCAGGATCGCTGGGTGATGCAGCTGGATGACAGCCAGATGCAGGGCAACGAGCGCCTGCTCATGCTGTGCAATCCGCAGAATCCGGGCGGCACCGCCTACCGCCGGGATGAGCTGGAGGCGCAGCTGGCCTTTGCCCAACGCCACGATTTGCTGGTGTGCTCCGATGAAATCCATTGTGACTTGCTGTTAACGCCCGGCGTACAGCACATTCCGTTTGCCTCGCTGAGCGAAGACGCCGCCCAGCGCAGCATTACCCTGATTTCGCCGTCTAAAACCTTTAACATCGCCGGGCTGGGTGCGTCCATGGCCATTATCCCTCATCCCGAACTGCGGAAACGCTTTAAGCAGGTGCGTGAAGGCATCGTACCGGGTGTGGATATTCTGGCGCTGGTAGCGGCGGAAGCCGCATGGCGCGGCGGTGATGCATGGCTGGCGGACCAGCTGGTTTACCTGCGCACCAATCGTGACTGGCTGGTGCAGCAGGTGAATGCGCTGCCGGAACTCAGCATGGTCGCGCCAGAGGCCAGCTACCTCGGCTGGATTGACGCTAGCCAGCTGGATGTCGCCAGCCCGGCGCTGTATTTCGAAAAACACGGTCTCGGTTTCTCGCCGGGCCGTGATTTCGGCGACGATCGCTTCGTGCGCTTCAACTTTGGCTGCACGCACGCCACCCTGCAGCAGGCGGTATCGCGCCTGCAGCAGGCAGTGGCAGCGCGGCGCTAAGCCTGTTCGCTGGCAACGATCTCCTCCAGCCGCCACGGATGAAACTTAATGGTGGTTTGCCCGTCCGTCACCGCTAAGGTCGGATTGGGCAGACGTTCATTTTCGCCCTGCGGCGTGCTGGTTTTAAACGCGATGCCCGGCTGCGTCAGCGCCTCGTCTGCCAGCAACGCCATCGCACGCATGCCCAGCGTTTCCGGCTCGCCGCGCAACACAATTTCCACATGTTCCCAGCCTTCGTGGCGATACAGCTTCTCACCGGGCCACGGTAGCTCGATCACATCCACCTGCCAGCCCGCGATGCGCAGCGGCTGATGCAGCTTAAACAGGCAGATCGGCCGTCCGTTGATCATCGCTTCGGAAAACTGATCGCCGATTTGCAGTAACCCGGCTTTCCAGCGTTCTGCCGTGGCGAACTGGTGACAGCGCACCGCCACGTGGTCCGCCTCATGCTGCGTGAGGTCAAGGCCGAGGCGTGCCGCAAAATGTTGCAAAGCCTGTTCAAATCGGGACAGGTCTTGTTTTAAGTCACTCAGTTCTGAAGGAAAATCCAGATTCATACGTTAAATACCTCAAACTCAGTTCAGATCTTTTAATCAATAAAAAAACAGGGTTGCCGCAGCTTTCGCTTGACAAAATGCTCGGATTCATCCGATTTCACGCCAAAAACCTTCAAAAACCGCATAAACCGCCCCTCTCTTTCGGATTAATCGCGTAATCAGGTCCACACGTTACTTTATAAAAGTGCCTTAACCAACTGTTATTATTAACAATAGTTAATACAATGAGATAACTCTTATTTACCCGTCAATCAATTGCAGTAGCTGATCCTTTCTTATAAATTTGGGTTTCACAACTACAAGGAATGGCCCTATGTCTATGCTCATTGTTGTCGCGGTCCTGATAGCCTTGATGGGATTTGCAATTTCCCGCCACTGGAAGGTGCGTGAAGACAAAAGCGTTAAAAATCCCCGTCGCCACCCGCGCCGCCGTTAACCGGCGCGCGGGCCTGCGTCCACCGGCAGCCATAACCGATTGCTGACGCACCCCAACATTTCACGTATACTTCTCCTCTTATTTTTTCCGTCCCGACACGCACGCGGGATGACGACATCGGCTCGCCCTCAGCTGGCGGGCCTTTTCAGCATATGAAGGTAACGCGGTGAATATTCAGGCTCTTCTTTCCGATAAAGTCAGTCAGGCGATGGTGGCGGCAGGCGCACCGGCCGATTGCGAACCGCAGGTTCGTCAGTCTGCAAAAGTGCAGTTCGGCGATTACCAGGCGAACGGTATCATGGCCGTGGCGAAAAAGCTCGGTCAGGTGCCGCGCCAGCTGGCTGAGCAGGTAGTTCAGCATCTGGATCTGGCTGGCATCGCCAGCAAAGTCGACATCGCCGGTCCCGGCTTTATCAACATCTTCCTCGACCGCCAGTGGCTGGCACAGCAGGCCGCGCAGGCGCTGCAGCTGCCACGCCTGGGCGTCAGCGAAGTGACACCTCAGACTATCGTGATTGACTACTCGGCGCCCAACGTGGCGAAAGAGATGCATGTCGGTCACGTGCGATCCACCATCATCGGTGATGCCGCGGTACGCACCCAGGAGTTCCTCGGCCATCACGTCATCCGCGCTAATCACGTCGGTGACTGGGGTACACAGTTTGGCATGCTGATCGCCTATCTGGAGAAGCAGCAGAACGAGCATCATGAAGATATCGCGCTGGCTGATCTGGAAGCCTTCTACCGCGAAGCGAAACGCACCTATGACGAAGACGAAGCCTTCGCCGAGCGCGCCCGCGGTTACGTGGTGAAACTGCAGGGTGGCGACGAATATTGCCGCGCCATGTGGAAGAAGCTGGTGGATATCACCATGAGTCAGAACCAGCAGGTGTATGACCGCCTTAACGTCACCCTGACGCGTAAGGATGTGATGGGTGAAAGCCTGTATAACGACATGCTGCCGGGCATCGTCGCCGATCTGCGCGAAAAAGGGCTGGCGGTGACCAGCGAAGGCGCCACCGTGGTCTTCCTTGATGAGTTTAAAAACAAGGAAGGTGAACCGATGGGCGTGATCATCCAGAAGAAGGATGGCGGCTATCTCTACACCACCACCGATATCGCCTGCGCCAAATATCGCTATGAAACGCTGCATGCCGATCGCGTGCTGTACTACATCGATTCCCGCCAGCATCAGCATCTGCAGCAGGCGTGGACCATCGTGCGCAAAGCGGGCTATGTGCCGGAGTCAGTGCCGCTGGAGCACCATGCGTTCGGCATGATGCTGGGCAAAGATGGCCGTCCGTTTAAGACGCGCAGCGGTGGCACCATTAAACTCTCCGATCTGCTGGATGAAGCCGTTGAGCGCGCCCATGCGCTGGTCAGCGAGAAGAATCCGGAGATGAGCGCGGCAGAGCTGAAAGAGCTGGCGGAAGTGGTCGGCATCGGCGCGGTGAAATACGCCGACCTGTCGAAAAGCCGCACCACCGATTACATCTTCGACTGGGACAACATGCTGGCGTTTGAAGGCAACACCGCGCCGTACATGCAGTATGCCTACACGCGTGTGCTCTCGGTATTCCGTAAAGCGGGCATTGAGGCAGACAGCCTGCACGGTGATATCATCCTGACTGACGAGCGCGAAGCGCTGCTGGCGACCCGTCTGCTGCAGTTTGAAGAGACCATCACCCAGGTCGCGCGCGACGGCACGCCGCACGTGATGTGTGCTTATCTGTACGATCTGGCCGGTCTGTTCTCGGGCTTCTATGAGCACTGCCCGATTCTCTCCGCCGAAGAGGAAAACGTACGCAACAGCCGTCTGCAACTGGCTGCGCTAACGGCGAAAACCCTGAAGCAGGGGCTGGATACGCTGGGCATCAAAACCGTCGAGCGAATGTAAGCCTAAAAAAACCCGCTGCGGCGGGTTTTTTATTGGCTATTGGCTATTTGCTATTGGTAATTGACCATCACTTCACTGCTCACCACCCGCAGGCCGGGCGGCAACGCGCCCTGCCCCTGAAATCCGAAAGCCAGATGCAGCGTTTCATCGGCTGCCACGTTGGCGAGGCCGCGCGTGCTGCCACTGGCGCCGTCCAGCTCCACGCAGCGCTTACTGGCGCACAGCCGCACCACCAGACCGGATGGCGCCGGTCGGCTCAGCGTGTAGCGCCAGTTCACCAGCGAAATAGTCCCTGCAGCCGCCGAGGGCGCTTTAAGCGCCGGCGACAGCAGCCAGTTGCCGCGCACGCCGAGGCTCGGGCCGCTGGCGCTGGCCTGCCAAGCACCGCTGGCGGCTTTGCCCGTTAGCGGCAGCGCCAGCAGCGTCGCCAGCAGCCATGAGAGCGTCACGCCGCGCATTATTTGCCGCCTATGGTAGCAGTCATGCGGATCTGCCGGTTATCGGTCAGCTCCATATTGGACAGCACCACCAGCTGAGGCAGGTTGCGGCGCAGGAAGCGCGCCAGCAGCGCCCGCAGCGGATGGTTAACCAGCAGCACCGGCGGCGCACCGGTCATCTCCTGCTGCTGCAGCGCGGCCTGCGCCTGCATCAGCAGCCGATCGGCAAGACCCGGTTCCAGACCGCCACCGCCCTGCAGCGCCTGCAGCAGCAGACGTTCCAGTGTGGCATCCAGTCCAATCACCTGCACTTCGCCGTTGCCCGGGAACCACTGCTGGGTAATCGCACGGCCCAGCGCGACGCGTACCACGCTGGTCAGTTCCTGCGGATCGTTCTGCACCGGCGCATGTTCGGCCAGCGTTTCGATAATGGTGCGCATGTCGCGGATCGAGACGCGCTCGGTCAGCAGATTTTGCAGCACTTTGTGCAGCGTGGTCAGGGTAATGACGCCCGGCACCAGATCTTCCGTCAGCTTTGGCATCTCCTGGGTGACGCGGTCCAGCAGCTGCTGCGCTTCCTGACGCCCAAACAGCTCGCTGGCGTACTGGCCGATCAGGTGATTAAGGTGGGTAGCCACCACGGTACTGGCTTCCACTACGGTGTAGCCCTGAATCTGTGCCTGCTCTTTCAGCGCGCTGTCGATCCAGATGGCCGCGAGGCCAAACGCCGGGTCAACCGTCGCTTCACCCGGCAGCGTGCCCGCCGCCGTGCCCGGGTTAATCGCCATCCAGCGTCCCGGATAAGCATCGCCGCTGCCAATCTCCACGCCCTTCATCAGGATGCGATAGCGCGCCGGCGGCAGCTCCATGTTGTCACGAATGTGCACCACCGGTGGCAGGAAGCCAACCTCCTGCGCCACCTTTTTACGGATACTGCGGATACGCCCGAGCAGCTCGCCGTTTTGCAGATGATCGACCATCGGAATCAGACGATAGCCCACTTCCATGCCGAGCGAATCTTCCAGCTGGACGTCGGTCCACGAGGCTTCGACCGTGGCCGGCGTCTCCTGCGTTTTCACCACGCTGGAGGCATCACTTTGCTTCTTCGGCTGCATTTCGCGGCCGCGCAGCCACCAGGCCAGGCCGAGCAGCGCCGCGGTGAACAGCAGGAACACAAAGTTCGGCATGCCGGGCACCAGACCCAGCAGGCCAATCACGCCGGCGCTCAGCATCAGCACGCGCGGATTGTTAAACAGCTGGCCCACCATCTGTTCGCCGACATCCTGATCGGTGCTGACGCGGGTAACGATGACACCGGCAGCGGTAGAGATCACCAGCGCCGGGATCTGCGCTACCAGGCCGTCACCGATGGTCAGCAGCGTATAGGTTTCCCCGGCGTGGCCGAGATCCATACCGTGCTGCACCACGCCCACCAGCAGGCCGCCGATCACGTTGATCACCATGATCAGGATGCCGGCGATGGCGTCGCCGCGCACAAACTTACTGGCACCGTCCATTGAGCCGTAGAAGTCCGCTTCCTGGGTCACCTCGGTGCGCCGGCGTTTGGCTTCGTCTTCACCAATCAGGCCGGCGTTCAAATCGGCATCGATCGCCATCTGCTTGCCGGGCATACCATCCAGCACGAAACGCGCGCCCACTTCGGCGATACGTCCGGCACCTTTGGTGATGACCATGAAGTTGATGATCACGAGGATGATGAACACCACGATACCAATGGCGAAATTACCGCCGACGAGGAAGTGACCAAAGGCTTCAACCACGCGCCCGGCGGCATCAGCACCCGTATGCCCTTCCAGCAGGATGATACGCGTTGAGGCGACGTTCAGCGCCAGACGCAGCAGCGTTGAGAACAGCAAAATGGTCGGGAAGGCAGCGAATTCCAGCGTGCGCTGGGTGAACATCGCCACCAGCAGCACCATGATGGACAGCGCAATGTTGAAGGTAAACAGCAGGTCAAGGATGAACGCCGGCAGCGGCAATACCATCATCGACAGGATCAGCATGATCAGCACCGGACCAGCCAGCACCTGCCATTGCGTGTCTTTAAAATTGCCCGGTAAACGCAGCTTTTCGGCCAGATTAGCCATGGTTGGTGTTCTCTCCTGCAAAGTACATCTCTGCCGGGACCGGCAGATGTTTTGGTTTGTTTGGAATCAGGCCGCCTTCGCGCTTCCAGCGTCGCAGCTGCCAGACCCACGCCAGCACTTCTGCCACGGCGGCATAGAGCGCGCCGGGAATAAACTGGCCAATTTCCGTATGACGATAGAGCGCACGCGCCAGCGGCGGCGCTTCCAGAATCGGTACGCGGTGCTCTTTTGCTATTTCACGAATGCGCAGGGCAATGTCACCGGCGCCTTTGGCAATCACTTTTGGCGCACTCATCTTGCCTTCCTGATACTGCAGCGCCACCGAGTAGTGCGTCGGGTTAGTCACGATGACGTCCGCCTTCGGCACGTCGGCCATCATGCGGCGGCGGGCAGCGGCACGCATCGCCTGGCGGATACGCCCTTTAACGTGCGGGTCGCCTTCGTTCTGCTTGTGTTCATCGCGAATTTCCTGGCGCGTCATGCGCAGCTTTTTGAAGTAGCTGTAGAGCTGCCAGAACACGTCAAAGCCAACCATCGGGATCAGTCCCAGCATCACCAGCGCACAACTGATGGCGGTCATCGACAGGCCATGCTGCAGCGCATTCACCGGCGATTCGCTCATCAGGCGCAGCATCTCCTGCCAGTGACTCCACAGATACCAGCCAGCCACCAGCGCCACCAGCACCGCTTTGAGAATTGCCTTCACCAGTTCCGCCCACGTCTGACCGGAAAACATGCGCGCAATGCCCGGTAACGGGTTGAGCTTTTTGAAATCGAATTTGATGGATTTTCCGCTGATGTTGATTCCGCCCAGAATCATCGGCGCGGCGATGGCAACGATCACCAGCCCGGCCATCAGCGGTAGCAGCGCGATCACCGCCTGCATCACCAGGTTGCCGATGTGCGAGACGATAATTTTATCGTCGTTGACCATGCCGTGGTCAAAGCGGAAGCCGGTGGCCACCATGCTGGCCAGCCGTTGCGCCATATTGTGGCCGCCCAGCCAGATGATCAGCAGCCCGGCCAGCAGCATCAGTACCGAAGTCAGCTCGCGCGAACGCGGAATCTGCCCCTCCTGCCGTGCTTTCTCAAGTCGGTGGGGGGTGGGCGATTCTGTTTTGTCCTCGTTGCTCTCTTCAGCCACGACATACCTCAGCTGGCAGGAATTCTGAGCATAGGATGCCAAAACCCTTCGGGTCTAAAGCGCGGATTAAGCGAGAAAAAGATGGGTTTATTTAGCCATAAGTGAAATCAGGCCCTGCGCTAACCTGGTGCGGGCCAATCACCAGCGCACGGTTCCGCGACCTTTGCTGCTCATTACGGATTAAGTGGCGCTGCCAAGCAAAAGCCGTGCCGGACTGGCTGGGTTAATGACACGGCTGCGCCCGGAAATTCCGAAAATCATAAAATTGTTTCGCCGCGCAATCTTTTTTTATCTGAAAAAATAGATAAATCTTATTTACCAATTCACCTAAGCACCATCAGGGGGCAAATGTCGCGCCGCACGCCAGCCGCGCTTGCTTACGCAAATAAATTAATGCAGCTTATCTATCGTCCCCGCCAGAACGATCGTGGGGTGCCTTTAAGGCGTTTTTTCGCCCGGTAGCACGGGATTTGCCGCGGTGCAATGGTTTGAATTCTCAAAAGTCTTAGGTAGACTTAAGTCAGCACTATCTTTCTGTAATTTGACTGTTTTTTAGTGGCCTTCTCACTGCATAATCTGCCCGCCCGCTAAGTGCGTGCCGGATACAACTCTGCAGCGATACTGATGAAAATTTGAGGATCATGGTGAATAAGAGTCTCTTGCTAACGCTGCTGGCGGCTTTAACGCTGGCGGGATGTAAAGCGCCTCCACCGCCCGTGACGGATGACACCCTGGTCACCAGCGAAGTGAACGGCGTAAAACTGGTTCATCGTCATGCAGTGGCAGCACCCGGTGAATTTACCCCGGTGAATGAGAGCTTTCGCGCGCTGTATGCCGCCTCTGTGATGACCCTGCCGGATTACGGCGGCAAAGTGGTGCGTTATCTGGATAACGCCCAAACCTTTGAGGTGCTGGGTCGCGTCGAGCACAACTGGCTGGCGATTGCAGAAGAACCCAGCGGTCAGCTGATTGGCTACGTGCCCCCCAAAGCTGGCGTGGAGAGCAGCCGCTATGATGCCACGCTGCGCAGCGACCGGCCGCGTCCCCGTCGTACTAAACAGGTCTGCGTGGCCGTGGGCGGCGCCAGTAAAGCATGCCGCACCAATGATACCGCGACCTGGATCTTAGACTGATGATGCAATCCGGCGCATATTGCCCGCAGCACACCGCTGCTTTGCGGGCTAACCGTTCCGTTATTGCCAGGATAATCGAGATTTAATGACTCAGGACTCCCTTGCCCGCGATGGCATTGTCGCGGGCAACGATAACCTTTTGCTGAATGCCGCAGCACCGATTCTGAATGCCGTCGTGCGTATACGGCAGGCGGCGACGCACGACGATCCCGCCGGCCTGCGTCAGCTGCTGATTGAAGAGATCCGCCAGTTCGAGCAACGCTGTAAACAGGCGGGTTTGCCGTTTGAGATGATCATCGGCGCACGCTACTGCCTGTGTAGCGTGCTGGACGAAGCGGCGGCGCAAACTCCCTGGGGCACGCGCGGCGTCTGGTCCGGCAACGGCATGCTGGTGACCTTTCATAACGAAAGCTGGGGCGGCGAAAAAGTGTTCCAGCTGCTGTCACGCGTGTCGCAAAGCCCGCAGCAGCATTTATGGCTGCTGGAAGTGATTCACTACTGCCTGCTGCTTGGCTACGAAGGGCGCTATCGCGGCAGCGACAGCGGACGCGCGCAGTGTGAAGGCATCCGTAAACGGCTGGCGCAGCTGATTGCGGAAACCCGCCCGGCACCACCACCGCGCGCGCCGCTGGTGGAAGTGCATCCGCTGGTCAGCACCCTGACGCGGCCGATGGTACCACTGTGGGCCTGCGTCACGCTGGCTACGCTGATTGCCTGTCTAATCTACAGCGGGCTCAACTGGCGGCTGGGCAATGCGGCCGAACCGCTGCTGCGCGCCATCTATCAAACCCCGCTGCCACAAATCATGCCGGGCCGCCGCCCCACCTCACCGCAGGCGCTGCTCGATCTGCATCAGCGTCTTAACGACGTGATTGCCGCAGGCCAGCTGGAAGTGAGCGACGGTGCCTTTGGCAGTAAAGTGATCATCCCTGCGGACAAGCTGTTTGCGCCGGACGGTACCGTAGTGAACCAGGTTGGCCGCGCGCTGCTGGCGCACGTGGCCAGCGCGATGAAGACGGTAAAAGGCACGGTGCTGGTATCGGTCTATACCGATAATCGTCCGGTGGATGGCCGTTTCGCCTCCAGCTATGAATTCTCCTTCGCCCGTGCCCGTGCCGTTACGCAACTGCTGAATACGCAGCTGGCGGACGGTCACAGCGTTAAAGCCGAAGGCCGTGGCGACAGCAATCCGCTCTTACCCAATGACAGCAATGAAAACCGCGCCCGCAATCGCCGGGTGGAGATCACCCTGTTTGCGGCACCGGAAACCCTCGGCAACCATCAGGGAGGCCAGTGATGCGCGCATCACTCCAACATCTGTTAACCCATCGCCTGCTGTGGGGCCTGATTGGCGTCACGGCGCTGAGCTGCGTGCTGTGGATGCTCGGTCCGCTGTGGAGCTGGGGAGATACCCGTCCACTGGAGCCGGTATTCCCGCGCCAGCTGGCGGTCGGCCTGCTCTATTTCTGCTGGGTGCTGTTCCAGTTTATTCCCGCCATCTGGCGCGGCTGGTTTAACAGCAAGCTGCTCAATCGCCTGCAGGAGATGAGTCACGAAGAAGCGTCCGATCGCCAGGCGACCGAGACGCTGCTGACCCAGCGCTTCAGTGAAGCGGCGCTGCGGCTGAAACGCACTCAGTTTGGTCGCCGGCATCAGAAAAGCTGGCTGGCGCGTTTTCAGAGTCACTATCTGTATCAGCTGCCGTGGTACGTGATGATAGGCGCGCCCGGCGCCGGTAAAACCACCGCGCTGCTGAATGCTGGCCTGGAGTTTCCGTTAACTGACAGCCTCGGCAAAGAGGCGGTACGCGGCGTCGGCGGCACGCGTCACTGCGACTGGTGGTTCACCGACAGTGCAGTCTTAATCGACACCGCGGGCCGTTACGCACTGCAGGAGAGCCAGCGCGCGCGCGACGGTGCCGAGTGGCATAACTTCATTAAATTGCTAAAGCGCTACCGCACGCGCCAGCCGATCAACGGCGTGATCATGACCATCAGCGTGGCTGACCTGCTGACCGATTCTGCCGAGGCACGTCACGCCCAGGCCAGCGCGCTGCGCAGCCGCATGGTTGAGCTGCATCAGCAAACCGGCATTCATTTCCCGGTGTATGTGATGGTCACCAAAACCGACCTGCTGAAAGGGTTTATGAGCTTTTACGGCAACCTGAGTAAGCCGCAGCGCGATGCCATCTGGGGCTTCACCTTCCCGTGGGAACCGGGCAAGCCGCATAAAGATGACTGGCACCGCAGCTTTAGCGAGCGCTTTCAGCATCTGGAGCAGCGTCTGCAGCAACAGCTGGCCGACGTGATGGCCGGCGAGCGCGATCTCACCCAGCGCGCCGACAGCTTCCTGTTCCCGCAGGAGTTCAGTTCGCTGCGTCCTTTACTTAACGAATATCTCGACGTGGTGTTTTCCCGCCATCAGGATGAGATTGCCTGGTCGGCGCGCGGCCTGTTCTTCACCAGCGGTACCCAGGAAGGCCTGCCGTTTGACCGCATCATGGGCGAACTCAACCGCAAGCTACAGCTGCCACACACCGGCGAGTCGAGCCTTGCCGCATGGGACAGCGTTAACCGCAGCAATCCGATTCCGGGTACCAAAGGCCAGAGCTTCTTTATTCGCGACCTGTTAAGCGACCTGGTGTTCCGCGAAAGCGGCCTCGCCGGCAGCAACCGTCACTGGGAGTATCGTAACCGGCTGCTGCACTGGATCGGTTACGGCGCGCTCACCGGCGCGCTGGTGCTGCTCTCCGGTTTGTGGCTCACCAGCTACGTGCAGAATCAGCGTTATCTCGATCAGGTCGCGGCGCGTATCGGGCCGATTACCGCGCAAAGTCAGCAGGTTATTCATCAGCCAGCCGATAATATTTTTGATCTGCTACCCTTCTTAAATAACCTGGTGAAACTGCCGCTGTCGGCGCATTTTTCTCTCGACAATCCACCGCTTACCATGCGCGCTGGACTGTATCGCGGTAACCAGGTGAGCGATGCCGCATGGGTGCTTTATCAAAATGCGCTTAAGTCTTTACTGCTGCCGCGCGTGGCCCAGCAAATTACCAACCTGCTGCGTGACGATCCCGGCACCGACAATGACTACAGCCGCAATGCGCTGCGCGCTTATCAGATGCTGTATCAGCCGCGTAACTATGACGGCGAATTTCTGCGCGGCTGGCTGATGCAAAATCTGCAGCGCACGCTGCCGGACAATGTCAGCGCGCGCGATCTGCAGCAGCTTGACTGGCACCTTAGCCAGCTGCTCGATCAGCAGATTCAGTCGTCGCCTTATGCGCGCGACAATGCGCTGATGATGCGTAAGCTTGCGGAAAATCTGAAAAATGCCGGTCAGAATGGCCGTATGCTGGCGGTTGCGCCACACACCGTATCGCAGCGATTGACCGGACACAGTGAGTAATGGTGAGGTAACCATGGCGAGTTACACCGCGCCGGGCTGGTATGGCAAATTACCGGCCACCGGTGATTTTCTGCGCCAGCGGCTCAGTGAAGCCACGGTGACGCCGTGGAGCCACTGGTTTCAACAAGGCTTAATCCACTGGCATCAGCAGGAAGAGGCCAGCACGCAACAGTTTTTACGCGCGCCGGTATGGAATTTTGTCCTGCCGCTATCGCCGCTGCGCCAGCAGGTGCAGCTGGGCTGTCTGCTGCCCTCGTGCGATCGCGTCGGCCGTGCGTGGCCGCTGCTGGCGCTGCACAGCATTCCGCTCAGCGCGTGGCATGCTTCACAGCTGGCGATCTCCGGCGACTGGTATCAGGAACTTGGCGCGCTGCTGTGGCAGGCGGTGCGCGATCGCCACAGCCCGGACGCGCTGGAGACGCAGATTCAGCAGCTGGCTCCGCTGCTGCTGCCGGATAAGCAGCGCAGCGACATCATGGATGTGATTGGTTTTGACGATTTGCCCTGCACCCTGAGCTGGCGTGAAGTGGCCGACCGTTTTGATCCCCAACAGCACATTAGCTACTGGTGGAGTAATCGCAGTGACGGCTTTGCCCACGCCACGCATAAACACAGTGGCCCGCTCACCGCGCAACTTTTTTCGTTATTGTTTAACCCGGCGGCGGGTGCCCAGCCGGGACGTAATGGCCTCTATCCACCGATGTTTGAGTAGGCCAGTGCGCTTGCCTTGTTAACGGGATGACTCATGCAATTTACCATTGTGCAGTGCAATACGGATGTGCCCGCCAAAACCGTCGCGTTTAGCCCGCCCGGCGGGACCATCGGCCGCAGCCAGGATAACGACCTGGTGCTGCCCGATGAATCGCGCGCTATCTCGCGCCTGCAGGCGCTGGTGCACCTGTCGCCAGACGGCGAGTGCCGCCTGACCAATCAGGGCAGCGTCACTTCAGTGGTGCTGAACGGCGTGGCGCTGCAGCGCGGCTCGCAGGTGCGGCTGCGCCACGGCGATACGCTGCAGATTGGCGAATATGGCCTGGAAGTGCGCGACCCGGCGTGTCAGAACGCACCGCAGGATGATCCGCTGGCGTTTTTTGCTGACAGCGCCGCCGATCCGCTGGGTATGCAGCAGGACGAAAGCGTGCCGGAACCGGAAGTCCTGCCGCAGAGTGACAGTCCGCGTCACGAACGCCGCCCGGACGCGCGCCTGGCGATCGATCCACAAAGCGATGCGCCCGTGATGCCAGCCGTGCTGGCAGGCGCCGATCAGGACAAACTGATCGCCGCGCTGCTGGAAGGCATGGGCCTGAATAATGGTCACCAGACGCCAATCACCGAAGAGCAGATGCGCGTCACTGGTCGCATGCTCAGCCTGTTTTCGCAGGGTACGGTGGCCCTGCTCTCTTCGCGCTCCATCCTCAAGCGCGGCGTGAAAGCCGACATGACGATGATCCTTAACGAAGCCAATAACCCGTTTAAAATTCTGCCTTCCGGCAAAACCGTGCTGATGCAGATGTACCAGAGCCAGATGCCTGGCTTTATGCCACCGGAAGCAGCGGTGCGCGATGCGCTGGTGGATTTACAGGCGCATCAGTTGGGGATGATTGCCGGCATTCGCGCCATCATTGCCGCGATGCTGCAGTCGTTTAATCCGCAGCGTCTGGAAGAGGAAGCGCGCAAAGACGGCGTGCTGCCTAAGATGCCGTTCAGCGGCGGACGTAAAGCGGCGCTGTGGGACTATTTTCTCCGTCACTATCAGCGCACCGCGGGCGAGATTGAAGATGACTTCCACACCCTGTTTGGTGAAGCCTTTCTGCATGCCTACGACATGGAAGTGAATCAGTACAAAGATTCCCAGACGCGGACCGAAGACGCATGAAGATGAAGTTTGCCAGCCGCTGCCAGCAGGGTATGCGTGACGAAAACCAGGATCGCACCGGTGCCGAAGTCGATGAACACAAAGCCTGTTTTCTGGTATGCGACGGCGTGGCCGGTCTGCCCGGCGGCGATTATGCGGCCCAGCTGGTGCGCGATACCCTGCTGACGCAGCTGCAGCAAAACGACACGTTCACGCCGGAGAGTACACGCGCGGCAATTGAAAAGTGTCAGCAAACGCTGGTCAGCGCCCAGGGGAACAATCCGAATTTTTCGCGCATGAGCACCACCCTTGCCGCCCTGTTTATTGACCGCACAACGCAGCGCGCATGGTGGGCGCACGCTGGTGATAGCCGGGTTTATCACTTCCGCCACGGGGTGCTGCATCAGGTGACGCGTGACCACAGTCTGGCGCAGCATCTGCGTGAAGCCGGCTATGAAAATACCGGCATTAACAGTAATTTACTTTATAATGCGCTGGGTATTGAGCCGGCCCGACCGGCCACCTTCAGCGAGGTGATTGAGCTGACCGATGGTGACGCATTTCTGGTCTGTACCGACGGTTTCTGGCTCAACCTCACCACCGACGAAATGGAACAGGCACTGCGCATGGTAAACGCCTGCGAAGAGTGGCTGGCATTGATGGAACAGGCCGTAAACCGCAGTGTTAAAAGCGACAATCTCAGCGCTCTGGCAATCTGGATTGGCGAACCGCAGGACGCGACGCTGCTTTATTCCCAGGCTGATGCGGCACGTTTTCTGCCGTCACGTTATTGATTGCAAGGATCATTATGAAACTGTGGTTGCCGGGCATTGCCGCCCTGTTACTGGCCCTGAATGCGCAGGCGGAAGATTACCGGGTGGTCTACTCGCCCAGCCTGTCGCTGGAAGTCTATATCGATAACGTTGCCAGTAATGCGCCCGACGACTGGTGTAAAGAGACGCTGCCGCTGCGCATCGTGTCCGGTAAAAGCAGCGACACCAGCATTCTTACCAGCTTCCTGCCGCGCGTCGGTACGCTGCTGGCGAACCAGTGCGGCCTGCTGGATGAGATCCCCTGGCAGATGACCAGCAAAGAGGGCAGCGTGCTGGCTAACGGCAGCGCGGCAAAACTGCAGAACTGGCGGCCGATCATCCTCAACGACGCAACCGCCAGCGCCAATACCGCGGCGCCGCTGGATTTATCGCGTCCGGCCGACAGCACGCCGCTGCAGCACTTCGCCCTGCCCGGCGGCTGCCATTTCCGTACCTGGTGGGATGAAAACGGCGGTTCGCTGTTTATCCCTGAGAACCCGCAGCAGCATTGCTCAACCGAGGGCTGGCTGGAAGGTCCGGCGGCAATGACGCTGCTGAGTGACGGCAAAACGCGCAGCCAGACGGTAACCTTCCTGCAGGGTTATCCCATCGCCGATCTTACGCTGACCCGCACGCCGCTGGAGGTGGTAGCGGTGAACAAACAGCGCATGATTGTCACGCGGCCCGATGCCAGTGATAGCTGGCTGGTGCTGCCGTTTGATGCTCAGCAGCACGTCTGGCGTTTCAGCGGCACGCTGCTGATTAAAATGGATAAAAACACCGGCACGGATAGCGAAGCGGTGAAATCGCGGGTTGATAGCTTACGCGGCATCTGGTCGCCGCAGTTTATGCCACAGCAAAAAGTGACTGTGTTACTGATTGACACCCTGCACGCCGATCTGGCCGATCCGGCAATTGGTGCCTGGCGTAACATTAATTAATTAGCGGTTGTTGCCCGCCGTCACCGGCGTGACGGGGCGCTACAGGACGTGTTCAGAGAGCTCACTATGTCGGCAAACGAAAATCATACCCCCAATGCCCTGCCTGCGGGCTACCGGTTTAACGAGTTTGAAATCAAGGAAGTGATCGGCGGCGGCGGCTTTGGCATTGTCTATCGCGCCTGGGATCATCAGCTGGAACGCACCATCGCCATCAAAGAGTACATGCCGGTGTCACTGGCGGTACGCGGTGCGGATCTGGCGCTGGAACTGCGCGGCGAGCGCTTCCAGAAACTGTTTAATGCCGGACGCAACAGCTTTATTCAGGAGGCACGGTTGCTGGCGCGCTTCAATCATCCCGGTCTGCTGCACGTCCTGCGCTTCTGGGAAGAGAACGGCACGGCTTACATGGGCACGCTCTACTACAGCGGCATGACGCTGAAAGAGTGGCAGCTCACCAGCCCGGACAGCATTGACGAAGCGTGGATTCGCCGTCTGTTACCGCCGCTGTTTGGTGCCATCAACACCATTCACACCGCCGGTTACCTGCATCGTGATATTTCGCTCGATAACATTCAGATTCAGGAAAACCAGCTGCCGGTGCTGCTCGACTTTGGCTCGGCGCGCAAAGAGATTGGCAACCTGTCAGATGAAACCGAGATCATGCTCAAGCCGGGCTTCGCGCCAATTGAGCAGTACAGCGAAGAGGGAGAAGTCGAACAGGGACCGTGGACCGATATTTACGCGCTGGGCGCGGTGCTGCATACGCTGATCACCGGCCACGCGCCGCCGGTCAGCGTGGTGCGCTGCATTGAAGATAACTACCAGCCGCTGGTGGAGCGCAAGCCTGAGGGGTATTCGCTGCCGCTGCTGCACGCGATCGACTGCGCGCTGGCGATGAAGCCGGAAGACCGGCCACAGAGTATTGATGCTTTTGCCCGGCTGATCGATCTGCCGGTGAGCGATGTCGAAGCGCTGGTGACGACCTTCCCGGTGACCGCGGAGAGCCAGCCCGTGCCGGAGCCGGTAGCGGCCGTGCCGGAACCGCAGGTAATGGCGGTTAATCATGCCGCCGCCGCGATTGAACCGGTGACGCCGCGCAATGTGCGCCGTTTGTCGCCTGCCCTGCTCGCTGCCGCTGCCGTGGCGTTGCTTGCCGTGGTGGTCGTAGTGTGGAAAGCCAATCGCCCGAGCGACGCACCGCCGGTGGCGGCCAGCAGCGCCCCGGCGGCGACGTCCTCAGCGGGCAGCGCGCCCGCCAGCAGCGCGCCAACCATGGCGACGGTTTATCTGCAGTTGCAGGCAGGGGAAAATATCGTGCTGAACGGCGAAGCGAAGGATGTGAAACCCGCCAGCAGCGGTTTCGCCTCGCTGAATCTGGCGGCAGGCAGCTATCGTATTGAAGTGCATCACGGCAGCCAGGTGCGCAGCCAGATGCTGACGATTAACCAGCCGGGTACCTGGCTGATTAATCCGGGTAATTGAGGTTAGCCGCGCGCGGCGCTCTGCTGCAGCGCGCGCACTTCGGCCGCAAGGCGCGTTAACGCCTCTTCCTGCATGCCGCGTTTGCCCAGTTCCTGTTCCAGCGAAAACAGATACTGCGCGTTGCTGCCGAGCGGACCGCTAGCCTGAGCGATCAGCGGAGCAATGGTGCTGCGGCAGGAGTCGGCTTCATACAGCGGATGACGCGGATCCATGATAAACACCAGCGCCGTAACCGTGCGGCCATCCTCCAGCGTCAGTTCACACCAGGTGGGCAGATAGCAGCCGGTGATCATTTCCCGTTTCCACAGCAGCTCAAGCTCTTCATGCAGGCGCGCTTCCGGCAGGCGAAACGCCAGACCGCTGGTAGAACCGCCCTCTTTCAGCGCCAGCATCCGTCCCGGTGTGGCAACGGTGCCGCGTCCGGCGGTCAGCCGCAGGCAAAAAGCACGATGCCAGCCCTCAAGCCGTCCGGTCGCCACCTCTTCCGCTTCAAAGACCGGGTTCCACATCAGGGAACCGTAGCCGAAGATCCACACCGGGCTTTGATCGGGACGACAGGCAAGCGTGGCGCAGAGCGACGCGGCGCGCTTCTCACAGCTCCACAGCAGCGCTTCGTCAATATCACCAAATGAAGTTTTGCAATCCGCTTTTAGTAAGAATTCCCGGGTTAACACTGCGATCTCCTCTACTGCGCTGACCTTCCTGTCGTTATGGCTCCCTGAATCTGCGATTTTACAGGCGGCGCCTGCGGCGTCGACTTAAGACAAGACAGTAATGCATTTGCCATAAACGTTTCAAGATTGACCCCGATCACAAAGGGGAAATTATCTGTAAATAGCATCGGCTGCCTGGCAGGATTCTTGAACGAAGCGCGGAGAAGTGTGAAGCGGGCCGCAGTGGCCCGCGCGGGAGCTAGTGTTTAGGATGCCACTTGTCGTCCTCGCCTTTGGCGTACTCTTTTTTGACCGCCGCCCAGGCGACTTTGTGTGCCACCTGCTCGCGCGATTCATCACCGCGACGATCGTCTTCATCTTTATACTGATCCCAGGCGCTGTTAAACGCCTTTTGGTAGATGGTTTGCGCATGGCCCGGCAGCACGTGGCGCACGCTGTCCGGCAGTTCCCGGTTCGATGAATAAGGCATAATTCCTCCTGTTTCAGGTTCCATGTATAAGTCTGGAAGAGAACGGCAAAAACGCAAACCTGCTATTTCATACTTCTGCCAGCAAAAAAGGCGGGTAGTGAGGATAAGGCCAGATAATTCAGTTCTGTTCTTCCTCGTTTCACGCAGGATAGATGAGAAACACGCACTATTAACCTGCTGATGAACAGGGTTAATTCGCTGATTAACGCGAATTTCTCTTCGTTCAGAGAAAAATGACAAAAAGTAAAAACGCGTAAAAAATCTGCGTGAGCAGTGGTGAAAAGTTACACTGCGCTTCGTCAGATGAGTCACTATATTTATCAGGCAGCAATTGCCTGTTTTTGTTCTTTTTGCCGAAGAGGATGGCGCATGGCTGGACATGAGAAGACCCGACACAGCGAGTATTCGCTGATTTTCCCGATTCTGGCGCTGGCGGTGCTGAGCTTTTTTGGCGGCCAGACAGCGCTTCTGCCGGTAATCGGCATCAATCTGCTGGCGCTGGTAGCGATTTTAAGCAGCGCCTTCAGCGTAGTACGTCACGCCGACGTTCTGGCGCACCGGTTAGGTGAACCCTACGGCTCGCTGATCCTCAGCCTGTCAGTGGTAATTCTGGAAGTGAGCCTGATTTCGGCGCTGATGGCGACCGGCGATGCAGCGCCCGCGCTGATGCGCGATACGCTCTACTCCATCATCATGATTGTTACCGCCGGGCTGGTGGGCTGTGCCCTGCTGCTTGGCGGGCGTAAATTTGCCACCCAGTACGTTAACCTGGCCGGCGTGAAGCAGTACATGATCGCCATTTTCCCGCTGGCGATTCTGGTGCTGGTGTTTCCCAATGCCCTGCCCGGCGGCAATTTCACTACCGCGCAGGCGCTGATCATTGCTGCGATCTCTGCGGCGATGTACGGCGTGTTCCTGCTGATTCAGACCAAAACCCACCAGAGCCTGTTTGTTTACGAGCATGAAGACGAGAGCGATGATGGCGACCCGCATCACGGTAAGCCTTCCGCGCACAGCTCGCTGTGGCACACCGCGTGGCTGATTGTGCATCTGATTGCGGTGATCAGCGTGACCAAGATGAACGCCAACTCACTGGAAATGCTGCTCACTGAAATGAACGCGCCGGAGCAGTTTACCGGTTTCCTCGTCGCGCTGCTGATTCTGTCGCCGGAAGGTCTGGGCGCAATCAAGGCGGTGCTGATGAATCAGGTGCAGCGCGCGATGAACCTGTTTTTCGGTTCGGTGCTGGCCACCATTTCATTGACGGTGCCGACGGTGACCATTATTGCCACCCTGACCGGTCAGCAGTTGATTTTCGGCCTTGAGCCGCCGCATATGGTGGTGATGAGCGCGGTGCTGATTCTGTGTCACATCTCGTTCTCCACTGGCCGCACCAACGTGCTCAACGGCGCAGCACATCTGGCCCTGTTTGCCGGCTATCTTCTGACGATTATGCTGTAACGTGGAATGAAGTGGTCGCCATAAATGGCGACCCTACAGCGCAGCGTGCGCATTCATGTGCATCAGGTGAAACGGTCGCCATAAATGGCGACCCAACAACGCTGGGCGTGCATTCATGTGCATCAGGTGAACCGGTCGCCATGAGCGGGCGACCGTACAATGTAGGGTGCGCATTTATGCGCACCTGGATAGAGATATCCTAACGGCTCAATGACGGGGATGATTGCAACGTCATCTTACTGATTAATAACAATCAGTTACTGGTATCCAGCTCCGGGAAGCTTTTAACCAGATCGTCAATCGCTTTCATCTGTGCCAGGAACGGTTCCAGCTTATCGAGCGGCAGCGCGGACGGGCCGTCGCATTTGGCGCTGTTCGGTTCCGGGTGCGCTTCGATGAACAGACCGGCGATGCCTACCGCCATGCCCGCACGCGCCAGTTCGGCAACCTGCGCACGACGACCACCGGAAGCCGCGCCAAACGGATCGCGCGTCTGCAGCGCATGGGTAACGTCAAAAATCACCGGGCTGTTGTTAGTGACTTTCTTCATCACGTTGAAACCGAGCATATCAACCACCAGGTTGTCATACCCGAAGTTGCTGCCGCGGTCGCACAGAATCACCTTGTCGTTACCACCTTCGGCAAACTTATCGACGATATTGCCCATCTGGCCCGGGCTGACGAACTGCGGCTTCTTCACGTTGATCACGGCACCGGTTTTCGCCATCGCTTCCACCAGGTCGGTCTGACGTGCCAGGAAGGCCGGCAGCTGAATCACATCCACCACGTCGGCGACCGGCTGCGCCTGCCAGCTTTCGTGCACGTCAGTGATAATTTTCACGCCGAACGCCTGCTTCAGCGCCTGGAAAATTTTCATGCCTTCGTCAAGGCCAGGGCCACGGTAAGACTTGATGGAAGAGCGGTTGGCTTTGTCAAAAGAGGCTTTGAACACATACGGAATGCCGAGCTTGTCGGTTACCTTCACGTAATGTTCGCAGATGCGCATGGCGAGATCCTGGGATTCCAGCACGTTCATGCCGCCGAAGAGAACAAATGGCAGATCGTTTGCGACCTTGATATCGCCGATACTCACTACTTTCTGTGTCATGCCCTTTCCTTAAATGTCGGGGGACGCTTAGTGCAGCGTCACCTGTTTCTGTTCAATTGCGTGGATCTGCACTTTAATCATCTCGCTAACCGGGTCTTCAGGACACTGTTCAACGAAATAGGTCAAATCGGTCAGTGCGATATGCTCGCACTCCAGCTGGGCGTAAATCAAACCGCGGTCGCGAATCTCATAGGGATCGTCCGGGTCGATTTGCAGCAGCACCTGGCTGACGTTGAGCGCCAGCTCCATCTGCTTCTCATCCATCAGCGCCGCTTTCAGCGTGTCGAGCATTTTGCGCATCACGCTGACGGTTTTCGCTTCATCGAGGTCGTCAGAGTAGAGCTTTGCCGTCGGGCTGATGTTGCCCTTCAGCCACACTTCCAGCGTATGGGTGTCGAGCGTCTCACCGTTAAACGGATTGATCAGCCACATTTCACCGTCGAGCCAGTCGGCACGCAGGATCAGCTGCGTCGGGAAAATCACCGGCATCAGCGGCAGCTCAAGCTCATCCGCAATGTGCAGCAGAATCACGCCGAGCGACACCGCCGTTCCCTGCCGGCTCTTCAGCACTTTATCGATCCACAGCGCGTCTGACAGATTGTAGACGCCGCTGGCACCGCCAAAGCCCCACTGCTGGTAAAACAGATCGAGCAGCTTCTCCAGCTGCAGATCCGCATCCTGTTCGCTACTGACATAGCGCCGCGCCTCTTCAACCAGCTCAGCCAGCTGCTGCTGGACCGAGGGCGCGGAAAAATCGTTGCGTATGGCGCAGGTTGCGCCAATCACCGCTTCACTTAACGGTGTTTCACTGTAATCAAGTTGTACTGGCGAGGTCATACTATCCCCAATAACGGCATTTTGGTCATCGCCAGTTTAATCACGAACAATAACGCGACGATGGCGACTAAACAGGCGACCCAGCGGGTCGCCATGCTGCGCGGGCGACGACTCAATGCCACGGAACCTAAGGCGATGTAGATGATAACCGCTAACAGCTTCTCCGTCAGCCAGCTTCCTTGTGGGGTAAACGGATAAAAGTGGGTAATCAGCACCAGCAGTGCACCGCTGAGCAGCAGGAATGTATCGTTGATGTGCGGCGCAATGCGTACCCAGCGGCGCTGCAGCAGGGCAGATCCGGTGGTCAGCCAGTAAAAACGCAGCAGAAACAGTGTGATGGTGATCGCGACTGTCAGCAGATGGAAATTTTTAATCAGCGGATACCAGCTGGCCATAGTGCTTCCTTAAGTAAGTTGTCCAAGCGTGACGCGCGGATTGCCGCCGTAATCCTCAACGGTGGTGACCGCCAGGAAACCGTGATGGGTCAGCAGCGCGCGTACAGCCTCGCCCTGCTGCCAGCCGTGTTCCAGCAGCAGCCAACCCTGCGGCTGCAACCAGTGCGGCGCGCGTTCAATGATTAATCGTAAATCGGCCAGCCCAGCCTCCTCCGCCACCAGCGCGCTGAGCGGCTCAAAACGCACGTCGCCCTGCTGCAGATGTTCATCGGCGGCATCAATGTAAGGCGGATTGCTGACAATCAGATCGAAACGTTGGGCGGGCAGATCGTCGAACCAGTGGCTGAGCACAAATCCGGCGTTGGTGAGGTGCAGGCGCTGGGCGTTGTCCTGCGCCAGCGCAACCGCGGCGGCGATGCGGTCGCAGCCGGTAATCTTACAATCGGGCCGCTCGCTGGCCAGCGCCAGCGCAATGGCGCCGGTGCCGGTACCGAGATCGAGCACCGCGGACGGCGTCGCGGGCAGCCGCAGCAGCGCCTGCTCCACCAGCACTTCGGTATCCGGACGCGGAATCAGCGTGGCATCACTGACGCGCAGCGGCAGCGACCAGAACTCGCGTTCGCCCACCAGATGCGCAATCGGCTCACCGCGCACGCGGCGTGCCAGTAACGTCTCCAGCTGTGCCAGTTGCGCATCATCGAGCGGGCTGTCGTCAAACGCTATCAGCCAGCTGCGCGACTTGCCGGTGACAAAACCCAGCAGAATCTCCGCGTCGCGCTTCGGGCTATCGCCTCCGCACAACGCAGCCTGCGCCTGCTGCAGCCAGCGCCGGACGTTCATCACTCCTGCCCGGCCAGTGCGGCCAGCTGGTCAGCCTGATACTCCTGCACAATCGGCTCGATCAGCGTATCCAGCTTGCCTTCCATGGTTTCGTCGAGGCGGTAGAGCGTCAGGTTGATGCGGTGATCGGTGACGCGCCCCTGCGGGAAGTTATAGGTACGGATTCGGTCGGAACGGTCGCCGCTGCCCAGCAGGTTACGCCGCGTTGAGGCTTCCGCCGCCTGGCGCTTCGCCATTTCCGCCGCGTGAATACGTGCGCCCAGCACCGCCAGCGCTTTGGCTTTGTTTTTGTGCTGCGAGCGCTCATCCTGGCACTCCACCACGATGCCGGTTGGCAGGTGGGTGATACGGATCGCCGAATCGGTGGTGTTAACGTGCTGACCACCCGCGCCGGAAGAGCGGAAGGTGTCGATTTTCAGATCGCCCGGATTGATGTCCGGCAGTTCGGCTTCCGGCAGCTCCGGCATCACCGCCACGGTACAGGCGGAAGTATGAATGCGCCCCTGCGATTCGGTTTCCGGCACGCGCTGCACGCGATGACCGCCGGATTCAAACTTCATGCGACCGTAAGCCCCGTCACCGGTGATACGCGCAATGACTTCTTTGTAGCCGCCATGCTCGCCATCGTTGGCGCTCATGATCTCCACCTGCCAGCGACGCGCTTCGGCATAACGGCTGTACATACGGAACAGATCGCCAGCGAAAATCGCCGCTTCGTCGCCGCCGGTGCCGGCGCGCACTTCGATAAAGCACGGACGTTCATCGTCGGGATCTTTCGGCAGCAGCAGCACCTGAAGCTGCTGTTCCAGCAACTCGCGCTTGTCGCGCGATAGTTTCAACTCTTCCTGCGCCATGTCGCGCATTTCCGCATCATCGAGCAGCATTTCTGCGGTCTCGACATCTTCCTGCACCTGCTGCCATTCACGGAAACAACGGGTGACGTCGCTCAGCTGGGCATATTCACGTGATAACGCGCGGAAACGGTCCTGATCGCCAATTACGCCGGCATCGCCCAGTAACGCTTCAACTTCTTCATGGCGTTCCTGCAGCGCTTCCAGCTTGGCAACAATCGAGCTCTTCATCTAATAGAGGGTATCCCAGTGATAGGTCGTGACAGACCAGATTACTCTAAACCGAGGCTGTCACGTAAGATCTGCAGGCGTTCGCTGTCGCCGTCGCGCGCGGCCTGCTGCAGTGATTTGGTTGGTGCATGAATTAAACGGTTGGTGAGCTTGTGTGCCAGCTCCTGTAAGACTTTTTCGGCATCAGCACCCTGACGCAACGCCGCCAGCGCGCGATCCTGCAGCTCGGCGCGCACGTCGTCAGCCTGCGCGCGGTATTCGCGGATGGTCTCACCGGCGCTTTGCGCGCGCAGCCAGGCCATGAATTCACCGCTCTCCTGCACCACAATGCTTTCCGCCTGCACCGCCGCCGCTTTGCGCTGCGCCATGTTCTGCTCGATGATCGCCTGCAGATCATCCACGCTGTACAGATAGGCGTTAGCCAGCTTGCCCACTTCCGGCTCAACATCGCGCGGCACGGCGATATCCACCAGCAGCATAGGCTGGTTGCGGCGCGCCTTCAGCGCCCGTTCCACCATGCCTTTGCCAATAATCGGCAGCGGACTGGCGGTGGAGGAGATAATGATATCGGCATCGGCCAGGCGGGTTTCGATATCGGCAAGGCCAATCACTTCGGCGCCGACTTCGTCCGCCAGCAGCTGTGCGCGTTCGCGCGTGCGGTTGGCGATCATCAGTTTGCGCACGCTGTGTTCGCGCAGGTGACGCGCCACCAGTTCGATGGTTTCACCGGCACCGACCAGCAGCACGTTAACGCTGCTGAGTGATTCGAAAATCTGACGGGCTAAGGAGCAGGCAGCGAAGGCGACCGACACCGCGCTGGCGCCGATTTCGGTTTCGGTGCGCACGCGCTTGGCTACCGAGAAGGTTTTCTGGAACATGCGTTCCAGCTCGCTGCTCAGCGCATGGTCGCGCGAGGAGTCAGCATGGGCTTTTTTGACCTGACCGAGAATCTGTGGCTCGCCCAGCACCAACGAGTCGAGTCCGCTGGCCACGCGCATCAGGTGGCTGACCGCCGCGTTGTCCTGATGCCAGTACAGGCTGTTGCGCACGTCCTCTTCACGTAAGTCGTGATACTCGCACAACCAGCGCACCAGCTGCTCCTGCAGATCGGTCTGCTGCTCTACGCTGAGGTAGAGTTCCGTCCGGTTACAGGTAGAAAGCACCACCCCGCTCTGCACCATCGGCTGAGACAGCAAGCTGTTCAGCGCCTGGTCCAGCGTGTCTGGCGTGAACGAAACACGTTCGCGCAGCGCAACAGGTGCGGTTTTGTGGTTGATTCCGAGAGCAAGCAGCGTCATGGTGATTCGGGTTGGGAAGTCCCAATAATTGTCAGGTTTTGTGCTGCGCATTCTACAAGATGCAACAGATCAAGAAAAGCCATACAAAGCCTATGACTGTAATAAGATTAAACTGATCGTGCGCAATTATCCTGACATCGCCATTGACGGCACAGAGACGGATGGTTAGCGTTACCGGTTACGACGTAAAAACGTGTCTGAGGAGACGACCACGTGATGCATTTGCCCCCGCGCCAGCTGTTGCGCCTTTTGCCCCTTGCCAGCGTGTTGCTGGCTGCCTGTAGCATCAACAAACCCCAGCAAGGTCCCGGTCCCAGCACGACATCGCCGCAGTGGCAGCAACACCAGCAGGCGGTAGCGAAAATTACCCAGTACCAGACGCGCGGCGCGTTTGCCTATCTGTCGGATAAGCAGAAGGTTTATGCCCGTTTTAACTGGCAGCAAACTGCTGCAGACCGTTACCGTCTGCTGCTGACTAACCCGCTCGGCAGCACAGAACTGCAGCTCGACGCGCAGGGTTCGGTGGTGCAGATTGTCGATAACAAAGGCAAACGCTACGTCAGCAACGACGCGGAGAAGATGATTTCCCAGCTCACCGGCATGGATATTCCGCTGGCGAATTTGCGTCAGTGGATGATGGGGCTGCCAGGCGACGCCAGCGACTATCAGCTGAACAACAATTATCAGCTGCAAAGCCTGACCTACAGCCGCAACGGCCAGCAGTGGAAGGTGAATATCAGCGATTACGACAGCAAGGTGAACCCGCCGCTGCCGGCCAACCTCGAACTGACCGAAGGCGGTCAGCGCATCAAACTGCGCATGGATAGCTGGACCACACAATGATCACCACCTGGCCCGCGCCGGCAAAGCTCAACCTGTTTCTCTACATTACCGGCCGTCGTGCAGACGGCTACCACAATTTGCAGACGCTGTTTCAGTTTCTCGACGTTGGCGACACCCTGGAGATTACCCCGGATAACAGCGGCAGTATCACCCTGCTGACGCCGCTCGACGGCGTGGCCGATGAAGACAACCTGATCGTGCGGGCGGCGCTGGCGCTGCGCGCTGCAGCGGCGGACAAAGGCACGCTGCCGCCGCAGGCCGGTGCCCGGATCGCGCTGCAGAAGCGCCTGCCGATGGGCGGTGGTCTGGGCGGTGGTTCGTCTGATGCGGCGACGGTGCTGGTGGCGCTGAACCATTTGTGGCGCACCCAGCTCAGCGTGGATGAGCTGGCTACGCTTGGCGTGCGTCTCGGTGCCGATGTACCGGTATTCGTGCGCGGCCACGCGGCGTTTGCCGAAGGGGTCGGCGAGCAATTGCAGCCTGCGTTTCCGGCGGAAAAATGGTATCTGGTGGCGCATCCTGGCGTCAGCATCGCCACCCCGGATCTGTTTCGCGATCCTGAACTGACGCGCGATTCACCAATACGCACATTAGATGAACTGTTGCAGCGTCCTTTTCACAATGATTGTGAAGCGGTAGCAAGAAAACGTTTTCGTGAGGTTGATGCGCTGCTTTCCTGGCTGCTAGAATACGCGCCGTCGCGCCTGACAGGGACCGGCGCTTGTGTGTTTGCTGAATTTGACACCGAGTCCGCTGCTCGTCAGGTGCTGGAGCTTGCCCCGAAATGGATGTGCGGATTTGTGGCGCGTGGGCTTAATCTCTCGCCGTTACAGCGCACCCTTTCCGGGCTCTAAGCGTAAACGTGACAGTGTCACCCTGTTCCAGATACTGCACGTGACGCATTAACACACCCGTATGAACAGGCTCAAATGTATTCGCCGGTTATTTTTGAGCGGTTCATTCTCTGGACGCCAAGCCTGAGGTTCTTCTCGTGCCTGATATGAAGCTATTTGCTGGTAACGCCACCCCGGAACTAGCACAACGTATTGCCAACCGCCTTTACACCAGCCTCGGAGACGCCGCTGTCGGCCGTTTCAGCGATGGCGAAGTAAGTGTACAGATTAATGAAAATGTACGCGGTGGTGATATTTTCATCATCCAGTCCACCTGTGCCCCCACCAATGATAACTTGATGGAGCTGGTTGTGATGGTCGACGCACTGCGTCGGGCTTCTGCTGGTCGTATTACTGCTGTAATCCCTTACTTTGGCTATGCCCGTCAGGACCGCCGCGTGCGTTCTGCCCGCGTGCCAATTACCGCCAAAGTTGTGGCTGATTTCCTCTCCAGCGTCGGCGTGGACCGTGTACTGACGGTTGACCTGCACGCTGAACAGATCCAGGGCTTTTTTGATGTCCCGGTGGATAACGTGTTCGGTAGCCCGATTCTGCTGGAAGATATGCTGCAGATTGGTCTGGAAAACCCAATTGTGGTTTCGCCGGACATCGGTGGCGTAGTGCGCGCTCGCGCTATCGCCAAACTGCTCAACGACACCGACATGGCCATCATCGACAAACGTCGCCCGCGTGCGAACGTGTCGCAGGTGATGCACATCATCGGTGACGTTGCCGGTCGTGACTGCGTACTGGTCGACGATATGATCGACACCGGCGGTACGCTGTGCAAAGCGGCTGAAGCACTGAAAGAGCGCGGCGCGAAACGCGTGTTCGCTTACGCCACCCACCCAATCTTCTCTGGCAACGCGGTGGAAAATCTGCGCAAATCAGTGATTGATCAGGTGATTGTTTGCGACACTATTCCGCTGTCGGAAGAGATGAAGTCGCTGCCAAATGTGCGTACGCTGACGCTGTCTGGCATGCTGGCCGAAGCCATTCGTCGTATCAGCAACGAAGAATCGATTTCGGCGATGTTCGAACATTAATTGTTCGCGAAAAACCGGGCGCCCTGCCCGGTTTTTTATTGCCTGTGGGCGGAGTAACATCCCGATAAAGCCGCTTCCGCCGCCACTATTTGCGCGATAAATGGCCTCAAAATCCACCAATCTCCCCGCCTTCCACTCTTTTTATCAGACAAGCGCATCCGGGCTTTAGCGGTCCAGTGATTAGTGATATTTTTCACCACACTTTTGCTGAGAACTCCGACCACCATGCCACTCGACATTTATACGTTGTTTATTTGCGAGCTCTACGTGCTGGGGTTTCTGAGCATTATTTTGATTTTTGCCTGGGTCGGGGCGCAGTACGACCGGGTGCTGGGTTTTACCACCCTGACGCTAATACTGACGCTTGCCGCCGTGCTGCTCAGCAGCCTGCGCAGCGCCGGTTTGCACTTTTTGCCGGTGGCGGTCGGGAATGTCATCATGCTGCTGGCCTACGGCACCCTGCTCAACGCCTTTCGTACTTTTTGCCGCCTTCCGCTCGGTTTTTGCTGGATCACTGGCGCGCTACTGTGGGCCCTGCTTTGTGCCTTTCCGCAGTTCTATCACGGCCAGCCGAAACGCGTGCTGGTCATGTGCCTGCTGTGCATCATCTTTACTGCCGCGCTGATTCGTCTGCTGTGGCAGGCACGCGCCACGCTGACCGTCACTTTCTGGCCCGCGCAGATACTGCTGTGGATCCACTTACTGTTCCATATGGCCCGCATTTTCCTTGACGATGCGGTGGCCACCCCCGTTCCGGGTGCCATTGGCGGTTCCGGCTTTTCGGTGTATGTGATTCTGGAGTCGATCCTCTTCGTCATCGGCCTGACCTTCACCATTCTGGCGATGGTCAATGAGCGGACGCAGATCGCCCATAAGCTGGCGTCGCTACACGATCCGCTCACCGGCGTATGGAACCGGCGCGCACTGTTTGAAGCCGCAGAAAAACTGCTGCTGCGTCAGGGGCGTCTACCGCAGCCCTATATTTACAGTGCAGTGCTGTTCGACCTCGATCATTTCAAAAGCATCAACGATCGCTATGGTCATCAGCAGGGGGATCGGGTGCTGGTCGATTTTTGTCAGGTGGTGAAAGCGTTAATGCCGGTTGAGGGTCAGTTTGCCCGGCTGGGCGGTGAGGAGTTTGCCGCGTTGCTTCCTGGCGACAGTGAGCAGGCGCAGCGCATATGTGAGCGTATCCGGCTGGCGACACAGCTGTCGCTACCCAACGACATCGGCTATACGGTGAGCATTGGCTTTGCCACTGCCAGCCAGCGGCATCAGGCGTTTCCCGCCCTGCTGGCGCTGGCTGATGAAGCCTTGTATCGCGCTAAAGCCGCCGGACGTAACCGCGTCGAAGGTTATCAGACGCTGCAGGCGGCAATGGCGGAAGCCGGTTAGTGCGTTGAGTGGTGATCGCGACGGCAGCGTTTGTCACCGTAGTGACGCAGCCAGTAATAGCGGTCTTCCACCCTCTCCCGTCCGCTGACGCGTGCGCCGACCAGCCACAGTAGCGCACCCACGAAAATACTGAACATCGCTCCATGCGCGAGGAACTGTGGCAGGTTGACCGACGGCAGCTGGTTAATGATGGAATAACCCACCCCGAGCACCATGGTTAACAAGCCGAGACACATCAAACCATTACCGACGGTGCGGCAGTGTTGACGTTTCATGATTCACCTCCATCCTTTTCAGCAACGCAGAAAACAGCACGTTTGGTTAACTGGCCATAAGTTTAGGCAATGGCTGGCGGTTAAGATGCGTACAGGATCACACATCCTTCACAATGTCTGACAAAACTTTACCGCCAGCACCTTGATTTCGATAGAAATTGATTATTCACCTTTGGTCATTAATCTGTCATTGCGCCCTTTGTCATCCCCGCTGGCAGGCAGTAAACTATCGCCCTTTCGCAGCGAGACAGGATAAACATCGTGAGCAGCATTAAACTGATTGTGGGGCTGGCCAATCCCGGCGCTGAATACGCGGCAACGCGCCATAACGCTGGCGCCTGGTATGTGGATTTACTTTGCTCGCGCCATAATCAGTCTCTCAAAGAGGAGCCGAAGTTTTTCGGCTACACCGCGCGCCTGTCGCTGGCCGGCGAGGATGTGCGCCTGCTGGTGCCCACCACCTTTATGAACCTGAGCGGCAAAGCGGTGGCGGCGATGGCAACGTTCTATCGCATTACGCCGGAAGAGATTCTGGTGGCACACGATGAAATGGACCTGCCGCCGGGCGTGGCGAAATTCAAACAGGGCGGCGGCCATGGCGGTCATAATGGCCTGAAAGACATCATCAGCAAGCTCGGTAATAACAACAATTTTCATCGCCTGCGCGTCGGTATCGGCCATCCGGGCGATCGTAACAAGGTCACCGGATTTGTGCTCGGCAAGGCACCGGCCAGCGAGCAGAAGCTGATTGACGAGGCGGTCGACGAAGCGGTGCGCTGCACCGAACTGTGGCTAAAAGAAGATAAGATTAAGGCGATGAACCGTCTGCACGCCTTCAAAGCCAGCTAAGCCAATTCCCGCGCCGCCGCAGGGAATTCTGTGTATAATGCGCGAAAATTTTTGAATCAGTCGGCGCTGTCTGCCAGCGCTGCACACTCAGTGAGAAAGGTAAGATCATGGGATTTAAATGCGGTATTGTGGGCCTGCCGAACGTCGGTAAATCCACCCTGTTCAACGCGCTGACCAAAGCGGGTATCGAAGCAGCCAACTTTCCGTTCTGCACCATCGAACCCAACACCGGCGTGGTGCCGATGCCTGACCTGCGCCTCGATCAGCTGAGCGAGATTGTTAAGCCACAGCGCGTGGTGCCAACCACCATGGAGTTCGTGGACATCGCCGGTCTGGTAAAAGGCGCGTCGAAAGGTGAAGGCCTGGGCAACCAGTTCCTGACCAACATCCGCGAAACTGAAGCCATCGGCCACGTAGTGCGCTGCTTTGAAAACGACAACATCATCCACGTCTCCGGTAAAGTAAACCCGGCAGAAGATATTGATGTCATCAACACCGAGCTGGCGCTGTCGGATCTCGACACCTGCGAACGTGCCATTCAGCGCTGCCAGAAGAAAGCCAAAGGCGGCGACAAAGATGCTAAGGCGGAACTGGCCGCGCTGGAGAAGTGCCTGCCGCATCTGGAAAACGCCGGTATGCTGCGCTCGCTGGCGCTGGACGCCGATGAGAAAGCCGCGATCCGCTATCTCAGCTTTCTGACGCTGAAGCCGACCATGTACATCGCCAACGTCAATGAAGACGGTTTCGAGAACAACCCGTATCTCGACCAGGTGCGCGCGATTGCTGAAGCCGAAGGCTCAGTAGTGGTGCCGGTCTGTGCGGCAGTGGAATCGGACATCGCCGAGCTGGAAGATGAAGAGCGCGACGAGTTCATGGCCGAGCTGGGCCTGGAAGAGCCGGGCCTCAACCGCGTGATCCGCGCCGGTTATGCCCTGCTCAACCTGCAGACTTACTTCACCGCAGGCGTGAAAGAAGTGCGTGCCTGGACCATCCCGGTTGGCGCCACCGCACCGCAGGCAGCCGGTAAAATCCACACCGACTTCGAAAAAGGCTTTATCCGCGCTCAGACCATCGCGTTCGAAGATTTCATCACTTACAAAGGTGAACAAGGCGCGAAAGAGGCCGGCAAAATGCGTTCAGAAGGTAAAGAGTACATCGTGAAAGATGGCGATGTGATGAACTTCCTGTTTAACGTTTAAATAAAATGCGTTGTCTCATGATGTTTCACCGAGCCTCATAGAGAGCGCAATAACTATAAAATCCACGCAATTGCGTGGATTTTTTATTACATGCTTTTTACGGGCGGGGATAAATTGCCAGCGCCAGTCACATCGCACTCTTTACGGCGGCTGGTCAAAATCTCGGCTGCAGCGCTACTTATAGCTCCCCTTACCGAACCACATTACCTGTTTGATCGAAACGGGCAACCGGGCTGATGCTATTGAGGTACAGCCTGGCTGCAACCAACGGTACTCCCTGGATATACAGCAATTTAACTTATCCTGATGAACGAAAGGTTTCGAGGCAGGATTGGCTGATAAACCTGATGGACCTAAATATACTTACGCTTCGTTTGTCATTATTACAGAGCGCACTCATGAGCCGATACCATGTTGCTGGCAGTGAAGGTAAGTTTGAAAAAGACTCAGGCGAGCAGGTCATGGCCAATAAGCTGGGGCTCACCGATTCCACTGAGATGAACGAGGCAGAACTTGTTCTGTTAGAACAACTCTACCAGTCAGTTTTTGAAGAAAACTTTCCCGAAGGGAAACTTAACGTCGCGCTACTAAAAAGCTGGCATCGCCGCTGACTGGGTAACATCTACGAATGGGCTGGACAAGAGAGAACGGTCAATATTAGCAAGGGTGGTTTTATGTTTGCGCCTTCAGCACAATTGCCAAAACTGCTGAACGAATACAACAAGTATCTTGCGCATTACACGCCCTGTAACGTCATGGAAGAAGAAGAACTCATCATTGCTATCGCCGTTACCCATGTCGAGCTGATACTTATACATCCCTTCAGAGAAGGAAACGGACGTTTGTCGCGGCTGTTAGCGGATGTCATGGCGGTTCAGGGAGGATACAAACCGCTGGATTATCAAAGCTGGGAGCAGAATAAAACCCAGTATATTTCGGCTATTCATGCTGGTATGTCAATGGACTACGCGCCAATGAAATACTGGGTCAGTCGGGCACTGAGAAGGCACTAAGCCAGGCGAAGATGTGCGAATTTTTTGCGCGCGGCTTCAAGTGAAGCCTCGACGCTAGCTGAAGACTGGCCAGTTTCAACAGCCGTTGACGTCGCTACTGAGCGAATGATGTCGGAGCGAGAAGGTTTAGCATAACCTGAATGCGCTTTTTTTCTGTTGTTGGTCATTAAGCCCTCTCTACATCAGTGCAGTTGCGTAAGACACTATAGCCTCAAGAGTATATCAAAGCTTTGAAACAACATCACGTCCCCTTCTGGCTCGGCAATCTGATGTGCCATCAGGCTTCACACAATCTCATGAGCCCGGTAAATAAACTCCACACAAGGCGATAAATCGCGCCGCTCCGGCTATTTTGCGAATTGCGGTTTCATTGACTGAATGGCAGCAACGCGGCCGCGCGAATGTTTTCTGAAGCCCTGTCGCCAGGCTAATTATCCGATCCGTTAGTGGCATACAGCGGCCATGACTCAAACAGATAGCCGTCGAAATCAATGTCGTCCACATCGGAGAACTCCAGCAGCAGTTGCTTGACGTTTTCCAGATGCTGCCACATCGCCTGTTTCGCGGCGCGCGCGTCTTTCTTGATTAAGGCGGCGAGGATCTTTTTATGATCGTCGAGCCACTTTTTGCGGTAGTTAGTGTTGATCAGATGCCGGTGCAGCTGGCTCCACATCACGTTGTCTTCCCGCCACTGCCAGGATTGTTTGAACAGCTCCACCAGCATGCTGTTGTGCGTGGCTTCGGCAATCGCCAGATGGAAATTACGATCGCCGTTTTCACTGTCGTTCACCGCGCCTGACGCCAGCTCGCGTTCTTCCAGCGCCAGCGCCTGGCGCATTTTGATGATGTCTTCACGCGTCGCCTGTAACGCAGCGAACTCGGCGATATTGCTCTCCAGCAGCTGGCGGGCCTGCAGCATCTCAAACGGACCGGCCGCATTGCAGGCGGTTTGCGCAGCGGCACGCGGTCCCGGCGTGTCGTTGATCACATAAATGCCTGCGCCACGCCGCACTTCAATCAACCCTTCCAGCTCCAGCATAATCAGCGCCTCACGCACCAGCGTGCGCGTGACGTTCAGCAGCATCGCCAGTTCACGTTCCGGCGGCAAGCGCTCACCAATCGCGTACTGTTTCTGCATAATCATGTTGCGAAGCATCTCGCCCACTTCCTGATAGGGTCGCTGTGCTGAAGCTTGTGGTTTCATAACGCTCTTTTCTGCTGGTTCAGACATTAGGCCGCCAAATTTTCTACCCTGCACTATAACACAGGGCGTGATTTTCACCGTGGGTTAAGGGTGAAGTAGCGTCGGGCGTTATGGAAGCAGATATCCTGCAACATCGCGCCCAGCGCAGCTTCATCGTGCGGCACAATACCGTCACGCACCCACTCGCCAAACAGGTTGCACAGAATGCGGCGGAAGTATTCGTGCCGCGTATAAGAGAGAAAACTGCGCGAATCGGTCAGCATGCCAACGAACTGGCTGAGCAGCCCCATCTGCGCCAGCTGCTCCAGTTGCCGCAGCATGCCGTCACGCTGATCGTTGAACCACCAGCCAGAGCCGAACTGCATCTTGCCCGCCATCCCTGCGCCCTGAAAGTTACCCGCCATGGTAGCCAGCACTTCGTTGTCACGCGGATTGAGGCAGTAAAGAATGGTTTTTGGCAGCTGGTCATTGGTGTCCATCGCGTCCAGCAGGCGCGCCAGCGGCCAGGCAACAGGATGGTCGCCGATGGAGTCGAAACCGCTGTCCGGGCCGAGCTGACGGAACATGCGCGTGCTGTTATTGCGGATTGCACCGATGTGTAACTGCATCGCCCAGCCACGGCGGGCATACTCCGCGCCCAGCCACACCAGCACAGCGGTACTGAACTGCGCAATCTCCAGCTCGCTCAGCGCCGCATTGCTGCGGCGTCTGGCGAGAATGCCATCCAGCACGCTGTCGGCTGGCACCGCAGCATAGCGCAGCGTTTCAATGCCGTGGTCGGCGGCACGGCAGCCATGGGCGGAAAAGTGGTCCAGTCGGCGCAGTAACGCCACACGCAGCGCATCAAAGCTGTCGATACTGACATCTGCGGCGGCTTCCAGCCGGGTCAGGTAATCGGTGAATCCTTCCAGTTCAATCTTGAACACCCGGTCCGGACGCCAGCTCGGTGCCACCTCAATATCAAAGCTGCTGTCTTCAGCTATCTGACGATGGTACTGCAGGGAGTCGATCGGATCGTCAGTGGTGCCCACCATACGCACGTTCATCTGGCGCATGATGCCGCGCGCGGAAAATTCAGGCGTGGCCAGCTTCTCCGCACACTCATGCCAGATGCGTGGTGCGGTTTCTGGTCCAAACAGCGTGTCTGTGATACCAAACGGCCGGCGCAGCTCCAGATGCGTCCAGTGATAGAGCGGATTGCCGAGCGTTTTTGGCACGGTCTGCGCCCAGGCCAGATATTTATCGTAATCGCTGGTAGTGTTACCGGTGATCAATGATTCCTCTACACCCGCCGCGCGCAGTGCGCGCCATTTGTAGTGATCGCCCTCCAGCCAGATTTGCCCGAGGTTGGCAAACTGTCGGTCTTCTGCAATCTGCTGCGGATTGAGGTGGCAATGATAATCATAGATCGGCATCCCCGCCGCCACGTCATGATACAGGCGACGCGCCACCTCGCTGTGCAACAGAAAATCGTCATCCATAAAACGCTTCATTTGGCCTCCGGATTGAGGGATGCAACCGCGGCTCTGGCACCCAACTGGCACAGGCGGTCATAGGTGTGTTGCAGGGCGGCAACAAAGGCCGGATTGGCGGGTAAGTCGTCCGCGAAGATCTCGTTAATGCCCAGCAGCGCCTGCACGCGGGCGGGACCTGAAGGGAACTGCTGATTAATCCACTCAAACTTAGCGACCAGCGGATCAGCCACCGGGTAACGCTCGCCCTTTTCGTCTTCGCCGAGGATATAACGCATCCAGCCCGCGATGCCGAGCAGCAGATGCTGGCAGTCACTGCCGTGGTGCAGATGATAGCGCAGCGAATCCAGCATGCGCTGTGGCAGTTTCTGACTGCCATCGCTGGCAATTTGCGCCGTGCGATGGCGCAGCGACGGATTACTGAAGCGCTCAAGCAGTTGATGCGCATACGCGTTGAGATCGCTGCCTGCCGGCATCGTCAGCGTGGCACGCTGTTCAGTCAGCATCAGCGACAGCGCGGCCTGACGGTAAGCGGGCAGCTGCATGGTATCAGCGATAGTTTCACAACCGCCGAGGTAGCCGAGATACGCCAGAAACGAGTGCGTGCCATTCAGCAGACGCAGTTTCATCAACTCGTAGGGGGCGACATCCGGAACAAATTGCGCACCAACGCGCTGCCAGTCGGGACGTCCAGCCACGAAATTATCTTCGATCACCCACTGACGAAACGGCTCACAGGCGACACCGCAGGGATCGGCGATGCCCAGCAGCCCGGTAATCTCGCGCTGCGTCTCTTCCGTCACGGCCGGCACGATGCGGTCAACCATGGTGCAGGGAAACGTGACCTGTTGCTCAATCCATGCCGCCAGCGCCGCATCCTGCCGTTGTGCCAGACCGATGACCGCAGCCCGCGCGACGTGGCCGTTATCACGCAGATTGTCGCATGACAGCACGGTAAAAGGCGCTAACCCGGCTTCACGCCGCAAGCGCAGCGCCTCAACGATAAAGCCAATGGCGGATTTCGGCTGCCGGGGATGGGCCAGATCGTGCACGATCAGCGGATGGGTGCTGTCCAGTTCGCCGGTTGCGCCATGAGTGCAATAGCCTTTTTCGGTTATCGTCAGCGAGACGATGGCGGTTTCCGCGCGGGCAAGCGCGTTAAGAATGCCGTCACAACCGTCCAGCGCCGGGTGCAGCGCTGAATGCACGGAACCAATGATTTTGACGTCATGACGCGTCGCGCCTTGCTCGGTGACGCTGTAGAGCAAATTCTGCGCGCGCAATTGTTCCACCAGCTGTCTGCCGCTGGCCGACATCAGGTTGACCTCGCAAATGCCCCAGTCGCTGTCGCTTATCTCCAGCAGATGGTGCTGATAGAGCGCCTGATGCGCGCGATGAAACGCACCGCAGCCGATGTGCACGATGCGCGGCACCAGCCGCTGCTGCTGCCATGCGGGCCGCGCCACCTTAATGCTGGCGTCGGCAAGGTTGTGTTGCATGTGAACTCCTCAGTGTCCGGCGCGACTGCGCGTCCGCCGGGCAAGCGGTACAGGGCGATCGGTGTCAGAAAAAGGCGCGGTGTATCGCCAGTTCAACGCCACGAATCTCAGCCAGACCTTTCAGTCGGCCAATCGCGGAATAACCCGGGTTGGTTTTCTTGTGCAGATCGTCCAGCATCTGATGCCCGTGGTCGGGCCGCATCGGGATCAGGTCTTCCTGCCCCGCATTACGACGGCGTTGCTCCTCTTCGGCAATCGCTTTGATCACCGCAAACATATCGACATCACCGCCAAGGTGCGCGGCTTCGTGGAAAGTTTTGGGGTTGGCTTCACGCCGGGTTGAGCGCAGATGGGCAAAATAGATGCGCGGCCCAAAACGTTTCACCATGCCGGCTAAATCATTTTCCGCCAGTACGCCGTACGAACCGGTACACATCGTGAAGCCGTTGGCCGGGCTGTCGATGGTGTCGATCATCCACTGCAGGTCGTCGGCATTGGAGACGATACGCGGCAGGCCGAGGATCGGGCGCGGCGGATCGTCAGGATGTACCGCCATGCGAATACCGACCTCTTCAGCAACCGGAATGATACCGCGCAAGAACGTGGCGAAGTGCTCGCGCAGCCGGGCTTTGTCGATGCCGTCATAACGCGCCAGCTGAGCACGAAACTGCGCCAGCGTATAGCCCTCTTCCGCGCCGGGTAATCCGGCGATGATGTTACGCGTCAGACGCAGCTTGTGCTCTTCGCTCATGCTGGCGAAGCGCGCAGCAGCCTGGGCTATCTCGTCAGTGCTGTAATCATTTTCTGCGCCCTGACGCTGCAGGATATGCAGCTCAAATACCGCAAATTCAATCTGATCGAAGCGCAGCGCTTTCGCGCCATCCGGCAGCTCGAACGCCAGATCGGTGCGCGTCCAGTCCAGAATCGGCATGAAGTTGTAGCATACGGTGTGGATGCCGCACTGCGCCAGATTGCGCAGCGACTGCTGATAGTTGCTGATCCACTTTTGGCACTGCCCGCTGCCGGTTTTGATCTCCTCATGGATCGGCACACTCTCCACCACCGACCAGACCAGCCCGGCCGCCTCAATCATCGCTTTGCGCTGCAAAATCTCCTCAACCGGCCACACCTCGCCGTTAGGGATGTGATGCAGGGCAGTCACAATGCCGGTAGCGCCCGCCTGTCGGGCATCGGCGAGTGAAACGGGATCGTCAGGGCCATACCAGCGCCAGGTCTGCTTCATGTCGTTCTCTCCTGCGGGCCTGAGCATCATCCTCAAAGCCCTTCCATTTTGGTTGACCAATTTTACAAGCGAAGCGCTTTATGAGTCATAAAAAGCGCCTGCGCAGCGTCAAATTCGGCTTTTCACCGGCGGAAGTCAACCTGATAAATGATTTTGGTTAACCAGATCACAAATACCGCATCAGGCTGGCGACCACCTGACCTAACTGTGGTTCACTCCCGGCGGATAGGTAAAACAGGACGCATCACGCCACGCCCGGCAATCAAGGGCCAGGGTTATGCGCTGGCCGGTATGGACTCCACCTCCGGCCAGGCAGTCACAGACGTTGCTCACACATGCTGTTAATAATGAATGGAGAATCCGATGAACCGCAGTTTGAATCCAGGGATTGCCGCAACCGGCACGAAACGCGTCATCCGTCATCTGCGCTGGTGGGTGCTGGTGCTGTTTCTCGCCGGCGTCACTGTCAACTACATTACCCGTAACTCGTTAGGCATTCTGGCCCCCGAGCTGAAAACCAGTCTCGGCATCACCACAGAACAATATTCATGGATAGTCGGCGCTTTTCAGCTGGCTTATACCTTCTTTCAACCGATCTGCGGCTGGCTGATTGACGTCATTGGCCTCAAACTCGGCTTCTTCATCTGCGCTACCATCTGGGCGCTGGCCTGTCTGTTCCATGCCGGCGCCGCCAGCTGGTTGCACCTGGCCATCTTGCGCTTTGTCATGGGCGGAGCTGAAGCGGCCGCCACGCCGGCTAACGCCAAAGTGATTGGTGAATGGTTCCCGAAAAAAGAGCGTCCGATCGCGGCCGGCTGGGCCGGCGTCGGCTTCTCGATTGGCGCCATGCTGGCACCTCCCATCATCTACTTTGCCCACGCCTCGTTCGGCTGGCAGGGCGCATTCCTGTTTACCGGCTGTCTGGCTCTGGGCTGGGTGGTGCTGTGGTGGCTGTTGTATCGCGATCCGGAACGTAACCCGAATCTCAGCAGCGATGAGCTGGCCTTTATTCGTCAGGATAATGAGCCACCGGCGGTCAAACTGCCCTTCTTCAAAGCCCTGAAAACCGTCTCCAGAAACAAGCGTTTTTACGGTATCGCCATTCCCGCTTTTATGGCTGAACCGGCATGGGGCGTGCTGAGCTTCTGGGTACCGCTTTATCTGGCAAAAGACCTGGGAATGGACCTGAAACAGATTGCTATGTTCGCCTGGCTGCCGTTCCTCGCGGCGGATCTCGGCAGTGCAGCCAGCGGCTACCTGACGCGCATCTATACCCGGCTGTTTGGCTTCAGGCTGGTAAATTCCGTTGTCGCCAGCTCGGTCACCGGCGCCTTTCTGATGCTGTCGCTGGCACTGGTGGCGATGACCAAAGACCCCTATGTCGCGATTGCCCTGATCTCAATTGGCGGTTTTGGTCATCAGATCATCTCGTGCATGTTAAGTGCGCTGGTGGTGGAAAAATTTGATAAGGGCCAGATGGCCACGGTGAATGGCATGCGCGGCTCGTTTGCCTGGATCTCCAGCTTCCTGTTTTCGCTGGTGATTGGCGTGACGGCTGACAAAATCGGCTTTAACCCGCTGTTTGTCGCCATGGGCTTCTTTGACCTGATCGGTGCAGTCTTCCTGATTGCGTTTATTGCTGAGCGTCGTTCAGCGACCCAATGAAGTAGGTAATGATGAAAACCTTAAAAAACTGGTCCTTAGCCCATTCTGATCGTCACCATGTGGTGCTTAACGTCGATGGCAAACACCATCTGTGCCTGTACGTGCTGGAAAAAGGTCTGTTCCGCGTGGTGATCAAGCGCCACGGCAACTACAGTCTGGATCGTACCTGGAGCATTGCGCCGGAACAGGATGTTCCGTGGGAAGGGCGTCCGCGCGACAGCCTGGCCGGGTTTAGCCTGCCCGGCTTTACGCTGGAGGAAGAAGCCAGTTGTCTGACCATTAGCACCGACACGCTGCGCGTGATGGTGCGTCAGCCACTGGCGCTGGAGTGGCAGTACCGTGATGCCGCAGGCGACTGGCAACTGCTGACCGGCGATCGCCCCACCAGCGCCTATCAGATCAACGCACACGGCGACGGCGTGGCGCACTATCAGCGCCGCATGGCGGACGACCGCTACTACGGTCTGGGCGAAAAAACCGGCGATCTGCAACGCAACGGCAAACGCTATGAGATGCGTAATCTGGATGCTATGGGCTACAACGCCTCCTCCACCGATCCGCTGTACAAACATGTGCCCTTCACCCTCACGCGGCGTAACGACGTCAGCTTTGGCCTGTTCTACGATAACCTCAGCACCAGCTGGTTCGATCTGGGTAACGAGCTGGATAACTATCACCAGCCGTATCGCCGCTGGCAGGCGGAGAGCGGCGATATCGATTACTACCTGTTTGTCGGTAAGCGGGTGCTGGATATTACCAAAACCTTCGTACGCCTGACCGGCAAAACGCTGTTCGGCCCCAAATGGAGTCTGGGCTACAGCGGCTCGACCATGCATTATACCGATGCGCCGGATGCGCAAAACCAGCTGATGAACTTTATTCGCCTGTGCGAAGAGCACGCTATTCCGTGCGACTCCTTCCAGCTCTCATCGGGTTATACCTCGATCAATAACAAGCGCTATGTGTTCAACTGGAACTACGACAAAGTGCCGCAGCCGGAAGCGATGAGTCAGGCGTTTCACGATGCCGGCCTGCGCCTGGCGGCCAACATCAAACCCTGCCTGCTGCAGGATCACCCGCGCTATGAAGAAGTCGCGGCTCAGGGACTGTTTATCCGCGATTCGGAAGAGGATGTGCCAGAGCGCTCGGTGTTCTGGGATGATGAAGGATCGCACCTCGATTTCACCCATCCGCAAACGGTGGCCTGGTGGCAGGAGAACGTCACCCGTCAGCTGCTGGAAAAAGGCATCGACGCCACCTGGAATGATAACAACGAGTATGAAGTCTGGGACGGCGAAGCGCGCTGTCACGGCTTCGGCACGCCGATTGCCATCAAGCATATTCGCCCGGTGATGCCGCTGCTGATGATGCGCGCCTCGATGGAAGCGCAACAGCGCTTTGCCCCCGAACAGCGACCGTTCCTGATTTCGCGCTCCGGCTGCGCCGGGATGCAGCGCTACGTGCAAACATGGAGCGGCGATAATCGCACCAACTGGACCTCGCTGCGCTACAACATTCGCATGGGCCTTGGCATGAGCCTGTCCGGCTTGTATAACGTCGGTCACGACGTCGGCGGCTTCTCGGGCGATAAACCCGACGCGGAGCTGTTTGTGCGCTGGGTGCAGAATGGCGTCATGCATCCGCGCTTCACCATTCATTCATGGAATGACGATCACACCGTGAATGAGCCGTGGATGTATCCTTCGGTCACGCCCGCGATTCGGGCGGCCATCGCGCTGCGCTATCGCCTGCTGCCGTATCTCTACACGCTGCTGTGGCAGGCGCATGCGGACGATGAACCGATGCTGCGCCCGACGTTCCTTGATCATGAACACGATGCCCAGACCTTTGCTGAGTGTGATGAATTCCTGCTCGGCCGCGATCTGCTGGTCGCCAGCGTGGTGGAACCCGGCCAGCGTGAACGCCGCCTGTGGCTGCCCGACAACCAGACAGGCTGGTATGATTTCGCCACGCAGCAGTGGTACAGCGGGGGTCAGTGGACCACCTTGCCTGCGCCCCTGGAAACGCAGCCGCTGCTGGTGCGCGCAGGTGCGGCACTGCCACTCAGCGAGCGTATTGCTCACGTCAACGCGGCCGCAGACGATCGTCGCACGCTGCAGCTTTATCCATTGCAGGGCAAAGGCGTTAGCCACGGCGAACTGTTCGAAGATGATGGCGAATCCTGGGGCTATCAGCAGGGCAATGCGCTGTGGCTGCAGTGGGAAATGCGCTGCGAAGCCACAGCCATTCACCTTACGTTGCGGCGCAAGGGTGATTATCAGCCGGCATGGCAAACGTTGCAGATTGCCCTGCCCGCCGGTGAACAGCGTGCGCTGTTTATCGATGGTGTCGCCGCAGGCGCTGCGTCAGCCGACGTGACGCTGGCGCAGATTTCCCGCAGCTGATAAAAGCAAGAGCGCACCGATGTCGGGTGCGCCTGATTACCTTCATCGCAGTCCGCTTTTCTCTCCCTCAGCAGCTTACACCACCACGATATCTGCCCGTTTTCTATCCCGACGTTATCCCGCTAATAAATCTATCCGGTTTAATACGCTTATTTCACCGCCCTGCTCACCCGATTAATCCTGGTCGCTTACTAATATAATAGCTGCGCTTAATGCAGGCATAAGCGTTTACTGCTGAGGCGATTGCGTAAAACATGACGACGCACTGGCTAAGCCATCGCAATGTTATGCCTCAACACGGAAACGCCGCGGTTTAAGCAATATTCAACTGTGGCGCGCTATTAGTCATTAAGACGACATTAACCGGGTAATTCCCGACTTCTCAAAGGGCCTCTGTGATGAAAAGATTGCTGTTACCGATGATAGCTTTACTTGCCAGCCACTCCACCCTTGCCGCCGACGGTCAAATCACGTTCGTCGGCGCGATTGTTGAACCCTCCTGTGATTATGCCGTGACGCGCAGCGTCTCGCTGAACTGCACGCGCGAAGGGATTAAAAAGAGCGAAACCCTGCAGGTTAATGGTGCCGCGCGTGAATTACCTTACGCGCTGGGCACCGCGCGCATTATCCGTGAGCGTGGTTTGACTTTTCTGCAGGTAGAATATAATTGATGGTTTTAAGTCTGATTTACTCAGCTGCTCATTATCCTAGTCATTATCACTGCCTGGCAAAGGAATGCTTTATAAAACAGTGTTTCTCTTAACCCATCCTGGCATTTCACTTCCAAAATAACAGACACCTGATTAATCTGGCATTCAACGCTTCAGTCTGCAGATATTTTTAACTGCACGATGATGGATATAAGATCATTTGCGACATCATGATTTTATATAAATATAGCGCCTGAACCAACAGGCCGGAAGCGCCCCGTCTGATGGCCGCGGCCGGGTATTCAGCTCACGCGCCTGATCGCCCATAGCACATTGACTTCTTTCGTGGCGCAGGTACATTTTACGCCATGAAAACCTTTCTGATTATTGTCCCGGACGGCGGCATGCTGTTCGAAGCGGCGGGTATCGCCGACATCCTCATGCACGCCAACCTGCACCTGCCGGTGGGCGTTGCTGGCGCACGCTATCGCATCAGCATTGCAACCACGCAGCCGCACCAGGTGATCCACGGCCAGTCCGGCCTCAATCTGCTCGCCGACCTCAAACTGGCTGAACTCGATCCGCGCGAACGCTGGGACACCATCATGATTACCGGCCGCGGTGATAACCCTGAAGAACGCAACATGGTGGTGGACTGGATTAAGCTGGCTGCCCCGCAGGCGCGCCGCGTGGTGTCGATTTGCGGGGCGGCAATGCTGCTGGCGGAGGCGGGATTGCTGGATGGCCGGCGCGCCACCAGCCACTGGCGTCTGCTGGACACGCTGCAGGCCAGCTATCCGCGCGTGCAGGTTGAAGGCGGCCCGCTGTATATCCAGGACGGCCCAATCTGGACCTCTGGCGGCGTCAGCTCCGGCTTCGATCTGACACTGGCGCTGGTAGAGGAAGATTTTGGTTTCAGCGTGGCGCGCGACATCGCGCAGGATATGGTGATGTATCTGCGTCGTCCCGGCGGCCAGATGCAGTTCAGCCGCTTTCACCTGCAGTCCGTCAGCGAGTCGGGGCCGATTGCTCAGCTGCAGAGCTGGATCGCCGCCCATCTGGCGGAAGACCTGTCGGTGGAGAAACTGGCGGCCCAGGTGGCGATGAGCCCGCGTAACTTTACCCGCGTGTTCAGCCGCGAAACCGGCGTTTCACCGGCGCGCTATGTGGCAGAAGCGCGGCTGGCGGCGGCGCGCGAGCGGCTGGAGCAGACGCGCGAGACGCTGGAACGCATCGCCACCGCCACCGGCTTTGGCAGCAGCATCAACCTGCGGCGCAGCTTCGAGCGCCAGCTGCATCTCACGCCCAACGAATATCGCCAGCGCTTTCACAGCCGCAAAATGGCGTAAAGTGATCCTTTTTTGTCGTTTACGCCAGTGCCCGCCAGGCCTACAGTGATTGCAGTAACTTCACTAAGGAGTCAGTCATGATCAAGGTAGGCATTAACGGTTTTGGCCGTATCGGACGTAACGTATTCCGCGCCGCGCTGGGCAGCAGCGACATCGATATTGTGGCGATTAACGATCTCACCGACAGCAAAACGCTGGCGCATCTGCTGAAGCACGACTCCCTGCTGGGTCGGCTGCCGGCAGAAGTCAGCGCTGGCGACGGTGAACTGCGCATTGATGGCAAACCAGTGCGGGTGTTCAGCGAGCGCGATCCGGCCAATATTCGCTGGCGTGACGTGGGCGTGGATATCGTCATCGAAGCCACCGGCTTTTTTACCGAGCGTGACAAGGCCGCGGTGCACATCACGCACGGCGGCGCCAAACGCGTGATCATCTCTGCGCCGGGCAAAAATGATGATTTGACGATTGTGATGGGCGTCAACGACCAGCGCTACGATCCGCAACAGCACTTTGTGGTGAGTAACGGCAGCTGTACCACCAACGGCCTGGCACCGGCCGCGCAGGTGCTGCATCAGGCGTTTGGTATTGAGCACGGTCTGATGAACACCACCCATGCCTATACCAACAGTCAGGCGCTGCATGACCAGCCAGAGAAAGATCTGCGCGGCGCGCGTGCGGCGGCGCTGTCGATTGTGCCGTACTCCAGCGGCGCAGCTAAAGCGCTTGGCCGGGTGATTCCGGAACTGGAAGGCCGCTTAACCGGTTACTCGCTGCGCGTGCCGGTGCCGGTGGTCTCGGTGGTGGATCTGACGGTGACGCTGAAACGCGACGTGACGGCCGAAGAGGTGAATGACGCCTTTAAAGCCGCTGCTGCTGCGGGTCCGCTACAGGGTATCCTCGGCTACAGCGATGAGCCGCTGGTCTCCAGCGATTATCAGGGCGATGCGCGTTCATCGATCATCGACGGCTTATCGACGCTGGTGATTGGTGGCAACCTGGTGAAGATCCTTGCCTGGTACGATAACGAATGGGGCTTCTCCAACCGTCTGGTTGACCTCGCGCGCCTGATGGCACAGCGCGGTCTGTAATCTCCCCGGCGGCGTGCGCCCGACCCGCGCACGCCGCGCTAATGCGCCAGATAGAAGATCAGATGCATACCCGGTGCCTGCTCAATTTGCAGCGAGGTAAAGGTATATGTCTGCATCCTGCCCTCGACATCAATCAGGGTTTTATTGCCCGCGCCGATTTTCCCCACATCATGGTCATTCCACAGCGTGCGAAACCCGGCGCTGCGCGCCAGCAAATCCTCGATCACCACTTCGAATTCCTGCGCCTGATTGCTGGCGGCATAACCGGCGCGAAACGCCGACAGCGTATGGCGCGCCGCCTCTTCCCAGCCATGAATGCGCTGCTGGTAGGCTTCACTGATGAACATCAGCTTGAGCGAGTTGCGATCCGCCGGCGGCAGGGCCGCCCAGTCGACAATCAGCGACTGCGCCGCCGGATTCCAGTAGACAATATCCATGTTGGCGCGGCGCACAAACGCCGGATGCGGGTCCAGCGCATCCACCATCGCCCTCACTTCAGGCGGCAACTCATGACTGAAGGGTTGCGAGTGTGCGTTACCAAACACCAGCGCTTCAAGATACTCCTGCTCGGTAACCGAGAGCTGTAGCACTTTGCCGATGCGCTGCAGCGCGGCCGGCGAAATACTGATGTCGCGACCCTGCTCGAGCCAGGTGTACCAGCTGACGCTGACCGCCGCCAGCTGTGCCACTTCTTCGCGCCGCAGTCCGCTGACGCGCCGGTTTTGCCGGCTGAAGCCATAGATCTGCGGATCAATACGCGCGCGCTGGCGGGTAAGGAAGTTTTTCACATCTTCACCACGCGATTTTACGGCCTGGGTATGACCTGTAGTCATAGGATAAACCACCCCATTTTTCACTGACTGATTGACATTTACTATCACCGGACAGAGTAAGGTATCTCAGCGGAGTAAAGCAAAGTATGTCAGCAGATTCAGTTTCCGCCGGACGGCAAGCAGTCCGGCACACCCGGGTGAGCCTGATCACCATGCTCACCGGCATGGTGACCCTGATTGTGGTAATGGGTATCGGCCGCTTTTCACTCACGCCGCAGATCCCGCTGATGATCGCCAACGGTCACCTGACGCTCTCCAGCGCTGGTGTGCTGGCAGCGATGAATTACATCGGCTATCTGCTGGGCGCACTGCACGTGAGCCGGATCACCGCCCATCACGCGCGCTACCTGAAGGCCGGTTTGCTGGCCACCGCGCTGGTGACCCTGCTCTCCGGCTTTAGTCATGCCTGGGTACTGCAGTGCCTGTTCCGTGTGGTGGCGGGTATCGGTGGTGCCTGGGCCCTGATTATCGTCACCTCCTGGACGCAGATGGTGCTGGCACAGCAGCAGGCCCCGCGCATGTCCGCCGCGGTATTTGCCGGCCCGGGAGCCGGCATCACCCTGAGCGGCGTGATGGCGTGGCTTATCACCCGGTTACACCTGAATGACGATCGCGCCTGGCAATGCTATGGCGTGGTCGCGCTGGCTGGCGTGCTGCTGCTGTGGCGCGCGCTGCCCGCTTCGCTCCCCGCCCGGCAGCGGGAAAGTGCGTCGACGGCTCCGGGTCGCGCGGTGACACGGCTATGGCTGGCCTATACGCTGGCCGGTTTCGGCTACATTTTGCCCGCGACGTTTCTGTCACAAATGGCGCACAGCCTGTTTGCGCAGGGTCAGCTGGCAGCGCTTTTCTGGCCGCTGTTTGGACTTTGCGCAGTGGCTGGTGTGGTGCTAATTATGCTGTTTTCAGCGCGCCTGAATACGCGCCTCAGCCTGGCGTGGGTTATGATCCTGCAGGGGCTGGGCGTGGCCAGCGGCGTGCTCATCCCGGGCGTGAGCGGGCTGCTGATCTCAACGGTGATGGTCGGGCTGGGGTTTCTTTCGATTATGCAGCTGTCGATGCAGCTGGCGCGCGCCGTCTCCAATATCAGCGTGGCAAAAACCGTGGCGATATTGACGTCAGGCTATGCCACTGGCCAGCTGATCGGGCCGCTGATCTCCGCCGCCAGCGTGCAGATTTTTGCTTCCCTGCACCCCGCGCTGCTGCTGGCCGCTGGCGGACTGGTGGTGGGCGGGCTGCTGGTGCTCCGCATCCGCCCGCACTGACGCGCTTACTTCAGCGCCATCGCCTGCTTCAGCGTGAAGAACAGGTCGGTCTGATCGGTGAGGCCGACCACATTCGCCGCGTGCGGACCGTAGGCCGCGATGCGCAACTGGGTGCCGGTGTGCTCCTGGGAATCCTCTTCCGAGTTACCGTAGCTGATGGTCATCACCGCGCCATCTTTGGTGTTGAGCGCCTGAGTCAGACCTGGCGCTTTAGTGCCGTTTTCGACGATCTGGCTGCTGTGCGCGTGATCGGCGGTGACCACCACCAGCGTATCGCCATGCTCGCGCGCATACGCCAGCGCCACCTGCACCGCCTCATCTAAATCGACGGTTTCACCAATCTGACCGCACGGGTTGGCGGCGTGATCCTGCTTATCAATCGACGCGCCCTCCACCTGCAGGAAGAAGCCGTTGTCGTTGTGGCTGAGCAGGTCGATGGCTTTTTGCGTCATCTGCGCCAGGGTTGGCATTGATGCCGGACGATCTTTGTTGACCTCACAGGTCACCACCGGTTTATCCAGATTACCGTGATAGCTGGCTTTCGGCCCCTGCCAGCGCACCGGCATGTTGCCCTCCGAGAACAGCCCCAGCAGTGGCGTCTGTTGATTCGCCTGCTGTACCGCATTCAGCGCGGCGAGATTATCGACCAGCTGGAACCCCCGTATTTCGGCCTGCTCGCGCAGGGTTTTGCCCTGATAGTCGCCCGCTTTAGCCCGCTCAGCGAAAGATTTGGCACCGCCGCCCAGCGTGACGTCGGGACGGGTTTGCAGCAGCTGCTCGCTGATCGATCCTTTCCCGCCCTGCTCCAGCGCGTTACCCGGACACAGCTCGCTGGTTTTTTCCGGGCCGTAGCATTTGCGCGAGGTGACGTGCGCCATCAGCGCGGCCGGCGTGGCATCCTGCAGTTCTGCAGTCGAGACGTTGCCGGTGGCTTTACCGGCTGCTTTGGCCAGCTCAAGCAGCGTGACCTGATCTGTGCCGTTGACATCGACACCTATCGCGCCGTTATAAGTTTTCGTGCCGGTGGCCCAGGCGGTGGCCGACGCGGCAGAATCCGTTACGTAGTTTGGCTTATGCGTTTTCTTGTCCAGCGAGTAATGGGTGTACTGGCCGGTGAGCGGCAGCGCATCAATACCGGGAAAGAAACCGCCGGCCCCCATTGCCTGATTGCGTGCCGCGGTGATTTCGGAATCGCCCATGCCATCGCCAATCAGCAGGATGACATTCTTCGCCGTGCTATTGCTCAATGAGGCTTTCAGCGCCTCGGTCTGGTCGCCGCTCAGGCGACGCGCGCCGCCGTGCTGGGTAATATCGCCAATGGCGGCGCGTTGATAGCTGGCGCTCTCTGCCAGCGCGGACATGGTGGTGAGTGAAGCCAGCAGAGAGAGCGTGAAAAGAGGTAAGCGTTTCATTTATCAGCATCCTTATCCGTAGATATAACCAAATGTTTCCGCCGACAAGTCTGCGACAGTGCGGTGACACTTTTGTGTCAGTTAAGGAATGTTTTGATGACAAAAGCGGCAAAGTGGAGAGGCTTAAGGCAATCTGCGCAGAGGTTAAGCGAATAGAAAAAAAGGAGAAAATAGCCCTTGACCCTTATCGCTGAACTCCCTATAGTAGCGCCCCGTTGACCCAGTGCGGTCAGCAAACAAAATGTGGTGAGGTGTCCGAGTGGCTGAAGGAGCACGCCTGGAAAGTGTGTATACGGCAACGTATCGGGGGTTCGAATCCCCCCCTCACCGCCATCATTCAGAGAAGAGCCTGTACGCAAGTACGGGCTTTTTTCATTTATATTCTCCACGCGTGGGGGGATGAGAATCCCCGATGGGGGGTTCGACAACTGGCGCATGCCAGTTGGACAGCGGAGCCTGCGACGCTGCCCGCAGGGTGAGCGAAGCGAATCAATCCCCCCCTCACCGCCATCATTCAGAGAAGAGCCTGTACGCAAGTACGGGCTTTTTTCATTTATATTCTCCACGCGTGGGGGGATGAGAATCCCCGATGGGGGGTTCGACAACTGGCGCATGCCAGTTGGACAGCGGAGCCTGCGACGCTGCCCGCAGGGTGAGCGAAGCGAATCAATCCCCCCCTCACCGCCATCATTCAGAGAAGAGCCTGTACGCAAGTACGGGCTTTTTTCTTTTATATTCTCCAGACGTGGGGGGATGAAAATCCCCGATGGGGGGTTCGACAACTGGCGCATGCCAGTTGGACAGCGGAGCCTGCGACGCTGCCCGCAGGGTGAGCGAAGTGACAAAACGGCAGGATAGCCGTTTTGCATGGCTGCAAGCCACCAGGAGGGCGAGGCACAGGGATGTGCCGGGTGACATCAATCCCCCCTCACCGCCATCATTTATGTAAAAGTGCCCGGTTAATAGCCGGGCATTTTTATTTGTCTGTTCTCCAGGTGCTTTTGTGCCACAGGACGCATAATCGAAAGATCCCCTTTCGCTGCAATATCGCGTGGGCAGCGGACCGTGTACTCTTACCGGAAATTCTGCAGGGTATCCTTTTCATCCACTGATGAGGTCTTTGAATTAAGAGGGAATGCGCTATGACCAGACTGAAAAAGCACCGGCCTTGTTCCGGCCTCTCTTTTCGCTGTTTAATGAGTCGGACGAACCATTGCCTGACGGGAGAGCGTTAACATGGCCGTACAGTCAAACGTATCCCATATTCTTACCGAACTCGCCCACAACGCCCGGCAGATAGACGAGAGCCAGGCGCAGGCATTGATTGCACAAATTCGCAGTGCCAAACACATTTTCCTGCAGGGTGCCGGGCGCAGCGGCATTGCTATCCGCGCGTTCGCTAACCGTCTGTTGCATCTGGGTTTCTCGGTCAGCCTGGTCGGTGAAATCTCGTCACCCCACTCCAGACCTGGCGATTTATTGATTATTGGTTCTGGCAGTGGCGAAACCGCGAGCCTGAAAGCACTGGCGCTGAACGCCGTTGAGCGCGGTGTCGATGTGGCGCTGATTACCCTGAAAGCAGATTCAGGCATCGGCAGACTGGCCAAATGCGTGTTGGTATTACCCGGCAACGTTAAAACCGATAACGCACGTAGCGCCGGACGATTCTCGCAGCCAATGGGCTCGGCCTTTGAGCAACTCTGCTTCATTACCTGTGACGCCATGGTGCTTGAAATCATGCATCAGTGCGGTGAAACCAGCGAGAGCATGTTCAGCCGCCATGCGGATTTCGAATAACAGCATAACGCGTTCCCGAACGTCGCTGATTTATACGCGGCAAATCTGACACCAAAACCCTGTGCGCTGCCACGGTGTTACCGCTGATACTGGTGTACAGGTTAGATAATTTATTCTGTTTATATTTAAGCGTAATTGATTTCCCTGGTGCCGAACTCAGTTATTGATGTGGATAAGGCCACGCATGATCGAGGCCGGTTGATGACAGGATGCCTGTGACGGCCAGCCAGACGATCACCAGCGCGAAGACAATAATTGCTGTAATTTCAATTGATTTAATCCAATAACGCTTAGCCATAAATACCCCTTCTCAGTTCAGGTGTTTGTACACGCTTCTCTGAAGATAAGATGTTACCGGTAAAGCGCAAGCGTTGATCACATCATGAAACATAAAGCACAGCTTATTGATTATTTGCGGCGCGAAAATTTGGCATAGCCGTTTGCCAGTCTGCTGGCGTACCGGTGCATCCGGGTTTTTCGTGGGGTGAGTGATATTATCCTTCAGACGCTGCGTGCACCGGGCTGAGCGCATCCGTTGCCGCTAACCCATTTTTGTGACGCACAATATCCGCCATGATTGCCAGCGCGATTTCCGCCGGGGTTTTGCTGCCGATATCCAGCCCAACCGGTGCGTGAACGCGCTGCAACTGCGCCGGCGTCAGCTCCGCAATCGCGCTCAGGCGCGCTTTGCGTTTGGCGCTGTTGCGCTGCGAGCCCATCGCACCGAGATAAAATGCCGGCAGATTGACCGCTTCCATCATGGTGAGATCATCAATACGCGCATCATGCGTCAGCGAGAGGATCGCCGTGGCGGCATGACAGCCCTCGCGTTCCAGATACACTGCCGGAAACTGCTGCACCAGTTTGACATCCGGCGCCAGTTCGGCCGCCATATTGCTCAGCACCTCTTCACGGTGTTCACAGACGATGGTTTCGAATCCCAGCGCCAGCGCGAAGTTGGCACAGTAAACGGCGACGCTGGAGAGTCCGGCAAGGATTAGGCGCGGCGCGGCACTCAGGGTCAGAACGATTTCACCGTCAGTGACCTGGGTGCGGGCGCGACGGGTATAAGGCGCCGGTTCGAGGGCGTGACACGGCTGCGGCAGCGTCAGGCGTTTAGTGATGGCACGCGCGCCGGTCAGCGCATCCTCCAGCTGCTGTAAATAGCGCAGCGTAGCGGCACCGGCAGGCAACCGTTCGACCAGAATATCCAGTACGCCGCCGCACGGCAGCGCGCGATCAGGCGTATCGCCCCCCTCGCCGTAGCGCACCCGTTGACTGGCGGCAGAGAACGCCTGCTGCTGAACGCGGGTGATAAAATTCTCCTCGACGCAGCCGCCGGAAAGGGAACCGCTGTAGCGCCCATCGGCGCGAATCACCATCATCGCGCCCGGCGGGCGCGGCGATGATCCGTACGTGCTGAGCACGGTACACAGCCACACCGGCTGCGCTTCCGCCCACTGCTGCGCCATCCTTACCACCTGCACATCAAGAGAGTGCATGACTTTCTCCGCTCATCGTTTCCGCCCTTTTTCGTCCCGTAAGCATAGCAATGAAAAACCCGGCCGCAGCCGGGTTGAGATTAGCTATTTTTTTAAGGTTAACTGTAAGCATGCAGCGTGCGCTGGCACAGTGCCGAGCGAACGCAGTCGTCTTTACCGAAACGCACCACGCCAATCATCTCATCCTCTTCGAAGCGCGCCAGGGCATCGGCAAGGCCAGATTTGACGCTGGCGGGCAGGTCGCACTGGGTGACATCACCGTTGACAATGACGGTGACGTTTTCGCCCAGGCGGGTCAGGAACATCTTCATCTGCGCAGCGGTGACGTTTTGCGCCTCATCCAGAATCACCACCGCATTCTCAAAGGTACGTCCGCGCATATAAGCGAAGGGCGCGATCTCTACCTTGGCGATTTCGGGTCGCAGGCAGTACTGCATAAAGGAAGCGCCGAGACGTTTAACCAGAACGTCGTAAACCGGTCGGAAATAGGGAGCGAATTTCTCGGAGATGTCTCCTGGCAGGAAACCGAGATCTTCATCCGCCTGTAAAACCGGGCGCGTCACAATGATCCTTTCGATGTCCTTATTGATCAGGGCCTCGGCTGCTTTCGCAGCGCTGATCCAGGTTTTACCGCAGCCGGCTTCACCGGTCGCGAATATCAGCTGTTTCGTTTCTATGGCGTTAAGATAGTGCGCCTGAGCATCGTTTCTGGCCTCAATTGGTGACCGGTCACGCACATCGCGCGCCATGCCAATTGCATCCAGCCCACCCATCTGCACCAGCGAAGTGACCGATTCTTCTTCACGCTGACGATGACTGCGAGAGTCACTGCGAAGCACTCGGCGGGCTTCACGACGCGCTTTGATCACTGCTTTCTGTCTTCCCATAGTGGCACCTTACAGTTGGTTTCATTTATCGCGGCGGATCACCCGCGGCGATGATTTGAACGCTTTAGAGGTTTTGTTGGCTTCCTTGTAAGCCGTATCGAGCCAGTGAGAAAAGTGTGCAACAACGCCGAAACGCTGCCGCGCACCGGTAAACATCGGAAAAGAATTTGAAGGCGATAAAAGAAAAGTGAAGAGGATTCTCACGCGGGAGGCAATCCCCCGCAGCGTACTGCGCTAGCTGAAGTGTATTTAACTGTCCGTATAAGGACCGGGCCATGCGCGAACTCCAGTGGACTTAGCCACACAACTGACGACGCTATGACTAAAGTTCATCATATTTCCGCCGATTTGCAACACTATTTTTACTTTACGGCAAAGAAAACCTGCGTGGCGCTGCCTTAGCCCGGTGCGCTTAAATTAAATTAATAATAATATTCAGTAAGATAGGTAATTCAGCACTTAACAAACTGTTTCAGAAAATTCGGACGTCACAGCGAGACAGGAGAAATTTAAGGCGGGCTTAACAGCAGCGCCTGGCACCGCGAACGGCGGACAAGCACTGTACATTAATTAATCAGGCTTCGAGCAACGGCTGCCCCAGATAATGATTTTTGTCCGCCACGCCGGGCAAAACAAAAAAGTATCCGCCGCCGATGGGACGAATATATTCTTCCAGCGCTTCGCCGTTGAGTCGTTTCTGCACGGTAATAAAGCCTTTGCTTAAATCGTGCTGATAACAGACGAACAGCAGCCCCATATCCAGCTGCCCTGCCCCGGTAATCCCCGAGGAATAGCTGTAGCCGCGCCGCAGCATCAGGCTGCTGTCGGTTTGCGGCGTGCGCGGATTGGCGAGCCGGATATGCGCATCCAGCGCAATAATTTCGCCGTCCGGATCGCCGGCGTAATCCGGCACGTCGTGCTCGTGCTGCATCCCCAGCGGCGCGCCGGACAACTTCTCACGACCAAAAATGGTTTGCTGCTCGCCCAGCGGCGTGCGGTCCCACATTTCAACGTGAAAACGGATGATGCGCACCGCCTGATAGCTGCCGCCGTGCGTCCACGCCGGTTCCTGCTGTTCCGGTGTCACCCACAACAGCTGGTCCATCAACTGCGCATTGTGGGTATCCGGATTGGCGGTGCCATCTTTGAAACCCAGCAGGTTGATCGGCGTTTCGCGCCCTTTGCTGCGTGCAGCGTGATCGGCGATAAAGCCGTCGCGCCGCCAGCGCACCGCCAGCAGATCCGGCGTGTGCTTGATGATATCGCGCAGCGCGTGAATCACCGTATCCTGGGTATTGGCGCAGATCTGAATCAGCAGGTCGCCATGACACTGCGCGGCGTCGAGCGAATCGTTGGGAAAGCGTGTCATCGTCTGCAGCTGGCTGGGTTTATGCGCGGCCAGCCCGAAGCGCTCGTCGAACAGTGAATGCCCCACCGACAGCGTCAGGGTCAGGTTATCGGGCGCAATGTCCGCACCCAGGATGCCGGAGTCGAGCGGCGGCAGCTGCGGATTGGGCACCGCCGGCGCCGGTCCGCCCTGGGTGAGAAAGGCAAAGCGCTGCGTCAGCAGCCGCAGCAGGCGTTCCAGTTCGGCTTTATCACTGGCCAGCACATCAAACGCCACCAGCATCATAGATGCCTGCTGCGGCGTCAGGATGCCGGCCTGATGAGCGCCGTAAAACGGTTGCGCCTGCTGGCGCGCATCGGGTGCAACCGTGCCGGGTGAGAAACTCTCTGCCGCGCTGGCGGCATGGAACGGACAGCCGCCGCCCAGTGCCGCCGCGCCACCCAGCATGCCCAATCCCTGTAACAGACGACGACGCGACGGTTGCGCCGCGTCATTTTTTTTACTCATGATTAATCAAGACCTAAAGTGCCGCGCAGCAGGGAGAGATCTTCCGCCAGCGTGGTGATGGGCCCTTTCAGCGCATTACGGTCGCTGGTGGTCAGCTTTTCATAGGAGGCAAAACCGTCTTTGGTACGGTATTTGCTGAGAATGCCATCCACCTTCTTAAAGTTCGCGTCCACTTTCGCCAGCAGCTGCGGATTGGCTTTTTGCAGCAGAGGACGCAGCAGATCAACGATTTTCTGTGCGCCGTCGATGTTGGCCTGAAAATCGGACAGATCGGTACGGCTGTAGCGATCTTCCTCACCAGAGATTTTGCTGGACGCCACCTCTTCAATCAGTCCTGCCGCGCCACCAACCACTTTCGCCGGCGGGAAGGCCAGCTCGCTGACGCGGGTTTGCAGATCCTGCACATCCTTATACAGCTGGTCAGCGAACGCGTCCGCGCCTTTGGTGGTGTTGTCGGCGAACAGCAGTTTTTCCAGCCGGTGGAAGCCGGTAAATTTCGGATCTTCCGCTTTTTTCTCGAAGTCATCTTCACGCGCGTCAATGCTGCCGTCGAGGTCAGAGAACAGTTCGGCAATCGGCTCGATGCGCTCATAGTGCACACGCGTCGGCGCATACAGCGCTTTGGCTTTTTCCACGTCACCGGCTTTTACCGCGTCGGTAAAGGCTTTGGTGCCGGCCACCAGCGCGCTCACCTCGCCCATCACGTAGACTTTGTAATCGGCAATCGGCCCGACCAGCTGCAGCACGTCTGGCTTGCCGCTGCTGGCTTTTTGGCTGTCACCGCTGACCACCAGCTTGCCTTTCGGATTAGTGAGCAGGCCGCAGGTCATGTCATATTCACCCGCTTCCAGGTTGGCGGTGAGCTTCTGGCTGAAGCCAGGCGCGATGTTTTCGCGCTCTTCCACCACCATCACGCCTTTGAGGATTTCCCATTCCAGCGCTTTCTGGCTGTTGTTTTTGATGATGAACTGGGTTTTACCGGCCTGCACGTTGAGCGACATCGGCTCACACTGCTTGTCAGTGACCGTCACCGTGACCTGCGGTACGGCAGCGGCAGAAGCGGCACCGGACAGCGCCAGCATGGAGAGCAACAGCGCCTTACGGCGGAAGCGAATCGTCATAGTCATATCCCTGTTACATGAAGGTACAGGCGCACACGCGCCTGCGAAAAGTTAGCGCACCGACCGTGCGGCGCTGGGTGCCGGACGCGCCGGGAAGAAAAACAGCAGCAGCGCCGGGATCAGATAAATCAGCCATACCGCGACTTCGCTGACGCTTGGCGCTTCCTGATAACCCAGAATGCCTTCCAGCAGCGTGCCAAAGATTGAATGGGTAGAGAGCGTGTTGCTGAAGTCAAACGCGGTCGCCTGGAAGTGGTTCCACAGTCCCGCCTCATGGAAGGCGCGGATCGCCCCCGCCGCCAGTCCGGCCGCCACCAGCAGGATGAACAGGCTGGTCCAGCGGAAGAAGTGCGCCATGTTAAGACGCACGCCGCCGTAGTAAATCAGCATGCCCAGCACGATGGCGGTCGCCAGACCCAGCACTGCGCCAATCGGCGGCGCATAACCGACATCCTGGGTGAAGGCCGCCAGCAGAAAGAACACCGACTCCAGCCCTTCACGCGCTACGGCGAGAAACACCATCAGCACCAGCGGCAACCCGCTGCCGCCCGGCTTCTGCAGCGCCTGATCAACGGATTTTTCCAGCGTGGCTTTGATATTGCGCGAAACCTTGCGCATCCAGAACACCATCGAGGTGAGGATCACCACGGCAATCACCGCCACGATGCCCTCGAACAGCTCCTGCTGTTTCTGCGGGAACTCACCGGTGGTTTCGTTGATGAAAATACCGAGCGCGAGGCACAACACCGCAGCGATAAACACGCCGGCCCACATCGCGGGGAACCACTGGCTGCGCTGGGTGCGTTTGAGATAGCTGGCAATCAGGCTGACGATGAGCGCTGCCTCGAGACCTTCGCGCAGCATAATGAGAAAGGGAACGAACATCACCAACCTCTTGAATGTTAAGGAGGGTAAACCTTAGGTAAAAATACGTAAAGTGCGAACGATATCGATTATCATTATCGCGGATAAAAATACAAGTCACCGCGCGAAATTAATTTTGCTTTTGCGGGTCAGGGTGCGATGCGGGAAAGTCAGAGCGGAGTGACAGATTAGGCGATGAATTGCGCGCAGAGGACGTGACACTAACAGTGCGGGGAGCACGGCACTCGCGCTCCCCGCTTTACTCAGACCATCACCCTTATTTGGTGTTGTATTCCGCTTCGGCGGCATCGAAACGCTGCTGCGCTTCAGCCGACGGTTCGCGGCCAGCCAGGCTCACCACCACAATCGCGATGCTGGCAAACAGGAAGCCCGGGATGATTTCATACAGGTTGAGCCAGGCGTACTGCTTCCAGATCAGCACCGTAGCGGCCCCGATAATCATGCCGGCCAGCGCGCCGTTGCGCGTCATACGCTTCCAGCACACGCCGAACAGCACCACCGGACCGAATGCGGCACCAAAGCCTGCCCAGGCGTAGCTCACCAGCCCCAGCACGCGGTTCTCCGGGTTGGAGGCCAGCGCAATCGACACCAGCGCAATCACCAGCACCATCAAACGGCCAACCCACACCAGCTCTTTCTGGCTGGCATTTTTACGCAGGAAACCTTTATACAGGTCTTCGGTCAGCGCGCTCGAGCACACCAGCAGCTGACAGCTCAGGGTCGACATCACCGCCGCCAGAATAGCTGACAGCAGAATACCGGCGATCCACGGATTGAACAGAATACGTGCCAGCTCGATAAACACGCGCTCGCCGTTTTCGCTCACGCCCGCCGCCTGATCCGGATGGTTCTGGAAATAGGCGATGCCGAAGAAGCCCACCGCGACGGCGCCGGCCAGGCACAGGATCATCCAGGCCATACCGATGCGGCGTGCGGTACGAATAGAACGGTGCGAGTCTGCCGCCATGAAGCGCGCCAGAATATGCGGCTGGCCGAAGTAGCCAAGGCCCCAGCCGAGCAGTGAAATCACCGCCACGAAGTTGAGGCCCTTCAGCATATCGAGGTTTTCCAGGCTTTTCGCTTCAATCACGGCCAGCGAATCATCCAGGCCACCGACGGCGATAATCACAATCACCGGCGTCAGAATCAGGGCAAAAATCATCAGGCTGGCCTGCACGGTATCGGTCCAGCTCACCGCCAGGAAACCGCCCACCAGCGTATATAGAATGGTTGCTGCCGCGCCAGCCCACAGCGCGGTTTCATAACTCATGCCGAAGGTGCTTTCAAACAGGCGCGCCCCCGCCACGACGCCCGAGGCACAGTAAATGGTGAAGAAGATCAGGATTACCAGTGCCGAGATGACGCGCAGAATTTTGCTGTGGTCTTCGAAGCGGCTGGTGAAAAAGTCTGGCAGGGTTAAAGCGTTATTGTGATGCTCGGTCTGCACGCGCAGGCGACCCGCAACAATTTTCCAGTTCAGCCACGCGCCAATCGTCAGGCCGATGGCAATCCAGCTCTCAGAGATCCCGGAGAGAAAAATCGCGCCCGGCAGTCCCATCAGCAGCCAGCCGCTCATGTCCGAGGCCCCGGCCGACAGCGCGGTTACCACGCTGCCGAGGCTGCGACCGCCCAGAATATAGTCGTCAAAGTTTTTGGTTGAGCGGTACGCGATAAAACCAATCAACACCATCCCGAGGATGTAAATGATAAATGTCACCAGCATCGGTGTACTTACTGTCATCTGTCTCTCCACTTATTATTTGATCTCTTTAGAGAAATCTTTTTCCTGCGTTACCGGAACGGGATAACGTCAGGGCTTTACCGCATCCAGAGAAAGCGATTTCTCATAAGGCGCGGTATCCTGCCGCAAAGGTGCGACGCGCACAATGCATTTAACACAGCTGTTACCTGGGTTTCACCTGGCTTTGCATTTTTCATGCTCACAGGTTGCGCCTGTTCACATTTTAAGTTGCACCTGATGTCAGCCAGGATGCGTTTTGTTGCGGTGGGTTGCAACTCTGGCGAGATTCTTGCAGCAAGTTCTGTGCCGCTTTTGCTGCGTTAACAAAAAAGCCGGTTAAAAACGTGCAACCGGGGTCACATTTAACACGGTTGCACAAAGTTGCAACATGAGTGATAGTGCAGCCCACGCTGAAGTTGATTCACACTTTGAGGACGAGGAAATCATGGGAACCACCACCATGGGGGTGAAGCTGGATGAAGCCACCCGCGATCGCATTAAACTGGCGGCGCAAAAGATTGACCGCACGCCGCACTGGCTGATCAAGCAGGCAATTTTTAACTATCTCGGCCAGCTGGAAGCGGGAGAAACGCTGGCGGAGATCCCGCTGCAGCTGAATGATGCCGTAGACGATGAGCGCGTGCCGGAAGAGAGCTTCCAGCCTTTCCTCGACTTCGCCGAACATATTTTGCCGCAGTCGGTCAGCCGCTCGGCCATCACCGCCGCGTGGCGTCGTCCGGAGACCGATGCGGTGCCGATGCTGCTGGAGCAGGCGCGTCTCCCTGCCCCGCTGGCAGAGAAAACCCACCAGCTGGCATACAGCCTGGCGGACAAGCTACGGCACCAAAAAGGGGCAACCGGACGCGCCGGCATGGTGCAAAGCCTGCTGCAGGAGTTCTCGCTCTCGTCTCAGGAAGGCGTAGCGCTGATGTGTCTGGCAGAAGCGCTGCTGCGTATTCCTGACAAGCCCACCCGCGATGCGCTGATCCGCGATAAAATCAGCAACGGCAACTGGCAGTCCCATCTGGGCCGCAGCCCGTCGATGTTCGTCAACGCCGCCACCTGGGGCCTGCTGTTTACCGGTCGTCTGGTCTCCACGCACAATGAAGCCAACCTGTCTAAATCGCTGAACCGCATCATCGGCAAGAGCGGCGAACCGCTGATCCGCAAAGGCGTGGATATGGCGATGCGCCTGATGGGCGAACAGTTTGTCACTGGCGAAACCATCGCCGAGGCGCTGGCCAACGCGCGCAAGCTGGAAGAGAAAGGCTTCCGCTACTCGTATGACATGCTGGGCGAAGCGGCACTCACCGCCAGCGATGCCAAAGCCTATCTGATCTCCTATCAGCAGGCGATCCACGCTATTGGTAAAGCCTCCAACGGGCGCGGCATTTATGAAGGTCCGGGCATTTCCATCAAGCTGTCGGCGCTGCATCCGCGCTACAGCCGCGCGCAGTATGAGCGGGTGATGGAAGAGCTTTACCCGATCCTGAAATCGCTGACGCTGCTGGCGCGCTCGTATGACATCGGCATCAACATCGATGCCGAAGAAGCCGATCGCCTGGAGCTGTCGCTCGATCTGCTGGAAAAACTCTGTTTTGAGCCGGAGCTGGAAGGCTGGAACGGCATCGGTTTCGTGATTCAGGCTTATCAGAAGCGCTGCCCGTTTGTGATTGATGCGCTGGTGGATCTGGCGCAGCGCAGCCGCCGTCGTCTGATGATCCGTCTGGTGAAAGGCGCTTACTGGGATAGCGAAATCAAGCGCGCGCAGATGGAAGGCCTTGAAGGCTATCCGGTTTACACCCGCAAGGTGTACACCGACATCTCCTACCTCGCCTGCGCGCGTAAACTGCTGGCGGTGCCTAACCTGATTTATCCGCAGTTTGCCACCCACAACGCCCATACCCTGGCGGCGATCTACCAGCTGGCGGGCAACAACTACTATCCTGGCCAGTACGAGTTCCAGTGCCTGCACGGCATGGGCGAACCGCTGTACGAGCAGGTGGTGGGCAAAGTGGCCGACGGCAAGCTGAACCGGCCGTGCCGGATTTATGCGCCGGTCGGTACCCACGAAACGCTGCTGGCCTACCTGGTGCGTCGCCTGCTGGAAAACGGCGCCAATACCTCGTTCGTCAACCGCATCGCTGACAACACGCTGCCGATTGACGAGCTGGTGGCCGACCCGGTGGCTGCGGTGGAGAAAATGGGTGTCGCAGAAGGCGCCATTGGCCTGCCGCATCCGAAGATTCCGCTACCGCGCGATCTGTATGGCGACAAGCGTGTTAACTCTGCCGGTCTGGATCTGGCCAACGAACACCGCCTGGCGTCGCTCTCCAGCGCCCTGCTCTCCAGCGCCAGCCAGCCGTGGCAGGCTCAGCCGATCATTGATGGCGAGCTGGGTAGCGGCAGCAGCCGCGCGGTGATCAACCCGGCCACGCCGGCGGATATCGTCGGTAGCGTGCGGGAAGCCACCCCTGAAGAGGTCTCGTGTGCGCTGGATGCCGCGGTGAATGCCGGACCGATCTGGTTCGCCACGCCGCCGCAGGAGCGCGCCGCGATCCTCGAACGTGCCGCCCAGACGATGGAAGACCAGATGCAGCAGCTGATTGGTTTGCTGGTGCGAGAGGCGGGTAAAACCTACAACAACGCCATTGCCGAAGTGCGCGAAGCGGTGGATTTCCTCTACTACTACGCCGGCATGGTGCGTGACGATTTCGATAACGAAACCCATCGCCCGCTCGGTCCGGTAGTGTGCATCAGCCCGTGGAACTTCCCGCTGGCGATTTTCACCGGCCAGATTGCCGCCGCCCTGGCGGCCGGCAACAGCGTGCTGGCGAAACCCGCCGAGCAGACGCCGCTGATTGCCGCGCAGGCGGTGCAGATCATGCTGGATGCCGGCGTACCGGCCGGTGTGCTGCAACTGCTGCCCGGTCAGGGCGAAACGGTGGGTGCGCAGCTGACCGGCGACGAGCGGGTGCGCGGCGTGATGTTCACCGGCTCAACCGCAGTCGCCACCCTGCTGCAGCGCAACCTGGCTGGCCGCCTCGATCCGCAGGGTCGCCCGACGCCGCTGATCGCCGAGACCGGCGGCATGAACGCCATGATCGTCGACTCTTCAGCGCTCACCGAACAGGTGGTGGTGGATATCGTGGCGTCCGCGTTTGACAGCGCCGGTCAGCGCTGCTCGGCGCTGCGTCTGCTGTGCATCCAGGACGATGTGGCTGACCACACGCTGAAGATGCTGCGAGGTGCCATGGCCGAATGCCGCATGGGCAATCCGGAGCGTCTGTCGACCGACGTCGGTCCGGTGATCGACGCTGAAGCCAAAGCCAACATCGAGCGCCATATCCAGGCGATGCGCAATAAAGGCTTTACCGTGTATCAGGCGGTGCAGGAGCATCCGCAGGACAGCAAAGAGTGGCACAGCGGCACCTTTATCAAACCGACGCTGATTGAGCTCGATCAGGTCAGCGATCTGGATAAAGAGGTTTTCGGTCCGGTGCTGCACGTGGTGCGCTTTGCGCGCAACAACCTGCCGCAGCTGATTGAGCAGATCAACGCCTCGGGCTATGGCCTGACGCTCGGCGTGCATACCCGAATCGATGAAACCATTGCGCAGGTAACGGCCGGGGCGAAAGTCGGCAACCTGTACGTTAACCGTAACATGGTGGGCGCGGTGGTCGGCGTGCAGCCGTTCGGCGGCGAAGGCCTGTCGGGCACCGGTCCGAAAGCCGGCGGTCCGCTCTATCTTTACCGCCTGCTGGCCCATCGTCCGGACGGCGCCCTGCGCATCACCTTTGATCGTCAGGATGCCGAACGGCCAGTGGACAGCAGCGTGCGCACCACGCTACTGAGCGCGCATCAGGCACTGCAGAGCTGGGCACAGGATAAGCCGGAGCTGCTGGCGCTGTGTCAGCGTTTCGATGCGCTGAGTCAGGCCGGGACCGTGCGACTGCTGCCAGGCCCGACCGGTGAGCGCAACACCTTTACGCTGCTGCCGCGCGATCGGGTACTGTGTATCGCGGACAATCAGCAGGATGCGCTGATTCAGCTGGCGGCGGTCACCAGCGTAGGTAGCCAGGCACTGTGGCAGGATGACGAGCTGCATCGGACGCTGCGCCAGTCGCTGCCGGCCGCGGTGCAGGCGCGCATCACGCTGGCGAAAGATGTGCTGGCGGCGGAGTCTGATGCGGTGATCTATCACGGCGATGCCGATCAGCTGCGCAGCCTGTGCGAACAGATTGCCGCCCGCGAAGGCGCGATTGTGTCAGTGCAGGGCTTTGCCCGCGGCGAGACCAATCTGCTGCTGGAACGTCTGCTGATTGAGCGCTCGCTGAGCGTCAATACCGCGGCCGCCGGCGGCAACGCCAGCCTGATGACCATTGGTTAAGTAAAGCAGGATCGCCATGGATGGCGTAATAGGAATCGGTGAAGGACACCGCAAGTTGCAATAAGGCCGTAGCGGCGCTATTCATTGTGCGATGAATCGCGCCGCTACGAAACGTTCCGTCGTTTTTGTACCACTTTAAAACTTACCAGCGAACATCACGCCACCGACTTACTGCGTTTCAAACCAATCAGCGTCGGGAACACAAACAGCGACTGCCCCAGCCCGCGGTTGGTCAGCGACCACACCGCCACCGAACACAGCGAACAGATGCCGACAATTGCCAGCGGATAGAAGCACGCCCACAGCAGCGCAAACCACGCCTGCTCAAACAGATGATGGCGCTGCGCAAACAGAATCGCCGACATGCCGAAGAACTCAATAAAAATGCGGTGGATAACGTAGATCTGCAGCGTGTTGCGGCCAATCCAGTTGAAGTAACGCATGCTGAAGTGCGCGTTGAGCCAGCGGCATGCCGCCACGCTCACCAGCACCGCGATGATGCACATGAACAGGCTCTTATCGAGACCAAAAATCACGTGCAGGCCGGACAGCGCTGCCAGCGCGGCCCACGGCAGAAGGTTCTCGCGGCGCAGCTGACTCAGGCGCAACATCAGCGGGCTCCAGAACGCGCCCAGCAGGAAGAACAGGAAATACTGTGCCACGCTCTGCGGTCCCCAGTAGGGAATGATCTTCTCCACCGCCAGATAATTCAGCACCACCGCCGCCACCAGCAGCGCCACTTTGTGCTGGCGGAAGATTTTGGCGCACAGGAAGTAGATCGCCAGACCGTACAGGTACCACGAGGTACTCATTGCCAGGAAGGTCAGCTTAAGGAACTCCAGCAGCGAACCGGCGTAAGCCGCGTTGAGGTTCTGCGAGATACGCTGGCCGGTGATTTCAGTCGAAATGCCGACAATCGACCACCACTGAATAAAGCCCCACAGCACATAGAGATAGAACAGATTAGTAATGCGACTGGTAAACACCTGTTTCCACGGCCGGTTGAGAATGCCGTTGGTGGCAAGCAGGCCGGAGACAAAGAAAAAGGCGGGCATACGCAACGGTGATAACACCGTATTAAACTGCACCCATATTTCCGCCGGGATCCAGCCGGCGCTGAGATATTTAACCGTGCCCTCAAAGCCGGGTAATACGGTGTGATACAGCACCACCAGCAATATGCACACCCCTTTCAGGGTATTCACCCATGCAATATCTTCTTTCCTGGCGTTATTCATATTTTTGACTCCTGCTGCGGTGTAGGTCTTAAAGGAGAAGAATGAAGAAACAGGCAGTGAAGCCTTTATGGTTATTCAACGATTATTCAACAAGCAGCAGGGGCTGACTCTAGCGAAACTCCTAAAACTTTTTCGCTGGTCCTGATATAACAATACTTTACAGTACCAGAGATAAATTGACCGCCCGGCGGGTTAGCTGTGAATAGCTGTTATTTAAGCCTTCATGGCATAAATTGACGGTGCGCCGCGCACGTAATGCCGCGTGGAAATTAAGAACATTCCGCAGCGGAGTAAACCAGCATTAATTATATCGCCGGGAAATAAATTTATTAATGCGTCAAAAAGGTAAGCGCGGTATTTAATATTTTGCTAGAGGAAAAATAATTCGGGCCAGCGAACCGGCCCGGAGAGATTATTGATTGAGAAACTTGTCGAGAAATTGCCGGGTGCGTGCCTGCTGCGGATTGCTGAACAGCGCTTTAGCCGGGCCCTGCTCCACAATACGCCCCTGATCCATAAAGATGGCGCGATCGGCGACTTCACGCGCGAAGCTCATCTCATGCGTAACGATCACCATAGTGCGTTTCTCCTGCGCCAGCGCGCGGATGGTGCTGAGCACCTCGCCCACCAGTTCAGGATCCAGCGCCGAGGTTGGCTCATCGAACAGAATCACCTGCGGACGCATCGCCAGCGCCCGGGCAATTGCGACGCGCTGCTGCTGACCGCCGGAAAGCCGGCGTGGAAAACTCTCTTCCTTACCGTGCAGACCAACCTTCTCCAGCAGCGTGCGCGCGCGCGCAATGGCTTCCGCCTTCGCTTCGCCTTTGACGATTACCGGCCCTTCAATGATGTTCTCCAGCACCGAACGGTGCGGGAACAGATTGAAGTTCTGGAACACAAAGCCGACCTGCTGGCGCAGCTGCCGCACTTTATCCTTCTGCTTATGCAGACCGAGGCTGGCGTCGATGCTGATGTCACCGACTTTGACCAGGCCGCTTTCCGGCACTTCCAGCAGATTAATACTGCGCAGCAGCGTGGTTTTGCCCGAGCCGCTCGGACCGATGATGGCCACCACTTCGCCGGGCGCGACATCGAGGTCGATGCCGTGCAGCACCGTCTGGCCGTGAAACTGTTTCACCAGCTGACGCACTTCAATTGCACTCATCTTGCCTCCCGATCCTGACGATTGACGTGCGCTTCCAGCCGGTTTTGCAGCGCCGACAGCACCGTAGCCATCACCCAGTAAATCAGCGAGGCCGCCAGATACATGGTGAACACTTCCAGCGTGCGCGAGGTGATCAGCTGCGCCTGCCGGAACAGCTCCGGCACCTGAATGGTGGCCGCCAGCGAGGTATCTTTCACCAGGCTGATAAAGCTGTTACCGAGCGGCGGCAGCGCGGTTCGCGCCGCCTGCGGCAGAATAACGCGACGCAGCGTCTGCCACGGCGTCATGCCGATACTGGCGGCCGCTTCCCACTGACCGCGCTCAATAGCCGCAATCGCGCCACGCAGCGATTCCGAGGCATAGGCCGCGGTGTTAAGTGACAAACCAATCATGGCTGACGGAATCGGGTCGAGCTCAATGCCAAACTGCGGCAGACCGTAGTAGATCATAAACAGCTGGGCGATCAGCGGCGTGCCGCGAAAGATCGACACATAGAAACGCGCCAGCCAGTTGACCGGCCAGAAGCGTGACAGGCGCATCAGCGCCAGCACGAAGCCGAGTATCAGGCCGAAGAACATCCCGCCGATACTCAGCTGCAGCGTGAACAGCGCGCCCTTCAGCAGAAAAGGTGCTGAATCCAGCACCAGCTGTAAACTTTCCTGCATTATTTCGTGACGTCCGCGCCGAACCACTTCTCAGACAGCTTGCTCAGCGAGCCATCCTTCTGCATGTCGGCAATCGCACCATCAATCGCTTTCAGCAGCGATTCATTGCCTTTGCGCAGCGCCACGCCCGCTTCCAGACGGGAGAACGCCGGGCCAGCCACCGCCATGGTATTGCCGGTTTTCTTCACCAGATCCAGCGCGGCTAAGCGGTCAACCAGAATGGCATCAACGCGGCCTGAACGCAGATCCTGATATTTGGTTGGGTCATCATCATAGGTGCGGATATCGACGCCTTTGACGTTGTCGCGCAGCCACTGCTCATAGTTAGAACCGAGACCCACGCCAACTTTCTTGCCGGACAGATCTTCCGGTTTGGTGATCGAGCCCGCGTTCTTCTTCAGCGTCAGCGCCTGCACGCCAGAGATGGTGTACGGCGTGGAGAAGTCATACTTCTTCTTGCGCTCGTCGGAGATGGTCACCTGGTTGATCACCACGTCGATACGTTTGGAATCCAGCGAGGCCAGCATACCGTCCCATTTGGTCGGTTTGAGATCCGCTTTCACGCCGAGGTGTTTTGCCAGCTCCTGGGCAAACTCGACTTCAAAACCGGTCAGCTTGCCGTTTTCATCCTGGAAGCTGAACGGCGGATAGGTGCCTTCCAGCCCGACGCGCAGCTCACCTTTGCTCTTGACCTGCGCCAGCAAATCTTCTGCCGCAAAGCTTTTTACGTTCACGCCCGCCACCAGTGCGACCGCCATCATTCCCATCACCAGCTGGCGACGAATCGGAGAGAAAGCCATGTTTACCCCATTATTGTGATGTGTTGTGTGCTTATGGTTAATTAACGCTCATTTTGGGCGCGGCGTGCTTTATCTCGCAATAAAGGGTGCCGCTCCGGCATGTGCTCTTTGTAATAACCGCTGGATTATAAACCTTTTTTTGCTGCTGTCTCATACCGAAGGATGATAAGCAAATAACGCTGGTGCGCCGCCGGTATGCACAAACAGCAGCGGCCCTTCCCGGCGGAAACGGTTCTGGCTGATGCCATCAATCAGACCCGCCATCGCTTTGCCGGTGTAGACCGGGTCGAGCATAATGCCCTCCAGCCGCGCCAGCAGGCGCACCGCTTCCATGCCTTCGTCATTGGGTTCGCCGTAGCGTGGCGCAAAATAGTCATCCCACAGTGTTACCGGCGCACGCGCTTCCAGCTCCAGCTGCTGTGCCAGCGCGCTGCGAATGCGCTCCACCATCGGCAGCTGCGCCTCGACCTTGCGCGACACCGTCACGCCCACCAGCTCGCTATTCGGCAGCAGCTGTTCCAGACCGACCGCCAGCCCGGCATGCGTCCCGGCACTGCCCGACGCCACCACCACCGCAGCGAAATCCACCACGCCTTCGCTTTGATGGGCAATCTCCTGCGCGCATTCGACGTAGCCGAGCGCGCCAAGCGCATTCGAGCCGCCCACCGGCACAATGTAAGGCCGGAAGCCCTGCGCTTCCAGCCGTTCTGCCTGCTCTGCCAGCTGTTGCGGCGGATTGTGCAGCGCATCAACCATCACAACCTCGACATCCATCAGGTCCAGCAGCAGGCGGTTGCCGTTGCTCAGATAGTTGGCGGCGTCGGTGCCAATCGGGTTCTCCAGCAGCGCCACGCACTTCAGGCCCAGACGCGCCGCCACGGCTGCCGTCTGGCGCACGTGGTTGGACTGGATCGCGCCGGCGGTCAGCAGCACATCGGCGCCTTCACGCAGCGCATCGGCAGCGAGAAACTCCAGTTTACGCAGCTTGTTACCGCCCAGCGCCACCGGCGTGACGTCATCACGTTTAATAAAGATATCGCGTCCGAGGTAATCAGACAGGCGTGGCAAATGCTCTAACGGCGTCGGTGCGCCAAGCAGTTCAAGACGGGGAAACTGGTGCAGAAGATGTAAGGACAATGCAGCCTCCATTCGGGCAATGTGCAGTTATCCCTACAGTGTTGCAGAAGATGAGAAAAGTCGCATCCGGAATTGATCGCGACGCGCCCCGGTTGCTGGCATGCTCACCAGTAACCGGGGTTGAATCACCCTTAGCCGCGCTGCCAGCCTAAGAACTGGTCATATTTGCGCAGTGCAATACGGTAGTTATTGTTGCCCGCATCGGGCAGATCGTTTTGCAGACACTCATGCCAGCTGTTGCCCCGTAACCTTTCTGCCGGGAAATTTTTCGCTTTCAGCATGTCATCAAGACGACGCAGACGCACCACATATTCACGAATGGTACTGTGACTCATCTCGGTCTGCTCAAACAGATATTGTTTGAACGCCATGATATCGAAGTAATTCGGATGGGTATTACAAAAAATATCGCTGCAGAAACGGCACAGCGCCGTCAGTTCCGGCTGGAGTTTCATCCATACCTGATCGTCAATCATCTGGTCCATGCGTGCGATGGCCTCTTTATTGATGATCTGGCCGCGGAACACTAACGCCATACGGTCTAAAACTTTGCCACAGTGTGAACAGTTGCTTTGGCTGTGTTTGTAGTCTTTAAGGTAGCGACTTAACGGTCTGGCTTTAACTTTGGCTCCCATTGCTGAGTCCCCGGTTTTTTTATTTTTGGTTCCCCAGGAACTGAGTCTGTTAGCGCGCTCCCGTCAAACGGGCCCGCAGGCGTTTGATCGCCTGACTGTGCAACTGGCTGACGCGGGATTCCCCCACTTCCAGCACCGCGCCAATCTCTTTCAGGTTCAGTTCTTCCTGGTAGTACAGTGTGAGCACCAATTTTTCGCGTTCAGGCAACGCCTCAATCGCTTCAATCACGCGTTCACGCAGGTTTCCTTCCATTAACTGATGCAACGGGTTGGCTTCCTCATGCCCCTCCGTGACCAGTTCCGCACTGTCGCCGTGTTCTTCCCGATACTCGTCGTACGAGAAAAGCTGGCTGTTATTGGTATCCAGCAGTATCTGCCGGTACTCTTCCAGCGAAACATTCAACCGCTCAGCCACTTCCTGCTCGGTAGCCGCGCGCCCCAACGCTTGCTCTACCTGATGCATGGCGCCGGCCACCTCGCGCGCATTACGACGTACGCTGCGTGGTGCCCAGTCGCGGCTGCGCAGCTCATCCAGCATTGCGCCCCGGATACGCTGCACGGCGTAGGTGGTAAAGGCGGTGCCCTGCAGCGCGTCATAGCGCTCCACGGCATTCAGTAAGCCAATACCACCGGCCTGCAGCAGATCGTCAAGCTCAACGCTGGCTGGCAAACGCACCTGCAGGCGCAGCGCTTCATGCCGCACCAGAGGAACGTAGCGCTGCCAGAGCGAATGTTTATCCATCACGCCATCGGCGGTATAGAGATCGTTCACGTTGACTACCCTGCGTTAATAAAGTTATCGGCATGATTATCCAATTCTGTAGCGGTTTCGATTGGCAGAATAGGCAGGCAAAAGCGAGGTTATTTCAAATTTGTTATGGATGGCGGTGGATCGCACCGCCATTGTGCGCAGGTTCAGCGCAGATTACGCAGCCGCTGCCTTGTGCCAGGCGGGACGGCGTCCCACAGCGCACAGGTTTTGCCCTCAAGCGCCTGATAAAAAGGGCTAATGGACTCGTCGCATTCCAGCGCGGAATTAAACAGCACCTGACCGGTTTCTGCGTCAATGCTAATCATTTTATTGATAAACAGCCGCTGCAGGTCGCTGCGCAGGAACAGGCCGTTGTCGACGCTGTTATCCGCCAGAAAGCCCTCTTCATTCTCCTGGGTGTCGATATGGCAGGCTTCCACCCACGGCCAGCTGTGGCGCTCGGTTAAACGCGTACCGGTAATAATGCAGGCACCATAGCGCGCTTTCACCGCCGCGCTGAACTCCGCCTGGCTGGCGCGCTGGAACACTTTCGCCTTGACGCGCCGCCCCACTTCGGTACCCGGCATCACCGCGCTGGGCATTTTCTGCTGCGGCGTGCTGAGCACCACTAAAAACTGGATCTTGCGCGACAGCGGGAAACACGGGTGCGCCTGCGGATCAAACAGCTGCCAGTACTCTTCCTCTTCGGTCTGGCGCATCAGCACCAGCTTAAAGCCGCGGCTGTTGAGCAGGTTTTGCGCCTCCGCCGAGCGCGGATCGAGCATCGCGTAGACCCGCGTTTCACCGATCACCTTCCAGCGCCCGCTTTTGCGCGCTTCGTCGTTGCGGCGAAAATAGAGAAACGCCTGCTGGTTTTTCAGGTAGTGCTCAAAGCGGCGCAGGTAGTTTTTGCGCTCATTATCGTCAGAGACGAACAGCAGGTCTTCCAGCGGACTGTTCAGCTCCTGCTGCGCAAACAGCGCGCGGATCACCAGGTTGCGGTAGCTGGTTGACGGGCTGAGCAACCCGCGGGCGGTGAGCTCCTTCTCCTCCGGATGCTGCTGCGCATAGCGCAGCGCGATCTCATCGAAGGTCAGTTGCTCACCCGGTAACAAGTCATAATTGAAGCGCATAGACACCCCAGAAACAGGAAAAATAGAGCTTAAAAATTGGAATGATTCTGAAGAGGGTTATCGGCAGTTCTGACCCAGGCTGTAACAGGATGGTTACTTTTTTGAGGTTATGATGCGCAAGGGGAAATCGTCTGCCGCGCAAGAGCCCAATTTGATTTAGCTCAGCAGGAATGCCCACGCGCTGCTTTTCTCTCCTTCCGCTTATCCCCGGCAATGCCCGCTTTTTTATCGGTTATTCGCGCCATCAATTATTCCTGCGCGCTCGTATGCTCACAGCATGACTCTGTGGAGAGCAGAGACGCGTAATAAGGAAGGCAATGATGAAAGGTATAGTGCTGGCGGGCGGGACAGGTTCCCGCCTGCATCCTGTAACCTGCGGCGTATCGAAGCAGTTGTTACCGGTTTATGACAAACCGATGATTTACTATCCACTTTCGGTGCTGATGCTGGCAGGCATTCGTGACATCCTGGTGATTACTACCGCTGAAGATCTGGCGGGATTCCAGCGTTTGCTGGGCGACGGCAGCCATTTCGGCGTTAATCTGCAGTTCGCGGTGCAGCCATCGCCCGATGGCCTGGCCCAGGCGTTTATCATCGGTGAGTCTTTTATTGCCGGTGAGCGCTGCGCATTAGTGCTGGGCGATAACATTTTCTTTGGGCAAAGCTTTGGTAAAAAGCTCGAAGACGTGGTCGCGCGGCCGCAGGGCGCTACGGTATTTGGCTATCAGGTGATGGATCCCGAGCGCTTCGGCGTGGTGGAGTTTGATAAGCAATTCCGCGCGCTGTCCATTGAAGAAAAACCGCCACAGCCAAAATCGAACTATGCCGTCACCGGCCTCTATTTTTACGATAAAAACGTCTGCGCCATGGCGCGGGAAGTTCGCCCTTCTCCCCGCGGCGAGCTGGAAATTACCACCCTCAATCAGATGTATCTCGACGATGGGTTGCTCAACGTCGAAGTGCTGGGACGTGGCTTTGCCTGGCTCGACACCGGTACCCACGAGAGCTTACTCGAAGCGTCACACTTCATTCATACCATTGAAAAGCGCCAGGGCTTCAAAATTGCCTGTCTGGAAGAGATCGCCTGGCGCAAGCGCTGGATCGGCAGCGAATCGCTGCTGAAGCGCGCCGCCTATCTCGGCAAAACGCAGTATGGTCACTATCTGAAGATGCTGGTGGAGGAGTGAGATGGAGGTCATCACCACGAAAATTGCTGATGTCAAAATTATCCAGCCTAAAGTGTTTGGCGATGCCCGCGGCTTCTTCCTCGAAACCTTTGAGAAGCGGCGTTATCAGCAACTGCTGGATATCGACCTGGATTTTGTGCAGGACAACTACTCCCGTTCGGCGCGTAACGTGCTGCGCGGGCTGCATTTTCAGAAAACCCAGCCGCAAGGCAAACTGGTGCGCGTGGTACGCGGCGCGGTATTTGACGTTGCCGTCGATATCCGTGCGGATTCGCCCACCTTTGGCCAATGGACCGGGCTGGAGCTGTCTGAAGAGAACAAAACCCAGCTGTGGATCCCGCCGGGTCTGGCACACGGTTTTGTGGTGCTCTCCGAGGTCGCTGACTTCGAATACAAATGTACTGATTACTACAACCCACAGGATGAAGCCTGCCTGATGTGGAATGACGCTGAAATTGCGGTGCAATGGCCGGTAGCGACGCCTCTGCTATCGGTAAAAGATCAACAAGGACTCTCCCTGCAGGAGTTAGTGCAATGCGCGTTTTGTTAACCGGTGCTTATGGCCAGCTTGGCCGTTGTTTACTGGATCGGGTGCCGGCAGAGTGGATCCTGCTGGCCTGTGGCTCTGCCGAGTTAGATATTACCGACCGCCCGGCGGTGGAACGGGTGGTGAAGAAATTCCGTCCCGATGTGATCATCAATGCCGCCGCGTATACCGCGGTCGATAAGGCTGAAACCGACCGTATCCGCGCCATGAAGATCAACGCCATCGGCCCGGAAAATCTCGCCATCGCCGCTCACCAGCAGGGCGCCCGCTTGATTCATCTCTCCACCGATTACGTGTTTGATGGCAGTAAAAAAACGCCTTATACCGAAAGCGATCTGCCCTGCCCGATTAATTTCTACGGCCTGAGCAAATGGGAGGGTGAGAAACGCGTATTCTCCGTGCTGCCGGACGCCGTAGTGATTCGCACCTCGTGGGTGTTCAGTGAATACGGTGCAAACTTTGTCAAAACCATGCTGCGACTGGCAGAAACCCGCAGCGAAATCAGCGTGGTGAACGATCAGTTCGGCTGCCCGACCTATGCCGGCGATCTGGCACAGGCGATTATCACCCTGGCATCCCGTGCGGAAGCCGCTGGTGTTTATCACTACTGTGGCGATGTGGCGGTCAGCTGGTGCGAATTCGCCCAGGCGATTTTTGTGGCCGCGCAGCGGGATGTGCTGGTGAAAGGGATTGGCAGTGCGCAATATCCGATGGCAGCGGCAAGGCCGGCAAATAGCGTACTGAATACCGTGCGGATAGCGGCGCTGGGGGTTGAAGCATCCGACTGGCAAAATAAACTTACCGCGGATTTTTTTCCGCAGAGTGAAAGTTCAGCTATCGCCTGATAACACGATAGCTGATTTGCTTCATGCATAAAAAAACCCGGATTAAACCGGGTTTTTTATTCACTTAATCAGGCAACCAGAGCTTTGCCCACTGCCTTAACGGTTCGCCCGTCAACAGCCAGTCACTTCTTACTGCCTCGCGCAGCGCATCACCCATAAGCCAGGACGTATCACGATCGTTCAGGTGCATTTCGATGGCTTCAATCCAGTCTTTGTAACGGTTACGTACTAAAGTCACTGGCAGGTTATAGCGATAACACTCAACGTCGCTTGCAATGACTGGAAAACCACAGGCGCCATATTCAAGCAGACGTAAATTACTCTTACAGCGGTTAAATAAATTATCTTCAACCGGCGCTAACGCCAGATCAAGATTTAATGATGCGAGTTTTTCTGGGTAGTCTTTAATCTCAACGCCCTGATGATATTCGTGAATATATGGACGCAATTTAGCTGGACACATGCCGAAGAATACCCACTCCACTCGATCCGAAAGAGTCTTTACCACATCATAAATCATTTCCAGATCGCCTGTATGGCTTGAGCCTCCTGCCCAACCCACCCGCGGTTTTTTACTTTGCCCTCGCAAACTAGTCAGGTTGCCCCATATAGCTGGCGGAAGTCGGTTTTCCACCACTCTGATATCAGCATGAGCGCCTGAAAACGCATCTGCCAGCGCTGAGGTAGAAACGATGAAACGGTCTACCAAACTGAGACTTTTGCGAATCGACTTCAAAATATCTTTAGGCATATGTTCACGATGAATGCTCTTCATCGGTAAATTAGGTAAGTAGTCGTCAAGCTCAAAAACTTTAAAAATGTCAGGTAACACCTTCAATCGATTTAACCACTCATGTGATTCAGGAGTGATCTGCCTTTGCAACACTATACTGTCCGGTGCATAACGGGCAAGTTCCGAAGCATGCTGCATTACATCGGTTAATCTGCCCTCAACCAGCCCTTCTGAGATCATTGCATTCAGTGGCTGAATGATTCTATATTGACCACATCCGGTAAAATCCGCCATTAATGCGGTAATTACAGGCATTGGTTTCCATGAGAGCGGCCGCCAGGTTAAAGCATCACCTTGCTCAAGTTCAAAACCATTACCATTGAGTGAAAGATTAGCATTGTATGCAGGATCATTTGCAATTAATGGCATCCAGCGGCGATAAAAAGCATCCTGCTCATCAGTAAATCTGCGGATCTTTTTTTCCTGCGTTGTTTTATCGACTCGCTTTTGGCTCACGCTACCTTCATGCATTACCACAGCGTGAGGTGTCCATACAGTTAAATATCCAGATTCACGTACTTTTAAACATAGATCAACATCGTTGTATGAAACCTTAAAGTCTTCTTCGTTGAGTCCACCTACTTCTCTGTAAATTTCTGCACGAATCATCAGACACGCAGCCGTAACTGCGGCGTAGTTTTGGTCAACCAACAGGCGGCGCATATAACCAGGTGCGTCTGCAGCTTCGCCAATAAAAGGATGCTCAGCTGGACCACGTAAACCGAGAATTACACCAGCATGCTGTACACGACCATCAGGATAAAGCAATTTGGCCCCAACGATCCCAACCTCAGGCCGTTGTGCGTGATTCAACAGTTCGTCTAACCAGTTTTCACTGATTATTGCTGTATCATTATTGAGTAAAACCAAATACTCACCACGGGCTTCACGAGCTGCAAAATTATTTATGGCCGAGTAGTTGAAGGGGTGGGGATAACTAAGTACTCTTATGCGTTTCGGATCAATTTCAGCTAATCCGGCCAGCCACTGCTGCGCTTCAGCGGATTCACTGTTATTATCTACGACAATGATTTCGTAGTTTTTATAATGCGTCTTTTCTAAAAGAGAAGTGACACATGTGATGAGGACTGGCAATTGGTCTTTAGTAGGAATGATAATTGAAACCAGCGGCTGATTTGCGTGTTCGTAGCGAAGACTATATAAACCAGGCCATGTGTTTTTCACCCAGCCTTTTGTGTATCCACGCCTGTGCAAATGCTTCTGAAGAATATCCCGATACTCTGGTTCGTCAGTTAATAAAAAACTTTCAGAAATAACCAAAGGTTCTGGCAGATGACCAATACTATTGATACCATATTGCTCGACCAGACGAACAATAAGTTCGAATTCTGATGCTTTATGGTAGGCTGGGTCAAATCCGCCCACATTCAACAGCACATTTCGATTATAAAGCCAGTGTCTTGCCATTTCAGCAGGATGGCTTAGTAACAAGTCAAGATTGAAGTCAGGCCGAAATGATGAGCCTGTCACCTCACCAGATTGATGATAAAGCTCATCAGCATAAACTGCAGCACATCCCTTCGCATCAGGCAGGGCGAACGACATTTGCAATAAACCACTGCTAGTCAAAATAGAGCCTGCTTTAAGAATGAGAATCCAGTCAACTGTAGCTTCTGACAAATGTTGATTAATAAGCTCAAACTCATTAAGATCGCTATTCTTCAGATTCTCAATGGAGGTAAAATCAGTTAAATTTGCATTGATCAGCACTGGATGAACTATCAATCCTGGTGTGGCATTTTTCTCCAGGCTATCTAGTGTGACATTAATATTTTCATTATCTGCTTCTCTGGCAAGCACATATACAACAACTTTATTAATTGAAATTGAAGACAGGTGATTTTCTATATAAGCAGACTGAACTTTCGTTATTTCCCGACTTTTTAACCAGTCACCAAGGTTCTTGTTAGCACGACTGCCACCTGAAAGATGCAAAGCACTACTCAGCGCCGCGAGCAAATTACATTCAATATAATTTCCTGGATGAGTAAGAGCAGATGCGCGTACTGTCTGGTTGGAGATATGATCGCCTTTATACCAACCTAATGCTTCGATCATCAATGGAAATTGTTGGTAAGTCGTAGCCACCGCTTCCTGATCCAATGCGGCCATCTGACTAACTTGCTGCTCTGAAATACGAAATTTTGAAAGTGGTTCGCTCAGGAAAGCAAAATTTCCTTTACTGAGTAAATTGACATAAATCGCCACATCACCCAGATAGCGCATGCGTTTTCCATTCAGGAAGAATAATTCATCTCCCAGATCCACTAAATCCTGACGACGGCAAAGCACACATGAAGGTTCACCAATAAAATTGATGATATAATCACTAAGGAACGCGATTAAATCTCGCCCTTCAATGATAACGTCTCCACGAAAAGGATATGCTGTGGCCATGATATCAGGAAGAACATCGCCTTGTTCATTGATCCTCTGGCGGCGCGAGGAAGCTAACACTATATCCGAAGAGGCAGTGAATGCTTTCATTAGTTTAGAAACGCAATCTTTCCGTAATATGTCGTCATCATAAAGAAACTTGACATACTCACCGTTAGAAAGTGACAGGCAGCGTCTGACATTGCCAATTTCCTGTAATCTTTGCTCATTCTTATAATATGATATTTTTACAGGCGTAGTGTTTTGATATTTCCTGACAACGTTACTAATTAAATCGCTATCACTGTCATCGCAAACTATTATTTCAACCGCAGGATAATCTTGCTGCACAGCACTTTGCAAAGACAGTTCAAAGAAATCACCTTTATATGCTGGTATTATTATTGAAACCAGTTTATTCTCTTTCATCGCATCACCGCTTACTGAGGTTAAATATCAGCAGAAATTAATTACGTTTATAACGCAAACTTTTAAGGATAAATAAAGGCCGATTAAGAAACTCGCCTAAAGCATCGTCCCGCTGCAGATTGCCTTCATTGATCGACTCATAAACAACCTCTTTATCCGTCTTAACTTGAGCTACAGCAATACTCTCAATCTGCCAAAACCCTTCAATTCCTTCAGTGATAAACTCAATCAACTCTTTTTTTGTACCTGTAGTAAAAAGTGGAAGTTTACTATCACCGCGCCAGTTAAACCCTAACTGAAAAATCAATGTTTCACAGCTTTCAGATACCTTATTTAGCTGTTCAATTATTTTATGCCTGGCATTATTTTTTGAAACGGATGCATCACCATAGTCATCGCCAACATGGTGTAAAACGTTCAGAAGCAAGCCGACATCGGCTCTTAGTGAGGAGTCTGAAAACTCATAATAACTATTGTTAACTGTAATTACTTCTTGATATCCCAGTAAATTTGCAGCTTGCTTCACAAAGTCGGCATGGTTTTTATTGCCTTCATAACAGATTAAATGCGCCGCGCCTAAACTGAGAAACGAGAGTGAGAAAAAACCCAGGTTACATCCAATATCAAATATCACCTTGTCTTTGATTTTTATTTTATTTTTAATATAATCCAGGCGTGCCTCTTCGGAACGAGAACCTGGATTATAATCAACATGACCAAGTCTAATACGTAGCTCTTCAGGCAATACCTGGTACAGCGCATGTTTGCCAGAACTGGATTCTGACTTCAATCTGTCTTTAATTTCATCGATTAAATTATTATTCATTGCGCTTCACCCACTTAAAAGCATTTAATTTATTGAAATAATACATGGAAAAGTTTTTTCTCAACTCCAGAAAAAAAAGACGCCAGGTATCCCTATGAAGATAGATGTCTCCTGGTATAGATTTTAAAATAAAAAACAGAGAAGATTCATTCAGTGAAAAATAGTCCCTTACCTTTCCACCTTTGACCCATGTCTCGATTAATCCGTTAAGCCACAAATAGTTACTGGTATTTTTATTTTCTTTTTTCGAATTAACAAGATTATCTACAGGCGACATGCCTTGCTGGATAGCAAGCTGAAAAGGTCCCCACAAGCGAGGGTTTGCTTCAATTACCCAACTCTTGCCTTCACTAATCATAATTTCAACCATTACCAATCCGTAAAAACCTACGCTAGTAAATGCATCAATAATCCGTTGTTCAAAAAGAAGATCAGGACAATCGCAAGCTTGCGCAGCAATCATTGATTTACCATTCGCCTGCTGCAATAAGTTTCGCTGGTAGCAAATCTGAGCCGTACCATCCTTGTTAACTCTCATCAGAAAGTAATAGCTGGCACCGTCTATATATTTTTGATAGAAATAATCGCTCTTATTTTTTATTTTCTGATGTTTACTAAGGCCACAATTATCTAAAATTAATTCCGGATACAATTTTTCACCAGATTGCTGGGAAAATTCCCGTAGCGGCTTGGCAACGAATGGGATATCCAACTCGCAGGGATCATTAATCTGTTTTGGAGCTTCCAGTCCAAAACTCTCCAGCAGAGCGATAAAAGACGACTTGTTAGAAATTAACATATAAATCTCCTCATCGCATAGATCACTATGAAGTCCTGTAGTGATAAACCGTTGACGAAAATTCAAATAAATACGATTAATTGACTCAGCCGTCGGCAACAACATTAATTTATCAGTTGGAAATTTCTTTGTTATTTCTTTTACGCAATGTAGCATATCCTCTATATCTAATTCATCTTGCTTTCTGATTGCATGGATATATCGACGATAACTTGTGCTGGTCACTTTATCGCCAGCGGGACGTGAAATTATGGAGAATCTAATTTTATTACTTATAAAATAGCGGCAAGAGGCAATTATAGCCCTCTCATTAGCACCGCTAAAAATAACATATCTTGTGTAGTTTTTGGTCGTCATGCTGCTTTAACCTGACCAGCAGCCAGAATTACCTGAATAATGTCATCCTGCTCTTGCTCACTCAATGTTGGATAGATCGGCAGACAGAGCACCTTTCTTGAAATAGCCATAGCATTAGGCAAGTTTTCCACAGCTGAGGAGCTATAATTCTTATACATTGGAAATTCTGAAATTAACGGGTAGAAATACCGACGTACATATATTCCCTGTTTTTTGAATTGTTGATATAACTCATCCCTTGTCATTGGGAAAAGAGTATCGTCAATAAAAATTGCGCAATATGCATAATTCCATTCAAGGTTTTCGGATAGATGGCTAAAAGAGACGCCTTGAATGCCTGATAGTGCATTAACATATTTTTGAAATATTTCAGCCCGACACTGAAAAGCATTATCCACATGTTTCAGCTGCAATAATCCAAATGCAGCCTGTACCTCGTTCATTTTACCATTGATTCCTGCAGCGACAACTGTCGTCTCATCTGCGAATCCAAAGTTCTTGAGGTAATCAATACGACGTTTTATTTTTTCATTTGGACAAATAATCGCCCCACCTTCAAATGTATTAAATACTTTTGTAGCATGAAAGCTTAAAATGGACAGATCACCATGCAGTAATACACTTTCATTTTCTCGTTTCACGGCGAAAGCATGTGCAGCATCGTAAATTACCTTCAGACCATACTTATCGGCGATTTCCTGGATGGCATCAACATCACAGGGTATGCCATAGCAATGAACTGGCATGATTGCTGTAGTTTGAGGCGTAATCGCTGCTTCAATTTTAGCAGGATCAAGATTGCAGCTGATCGGATCAATATCTACAAATACCGGCTTAATATCGTTCCATAATAAAGAATGCGATGTCGCCACAAAGGAGTACGGGGTTGTGATGACTTCGCCGGTGATACGCAATGCCTGTAATGCTGTCACAAGAGCAAGCGTTCCGTTAGCAAACAAGCTCAGGTGCTGCACGCCGAGATAATCAGCCAGTGCCTGCTCAAGTTGTTGATGAAAAGGGCCACCATTGGTAAGTCGTTTGCTCTGCCAGATATCTTCCAGATAGGGGATAAACTCATCAAGCGGTGGCAATAGTGGACTGGTCACCATTAGATTGTTATTCATACCCTCTCCTGCATAACGTTCTTTGAATAGACAAAACCATATCGGTTAAGTCTACTCAGGAGTTTCGTATGCAATCGCAGTATAAGCGCTATAAAACCTTCTCATTCCCGGTTATTACTATTTGTAAAAAAAAGCCCTGCCAATGGCAGGGCTTTGAAATAAGCGGCAATATTAACGCAGCAGAGACAGCATGGTCTGTGGCACCTGGTTGGCCTGCGCCAGTACCGAAGAACCTGCCTGCTGCAGGATCTGCGCGCGCGACATGTTTGATACTTCTGTCGCGTAGTCAGAATCCTGAATACGGCTGCGCGCAGCTGACAGGTTGTTAACGGTATTGTTCAGGTTGGTGATGGTTGACTCGAAGCGGTTCTGTGAGGCACCCAGCAGGCTGCGCTGTGCGTCTACTGATTTGATCGCGTCATCGATATCGGCCAGTGGCGTCGAGCCAGCTGCTGTACCCGATGCACCGCCGGTAACCTTGCCCTTGAGAACATCAAAACCGACAGCTTCTGTAGCACGTGCAGTTCCATTGACAGTGTCACCCGTACCCATGCTACGGGTATTCAGTGCAGTACCGCCAGTAACTCCAGTCTTAGCGAGGTTGAACTTGTCGCTTGAGCTGATCGTAATGGAGATGGTCTCGGCGTCTTTTGAACCCACCTGGAAGCTATAATCTTTGGTGCCAGAACCGGTGTTCAGCACTTTGATGCCGTTGAAGTCGGTCTGCGACGTTACGCGGTTGATCTCTTCCATACGCTGGTTAACTTCAGCCTGGATGGAGTCGATGTCTGAGGCAGAGTTCGAGCTGTTCTGCGCCTGTACGGTCAGGTCACGCACACGCTGCAGGTTGTTGTTGATCTCGGACAGCGCGCCTTCAGCGGTCTGTGCCAGAGAGATACCGTCGTTGGCGTTACGGGCAGCAACGGTCAGGCCGTTGATGTTAGAGGTGAAGCGGTTAGCAATCGCCTGACCTGCAGCATCATCTTTAGCGCTGTTGATGCGCAGGCCGGAAGACAGGCGCTCAATCGCCGTGCCCAGGGAAGACTGAGATTTGTTCAGGTTGTTCTGGGTGACCAGTGACAAGGTGTTAGTATTAATTACTGCCATAATATTTTTCCTTCAACAGATAGTGGATGCAGGCTCGATCAAGCCTGAGGCAATCACGCCGTCGTGAAAATTTATCGGCAGGAGGCGAACAACCTTTAATGATGATTTTATTAAAATTACGACTGAATTTTTGAATGCTGGCAAAGTAAACACTTTGAAAAAAAAAGCTCCCAATTGGGAGCTTTTTGACTGTACGCGTAATTAACGTAACAGAGACAGCATGGTTTGTGGTACCTGGTTGGCCTGCGCCAGCACAGAAGAACCTGCCTGCTGCAGGATCTGCGCGCGCGACATGTTCGACACTTCTGTCGCGTAGTCAGAATCCTGAATACGGCTGCGCGCAGCTGACAGGTTGTTCACGGTATTGTTCAGGTTGGTGATGGTCGACTCAAAGCGGTTCTGTGAGGCACCCAGCAGGCTGCGCTGCGAGTCAACAGATTTGATCGCTGCATCGATGTCTGCCAGTGGCGTGGTACCAGAAGCGGCGCCAGATGCACCACCGGTCACTTTACCTTTCAGTACGTCAAAACCAATTGCAGCAGTTGTACGTGCAGAACCATTGACTAAATCTGTTCCGGAAGCCATGGCGCGGGTGTTAAGAGCAGTGCCCGTACCGGTGCCCGCTTTCGCCAGGTTATAACCATCACTGGAACTAATGGTGATAGCGATGGTTTCAGCATCTTTAGAGCCAACCTGGAAACTGTAATCTTTGGAACCAGAACCGGTGTTCAGTACTTTGATACCGTTGAAGTCAGTTTGCGCAGTGACGCGGTTGATCTCTTCCATACGCTGGTTAACTTCAGCCTGGATGGAGTCGATGTCTGAAGCCGAGTTGGAGCTGTTCTGCGCCTGCACGGTCAGGTCACGCACACGCTGCAGGTTGTTGTTGATCTCGGACAACGCGCCTTCAGCGGTCTGTGCCAGAGAGATACCGTCGTTGGCGTTACGGGCAGCAACAGTCAGGCCGTTGATGTTAGAGGTGAAGCGGTTAGCAATCGCCTGACCTGCAGCATCATCTTTAGCGCTGTTGATGCGCAGGCCGGAAGACAGGCGCTCAATAGCCGTGCCCAGAGAAGACTGAGATTTGTTCAGGTTGTTCTGGGTAACCAGCGATAATGTATTGGTATTAATCACTGCCATAGCAAATATCCTTTATTAAGTAAGTGGATTCAGCCCTTCAGGCCTGCGGTTACTCACCGTACAAAAGTTATCGACACCATCCGGGAAAACTTCACTATCTTTAATAAAAGAATGCCTAAAAATTTAAAAATTAATCCAGACATATGAATAGAAGATTTTGCTGAATAAAAGCCAAGAACAACGGCCAAAAAAAAACGGAGCATATTGGCTCCGTTTTTTTATGGTGCTGGCGATTAGCGCAGCAATGACAGCATGGTCTGTGGTACCTGGTTGGCCTGCGCCAGCACAGAAGAACCTGCCTGCTGCAGGATCTGCGCGCGCGACATGTTCGACACTTCGGTTGCGTAGTCAGAATCCTGAATACGGCTGCGCGCAGCTGAGAGGTTGTTCACTGTGTTATTCAGGTTGGTAATGGTAGATTCAAAGCGGTTCTGCGAAGCACCCAGCAGGCTGCGCTGTGAATCGACAGATTTGATGGCAGCATCAATATCAGCCAGCGGTGTTGTGCCGGCTGCGGTACCAGAAGCACTTACAGAGCCTTTGAGTACGTCAAAACCTACTGCCTGAGTTGCACGAGCAGTACCGTTAACTGTATCGCCAGTGCCCATAGTACGGGTGTTCAGTGCAGTACCAGTAGCCCCTGCTTTCGCCAGGTTATAACCGTTACTTGAGCTAATAGTAATGGAGATAGTCTCGGCGTCTTTTGAACCCACCTGGAAGCTGTAATCTTTAGAACCAGAACCGGTGTTCAGTACTTTGATACCGTTGAAATCAGTTTGTGCAGTAACACGGTTGATCTCTTCCATACGCTGGTTAACTTCAGCCTGGATGGAGTCGATGTCTGAAGCCGAGTTGGAGCTGTTCTGCGCCTGTACGGTCAGGTCACGCACACGCTGCAGGTTGTTGTTGATCTCGGACAGCGCGCCTTCAGCGGTCTGTGCCAGAGAGATACCGTCGTTGGCGTTACGGGCAGCAACGGTCAGGCCGTTGATGTTAGAGGTGAAGCGGTTAGCAATCGCCTGACCTGCAGCATCATCTTTAGCGCTGTTGATGCGCAGGCCGGAAGACAGGCGCTCAATCGCCGTGCCCAGGGAAGACTGAGATTTGTTCAGGTTGTTCTGGGTAACCAGAGACAGGGTATTCGTATTAATAACGGCCATGATGATGTCCTGTATTCTAAAAGTGGGTTTCAATCGGGCTTATGGCCCGAGGCCAATTAGCTTGTTATGGTTATCGTCGACCCGGATAAAAACCTTAGCTTTTTTTTAAAGGCCAGAAACACGCCACGATTTCGACCCTATTTGGCTTATTGTTTTTTTTCACCTTCTCTAATATTCCTTACAACGCTGCCGATACTCTCTCCAGTGATCGTCAACCCTAAGGATTCCAACATGGCAAGTGTAAGCAACCTCAATGCCGGTAACAGCCTCGGCTTAAGCGATTTGTATGACCAGCTTCAAACCGCTGAACAAGCGAACCTGACGCCAATTACGCAGCAGCAAACGTCTTATAAAGCAAAATTAACGGCCTGGGGGGTGGTACAAACTGCACTGGCAAAAGTGCAAACGGCCGCAGCGGCCTTAAAAGATACCTCTGCTATTGCCTCAACCAAAGTCAGCAGCACCAACACTGCGTTCACCGCCACGCTGGCCAATGACGCGGCAGCCGGTAACTTTTCGGTTGAAGTTACCCAACTGGCTAAAGCGCAGTCGCTGCTGTCGAAAAGCGCGACCAGTAAAGATGGCGATTTAGGCGATTCCAGCCTCGCCTCGCGCACTATTACCATTACGCAACCTGGTCAGAAAGACCCAATGACCATCACGCTGAGCAAAGATCAAACCAGCCTGACGGACATTAAAGATGCGATTAACAAACAGCAGGGCAGCGTTACCGCCAGTATCATCAAGTCTGATGACAATACCTATTATCTGGCCCTGACCTCGCGTGATACCGGCACCACCAACGAGATGACGGTTTCTACCGATGACAGCGCCCTGGCGCAGTACATTGGTTTTACTAAAGGTGGCAGCAGCAATGGCATGACAGAGCAGGTAACCGCTGCCGACGCCAAACTGAGCATCAACGGCGTCGCCATCACCCGCAGCAGCAACACCATTACTGATGCGCCGGAAGGCGTCACGCTGAACCTGACCAAAACCAATACCGGCAGCCCGGAGACCTTATCCGTCACCAAGGATAATGCGCCGATGATCGCTGCGGTGCAGGCCTATGTTGATGCGTATAACTCGCTGCAAACCACCATTAGTAACCAGACGAAGTACACTGCCGTAGATCAGGGCAGTACGTCCCAGGATACCAGTAATGGCGATCTGCTGGGCGACGGCACGCTGCGTAACATTCAGACCAGCCTGCGCTCCAAGCTGTCCACCAGTGCCCAGAGCGGCGGCAGTATTTCACTGCTTTCTCAGATTGGTATCACTCAGGATATTAACGGCAAGCTGACCGTCGACAGCACCAAACTGAATAAAGCGCTGGATGAAAAATCCGCAGATGTCGTGACGTTCCTGTCAGGTGACGGTAAAACGACTGGCTTCGCAACGCAGACCAGTAACTATCTCGATCAGATCCTGGGCACTGATGGTTCAGTGCAAAACGCCACAGACGGTATCAACAAGACACTGAAGAAATTGTCTGATGATTACGACCGGGTGAATGCTCAGATTACCGCCACCATGGCACGCTACAAAACCCAGTTCACGAATCTGAATACGCTGGTCTCATCCATGACGCAAACCCAGAACTATCTGACGCAGCAGTTTGCGGCGATGAGCAGTTAACAGGAGTTAAAAATGTACGCAAAATCGGGAACGCAGGCCTACGCACAGGTCGGTCTGGAGAGTGCCGTGTTAAGTGCCAGCCCACACCAGCTGGTAGTTTTGCTATTTGATGGCGCACTGAGCGCCATGAAAAAAGCCACTATTTTGATGGAACAGGGCGACATTCCCGGTAAAGGCCAGGCACTTTCCAAAGCCATCAATATTATTACCAACGGCTTACGCGCAGGATTAAATCATGAGGTGGGCGGTGAACTCTCCGCAAACCTCGACAACCTGTATGACTACATGACACGACGTTTGCTTGAAGCTAACCTGCGTAATGATGCAGAGGCCATTGTCGAGGTTGAAGGGTTACTCACCAATATCGCCGATGCATGGAAGCAAATTGGTCCTCATCACGTACAGGAATCTTACTGATGATGGCACCTGGCGATGTGTTGCAGGGATATCAGCAGTTACTGAAGTTAAGTAACACTATGCTGAATCAGGCGCGGGAAGGACTGTGGGATGATCTGGTGGCGAATGAAAGTACTTATGTCCGCAACGTCGAGTGCATGGCACGTAATCAGGATCCGGGTGCACTCCCTGCGGCCCTGCGTGTGCAAATTCGCGCACTGATTAAAGAGATACTGGATAATGAAGTCTTGATGAAGACGTTACTGGCTGAGCGCATGGATGAACTGCGATCGCTGGTGCAAACGACGTCGCAACAACAAAAAGTCACCTCAGCCTATGGCCGCTTCTCTAACAAGGTACTCTACCCGGGGAACCTTTAATCCACAGATTGCGCGGGTAACGGCACTGTGGCCTTACCCGCGCAATCGGATTATTTCTCTGCCGTAACCGGCCTGAGAATCTGCGGCTCAATATCCTGAATCACCGCGTCGCCAGGACGCTTTGCCACTTCGTCCAGCGCCTGCTGGCACTCGACGGTTGGGCGATCCACTTTACGCAGCGTCAGGCCATCGTAGTGCAGCTCACCGTTCTCCAGCGAGAGCGGCATCACACGCGCCTGACGATTAACGTTAACCCAGTCATCATCCAGGCGCGTCAGCTTGCCCGGTTTGGCAATCACCCGCTGCCACTGGCGGCAGTCAAGAGTAGTGCCATCAGCGCTGACGATCAGGCTGGCCATGGCCTCGCTGCTGATCAGCTTGCTCTGCGGTCCCATCGTCTGCCAGTTACCCTGCAGCTCCAGCGGTGCCGGGGTTTTTACCGCTTCGTCATAACTGTTGATTTGCGCACAGCCGCTCAGCGCCAGCGCGGCCAGTACCATCCACTTTTTCATCTTCGGTCCCTACACTCGCATCAATGGCGGCTACGTTATAATGTTTTCCCGGCGTGACGCAAGGTATCTGCAGTGGAATCCCCCTTCTCTTTCTCCGGCGCCCTCAAGCTGTTCAACTCTTCGCCGATAACCTGATGTGAAGTCTAAAGCACCTGCACCCATAACAATATTGACGACTTACTCACCCTGGTTTCGGAGAACGCTGTTATGCGATTGACCCTTCGCGCACGTCTGGCTGCGATTGTCAGCCTGCTGTGCCTGTTACTGATTATTGCTGCCGTCTGGGGAATTATCGGCCTGCGCGCTGCCGATCAGCGCGCGCAAAATGCCTATCAGAACGAGCTGCTCCCGCTGCAATACTCTTCACGCCTGTACCGCATGGTGCAGGAGCAATCCGCTACCCTGTTCGATGCGCTGCGCTACTGGACCGACAGCAGTGAAGTGGAAAAACGCCTGGCGCGCATTGCGCAGTACGGTCAGCAAATCAACGCCGATCGCCATACCTGGCAGCAGCTGGCGTTTGATGCGCAGACCAAACCGCTGAGCCAGCGCTTCCTGACCCATCTCGACGGCTGGCAGGGTGCGCTGCATGAAGCCGGTGAGCTGCTGAAAGGCGGTAACCCGTCCGCCGCACTGGTGGTGATCGAAACCCGCCTGCGCAGCGGCAGCCAGTTGCTGCAGCAGGATATCGATCAGCTGGATACGCTGATGCGGCAGCATGCCCAGACGGCCTGGCAGCAGGGCAACCGCGACTACCTGCTGGCACGCAATAGCCTGATCGCCATCCTGCTGTTGGGTCTGAGTCTGGCGCTGGTCTCCGGCTGGCTGCTGATCCGCTCGATTAACCGTTCCATCGCCCAGGCGCGCGAGCTGGCGGATGCCATCGCCGGCGGCGAGCTCAATCACCACATCGGCACGGTTACGCGCGATGAGATGGGTGAACTGATGCAGGCGCTGCTGCGCATGGATGTGCGGCTGGCGGAGATCGTGCGTGAGGTGGGCGAAAGTGCCCATGCACTGAGCGATGCGGCACGCCAGATGGCGGATGGCAACGACGACCTGTCGGAGCGCACCCACGCGCAGGCCAGTTCACTGGAGCAGACTGCGGCCAGTATGGAGCAGATGACCGCCACGGTGAAACACAACGCGGACAACGCCGCGCAGGCCAACGAGCTGGCAAGCGATGTGCGCCATCAGGCCGAGCGCGGCAGCGGTGTACTGCGCGACGCGGTGAGTGCGATGGAGGAGATTGAATCCTCCAGCAAGCGCATCGCGGATATCAACCGCGTAATTGATGAAATCGCCTTCCAGACCAACCTGCTGGCACTGAATGCGGCGGTGGAAGCGGCGCGCGCCGGGGAACAGGGACGCGGCTTCGCGGTGGTGGCGTCAGAGGTGCGACAGCTGGCGCAGCGTTCGGCCGGTGCAGCACAGGAGATCAAAGCGCTAATCGATGCCAGCGTAGGTAAAGTCGAAGCCGGCAGCGCGCTGGTGCAGCGCTCTGGCGAGATGCTCAACGACATCAATCACGGCGTGGCGCGCATGGTGGATATCGTTGGCGAGATCGCCGTGGCCAGCCGCCAGCAATCCAGCGGTATCGAGCAGGTGAACACCGCAGTAATCCAGATGGACGGCGCCACCCAGCAGAATGCATCGCTGGTGCAACAGGCCAGCGCGGCCAGCCAGACGGTGAGCCAGCATGCCGGTTTGCTGGTGGAAAAAATGGCGTTCTTCCGCCTGCAGCAGCCATAAGGAGCCGCCATGAAGCGTACCATAATCGCGCTGCTGGCCGCGCTGCCGCTGCTCAGCCAGGCCGCCACCACGCTCAATATCGCCACCATTGCCAATGGTGACATGACTATCATGCAGCAGCTGTCGAGCCGTTACGAACAGCAGCATCCGGACGTCAAACTGCAGTGGCACGTGATGGATGATGGCGCCCTGCGCCAGGCGGTGCTGGCAGCCATGAACAGCGGTGACGCAAAATTTGATGTGATTACCGTGGGTACCTATGAAGCGCCGCTGTGGGGTACAAAAGGCTGGCTGGCGCCGCTCAACAACCTGCCGCCAGAGTATGACAGCGACGATCTGCTGACGCCGGTGCGCAAAGCACTGTCCTGGCAGCAAACGCTGTACGCGCTACCGTTTTACGGGGAAAGCAGCATGACCTATTACCGCAAAGATCTGTTTGCGGCGAAAGGGCTGACCATGCCGGACGATCCCGACTGGACCGACATCAAAAATTTCGCGGCGAAACTCACCGATCCTCAGCACGGTATCTATGGCCTGTGCCTGCGCGGCCAGCCCGGCTGGGGCGATAACGTTGCCCTGCTCACCACCATGGCCAACGCCTATGGTGCGCAGTGGTTTGACGATCGCTGGCAGCCGACGCTGAATTCGCCAGAGTGGCGTGAGGTATTGACCGATTATCTGGCGATGGTGAAACAGGACGGTCCGCCGGATACGGCCAGCAATAGCTTTGGCCAGATCCTGCGTCTTACCGCACAGGGAAAATGCGCGATGTGGATCGACAGTACCGTCGCCGCCGGGCTGCTGATTAACCCGCAGATCTCGCTGGTGGCGGACAAGCTGGCATTTGCGCCGGCGCCGGGCGGCATTACGCGCAACGGCTCGCACTGGCTGTGGTCGTGGGCGCTGGCGGTACCGGCTAACTCACCGCAGCGCGCCGCCGCCGTGGACTTCATCAGCTGGGCGACCTCGCGGCAGTATATTCAGCAGGTCGCGGATACCGTCGGCTGGGGAGCGGTGCCACCCGGCAGCCGCAACTCCACCTACCAGCAGCCAAACTACCAGCGCCTGGCGCCTTACGCCGCTCAGGTGCGCAACGCGATTGAATCCGCCACCGTCGATCAACCGACATTGAACACCGTACCTTACACCGGTGTGCAGTACGTCAGTATTGCTGGCTTTGATCAGATGGGTAACGCCGTCGGGCAGAATCTGGCGGCGCTGCTGCAGGGCAAGCTGACGGTGGACCAAACGCTGGAAAAAAATCAGCAGGACGTGACGCGCCTGCAAGCCGCACAGCAGTAAACATTCGGGGTTCCTGACAAGTCGCCGTGTGCGGGTTACACTAACGCGCAATTTGACCGGCAGGAACCCCCGAATGAAAACCCCTGAAGAGTATTACGCCCTGGCTCGCAGCCTGTTTTTCACCGCCCACCCTGATTTTCAGTCCGCGCTGGATGAACTGAGTGAGAGTGATGCGCGCGCCGCCAATATGTCCCTGCGTGAACTGCGCGCGTGGCACGCCGAGCGCATCTATGCCGCGTTTCTGCGTCAGAAGAAGCTCGACGGCATGCTGTTCTCCATCCAGCTGGCGGAACCGGATAAAGCGGTTGCTGCACAAGCAATTGAAACCTATCTGAAGTCTCACGCGGAAGCGCTGGGTATGACGTGGGAAGAGTTCTGTATTAAGAACGAGTTATAAGCGATGCACTGATAAAAAGGCGATCGGAGAGAAATTTCCGGGGAAAAAGTTGTACAAGATGGGAAAAGTTGTATAACTTAATACTCACGACGACTGTCGTCGATTGTCCTTGAACGAAAGGTGCTATTGCACCGCCTCTGGAGGTGTTGCTGGATTTCCACCTCCAGAGGTTCGATTTTTTGCGTGCGCCCTCTGCTTTTGCCCGCTTTACTCCTCTGTCGTTGCATCTTTACGCCGCGCTGTTTCACCCGTTTGAAAATAATTGCCGCCCTGCCGCTTGTCACTGGTTTTATTTACAGTAATATGGCGCTCCCACTTTGATTACTGGAATGCCCTGATGTTTGTGGAGCTGATTTACGACAAGCGCAACGTAGCCGGTTTACCGGGCGCGCGCGAAATGATTTTGCAGGAGCTGGAGAAGCGCGTGCAGCGCGTCTTTCCGGATCTGGAGGTGCGGGTTAAGCCGATGGAGCGTAACGCCATCGAAACCGATATGAGTAAAAACGACAAGGCGACGATTGCGCGTATTGTTGAAGAGATGTTCGATGAAGCCGAGATGTGGCTGGTGGCCGATTAGGCCACCAGCAGCCGCGCTTAGCTTTCCTGCTCGCTGTGATTGATGGCGATTTCCAGATCCTGAATCGCCTGATCGATATCATCCAGCAGCTGTCCCTGCTTGTTGATCAGCGTCTCAAAACGCGTGGCGTACTCTTTATCCTTATACTCCCCGGCATCAAAGGCTAGCCAGTGACTGGAAAGCGTCTCAGTGTTGGTCTGCGCATAGTGACGCATCTCTTTTAGCTGTGAGGTGACATCACGCAGGTAGTCAGTTTTGGTTTTGATTGCCTCTGTATCACTCATGCTATTTTCCTTTTTGCTGATAAAGCCAGTTAAAATAACGCCTGAGCAATTAAAGTTAGCAGATAATAGCGAAGCCGCCTGCAGAATTATCCGAAGTATGTAGCCGCAGGGAAAAGGGACATCCCGGTCCCTTTGTTATGCCCGCCTGAATTACAGATACTTCTTCGCCAGCGCAATCAGTTCATCCTTCGCGGCGCTGCCCAGCTTCAGCACGCCCTGTTCAACAAAGCTGAAGGCCTGGACAAAGTCCTTCACCCCGGCGCTGATATCCTGCGCCACCGCATCGCTGGCGGCGGTCGCAGCAGCCGGCGCGTCGGGGACAGCAACCGGTGCGGCGGCCTGCGCGTTGCGCACACCAGGCGTGGCGGCCGCTGAGGCGCCTGCGCTGGCCGAGCCGTTCGCCAGCGTATCCTGCGTTGCCAGCTGCTGATCGAGATCGACCGGAGCATCCGCATGAAAGGGTTGCTCAGCGCTGGCGGGCGCTGCCGGTTGCGCAGCTGGCGTTGCGACTACCGGCGTTGCGGCTGCCGGCGGCGTCGCTGGCTGGGCAACGCTGTCAGCTGCGCTGTCAGCGGCAGCCGGCGCGCTGGCCGTTTCGTTGGCAAAACTCTCCAGCGGTGACAATTCCTGTTGCGCCGCAGCGCTGGTTGGGTTGATGACAGTTTGATCGCTCATAATTTTCTCCTTATTGCTAAATAAAGACCGCAGTTGCTGCAAACGGACTGCGATCCGCTCAGTAATACGCATCAGGTCCTCCTTAGCGCCGCGGCTGTGGCGCGGTTTGCTGACCGGCCGGCGGCGTGGAGGGCGTTGAGGTGTGGCTGGTGCTGCGCGGCGGCTGGGCATCCAGCTTTTTCTGCAGCTCAACCAGCTGGCTGGTCAGTTCGGCGACCTTTGCTTCGCGTCGATCAGAGATCGCCCGGTACTGCTGGCGAATCTCCTCCACGCGCCGGTTGGCGTCGTTATTGACGTAAAGAAACAGAATGGTCATCGCCACACACAGCAGCGATAACAGCATCAGCAGGCCACCCAGCATCAAATGACGGCGGTGGCTTCGCACCAGCAGTTCACTGTTTATCTGCACCATCGCGGTTCTCCTCCAGAGTGGTGATCAATTGATTAATCTGGCTGCGAAACTTATCGCTGTGCTCGGCTTCGGTGGTCGCCAGCAGGATACCGAGTGCGTTCTTGATCAAACGCAGATCGGTCTCCAGCGATGAGATACGCCGCAGGTTTTTGTCGTGACGGATACGCAGTTCATCGTTTTCCTGGCGCATCAGCGCATGGCTCTCCTTGAGAAGCAGCACCTGCTCTTTGTAGCTGGTGATGATCTCGCCGCCCGCGCGATTGCTGGTGACGATTGACGCGATCCCCGCCATCAGGGGTTTCCAGAACACCGCTGCCGCGCCACCGCCAAGCAGCAGTGCGCCTACGCTGGTGACCAAACTACTCTCCATGCCCTACCTCTCTCACCTGGCGAGGGTTAGCCGGACACCCCGCTGACCTCCCTCGCCAGTATCACGGCCAGCGGCATATTTAAGTTTACTTTAAATAATGATTTTAAGTATACTTAAGTCAAGCCTGGAGGAGTTGTCAAGATGATGAAAAAAGAATCTGGTGGTGAGCGCATTCGCCAGCGCCGTAAGGCACTGAAATTAACGCAGCAGGCGCTGGCCAATGGCATTGGCGTGTCGCACGTTGCGGTTTCGCAGTGGGAGAAAGAAGAGACGGTGCCGCGTGGTGAGCATCTGCTGCGGCTGGCGGAGTTGCTGCAGTGTAGCGCGGCGTGGATTATTGATGGCGACGGCCAGCCGTTTGCCAGTACGCACGCTTCCCCCGCTCTCACTGCCGTGCCGCTGGTCACGCTGGTGCAGGCCGCGGACTGGCTGAATGAGCAGCGACTGCAGTGGCAGCAGCAGGCCGTCCGCTTTCTTTACAGTGACGAAGCACTGAGCGACAGTGCGCTGGCGGTAACGCTGGAAGATGACGCCATGAACCCGGCGTATCGCGCCGGCGACCGGTTGATCTTTGATCCGCAACGCGTGCCCCAGCCGGGTGATGTGGTGCTGGCGCGGGTAGATGACGCCGCGATGGTGCGAATTATTCGGATGCACGACGAGCAAATTTTCTCGTTACGGCCGCTGAACGAAGATTTTCCCGTGCAGCAGAGTCAGAAAAGTACGCTGGAACTGATTGGCACGCTGGTAGAAATGCGGCGGCGCGGCAGCCGCTGAAGCAGCAAAAAACCCGCCACGCGGCGGGTCAAATCCAACAAAAGACTACGGCAAAAATCACAACGTGTCGGTGAGATGATCGACGATCACCCTTCCCTCGGGATCGGTTTGCGTTATACGGTAACTAACGCGATAAGAGCGACGGTTACTCAGTTTATCGAACAGCGCCACGCTGCCCTTTTGCTCACCGTTGGCACCGACAATGTGCCATTCGGTGACATCTTCCTGTCCACGGTTATGCAGGCGTAACAAGCTCTGCTCAACTAAACGATCGCTTTCATCAATCTTCAAATAATCACGCAACATCTTTATCACCTCCGGTTAACCCGGCTAACGATACGCTTTTCATTTATCCTTTCAATCGAATTTATTTATCGTTAACCTCGCTGACCAGCTGTTGAGTAAAAATTCCCCCTGCCGTGAGCCGCCAGCCGCTTCGGTTAAGTGGAATTTTATAAAATAGTTAACGATCACGCGTCTCAGCGCTGGACAGATCCTGCCGTCTGGCTGTTAATGTAAGGCAAAATAACGATAGCGCCGGACAATCTCATGCTGACTACCATCCTTTACCGCAGCCACCTCTATGATCACGTTCCCATCAAAACGCTGGAGGATATGGTTGGCAAAGCCAATAAGAAAAACGAAGTTTCAGATGTCACCGGCATTCTGTTGTTTGATGGACGACATTTCTTCCAGCTGCTTGAAGGGCCCGATCAGGCCGTTCAGGGCATTTACGACCGTATCTGCCGCGACGCCCGCCATCACAATCTGGTGGAGCTGATGCATGACTTCGCGCCAGCCCGGCGCTTTGGTAACGTCGGAATGGAGCTGTTTGACCTGCGCGAGCACGACAAATCCAGCGTGCTGCAGGCGGTGCTGGATAAAGGCACTTCGCGTTACCAGCTCACCTATGACGACCGTGCACTGCAGTTCCTGCGTACCTTCGTTGAGGCGCGGGAAAAAGAGAACTATTTCGAGATCCCGCCGGCGAATACCTGGGAATTTATTACTGATGCGGAAAGCCAGCGTCAGCTGGAGAGTCTGCAGCACTATGTACAGGATTGCCGGTTTGCGTTTCAGCCGATTGTTGATCCCTTCTCGCGGCGTATTACGGCCTATGAAGCGCTGATTCGCACGCCGGACGGCGGTTCACCTCAGGAATACTTCTCTGCGTTTGGCGGTGATGCGATTTACCACGCCGATATTCAGTCCAAGAGTCTGGCCTTCAACCTGGCGAAAAATCTCGGCCTCGGCGAGCAGACGCTGACCATCAATCTGCTGCCGATGTCGCTGGTCACCGTCCCGAATGCGGTGGATTTCCTGCTACAGGAAATCGCGGCCAACGGTCTGGTACCGGAGCAGATCGTGGTGGAAGTGACGGAGAATGAAATCATCTCGCGTGCCGAAGAGTTTACAGCAGAAGTAAGAAAACTTAAGGCGGCGGGTATCAGCCTGGCGCTGGATGACTTTGGTGCCGGGTTTGCGGGGTTGTCGCTGCTGTCTAAATTCCAGCCGGACAAGATCAAAATCGATCGGGAAATCATCAGTGACGTGCACAAAAGCGGCCCAAAACAGGCGATTGTGCATGCCATCATTAAGTGCTGCGCTTCGCTGGAGATCGCGGTGATTGCTGAAGGCGTGGAGAAAGCCGAGGAGTGGATGTGGCTGGAAGCGGTCGGTGTCAGTCAATTCCAGGGCTATCTGTTTGCCCGCCCACAGTTTAATGGTTTCCCGGCAGTAGCCTGGCCGGAGATTAAGTAACCGGCAAAGCTGACCGCCGTAACGGCGGTCACAGGCTTAACACTCAGTCTCACGCGCCGGTTCTTCCAGCCGTTCACTCAGCACTACGTACTTCATCATCTCAAAGGTACGCTGCGTCATTGGCACCGCGCTGCACGGGCGAAACCAGCCAAACTGCTTCTGGTACAGCCACACTTCCGGATAGCGCTCGCCATCTTTAATCCAGTAATAACCATCATTCATAGGTTTGCCCAGCGGCCTGAGCCGCGAATCAGACATTCATGCGTGCCCGATAAAGTGATACGCCCTCTGGCGTAATGAGTAACCCTGCTTGCATGAAAGCTTACTCCAGCTAAATACTGTAGCAGAGAATAGAGGCAATTGTGCATTTCACGCTGGGCTTATTCAGGCAGGAAACGAGACGCGAAGAGAATAAATGCCCCTAAGCTAAGGGGCGAAACAAACAGGCAACTAAACGTCCGTGTTTCGGCAATGGAGTGGAGTACGACAGACACAGGTTTCAGGAAGCGATATCGTCAGGCGTGCGCTGAACAATAAGTTCCAGTGCCTGGCGATAAATATCCAGCTGAACCACGTCATGTTCAGACTCTAATCGCTCCAGCAGGGCCAGAATAATATCTTTATTGCTCACACGCAGTTTCACCGCCGCCAGCTGTTTGTAAATCAGCGCGATGACCTCTTTTTCACTGGCATATTCTGAACCCGCGTGCTGGAAATATTCTGACAATTGAGACTCTGCTGACGTCGATGCATTCTGTTTCATAACAAGCCTCATCGGGTAAGCTGCAGTGCAAACTGCAGTGATTAATCGGTTACTCAGGTTAAATTTTTGAATCAGCACAGGTAAAAAAGCAGCCTCTGAAAGTGGAAATCCACAACACCTTCAGAGGCGATGCAAAGCATCATTCGTTACGTGTGACTGACTGCCACAAGCGAGAAGTTATACAAAGATGGAAAACTTGTACAACAATTTAGTTAGCATTTCGTGTGGTCAGAGGAGATTTGCACAATAATTTTGCCATTCTCTTCAACAATAAATCACCATTTTTGCAGGAAAAATCATGCGGTTAACCTGAATAAAATATCAGGCGCTGTGCTAAACCTCTCTTTCTGCTCAACAAAATTATTTTTACTCCTAGCTGACGCGTGCACTTCTATACAGCCCCCATAAACTTGTACAACTTTGCAAAACTGTACAATTTAGCCGTTCTGCGTGTAGAGTGTGAAAACGATTACGGCCGCCAGAAACGGCCAGCGATCAGCTAAAATTCATCACAACAAAACCCCTACTGGAGAGAAAGATGAAACAACACGAAACCAACAAGGAGCGTAAAAACGAGGGCGAGGTACACAAGGGTTTACCGGAAGCCGCGCCGCATGCAGGTAATGCTTATGAGGAAGATGATCATCCAGCCCATGATGATGCTCGTGAGCACGGCGAAATCCCGCGTACACGCGATGACAGTCAGGATGACAAAAAAGATCCTTATCAGGATCAGTAAAATACCTTCGATGATATCTGGACCGACCCACCGGATGTTATTTTCGTGGCCGCTGACTGCTGGCGTTAATAAGCGAAGCGGCAACCGAGATTGATCATTGAGTTTAATTAAGACATTATTTTGCGGAAATTAGAGAAGGCGTGCCTTCATTCATTTCTGGAGAGCACTGATGGATACGGGTTTTTACTGGGTAGGCAGCAGCACAACTGAGCCTGAGGTATGGTACTGGGATGCTGGACGCGGTTTTTATCGCCCGATGGAGCCGATACCGCTTTCTCTGCCTCGTTTTAAATCTGCCGGTTTTAAACTTCTCAGTGGCAAACTGATGCCACCGGAAGAGGTGCAATCTGCTTAGGTTTTCGTCTGCAGGTGAGAATATTGTCAGTTACGCTGTTAAGCGCAGCGTAGCTGAACTATATTCCTGTGAGGAGGACATGATAATGCAGGAAGGATTTTATTGGGTGCAGCGCGGCGCAGAACAGCCAGAAGTCTGGTTTTTCTCAACCAGTGGAGAAGGTGCCTGGTTTGAACCCACCAAAAACGATGCCATCAGCAAGCAACGCTTCGCTGAACAGGGCTACAGGACGATCAGCGAAAAACTGTCACTGCCCTGACCCTGACGAAACCGCCTCTCTCAGGCGGTTTTTTATTGCGCGCCGCTAGACCTGCATGCTCATGATCTCGCTGTAGGCATTCACCAGCTTGTTACGCACCTGAATCCCCATCTGCATCGAAATCGACGATTTCTGCAGATCGACCATCACATCATTCAACTGGATGCCCGGTTTACCCAGCTCAAAATCCTGCGCCTGACTGCGCGCAGCGGTCTGGGTGGCGCTGATTTTATCCAGCGCGGCTTTCATGGTGGCACCAAAATCGAGCTGACTGGCGGACTCGGTCGGTTTGCCACTGGCCTGCAGTGACGTCAGCTGCAGCTGCTGCAGTACGCCATCAATTGCCTGAATTGACATTGCCTGTACCTCATAGATGAAGGGTTCTTTTTTTCACGGAGGAAAAGTTAACACACTGTCAATAGGACAAAGGCGCTAAATGACTGCAAAAAACCCGGCTTATCCAGCCATCGAAGTGACACGATTCATCAAATAATGCCAGGCATTAGATTGGAATTTCATTTTTTCCCCTACCCCGTCGGCCAGCAACACGGCATCAACGGGCGGGGATGCGTATCAGGGAGTCAGTTTTGTCACCTACATACACCCGGTCAATTATGTCAGGCAGGAATTGGTCATGAATGCGAGTGCAGCCGCCACACAGGATACAGCAAAGAAAGGCTTTAATGACCTTCTCGCCCGCCTGCGCGCAAATCCGCGTATTCCATTAATCGTTGCTGCCGCGGCCGCTATCGCCGTGGTTCTGGCGCTGGTGCTGTGGGCCAAAGCGCCCGACTATCGCGTTCTCTATAACAACCTCTCTGATGAGGATGGCGGCGCGATTGTTACCCAGCTCACCCAGATGAACATCCCTTACCAGTTCGCTGAAAACGGCGGCGCCCTGATGGTGCCCGCCGATAAAGTGCATGAGCTGCGTCTGCGCCTTGCCCAGCAGGGACTGCCGAAAGGGGGTTCGGTAGGCTTTGAGCTGATGGATAAAGAGAAGTTTGGTATCAGCCAGTTCAGTGAGCAGATTAACTACCAGCGTGCACTGGAAGGTGAGCTGGCGCGCACCATCGAAACGCTCGGACCGGTGAAGAGCGCGCGCGTGCATCTGGCGATGCCAAAACCGACGCTGTTCGTGCGCGAGCAAAAATCCCCGTCTGCCTCAGTAACGCTGAACCTGCAACCGGGCCGTGCGCTGGATGAGGGCCAGATTCAGGCGATTCAGCACATGGTCTCCAGCAGCGTTGCCGGTCTGCCACCAGGCAATGTAACCGTGGTCGATCAGGCGGGTCGCCTGCTGACGCGCTCCGACAGCGAAGGCCGCGATCTGAACGATGCCCAGCTGAAATACGCCTCTGAAGTGGAAGCACGCTATCAGCAGCGCATTGAAGCGATTCTGAATCCGATTCTCGGTCAGGGTAATGTGCATGCGCAGGTGACCGCGCAGATTAACTTTGACCGCAGCGAGCAGACGGATGAGAAGTATCAGCCGAATGCGAACCCGAATAACACGGCGATTCGCTCACGCCAGACCAGCACCAGCGATCAGAACGGCAGCCCATATCCGGGCGGCGTACCGGGTGCGCTGTCGAATCAGCCTGCGCCGGCCAATACCGCGCCGGTCACCAACCCGCAGCAGCAGAACAATAACAACGCTAACGGTCAGCAGAACAACAACAACGCGCAGAATGCCGGCACCTCGACCAGCACCGCGCAGAGCAGCGGCCCGAGCAGCTCCAGCCGCAACGATACGGTGAACTACGAGCTGGATCGCACCATTCGTCACACCAAACTCAACGTCGGTGACGTGCAGCGCCTGTCGGTCGCCGTGGTGGTCAACTACCGCGATGACGGCAAAGGCAAAGCGGTGGCGCTGAACGATCAGCAGATCAAGCAGATTGAAGATCTGACCCGCGAAGCGATGGGCTATTCGCAAACGCGTGGCGACAGCGTCAACGTGGTGAACTCGCAGTTCAACACCACCGAGCCAACCGGCGGCGACCTGCCCTTCTGGCAGCAGCAGTCGTTCTTTGATCAGCTGATGACCGCCGGTCGCTGGCTGCTGGTGGCACTGGTTGCCTTCATCCTCTACCGCAAAATGGTGCGTCCGCAGCTGCTGCGTAAACGTGAAGCCGAGAAAGCCGCCGCCGAAGCCGCCGCTGCCCGTGCTGCCGCCCGTGAGGAAGAAGCCGCTTACAGCGTCCAGATCAACAAAGACGAGCTGGACCAGGAGCGCAAATCTAACAACCGCATGAGCGCCGAGGTGATGAGCCAGCGCATCCGCGATATGTCTGAAAACGATCCGCGCGTTGTGGCGCTGGTTATCCGCGAATGGATGAGTAACGAACTATGAGTCTGACCGGTACTGAAAAAAGCGCCATTCTGATGATGACCATTGGCGAAGAGCGTGCGGCGGAGGTGTTCAAACACCTCAACCAGCGTGAGGTGCAGCACCTCAGCGCCGCGATGGCCAGCATGAAACAGATTTCGCACAAGCAGCTGACCGAAGTGCTGCGCGAGTTCGAAACCGATGCCGAACAGTTTGCTGCGCTGAGCCTCAACTCCAACGACTACCTGCGTTCGGTGTTGATCAAGGCGCTGGGCGAAGAGCGCGCCTCCAGCCTGCTGGAGGACATTCTCGAAACGCGCGAAACCACCAGCGGCATGGAAACCCTCAACTTTATGGAACCGCAGGCGGCGGCGGATCTGATCCGCGACGAGCACCCGCAGATTATCGCCACCATTCTGGTGCACCTGAAGCGCGGCCAGGCGGCGGATATTCTGGCGCTGTTCGACGAGCGTCTGCGCCACGATGTGATGCTGCGTATCGCCACCTTCGGCGGTGTACAGCCGGCGGCGCTGGCGGAGCTGACCGAAGTGCTCAACGGCCTGCTGGATGGCACCAACCTCAAGCGCGCGAAGATGGGCGGCGTGAGAACCGCAGCGGAAATCATCAACCTGATGAAAACCCAGCAGGAAGAAGCGGTTATCGAAGCAGTACGCGACTTCGATGGCGAGCTGGCACAGAAGATCATCGACGAGATGTTCCTGTTCGAAAACCTGGTGGAAGTGGACGACCGCAGCATCCAGCGCCTGCTGCAGGAAGTGGAGTCCGAGCAGCTGCTGATTGCCCTGAAAGGCGCCGAGCAGCCGCTGCGCGAGAAATTCCTCAAAAACATGTCGGCGCGTGCCGCCGATATCCTGCGCGATGACCTCGCCAACCGTGGCCCGGTCCGTATGTCCGCGGTGGAGAACGAACAGAAAGCAATCCTGCTTATCGTGCGCCGTCTGGCGGAAGCAGGCGAGATGGTAATTGGTGGTGGCGAGGAAACCTATGTCTGATGCCTTTTCCGCCCGTGCATGGCAGCGCTGGCAGCCTGATGATTTAGGCGCACCGCAGCCGCCCGAACCTGAACTGCTGCTGGCAGAGGAGCCGGACAGCGACCTCGTGCTGAGCGAAGAAGATGAACAGCAGCAGCAGCTGGAACGTCTGCAGCAGCAGATGCGTAAAGACGCCCAGACGCAGGGCTACAGCGAAGGTTATCAGAAAGGCTTCGCCGAAGCGCAGCAAAACGGCTATGACGCCGGGTTCCAGCAGGGACTGGCTGATGCCCAGCAGCAGCAGGCTCCGTTACAGGCGCGTATGCAGCAGCTGGTCACCGAGTTCCATCACACGCTGGAAGCGCTGGATAGCGTGATTGCGTCGCGCCTGATGCAGCTGGCGCTGGAAGCGGCGCGCACGGTGATTGGCCAGGCGACGCAGGTGGATGGCAGCGCCCTGCTGCGCCAGATCCAGCAGCTGATTCAGCAGGAGCCAATGTTCAGCGGCAAACCGCAGCTGCGCGTGCACCCGGACGATCTGCAGCGCGTTGAGCAGACGTTGGGCCCAACGCTCGATTTACACGGCTGGCGGTTGCTGGCCGACAGTTCGCTGCATCCCGGCGGCTGTAAACTCAGCGCCGAAGACGGCGATCTGGATGCCAGCGTCGCCACGCGCTGGCAGGAGCTGTGCCGTCTGGCGGCACCGGGAGCATTCTGATGACGTCACGCCTTTCGCGCTGGCTGGGCGCGCTCGACAGTTTTGAAGACCGCATCAGTCAGGTGCAGACGGTGCGCCGCTACGGCCGCCTGACGCGCGCCACCGGTCTGGTGCTGGAAGCCACCGGCCTGCAGCTGCCGCTGGGCGCCACCTGCATTATTGAGCGCCACGACAACGGCACGATTACCGAAGTGGAAAGTGAAGTGGTCGGCTTCAACGGCCAGAAACTGTTTCTGATGCCGCTGGAAGAGGTCGATGGCATTCTGCCCGGCGCGCGCGTGTATGCCCGCGTGCACGGCGATCACAGCGGTAAACAGCTGCTGCTGGGGCCGGAGCTACTCGGCCGCGTGCTGGACGGCAGCGGCAAACCGCTGGATGGCCTGCCCGCGCCGGAAACCGGCTACCGCGCGCCGCTGATCACCGCGCCGTTCAATCCGCTGCAGCGTACGCCGATCCACGATGTGCTGGATACCGGCGTGCGGGCGATCAACGCCCTGCTCACCGTGGGCCGCGGCCAGCGTATGGGGCTGTTTGCCGGCTCCGGCGTGGGGAAATCGGTGCTGCTCGGCATGATGGCGCGTTACACCAAAGCCGACGTCATCGTGGTGGGCCTGATTGGTGAACGTGGCCGCGAAGTCAAAGAGTTTATCGAGAACATTCTTGGCGCCGAAGGGCGCGCGCGCTCGGTGGTGATCGCCGCGCCGGCCGACGTTTCGCCGCTGTTGCGTATGCAGGGGGCCGCTTATGCCACGCGCATCGCCGAAGATTTCCGCGATCGCGGTCAGCACGTGCTGCTGATTATGGACTCCCTCACCCGCTACGCCATGGCGCAGCGTGAGATCGCGCTGGCAATCGGCGAGCCGCCGGCCACCAAAGGCTATCCGCCATCGGTGTTCGCGAAGCTGCCGGCGCTGGTAGAACGCGCCGGCAACGGCATTCACGGCGGCGGTTCAATCACTGCGTTCTATACCGTACTGACCGAAGGCGACGACCAGCAGGACCCGATTGCCGACTCGGCGCGCGCCATTCTCGACGGCCACATCGTGCTGTCGCGTCGCCTGGCGGAGGCCGGTCACTATCCGGCCATTGATATTGAAGCGTCGATCAGCCGTGCCATGACCTCGCTGATTGATGAAACCCACTATGCGCGCGTGCGCCAGTTCAAGCAGTTGCTCTCCAGCTTTCAGCGTAACCGCGATCTGGTGAGCGTCGGCGCTTATGCCGCAGGCAGCGATCCGATGCTGGACCGGGCCATTAAGCTCTATCCGCAGATGGAAGCTTTCCTGCAGCAGGGCATTTTTGAACGCAGCGATTATGACGATGCCTGCCTGCACCTGCAGGCGATGTTCGGCTAACGCCGCCCGACTTGAGGTAACGCGATGAAGACAGCCAATGCGATTGATACGCTGCGCGACCTGGCGGAGCAGGATCTGGAACAGGCGGTGATCCACCTCGGCGACATGCGTCGCGGTCAGCAGCAGGCCGATCAGCAGCTCAGCATGCTGCTCGATTACCAGGATGAGTACCGTAATAAGCTCAATCAGGATATGTCCGGCGGCATCGCCAGCACGCGCTGGAGCAATTATCACCAGTTTATTCAGACGCTGGAAAAAGCCATCGAACAGCATCGCCAGCAGCTTAATCAGTGGAACCAGCGGCTGGAACAGGCGCTGAGCAACTGGCGTGAAAAGCATAAGAAGCTGAATGCCTATCAGACGCTGATTACCCGCGCGGAAGAGAACGCATTACGACAGGAAAGCCGTCTCGATCAGAAACGGATGGATGAATTTGCCCAACGGGCCGCATTGAGGAAAAGCGAATGAACACGCTGCCAACACTGCTGACACAGCTTGCTAAAACCGGCAAAGCACAACCTTCAGCGGCAGTGGACAATCTGTCCGCTGCTGACAACCTGCCGCAGGGATTTATTACCGAGCTGGGCAACCGCCTGCTGACGCTGGTTAAGCAGCAGGGAAATGGCGCGCAATCCGCTGATCTGGCGGCAGAAATTGACGCGAAAAACGTCACAAAAGCGTCATTAAGCGCCCTGCTGCAGGCACTGGACAAACCAGAGGCGTTAAACGCACTTTTACAGCCGGAAAACACTAAAGCCGGGCTGAAATCAGCCGATGATAATGACAAGCGCGCAGCAAGTTCGTTAACTGCCAGCGACTTACAGAATGTGCAGGCGCTGTTTGCCATGTTGCCAGCGGTGGTTGAAAACCGCAGCAGCCCGCCAGCGGATAACAGCACCGCGCTGGAAACCCGGGGTGAGGCGCGCACCAGCTTAAACGCTGCGTTACTTAACAGTTCGCTGCAAAGTGCGCTGAAAGAGGAACAGGCGAAGCCGGATGGCCAGCAATCTAAAGGCGGAGATGCGCTGACCAGCCTGACCGGTGTCAGCCATAGCCCGGTGCAGAGCGCGGCCGCCAGCGGCACGCCGGCCAGCAACAGCGGTATGACGCTGGATGAGAGTTTTCAGCAGGTGCTGAGCACGCTGAGCAAACCGGAAGAGCGGCGCGAGATGCTCAGCAGCCATGACAGCAGCGCGCCGGCCATCAGCAGCCCGCTGAGCAGTACCAGTCCGCTGGTCAGCACCACGGCCAGCACCAGCACCGCGCCTTCCACGCCGATGCTGAATGCGCAGCTGGGCAGCAACGAGTGGCAGCAGGCGCTGAGCCAGCAGATTGTGATGTTCAGCCGTAACGGCCAGCAGAACGCCGAATTACGTCTGCATCCGGAAGACCTCGGCGCGATACAGATCAGCCTGACGCTGGATAAAGATCAGGCACAGTTAACAATGGTTTCCAGCCACAGCCATGTGAGGGCCGCGCTGGAAGCGGCGCTCCCACAGCTGCGTACGGCGCTGGCGGAGAGCGGCATTAACCTGGGACAGAGTAACGTCAACAGCGACGCCTTCGCACAGGGCCAGAGTTATCAGGGCCAGCAGGAAGGACGTCGCGACGGCCAGTACGGCAGCTTTACCCTCTCCCAGGACAGTGACAACGAGATAACGCCTATTGCCGTCCCGGCAGCCCTCCAGGCGCGCGCGACCGGCAACGGCGCTGTCGATATCTTTGCCTGACAGCGACTAAACGCTGAAGGTAAGCGTAAAACCCGCGTCTTTTCTTCCCATTGTTTGACTTAAGACGCGGGATAATCTGTCCAGGTAAGCCGAGAGGCTTGCCCATAATTCACAGGAAGTAACTGCAAACATGTCTGATAACGCGAAAGCTAAAGGCCGCAAACGTTCATTACTAATTCCGGTGTTACTGATTGTAACGCTGGCCGCTTGCAGCGTGGCAGGCTATGCAGTCTGGCGAATGATGAATAAACACGAGGGTGACAAGCCGGAGGCTGCCAAAGTGGAGCCGCCGCCCGCCCCGGTATTTTTTGCAATGGATACGTTTACGGTTAACCTGGTCAATCCCGACAACGATCCCGATCGCGTGCTGTACGTAGGCTTTACCCTGCGTCTGCCGGATGAGGATACCCGTCGTCGGCTGAATGACTACCTGCCTGAGGTGCGCAGCCGTTTGCTGCTGCTGCTTTCACGTCAGAGCGCCAGCGCGCTGGCAACCGAGCAAGGCAAACAGGCCCTGGTTGAACAGATCAAACAGGTGCTGGCGCCACCGCTGGTAAAAGGTCAACCTGCGCAGGTAGTCAGTGACGTGCTGTTTACCGCCTTCATTTTGAGGTGACTTAATGGGCGATAGCATTCTCTCCCAGGCTGAGATTGACGCGCTGCTCAATGGCGACAGTGACAGTGCGGAAGTAGAGAACAGTTCCAAAGGGGCCGATGGCGATATCCGCCCCTATGATCCCAATACCCAGCGTCGCGTGGTGCGCGAGCGTCTGCAGGCGCTGGAGATCATCAATGAGCGTTTTGCCCGTCATTTCCGTATGGCGCTGTTCAACCTGCTGCGCCGCAGCCCGGATATCAGCGTTGGGGCAATCAAGATTCAGCCGTACCATGAGTTTGCCCGCAACCTGCCGGTGCCAACCAACCTGAACCTGATTCACCTGCAGCCGCTGCGGGGGACTGCGCTGGTGGTGTTCTCGCCGAGCCTGGTGTTTATCGCCGTGGATAACCTGTTTGGCGGCGACGGTCGTTTTCCGACCAAAGTGGAAGGCCGTGAGTTCACCCACACCGAGCAGCGCGTGATTCGCCGCATGCTCAAGCTGGCGCTGGAAGGCTACAGCGACGCATGGAAAGCCATTTATCCGCTGGAAGTGGAATACGTGCGTTCTGAAATGCAGGTGAAGTTCACCAACATCACCACCTCACCGAACGATATCGTGGTCAACACACCGTTCCAGGTGGAGATTGGCAACCTGGTGGGTGAGTTCAATATCTGTATTCCGTTTTCGATGATTGAGCCGCTGCGCGAGCTGCTGGTCAATCCACCGCTGGAGAACTCGCGTCAGGAAGATAACCACTGGCGCGACAATCTGGTGAAACAGGTGCAGCACTCGGAGCTGGAGCTGATTGCCCACTTCGCTGAAACGTCGCTGCGTCTGTCACGTATTTTGCAACTGAAACCTGGTGACGTCCTGCCCATTGAGAAGCCGGACCGCATCATTGCCCACGTCGACGGCGTACCGGTACTGACGAGCCAGTATGGCACGCTCAACGGCCAGTATGCGCTGCGTGTAGAACATCTGATTAACCCGATTTTGAATTCGCTGAATGAGGAACAGCCCAATGAGTGACAGCAAAAAACCGTCCGATGATATCTCTGCGGACGATCTGTGGGCTGAAGCGATGAACGAGCAGGCGGCGACCAGCAGTGCGGCGGAGCCAGGCGATAACGTATTTAAGTCGCTTGAGGCCAGCGCCGCCAGCGGCTCGCTGCAGGACATCGATCTGATCATGGATATCCCGGTCAAACTGACCGTGGAACTGGGCCGTACCAAGATGACCATCAAAGAGCTGCTGCGCCTGACGCAGGGTTCGGTGGTGGCGCTTGACGGCCTGGCCGGCGAGCCGCTGGACATCCTGATCAACGGCTATCTGATCGCGCAGGGTGAAGTGGTGGTGGTGAACGACAAATATGGCGTGCGCATCACCGACATTATTACCCCGTCCGAACGTATGCGTCGTCTGAGCCGCTAATCATGTTAAAAAACGCGCAAACCGTTCAGCCCGCTCACGCCCAGCCGGTGGTGTCCACCAGTTCGGTCGTTGGGCAAGTCAGTAGCGTGCTGGCGGTGATCGTGCTGCTGATTCTGGCCTGCGGCTGGCTGGCGAAACGCCTCGGCTTTGCGCCTAAAGCGGTGAGCGGCCAGGCGCTGAAAGTCAGCGCCAGCGTGCAGGTTGGCCGTCAGGAGCGGGTGGTGATTGTTGATACCGCCGATGCGCGTTTAGTGCTGGGCGTCACCGCTCAGCAGATCACCCATCTGCACTCGCTGCCGCCGCTGCCACCGGAAGCGTCCCTGCCCGTCAGCGCGGCGCCGCAGGATTTTCGTCAGCTGTTTCAGAACCTGGTTAAACGTCCCGGAAAACCCCAATGATGCGTCGATTGCTCCCTCTTCTGCCGCTGCTGATGCTGCTGGCACCGGCTGCCCATGCGCAGCTGCCGGGTTTGATCAGCCAGCCGCTGGCCAATGGCGGCCAGAGCTGGTCGCTGCCGGTGCAAACGCTGGTCTTCATTACCTCGCTGACCTTTATTCCGGCGGTGTTGCTGATGATGACCAGTTTCACCCGCATCATTATTGTGTTTGGTCTGCTGCGTAACGCACTGGGCACGCCGTCCGCGCCGCCGAATCAGGTGATGCTGGGTCTCGCGCTGTTTCTGACCTTCTTTATCATGGCGCCGACCTTCGACAAGATTTACACCGATGCCTATCTGCCGTTCAGCCAGGACAAAATCAGCATGGACGTGGCGATCGACAAAGGTGCCCAGCCGCTGCGTGAGTTCATGCTGCGCCAGACGCGCGAAGCCGACCTGGCCCTGTTCGCCCGTCTCGCCAACAGCGCGCCGATTCAGGGTCCGGAAGCGGTGCCGATGCGTATTCTGCTGCCCGCCTATGTCACCAGCGAGCTGAAAACCGCTTTCCAGATTGGTTTCACCGTCTTTATCCCGTTTCTGATCATCGACCTGGTGGTCGCCAGCGTACTGATGGCGCTGGGGATGATGATGGTGCCGCCGGCCACGATTTCGCTGCCGTTTAAGCTGATGCTATTTGTGCTGGTGGATGGCTGGCAGCTGCTGGTGGGCTCGCTGGCGCAAAGTTTTTACTCCTGAGTGGCTTTCCGCCCTCACCTTTCTCTCGACAGGAGCGCAACATGACACCGGAATCGGTAATGGTAATGGGCCAGGAAGCGATGCGTATCGCCCTGATGATGGCCGCTCCGCTGCTGCTGGTAGCGATGGTGAGCGGTTTGCTGATCAGTATTCTGCAGGCGGCAACGCAGATTAACGAACAGACACTGTCGTTTATCCCGAAAATTCTTGCCGTTGCGGCCACCGCCGTGGTGGCCGGACCGTGGATGCTCAACCTGATGCTGGACTACATCCGTACCCTGTTCAGCAACCTGCCTTATATCATCGGCTAATGGTCACCCTCGACAGCAGCCAACTGGTGCACTGGGTGGCGCAATTCTTCTGGCCGATGGTGCGTTTGCTGGCGCTGTTTGCCAGCGCGCCGCTGCTGAATGAACGTTCGATTCCGAAACGGGTCAAAATTGGACTGGCGGTAGTCACCACCTGGATTCTGATGCCGCTGCTGCCGCCGGTCGAAGTGACGCTGTTTACTCCGGCGGGCTTCTGGATGCTGGTGCAGCAGTTGCTGATTGGCGTTGGGATTGGTCTGACCATGCAGCTGGCTTTTTCTGCCGTGCGGCTGGCCGGTGAGATGATTGGTCTGCAGATGGGTCTCTCTTTTGCCACCCTGCTCGACCCGAACAGCCGGATCAACATGCCGCTGCTGGCCCGTTTTCTCGACATGCTGGCGATGCTGCTGTTCCTGACCTTCAACGGTCACCTGTGGTTGATCTCGTTACTGGTGGACAGTTTTCACACGTTGCCGATTAACGATCAGCCACTCAACGCCAACGCCTTTATGGCGCTGACCAAAGCCGCCAGCTTAATTTTCCTTAATGGCATGATGTTAGCGCTACCCTTAATAATTCTGCTCCTCACGCTAAACCTGGCACTAGGTTTGTTAAACCGCGTTTCACCTCAGCTGTCGGTTTTCGCCATCGGCTTCCCAATCACCTTAACGGTAGGGATCCTGAGTCTGGGTATGATGATGCCGTTGCTTGCACCTTTCTGTGAACATCTGTTCGGTGAAGTCTTTGATTTACTCGCGCAGTTTGTATCAGAACTTTCCCCTGCCCGTTGATTAACGATACTGTTAACCTTCTTATACGATAGTTAAGTAATCAAAAACATTCTGTGCATTTTTCGAACCATATTTTTCAGAAATCAACTGAGGATATTCTGATAAATGCGCATTTATGGTGAAAATTATTCTTATTAAACGGCGCTTCGCGTATTTTAGTCAGACGATTCCTAAGCCGGTTAAGCTTGTGAATCGGTTGATAAAATGCTCAAAGGGCTGTTTTTAAACAAAAAAAATATTACAGCGATTTTTCTTGTCTAAATCCCTTTTTTCCGGCATTGTCAACACTCGCTGAAACGTCACACTTTCGCGATTCAAATGTTTTTAAGAATTGTCCTATCAGATTTGTCTGTGACTTGCGCGATAGTGACAGGGCTCTCAAAACAGAGCGAAAGAAACACATAAACCAAATTCCCGGCGATTCCCACTATCGCGGGGACAAGAGTGACGTGGAAGTAACACAATAAACTTCGCAGAACGGGTCAGGGACGAGTCAAGATGGCGCAGGAATGCATTACGCCAGTCTGCCGAGCAGAATAAAAAAGTGTCTTTGGAAATCTCTCTCGTACCGCAAACGCGTATTCATCGTTGATTTAAACGGATAACAAATTGGTGAGGGTCGCTATAATGCCAACGATTATTATGGATTCATGTAACTACACACGCCTGGGTTTGTCAGACTATATGTCGGCAAAAGGAGTCAAAAAGAAAAATATTACTTCCGTGTCTGACATCGAACAATTGCAACAACGGTGTGAGCAATTAAAACCGGGCGTAGTATTTATTAACGAAGAATGCTTTATTCACGAATCCGATTCCAGCGATCGCATTCGTTCTATTATCATGCAGCATCCGGATACGCTATTCTTTATTTTTATGGCGATCTCGAATATCCATTTTGAGGAATACCTCTACGTTCGTAAGAACCTGATTATTACGTCAAAATCGATAAAAACATCGACACTGGACTCCCTGCTGGGCACCTACCTGCAAAAGAAACTCAATGCCTCACCGCGCATTTCTGCCGGGCTGGATATTCATCCACTGACATTGAGCCAGACTGAATCAAATATGCTGAAAATGTGGATGTCAGGTCATGACACCATTCAGATTTCGGATAAGATGCAAATCAAAGCGAAAACTGTTTCGTCACATAAAGGCAATATTAAACGCAAAATTAAAACGCACAATAAACAGGTTATTTATCATGTGGTGCGCCTGACAGATAATGTTACCTCGGGCATTTATGTCAACGTGCGATAATTTCACCTTACGATAATACGCTTTGTGGTCAAGGCCAGTCCCCGCGACTGGCCTTGATTATTTTTGAGCGTTTTGCGAGCGCGATCCCACTTCCCCGCTAAGCCTTTATCCCCTGCTGCCGATGCTTGTTTTCAGAACCCCTTACCACTATGAGAGCAAGGAAATGAAAACAGCATCGATAGATGAGCAACATAAGCTCAGCATCTGGCAAAACCTACGCCTGATGCCTCTGTTCAGCATAATCTTTGGTGGCATTCTGCTGCTTTTTGCCCTGTGCATTGGACTCGCCAGCTACTTTCTGATTCAGAGCAATAATTCCCTCAATGACGCCACCGATGAGATTCAGGTGCGCATGGGCATTTCTAACAGCTCAAACCATCTGCGAACCGCACGCCTGAACGTGCTGCAGTCAGGCGCGGCGGCGCGCATCGGTGAAATGGATGGCTATCGTGCCGATCTGGCGCGCACCGAAACGCGCATTAAGCAGGCGCGCGAGGGCTTCAAAATTTATATGGATCGCAAAATGAAGACGCCGGCTGACCTGGCGCTCGACGGTCCACTCACTACCAGTTTCAACGCCTATATTGATAAAGGCCTGAAGCCGATGATCGAGTCGGCGAAACAGGGCAGCTTTGAGGGGATTGTCGCGCAGGAGACCGATGTCACGCGCAAGCTTGATGATGCCTATAATGCCGTGCTGCTGAAGGCGATTAAGATCCGCACCGAGCGCGCCGAAGCGATTAACGCCGAAGCGGCGCATCAGTCGCGCGTCGGTTTTATCGCGATGGCTGCGGCTTTTGCCGCCGCACTGCTGCTGGTGCTGCTCACCTTCGTGTTCCTGCGCCGCGTGGTGATCAATCCGCTGCGCCTGTCGGTGGGTCGCATTGAGCGCATCGCGCAGGGCGATCTCACCGCCCCCGAACAGGCCTATGGTCGCAACGAAATTGGCAGCCTGCTGCACAACCTGCAGCTGATGCAGGCGTCGCTGGTGCGCACCGTTGGCACTGTCCGTGAAGGCGCGGTGGCGATTTATCAGGGCTCCAGCGAGATCTCCGCAGGTAACACCGATCTGTCATCACGCACCGAGCAGCAGGCTTCCGCGCTGGAGCAGACTGCCGCCAGCATGGAGCAGCTCACCGCCACGGTGAAGCAGAACGCCGAAAACGCCCATCACGCCAGCCAGCTGGCCGCCGATGCGTCTGGCAAAGCGCGCAGCGGTGGTGAACTGGTGAGCGGCGTGGTGAAAACCATGAATAACATCTCCGGCAGCTCGAAGAAAATTGCCGAGATTACCAATGTTATTAACAGTATCGCCTTCCAGACCAATATCCTGGCGCTGAACGCTGCGGTAGAAGCCGCGCGCGCCGGGGAACAGGGCCGTGGCTTCGCCGTGGTCGCCAGTGAAGTGCGCAATCTGGCGCAGCGCAGTGCGCAGGCAGCGAAAGAGATTGAGTCGCTGATTGCCGAGTCGGTGGATTTGATCAGTAACGGCTCGCATCAGGTCGGCGAAGCCGGCAGCACCATGGGCGAGATTGTCGAAGCGGTGCGCCGCGTTACCGACATTATGGCCGAGATTGCGGCAGCGTCTGATGAGCAGAGCCGTGGCATTCAGCAGGTCAGCCTGGCGGTGACCGAGATGGATAACGTGACGCAGCAGAACGCTTCGCTGGTGGAGGAAGCCTCTTCAGCCGCGGCTTCGCTGGAAGATCAGGCCGGTAAACTGACGCAGGCGGTGGCGGTGTTCCGCCTGAATGATACGCCGGCTTCGCTGGTGGCTGCTGCGCCGCAGTCGGCGCTGAAAGCGCCAGCGCTCGCTCCACGTCCGACGCTGGCTGCAGCGGGCAATGATAACTGGGAGACGTTTTAAGAGGAGTGAGGTGGGGTGCGGTATTTTTCCCTCACCCCATCCCTCTCCCGCTTGCGGGAGAGGGGGCCGTCCGTGCGGCTGTTGAGTATGGTTTTCACACAACGCTTCTGGAATGGTGTAATAATGAGCGACTTAATGCCGGCTCTAAACGGTTCCCTCTCCCACGAGCACTAAACGGTTCCCTCTCCCGCGTGCGGGAGAGGGTTAGGGTGAGGGCAACCTGAGAGCTACGTAGTGACAACGTGAGCACAAAGCCACACTACCCTTCCCCCGCATACGGCTCGACAAACACGCCTTCGGCGTGATCGCTCTCATTAAAGAACCAGATCCCCAGCGGGTAATCCTCCAGCGCCACCAGATACATGGTGCCCTCATTAAAGCCTTCCACAGCCAGCACAGTACCGACGCGACGTGGGCCGCCGTCGGTTTTTACCGTTACCCGGTCATTGACCTTCATTGATTTCTCTCCAGAAACAGTCCTGCGCATAGTGTAACGGAAGATAGTCAGCGCTGCCTGATCGCGATCAGCGTCGGGCGATTACCCACACCGCATGCACGATGCCGGGGATGTAACCACACAGCGTCAGCAGAATGTTGAGCCAGAAGGCGCCGCCAAAGCCGACCTGTAAAAACACGCCCAGCGGTGGCAACAGAATGGCAATAATGATCCGAATTAAATCCATACTAACTCCCTGATAACCATAATAATCAACCAGCTGTAAGCATAGCTGCTTTACGCCAGAATGGGGAATGCAGCGGGTAAAGAAGTGTCAAAGCCGGGCTTTTCACTTTCTTAACGTTTCCCGGAAAGACTTTTGACGCGGCACCCTCGTACACTTGTCATCACTGCACCAACCCCAAAGGGGCAGTCAACCTAAAAGTAACAAGGATTTTTGCCCGCGCAGCGCGGGCTTTTTTTTGCCCGTTTCCCGTCCACGTCCCTCGCCCGCTGTCACCGTCTATACTTGTCAGGAATCCGTTTGCCTCCGGGAGGCTGTCATGGCTACAGCAAAAGAGTACAGCGATAACGTGCAGCGCGAAGTGAACATCGACGTGGACGCGCTGCTGGAAGCGATTCAGAAAAAAACGTCAGGCGAAGTGCAGGAGTTTATGCAGGCTGAAGATGCGCACCGCGTGAAGGTGAATGGCGAAGCGTTTGACTCCTACACCGAACTGGCCGAGGCGTTTGAACTTGATATTCGTGATTTCACCATCACTGAGGTGAACCGCTGAAATCGATTTCAAAAAAAGACCCGGCACGCTGGCCGGGTTGAAAAAAGAATAAATTCGTTACACCAGGAAAATCTTAACACCGCTTCAGAGTACGCCTTAGCTGAAGTAAGACAAGTCTCAATTCTGCACGCAATTCGAACAAATCTGCATAATCATGCACTGCTGTTACCGAAAACATCGCGCTACGGCTGACATTCTGCATGCACAAAACGTGCAGCCGCTTCGGTATCCGGGCGGTGTTTTAAGAATTATCCTGGATAGTGGCCGCGCCGGCGGCAAGGAAAAGTGTGATCGTGATTACGCTATTATACTGATTACACATCGCTTTACGGATGCCTTTGGGCGTAAGGAGTGTATTGATGATCCCGTTAGATTCCTCCCTGCTGATCGTGACCGATCTCGATGGTTCGCTGCTCGATCATCATGACTATAACTGGCAGGCCGCCAGCGAGTGGCTGGCGCGTCTTAAGCAGCAACAGATTCCGCTGGTGATTTGTTCGAGTAAAACCGCAGCCGAAATTATTCCGCTGCAGAAGCGGCTGGGCATCGCCGGTGCGCCCTTTATCGCGGAAAACGGTGCCCGTGTCGCCTTTGGCGGGGAAGCGCAGATCGCCGAAGAGCCCGGTGCCGATTATCTTGCGCTCTGTGCCACGCTCAGCACCCTGCAGGCGGATTTTCGCTTCACCGGCTTTCATGACTTTAGCGACGCAGAAGTGGCCCGTTTCACCGGGCTGACGTTGACGGAAGCCAGCCAGAGCCGACTGCGCGACGCGTCTGAAGTCATCGTATGGCGCGATGATGAAACGCGGCTCGACGCCTTCCGCGCGGCGCTGGCGCAGCATCAGCTGGCCCTGACGCAGGGCGGACGTTTCTGGCACGTGATGCCGGCGGGCAGCGGAAAAGGCGTGGCGCTGGAACAGTTATTGCAACAGTTGCAGCAGCAGGAAGGCACGAAGCGCACCACGATTGGTCTGGGCGATGGCCCTAACGATGCGCCGATGCTGGAGCGCGTCGATTATGCCGTGGTGATTAAAGGTTTCAGTAAAAACCCGGTGGTGCTGCAACGCAGCGATCATCATAACGTTTACCACACCGCACACGTTGGCCCTGAGGGCTGGCGCGAAGGTCTGGATTACTTTCTTGCCCAACCTGAATAACGGCAGCTGACCAGAAGGATGAGACGATGAGTGATTTTTACCAGAACGGCGTAATTACCAACTTTCATAATCTCACCCACCGCAGCGTGGAGTCGCTGGAAAAAGAGATGGTGCGCTTTGCGCGCAAGCGCAAAATGGGGCTGATTCTGCCCTCGCTGTTTTCCGAGCTGGAAGGCCCGGCGCTGGATAATATCGTCAATGAACTGGCGAAAGTGCCCTATCTGGAGGAGATTGTGATTGGCCTCGATCGTGCCGATCGCGATCAGTTTCTCTTCGCGCGCGAATTTTTCTCGCGCCTGCCGCAGCGCCACCGCATTTTGTGGAACGATGGCCCGCGGCTGAAAGCGCTGGACGCCGAGCTGGATAAAGAGGGTCTGTCGCCCAGCCAGCCCGGCAAGGGTCGCAACGTGTGGTTCTGCACCGGCTACACGCTGGCCTCCGACCGCTCGCAGTGCGTGGCACTGCATGACTGCGACATCGTGACCTATGAGCGCGGCATGCTGGCACGTCTGCTCTACCCGCTGGCCAACCCGGCGTTTCAGTATGAATTCTGCAAAGGTTTCTATGCGCGCGTTGCGGACGGCAAGCTTAATGGCCGCGTCGGACGTCTGCTGGTGGGCCCGCTGCTGCGCTCGCTGCAGAAAGTCTACGGCCATTCGGAGTATCTCGATTATCTCACCAGTTTCCGCTATCCGCTGTCCGGCGAGTTTGCCATGCGCACCCACGTGCTGAACGGCATCAAAATCCCTGGCGACTGGGGGCTGGAGATTGGCGTGCTGTCAGAGATTTATCGCAATTACACCACGCGGCAGACCTGCCAGGTGGAAATCGCGGACAACTACGACCATAAGCATCAGCCGCTGGCAGAAGAGGACGGCACCGGTGGCCTGAAACGCATGAGTAACGATATCGTGCAGTCGCTACTGCGTAAGCTGGCGACAATGGGCGTGCCGCTCACCAGCGACTCGTTCCGCGTGCTGAAGGCCACCTATTATCGCAACGCGCTCGACATGATGGAGATCTACAACCACGAAGCCACCATGAACGGACTGAAGTTTGATCAGCACATTGAAGAAGCGGCGGTCGAGATGTTCACTCAGGCGATTCTCGACGCCGGCCAGTCGTTCATCGAGCGGCCAAACGAGAAACCGTTTATCCCCAGCTGGAGCCGCGTGCAGTCGGCGTTCCCCGATATCCTGCAGCGCATCTACCAGGCGGTAGAAGAGGATAACGAGGGCAAAGTCTAACCGGCCGCGCACACCCGATTGCGACCGCCGCTTTTCGCCAGATACAGGCGGCGGTCCGCTACCGCCTGCAGGCTCTCTGCATGGTAACTGCCCTGCTCAGTACTGCAGCTGACACCTGCTGACAACGTAACGCTAAAGGTGGTGCTGGCGTTGACCAGAATGGTTTTGGCCGCCAGCCGGCTGCGGATACGCTCCGCCACGCCCTGCGCCTCAGCCAGCGTGGTGTGCGGCAGCACGATACAAAACTCTTCGCCGCCGATGCGTCCGGCTACGTCGTAAGGGCGCAGCGTATGTTTGATGACGCCGGCCACGCGCATCAGCGCCTGATCGCCCGCGTGATGGCCCCAGCTATCATTGACCTTTTTGAAATGATCGATATCGAGCTGGATCACCGCCAGCGGCTGTTGCTGCTGTTCGCAGCGCCGCGCCAGCGCGATAAACTGGTCGAAAAAGGCGCTGCGATTAAGCAGGCGCGTCAGGCCGTCATAATTAGCGCGCCAGGCCAGTCGCGCCGAGAGGTCTTCCAGTCGCCTCACCAGGCGGAAAATCACCTGATGCGCTAGCGCCAGTAACAGCACGAACAGCAGCCACATGCCCAACAGAAACAGCGCTACCCGCCCCAGCTCCTGCGCCAGCCCCTGGCGCAGGCTCTGCACGTTGATTAGCCAGGCATCGACATTTTTTAACTTAACCCAACTGGCCAGCTGACTGCCCAGCCACAGTGTTCCGGCCGGCTGCTGGTGCATCGCCTGCATCAGCTGGCCGCGCTGCGCAGGGGTTAATGCCACATCGTGCGGCGCCGGCAGCCGGGTGATCTCGTTGAGTGCACGATCTTCGAGCACCAGCTTGCCCTGCAGCACGCTGTGACGCGACTGGTGCAGCAATGCATTAATTCGCTGCTGGGTGAAGTCCATCGATAACACGCCGTACCAGTGCTGATGGGCGATCACCGGCGCGCTCACCGTCAGCATCAACCCTTCGTTGAACTCCCCCTGATAGGCTTCAGTCCAGTGCCATCGCGTCTGCGGCGCCCGGCCCGGCTGCTGGTCGCGAAAATAGGGTCGCTGCGTCATGGTGGCGTAACTTTGCGCCAGCTCCTGCGCGTCGCGCGGCGGACGTGAGCTGATGTAATAGCCCGCGCGTGAGGTGTACCAGAAGCGTGAATGAAAGTCCTGCGCCTCATCGCTGAACTGCATGATAAAGCTGAACTCCAGCGCAGCGCGCAGCTCGGGCAGCAGATAAGTATCATCGCGCTGCAGCAGCGCATCACGCTGCAGCCATTCGTCGCTGACGCCGTTAATCGGCATGCTGCGCAGGTTAGCGATCTGCAACTGCCACACCGGCTGATGGCGCAACTGCTGAAAACGCTGCAGGGCGTGCTGACCATAATCGGCGTCCAGCGGGTGCGTCAGCGCGTAGCTGAGCATCCGCTGATAGTAATTAAGCTCGTCCAGACTCTCCTGAAAGCGGCTATCGAGGCTGCGCTGGATCTCGGACAGCTGGGCGCGCTGCCGCTGCTGATAGTTATTTTTTAATTCCAGCGCTTCATGGACGGTGAGAAAAAGTGAAAAGAGAAAGACCGCCAGAAAACAGAGATGCACGCGCAGCGCAGGCGTCATGCGGCGTGATGACAGTGGCGAGATTGGCATCAGTAGCCAGGCTCCGGATAACAACGAATTGAAGAAGTGTAGTCAGGCGGGAAAACGGCGTACAGGCAGAGATCAGGAAAAACGTGAAAAGTGACAATGACATCGGGACGGCGCGCTGACCGTCCCGAGGGGCTCAGCTGGCCAGCTGGCGCGCGGCCGACAGATGCGTCAGCTCATCACTGCGGAACGCTTCGCGGCGTACACTGTAGCCATCATACCAACGACACTCTACCATTCCGCTGGCATAGCCGGTCACCACCATGGTGGGTCCGCCCTGTTTGTGCTGAACTTCGTCACTGATTGCAAAGGTCATACCGCGCCCTCCCTTCTCACCGTTGATTGAACGGATTAAGGTATAGCAGCTGTGCGCGTTTTTTGCCTATAGGATATTGCTATTACTGTGACAAATTCGGAATAAGCAGTGAAAAATGCCGTAAATAAACAAAGCCGATAAAAGTTATTATCGGCTTTGAACGATTTTCCCGGGTGGAAAATCAGATTTTGCAACCTTCGCAGTCGGCTTCGTCGCTGATATCTGCCGGCACTTCACTGGCTTTTTCTGCCGCTTTGGCTTCCGCCTGCTCCAGCTGTGCATCGATATCAAATTCAAACATATCGTCGTTCATCATCGTTCTCCTGACCCGTGATTAGAAATTTCCTGCGCTTTATACCGATTTACCGCGCAGCTTCGCAACCAGATTTACCACTAACAGCACAATCGACCCAACAATAAAGCCCAGCACCAGATTCGCGCCGTTGCTCAGCAGCATGGAAACCACACCCGGGAAGCCGCTGCTGTACTCTTCAATAGCATGATGCAGCGGCGCGATACCGTGCACGATAATGCCGCCGCCCACCAGGAACATCGCGACGGTGCCAACCACCGACAGGATTTTCATCAGCCACGGTGCCAGCGCCAGCAGCGCGCCGCCGGTGGCCTGCGCCAGCGTGGAAGACTTCTCACGCAGCCAGTAGCCGAGATCGTCAATCTTAACGATCATCGCCACAATACCGTACACGCCGATGGTCACCAGAATGGCAATACCGGCGAGGATTAACACCTGATTGAGCAGCGGCGCATCCGACACAATGCCCAGGGTAATCGCCACAATTTCAGCCGACAGAATGAAGTCGGTGCGCACTGCGCCTTTCACCTTATCTTTTTCGAACTGGCGCGGGTCCTGCTGCGCCAGATTATCCAGGCGCTTTTGCCGCGCTTCCGGGCTCTTCTCCGCTTTGTCGTGGTGCAGGCTGTGCAGCACTTTTTCCACTCCTTCAAAGCACAGATAGGCGCCGCCAATCATCAGCAGCGGCGTAATCAGCCAGGGCGCAAATGCGGAAATCAGCAGCGCCAGCGGCACCAGGATCAGTTTGTTGATAAACGAGCCCTTCGCCACGCCCCACACCACCGGAAGCTCACGATTGGCCTTCACGCCCGTCACCTGCTGTGCATTGAGCGACAGGTCATCGCCCAGCACGCCGGCGGTCTTTTTTGCCGCCACTTTGCCCATGACGGAGATGTCGTCGAGCAGCGTGGCAATATCATCCAGAAGAGTCAGTAAGCTGGTTCCTGCCAAAATGTCATTCCTTATTCCGGTTCGTGATCCTGACAACAGGGGCACCGCTCAATCGCCGTCACCGTCATATCGGCGATGCCCGCACAGTCCCATTCGACGCGTAACGTTTTCCCGTGCAGATCGTCGGCGTGCAGATACTTGCTCACCGGACTTTCTGTCATGCCGCTTATCTCCTCGGTGGCCACCAGCGTATCGTCCAGGTAAATGCGCGCCGTGGCATGGGCATTGACCATGCGCTCATCGCGCAGTTGATACAGGCGTCTGACCGTCAGTTTGATGCTGCTCATGGTGGTGTTCCGCGTCCCAGAGAAAACGCTGATCTAAACTGTTATGGCAGGTAAAAGCAATCACCCTGCCTTAATCCGCCCGATAGTGATGCAATCCCTGATGATCGATCTCGCTGCTGTGCGTGGCAGCCAGCAGCCACTCTTCCAGCCGCTCCACCAGCGCCTCATCTTCCAGCCGCAGTTTGCCGCGCAGCGCGCATTCCCAGACGATCAGCACCTTCCAGCCGCTTTCCTGCAGCTGCTGCACATAGCGCCGGTCACGCTCCACGTTACTGTTGATTTTGCCGCTCCAGAATTCGGTACGCGTGGCCGGCATTTTGAACAGATAACAGTGGTGACGATGCCAGAAACAGCCGTGCACAAAGATAATGGCTTTGTGCTGCGGCAGCACAAAATCCGGCCGGCCCGGCAGCGCTTTATCCTGTACACGAAAGCTAAAGCCGCGATCTTTCAGCAGCAGCGCAATACGCTGCTCAATCGCCGTATCCTGATTGCGAATGGCGCGCATATTTTTGCTGCGAATATCATGCGAGTGGACGTCTGCCATGGCGTCTCCTTTTTTGCGGGCTTCTTCAACTTTAGCGCGTTGAGGCGAAAGCGAAAGTTTGTGCGGAGCAGATTGCGAGACGCTACGCAGCCATCGTAATTTCCACGCCGCGCCAGGAGTGGTAGCATAGCCGCTTCACTGTTAAGGAAAAACGCATGCTTGCACTCGATCCCGCCGCGACGGCTTCGCCCTCCCCGCACTCCGCTGATGATGACGCCACCGCGTTACTGCTGCAGGTACTGGATATCTACGCGGCCCGCGATCTGGTGGTCATCCTGAGCGAGGCCGGCGGCCGCGACTGGAGTATCACGCAGCTTAACCGTATTCGCGCGGGAAAAAGTGCCGCGCCCGCGCTGTCAGCGGCGGAGGTCGCCCGTCTGCAGGCGCTGCTGCCGTCGCGACCGGCGCATTATGACAATCCCCGCTTTCAGTTTATCGATCTGTTTGCCGGCATCGGGGGTATTCGCCGCGGCTTTGAGCAGATTGGTGGCCAGTGCGTATTCACCAGCGAGTGGAATAAAGAAGCGGTGCGCACCTATAAAGCCAATCACTACAGCGATCCCGCCCGGCATCAGTTCAACAGTGATATCCGGCTGATTACCCAGCCGGCCGGTTTGCCGGATGAGCAGGCGATTTATCAGCATATCGATAAGACGATTCCCGACCATCAGGTGCTGCTGGCCGGCTTTCCCTGTCAGCCCTTTTCGCTGGCCGGCGTCAGCAAGAAGAATGCGCTGGGTCGCGCCCACGGTTTTGAATGTGAAGCCCAGGGCACGCTGTTTTTTGATGTGGCGCGCATCCTCGCCGCCAAAAAACCGCCGTTTTTCGTGCTGGAGAATGTGAAGAACCTCAAGAGCCATGATAAAGGCCGCACCTTTGCCATTATTATGGCCACGCTGGATGAGCTGGGTTACGACGTCGCTGACGCGGCTGACGACTCATCGCCGGATGCCAAAGTGGTCGATGCGCGTCACTTCCTGCCACAGCACCGCGAGCGCATCGTGCTGGTAGGGATCCGGCGCGATACCGGCCTGAGCGAAGGTTTTTCGCTGCGCGCGCTGGCGGCACTCTATCCGCCTGAAGTTCCGCCGCTGCACAGCCTGCTGGAGCCGCAGCCGGCGGCAAAATATACCCTGTCGCCCACGCTGTGGCACTATCTCTACCAGTATGCGAAGAAGCATAAAGCCAAAGGCAACGGTTTTGGCTTTGGCCTCAACGATCCGCGCAATCCGCACTGCTGCGTGCGCACGCTGTCAGCGCGCTACTATAAAGACGGGTCGGAAATCCTGATCGATCGCGGCTGGGATCACGCGCTGGGCGAACAGGATTTTCAGCAGGCCGCGAACATGGCGCGCCGCCCGCGCCGCCTGACGCCGCGTGAATGTGCCCGCCTGATGGGCTTTGAAGCGCCGGGCGAAGCGCGCTTCCGCATTCCGGTCTCCGACACACAAGCCTACAAACAGTTTGGTAACTCGGTGGTGGTACCGGTGTTCGCCGCCGTAGCGAAACTGCTGCTGCCGCTGATTGAGCAGCACGCGCGTCAGCGCCGCTGAAAACGCAGCCGCGCTTCACGCCCCGGTTTTCCGCCCCGCAATTTGCTTTAGTAACGCGCGATGTGCTGTTTTGCCGCACATCGCGCGCACTGTCACCGGACTGTCACGCATCAAACCAATACTGCGTTTTATTTTTTGCGGAGCTGTTTGATGTCTCTCCTGTCTGTAATCTCCCTGCCGCTGCGGCTGCGACCTCGTTTTACCCTGCGTCTGCCCGTCTGGCTCTCCAGCCTGCGCAGCCAGTTCATGCTGTTTATTGTGCTGTTTTGTCTGCTGCAGTTTGCCGGGGTGCTGTTGCTCAACCAGCACGTGAATCAGACGCAACACTCATTGCAGCAGGCCAGCCAGCTGCGCGAACGGCTGGCCCTGCTGGATAAAGCACGTATTGAGTTACTCACCGCCAGCGACAACAGCCATCGTGCCGGCATTTATCTGATGCAGGACCAGCAAAGCGGTTCGGTCGACAGCTGGAAAAGCCTGGCGGCGGCAGCCACTACCTCATTGCAGCAGGCGCAGCAGCTGTTTGCTGCCTATCAGGCGAAAAGCGATAGCCCGCTGGCACAGGGCTTCGTGCTGCTGGCTGGCGGGCTGCAGGAGCAGCTGAAAGGGCTGGCAGCTAATGATATCAACGCATTTTTTATGGTGCCGATGCAGGCTTTCCAGCAGCAGTTCAACGATGCCTGGTTTAGCGAAATTGAACAGGCCAATCAGCAGCTCGGCAGCGTCAACCAGCATTCGCTCAGCACGCTCAAGCAGAGCCGCAATCTGGCGCTGGCGATTGCCGCGTTATTAATGGCGCTGCTGCTGCTGGCCGCCGCGCTGCTGATGCGCGGCGTGTTGCTGCCGCTGCGTCACGCCAACGCCCAGCTGGCACAAATCGCGACGGGCGATCTGGTCGCCAGCCCGGCACCGACGCGCCGTCAGTCGCTGGAAACGCGCCAGCTGCTCCAGTCCATCGGTACCATGCGTCAGGGTTTGCAGCAGATCGTCAGCGACATTACGACGGTAGCAACCCGTGTGGCGGCCGGCGCTGACGAGATGCAGCAGCATAATCAGCAGGTGATGCAGCAGCATCAGGCGCAAAATGCCAGCTTCCATCATCTGTCGCAGCGGCTGCATCGCGTGTCAGAAGAGGTGGAAAAAGGTGCACACTTCTCGCAACAGGCGACGCACGACGCGCAGTCCGCGGATGCGCTGATGCGTCACTGCGCCCATGAAGTCGACAATATGGAGCACCAGATGCAGCAGATCGTCGCGGCCGCCGGCGATATCGCTGGCATCGTCGGCATGCTGGATAGCCTGTCGATGCAGACGCGTCTGCTGTCGCTTAATGCGGCGATAGAGTCTGCGCATGCTGGCGCTTACGGGCGCAGTTTTTCGGTCGTCGCCAAAGAGATGGGATTGCTGTCGCAGCAGAGCGGCGCATCCACGCGGCAGATCGACGGTTTAATCCAGCACACGCAGCAGCACGTGCAGGATGGCTTTGCGAAGGTGCAGGCGCTGGAAGTGCTGTTTGCGCGGATTGGCCAGGCGGTATCGGGCGTGGTCAGCCAGCTGAATGAGCTACAGGATAACAGTACGGCGCAGAGCCATCGCGTGAGCAAAATTGCCCGGGAAGTGGTGGAAATGAGTCTTCAGCTCCAGCAAAACGAAGCCCTGACTGATCAGCAGGTGCAGGCAGCGGCGCAGCTGAGTGAACTTTCAGCGCGACTGACGCAGCGCGCGCAGCAGTTCCGCGTTAGCTAAGGCGCAGAAAGAAAAAACCCGTCAGCGACGGGTTTTCGTATTATTTCTTTTTCTTACTTTTCTTCAGCAGTGCACGCACCTGCTTCAGCTCGGCGGCGCTCAGTTGATCGCCCGCCTCTTCGGTATGCAGGCTGTCGACGGCCGGTGGCTCAACGGCATCTAAACTGGCCTGCAGGCGGTTAACGATCTCCTGACTCATGGAGATTTGGTTATCAGCGGCTAACTGTTTAATGTGCTCTTTCAGGGCCGGGTCAATTTTAATGGTTAAGTTAACGGTCTCGGTCATCTTCACACTCCCTCTTGATTTACAACAACGTAGCGGAAGCAGATGAAAGTTAACAGACTGTCATAAAAATTTAATATTGTGCCGGTATGGGACTGAAATCGCGTAACACGGACTCATCAATATCGGTCAGATTGCCCTGCAGTTCGGCGCACAGCTTCGCCATATAGCGGACGAGAAAATCGGCGTTGTGTTCCGCCAGCAGACGGCCGGTTTCCGTCTGCATGGTATGCGGCAGGCTCAGCAGTTTCTTCTGGAAATGATCCAGCGTCCACTTGACGTCATCCAGTTCACGATCCTTACCCAGCGGATCGTCGCTGTCGAACAACGGACGTCCCAGCGCACCTGCGGTATAGAAAACGCGCGCAAGGCCAATCGCGCCTAATGATTCGAGACGATCGGCGTCCTGAACGATCTTCGCTTCTAACGTTTTTGGCGTGATGCGGGCGCTGAAACTGTGGGCCTGCACCGCATGCGCCACGCTGTCCAGCAGCGCTGAGGGGAAGTCCGGAAAATCCTGTTGCAGAATGCGGCGCGTCTCTTCCGCCGCGTAAGTCGAAGCCAGATGGCGTTCCGGATGGTTTTTCGGCAGGTTCACCACATCGTGAAAATAGCAGGCGGTCAGCACCACCAGCGGATCGGCATTGGTGTTTTGCATAATGCGGGCCGCGCTCATCCAGACGCGGCGCAGGTGCGCGATATCATGGGCTTTATCATCGTGCAGCCAGTTCAGCTGCAGCCAGCTTTCGTAACGGTGTTGCCAATGGGTCAGTGACATCGTGCTTCTCCTGTTATTGCTATTATTTCGCACCGGGTACGGCTTGCGCCCATCATAGCGGCCCGGTGATGACACTTTCTTTACACCCTTCCCGGATGTCCAGCGCAAAAAAATGCGATCCCGATCATGTTATAGCGCTGTTAAAGCCGCTTGCCCAGCCGCGATGCGGTTTTCAGTATTTCCTTAACCTGTTTTAGTTAAGCCACTCTGTTTAATTTCGGTGATGCATTTTCCGCTGGGTGAATTTTCAGCATTGCCAAAGGTCCAGTTTAGCCTGTCGCAACCCCAGCATTAAAACGTCCATTTGCATAGCGACATAATCTGAAAAGATTCCCATTGCGACCGTTATAACGTACTGTATAGGGGAAATTTACGGCTCTCACCTGTACCCGGAGCCTTCGTCAGCACTCTGTTTGCTTATGAGCCATTTTTAATACCGGAAGCGGCAGTTATTGCCCGATAATAAGGCGACAAATTATTAAGCAAATTGATTCAAACCCATTATGCTAATGCTCTCATCCGAGGATACGGATGTTTCGTCGAAGTTCTCCGGGTACGTGATACAACATGAGGTACATAATGAAAGAACGGCCGATTCTTTTTTCCGAACAGCGGGTGCGCGCCCTGCTGGTTGGCCAGCAAACTCAGACCCGGCGCATTATGAAAACTCAGGCGTTTGGCCCGGGACAGGATCATCATGAAGGCGTGCACGCGTTTGATGTCAGCGCTAATCATCTGCATGGCTATAAGCTGATGTCGATGGCGGACATTGGCGCCCAGTGCCCGTTTGGCCAGGTCGGCGATCGCCTGTGGGTGCGTGAAACCTGGCGGGGTCCGATTGTGCCTGAAGCGCAGCTGGCGGAATACGAGCGCGATCCGCTGCCGTTCCGCAATCCGGCGTTTTGCCAGTATCGCGCCGACAGCCATGAACTTGGACAACAGGAAGAAAATCAGCAGGTCGCCGAGCAGTTTGGCTGGCAGACCGCCATCCATATGCCGCGCTGGGCCAGCCGCATCGATCTGGAAATCACGGCGGTACGCGCGGAGAAAATTCAGGACATCAGCGAAGACGACATCATGGCGGAAGGCGTGCAGACCGATTCGCACTTCCTCAATAATTTCTTCACTATGAACATGAATTCCGAATCGCCGAAAGAAGCTTACCGCAAGGCGTGGCAGAAGCAGTACGGCGCCACCAGCTGGGAGGTGAATCCCTGGGTCTGGGTCATCGCATTCCAGCGTGTGGAGCGTGAAGGCTAACCGTTTGCCCTCTTCCGCACAGAAGAGGGCGTCATCTTTTGCGCGATTCAGTGAATCATCAGCCCTTGCCCCCTCGCCGGCGGCACAGCGCGCCCCTTTCCCACCTTGCCAGTTTGCAATCCCTGTCACAGACAAATCCGCCGCTAACAGGTTGAATAAGCGGCTTTGATTCCACGCTGGCAATTTATCGTTTGCCGCGTCAGGATATGATTTCCGCCCTGCAGAGTGAGTGACGCAATGATCAAATGGCCGTGGCGTGCACAAAAAGATGCTGCCGTGACTGCCCTGCCCTGGCAACAGGCGCTGGGGCAGCCGATCTTTTCTCTGCTGAACAGCGACGAACAGCAGGCGCTGGTAGCGCTGGCGCAACGCTTCCTGCTGCAGAAAAAAATCACTCCGCTGCAGGGTCTGGAACTCAGCGAACTGCGTCTGGCTCGCCTGTCGTTGCTGTTTTGCCTGCCGGTATTAAAGCTGGGTCTGGAATGGCTCGACGGCTTCCACGAAGTGCTGATCTACCCGGAGCCGTTCAGCGTTGACGATCGCTGGGAGGACGACAGCGGCCTGGTGCACCACGCGCCGGCCGTGCATGCCGGCCAGAGCTGGACGCAGGGACCGGTGGTGCTGAACGCGCTGGACATCCAGGACTCGTATGATCTCTCTGGTTACAACCTGGTGATCCACGAAGTAGCGCACAAGCTCGACGCGCGCGGCAGCGGTTACACCAGCGGCATCCCGGCCATCGCGCTGCGCGATGTGGCCAGCTGGGAGAAAGATTTACTGCAGGCGATGGCCGAGATTGAAGCGGAAGTGGATCTGGTGGGTGAACAGGCCGCGACCCTCGATCCCTATGCCGCCAGCGATCCGGCGGAATGTTTTGCCGTGCTGTCGGAGTACTTTTTCAGCGCCCCCGACCTGCTCGCCAGCCGTTTTCCGACCATGTATCGCCACCTGCAGCAGTTTTACCATCAGGATCCGCTGGCGCGTCTGGCGCAGCAGGCACCGGAATCTGCTTAAATCACGATCGCTTTGCCGCTTTGCTAGCCAGTTGAATACAAATGTGTTTTTAGCGGTTGACACTCACAGGGGCTGCCATTAATATTCGCCTCGTTCCAACGATTCCTCTGTAGTTCAGTCGGTAGAACGGCGGACTGTTAATCCGTATGTCACTGGTTCGAGTCCAGTCAGAGGAGCCAGATTTAAAGAAGCCCGCTCAGGGAAACCTGAGCGGGCTTTTTGTTATTGCGTGACGGCTAAACTTCCGTCCAGCCGCGCAGCAGGTTGTGGTACATATTCAGCAGCGACAGCAGTTCTTCGCTGTCACCGTGGCGCGCTTTCAGGCTCTGAATGTTGCGGTCCAGTTCAAACAGCATCGCGCGCTGCTTATCATCGCGCACCATCGACTGAATCCATAAAAACGAGGCGACCCGCGCGCCGCGCGTGACCGGCGTGACGCAGTGCAGGCTGCTGGAGGGATAAAGCACCAGGTCGCCGGCCGGCAGTTTTACGCGGTGCTGACCGTAAGTATCCTCGATCACCAGTTCCCCGCCCTCGTAACTGTCGGGTTCACACAGAAACAGTGTGGCGGAGAGATCGGTACGCATCCAGCCGGCCGCGCCATTGTGGCGTACCGCACCATCAACATGAAAACCGTAGGTTTCCCCCTGCTGATAACGGTTAAACAGCGGCGCAGAAAGCGTGCGCGGCAGCGCGGCGGCAAAGAATAGCGGATGGCTATTCAGTGCCTGAAGCACTGTAGCCTGCAGCCGATCATAGAGTGGCGTGCCGGTGTCAATCTGCTGGTTATTTTTTACGGTCGCGCCCTGGCTGCCGACCGTCGCCCGTCCGTCAACCCAGTCAGCCTGCTGCAGCTGTGCGGTAAAGTGCGCCAGCTGTTCAGCGTTAAGCACGGCAGGAATGTGATACATCATCGCGGAGTTCTCGCCATTAAGCGTGGAGCGCGAACGCCCCACGGTTGACCATCAGAAATGCACGTTAGCCGTCAACAGGAAGGTACGCGGCTCGCCCGGATGATAGCGGTAGCCACTCTTGTTGATCGATGCCACATAGTTGGTATCAAACAGGTTATACACGTTGAGCTGCAGGTCGAGGTTATTGTTGACCTTATACCCAAGCTTCGCGTCAGCCACCCAGTAGCCTTCGGTGTGATCCGGCGTGCCCACGGCCCCATCGCTGCCGCGACGCAGGCTGCCAACGTAACGTGCGCCCGCGCCCACCGACAACGCATCAGTGGCCTGATAGTTGGTCCACAGCGTAAAGGCGTGCTTCGGCGTATAGGCCAGCGCGGATGAGCCATCCTGCGCCACGCTGGCACCTTCACGCACCGACGCGTGCTGCATGGTGTAACCGGCAATGATTTCCCAGTCTGGCGTTATGTTGCCGGTTGCTGAGAGTTCATAGCCTTCCACGCGCTTCTTGCCGGTTTGCGAGTAAGTGCCGTCATCGTTGGCATCGACCTCATTTTCGATGTCGGTGCGGAACAGCGCGGCGTTCAGCAGCAGCCGCTTGTCCAGCACCTGCCACTTGGTGCCCACTTCGCTGGATTTGGCCTTCTGCGGTTTAAAATCGGTACGGTTGGCGCTGTTGCCGCTGCCACCCGCCGCCAGCGCGAAGCTGCTGCCACCCGGCGGCTGCTGGGAGATGGCGTAGTTCACATACAGGTTGCCCTGTTCGGTCAGACGATAGAGCGCCCCCGCTTTCCAGTTCACCAGATTGCCGGATTTCGCCGTGTCCACCGTGGTCACCGGCGTATTACGCGCCACACCCGCCGGACAAGCCAGCGCGCCGCGTCCGGTGCCGCCACAGGCCGTCGCGCTGTCGTACTCGGTGTGATAGTTGTCGAGACGAATGCCGCCGTTCAGCTCAAAGTCAGGGGTAATCGCCAGCGTATCAAATGCATAGATGCCAAACGTGTCAGTCTGCCCGTTAGCGTTCGCACCGTTGCGGTCCAGACCGCCAATCGAAATGCTGCTGATGGGATGGTAGATATTCACCGCAGGCGGGGTCAGCGCGTTGACGCCATAGGTGGTCTGGTTTTCACGCGTGAACTCTACGCCCGCACTCACATCATGCCCGACGGAACCGGTGGCAAATTTCGAGGTGATATTGGTCTGGTTGGTGAGAATACGGTTGCTGATATCTTTGGTGTTTGCCAGGCGCGACCAGCGCCAGCTGCCCACATCGTTCGGGTTGGGTGCAGTAATGTTACTGGCTCCGCCCATCACCGCCGTCAGCAGATACTCCTGCTTCACCCGCGACCAGCGCGTGGTGTTGCGCAGCGTGGTGTTATCGCTCAAATCGTGTTCAAAGCGCAGCGTGGCACTGTCGGTGGTCGATTTATCGAAATCAGAATCGGTGCCGTAGTAGTTGCTGGTGGCGACCTTGCCGGAATTGTTCAGCGCAGCATACGCGGCAGACGGTGCCGAATAGCCGGGCAGGCCAACGGTCGGAATACCGCCGTCCGGTGTGTTGTTCTGGTGGACGTGCAAATAGTTGACGTATAGCCGCGTTGCGGTGTCCAGGCCCAGCGCCAGCGAAGGCGCGACGCCATAACGCTCGTTCTGGATGTTGTCACGCGCCGCATCATGGGTTTTCTCACCCATCAGGTTAAGGCGAAACGCCGCATTGTCGTTGATTGCCTGGTTGTAATCGAGCGTGCCGCGGCGCATCCACGCGCTGCCGGCGCTGACTGACGCGTCAAGCCCGGTATCCAGCCGCGGTTGTTTGCTGATCATATTGATCGAGCCGGATGGTGCGCTGCGACCATAATCAGTGCCGGAAGGCCCTTTGATCACCTCCACCTGCTGCGTGTTGAAGGTGTCGCGCGTGACGCTGGCGATGTCGCGAATGCCATCCACGTAAATGCTGTTGGAGGTATCGACACCGCGCATGTACACCGCATCGCCGGTGGTTGAGCTGCCGTTTTCCCCGGCATAAAACGCCCCGACGCCCGGCACGTTTTTCAGCGCGTCGGTCAGATTGGTGACGCCCTGATCTTTAATAACCTGATCCGGAATCACCGTCATGGTGCGGGTGGTATCCACCAGCGGACGGGTAAATTTGGGATCGGCCGAGGCATTTGGCGCGTACAGCGAAGGCGTGCGCGCTTCAACCACTAATGTATCATCAGATTTTTTGCCGGAGTTATCGACACCCAGCGCCGCAGCCGGCGAAATACCAATACAAAGCCCGGTGAACAGGGTCAGCGAATTGAAGCTACCAAACGGCAGCTGGCGATTTTTATCCATGTTAAAAGGTGAGTTTCTTATCGTTATTAACGCACTCATTGTCTTAACCGCACCTGCCATTCAGACATAGCACTGAATCAACACGGTTTTCCCAGACAACACCTAAATGATAACGCCAATGGTTATCATTTACCTTTATATTCTTACACGCACGCTGCCGCTTGGGAATACTTTTCTTTACGTTAAAATTACGAAATCAATACAATTGAACAAACCGGCGGGAAGTTGCGGCAATTTTTTCATCAGGCGGGCAAACAGCATAAAAAAACCCGCTCGGCGTGAGCGGGTTTTTAGTCTGGCGTGCACAGTTCATTCCAGTAGCAATAGCGCATGCGCTGGTGGCGGCGGTTATCGTTCATAGTAGCGATACACGGAAGGATGAAACTCCACGCCGTACAGCTGGCTGATCGGGATCAGCAGATCGATATGCTCACCGGGGTCGAATTCGCGCCCGTCAGGGGTGGCGGCTTTGCTGGCTGCCAGACGCGCCAGCCACTGCTGCAGGATCTTCTTCATTGTCAGCTTCTCCATAAAAGGTTAACGCTGACAGTAAACCCCAGCCCGAACGCGGAACCAAACGACAAGTTATGCGTTGGATTACTGCATTTTGCATATCGGGGTGGTAAGGGGGCTGCGCCATGACGGTCACCCTGAAGAGTGACCCTACGGGCTGGGAGGTCCCCGGCAATGCCGCACGCTGTTTGCCTGATAGTCCCTGAGTCACCCCAGCTTTCAAAGGCATCCCCCGCGAATCACAACCTAAATGAGAAGCAGTGGCGGCCCGGGCGGGCCGCCTGACCTGTCATGCACGCGCCTCTTTCAGCAACTGCTGAATCACCCTCTCCTGCTCTTCATAGTTGCCTTCACCAAACGCGGTGTAGCGCAGCTGGCCATGTGCATCAAAGATGTAGTGCGCGGGCCAGTACTGATTACCAAAACGGTTCCAGATGCTGTAATTGTTATCCGCCACTACGGTGTAGGGCAGCTGCCAGCGCGTAATCGCGCGCTTCAGCGCCTTTTCATCGCGCTCCCATGGGTACTCCGGCGTGTGCACACCCACGACAACCAGCCCGTCACCTTGATACTTACCGGCCCAGTCGCGCACGTATGGCAGCGTATGCTGGCAGTTAATGCAATCCCAGGTCCAGAAATCGACCAGTACCACTTTGCCCTTTAACGTGGCAGGCGTCACCGGCGCCCCGTTCAGCCACGCCGTGCCCCCCTCCAGCGCTGGCAACGCGCTGCTGGTTTGCGGCAGGCTAACCGGCTCCAGGCGCACTTTGGGTGCCGGCGTGGTTAGCCACTGGCTCAGCTGCTGCTCCAGCTTCAGGGCAAAAGCGGGCGCTGCCTGCAGCTGGCTCTGTGAGCCGGTAACAATCACGCCCACCGAGGCGAGCATCAGCACGCCCGCCGCCTGACGCAGCCGCGCGCTCATCGCCAGCCCCGGACGCAGTCGCGCCACCAGCGATCGTCCGGCGAAATAGAGCAGCGCCAGCATCAGCGCGGCACCGCTGCCATACGCCAGCAGCAACACGCCAACCGACAGGGGATGATCGCCCACGACGGCCAGGCTGAGGATTGCGCCCAGCACCGGTCCGGCACAGGGCGACCACAGCAGACCGGTTGCCAGGCCCGCCAGCAGCGCGGCGAGCACCCCGCTTCGCCGCTGGCTGGCATCGTTGAGGCGATTACCCAGCGCGACAAACGGCCGGGTGACGCGTTGGGCGAAGCGCGTCGAGATTAACGTCAGTGCGACTATCGCCAGGAACAACAGCGCCAGGTCGCGACCAATGCTGGTGACCTGACTGACCCAGTGGCTGGTAAGCGATACCAGCAGCGCCACCAGCGTGAACATCAGGACCATGCCGCTCAGCAGCGCCAGCAGCTGTTCGCTACGGCCGCGTACGCTGGCAAATACAAAAGGAATAATCGGTAAGGTACAGGGGCTGAGCAGCGTCAGCATCCCGGCGAGAAAAGCGATAAGCAGTGTCATAGGGAACCTCATACGGTGGATAAACGTCTGCGCGTCCGGCAGTACGTCTATTACATCCACCGCATGTGTTCAGGCTGTGTCGCGGGAACGCCGTTTTGTCGGGTTATGTGTGTGGCGGGCAGGCAGATACATCAGGTTACACATCCTGCTGCTGCAGGATGATGCACGCTTCCAGCCCGCCAGCTGCCCGGTTACGCAACTGCAGGCTACCCGCCATCTGGCTCACCAGCTGGGTGGCGATCGCCAGGCCGAGCCCGGTCCCGCCGGTGTGGCGATTGCGCGAACTCTCCACGCGGTAGAAGGGCTCCAGCACCGCCTGTAACGCCTCCTCCGGGATGCCGGGCCCGTTATCACGCACCCGAATCTCTACGCTGTCACCCTGGGGTGAACAGAGTTCAACCTCCGCTTCGCCGCCAAACTTGAGCGCATTGTCGATCAGGTTGGTCATGATGCGCCGAAGTGCCTGCGGCCGCACGGCGAAGGTGTCATGGCCGGTGCACGGCACAAAGTTCACCGCTTTACCGACATCCTGATAGTCACAGACGACGCTATCCAGCAGCGCGTTGAGACTGACGCTCTGGCGCTTCTCCTCCAGCACTTCCGATGAGCGGGCATAGGCGATGCCCTCGCGCACCAGGCGGCTCATGTTATCGAGATCGCTCAGCAGTTTATCGCGCAGCTCAGGCTGCTCCGCCATCTCCACCCGCAGCTTCATGCGCGTGATCGGGGTTTGCAGATCGTGGGAGATGGCCGCGAGGATTTGCGCACGCGCTTTGAGGTGATCCTGAATCCGCAGCTGCATAGCGTTAAACGCACGCGCCGCCTGCTGCACTTCATCCGGGCCGTTCTCTGCCATCAGCTGTGCGTGGCTGGCGGCCGGTTTGAGCGCATCAACCGCCTGGGTAAAGCGCACAAACGGTCGCACCACCTGCCGCACCGCCAGCCATGCGCAGCACAGCAGCAGCAGCAACTGACCCATCAGCACCAGCGGCAGCCAGCGCGCAATCGCCGGCATGTGCGGCCAGAGATCAAGCGTGAGCGGCGCGCCGTCATGCAGCGTCAGATGCACCTGAATATGCTCCCGCGGCCCCGGAATCGCATGAATGCTCATCTGATAGCGCCCGCCAAGCGCCTCCTGCAGTGAATGTACCGCGTCGCGCGTGCGCCAGCTGGAGGGATACGGCCCCGCTTCGCCCGGCGACAGACTGTAGCGATAGTTGCCGCGCGCCAGCTCCGCCAGCCAGCCCGGACGCTCGTCCGCCGGAAGACGATCGAGGATTGCCACGCTGGTCGCCACATCGTACTCCAGGTTGCCCAGCATCACGCTTTTAGCGCTGCTCATGCGTTCAATCAGCAGGCTTGCCAGCGTGAGAGTATTTGCCAGCAGCAGCCCGCCCAGCACGATAATCAGCAGGCGTGACAGCAGCGATCGCGGCCATAGCCTCATTGATGCGCCTCTTTGATCACCACCGTGCTCGCCAGTACGTAACCTTCGCTGCGTACCGTTTTGATGTAGGCCGGTTCACGGGCATCTTCGCGTAACCGCTGGCGCAGCCGGCTAACCAGCAGATCGATCGAGCGTTCAAACAGCTCCGCGTCGCGGCCCTGCGTCAGGTTGAGCAGCTGATCGCGATTCAGCACGCGCTGCGGATGGTCGAGAAACACGCGCAGCAGGCGGTACTCTGCGCCACTCAGCGCCACAATCACGCCGTCGCTGTCCAGCAGATGGCGCGCGGAGGTATCCAGCTGCCACTCGCCAAAGGCAATGATGCGGCCGGCCCCGGTAATATGTAAATTTGGCGGCAGCGCCCGGGTACGGCGCAGGATCGCTTTGATGCGCGCCAGCAGCTCACGCGCCACAAAGGGTTTGATCAGGTAATCATCCGCCCCCATCTCCAGCCCGAGAATGCGATCGGTCTCTTCGCTGCGGGCAGTAAGCATCAGTACCGGCAGGTTCTGCCGGGGATCGCTGCGCAGCTGACGGCACAGCGTCAGGCCATCGTCACCCGGCATCATGATATCCAGCACCACCAGATCCACCAGGCTGCTGCTCAGCACGGCGCGCATCTCGCGGCCATTGGCCGCACCGGTGGCGCGGTAACCGGACTTAATCAGATAGTCGGTTATCAGTTCGCGGATATCCCGGTCATCATCCACCACCAGAATGTGATCAACGTGCTCCAAAACAGCCTCCTGTCAGCCGCTTATGCAAAAAAGACCGGCACGCGATGGCCGGTCAGGGTCGTGAATTACTCCGCTACAGTGCGGCCGCATCCTCAACGGCTTGCACAAACGCCTGCGGTGCTTCCGCTGGCGGATTGTGTCCGATATTGCCCGTGAAGGTGCGATGCTGGTACCTGGCGCTGAACCTGGTGCGGTACGTCTCCGGTGCCGGGTGCGGCGCCCCGTTATTATCCCCTTCGATGGTGATGGTGGGGACGCGAATTGTCGGTAACGTGGCTAATGTTTTCTCATAAGCGGCATATTTTTGCTCACCTTTTTCCAGGCCCAGGCGCCAGCGGTAGTTGCTGATAGTGATCGCCACCTGATCCGGATTATCCAGCGCTTTGGCGCTCTGGTTAAAGGTGGCATCGCTGAATTTCCAGCCGGGCGATGCCTGCTGCCAGATCAGTTTCGCAAAGTCGTGTGTATGGGCGGCATACCCCTGCTGACCGCGCTCAGTGGCGAAATAGAACTGATACCACCACTGCTGTTCGGCCTCTGGCGGCAGCGGTTTTTTACCCAACTGCTGGCTACTGATCAGATAGCCGCTGACTGACACCAGCGATTTTACCCGTTCTGGCCATAGCGCCGCGACGATGTCCGCGGTGCGTGCGCCCCAGTCAAAGCCGCCCAGCACGGCCTGCTTGATATTGAGCGCATCCATCAGCGCCACGACGTCCGCTGCGATTGCCGAAGGCTGGCCGTTACGCGGCGTTTTATCCGACAGGAAACGCGTGCTGCCGAAGCCGCGCAGATACGGCACGATCACCCGATACCCTTTTGCCGCCAGCGCCGGTGCCACCTGAGCATAGCTCTGGATATCGTACGGCCAGCCGTGCAGCAAAATCACCGCCTGGCCGTCACGCGGACCGATGTCCACATAGCCTGTGTTCAGCACGCCCGCGTTGATCTGCTGCACGTGGCTGAAGTCAGCGGCGTAATCGTGTGAGGCCGGGGTGGCGGCAAACGCGGTGCCTGCCGCCGTGAGAACCAGCGTTGCCAACAGAGTCTGACGTAACAGTGTTTTCATAATTTATCTCCGGGTAATCAGTGCGGTGCAATCTGTACGGGCACGTTAAAGGTGATGGTTTTGCTGTCGATCGGTTTATGCGTAGGATCGGCAAGAATAAGGGTGACCTTGTGCGGCCCGACAGGCAGACCGACCAGAATCACCGGCTCACCGCTGGTGTCCGCCCAGTGCCACGGGTTGTCATCCACGATGACGTGAATGTGGCCGATGCGCGGCGTGATTTTCAGCGCTTCCTGGCCAAACACGGGCTCGATGCGCAGATTTTCTGCCCGGTACTGGATAAACACCGCGCCCTTGCGCAGCGGTCCGGCCAGCGGCGCATCCACAATTAATCGCGCAGGCGGCTGGGGATGATCCAGTGGCGCCACGGCCGCCGGGCCGAGCACGTCAGCAGCGCTCAGTCGCTCCGCCCAGGCGCAGGTCGCAGAGGCGCCCATCAGTAACGTTGAAATAAACAGTCGGGTTAACATCGTGGTATCTCCATGCATTCGGTTGATGCGTACAGAAGACCACGGCGATGTATAGCGGATATGTACAGACTGGCGGGTTATGCAACGGCGTGTGTGCTGTGTGGCGGGAGATACAGTGTGATACAAATTGATGTTTACCCCGCCCGGGGGCGGGAAAATTAATGAGTTAAGCGGCCCTTCATCGTGGAAATAATTCGTCCGCCTTAATCACGCAGGCGGCGAAATGATATGGCGCGCAAAGCGGCACGCGCGAGAGCTTCGCTCGAATCAATTAACGTCATTTCCTGCCAGATCGCGCTGTGTTTTAACAAACTCAACTCTGTGCAAGCCAGAATAATGTGCGTAGCGCCCTGTTGCTTCCAGCTACTTACGGCGTCCGCTAACTGGCGCATTGATAGTTCAGACACGCTTTTTGTGGCTTTTATCTCGTTAATGCAGCGTGTCACTAGCTGTTGGGTGGATGCAGCTACATTGACGATCTCGGCGTGCTGTTGCGTAAGCGCATCCTGATACAGCCTGCTCTGATACAACATTTGCGAACCGAGCACAACGACCCGCTTGCCCTGAGGCGCAATATGCTCAAGTGTGGCATCAATAATATTAATAACCGGAATAGCTGCGTCCTTGCTCCAGCGCGACCAAAGGAGGTGAGCGGTATTACAAGGCACAACGGCAACCGTCGCACCCGCAGCAGCGAGTTCTGTAATAGTTGCGTGAATCCACGGAGAAGGATCACGTTCACCCAGTTGCAAATGACGCCCGCGGCTGGGAATTTTACTATTATTATCAATAATAAGTCGCGGATATTGCCACTCTTTATCTGCCTGAACCAGGCCATACAGCTGCTGGCAAAAATCCAGTGTTGCCCAGGGGGCTACGCCTACGACGCCTAAAACACCTTCATCTGCCGGCCAGCTAACATCGTCATAGAGAGGTGAGATATTAACCATTTTTTTGCTCAAAGTGATAAAGGCGTAATCGGGTTTCAGGATACTTATTAAGCATATGACCTTCAGGGAACATATTTTCACTCCTGGTTAAGCTGAAACCATACCGCGCAAATATAGCTTCGTATTGCTCAGCAGTTCGATATGTAGCCGAATACTCTGCTTGCAGATTCGCAGAATAGCGGTTATTGATTTCGAATCTTTCACCGACACCCGTACCATCACGCAATAATATAGTGCTTTCTGGTTTACTGTAAGTACGCAAATTACTTAACAATTTTTCAGCTTGCTCATCATTAAGGTAGATCATCAGGCCAGATATGAAAATGACATCGTACTGCTCTGAGCTACAATAACTCTCGGCAGATGAAAGAATGAAATCGACATTTTCAATATTGCGTTTGCTGGCTTCAAGCTTACCCACTTCAATCATTGCAGCTGAAAACTCTACAGCGGTGATTTTTTTTGCGCCCTCATGCTGAAAGCGAAAAGCCCACTGCCCGACCCCGGCGCCGAGATCAAGTACCGTTTTCCCTGTCAGGTCAGGTAACCAGGCAAAAACTTTTTGCATCTCTGTGCGAATTTTAATATCGAGAAATTTTGGATCGTTTTCCAGATTTGCTAAACTTTCAAACGATAACTTATTGTAATTATCCGGTCGGCGATCCCAAAAATCCTTCACTTTTTTTGCATCTAACATTTCATTAAGCCTGATTTTAGCGATACGTCCAGCGTTCATTATCAGCAGAAAAATCAACATCACTTTTCGCGACATTCATAATGCGGCTATTGCAGAGGAAGTCATAATTAAAGCGTGTAAATTCATTTACCTCTCCGCCAGGAATAGGTAATAAACGTACACCGAGCGGTTTCGTTAACCGCACCGCGAGTGCAGCCGTATCAAGAATAATCGCGGCAATATCTTCAGGCAGTGTCGAACCTGGCACCGGGAGCATATCTAATCCACAACCACAAACAGTTGACCATGCATTAAGCGTATCAATGCTTAATGCACGACGATTATTGGTACTCGCCAGGGCATCATCTTCCAGTACTGAGAACATGACGCCATTGAAACCCGTTGCGCGAGCACCACTGATTGCGACTGCGCTTTTAATCGCATTCGTCAGAATACTGGTTATAAAGAGTGATCCCTGAACGCCACCAGGACGCGCACCAAGATTTTCAACTAACCTGCCGACAGAAATACTGCCATCCGGAAAAGGTGCCAGCGAGGCATCCAGACCGGCATAGTCAAGCCCTGAATCAGACGCCAGCTCATGACCGAATGCATCAATTTCGCGTAAGCGTGCGCAGAGTCGAAGAATAAACTGGTCAGCAAAGTCCGCCAGCAGCATGTTGCCTTCCCGCACCTGCTCACTCAATTCCAAAGCAATATCGGTAGTTTCGAGGGCAAAACTAAACTTCAGTGTCTCACCTTCATGCCGGGAAAACGGAAAAAACGGGGCATTTGGCGGACAACGCAATGAGGCACCGAGGCGGAAATTATCAAAGCCATTATTACTGCGATGTGCTACCTGCAACATGAAACGGGCAACGTCATGGCTGGCTCGAATATTTATACCCTGCTCATCGGCTACCATCAGATTCAGAAACATACGCGGTTGCCTGAAGAGTAAAGCAAACGCGGCATCTAACCGTCCGCGGTAATTATCGCCATGCGTTAAGTCCAGCGGTAAGCAAAACCAGCGAATATCAAGTCTTTCAGCCAACGCATTGATTGAATTTATTCGTGCTGGCAGGGTATAAATCTCATCTTCATCACGATCATTCAATGGTGGCAGGGTTAAACGTAATGTTCGCAGTGGCCAACGACGAGACTGGAGTTTATCAATCACTAACGTGCGAAAGTGATGTAAACGTGACTCAGAATGCCCGTCGGAAATAGCGGAGTAAGGCAAGCCCAGCGTAATAGCTCGTATCATTAACCGTGATCCTCCTGCATCAGACGCCAGTAATCTGCCAGCGTATTAATTTCATTAAATGCATGCTCCCCCAGGTCGTGAGCGTAGAGTGCTGTCGTTTTCTGACACGGTAACGTTTGGGCGGCATACAAATTACCATACCGCAGGCATTGCTTATGCCACTGACTCAGGAGTGCCATATCACTGACTTTAAACAGACCCATAGCCTCAGGGTGCTCTGCGGCGCGTATCGGTCCCAGATACGTCTCCTCCACGATGCCCTGGCGATTAACGTCACAATGAATGGAGGTCAGCATGCGATTATGCCGCTGGTGAGTCAAAACGAGATTTCCCTCAGCGTGATCCATTTCATTGATAAGCTGAGGAGAAAAAAACATATCTCCCGAGACAACATACGTGGGGCTATTAATCTGATTCAGGGCCAATCCCAGACTCATTGCATTATTAGTCGTTGCCCAGTTGTCATTGATAACGTAATTCAGATCGGGGTAGGACTCCATAATCTGTAACGCACCAAAGCCAATCACTACGGTGATTTTTTTCCCATGAAAGGCATCAATAGCATAGTCGAGAATCGTTTTCCGCGTTTTGGGATGGCGAATTAAAACTTTATTTTTACCATCCAGTTGCAGGCTTCTGCCGGCGGCCAGAATGATGGCATTTTCAACCATGATAGCCTAACTCCTGCAGCGAAAATTGACATACCGGCATGGGTACAACGAAATCATGCTTTACCGTTTTATAAGGGTAGATGTCATTGATTAATGCACGCCTCGCCACTTCCTGCCAGTCAAATTGATGATTTTCGCGCAACGATCTTAAGGGCACCGAGGCGTAATCAAATCGTACGACCGGCACTCTTTTTAGTCCCAGACTGAGCGCGACTTCCATACGGTGCTGGCCGTCCAGTACCAGATTATGGTGTAGATCAAGCGCCAGAGGTTTTATCCAAACGCCTTCCTGAAGGATTTTATCACGCAACCATTCAACGCGACGTGAACTGAATTTTTCAATATGGCGCAATTTTTGTGGTTCAAAAAACTCTACATTCATTTTAGTGCCTCAAAATTTTCTAATAATAAATGATAATCCGCAACCGCCTGCCGGTAATCGACTTCTTCGTTGAAAGATCTTGCAAACAAATCCGTAATATCTACAGCACGGCAGGGTAAGCAAGAGCGGTGTACAATCCAGGGTGCCATGTAATATTGCTGGGTACTTGTCTGTAAAAACGTCTGCCGCAGGCGTCGATCGTTTTCCACCTGTTCCGGAGAGACACTTAGCAAGCCGACCATTTTCATCCAGCCATCAAATGCGGAGTCGTAATCGGGCACATAGGCAATTTTCTTTATAGCAGGTTCAGCTTTACTGGCTTCGACAATACCGCCAGTAAGGCAAGCGTTGTAATAACCATGGGTGAGCCAAAAACTGTCACTGCCCATTTCAGCTTGCATTAACCGCGGCCATACACGTGGATCCAGCAAAACATCCGTTTCGATAATTGTATAGCCATATTCAGGATGATTAAGCGCGCTGACACCTTTTTCAACGGATAATATGTTGACATCATTTTTATAATTATCATTGTGCACTAACTTAATATTAGCATCAGCATAATTATCTTTAATCCAGCGTTCTACAACTGATGACTGATGACCGGTAACCAGTACAATTTCACGCTCGCCGCATTTTAACAGCTCAGTCAGCAACGTATCCAGCACGGTGATTTCACCGACCGGCAGCAAGCATTTAGGATAATTCAGGGTCAGATGCCCCATTCTCGTTCCCTGACCAGCAACCAGTAATATTGCGGCGCGTTTAGAAGACATTGTGATGAACTCCAGCGGGCATAAGGGTTTTTTCAATGATTTTTACAATCTCACTGCCTGCGCCCTGCTCTGGCATATGAAGTTCATCACGTAAAACCTGCAGTCGCTTATCACGCATGGGATCCTTGCCTGAAACAAGATTATCAACGAAAGTTTTAATATCTGCGGATTCATTCGCAACGTCATAAGCGTCATAAATAAATTCAGCGCTACTGTTAATACCGAGGCAGTTTTTATGAGTCAGGAAAAGGATTGGCTTGCGCGAAGGTAAATACTCCAGCAAAAACGATCCTGCATCTGCCATCAGCGCATCTGATTGTGAAAAGGCGTAGCGATAATCTGCAGAAAAATCCCACTCCACATGTGATTTGAGATGAGAGTATTCGCGCAGCATTTGCCAGTTGTGAGCAGTTTCGCTGTGTGTTCCGCGCTCTATACGAATATCCAGAAATTGTTTAAAAAGCGGATGTGGCCGAATAATCAAATTAACGTCATCACGTTTGATGATATCGAGCATTGCCTGTGTATATAAATTAAATGTAGACCACATCTTTTCATCATCAGGCATGACGAAATGCGGTGCCCATAATAGCGTTGGCTTGTCTTTATTAACTTTGCCATCCGCCTGGGCGCCAAAGCGTGATGGATAGTTATCAAGCTTTGGATGTCCGCTAACATAGACGTGTTGATTGCCATTTCCGCAATATTTAGCAAACTCATCTTTATGCCGCTGAGAGCGAACGAATACCCACCTGGCAACATTTTGACAGGGAAGATTGTACTGATAAACACGGTTTCTCTCGCCATCACCCATATCTAACCCATAAGGAATATAGGCGATAGAAATATTGCGTCGATTAAGCGTCAAACTTTGCAGTTCATTGGGACGTGCATCATCATAAGGATTTTGTAAAAAAACCACATGCGGCTTACGCGCCGTAATCTCATACTCGTGATACTCGGTATACCGGATACCCTTATCATTTAATAAATCACGCTGTGCAGTGTAATCCGGTGCTTTTGCGCCCCGACTGAAATAGGGCGCAAGGATAATCTGGCAATCAAAATGCGGTTTGGCCTGCATAGCGCGATATACCGACTCAAAGTTAGTCCAGCCGGGGGCCCACTGGAAAAAGATATCCACTTTTATCTTTTCTTCGCCAGGTTGATAGGCTGGCCACACTATTTCTTCTAATTTTTTAGCGAAATGCGCTCGATAATCAACAGGTTGGTTTTCGATATCACTTTTATCAGCGGCCTGATAGCCCGCATTGGGAAAGATACCCAACCAGCGGTCACGTTTTATCAAACTATTCCAGCGTACATCTAAAGCCCAGCACTGAGGAACGCCACCCGCCAGTAACCCCTGCAAGCTTTCTGCATAATTATCAATGAGAGTGGAGTAATAATCACCGTTCACAATGTAAGCGCAAGCGCACCATGCATATTGCGGCTTAACAATATAATCCACACTTTTTAACGGCACGACGTTATCATAGTTGGCAGCGAGCAGCGCGACATGCCAGTTGATCTGCTGTAAAGAGGAGAGAAATAGATCAATTCGCTGTTTGGTCTGAATATCATCATGGAAAACCATATCGTCTTCCAGAATCAATAAATTTTTCCAGCCGTTTTGCTGAGCCATTTGCAGCACGAGAATATGTGATTTAATACAGCCGATATAGCCTGGCGCTTCTTCAATAGCCTCAAAACGGACAATCTTTTCACGTGGTACGCCAATTGCTTTTAATTGACGAGCGATACGTACCCTGCGATCCTTGCGTTTGTTCAGGTTGATGTATACAACCTTATCTATTGTCTGCCAGTTGACTGCCATCATCTCTACACCCATCGCACTAAGAAAGCTCTCATTTTCAGGACGGCGCAATAAAGACAATTCTTAAGGAAATTAAAAAAATTTTTTAGGTTTACTGGCAAGGCGCACAGTTGTCGCATCACGATCGAATTCACGAAAGCGCTGAGTTAGGTTGCCAGCGGAAAGGCAGCGGTCAGCCCGAAAATAGCCGTGCGGCTTGAGGCGGGGCCGGGTATGGCAGGCATAGGGTGCGATCTGTTTTTGCTGGCGCAATAACCCGATCATAAAACCCTGTGCCTGTCTTTTTGTGGGATTCCTCAGCCCTATGGGCCACTGCTCTTCGCGAGCATTTTGCGGTAATTGTTCAGCCATTTGCCGCTGGTTAAACGCCACCAGAAACTGATACCGCGCACCGTCCAGTCGAGGAACATGCCGAGCCAGACGCCAATCACCCCCATGCCCAGCACGATGCCGAGCAGATAACCGGCCACCACGCGCGCGCCCCACATACTGAACATCGATACATACATGGTGTACCGTGCGTCGCGCGCGCCTTTTAGTCCGGCCGGCAGCACCCAGGAGGCGGTCCAGATAGGCATAAAGGCGGCATTCAGCCAGATCAGGTGTTTGGTTACCTCAATCACCTGCGGATCGCGGGTGTAGAATCGCGCCAGCATGCCCGCCAGCGGCACGGTGATAAACGCCAGCGTGCATAGCCCAATCATCGCCAGCCAGAATACGTGCTTGATCTGCCGCTCCGCCTGCATCACCTGATTTTTCCCCAGCCGCCTGCCGGTGATAATGGTCGACGCAGAACCCAGCGCGTTGCCCGGCAGGTTGATCAGGGTGGCGATGGAGAAGGCAATAAAATTACCGGCGATCTCATTGGTGCCCATGCCGGCGACAAAAATCTGCGTCAGCAGTTTGCCGCCGTTAAACAACACCGATTCGATACTGGCCGGTACGCCAATCCCCAGCACTTCCATCAGGATGTTGCGATCCCAGCGGCGGAAATAGCTGGCCAGCGTGATTTTCAGCGCCGGACTGATGCCGCGATACAGCACGTAAATGGCCGCCGCCGCGCCGATATAGCGTGAAATGGTTAATCCCAGCCCGGCACCGACAAATCCCATCCCTTCCCAGCCAAGCGCACCGTAGATCAGCACGCTACTGATGATGATATTCAGGATATTCATGCCGCCGTTAATCAGCATCGGAATTTTAGTGTTGCCGGCACCGCGTAACGCGCCGCTGCCTATCAGCGCAATCGCCGCCGCCGGATAGCTCCACGCGGAGGTTTGCAGATAGCTGAGCGCCAGTTCTTTTACCTGCGGCTCGGCGTTACCGGCGATCACGTCAACAATCAGATGCCCCCAGAACTCGATGGCAATGACCAGCACAAACGCCAGTACCGTCATCAATCCCAGCGACTGCCGCGTCGCCGCACGCGCACGCTTGCCGTTGCGTTTGGCCAGGCTGAACGCCACCACCACCGTGGTGCCGAGATCGATGGCGGCAAAAAAGGAGATGATCACCATGTTGAAGCTGTCGGCCAGCCCCACGCCCGCCATCGCCTCTTTGCCCAGCCAGCTCACCAGAAAGGTACTGAGAACCCCCATCAGCATCACGCACAGGTTCTCAATAAAGATGGGCACCGCCAGTGGGGTGATTTCACGCCACAACAGCGTGCGATAAGCACGGCGTTTGGGATACCACGCCGTGTTTCTGATCGCCCGCATTACTGCTACGCCAGGATTTTGCAAGGGAATACCAAATCACTTTGGTTAAGAAGTAGAGTAATAATGATGATAGGCTGCTAACGATTATGCAAAGTGTTTCCCGTCACCATTTAATCATTATTACAAACTTTTTGCTGACTCCCCGCCCGCGCCGACGCTGCCGCCCAGATAGGCGCTGCGCACCTCTTCGTTGTGCAACAGTTCGCTGCCGCTGCCGCTCAGACGAATTTCGCCATTGACCATCACATACCCGCGATCCGCCAGTTGCAGCGCGTGGCGCGCGTTCTGCTCCACCAGAAACAGCGTCATGCCCTGCTGCGTCAGCTCGCGCAGGATGCTGAAAATCTGCTTTACCACCAGCGGGGCCAGACCGAGGCTGGGTTCATCCAGCAGCAGCAGACGCGGCCGGCTCATCAGCGCGCGGGCGATCGCCAGCATTTGCTGCTCGCCGCCGGAGAGCGTCATTGCCCGCTGTTTTCGCCGCTCCAGCAGGCGTGGAAACAGCGTGTACATGCGTTCTTTATCCTGCTTCATGTAGCGCTCGCCGATGGCGATGGTGCCCATCAGCAGGTTCTCTTCCACCGTCATATCCGGAAAGATGCGCCGTCCTTCCGGCGCCTGGGCAATACCGCTGGCGGCGATAAAATGGGTCGACCGCTGGCTGATGGCTTCTCCGCGCAGGCGAATTTCACCGCTGGCAATGCGCGGCTGACCAAAAATCGACATCAGCAGCGTGGATTTTCCCGCACCGTTGGCCCCAATCAGCGCCACGGTTTCCCCTTCCGCCACGGTCAGCGACACCTGCTTCAGCGCCTGCACCGGGCCGTAAAACACATCCACCTGTTCAAACGCCAGCATTGCTTCAGCCATGCTCGCTCTCCTCTTCCGCGCCGAGATAAGCGGCGATCACCTTCGCATCGTGTCGAATCTGCTGCGGCGTGCCCTGGGCGATCACGTCACCGTGATCCAGTACGACGATGTGATCGGAAATGCGCATCACCATCGGCATATCGTGTTCAATCAACAGCACGCTGATGCGATGATCGGCGCGCAGCTGGTGCAGAATCTGGCTCAGCGCCTCGGTTTCGACCGGATTAAGCCCCGCTGCGGGCTCATCCAGGCAGATCAGCTCCGGCCGGGTGCACATGGCGCGCGCAATCTCCAGCCGGCGCTGCTGGCCGTAAGAGAGCGTACCGGCCAGCCGGTTGGCACTGCTGACCAGATCAACGCGCTCCAGCCAGTAAAAAGCGCGATCGAGCGCGCGACTCTCCGCCGCCCGATAGCCGCGGGTATTGAGGATGCCGGCCAGCAGCTGACGGTTGACCTGCATATGCTGCGCCACCAGCAGGTTCTCCACCACCGACATCTCGCGAAACAGGCGGATGTTCTGAAAGGTACGCGCCAGACCGGCGCGGTTGACCAGATGTGCGCCGCCAAACATCTTGTACCAGATACGCGAGCCCAGCCGCGCCGGCCGCAACCAGTCACCCGGCTGAATCTTCTGGCCCAGCACCTGGATCACATCGGTGCTGCGCTGATGGGCATTGAGCACAATGCGCCCGCCGCTGGCGCGATAAAATCCCGTCAGGCAGTTAAATACCGTGGTTTTGCCCGCGCCGTTGGGGCCAATCAGCGCGGTGACCGAGCCGCGCTCCACGCGCAGGCTGACATCATTCAGCGCTTTGATGCCGCCAAAGCGCATCATCAGGTTATCAACCTGCAGGATGGCATCACTCATGGCGTACTCCTTTTCTCAGCGGCACACCGACGCGTGCGGTGCGCACCAGGCCGCGCGGACGCCAGATCATCATCAGCACCATCAACATGCCAAACAGCAGCACGCGGTACTCGGCAAAGCTGCGTAGCAGCTCGGGCGCCACCGTCAGCACAAACGCAGCCAGCACCACGCCAAGCGTCGAGCCCATCCCGCCCAGCACCACGATAGCCAGAATCAGCGCGGACTCAAAAAAGGTAAATGAGGTGGGATTAACGAACCCCTGGTAACTGGCAAAAAACACCCCGGCGATACCGGCGGTTGAGGCGCCGAGCATAAAGGCCGACAGCTTCACCAGCACGTGATTCAGCCCCATCGCGCGACAGGCGATTTCATCTTCACGCAACGCTTCCCACGCCCGGCCAATCGGCATGCGCGTCAGCCGGTGCTTGATAAACAGCACCAGCAGCACTACCAGCACCAGCACCACGTAAATAAAGATGAACTTCATGTTGGGGTTGTAATCGAGATGCAAAAACTGGTGGTACGGTATGCCGCCCTCTTTTGCCCGGCGGGCGAATTCAAGGCCGAGAAAGGTTGGTGACGGCACCGAGACGCCGTTCGGGCCCCCGGTGAACGACAGCCAGTTATTCAGCACCAGCCGGATAATTTCACCGAAGCCGAGCGTGACGATAGCCAGATAGTCACCGTGCATGCGCAGCACCGGAAAGCCGAGCAGCGCACCGGCCAATGCCGCCAGCAGCGCAGCGATGGGGATCATGCTCCAGAAACCCAGCCCGAGATATTGATAGCCCAGCGCCAGCCCGTAGGCACCAATGGCGTAAAATGCCACGTAGCCCAGATCGAGCAGCCCGGCGAGGCCGACCACGATATTAAGCCCGAGTCCCAACAGCACGTAGATCAGCCCGAGAATCGCCACCGTCAGCAGATACTTGCTGGAGAGAAACGGAAACGCCAGAGCCACAACCAGCAGCAGCGGTATTATCCAGCGCAGGCGCGAGCGGTAACCGGGTTCACGCACGTATACGCCGTCATCGTTGCCCTCAAAGTTGCGCAGAAAACGGCGCCCCACGGCGGTATGCAGAAACAGCCCCAGCAACAAACGTCCTGCCATCACCACCGCCACCAGCAGCGCCACGCGCAGCGGCGACAGCGTAAAACTGTAGCCGCTGAGCACCACGCCCACTACCGGGCCGAACACCACCAGCGCGACGGCACCGGCCAGCAGCGTGTCGAGCAGCACCTGACGGATGCCGCCTGTTTGCGTCATTGCATTCATTCTGGCTTCCTCACACTTTGGCGACCAGCGGCCGGCCCAGCAGTCCCTGCGGACGGAAGATTAAAATCACCACCAGCAGCGAAAACGAGAACACATCTTTGTAATCAGAGTTCACCAGCCCGGCGAACTGCGCCTCGGCCACGCCCAGTAGCAAACCGCCCAGCATCGCACCGGGCAGCGAACCGATGCCCCCCAGCACCGCCGCGGTGAAGGCTTTGATGCCGATAATGAAGCCGGCGTAGAAATCAAACGTGCCGTAGTTCATGGTAACCAGCACCCCGGCCAGCCCGGCCATCGCCGCGCCGATGACAAACACCAGCGAAATCACCCGGTCGGTATTGATACCGAGAATCGACGCCATGCGCCGATCCTGCTGGACCGCACGGCAGATACGGCCCAGTTTGGTGTACTGGATAATCCAGGTCAGCAGCGCCATCCCGCACAGCGCCGCCACCAGGATAAACACTTTGGTCCAGGTGATTTGCACCACGCCGCCGTCGATCTCCATACGCAGCACGCCACTGAGCAAGGTGGGAATGCCCTGCTGATTCGGTCCCTGACTGAGCTGCACATAGTTTTGCAGAATCAGCGACATACCAATGGCAGAGATCAGCGGTGCCAGCCGGGTGGAATTGCGCAGCGGACGATAGGCAATGCGCTCAATGGCCCAGCCGTAAGCGGCGGTGACCACGATGGTGAACAACAGCGTGCCAAAGATCAGCAGTGGAAAGGAGTGAATGCCAAAGTAGCTGAGCAGCGCCAGCCCGATCGCACACAGATAAGCAGAGATCATGTACACCTCGCCGTGGGCGAAGTTAATCATGCCGATAATGCCGTAAACCATGGTGTAGCCGATGGCGATCAGCCCGTAGACCGCGCCCAGCGTCAGGCCGTTAATCAGCTGCTGTATAAAAAAGGCGTCCATATTGTCTCTCGCAGGTGGAAGGCGTGCACAGGTCACGCTCAGATGCGAACGGCCCCGCTGCGCGCGGAGCCGCAGAGCGAATTACAGCTGGTGATATTTGCCTTTGTCATCCCACTGATAGACCACGTAATCCGAGACTTTCAGGTCGCCTTTTTCATCCCACGCCTTCTTGCCCATCACGGTGTCAACGCTGTTGGCCTTCAGCCAGTCGCTGGCTTTGGCATTGTCTTTACCTGCCGCTTTGTAGGCGGCGGCCAGAGCCTGAATGGAGGCGTAGGCGTAGAGCGTATACCCTTCTGGCTCAAAACCGCTGGCGCGGAATTTTTCAATCACCGCTTTGCCATCGGCAATCGTGCGCGGATCATTACCGAAGGTCATATACACACCTTTGGTGTACTGCGGACCGCCGGCGGCAGTCACCAGTTCCTGAGTCACAATGCAGTCGCCGGAGAAGAAAGCCGCATTGACGCCCTGCTCACGCATCTGCCGCACCAGCGGACCCGCCTCCGGATGACAGCCACCGAAATAGACCACATCCGGTTTCACCGCGCCGATTTTGGTGACCAGCGCGTTAAAGTCTTTTTCACCGCGCGACAGCCCCTCATACAGCACTTCTTTCACGCCGCGTTTCTCCAGCGCCGCTTTGGTGGCATCCGCCAGCCCCTGACCGTAAGTATCTTTATCGTGGATCACCGCCACTTTCTTCGCTTTCAACGTATCGAGAATATAGTTCGCGGCGATAGTTCCCTGCTGGTCATCACGCCCGCACATGCGGAACAGGGTTTTCATGCCGCGCTCGGTGATTTGTGGATTGGTTGAACCGGGCGTAATCGCCAGTACGCCCGCCTCGTCATACACCTCTGAGGCTGGCATGGTCGAGGATGAGCAGAAATGGCCCACCACCGCCATCACTTTGTCCTGATCCACCAGCCGGTTGGCAACGGCCACCGCCTGCTTGGGTTCGCAGGCGTCATCGCCCTGCACCAGCACAATTTTTTCACCGTTTATGCCGCCCGCAGCGTTAATGTCCGCCGCGGCCTGGCTGGCGCCCTTCCAGTATTGCGTACCGTACGTAGCATTCGGTCCGGTAAACGGACCGGCCACGCCAATCTTTATGTCAGCCTGCGCGTAGAACGCCATGCTTAAACAACCTGCCATCACCACCTTCAATGGGTGTTTTATGAATTTCAAAGACATGCTTTCAATCCTCAACGGGTCAGGAACGGAGCCATACCACGGCCTGGGAGAAATCAATCTGAAACACTTCGAGAGCAGTGTGGCCTGTGCGACCACGGTTGAAATTTAAGCAAAAAGCTCGCCAGAGAAGACAATCGGTGACAATTTTTTTGCAGCGGCATCGCAGCCGGGCGGAAAACGTGCGATGTGGCCTCCCTGCACCTGATAAACATAGCCAGCCTTTTGCCGCCTACCAGCACCGTGATGGTGCAGAATGCGGTCGATCACAGATTCTTCATCGTGATGAGAGGTTTATCCGCTATGCTCTGGTCAAATCGGTCCAAATTGCTGAAGGAGAATCTATGAATACGCAACGGAACGGATTGACCACCGAACAGGCGCTGGATCAACTGGAGCGTCTGTATGACGACGCGGTTGAAGCGCTGCGCAACGCCATTCGCACGTTCACTGCCAGCGGCACACTGCCGGACGCCGGGCTGCGCCAGCAGGGGCTGTTTGTCTATCCGGAGCTGCGCATCACCTGGCAGGGTGAAGGCCCGCAGCAAAATCGCACCCGCGCCTGGGGACGTTTTACCCACACCGGTCGCTACAGCACCACCATCACGCGCCCGGCGCTGCTGCGTCACTATCTCAGCGAACAGCTGCAGATGATCGAAAAAGAGTACGACGTGCTGATTGAGGTGGGTCCGTCACAGCAGGAAATCCCTTATCCCTATGTGATTGATGGCTCCGACCTGTCGCTGGACCGCTCCATGAGCGCCAGTATTGCGCGCCATTTCCCGACGACCGAACTGTCGCAGATTGGCGATGAAACCGCTGATGGCCTGTTCAACGCCGACGCGCTGTTCCCGCTGTCGCATTTCGACGCGCTGCGCACCGATTTCTCCCTGGCGCGCCTGCGTCACTACACCGGCACCGCGGTAGAACACTTCCAGCCGTTTGTACTGTTCACTAACTACACGCGCTACGTCGATGAGTTCGTGCGCTGGGCGATTGAGCAGGTGCAGGACCCCAGCACGCCTTACGACAGTCTCGCCTGCGCCGGCGATGTGGTGATCACGGCGGAAACGCAGGACCCAACGGCGATGATGTCGGATCTGGCGTGGAAGAAGCATCAGATGCCCGCCTGGCATTTAACCTCGCCCAATCGTCGCGGCATCACGCTGGTGAATATTGGCGTCGGTCCGTCGAACGCCAAAACCATCTGCGACCACCTCGCGGTGGTGCGCCCACATGCGTGGCTGATGATTGGTCACTGCGGTGGCCTGCGTGAAAGCCAGAGCATCGGCGATTACGTGCTAGCGCACGCCTATCTGCGTGACGACCACGTGCTGGACAGCGTATTACCACCGGATATCCCGATCCCGAGCATTGCGGAGGTGCAGCGTGCCCTGTACGACGCCACCAAAGCAGTCAGCGGTATGCCCGGCGAAGAGGTGAAGCAGCGCCTGCGCACCGGTACGGTCGTCACCACGGACGACCGCAACTGGGAGCTGCGCTACTCCGCATCTGCGTTACGCTTCAACCTGAGCCGCGCGGTGGCGGTGGATATGGAGAGCGCCACCATTGCCGCACAGGGTTATCGTTTCCGCGTACCGTACGGCACCCTGCTGTGCGTCTCGGATAAACCGCTGCACGGTGAAATCAAACTGCCCGGCCAGGCCAACCGTTTCTATGAGGGCGCCATCTCGGAACATCTGCAGATTGGCATCTGCGCCGTTGAGCTGCTGCGCGCCGAGGGTGACAAACTGCACTCCAGGAAACTACGCACCTTCAACGAACCGCCCTTCCGCTAAACCCGCTGTTCCGGCCCATGGACGGGCCGGATTTCTGCTGACAACCTTAAATTTTCAGCACCGCCACTTTTACAAACCATGCCAGTACGGCGAGGAGAGCCGGTAACATGAGTGTCCAGATCAGTCTGTCATTTAACCGTTCGAACTTTTTATCGATACGCTTCTCCACCTGACCGATCTCATTCATCAGTTGATTGCACATCAGCCCCTGTTCGGTACGCACGCGTTCCACGTCCGCTCTGGTGGCAAGGTTTTCAAAACGCGCGGTCAGGACCGCAACATCCTGCTGTAACAGCCGGGTGGTGTTCGCCAGCTGTTCCACGTGTTGGGTTAATCGTACCATTAGCGGTGCTCCCTGATTTCTTAACGCCGGAAGGCGAGGCGGCAACCGATGCGGCAGCGTGTAAACGGGATAATCCATTATCTTGTCCTTCTTCAGCAACCTTGTGTCATCGCCTCACTCCACCGCTATTTAAGCAGAGCGGCAGCGATTAAACATTCCACGATCCCGCCACTGCAGGCAAAAAATTTGCGCATGGCAGAATTTACGGAAAAACAGTAAACATCAGGCCTGAAAGAGAAAAGTGGGTACGGGCAGGAATTGCGAGACATCACGCAAACAATCATTGCGCGCATGTAACAACTTACACGGAAGCCCGGGCGGGCTTCCGTTACACAGCATCAGGCACTCAGCCAGCCGAGTTTAATCACAAACAGAATCGACAGAATCACCAGCGCCGCATTGACCTCTTTGGTGCGGCCACTCAGCAGTTTCACCACCGTCCAGGTAATAAAACCAAAGGCGATACCATTAGCGATTGAGTAAGTCAGCGGCATGGTCAGCGCGGTCACGGTGACCGGTGCCGCCGTGGTGACATCTTTCCAGTCAATTTCTGCCAGACCGGAAGCCATCAGCACCGCGACGAACAGCAGCGCTGGTGCCGTGGCGTAGACCGGCACGCTACCCGCCAGTGGCGAGAAGAACAGGCTGAGCAGGAACAGAATGGCGACCACAATCGCCGTCAGACCGGTACGGCCGCCGGCGCTGACGCCCGCAGCGGACTCCACATAGCTGGTGGTGGTTGAGGTACCCAGCAGTGAACCGAACAGTGCAGCGGCGCTATCGGCGATCAGCGCACGGCCCATTTTCGGCACGTTGCCCTGCTCATCGGCCAGACCGGCGCGTTTCGTCACGCCCAGCAGCGTGCCGGTGTTATCAAACACGTCGACAAACAGGAACGCAAAGATCACGCTCACCAGGCCAACGTTGAACGCGCCGGCGATATCCAGCTGCATAAAGGTCGGCGCAATTGACGGCGGCGCAGAGAACACGCCCGCGAACGGTGTCAGGCCAATGCCCATCGAGATAAAGGTAACAACCAGAATGCCGATCAGTACGGCGCCGGTCACGCGACGCGCTTCCAGCACCACAATGATAAAGAAGCCCAGCAGCGCCAGCAGCGGACCCGGTTTGGTCAGGTCGCCCAGACCGACCAGCGTAGCCGGGTTATCCACCACGATGCCCGCTCCTTCCAGCGCAATCAGTGCGAGGAACAGGCCAATGCCTGCCGCAATCCCGGCACGCAGCGGCAGCGGAATGCTGGCAATAATCCATTCGCGAATTTTAAAAATCGACAGCGCAAAGAAGATCACCGCCGAGAGGAACACCGCACCCAGCGCGATCTGCCAGGTGTAGCCCATATGCAGCACCACGGTGTAGGTGAAGAAGGCGTTCAGGCCCATGCCCGGTGCCAGCGCGATCGGATAGTTGGCGATCAGGCCCATCAGAATCGAACCGATGGCCGCGGCCAGACAGGTGGCAACAAACACCGAGCCTTTATCCATACCGGTCGCCCCGAGGATGCTGGGATTCACAAACAGGATGTAGGCCATTGCCAGAAAGGTCGTGATACCGGCAATGATTTCGGTGCGCACCGTGGTGTGGTGAGCTTTTAACTTAAAAAGTTTTTCTAACATCATCATCTCTCATCAGCGGAGACGGCCCGCAGGCCTGCTCTCTCTTGCCAAGGCGTTTTCCCGCTATTCCGCGCGTGGTGGCTAAGCTGACGCGGAAAAAGTGAGGAAAATTATTTTTTTATGCCGGCGTTTTGCCACCGCTGGCAGCAGAACGTCGTGTGCTATCCCCTGTCCACATAGCAATTGCTATGCCACTCCCTGACGCAATCGTTTCCGTTTCAGCGTGCCGTTGCGGCTAAGAAAATTCTGAACCAGAACGAGGCGCGATTATGGTGCATTGCACCACCTGCGCGCAAACGTTTTCCCGCCGTGCGCAGCCGGGGGTGAAATATTGCGGTAACGCACGCTTTCACACTCTGCCAGGCGATGGCGCTCACGTTTCTGCTGCGCGTTTCAGCAGCTTAAAAACGCCGGGTTACACTGCGTTTAACCCTTTCGCAACAAAAGAGGCAGTGCAATGAAGCCCGCGATTCTGGTCGTTGATGATGATCGTGCCATCTGCGAATTGCTGCACGATGTGCTGAGCGAACATGTGTTTACCGTTTATAGCTGTCATCAGGGGCGCGACGCCCTGGCGCTGCTGGCGCAGCATCCGGAAATCTCCCTGGTGATGCTGGATATGATGCTGCCCGATACCAACGGCCTGCTGGTATTACAGCAGATGCAGCGTCAGCGCCCTGAGCTGCTGGTGATCATGCTGACCGGCATGGGATCGGAAGCCGATATGGTGGTTGGGCTGGAGATGGGCGCCGACGACTATATCGCCAAACCCTTTAATCCCCGTGTGGTGGTGGCGCGGGCCCGTGCGGCGCTGCGCCGCTGCGGGCGACTGGCGCAGCCGGAAACGGTGATTGATGAGGGCTGGCAGTTTAATGGCTGGCGGCTGGATGATGTGCGTTGTCAGCTGTTCAATCCGCAGCGTGAAAGCGTGCCGCTCACTCAGGGCGAATACAGTCTGCTGCGCGCGCTGGTCGGCCACGCGCGTAAGGTCCTGACGCGCGACCAGCTGCTGGAGCTGACCCACAGCGAAAGCCTCGACGTGTTCGATCGCACCATTGATGTGCTGATCATGCGCCTCAGACGCAAAATCGAGGCTAATCCGCATCAGCCGATCCTGATCCGCACCATTCGCGGACTGGGCTATGTTTTTTCCGCCGATGTGATGCGCCCGTCCGCCGCGGCGCGCGAGACGCAAATCGCCTGATCCATCCAGCGCTGCATCTCGCTCAGTGGCCGGATGCCGTCCAGCGCGTTGGCCGCATGCAGATTAAAGCTGGCGCAGGTATGGGCCAGCTTTAACGTCTGCTGCAGGCTGTAGTTCTGATGGCTGGCGTACAGCACGCCGGCGCAGAAGGCATCGCCCGCCCCGACGCTGCCGACAATCTCCTCTGCCGCTAAGCACCAGGCGGGCTGCCACAGACCGTCGCCCTCTGGCTGCTGGCCCCAGGCGCCTTCCGGTGCATGAATCACCACGCGCTGGCGCACACCCTGCGCCAGCAGCCAGCGTGCCGCCGCAGCAAACGCCGCCGGTGACGCCAGCGTGCCACTGCTGCGCAGCTCGATGCCGGTGAGCGCCTGCGCTTCCAGTTCGTTAATCACCAGATAATCGAGCCAGCGTAGCGCCGGCTTCACCAGCGTCTGATACTCGCCGGCGCGTGAGACCAGATCGAGCGAAGTGAGATAGCCGCGCTGCTGCATCTCCGCCAGCAGCCGGGCACTGCGGGTACCGTACTGCGCATCGGGCTGGTCGAGCTTATCCAGTAACAACAGATAGCCGAGGTGGAAGATGCGGTGCGCGGTGGCAAGGTGAGCGAAGTGCGCCACATCGAGCTGCGCATTGGCCCCGCGCGCATGAAAAAAGGTGCGCTGACCGTCCGGCGCGGTCATCACCTGCGTCATCGCCGTGGCTGACGCACCGGTGCGCTGCACGTGCTGACGATCCACATGATGTTCATCCAGCAGCTGCAGCAGATAATCGCCGTCGCTGTCCTCGCCCAGCATCCCCACGGCGGCCAGCGGCAGACCGACCTGCATGCGCGCCAGGGTAAACAGCACATTCAGCGCTGCACCGCCGCTGCATTTCTCGCTGTGGCTAATCTCCGCCAGCCAGCCCTGTTCTGGCCAGTGGCTGATGCGCTGCACGTGATCCACCAGCATATTACCCGCCGCCAGAATGCCGTTGCGTGCTGCCATGTCAGGCCCTCCCGGCGCTGCCAAACACCTGCATCTGCTGGGCCACAACGCTGGCGATGTCGCGTTCAACCGCCATTAACAGTTCGGCGAACGAGTCGTAGCGCGCGTCGCGCTGGGTGATTTGCGTTTCAATCGCCCCGAGCGCCGCCTGCGACATACCGGTGTAGAAGTTGATTTTGTGGATGCCGAGGCTGATGGCGCGGCGGAAATCAGCGTCGCTGATGCCGGAACCACCGTGCAGCACCAGCGGAATGCCGGCCGCTGCGCGAATCGCCGCCAGACGGTCAAAATCAAGCTTTGGCTCGCCTTTGTATTTGCCGTGCGCGTTGCCGATGGCCACTGCGAGGCAGTCGATGCCGGTTGCCTGGACAAATTCCGCCGCCAGCGCCGGGTCGGTGAATTTATTGCTGTCCGCTTCGCCAAACAGCGCGCCCCCCTCATCGCCGCCCACGGCGCCCAGCTCGGCCTCAACCGAAATACCCAGCGCGTGGCACATCTTCACCACTTCCCGCGTCTGGCGAATGTTCTCGTCATAGCTCAGGGTTGAACCATCGAACATTACCGAGGTGAAGCCGAGGCGAATCGCCTGCATCACCGCATCAAAATGCAGGCCATGATCGAGGTTGAGCACCACCGGGATGGCGTGCAGCGCCGCTTCGGCACGGATAGCGGCGATCAGCGGTTCCAGGCTGACGTATTTAAAATGCACCTCGGCAATGTTGATGATAAACGGCGAACGCTGCTGCTCCGCCGCATGGAACAGCGCGCGCAGAAAGTGGGTATCGAGAACGTTGAACGCGCCGAGCGCGTAACCGTGCTGCTGCGCATGGGCGAGGCCCTGCGCCAGAGAGATCAGTGCCATGGAACACTCCTGTTATGCCAGCCAGCGGTGATATTCGTTACACAGCAGCCAGCGCGGCGCTTCATCCTCATCAATCGGATTAAAGCGCGCCAGCGGGGTAAGAAAGACGTTGTCGTGCTCATCGTCATTGGGCATGGAGACTTCGCCCACCAGCACATCGCCGTAGCCGGTTTCGCCCCAGAAGCTGTGCCAGACACCGGGCAGTAACGTGACGCTCTCGCCGGGTGACAGCCGCAGCTGGGAACCGGCGGCATGGGTCTGGCAGATGCCATCCAGCGTGACCTGTACCGGCGAATCCGCCAGCCGATCGCCGTCGCGATTGTGTAGCGTGACAATCAGGTTGCCACCGCCGCGGTTGATAATGTCTTCCATTTTTTGCGGATGATAATGCATCGGCGTCACCTGCCCTTCGCGCACGTGCATGATCTTCTCCGCATACGGTTTGCTCCACGGCTGTCCGCCGCGTGAACCGTTGCGCAGGGTAAACAGCGTCAGGCCGGTCTGGCTGAAATCATCGGCACCAAAACTGGTGACATCCCAGCCGAGGTGCAGCGCCAGCAGTTCGGCGGCGGCTGAGGTGTCCAGCGCGCGCCACTGGCTGAGACCATAGTCGGCCCACGGCGGCAGATGCACATCCTGCCGCAGAAAGAATTCACGGGTCAGTTGCAAAATAGCGTTAACTTCGGAACGTCGCATAGCTGCGTCTCCGGCGGGCGTCGCGGCGCGCAGTGTGCACCGCGACGCCCGTGTGGCTTATTTCACCGTCCAGCCTTTGTAGCTGCTGACATTGTTACGATCGATCAGCGTTACCGGAATCAGCACCGGCTTATCCGGCGCTGGCTTGCCCTGCAGGATGTCATAGCCAATCTCAACTGCTTTGGCCGCCATCACCTGCGGATCCTGGGCTGGCGTCGCGACAAACAGCGAGCCTTTGCGCTTCAGCGCCTCTTCGCCGTCTGGCGATCCATCGACGCCGACGATAAAGAATTCGCTACGCTGCGCCTGTTTCGCCGCCAGATCGGCACCGATAGCGGTAGGATCGTTGATGGCGAACACGGCATCAATCTTCGGATTGGCCGACAGCAGGCCGGTCATCACTTCCAGTCCGCCTTCGCGACTGCCTTTGGCGTTCTGGTTGTAAGAGAGCAGTTTGATATCCGGGTGGGTTTTCAGCTCATTCATGCAACCTTCCACGCGGTTCTGCACCGCTGACACCGGTGGTCCGTTGATGATGACCACGTTGCCTTTGGCTTTCAGGCGGTCGGAGATGTATTTACAGGCCATGGCCCCGGCCTGGGTGTTGTCAGAGGTGATGGTGGCATTGGCACCGTCCGCAGCCACGTCCACCGCCACTACCACGATGCCGGCATCACGCGCACGCTTCACCGCCGGCGCGATGCCTTTGGAGTCGGCAGCGTTGAGGATGATCATGTCCACTTTAGCGGCAATGAAGTTGTCAATCTGCGCCACCTGCTGGCCAAGATCATAGCCGCTGGAGACCAGCGTCACGTTGACCTTATCGCCCGCCAGCTGACGCGCCTTGAGCTCCGCCCCTTTGGTGATCTGGACGAAGAACGGGTTAGCCAAATCGCCCACCGTCACGCCGATGGATTTCAGTTCTTTGGCCTGCACAAATGGCGCACTGAACAGTGTCGCGGCCAGCAGTCCGGTGATAATCGGATTAAAACGCATAGTCGATGTTCTCCTGCTTTTTTGGTTTTATGCCCTGATTGCCTTTGCCTTTGCCCTCACCCTAACCCTCTCCCGCCCGCGGGAGAGGGAACCGTTCTGCGTGGTGTTCAGGTGAAGCACTTGTTTTCAAAATCTTCTCTCCGGACAGCCCCCTCTCCCGCGAGCGGGAGAGGGTTGGGGTGAGGGCTAGCGCCGATGCCCGCCCCCTCACCCCACGTGATGCCGCGTACGGTACTTATCGATCAGCACCGCAATAATGATCACCCCGCCCTTAATCACCAGTTGCCAGAAGTACGACACGCCCATCAGCGTCATGCCGTTGTTCAGCGTGGCGATAATCAGCGCGCCAATCAGCGTGCCGGTAATGGTGCCAATGCCGCCGACAAAGCTGGTACCGCCCAGAATCACCGCGGCGATCGCGTCCAGCTCATAGCCCACGCCGAGGTTGCCGTTAGCGCTGTACAAGCGCGATGCGCTCATCAGGCCACCAAGCCCGGACAGCAGGCCGCTCATGGCGTAGACAAACACCAGCACCGCACCCACTTTGATGCCGGTCAGGCGCGCTGCCTGCATGTTGCCGCCCACCGCATAGATGTGCACGCCAAGCGTGGTGCGGCGCAAAATAAACCAGCACAGCGCAATCACCGCAAAGGCAATGATAATCAGCCACGGGATCGGTCCGAGATAACCGTTGCCTATCCACTCAAAGTTGATATCCGAGTTAATCACCGTGGTGCCGTTAGCCAGCAGATAGGCCGCCCCGCGCAGCGCGGTATAGGTGCCCAGCGTGACGATAAACGGCGGCAGGCCCGCCCAGGCGACCAGAATGCCGTTGAACAGCCCCATGATCAGCCCGGCTCCGAGCGCGGCGGGGATGGTCAGCCCGGCAAACGCCGGATCGAGCGACACCACCATCGCCACCACCGCCGTGGTGCCCAGCATTGAGCCAACCGACAGGTCAATACCACCGGTGAGAATGACAAACGTCATGCCCGCCGCCAGCACAATGTTGATGGAGGCCTGACGCGTGATATTCAGCAGGTTAGCTTCGGTAAAAAAGTTCGGGGCGACAAAGCCAAATACCGCCACGATCAGGATCAGAATCGGCAAAATACCCACGGTTTGCAGCAGGTCACTCATCAACGCACGTTTTAGCGTTGGACTTTTTACGCGTGCGGTTTCACTGGTCATTCCCGTCTCCTCAGGCCTGGACCGGCTGCGCGCCGGTGGCCAGTGTCATTATGTTTTCCTGGCTAATCTGCTCGCCGCTCAGCTCGCCGGCGATGGTGCCTTCGCGCATCACGTACACGCGGTCGCTCATGCCCACCACTTCCGGCAGCTCGCTGGAGATCATCAAAATTGCCACCCCCTGCTGCGCCATCTGGTTCATCATGCGGTAGATTTCACTCTTGGCGCCGACATCCACGCCGCGCGTCGGCTCATCCAGAATCAGGATGCGCGGCGCTATCGATACCCAGCGCGAAATCAGCAGCTTCTGCTGGTTGCCGCCGGATAAGCCGCCAGCGCGCACCTGGGCGTGCGGCACGCGGATATTCAGTGATTGAATCGCCTCGCTGGCGATCTTCTGCCCTTTGCGCCGGTTAAGCAGGCCGTAGCTGGCATCGCGCTCAAGCGTGGCCATCACGATGTTTTCCTGCGCCGCCAGTTCCAGAAACAGCCCCTGCTCTTTGCGGTTTTCGGTCAGGAAACCGATGCCGCGCGCAATGGCGTCTCGCGGCGAGTGAATCTGCACTTTTTCCCCGTCGATCCAGATTTCCCCGCCGGCTGGCTGATGCACACCAAAAATCAGCTGCGCCAGCTCGCTGCGGCCGGCACCGACCAGCCCGGCCAGCCCGACAATCTCCCCGGCGCGCACCGCCAGGCTGCAGGGATGTACTTTGCGGTTGTCGGTCAGATGATTTACCGCCAGACGAATTTCGCCGAAGCTAATGGCGCGATCTTTGTTGAACAGATCGCTAAGCGGACGGCCAACCATCATGCGCACCAGTTCGCTGGCGTTCAGCTGTTCGCGCGTCAGGCTGCCGACGTACTGGCCGTCGCGCAGCACGCTGACGCGATCGGAGAGCTCATACACTTCCGCCATGCGGTGGCTGATATAGATGATCGCCATGCCTTCGCTGCGCAGGCGTTTGATCAGCGCAAACAGCTGTTCGGTTTCGCGATTCGAGAGCGCAGCGGTGGGTTCGTCCATCACCAGGATGCGGCTGTTGCGATGCAGCGCGCGGGCAATTTCCACCTGCTGCTGTTCGGCGATGCTCAGGCGGCTCACCAGATCGGTGGCGCTGAACTGCGCGCCAAGGCGGTTAATCACCTGCTGCGCTTCTTCGGCCATCTGGCGACGCTTCACCAGCCCGCCACGGGAAATTTCACTGCCGAGAAAGATGTTTTCCGCCACCGTCAGATTCGGTGCCAGGTTGATTTCCTGATAAATCAGGGTGATCCCTGCCGCCAGCGCCTCTTTCGGGCCCCTGATCGCGTAGGGTTGACCATCGATAAGAATTTCCCCGCTGCTGGCGGTATACGCGCCGGCCAGAATCTTCATTAAGGTACTTTTACCGGCACCGTTTTCGCCCATCAGCGCGTGCACTTCACCCGGCCAGACGGTCAGGTCGACGCCTTTCAGCGCATAGAAGCTGCCGAAGCGCCGGGTAATTGCCCGCATTTCTAATATCGGTGTCGCCGCCATCTTCAGGCTCCTGCTGCCAGTGGATAGCCGCGAGTTAAGCAACGCCAGATAAATGGAAAATGTCAGACGCCGTTCATATTTGTCATATTGCGCCCCGGCCGCGCTTCTATACTCGCCGGAGTTGAGCGGTGAGGAGCGGCAGCAATGAGTCACAGTCTGCACTGGCACGCCGGCGCGCGCGGGCGCCTGCTGATGTTTAACCTGCTGGTGGTGAGCGTTACGCTGGCGGTGAGCCTGGTGGCTATTTTCGGTTTTCGCCACGCCGGTCACATTCAGGAGCAGGCACAGGCACAAACGCTGGCCGATATGAACGGCAGCCTGGCGCTGGCGCGTGATACGGCCAATGTCGCCATCGCCGCGGTGCGGCTGGCGCAGGTGGTGGGCGCGCTCGAATACCAGAGCGAATCGGCGCGTCTGCAGCAGACTCAGCAGGCGCTGCAGCAGTCGCTGAGTCAGCTGGCCAGCGCGCCGCTGGCCGCACAGCAGCCGGCGCTGCTGGCACGCATCCGCGAGCGCAGTCAGATGCTGGAGCAAAGCATCAGCCAGCTGCTGCTGGAGGGGCATCAGCGCCATTTACAGCGTAACGTGATGCTCAGCGGCCTGTGGCAGGCGCAGCTGCTGCTCAACCGTATCGACCTGCTGGCCAGCGACGGTGCGTTTCTGCCGCTGCGCCAGCAGACGGCCGCGCTGTTAACCGTGGCAATTCAGTCCGCCACGCCGCAGGCCGCAGTGCAACAGCTCAACAGCGTGCTGCCGATCTGGTCTGCGCTGCCGCTGCAGGGCGTACTGGCGATGCAGCGCGCTCGGCTGGTCAGCACCAGCCAGCAGCTGCTGCCGGTGGCCGGTCAGCTGGAGCAGAGTGACATCGCCATCGCCTACGCCACCTATCGCATCAAGGCGCTGGTGGCGATGCTCAACGAAGACATCACCCACTACGTTCAGCTGGTAGCGCAGCAGAGCGATGCGCGCAGCGCCACCGCCCATCAGGAACTGGATTCAATCATCGGTTTCATCGGTCTGTTTATGTTACTGGCGCTGCTGATTACCGGTTACGCCGGTTACTACATCTACCGCAATCTCGGTTCCAGCCTTACCGCCATCGCGCACGCCATGACGCGGCTGGCGCAGGGGGAGAAAAGCGTCAGCGTGCCCGGCCTGGCACGGCGCGATGAGCTGGGCGATCTGGCGCGCGCCTTTAACGTGTTCGCGCGCAACACCGCTTCGCTGGCCCACACCTCGCAGCTACTGAAAGAGAAAAGCAACCAGCTGGAATCGACCTTCCTCGCCATGCGCGACGGCTTCGCGCTGTTTGATAACAGCGGTCAGCTGGTGGTGTGGAATGCGCAGTACGCCGAACTGCTGGGCTTCGCGCCGCGCGAGCTGCATCGCGGCATGCACTATCAGCGTTTGCTCGATCGCGTCGATGTGCAGCTCAGCAGCCTGCACGACGCGCAGGAAGTCAGGTTGCCGGATGGCCGCACGCTCGAACTGCGCTTCAGCCCGGTACCGCGGCGCGGCATGGTCAACACGGTGCTGGAGCGCACCTCGCGTAAGGCGCTGGAAGCGGCACTGCTGCACAGCCAGAAGATGAAAGCGGTCGGTCAGCTGACCGGCGGCCTGGCGCACGATTTCAATAATTTGCTGGCGGTGATCATCGGCAGCCTGGCGCTGACCGTCGATCAGCTACCGCCCGGCACGCTGGCCAGCCGCATTGAGCGCGCGCGGCTGGCCGCCGATCGTGCCGCTCAGCTGACGCAGCGCCTGCTGGCCTTCTCACGCAAGCAGGCGCTTTATCCGCGTGCCGTTGCGGTGGTGGAGCTGGTGGAAAATCTGCAGTCGCTGCTGCAGCACTCCCTGCTGCCCGGCCAGCATCTGGTGGTGGATGCGCAGCGCCCAGGCTGGCCGGCGTGGATTGATGCCGGCCAGCTGGAGAACGCCCTGATGAATCTGGTGGTGAACGCGCGCGATGCCATGGAGCGCCAGAGCGGCGAGATCCGCCTGCGCATCTGGAATCAACGAATTCAGGAGGCCGATGGCAAGCGCGACCGCGTCACCATTGAAGTGATTGACCACGGCTGCGGCATGTCCGCCGAGGTGCGGGAACAGGTGTTTGAACCCTTCTTTACCACCAAAGCCACCGGCAGCGGCAGCGGGCTGGGGCTGTCGATGGTGTACGGATTTGTGCGCCAGTCCGGCGGACAGATCGAACTGGAGACCGCGCCGGGCCAGGGCACCACGGTGCGGCTGCTGCTGCCGCGCGCGCCGGAAGCCGCGCAGCCGCTGGTGAGCGCGCCGGTGCTGACGCCGCGCGCCAGCCGCGATCGCCTGATACTGGTGCTGGATGACGAGCCGGCGGTGCGCCAGACGCTGTGCGAACATCTGCATCAGCTGGGTTATCTGACGCTGGAGTGTGCTGACGGCGAGAGCGCGCTGACGCTGCTGCGCCAGACGCCGGATATCGATTTGCTTATCAGTGACCTGATGCTGCCGGGTGCCCTGAACGGTGCGGATGTGATTCGTCAGGCGCAGCAGCAGTGGCCACAGCTGGCCACCCTGCTGATCAGCGGTCAGGATCTGCGCCAGACGCCGGTGACGCTACCGCTGTGTGAACGGCTGGCGAAACCCTGGCAGCAGGCGCAGCTGGTGCAGGCGCTGGAGCGCGCCTGGCAGCGCAGCGAACGGCTCAGTCGCGCGCGGCAGGCTGCCACAGCGGCACCCCTTTCCCGGTGATGTAGCGTTTACGCAACCGGCTGGAGATGGCGTCCATCACCATCACCACCACCACCAGAATCACGGTGAGAAACATCACTACATCCCAGTTCCACAGGCGCATGTTTTCGGCGTAGACCAGCCCGACGCCACCGGCGCCGACAAAGCCCAGCACCGCCGCCGAGCGGGTGTTGGACTCAATCTGATACAGACTCAGCGCGAGAAAGGTGGGAAACGATTGGGTAAAAATGCCGTAACGGTGTTTTTGCAGGCTGTTGGCCCCCACTGCGCTCAGGCCGCGACTGGGTGAGCGTTCAACCGCTTCATGCCCTTCGGCATACAGCTTGCCCAGCAGGCCGATGTCCTGCATCACAATCGCCAGCACCCCGGCCAGCGGCCCCATGCCTACCGCCCGCACGAAGATCAATCCCCAGATGGCCATGTCGATGCCGCGCAGCACATCCAGCAGCCGGCGCACCAGCAGCGATATTGGCCGCGTCAGCGGATCGTGCATCACATTGCGCGCTGCCAGAAAGGAGACCGGCAGCGCGATGACGGTGGCGGTGAGCGTGCCGGCAAACACGATAGCCAGCGTGATGCCGACCTGCGAGAAATAGTAGCCAAACGGCCAGTTGACGAAATCCTGCCAGACGAACATGCGCAGGAAATAGCTTCCGAGCTGCTGGCAGCCGATGACAAAGCGCTGCCAGTCGATGCCGAACACGCTGAAGAAGAACAGATAGTAGAGCACCAGCGCCAGCGCAATCAGCGCGATGCGGCGCAGATAACGGTTTTGCGCGGCAAACAGTGCAGCGTGCTGCTGTTTCAGTTTCGCCACGTCGGGCGCTAAGGCGATCATTTTACGTCTCCTTCAACCACACGGCGGCGCAGCCAGCCGGATAGCGTATCCAGCAGCGACACCACCACGATGATCAGCAGCAGCGTCATGCTGACCTGATCGTAGCGATCCAGTTTGATGTTGGTCATCAGCTCCTGACCGATGCCGCCCGCGCCCACCAGCCCGAGGATGGTGGAGGAGCGGAAATTAATTTCCAGCCGCATAAAGCTGTAGGAGAGAAAGGTCGGTTTCACCTGCGGCCAGAAGGCGAAGCGCATACGCTGCAGCTTGCTGGCACCACAGGCGGCGAGACCGCGCACCGGTTTATCGGAGGCGCTCTCAATCGATTCGTAGAACAGTTTGGTCAGACTGCCGATGGTGTGCAGCGCCAGCGCCAGAAAGCCGGGGATAGCGCCGATGCCGAACGCCATCACGAACATTACCGCCCACGCCAGTTCCGGCATGGTGCGCAGGAAGGCAACAAAGGCGCGAATCGCCATGCGCAGGCTGCGCGGCGTCTGGGTGTTATCAGCGGCGAAAAACGCCAGCACGGCGGCGATCAGCACTGCAATCAGAGTGGAGGACAGCGCCAGCTGCAGGGTTTCCCAGATCAGCGGCAGCTGAAAGTGCAGACGATAGCCCCAGTAAGCCAGCGAACCTTCGGTTTTGACGTCCGCGAACAGCAGCGGCAGGTGCAGCACCGGCAGCGTCGCGCCGATGTAGTCAAAGAAGTGTGGCAGCGATTGCCAGACCGTGACCAGGTTGAATTCCGCCACGTTGCCAGCTGCGAGATAGAGCGCCACCAGCAGCAGCGACCACAGCAGCGTGTCGCGCTTTTGCTGGCGGCGAATACGTTGGTAGTAGTGTTCGAAATCGGTCAAGGGAGAGATCCTTTGTTGATGGCGAGGGATTGCCCTCACCCTAACCCTCTCCCGCCAGCGGGAGAGGGAATTGTCCGGCAGATTGATGCAGGCACGTACCCTATCCTTTGCTGCCAGCGGCGAGGGAATTGTCCGGTAGCACGTGCGGCCCCCTCTCCCCCCGGGAGAGGGCTGGGGTGAGGGAAATACCGCACGAAGCCACCCGCTCGTTACCCGCGAGCACCCTTCATCAGGTCGCGCTTCATATCGATGATATTCTGGTAATCCGCGACGCTGGCGGCGCCGATTTGCTGGGCACCGCCCACCGCTTTAACAAAGCAGCTGTGATCTTCTTTATCCAGCTTTTTGATCGCGGCCACCACTTTCGCTTTGAAGTCAGCGGGCAGGTTATTACTCACCAGAATCGGGCCGTTAGGAATCAGCGGCGACTGCCAGATGATGCGGATCTGCTTCATCAGATCCGGGTGATCCATACGAATCAGACGACCAAAGGCCCCCGAGGTATAACCACTGTTGTAATCGCCAATCAGCGACGTCCAGGTCACCGCGCCGTCGAACTGGCCATTCAGCACGCCGAGGATGTCCTGCTCGTGGCCACCGGAAAACGTCACGCTGGAGAAGGTATTGTTGTACTTATCATCCACCGTACCGCCAAACTCTTTCTTAAAGGCCTGATTGGGCATCAGGAAGCCGGAGGTGGAATCCGGATCGGCCATGCCAAACGATTTACCTTTCAGATCTTCCAGCTTCTTATACGGGCTGTCGGCTTTGACGATCACCACCGAGTGGTAGCCTTTCGAGCCATCTTTGTCGTCCACCACGATACCGACGATATCCACGGCCTTCGGGTTTTGCAGATAGACCGAGGCATAAGAGGCCGGCGACATGCTCAGCACCATATCGATCTTATTGCCCAGCAGCCCCTGAATCACGCCGGCATAGTCAGACGAGTTGCGCAGCTGCGTATCCACGCCCAGCTCTTTATCGAAGAAGGTTTTCACACACTGGTTATCGCCAATCTGCTGGGTGGCGTTCTGCCCGCCCAGAATTCCCAGGTTCAGCTGTTTCGGTGCATCCGCTGCGTTGACGCCAAAAGCCATCAGAGCGCCTGTCAGTAAAGCTAAAGCAGTCAGTTTCATTGTGAGATTTTCTCTTGCCGTGGGAGTTAGTGGAGCTGGTTAATTTCGTCGCCGTACAGCGCATGCAGCAGGCTGTCGGTCAACTGAGCGGGATGGCCGTCAAACAGCACTTTGCCGCGCTGGATGCCGATCACCCGGGTGCAATACTGCTGCACCAGTTCAATCGAGTGCAGGTTGACCATCACGCTGATGCCCTGCTCGCTCACCTGGCGCAGCACATCCATGATGCGTTTGGTATTTTTGGGATCGAGCGAGGCCACCGGCTCGTCGGCCAGCAGGATTTTCGGGCGCTGCATCAGCGCGCGGCAGATGGCGACGCGCTGCATCTGGCCGCCGGACAGATTCTCCGCCCGCTGCAGCGCCTGCGGCAGCATGTTCATCCACTGCAGCAGTTCAATGGCCTGCGCACGGTCGGTGTCGGAGAAGATTTTGAAAAAGGATTTCAGCGTTGAGGTCTGGCTGAGCCGGCCCAGCAGCACGTTGGTCAGCACGTCGAGGCGCGGCACCAGGCAGAAGTCCTGAAAGATCATGCCGCACTCGCTGCGCCATTCGCGCATCTGCCGGCTGTTGAGCGTCACCACATCGCGGTCCGCCTCGCCGTGACGCATGCTGAGAATCGCGCCTTCGCTGCTGGCAATGGTGCCGTTCAGCATATGCAGCAGGGTCGATTTGCCTGCGCCCGAGCGGCCGATTACCGCCACCAGCTCGCCCGCATGCAGATCGAAACTGACATCATCCAGCACGCGGTTATCACCGAAGGCTTTGCACAGCCCCTGCACCGACAGCACCTTGTCGCCATGGCGCTGGGCAGGATGTGCATTGTCGACGACGGTTTTGAGTAGTGCCTGTGCCATGTTGCGCTCCATCTCTTCTGAGGTGTTGATTGCCCGTTATTACGGACACTGGCGATGAAGGTCTGATGACAGAACCATGATTAAACGGTGACAGCGTCGCGCAAACCGACAGCAATCTGCTGGCCATCGAACGGTACGCTGACGTTTTCCGGTAACCCATTGTCCAGCAACCAGTTATCCATCTCATGTGACAGGTGCACCAGCCATGCCTGGCGCGGAGCCAGCCGGGCCACGATGTCCAGTGCGCGGGTAACGTCGTTGTGATTACCCACCGCGGCGCGCGGCGCATCGTTGCAGTCGATCACCAGCTGATCGAGCGGCTGGCCCTGCAGGAAATCGGCGGTGTCCGGCGGCAAACCACAGGTGTCGCACAGCCACGCCAGCCGCGTGCCATGCCAGTCGAACAGGTAGCCGTAAGTCAGCCGCGAATGCTGCAGTGGCAGCGCCGTCACCTGCAGGCTGCCGAAGCTGTGCGCGACAAAAGGCGTCAGCGCCGGGCGAAACGCCAGCAGGCCGGGATGCTTAAACAGATCGTCGCAGCCCTTTTCATCCGGTGGCGCCCACACCGGAATCGACGCGCCCCGGCCCCAGCGCAGACTGAACAGGCCGGCCACGTGATCCATGTGGAAATGCGTCAGCAGAATGCGGCTCAGCTCACCGGGCTGGAAGCGCTGATGCAGATCGGGCAGACCGGCATCGAGCAGGATGCGCTCGCGACCGGTGTCGATCAGCGCGCTGGTGGCGTGACGCGCATAGCGTGGCTGCTGCCGGGCGCGTTCACAGGCGCGACAGTCGCAGCCGAACAGCGGCGCGGCCTGCACGCCGCCCGTACCGAGAAAGGTCAGATTCATGGCGGATGCTCCAGTAACTGGCGCAGCTGATGGAGCGTGTCGATCAGCGCGCCGTCGTTGTTGAGCGCGTGGCAGTGGGCAGGCAGCGGTTCTGCTGCGCGCGCCAGCCGTCGCTGAATGTCGGCTTCACTTTCGCGCCCGCGCTGGCGCAGCCGTGCCGCCAGTACGGCTGGCGAGACCTGCAGCACCAGCGGCAGCAGCTGCTCGCCGTAGTGCTGGCGCACGACTGGCAGATGCAGACGTGAACCGTTGACCAGCACGTTAAGACCGCGCGCCAGCCAGTGGTCAATCTCCTCGCCGAGCGCGTAGCTCAGGCCGTGTGCGCGCCAGCTGATGGCGAACAGGCCGAGCGCTTCCCGCCGGCGGAATTCGGCTTCACTCAGCGCCACGTGGTTTTCACCGCCGGCATCGGCCGGCCGCGTGATATAGCGATGGGCGATCACCAGCTTGTCCGGCGGCGCCTCGCGCAGCGCGTTCAGCAGGCTGTCTTTACCCGAGCCCGAGGGCCCGGTCAGCCAGATGAGGCGCGCCATCAGAACACCAGCCTGCCCTGTGACCAGACGTGGCGAATGTGCACATGACCGTGATCGGTGTGTGCCAGCACCAGATCGGCGCGCAGCCCTTCCGCAATCGTGCCGCGATCGTGCAGGCCAATCGCCTGTGCCGGGTTGCGCGTGACCAGCGCCGCCGCCTGCGGTAGCGTCAGCGCATTACGCTCGTCGGCCACCAGGCGGAATACCGCATCCAGCAGGCTGGCCGGATAGTAATCCGACGAGAGGATGTCCAGCAGGCCGTGGCTGGCCAGCTGCCACGCCGCGACATTGCCGGAGTGCGATCCGCCGCGCACAATGTTGGGCGCGCCCATCAGCACCCGCATGCCGCAGTCGCGCGAGGCGCGAGCCGCTTCCAGCGTGGTGGGAAACTCGGCAATGGCGCTGCCAACAGCGTGTGACTCCGCAACGTGCGCCGCCGTGGCATCATCGTGGCTGGCAACCGGAATACCGCGCGCCTGGCACAGGCCAGCGATGGCGTTACGGTTCGGCGTGGAAAATTCGGCAGCCAGCGCCAGCTGTTCGCGCTCAAACTGATCCATCTGCTCATCGTTGAGCTGATATTTACCCTGATAGTAGGTGCGGTACATCTCCAGCGACGCATACTGGCGCTGGCCGGGTGAATGATCCATCAGTGACACCAGCGACAGCTCCGGCGTGCTCATCAGCGCTTCAAACAGCGGCAGCGTAGTGTGGTGCGGCAGCTCACAGCGCAGGTGCAGCTGGTGGTCGGCGCGGTTGATGCCCTTGCGGTTGCTGTCCTGAATCGCCGTAATCATTTTGCTCAGGTTTTCGAGGCGATGACCGCCGTCGCGCACGTCACCGACGCCGATGGCGTCCAGCACCGTGGTGATGCCGCTGGCGACCATCAGTGCATCGTGGCTACTCATCGCCGAATGCGCTGGCCAGTCGACTTTGGGCCGTGGCGTAAAGAATTTATCGAGGTTGTCGGTATGCAGCTCGACCAGCCCCGGCAGCAAAAACGCGTTCCCGCCGTCCAGCGCGCCTGGCTGCTGACTGCCGCTGTCGCTGAAGCTGGCGATCCGGTCGCCGCGCATCTCCAGCGATCCGCTGACGACCTCATTTTCCAGCACCAGCCGGACATTATTCACGATCATGCCTGTTCTCCTGTGTGCAGCGGCTGCATGACGTGCAGGCGGTCGGCCACCCGGGCGCGCACCGCTTCGTCATGGAAAATACCTACGATAGCGGCGCCGCGGGCGCGCGCCTGTTCAATCAGCTCCACCACCGCCGCGCTGTTAGCGCTGTCGAGTGACGCCGTGGGTTCATCCAGCAGCAGCACCGGATAGTCAGCGATAAAGCCGCGTGCGATGTTGACGCGCTGCTGTTCCCCGCCGGAGAAGGTCGAGGGGGCCAGCGACCACAGGCGCTGCGGCACGTTAAGACGCGTCAGCAGTTCGCGGGCGCGCTGTTCACAGCGGGCGCGTTCGACGCCGCGCTCCAGCAGCGGCTGCATGACGATCTCCAGCGTCGGTACGCGCGGAATCACGCGCAGAAACTGGCTGACCCAGCCGACGGTGTCACGGCGGATCGCCAGCATCTGACGCGCCGGTGCCTGTGCCAGATCGACCCACTGGCCGTGATGCTGCAGCCAGATGTGACCGCTGTTGGCCTGATAGTTACCGTACAGCGCACGCAGCAGCGTGGATTTACCGCTGCCGGAGCGCCCGTGCAGCACCACGCATTCGCCGGCGGCCACCTCAAGGCTGGCGTGCTGCAGCACCGGCAGCTCGGCGCTGTTCTGGTTGTGCAGCACAAAGGTTTTGCTGAGATTCTCTACGCGCAAAATGGGTTGCATGTTGATGTCCTGATAATGATTCGTGCAGCCGCACGTAACCGTAGCGGCGCGATTTATCGCGCATTTAACAGCAACGCTCGCTGTTCAACTGGGCGCAATAAATTGCGCCGCTACGATTGGTGCACACCTCATGAGTAGGGCGCATTAATGCGCACCGCCAGCGTGTTCTATGCCAGCACCGATGAAACCAGCAGCTGGGTGTACGGATGGTGCGGATCGTCGAGCACCCGGTCGGTGAGTCCGCTCTCCACCACTTTGCCCTGCTTCATTACCAGCAGGCGGTGCGCCAGCAAACGCGCGACGCCGAGATCGTGGGTGACGATAATCACCGCCAGATTCAGTTCGCGTACCAGCGTGCGCAGCAGATCCAGCAGGCGCGCCTGCACCGAGACATCCAGCCCGCCGGTCGGCTCATCCATAAACACCAGCGTCGGCTGCGTCACCAGGTTGCGCGCAATCTGCAAACGCTGCTGCATGCCGCCAGAAAAGGTGGTGGGCAGATCGTCGATGCGGTTGGCCGGAATTTCGACGTCCTGCAGCCAGCGCAGCGCCTCGTTGCGGATGTCGCCGTAATGACGCTGTCCAATCGCCATCAGACGCTCACCAATATTGCCGCCCGCCGTCACCTGCGGACGCAGGCCATCCAGCGGATGCTGATGCACCACGCCCCACTCGGTGCGCAGTAACCGCCGGCGCTCGCTCTCGCTGAGCTGATACAGATCGCGGCCGCGGTAGAGAATGTTGCCCTGCTGTGGCGCCAGACGCGCCGACAGGCTGCGCAGCAGCGTGGTTTTTCCCGAGCCGGATTCACCGACAATCCCCAGCACCTCTCCGGGATAGAGCGCAAAACTGACGTCTTCAAAACCTTTGCCCGGCGCGTAGAGGTGCGTCAGGTTATTGACCGCGAGCAGCGGCTGTTCACTGTGCATGCTGTTGTTCCTGCTGCTGGTGGCAAAAATCGGTATCGGAGCAGACAAACATGCGCGTACCGGCATCATCCATCACCACTTCGTCGAGATAGCTGTGGCGCGAACCGCACAGCGCACAGGGGTGTTCCCAGCTCTGCACGCTGAACGGGTGATCGTCGAAATCAAGACTTTCTACTTTGGTGTAGGGCGGCAGCGCATAAATGCGTTTTTCACGTCCGGCACCAAACAGCTGCAGCGCCGGCATCATGTGCATCTTCGGGTTGTCGAATTTAGGAATCGGCGACGGATCCATTACGTAGCGATCGTTAACCTTCACCGGATAGGCATAGGTGGTGGCGATATGGCCGTAGCGGGCGATATCTTCATACAGCTTGACCTGCATGATGCCGTACTCCTCCAGCGCGTGCATGGTGCGGGTTTCCGTCTCACGCGGCTCAATAAAGCGCAGCGGCTCCGGGATCGGCACCTGGAAAATCAGCACCTGATCCTCTTCAAGCGGTGTCTCCGGAATGCGGTGCCGCGTCTGGATCAGCGTGGCGTCTTTGGTGGCTTCGGTGGTTGCCGCCCCGCTGACGCGCTGGAAGAAGCGCCGGATAGAGACCGCGTTGGTGGTGTCATCCGCGCCCTGATCGATCACTTTCAGCACGTCGCTGTCGCCTATAATGCTGGCGGTGATCTGGATGCCGCCAGTGCCCCAGCCATACGGCATCGGCATTTCGCGGCCGGCAAACGGCACCTGATAGCCAGGGATCGCGACCGCTTTCAGAATGGCGCGGCGGATGGTGCGTTTGGTCTGCTCATCCAGGTAGCCGTTGTTGTAGCCGGTTAACTCACTCATCATTCTGCTCCTGATGCTGTTGGCGCAGCCGCTGCAGCAACTCCAGCTCCGCCTGGAAATCCACGTAGTGCGGCAGTTTCAGGTGCGAGACAAAGCCGGCGGCTTCGACGTTATCGGCGTGCGACAGCACGAACTCTTCGTCCTGCGCCGGCCCGGCAATGCGCTCCTGATAATCGGGTGCCTGCAGCGCACGGTCCACCAGCGCCATCGCCATCGCCTTACGCTCTGCGCGTCCGAACACCAGACCATAGCCGCGGGTAAAGTGCGGCGCGCTGTCGCCCTGGGTGGTGAAGCCGTTGACCATTTCGCATTCGGTCAGCAGGATCTCGCCGATTTCAATCTCAAAACCCAGCTCTTCGGGGCAGATCGACACGCTGAGATAGCCGGTGCGGATTTCACCGGCAAACGGATGGTTGCGGCCATAGCCGCGCTGGGTCGAATAGCCAAGCGCCAGCAAAAACCCCTCGTCGCCGCGCACCAGCTGCTGTAAGCGGGCAGCGCGTGACGCCGGATAACCGGGCGGCTGGCGCGTGATGTCGCACGGCTCGCTGCCGTCATCCTCTTCACGCGCTGCCAGCCCTTCACGCGTCATCATGCTGAACACATGCGGGCAACGCTGCGCCAGCGCCTGATCGTCACGCGCGGCGGCCGGCGTTTGGCCGTTGGCCAGCAGGGTAAAATCCAGCAGGCGGTGGCTGTAGTCATAGGTCGGGCCCAGCACCTGGCCACCGGGTAGATCTTTGTAAACTGCCGAGATGCGGCGCTCGATGCGCATTTCCGCGGTTTCCAGCGCCAGGCTGTCCGCGAGGCGCGGCAGCGTGGTGCGGTAGGCGCGCAGCAGGAAAATCGCCTCGACCAAATCGCCACTGGCCTGTTTGATGGCTAAGGCCGCCAGCTGTGTGTCAAAGATGCCGCCTTCGGTCATCACCCGGTCCACCGCCAGTCCCAGCTGTTGCGCCACCTGGTCGCAGCCCAGCTCCGCGACGCTGCGGTCGCCGCGGCGCAGATCGGCCTGCAGCTGATGGGCGCTGGCAATCGCCTTTTCGCCCCCTTTCACGGCTACGTACATCAGCACACCTCCACGTCGATGGTGCGTGGCAGCGCCATCATCGCTTCACCGCAGGTGAAAATCAGATCTACCCCCTGCGGGAACGGATGCGGGCGCTCACGCAGATAGGTCAGAATGGCGGCCGGCAGCTGCGGCGCGATGGCGCGCGGCTCACGCAGGCCGGGCCCGGAGAGGCGCAGCGTCAGCCCGCCGTTGAGCGACGGCACTTCGACAATTAGCGTGGTGCTCTTCTCGGGGGACAGATTGTCACCGGCAGCGAAGCTGGCGGGATCGGGATTGGCCGCCGCGTGGGTCAGCGCAAACGGGGCATCGCGCTCATCGACAATCGGTACGCCGGTGTGAAAGCGCAGGTTGCTGCGCACGATATCGCTGTCCACGCGGCGATCCAGCCACAGCGCGCTCTCCTGATCGACCAGCGTCAGCAGCACCGCCGTTGCGGCCGGGGAGAGATCGCCCCAGCCCTGCGCCAGCGGCAGCGAGACCATCACGCCCGGCTCGCTCATCGCTTTGAGAATGCGGCGGAAGGCGCGCTGGGCGTCGGCAACCGGATGGTTAAAACTTGCCAGTAATGTCATTCGTTATCTCCGCGAACCAGCGTAAAGAAATCCACTTTGGAGCTGGCGATCTCCCGCGCGCGCAGCTGGCGCTGCTCTTCACGCAGTGCCGCCAGCGGGGCAATAATTTTTTCCTGCAGCAGCGCCTGGGTTTCCGGCTGTTGCAGCAGCGCATCAATCAGCGCGCAGCGTTCGGCATGCGCCTTATCGCGCCCCAGCACATAGCTGAAACCCAGCGTGCCGTCGTGCAGTCTGATCACCGCGCGGGTGACGGTGGCATCGCCCATGACGAAGCGTTTCCCGCTGCCGCCCATGCGCGCCTGCAGACGGGTTAAACCGGTTTCCGCCGGGCGCAGGCGCTCGAAGGCGGGTGTAAGCTGTAGCGACTGCCAGTGGCTGGCCAGCGCGCTGGCTTCACTGTGCGCCAGCACCGAAAGCCAGTGCTGACGGGCGGTTTGCTGTTTCATTGGTGCTCCAGGGTGAGTTCAATCATGTCGCCACGCGTCAGGCTGACGGAGTACTCCGCCACCTGACCGTCCGGCTGTGTGTTCAGGGTGCGCACGCACAGCAGCGGCGCGTGCAGCGTAATCTCCAGCTGTTTGCACTCTTTGGCCTGTGCGCGGCGGGTACTGATGCGGGTCTGACGGCGGCTCAGCTGCAGGCCGAGCTGCTGCTGCATGAAGTCGTGCAGGGAACCGTGCTGGAACGTCTGCAGCGCCGGCCACCAGCGCAGGTCGGGCAGATAGTGGTTGATCACGCACACCGGCACGCCGTTGACGCGCCGCAGGGTGCGTAAATGAATGACGCTGGCGCCCTCGTCACTGCCCAGCGCGGCGGCCACGTCGCTGCTGGCCGGACGCAGTACCGCCAGCAGCCGTTCGCTGGTGGGATGACTGCCCTGCTCCAGCAGGTTCTGGCTAAAGCGCGCCTGGGCATGCAGCGGGTAGTCGTACGGGCGCATCAGCACCAGGATGCCGACGCCATGGCGCCGCTGCAGCAGGCCTTTGTTCACCAGCTCATCCACGGCCCGGCGCAGCGTGTGGCGATTGACGGCATAGTGATCGGCCAGCTGCTGTTCAGACGGCAGATAATCGCCGCAGCGATAGCGCTCCTGCAGCGCCTGCTCCAGCTGGGCGGCAACCGCCTGATAGACAGTGGTCGGATGTCTGGATATCTCCATCACGCTCAATACCTCATTCGCTTCAGGTTGAGGGGCGCAGCGGAAGAGGCTGCGGAATGGCGACTACAGTGCGGGAGACAGATGACAGTGCCGTGACGGCTCAGTGACGTGCGGATGAATTTGCTTTAAGGCAGCCAGACGGCAACCAATTCAATAAAATCCACTTAACTGTTACCTTTGTGACTATGCGCAAAAAAATTGCGTGCAGTTTCACGCCTTTAACGCTTCCCTTACCGGATGCAGGCTGCGTAAATTCTGCTAATTTAATCAGTAAGCCCTGCCCGGAGCGCGAAACCTTAAAATGATAAACACCTTCAAACTTTCGCACGGTTTTCGCCGCAATTTTTTGCGCGAAGTGATCCTGCCGCTGGTGGCGATTTTGCTGCTGACTTTTCTCGGTGCCGGTTTCGGCCTGTTCTGGAGCACCTCGGCCACCAACCATGAGGCGCGCGAGCAGCAGCAGCGGATGATCGCCGCCTCGTTCAATCAGAGCCTGAGTGAACATCTGCGCCAGCTGCGCAGCCTGACGCGCTGGTCCCCGCTCGCCGATCAACTGGCGCAGCCGCAGCCTGACAGCGACTGGCTGAATCAAAACGTCGGTAGCTGGCTGTACGATATGTTTGATCATCAGCTGATTGTGCTGCTTGACCGCACCAATCAGCCGACCGCCGTGTGGCGCAACGGTCAGCCGGTGGCGGATCTGCGCATCGGGCCGTACCTGCGCGATCTGTTGCAGACGCCACTGGTGCAAAGCAGTGATGAGGTACCCGGTCCGGCCGACCGCGCGGATTTTGTGCGCATCGGCCAGCGTGCGGCAGCGCTGGCGGTGGGCGATATCAGCAGCACGCGCGAGGCCGGGCGCTACCGGCTGGTGAGTATTAAGTTTCTTGATGATGGCTATCTGCGCAACCTGTCTGAACGCAGCCAGCTGCGGCAGCTCTTCTTTAGCGATGGCGTACCGCAGAACGAACACAAAGCGCGCTATCCGCTGACCTCGCGTCAGGGCGATATCGTCGGCTACCTCAGCTGGGATCCGGACAAGCCGGGCGCGCAGATGTTGCGTACCCTCGGTCCTTCCACGCTGATTTCGGTGCTGCTGATCACCCTGCTGTGTCTGTTTATGGTGCGGCGCATCTGGACTTCCTCGCTCGATTTATCGCAGTCACTGCTGAAGCTCGGGGCCAGCGAGGCGCAGGCGCAGCATCTGGCGTTTCACGATGTGCTGACCGGGCTGCCGAACCGGGCGCTGGTTGAAGATCGGCTGACTCAGGCGCTGGCCGCCGCGACCCGTCACGACCAGCGCGTGGCGTTGCTGCTGCTGGATCTGGACCGCTTCAAAATCATTAACGATACCTGGGGCCATCACGCCGGCGATGATCTGATTATCGAGGTGGCGCGCCGCCTGAGCCACCTGGTGCGCGCCAGCGATACCGTCGGGCGTATTGGCGGCGATGAATTTATCATCGTGATGCCGGAGGTAGAGAATATCGGTCAGGTGCAGGCGCTGGCGCAGCGCATCATCGCCGCGCTGGGCGAGCCGTATCAGCTGGTGGGCAACGAACTGTGGGTTGGCGTCAGCATTGGCCTGGCGCTGGCACCCCGCGATGGCATTGACCGGCTGGAGCTGATGCGCAAAGCCGACATTGCGCTATACGAAGCGAAAAATGGCGGACGCGGTCAGTATCGCCAGTTTGAAAAGGTGATGGATGAATCGCTGCGTACGCGGCAGCAGATAGCGGCGGATCTGCGTCAGGCGCTGGTCACGTACGACGGTCTGGCGGTGTGGTATCAGCCACTGATGGAGATCAGCGGCCAGCAGATTGTCGGACTGGAAGCGCTGCTGCGCTGGCATCATCCGCAGCGCGGCGATGTGTCGCCTGCGGACTTTATCGCCATCGCCGAAGAGACCGGCATGATTATTCCGCTGGGCGAATGGGTGCTGCGCGAGGCCTGCAAAACCGCCCTGAAGTTACCGCAGGTGATTGTGGCGGTGAACGTTTCGCCGGTGCAGTTCCGCGCCAGCGGGTTTGTCGAACGCATGATTGAGATTGTGCAGTCGGAAGGAGCCGATCCGCAGCGGCTGGAGCTGGAAATCACCGAAGGCGTGTTGATTGAGGATGAACACGAAGCGCGCAACAGCATCATCTCGCTGCGCGACGCCGGATTCCGTATCGCGCTGGATGATTTCGGCACCGGTTATTCGAGCCTGAATTATCTCAGCACGTTTCCGGTCGACAAGATTAAAATCGACCGGTCGTTTACCCAGTCGCTGGGCGTGGCGGAGAACTCCACCGCGATTGTTGAATCCGTGGTGCGCCTCGGCCACGCCATGGGCCTGACCGTCACCGCCGAAGGCGTCGAAACCGAGGGCCAGAAAAACGCGCTGGCCGATGCCGGGTGTAATGAGCTGCAGGGATATTTGTTCAGCCGGGCAGTGCCGTTGAGCGAGATTGAGCGGATGGTGTGAGGATGCAGAAGAGACGCGATAAATTGCGGCGCTACGATTTGTGCGGGAATGTATTTACGTGCTGGTCTATAACCGACATCGTAGCGGCGTTATTTTTCGCGCTTTTTTGAATCTGGATCGGAGAAGTTAAAAACAATCTGAAAAATTGATTCGGATAGCAGATGCTCTGTGAAAGGAGGCTGTTATGCTATTCAGAAAACAATTACGACTGTTGCATTACGATTACGCTGCAGCGGGAGCTTATTTCATTACCATTGTTACACGACAACGGTTATGTCTTTTCGGCCGTATCAGGCAGGCGCAACTGATTCCCAGTAAAACAGGGAGTGTTGTATATCAGGAATGGCTTAATCTGTCGTTACGTGTTCCAGGATTGATGACAGATGCATTTGTTGTGATGCCAAATCACCTACACGGCATTTTGTGGCTGTCCGGCGAGAACAATAATTCCTTAAGCAGAGTCATAGCTGGTTATAAGGCAGGCGTCAGTCGGGTTATCGCAAACAGAGTGTGGCAACACAATTTTTATGAGCGGGTTATACGCAATGAAAAAGAGCTGTTTTTCGCACGGCAATATATTGAGCAAAACCCGTTGAGGTGGGAGCTGGATCATTATTATCAACAAGAGTGATGCCGGTTATAAAGCGCAATGAATTGCGCCGCTACGATTCGTGCGGCATTGTATTTCTGCGCCGCCATCCTGCACACATTGTAGCGGCGCGATTTATCGCGCTGAGTTAAACACTGCACACCTGCCCGAATGCGCAATGAATTGCGCTGAGTTAAACACTTCACAGTTGCCAGAATGCGCAATGAATTGCGCCGCTACGATCCGTGCGGCATTTTATTTCTGCACCACCATCCTGCACACATTGTAGCGGCGCGATTTATCGCGCTGAGTGAAACACTGCACAGCTGCCCGAATGCGCAATGAATTGCGCCGCTACGACTTGTGCGGCATTTTATTTCGGCACCACCATCCTGCACATATTGTAGCGGCGCGATTTATCGCGCTGAGTTAAACATTGCACAGCTGCCAGAATGCGCAATGAATTGCGCCGCTACGATGCGTACGGCATTGTAGTTCTGCACCACCATTTTGCACACATTGTAGCGGCGCGATTTATCGCGCTGAGTGAAACGCTGCACAGCTGCCCGAATGCGCAATGAATTGCGCCGCTACGATTCGTGCGGGATTGAATTTTTGCACTACTATCCTGCACACATTGTAGCGGCGCGATTTATCGCGCCAGGTTAACCATTCCACAACTGCCAGAATGCGCAATGAATTGCGCCGCTGCGATTCGTGCGGGATTGAATTTTTACACCACCATCCTGCACACATTGTAGCGGCGCGCTAACCCTTGCTGTGCAGCAACTGGCTGGCGGTGTCGCTAATCACCTGCGCCATGCCGCGGTCGCCCTTCGCCATTGACGACATAAAGGCTGCGGCCTGCTTAAGCGTGATATGCGGCGGCAGCGGGGCCACTTCCGGATCGGTTTTAACCTCCAGCACTACCGGTCGGGTGGCGCTGAGCGCCTGCTGCCACGCCGTCGCCAGATCCTCCGGCCGGTCGACATAGATGCCCTGCAAACCGAGGCTGTCGGCAAAGCGCGCATACTGCACATCCGGCAGCTGCTGCGAAGCTTCAAAGCGCGGATTGCCTTCCATCACCCGCTGTTCCCAGGTGACCTGATTGAGATCCTGATTATTGAACACGCAGACAATCAGGCGCGGATCGGCCCACTGCTGCCAGTATTTCTGAATGGTGATCAGCTCGGCGAGGTTGTTCATCTGCATCGCCCCGTCGCCCACCAGCGCCACCACTGGCTGAGTGGGAAAGGCAAATTTCGCGGCGATGGCAAACGGGACGGCGGCCCCCATGCAAGCTAGCCCACCCGACAGCGTGGCGCGCTGGCCCTGCTTCACCCGATAATCGCGCGCAAACCAGTTGGCGCAGGAGCCCGAGTCCGAGGTGACAATCGCATCTTCCGGCAGCTGCGGGGACATCTCCCACACCACGCGCTGCGGATTGACCGGGTTGGCGGGTGCCATGGCGCGCTGTTCCATCAACGTCCACCAGTCGCGCACCTGTACCGCGATCTCCTCCTGCCAGTGGCGATCCGCTTTATGCGTCAGTAACGGCAACAGCGCACGCAGGGTCTCTGCCGCGTCGCCATGCAGATTGACCTCGCACGGATAGCGCAGCCCCAGCATCGCCGGATCGATATCGATTTGTACCGCGCGCACTTTACCTTCCGGCGGCAGAAATTCGGTCCACGGAAAACCGCTGCCAATCATCAGTAAAGTGTCGCAATTCTGCATCAGCTCCCACGACGGTTTGGTGCCGAGCAGGCCAATCGAGCCGGTGACGAAAGGCGCATCGTCCGGCAGCACGTCTTTGCCCAGCAGCGCTTTGGCTACGCCCGCGCCGAGCACATTGGCAATTTGCACCACTTCAACCGCAGCACCGCGCGCACCAGCACCGATCAGCACCGCGACTTTTTTGCCGGCGTTAAGCACTTCTGCGGCGCGACGCAAATCCTCGTCGTAGGGCACAATCTTCGGCCGCTGATAGCCCGGCCCGGAATGGGTAAATCCGTGCGCATGCTGCGGTGGCTGCCAGTTCTCATCCTGCAGATCTTTCGGCAGGATGATCACCGCGACGCCGTTCTGCGCTTTGGCAATGCGCACGCCACGATCGACCAGATGCTGGACCTGCGCCGGCGCTGCCGCTTCCTGCACAAAGTTCGCCACATCGGCGAAGATGCGGTCTAAATTCATCTCCTGCTGGTAGCTGGCGCCGCGCGCGGTGGTTTCCGCCTGGCCGGCAATCGCCAGCACCGGCGCGTGATCCATTTTGGCATCATACAGGCCGGTGAGCAGATGGGTGGCACCGGGCCCGCCGGTCGACAGACAGACGCCGAGCTCACCGGTAAATTTGGCGTGACCGGCAGCCATAAAGGCCGCCATCTCTTCATGTCGCACCTGAATAAATTCGATGCCTGCACCGGCTTTATTGGCCCGCTGGATAGCGCCCAGCACGCCGTTGATGCCATCGCCCGGATAGCCATAAATGCGCGTGACGCCCCATGCCTGCAGGCGTTCAACAAAGAAATCGCTGGTTTTCTTGCTCATGACGGGCTCTCCCTTAGACGTTTGCAATAAACGTTAAGGGTAGCCGACGAAATGGAATGTGACAGATTACGCCTGTTCGGCGACGTTTGCCGCGTCTGGCTTAGAAATCTCCGCCGTTACGCTTAGTTAACCCAGCGCAGGCGAGACCAGCGCGAAAGTCTGCGGCCCGTTAGGTGCCGCTCGCCACGGTGTGCCGTGTACCATCGCATAAGGCGCATCGACCTGCGCCAGCCCAAGGTTGAGCAGCCACGCGCCGAGCCGGGCATCGGGCGTGTCCAGCCGGACAAACTGCTGCGTCAGATCCTGCATCAGCTGCGACACCAGCGCCTGCGCCGCCGCAACATCGTCAGCAATCACCGGACCGATGGTCCAGCCGTGCCCAAAGCGGCGGCGACTGGCAAACCCCTGTAACGTGCCCTGTGCATCCTGCAGCACCACGCTTTGCGCCAGCAGCTGCTGGTGCAGACGCGTTCGCCGCAGCCCGTTCGCCTGATAATCCAGTGCGTCGATGGCGGCGGCATCCGCTTCAACGGCCGGCCGCAGCGTAAGGCCATCCGGTACCATTACCGCAGGCTGCTGCGCCAGCGCGCGCGTCTGATGCTGCGCCACGCGATCGCAGACCTGGAAGCCGAGCTTCTCATACAGCACCTGCCCCATATCGGTGGCGTGCAGCCGCACGTTGCAGCCGGAGAATTTTTCCAGCATTGCCTGCATCACCTGGCGGCCAATACCGCGTCCGCGCGCCTGTTCGCTCACAATCACCAGACCGATAGTGGCGGCGTCCGGCCCCCAGCGCCAGCCAATCGCCCCGCCGAGATAGTCGCCCTGCGCCTCAACCACCACGCCTTCACCCAGGGCGATGAGCTGCTGCCAGTCTTCACGGCGGTGCGCCCAGCCCAGTTGCTGAGTCAGGCGATAACCCGCTTCGGCGTCCGCGAGGGTCATGGCGCGCAATATCGAATTCATTCTGTTCTCCCTGAGAGGCGTTCTGCCCGCCAGCTTGCCACGTCCGTTTGCGGAAGCAAATAAAAAAGGCCCGCACCGGGCCAGAGAGGAAACTCAGATTTGGAAATCGATGGCGGGTTCGTCGTCGGTTTCGTAAGAGAGCGCCTGCCGTTTGATCTCTTCCAGTGACAGGTTAGCGTTACACAGTTCAAGGAACTGCCAGACGTAGTTGCGCTGGAGCTGGCCGCGCTTCAGCCCGAGCCACACGGTGTTGGCATCAAACAGATGGTGAGCATCGATCTTCACCAGGTCTTCGCCATCGTAAATATCGCACGCCTGATCGGCGAGGATACCGACGCCCAGCCCGAGTTCGACATAGGTTTTCACCACGTCAGAATCCTGCGCGCTGAGCACGATATCCGGGCGAAGGCCAGCAGCCTGGAATGCACGGTCCACGCGCGAGCGACCGGTGATCCCCTGACGATAGGTGATCAGCGGATGGCGGCTGAGGCTGGCGAGCGTGACCGGCTGATTCGCCAGCAGCTCGTGATCGTGCGGCACCAGCAGCGAGTGGTGCCAGCTGAACCACGGGAATGCCGCCAGGCTGGTGTTATTCACCAGCTGCTCCGAGGCGATGCCGACATCGGCCTCACCGGCCAGCAGCATGGCGACGATCTCCTGCGGTGAACCCTGATTGAGTTCCAGCCGCACGTTGGGATAGAGCTGGCGAAACGCTTTGATGACGCGCGGCAGGCTATAGCGCGCCTGGGTGTGCGTGGTGGCGATGGTCAGCACGCCGCTGGTCTCATTGGTAAACACATCCGCCAGCCGGCGCACTTTGCCGGCCTCATCAAGGATGCGTTCAGCAATGGTCAGCAGCGCTTTGCCCGGTTCGGTCATGCCTAACAGCCGCTTGCCACGACGAATGAAGATTTCCACGCCCAGTTCATCTTCCAGATCGCGAATATGCCGGCTCACCCCCGATTGTGAGGTAAACAACGTATTGGCGACTTCTGTCAGGTTGAATTCGCAACGGGCTGCTTCGCGTATAATTTTAAGTTGCTGGAAATTCACACCCTTTTCTCCTGTTTCCTGCCCCTGTTTCGTCCATGTTATGAAGTTGGTGTGATTGCAACAAATAATAAAAAACGGTGTGTTATGCGGAATAGTAATAAGCGTGAGATTGGGAATGGGTGCGCTTTGCCGCCCTCACCCCGGCCCTCTTCCATAGGGAGAGGGAGTGGAACGCGCGCAGGTGCGGGTAAATGTGATGCGATTTGCCGCCCTCACCCATGAGGAGAGAGCGGATCGCGCGAGAGTGAGATGGCGTGCCGGGATGAATGGCAGCGCCAGACGGTTCCCTCTCCCGCGAGCGGGAGAGGGTTAGGGTGAGGGGAAAAACCTCTCTCTATCAACCCACTAACATCAGCTCGCGCTCTTCCACCATCGGCTTATTCAGCAGCGACAGCAGGATATTTTTTACCGCCTGCGCCGATGGCGACAGCGGCAGGCGCGCTGAGACGTTCAGCGACAGCGGCAGATTCAGCGATGGACTGTTAATGCGCGCCATCCACGCATGCGTTGAACTCACCAGCGCGCGTGCCGCCGATTCCGGCAGTACGGTGACGCCCATGCCGCTCGACACCGCCGCGGTTAAGGTTGAGATCGACTCAATTTCACCGATTATTTTCGCACTCAGGCGACGCAGCGAGAACGCTTCGTCCACGCGTTTGCGCACGGCGCTGTAGTCACGCGGCAGGAACAGGTTCATCTGTGCCACGTCAGCCAGATCCACCGTAGCCCCCGGACAGGCCGTCGCCCCTACCAGATACAGCTCCTCTTTCATCAGCGGAATGCTGTTGATACCGGCAGTCGGCGCGCGATCGTACAGCACGGCCATATCCAGCTGGCCATTCATCACTTTCTCATTAAGTGAAGTGCCGCTGTTCTCGTGCAGATAGACCAGCACATCAGGATATTGCTCGCGCACCGTTTGCAGCAGCGGCATGGTGAGCGAAGAGGCTGCCGTGCCCGGCGCGAGGCCAATCGATACCTGACCATTGAGCGCCTGGCCAGCGTTGATCACCGCTGTCTGCGCCTGTTCGCACTGGCGCAGGATGGTGCGTGCGTGAGCATAAAGAATTTTACCGGCTTCGGTTGGCGTTACGCCGCGCTTGGTGCGGATCAGCAACTGCTGGTCGAGTTCGTTCTCCAGCGTCGCCACCTGTTGGCTGAGTGCAGGTTGTGCGATATGCAGGACTTCTGCTGCCTGCGTCAGGCTGCCGATATCGACGATTTTTACAAAGTATTTCAGTCGTCTTAAGTTCATATTGCCTCCGTCACGGATCCCCGAATGCCCAAATGATGAGTTCTCAGCCTGCTGGCTTGTGACAAAGAAATTGCAATATGCAGGCCAGGTTTGATCTTTACCCGGCGGGCACTGACCAGAATTTTCCTAACGAACGGGAAAATAAGCGTTTCTGATTACCCCGAATGGGTTAATAAGTGCCGCACATGACCCATAACGTTTATCCGCTGGCGATGACGCACCCTGATGGTGCAACATTTGCGAGGCAGATGTGCAAAAAAGTGATGACTCCGCGTGCTGCAGTGGTGCAAAACGGGCAGAAAATGTACGGATTGCGGGGGCAGAAAGGAGAATAAAGAGAAATTGCGCGGTGGCTATCAGTGGGAAAACTTATTGTGTCTGACGATGCCGGCAGCCCGGCAGCGTGCAATTACCGCCTTAACCCTGCTCCTCTCCCGAAAGAGAGGAGCAGAACGGGTTAGCGTTTTTTGCGGTTGCGGTGCATATCAATTGAAACCGCCGCGACGATGATCATCCCTTTGATGATGTCCTGCACGTAAGCATCGACGCCAACAAAGGTAAAGCCACTTTTGATTAAACCGAGGATCACTGCGCCGATCAGCGTGCCGGTAATCCGCCCGACGCCGCCCATCAGGCTGCTGCCACCGATAACTGCGGCGGCGATGGCGTCGAGTTCATACGCCATCCCCATGCTCGACTGACCGCTGCTGACGCGCGCCGCCAGCACCACTCCCGCCAGACCCGAGAGCGCCCCGGCGATGGTATACACGATGATCAGGTATTTATTAACGTTGATGCCCGATACTTTGGCGGAGGTCATGTTGCCGCCAATCGCATAGACATATTTGCCGTAGCGGGTGTGTTTGAGTGCGATGTGGAACAGGAAGGCGACCACCAGGAAGATAATCACCGGCATCGCGCCCTGACCGATGGAGGTGAAACCGTCCGACAGGAAGCTGATCGGGTTGCCCTGGGTATAATATTGTGCCAGACCGCGCGCCGACACCATCATACCGAGCGTGGCGATAAACGGCGGAATGCCGGTTTTGGTGATGAGCACACCGTTGACCACGCCGCACAGCAGGCCGACGCCGATGCCGGCGACGATCGGGATGGCGGCGGGCAGATTGACCAGTGACGGATACATCGGCGACAGGCTGTCAGACGTCTGCGCCAGGCTGGCGGCAACCACCGCCGTCAGGGCGATAACAGAACCGGACGACAGGTCGATACCGGTAGTAATAATGACCTGGGTGACGCCGACGGCGATAATACCGATGATCGCTACCTGCAGCACAATCAGCACTAAACGGTTGGTGTTGAGCAAAAATGACTGGTCACGCACGTACCAGCCGGCTATTTCAAAAATCAGCGCAATGCCTAACATCACGACAAAGATACCGGTGTCTTTCGGCAGTTTATGGCGCAGATTGCCGAAGAAAGAACTCTGTTCGGTGGCCTGCGGGGCCGTTACTTTTACGTTACTCATAGGGGTCTCGTGCCTCACTCGGATGCCAACGACAAAATGGTTTCCTGGTCGGCCTCTTCTTTATCGAGGATGCCGGTTATACGTCCGCCGTGCATCACCATCACCCGGTCGCTCATGCCGAGAATCTCCGGCAGCTCAGAGGACACCATGATGATGGCCACGCCACGGTTAGCCAGTTCACTGATCAGGCGGTAGATTTCGGCTTTGGCGCCAACATCAATGCCGCGGGTTGGTTCATCGAGGATCAGAATCTTCGGTTGCGCCAGCAGCCAGCGCGCAATCAGCACCTTCTGCTGGTTACCGCCGCTGAGGTTATTAATGATCTGATCCATGGTCGGCGTTTTAATATTGAGTTTGCGGATCTGCTCCATGCAGTCCTGCGCCATCTTCATGTGGCTAACGAAACCGCTTTTGCCGATGTAATCGGGCATATTGACGATGCTCATGTTCTCCAGCACCGACAACACCAGAAACAGCCCAGACTTTTTGCGGTCTTCGGTGAGAAATGCCATGCCCTTCTCAATCGCCGTCGACGGCGAGTCGATTTTCACCGGCACACCATCAATCAGCACTTCACCGCTGTCGAAGCTTTCCATGCCGAACAGGCTCTCCATCACCTCGCTGCGTCCGGCACCCACCAGCCCGGCCACGCCGAGGATCTCGCCTTTGCGCACGCTGAAGCTGACATCGGTAAAGCGATCTTTGCAGGTCAGGTTGCGCACCGTCAGCACTTCTTCGCCGATGGCGCTATTGAATTTAGGGAACAACTGCGTCAGTTCGCGTCCCACCATCTGGGTGATCAGCGACTGACGGGTAAAGGCGGTGGTGCTGTTGCTGCCGACCCAGGTGCCGTCGCGGAAGATGCTGATCTCATCGGTGATGGCGAAAATTTCATCCATTTTATGGCTGATATAGATGATGGCTTTGCCCTGGGCACGCAGGTCGCGGATGATGGTGAACAGATGCGCCACTTCGGTTTCCGTCAGCGCCGAGGTCGGTTCATCCATAATCACGATGTCGGAGTTCCACGACACCGCTTTGGCAATTTCCACCATCTGCTGGGACGCAATGCTGAGCTCGCCGACCAGCCGATCGGCTTTCAGACGGATATTAAGTTTGTTAAGCAGTTCCTGCGTCTGCTGATTGAGCTTGCCGTGATCGACAAAGCCGTATTTCATCGGTTCACGACCGAGCCAGATATTCTCCGCCACGGTCATGTAAGGCACCAGATTCAGCTCCTGGTGAATCATGGAAATGCCGGAACGCAGCGCGTCCATGGTGTCCTGAAACTGCACTGGCTCCCCTTTAATGCGGATGGTGCCCTTATCGGGACGATACATCCCGATAAGGCATTTCATTAAAGTGGATTTGCCCGCGCCATTTTCACCCATCAGGGCATGTACCGACCCCGGCTTAATACGCAGTGAGACATTGTCGAGTGCCTTCACTCCGGGGAAGAACTTGCTGATGCCTTCGGCTTCAAGCGCAAAAGCGGTCATACATCACCTCCGTACGGCTTAAGGGGGAGCGATTATTTCTGGTTACGGTTTTCGAACTGCGTCATGTTGTCTTTGGTGATCAGCTGGTAAGGGATGTTGATGATTTTTTCCACTTTTTCGCCGTTCGCCAGTTTCACCGCAGTCTGTACGGCACCTTCGCCCTGACCTTTCGCATCCTGGAATACGGTGGCAACCATTTTGCCATTCTTCAGCATTTGCAGCGCATCAGGCGTACCGTCCACGCCGGCAATCAGGATGTGGTTCGGGTTTTTACCCAGCGCCTGCAGCGCACCAATCGCCATTTCATCGTTGTTTGAGGCAATAGCCTGGATATCGTCACCGGCGGTCATCCAGTTGCTCACCACGTCTACCGCATCGTTACGCGTAAACTTGGCGGTTTGCTTCTGTACCACCTTAATGCCCGGATATTTGGCGACCACCGCTTCGACGCCTTTAGTACGGTCACGGGTTGATTCGTTCGCCAGGTCGCCCATCAGGATCGCCACGTTGCCTTTGCCGTTCATCGCTTTGGCCAGTGCTTCCATCTGCAGACGGCCCGCCAGTTCAGAGTCGGAGCCGACGTACGCCATCTTGTCGGTCAGCTGACCCGCCGGTTTGCGGTTGACGAATACCAGTGGAATACCGGCTTTGGTCGCGGCATCCATGATCGGCTTCACCGCGTTAGTATCGACCGGGTTAACGACGATGGCGTCGACGCCCTGGCCGATGAAGTTTTGTACCTGCTGCAGCTGCTGAGAGACGTCGCCTTTGGCATCTTCCACCTGGCCTTTCACGTTGTCTTTTTGCATCTCTTTTTGCATGGCTGTGCGCAGGATGGTGAGGAAGTTGTCATCAAACAGCGCCATAGAAACGCCCAGCTGGATATCTTTTGCCATCACAGCGGCAGGTAACATGCAAGCTAACAGGGAAGTCACTAACGCTTTTTTGAATTTCATAGGTAACCCTTCTTATTTGTTAACGTGCTCAGGTTGGCTGAGTCCGCGAATGAAAAATATCTTTTACATTCACTCAACGTCGCTGGCGTTTTTTTTCTGTTCGTAGAGGTAAGGCTTCTGGTCTGACGCTATCGGTACCGTGCTGCTCCTTTTTTCAACATCTTCCTTATCAATATGTTACTTTCGAAAGAAGCGTTGAGCGGACAAAACTCGTTTCGGGCGTGATGATAAGCAGTTCATTTGTTTCATCCTTTCTTCTTTTGAAATTTTCATCATAAAAGCACTGAAATGATTGTTTTAAAATCGGCAAATAACAAAACTTTGACACGCATCTAACATCTCAAAGGAAATGCGTTTAAAGTGAGATCTTGCTGGCAGTTTGAAATCTGCCCATTCAAGGCAGAAAAGCAGCAATCCGCTGCTTTTACGCGCACTTAAACCAGAAGTGTGCGATCGGGCTTTGACAACGGGGATCGGCATCGCTAATATTCGCCTCGTTCCAACGATTCCTCTGTAGTTCAGTCGGTAGAACGGCGGACTGTTAATCCGTATGTCACTGGTTCGAGTCCAGTCAGAGGAGCCAGATTTAAAGAAGCCCGCTCAGGGAAACCTGAGCGGGCTTTTTGTCTTCTGCGTCCCTCCCCCTTCTCCACACCGCCATCCTGCCATGGCTTGCTGGCTGACCAGCGCTGTATTCACCCTGTCCTCAGTCGCAGGCATGTGCTCCCCGGGGATGCTCCGCAAAAACTCTGTGCCGCTTACGGAATTTAATGACCATTTTTTGTTCTGGCACCAGGCAGTGAAGCGGTAAAACCCGCAGCATGGGCAAATCTGCGCATTCATGTGTGTTTCAACAGGGACAAACACCAGCAAGGGAGCACTTTCTATGAGTAATGCTGTATTTCCAGCAACGGTTTTCACCACCCAGCGGCGTTTTAATGATTACTCTTCTGACGACATGCGTTATGGGGATATCCCGGAAGAGAGGCTGAAAAGAGAGTTTGGACTGGTCAACATATCAAACGTGGTGGATCCTTACACCCTGACCCGATTGACTGCCTTTGATACTCCGCAATCGAGGTTCGCAGGGGCATACAATGGCATACACCGTGGTGGCAAACTCAGCGTTGAACAATGCGCGCAACTGCTGTTTGAAGAGATGCAGGTAACCTCTCTGCCTTACTCTTTCAACGGTCCGCACAGATATCTTATCAATCAAATGCTGAGGCATTTTCAGCTTTCACGCGGTTCAGCATTCTATAACGCTCAACTTAATTTAGCGTACCGTGATAAGTTACATTCTGATTATGATGCCAGAAAAACAACGTCGATCATGCGTGAGACCATTGGGTTATTTATTGACTATAACAGCATGGGATTTCCTCAGGAAAAATTAGAGCAATTAACTTCAGCCATTAAATTGTCAATTCTACCGAAATTTGACTCGATGCTACTTGATAAAATCAATGGCATGGGGATTACTGTGCATGATGTCCATGCAACGAAAATAGAAATTATCCGTCTTAATGTTAACAACGCTGGATGGCGTGCGAGTATCAAATTTTCCGGGCAAGATCATTTTGGGCTTGACGCCCGTGATATAGGTAAGCAAAAATTCAGCCAGTTCCAGTTTTTCAAAATCTGGTTTGTCTTGCAACATTTTGACAGATTCGGCTTCCGTCCATTTCTGACTAACATGGAAGCGGTGATCGATATCGAGGGAAAGCGATGATGCGTAAGTTAGTTATTCCAGCCCTGGTGATAGCTTTATGCAGCCTCATTTATCTTTCTTTCGGAAATGATAAAGTTTCTGTTATTGATGCTCATTATGATGGCAACACAGCACAGATTATTGTTAATAATTTACCTTCCGCTGAATCCAGAAAAATTGAATGGTGGACAAATAATCGTGAAAAAATACTGGATAAATATAACATTCCATCTGGAAATAACACGCCATTCCTGATTGCTATTTATGCTTTGGGAAAAGGCTATCAAGCGCAAGGTAACGAAGACAGGCTTTGCTTCTCTGATATGAAACCGCCAAAAAATTGTATCGACAAAAATATTCTTATGATGATTTGGCGTACCCGCGAGGGCGGCGTTAAATATCAATTTTAATATCCGGCCAGATTGAAAGAAGCCCGCTCAGGCAAAGCTGAGCGGGCTTTTTGTTGTGGTGAGTTTGCTGGGCGATGGAGGGTGTCACGCTCCGTAACGCGCCGCAGCCGACAGTCATGCCCTGCGCATCTCTAAGGATGCTGCTGTGCCGCTATGGTTTTACGCTAATCTGAAGTAGCGTTCCAGATCCTGCAGTAAACCCGGATGCGAAGGTTGCCAGCCGGTACGCTGCCGGGTTAGTTCTGCTGATGCACGCATATCCATGGTAACGAACAGCGCCAGCCAGCCAAAGTGGGCACTGGCTTCTTCGCGGGTCAGTTGCACGACAGGAACACCCAGGCCCGCTCCGATGTCTTCGGCAATGTTGCGCAATGAAATGCCCTGTTCCGCAACGGCATGGTAACGCTGGCCAGGCAGCGCTTTTTCAAGCACTGTCCGATAAAGTGAGGCGACATCAGCAACATGCGCCGCAGCCCATTGATTGTTTCCCTCTTCCACATAGGCTGAAACGCCTTTTTCTCGCGCCAGCTGGATTAACGCTGAGACGAACCCCTGCTTTACCTCGTTATGCACTTGTGGCAACCGGATAATGGAAACATTGACGCCACTTTCTGCGACCTGGGCTGCTGCTATTTCGGTCGATTTGCGCGGATTATGCGTCGACGGGTCGTAAAAATCCTCGCTGGCAAGCTGACCCGGTGCGCGACTGCCCATGGCAGCAACTGAAGTGATAAGTAATGGTCGCGTCGAATCCAGTAACCCCTTACCTAAGGCTGCAATTGCCTGTGTTTCCTGCATTACCGTGTCCTGTGGGTGAGCAAAAGCGTGGTCATAAGCGCAGTGGATCACCGCGTCAGCGGCGCGGGCACCCACGGTCAGACTCAGAAGATTCTTCAGTTCGCCCCGGTGCGCGTCCGCGCCAATACGATTGAGACGCTGAACAGTCTGCTCCGAACGAGCCAGTCCGGTGACATGATGACCCGCCTGAATCAGCTCAGCGGCGATCGCCATACCGATAAACCCGCTTGCACCTGTTATGAACACTTTCATTACAATCCCCTTATCGATGGTCTGGGACAACAACGTCCCGGTGATAAGCAGATTAAAATATGAATAATGGTACGGTCTCTGCTATAACGAGGTAATTTTATGCAGATCGTACGGAATTTTATGGATCCACTTTCCGAAGTGCTTACTCTGCTCAGATTGCAGGGGGCTATCTCAGGCGGTTTTCCAGTGGAAGCACAGACCGCGCTGGTGTTTGCGCCTCATCAGGGCATCAAATGCTACTGTGTCGTGGAAGGTAGCTGCTGGGTAGCGGTTGACGGAATCCAGCAGCCTCTGTTACTGGAAACCGGCGACTGTGTATTTCTCACCTCTGGCAAATCCTTTAGTCTGGCCACCCATCCCGCGGCTAAAAGACAGCCTTTTGTACCGCCCGACAGCGAAACGGGCGCGCTGACGCAGGTCGCGCCCGATCAGGGTGCTTTTATTCTCGGCGGTCGATATACCTTCGATAGCGCACTGGCAGATATCCTGCTGCAGGCTCTGCCAGCGATCATTCCTGTCAGGCAGGGTACGGGGACCAACATTATGCGCAGTGCGATGGAATGCCTGAGAGAGGAGATACAAACTTCGCAGCCAGGCAGCGTTTTACTCTCGCAGCAACTGGTGCAGATCATGCTGGTGCAGGCGCTCAGGGTATTTCTTCAGCAGGAAGGTGAAGAGCGTATTGGCTGGCTATTTGCCCTTTGCGATCCCCAACTCAAAGCCGCACTTAATTTAATGCATGCCGATCCCGCTTTCCCGTGGACGTTGCAGGAACTGGCCCATCGGACGGGGATGTCGCGTACGGTATTCGCGAAAAAATTTAAAACCAGGGTGGGGATGACGCCGATGCGATACCTGTCGAAATGGCGAATGCTGCTGGCAGGCGAGCGCCTGAGAAGCTCGCGCGAACCTATTTCGCAGATTTCATTTTCTGCCGGATATGATACGGAAAGCGCATTTGGACGCGCGTTTAAAAAAGAGTGGGGATGCTCTCCGCGAGAGCATCGTCAACAGCAACAAAACGCCACGTTGTGAGTAGATATTGCACTATCAGGCTTAATTATTTTGCCCCGCGAGGCGATCGTTAAACGCCTGATAAAAGGCAGTATAATCTTTGCGAGCGGCAAAGCGCTGAGGCTTAACTCTTTCAACCAGCACCTCGGCAGTGTCCGGCTGTTCCTGCAATATTTGCAGCGTTTCCTGCATATACTCCGCCAACGGCATCGCTGCCGGATTCGTTGCGTGCTGCCTGCCCATTAATTCAGTTTGTACCAGCGGCGGAACCAGTTCCGTTACCTGAATGGCGGTATCACGCAATTGATAGCGCAGACTCTGCGTCCAGGAGTGAATTGCCGCTTTGGTGGCACAATACGCAGGGGTAAGCGACAGGGGCACAAAAGCGAGACCGGAAGAAACGGTCAGAATAGCGGCGCGGGGTTGCGCCAGAAAATGTTCAATTAGCGCAGCCGTTAAGCGAATCGGTCCTAATAAATTGGTGGTGATTTCTGCTTCAGCCACAGTGACGTCACCCCTTTTCAGATCTTCCCTGCGCATAATGCCGGCGTTATGGATCACCACGTTCAGTGCCGGCCAGCGCTGAATGACAGTTTGCGCACCGCTGAGAATTGAATCATGACTATCCATATCCATTACGATGGCGTGCATGCCAGGATTGGCTGCGATAGTTTCATCCAGTACCTCTTTTCGCCTGCCAGCAATAATAACCTGATTACCTGCAGCCAAAAGCGCTTCAGCCATAGCACGTCCTATGCCTGAACCGCCGCCGGTGATCAAAATGGTGTTACCGGTTAATTCCATAAAACTCTCCTTAACGTGCAATTAACGATCCGAACGGATATTTGCGATGCGATAAGGAGAGTATATTCAGGTTGCCGATCGGCTACTCTTCAGAAGGTACGTAATACTATGCTGAGAATACCTGCCTGACATGAAAATGTGCCCCGCGCAGAGGAAACGGAAAGATTCCGTTTACCGCCTGTCAATGCGCTGCACCAGCCGATCGCCGAGCCACTGGATACCGCACACCAGCACGATCAGTACGGCGATCACCGCCACCATCACTGCCGTGTCAAAACGCTGATAACCGTAGCGAATCGCCAGATCGCCCAGACCGCCTGCCCCGATGGCACCCGCCATTGCCGAGGCGCCGATCAGCGCCACCAGCGTGACGACAAAACCGGAAAGAATGCCCGGCAGCGCTTCAGGAATCAGCACCTCCCAGACAATACGTAATTTGCTGGCGCCCATGGCACGCACCGCATCAATCAGCCCGCGATCGACATCGCGCAGTGAAACTTCCGCTACCCGGGCAAAATACGGCGTGGCGGTGATCGATAACGGCACAATTGCGGCCCAGGTGCCCAGAGAGGTGCCGACCAGCAGACGGGTAAAGGGAATCAGCGCCACCAGCAGAATAATGAACGGCAGCGAGCGAAAGCCGTTGATCACTACGCCCAGCAGGCGGTTGATGCTCCGGTTTTCAGCAATGCCGCCCGGGCTGGTGGTCACCAGAATCAGTCCCAGCGGTAATCCGGCCAGCAGCGAAAACAGGCCGGCCACCGCCGTCATCAGCAGCGTTTCACCCAACGCACTGAGCAGTAAATCAATCATCACTGGCGACATAACCGACCAACTCCACCTGTGCCTGCTGCGCACGCAGCCAGCTGAGAACCTGATACTCATCGGCAGCGTTGGCGGCCGGGAGCGCAATAAAGAAACGCACTACCGCGTAGTGCTGAATGTGGTCGATGCCCCCCTGCAGCAGGCGAAATTTACCCGGCAGAGCGCTGGCAAACTGCGTCAGCAAATCCCCCTGCGCCGCCACGCCAGCAAAGTGAACGCTATAGATCGCCTCACCTTCACGCTGTTCGCTGAGCCGCGCTGCGAGATTCTCCGGCAGCTGCGGCAGCAGCCCGCGCAGCAGCGTGCGCGTCAGCGCGGATTGCGGATGGGCAAACACCTGCCACACCGGGCCCTGCTCGACAATCTCCCCGGCATCGATAACGGCCACGCGATGCGCCACGGATTTGATCACCTCCATCTCATGCGTGATCAGCAAAATGGTGATACCAAGCTGCTGATTGAGCGATTTCAGCAGCGCGAGAATCGAGCGGGTGGTTTCCGGATCGAGCGCCGACGTGGCTTCGTCACACAGCAGCAGCGCCGGGCTGGCGGCCAGCGCTCGGGCAATGCCGACGCGCTGTTTTTGTCCACCGGAGAGCGCCGCCGGATAGTGTCCGGCCTTGTCGCTCAACCCCACCAGCGCCAGCAGTTTCGCTACGCGCTGGTTGCGCTGCGCCTTTTCCATGCCGGCTATTTTCAGCGGCAGCGCCACATTCTGTGCCACGGTTTTTGCCGACAGCAGATTGAAGTGCTGAAACACCATGCCGACGCGACTGCGCACCGCCTGCAGCTGCTGTTCCGACAGACCGGTAATACGCCGCCCTTCAATCTCGATTACGCCTTCGTCGGGCTGCTCCAGCCCGTTGAGACAGCGAATCAGCGTCGATTTTCCGGCGCCGCTGCGCCCAATCAGGCCAAGGATTTCGCCTTTTTGCACCGTCAGTGAGACATTGCGCAGCGCCTGTGTCTGGCCGAAACGGCGCGACACGCCCTGCAAACGCACCACGTTGCTGTGCTGCGCCACGCGATCGCGTACTGTTGCCTCTTCGATCACGCCGCGCGCCACGGCGGTCAGGGGCACGGTGGCCTCGGAAAATAGCGTCATGGATGGGTTCCTTACCAGGCGGTTTCGCCCGTGCCTTTGTAGACCTTGTCAAACACCGTTTTGACGGCATCGTTCTGGTACGATGCGACCAGGGTTTTCACCCACGGGGCGCTGGCGTTCTCTTTTTTCACCGCGATAAAGTTGTTGTACGGATTGTCTTTCACCGGCTCCTGCGCGATACGATCCGCCGCGGTCAGACCGCTTTTCAGCGCCCAGTCGGTATTGACCACTGCCGCATCGAGATCCGGCACCGAGCGACCAATGATGCCGGAATCCAGCTCTTTGATTTTCAGGTGATGGGGATTGTCAGTGATGTCGGCCGTGGTGGCGGCAATGCCGGCGCCCGGTTTGAGTTTGATCAGCCCCTGTTGCTGCAGCAGCACCAGCCCGCGTGCCTCGTTCGACGGATCGTTAGGCACGCCGATTACCGCTCCCTCTTTCAGAGCGGCGGCGCTTTTCACTTTCTTCGAATAGAGACCGATCGGCCAGACGGCGGTATCGCCGACGCGCACGATATCGTAATGATTGACCTTGATTTGATTATTCAGGAACGGCTGATGCTGGAAGGCATTGGCATCCACTTCACCATTCTGTAACGCTTCGTTGGGCTGATTATAATCATTGAAAATCACGGTTTTCACCGTCAGCCCTTTCGCGGCGGCCTGCTTTATTACTTCACGCCAGACGTCTTCGTCCTCGCCGCTCATGATACCAACCTTCACCGCGGTTTTATCCGCCGCCTGCGCCACTGAAAACGGCGCGACCACGCTGCCGGCAACCAGTAACGCGCCGACGGTTAACAACAATTTATTTTTGGCTGATACAAAGCGTGTGTGCATAAATTATTTCCTGAGTGTTATTATTACGCGAGTCAAAATAAGCTGCCGTGATCGACAGATACGCGCAGTATACGCAGTTGCTTATTCCAGCATTATGATTTATCCGGGAATGCTATTCCTGAAATGAATAAAGCCATGCCGCCGCTCATCGCGCCAAAAGGCCCCGGGCGGCTGTGCTACCATGCCTGTTTGATTGACCGTTATTGAGCGCTATGTCGGATACCACACCCAAACGTAAAAATGACCCGGAAGGGTTGAAAAAACGCATCCTCGCGGGTGCGCTGCAAACCTTCGCCGAATACGGTATGCAGGGCGCGCGAATGGAGCAGATTGCTGAACTGGCACAGACCACCAAGCGCATGGTGGTGTATCACTTCATCAACAAAGAGAAGCTGTATATTGAGGTGCTGGAGCAGGTGTATCAGGCGATCCGCCAGCATGAAACCGGCCTGAATCTTACTACGCTGGAGCCGGAAGAGGCGATGATCAAACTGGTGGAAGCCAGTTTTGACTATCACGTCACGCATCCCGATTTTATGCGCCTGGTGTGTACAGAAAACCTGCTGCGCGGGCGTTACATCATGCAGTCTGAGCGCATCAAAGCGATGAACAAAAGTACCCTCGATTTGCTGGATGACATCCTGTCCCGCGGCCAGCGTCAGGGCATCTTTATCGACGGCCTGGATACCGTGGACGTACACCGCCTGCTCAGCAGTATTTGTGTGCATCACGTCTCCAACCGCTACACCTTCCACACGCTGTTTACCCCCCACGACAGTGAAGAGGACAGTATTCGCCGCAACCGTCAGCTGGCGGTGACGGCCACGCTGCGCTATATCCGCAAAGCCCCGTAATCTGCGGGTTCGCTGTGATGGTCTACGCTTGATCAAATAAACGGGACCGTGACAGACCTCAGATTAAGGAACGCTGCAGTGAAGAAAGATGCTCTCCTCTATCCGTTACGCAACACGCAAAATACCGATGACACGCCTGCGCTATGGAACTGGGCGCAGAATTCGGTAGTTGGCCAGCGCCAGCAGTTGCATCAGCCGCGTAGTGAAGCCGAGCTGCAACAGCTGTTGCGCGACTCGCACGGCAAAGTGCGCGTGCTCGGCAGCCGTTTGTCGCCCGGTCGCATGCTGTGCGTACAGCCGCAGGACGTACTGCTGGATCTCAGTGCGCTGCACGGCATCCTCGCTCAGGATGAAGAGAGCGTCACGTTTGCCGCGGGCACGCCGCTGCAGCAGGTGTATGACAGCCTGACAAAGATGGATCGCATGCTCGCCTCCTCGCCCGGCGTGATAGCGGTGCAGACGCTGGCCGGCGCGCTGGCAACCGGCACCCACGGTCAGGGTCTGGCACAGAGTTCGCTGGCAGACGAAGCACTGCATATCCGCATGGTGCTGGCCGATGGCAGCGTGCGCGAGTTTCAGCGCGGTGACGCCGATTTCCCGGCGGCGATGGTGTCGCTTGGCGCGCTCGGCATCGTCACCGCCATTACCTTGCGCACTCAGCCATTTCGCCTGTTTACCTGCCATAAATTCGCGGCATCTGCCGATTCACTGGAGCAGGATTTGCTGACGTGGAATGAGCAGCACGAACTCAGCAAAGCCTGGTGGTTTGTCGATGACAACCTGATGCATGTCTGGAACGCCGATGTCGCCAGTGCGGAAGACACCCAGGCGTGGTACGACCATCAGCGCGAAGTGATTGAGCACGGCGATCAGGCCGACAGCAGCCTGAACGACACCATCGATCAGACGCTGGAACACATGCATCGCGACACGCAGATTCACGGTAAAGGCGGCAAACAGTTCCGTACCGTCACCCGCTTCCGTGACTTCACCGACATCAGCGGCGATATTTACCAGCTGTTTTGTCGTGGTATCGCCGTACCGCAGATCAACGTTGAGATTGGCGTGCCGCTGGCCAAAACGCCGGAAATTATTGGCAAGATCAAAGCCTGGTACGCACAGAATCGACCGCACATGCACTATCCCATCATCCTGCGCTGCACCGGCGCTTCACAGGCGTGGATGAGCCCGGCGCATCAGCAGCCGACCTGCTTTTTTGGTTTTGTGGTGTATTACGCGGATGACGGCTCGCTGTCGCAGGACGGACTGCATTTCCTCACCGAAGTGGAAAAACTGCTGGCGGCAGAAGGTGGACGTCCGCACTGGGGTAAATATTACGATCCGCAGCGCTATCAGTGGCGCGCCATCTATCCGCAGTGGGATGCGTTTCGTGCGGTACGTGAACAGCTGGATCCGACGCACCGCTTTAGCAATGACTATGTCACGGCTTTGTTTGATTGAGTTTGATTGATTTTGATGGGGAGAAGCTATGTACGCCTGGGTAACGCTGTTAACGCAGCCGGAATATTATGTCGGGGTGAAAGCGCTGCATCGCTCACTCAAACGCAGCGAAACGCGCTGGCCGCTGATTGTGATGGTCACCGATGCCATCGATCTGAGCATGCGCGAAGCATTACAGGCGCTGGGCTGCGTGATCCATCCGGTCCAGCCGCTGATGCCGGACGCCGCGCTGGAGCAGCATTATGCCTCGGCACAGTTTGGTGAAGTGTGGAGCAAGCTGCGCGCCTGGGAGCTGACCGGCTGCGAGCGCGTGGTGTTTCTTGATGCCGATATGCTGGTGCTGCGCAACATGGATGAGCTGTTTACGCTTGACCTCGGCAAGCATGCGCTGGCGGCCTGTCACGCCTGCCGCTGCAACCCGAATCAAATCGCCAGCTATCCTGACAGCTGGCAGCCGGAGCATTGTCACTACACCTGGCAGGCGCGCGGTGAAACGCCGCCCGCCGATCTTGATAACTATCTCAACGGCGGCTTTCTGGTGCTGCAGCCGGATCAGGCGGTATTCGACTGGCTGCAGCAGAAAGTGGCTGAGATTGACGACCTGCGCCGCTATCCGTTCTCCGAACAGGATTTGCTCAATGAGGTGTTTGCCGGACGCTGGCTGCCGCTGCCGTACATTTATAACGCGCTGAAAACCCTGCCGTTCCAGCATGCCGGCTTATGGCATGACGATGAGGTGAAGAATCTGCACTACATTCTCGCCAAACCGTGGAAGCGCGATCTGAACCAGCCAGAGGCGCAGCGCGATCGTTATTACGCGCTGGATAAGCTGTGGTGGGAGCTGGGTGCGGGTTAATGGCTGGTAACGGCGCGATTTATCGCGCAATGGTTGGTCGCCATCAATGGCGACCCTACAGAATCTAAAACGGGTCAAAGCCTTTGCTGAATTTCCCAGGGTGCGCATTTATGCGCATCTGGTAACGGCGCGATTTATCGCGCAATGGTTGGTCGCCATAAATGGCGACCCTACAGGGTTGAATGCGGGTTACAAGGTCTTAGTGCATTCGTGAAGGGCGCGTTGTCGCCATCAATGGCGACCCCGCAGAATCTAAAACGGGTCAAAGCCTTTGCTGAATTTCCCAGGTTGCGCATTTATGCGCACCTGGTAGTGGCGCGATTCATCGCGCAATAATTGTGCGCTTCCCTGCGCACTGTCGCTTAACGCCAGCCGAGCTCTGGCGCGACGTGGGTCAGAATGCTGTCGATCACGTGCGCACAATAATCCAAGCCAAGCTGATTAGGGATGGTCAGCAACAGGGTATCGGCTTCCGCAATCGCTTCATCCTGAGCCAGCTGTTTGATCAGCTGCTCCGGCTCTGCGGCATAGCTACGCCCAAAGATGGCGCGGGTTTTCTCATCGAGGAACCCGACGGAATCCTGCTCCTGTCCGCCGCGACCGAAGTAAGCGCGGTCGGTGTCGTTCATCAGGGCAAAAATACTGCGGCTGACCGACACGCGCGGCGCACGCTGATGCCCTGCCGCCTGCCACGCTTCTTTATAGGCGCGGATCTGCTTCGCCTGCTGCACATGGAACGGTTCGCCGGTCTCGTCATCCTTCAGCGTCGAACTCTGCAAATTCATCCCCAGCTGGGCTGCCCAGATCGATGTGGCGTTCGAGCCGGAGCCCCACCAGATACGCTCGCGCAGGCCTTCGGAATAGGGCTCGAGGCGCAGCAGTCCCGGTGGATTCGGGAACATCGGCTGCGGATTGGGTTTGGCAAACCCTTCGCCACGCAGCACTTCCAGCAGCTCTTCGGTGTGACGACGTCCCATATCCGCATCGGTTTCCCCTTCGCGCGGATTAAAGCCAAAGTAGCGGTAGCCTTCAATCACCTGCTCCGGCGAGCCACGGCTCAGGCCGAGCTGCAAACGGCCGTTGGCGATCAGGTCCGCTGCTCCGGCGTCTTCCGCCATATACAGCGGATTTTCGTAACGCATGTCGATCACACCGGTACCAATCTCGATGCGGCTGGTTTTGGCACCGACCGCCGCCAGCAGCGGAAACGGTGAACTCAGCTGGCGGGCAAAGTGGTGTACGCGGAAATAGGCACCGTCGGCACCCAGTTCTTCGGCGGCGACCGCCAGGTCAATCGACTGCAGCAGCACATCCTGCGCCGAACGGGTGGCCGAGTGTGGTGACGGGGTCCAGTGACCGAAAGATAAAAAGCCAATTTTTTTCATGCTAAATGCTCCTCGCGGGCCAGAACGGCGCCGGCGTCATCAATCAGAATTCGATGAGGTAAGGTTACGCCTGTGCGAAGAGGACTGATAGCCAATAGTTTTCGCGCGCTTCTTCAACTTTTTTGCATAACAAAGCAATTTTCCGTCTTTGTGTTTATCACGCGTATCGCGCATCGTGAGCGCATCTTTTCCCGTCTCGCTGACTGAACACATGAACAAGGTCAAAGGAACCTCCGCCTACCTCAGTGCGCAACAGCGCGAAGTGGTGCATCAGCTGGCGCGCAGCTGGCTATGGCGCAGCGAATTGCCGACCTGGCTGTTAATCATTACTGTTTATAGCGGCTGGTTCGCCAGCGTGCTGTACTGGCAAACGCTGGGCCTGCCCCTCGCCACGCTGCTGCTGATTTTGTTCACCACCTGGTATTTGTCGCTGCAGCATGAGCTGATTCATGGTCATCCGACGCGCCTGCCGCGCCTTAATCAGCTGTTTGGCACGCTGCCGCTGGCGGTGTGGTATCCGTATGGTCTGTACCGGGATTCGCACCTGGCGCATCACCGCAACCACACCCTGACCGATCCGCATGATGATCCGGAGACCTATTATCTGTCGCCGGCGCACTGGGCTCGGCTCAAACCCTGGCAGCAGCGCGTTATCCATCTGCGCAACACCTTTCCGGGACGTCTGCTGCTGGGACCGCTGCTGGATATCCTCGCCACGCTGCGCGCGCTGACGCAAAGCGTGGTGCAGCGCGACGTGCCGGCGATGATGATGTGGCTGGTGCATCTGCTACTGCTGGCCGGACTGTTTTACTGGCTCAGCCTGCGTGGCTTTTCCCCGCTGTGGCTGGTGCTTGCGGTGAGCTATCCGGCGCTGATGCTGACCAAGGTGCGCTCATTTTACGAACATCGTGCCGATGAGGCGCCGCTGGCGCGCTCGGTAAATAACGAGGCGGCCTGGCCGTGGCGCCTGCTGTTCCTGAATCTCAACTATCATTCTGTACATCACGATCTGCCCGGTTTACCCTGGTACGGTCTGCGCAAAGTCTATTTGCTCTACCGCGACGGCTACTATCAGCGTAATCAGGGTTTTCGCGTTGCCGGTTACGGCGAATGGATGAAGCGCTTCTGGCGTCAGCCGATCGACGTTAACGCCCACCCGGGACACCACAAGGACGCACAGAATGCACATCATCTCTTTACCGATGTACGACATCGACCACCCGAGCACGCTGGCCATGACCTCAGTGCTGACGCGGCTGCTGGCGAAGCGCGGCGTGCAGGCTGAGGTGCAGTGGCACGACGACCTGCTGCCACACTGGCGTGATGACAATCTGCTGCTGAGTCAGACCTGCGGCTATCCGCTGGTCGCGCTATTGCCTGACGTGCAACTGGTGGGCACGTTTCAGTCCAATGCGCCTGGCTGCCATGATCTGCGCTATCGCAGCTGGCTGGTGGCGCGGCAGGAAGATGAGAACCTGAGCCTCGCTGATTTCCGCGACCGTCGCGCAGTGTGCAACAGCAATGACTCACACTCCGGATACAATTCGCTGCGCTATGTGGTCGCGCCGCTGGCCCAGAACGGCAAATTCTTCGCCACTACCCGGTTCAGCGGCAGCCACCGCCAGTCGCTGGCCGCGCTGCGCGCCGGAGAGGCCGACCTCGCCGCGATTGATTGCATCACCTGGGCGCTGCTGCGCAAATACCGGCCGCAGGAGCTGCAGGGCTTAGCCATTATCGGTGAAACCCCGCTGTGTGCCGCGCTGCCGTTGATAACCTCGGCGAAAACCGACAGTCTGCTGCTGGAAAAGCTGCGCAGCACGCTATTTGAGCTGGCCAATGTGGAGGATTACAAGGATGTGATGAAGGCCAACCTGCTGGCGGGCTTTTCTGTGCCGCAGCGCGACTGGTTTGACGAGGTTAAACGCTGGGAAGATGAAGCCGCCGCGCTGGGCGTGACGGCGCTGTAAATAAAGCACTAACCGGCGACATCCCTGCCGCCAGCAAGCTTACTGTGCGCGAGCCGCGATAATCGCCTCTGCGACGTTACGCGGTGCTTCGGCGTAGTGGGCAAACTCCATGCTGTACGTGGCGCGACCCTGCGACATTGAGCGTAGCGTGGTGGCATAGCCAAACATCTCGGCCAGCGGCACTTCAGCACGGATAATGCGCGCGCCGAAACGCTCGTCCATGCCCTGCAGCGTGCCGCGCCGGGATGACAAATCGCCCATCACGCCGCCGGCATACTCTTCCGGCGTCTCCACTTCCACCTGCATCACCGGCTCAAGTATCACCGGATCGGCCTGCTTCGCTGCCGCTTTGAAGCCAAAGATCGCCGCCATGCGGAACGCCATCTCCGACGAGTCAACGTCATGATAAGAGCCAAACGTCAGTGTGGCTTTGATATCGACCACCGGATAACCGGCCAGCACGCCGCTGTTGAGCGCTTCACGAATGCCCTTCTCCACCGAAGGAATGAATTCGCGCGGCACCACGCCGCCTTTGGTCGCGTCTTCAAAGGCGAAACCGGTTCCGGCCGCCTGCGGCTCGAGCGTCAGCACCACGTGACCATACTGGCCTTTACCGCCCGACTGACGCACAAATTTCCCTTCTACCTCGCGCACCGTTTTGCGGATGGTTTCGCGGTAAGTTACCTGCGGCCGGCCAATATTGGCTTCCACGCCGAACTCGCGTTTCAGACGGTCGACGATGATCTCCAGATGCAGTTCGCCCATGCCGGAAATGATGGTCTGACCGGACTCCTCATCGGTGTGCAGCCGGAACGACGGATCCTCTGCCGCCAGCCGCTGCAGCGCCAGCCCCATTTTTTCCTGATCGCCTTTGGTCTTTGGCTCAATCGACAGCGAAATCACCGGATCGGGAAATTCCATGCGCTCCAGCGTGATTACCGCATTAGGATCGCACAGCGTTTCGCCGGTGGTGACCTCTTTCAGCCCGACGCAGGCGGCAATATCGCCGGCGCGGATCTCATCAATTTCGATGCGATCGTTAGCCTGCATCTGCACGATGCGGCCAATGCGCTCTTTACGCTCTTTTACCGCGTTCCACACGCTGTCACCCTTGCGCAGCACGCCAGAATAGACGCGCACAAAGGTCAGCTGACCGACATAAGGATCGCTCATCAGCTTGAACGCCAGCGCCGAGAAAGGTTCCTCATCGTCAGCATGGCGTTCGTCGTGTTCGCCGCGCTCGTTGATGCCGGCGACCGGTGGCACGTCGAGCGGCGAAGGCATCAGTTCGATGACCGCATCGAGCATGCGCTGCACCCCTTTGTTTTTAAACGCGCTGCCGCACAGCATCGGCTGGATTTCGCCCGCCAGCGTGCGCTGCCGCAGCCCGGCAATCACCTCGTCTTCACTGAGATCGCCCTGCTCCAGATAGCGATCCATCAGCGCTTCGCTGGCTTCTGCCGCTGCTGCCACCATGTTTTCCCGCCACTCCGCTGCCTGCGCCTGCAGCGCGTCCGGAATCGGCGCATAGCTAAAGCTCATGCCCTGGCTGGCGTCGTCCCAGTAGATGGCGCGCATTTTGTTGAGATCGATGACCCCGCTGAACTGCTCTTCAGCGCCGATGGGAATGACAATCGGCACCGGATGCGCCTGCAGGCGATCTTTCATCATCTGCACCACGCGGAAAAAGTCCGCGCCCTGGCGGTCCATCTTGTTGACGAACGCAATGCGCGGCACGTGGTATTTATTCGCCTGCCGCCACACGGTTTCTGACTGCGGCTGAACGCCACCGACCGCGTCGTACACCATCACGGCACCATCCAGCACGCGCATTGAGCGCTCCACTTCAATGGTGAAGTCAACGTGTCCGGGAGTATCAATGATGTTGATACGGTGCGGCGTAAAACTGCCGTCCATGCCCGGCCAGTAGCAGCTGACCGCCGCCGAGGTGATGGTAATGCCGCGCTCCTGCTCCTGCGCCATCCAGTCGGTGGTTGCCGCGCCATCGTGCACTTCACCCAGCTTGTGGCTCATTCCGGTGTAAAACAGGATGCGCTCAGTGGTGGTGGTTTTACCGGCATCGATATGCGCGGAGATGCCGATGTTGCGATAACGTTCGATGGGGAGGGGTCGGGGCATGATGCGTCCTTAGTCTGTTGACGAAAAAAACCGGCAGGCACCGTTGCCCGCCGCTGTGCCCCAGCATAAACCCATTGTACGAATGAATACGAACAGTTTGAGCTTTTTTTGCTCATCGCTGAGATTGTCACGGTTTTCCGCATTTGCGGTGTGGCGCAGTGACGCGCAGCGCTTTAAGGTAAGGCTTTCATGCTTAACGGGAAAACAGTCCATGCGTATTCTGATTGTGGGAGCCGGTGCCACCGGCGGGTACTTTGGCGCGCGCCTGGCGCAGGCCGGCCGTGATGTGACCTTTCTGGTGCGCGAGCGCCGGCAGCAGCAGTTGCAACAGACCGGACTGGTGCTGCAAACGCCGGAAGGCAGCACGGTGCTGCAACCGCAGCTGGCGCTGGCCTCGACGCTGACCGGTGATTACGATCTGATTATCCTGACGGTGAAAAGCTTTGCGCTGGAACAGGCGATTGAAGACATCGCTCCGGCGGTTGGCGCGCAGACGCTGATCATGCCGATCCTCAATGGTATGCGTCATATTGATACGCTGCGCGCACGTTTCGGTGACAAGGTGATTGGCGGGCTGTGTAAGATTCACGCCACGCTGGGCGAGCACGGCGAAGTGATGCAGCTCTCTCCGCTGCACGTGCTTTACTACGGCGCGCTGGACGGCAACAACGATGCCCGTCTGGCGCGCGTGGATGCCGCGCTGCGTGATGCGCAGTTTGATAGCGTGTTCGCCGATAACATTATCAGTGAGCTGTGGGAAAAGTGGCTGCTGCTGAGCACGCTGGGTGCCGTGTGCTGTGTGGCGCGCGGCAATACGCAGCACATCCTGCGTTCAGCCGGTGGTGAAGCGCTGCTACAGGGCATTTTCGCCGAGGTGCTGGCGGTGATCACCGCTGATGGCTACCAACAGCGTCCGGCCGTGACGGCGAAGATTTATGAGACGCTGAACAATCCTGATGCGGCGATGACCTCATCCATGTACCGCGATTTAACCCAGGGCTATGATATCGAAGCCGATCAGATCATCGGCGATTTGCTGGTGCGCGGCGCGCGCCATGCGGTGGCGACGCCGCTGCTGAACGCGGTGTATGTGAATTTGCAGGTGTATTTGCAGACGCGGTGATCGGTCCGGTGCGTGCCAGGTGCGCATGAATGCGCATCCTGTTATTTGTGCGACATGTCATTGCGGCACCAGCCAGTCGCACAAACCGTAGCGGCGCGATTTATCGCGCAATGTGCATTTCCGCACCGCGGCCGGTTGCGCAATAAATTGCGCCGCTACGGATAAGGCAGAATATTCTCTTTACTCAATCACATATGCTTTTGGTGACGGCTCAACCCAACCTTGACTGCACGCCGGGCAGCTGCATCAGGCGCTGCCAGGCTGCTTCGACCGCGTCGGGTACATCAACGTGTCCGAAGAACCCCTTGCCGTTCGGGCCGTAGCCGCTGGCGTCGTCACGCAGGCGCTGCACCTCGCCCATCAGCAGCGACAGAAAACGCTCCACTGACCACAACCCCTGCGGCGGCGCGCCAACGATGCGCAGCATGCCCGCATCCATCATCACCTGCGGCACAAACACCGGCCAGCTGATGAATTCCGGCGCATGCTCGCGATCGCGCCACTGCCAGCGGAAGGTTTCCCAGCTGCGGCGCTGCATCAACGGATCCTGCACCAGCAGCACGCGCTGCGGCTGCCACTGCTGCTCATCCAGCAGGCGCTGGCTCAGGGCGGCGTTTTCGCCACAGTTGCGTGAGGCGGTTTCCAGCAGCAGCTGATCGTCAGGCAGCTCAGCGAACACGCGCGCCATCTCGCCCAGCAGCTGCGCTTCGCCCTTGCCGGCGGTGTCGATCTGGCGATAGAGCGGATGGCTGGCAATCATCGCGGCCAGCAGCGCGGTTGAATGACCGATGCCGCCGCTGATCAGCAACGGCAGCTGATATTTCTTCGCCAGCGCAATCACCGCTTCGACGTTCGGCAGCACCGCATGTCCGGCAAGTATGGCTAAATCGACCTCCAGCGTACCGTCCTTTGGCAGCTGATCGAGCGCCAGCCAGGCGGCAATGGTGTTGATATCCTGAATTTGATGGTCATTGAGCTGCATCACTTTCTCCTTGCGTTATCACTGTCAGTGTAACGCCTTAATACCGCGACGGCAGGGAAAAATTTGCTACACTCGCCGCATTCTCATCAGGAGGGATCAATGACAGCGCGTTCCGTAACGCTTGACGATGTCGCCCGGCTGGCTGGCGTCTCCTATCAAACGGTTTCCCGGGTGCTGAACCATTCGGCGCAGGTGTCACCCCGCACCCGCGCGCGGGTGGAAGCCGCGATGCAGCAGCTCAGCTACGTGCCAAACCGGGTCGCGCAGCAGCTGGCCGGCAAGGCCACGCGCACGCTCGGTCTGGCGACCAGCGATCTGGCGCTAATGGCGCCGGCGCAGATTGCTTCGGCGATTCAGCAGCGCGCGGCGGCGCAGGGCTATCATCTGGTGATCGCCATGGCCAATGCCACCAGCCACGCGCAGGACACGGTGCATGAATTGCTGGCGCAGCGCGTCGATGCTCTGCTGATCAACCTGCCGCTGGATGCCGCGCAGGCGGCGCAGATTCAGCAGCAATGCGGCAGCAAACCGACGCTGTTTCTGGATGTGGAGCGCAGCGCGGTCGTGGCGCAGTGTCAGTACCGGAGCACCAGCGGTGCGCAGCAGGCGGTGGATCATCTGGTGGCGCTCGGCCACCGGCAGATTGGCGTGCTGAACGGGCCTGCCAGCTCCGCGTCAGCCCGGGCGCGATTTAGCGCCTGGCAACAGGCGCTGGCGCGTCATCAGCTGGTGCCGCACTGCGTACTGAGCGGCGACTGGAGCGCAGCGTCCGGCTACCAGGCGCTGCTGACCCGGCTGCCCGACCAGCTGCCGCAGGCGCTGCTGGTGGCTAACGATCAAATGGCGCTGGGGGCGATGCGCGCGCTGCATCAGCATGGCGTACAAATTCCGGCGGAGATGTCGATCATCGGTTACGACGATACGGCGGAGAGCGCGTGGTATCAGCCACCGCTGACCACGGTGCGCCAGGATTTACAGCAGTTAGGCACAGTGAGCGTCGATCGTCTGCTGGCGCAGCTGGAGGGAGAGATACCGGACAGTCAGCCGCTGGAGACCGGGCTGGTCCTGCGCGCCACCACAGCGGCGCCGTTGCAGCAGCAGGTGGATGTGGCGGAGATTGCGCATCAGTTACAGCAGCTGGCGCGGGCATTAAAAAGGTCGCCATAAATGGCGACCCTGGAGCAAAACGCGGCTATCAGGCCCGTGAGGCTTACTGCCCTTTTGGTTCGCCCATCGCTTTGAGCTTTTTCGACAGCTCGCGACGCTCTTTCGACAGATCGGCGTTTTTGATGATGTACTCATCTACGCGATCTTCATAATCCACGCGCATGCTGGCGATGATTTCCTGAATCGCTTCCACGCTCATACCAGGTTTGATGTACTCGCTCAGGTTGTCCAGCAGCAACACACGTTTCTGGTTATCACGGATTTTCTTTTCGTTGTCCGTAATTTCGCGCTGCAGTTTGTTTTTACGACGAAACATACGCACAAACTCCAGTACGTCCTGAAATGATTGCTTGGCATTTTCCATGTTGGCACCTTTCTTGTGGCCTGCCGCGGCAGGCAAAATAGTCATAAACCGGGAAGACATTTAGCTTAGCGGCTTATAAGCCGGGTTCGCAATTTTCACCGCTAAATTCGGACTGGCACTTATCTTAGCGCAAAGAAAGGGCAATTCGCACTAAGTCATTGCCTGAGAAAACTATTTGCGCAGCGCCAGACGCACCAGGTCTGTCATGCGCTCCAGCTGACGCGCCTGCTCCAGACTCAGCCAGACGTAACCGTAAATCGCGGTGGTCTCCAGCCGCGCGCTGCCGTTGGCGATCAGCGCTTCCAGCTCCTGGGTGATGGCTTCCAGCTCGTGGCTGTTGGCAATCACCTGTTCAGTCTCGCCTTTTACCATCAGCGCTGACAGCGCGTTCAGGGTGTTCTCGGTCATCTGCTGCGTGCGGCGCAGCGTCGGCGCGTTAAGTAAAATCAGATGGCTTTCGCGCGACGCCCACCAGGCTTCAATCTGCATCTGCATGGTGTTAACCATATTACGGTTAATGGTCTGAATGGCTTCAAACACCGATTTAGGGATGCGCGTCTCTTTGCTCGCCGGCTCCAGCAGCGCGCGCATTTTGATCACGCTGGTAAGCAGCTTCTGGAAGCGCGGATTGAGGCGCGGCTTCTCCACCAGATTGGCAGAAAAGCCAGCGTGATGAATCTTCGCCATGTTGATAAAGGCGTCCGACAGCTGAATGCGCCAGTGAGTATAGGCGCGCTGCGCCCAGATGGCGCTAAACAGTAAAGCCATCAGCGAGCCGAGGATCACATCGCCGCCGCGCCACAGCGCCACGGTGAAATCGCCGGCCGGCGCGCCGACCACCACGCCGAGCGTAATGCCGATCAGCAGTGCCATATACGGGTGTTTGCCCAGCGTCAGATAGCCGCAGACGATCATCACGATAAAGCACCACACCAGCATCAGCGGCAGTGACAGCAGCTCCAGCTTCAGCGCGATCAGCCCTGATATCAGCCCGGCAAAGGTACCGCTGATACGCTGCACCACGCGTGGCAAAACATTGCCCCAGGTGGAGATCGGTCCCATCACCACCACCAGCGTGATCAGCGGCCAGGTGCCTTCCGGAATATCGGTGAGACGGACAAACAGAAAGCACAGCACAAAGGCGATAGCAATGCGTACGCCGTGCACGGCGCGGTAGTGGCGGTAAAACCAGAACTCAATCGGAGAGATGGGCTTGTCAGCGCGTAACATGGTGGTCCGGGTGCGAAAAAAATTTGCGCGCTATGTTACCCTGGCGCAGCACGAACATTGAGGGGCTGGCGCAACTTTTTGCGCAATAATACAACTGCGCTACATCTTGTTTTCTCAGTGCACACAAGGATGTAACGCAGCGGTTGCTTATTGCCCGACGGCTTACAGTTTCTGTTTCACGTAATCGCTGATGCGCGTGATGATGCCTGCTTCATCGACCGATTGCAGCGCGTACAGCGGATAGCTGGCCAGCTGCTTGTCTTTATCCAGCACCTGAATTTCGCCCACCTGCTCGCCGGCTTTGAGTGGCGCTTCGAGGTCTTTACGATTGATCACATACTTCGCCATCACGTTCGACACTTCGCTGCGCGGCAGTGACAGATAGATATCTTCGGTGGTACCGACGTCCACTTTGTGCGGGTTGCCGTACCAGACGTTTTCGCTGCCGATCTTTTTCCCGGCGTGGAACAGCTGCACGGTGTCGAAGTTGTTCTGTCCCCACACCAGCAGTTTACGCGCCTGCTCTTCACGTCCCTTCGAACTTTTCCCGCCCATGATCACCGCAATCAGACGATGGCGACCGACGATGTTCGAGGCGACGATGTTAAACCCGGCGCTCTCGGTGTGGCCGGTTTTCATGCCGTCGACGTGCAGATTCTGATCCCACAGCAGGCCGTTACGGTTGTTCTGGGTAATGCCATTGAAGCTGAGGGTTTTCTCGCTGTACATGGCGTAGAAATCCTGCTCACCGTTGATGATGGCGCGCGACAGCACCGCCAGATCGCGCGCGGTGGTGTGCTGCCCCGGCGCATCGAGACCGTGCACGGTTTCGAAGTGGGTGTGCGTCAGACCGAGCTTCTGCACGTAGCTGTTCATCATGTTGACGAAGCTCTCCTGGCTGCCGGCCACATAGTCGGCCAGCGCCACGCAGGCGTCGTTGCCGGAATCGATGATCACGCCGCGCATCAGATCGCGCACGGTGACTTTATCGCCCGGCTTAAGAAACATCAGCGACGAGCCTTTAAACACCGGATTGCCGGCGGCCCACGCGTCTTTACCCACCGTGACCACATCGTCGCGGGTGATTTTCTTCTGATCGACCGCGCGGTCGACGACATAACCGGTCATCAGTTTGGTCAGGCTGGCCGGGTTGCGTTCCGCATCCGGGTTGCCTGCGGTGAGGATCTGCCCGGTGGTGGCGTCCATCAGCACCCAGGACGCGGCATCAATGGCCGGCGGCGTCAGGGGAAACGGCATGCTGTCATCCGCGTGCGCCAGCGATGCCCAAACAATCATTCCAGATACAGTTACCAACAGACGCCTTTTCAACACTTCTTCCTCAACATCAAATAAATGAATTTACCGCCGCACGTTTTACGGCAAATAGCGCTTTGATATCTGAATAAATTGAAAAAAAGTATGAACCGCGGACAAATGCTGCGCGCCCGCTCGCAGCGATGGCGATCGAGGTTGTGCTGTACCGGGCTGACGACTATTCTGTGCGTTGATTTTCCATAGCCAGGATAACGCCGTGCCCGCCTCTGAGTTCACTTTTCTGTTCCACGATTATGAAACCTTCGGCAAAAGCCCGTCGCTGGATCGTCCGGCGCAATTTGCAGGCCTGCGCACCGACAAAGCCTTTAACGCCGTGGGCGAACCGCAGGTGTTTTACTGCCAGCTCGCGGACGATTACCTGCCGCAGCCGGAAGCGGTAATGATCACCGGTATCACGCCGCAGGTGGCCAACGCGCGCGGCGTGCCGGAAGTGGAGTTTGCTCAGCGCATTCACGCGCTGTTCAGCGAACCGCAGACCTGTGTGATCGGTTACAACAACGTGCGCTTCGATGACGAAGTGACGCGCAATATCTTCTACCGCAACTTTATCGACCCGTATGGCTGGAGCTGGCAGAACGGCAATTCGCGCTGGGATCTGCTCGACGTGATGCGCGCCTGTTATGCGCTGCGCCCGGAAGGCATCGTCTGGCCGGAGAACGACGACGGTTTCCCGAGCTTTAAGCTGGAGCATCTCACCCAGGCTAACGGCGTGGCACACGAACAGGCGCACGATGCGATGTCCGATGTGTACGCCACGCTGGCGATGGCAAAGCTGGTGCAGGAGAAGCAGCCGAAGCTGTTTGAGTTTCTGTTTACCCATCGCAACAAGCAGAAACTGATGACGCTGATTGATATTCCGCAGATGAAGCCGCTGGTGCACGTTTCCGGCATGTTCGGCGCGGCGCGCGGCAATACCAGCTGGATTGTGCCGCTGGCGTGGCATCCGGATAACAAAAACGCGTTGATCGTGGCCGATCTGGCCGGCGACATGACGCCGCTGCTGACACTGTCGCCGGATGAGTTGCGCGAGCGGCTGTATACGCGACACAGCGATCTGGGCGATTTGCCGGCGGTGCCGATCAAGCTGGTGCACATCAATAAGTGCCCGGTTCTGGCGCCGGCCAATACATTGCGCCCGGAAGATGCCGAACGACTGGGTATCGATCGTCAGCACTGTCTGGCGAATCTGGCCCTGCTGCGCCAGCATGCCGAAGTGCGGGAAAATGTGGTGACGCTGTTTGCCGAAGCGGAGCCGTTCACGCCGTCGGAGGATGTCGATGCGCAGCTGTATGACGGCTTCTTCAGCGACGCCGATCGCGCCGGCATGAACATCCTGCGTCAGACGCCGCCGCAGAACCTGCCGGCGCTGGATTTGACCTTTGAGGATAAGCGTATCGCGAAGCTGCTGTTCCGCTATCGCGCCCGCAACTTCCCCGGCACGCTGGATGATAAAGAGCAGCAGCGCTGGCTGCAGCACCGCCGCGAGCAGCTTAATGCGGAGCGGGTGCAGGCGTTTTTGCTGGAGCTGGAGTCGCTGGCCAGTTTACATGAGGGCGATGCAGAGAAGATGGCGCAGCTGAAAGCGCTGTATTTGTATGCGCAGGAGCTGGTGTCGTAGCAGGGTTTCGTGCGGGCTGATGCCCTCACCCCGGCCCTCTCCCACGGGGAGAGGGAGAGGTAGAGTGCGTTTTGGTGCAGCTACAGAGCTGATACCTGACTCATGCTCGGGCGGTTCCCTCTCCCACGGGGAGAGGGAGAGGTATAGTGCGTTTTGGTGCAACTCCAGGGCTGATACCTGACACACGCTCGGGCGGTTCCCTCTCCCGCGGGCGGGAGAGGGTTAGGGTGAGGGAAAGCCTTACACCTCTTCGCTAAACTGCGGTACCGGATTGCGGAACGTGCGGGTCACAAACGCCAGGTAAACAATACCAATCGCCGCCCACACCAGGCCGAGCACCATCGAGGTCTCTTCCAGGTTGATCCACAGCGCACCCACCGTCAGCGCCCCCATAATAGGCAGCACCAGATAGTTGAGGTGATCTTTCAGCGTTTTATTACGCTTCTCACGAATCCAGAACTGGGCAATCACCGACAGGTTCACAAAGGTGAACGCCACCAGCGCACCGAAGTTGATCAGCGCGGTCGCAGTAACCAGGTCGAAGTTGATCGCCAGCAGCGCTACCGCACCAACCAGCAGCACGTTCAGCGACGGCGTGCGGAATTTCGGATGCACGAAGCCAAAGAAACGCTGCGGGAATACGCCGTCACGGCCCATCACGTACATCAGACGCGAAACGCCAGCGTGTGCCGCCATGCCGCTGGCCAGCACCGTCACCACCGAGAAAATCAGAATGCCGATCTGCAGCGCTTTACCCGCCACGAACAGCATGATTTCCGGCTGTGAAGAGTCCGGATTCTGGAAACGCGAGATATCCGGGAAGTACAGCTGCAGGAAGTACGAGACGCCAATAAAGATCACCCCACCAATCAGCGCGGTCAGGAAAATCGCGCGTGGAATGGTGCGCTCGGCATCTTTGGTCTCTTCCGACAGCGAACTGATACCGTCAAAGCCAAGGAACGAGAAGCACAGAATGGTCGCACCGGTAATCATCGGCACCACCTGCGCATTTTCAGACCAGAACGGCTTCGTACTGGTCAGCGTACCGGCGCCAATACCGTGTGCCACACCATACACCACCATACCGGTGATCACAGCCATCACCACTACCTGCAGCACCACAATGACGCTGTTGAAGTTGGCCACGGTTTTGATCCCACGCAGGTTGGAGATGGTCATAAACGCCACCAGCAGCACCACGAAAATCCACGACGGAATGCCCGGCACCAGCGACTCAAAGTAGCTTTTCGCCAGCAGGATGTTGATCATCGGCATGAACAGATAGTCCAGCAGTGATGACCAGCCCACCATAAAGCCGACGTGCGGACTGATAGCCTTCTGAGCATAGGTGTAAGCGGAGCCCGCAGATGGGAAGCGGCGTACCAGCTTGCCGTAGCTCACGGCAGTAAACAGTATCGCGATCAGCGCGAAAGCATAAGCGGTGGCGACGTGACCGTCGGTGAGGCCTGACACGATGCCGAAGGTATCAAACAGGGTCATTGGCTGCATATACGCCAGGCCCATCATGACGACCGGGATCAGAGTCAGAGATTTTTTCAGATGTGCACGCTGTGGTGCGGCAGAGGTATTAAGCGACATTGTTCAGGCCCCCTACAGCAACAACTGAGTTCAGTTGTACCACAGGGATACTGCGCAATGTGCTGCAGTGAGAAGTGATATTAGTGTTTGCGATTGTCGCCGCGCCATAATCATCACGGAAGCGAGAACCAGCCTGCGCTGGTGCAATTGTAAACAGTCCCATCTTTGTTCCTCAAATCTCACGCACAAGCGTGTTTCAGTGTCTATCTATCCGGATGCGTGTCCGGCCTCGTTCATGTAGTGAAAGCACCATGCAAAAAAATAACCGACGTAATAAGCGTCGGTTATGTTTTGTCTTTTGCAGGGCGCGTATTTTGCCCCAACTCAGGCCATCGACACAAGATGTTGGATCAATTCTTCTGTCGGTCAGGCGTTCTTTAACATCCAGTCAATTTCCGTGGCGGTGATCAGCCGTTCAAACTCGCGCAGTTCATACTGTTTGCAGCTGTGCCACACGCCGCTGAAACGCTCGCCGAGCAGCTTTTGCAGCGGATAGCTGTTTTCAAACTCGTACAGCGCATCGCTCTGGCGAATCGGCAGTTCCAGCCCTTCCGCCTCGTGGCCATTGCCCTTCACCGGATGCGGTAAGGGTAGCTGATTATCCAGACCGTGCAAGATACCGGCAATAATTGCTGACACCACCAGATACGGATTGGCATCGGCACCCGCCACACGGTACTCGACGCGATGGTTTTCTACATCGCCGCAGGGAATGCGCAGCGCCACCGTGCGGTTATTATGTCCCCATGACGCCTGCAGCGGCACAAACGCCTCCGGCAGGAAGCGACGAAACGCGTTGACGTTAGGTGCCAGCAGCGCCATTGATGCCGGCATCAGATCGATCATGCCAGCCAGCGCGCGCTTCAGCAGCGGCGAATCGCTGCCATCATCCAGCGCAAAGGCGTTGTGGTCGGCGGCATCCAGCATACTGATGTGTACGTGCATGCCGCTGCCCGCATACTCCTCATACGGCTTGGCCATAAACGTGGCGGTCATGCCGTGATTTTCTGCCACCTGACGCACCAGCCGCTTCAGCAGAATGGCGTCGTCACAGGCTTTGAGGATATCGCGCGTATGGTGCAGGTTGATTTCGAACTGGCCCGGCGAGGCTTCCGCCAGCGCGCCGTCGGCGGGGATATTCTGCAGTTTCGCCAGCGCGTCGATATCGCGCAGTACATCGGCGAAATGGTCGAGATTATCCAGCGAATACACCTGACTCTGCATGTTGCGCTCTTCGCTACCCGGCGCACACGGCGGCTGAATATAGCCTTCGGCATCGCGCTTTTTGTCCACCAGATAGAACTCCAGCTCTACCGCTACCACCGGAAACAGACCGCGATTGCGCAGCTGTTGCCACAGCCGGTTCAGCACGTTTCGGGGTTCAACGTCAAAGGGAGTGCCATCTTGGTCGCACATGGTCAGCAGCAGCTGGGCGATGCGTTGCGGGTCAGAGGCGGAAGGAATTAAGGTCCCGGGGACCGGTATGCAGAGGTTATCAGGTTCGCCGAGCGCCTGTCCGAGGCCGGCTTCCTCGACGGTGTTGCCGAGAATGTCCATGGCGAAAACCGAGGCCGGAAAGTAACACCCTTTTTCCAGCTTAGCTAACGCGGAGACGGGAATGCGTTTACCGCGAAATACCCCGTTGAGATCGTTTAACAGAATATCGACATACTGCGTTTCCGGATGGCGTTCCAGCCAGGTTTTCACCTCCAGCTGGAACGCGCTGGTTCGTTTTTCTTCACTGTGTCGCGTGAAGTCTTCTACTTCCACGAGGTTCGTCATCTTCCCACCCGCCCTATACCGTTTAAGATGGTTTGCACATGCTCAAAATAACAGCCACACCTCTAACATAGCTCTAACGCAAATGGTGTGCAAATGTAACAATTCTGTTTGAAGAACAACCAGACGGTTGCTAGATTGACAATATATTGCACACTTTTTCTACTTAGTGCGCAAAACCGGCGAAAATATTGAACAGCAGCGTGGTGACGTAATGGGCATTATTTTTGACAAGCCTTTGATTGGCGTAGTGATGTGCCAGAACCCCATCGGCAACCACGTTGGGCAGACCGTGCATAACAAATACCTCGACGCCGTGGTGCTGGCCGGTGGCGTGCCGCTGCCTTTACCGCATCAGCTGATGCACGCGCCGCAGCTATTAGAAAACAGTATGACGCTGCTGGACGGCATTTTGCTCACCGGCAGTCCAAGCAATATTGAACCCTGGCATTACGGTGAAGAAGGTCATGAAGCGCATGCCGATCCGTCGCGTGACCGCTTGTCCTTTGCGCTTATCACCCACGCCAGCGGGAAAAAGATGCCAATGCTGGGCATCTGCCGCGGTTTGCAGGAGCTGGTGGTTGCCAACGGCGGCGCGCTGCATCGCCAGCTGCATCAGACGCACCTGTTTCAGGAGCACCGCGAAGATGACAGCCAGCCGCTGGAGCAACAGTACGCGCCGGCGCATCTGGTGCAGCCCGAACCCGATGGCCTGCTGAGCCAGCTGCTGGGCAGCGCTGCTGCGTTCGCGGTCAATTCGCTGCACGGCCAGGGCATCCGCGAGCCTGGCCCGCAGTTACGCATTGAAGCCCGCGCACCGGATGGCCTGATCGAAGCCGTCAGCCTGCGCCAGCATCCGTTTGCGCTGGCGGTGCAATGGCATCCGGAGTGGCAATCCGATCGCGATCCGGTCTCGCGCCGTTTATTCGAGGCCTTTATCCACGCCGCAGCACGTTATCACAAGGAAAAGCAGCCATGAATGATGCCACTCTGGCGCCCGGACGACGCTTATCGCAAATCCGGCAGGAGTTGGGATTGTCTCAGCGTCGCGTCGCTGAGTTGTCAGGTTTAACACATAGCGCTATCAGCACCATTGAGCAGGATAAAGTCAGCCCGGCAGTCAGCACGTTACAAAAGCTACTCAAAGTGTATGGGCTGTCGCTGTCGGAGTTTTTCTCGGAGCCGAAAGAGAATGCCACGCCGCGCATCATCGTACGCCCGGATGATTGCGTTGAGATCGGCAGCCTCGGTGTTTCTTTACAGCTGATTGATAACGGTGCGGCGAAGCGCGCGCTGGCCATGCTGCTGGAGCGCTACGAGCCGGGGGCCAGCACCGGTGAAAAGCTGCGCCATCCGGGGGAAGAGACCGGCACGGTGCTGGAAGGGGAAATCACCCTGGTGGTGAACGGTCAGAGTTATCACCTTAACCGCGGCGAAAGCTACGTGATTGACACCGGTTTGCCGCACAGTTTTACCAATACGTCAGATCAGCCGTGTCGCATTGTCAGCGCGCATACGCCCGCCAATTTCTGAGTTCACGCGCTACAGGAGGTTATGATGCACCACGTGCAAAGTTATTACGCCGCGACCGCCAACGCGCACGCGCCGTGGCCGCAGCTGCAGGAGAGCATTCAGTGTGACGTCTGCATCATCGGCGGCGGGTTTACCGGGCTCTCTTCCGCGCTGTTTCTCACCGAAGCCGGTTACGATGTGGTGGTGCTGGAAGCGGCCCGCGTCGGCTTCGGCGCCAGCGGCCGCAACGGCGGCCAGGTGGTGAATTCTTACAGCCGCGATGTCGATGTGATTGAGCAGCGCTACGGCAAACAGACTGCGCAGATGCTGGGCAGCATGATGTTCGAAGGGGCGGAGATTATCCGCGACCGTATCGATCGTTACGCCATCGCCTGCGACTATCGTCCCGGCGGCATTTTTGCAGCCCTCAATCAGCGCCAGATGGGGCATCTGCGCAGCCAGCAGGCCAGCTGGGCGCGTTACGGCAACAGCGATCTGGAGCTGCTGGACGAGCGCGGTATCCGCCGTGAAGTGGCCACCGACCGTTACGTCGGCGGTCTGCTGGACCGGCGCGGCGGTCATCTGCATCCGCTCAATCTGGCGTTAGGTGAAGCCGAGGCAATTCGCCGGCACGGCGGCCGTATTTATGAGCAGTCGGCGGCGCTGGCAGTGACCTACGGCGCACCCAATCGGGTCAAAACCGCGCAGGGTGAAGTCAGCGCCACCTTTGTGATTTTTGCCGGCAACGCCTATCTGCCGTCGCAGCTGGAACCGCGGCTGGGGCGCAAAAGCATGCCGTGCGGCTCGCAGATCGTCACCACCGAGCCGCTGAGCCGCGATCAGGCGCTAGGGCTGATGCCAAATAACCACTGCGTGGAAGATTGTAACTATCTGCTGGATTACTTTCGCCTGACTGCCGACAACCGTCTGCTGTACGGCGGCGGCGTGGTGTATGGGGCGCGCGAACCGGAAGACATCGAGGCGTTGATCCGGCCCAAGCTGCTGCGCACCTTTCCGCAGTTGCGCGACGTGAAGATCAGCCATCGCTGGAGCGGTAACTTCCTGCTCACGCTGTCGCGCATGCCGCAGTTTGGTCAGCTGGAGAAGAATGTGTTCTTTATGCAGGGCGATAGCGGACATGGCGTGACCTGCACGCACCTCTCCGGCAAGCTGATCGCCGAAGTGCTGCGCGGCCATGCAGAGCGGTTTGATGCATTTGCGAAGCTGCCGCACCTGCCGTTTCCCGGCGGAAGACGCTTTAAGGTGCCACTGACGGCGATGGGTGCGGCCTGGTATGCGTTAAGGGATCGGCTGGGGGTTTAGGTGGGTGCGGTTTGCTGCCCTCACCCCGGCCCTCTCCCACGGGGAGAGGGAGAAGGATGGTGCGTTCATCTGCAGGGAGAGGGAGAATGATGGTGCGTTCATCTGTATAGAGTAGGAAAATGGTCGTGAGATCATCTGTCTGAGGGTGATGCTGCCGTTTGTCAAAGTGACGAAACCAGCGAAATAAACGCTCGGGCGGTTCCCTCTCCCGCGGGCGGGAGAGGGTTAGGGTGAGGGCAACCCCGCACCGCCCCCTACTCCAGCGGCATCTTCATCGGGTCATCGTAGCTGTACTCAAACCCCAGCTCGTGACAAATCTTCGAACCGTCAATCACCTTGCCGCTGGCGCGCACCGGCTCGGCAACAAACGTCGGTGGCACCAGGCCCAACTGCTTCGACACGCTCGGGTAAAAGCTATCGCGTGATGGATGTTTCGGGGCGCACAGGTTGTAAACGTGCCCGCCTTTTGGCGTTTGCAGCAGCAGCACAATCGCGTCGACCACATCATCAAGATGCACCAGATTCACCGCGTGCGCGCCGTTTTCCAGGTTGGTTTTACCGGCGAGGAAACGTCCCGGATGGCGGTTCGGGCCGACCAGTCCGGCGAGACGCACGATATCCACACTGGTGCCCGGCAGGTCATGCAGCCAGTTTTCCAGCTCCACCAGCGTTTTGCCCGCTACCGTCTCCGGCTGCAGCGCACTGCTCTCTTTTCTTACGCCGTCGCCGCTGCCGTATACCGAGGTAGAGCTGGTAAAGATGATGCGCGGCACTTTATTCGCCAGCGCGGTATCAACCACGTTCTGCACCGCCTGCATGTAATCTTCGCCGCCCTGCACGGTGCGGCTGGCAGGCAGCGTCACCACCAGCGCATCCACCGCCATCAGCGCGGCCAAATCGTCTGCTTCACACTCCAGCTCCGGTGACAGCACCAGCTGAAACGCATCAATACCACAGCGGCGCGCCGCATCGACACCATCCGGTGAAGTTTTGCTGCCGGTCACCTGCCAGCCGCGCGCTGACAGCGCCATCGCCAGCGGCATTCCCAGCCATCCCAGACCTACAATCGCCACCTTTTTCATATCGACTCCTGCTCTACCGCGCTAAGACATCCCATCTTAGTGCCAGCGCGCCAGCCAGACCAGCGCAAACTGTTGCCGAAGGTTGCGAAAACTGACGTTAAAAAAGGGTTGCCAAGCGCCGCCATCTTCGTTAGGTTAATCAGCACGCAAATGAATACTCATTCAGCAACGGAATTTTTTATGACACGCGTTCAGTTCAACCACCATCATCACCATCACCCTGACTAGTCTTTCAGGCGATGTGTGCTGGAAGACGTTTAGGATCTTCCAGTGGTGCGAGCGCAAAGAGAGCCCCCGGAAGATCATCTTCCGGGGGTTTTTTTATGGGCGAACGCAACCCAAAACGCTTCAGACAGGATTGAATAAGAGGACAGGAACCATGTTAGATAACACCCGTTTACGCATAGCTATGCAGAAATCTGGCCGTTTGAGTGATGAATCACGCGAACTGCTGGCACGCTGCGGTATTAAAATTAACCTTCAGCAGCAGCGTCTGATTGCGTTTGCGGAGAACATGCCGATCGACATCCTGCGCGTGCGCGATGACGATATCCCTGGCCTGGTGATGGATGGCGTGGTCGACCTCGGTATCGTTGGCGAAAACGTGCTGGAAGAGGAGCTGCTGACGCGCCGCGCGCAGGGCGAAGACCCGCGCTACTTTACGCTGCGCCGCCTCGATTTCGGCGGTTGCCGCCTGTCACTGGCAATGCCAGTCGATGCCGAGTACACCGGTCCGCAATGCCTGAATAATGCCCGTATCGCCACCTCTTACCCGCACCTGCTGAAGAAATACCTCGATAAACAAGGCATCGCGTTTAAATCCTGCCTGCTGAACGGCTCTGTTGAAGTGGCACCGCGCGCCGGTCTGGCCGATGCCATTTGCGACCTGGTGTCCACCGGCGCCACGCTGGAAGCCAACGGCCTGCGTGAGGTTGAAGTGATTTACCGCTCCAAAGCGGTGCTGATCCAGCGCGATGGCGAACTGCCGGCGGCGAAACAGCAGCTGGTGGATACGCTGATGACGCGTATTCAGGGCGTGATTAAAGCGCGTGAATCCAAATACATCATGCTGCACGCGCCGAGCGAGCGGCTGGAAGAAGTTATCGCCCTGCTGCCGGGTGCCGAGCGCCCTACCGTGCTGCCGCTGGCCGGTGAAGTGAGCCGCGTGGCGATGCACATGGTGAGCAGCGAAACGCTGTTCTGGGAAACCATGGAAAAACTGAAGGCGCTGGGCGCCAGTTCGATCCTCGTGCTGCCAATTGAAAAAATGCTGGAGTAACCGATGAGCGCAATCATGCAACCTATCGACTGGCAGGCGTGCAGTGCCGAACAGCAGCAGGCGCTGCTGCAGCGTCCGGCAATCTCGGCATCGGCCAGCATCAGCGCCACCGTGCAGGACGTGCTGGTGCAGGTAAAACAGCAGGGCGATGCGGCACTGCGGGTGTTCAGCGCGCGCTTCGACAAAGCTCAGGTGGAGAATTTGCGCGTGTCCGCCGCTGAGATGCAGGCGGCCGGCGAGCGGCTGAGCGACAATTTAAAGCAGGCGATGGCAGACGCCATGGCGAATATCGAAACCTTCCACAACGCGCAGATTCTGCCGCCGGTGGACGTGGAAACTCAGCCGGGCGTGCGCTGCCAGCAGATCACCCGTCCGGTGAAATCGGTCGGCCTGTATATTCCTGGCGGCTCGGCGCCGCTGTTCTCCACCGTGCTGATGCTGGCAACGCCAGCGCGCATCGCCGGCTGTGGCCGCGTGGTGCTGTGCTCGCCGCCGCCAATTGCCGATGAAATTCTGTATGCGGCGCAGCTGTGCGGCGTGCAGGAAGTGTTTCAGGTCGGCGGCGCGCAGGCGATTGCTGCCCTCGCCTTCGGCACAGAAAGCGTGCCGAAAGTAGACAAGATTTTTGGCCCGGGCAACGCGTACGTGACCGAAGCAAAACGCCAGGTCAGCCAGCGTCTCGACGGCGCAGCGATCGACATGCCTGCCGGTCCGTCTGAAGTGCTAGTGATTGCCGACGAAGGCGCGACGCCGGCGTTTGTCGCCTCAGATTTACTGTCACAGGCCGAACACGGTCCGGATTCCCAGGTGATCCTGCTGACGCCTTCACGGCAGCTGGCCGACGCCGTGGCGCTGGCGGTTGAACAACAGCTGGCGCAGCTGCCGCGTGCCGCCACAGCCCGTCAGGCGCTGGAGAGCAGCCGCCTGATTGTGGCGCAGGATCTGGCGCAGTGCGTGGAAATCTCCAATCAGTACGGCCCGGAGCACCTGATTATTCAGACGCGCCAGCCGCGCGCGCTGGTTGAGGAGATCACCAGCGCCGGTTCGGTGTTCCTCGGCGACTGGTCGCCGGAATCCGCCGGTGATTATGCCTCCGGCACTAACCACGTGCTGCCGACCTATGGCTACACCGCGACCTGCTCCAGCCTTGGGCTGGCCGATTTCCAGAAACGCATGACGGTACAGGAGCTGACGCCGCAGGGCTTCCTCAACCTCGCCGCCACCATTGAAACCCTCGCCGCCGCGGAACAGCTGGACGCGCACAAAAATGCCGTGACCCTGCGCGTCGCCGCCCTGAAGGAGCAAGCATGAGCAACAACGTTGAAGATTTAGCCCGCGCCAACGTGCGCGCGCTGACGCCCTATCAGTCTGCTCGTCGTCTCGGTGGCAACGGTGACGTATGGCTGAATGCCAACGAATTTCCGCTGCCGGTGCCGTTTGAGCTGTCGCAGCAGACGCTGAATCGCTATCCGGAGTGCCAGCCCAAATTAGTCATTTCGCGCTATGCCGCCTATGCCGGCGTCCAGCCGGAGCAGGTGCTGGTGAGCCGCGGGGCGGATGAAGGGATTGAGCTGCTGATGCGCGCCTTCTGCGAGCCGGGCAAAGACGCCATCCTGTTCTGTCCGCCAACTTACGGCATGTACAGCGTCAGCGCCGAAACCATCGGCATTGAGTACCGCACCGTGCCGGCACTGGACAACTGGCAGCTCAACCTGCCCGCCATCGCGGACCAGCTGGACGGCGTGAAAGTGGTATACATGTGCAGCCCGAACAACCCGACCGGCAATCTGATTGATCAGGATGACATCCGCCAGCTGCTGGCGATGACCGCCGGCAAAGCGCTGGTGGTGGCCGACGAAGCCTATATTGAGTTCTGCCCGCAAGCAACGCTGGCCGGCTGGCTGCAGGAATTCCCGCATCTGGTGATTCTGCGCACGCTGTCAAAAGCCTTTGCGCTGGCTGGCCTGCGCTGCGGCTTTACGCTGGCCAACAAGCCGGTGATCGATCTGCTGCTGAAGGTGATTGCACCTTACCCGCTGGCGACGCCGGTGGCCGACGTGGCGGCGCAGGCGCTGAGCGAGCAAGGCATCGCGCTGATGCGTCAGCACGCGCAGCAGCTTAACGACAACCGCGCCTGGCTGTGCGAACAGCTGCCGCAGCTGAGCGTAGTGCAGCAGGTCTTCCCGAGCGAGACCAACTATATTCTGGCGCGCTTCACCGACTCGCCAAAAGTGTTTAAAACGCTGTGGGATCAGGGCATTATTCTGCGCGACCAAAACAAAAACCCTGGCCTGGCGGGATGTCTGCGCATCTCCATCGGCACCCGTGAAGAGTGCGAGCGCCTGATCGCCGCGCTGCAAGCCTTATCTGTGGAGCAAGCATGAGTCAGAAGATCCTTTTTATCGACCGCGATGGCACCCTCATCTCTGAGCCGCCGACGGATTTTCAGGTGGACCGTATGGAGAAGCTGGCGTTTGAGAAGAACGCCATCCCGGCCCTGCTGGCGCTGCAGGAGGCGGGTTATCAGCTGGTGATGATCACCAACCAGGACGGCCTCGGCACTGAACGTTTCCCGCAGGCCGATTTTGACGGCCCGCACAACCTGATGATGCAGATCCTGCGCTCACAGGGCGTGAACTTCAGCGATATCCTAATCTGCCCGCATCTGCCGGAAGAGAACTGCGACTGCCGCAAGCCAAAGACCAAAATGGTCGAAGCCTGGCTGGCCGACGGCGCGCTGGATACCGCCAACAGCTATGTGATTGGCGACCGTCTGACCGACATCCAGCTGGCGCAGAACATGGGCATTCAGGGTCTGCGCTACGGCGCGGAAGGCGAAGACTGGGACGCGATTCAGGCGCGCCTGACCAAACGCGATCGTCACGCGCTGGTGAACCGCAACACCAAAGAGACGCAGATTAAAGTGGAAGTGTGGCTGGATCGCGAAGGCGGCAGCAAAATCAACACCGGCGTCGGCTTCTTTGATCACATGCTGGATCAGATCGCCGTGCACGGCGGCTTCCGCATGAACATCGAGGTGAAAGGCGACCTGTATATCGACGATCACCACACGGTAGAAGACACCGGCCTGGCGCTGGGCGAAGCGCTGCTGAAGGCGCTGGGCGACAAGCGCGGCATCGGCCGCTTCGGCTTCGTGCTGCCAATGGATGAGTGCCTGGCGCGCTGCGCGCTGGATATCTCCGGCCGTCCGCACCTCGAATACAAAGCCGAGTTCAGCTACCAGCGCGTTGGCGACCTGAGCACCGAAATGGTCGAGCACTTCTTCCGCTCGCTGTCGTACGCCATGATGAGCACGCTGCACCTGAAAACCAAAGGCCGCAACGATCATCACCGCGTGGAAAGCCTGTTCAAAGCCTTTGGCCGCACGCTGCGTCAGGCGATTCGCGTTGAGGGCAACACCCTGCCGAGCTCGAAAGGAGTGCTGTAATGAACGTGGTGATTCTTGATACCGGCTGCGCCAACCTCTCTTCGGTTAAGTGGGCGATTGAGCGCCTTGGCTACACGCCCGCGGTGAGCCGCGATCCGGACGTGGTGCTGCGCGCCGACAAACTGTTTCTGCCCGGCGTCGGTACCGCACGGGCGGCGATGGACCAGCTGCAGGAGCGCAATCTGATCGAGCTGGTGAAAGCCTGCACCCAGCCGGTGCTCGGCATCTGTCTCGGCATGCAGTTGCTCGGACGCGGCAGCGATGAGAACGGCGGCGTCAGCACGCTGGGCATCGTTGATGAGCCGGTTTCGCTGATGGATACCCGGGGTTTACCGCTGCCGCATATGGGCTGGAACCAGATCACCGCGCAGGCCGGCAATCACCTGTTCCGCAACATTCCGGACGGCAGCTACTTCTACTTTGTGCACAGCTACGCCATGCCGGTGAATGCCGCCACCATCGCCCAGTGCGACTATGGCCTGCCGTTCACCGCCGCCCTGCAGAAAGATAACTTCTTCGGCGTGCAGTTCCACCCGGAGCGCTCGGGTAAAGCCGGCGCGCAGCTGCTGAAAAACTTCCTGGAGATGTGATGATTATCCCCGCATTAGATTTGATCGACGGCAAAGTGGTACGCCTGCATCAGGGCGACTACGGCCAGCAGCGCGATTACGGCAACGATCCCCTGCCGCGCCTGCAGGATTATGAACGCCAGGGCGCGGAAGTGTTACATCTGGTGGATTTGACCGGAGCGAAAGATCCGGCAAAGCGCCAGATCCCGCTGCTAACCACGCTTTTACGCGGCGTCAGCGTGCCGGTGCAGGTTGGCGGCGGTATCCGTCATCGTGACGATGTGGCCGCCCTGCTGGCAGCCGGCGCCACGCGCGTGGTGGTTGGCTCCACCGCAGTCAAGCAGCCGGAAGAAGTGAAAAGTTGGTTCAGCGAATTCGGTGCCGACGCCATTGTGCTGGCGCTTGACGTGCGCATTGACGCCAGCAATCGCAAAGAAGTGGCGATCAGCGGCTGGCAGGAAGCGGCAGGCGTGACGCTGGAAGAGGTGATTGGCTGGTACCAGCCGGTGGGCCTGAAACATGTGTTGTGCACCGATATTTCGCGCGACGGCACGCTGAGCGGTTCCAATGTGGCGCTGTATCAGGAAGTATCCCAGGCGTTTCCGGACATCGCGTTCCAGTCTTCCGGCGGCATCGGTTCACTGGACGATATCGCTGCCCTGCGCGGCAGCGGTGCACAGGGTGTGATTGTCGGTCGCGCCCTGCTGGAAGATAAATTTACGGTAGCGGAGGCAATTGCATGCTGGCAAAACGGATAATCCCCTGTCTGGACGTGCGTGACGGGCAAGTAGTGAAAGGCGTGCAGTTCCGCAACCACGAAATCATTGGCGACATCGTCCCGCTGGCGCAGCGCTATGCCCAGGAAGGCGCTGACGAACTGGTGTTTTACGATATCACCGCCTCTTCCGACGGCCGCGTGGTAGATAAAAGCTGGGTATCCCGCGTGGCGGAAGTGATCGATATTCCGTTCTGCGTCGCCGGGGGCATCAAAACCCCGGAAGATGCGGCGCGCATTCTGCAGTTTGGCGCAGATAAGATCTCCATCAACTCGCCCGCGCTGGCCGATCCGACGCTGATTACCCGGCTGGCGGACCGCTTCGGCGTGCAGTGCATCGTGGTCGGCATCGATACCTGGTTTGATGAAGCCAGCGGCAAGTATCACGTCAATCAGTACACCGGCGACGAAGCGCGCACCCGCGTTACCCAGTGGGAAACGCTGGACTGGGTAGAGGAAGTGCAGAAGCTGGGCGCTGGCGAGATCGTACTGAATATGATGAACCAGGACGGCGTGCGTAACGGCTACGACCTGGTGCAGCTGAAGAAGGTGCGTGACGTGTGTAAGGTGCCGCTGATCGCCTCCGGTGGCGCAGGAACCATGGCGCACTTCCTCGAAGCCTTTGAGCAGGCAAACGTCGACGGCGCGCTGGCGGCTTCGGTGTTTCACAAACAAATTATCAATATCGGCGAGTTGAAAAACTTCCTGATCGACAACGGTGTGGAGATTCGCGCGTGTTAACTGCAGAACAACTGGCCAGACTGGACTGGGCCAAAACCGCGGGCATGATGCCCGTCATCGTCCAGCACAACGTCTCCGGCGAAGTGCTGATGCACGGTTATATGAACGAGGACGCGCTGCACAAGACGCTGGCCGACGGCAACGTCACCTTCTTCTCCCGCACCAAAAACCGTTTATGGACCAAAGGCGAAACGTCGGGCCACTTCCTCAAAGTGGTCAGCATCACGCCGGATTGCGATAACGACACGCTGCTGGTGCTGGCCAATCCGATTGGCCCCACCTGCCATCTCGGTACCTCGAGCTGCTTTTCGCCTGCCGCACCGGACTGGACGTTCCTGTATCAGCTGGAGCAACTGCTGGCCTCACGTAAAAGTGCCGATCCGGCCAGCTCCTATACGGCGAAGCTGTACGCCAGCGGCACCAAGCGCATTGCACAGAAGGTGGGAGAAGAAGGTGTTGAGACCGCGCTGGCCGCTACCGTCAATGACCGCCACGAACTGACCAACGAAGCCTCCGACCTGCTGTACCATCTGCTGGTGCTGCTGCAGGATCAGGAGCTGGATCTCAGCACCATCATCAACAACCTGCGCGCACGCCATAAGTAACAATTGTACGCCATGCTGCTCAAACGGGCTTTCTGGCTCGATTTTGAGCAGCATACTTCTCAAAAGAATGCGATCAATTGCGCTTCATCAGAATGGAAACCCCCATGACCACGCATGAAAAACTGCTGGCCCTGCTCGATCAGCATAACGCCCGTTACCGACTCATGGAGCATGAAGCGACCGGAAAGTGTGAAGCCGTGGCCGCGATTCGTGGCACGGAAGTGGGACAAGGTGCCAAAGCGCTGGTGTGTCACGTCAAGGGCAACGGCATCAAACAGCATGTGCTGGCGGTGCTGCCAGCCGACCAGCAGGCTGACTTGAGTAAAGTGGCAGCCGCCGTGGGTGGCCGTCGCGCCTCGCTGGCCTCGCCGGCTGAGGTGGATGCGCTGACCGGCTGCGTGTTTGGCGCGATTCCGCCGTTTAGCTTTCATGCGGATTTACAGCTGGTGGTCGACCCGCTGCTGTTCGAGCGCTACGACGAAATTGCCTTTAACGCCGGGCTGCTGGAGAAGTCGGTGGTACTGCAGGTGGAGGATTACCGCGCACTGCATAATGGTAACGTGATGAAAATAATACTCTAATTGCCATACACCACGCTGAGCGGTACTCTCGATGACTTATCATCACGACAAAAGAAGACCGCAACTATGGCAAGTTCCCGTTTTACCGCCCGTCTGCGCCAGACGCTGGCACTGGCTGTGCTGGCAGGCTGCGCGTTCGGCGCTCAGGCAAAAATCGATCAGGTGCGTTTCGCCGTTGATCCTACCTATCCCCCTTTTGAATCCAAAACGCCGCAGGGCAAGCTGGTCGGGTTTGACATCGACCTCGGCAATGCGCTGTGCGCGCAGATGCAGGCCAAATGCGTGTGGGTCGAGAGCCAGTTCGACGGCATGATCCCGGCGCTGAAGGCGCGTAAGTTTGACGCCATCCTGTCGGATATGGGTATCACCGAAGAGCGTCTGAAGCAGATCGACTTCACCGTGCCGCTGTATGACACCCACACTCAGCTGATTGCGCGTAAAGGCTCCGGCCTGCTGCCCACCGCGGAATCGCTGAAAGGCAAAACCGTGGGCGTGGAACAGGGTACCGTGCAGGAGCGCTACGCGCTGGCAAAATGGCAGCCGCACGGCGTGAACGTGGTGCCGTATGGCGATCAGGCACAGGTCGAGAGCGACCTGATTTCCGGACGCCTTGACGTGGTGTTCACCGATGCCGCACAAGCCGCAAACGGCTTCCTGAAACATCCGCAGGGCAAAGATTTCGAACTGGCTGGCCCGATTGTGCAGGATCCGATTATCGGCCCCGGCACCGCCATCGGCCTGCGCAAAGGCGACACCGAATTAAAAACCGCGCTGGACAACGCCTTCGCGGAAATCAAAAAGAACGGTACCTTTGATACCTTGCAGAAGAAGTATTTTGCGACGGATATCTCTATTGAGCCGTGATCGATGGGGCGGCGCATTTGCCGCCCTTTTTCCAGCAGAACTATAATTCCCTTCATCAATTTCATGCGGCGCGGCCACTAGCGTGCCCCAGACACAGGACATCGACTGCGTTATGCAACAACAACATCATCCTTTGTTAAGCGCGACGCTGGGCACCCAGCGGGAAATTGTCAGCTTCCACTTCGGCACCGACTCACAGCAGCGGGTGTATATTCAGGCGGCGCTGCACGGCGATGAGCTGCCGGGCATGGCGGTGGCATGGTATCTCAAGCAGAAGCTGCTGGCGCTGGAGTCGGCGGGCAAGCTGAAAGCCAAAGTCACTTTGGTGCCGGTCGCGAATCCGCTCGCGCTGGGTCAGCACTGGCACGGCACTCACCTCGGACGTTTTCATACTCTTTCTGGTCAGGATTTTAACCGTCGCTTTCCGGCGCTGGGCGATACGCTGGCGGCAGAACTGGCTGGCTCGCTGACACAGAGTGAATATGAAAACAAACGACTGATTCGCGACGCCATCGATCGTCACTACCGCGACCGCATCGCCAAAAGCGAACTGGAGGCCCAGCGCTTCACCCTGATGCGCATGGCCAGCCAGGCAGACCTGATGATTGACCTGCACTGCGACTGGGATGCCTTGCCGCATCTTTACACCACACCGCACGCCTGGCCGGAGATTGAGCCGCTGGCGCGCTGGCTTGGCAGTGAAGTGCAGCTACTGGCGCAGATCTCCGGTGGAGAGCCCTTTGATGAGGCCTGCTGCGAACCGTGGCTGACGCTGGCTGAGCGTTTTGGCAAGGACTACCCGATGCCGCGCGGCCTGCTGCCGGTGACGCTGGAACTGCGCGGCGTAGCCGATGTGTCGCCGGAACAGGCGGAGAAAGATGCAGATGCGATTATCAATGCGCTGATTGAAGGGGGTTATATTGCCGGAGAAACCGGAGACTCCCCTGCCCTGATCCATGCGCCAACTCAACTGGCGGGCTGTGAGTACATCCACGCGCCACACTCCGGACTGCTGCTGAACCGCAGAAAATTAGGTGAGTGGGTTAAAGCGGGCGAAGTGGTGGCGGAGATTGTCGACCCGATCAATGACTACGTGACACCGCTGGTGGCTGAGTTTGGCGGCGTGCTGTATGCACGAAACCTGACCAAGTTTGTCACGGCCGGGATGCTGGTGGTGAGGCTGGCGGGGGAAAATGCGGGACGTAAGGGGGAGTTGCTGGTGGTTTGACGGCTAAGCAACAATATTAATATTATTTTAGTGATCGTTTGCCAGCCTCCAATGAATTAAAGAAGGCTGGCATATATAGATATAATTTATTCGCTACTTAAAACTTGTGTAATAGCTTTAATTTACATTTCTGATTCTCTTCAATTTATTTATGATCTTGTATGTTAACCTCGGGACTTTTACTAAAGAATTGGTCAGGTTTACACCACGAATCATCAAATTCGAGTTATCAACAGGCTTAATGGAAAATCTTGCGCTTAATACATGTAATCCGAGCAAGCGTGTATCTGCAGATCCAAAGTCCAGAGGTGATTTGGGGTTTGCAATATCAAATCTGATAATAAAATTCTTACTTGATGATAACAACGAGGAACTGATAGGCAGTACGAGATTAGTTACTTGAGCACCAACTTGCCATTTAGTAGCAAAGTTATTATTAACGAAAACGCTTACATCAATTGCCTCAGTTGTGGGTACATAACCAAAGGCAGCAAAAGTGAGGAATACATCATTATCTCTTTCCTCATCATATTGAAAAACAAAATAGGCCTGTTTGCCTGAGGTCCATGTACCGGTAGTCTCAGATTGATACCAACCACTTGATGTATAGCCATTACTCAATAAGGCAATCTCATCGGAATTAGTTGAAAAAGAGATGTCACTTTCAAGACCAAGGGATGCATACCTAATCGTAGTGGTCACATTTTCAATAGCATCAACAACTTGTTGTGCAGTATGATGCCAGTTTGTCACTTGATATTGCTTCGCAAGTGCAGTCTTGGCTGCTAATAATTCAGTATCAAAGCAATACTTTTGTAGGGCTTTGTACCACTCAATACAATCTAATGGGTCAATATACTCAGCACATCCTGGCGCTACTTCCGGCAATGAGCCAGCATCAGAGGCTAAACAGAACTTTCCGTAACGACAACTTTCTGCGACTGGGAGTCCCCAACCTTCGTATCGCGAAGGAAAAACAGTGAACATGCAATGTTTATATAACCAGTCTAATGTTGAGTCTTTAATTCCATGCAACATCAAGACTTTTTCCTGAAGTTCTGGATTAGCATTTAGGATATTGATAGCCTCATTACCTCTCCAACCTATGCTTCCCACCAAGACTAATTTGGGTACAGCATCACCATATTCTTTTATTAAACCTTTCCATAGCATGAGTAAAAGAGAATGATTTTTTCTGACGTCAATAGTGCTAACAAACATAACGAACTTATCATTAATATCAAGCCCTGCAAGACTTTCTATTTGCAATTCAATATCGGAGTTCGCATCGGAATGAACAGCCTCATCACCCAATCTGAATACTGAAATAGGACAAACTGGTGTTGATGTCTCAAGGCAAAAACCCACAATATCTTCGCGACTTTTCTCCGAGCAAGTCAAGACCTTATCAGAAAGTGAAATTATTTCCTTACAATTTAACGCAAATTGCTCACCAACACCATCTGGAAACAAAAACTTCATCTTATGTTGAATGACATCATAAACGGTACTAACTATAGCTGCACCGTGAATTTGTTTTAAAGCTTGCAAGTCTCTTAAGTAATTAGTGTTTCTTATCCACGCACCGCCAAATATAACCACAACGGAATTAGGCATGAAATTGATATTAAGTTGAGGTTTTCCCGGAGGAAAACCAGGAATAAACTCACCAGCATATGCTTTAATCTCACCATTAATTAAATGGGAGTAATTTACTTTTAAAAATACACCATAAAAAGAATTCCAAACAATGTATTCAACGTCTCGGCCATAAAAAAGATGTAATTCATCAGCTAAGCGACTTTCAACACGAGCAATCCCCGTTGGTGGTGCATTATGATGGGCTAAAGTTGTAAGGTCTACATAAAGATGCTTTTTAGTAACTAAAGGAACAGATTCTTTTTTAGAATATTCAATCTCTAGTGCAGTTTCATATGCAGTTTTTGTCTGGACCGCATATTTATCCCAGCTATTTTCAGAATGAATCCTTTTCTTTAAAAGCAATTTTTTGGAAGCGTTGATTTGAGGTGTATCATTCCATGCTTCCAAAATTTTTGTTTTAATGTCATTGACATCAGCAGGATTAACATAACGAGCCAGATCTCCAAAATACTCATTCTCAGCAGATCTATCACTTAGTACCATATTACAACCAGCAGCTGCAGCCTCGAGAGCAACTAAAGGAGCACCTTCACTCCAGGAAGGCAAGCAGAAAACTCTGGCTCCGGCAAATGCTGATGCGAGCATAGGGCTATTAGGTTCGATACGACCAGCAAATATAACTTTACTGTTACCCCATTTACGCACTAATTCAGCGTACTGCGAATCTGCTTCATGTCCGATTAATACCAACGGTAGAGTAGTTTCTCGTAGCGCAAGTGCTAATAGTGCCTGATTTTTTCTTGATTCAATTCGCCCAACACAAAGAACATATTCATCAACCCCAATATGTTCTCTAAACATTTCGGCATCACCATGTTCAAAAATTTTCGTGCTGACGGGATTTTTTATGATACTAGTCGATGGATGAGTGATGCCAATTTCTTTCAATAGCTTCTCTTCATGCTCACTCAAAAGAATTAAATGATTAGCATAAGACACTAGTCTACGAACTGAGGTGAAATAATTAGGAAAAGGTTCCTTATCTTTCAAAGATATTAATCGATGATTGGCATTTTCCTGACAAATAACTGAAAGCTTATCTTTAACTTCATCATAACTTTCAGATTCTTCGAGAGCGGCTCTGACCCTGACGTTATAAAAATTGAGCTCTGATAAATCAAGAAAAATAGGAGAAAGTACTGAGGCAATTTTATTTTTCTCGACTTCCCGTAATAAAGCCTCACACTCATCAGGATGCCAAACATTAAGAGTATGGACAACATCAATATTTTCTGCTGCAAAACCCCTGTTCGTAACCAAGTCAGCATTAACACCCAATTTTTTCAACGCTGCTACTGTACGCGGTGCCCGCACAGAAGGTCCGCCTAATGAAGCGGTCATTTCGGCACCATGAACTGCTACTAAAGCCCGGAAATCTTCTTTAATCTTAACTGGCAATCTTTTATTAACGTTTGAGTCGCCATCGTTGTTATTATTCAACGGATCTTGTTTTAATAATTCAGTAAACAGTGCATGATGTTTAAAAGCCCATGATTCCCAGGTGTAATCTTCTACACTTTTTCTAAGTGCATTTTTTTCCGCTACAATATCAAGTAAAACACGACGAAGATCATCCGCATCACCAAGTTTAAATTCTACATGAGGAAATTGCGGTACCCAACCGACTGGAGAAGCAATTACTTTACAACCACTTGCAAGTGCTTCTAATACGCACATTGGACCGCCTTCAATTAAGGCTGGCACTAACACATAATCAAGAGAACGGTAGAATTGGGGCAACTGATCTTCAGGAATATACTGAGCTGGTCCCGGCCAACCTTCACCAGTGAAATGCCACTCTATTCCCGGAATATCCATAACCTGGGCCACGATTTTTTCCCCCTTGCGCCCAGTGTGATATGTTCGACCTACAACACCAATCCGTACTCTTGGCGTATATTTATCAAGATCTACTCCAGGTGAAATAGTTTGAACGTTGGTTCGCCCAGAATTTCTAATAATACTTTCAGTATTCAAAGATTGAGCAATACAAAAATCAACCGATGATGCAACAGCATCGAACTTGGCGGCTGCTGAAGGAACTTCTTCTTTGTGTGTAAACAAAGCAATTTCGACAGGAGAAACCCGGTCATGGCGACATCCATATGTCATATAATATTGGATTTGTGCAGAGGAATCGGATTCAATGCCATAACTGACGTACGGTAATCGATTTGTAATTTCTCTGGCTAACTTTTCCAGAATCCAACCTTTGTCTGAGACTTTGATGTGAACTAATTTTTTCATATCAATCCATTTAATATTTTAAGAGTTGCAAAAAATAAAAACAACAATCGTCAGTAGATTGTTGTTGAGATGTGCTTGATTATGGTTTGATGCGACCAGAAGTAGCTTTATACGAATGCGGTTATTTAATCGTAAATCATTTACTGAATTTATAAAAATTTAAATTCATAGGTGAATTAAAAAACACGCTCAGATTAACCGGTAATTAACGTTTTCTCGTAATAAAGAAAAGCATTAAGAGACTGGAAAAGACAGTAATAAAAAACATCAAAGCCACGCCGAAATAATATACTACGTTGTGGCCTCGATATATTAAGATACCAGAGAGGTGATGTTGCTTCAAAAACGACAACTATTTTTTAAAATAGCTTGAACATACCTCTTCAACGTCACCATCCATTAAGATTTTTCCATGCTCTAACCAGATCGCGCGGTTACAAGACTTCATAATCATACTTTTTGAGTGTGAAGCAATAACCAGGATATTAGTTGCCTGTACCATCTCTGAAAGACGTGATTCAGCCTTGTGTTTAAATGCCTCATCACCCACAGAAAGCCACTCATCCATTAAAAGAATCTCTGGACGAACAATCGTCGAAACTGCAAAAGCTAACCTCAAATGCATACCTGATGAATAAGTGCGTACAGGCATATCCACAAAATCACCCAGTTCAGAAAACTCGATGATTTCGTCTAGCTTTTCACTTATTTGTGATCGTGTACGACCCAATAATTGGCCACGTAGGAATATATTTTCCCGTCCAGTAGATTCGACATCAATACCTAATGAAATATCAATGAGTGAACCGACTTCCCCATGACTAACAGAAGTGCCAGATGAGGGCTCATAAGCACCACTGAGTAAACGCAGGAGTGTACTTTTGCCTGCGCCATTGTGGCCCAGAAGTCCAACTCGATCCCCATCTTTCAAGCTAAATGAAAGATTATCTATTGCACGGACAACGACTCGACCCTGTGCATCAGAGCCTAACTGTCCGCCTGTTGCAACTTGCATAAGACGTTTCTTTAGTGAACGTCCATTTGCGTTGTAAATAGGAAAGTCAACGCATACATTTTTGAATTCGATAGAAGCCATGATAATTTCTTATAACCAGTAAGCGATACGACGCTTGTAGCGTCCATAGACAAAAATAGTAATGGCCCATCCACATATAGCGATGACTAAGCAAACCAGCCAACTTGATGTTGCAGGAATTTGTCCCAATAAAGGTGCTCTTACAATTTCCATTAAATGATACACCGGATTGAGGCCTAGAATGTATTCACCAGCGCGCTGAGGAACTAAATGCGGCATCCACATTATAGGTGTGAAATAAAAAATAACATTCAAAATGCTAGTGATAATTTGAGGCAGGTCTCTGTAACGAGCGCAAAGGATGCCAAGCAGCAGAGCAATCCATGCTAGATTTAGTGTAGCCAGAATAAAGCCAGGAATAACAAGTAGCACGTCAAGCGATATTGGTTTACCCACAGCAATAAAGACTAGTGGAAGAATGATCATATTGTGTACCAATATAATTATATTTCTCCAAATAATCCTCATGATATGGACGAATAAGGGTATAGGTAATTGTTTAATAATACGTTCAGCGTTAATAAAACCAACACATCCTTCATTCACAATTGTTGTAAAGAAAGACCAAAGAATCATGCCGCTGGCTAAGAACGGCAAAAACTCTTCAAGTGATGTTTTAAAGATTGAACCAAAAACAATGCCAATAGTACCAATCATCACACCCATACTGATTGTCAACCAGAATGGTCCTAACGCTGAACGACGATAGCGCTGCTTTACATCTTGCCATCCTAACATTCCAACTAACGAATAGCGGTTAATTGCCGATAAAATATCCTTTAAGGCAACCTGAACGAAACTACCTTGCATTATTTTGTTCCATTAGTGAAAATTTAGACATTCTAATGCCACCTCTATCACAGTCAAGTCCTTGCACCTTGGTTTTTTTGTGCTGCAGATAAAATCAGACTAATGTGAATGAGGACTTAATCAGAGTTTTTTACATTGCTAAACGATATACTTATCGTTTAACGCACCCGGTAATTTAACAACGGTAGTAATGGCGTCTGTTAATGCTTCGAACGATGTGACATCTCCTGGTGATAAAACAATTACATCGCCAGCTTTCCAGCGTTGACCACACATCAGGACTTCACCCGAAACGATACAGGTAATTTCAGTGGCGATCTTGTGGTAATGCGCCACTTCGCTGTCTCCTGAATTATAATACTTGATAGCAACTTCACAATCATTTGTTGAATATACTGTGGGGTTAAAGCCACCAACAATCCAACCACCCTTCATATCAGATAATTTGTAATTTTTCATTGATGACCTTTCAATACTTCAAACTGAGAAATAGTTTTCAAAGGATGATATTTTTCACTATCAATACGTTTGATACCAATTTTTAGACCACGAAGAATAAGTTCGTTAAATGAAGGGCAAATATAAAACATATTATCCACTCGAGCATCTTTCCTGATCATTTGCTTCACCGCTTCAGTAAAGTACGATGTTTTTCTGTACCAATACACACCTGCTGTGGCGTTACGACTGATTGGGTTTTTTTCGGACGCTTCAACGACATGATCATCATCAATCAAGACATATGAGTAACGGGGGTGGACGGAATCAAAAACGATTGTACCAGCGTCATAATGTGAGTCCAACATTGATGAGGTGAAATTGTTGAGATCAATATCGACAAATTGATTCGCACTTACGATCAATAAAGGCGCATCTTGATTTAAACTTACTACGCCCAACATTGCGGTGCAGGCGGCGCCAGCGGTATCTTCTGGTACTGCAATGGAGTAAAAACTTCCATTGGATAGCAAGCGAACAATGTTATCTAAACGATATTTTTTGATATGTTTATCCTGAAATAGGAATGCGGCATGCCCTTTATTAAAACTAATTTGTTCTGCGATCAATTGAATCAGGGGTTTACCAAGAAACTCAGATAAACAGAATGGGTAATTTTTATCATTGCTATCTATGTAATGTTCACCAGCAGCCAAAATTAGGATGTTCATGATTTCACTCCCTCTATTGATAAGATGAAGCTTTTAATATTGCGGTAAATAACATCCGTAACTTCATTTACTGCAAGGACATGTGCCCCAGCACCTTTAGCTGCACGAATACCATTTTCATTATCTTCAACGACCACACACTCCTCTGGTTTAAAGCCAAGTAATTCTATCGTCTTAATATACATTTCCGGATCAGGCTTTCCTTTTTTTACATCTTCATTCGAAATTAGAAAGTCCAGGTATGGTGTAAGTGAAGCCTTATCCATCATTGTAATTACAGTATTTTTTACTGAGTTTGAAGCCACAGCCAATCTATACCCTTCGCTTTTTAATTTTGACAGAGCATACTCATGAATAAATAATGGCTTGCATTTCGTATGAACAATTTCCATCGTGTAATGTTGTTTCATTTCGTTAATGAATGAATGCAACTCGACAGGCAGATTATATTCAGTAGTGAGAATATTCAACTTATCTTTTGTTGGCAAACCATCAAACTTAGTCAGATGATCAAAGCGACTAATATTATATCCAAATAAATTTAGTGATTTGTTAAGAGCTTCGTAATGCCAATCCTTGGCTTCGATTAACACGCCATCCATATCAAATATGACTGCTTTGATCATTTTAGCTCCTTAAAGAAATGCATTGCATCCTCAGGTAAGTCCGTGCATAAAATGAGGTTGTCTGAATCAATATACTCGGATTCAGCCAGCATTCTCCACAACATTTTATAATCGTCGCGTTTATGTAGTTCAGATGAAACAACACAAACTTTTTTACCGACACTCAAAATTTTCCCAATGTAATCGTTGTCATACCACGTCGATTCAAATGCATCTAACCAGACGCCTTCACACTTATCATAAAGTGAAATGACAGGTTCATACTCACTCGCTCGAGAAAAGAAGCTTAACCTGCCATCGCGGCAGTAACTAATTTGGTCCGGAACTGACATGTCAAATACAAATGCTTTCCTGATATTAAATTTGGATAAATGTTCAGCAAGATGATTGACTAACCCATCTGCTTTAATATTCAAAGCAATTGAGAAATCCTTGCCATCGATTAAACCCAAAAAATCATCAAGGGGCATCTCATGACCTGTTGGGATATCATGTGAGATAACAAGTTTATTATTGAAATCTCTGATGTCTGTTTCAGTACCGAAATTTAGATCAAAAGAGCGCTTGAAAGCTTGATACGTATTTTTTTCCAGGCTATTTTTCCAATAACCACGATGACTAATAATTTCCATTTTTAATTCCTTGTGCAGCTTTATACGATAACTCAAGGTTTAAAAAGAGATCAAGATCTGCAGGAATTCCCAGGCCATACATACCATTAGCTTCAGACCCGATATTATAAATACCAATTTTTGAACCATTCTCAATAAGATAATTGTAGGCTGGTGCAACATAATATTCGCCATTGACGCGTTCATTATCTCGAATCATCTGCTCCGCAGCATTAACAAAGTCACAACCTTTTTGGAAGTTATAGATACCGACAGTAGCTTCTTTTGAAATAACAGCCTTCTCAACGACTCGATTAACCTTGCCATTCGCATCAAAACCAACATAAGACCACTTAGGGTCATCTGCTTCCATGGTCATTATCATGCCATCATACTGATTTTCATCCATAGCACGTAGGTAATCGTCAATATGACAATCAACAAACTGATCGCTGTTTGCTATCATTAACTGGTCATTATTATTGATTAAGTGTTTTGCCAGCAAGACTGTACACGCGGCACCTTCCGTCAAACCATCAGCATATATTACTTCACAGTCCGATTCCCATTCTTTCAGTTGCGAAGTCAGATTGTATTTTTCATCATGTGCACGTTGAATGATGAAAATAAATTTATGAGGACAAGTAGGTTTTAAATTATTCACCACTATATTCACCATTGCTACATCATGAATTTTAATCAGTGGTTTAGGATCAGAGTAACCTGCTTTGGCGAAACGACTACCTGCACCGGCCATAGGGATAACAATGTTCAACATAAAAACCTCACGAATTTAGAATATTTCGATAATATTGATATAAGGTTAATAAAAATCAATTTTATTATTGAGTTCTTTTATTTATAAACATCCTTTATTTTTATCTTTATTTTTTTAAAAAAAGAGATTGGGTTGGTGAGCAGCAACTTAGTGTTTCTTTTGACGAGAGCACCGTAAATAATGTTACGCTTATGAGAACCTTGGAAGAGGTCGATATGATGATAAAAGTTGCTTACATCGGGCTTCTTAAAATCAGCAATAATTTCTTTTCTAAGTTGTAGTACACGGGCTACTGTCTTTGTATTAAGTCTTGGAAGGTAGTCTAATGCCATAAGACGCTGAGATAGTTCTACGTCTTCTGCCATATTCCACGTACCTAAATCGTTGAATAGATTTTTCATTAAGACATCTTTTTTACCAATGACTAAACCACCAGGAATATAGATGTAGGGAGAATATTCGCCATAAGTAAGCAGATAATTAGCTGTCAGCCTTTGGTCAGAGGCCTGAGAGACCCAATCGGGTACCCTTTCACCCGTTTCAGCAAGAACTTGCTTTACTACGCACACATCAAAGTCATGATTAATACGGTCAAATGACTTTATGAAGTTCTCATCTAGTTGATATCGGTTATGTGCCAGACAGATGTTCGCATATTTCGCTTTGTTAATAATGAGGTTTTTCTTATGGGAAATATTTGAAAACTTTTCGGTATTCTGATCAGCTTGAATTATTGTATTATCAAGCTTTATTTCAAATGATGGCTTTGGACCGCAGATTATAACTTCAACATTTAAATCGGATGAAACTAACTTACTAACACTATCAATGTAATCTTTTAAATAGTTTTCATTCTTCCCATCCCATAAAATCCCAAACGACCAATCCCTGCTGGTATCAAATTCCCTACGAGTTGCGGTAAAACAGAGCACATAGCCATCAACATCATCGTCACTTTCAATACTTACGAACTCTACGCTTCCTGCAGACAAATGGTAAATTTGCTTGTAAAATTTTGGAATCGAAAAAAAAGGCGCATTTGCTTTAAATCTGAAAGAAAAAGTTGTTTTTCCTTTAGATAGTTTAAATATTTCATCAACAATGAATGGCCAATTCCTGTAATTTGATATCAAAGCTTCGGTGAAATTAATGTTGTTATATTGATAATAATGCTCAGGGGAAAGTCGGGCATCTACAGTTCCAATAAATTCAGTGCTTAAACTAACACAGGATTTTGGTGGTCTTTTTCCGAACCAAATCATTTTTCCTGAATCACTCATTGAACTTCCTCTTCATGAATAAACATTTTCTTAATGTCTGTAGAGAAATCTTTCCAGCTGCGTAGCTTTTCTTTGTTCAATGCAATATACTGAACTTGTTCACTATAGAAATCATCATCTGACATTAACTTGCTAAACATCTGATTAAATTGCATATAGTTTGGATATTCAACTGCGTTCGTCAACCCATACCCTGCTTCTTTTAGCGAAGAAGTATCAAAATGCAGGCAAGGTTTTCCCGAAGCAAGAGACTCTCCTAATGGCAAGCCCCAGCCTTCATAGTGAGAAGGATAAACCGTAAATCTGCAATTTCTATAAAGTTCTCCAATCTCAGCATCGGAAGCGTCTTGCATTATAATCACACTTCCATAAACGTTTCCTGAATGAAGCAACTGTTGCTCAAATGCAGCCGTATCCCAAAGCCATTTTCCTGCAATTACAAGCTTCTGATTTGCGTACTGTGGACTGTTAAAAAATTTTATCCATGTAAGAATTAGGTTAACATGGTTTTTACGTGATTCTATTGAACCAACGCAAAACGCATATTGCTCATACTTAAGCTTACGCACACGGAGGGGGAATTCATAGTCTTCCTCTTCCGATATTTTCCCTGAACCTTCTGGTAGATTATGTGATAAATGTACAACCTCAATATCTGGAATTGCAGTACCGCGTTGTATACAATAATTCTCCAAATCATTTTTACAACTATGAGAATTAACAATAATTTTATCGGCATATTCCAGAACAAATGGAATATACTTTTTGAACATTACTTTCAATTCGTCTGGTACATAAGCTGATACAATGGGAATCATGTCGTAAACCATAAATATTTTACGCAACCCGTACCATTTCCTTTCTATGACTTCCTGATACTTGTCCTGAAAGTTCCATACACCACCAAACAAAGCTACTGAAGCACTTTCCCGAAATTTGTCAATTTCAGAGATTGTTAAACCCGGGTAAAGTGAAATACGGTTTTGAAGGAATCTAAAAACAGCTCCGTGACTCACCTTCTTAACACCAGGAATTTTAGATAGAATAAAGTAGGTATCACTTATTAATTTTTTCTTTCTACCTAAATACCTAATTTTTTTTAAAATATTCATCGATATTACTTTCAGATTTTGACACATAGATGTCAGCGTAAATCCACATATTGACAAATGGAGAAAGATCATTGATATTTATTTTTTTAAGCCCATCTACTTTATAAGTTCTCCCTGTAATTGGACTCATAAAAAAGATACAATGCTCACCCTCAATCCCTTTCAACCCCTCTAAGACAACACGCTGAATACCACTAACTTTAGTTGAGAACTTCGAGTGATTGATAATATCAGTAATATCGTAATAAATCATTTATTTTCCTTAGCATGCAATGATAACTTAATTGCATCAGTCTTTTCCAAAATTTTTTAGGCTTTTCTGAACACCAGCAATTACGTATTTTTATATGTTTCATTGGAATAAAATAAAGCACATCAGTTGATGTGCTTTATTAATTAAGAATTAATGATATGACTTTTTAGATTAGCTTAACCATTCAGTATGGAACACACCGTCTTTATCAATACGCTTATAAGTGTGCGCACCAAAGTAGTCGCGCTGCGCCTGAATCAGGTTGGCAGGCAGTACTTCTGAGCGATAGCTATCGTAGTATGCAATTGCCGCTGAGAAGGTTGGCGTTGGAATACCGTTCTGGATGGCATAAGAGACAACATCACGCAGCGCCTGCTGATATTCATCAGCGATGTTTTTGAAGTAGGGATCCAGCAGCAGGTTTGCGATGTTAGCATCGGTCGCATAAGCATCAGTAATTTTCTGCAGGAACTGTGCACGGATGATGCAACCCGCACGGAAGATCTTCGCGATTTCACCGTAATGCAGATCCCAGTTGTTCTCTTCTGAAGCCGCACGCAGCTGAGAGAAGCCCTGAGCATAAGAAACAATCTTACCCAGATACAGTGCACGGCGCACTTTCTCAATGAACTCAGCTTTATCACCGGTGAAGGCTTGCGCCTGAGGGCCGCTCAGCACTTTAGAAGCTGCAACACGCTGTGACTTGAGTGAAGAGAGGTAACGTGCGAATACAGACTCAGTGATCAGAGAAAGTGGCTCGCCAAGATCCAGGGAGCTCTGGCTGGTCCATTTACCGGTACCTTTGTTGGCTGCCTCATCCAGAATCACATCAACCAGGTATTTACCGTCTTCATCTTTCTTGGTGAAGATATCTTTAGTGATGTCGATCAGGTAGCTGCTCAGCTCACCGTTGTTCCAGTCAGTGAAGGTTTTAGCCAGCTCTTCATTGTTCAGACCGAGTGCACCTTTCAGTAAAGCATATGCTTCTGCAATCAGCTGCATATCACCATACTCGATACCGTTGTGCACCATCTTCACATAGTGACCAGCACCGTCCGGACCGATGTAAGTAACGCAGGCTTCACCGTCTTCTGCACGCGCAGCAATTTTATCCAGAATTGGCGCTACCAGTTCATACGCTTCTTTCTGACCGCCAGGCATGATCGATGGGCCTTTCAGAGCGCCCTCTTCGCCGCCGGAGACACCGGTACCGATGAAGTTGAAGCCCTGATCAGACAGTTCTTTATTACGACGGATAGTGTCTTTATAGAAGGTGTTACCACCATCAATCAGAATGTCGCCCTTATCGAGGTGTGGCGTCAGTGAAGCGATGGTTTTGTCTGTCGCTTCACCTGCCTGTACCATCAGAAGGATGCGGCGGGGTTTTTCTAACGACTCAACAAACTCTTCCACGGAGTAATAAGGAGCAAGTTTTTTGCCCTGATTTTCAGCGATAACTTCATCAGTCTTTTCACGTGAACGGTTAAAGATTGAGACTGTGTAACCGCGGCTTTCGATGTTAAGAGCAAGGTTACGCCCCATCACTGCCATACCTACAACGCCGATCTGTTGCTTGGACATTACATACTCCTGTCTGTGGTCTCGCTAGGTGTTACCAGTAACACCATTCAGTAAGTGACCAATATGTTAACTCATGAGAGGTGATAAGAGGTAATTATTGATGCTTTTTAAGAAATGCAGCGAGTGATGAAATTTACTTATTTAACAGAGACATATATAAACCTGCATAACTTTCAATCATCTTGTCTGCTGTAAAAAGTTTTTCGAATCGTTGTTGAGCAGCCTGGCCAAAGGTACGAGCTTTCTCTGGGTTGAACCAGATCTCATCCATAGCTTTGCGTAAAGCCCTGGGGTCTGAAGGCGGGACAACCAGACCGGTAAGACCGTCAATGTTGATGAAAGTAGTACCGGTTCCAATTTCGCTTGAAATCAGTGGTTTTGAGTACAAAGCCCCTTCAAGCAAGGAAATACCAAAAGCTTCTGAACGAAGATGTGAAGGAAAAACTAAGCAAGTACAAAGCTGTAATAACGCAGATTTATCGTCATCCTGTAATGCACCAAGGAAATGAATATTGTCGATACCCAACGACTGGGCTTGCGCTTTCAGTTCAGATTCAATGGGTCCCGCACCAACAATGACAACAGGATAATCACTATCAGCGACAGCATCGATGAGTATGTGAAGCCCTTTATAGTAACGAAAGGTCCCAATGAAAAGAAAAAAGCCGTTAGGGAATCGCTGGGACCACTTTTCTAATACCTGGGGATCATTGTTTTGATAAAAACTTTCATTCAGACCGTAGGGAATAACCTTAACTTTATCTTTGAATTTTTGCAGAATCGGGCTACTTTCGACATAATTTGGTGATGCAGCAACAATGCAATCTACACTGGAAAGGAACCTATTCATCAATGGTGTATAAAGTTTTAGCAGGGCCTTTTGTTTAACAATATCGGAATGATAGCTTACGATCGATGGCTTTTTTGTAAAATTTGTGAAATGCAGGACATCCATAAAGGGATAGGGAAAATGATAATGAATAATATCTGCATGTGTTGCTAGCTTTTTAAACTCAGTAATAGCAGCAAATGAAATTGGCGTAGAAGCATACTCTAATAATGTTTTAACACGATGAATGGTATGATGATCCAACATTGAAATAGCATCATCAAAATCAGGGCTATGCGTAAAAACCGTTGATTGGATATTTTCTTTCACACCGCCTTCAGCGAGCTGATAAATAACTTGCTCAATCCCACCAAAAGTATCCGGGTAATATGTTTTATAGCAGTGAAGGACTTTCATCATATTAATTTAAAAACCTGATCATACGCTTCTATCGTTTTATCGGCACAGAATGACCACGAATAATTTTGGGCTTGGCTAAGACCAACCTGGATCATTTTCTGTTTCAACTCCTCATCATTAATCATCATTTTTAGATAATCCGTGAGCAATTCTATGTCTTCCGGTTCATGCATTAGCGCGGCATCTCCAACAACTTCAGGTAATGACGTTGCATTTGAACAAATAACGGGAGTGCCAGATGACATAGCCTCCAAAACTGGTAATCCAAACCCTTCATAAATCGAAGGGAAGAGGAAACTGTTAGCAGCACTAAAGAGCATGGGTAAATCGTTACCTGGTACAAAGCCTAAATATTTCAACCAGCCTTCCCGCTCACCTTTATCAAAAAGACGAAAGAGCTCTTCATTTTCCCAGCCTTTATATCCGCTAATTACGAGCGGGAAATTTTTCTTCTCTTGTAATGACAAGCGATCATATGCACGTAGAAGCGTTAAAATATTTTTTCTGGGTTCGATTGTACCAGTATAAAGAAAGAAGCGACGCCATTTTAACTGATACTTATCCAATACTGCGTGAACATCTTCTTGAGTGCGCGAATGAAATTGGTGATTACACGCCAATGGTGCAACTGATATTTTCTTTTCATCCAAAGAAAAAAATTCCATCAACTCATTTTTTGTATAATACGAATCCGTTATCAATACCGAAGCACGCTTTACAGTGTTACGCAGCTCTTTCTGCATGAGATGCACTCTCCCAGCAGGATGGAACTGTGGCCAATGAAATACTGACAGATCGTGAAAAGTCGCAACGCAATTTTTAACACGCGGAGGGAGATAATAATTAGGACTATGGTAAATGTATTCTTTGAATTTTTTAAGTGCCCGGGACTTTAAATGAGGAAAAACAAGGCGATAAAGTTCACTAACTATTTTGCTTTTTTGTAACTCTCGCTTAAGCGACTGAACGGATTGCGAAGATTCACTTGCAACCGCCAATGAATCTCTTACTCTTGTTCCATGCAAAAAAGTAAGTGAAAGTTTATCTTCCCGTTGCTGAAGTTGTTTCGCCAGTTCAAAAGCATAACGCCCGATACCCGTTAAAGGGTATTTTATGCAATCCGTCGAGAAAACAACCTCTAGCTTTTTGTTTCCAGCATCCATTTCAGAGTTTCCCTAAGTGGTACTTTTTGCATTTCATGGCCAATCAGACTATTCAGCAACGAAATATCACCGCACAACTCTTTGATTTCATTTGGTCTAACAAAACCAGGATTTACCTCAATGGTTATGGAGTGACCGGTAATATCTTCACAAAGGCTAATAACATCTCTAAGTGAGTGCATCTCTCCAGTAGCAACATTGACCACTTCCCCAAAAGCTTTACACTTTAGTAATTCAGCATAGCATTTAACTAAATCTCGTACATCAGAGAAGTCACGCCATACATCTATATTACCAAGTTCAATAACGTCTTTGCGTTCGCGGAAATGTTTGACAATTTTAGGAATTAAAAAATTTCCAGCTTGTCCCACTCCCGTGTAGTTAAAAGGACGGGTAATAATTAATGGCAACCTATCTTTAAATAGGTTCGCCATATATTCCATAGCAAGCTTGCTAACGGCATAATCATTAGCAGGATTCGTAAGCGTTGATTCATCAAGCTTACCAGAAATATTATTTCCATAAACGTTTGCGCTACTTGCCACTAATACGGCTTCGGGCTTTTTCTTTGTTTCTGTTAATGCAGATAGCAAGTTGCGCGTGCCGGAAAGGTTGACATCATAGAATGCGTTCGGATTTGAGTGACCAACAAAAGCAATTGCTGCCAAATGAACGACAACATCGGGACTTATACAATCTACTGCGTTTTTAACTTGAATATTATCTGTGAGATCTACTTGAAAATAGTTATCGATATTATCCGAGCAAGCTGAGCCCAGGCCATAAACATCATATCCAGCAGCGGAAAGTTCCGCTGCCATATAATGGCCGGTAAAGCCCTTGATCCCGGTGATCAATGCTTTTTTGCCATTAGTCATATTAGAAAGAGAATCCTTGTTCGTTACGGCGAAGGTCTTCTTTAACCATCATAGTGCATAACTCTTCAAGAGTAGTTTTAGGTTCCCATCCAAGAATATCCTTAGCACGCTGAGGATTACCGATCAGTAATTCAACTTCGGCTGGACGGTAGAATTTCGGATTTACTTTTACAACAACTTTATTTGTTGCCACGTCAATTGCCACTTCCTGTTCGTCTTTACCTTCGAAACGTAATTCAATACCAGCAGCTTTAAATGCCATCGATACGAAGTCACGTACAGTTTCTGTTCGGTTGGTAGCAAGTACAAAGGTATCCGGTTCATCTGCCTGAAGCATCAACCACATTCCTTCTACATACTCTTTAGCAAAGCCCCAGTCGCGTTTCGCGTCAAGGTTGCCCAGTTCAAGTACGTCGAGCTTATCGAGTTTAATCTTAGCTACTGAGTCAGTAATCTTACGAGTGACAAATTCCTGACCGCGCAAAGGAGACTCGTGGTTGAACAGAATTCCGCTTGAGGCAAAAATATCGTAGCTTTCACGATAATTAATCGTCATCCAGTGTGCATAAAGCTTGGCAACACCATACGGGCTGCGCGGATAAAATGGTGTATCTTCTTTTTGCGGAATTGCCTGCACTTTACCAAACATTTCTGATGTAGAAGCCTGATAAAAACGAATTTTCGGGTTGACGATACGAATAGCTTCCAACAGATTAACCGGACCAATACCGGTGATCTCTGCTGTAGTTACAGGTTGCTCAAAGGAGACACCAACGAAGCTTTGTGCAGCAAGGTTATAAACCTCTGTCGCGCCACTTTGCTGAAGCAGACGAATGCTGGCGGAAAGATCGGTAAGGTCATATTCAACTAAATGCAGGCTAGCGTTGTTTTTAATTCCAAGCTCTTCAATACGCCAGAAGTTGACGGAACTGGTGCGACGATAGGTGCCGTAAACGGTATAACCTTTCTCTAACAATAATTCAGCCAGATACGCACCATCCTGGCCTGTAATACCGGTAACGATTGCAACTTTATTTGACATATTTTGATCTACCATTTATTACATGTGATTAATTTGAGTTAATAATAGAAGTAAACTCTGCGAGTAAAACATCAACTTTTTCTATATTGCCTTTAGTTTCAATATTCAACCGCAATAAAGGCTCTGTATTAGACGTTCTTAAATTAAATCGCCAGTCTGAGCAATCCAGACTAAGGCCATCAATAGTATCTTTAGCGACACACGAGGGTGAATATTTTTCAGAAAGTGAGGCAATAATGGCAGTGGCATTCACTACTTTGAAGTTTATTTCGCCACTACAAGGGAAGGCTTTCATTCTTTCTGAAACCTGCTGAGATAATGTCTGCCCCTTTACTGCGAGTAATTCTGCCACTAAAAGCCAGGGGATCATACCGCTGTCACAGTAAGCAAAGTCGCGAAAATAATGATGCGCACTCATTTCACCGCCGTACACCGCATCTTCTTCACGCATGCGCTCTTTAATAAACGCATGACCTGTTTTAGACATAACAGGTATGCCACCCGCTTTAGTGACGACGTCGATGGTGTTCCAGGTCAAACGGGGATCGTGAATGATCTTCGCGCCAGGCTCTTTCTTGAGGAACGCTTCGGCCAGCAGGCCAACAATGTAATAACCTTCGATGAACTCTGCGTTCTCGTCAAACAGGAAGCAGCGATCAAAGTCGCCATCAAATGCGATGCCCATATCGGCTTTGTTCGCTTTCACCGCATCGGAGGTATCTTTCCGGCACTCTGGCAGTAAGGGATTGGGAATACCGTTCGGGAAATGACCATTCGCTTCATGATGAACTTTAACGAAGGTGACCGGTGCATTCGCCTGCCGGAAGCGCTTTTCGATCTCATCGATAACGTGACCGGCTGCGCCATTACCCGAGTTGATGACCAGCGTCATGGGTTTGGTGAAATTTGCCAGATCAATGTAGCCCATCAGGTGATCGACATAGGCATCCAATACCGAGATCTGTTTATAGCTGCCACGCTTAGCTGCATCTACCGGCGCAAAATCGTTAGCTTCAGCCAGACGCTGAACATCACGTAAGCCTGTATCGCCACTGATAGGACGGGAACCTTCGCGCACCAGCTTCATGCCGTTATAGTTCATCGGATTATGGCTTGCCGTCACTTCAATGCCACCATCAATGCCTAAATGGAAGGTGGCGAAATAAATCTCTTCCGTGCCGCTTAAGCCGATATCAAGTACATTGGTACCCGCATCCATTAAACCATTGGCCAGGGCCATTTTCAGGCTTTCACTGGTCAGCCGAACATCGCCGCCCACGACAATCGTTTCCGGCTTTAAAAATTCGCCATAAGCGCGGCCAATACGATATGCAATTTCTTCATTTAATTCCGCGCCAAGCTCACCGCGAATGTCATAAGCTTTAAAACAGGTCAATGCAGCCATGATCTCGTCTGTCCTTACTTACTTGCAAATTGTTCTTTTATCAGAATTAAGTCGTCATCGCCCAGATAGGAGCCTGACTGAATTTCCAGCAGCTCTAACGGAATCTTGCCTGGATTTTCTAACGTGTGCTGATGGCCAATCGGAATAAAGGTCGACTGGTTTTCCGTCAGCAATAAGGTTTTATCCTGAATAGACACTTTGGCAGTGCCGGATAAAATTACCCAGTGCTCAGTTCGGTGATAATGCATCTGTAATTCAAATGATTCGCCCGGCTTTACCGTAATGCGGTTCACGTTGAAACGGCCGGTATTAACCACCAGATCGCAGCGTCCCCATGGCCAGTAAGTTTCGCGATGACGGCGATATTCCGTACGGCATTCGCTCTTCAGGAACTCCACCACGCGTTTGACGTCCTGAACCTGATCTTTGCGCGCCACCAGTACGGCATCCTTGGTGTTAACAATCACCAGATTTTCCACGCCGATAGCTGCCACTAACTGATCTTCGCTGTTGATGTAGCAATTTTTAGTGTTGTGCAGGAAGGTATCGCCTTTCAGCGAGTTACCGGCTGCATCTTTTTCATTCACTTCCCACAGCGCGGACCAGGATCCGACATCGCTCCAGCCCGCATCCAGTGGCACCACGACGGCTGCGTCCGTTTGCTCCATCACGGCATAATCAACGGACTCATCCGGGCAGGCAATGAAATCGTCTTTATCAATGCTGATGAAGTCGTTACCTTCTGCCACGTTCGCCATCGCACGGCGGCAGGCATCCAGAATATCAGGACGGAACTTTTCCAGTTCCTGCAGATAACGTTTGGCGCGGAACATAAACATCCCGCTGTTCCAGTAATATTCACCGGAAGCCAGATAATCCTGAGCCGTTTGCAGATTCGGCTTTTCAACAAAACGCAGCACGCTAAACGGCGCATGTTCATCCCCCGCCAGCTGCTCACCGCGATGAATATAGCCGTAACCGGTTTCAGGTCCGGTGGGCACGATGCCGAAGGTGACCAGATGTCCCTGCTTGGCATATTTCGTTGCGGTGGTGATGGCCTGGTGGAATGCCGCGCGGTTCTCAATGACATGGTCGGCGGCTAACACTAACAGCACCGGATCATCGCCTTGCTCAATCGCGTTAATCGCTGCCAGAGCAATCGCCGGCGCCGTGTTGCGACCAACCGGCTCAAGGATGATGTTATGGGAAAGTTTGTTGATTTGACGAAGCTGTTCAGCGACGAGGAAACGGTGCTCTTCGTTGCAGATGACCAGTGGAGCTCGCGCTTCAACACCGGTCAGGCGGTTGACAGTCTCCTGCAGCATCGAGTGCTGTCCGTGCAAGCTGATGAACTGTTTTGGATACAATTCACGTGAAAGGGGCCACAAACGACTGCCGGTTCCTCCGGCCATGATTACGGGAAGTAACATTCCACAACCTCAAATGTGTCTTTTAGACTGCTCTATCATTTCCAGCGGGACAATTTTTCAGCAAAACAAAAAATAGCCACGCTACCGCCCTTGGCTTGCAGCAACCAATATGCTGTGTAACAAGTCAATCCTGTGCTTTCCGTCTCGGCTAATTATGGTCAATATTGCAGCACCAACCGCTTTGTCTGAGACCATCGCAAATAATACATTTTGTGCTGCCGAATTAACATGGTTATTGTCCGATGCCAGCGCGACGAATCTTAATTTTCTTTCACCGGTGCGTTTATCGCCAAGCTACTGAGTCTGAAAGAATATAGTCGCCGATTCGCAGAATGAAAGGCTGCAGCGGGGTTTCACTAAATCAATATGATGAGTTGTGAAGTTGATGCATTGGCCTGACGCTGATTAGGATTTTTCTGCATCCCGCAAATGAATGCCTGAACAAAAAAACACCAAAGTAAATTATTTGCCCATAAAAAAACCCGGCATATGCCGGGTTTTTACTCATTACCTGCTTAATCACTTAAAGCCATTCGGGTTCTTCGACTGCCAGTTCCAGGTATCGCGCATCATCGCATCGATACCGCGCGTGACGCGCCAGTCGAGCTCTTTGTTCGCCAGGCTGGCATCCGCCCAGAACGCCGGCAGATCGCCGTCGCGGCGCGGTTTAAACTCGAACGGAATCTGTTTACCGGACGCCTGCTCAAACGCCTTGATCATCTCCAGCACCGAGAAGCCTTTGCCGCCGCCGAGGTTGTAAGCTTTGTAGCCTTCAACTTTTGGCAGGTGATCCAGCGCTTTCAGGTGCCCTTCCGCCAGGTCGACGACATGAATATAGTCACGCTGGCAGGTGCCATCTGGCGTCGCGTAGTCATCGCCAAACACGCCCAGCTTGTCCAGACGCCCAATCGCCACCTGCGCAATGTACGGCAGCAGGTTGTTCGGAATACCGGTTGGGTCTTCGCCAATCTCACCGGATTCGTGCGCGCCGACCGGGTTGAAGTAGCGCAGCGCGATGGCTTTGAAGTTCGGCTCGGCTTTGGCGAAGTCGCGCATCACGAACTCAATCATCAGCTTGGAGGTGCCGTACGGACTGGTGGTGCCACCAATCGGCGTCGTTTCGACGTACGGAACCGGTGCGTCAGCGCCATACACGGTGGCGGATGAGCTGAAGATAAAGTTCCACACGCCAGCGGCGCGCATCTCTTCCAGCAGCACCACGGTCCCGGCGACATTGTTCTCGTAATATTCCAGCGGCATGCGCGTGGATTCGCCCACCGCTTTCAGCGCGGCGAAGTGGATGACGGCTGAGATGTCATTGCTGGCAAACAGATCGCGCAGGCAGGCGCGGTCGCGGATGTCGCCTTCAACGAAGACCGCTTTCTTACCGGCCAGCTTCTCAACACGATTAATTGCTTCGCGCGAGGCATTGCAAAGGTTATCCAGGACTACAACGTCGTCGCCGCGCTCTAACAGCGCCAGCACCGTATGGGAGCCGATGTACCCTGCTCCGCCCGTTACCAAAATAGCCATGTGTACTCCTTTAAAACCGCGCAACCTGCGCGGCGGGGAAAGAGATTATTTTGCCAGAATTTTTTGGATTGCTTCGCGGAAATCGCGGCCCTGGGTGTTGTTGCGCAGACCGTAAGAGACGAAGGCCTGCATGTAGCCGAGTTTACGACCGCAGTCGAAGCTGGTGCCGGTCAGCAGCTGGGCATCAACCGGTTTTTTCTGGCTCAGAGAGGCGATGGCATCGGTCAGCTGGATACGGCCCCAGGCGCCGGGCTCTGTGCGCTCCAGTTCACCCCAGATATCCGCAGAAAGCACGTAACGGCCCACGGCGGTCAGGTCTGAGTTCAGCTCGGACGGATGCTCGGGTTTTTCCACAAAGTTAGTGATGGTGCTGATATCGCCCGGGTTATCCAGCGGCTGCTCGGTGGTCAGCACACCATATTCAGACAGGTCTTCGCCCGGCATGTGTTTCGCCAGAACCTGGCTGCGGCCGGTCTCTTCGAAGCGTGCCACCATCGCGGCAAGGTTGTAACGCAGATGGTCAGCGGTGGAGTCATCCAGCAGCACGTCTGGCAGTACCACCACAAATGGGTTGTCGCCAATCATCGGACGGGCACACAGTACTGAGTGGCCAAGACCCAGCGGGTTCGCCTGACGCACGTTCATGATAGTCACGCCCGGCGGGCAGATTGACTGCACTTCGCTCAGCAGTTGGCGCTTCACGCGCGCTTCAAGCAGCGCTTCCAGCTCGTAGGTGGTATCGAAGTGGTTTTCCACTGCATTTTTGGAAGCATGGGTGACCAGCACAATCTCCTTGATGCCCGCCGCCACGCACTCGTCGACAATGTACTGAATCATTGGTTTATCGACGATAGGCAGCATCTCTTTCGGAATGGCTTTAGTCGCAGGGAGCATATGCATACCGAGACCCGCAACCGGGATTACTGCTTTAAGCTTGGTCATATTTATTCCATTTCATGAAGTGAATACGTGGGGTCGATTATGCAGGATCGGCCGGTTGAGCAAGTATAATCTTTATCTGAAAAACCGGCACTAACTCTCTGTCAACACATAAAAAATCGTCAAAAAGTCCATCTGCCAGTCAGCGATGAGGTGGGAAAAAAAAGCGGCTAAATGGCTGAAAAACAGTGGAAGGCAGAGTGCAAGGCGATAACTAGTGAGGCCAGTGATTGTTGAGCGTTCAGACCGGCATTGCGGAAACATCATTGGGGCGAAGATGGAAGCGTATTTTTGGAAGGTCGCCATGAATGGCGCCCCTACAGGATCACAGCAGGTTTTTGTAGGGTGCGCATTGATGCGCACCGGCGGTTGCACGTCAGTCACCGATCACATCTGATGATGCCGGGCGGTCGCCGTTGCCAACGACCGCCCCTGTCATCACCGCTTACAGCCAGCCCTCAAACCACTCGGGCATCACGAACAGGTTGAAATGATTCACCAGCAGCATCAGGCCGACAAACACCACCGACACCGACACCCACTGGCGCGCATACGGCATAAAGCGGATGCCAATCACCGGTTTGATGAAGAACGGATGCGCGAAGGCGGAGATCAGTACCTGTGAAATCGACAGCGTCAGCGCCACGTAAATCACGTTCGGCCAGATCCACGTGGTCGCCAGCACCACCACCACCACCAGGCTGGCGACGATATTCCAGTAGAACTCGACGTTGGTGCGTCCGTTCGCCTGAGAAATCGCGCCGGTTAGTCCGCCCATCGGGCGCAGCATACCGAACAGCAGCATCAGCGGGATCAGGTGATACACCTGCTCATGCGAAGCGCCATATAGCACACGCACAATCACCGGAGAGAGAATACCAATCGCCAGGTACATCGCGCTGCTGAACAGCATGATGACGAAGGTGCCCTTAAGGAACAGTTTTTTCAGCTGCTCGGGATCGTGCTGCTTCTCGGCGAAGCGCGGCAGCGCCAGGCGGTTAATCACTGGCGACACCAGCTTCAGCGGCTGCAGAATCAGCTCTTTCGCCAGCGAGTAAATCCCCAGCATCTCGGCACCCATCACTTTACCGACGATCAGCGCATCGGCCTGAGTACGCAGCTGGTTGATGGTTTGCGAACCCAGCTGATAGATACCGTAACGCACCGCGCTGACAAAGGTTTTGCCGTCGAACTCCCACGTTGGTCGCCACGACTTCTCGCCAAAGTAGATCATGCAGAGAATGCGCGTGAAGGCATTGATGAATAGCCCGAGAATCGCCGCCGCTACCGTCAGGGAGGTGAAATAGAGCATCGCCACCGTACACAGGAAGGCAAACAGCTTAGTTCCCATCTCAATCTTCGCCAGCGTCACCATGCGTTTGGTTTTCACATAGTGCGCCTGATACTGCGACAGGTGACCGAGCACGAGGAAGTTGAGGCTGGTGAGCATAATCAGTGCTGTCAGCTCCGGCAGATGGTAGAACCATGCCACCGGCCAGGCGATGGCCAGCATGATCAGACCGGTACAGAAGCTCAGCGAGACGTTAACCCAGTAAATGGTGCTCTGCTCACGACGTGTAATCTCCTGACGATGCACGATGTAGCTGCTCATGCCCATGTCCTGCAGCACGGTAGCCACCGCCAGAATAGCGTTGATGATCGCCAGCAAACCCAGCTCGTGAGCTTCCAGCTTGCGCGCCAGCACCGCCAGCTGCAGCACCTGCAGCAGCGCGGCAAAGCAGGTGCTGCCAAACAGCCACACCGCCTGTTTTTTTAATCCACTCACACCATGCGCTCCAGAATTTTCGCCAGCTCACCGTAAGCGATGTGCTGATTGAACTCGGTTTCCACTTTATGGCGCGCTGCGGCCACCACCGGTGCAACGTCAACGTCGCCGCGCGACAGGCGCAGCAGGGTGTCCGCCAGCTCACCGGCATCATTTTCCGATACCAGCCAGCCGCTGACGTTATTCTGAATCAGCTCCGGGATGCCGCTGTGGTAGGTGGACACCACCGGTAAGCCGACCGCCATCGCTTCCATCAGCGCCACCGGAATGCCTTCCATATCGCCATCGGCGGCGGTTTTCGACGGCAGCAGGAAGATATCGGCCTCGCTCAGCGCCTGACGAATCTCCTCCTGCGGCTTGAAGCCCGGCATGGTCACCATGTCTTCCAGGCCGGCACGTGCGATGTGCTCACGCATCATGCCGTCCTGCTCGCCGTTACCAATGATGGTGAACTGGAACTGACCGCCGTTATCGCGCAGGATTTCACTGGCCTTGACCGCCACGTCCAGCCCTTTTTTCTCGGTCAGGCGCGCCACCGAAACAATGCGCAGCGGTTTGTGGAACGCGTCGCGTGGCTGGAAGTTAAACTTCTCCGGCTCGATGCCCATACGCGTGACGTGAACTTTCTCGCGCGGACAGCCCATCTCAATCAGCTTGTTCTCCCACAGATGGCTGATCGGCAGCATCAGTTCGCTCTGTCTGAACAGGTTGATGTAATCCAGTTTGTGCTCTTCGAGAATGTGGCGACGCGAGATGTCCGCGCCGTGGAACACCGTCGCCTGCTTGCCCTTCAGTACCCCCAGCTCGCGCAGTTTATTCGCCAGCGCACCGGCATAGCCGAAGTGCACCAGGAACACATCGGCGGTAAAGGTCTGCCGGGCATTAGCGACAATGGCTGGCAGCAGCAGTTTTTTCGCCTGCGCACCGTAGCGGCCAACGTTGAGCGACTTCAGCAGCGCCGGTTTGGCGATTTTCGGCAGCATCAGACCGATGCGCTGGGTCAGTTTGTCGAGGTTTGATACCTTCTCTTCCGGCAGCAGATAGTGGGTTTTCGCCGCCAGATTGTACTCATCGAACGCGGCATGACGGTTGATCATGTCGCCCGGAAACACCGAGATGATCTCGACGTCATAGCCGGCATCGATGAAATGCGTCACCTGATTGAGGACAAACGTCTCAGAGGCAACCGGAAAACGCATGGTGAAAAAGGTTAGCTTCATCACTTACCCCAGGACGTTGAGAATTTCTTCGGTGATGCGGTTGCCGATTTCACGCTCCTGCGCCACCGCGGTGTTCACTTTTTGCTTCACGTTGTCGTAGTCCGCCAGCACCGTCTGCACTTTGTCGATCAGCGAGCCGTCCATCAGGCTCTGCACGTCGGTGGCCATCTGCGGCAGACCCAGCTGGTTCATCACGCCGAGCGATTTGTGCTCGTAGTTGATGGCCACGGCTGGTGTGCCGAAGTTCATGGAGATGATTGCCGAGTGCAGGCGTGTGCCGATGGTGAGATGGCAGTGGCTGAGCAGGATTCCGAGTTCCAGGTCGTTGAACTCGTCCATGATCACATGGTAGTGCTCCGGCTGCTCAACGTGGTCGCGCAGCGTCAGCGCCACCATACGGTCATCTTTGGCATAGCTGTCGATGCCGGTACAGGTGGAGAACGCCACCACCTGATAACCTTCGGCGATCATGGCGTTGATCACCCGGCCAAACGCGGCTTCATACTCTTTCTGCGTAACGCCAAGACGTTTGTCGAACGGTGCCAGCTCACGCACGGTGATGGCGATGGTTTTGCGCGACTGAATGATGTTCTGCCAGTGCAGCAGGTTGTGGCTCGGATTTTCCACCTCGCGCGCCTGCACCAGGAACGCGGTGTCCACGCCCTTCTTCACCCGGCTGGTGGTCACGCCATCCTGCTTCAGGCGATCGAGGCTGACCTCTTCGCGCAGCACCAGGCTGTCGACGCGGTCAAAAACAAAGTTTGCCAGCGCATTGACGCGCGGGTTTTCGAACGGGCCCACCGAGTGACCGATCATGTGCAGCGGCTTCTTCGCCATCAGCGCGCACAGCGCGTGATCGAACTGGGTGACGCCGTACAGATCGACGAAGAACGAGCCGCCGACCTGAATGATGGCGTCATATTTCGCCAGGCTGCGGGTGAATTCCGCCAGATGCGGCGGCACCGAGAAGGATTTATACACGCCGCCTTTGCCGAGGTGCGCCATCATGATGTCCGGCATCAGACGGTTGGCGACTTTGCGCTTCAGGCTGCTGACCAGCCCTTTTGGCGCCTTACTGTTGTGTAGAAACAGCGAATCCTGCTGGATGTGCTGCTGCAGTAAATATCCGGAGCTGGTTGGATAGCGGCTGATGACATCGATATCCAGATCCCCACGCGCGGCCTGCAATGAATCAATCAGTCCACGTAAAATCGCGCCATCCCCACGATTTCCACAGGTATGGTTACCCACCAATAAAATCTTCATAAAAACTCCAGATAAATTTTTGTAATTTTTTACAAGCCGCCAGTTCCATACTGGCTAAGTGAACTCTGTAAGAAAAAACTGCTAATGGGCCAGCGGCCCGAAATTAACGACTGCCTGTTGTGACGTAAATGCGTTACCTGTTTAGCGGTGCGCATAAATGCGCACCCTACAAGTCCTGTGCGCGATGATGAGAAGTGCACGGACGTAGGGTCGCCATTCATGGCGACCGCCGCTCACCCTCACGACTTCAGCGCAAAATACGGCAGCGCCACCTGCTCGCCGTTGATCACCACTGAAACAAACCCCTTCGGCTGGCGCGTATCCACCTCTTCGGCCTTGAGCGCGCGCGACGCCAGCAGCAAATCGCCCTGCTCGTTGCCGCCGATGCCGGCTTTACCGTTGTGCAGGCTAAACCGCTGCGGGGCCGGCTGGCTGCCGCTGGTCGGACTGCCCTGCGCCATGGTGGCGTCAACGCGCGCACAGCGGCCGGTGAGGAAACGGTCTTTGGCGGTGCTCTTAATCAGCACCACCGCCGTCGGCGTCCAGCCCGCCAGTTTGACGAACACTTTGCTATCGGTATCGCTGCGCGCATCGACGCGCACCTCCAGCACCGGCGAACTGCCTTCCGCGGACCAGCTGGCTTCCGCCTTGCTGGTTTTGCGCTGCAGATGAATCACCGCGCGACCGCCGGTCTGTTTACCGCCCATCACGTCGAGCAGCGGCTGTTTGTCGCTGCCGTTGCTGAACTGCGACTGACCAAACAGCTCGATCTCCCAGCTGTCACCCACGGTTGGCGAGTAAAAATTACCCAGCTCGAACCAGGTGGCCTGATTGGTGTTGTTGGTCAGACGGAAACGCGACGTGATGTAGTTGTATTTCAGGCTGCCGTCGATGGCCACGCCGTAAGACTCCACCCGCGTTGAGCCCATCTCCCAGATATTCAGCCAGCGCTCGCCTTCCAGCGAGTTATCGATCCAGCTGCCAGACTGCAGATTGGTCTGGCGCATGTTGAGGCGGGAATTGCGCGCGTTCAGCGGGTTTTTACAATCTTCCAGGCTCAGCGCATCAATGATCCACTGACCGTTCGAGATATCGCCGGGGTGCTCGCTGTGCTCAATCCAGCCGTTATGAATGATCGACTGGCTGCAGCGCGGCAGGTTAAGTACCATGCCGCCGGTACAGCGCTGGGCGTTGAAGTTCGACAGCTCAATCGCCGTACTGTGGTCCCACGCACCCTGCTTCTGTCCGGACCAGCTGGCTTTGATCACGTCACCGGTACAGGTGTCGGCGTACCACTGGTCGATTTTGCAGTCCAGCGTATCCAGCAGGCTGATTGAGGTGCCGCCGACGCGGTTGAAGCGCAGGCAGGCACCGCGGAAGAACTGACCGCCCGGACAGGTGTTGCGGAACAGCCCCTGTTTGTTTGGCCGCTTGTCGTTCTGACCGTTGAAGATCAGGTTGGAGATTTCGGTCCAGCGCGCATTCACCTGGAACAGGAATTCGGAACGACCGTCAGAAACCAGCGTGGTCGCCGGGAAATAGCCGAAGTTAACCATCGCGCCGGAAATGCGGAAAAAGCGCTGCTGTTGATCGCCAAAGTCACAGCCGGTCACGAAGAAGGTGCCTGCCGGAAACTGTACGCAGATCTGCTGGTTAGCCTTGAGCGACCACTGATACATGGCTTTGATCGCCGGTGCCGTATCGGTTTTGCCGTCGGCGATGGCGCCGAAGTCAAACAGCGTCAGACGGTTGAAATCTTCCACCACGCGGCGCCAGTAGAATCCGTTGCCGCTGAAAATCACGCCGCCATCATCTTCGCCTTCGCCATACACGCCGACGAACTCGCCGCCGCCCACTTCCAGCCCTTCGTGCCAGCTTTTCAGCTTGATTTTCGCCCCGGCAAACAGCGGTCGGGTTTTACGCAGCTCTTCCACCGACGGAATTTCGCCGATCAGCTGATAGCCGTTCGGCTGCGCCAGGCGCTGGCTGAAGTTGCTGGCGTTCGGGCGCGACACGTCGCTGATGGAAAACAGCGTATTGCCCTGGTTATCTTCCACCACCATCGAGTGCGCGGGATTGGCGATTAACGCGGCATTATCGTGAATAAACTGGGCAAAGTTGCCTTTATTGAGCGCAATGGGCTGGCTCACCTGGGACACCTTACCGCTGGCGTCGCGCAGATACACCGGAATCTGGTTGCCGGCCTGGCTGGCATCTTTGCCTGCTGCGCCAATCCACAGTTTGCCTTCAAAGTTCTGCCAGAACTGCGGTGGCATGGTATAGACGTTTTCCGGCGTCAGAATCGGCACATCGCCCGGCGGGACGCTGGAGGCATCAACCGCTTTCAGCGCCGGCTGACCACTTTTGGCGGCGTAACTGGAAAACGCGCTCACCGACAGCGCGGCAACAATGGAGGAGGCTGCAGTTTGCAAGACTTCTCTTCTTTTCATGCTAACAATCCCGTGGTCATGGGGCCGCATGGCGGCCGAAAAGGTATCCCCGAGGCACGATAAAAGTGGTTACACCAGCGCCAGCCAGCTCTGTTTGATCTGATTACCGTCAAACTTCAGCGCCGTCTCTTTGGTTTTTTCGCTCATGGCAAAGAACAGGCGATCGTCGCTGGCCAACTGCTCCATGCGCGCCAGGAAAGTGGCTTTGTCGTTCATTGGCACCAGGAAGCCATCTTCGCCGTGATTGATGATTTCCTGCGGTCCGGTCGGACAGTCATAGGCCACCACCGGCAGCGACCAGGATTTGGCTTCCAGCAGTACCAGCGGCAGCCCTTCATAACGTGAGGTCATCAGCGCCATGTCGCTGTCGCGGTAGTAATCATTGATATTGCTGACTTTGCCGACAAAGTTAACGCTGCCGGTGATGCCCAGCGCCGCGGCCTGATCGTGCAGTTGCTGGCGCAGTTCGCCGTCACCGGCGATCACCAGCTTCCACTCCGGGTGTTTTTTGCTGAAGTCGGCCCAGATATCCAGCAGCAGGTCAAAGCCCTTTTGGTTATCGAGGCGGCCTACCGCCAGCGCCTGACGGCTGCGCGTCTCGCGCTGCCAGGATTTGTACACCACCGGATTAGGAATTTGCTGGCTGGGGATATGCCAGCGGGTGAAGACCTGATGGTCTTTGTCAGTCAGCACGATCACCTGGTCGTAGTAGCGCAGCAGCAGCCACTTCAGCAGTTTGATCGGCTTGCTGAACGAGTTAATAGCGATGTGCTCGCAGGCGTAGGCTTTGAAGGTTTTTTTCTTCATTGCCATCAGGTTCCAGAAGGCAAACATCACGCTCAGGCGCCCCATACTGATCAGGAATACGCTGTCGAAGCCCTCCTGATGGATGCGCGCCACGGCACTTTTAATCGGGTTGCTGTGGCCTTCGAAGCTGACAATCTCTTTCACCCGCTCAAACGGGTAAAAGGTTTTGCCGTGCCCTTCCAGCGAGTAAATGGTGACGGCATGCTCTTCACCGAGGCACTCCGACATGAAGTTGCAGATATTCTCCGTGCCTGCGTAGGAGTAGGCATCCTTAATAACCAAAACAATCTTTTTCATCTGATACTTTTCACCTCAAATTGCTCAAATCCAGACCCAAGTCATTTGCGTTGCCGCAAGGCGGCAAGTGCGTTCATTCCCGGGAGCTTACTCAGGTAAGTGACCGGGAGGGACGTGCGCAGCCAACGTAGCGGCAGCGCGAAGGACACAGGGTCTTAGCGATGTTTAAGGGTGAAAAGAACCCCATTCACCATATACCAGCCGTAATAGTAATAGATTTTTAAAGGATTGTTTTTATAGATAATTCTTAATAATTCGAGGTGCCATTTCGCCGCTTTATTTTTGTTACGCGACAGCGAATCGCCCAGCTCGTAGTAGTTGACCAGCGTCTTCTGGATCACCCGGGCTTGTTTGTAGCGGAGGAACAGCTCATAGAGGAACAGGAAGTCTTCATGGCCTTTACGCTGGAAGAAGATGCCCTGTGGCGGACGACGGAAACACACCGAGGAGAAGCAGACGCGATACTGCTTCTTCACGAAGTTTTCCTGCTGCAGATAAGGTTTGTTGTAGTTGATGTCGTGATCGGCGGTTTTGGTTTTGTAGTGATAATGGGTGATCACAAAGTCGTCACCGGCGGCCAGCGCCGCGGCCTGCTCGGCCAGTTTCTCCGCGTGCCATTCGTCATCGCTGTCGAGAAACGCAATGATCTCCTCTTTGGCCGCGCGCAGACCCACGTTGCGCGTTTCCGCCGCGCCGAGGTTGACCTCGTTGCTGAGGATAGTGATGCGCGCGTCCTGGCAGTGCTCGCGCACAAAAGCGAGTGAATCATCGGTGGATTTATCATTGACCAGGTAGAGATGCCAGTCGCTGTAGGTCTGATTCACGATCGACTCAACCGCACGCAGCACGGTGTTGCGCGCGTTGTACATCGGCATCACGATACCGATGGTGCCAACATGATTTGTCATTTGTATACCCGGAGTGTCAGGAACCGAAAAAATGCTCCCGCTGCGGGAGCAAGTGAAAGTCATAAATCGATCAGGAAACCGCTCTTCGCCCCGTGAAGCGCGACTTCAGCTTATCGACCAGGCGATTGATGAAGTAGGCGCGGTTATCACGGTTGGTGAGGAAGAAGTAGCGCGCAAAACTGACGCTGGCCAGCAGCGAATTGCCATCCATTTTGTAGCGCAGCGGCAGCTTGAACGCTTTATAGGTATGGATATCGCGCGCCGTCAGGTGCGGCTTCATGGTGTCGAGCCAGAAGAAGGAGTACTTCACCGACTCGCCTTTGTGTTTGGAACCAAATTTGGTCACCAGATGGTAGGTCGCCAGCGGTTTGGCGATCATCACAAATTCGTAGCCCATGCGGTCGGCGCGGATGCAGAAGTCATAATCCTGATGGCGAATATAGCGCGCATCAAACTGGATTCTGGCGGCATCTTCGCGTTTCAGCACGATGGTACTGGTCTGGATAAAGCCGTAACAGCCAAACAGGTACTCCGCCACGGTCTCGTTTTTACCCGGCGGCTGCATCGGCATCACTTTGAGAAAGCTGCCGTCCTGATGAATATTGACCTGGCTGAAGATGACATAGCGCGATTTACCCTGCGCTTCCAGCTTGCGGATGGTATCGCACACTTCCAGCAGCTTGTCCGCGTGCCACTCGTCGTCGGCGTCGAGGAAGCTGATGAAGTCGCCCTGCGCCAGTTCAATACCTTTGTTGCGCGCGCCGGCACCGTTGAGTTTGACCTCAGACAGCTCCAGTTTGATGTCCAGATCCTGATAGCGCTCGCCGCGCACCACCTGCGCCAGTTCCGCGGCATCGGCGGATTTGTCATCCACGATGATGACTTCAAAGTTGCGATAGGTTTGCGCTTTGACGCAATCCAGCGTCGTGACAATCGATTTCGACGCGTTATAAGCGGGAATTACAATTGAGAAGCGGATGTCCTGCATTGCCAGCACCTCTTAAACAGCTGTTCCAGATTCAACGGTAACGCGAGCGGCCTGTAGAAAGGAATCGGCTTTGTTCTGAAAAATCATGCCGTTAGTATTCTTTTTCAATAAGACTTTTCGTACCGTCACGGAAATACCTAAGATTGTGCTGTGTGTATGTTTGATGGTGCAAAACGCACCGAAAAATTTAGTCGCCATGTATGGCGTTATGTTCGAGAAAGCGGTTTGCCGGTCGCCATCAATGACGTTATATCCGACAGAGCGGTTTTCCGGTCGCCATGAATGGCGACCCTACGGCGTCGGGCACGGTTCTGACCGTCAGTGCATGTATGCGCACGGGTAAAGAGGTCAACTCTCCTGCACCGTCCACGTAGGGTGCGCATTTATGCGCACCAGCAAAGAGGTCAATTCTCCTGTACCGTCCACGTAGGGTGCGCATTTATGCGCACCGGCAAACAGGTCAATTCTCCTGCACCGTCCACGTAGGGTGCGCATTTATGCGCACCTCGCTAACGCTTTTTAGCCATAAAAAGGGGCGGAAAATCCGCCCCCGATAGTGCTTAGCTTTTGCTCTCTTTACCGTATTCGTAGTTGTAATAGTCGTAGCCATAACCATAGGCATTCGACGCTTTACGGACCACGGCGTTGAGGATGACGCCTTTAATCTCGATACCGTTCTGGGCGAAGCGTTTGTAGCTGACATCCAGCTCTTTGGTGGTGTTGGTTTCGAAACGCGCCACCATCAGCGAGGTACCGGCCAGCTTACCGATGATGGAAGCGTCGGTCACAGCCAGAATCGGCGGCGTATCGATCAGCACCAGGTCATAGTTCTTGCTTGCCCAGTCCAGCAGCTCCTGCATGCGACGATGCATCAGCAGCTCAGACGGGTTCGGTGGCACCTGACCGCGCGGCAGGAAGTCAAAACCGTACACGCCCTTCTGAATCATCGCCGGCGAGAACTCGCTCTTGCCTGACAGTACGTTAGACAGGCCGGTCTTGTTGTCCGCACCCAGCAGCTCGTGGGTATAGCCGCGACGCATATCACCATCGATGAACAGCACGCGCTGACCTGCTTTGGATACCAGCGTCGCCAGGTTGGCACAGATAAAGGTTTTACCAATACCCGGGCTGGCACCGGTGATCATCAGGATGTTGTTTTTCGCTTCCATCATGGCGAAGTGCAGGCTGGTGCGCAGGCTACGAATCGCTTCGATGGAGAGGTCAGTCGGGTTACCCAGCGCCAGCAGCGTGTTGTGCGGATCCGACTTCTCTTTGCTGCCGCGTCGCGCCAGCGCTTCGGTGTCTTTCTTACGCTGCCACTCGGAGAGCGGTACGCTGGCATAGACGTTCATGCCCAGCTCTTCCAGCTGCTCCGGATTGTCGATACCGTGGTGGAACAGTGCTTTCAGCAGCACCAGACCAACCGACAGCATCAGACCCACAATCAGGCCCGCGACAATAATCAGCAGCTTCTTCGGTGCTACCGGGCTGGTGCTGGTTTCAGCACGGTCGATGATGCGCACATCACCCACGGTGCTGGCCTTGCTGATGCCCAGTTCCTGCTGACGGTTCAGCAGCTGCATGTAGATTTCCTGACCGGCCTGCACATCACGCGTCAGACGCAGAATCTCCTGCTGGGTCTGCGGCATGGCCGAGATTTTCTTGTTCAGCTGCGCCTGTTCCGCTTCCAGCGTTTTGCGTTTTTCCAGCAGTGCGCGGTAGGTCGGGTGGTCTTTGGTGAACAGCTGGGAAACTTCGGCTTCACGGAAGGTCAGCTCGTTCAGCTGGCTCTGGACGCTAACGGAAGAGTCGAGCGCCGATTTGGCTTCCAGCGACATGTCGACCGACTCGTTCTGACGACGGAAGGTGTTCAGCTTGTCTTCCGCATCGTCCAGCTTGGCACGCACGTTAGGCAACTGGGTGCGCAGGAATTCGAGGCTCTTTTCCGCCTGCTCAGACTTACGCTCAACGTTCTGCAGCAGATAGTTGTTGACGATCTGGTTCAGCACGCGGCTCGCCTGCTCCTGATCTTCATCCTGGAACTCCAGGCCCAGCACGCCGGTGGTTTTGCCTTTATCGGCGACGGTCAGCGCGCCCAGTACGGTTTTAATCGCCTGCAGGTCGCTCAGCTTGGTGACGCTGAAGCTGGTGCCTTCGTCAGCCTGAATGCCGCTAACCAGCATGGTGACGTCGCCGTGCTGCTCCAGCTGACCGACGCGGCCTTTGAACAGCTCGTCGCCGTCTTTGCTCACGGTATAGGTCTGCGGACCGGTGACTTCCAGCTCAACGGTACGTTTGTCAATGCTGCGCGGAATTTCCAGGCGTGAAATGGCAATCTGCGCCGGCTTGTTGCCCATCAGGCGCGACAGACCTTTACCGATCACCGGGAAGTAGTTTTGCTGAATGACCGTGTCCAGACCGAGGTCGTTAACGGTTTTACCAATCACCATGCGGGATTCGATGATCTGAATCTCGGTGTCTGATGCTGGCGTGGTCGGAATCACATCCTGTAATTCGTTCAGCACCGAGGCGGTGTTTTTCTGCTCCACCTGCACCATAGCGTCCGCGCTATAGATTGGCGTAGCAAACAGTGTGTAGAGCGTTGCCATCAGCATAAAGAAAGCGGTGACCGCCACGATGATCCAGCGATGATCGATCAGCTGTCCCACAAGATGCGCCAGATCCCATCCATTCGAATCTTCTTTTGGCGCAGTCATAACCTTGTTTTTGATATTCATGGATATTCCCAACTATCGGCTTAGTACGTTAACCCATTTCTGGGTAGCGTTTTCCAGTAACCCGTAAACCTCTTCAAAGGCCTCACGGCTTTTTTTGTACGGATCCGCAATTTCCTGTTGGTTAAGCCAGTGGCCCAGCAGCATGGTCTTCCCCCGCGCAGCCGGATCGATGCGATTCACCTGCTCAACGTGGCGCTTCTCCATTACCAGAATCAGGTCAAAGTCACGGCACATGCTGGCCGTTAACTGCTGAGCCTCATGACCGTCCAGCGAGACGCCATGTTCAGCGGCGACGGCGCTGGCCGTCTTATCCGCCGGATGGCCCTTCAGGGCGCCAAGACCGGCAGAGGCGATACGGGTATGCGGAAGTGCGCGTTTAAACAGACGCTCCCCGGTGGGGGAGCGGCAAATGTTGCCGACGCAGACGACTAACACTGACTTAATCATGGTAAAACCTTAGTCCGACCAGTTGCGGAAACGCAGCGCTGCGGAGCTTGCATCGTCGATACCCACGATGGTCGGCAGCAGTCCGGAAATCACGCGGTTCCAGCGGGTGATTGGTGTTGCGGTGACGTAGACAATGTCGTACGGCTCCAGTTGGAATTCGGTGCCCATCACCATCGACGCCGCATCTTTGGTGTTCAGCTGATAGATGTTGGCAATCTTGGTGCGGTTAGCACCGCGAATCGGACGAATGACGAATACGCCGGTGGCGTCAGAGGTGGTTTGATCCATGCCCTGTGCGTTACCCAGCGCTTCAGCCAGCGTCATGCCGCTGCGGTCCATCTTCAGCGTGGTCTGCTGTTTCACTTCGCCCATCACGAAGATCTTCAGATCGTCGTTACGCGGTACGTAAAGGATGTCGCCCGGATAAAGCAGATGGTTCTGGCTCAGGTCGCCGTTTTGCATCAGCGCCTGCAGCGAAATGCGCTGCTCGCGGCCGTTGTGCGTCAGCACCACGTTGCGCCAGTCGGCGTCAGCGGCAAGGCCACCCGCGGCGTTCACCGCATCCAGCACGGTCAGCGGCACGTTGGTGATCGGCTGCTGGCCGGACGTGGTGACCGAACCGGTCACGTAGGCTTTCTGCGAACGGAACGCGGCCACATTGACATCCACCTGCGGACTTTCAATGAACTGCGCCAGACGACGCGCGATTTCACTGCGGATTTCCGTCACGGTGCGGCCTGCAACGCGCACTTTACCGATGTACGGATAGAAGATGGTACCGTCTGCCTGCACCCAGTTACCGGTGTCGCTGGCGCTACGGTACTGACCGGCCGGCGTGGTCAGCTCAGGGTGATCCCATACGGTGACGTTCAGTACGTCGCCGATGCCAACGCGGTATTGATAGCTCTGAATCTCGTTCTGCAGCAGCGGGTTAGCCTGAGCAACCAGCGGCTTCGGACGCATCTGTTCAACCAGACGCGGCGTCAGAGGGAAGACGTTAACGTATTTGTCGATGTCAAAATTGCTATCCTGTTGCTCAATGACATCTTTTCCGCTAGTGGAAAGGTGCGAACCTGGTTCGATGGTGCACCCGGAGAGGAAAGTCGCGGATACCAGTAACGGTATCAATTTAGTTTTCATTATCATCTGGTTCTTCGCTATCAGTTAATGATTGATAGAGGCGAAAACGCCGCTGTGTAAGCGTCTAACAAAAATAAAGGCAAGGAATTAAACACTGAAACTGAGGTTCATTATCATTAGCTCCCTGGTTTATGTTGTCATCCTGGTTGCAGACGACTTCAATTAAAGTGGGTTATCGTTAAGCGGCTTAATAACCCGCTCTGTTCGGGCTCGATAATGGCAGTTATCAGTTACAGACACTCCCAGCACCGGCAGTTATCAGGCGGGAACGTTATTTCGTCCCCTGCCCTTGCTGTCTATCAATAAGCGCCGTCGCGTTTGAGTACCACGCCGACCGTCTTAAACAGAATCGCGATGTCATTCCACAGCGACCAGTTTTTGACATACCACGAATCGAAATAGACGCGCGTCTCATAGTCAACGTCGTTACGACCGCTGACCTGCCACAATCCCGTCATGCCTGGCTTTGCCATCAGGTAATAATCAACATCACCGGCATAACGGCAGAGTTCATCTTCAATCACCGGGCGCGGGCCAACGAGGCTCATGTCACCGCGCACGACGTTCCACAGCTGCGGCAGCTCATCCAGGCTGGTTTTACGGATGAAATGACCGACTTTGGTAATACGTGGATCGTTTTTCAGTTTGAAATCTTTGTCCCACTCGGCGCGGGCTACCGGGTCGGTGCGCAGCACCTCTTCCAGCACCTCTTTCGAGTTAATTACCATCGAGCGGAACTTCAGGCACTTGAACTTGCGGCCATTGAGACCCACACGTTCGTGACCGTAAATCGGTGGTCCGCCATCACGGCCAACCATGAAGCCGAGTACCAGCAGCGCAGGTGACAGCGCGATGATGATGCTGAGCGCGCCGACGATATCGAATGCCCGCTTCAGGACACGCGAGGTGCGTTTCGCCAGGTTGTTATTCACACGCAGAATCATCACTTCATGGCTGAAGATATAAGCCATATCGGTGCCGTACAGCGGTACGCCGCGCAACGTCGGGATAACCGAGACCGAGCGACAGTTATGCATCGCCAGCATTTTCAGCCAGCGGTCGCGGTGCTGACTCTGCTCAAACTCAACCGCAACGATAAACTGGGTTTCGCTGTTGGTCAGCTGCCATAGCTCCTGCTCGTTATGCAGCACCGGTACACCGGAGATGCTGGCCTGCGGGCAACTGCCATCGACGTCGAAGAAGGCGATCACATCAAAGCCCATCACCTCTTCGCTCTGCAGCGCCTGCCAGGCTTCCTGCGCGTTACGGTTGCTGCCAATAATAATGGTTTGCTTTTTCCACATACCGAAATGATTCAGTACGCGTTTGGAAATAGCGCGCGCCAGCGGAATCAACACCAGCGCTAAAATCCACGTTAATACCCAGACAAAACGGGACATCTGCCATTGTGATAATGCTGAAATTGACAAATCGATGACAGAGAAAATGAGAATGGTACGAAAGATCTCTTTCAGCTCAAACCAGAAGGGTTTGCGATAGGTATAATGACGCAGGCGAACCCAGAACCAGCCTGTACAAATTAAGGACAGACAGATATGGGTGGCGATTTTTAAGTTGAGGTCTTTTTCAGAAATATCTGCCAGTGGAGAATCGGCGAACGAATTAATCAGCGCGAGTGCAATAAACAATGCCGCGTTGAAACAAATTAAATCCGAGCACGCCAGTAAAATTTTTGTCAGAAGACTTTTATATGTAAATTCATTATCGCGCATATTTGACTCTTTTATTTTATTTCCCTTAATCCCTAACGCCTAAGCCTGAGTAATTAATGAGCGATGCACTAACTAAACCAGCGAGACAAACTGCGGCGAACTCCCCGGCATTTAGGCCAATTCTCTTTCCAGTTAAGCAAGAAAATTGTGATAAATACCAACAGATTAGTCTGACTTCCTTTTGCCGCAAGGCCAGACAATTCTTAACCTGTGAAAACTACGTCAGGCACGCTACCGCCCTTGGCTGTCGCTGCCAATACCGCTTACAACACCCTATTTTTTGTCCGCGCTTTGTCGCCACGCCGGGAAATACCCGCCTTAACCCGTGCACGATCACAATTCACAACATTAAGAAGCTAAACAGCGCGCTATTAACAACATTGGCGCAGACATTTACTAACACGTTGCTATACTAGTTATTACTGGCTTGTTTACAAGTAGGCCCCGTCTTCCCTGCACTATTTTAGGAAAAAGACTACCAGCCATAAGTATTGATGCCAGCCCCGCCAGGCAATTTCACGCCAAAATTCAGAATAATTCGATACCCGCCTTCAGATTAGTCGCATTAAAAATGTACGCTTTTGCCGCTGGATAAGAATAAATAGTGGTCTTCATCCACACAGGATGTTTATCCATACTTTTCACTTATCTCCCGGCTGAACAAGGTAAGATTAATCCTAATAAGCCGCCAGCCCGCGACATCCGCGCGGCCGGGGCGTATTTGTACCCTGTCTGACGATTAACTATCATCAGACTAAGCTCATTTTTAGACATTATGGTGATGAAAGTATGTGGGAGTGGATCATCGATCCGTCGCTCTGGGCAGGATTAGTCACGCTAATCGTTCTTGAGCTGGTGCTGGGTATTGATAACCTGGTTTTTATTGCCATTTTGGTGGAGAAGCTGCCGCCGACGCTGCGCGACCGCGCGCGGGTGTTCGGCCTGCTGCTGGCGCTGGTATCACGGCTGGTGCTGCTGGCGTCGCTGTCGTGGCTGGTTACGCTGACCCAACCGCTGTTCACCCTCTTCCAGCACAGCTTCAGCGCACGCGACCTGCTGCTGCTGGGCGGCGGTATCTTCCTGTTGTTTAAAGCCACCACCGAACTGAACGCCCGGCTGGAGGGCAGCGACGAGGAGTCGGGTCAAAATAACAGCGGTGCTAAATTCTGGCCAGTGGTGGCGCAAATCGTGGTGCTGGACGCCATCTTTTCACTTGATGCCGTCATTACCGCCGTCGGTATGGTCAACGACCTGCCGGTGATGATGATCGCCGTGACCATCGCCATACTGTTAATGCTGCTGGCCAGCAAGCCGCTGACGCGCTTCGTTAACGGCCATCCTACCATTGTGATTCTCTGCCTGAGCTTTCTGCTGATGATCGGCTTTAGTCTGGTGGCAGAGGGTTTCGGCTTCGTCATCCCGAAAGGCTATCTGTACGCGGCCATTGGCTTCTCGATTGTGATTGAGATCTTTAACCAGCTGGCGCTGTTTAATCGCCGCCGTTTTCTTACCGCCGGACGGCCGCTGCGCCAGCGCACTGCCGAAGCCGTGCTGCGCATTCTGCGCGGTGAAGCGCAGCGCGCCGATCTGGATGCCGACACGGCATCGCTGCTGAGTGATAACCAGGGCGCAGCGCTGTTTAACCGTCAGGAGCGGCGCATGATCATGCGCGTGCTGGGTCTGGGTCAGCGCCAAATCAACAGCATCATGACGTCACGCCATGACGTCGAGCACATCGATCTGAGCGAAGACCCGCAGTCGATCATGGATAAACTCGACCGCAACCAGCATACGCGCCTGCTGATCACCGAACAGGGACGCGAGCCACTGGGCGTGGTGCATGTGATCGATCTGCTGCATCAGTCGCTGCACAGTAAATCGCTGGATTTGCGTGCGCTGATTCGCCAGCCGCTGGTGTTTCCCGAGCGCGTCACCCTGCTGCAGGCGCTGGAGCAGTTTCGCCATGCGCGCACCCATTTTGCCTTTGTAGTGGATGAGTTTGGTTCGGTGGAAGGCTTGGTAACGCTGAGCGACGTGATGGAGACCATCGCCGGCAACCTGCCCAATGAAGGGGAAGAGATTGATGCCCGTTACGATATTCAGCCCGCAGAGCATGGCGGCTGGATCGCCAACGGCCATATGCCGCTGGAAGATTTAGCGCTATACGTAGCGCTGCCGCTCGACGAGAGGCGCAATTACCATACGCTGGCGGGATTGCTGATGGATAGCCTGCAGCACGTGCCGGCCGAAGGTGAGGAGTTGCGCGTCGGGGATTATCTGCTGCGCACCCTGCAGGTGGAGAACCATCGGGTGCAAAAAGTCGAGATTGTGCCGGTCGCGCCCGCACCGTTTATTTAACCCGGCGCCGGGGCATGATTTATCGCGTGTTGCTTAGCTGGTCGCCATAAATGGCGACCCTACACGGAAAGCATCGGTTTTTTGTAGGGTGCGCATTCATGCGCACCGGCATCGGGTTTTATTGCCGCGGTGCAGACTTCTGGCTATCCAGCCACTGATTGAGGCGCGTTTTGGCTTCGCCCTGCAACTGCTGGCGCACCACGTCGTCCACTGGCAGTGAATACTGCAGATTGCCCCAGCTGCCGTACATGCGCAGCGGAATCGGCTGGCCGTTGAGTACTTTCGCCAGCCGGTCGTCGCCCTGCCAGCCGCGCAGAATCATATTAATGGTGACATCCAGCTGCTGCTTCACCACATCCACGTTGCCGTGGGTTTGCAGCGCCAGCCGGCTGCTGCCGCCCTGCAGATCCGGCAGCGTGACGTTGCCCTGCTTCAGGCTGATGCGCCCGCTTAACTGTTCAATTCCCTGATCATCCGGCTGATCGTTACTGACGCGATTGCTGACGCGCGCCACGGCGCGGCGCACCATCTGCTGCAGATTCAGCTGCGCCAGCTGCAGATTAGTGGCTTCCAGTTCTGCATTGCCCTGCCAGTTCTGTTTCGCCTCTGCCACGCTCAGCCCGGCACCGCTGATGTCGCCCTTGAGCGAGACCGTGCCCTGCAGCGAAGCCGGCAGTTCCAGCGCTTTAAGCAGCGGCGCAATGGCAATGCTGCTCAGCTCCGGCTGAAACGCCACCTGCGTGACCGGCTGACGGATATCCACCGAGCCGGGAATGGAAAAGTGGCCGTCACCAAATTTGCCCTGCAGCTTGTTGAGCGTCAGCAGTCCGCGCTGATTGCGGGCGTCAATTTGCAGATTGCTGAGCGTCAGACCGCGCCACACGCTGCTGTCAGCGTCGAGCGTCAGCTGCAAATCCATGCTATTGAGCGGCGAGTCGGCATTATTGTGCGCGCGCGGCTCAGCGATCACCGGCGTGCGCATCACGTTAGCCTGCTGCGTGGTGCTGTTATCGCTGGCGGGCGCGCTGGCCATCAGGTTATCCAGATTGAGCGAGGTCGCATGCAGCGCGAGGTTGAGCTGCTGCGGCAGGGCCAGCCGGCCCTCAGCGCTGCCGTCGAGGGCGCTGTCGTTCGCGGTTAACTGCAGCTTGTTCAGCGCAAACTGCTGCTGGTCGCCATCCCACTGCGCCTGCCCGCTCAGCGTGCCCTTGATGCCCTGCGGCGGCAGGTTCGCGCCGTCCAGCGTGTAATCCAGCTCATCCAGCTGGCCGCTGATACGGTGCGGATAGTGCGCCACGTCCATCTGCCCTTTTAGGTTCAGGCTGAGATTGCGCTGATTACGTGACACGCGTGTCGCCAGCTCAACGCTGGCCTGCCGGTTATCGTCCTGATTCAGGTTGAGGTTGAGATCGCGGAAGTTGTACTCGTCACCGCCCGGCTGCTGCCAGATGAGCAGGCTATCGGCGATGCGCAGTTTACTGATGTTAAAGGTCCAGCCATTGCTGGCGGCGATGGCCGGTTCACTATCGCCCGGCTCAATCGGCGCGCCCTGCGGTTTCTGCACCGCGCTGTCCGGCGTAGCGCGAATAATCGCGTTTTTCAGCATCACCTGGCTGACGCTCAACTGATGCGACAGCAGCGGCCACAGATTGACGTCCAGGCGCATATTGTCAGCGGTGACCATCGGCTGGCTGGCGCCGGGCGCGGTCAGGCTCATGCGGCCCGCCAGAATGCTGAGCTGCGGCCAGACGTGCCAGCGCAGGTCGCCGCTCACTTCAAGCTGATAACCACTGCGCTGTTTTACCTGCTGTACCATATAGGTACGAAAGTCGTTGGGATTGACCAGCAACACCAGTGCCGTCATGCCCGCTACGACCACCACTAACAGGATGGCCAGCGTGGTTATCAGTCTTCTCATTGCATCCTCATCACCGTCAGATTTCAGGCCGCTGGCGCGAAATCACTCCAGGAGAAACGTTAGTCTTTATCAATACGGCTGGCGTCAGCGCCCTGCTGCCCGCGATATTTGGCGTCTTCGCGGCGATTGTAAGGACGCGCCGCCGGCCCGGACAGCGGTTCAAAGCTCAGTGCGCCAATCAGCATGCCGGGACGCAGCGCCAGCGGCAGCTTACCGGAATTGTAAAACTCCAGCACGATTCGGCCCTGCCAGCCCGGATCGATGCGGTGCGCGGTAACGTGCACCATCAGCCCGAGGCGCGCCAGTGACGAACGGCCATCCAGCCAGCCCACCAGATCGTCGGGGATGGTGACGGATTCCAGCGTCACCGCCAGCGCCAGTTCACCCGGATGCAGAAAGAACGCTTCGCCTTCCGGCAGCACAATCTCATCGCTCATTACGCGATCCAGCGCCGCGCTCACTTCATGCTTTGGACCACTCAAATCTATAAACGGTGCGGTGTGGCCGCTAAAGGTACGGAACTGGTTACCGAGGCGCACATCCACGGTGGCACCGTTGATGCGCTCAACCGGCGGACGGGGATCGATGGCCAGCTTGCCGCTGTCCAGCCAGCTTTCAATATCGCGATCGCATAATCTCATCGCAGAAACTCCATGATTTAAGTGTAGCGAAAGGTGGTCAGGTTGTGACAAACCGTTCGCGTCACGTCCATCCGGACGCACGGTGTCCCGTTCCGGTCACGCTGAACCGGACGGGCGTCGTCAAAGATACTGGTTAATTTTGGCCTTGAGGATATCAATGGCGATGCGGTTTTTACCACCGCGCGGCACAATGATGTCGGCATACTGCTTAGAAGGCTCAATAAACTGCAGGAACATCGGGCGCACGGTCTTTTGGTACTGGCTCATCACCGAGTCCATCGAGCGCCCGCGCTCGTTGACGTCGCGCTTCATACGGCGCATCAGGCAGATATCCAGCGGGGTATCAACGAAGATCGAGAAGTTAAGCTCCTGGCGCAGCCGTGCATCGGTCAGCAGCAGAATCCCTTCCAGAATAATCACTTTCTTCGGCTTCAGGTGAATACACTCGTCGGTGCGGGTGTGCTCAACGTAGCTGTAAACCGGCAGGTCGATATTTTCGCCGGCCTTCAGTGCGCGCAGATGCTGCAGCAGCAAATCGTGGTCCATCGCGCTCGGATGGTCGTAGTTGGTTTTCACCCTCTCTTCCATGGTGAGGTGGCTTTGATCTTTATAGTAGGCATCTTCGGGGATCACACCGATATGCTCGTCACCGACCTGGTCACGGATTTCACGATAGAGCGTGCTGGCAATAAGACTTTTTCCGGATGCGGATGCACCTGCAATGCCAACGATCACGCACTGATGAGACTTGTCAGTCATACTTTTTTAAGACCTGATAACTGGAGCCGGTTTCTGTCTGCACAAAAACAGGCCGATTGAGAGGGTTAGTTGGCGGCAATTATAGGGATTTCACCGGGTTGATGCCAGTGAAAACCGGCGCGCCGCCTTTTCAGACTATCCCGTTTTGCAGCCAGCGGCTTAATCGATACACTGTTTCTCTGCCCGCCGTGTGACTGGCGGGAGCCCGATAGTCGTTGCAAGGAAAAGTATGAGCTGGAGAACCCTGACCTATTTTGGCGACAGTATGTTGCTGATCCCCACTGCGGTGATCATCGCACTGGTGCTGCCGTGGAAAAGCGACAACCGTCGCACCGTCTGGTACTGGCTGCTGGCGTTTGGCCTGGCGGGCCTGCTGGTCAGCATCTCGAAGATTATGTTTCTCGGCTTCGGCATTGGCAGCGCGCGCTACAACTTTACCGGGTTCAGCGGCCATAGCGCGATGTCAGCGACGCTGTGGCCGGTGATGATGTGGCTGATTTCCGGCCGCTGGCCTACGTTCTGGCGCGCCCTGACCATCGGTATCGGCTATCTGATTCCGCTGATGGTGGGATTATCGCGCCTGGTGATCCATGCGCACTCGGTGAGTGAAGTGCTGGCCGGACTTATGCTGGGCTTTACCCTGAGCAGCGCGTTCCTGCTGAGCCAGCGTCGCACCGCGCTGAAGGGTTTTAGCGTGGTGCAGGTGGCAGTGGCATTTCTGATTCCGCTGTTGCTGATGGGCCACGGCCGCGTCGCCACCACCCAGCAGTTCCTCGAGCGTTTTTCCGCTGACCTCGCCGGGCTGGAAAAGCCCTTCACCCGCGCCGATTTGTTCCGCTGAGTGCGTTGCGCGGTAAAGGGTGTAAGGTCTGTCCATTACGTTTTGAACACGTTCCACAAATGATTGCACATACGGTAGCGGCGCAATTTATTGCGCGATAAATCGCGCCGCTACAAAATTGTGCAATTTGTCGTGTCCTTACCTGAATCGCTGCAGATCCAGCAGGCGCGATACTGCCAGCAGATTTCACCGTTTTTGTCGGGTGCGCATTCATGCGCACCTGGATGCAGGCCGCAAAAAAACATTTCCGCACAAAGATATCTGACAGATGTGCTAGCATGGATTAAGAGATTGACTGGCGCATTTTTCTTCGAGTAATCAATGCGCGCTGCTGGATTCGTGCATGACTCTTGAGATAGTAACCTCGCAGGATAATCCGCAAAAAAAGTGGCTCAGCGCCCTGCTGCTTTGCGCGCTGGCATTTTTACTGACGCTGTTCTGTCTGGAACTGATTGTTGTCAGCGGCCGCATTTCCCCGCTCTGGTACTCCACCGCGTTAATGACCGTCGTGGTGTTCCGCGCGCCCTCGCGACAGGTACCGCTGCTGCTGGCCAGCTGCGTGCTCGGCACGGCGCTGGCCAATCTGCTGGTGATCGGCCCGGCCCTGAGCAATGTCAAATTCGCCATCCTTAATATGGTGCAGGCCATCCTCGGCGGGCTGATGCTGCGCGCGCTGCTCGACCGCAAAGCCCCGCTCAACTCACTGGCCGACTGGATACGCTTTGCGCTGGCTGCGGGCCTGATCGCGCCGCTGCTGGGCGGCGTCGTGGCGCTGTGGATGCTGCACGTCGACGGCCACGCCTCGCTGCCGTTTTTCTCCACCTGGGTGATCTCTGAAGTGATTGGCGTGCTGGCCTTCGGTCCGGTGCTGCTGCTGTGGCCTGATAAACCGCTGCGCCAGTTGATCACGCCGGAACGTCAGCTGGAGACGCTGCTCACGCTGATGGTCACGCTGCTGGCCAGCTATCTGGCGCTGCGCTTCCTGCCGTGGCCGTTTACCTTTATCGTGGTGATTCTGTTCTGGTGCGCGGTGCGCCTGCCCAAATTCGAAGCCTTTCTGCTGTTTTTCCTTAACGCCAGCTTTATCTCGCTGCTGCTGGCGCTCGACTGGGTCAACCTGGCGCGCAACGATCTGCTGCTCGGCCAGGTCAGCACCTGGCTGCCGTTTCTGCTGGTGCTGCTGCCGAGCCACGTGATGTCGCTGGTGATGGATGCCTTCCAGCGTGAAAAGCACCACATCAGCGAAAGCGAAACCCGCTTCCGCAACGCCATGGAGTATTCCGCCATCGGCATGGCGCTGGTATCACCGGAAGGCGGCTGGCAGCAGGTCAACCAGTCGCTGTGCCGCACGCTGGGCTTCGCGGCGGAAGAGCTGAAAAAACTCACCTTCCAGCAGATCACCCATCCGGACGATCTCAACAGCGACCTGCAGCAGCTGGAGCGGCTGATCGCCGGTGAGATCCTGACCTATACCCTGGAAAAGCGCTATTTCCGCAAAGATGGCGAGATCGTCTGGGCGCGCCTCACGGTCTCGATGGTGCATGATGCGCGGCTGCAACCGCTCTACTTTATCGCGCAGATTGTGGATATCTCCGAGCTGAAGCAGAGCGAGCAGGTCAACCAGCGGCTGATGGAACGCATCACGCTGGCCAATGAAGCGGGCGGCATCGGCGTGTGGGAGTGGAACCTGCTAAACGGCGAGATGTTATGGGACAAGCGCATGTACGAGTTGTTTGCGCTGGAGCCGCACCGGGTGCCGAGCTACGACCTGTGGCTGCATCTGGTCGATGTTCAGGAACGTGAAGCGGCCGCGCTCACCATTCAGCAGGCGATTGAACGCCGCAGCGCCTTCCAGCTGGAGTACCGCATCAACCTGCCGCAGGGCGTGCGCTACGTGCGCTCCGAGGCCAATAGCATCATCAGCAAGGACGGGCAGATCGAACGCATGCTCGGCATTTGCCAGGACATTACTTCGCTGCGCACGCTGAATGAAGCGCTGTTCCAGGAGAAGGAACGCATGGCCATCACCCTCGACTCGATTGGTGAAGCGGTGATTTGTACTGACGATGAGATGCGGGTGACCTTCATGAATCCGGTGGCCGAGACGCTGAGCGGCTGGCCGCAGGCGAAAGCGGCTGGCGTGGCGCTGAGCGAACTGCTGACGATTACGCGTGGCGCGCAGGGGCCGCGCGTGGAGAATCTGTTGCTGTGCAGCCTGCCCGCCAGCAAAACCACACCGGACCTCGAAGAAGAGCTGGTGTTGCATACGCCGGATGGTGCCCAGGTCGAGATTCACTACAGCATCACGCCGCTGAAAACCCTGACCGGCAGCGACATTGGTGCCGTAATGGTCATTCATGACGTCAGCGAGTCGCGCCGCATGATGAAACGCCTGAGCTACAGCGCCTCTCACGATATGCTGACGCGTTTGCCGAACCGTCACAGCTTTGAACAGCAGCTGAAGCGACTGGTAAATGACGCTGCCGCGCATCACAGCGAGCACGTGCTGGTGTTTATCGATCTGGATAAGTTTAAAGCGGTCAACGATACCGCCGGCCATGCCGCCGGCGATGCGCTGCTGCGCGCACTGGCCGATCTCATGCAACAGCACCTGCGCAATAGCGATGTGCTGGCGCGCCTCGGCGGTGACGAATTTGGCCTGCTGCTGCCCTACAGCAATGTTGACCAGGTGCGCGAGGTGGTGCAGGGCATCGTCAGCGCGGTGCATGACTTTACCTTTATCTGGCAGGACCGGCCGTATCACGTCGGTGCCAGCGCCGGTATCACGCAAATCGATCAGCATAACTGCATCAGCAATGTGGTGATGTCGCAGGCCGATGTCGCCTGTTACAGCGCCAAACACGCCGGGCGCGGCCAGTATCAGGTTTACCAGGAAGTTCAGGGATAAACTGCGGCGCTGCCCATTGCCAGCCCGCGTTGGCTGCGCTAAAGTCGCCCCCTTTTTTCTGGCATGGGGGATACAATGTTTATCGGATTCGACTACGGCACGGCTAACTGTTCCATCGCGGTAACGGATAGCGGCACACCGCGGTTACTGACCCTGGAAAACGGTCAGCGCCTGCTTCCCTCCATGATTTGCGCGCCCACGCGCGAAGCCATCAGTGAATGGCTGCACCGCCACCATCAGGTCCCCACGCCAGACAGCGAAAGTACCGCGCTGCTGCAGCGCGCGCTGCGTTATAACCGCGAAGAGGATATCGAGGTAACGCCTGCCAGCGTACAGTTTGGTCTGACCGCGCTGCAGCACTATATGGTCGATCCGGAAGAGGTGTGGTTCGTCAAATCGCCGAAGTCGTTCCTCGGTGCCAGCGGCCTGAAACCCCAGCAGATCGCCTTCTTTGAAGATCTGGTGTGCGCCATGATGCTGCACATTCGCCAGCAGGGTGAAACCCAGCTCGATCAACCGATTGATCAGGCCGTGATTGGCCGGCCAATCAACTTCCAGGGGCTGGGCGGTGAAGACGCCAACCAGCAGGCGCAGGGCATTCTGCTGCGTGCTGCACAGCGTGCCGGGTTCCGCGACGTCGAGTTTCAGTTCGAGCCGGTTGCCGCCGGTCTGGAGTTTGAAGCCACGCTGCAGCAGGAGACACGCGTGCTGGTGGTGGATATCGGCGGCGGAACCACCGACTGCTCCATGCTGCTGATGGGGCCGCAGTGGCGTAATCAGTCCGATCGCCGTGCCAGCCTGCTTGGCCACAGCGGCTGCCGCGTCGGCGGTAACGACCTCGATATCATGCTGGCGTTCAAAACGCTGATGCCGCTGCTGGGTCTGGGCGGTAACACGCTGAAGGGCACTGCCCTGCCCGCCCTGCCGTGGTGGAACGCGGTGGCGATTAACGATGTGCCGGCACAAAGCGACTTCTACTCGGCCGCCAGCGGTAAGCTGCTGCGCGATCTGGTGCGTGATGCCGAACAGGGCGATAAAGTCGCGCATCTGCTGAAAGTATGGCAGCAGAAGCTGAGCTACCGGCTGGTGCGCGCGGCGGAAGAGAGCAAGATTGCGCTCTCCGATCAGCGCGAGACTGCGGCCTCGCTGGCGTTTATTGCGCAAACGCTGCAGGCGGAGATCAGCGCCGCGCAGCTGGAAGAGGCGATCAACCAGCCGCTGGCGCGCATTCTTGAGCAGGTGCAGCTGGCGCTGGCCAGTTGTGACACCCGTCCGGAGGTGATTTACCTCACCGGTGGCAGCGCCCGTTCGCCGATCCTGCGCGCCGCGCTGCAGCAGGCACTGCCCGACACGCCCATCGCCAGCGGCGATGATTTCGGCTCGGTCACCGCCGGCCTGGCGCGCTGGGCCGAAGTGATGTTCAGATAATTCCCTCTCCCGCTTGCGGGAGAGGGTTAGGGTGAGGGCCAGACAGCTCCGTGCGATTTTCCCCTCACCCTGCCCTCTCCCAAAGGGAGAGGGAAAAGTCACACATTCTGCCAGATTAGAAATTCACGTTCGCACTGATTCCACCCACAAACGCATCTTTCACTTCGCTCACCGCACCCGGTGCCACCACGTATTGCAGGTTTGGACGCAGCTGCAGCCATTTGGTCAGCTGCGCATTGTAATAAACCTCGTAGTTGTACTCGGAACCATCCTGAATCGGCAGATAAGTTGGGCTGTCGAAATCAGTTTCGCCGTTGGCATCATTCTGCTGACGCAGCGAACGGGTATACGCGCTGTTGACGTGAATACGCGCCGCGCCGACGCCAATCTCATCCTGCGGACGCGCATCAAACGGCCCTTTCCAGGTAAAGCTGATCGACTGATAGTTGTCGGTTTTCGAGGTCTTGTGATCGTTCATCACCGCCTGCACCGTCACGCCAAGACCCCGGCTGGCATCGCCGCCCTGCGCGGTCAGCTGCTGCTGTAACAGCACGTAGCCGCCGTAAGCGTGATCCTTGCTCTGATAAGCGCCATCGCGCCAGCTGCCGTAGTTATCGCCGTTGGCCGACGAGTAGTAGTAACCAATGCGGTAGTTACCCGGCAGGTTGGCCGGCCCGAAGGTCGGTTTCCAGCCCAGTTCCACCGGCACCAGATTGCCTTCGGAGTTGCTGGTATCCAGACGGAAACCGTCACCGCGATCGTAGTTGGCACTGTTCTGGTTGTAGAAGCCCACCTGGAAGAACACTTCCGGCGTGAAGTTAACCTTCACGCGGCCGCCCCACTGGGAAACCGGCCAGTTAAACCAGCGGTCGCCGCGCCAGTTACCCGCCTGGCCGCTGCCGAATGCAAGGTTCTGGAACTTGCTATCGAAGTTGTCGAAATCTTCCCCGACGGTGACGCGACCGGCTTTCAGGTTAACGGTGTTATCAAACAGCCCTTTGCTGAGCCAGAACTGCGTCAGACGCCAGGTCTGGCCACGTCCGTACACTTCCTGCACCGATGACAGCATGCCGGTACGGCGGTCTGCCACCTGATCGGAGATGTTGCGACCGTTACGGTCGGTAATGGTCATCTGGAACTGCGCATCCTGCCAGTCGAGCAGTTTTTGCAGGTCAAGATTCAGGCCAAACGCCCACTGATCGCTGTAGCGCATCGAGGTGTTGGTATCGGCACCGCCGCCCAGGTTCGAGGCACTCTCCATGGTGTAGTTAACGTCGAACTTCACGCCGTCGTTTTCCAGCTGCGTTCGGTTACCGCCCCAGTCGCCAAACATGTAGGGGGAATCGTAGCTGAACGCATCGGCTGCCACCGCCGACGCACTCAACATGGCAAACATCAGGGTGCCCGCTGCCAGGCGAGGCATATGCTGCACTGCTTTTTTTCTGTTCATGATGATTATTCTTCTGTGAATTTCCGGAGAGGAACGGGCAGAGAATAATGCTGAGGTTATGTCAGTTTTTGCAAATCTGTGCGCAGTGAGTGCAAAGGTGACAGTGACTTAACGCAATTGTGACAGCGATCGATGAATGGATATGTTCTGGAGGAAAAAGGCATTTTTTGCGTGGCGAAAAAATTATTACGTGACGGGACGCCGCAGCGTCCCGCTTCGCGTTACGGCTTGCTGGCGCTGGCCAGCTCTTCAATCTCCTGCTTGCTAAGCTCCAGCTCGGTGGCTTTCACCAGCTCATCCAGCTGCTGCAGCGAGGTGGCGCTGACAATCGGTGCCGTGATGCTCGGTCGCGCAATCTGCCACGCCAGCGCCACCTGGGTAGCAGAGGCGTCGTGCGAGGCCGCGACATCTTCCAGCGCTTCAATGATGCGCTTACCGCGATCGTTGAGGTATTTTTCTACAATGCCCTGGCCGCGCGCGCTTTTGCTGGCGTCTTCCGGCTTTTTGTATTTCCCGCTCAGGAAACCGCTGGCCAGCGAGTAGTAGTTAATCACGCCGAGACCGTTTTTCACCGCCACCTGCTCCAGTCCGCTTTCATACTCCTGGCGATCGTACAGGTTGTACTCCGGCTGCAGGGTTTCATAGCGCGCCAGTCCCTCCTGCTTACTGATGTCGAGCGCTTCCTGCAGGCGCTGCGCGCTGTAGTTGGACGCACCGATTGCCCGCACTTTCCCCTCTTTGATCAGCGAGTCGAAGGCTTTCAGCGTCTCCACCAGCGGCGTGCTGTCGTCATCACGGTGCGCCTGGTAAAGATCGATGACATCCGTCTGCAGGCGGCGCAGCGAATCTTCCACGGCCTGGCGGATATAGGCCGGTTTCAGCCCGGTTTTCTCCGGCGTCAGCTCCATGCCTACCTTGGTGGCGAGCACGATACTGTCGCGCTTACCGCTTTTTTTCAGCCATTTACCGATGATGGTTTCCGATTCACCGCCGGCGTTGCCCGGCGCCCAGCGTGAGTAAACGTCTGCGGTATCAATGAAGAACAGCCCCTTTTCCACCAGCGCGTCGAGCAGTGAAAACGAGGTTTTTTCATCGACCGTCCAGCCAAAAACGTTGCCGCCAAACGTCAGCAGCGGCACGCTGATACCGCTGTCGCCCAGCTGACGGGTTTTGTGTTGACGCATGTGATCCTCCTTAGTGAAACGAGACTGGTCTGTCATTCAGCTTAGCAAAGGAAAAAGTCACGCTTATGCGTATTGCTGCCAAAATATTTACTGAATATGAATACTTAGCGTGCCCGGGGCGATATTCTTAATTCCTTCAATTTTTGCCCGACCCGGGCGACTACAATCATTTCGTTTGCGCCGCGGTTCGTTTGCGCGCGCATGTGGGGAAAACGAAACCGCCGGAGAGCACACAGAGCAATGAATAAACGATTAAAAACAGGCCTGATTAGCGTGGTGGTACTGGCTGCGCTGGCGGGCGCTTACTACTGGTGGCAGCATCCGGCCGAGCCAGCACAGGCTAACCAGGCTGATGGTCAGCCGCATCACGGACGCGGTGGCAACAACAGCGGCGGACGCCGTCCGCTGGCACCGGTGCAGGCCGCAACGGCGACCACCGAAAGCGTGCCCTATTACCTCAGCGGACTTGGCACCGTCACCGCGGCCAATACCGTTACGGTGCGCAGTCGGGTCGATGGCCAGCTGATGGCGCTGCACTTCACGGAAGGTCAGCAGGTGGAGGCCGGCGCGCTGCTGGCAGAAATCGATCCCCGCCCATGGCAGGTAGCGCTCACCCAGGCGCAGGGCCAGCTGGCCAAAGATCAGGCGACGCTGGCTAACGCGCGCCGCGACCTCAGCCGTTATGAAAAGCTGGCGAAAACCTCGCTGGTGTCGCAGCAGGAGCTGGATACCCAGCGCTCGCTGGTCAGTGAAACCCTCGGCACCATCAAAGCCGACGAAGGCAATGTGGCCAGCGCGCAGCTCAATCTGACCTACAGCCGCATCACCGCGCCGATTGCCGGACGCGTCGGGCTGAAGCAGGTGGATGTCGGCAACTACATTACCGCCGGCGATACCAATGGTCTGGTGGTGATCACCCAGACGCACCCGATTGACGTGGTGTTCAGCGTTGCCGAGAACAATATCAGCCAGATCCTGAAAGCCCAGAAAAGCGGCCAGCCGCTGCCGGTTGAAGCCTGGGATCGCAGCAATAAAACCCTGCTGACCACGGGTGCGCTGCTGAGCATTGATAACCAGATCGATGTCACCACCGGCACCATTAAACTCAAGGCGCGCTTCAGCAATCAGGACGACGCCCTGTTTCCCAATCAGTTTGTTAATGCCCGGCTGAAGGTCGATACGCTGCAAAACGCGGTGGTGATCCCGACCGCCGCGCTGCAGATGAGCAACGACGGCCACTTTGTCTGGGTGGTGAACAGCGATAACAAAGTGAGTAAGAAACGCGTCACCGCCGGGCTGCAGGATAGCCAGAAAGTGGTGATTGATGCCGGGCTGCAGGCCGGTCAGCGCGTGGTCACTGACGGTCTCGACCGTCTGACCGAAGGCGCCACGGTGGAAATTGTCGCCGCACAGAGTACCGCCACGCACAGCACGCGCGCGGCGCAACCGGCTCGCGGAGAACGTCAATAATGCAGGTGATGCCTCCCGACGCCAGCGGCGGCCCGTCACGCCAGTTTATTCTGCGCCCGGTGGCCACCACGCTGCTGATGATCGCGATTTTGCTGGCCGGCGTGCTGGGCTATCGCTTCCTGCCAGTTTCCGCGCTGCCGGAAGTCGATTACCCGACCATTCAGGTCGTCACGCTCTATCCCGGCGCCAGCCCGGATGTGGTGACCTCGTCGATTACCGCGCCGCTCGAGCGCCAGTTCGGGCAGATGTCCGGCCTGAAGCAAATGGCGTCGCAAAGCTCCGGCGGTGCCTCGGTGATTACGCTGCAGTTCCAGCTGACGCTGGCGCTCGACGTTGCCGAACAGGAAGTGCAGGCGGCGATCAACTCTGCCACTAACCTGCTGCCTAACGATCTGCCAAATCCGCCGGTGTACAGCAAAGTGAATCCGGCCGATCCGCCAATCATGACGCTGGCCGTTACCACCACCAGCATGCCGCTGACACAGGTGCAGGACATGGTGGAGACGCGGGTGGCGCAGAAGATTTCCCAGGTCTCCGGCGTCGGTCTGGTCACGCTCTCCGGCGGCCAGCGCCCGGCAGTGCGGGTGAAGATGAACGCTCAGGCGCTGGCGGCCCTCGGCCTTACCAGCGAGACGGTGCGCACCGCCATCAGCAACGCCAACGTCAATTCGGCGAAAGGCAGTCTTGATGGCCCAACGCGCTCCATCACGCTGTCAGCCAATGACCAGATGACCTCCGCGGAGGATTACCGCAAGCTGATCGTCAGCTACAGCAACGGCGCGCCGGTGCGGCTGGGCGACGTCGCCACGGTTGAACAGGGCGCAGAAAACAGCTGGCTGGGCGCCTGGGCCAACCGTCAGCCGGCGATTGTGCTGAACGTGCAGCGCCAGCCGGGCGCCAATATTATCGCTACCGCTGACAGCATCCGCGCGCTGCTGCCGTCGCTGACCGCCACGCTGCCGAAGTCGGTTGACGTCAAACTGCTCACCGATCGCACCACCAACATTCGCGCCTCGGTAGCGGATACCCAGCATGAGCTGATGCTGGCCATCGGGCTGGTGGTGATGATCATCTATCTGTTTCTGCGCAACGTCCCGGCCACCATTATTCCGGCGGTCGCGGTGCCGCTGTCGCTGGTCGGCACCTTCGCCGCCATGTATTTCCTTGGCTTTTCGATCAATAACCTGACGCTGATGGCGCTGACCATCGCCACCGGCTTTGTGGTCGATGACGCCATCGTGGTAATCGAGAACATCTCGCGCTACATCGAAAAAGGCGAAAAGCCGATGACCGCCGCGCTGAAAGGTGCCGGTGAGATTGGTTTCACCATCATCTCCCTCACCTTCTCGCTGATCGCGGTGCTGATTCCGCTGCTGTTTATGGGCGACGTGATTGGCCGTTTGTTCCGCGAGTTCGCCGTGACGCTGGCGGTGGCGATTCTGATCTCGGCGGTGGTCTCGCTGACGCTGACGCCGATGATGTGCGCGCGCATGCTGAGCGCCGAATCGCTGCGCAGGCAGAACCGCTTCTCCCGCGCCAGCGAGGCGATGTTCGATAAGGTGATTGCCGGCTATGGCCGCTGGCTGACGCGCGTGCTGCGCCACCCGTGGCTGACGCTGTCGGTGGCGCTTGGCACACTGCTGCTGACGGTGCTGCTGTGGGTGGTGATTCCGAAGGGCTTCTTCCCGCAGCAGGACAACGGCATCATTCAGGGCACGCTGCAGGCGCCACAGTCGGTCTCTTACGCCAGTATGGCGCAGCGCACCCGCGACGTGGCGTCGATCATTATGAAAGATCCGGCGGTGCAGAGCCTGACCTCGTTCGTCGGCGTGGATGGCACCAACGCGGCGCTTAACAGCGCGCGGCTGCAAATTAACCTGAAACCGCTGGACCAGCGTGACGATCGTATTCCGGCAGTGCAGCAGCGGCTGCAGCAGGCGATCGATCGCCTGCCCGGCGTGTCGCTGTGGCTGCAGCCGGTACAGGACCTGACCATTGATACCCAGGCGAGCCGCACGCCGTACCAGTTTACCCTGCAGTCAGGTTCGCTGGAGTCGCTGGGCAGCTGGGTGCCGAAACTGCTGGCACAGCTCAATACGCTGCCACAACTGCGCAACGTCAGCAGCGACTGGCAGGATCAGGGGCTGGAAGCCTTTGTGCGCGTCGATCGCGACAGCGCCAGCCGGCTCGGCATCAGCATGGCCGACATTGATAACGCGCTGTACAACGCCTTTGGCCAGCGCCTGATCTCAACGATTTACACCCAGGCCAATCAGTATCGCGTGGTGCTGGAGCAGGACAACACGCAAACCCCCGGTCTCGCTAGTCTCGATGCGATTCGCCTGAACAGTAGCGACGGCGGCAGCGTGCCGCTCAGCGCCATCGCGCAAATCGAAGAGCGCCACGCTGCGCTGAGCATTAATCATCTCGACCAGTTCCCGTCGGCCACCTTCTCGTTTGACGTGGCGCACGGCTACTCGCTCGGCGATGCGCTGCAGGCGATCACCACGGCAGAAGATCAGGTCGGCATGCCGGCAGAGATGATGACGCAGTTCCAGGGCAGCACGCTGGCGTTTGAAGCGGCGCTGACCAGCACCATCTGGCTGATCGTCGCGGCGGTAGTGGCGATGTATATCGTGCTCGGCGTGCTGTATGAGAGCTTCATCCACCCGATTACCATTCTGTCGACGCTGCCCACCGCCGGCGTTGGCGCGCTGCTGGCGCTGATGCTGAGCGGCAACGAGCTGGATATCATCGCCATCATCGGCATCATTTTGCTGATCGGTATCGTGAAGAAGAACGCCATCATGATGATCGACTTCGCGCTGGCCGCCGAGCGTGAACAGGGCATGGCGCCGCGTGAGGCGATCTATCAGGCCTGTCTGCTGCGCTTCCGGCCGATTCTGATGACCACGCTGGCGGCGCTGCTTGGCGCGCTGCCGCTGATGCTCAGCACCGGCGTCGGCGCGGAGCTGCGTCGTCCGCTCGGCATCGCCATGGTCGGTGGCCTGGTGCTGAGCCAGGTGCTGACGCTGTTTACCACCCCGGTGATCTATCTGCTGTTTGATCGCCTTGCCCACGCCACGCGCCGGCGTCTGAAAGGCACGGAGGCGCAGTCGTGAAGTTTTTCGCCCTGTTTATCCATCGGCCGGTTGCCACTACGCTGCTGACGCTGGCGATTGCGCTGGCGGGCATTCTTGGCTTCCGTCTGCTGCCGGTGGCGCCGCTGCCGCAGCTGGATTTCCCGGTGATTCTGATCTCGGCCTCGCTGCCCGGCGCGTCGCCGGAAACCATGGCGGCCTCGGTCGCCACGCCGCTGGAGCGCTCGCTGGGCCGCATTGCCGGCGTCAGTGAAATGACCTCCACCAGCTCGCTGGGCAGCACGCGCATCATCCTGGTGTTTGATTTCGACCGCGACATCAACGGCGCGGCGCGCGATGTGCAGGCGGCGATCAATGCCGCCCAGAGCCTGCTGCCGACCGGCATGCCCAATCGTCCAACCTACCGCAAAGCCAACCCGTCCGATGCGCCGATCATGATCCTCACCATGACCTCGGATATTTATAATCCCGGTCAGCTGTATGATTACGCGTCGACGCAACTGGCGCAGAAGCTGTCGCAGATTGATGGCGTCGGTGATGTCACGGTAGGCGGCAGTTCGCTGCCGGCGGTGCGCGTCGACCTCAATCCGCAGGCGCTGTTTAATCAGGGCGTGTCGCTGGATGCGGTGCGCACCGCCATCAGCAACGCCAACCAGCGCCGTCCGCAGGGTGCCATCGACGATACCCAGCAGCGCTGGCAGGTACGGACCAACGATGAGCTGCAAACCGCCAGCGTCTACCAGCCGCTGGTGGTGCATTACAACAACGGCGCGGCGGTACGGCTGAGCGATGTGGCGAACGTGCAGGATTCGGTACAGGACGTGCGCAACGCCGGGATGACCAACGGTAAACCAGCGGTGCTGCTGGTGGTGCGCAAGTCGCCGGACGCCAACATTATCGATACCGTCGACCGCATCCGGGCGGAAATGCCGGAGCTGCATGAGGTGATCCCGGCGGCCATCGACCTGCAAATCGCTCAGGACCGCTCGCCCACCATCCGCGCCTCGCTGCATGAAGTGGAGCAGTCGCTGGTGATCGCCGTGGCGCTGGTGATTCTGGTGGTGTTTTTCTTCCTGCGCGACGGCCGCGCCACGCTGATTCCGGCGGCGGCGGTACCGGTGTCGCTGATTGGTACCTTCGCCGCCATGTACCTGTGCGGTTTCAGCCTGAATAACCTGTCGCTGATGGCGCTGACCATCGCCACCGGCTTTGTGGTGGATGACGCCATTGTGGTGCTGGAGAACATCGCGCGTCACGTCGAAGCTGGGATGAAGCCGCTGCAGGCGGCACTGACCGGGGTGCGCGAGGTGGGCTTTACCGTGCTGTCGATGAGCCTGTCGCTGATTGCGGTGTTCCTGCCGCTGTTGATGATTGGCGGTATTATTGGCCGCTTCTTCTCGGAGTTTGCCATCACGCTGTCGGTGGCGATTCTCATCTCGCTGTTTATCTCCATTACCCTGACGCCGATGATGTGCGCGTATCTGCTGAAACCGCAGGCGAAGCGCAGCCAGCCGCGTACGCGCGGATTTGGCCGCGTGCTGCTGGCGGTGCAGCAGGGCTATGCGCGCTCGCTGGGCTGGGTGCTGAACCACGCGATCTGGGTGCTGTTGCTGCTGCTCGGCACCGTCGGGCTGACCATCTGGCTGTTTATCGCCATCCCGAAAACCTTTATGCCCGAACAGGACACCGGCCGTCTCAACGGCTTTATCTCCGCCGATCAGAGCATTTCGTTTCAGGCGATGCGCGGCAAGCTGCAGGATTTCATGAACATCATCAAGGCTGACCCGGCGGTCGATAACGTCACCGGCTTCACCGGCGGCTCGCGCACCAACAGCGGCTCGATGTTTGTGTCACTCAAGCCGCTGTCAGAACGCAGCGAAAGCGCGCAGGAAGTGATCGCCCGCCTGCGCGTGAAGCTGGCGAAAGAACCGGGTGCCAACCTCTACCTTAATGCGGTGCAGGATATTCGCGTCGGCGGACGCGAGTCGAACGCCAGCTACCAGTACAGCCTGCTGTCGGATAACCTCGCCGATTTACGTGAGTGGGAGCCGAAAATCCGCAAGGCGTTTGCCGCGCTGCCAGAGCTGGCCGATGTGAATTCGGATCAGCAGGACAACGGCAGCGAAATGGCGCTGACTTACGATCGCGAAAGCATGGCGCGCCTCGGCATCGACGTGTCGGCGGCCAATGCGCTGCTGAATAACGCCTTCGGCCAGCGGCAAATCTCCACCATCTACCAGCCGCTGAATCAGTACAAAGTGGTGATGGAGGTGGATCCGCGCTATACCCAGGATGTCAGCGCGCTGGATCAGATGTTCGTGATCAACAGCGACGGCAAAGCGATTCCGCTCAGCTGGTTTGCCAAATGGCAGCCGGCCAACGCGCCGCTGTCGGTCAACCATCAGGGGCTGTCGGCGGCCTCGACCATCTCGTTTAACCTGCCGGAAGGGGTCTCGCTGTCGCAGGCGTCAGAGGCCATTGACCGCACCATTACGGCGATTGGCGTGCCGTCCAGCGTGCGCGGCAGCTTCGCCGGCACCGCGCAGGTATTTCAGGATTCGCAGTCGAACCAGCTGTGGCTGATGCTGGCGGCGATTGCCGCGGTGTATATCGTGCTCGGCATTCTGTATGAGAGCTACGTGCATCCCCTGACGATTCTCTCTACCCTGCCCTCGGCGGGCGTCGGCGCGCTGCTGGCGCTGCAGCTGTTTAATACGCCGTTCAGCCTGATTGCGCTGATCGGCATCCTGCTGCTGATCGGTATCGTGAAAAAGAACGCCATCATGATGGTGGATTTCGCGCTGGAGGCGGAGCGCAACGGCAACCTGTCGGCGCGCGACGCCATTTTCCAGGCGTGCCAGCTGCGTTTCCGCCCGATTCTGATGACCACGCTGGCGGCGCTGTTTGGTGCGCTGCCACTGGTGCTGACCAGCGGGGACGGCGCGGAGCTGCGCCAGCCGCTGGGCATCACCATTGCCGGTGGGCTGGTGATGAGCCAGCTGCTGACGCTGTACACCACACCGGTGGTGTACCTGATGATGGATAAACTGCGCCGTCGGAAAAAGCAGCCGCGGTTGATAACGGAGCCATGACGTCATACCTGCACTAAGCGTAGCGGCGCAATTCAACGCGCGATAAATCGCGCCGCTACGCGACCTGCGGCTGATGAAACTGTTAACACGGGATGACCATGAACGCACAAACCGCCACCGTCCGCTGGCAACTGTGGATTGTGGCCTTCGGCTTTTTTATGCAGACGCTGGATACCACCATTGTGAACACCGCGATTCCGGCGATGGCCCACGATCTCAACGTCAGCCCGCTGCATATGCACTCGGTGATTGTCTCCTACGTGCTCACCGTAGCGGTCACGCTGCCGCTCAGCGGCTGGCTGGCGGACCGCTTTGGCGTGCGCAACATCTTCTTCTGCGCCATCGTGCTGTTTAGCCTCGGTTCGCTGCTGTGTGCCTTCGCCACGTCACTCGAGCAGCTGGTGATGGCGCGCGTGGTCCAGGGCATCGGCGGCGCGATGATGGTGCCGGTCGGCCGGCTGACGGTGATGAAAATCGTGCCGCGTGAGCAGTACATGTCGGCCATGACCTTTGTCACCCTGCCCGGCCAGATTGGCCCGCTGCTCGGCCCGGCGCTGGGCGGCATTCTGGTGGAGTATGCCAGCTGGCACTGGATCTTCCTGATCAACATTCCGGTCGGCATCATCGGTGCCATTGCCACGCTGCTGCTGATGCCGAACTACACCATGCAGACGCGACGCTTTGACTTCCTCGGTTTTGTGCTGCTGGCGGTCGGCATGGCTACGCTGACGCTGGCGCTCGACGGCCAGCGCAGCGCCGGCGGCTCGCCGCTGCTGCTGTGCCTGCTGATTCTGCTGGGGGTGTTTTCCCTGCTGTTCTACCTGATGCACGGCCGCAACAACGATAACGCGCTGTTTAGCCTGAAGCTATTTGACAACCGCATTTACGCCATCGGCCTGCTCGGCAGCTTCACCGGCCGCATCGGCAGCGGCATGCTGCCGTTTATGACGCCGATTTTTCTGCAGGTGGGTCTCGGCTTTAGCCCGTTCCACGCGGGTCTGATGATGATCCCGATGGTGCTGGGCAACATGGGCATCAAACGCGTGGTGGTGCGCATTGTGAACCTGTTTGGCTATCGTAACGCGCTGGTGGGCGGCACCCTGGCGCTGGCGCTGGTGGTGCTGCTGTTTCCCGTGGTGGCGCTGCTTGGCTGGATCTGGCTGCTGCCCGTGGTGCTGCTGTTGCAGGGCATGGTCAATGCCATCCGCTTTTCGTCCATGAATACCCTGACGCTGAAAGAGCTGCCGGACGAGCTGGCCTCGAGCGGCAACAGCCTGCTGTCGATGATCATGCAGCTGTCGATGAGTATCGGCGTCACCGTGGCTGGTTTGCTGCTCGGCGCTTTCGGCCATGGCGCGGTGAGCGACAGCGCCGCGACCCATCAAACCTTTATGTACACCTATTTGTGCATGGCGCTGGTGATTGCGCTGCCGGCGCTGGTGTTCTGGCGCGTACCCGCCGATGTGAGTAAAAATGTGGACCTGAGAGGCAGGAGTAAAGGATGAAGCAGCCGGTAAAACTCGGCATCAGCGCCAAACTGTTTATGGCGATTTTTTCCACCTGCATGCTGGTGATCATCACCATGCACTGGGGCGTGCGCCTCAGCTTTGAGCATGGCTTTGTCGATTACATCAAAAAGGGCAACGAGCAGCGCCTGACGCTGCTGAGCGATGCGCTGGCCGATCAATACGAACAGCACGGTAGCTGGGATTTTCTGCGTAACAACGACCGGCTGATTTTCACCATTCTGCGCTCGCTGGAACAGAATCCCGGCAGCGGCACTCAGCTGCCGCCGCACGGCTGGCGCACCCAGTTCTGGATTATCGATCAGCAGTACAAAATATTGTCCGGCCCGCGCTCGCCGGTGCCGCCGGAAGGCTCGCGCCGCAATATCACCACCAGCAACGGCAAGATTGTTGGCTGGGTGATTGCCTCGCCCGCCGAGCGACTGACGCGCAGCACCGACATCAACTTTGACCATCAGCAGCGCCAGACCAGCTGGCTGATCGTCGGCCTCACCACGCTGCTGGCCGCGCTGGTCACCTGGCTGCTGGCGCGCGGCCTGCTGGCGCCGGTGAAACGGCTGGTGGACGGCACCCATCAGCTGGCGGCGGGCAAATTTACCACCCGGGTGGAGGTCGGCAGCAGCGACGAAATTGGTCAGCTGGCGCGCGACTTCAACCAGCTGGCGCGCTCGCTGGAGAAAAACGAGAGCAACCGGCGCGCCTTTATGGCCGATATTTCCCATGAGCTGCGTACGCCGCTGGCGATTTTGCGCGGTGAGCTGGAGGCGATGCAGGATGGCGTGCGCAAGCTGACGCCCGACGCCATCAGTTCGCTGCAGAGCGAAGTCGCGCTGCTGACCCAGCTGGTGGAAGACCTGCACCAGCTGTCGCTCTCCGACGCGGGCGCCCTCGCCTACCGCAAACAGCCGGTGGATCTGGTCAGTCTGCTGGAGGTGGTGGCGGGCAGTTTTGGCGAACGCTATCGCAGCCGGGGGTTGACGCTCAGCCTGATGCTGCCGGCGCAGGCCAGCAGCTTTGGCGATCCGGACCGGCTGATGCAGCTGTTTACTAACCTGCTGGAAAACAGCCTGCGCTACACCGATGCCGGCGGCACGGTGCAGCTCAGTATGCAGCTCAGCGGCGAGCAGTGGCAGCTGCAGTTTGCCGACAGCGCACCGGGCGTCGAGCGCCAGCAGCAGGCGCAGCTGTTTGAGCGCTTCTTCCGCGCCGAAAGCTCGCGCAATCGCGCCAGCGGCGGCTCCGGGCTCGGTCTGGCGATCTGCAAGAATATTGTTGAGGCGCATGACGGCAGCATTAATGCGGCCGACTCTGATTTAGGTGGGCTGAAAATCACGCTAAACTTGCCGTATGTTCCTCACTAGACACCCTTTATGAGCACGGAAAATAGCGATCCCCTGATTCTTGTTGTGGAAGACGAACCCAAACTGGCGCAGCTGATGATTGATTATCTGCAGGCGTCAAACTACCGCACGCACCATCTCGCCGATGGCAACGCGGTACTGAGTTACGTGCAGCAAACGCCACCAGACCTGATGCTGCTGGATTTGATGCTGCCGGGCCGTGACGGCCTGACGCTGTGTCGGGAAATCCGCCGCTTCTCCGAGCTGCCGATTATCATGGTGACCGCACGCACGGAAGAGATCGATCGCCTGCTCGGGCTGGAGATTGGCGCTGACGACTATATCTGCAAACCCTTCAGCCCGCGTGAAGTGGTGGCGCGGGTGAAAACCATTCTGCGCCGGGTGAAACGTTCGCCAGAAGAGGCGCAGCTGGCCTCGCATCTGCTGATCGACGAAGGGCGTTTCCAGGCCAGCTGGCGCGAACAGCCGCTGGAGCTGACGCCCGCCGAGTTCCGCCTGCTGAAAACGCTGGCGCTGGAGCCGGGCAAAGTGTTCTCGCGCGAGCAACTATTGAACCATCTGTATGACGACTATCGCGTGGTCACCGATCGCACCATTGACAGCCACATCAAGAACCTGCGGCGCAAGCTGGAGAACCTTGATGCCGAACAGCCGTTTATTCGCGCCGTGTACGGCATGGGATATCGCTGGGAAGCGGATGTTGGCCGCCTGCTGTAACCGCTTAGATTGATCCAGGTCAATTTACATCGGGAGTCGCCCTGCCTACAATTCCCCACCTTTTGCAGGGCCGCCTGACGCGGCCGCTGCACGTGCCATCCGTGATGACATGCTGACCTGACATCAGTGAGAACTTCCCATGCTTAAACCCGAACTGCTTTCGCCGGCAGGCACGCTGAAAAATATGCGTTACGCCTTTGCCTACGGCGCCGACGCGGTGTATGCCGGCCAGCCGCGCTACAGCCTGCGCGTGCGCAATAACGAATTCACCCATGAAAACCTCGCTAAAGGCATCAGCGAAGCGCACGCGCTCGGCAAGAAGTTTTACGTGGTAGTAAACATTGCCCCGCACAACGCCAAGCTGAAAACCTTTATCCGCGATCTGACGCCGGTCATCGAAATGCAGCCGGATGCGCTGATCATGTCCGATCCTGGCCTGATCATGCTGGTGCGCGACGCCTTCCCGCAGATGCCGATTCACCTGTCGGTGCAGGCTAACGCGGTGAACTGGGCCACGGTGAAGTTCTGGCAGCAGATGGGGCTGACGCGCGTGATTCTGTCACGCGAGCTGTCGCTGGAGGAGATCGCCGAAATTCGCCAGCAGGTACCGGAGATGGAGATTGAAATCTTTGTTCACGGCGCGCTGTGCATGGCCTACTCCGGCCGCTGCCTGCTCTCTGGCTATCTGAATAAGCGCGATCCCAATCAGGGCACCTGTACCAACGCCTGCCGCTGGGAATATAACGTGGCCGAAGGCCAGCAGGATGAAGTCGGCAACATTGTTGGCTTTCATCAGCCGGTTGCGGTGCAGTCCGCGACGCTCGGCGTCGGTCAGCCTACCGACCGGGTATTCCTGCTGGAAGAGAAGATGAAGCCAGGCGAGGTGATGAGCGCGTTCGAAGATGAGCACGGCACCTACATCATGAACTCGAAAGATCTGCGCGCGGTGGCGCACGTCGAACGCCTGAGCCAGATGGGCGTGCATTCGCTGAAAATTGAGGGCCGCACCAAATCGTTCTACTACTGTGCGCGCACCGCGCAGGTGTACCGCCGCGCAATCGACGATGCGGCCGACGGCAAACCTTTCGATCCGGCACTGCTGGAGACGCTGGAAGGGCTGGCGCACCGCGGCTATACCGAAGGTTTTTTGCGTCGCCACACCCATGACAGCTATCAAAACTACGAGCAGGGTTTTTCCATTTCGGAGCGTCAGCAGTTTGTAGGTGAATTCACTGGTGAGCGGCGCGGTACGTGGGCGCAGGTGGCGGTGAAGAACAAGTTCATGCTGGGCGATAGCGTAGAGATCATGACGCCGGACGGCAATCTCAACTGCACGCTGCAGGCGATGCAGAATGACAAGGGTGCCGCGGTTGAGGTGGCTCCGGGAGATGGTCATCGCGTCTGGATCAGCGTGCCGGAGGGGGTCGATCTGGCTTATGCGCTGCTGCTGCGCAATTTTACCGACGGTAACAGCACTTACGATCCGCACGGTAAAAATCGCACTAAATGAAAAGAAAACGGCGAAGTTAGAACAGGATCACAGACCGCCGCTTCGCCGCGCTTTAGAATCGCGCCTGCTGCTAACGAGTAACAACAAACAGCAGGTAGTACCAGGAACCACCTCATTCACCCGCCCGGCTCCCCCGTGCGGGTTTTCTTTTTTTCATCGTTCGCCGATAAAGTTCCCGCCGCAGCTATGCTATAACCACAGCTCTGTCTTACTCATCAGGGAAGCGATAATGCAAAATAAACCCCTCACTTTGCTGATTCTGAATGGAAAAGGCGCAGGCAATGAAGAGTTGCGCGCCGCCGTGAATACCCTGCGCGACGAAGGCTTTAACCTGGCGGTGCGCGTGACCTGGGAAAAAGGCGACGGTGACCGCTACGTGCAGGAAGCGCTGCAGTTGCAGGCGGAAACCGTAGTGGCTGGCGGCGGCGATGGCACCATCAATGAGATTGCCACCGCGCTGGCCGCCCTGCCGCCAGCGCAGCGGCCGGTGCTGGGGATTTTACCGCTTGGCACTGCCAACGATTTTGCTACCAGCGCCGGTATCCCGGCAGAAATGGAAGCGGCACTGCGGCTGGCGGTGCTGGGCAAAGCCACGGCCATCGATCTGGCGCGGGTGAACGGCGACCGTTACTTCATCAACATGGCGACCGGCGGTTTTGGCACACGCATCACTACGGAAACGCCGGAGAAACTGAAATCGGCGCTGGGCGGCGTCTCCTATTTTATTCATGGCCTGATGCGCGTTGATGCGCTGAAGCCGGACAGCTGCGAAATCAGCGGACCGGGCTTTCACTGGCAGGGTGACGCGCTGGTGATTGGCATTGGCAATGGCCGTCAGGCCGGTGGCGGACAGCGGTTGTGTCCGGAAGCGCTGATCAATGACGGACAACTTAATCTCAGCATCGTAACCGCCCAGGAGCTGCTGCCAACGCTGCTGCACTCGCTGACGCGCGACGACGAAAACCCGAACATTGTCGCGGCACAGCTGACGTCACTGACCATCCGTTCACCGCATGAGATGACCTTTAACCTCGACGGCGAGCCGCTGTCCGGCAGCGAGTTTGTGATTGAGGTGCAGCCCGGCGCGCTGAGCTGCCGCCTGCCGCCGCAGTGTGCGTTGCTGGCGTAATCTTTGGAAAATTTCTGCATTATCCCGGTGCGCATAAATGCGCACCCTGTGAGGCTCGCCATCCCTGCACGCACCGTGTAGGGTCGCCGTTGATGGCGAGCGGTTACGTGCGTCTGCGGCTGACGCTCTGCATCACACCTTCATCCAGCGGCGCTCCACGGCGGAAATCGCCACCGCTTCCAGCACCTTCTGCACCTGCAGCCCTTCGGCAAAATCCGGCCACATGCGATCGCCGGCGGCGATGCCGTTAATCAGATCGCGAATCTCGACCGTTTTCTGATCGTTAAAACCGATGCCGTGGCCAGCCGAGACGCAGAAGCTGGCGTAATCGGGGTGCGCCGGGCCGGTGAGAATGGTTTTAAAGCCCTGGCGACCGGCCGGATCGTCGTGCAGATACAGTTCCAGCTCAGCCATGCGCTCCTGCGTGTAGCGCAGCGTGCCTTTGGTGCCGGTCACCACATAAGTCAGCCCCATCTTGCTGCCGCAGGCGATACGCGAGGTTTCAATCACGCCGTGCGCGCCATTTTTAAAGCGCAGCAGCGCGCTGGCCTGATCTTCATTTTCCACCGGCAACATTCGTGACGGCGCCTTCGGATCCGGTCGCTGTTTGATCACCGTCATCATGTCACCGCTCACCTCATCAATATCACCGACCAGATAGTGCGCCATGTTGACGATATGCGCCGCCAGATCGCCAAGCGCGCCGAGACCGGCCAGTGCTTTCTGACAGTGCCAGTCGAGCGGCGTCTCCGCGCGCGCCAGGTAATCTTCGTTATGGGTGCCGTAAAAGTGCACCACTTCGCCGATCTCACCGCGCGCGATAATCTCCCGTGCCAGCTGGCTGGTGGGGTTTTTCATGTAGTTGAAGCCCACCAGGGTTTTCACCCCCGCCTGCTGCGCCGCCTGCACCATCTCTTCGGCATCGGCCACCGAGAGCGACAGTGGCTTTTCGGAGTAGACGTGCTTGCCGTGGCGAATCGCCTCCAGCGCCATCTCTTTGTGCAGGAAATTGGGCGCGCAGATATCGACTACGTCGATGTGCGGATCGCGCACCAGCTCGCGCCAGTCGCCCGTCGAACGGGCAAAGCCAAACGTCGCCGCCTGCTGCGCCGCCAGCGCCGGATTCACCTCTGCCAGCATCTCGCGCACAATCTCGCCCTTCAGGGCAAACACCGTGGGTGCCTGCGCGTAGGCAATCGCGTGACAACGCCCAATATATCCACTGCCAATCATACCGATTCTGACTTTGTTCATGCTGCACCTGCGGTTCACGGGGAAGAGTTTCCCGGAATATATGTTTCGTTTTGGGCGGCGACAACGGCGAAATGAAATATCTGTGATCATACATGCGAGGTATCTGACAGAAGCGACAAATCAGAATGTAATTTTGCATAGCATTGGTGACATCTCTCACAATCAGGCGCAGTGCTGGCGCTAATTCGCGCCATCGCGCGGGCCCGCGCCGGGCAATTGACGCTTTATTCAGCAGTCAGAAAAAATTGTGAAAAAGAGCTTTGACAAGCCACAGCCTGCCCGATAATATGCGCCCCGTTCCAAACGATTCCTCTGTAGTTCAGTCGGTAGAACGGCGGACTGTTAATCCGTATGTCACTGGTTCGAGTCCAGTCAGAGGAGCCAGATTTAGAAAAGCCTGCTTTTACAGCAGGCTTTTTGCTTTTCTGCGTTCTGACGGTTAGATACCGCCATACCACTCGTAACCGCGATCTTCCCAGTAGCCGCCGCGTCCGCCCCACAGTTGGGCAAACGAATCCACCACTTTGATTTCCATCAGATACTTGGCGTGCTTGTAACCGAGCTGGCGCTCGACCCGGAGACGCAGCGGCGCGCCGTGCGCGACCGGCAGCGGCTGATCGTTCATACGGTAGGCCAGCAGCGTTTGCGGATGCCACGCATCCTGCAGATCGATACTTTCGTAGTAGCGCCCGCTGCCGTCCAGCGTCTGCTCCAGCTCGTCGGCACACAGGAACACCACGTAGCGGGCACCTGGCCGCAGGCGCGCCGCATCCAGCACCAGTCCGAGCGGTACGCCCTGCCATTTGCCAATCGCGCTCCAGCCCTCCACGCAGTCGTGACGGGTGATTTGCGTGCGACTGGGAAAACGCTGCAGATCGCTGAGCGATAAACTCAGCGGCTGTTGCACCAGCCCGGTGACGCGCAGCCGCCAGTCGGCAAACCCGTTCGCCAGCAAACGCGCATACTCGTCGGAGTCAGGCATTTGCGTGCCGTTGGCGCGGAACAGCGGCGAAATATCGGCCTCGCTGAACTCTGGTGCCAGCCGCTGGCCGCCCAGCAGGCGCTGGCTGGCACGCGTCAGCCGCTCGGTCTGATTGAGCCAGCCGCTGACCGTGTCGTTTTGCGTCAGTTGATCGCAACCGCTCAGCAGCGCCGCGCCGGCGCCGGACAGCGCGCCCAGCAGCAGGCGGCGACGCGACAGCTCGATTTTCATGATGGGGTATCCTCTTTGTCGATCGCGTAACGGCCGGTGATCATCGAACGCAGGTTATTGAACACGCCTGACACCAGCACCATCACCACATGCACCAGCACAAACAGCACCAGCAGCGTGGCGGTGACAAAGTGCACCGTGCGCGCCGTCGGACGGCCGCCAAACAGATCGGGTAAAAACGGCAGCGCCGCATCCAGCGCTGGCGACAGGGTTAATCCACTGAGCAGCATCAGCGGCAGCAGTATGAAGATCACCAGCAGATAGCTGAGTTTCTGCAGCGCGTTATAGCGCCGCGCCGCTTCACCGCGGGCAAAGCGCAGCCGGGCGTGGTCGCAAATCTCCTGCCACAAATGACGCGCGCCCAGTTGCTGACGGTCGGGCAACAGATCGCGGCGAAAGTGCCGGTGCCAGAAACCGTGCAGCAGATAAATCACGCCGTTGAACAGCAGCAGCCAGGCAAAAAAGAAGTGCCAGTGGCGACCGGCTCCCAAATCCTGCCACGACGGCAGCGTCAGCCAGCCGGGGAACGCGCGCGCTGTGAGCGTGCCCTCCAGCTTCGAGACACCGAGCACGCCGGTGGTATTCAGTTGCAGCGAGCCGAGCCGGACAAATCCCTGCTGCTGACGATTGCCGATTTCAAACACCGGCTGCTCATGGTCCGCGCCATACAGGCCGACATACAGACGCGGATGCGCATTAAAGATTTGCAGTCCGCTCATCAGCAGTACGGCAAAACACAGGGCGTTGACCCAGTGCGTCACTCGCACCAGCAGCGAATGACGACGGATTAGCGTTTTACTGCGGGAAGGTGAAGGCTGTTGCATCATCGAGCCCCTTACCAGCCAGGCGAGGCCTGGCTGGAGCCGGATTACATCGGCGGCACTACGCCGTTTTTGCCGACAATGATATTGCCTGCGGTGAGCTTACCGTCGGCGCCCTTCTCGGCAGGAACAAACACCGTGGTGCCGGGTTTCAGGTCATCCGGGGTGGCCGCCGCCAACGTCACCACCGGCGTACCGGCCGGAATAGCAATTTTTTTCTGATGGCCGTGATAGCTCACCGTCACTTCGCTGTTGTCCACCGAGGTGACGCTATTGGCGACCGTGGCATTGGTCATTGAGCTGCCCGGCTTCAGATCCCAGCTGAAGTTGCCTTCGCCTGCACCTTTCAGCTGCGCCGGGAAAATCAGCACTTCGAGCGCGCCATCACCGCCGCCCGCTTTCGGCAGCGAGGCAATGCCCACGTAATCGCCCTTTTTAATGTCGCTGATACTGGCCTTCGCCACCGCAGACACCATCGCGCCTGGCTTCATGGCCACGCTGACCTCCGATCCTTCGCGTGACTTGATAGTGAGCTGCTGCCCGTTTACCGATTCAACAACGCCACGTACCTGCACTTTTTGCCCTGCCATCTCTGCCGCCATCGCCGGCGACAGCGTGGCGCCGGCCAGCAGTGAACCGGCAATCAGCAGTGAAAGGCGTTTGTAATGTGATAAGACCGTCATGGAGTGTTCCTTTTGATGATAAGCGCTGCCTCAGCGGCAGCCCTGTGCCAGAAATCATTCAACCTGAAGCGCAATAACATTGCGGCAAAAGGCGCTGGAAAACAAACCTACTAGTTGGTAGATTAAAAAACAAGATAATTTTTCACCCTGTACTTTGTCATGTCATTATTTTGTCTTAGCCTGAGCCTCGCGCAGATCCAGCGCCTGGGTTGAACATTGGGAGCATCAGTATGGAAATGCAGTTACGATCGGCCACGTTAGCGCTGCTGATTTGCAGCTGTTCCGCCGCCGCGGCAGAACTCAGCAGTCCTTCGCCAGGCCAGCTTATCAACACGCGTTTGTCTTACATGAAGGATGTGGCGGGCTATAAAGCGCAGCATCATCAGCCGATTGAAGATTTGGGTCAGGAGCGCAAGGTGCTGGACAAAGCCCTGGCGGAAGCGCGTGAGCTGGGCCTGGACGATGCCACGGTGCAGCCGTTTATTCAGGCACAGATGGATGTGGCGAAAGCGGTGCAGTATCGCTATCGCGCCGACTGGCTGGCAACGCCGGAGCCGCACTGGCAGCCGCGTCCGCTGGATGAGGTGCGCAAAAGCATTGGTCATTACAGCGACGCGATTCTGACGCAGCTTGCCGCGCAGTTGAAACAGGGCGCGACGCTGCAGGCACCGCAAAAGGCCGAATTTATGCGTGACATTCAGCAGCGCAACGTGTCACCGCAGGATAAAGAGTTATTGTGGCGCACGCTCAGCGCGGTAACGTTACGGCAGCCGTAATGTTGCGCGGCGAGCGTGCCGTCGATCGCAGCAGGCCTGTCATTTTGCTGCGTTTTTCACGGTTGCCATAAATGGCGAGCCTGCAAACTGGCTAATGACCTTACAGGGTGCGCAGTGATGCGCACCGCAACGCCATTCTTAAAACTCTCTATGCAACTACCCCATCCGCTCTGTGATTGCGTTCACAACTCTGCAACAGCAACTTGTATGGTAGTATTATTGCGCGTATTTTTTCGTCATTACTGTCGCGTTATTGCTGATGTGCCGCACCTTCAGGCCACCAGCCAGGAGTAAATGATGAAAAGTGTGGTGATTGAACAACCGGGTAAACTACTACTGGCCGAGCGCGCGCTGCCGCAGCCCGCCGCTGATGAAGTACGGGTAAAAGTGAAATTTGCCAGCATCTGTGGCTCTGACGTGCACATCTGGCACGGTCACAATCCATTTGCCCGCTATCCGCGCGTCATCGGCCATGAGTTCTTTGGCGTGATTGACGCGGTCGGACAGGACGTTGATGCCAGCCGGCTGGGCGAGCGCGTGGCGGTCGATCCGGTGGTGAGCTGCGGCCACTGCTATCCCTGCTCCGTTGGCCGTCCTAATGTCTGTCAGTCACTGCAGGTGATTGGCGTCCACCGCGACGGCGGCTTCAGTGAGTATGCGGTGGCGCCAGCAAAAAATGCCCATCGCCTGCCGGCGAGCATTCCCGACCAACTCGCCAGCCTGGTTGAGCCCTTCACCATTGCCGCGAATATCACGGCGTTCCTCAAACCGCAGCCACAGGATGTGGCGCTGATTTACGGTGCCGGTCCGATGGGGCTGACGGCGATTCAGGTGCTGAAAGGCGTGTACGGCGTACAGCAGGTGCTGGTGGTGGACCGCCTGCCGGAGCGGCTGGCGCTGGCGCAGCAAAACGGTGCCGATCGCCTGTTCAACAACAGCGAGATCCCGCTGGCGGCGCAGCTGGAAGGCGTTCAGCCGACGCTGATTATCGACGCCGCCTGCCATCCGGCGATCCTCGCTGAAGCGGCTGCGCTGGCCTCGCCGGCGGCGCGCATCGGCCTGCTCGGGTTTTCTGCTGAGCCGTGTAGCCTGACGCAGCAGGCGTTGACCAGTAAAGAGCTGTCGCTGTTTACCTCGCGCCTGAACAGCAACCGCTTCCCGCAGGTGATTGCGTGGCTGGAACAGGGACTGATCCAGCCGGAGAAACTGGTTACCCACTATTTCCCGCTGGCGCAGATCGAGCGCGCCATGACGCTGTTTGAACAAGACCCGCGCACCTGCTGCAAAGTGATCCTGCAAATGGATTGAATGATGCGCCACACCAGATGTCCCTGATGCCGGTGCGTACCCGCCGGCCACAACAATAATCCCCTGCATAAATCAGGCGCAGCGCCGCGGTCATCAAGGTCATCTCCCCGTGACGCTGCAGCCTGAAGAAGAACAGGGAAACGGAGTTTCTATGCTGAAGAATCTACGCTGGACCCTCGTACTGCTGCTGTTCCTGGTTTATATGATCAATTACCTCGATCGTATTGCCCTGTCGCTCACCGTGCCGCTGGTGGAAAAAGATCTGATGATCAATGCCGAGCAGTTCGGCCTGATTTTCGGCAGCTTCTTCTTCGGCTACGCGCTGTTCAACTTTATTGGCGGCTTAGCCACCGATAAATTTGGTCCGACGATTGTGCTCGGCACCGCCGTCGGCATGTGGTCGCTGTTCTGTGGTATGACCGCGCTGGCGACCGGTTTCTGGTCGATGATGATTCTGCGCGTGCTGTTCGGCATGGCGGAAGGTCCGATTTGCGCCTCGGCCAACAAAGCCATCAATGGCTGGTTCCCGAAAAAGCAGGCCGCCACCGCCATGGGCCTGCTGAGTGCCGGCTCCCCGCTCGGCGGCGCGGTCGCCGGGCCGATTGTCGGCTACCTGGCGCTCTCCTTCGGCTGGCGTCCGGCGTTTGTGGTGATCTGCCTGATTGGTCTGGTGTGGATGGCGCTGTGGTTCTTCTTCGCCGCCGATAATCCGGCGCGCAGTAAGCGCGTTTCTGCGCAGGAGCGCGCGCTGGTAGAGAAACTGAAAGCGGAAGAGCCGGCAGATATCATCGACGCGGACGGCAAAGCGCACGGCATGGGCTACTATCTGCGTCAGCCGATTATCCTCGTCACCGCGTTCGCCTTCTTCTGCTACAACTACATTCTGTTCTTCTTCCTGAGCTGGTTCCCGGCCTATCTGGTGCAGGCGCACGGGCTGGATATCAAAGCCATGAGCATCACGACCATGATCCCGTGGATTGTCGGCTTCATTGGCCTGGCGCTGGGCGGCTGGATTTCCGATAAAATCTTTAATATCACCGGTAAGCTGCTGCTATCGCGCAAGATTGTGCTGGTAGTGTCGCTGCTGGCGGCAGCGATATGTGTGGCGCTGGCGGGCACCATCAAAGAGGTGAATTCGGCAGTGATCATGATGTCGATCTCCATCTTCTTCCTCTACATCACCGGTGCCATTTACTGGGCGATTATTCAGGATGTGGTGCACAAGAGCCGCGTCGGCAGCATCAGCGGCTTTATTCACCTGATTGGCAGCCTGTCCGGCATTATCGGCCCGATCGTTACCGGCTTCATCGTGCAGCACACCGGCAAATTTGACAGCGCCTTTGTGCTGGCGGGCGTGGTGGCGGCCCTTGGCGCGCTGCTGGTGCTGTTTGTGATTCGCAGCCCGAAAGCCAGCGACAAACCGGTTTCCGTTTAATCGAATGACTCTGCCGGGGCGCCGCGCGCCCCGTTTGCCACAAGGATTATGCATGTTACAACCCGATCGCCTTCCCGCTGACGTACAGCACCCCCGTTACGACCGCAGCCAGCTGAAAACCCGCATGGTGCACATCGGTTTTGGTGCCTTTCACCGCGCGCATCAGGCGCTGGCCACTGACCAACTGGCGCAGCACGGCAGCGACTGGGGCTACTGCGAAGTGAATCTCAACAGCGGCGCGCTGATCGCCGCTCTGCGCCAGCAGGATTTGCTGTACAGCGTGACCGAAATGGCCGACGACAGCCTGCACACGCGCATTGTTGGCGTAATTACCCAGGCGCTGCACGCGAAAAGTGACGGTATTGAGGCGGTGATTGAAGCGATGAGCCAGCCGGAAATCGCCATCGTGTCGATGACGGTCACGGAAAAAGGCTACTGTTCGCTGCCGTCGAGCGGCCAGCTCGACCTGACGCATCCGGACATCATGCACGATGTGGCGCATCCTGACGCGCCGCGCTCGCTGCCCGGCGTGATCCTGGCGGCGATCGAACGCCGTCGCCAGCGCGATCTGCCGCCGTTTAGCGTGATGTCGTGTGACAACATGCCGGAGAACGGCCACGTTACGCGCAATGTGATAACCCAGCTGGCGCAGCGTCGCAGCCTGGCGCTGGCGGATTATATTCAGACCCACCTCACCTTTCCCTCAACCATGGTGGATCGCATCGTACCGGCGATGACCGATGAAGCTTTCGCGACGCTGGAAGCGCGGCTGGGCAGTCGCGATCCGGTGGCGGTGGAGGCCGAACCTTTTTTCCAGTGGGTGATTGAAGATAACTTCGTCAGCGGCCGCCCGGCCTGGGAACAGGCCGGTGCTGAGCTGGTGCGTGATGTGCTGCCGTACGAAGAGATGAAGCTGCGCATGCTCAACGGCAGCCACTCGTTCCTGGCTTATCTCGGCTATCTGGCCGGGTATCAGCACATCAGCGATTGCATGGCCGATGCCAATTTTCGTCAGGCGGCGCGCGCGCTGATGCTGCAGGATCAGGCACCCACGCTGCGCACGCAGGATGTAGATTTGGTCGCCTATGCCGACTCGCTGATCGCCCGTTACGAAAACCGGGCGATTAAACATCGCACTTATCAAATCGCCACCGACGGCACGCAGAAGCTGCCACAGCGCCTGCTGGATAGCGTGCGCTGGCATCTGCGTAACGGGACGGCCTGTGATTATCTGCTGCTGGGCGTGGCAGGCTGGATGCGCTATATCAGCGGCGCCGATGAGCAGGGCGCGGCGATTGAGATTCGCGATCCGCTCAGCGCGCAGCTGGCCAGCATTGTTGCCAATAGCGAGGATGGCCCGCAGCGCGTTGAGGCCTTACTGCGCCTGCAGGCGGTGTTCGGCGACGACTTACGTTATCACACGGTGTTTGTTACGCGGCTTACCGAGCTGTATCAGCAGCTGCGGCTTACCGGTGCACGCGCCACGGTGCAGGCGCTGGTCACAGAAGGCTAAGCCGCCTGCACAAATGTGTAGCGCAGACGCAGCGTGCTGATTAGACTGACGCTTTCTCATCGGGCTGGCGGCGGCCAGCCGTAATACGGATATTGCTGCATGTCGATTGCCTATACCATAACCACCAGCGAACCGGTAAATCAGCAAATTTATCGCTATCTGCGGAAGGATATCGTGACCTGCGTGATCCATCCGGGCTCGCTGCTGTCGGAGAAAGAAGTGTCGGCGCGCTTCAACGTATCGCGGCAGCCGGTGCGGGAAGCCTTTATCAAACTGGCGGAAGCCGGCCTGGTGCAGGTCCTGCCGCAGCGCGGCACCTTCGTGCGCAAAATCTCCGCCCAGCGCGTGGCCGATGGCCGTTTCATTCGTGAAGCGGTGGAGATCGCTGTGGTTCGCCGCGCCGCGCTGGAGATCGCTGCCACCGGACTGATGGCGCTGGAACACAATCTGCAGCTGCAGCGTCTGGCAGCGGAACGCCACGACAGCCAGGCGTTTCTGGCGCTCGACGATGAGTTTCACCGGTTGATTGCCGAAGGCATTGACTGTCTGCTGGCGTGGGAAACGGTGGAGAACATTAAAGCGACGATGGACCGCGTGCGCTTTCTGACGCTGAGCGAAGTGTCGCCGCCGGAGAGCCTGATTCAGCAGCACGAAGAGATTTTTGCCGCGCTGAAAGCGCAAGATGCCGATGCGGCGGAGAAGGCGATGCGGCGACATCTGCAGGAGATGATTCTGACCATCACGCCGATTGCCGAGCGCAACAGCGAATGGTTTGAAGGGCCGTAGTGTTTTGGGGGGCTTTGAGCTTGAGGTGTGGTGCGGTTTGATACGGTGCGGTGTGATGCCCTCACCCCGGCCCTCTCCCACCGGGAGAGGGAGCTGTTCCAGTAAGCTGTCAGAGAATTAACGCATTAAAAAACCGCACATTTCTGTCCCCTCTCCCGCGCGCGGGAGAGGGCTAGGGTGAGGGTGAAAAAAACGCCCTCACACCATCAGGCAATCGTCACATCCTTCGCCAGATACACATCCTGCACCGCATTAATCAGCACCACGCCCTCTTTCAGCGACTTCTTAAACGCCTTACGCCCAAGAATCAGCCCCATGCCGCCGGCGCGTTTATTGATCACCGCCGTACGCACTGACTCCGCCACATCGGTCGCACCGGCTGAAGCACCGCCGGAGTTAATCAGCCCGGCGCGGCCCATGTAGCAGTTGGCCAGCTGGTAGCGCACCAGATCGATCGGATTCTCACTGGTCAGCTTGCTGTACACGCGCTCATCGGTGTGGCCAAACTTCACCGCGTTATAGCCGCCGTTATTCTCCGCCATTTTCTGCTTCACAATGTCGGCACCAATGGTGGCCGCCAGATGGTTAGCCTGACCGGTTAAATCGGCGCTGGCGTGATAATCCACCCCATCCTTCTTGAAATCGTTGTTGCGCAGATAGGCCCACAGCACCGTCACCATGCCCAACTCGTGCGCACGCTCGAAGGCCGCTGCAATCTCCTCGATCTGCCGGCGTGACTGCTCAGAGCCAAAATAGATGGTGGCGCCGACCGCAACCGCGCCCATGTTGAACGCCTGCTCGACGCTGGCGTACAGCGTCTGGTCATACTGCGTGGGATAGCTCAGGGTTTCGTTATGGTTCAGCTTGACCATAAACGGGATTCGGTGCGCGTAGCGACGTGACACGGAGGCCAGCACGCCATAGGTTGATGCCACACAGTTACAGCCAGCTTCAATCGCCAGCTCGACGATATTCTTCGGGTCGAAATAGGCCGGATTGGCAGCGAACGAGGCGCCAGCAGAGTGTTCCACGCCCTGATCCACCGGCAGAATCGACAGATAGCCGGTACCCGCCAGACGGCCGGTGTTGTAGAGCGTCTGCATATTGCGCAGTACCGCAGGAGAACGATTGTTATCAATCATCACGCGATCGACATAATCCGCGCCCGGCAAATAAAGGCTATCCGCTGGAATGGTCATGCAGCGATGTTGAAGAAGCGTATCCGCCTCTTTACCCAATAACTGTACGATGTCCGTCATGTTCGCTCCTGATAAATGGCTGGAAAAGAACCGGCACCTGCCGATTCGCCCCCACAGCCTGGACCGAAACGCGCCAGGCTGGCAAATTGCTGACTCCATTTTTCAGACGGATACGCAGTGAAAAAACGGCAATCTGGCGTTACGCCCTACCACCACTGATGGAAATGATGCACCGGCCCAATGCCGTGGCCGACCTCCAGCGAATCGGCGTGCAGCAGCGCCTGCTGCAGCCAGGCCTTGGCCTCCGCTACGGTGCCCGCCCAGTCCGCATGGCGCGGTCGCAATGCCGCCAGCGCCGCCGACAGCGTACAGCCAGTGCCGTGCGTATGACGGGTGTTAACGCGCGGTGCGGTAAAGCGCTGGCGGCCGGCGTGGGTGATCAGCCAGTCCGGGCTTTCCGCATCGCTGAGATGACCGCCCTTCATCAGCACCGCTTCGCAGCCCAGTTCCAGCAGCGCATCGCCCTGCTGCAGCATACTCGCCTCGTCCTGCGCCATGCGGCAACCCAGCAGCGCCGCGGCTTCCGGCAGATTGGGCGTGATCAGCGATACCTGCGGCAGCAGCAGTTCACGAATGCTGGCTACCGCATCGTGCGACAGCAGCGCATCGCCGCTTTTGGCAATCATCACCGTATCCAGCACCACAAACGGCAGGCTGGCGCGTTTCAGCTTCTCTGCCACCACCTCAACGATCGCCGTCTCCGCCAGCATACCGATTTTGGCGGCGTCAATGCGCACGTCGTTCAGCACCGAGTCGAGTTGCGCCGCGACAAATGCCGGTTCGATGCGATACACCGACTGCACGCCGCGGGTGTTCTGTGCCACCAGCGCGGTAATCACGCTGGTGCCGTACGCGCCGAGCGCGGAAAACGCTTTCAGATCCGCCTGGATACCCGCGCCACCGCTGGGATCGGTGCCGGCAATGGTCAATGCATTGATGCGTTTCATGCCGCCACCTCCAGCGTCCACAGCGCATCGAGAAAAGCGGCGACGAAGCTGCCCGGCCCTGCCACGCTGCGCGCGGCCTGCTCTCCCGCCAGTGACATTACGCGGCAGGCCGCTGCCACGTGCTGGATGCGCTCGCCCGGCAGGCTGCTGCACGCCGCGACTACGGCGGATAGCGCACAACCGGTGCCGACCACGCGCGTCATTAGCGGGCTGCCGCCGGGTATTGCCAGCGTCTGGCGGCCATCGGTGACGTAATCGACTTCGCCGGTTACCGCGACGATAGTGGTGCAGCGTTGCGCCAGCTGCTGCGCAGCGTTCAGTGCGGCATCGGCCTGATGCGCGCTATCCACACCGCGTCCACCTGTGCCCTGGTGGGCTAAGGCGAGAATTTCTGAAGCGTTGCCGCGAATGGCCGCCGGTCGCAGGCTCAGCAGCTGCTGACAGAATTCCGTACGCAGGGTTAGCGCGCCTACCGCCACCGGATCGAGCGTCCACGGTGTGCCGGCCTGGTTAGCGGCCTGTACCGCCGCCAGCATCGCATCGCGGCGCTCACGGGTTAACGTACCGACGTTGATCAGCAGCGCATCGGCGAAACCGGCAAACTGCGCCGCTTCATCGCCATCAATCACCATCGCGGGCGAAGCCTGCAGTGCCAGTAGCACGTTGGCGGTAAAAGTTTGCACCACGTCGTTGGTCATACAATGCACCAGCGGTGCCTGCTGCCGCAGCAGTTGCAGAGAATGCGCGAGTTGCGCCGGGGAAAGAGGGTCAGGCTGTGTCATAAGGCTCCCAACCGGCAATCAGGAAGGCGAATGCGGTCAGGCATCTGACTTCCCTACGCTGGCATTATCCAGATCAGGTATTACGGGTCTTTCTCAGCCTCCACAAAGAAGGGCACCCCGAGTCATGCACGTCCGTGTCAGACGTGCCTTCACAGCATAAAGGGTCAGCTTAAAGTTGTAAATCCTGCGGCGGGTGCGCTTTTTTTGCCGGACAACGAAGAGCAAAAATACGTGCGCCATCAATTTTCATGATTTTGTGTTCATCAGGAAAATATAAACAAATCGATGGAGATCAATTTTCACAAAATCCCTAAAATTCATCAGGATAGTTAATTTAATCTGCCGGGGCAGTAGGCGGGAAATAAACAGGAGAAAGCGCGCAACTTGATTAATATCAAACCGGCCGGCGGCATAACGCGGCCTAATTCCCCTCCGGATTTGAAGACCGCTGTTTCACCTTCACCCGGAATCGCTAATGACTTTATTCAGTTTTCTTCCGCACGCGCATTACTGGCACAATATCACCATTTCCCGTCAAGGCGCCGTTGCCCCCGGCGGCCGTTACAGGTACTCCACGTACCTCGAAGCCGAATGCAAACGCTGCGGCGAGCGCATCCATAAAATTTATTATCGCGATATCAGCGATGAACAGGCGCGTCGCTGGCTGGGATAAAAAAAAGCCCCGCAACACAGGTTGCAGGGCGCTTGCGTGGCTATCGCAAAACTTATTCAGCCGGTTTGGTGCGGATCAGGTAATCAAACGCGCTCAGTGACGCTTTGGCCCCTTCCCCGCTGGCAATGATGATCTGCTTGTATGGCACCGTGGTGCAGTCGCCGGCGGCAAATACGCCTTTCAGGCTGGTTTCGCCTTTGGCGTCGATCAGGATCTCGCCCATGCGGTTGCGCTCTACCGCGCCTTCCAGCCAGTTGGTGTTAGGCAGCAGACCAATCTGTACGAATATACCGCTCAGCGCCAGTTCGTGGCTGGTCTGGTTATTGCGGTCGATGTAGGTCAGACCGGTAACTTTGCTGCCGTCGCCTGTCACTTCGGTGGTCTGCGCGTTCAGGATTACATCGACGTTTTTCAGGCTGCGCAGTTTATCCTGCAGCACTTTATCGGCGCGCATTTCGCTGGCAAATTCCAGCAGCGTAACGTGCTCGACAATACCGGCCAGGTCGATGGCCGCTTCAACGCCGGAGTTACCGCCGCCGATCACCGCCGTGCGTTTGCCTTTAAACAGCGGGCCGTCACAGTGCGGGCAGTAGGTCACACCTTTGGTGCGATATTGCTCTTCGCCTGGAACGCCCATGTTGCGCCAGCGTGCGCCGGTAGCAATGATGATGCTGCGTGATTTCAGCACTGCGCCGGAAGCGGTTTCGATGGCGTGCAGGCCGCCCTCTTTCGCTGCCGGAATCAACTTGATGGCGCTCTGGGTGTCGATCACGTCCACGTCATAGTCATCAACGTGCGCACGCAGGGAACCGGCGAGCTTGGCCCCTTCGGTTTTCGGCACGGAGATGTAGTTTTCAATGTCAACGGTGTCCAGCACCTGGCCGCCAAAGCGCTCGCCCATCAGGCCGGTACGGATGCCTTTACGCGCCGAGTAGATGGCCGCCGCAGCGCCCGCCGGGCCGCTGCCGACGATCAGCACTTCATAGGCATCACGCTTGTTCAGCTCTTCAGCCGCACGCTTATCCGCGTTGGTGTCTACCTTACCGACGATTTCTGCCAGGCTCATGCGACCCTGACCGAACTCTTTGCCGTTGAGGTAAACCGCCGGCACGCCCATGACGTTGCGTTCGGTGATCTCGTTCTGGAACATGCCACCGTCGATGGCGGTATGACGGATGCGCGGATTGAGCACCGCCATCAGGTTCAGCGCCTGTACCACGTCAGGACAGTTGTGGCACGACAGAGAATAATAGGTTTCGAAATGCAGGTCGCTGTCCAGCGCAACAACCTGATCCAGCAGGCTCTGCGCCTCTTTCGACGGATGTCCACCGGTCTGCAGCAGTGCCAGCACCAGTGAGGTAAATTCGTGGCCCATTGGCGAACCGGCAAAGCGCGGACCGCTGTGGCTGCCTGGGTTAGTAATCAGGAATGATGGCTTACGTACCGGTTGATCGTTCTCTTCACGGAAGCTGACTTTATCAGACAGACTCGCGATATCGGTCAGCAGAGTACGGATCTCTGCGGATTTTGCGCCATCGTCCAGTGTGGCAATCAACTCAACCGGTTTCGTTAGTTTCTCAAGATAGGCCTTGAGCTGGGTTTTTAAATTGGTGTCGAGCATAGTGAGTTCCTGTGAAGAAAATCGGGTGCCGCAGCACCCGATGGAAGAAAGATCAAAGGGCGTTGGTGACTTAGATTTTGCCAACCAGGTCCAGTGATGGAGCCAGCGTTGCGTCGCCTTCTTTCCATTTAGCCGGGCAAACTTCACCTGGGTGAGAAGCCACGTACTGAGCCGCTTTCACTTTACGCAGCAGGTCAGATGCGTCACGGCCGATGCCTTCTGCAGTGATTTCGATGGCCTGGATGATGCCTTCCGGGTCAACGATGAAAGTACCGCGGTCAGCCAGACCTTCTGCTTCACGCATGATTTCGAAGTTACGGGTCAGAGCACCGGTCGGGTCGCCGATCATCGCGTACTGGATTTTCGCGATGGTGTCTGAAGAACCGTGCCAGGCTTTGTGGGTAAAGTGCGTGTCAGTTGAAACGGAGTAGATGTCTACGCCCAGTTTCTGGAACTCTTCGTAGTGGTCTGCCACGTCACCCAGTTCAGTCGGGCATACAAAGGTGAAGTCAGCCGGGTAGAAGAAGAAAACACTCCATTTACCTTCAACGTCTTTCTCGGTTACGTCGATGAATTCGCCGTTTTTGAATGCAGCGTTTTTGAACGGTTTGATTTTGGTATTGATGATAGACATGGGTGACCTCCGTTAAAAAGATGTGATGCAGGCTACATAATTTTCGGGCCAACTTCTAATATGCAGACGTTATCAATCAGATAATCAAAAGCTATCAAAGTGCCGACGCCAGATTTGATGCGGCTTGCCGCGGCATTCTACACAGAAAAGCCGCAGAGTTAACAGGCTTTATCTTTGCGCGCGGCAACTGCTATTTTTTTATAAACATTCAATCATCTTTGCTGCACGATTTTACTGCGTGCACAACGCCGCTACAAAACGTGCCCGCTTACTCGCATGGAGTCTGGAAGTGAAAATTCGTCTTTTTGAAGAAGCCGACCGCCCTTTTTTACGCACGCTGTATCTCGCGGCGCGCCGTCATAGCTGGACATGGCTGGCCGGCGACGACTGGCAGCTGGAAGATTTCGACGCGATTATTCCCGGTGAAACGGTACTGGTAGCGGAGGTCGACGGCCACCGCGCAGGCTTTGCCGGCGTGATGGATAACGATAATTTTCTGCACAGTTTGTATGTTGATCCGGCCTTTCAGGGCCAGGGCGTCGGCAGTGCGCTGCTGAACGCGGTGCAGCAGCGTTTTACCTCCACCGGCGCGCTGAAATGTCTGCTCCAGAACGAAGCGGCGCTGCAGTTTTATCAGCAGCACGGCTGGCAGCGCGAAGCGCTGGGAGAGAGCGAACAGGGCCAATACGTGTTGATGCACCTGCCGCTGGCGTCGCGCACCAGCGGCAGCTAAGGCTTAAACCGCGCGGAAGGCGATGTCGCCCGGAATCACCTCACCCTGCCAGTAAAGCTGGGCGGCAACCCGGCCCGCAAGTTCACGATACAGCGCGGTGAATTCACTCTCCGGACGGCGAATCACGGTCGGTTCACCGTCGTCGAGATCTTCGCGCAGATTAATGTGCAGCGGTAGCTGAGCCAGCAGGCGGGTGTGATAATCCTCAGCCAGCTTCTGCGCACCGCCGGTACCAAAGATTGGCTCGTGATGGCCGCATTCGCTGCAGATGTGCATGCTCATGTTTTCCACCACGCCCAGCACCGGCACGCTGACTTTTTCGAACATCACCATGCCCTTGCGCGCATCAATCAGCGCAATGTCCTGCGGCGTGGTCACCACCAGCGCGCCGGTCACCGGCACGTTCTGCGCCAGCGTCAGCTGAATGTCACCGGTGCCCGGTGGCATATCCAGAATCAGGTAATCGAGATCCGGCCACAGCGTTTCGTTCAGCAGCTGCATCAGCGCCTTGCTGGCCATCGGTCCGCGCCACACCATGGCGTTATCGTCGGTCACCAGATAGCCGATAGAGTTGGTTGCCAGGCCGTGCGCCATGATCGGCGCCATGTGCGTGCCATCCGGCGAGGTGGGGCGCTGCTTTTCGGTGCCCAGCATGTCCGGGATCGACGGGCCGTAAATATCCGCATCGAGAATACCGACGCGCGCCCCTTCGGCCGCCAGCGCCAGCGCCATATTCACGGCGGTGCTGGATTTGCCGACGCCGCCTTTGCCGGAGCTGACGGCGACGATGTTTTTCACCCCGTTGACGCCCGGCTGATTTTTCACGCGTTTCAGGGTGGCGATGTCATGACGCAGCCGCCAGTCGATGGCGCGCGTGTTGGTCAGGCGCAGCAGTTCCGCGCTGGTCTGGGCTTTCAGCGCCTCAAACGCGCTGGCCCAGGCAAATGGCATCACCAGTTCAATGTGCAGCTTGTCGTCGAGCAGCGCCACGTGGCGCAGCGCTTTGAGGGTAGTCAGATTGTGTTGCAGCGTCGGATGCTCAAACTCGCTCAGCACGCCGACAACCACGGCGCGCAACGCTTCAGGTGAATGATGGTCCCGGGATTGTGCGGTCATCCCAACTCCTTATTTAGTCATGACGCCAGACGATGGCGGTGTGCCATCAATCATATCAGATAGGCGCTAAAAGTGACGTGGCCGAGCTGCTGTGTTTACGCCAGAGGGTGCTTCGGTTAACATCTAAGCCCGATTTTTTATTCACGGAATGCTACGCAAATTATGACTCAAGTCGCTAAAAAACTACTGGTAACGTGCGCCCTGCCGTACGCAAACGGCTCTATCCACTTAGGTCACATGCTTGAACACATTCAGGCTGACGTGTGGGTCCGTTACCAGCGAATGCGTGGCAATCAGGTGTTCTTCATCTGTGCGGACGACGCCCACGGCACGCCGATCATGCTGAAAGCCCAGCAGCTGGGTATCGCGCCGGAGCAGATGATTGCGGAAATGAAGCAGGAGCATGAGACCGATTTCGCGGGTTTCAACATCAGCTATGACAATTATCACTCCACGCACGGCGACGAAAACCGCCAGCTGTCTGAGCTGATTTACACGCGCCTGAAAGAGAACGGTTTCATTAAAAACCGCACCATTTCGCAGCTGTACGATCCGGAAAAAGGCATGTTCCTGCCTGACCGCTTCGTCAAAGGCACCTGTCCGAAATGTAAATCGCCCGATCAGTACGGCGATAACTGCGAAGTGTGCGGCGCGACCTACAGCCCGACTGAGCTGATTGAGCCGAAATCGGTGGTGTCAGGTGCGACGCCGGTGATGCGCGATTCCGAACACTTCTTCTTCGATCTGCCGTCCTTCAGCGCGATGCTGCAGGCGTGGACGCGCTCTGGCGCGCTGCAGGAGCAGGTGGCAAACAAGATGCAGGAGTGGTTTGAAGCCGGTCTGCAACAGTGGGATATCTCCCGCGATGCGCCGTACTTCGGCTTCGAAATCCCTGGTGCGCCGGGCAAATACTTCTACGTCTGGCTGGATGCGCCAATCGGCTACATGGGGTCGTTCAAGAACCTGTGTGACAAACGCGGCGACATCGATTTCGACGAGTTCTGGAAGAAAGACTCCAGCACCGAGCTGTATCACTTCATCGGCAAAGACATCGTCTATTTCCACAGCCTGTTCTGGCCAGCGATGCTGGAAGGCAGCAATTTCCGCAAGCCGACCAACCTGTTTGTGCATGGTTATGTCACGGTGAACGGCGCGAAGATGTCGAAATCGCGCGGCACCTTCATCAAAGCCAGCACCTGGCTGCAGCACCTTGATGCCGACAGCCTGCGCTACTACTACGCGGCCAAGCTCTCTTCGCGCATCGACGATATTGACCTTAATCTGGAAGATTTCGTTCAGCGCGTGAACGCTGACATCGTCAACAAGGTGGTGAACCTCGCCTCGCGCAACGCTGGCTTTATCACCAAACGCTTTAACGGCCAGCTGGCAAGCGAACTGGCAGATCCGGCGCTGTATCAGACCTTTGTTGATGCGTCAGAGAAGATCGGTGAAGCCTGGGCCAGCCGCGAGTACAACCGTGCGATCCGCGAGATCATGGCGCTGGCCGACCTGGCCAACCGCTACGTTGACGAGCAGGCACCGTGGGTGGTGGCGAAACAGGAAGGCCGCGATGCCGACCTGCAGGCGATTTGCTCGATGGGTATCAACCTGTTCCGCGTGCTGATGACCTGGCTGAAGCCGGTACTGCCGTCGCTGAGCGAGCGCGCAGAAGCCTTCCTGCAAAGCGAACTGAGCTGGGATGGCATTGCGCAGCCGCTGCTCAACCACAGCGTAGCGCCGTTTAAAGCGCTGTATGGTCGTATTGAAATGGCAAAAGTGGAGGCGCTGATTGCGGCTTCGAAAGAGGACGCAGCAGTGGCGAATCAGCCGGCGGCAAGCGGTCCACTGGCCGATGCACCGATTGGTGAGACCATCACCATTGATGACTTCGCCAAAGTCGACATGCGCGTAGCGCTGATCGAGCAGGCTGAGCTGGTAGAAGGTTCCGATAAGCTACTGCGTCTGCAGCTGGATCTGGGTGGCGAGAAGCGCCAGATTTTCTCCGGCATTCGCGCCGCTTATCCGGATCCGTCGGTGCTGGTGGGCAAGATGACCATCATCGTCGCCAACCTGGCGCCGCGCAAAATGCGTTTCGGCGTGTCCGAAGGCATGGTGCTGTCTGCCGGCCCTGGCGGCAAAGACCTGTTTGTGCTGTCAGTGGATAGCGGTGCCCAGCCGGGTATGCCGGTGAAGTAAGGGTTGGTGCGCGCTGGCCCTCACCCTAACCCTCTCCCGCCTGCGGGAGAGGGAACCGCTGAGTGCGGGGTCTGGGTTCAGTGCCAGGCCTGCACCTTGTTCGCTTGACTCATTCTCCCGCATTGAAAGGGCCGAACAGCGCACGTTGTTACCCATGTATCAAACCTGCACATAGCAAAACCCCGCACAAGAATACCCCCTCTCCCGCCTGCGGGAGAGGGCTGGGGTGAGGGGAAAACCGCACCGCGCTTATCGCGCCAGCATCAGGCAGCGATAAATCTCCGCCATCATCACCTCAAACTCATTAACCACCTGATGATTCCAGAAGCGCAGCTTTGTGCTGACAGTGAATAGCGGTGCCCAGCCGACTATGCCGGTGTAATAACGGTTGGTGCGCGCTGGCCCTCACCCTAACCCTCTCCCGCTTACGGGAGAGGGAACCGTTAAGTGCGGGGTTTGGGTTCAGAGCCAGGCCTGCACATAGCTAAACCCCGCATAAGACTACCCCCTCTCCCGCCTGCGGGAGAGGGCTGGGGTGAGGGGAAAACCGCACCGCGCTTATCGCGCCAACATCAGACAGCGATAAATCTCCGCCATCACCGCCTCAAGCTCATTAAACACCTGATGATTCCAGAAGCGAATTACGCGCCAGCCGCAGCGCTGTAAATACGCCGTGCGCCGGGCATCGTAAGCCTGCTCTTCAGGCGTATTGTGCTGTCCACCATCCAGTTCCACGATCAGCGATCGCTCAACGCAGGCAAAATCAACGATGTACCCTCCTACTGGATGCTGGCGGCGAAACTTCGCGCCACACACATTTCGGTTGCGTAAATAACGCCATAGTTTTTGCTCCGCTTGCGGCATCGCTTTTCGCAGCGCGCGCTGCGGTTGCACGGTGTCGTTCATCGCTGCTCCTTCGCTCTGCCCACCAGCTTACGCCGCTTTACTCAGCTTCAAAGCAAAGGTGTTGAAATCCTGAATCTGCATTCCAGTGTGATCGCTAGCACGCTAAGCGCTTAATGCGTATGATGAAGCGCCACGAAAACAGGAGCCTGACATGCCCACCGTGCTATCTGCCTGCTGGCGCTATCTGCGCGCCTTTGCCATCGTCTATGCCGCGCTGTACGCCGGCAACGGCCTTGCGGCCCTGCTGCCATTTACCATTCCCGGCAGCATCCTTGGCATGCTGTTGCTGTTTGCCCTGCTGGCGCTGCAGATTATCCCGGTAACGTGGGTGAAACCCGGCTGTCAGCTGTTGATCCGCTACATGGCGCTGCTGTTTGTACCGATCAGCGTTGGCGTGATGGGCTACACCGATATCCTCAGCGCACAGTTTGGCCCGATTGTCGTCTCCTGCATGGTCAGCACCCTGCTGGTATTACTGATTGTCGGCCTGAGCGCCGAGCGCCTGCAGCGTCCGAAGGAGTCTGGCCATGAGTGACGCCTGGTGGTCACTGCCGCTTACTGTGGTGGCGTATCTGCTGGCACGCCGTCTGGCAGCCAGAATCAACCTCTCCATTGTCAATCCACTGCTGGTGGCCATGGCGATCATTATTCCACTGCTGCTGCTGACGCACCTGCCCTACGCGCGCTATTTCGCTGGCAGCGCGCTGCTTAATCAGCTGCTGCAGCCCGCCGTGGTGGCGCTGGCGCTGCCGCTGTATGAGCAGATGCACCAGATTCGCGCGCGCTGGAAAACCATCATTAGCGTCTGCTTTATCGGCAGCATTACCGCCATGGTGTCCGGCACGGCGATCGCGCTGTGGATGGGGGCGACTCCGGAAATCGCAGCCACCATCCTGCCGAAGTCGGTGACCACGCCCATCGCCATGGCAGTGTCGGGCTCGCTACACGGTATTCCCGCCATCAGCGCCATTTGTGTATTGATTGCTGGCGTGCTGGGCGCGGTGTTTGGTCACATGCTGCTGAATCTGTTTAAAGTGCGCAGCAAGTCATCACGCGGGCTGGCGATTGGCAACGCGTCTCATGCGCTCGGCACCGCGCGCGCCGCGGAGATTGACTATCAGGAAGGCGCCTTCAGTTCACTGGCGCTGGTAATCTGCGGCATCATCACCTCGTTACTGGCGCCTTTCATTTTTCCTTTGCTGATGCGCTTACTGGGGTAAAACTTGCGAGAGATCTCGCAAAGTTGAAACAAGCCAATCAGCTTGCATTGTCATAGCGACATGGATCACATATAAACCTTGAGGCGGCGCTTCGCCGCTGACGAGTTAATGAGGCCATAACATCATGCATGCACGATTCACTTCCGCTTTCTCTGCCCTGCCCGCTGCGCTGCAGAGCGCGCTTCAGCCGCTGCTGGACGCCGCTGATTTTCACGGCGTGCTGCGACCGCAGGAGGTGACTCAGCTGCAACAGGCAACCGGTCTGGATGATGATGCGCTGGCACTCGCACTGCTGCCGATTGCCGCCTGTTGTGCCGTGGCACCGGTTTCGCACTTTAACGTGGGCGCTATTGCGCGCGGCATCACTGGCCACTGGTACTTCGGTGCCAACATGGAGTTTTTACATGCGCCGCTGCAGCAAACGGTCCACGCCGAGCAGAGCGCAGTCACGCATGCCTGGCTGCGGGGCGAAGCGCAGCTGGCGACCATTACCGTCAACTACACGCCGTGCGGGCACTGCCGCCAGTTTATGAATGAACTCAATAGCGGTACGGCGATTCGCATCAGCCTGCCGGGCCGCGCGGTCAGCACGCTGGCCGACTATTTACCCGATGCCTTTGGCCCGGCCGATCTCAATATCAGTGAACGGCTGCTGACGCCGGTCGACCACGGTTTCCTGCCGCAGGGCGATGCGCTGCAGCAGGCCGCGATTGATGCCGCCAGCCGCAGCCATGCACCTTACAGCCAGAGTTATAGCGGCGTGGCGTTACAGAGCCGCAGCGGCCAGATTTACACCGGGCGCTATGCCGAAAATGCCGCCTTTAACCCGAGCCTGCCGCCATTACAGGCCGCGTTGATTCTGATGAATATGCACAACGAAGCGCTGGAGGAGATTCAGCAGGCGGTGCTGGCAGAAAGCGCCGACGCCACGCTGAGCCAGTTTGATGCCACGCGCACCACCCTCGCCGCGCTCGGCTGCAGCAATTTCTCAGTTACTTTAGTTTCGAAACCAACAGTTTAGTGATCCTTTTACCGCTTTTGTGACCTTCTATTAACAAAAGCTGTACATCTGCAGGAATTTTCATAGGATCGGGCGCCAGAACTTCACAATAAACGGGTCTGGCGTTACCTTCTTGCTGGCGACACGTCAGAAAACACTGCAACCGGAGCAAACACTGCATGGAACTCGAGTACGAAAGTAAACGTCCGCTGTATATTCCTTACGCGGGTCCGATCCTGCTGGAATTTCCGCTGTTGAACAAAGGCAGCGCCTTCTCGCTGGAAGAACGTAACGAATTTAACCTCAATGGCCTGCTGCCAGACGCCGTAGAAACCATCGAAGAGCAAGCCGAGCGCGCCTGGCGTCAGTTCCTGGACTTCAAAAACAATAACGACAAGCACGTCTACCTGCGCAACATCCAGGACACCAACGAAACGCTATTCTATCGCCTGCTGGACAACCACCTGGAAGAGATGATGCCGATCATCTACACCCCAACGGTTGGCGCGGCCTGCGAACACTTCTCAGAAATCTACCGTCGCGCGCGCGGGGTGTTTATCTCCTATAACAACCGCGACCGCATTGAAGACATGCTGCAAAACGCCACCAAGCAGAATGTCAAAGTCATCGTGGTCACCGACGGCGAGCGTATTCTCGGCCTCGGCGACCTGGGCATTGGCGGCATGGGCATTCCTATCGGCAAGCTGTCGCTGTACACCGCGTGCGGTGGCATCAGCCCGGCCTACACCCTGCCGGTGGTGCTGGATGTCGGCACCAATAATCAGCAACTGCTGAACGATCCGCTCTACATGGGCTGGCGCCATCCGCGCATCACCGGCGAAGAGTATGAAGCCTTCGTTGATGAATTCATTCAGGCGGTGAAGCGCCGCTGGCCAAACGTGCTGCTGCAGTTTGAAGATTTCGCGCAGAAAAACGCCATGCCGCTGCTGGAGCGTTACCGCGATGAGATCTGCTGCTTCAATGATGATATTCAGGGCACGGCCGCTGTCACGGTGGGCACGCTGATCGCCGCCAGCCGCGCCGCAGGCAGCCGTCTGTGCGAGCAGAAAGTGGTGTTCCTCGGTGCCGGTTCCGCCGGCTGCGGTATTGCCGAGCAGATCGTCGCACAGATGAAATCCGAAGGCCTGAGCGATGATGAAGCGCGCGCGCGCGTGATGATGGTAGACCGTTTCGGCCTGCTCACTGACAAATTGCCTAACCTGCTCGATTTCCAGAGCAAGCTGGTGCAGAAGAGCGACAATCTGAAAGACTGGGATGTCACCAGCGATTCGATCTCACTGCTCGACGTGGTGCGTAATGCCCAGCCGGATATCCTGATCGGCGTTTCCGGCCAGCCGGGACTGTTCACCGAAGAGATCATTCGCGAGATGCACAAGCACTGCAAACGCCCGATCGTGATGCCGCTCTCTAACCCGACCTCGCGCGTGGAAGCAACGCCGGCAGATATCATCGCCTGGACCGACGGTGACGCGCTGGTCGCCACCGGCAGCCCGTTTGCACCGGTCACCTGGAAAGGCAAAACCTACCCGATTGCCCAGTGCAACAACTCCTATATCTTCCCGGGTATCGGTCTCGGCGTGATCGCTGCCGGTGCCACCCGCGTAACGGATTCGATGCTGATGACCGCCAGCCGCGCGCTGGCTGACTGCTCACCGCTGGTTAACGACGGTGAAGGTCCGGTGCTGCCAGAGATTAAGGATATCCAGGGCGTCTCCAAAGTGATCGCCATGGAAGTGGGCAAAGCGGCGCAGCTGGCGGGCGTGGCGGTGGTCACCTCCGAGGACGTGCTGTCGAAAGCCATCAACAACAACTTCTGGCTGCCGCAGTATCGTCACTATCGCCGTACCTCGATTTAATTGCAGACCGACGCTGCCGCACGCTTCAGGTGCGGCAGCGCTTAAAAAAACGCCAGCCGACCGGCGCAAACTTGCTTAGCCGTGCCGCCTCAAGTAGCCTTGACCCATCTGAATTTTCGTCAACCGAGTGCCCGTGCGCATACTTAAACGCGTTTTCTTTGGTCTGTTTATCATCATCTTACTGGTGATGGCGACCGCGCTCGGCCTCGATCGCTGGATTAGCTGGCGAACCGCGCCGTTTATTTATGAAGATGTCGCTTCGCTGCCGCATCGTCAGGTCGGCGTGGTGCTGGGCACCGCCAAGTATTACCGCACCGGCGTCATCAATCAGTATTACCTGTATCGCATTCAGGGCGCGCTCAACGCTTACAACAGCGGCAAGGTGAATTATCTGCTACTGAGCGGCGATAATGCGCTGCAGAGCTACAACGAGCCGATGACCATGCGACGCGATTTAATCAAAGCTGGCGTCGATCCCTCGGACATCGTGCTGGATTATGCCGGTTTCCGTACGCTGGATTCGATTGTGCGCACACGCAAAGTCTTCGACACCAACGACTTCATCATCATTACCCAGCGCTTCCACTGTGAACGCGCACTGTATATCGCCCAGCACCTTGGTATTCAGGCGCAGTGCTACGCCGTGCCGTCGCCCAAGAATATGCTGTCGGTGCGGTTCCGCGAGGTGGGTGCGCGTCTCGGTGCGCTGGCGGATCTCTATCTGATGAAGCGCGAGCCGCGTTTCCTTGGCCCGCTGGTGCCGATTCCGGCGGTGCATGAAGTGCCGGAAGATGCGCAGAGCTACCCGGCGGTCACACCGGAACAGTTGCTCGAGCTGGAAGAGAAGCTGCGGAAATAATCGGCGAGAGGCCAGCAGCCGGATCTGACGTTGGTGAGTTAAGCAGGATCGCGGCGATGCTGCCGGTGCGCATCAATGCGCACCCTACAAAATACCGGCCATCCCCTGCAGTTCTCACCGCTATCCTTATTGTGCAATAAAAACAAAAAGGGCCGCGTTGCCGCAGCCCTGATGGGTGGCCTTGTTCTCTGCTATTTCTTGCGCGCGTATTTCAGTGAATCAAGCGCCACGGCGAAGATGATGATGCCGCCCTTGATGATGTACTGCCAGTACGGGTTCACGCCGATGTAAGTCAGACCGTAGTTGATGACGGTGAAGATGATCACACCGGTCACCACACCCGCGACGGTACCTACCCCGCCAGCGAACGACACGCCGCCCACCACGCAGGCCGCAATCGCATCCAGCTCATACATAAAGCCGAGGTTGTTAGTGGCGCTGCCGATACGGCCCGCTTCCAGCATCCCGCCGAAGGCATAGAACACGCCGGACAGCGCATACACCAGGATCAGGTTAAGCGGAACGTTAACGCCAGAGACTTTCGCCGCTTCCGGGTTACCGCCGATAGCAAAGATGTTTTTGCCGAAGCGGGTTTTGTTCCACAGGATCCAGACGAACACGATGGCGATAATCGCATAGAAGGTGATGAACGACAGCTTGAAGTCGCCGAAGCGCAGGAAGCCCTGGGCAAACTTCGAGAAGCCAGCGTCAAAACCGGCAATCGGTGAAGCGCCCACGAAGTCGTAGTACAGCGAGTTGATGCCGTAAACGATGATCATGGTGCCCAGCGTGGTGATAAACGGCGTCACCTTCAGGTAAGCGATGATCACGCCGTTAACCAGACCAATCACGCCACCGATGATGCACACGGTCAAAATCACCAGCGGAATCGGCACGGTTTCCAGATGCGGGAACACCTTATTGGCGTTATCCATCGACTGCAGCAGCGTTGCTGCCACCACCGCCGCCAGACCCACCTGGCGACCCGCCGACAGGTCAGTGCCCTGGGTCACGATCAGACCGGCTACGCCGAGGGCGATAATAATACGGACCGATGACTGAGTCAGAATGTTACTCAGGTTCATCAGGCTTAAAAAGGTCGGATCCTGGAAAATAATAATCGCCAGCAGTACCAACAGGACAACATAAATGCCGCCCTCTTTTAACCAGGTTAGCGCATTCTTTTTAGTAGTCGCTTTCATGTTAAAGCCCTTGCTTCATTAAAGGTGTAATGACGCTAAACGCAGGATTTCATTCTGCGAGGTCGTTTTAGTATCGACAATGCCCGCTACCTGACCATTACTCATTACCAAAATACGGTCGGTAATGCCCAGCAGCTCTGGCATTTCAGAAGAGATAATAATGATGCCCTTTTCTTTTTTCGCCAGCTCCGAGATCAGCTGATAAATCTCGAATTTAGCGCCAACGTCAATACCGCGCGTCGGTTCATCAAGCATCAGTATTTCCGGCTGCGTCAATAACCAGCGACCAATAATGACTTTTTGCTGGTTACCGCCGGAGAGCGATCCAATTTGGGTATGATGGCCGGGCGTTTTCACCCGCATGGCATCAATGACCCACTGGGTATCGCTTTTCATGCGTTTATTATCCAGCAGACCCATACTGGATTTATATTTCTTGATATTAGAAATGAGCGAGTTAAAACCAATATCCAGGTAGGCATAAATCCCGGTGGAACGCCGCTCTTCCGTTACCAGCGCAAAACCATGGTTGATGGCTTCGTTGGCGCTGTGGTTATTAATCGCTTTACCGTGCAGTTTAATGGTGCCGCCCGACTTCTCACGGATACCAAATAAGGTTTCCACAATGTCAGTACGCTTGGCGCCCACCAGGCCGGCAATCCCGAGAATCTCGCCTTTATGCAGATCAAACGAGATATCACGGATCGATGGCTGGCGCAGCGAGGTCAGATTGCGCACCTCCAGAATCACTTCACCCGGCACGTTAGTTTTGTCCGGGAAGCGCTGGTTGAGCGAACGGCCGACCATCATGGCGATGATCTTGTCCATGTCCAGCCCTTCCAGCGGCTGGGTGGCAATCCACTGGCCGTCACGCAGAATGGTGATCTCATCGCACAGCTGGAAAATTTCTTCCATTTTATGCGAAATATAAACAATACCGCAGCCGCGATCTTTCAGCTTACGGATAATGGTGAACAGGTGGTTAACTTCTTTTTCGGTCAGCGATGACGTGGGCTCATCCATAATGACGATTTTCGCGTCATAGGAAAACGCCTTGGCGATTTCAATCATCTGCATTTGCGATACCGAAAGCGTCGCGACTTTATCGCGCGGATCGATATCAATATCTAATTCATCAAAGATCGCTTTGGTATCACGATACATTTTATCCTGATCGACAAACGGACCTTTGCGCGGATAGCGCCCCAGCCACATGTTGTCCATCACGTTGCGCTGCAGCACCAGATTTAATTCCTGATGCACCATTGAAACGCCATTTTCCAGCGCCTCTTTGGAGGATTTGTAATCTATTTCCTCACCCTGAAACAGGATGCTCCCCGTATCCTTTTTATAAATCCCAAACAGGCATTTTAATAAAGTGGATTTACCGGCGCCGTTTTCACCCATTAAGGCATGGACGGAGTGCGGCCGCACTTTTAAATTCACATTATCTAAGGCTTTCACCCCTGGAAATGATTTCGAGACATTCGTCATCTCCAGCAGATATTCTCGCTGTGTGGTCGGATTCTCACTGGCCATAATTTACCTGGCTAAAAAAAGCGTTGGTCAGATGCAATAAGGCGCGGCAGAAAAGCCGCGCCCGGGACGAATTACTTCACAAACTGCGACAGGTTTTCTTTATCAACCGGTACGTACGGTACGCGGACCACTTTGCCGTCCATCTTGAAGTTAGTACCTGCGGTTGGCTCTTTGCCATTGGCCAGGTTATTAGCAATGTCCAGCGTGGCTTTCGCCTGGTTTTCCGCATCGTTCAGCACGGTACCGGCCATCGCACCGGATTTCACCAGCGCCAGCGCTTCTGGCAGGGCGTCAACACCAAACACCGGAATGCTGGTTTTGTTGTGCGCCTTCAGCGCTTCAACCGCACCCATCGCCATCGCATCGTTGTTCGCGATGATTACTTCAATTTTGTTGGCGTTCGGGCCAGACAGCCAGGCATCCACTTTGTCTTTCGCCTGCGCGGTATCCCACATTGCAGTATCCATCGCCAGCTGCTGGGTTTTGATGCCGTCTTTGTTCAGGGTTTCGATGACGTATTTGGTACGTGCTTCGGCATCCGGATGGCCCGGTTCACCTTTCAGCAGCACGAACTGAATCTGACCGTCTTTGTTCAGATCCCAGGCTGGCGTAGCTTTCCAGTGTTTCTCGATCAGCTCACCCTGCTTGATGCCGGACTCTTTGGAGTCGGTACCGACATAGTAAGCTTTGTCGTAGCTGGCCAGCACTTTCGCGTTAGGCTCTTTGTTGAAGAACACCACCGGCACGTCGTTCGAGCGCGCTTTGTCGATCACCACTGCCGCAGCAGCCGGATCCACCAGGTTGATGGCCAGCGCTTTCACGCCTTTCGCCATCAGCACGTCAATCTGGTCGTTCTGTTTGGATTGGTCGTTCTGTGAGTCGTTCATCAGCAGCTGAATGCCGCCAACGGCTTTCGCCTCTTTTTCGATGTCCTTGCGCACCATCGACATGAAGTTGTCGTCATATTTATAAATTGTCACGCCAATGCGGGTATCGGCGGCGTGCGCAGTTGCACCAAACATCATGCTGGCAACCAGTGCTGTGAGCGTGAAAACCTTCTTATTCATGGTATCTCCGGTTTTTTTATGCAGGGTATTTCATCGCGCCGTATTGCCTGCGGGCAGACAGCGCAGTCGGTTGAAACGCTATTTTTTATGGGGCAGGCGCTGCTACCAAGCCGGACCACCATCGCTATCCTGACTTCCCTGTAGGTAAACGCTTCCTGAAGTGTGTTGTGAACCATTTCAATCGGCTACTGAAACCAGACCGGGGAAGGAAAGCCCGGCGTTACATAATGTTTCAGTCCGGTAAGACGCTGCCATCATAGTGAGCGCCATGTTAATTAACTGTGAATACAATCACAGATTGGAAACGGTTACACGGCGCTATCGCCTGAATTAGTGACCGACTCCACAATTTGCCGCTGCGCCACCGAATGGCGCCGCACCAGCGTAGGCATGAAGCAGTGCGCGGCGTGCGGATCGAGCGTGCCTGCTGCGCCCTGCAGGGCCAGCTCAGTCGCCAGTTTCGCCATAGAAACAATGGGATAGCGCACCGTGGTTAGTTGCGGGTCGGTGTAACGGGAAATGGGGATGTCATCGAAGCCGATGACAGAGAAATGCTGCGGCACCTGAATACCGTTATCTTTCAGCGCGGTGAGCGCACCGGCCGCCATGCCATCGTTATAGGAGAACACCGCAGTGAGGTGCAGATTGCGCCCCAGCAGTTCCACCATCGCGGCTTCACCGCCCTGCATGTCCGGTTCGGCATGCGCAATCCAGCCCTCCGGCGGGCGGATGCCCTGCTCCGCCAGTGCCTGCAGCCAGCCGTCGCGGCGCTGCGCCACGTCCTCAATCGGATGGCTGGAGCTGAGGTAACCAATGCGCTGATGGCCCTGCTGTAACAGCATGCGCGTCGCTACCTGCGCCCCGGTAACATTGTCGAGGCAGACGCAGCGGTGCTCGTAACCGGGAATAGTACGATTAATCAATACCATACCGGGAACCTGATCCATAAACCGGGCAAGCTCCGCGTCTGTAAGCGTTTTCGCGTGCACCACCAGCGCGTTGCAGCGCTGGCGAATCAGCACTTCAATGGCATGGCGTTCTTTCTCTTCCTGATGCCACGAATTGCTGATGAGCACATGCTTGTGCATGCGCTGCGCCACGGTATCCACCGCTTTAACCAGCGCACCAAAGAAGGGATCGGAAACGTCCATGACCACCACGCCGATGGTATCGCTCACCTGGGTCGCCAGCGCCTGCGCGTTGGCATTCGGCCGGTAGCCGAGCGATTCAACCGCCTGCAGCACGGCTTCGCGGGTATCAGAGGTGACTGCACTGCTGTTATTGAGCACCCGCGACACGGTGGCAACGGAAACCCCGGCCTGACGGGCGACATCACGAATCGTTATCATGCAGTTGTTCCACAGAGGAGAAAATGCGCGACTGGCGCGTAACGGCGCTATTCTGTCAGGGCATCGGAAACAGCTGCGTGAATTACGTCACACGGATGAAAACGGTTACATACAATTATGCAACCTTTGTGATGAACATCATTATCTGCCGGTGGACGCGTTATCCGCTTTTCCGGCGGCGAGCTGCGTCAGCCGGCGCCAGAGCCACTCCATCGGTCCCTGCGGGAAGACGCGCAGCCACAGCACGGAGAACAGAATATTGACCAGCCAGATAGCTGGTACAAAGGCCAGTAGCTGCAGGCGGTCAAATTTGAGGAACAGATCGAAGCGGTAGAACAGCGTGGTGCAGATCAGCGTCTGCAGCAGATAATTGCTCAGCGCCATGCGCCCGACGCACTGAATGGCGTAACTGAACCGCGTGGCGGCGATGGCCGGCCAGTAACCGAGACAGAGCGCAGCGTAGCCAAGGCTGATAAACGGACTGGCAAGATCGCGTGGCACCTGCAGGAAAAAGCCGCTCCAGCGAAATTCCCACTGTAGCAGCCACTGCGCCAGCACGCCGGGTATGGCAATCAGCCAGCCGATGGTCAGTAACAGCGCCGCCGCGCGTCGGTAGTGTTGCAGACTAAACTGGCCGCTCAGCCAGCCGCTGCGCATCAGCGCGGCACCGATCAGCATCAGCCCGGCCAGCTGCCAGCCATACTGCGAAGCCAGCGCCATCAGGCCGGATGACAGGTGTTCGAGGCGATTCTGCACCGCTTCCCAGCCGCCGACCAGTTTCCAGTAGCTCTCATACTCCAGATCTGCCGCGCCCGGCAGCCATGAGCGCGTCGGCTGCGGACTGGAGATGACGCCAAACACCAGCAGCACGGCACAGCCCACCAGATAGAGCAGCACGCCGGTGTGTAATAGCGCCCGCTCCGACGGCACGTCACGCAGCATGCGCCAGACAATCAACCCAATCAGGCCATAATCCAGCAGGATGTCGCCTTCCCACAGGAACACCGCGTGGATGAACCCGATGAAGACCAGCAGCGTTAAGCGCGAGGAGATCCAGCGGCTGCCGCGCGGCACCTGCAGTGCCAGTCCGGCACCAAACAGCAGCGCAAACAGCGTCAGGAATTTTAGCTGCGCCAGGCCATCCATGATTGCCCAGGTCCAGGCATCAGAAACGGAGGCTTCACCCTGCCAGGCCGGATTGAGATAGGCCGCCGAGGGCAGACCAAAGCCGACGATATTCAGCAGCAATATGCCGAGAATGGCGCAACCACGAATGAAATCCAGCGCGAGATAGCGTTGCATCGAGTGCCCTGACGGTGAGAGGAACACGGGCGACAACGACGCCGCCCGCGCTGCTTAGCTGTGGCGTACCGCGCGCAGGAACTCCTGACGCGTGTTCTGGCTCGATTTGAACAATCCGCCGAGTGAAGTGGTGGTGGTCGCGCTGGTCGCATCTTTGACGCCGCGCGCTTTCACGCAGTAGTGCACCGCATCGATCGACACCGCCACGTTATTGGTGCCCAGCAGGGTTTGCAGCGCCACCAGCACCTGCTGGGTCAAACGCTCCTGCACCTGCGGACGCTGGGCGAAGAACTGTACGATACGGTTGATCTTCGACAGGCCAATTACCTTGTCTTTAGGGATATAGGCCACGGTGGCTTTGCCGTCGATGATCACGAAGTGGTGTTCACAGGTGCTGGTCAGGGTGATATCACGCACGGTGACCATTTCGTCCACCTTCATCTTGTTTTCGATGACGGTGATTTTCGGAAAGTTGGCGTAATCCAGACCTGAAAATATTTCGTCGACATACATCTTGGCGATGCGGTGCGGCGTCTCCATCAGGCTGTCGTCTTCCAGGTCCAGATTCAGCAGCTGCATAATCTGGGTCATGTGGCCGGCGATCTCGCGCTTGCGTGACGCGTCGTCCATGTCGCGCACCGGGGCGCGTAATGGCGTTTCCAGGCCACGCGCCAGCAGTGCTTCGTGAACCAGGGCGGCTTCCTGACTTAAGGTGCTCATCGTACTCTTCTCCGGCAGGTGATGCGCCCGCAGGTCTGCGCCTGCGGGGGAAATTCTGAGCGCGTATTGTGAAACACAACGCGCGCTTAATCCAGCAATCAATCCGATTGGAAATGAAAGCGTTTCAGGTGGGCGATCGCCGCATCACCAGCGCCCCCGCCAGCAGCAACCCGCCTCCGGCCACCCACAGCGCCGGATCGAGCCGGTGCCACAGCAGGCTGGAAATCCAGGACAGCAGCGGCCCACCGAGCTGTCCGATGGCATAACCGGTCGTGAGCAGGCCGGCGAGATAGCGCGCGTGGTGCGGCGCCAGCTCCCGGCTGTACTGCAGCGACAGCTGCACCACGCAGAGAAAGCCGCCGCCAATCAGCAGCGCCGCCAGCAACAGACCGTTGATGCCCGGCAGTACGATGGCGGCGATCACGCCCAGCGCCTGCGCCCACAGCACCAGCGCCAGCCGCCGATGGCTGCTGCCCCAGTGGCGCGTCACGATCCCCAGCACGATGCCGATCACCGCCGCCCCGCCAAACACCGGCCAGACAAACTGCGCAAAAGCGCTATCAGGGAAGCGCGCCGCCGCCATTTGCGACAGGAAGGTGGCGGGCAGAATATAGCCAAAGCCAGCGAGGCTGTAGCTGAGGATCAGGCGCTTCAGGTCACGCGTCAGCAGCAGCGGTGCGGCGGCCTGTTGCGGACGATGCAGCTGTCCGCTGCGCGGCAGGAAACGCGCAATCGCGGCAATTAGCAGAAGCGCCAGCACACCATATGCCGCCCAGGCAAACGCCGCGCTCACGCCGCTGGCGTGCAGCAGTACCGCCAGCATGCCGCTGATGAAGATGCCGGTGCCGGGACCGGCAAACACCGCTGCCGACAGGCCCGGCCGGCCGTGATGCAGCAGTTGCTCATTGCTCCATGCTGCCACCAGCACCATTGCCCAGCCGCTGGCGACGCCGATCAGAAAACGCACCACCGCATGCAGCCACGGCCCGCTGATACAGGCGGACAGCAACGTCAGCGCGACGGCACCCCAGACACCCAGCTGCAGCCGCCACTCCACGCGCCGCTGCGCGCGCATCGCGTCAAACGATCCGGCCAGATAACCGAGATAGTTCAGCGCCGCGACCAGGCTGGCGCTGGCGAGCGTGAGCTGATCGTCGTGAATCATCAGCGGCACCTGCGGGGTAAACGCAAATCGCCCAATCCCCATTGCAACCACTAAACTTAAAAACGCGCTAAGCGCGACTCGCCACGCCATTCTGACTCCGGATCGATTGGATTATCACTTGTCAGCAGCATGCATGACGTTTAGACTCACGAAAAGTGAATAATATTAACCAAGTTGTTTACGAGAAGAGAATATGGATTTAGTACAGCTCCGCATGTTCTGTTCCGTGGCCGAAACCGGCTCACTGGCGCGCGCCGCCGAAATGCTGCATCGCGTGCCGTCTAATCTCACCACGCGACTGCGACAGCTGGAAGAAGAAATCGGCGTCGATCTGTTTATTCGTGAGAAGCAGCGCATTCGTTTGTCGCCGATGGGCCACAATTTCCTCAATTATGCGCAGCGTATTCTGGCATTGAGCGACGAGGCGCTGAACATGGCGCGCGCCGGTGAACCCGGTGGTAACTTTGCCTTCGGTTCGATGGAGAGCACCGCCGCCACCCGCCTGCCGGGATTGCTGGCCGCCTATCATCAGCGCTTCCCCAACGTCGCGCTGTCGCTGGTGACCGGCACCTCAGGCGATATCATCGATAAAGTGCGCGCCGGCACGCTGGCGGCGGCGCTGGTGGACGGTCCGGCCAGTCATGACGACCTGAATGGCTGCATCGCCTTTCGTGAAGAGATGGTGCTGATCACCAGCCTCGAACACGCGCCGATTCACAGCGCCCGCGATACGCAGGGCGATACGCTGTTTGCCTTTGGCAACAGCTGCTCGTACCGCACCCGGCTGGAGTCCTGGTATCGCGACAGCCAGAGCGCACCGCACAGCGTTATGGAGATTCAGTCTTATCACGCCATGGTCGCCTGCGTAGCCGGTGGTGGCGGCGTGGCAATGATTCCCGCCTCGGTGCTGGCGCAGATGCCGGCCCGCGCGCGCGTGCAGCAGCACAGCCTGCCGCCGACCTGGCGCGACACGGCCACCTGGCTGATGTGGCGCCGCGACGCCTTTACGCCCAACGTTGAGGCGCTGAAGTATCTGATTATTGAAATGTTTGATGACCGCCCGCTCAACGATGAACTGCTGCATCCGCTGCAGGCCGCTGAGTAAGCGTTATTTTTTATCCAATCACGACATCACAGGAAGAGGGATTGCATGAACATGATTAAAACCCGCGCGGCCGTGGCCTGGGCTGCTGGCGAACCGCTGAAGATTGAAGAAGTGGATCTGATGCCGCCACAGAAAGGGGAAGTGCTGGTGCGCATCGTTGCCACCGGCGTGTGCCATACCGATGCTTACACCCTGTCAGGTAAAGATCCGGAAGGCGTATTCCCGGCGATCCTCGGTCACGAAGGTGGCGGCGTGGTTGAAGCGGTGGGCGAAGGCGTTACCAGCGTGGCGGTCGGCGATCACGTGATCCCGCTGTACACGCCAGAGTGCGGCAAGTGTAAATTCTGTCTCTCCGGCAAAACCAACCTGTGTCAGGCAATCCGCACCACGCAGGGCAAAGGGCTGATGCCCGACGGCACCACCCGCTTCTTCAAAGACGGCAAGCCAATCTTCCATTACATGGGCACCTCGACCTTCTCTGAGTACACCGTCGTACCGGAAATCTCCCTGGCGAAAATCAGCAAAGAAGCGCCGCTGGAAGAAGTGTGCCTGCTCGGCTGTGGCGTAACCACCGGCATGGGCGCGGTGATGAATACCGCCAAAGTGAAAGAAGGCGACACCGTGGCGATTTTCGGCCTCGGCGGTATTGGCCTGTCGGCGATCATTGGGGCGAAAATGGCGAAGGCCGGTCGCATCATCGGTATTGATATCAATACCAGCAAGTTTGACCTGGCGCGCAAACTGGGCGCGACCGACCTGGTTAATCCGAAAGATTTTTCCAAGCCAATTCAGGAGGTTATCGTCGAGATGACCGACGGCGGCGTGGACTTCTCGTTTGAGTGTATCGGTAACGTCAACGTGATGCGCTCCGCGCTGGAGTGCTGCCATAAAGGCTGGGGCGAATCAGTGATTATCGGCGTTGCCGGTGCCGGCGAAGAGATTTCTACCCGGCCGTTCCAGCTGGTTACCGGTCGCGTATGGCGCGGGTCGGCGTTTGGCGGCGTGAAAGGACGCACTCAGCTGCCGGGCATCGTGCAGGATTACCTCGACGGTAAGTTTGCGCTGAATGATTTCATCACCCACACCATGCCGCTGGAAGAGATCAACGAGGCATTTGAGCTGATGCATGAAGGCAAATCGATCCGTTCCGTGGTGCATTTTAATAAATAAGCAGGAGGCGACATGGCATCCACTCTGGAGCTGCTGGAAGAACACCGTATTTTTGGCGGCTGGCAGCAGCGCTGGCGTCATCAATCCGCCGTGCTCAACTGCCCGATGACGTTCAGCATTTTTCTGCCACCGCCGCGCGACGACGCGCCACCGCCGGTGGTGTGGTTTCTCGCCGGGCTGACCTGCAACGATGAGAACTTCACCACCAAAGCCGGTGCGCAGCGCGTGGCAGCCGAACTCGGTCTGGTGCTGATTATGCCGGACACCAGCCCGCGCGGCGATGCAGTGGCCAATGACAGCGGGTACGATCTGGGCCAGGGTGCCGGGTTTTATCTCAACGCCACGCAGCAACCGTGGGCGGCACATTATCGCATGTTCGATTATCTCAGCGAGGAGCTGCCGGCGCTGGTGGCGGATAACTTCAAGCTGAGCGATCGCCAGTCGGTAATGGGGCATTCGATGGGCGGCCACGGCGCGCTGGTGCTGGCGCTGCGCCTCGGCGGGCGCTTTGCGTCGGCGTCCGCGTTTGCGCCAATCGTCAACCCGACCGAAGTGCCGTGGGGACAGAAAGCCTTTGCCGCCTATCTGGGCGACGATCGCCAGACGTGGCGCGAGTGGGATAGCTGCCTGCTGATGCAGAACGCTGAACATCGCCTGCCGGTGCTGATCGATCAGGGCGATAGCGATCAGTTCCTCGCCGATCAGCTACGCCCGGAGCGGCTGGAAGCAGTGGCGCGCGAGCAGAACTTCCCGCTGGAGCTGCGTATCCAGCCGGGGTATGACCACAGCTACTTCTTTATCGCCAGCTTTGTGGAGGACCATCTGCGGTTCCACGCGCAGCATTTACTGGCGTAGTGCACTTCTCTGCCCCTCTGATGCTGAGGGGCAGAACGTGTCTGGCGTCAGGCCAGCGATTCTGCCACCAGCCCATCAATCATTACCTGCGGCATGCCCTGTGAGCAGTGCTCAATGCGGCCGCGCACGCCATACACCTGCGCCAGCGTCTCCGGCGTAATCACCTGCGACGGCACACCGTCGGCCAGCAGTTGCCCCTGCTTCAGCATCAGCGCGTGATCGGCATGACGCAGCGCGATGTTGATATCATGCACCACCACCACCGTTACCATGTTGCGCAGCCGGGTTTCGCGCCGCACCAAATCCATCACGTGGAACTGATAATTCAAATCCAGCGCGCTGAGCGGTTCATCCAGCAGCAGCAGTTCCGGACGGCGAATCAGCGACTGCGCCAGCCCAACCAGCTGCTTCTGGCCGCCGGACAGCTGATCGAGGTAGCGCATCGCCAGATGGGCAATGCCCAGCTGCTCCAGCAGGTGCATGATTTCCGCTTCACTGGCGGCGCTGTGTAATCCGCCGGAGGCACGCTGCGCCACGATGATCGACTCCAGCACGTGCAGATGCACACCGGCTGGCAGCGTCTGCGGCAGATAGACCACGCGCTGCGCGCGCCGGGCAAACGGCTGGCTCATCAGCTCTTCACCGTTGAGCCACAGCTCGCCCTGCCCTTTGCTCAGACCGGCCAGCGCGCGCAGCAGCGTCGATTTGCCGCAGCCGTTGGGCCCCAGCAGCACGGTAATTTTGCCGCGTGGCAGTTGCGTGACATTGAGATCCTCGATGACGTTCCGCTTCGGGTAACCGGCGTAAAAGTGGCTGACGCGTAAGCCCTGCTCCATCACACTGTCCCCCGATGCCGCAGAATAATGCTGAGAAAGAACGGCACGCCCACCAGCGAGGTGACGATGCCGACCGGAATGATGACGCCGGGAATGAGGTTTTTCGAGGCCACCGACGCCAGCGACAGCACCAGCGCGCCGGTCAGCGCACTGGCCGGCAGATAGTAGCGGTGATCTTCACCAAACATCATGCGCGCAATGTGCGGCGCGACCAGGCCGATAAAGCCGATCGGGCCGACGAATGCCACCGCCAGCGCCGAGAGAATGCTGATGCGCAACAGCGTCGCCAGCCGCAGACGCCGCACATCAATGCCGAAGCTCACCGCGCGATCTTCACCCAGGCGCAGCGCCGTGAGTTTCCAGCTGCTGAGCATCGAGAACGGCAGCAGGATGACAAAGGCGGCGCTCAGCACGCCCAGTTTTTCCCATGAAGCACGCGCCAGACTGCCCATGGTCCAGAACACCAGGCCCTGCAGCGTATCTTCGCTGGCGATGAACTGCATCATCGAAACCAGGGCGTTAAAGGTGAACACCAGCGCGATGCCAAACAGCACCACGCCGGAAGTTGAGACTTTGGTCCAGCGCGTGATGCCATCCAGCATCAGCGCGGCAAACAAGGCGAAGACAAAGGCATTGGCGGAGATCAGCCACTGGTCCGGCACGCCGGGAATACCAATGCCGAGAATGATCGCCAGCGCGGCACCAAACGCCGCTGCCGACGAGACGCCGAGCGTAAACGGGCTGGCCAGCGGGTTATTGAGGATGGTCTGCATTTCAGCACCGGCGAGGCCGAGTGAGAAGCCGACCACCACCGCCATCAGCGCATACGGCAGACGGATGTCCCAGACGATCACGCGCGTGCCGGCGTCCACCGCTGCGGGATGGAGCAGCGTTTGCCACAGCGTGTCGAGAGTCAGGCCGGCCGGGCCAAGGGTGAAATCGAGGATAACTGAAGCGAGGATCGCCAGCACCAGCACACCAATCAGCAGCAGTCGCTGACGCAGAACCTGACGATAACGGGTCAGGGTATCGGCTTCGGTGCCATGTTCCGCCACCAGCGCGGAGTCCGTACTACGCATTGTTCTACCTGTTTCCTGTCGCCTTATAACGGCTGCCACAATAGAGCAGGTGATAATAATTATCAATGCTGTCTCTGTAACAAAGCCCGAATGGTTTGCGCCAGGTTTGCATAGCGTAATAGATCGCAAAAAAAAACGCGGCCGTGGCCGCGTTGTCAGGCATTACTGCTTAAAGGAGGGGAATTCCATCTCGCTGTATTTCACGAAGCGGGTGCCGCGCGTCAGCTTATAGCCCAGCCAGATCACCAGGAACAGCGGAATGCCGATATAGGTTGCGGCTACGCCGTACCAGTCGATGCGATCGGCGAGGAATGCCTGATAATTCTGCCCCAGCGTAATGATCAGACACAGCGCGAACGCAAACATCGGACCCAGCGGGAAGAAGCCGGAGCGGTAAGGCAGATCGGCCAGATTCAGCCCCTGTGCCACATAGCCGCGGCGGAAGCGATAATGGCTGATAGCAATACCGAGCCAGGCGATAAAGCCGGTCATCCCTGACGTATTCAGCAGCCACAGGTACACTTCCTGATTGCCAAATTTCGAGGTCAGGAAGCACAGCGCTGCCACCACCGTGGTCGCCAGCAGGGCATTGCGCGGTACGCCACCTTTCGACAGTTTCGCAAAAATGCGCGGTGCCTTGCCTTCCTGCGCCAGGTTAAACAGCATACGCGTTGAGGCGTACATGCCGGAGTTACCCGCCGACAGCACCGCCGTCAGGATCACCGCGTTCATCACCGCCGCTGCGGACAGCAGACCGGCATTCTGGAACACCAGCGTGAACGGGCTGACGCTGATATCGGTGACATCGTTATGCAGCAGTTGCGGATCGGTATACGGCAGAATCAGGCTGATGATCAGGATCGCGAACACATAGAACAGCAGAATGCGCCAGAACACCTGGCGCACCGCGCGCGGGATATTCTTCGCCGGGTCTTCTGATTCACCGGCGGCAATCCCGATCAGTTCGGTGCCCTGGAAGGAGAAGCCGACAATCATCGCCACGCCAATCATCGCCGCAAACCCGCCCGCAAACGGCGCATCTCCCACCGTCCAGTTGTGCCAGCCAGCATTTTCCGCGCCGCGCAGGATGCCGGTAATCATCAGCACACCGACCACAATAAAGATGATGACGGTGGCGACTTTGATCAGTGAGAACCAGTATTCCGCCTCGCCGAAGCCTTTGACCGAAATGTAGTTGAGCAGGAACATCAGACCGAGGAACAGCGCGCTCCAGATCCAGCCTGGCGTGTCCGGGAACCAGTAGTTCATCACCAGCTGTGAGGCGACGAGGTCAACGGCGATGGTCACCGCCCAGTTGTACCAGTAGTTCCAGCCCAGCGCGAAGCCGAAGCCCTCTTCGACATATTTGGCGCCGTAGGTGGCAAAGGAACCGGAGACCGGCATAAACGCCGCCAGTTCGCCGAGGCTGGTCATCAGGAAGTAGACCATCAGGCCGATCAGCGCGTAGGAGAGTAACGCACCGCCAGGACCCGCCTGAGAGATAGTGGCACCCGAGGCGACAAACAGGCCGGTGCCGATAGAACCGCCAATGGCGATCATGGTGAGATGGCGCGCTTTTAATTCACGGCGCAGCCCAGGTTGTTGTGTTGTTTTTGAGTCATTATGCATGTGTAAACGCTATGCTGGATAAAAATAAGGCGCGATTGTAGCAGCAAAGCCTGCACTGTATAGCATTCGCCTCGGGTTATTAGTTACCTTCATAATCGGCCGGGAATTATTAGCCACAGCACAGGGCAGACCGCGGCTATTCCCGGCAATAGGCGAGGAAGCGGCTCAGCGCTTTCGACAGATGTTTCTGCCGGTGATGGATGCGATACAGGGTACGCGTCAGGCGCGGCAGGGGCACCGGCACTTCCGTCAGCGTGCCCGCCTCCAGCAGATCCGTAATCACCCGGCGCGATAAGCAGCTGATGCCCATGCCGTGGCGCACCGCGTGTTTAATTGCCTCCGAATTGCCTAACTCCATCCCCAGCTGAAACTGCGGCAGGTGCGACAGCAGCAGGTAATCGACAATCTCACGCGTACCGGAACCGCGCTCGCGCAGGATCCACGGCGCAGCGGCCAGCGTCTCCAGCGTCACCGGCTGCTGTAACAGCGGCGCATCCGGCGCGGCGAACACCACCAGTTCATCTTCCAGCCACGGTTCGCTGATGATATCCGGCTCATGGCACGGCCCTTCAATCAGGCCAATGTCGACGCGAAAATCGGCCACCGCATTGATGGCGTCCTGGCTGTTGCCAACGCTCAGCTCCAGCGGCAGCGTGGGAAAATCACGGCGATACGCGGCGATCATCCCCGGCAGCAGATAGTTGCCGATGGTGCTGCTGGCAAACAGGCGAATCGCTCCGTTGTCCTCTTTAAACAGCTGTTCGATCTCAATCGCCTGCTCCAGCAGCCCGACCGCACGCGGATAGAGCAGCCGGCCGTGCTCGTTGAGCACCAGCCGTTTGCCGACGCGGTCAAACAGCTGTACGCCGAGCTGACTTTCCAGATCGGCCAGGGCCGCACTGACCGCCGACTGCGACAGCGCCAGCACCTGTGAGGCCTGAGTGGTGGAGCCGCTTTTCAGCACCTCGGTAAACACTTCAATCTGACGCAGCGTAATGTGCATGCGTGCTCCTTACATGGCGTACCGCTTCACCAGATAGATCACCACCGCCAGCCAGATCAGCAGCATCAGAATCAGGCCGCTCCAGCTGACGATCTTTTTGCCGCGCGCCCGCTGCACCTCGGCGCGTTCGGCGCTGCTGATGCGCACGTCGCGCGGCAGCAGACGCAGCAGGATCATCACGCCGAGCGGGATGATAATCGCGTCATCCAGCAGGCCAATAATCGGGATGAAGTCCGGAATCAGATCGATGGGGCTGAGCGCATAAGCGACGATGCCAAACGCCAGCAGCTTAAACCACCACGGCGTACGCGGATCGCGACAGGCAAACCACAGCGTCAGCACGTCCCGTTTGATGAGCTTCGCCCAGCGGCGCAAGCGCATGAACATTGTTGCCCTTCCTTATCACTTATTCCGGTTGATTATAAATATATTATCAATTTCACTTTTAAGCCAGCCAGGCGCACGCTAAAGCCTCACTGAGGAGAAGCGTATTATGGCTGAACTAAGCGTCAACAAAACCCCTTTTCATGTTCATCGCTGGCTGCCGGGACTGCTGCTGACCGCCGCCATCGCCGCAGGCGCCGCGTGGCTGGCCAGTCAGCCGTGGCTGGCGGGCGCGGGATTCGGCGCGCTGACGCTGGCCATCATTATCGGCATCGTGCTGGGTAATAGCCTGTATCCCCGCGTTGCGACACCGTGTGACAGTGGGGTGATGCTGGCCAAACAGCGACTGCTGCGACTCGGCATCATTCTTTACGGCTTCCGCATCACCGTGCAGCAGATCGCCGATGTCGGCGTCAGCGGCGTGCTGATTGATGTGCTGGTGCTGAGCTCAACCTTTCTGATCACCTGCCTGATCGGCATCCGTTTACTGAAAATGGATCGCGAAACCGTGTGGCTGATTGGTGCCGGCAGCAGCATCTGCGGTGCGGCAGCGGTGCTGGCAAGTGAACCGGTGATCAAAGCCGCACCGTCGAAAGTGGCGGTCGCGGTGGCCACCGTGGTGCTGTTTGGCACCGTCGGCATTGTGCTGTACCCGTTTCTCTGGACGCTGCTGCCGCAGGTCAGCGCGCAGCACTTTGGCGTCTTTACCGGCTCGACGCTACACGAAGTGGCGCAGGTGGTGGCGGCTGGCCATGCAATGGGCGCGGAAACGGAGAACACGGCGGTGATCGCCAAGATGCTGCGGGTGATGATGCTGGCACCGTTTCTGCTGATCCTCGGCAGCTGGCTGCAGCGCCAGCGCAGCCACCAGCGTCAGGCACAGCAGCCGATCCGCTTTCCGTGGTTTGCCCTATTGTTTATTGTGGTGGCGCTGTTTAACTCGCTCCATCTGCTGCCACCGCCGGTGGTAGCGGGACTGAATCAGCTGGCGAATCTGCTGCTGGCGATGGCGATGGCGGCGCTGGGCTTAACCACCCGTTTCGGCGCGCTGAAGCAGGCGGGCGTCAAACCGCTGCTGCTTGGTCTGCTGATGTTTATCTGGCTGATTCTCGGCGGCGGCGCACTGAATGTGCTGGTGCAACATTTCATGGCGTAAGCGCATCCGCTATCATGGGCGTTTTGCATCAGCAATCGCCCATTCAGGAGAGCGGCATGAAATATATCGGCGCACACGTAAGCGCATCCGGCGGCGTAGACCAGGCAGTGATCCGGGCCCATGAAATCGAAGCCACAGCCTTTGCGCTGTTCACTAAAAATCAGCGCCAGTGGAAAGCCGCGCCGCTCTCTGCGCAGGTGATCGACGCTTTTAAAACCGCCTGCGATCAATACAACTTTAGCGCCGCGCAAATCCTGCCGCACGACAGCTATCTGATTAACCTCGGTCACCCGGTGATGGACGCGCTGGAGAAATCGCGCGAGGCGTTTATCGATGAGATGCAGCGCGCCGAACAGCTTGGTCTGACGCTGCTCAACTTCCATCCCGGCAGCCACCTGCAGCAGATTGATGAAGATGCCTGCCTGAAGCGCATCGCCGAGTCGATCAACATTGCGCTGGATAAAACCCACAACGTGGTAGCGGTGATTGAGAATACCGCCGGCCAGGGCAGCAACCTCGGTTTCCGCTTTGAACACCTCGCGGCGATTATTGACCACGTCGAGGATAAGTCGCGCGTCGGCGTATGCATCGACACCTGCCATGCCTTCGCTGGCGGATATGATTTACGCAGCGAAGCCGCCTGTGAAGCCACCTTTGCCGAGTTTGAGCGCGTGGTGGGCTTTCAGTATCTGCGCGGTATGCACCTCAACGATGCCAAAAGCACGCTCGGCAGCCGCGTGGATCGCCATCACAGCCTCGGCGAGGGCAACATTGGCAAGACCGCGTTTAGCTGGCTGATGAAGGATGCACGTTTTGACGGTATCCCGATGATTCTCGAAACCATCAATCCGGATATCTGGAAGGATGAAATTGCCTGGCTGAAGGCCGAGCAGCAGGCGTAACGGGTTTCACCGGGGCCTGTCGTCAATAAAAAAGGGAGCCGCGGCTCCCTTTGTTGTTCCTGGCTGCCGTTACGCGGCTTTGGCCAGTTCCTCTTCCGGACGTTTCAGAATCGCATAGCCCAGACCCGCAATCAGCGTACCAATCACAATCGCCAGCAGGTAACCCAGCACCGGCGTAATGGCGCCTGGAATCAGCAGGACGAACAGCCCGCCGTGCGGCGCCATCAGTTTGGCACCCATCGCCATGGAGATCGCACCGGTCACTGCGCCACCCACGATACAGCATGGCAGCACGCGCATCGGATCACGCGCCGCAAACGGAATGGCACCTTCGGAGATAAAGCACAGGCCGAGTACCAGCGCGGCTTTACCGCCCTCCTGCTGACCTTTATTGAACTTACGACGCGCTACCAGCGTTGCCAGCCCCATCGCCAGCGGTGGCACCATACCGGCCGCCATGATCGCGGCCATCGGCGCGTAGGTTTGCGAACTCAGCAGACCAACACCAAACGCGTAAGCCACTTTGTTCACCGGACCGCCCATGTCGGTACACATCATGCCGCCCAGAATCGCGCCCAGCAGGACCGCGTTAGCAGTGCCCATGTTCGCCAGCCAGCTGGTCAGGCCGCTCATGATGCCAGCAACCGGTTTGCCTACCACGTAAATCATCAGCAGGCCGGTAATCAGACTGGCCACCAGCGGAATGATCAGAATCGGCTTCAGCGCTTCCATACTTTGCGGCAGCTTCACTTTGCTGCTCAGCAGTTTCGCGGCGTAACCGGCGATGAAACCGGCGATGATGCCGCCAAGGAAACCGGCGTTGATGCTGGTGGCGATCATGCCGCCAATCAGACCCGGCGTCAGGCCCGGACGGTCAGCAATCGAGAAGGCGATAAAGCCCGCCAGCACCGGCACCATCAGCGCAAAGGCGCTGCCGCCACCGATCTGCATCAGCGCCGCGGCTAAGGTGCCCTGCTCTTTAAACGCGGTAATCCCAAAGGCGAATGACAGCGCAATGCTCAGACCGCCGGCGACCACCATCGGCAGCATATAAGATACGCCGGTCAGCAGATGCCGATAGGCACCGGCTTTCTCTTTGCTGTCGCTCTGGCTGGCTGCCGCCTGGTTGCCGGAAGGCTGCCAGACTTTGGCTTCCGCCTGCGCTTTATCCAGCTCCTGTGCGGTTTTCTTCAGCGCCAGACTGGTGGAGGTGCGGTACATCGGCTTGCCGGCAAACTTCGCCAGATCAACGTCAATATCCGCCGCAACGATCACCAGATCGGCCGCCGCCACTTCTTCCGGGGTGATCGGGTTGCCGGCGCCGACTGAGCCGCGGGTTTCCACTTTTACCCACCAGCCGCGCTTGCTGGCTTCCGCCTCAATCGCCTCGGCTGCCATGAAGGTATGCGCCACGCCGGTCGGACAGGCGGTGACGGCCACAATACGTTTCTGCCCGGTGCTCTGCGCCGGTGCGCTTGCCGCCGGGGTTGCCGCAGCCGGCTGCCACGGTTGCGCCGCATCTTTAGCCAGCGCCAGCGCGGCCTGCGGATCGCGCAGCGCCTGCTGCACGTCCACGAGGGCAACGGACTTGCCGGCGAGCTGCGCGTTGTCGGTAACCTGCTGGCCAATCACCAGCACCAGTTCGGCGTCCGCGGCGCTGTCGACCAGCGTCAGTCCTGCCTGCCCTGCCGCCGCCTGCAGACGTTCCGAGGCTAAATGGCCCGATGCCAGGCCGAGTGACGAATCTTTTATCAGCAGCGTTTTCATTATCGCTCTCCTGCTGTTAGTTAACGGGTTGTAAGTCGACGCGCGCCATCATCGCGGCCAACTGGGTACGATCGGTCACGCCGACGTTGCTCTGGCTGACGGCCATGGCCGCCACCGCCGTCGCCAGACGCAGCGTGTGTTCACTGGATTCCCGCATCAGCAGGCCATAAATCAGGCCGCCAACCATCGAATCTCCGGCGCCTACGGTGCTGACCACTTCACACGCAGGCGGTTTGGCGATCCATTCGCCTGAGGCATTGACCCACAGCGCGCCTTCCGCACCGAGGGAGATCACCACGTGGGCAATGCCCTGCTCGCGCAGCTGGTGCGCGGCGTCAATCACATCCTGCAGCGTCGGCAGCTTGCGGCCGGCCCAGATCTCCAGCTCGCGGCGATTGGGTTTTACCAGCCACGGTGCCGCTTTCAGACCGGCCACCAGCGCTTCACGGCTGCTGTCAAAAATGATGCATGGGCAGTGGGTGCGCAGATCGCTCATCCATTTGGTGAACGCGTCCGGCGCAACGCCGGCTGGCAGGCTGCCGCTGACGCACACCATATCGAACTGACCCAGCCAGGTCAGCGAGTCGGCGGTGAAGCGGTCCCAGTCCTGTGGCGTGACGTCAAAGCCCGAGAAGTTGAGGTCGGTGACGTCGCCGTCTTTTTCCGTCAGCTTAACGTTAATGCGGGTACGGCCCTGCACCACCTGAAAACGATTAGCGATGCCGAGTTCGCTGAACAGCTGCTGAAAGCCGTCCTGATTCTCTTTGCCGAGGAAGCCGCCGACGGTGACGTCGATGCCGAGATCTTTCAGCACTTTGGCGACATTGATGCCTTTACCCGCAGCGTGCAGCCCGGTGGTTTTGACCAGGTTAACTTCGCCACGCTCGATCTCCGGCGTGTAGCCGACCAGATCGTACGCCGGGTTCAGGGTGATAGTGGCAACGCGACGACTCATGCTGCCCCCTCGCCCAGACCGCTATTAATGGCTTCTTCGATAGCGTGCAGTGCCTGCTGCGCATCGTCACCGCTGGCGGTGAAACGCAGACGATGGCCTTTCTTCACGCCCAGCGCGACCACCTTCATCAGGCTGCGCCCGTTAGCCGGCTTACCGCTGCCGTCGAGATTGGTCACGGTGATATCGCTGTTGAACTGCTTGATCACGCTCACCAGCGCGGTGCCCGGACGCGCATGCAGACCGTGCTCGTTGCGGATGGTGAATTCCGCGGTTAAGACGTCCGCAGCTTCATCCACTTCGCTGGTCAGCAGCGCGAGAATGCCTGCCGCGTCCGCCTTCAGCAGGCGTTCAGCCTGCTTGTTCAGCAGCAGATTGCTGAGGTAACCCAACACCTCAAGCGGGCGCTGATCGGTGGCGGCGACCGTCAGCAGCAGCGCTACCGGTTCGCCCTGATGTGTCAGCGGCGTCGCGCTGCGGCTCACTGCCACCGCGCTGTTGAGGTTGCCGTGCGTGCTGTCGCTCAGCCAGATGCCCTGACCGAGGCTGAGCGGCGCGTGCGAGACGACGTCCGCGACAAAGCTGGCGTCAACGGCACCGGCCGCCTGCAGACGACCAGCGTTCAGCGCCTGCAGCGTCATCAGATCGCTGGCGGCCACGTCAGTGGCGATCAGCGACGTATCGAACTGGAATTCAGCGGCCTGCTTTTCACCCATCAGCAGCGCGCGCAGCTCTTCAGCAGAGGCAGATTTCAGCTGCTCCGCGATGCTGTCATCGCTTAATACGTGGGTCAGCTGGCGCAGCAGCGCGAGGTGCTCGTCAGATTTGGCGGCAATGCCGATGGCGACGTACGCCGTCTGGCCATCGCCCCAGTCCACGCCCTGCGGGAACTGATAAACCTGCACACCGGTTTTCAGCACCAGATCGCGGGTATCGGTGGTGCCGTGCGGAATGGCGATGCCGTTGCCGAGAAAGGTGGTGGTTTGCTGTTCGCGCGCCAGCATGCCGTCGACGTAGCCTTCGGCCACATTTCCGGCCGCGGTAAGCGCAGCGGCAACCTGACGAATGGCCTGTTCTTTATCGGACGCGCTGGCGCCGGTGTGAATGGCCTGAACTTCGAGCTGGAACATATTTCTCCTCGCTTGCTGAAAGTGAATCGTTTCAGCCTGATGGCGAAAAAATACGCTGTGCGACACGGACTTAGCCGGGAGGACAACGCTGAAACGTTTCAGGGAATATGGTACAGCACCCGATTACAGGCAAGAAAATGCGCAATCGGCGTAGCAGATTTTTGATGCTCCGCACACTTCGCGGCGGATTTAGGATTTTTCACAGCGGGCGCGCTGACGGGTTGCTGTAACGCGGCACCTGCGACGAGCGTTCTGTTCAGCTCGCGTCAGCTTAAACTCAGGGCGCGGTATCGGCTTCCAGCTGCAGCAGGTAGATCATGGCGTCGGCACGGCTGTTGCCGCACATCTCCGCCTGTGGCTGTAAACCGGCACACACCGCCGGACGCAGCGGCGAGCCAAAAATTTTGCAGCGCTGCTGTTCGTCAAGCTGAACGCAGCGGGTATTGGCCGGTTTGCCGTCAGGCATACCCGGAATGGGGGAAGAGATGGAGGGGGCTGTGCAGCAGGCACCGCACTGGTCTCGACATAACATCATGCGCTCCTGCAAAGATTAGCGGCCGACAATAGCAGTCTGCACCGCGGAATTCTATGCGCGACCAACAATTTTCACCGGCCTCACTTGCCTGTTTTTCACCGCGCGAGTAAGTTGGCGCGCATCTACCTGGTTATAGCGAGTCAAGCATTATGCCAAAGGCAAACGAAATCAAAAAAGGAATGGCCGTCACCTGGAACGGTAAACTGTTGCTGGTGAAGGATATCGATGTCCAGAGCCCGAGCGCGCGCGGTGCCGCCACGCTGTACAAGATGCGTTTCACCGATGTGCGCACCGGCCTGAAAGTAGAAGAGCGCTTCAAGGGTGACGACATTATTGATGCCATCCAGCTCAGCCGCCGCGCGGTGACCTTCTCATACATCGACGGCGACGAATACGTGTTTATGGATGACGAAGATTACACGCCGTACAGCTTTAAAAAAGATCAGATCGAAGAAGAGCTGCTGTTTATTCCGGAAGGCGGCATTCCCGGTATCCAGGTGCTCACCATGGATGGTCAGGTGCTGGCGCTGGAACTGCCGCAGACGGTAGACATGGAGATTGTTGATACCTCACCTGGCATCAAAGGGGCATCCGCCAGTGCGCGCACCAAACCGGCGGGCATGAGCACCGGGCTGTCGATTCAGGTGCCGGAGTACCTGAGCAATGGCGATCGCATCCGTATCCATATTGCCGAGCGTCGTTATATGGGACGCGCCGATTAAGCGCACGATTTTCTCCGGCGGCGGTTGATTGTTATAGTATAACAACAGCCTGCGCGCCGGATGCGGTTGTCCGGCGCGGCTATTTTAACGGAGTAAATCATGACGCGCGTGAACCTGATTACCGGTTTTCTCGGTAGCGGTAAAACCACCACCCTGTTACATCTGCTGGCGCACAAACCGGCCAATGAAAAGTGGGCCATTCTGGTCAACGAGTTTGGCGAGATCGGCATTGACGGCGCCCTGCTCGCCGACCGCGGCGCCACGCTGAAAGAGATCCCCGGCGGCTGCATGTGCTGTGTTAACGGCCTGCCGCTGCAGGTTGGGCTGAATATGCTGCTGAAGCAGACTCAGCCGGACCGCCTGATTATCGAACCCACCGGCCTTGGCCATCCCAAACAGTTACTGAATATGCTGCGTGCGGCGGTCTATCAGCCGTGGATCCGCGTGGACGCCACGCTGACGCTGCTCGATCCGCGTCAGTTAGCCGATACGCGCGTCACGGAGAATGAAAACTTTCGCGACCAGCTGATCGCCGCAGACATCATCATCGCCAACAAGAGCGACAAATGGGATGCGGAAGATCGTCAGCGGCTGGCGAGCTGGCAGCAGCAGCATTTGGGCGACCGTCAACTGGTGGAAGCCAGCTGGGGCAACATTGATCCGGCGTTGCTGAGTCAGCCGGCATTGGCGGATCGTGCGGTACCCGATGCCGCGCATCATCATCATTCGCCACGCCCGCAGGGGCTGGCGGCGCTGAAACTGGAAGGCGAAGCGCGCTGGCGTCGTGCGTTAAATGAAGGTCAGGGCTATGCTTCCTGTGGCTGGATTTTCGATGGTGACACGGTGTTCGATACCATTCCGGCTTTAGAGTGGGCGCGGCTTGCGCCGGTGGATCGCGTGAAAGGCGTGCTGCGTACCGCTGACGGTCTGGTCAGCATTAATCGTCAGGGCGAAGACCTGTTCATCGAAACGCGCCCGGTCACGCCGCCGGATAGCCGTATCGAATTGATCCACCATCAGGCCACCGACTGGAACGCCTTGCAGACTGCCCTGTTGAAGATTCGTTTAAATTAGCTGCGGTAGGTTTGCCCGTTATTTTTTTCTTTTTGAGTTACTTTTATGCGCACTACTCGTTTGATCACCATCCTGCTGCTGAATGCACTGGGTGTGATGCTATTTATGTCGTGGTATCTGCCGCCAGAGCACGGGTTCTGGTTCGCTCTCGACAAAGGCATCTTTTTTGGCTTTAACGACCAGATGGTCGACCATCACGGCTTTGCGCTGCTGGTGGCGATCACCAATTTCCGCGGTTTTGATGCGGTGTCGCTGCTGGCGATGGGCCTGCTCTATCTGTGGTTCTGGCGCCGCGAAACGCCGCAGGGCCGACGTCGTATGCTGGCGATTGGTATCACCATGCTGCTGACGGCGGTGATTCTTAACCAGCTGGGCCACCTGCTGCCGGTTAAGCATGCCAGCCCGACGCTGTTCTTTGATAACGTGCATCGCGTCAGCGAACTGACCGGTATTCCGGCAAAAGATGCGTCCAGAGACAGCTTCCCCGGCGACCACGGCATGATGCTGATTATCTTCGCCTGCTTTATGTGGCGCTATTTCGGCTTCCGCGCCTTCCTGATGGGCCTGCTGATTGTGGTGCTCTTTTCCCTGCCGCGCGTAATGGCAGGCGCGCACTGGTTTACCGATATCGCGGTCGGTTCGCTGTCGGTGGTGCTGGTGGGCCTGAGCTGGTGGTTATTAACACCGGCCAGCGACAAACTGGTGAACTGGCTCTATCGTTCGCTGCCCGGAAAATATAAACCCCAGGCGTAATTGTTTAGCGCGGGCGATTATTTCCTGTTTTTAAGATCGCCTGCGCTTATTTAATCCTGCAATAAATTATTAGCTAACTAAGCGTTTTCTGATAAAAGAAAAACCTATGCGTCAAATCGTCTGACAATGGCGTTATTCCTGGCCTGTCCAGTCAGAACCCTCTTAAAATCTCCCTTAGCGCCAGAATTAGCCGCTGTTCCTGCCGTTAATTGACGCTTAAATCGCTACCAGTTGTTGATAAAGTAACCGTTGTGTTACAGATTGATTTCACATCAAAAAAACCTATAAAAATTTATATAAAAGCACTCGCCACGCGGTCTGTAATCGGTTAACCTCAACTCCGATTACTACCGTGCAGCATAAAATTCGGTACCTTAAGCAACAAAAATGTGTGCATTAACACATTTTAGTAATTAAGGAATTGTCTTAGAGGGTCGCACTTATTAATCTCAACCCGTTTTGTCATCTGGCTGGCGACATTCTGTCGTAAGGACATCGAAGGAAAACACGTACAATGGTCAAGTCTCAACCAATTCTGAGATACCTCAGGCGGATTATTCCCGCAGTAGCATTAGCAACCCTCTTATCGGCATGTAGCAGTACCCATAACGGTCAGAACGCGAATAACGAGAATCATGAAGTTAACAACCAGAATGGTTTTTTACTTCAGGCGTCTCAGGACGAATTTGAACAAATGGTGCAGAACGTGGACGTTAAGTCCCGCATCATGGAGCAGTACAGTGACTGGAAAGGTGTGCGTTATCGCTTAGGCGGCGACACCAAACGCGGCATTGACTGTTCTGCTTTTGTTCAGCGCACCTTTCGCGAACAGTTTGGTTTAGAGCTGCCGCGTTCCACCTCGGAACAGCAGGACAGCGGTAAAGAGATTTCACGCAGTAAACTGCGTCCGGGTGATTTAGTGCTGTTCCGCGCCGGCTCCACCGGTCGTCATGTCGGCATCTATCTCGGCAACGACAATTTTGTACACGCGTCTACCAGCAGCGGCGTGATGATTTCCAGCCTTAACGACAGTTACTGGAAAAACCGCTACCGCGAAGCGCGTCGGGTACTGGCAAAAAACCCCAGTTAACCCCCTTCCTTCCTGATGTTCTCAGCCAGAGAATCTGAAAACGCTGCCCCGGCAGCGTTTTTTTCGTCTGCGGTTGCTTAAGCCAAATCCATGGCGGAAAAAGTAATTGTGAATCAAAAATATAACGAGACTTTTCGCGCAGCCTCGTTATATTCTCGTTGCCTTGAACCAGCACAGTTGTATGCGTTTTTATAATAAAAAGGGCAAGATCAGGGGAACCAACTCCATGCCACTGTCGGGGACGTTAAATCGTCATGCCAGCTACTCGCGGCGCATCGCCTGGAGTAGCGTAATTATTGGGGTCGCGTTTTTTATCCTGTTTGTCACCGTCCTGCTCACGCTGACCTGGCAAAAACGCGTCCAGCAACACCAGCAGCTGCTGGCTCACAGCCGTGACGATCTGCAACAGGTGATGTCAACCCTGGTCGAGAGCCTTTATCCACTGCAGCAATACACTCAACTCAGCTGCAACAGCGTCAACCGTGAGCTGACCTCTCGCGCCGCCTTTGCCGGCAACATTCGCGCGATATTACTGGTACGCGACGGCAACGCTTACTGCTCCTCGGCTACCGGCGCATTTCTGCTGGCCGCCAGCGCCATTTCACCCGATTCAGAGCTGGAGCGCGACCGTGATGTCCGCCTGCTGCCCGGCACGCCGCTGCAGCCCGCCAAACCAGCGCTGGCGCTGTGGCTGAAAAGTCCGGGAGCGAACGAAACCGGCATCCTCGCCACCATGAACCTCAGCATGACGCCTTACCAGCTGCTGGCCTCTTACCATCCCGAAATCACGCGCATGGCGCTGGTGGCAGGCGACAGCGCGCTGCTCAGCGGCACCAGCCAGGTGGTGCGCAGCCGCGATTTGCCGCCCGCCCTCACCGACCTGACGCTTGATGACGGCAGCATGCGCTTTGTGCTTTACGGCAGCACGCTGGCCTCACGCGATTACACGCTGGCTTTGCTGACCGGCCTGCTGCTGGCGCTGCTGGTTGCCGCAATCAGCTGGCTGCTGCTGTCGCTGCATCAGCGACCGGGACGTGAAATCCTGCTCGGCATCCGGCGCGGTCAGTTTCACGTTGAGTATCAGCCGCTGGTAACGGCACACAACGGCAAACCCTATGGCGTTGAAGCGCTGCTGCGCTGGACCCACCCGGTTGAAGGCATGATCCCACCCGATGTATTTATCAGCCACGCCGAAGCGCAAAACCTGATTATTCCTCTTACCCAACATCTGTTCAGCCTGGTAGCGCGCGACGCGCGTTTTCTCTGTCAGCAACTGCCGCGCGGCACCCGTCTCAGTCTGAATATGTCACCGCAGCATCTGGCATCGGCCAGTTTTCGCCGCGACGTCCAGGCGTGGATCGCCAGTATGCCCGCCGATCATTTTAACTATGTCTTTGAAATCACCGAGCGCACCATGGTGCGGGAGAAGAACGCCGGCGAAATCTTCGCCTGGCTGCATGAACACAATTTCAAGATTGCCATCGATGATTTCGGCACTGGCCATAGCGCGCTGATCTACCTGGAAAAATATCCGTTCGATTACCTGAAAATCGATCGCGGCTTTGTGCAGAGTATCGGCACCGAAACCGTAACCTCGCCGGTGCTTGACACCGTGTTGCTGCTGGCAAAGAAACTCAACCTGAAAACCGTGGCGGAAGGGGTGGAAACCGGCGACCAGGCGGCCTGGCTGGTTAACCGCGGCGTCACGCATCTGCAGGGATATCTGTTTAGCCGCCCGCTGCGCCCGGAAAAGCTGATCAGCTACTATCAGAGCCAGGCCAGTTTGGGTTAACGTCACGTACCGCGCATGAAACTGCTACCATACAGTGCGGATTACCACAGGAGAGCGCCCCACTTATGCTGCTTCGTCTTGCCACAGCACTACTGATGTGCAGCGCCATTGCGCCGGTGCACGCGGTCACTATCCATGAAAGCTATGCCTTTGCGAAGCTGGGCGAACCGAAATACGCGGTCAACTTCAGCCATTATGATTACGCCAATCCGGCGGCGCCAAAAGGTGGCAAGATCACCCTCGCCGTGGTGGGCACTTACGACAACTTCAACCGCTATGCGTCGCGCGGCAACCCCGGTATCGGCACTGACACGCTGTACGACGGCCTGTTTACCACCTCAGACGATGAGCCCGGCAGCTACTATCCGCTGATCGCCGAATCAGCACGCTATCCCAGCGATTATCACTGGATGGAAGTGTCGATCAATCCGCACGCGCAGTTTCAGGACGGTACGCCGATCACCGCACAGGATGTCGCCTTCACCTTCGGCAAATTCATGACCGAAGGCGTGCCGCAGTTTCGCGTGGCGTTTCGTGGCGTGCAGGTGAAAGCGCTGAACCGGCTGACGGTGCGCATTGAGATGCCCAAACCAGACAAAGACCTGGTGCTGAGCTGGATCACGCTGCCGGTGCTGCCGGAAAAATTCTGGCAGAACAAAAAATTCAATGAGCCTATTGGCTATCCGCCGCTCGCCAGCGGGCCTTACCGCGTCACTTCGTACAAATCCGGCCAGTTCATCCAGTATAGCCGGGTGAAGAACTACTGGGCGGCCAATCTGCCGGTGAACCGCGGTCGCTTTAATTTTGATACCCTGCGCTACGACTACTATCTTGATGACAACGTGGCTTTTGAAGCGTTTAAGGCCGGTGCCTATGACCTGCGCGAAGAGAGTTCGGCGAAGAAATGGGCCACACAATATCGCGGGCGCAACTTCACCAGCCACGCCATTGTGAAAGCCACCACGCCGAATGACGTCGCCACCGACACGCGCTGGCTGGCGTTCAATAACGAGAAAGCATTGTTTGCCGACCGCCGCGTGCGCGAGGCGCTGACGCTGGCGTTTGATTTTGAGTGGATGAACAAAGCGCTGTTCTACGGCGCTTACAAGCGGACCGACAGCTACTTCCAGAACACCGCTTATGCCGCCAAAGGCTATCCTGACGCCGCTCAGCTGGTCCTGCTCGCGCCCTACAAGGCGCAGCTGCCTGCCGAGGTCTTTAACAACGCCTACGCGCCGCCGCACTCTGACGGCAGCGGCTTTGACCGCAACAATCTGCTGCGGGCGATGGCGCTGCTGAAGCAGGCCGGCTGGCAGATCAAAAATCAGCAGCTGGTGAACGTGAAAACCGGCCAGCCGTTTCAGTTTGAACTGTTGCTGCGCAGCGGTTCTCAGAACGACTGGGCGCTGCCGTTCCAGCACAGCCTGGCACGGCTTGGCATTACGATGACGCTGCGTCAGGTGGACAGTTCGCAATATCTGCGCCGGCTGCGCGAAGGCGATTACGACATGATTCCGTCGCTTTATCAGGCGATGCCGTGGCCCTCCACCAGCCTGCAATATGTCTGGCAGTCGGATTACATCAGCTCCTCATGGAACACCGCGCGGGTAAAAGATCCGCTGGTCGACCATTTCGTGCAGCAGATCGTGGCGCATCAGGGCGATGAAAAAGCGCTGCTGCCGCTCGGTCAGGCGCTGGATCGCCTGCTGCTGTGGAACGCCTACATGATTCCGATGTGGTACAACGCCGAACAGCGGCTGGCCTGGTGGGACAAGTTTTCCCATCCGCAGATTAAACCGGCGTTTGCCACCGGGCTGGAAAACTGGTGGTACGATGTGAACAAAGCCGGTCGTTTACCGGCCGATCGACGCTGAGGAGAGCGGTTTGGGTGCTTATTTCCTGCGCAGGCTGTTGCTGATTATTCCCACGCTGTGGGCCATCATCACCCTGAATTTCTTTATCGTACAGATTGCGCCGGGCGGTCCGGTCGATCAGGCGCTGGCCAACATCCAGTTTGGTCATAGCACCGGTCTGCCTGGCGGCGGCGGCAGTGACAGCGGCGCGCGCGGTGCGCTGGTGCGCGACAATCCCGGCGACAGCCAGTACCGCGGCGCGCGCGGGCTGGATCCGGAGGTGGTGGCAGAAATAACCCATCGCTACGGCTTCGATAAGCCACTGCTGCAGCGCTATGGCGAAATGCTGTGGAATTACCTGCGTTTTGACTTTGGCGACAGCCTGTTTCGTAACGCCTCGGTGCTGCAGCTGATTAAAGAGAGCCTGCCGGTGTCGATCAGCCTCGGGTTGTGGAGCACGCTGATCATCTATCTGGTGTCGATTCCGCTGGGCATCAAAAAAGCGGTGCGCAACGGCAGCGCGTTTGATATCTGGAGCAGCATCTTTATCATCATCGGCTACTCAATTCCGGCGTTTTTGTTTGCCATCATGCTGATTGTGCTTTTTGCCGGCGGCAGCTATCTCGACTGGTTCCCGCTCCGCGGCCTCACTTCGCCGCAGTTTGATACGCTGCCGTGGTACAGCAAAATCAGCGATTATCTGTGGCATATCACCCTGCCGGTGCTGGCTACGGTAATTGGCGGCTTTGCCACCCTGACCATGCTGACGAAAAATTCGTTCCTTGATGAGGTGCGCAAACAGTACGTCGTCACGGCGCGCGCCAAGGGCCTGGATGAGAAGCGCATCCTGTACGGCCACGTGTTCCGCAACGCCATGCTGCTGGTGATCGCCGGGTTTCCCGCCACCTTTATCAGTATGTTTTTCACCAGCTCGGTGCTGATCGAAGTGATGTTCTCACTCAACGGCATGGGGCTGCTCGGCTATGATGCCACCATTCAGCGCGACTATCCGGTGATGTTCGGCACGCTGTATATCTTTACGCTGATTGGCCTGCTGATGAATATTCTCAGCGATCTGACCTATACGCTGGTCGATCCACGCATTGATTTTGAGGGCCGATGATGCGTTTATCTCCCGTTAACCAGCAGCGCTGGCAGCGCTTTCGTCACAACCGGCGCGGCTACTGGTCGCTGTGGCTGTTTCTGCTCATCTTTGTGATGTCGCTGGGCGCGGAATTATTAGCCAATGACAAACCGCTGCTGGTGCACTATCAGCAGCGCTGGTACGCACCGCTGCTGTTTAACTACAGCGAGAGTGATTTTGGCGGCCAGTTTGCCACGCCGGCGGATTATCAGGATCCGTGGCTGAAACAACGTATTGATCAGCAGGGCTGGGCGCTGTGGGCGCCCATCCGCTTCAGCGACAGCACCATTCATTTCGCCACCGACGTGCCCTTCCCGTCACCGCCGTCGGCGCAAAACTGGCTGGGTACCGATGCTAACGGTGGCGATGTACTGGCGCGTCTGCTGTACGGCACGCGCATCTCGCTGCTGTTCGGTTTGCTGTTAACGCTGTTCTCCAGCGTGATTGGCATTGTGGTGGGTGCCCTGCAGGGCTACTTTGGCGGCCGCGTTGACCTCATCGGCCAGCGATTGATTGAAGTGTGGTCCGGCATGCCGACGCTGTTCATGCTGATTCTGCTCTCCAGCGTGATTCAGCCCAATTTCTGGTGGCTGTTACTGCTGACAGTGATCTTCGGCTGGATGAGCCTGGTGAGCGTCGTGCGCGCCGAGTTCCTGCGCACGCGCAACTTTGACTATATCCGCGCCGCACGCGCGCTGGGCGTGAGCGATAGCCGCATCATGCTGCGCCACATGTTGCCCAACGCCATGGTTGCCACGCTCACCTTTCTGCCGTTTATCCTGTGCGGTTCGATCACCACGTTGACCTCACTGGATTTTCTCGGCTTCGGCCTGCCGGTGGGCTCGCCGTCGCTGGGCGAACTGCTGCTACAGGGAAAAAACAATTTACAGGCACCGTGGCTTGGCCTTTCCGGCTTCTTCGCCCTCGCCCTGCTGCTGTCGCTGCTGATTTTTATCGGCGAAGCGGTGCGCGATGCCTTTGATCCGAGCCGGGGGCGCTAAATGAGTTTGTTAACGGTGAATCATCTGGCGGTGGCGTTTCAGCAGCGCCGCGTGGTGGAAGATATCTCGCTGCGTATCGACGCCGGCGAAACGCTGGCGCTGGTGGGCGAATCGGGATCGGGCAAGAGCGTGACGGCGCTGTCGATTATGCGTCTGCTGCCGCAGCCGCCGGTGAGTTATCCGCAGGGCGAGATCCTGTTTGACGGGCGCGATGTGTTACAGGCCAGCGAACGTGAGATGCGCGGGCTGCGCGGCAACCAGATGGCGATGATTTTTCAGGAGCCGATGGTGTCACTCAATCCGCTGCACAGCGTGGAAAAGCAGCTGTATGAAGTGCTGTCGCTGCACCGTGGCATGCGGCGTGAAGCGGCGCGCGCTGAGATTCTCAACTGCCTCGATCGCGTAGGCATTCGCCGGGCCGCGACGCGCCTGCAGGATTTTCCGCACCAGCTGTCCGGCGGCGAGCGCCAGCGCGTGATGATCGCCATGGCCTTGCTGACGCAGCCCAAACTGCTGATTGCCGATGAGCCTACTACGGCGCTGGACGTCACGGTGCAGGCACAGATTTTACAGCTGCTGCGCGAACTGCAGCGTGAACTGAACATGGGCATGCTGTTCATTACCCACAACCTGAACATTGTGCGTCAGCTGGCCCACAGCGTGACGGTGATGCGCAACGGGCGCGAGGTGGAACACAACCGCTGTGACGCACTGTTTCGCCAGCCACAGCAGCCTTATACCCGCGAGCTGCTGGCCGCCGAGCCGGACGGCGCACCGGTGCCGCTGATCGACGCGCCGCCGCTGTTGCAGGTAACTAATTTGCAGGTGGGTTTCCCGATTCGCCGTGGACTGCTGAAGCGCACCGTGGCGGAAAAAACCGCGCTACACAATCTCAGTTTTACCCTGCGGCGCGGCGAAAGCCTCGGGTTAGTCGGCGAATCCGGGTCAGGCAAAAGCACCACCGGCCTGGCGCTGCTGCGCCTGATTGCTGCGCGCGGCGAGATCTGGTTCGACGGCCAGCCGCTGCATCAGCTGAGCGCGAAGCAGCTACTGCCGCTGCGCCAGCGCATTCAGGTGGTGTTTCAGGATCCCAACTCTTCACTCAATCCGCGCATGACGGTACAGCAGGTGATTGCCGAAGGGCTGGCGGTGCACCAGCCGCAGCTTAGTGCTGCCGAACAGGAAGCCAGAGTCATTGCGGTGATGGAAGAGGTTGGCCTGGAGGCAGCGAGCCGCAGCCGCTACCCGGCGGAATTCTCTGGCGGTCAGCGCCAGCGCATCGCCATTGCCCGCGCGCTGATCCTGCAGCCGCAGCTGATCGTGCTGGATGAACCCACCTCGTCGCTGGACCGCTCGGTGCAAAAGCAGATCCTCACCCTGCTGCGCCGTTTACAGCAGCAGCATCAGCTGGCGTATCTGTTTATCAGTCACGATTTGCAGGTGATGCGCGCGCTGTGTCATCAGCTGGTGGTGCTGCGCCAGGGTGAAGTGGTGGAACAGGGTGAATGCGAAGCGCTGTTCAACGCGCCCGCAGCAGAGTATACGCGTCAGCTGCTGGCCTCCGCGCAGGGCGAGATCGGGCCTCAGTGACCGTCAAAGGTTTCGGCGATCGCCACGCCCTGATTTTTCAGACAACAGTTAGTGGCGCTCTCGTCGCCGCGCTGAATCAGCAAACACGGCTGCCCTTCACATTCGGCAATTTTGCACTCGACCTGAATCTGCGCCAGCGTTTCCTGGAGCTGCTGCAGGATTTCCAGCGCCGGATGGCCATCATGGCTCAGCAGGCGCAGCGCGACCAGATCCCCGTCATGCGCGCCGTTCGCTGCTTCCTGGCGTTCAATGGCGCCGGCATGTTCCAGCGACCAGCGGTAAAGTTGTGGTAAACGATGCACAACCGAGAGTTGCAGCATAGTGTTTCGGTTCCCAGAGACATTAACGTTATTCACAACGGACGGCTTCATCGCGGTGAATCCCCACCTGGCAAGCTCAGCATACGGACGTCAAGGATAGCTTTCTCGTTTTAAGCACAAAGCGTGATGCAACTTTATTATTTGCGAGCTTTCTCGCATTTATGCCTATGTTTACCGCGTTACGCGGCGCTTAACAATCATTTTAGACGCAATGTCGTTACTTTTTTATCAATTAATTTTCACAATATGGAAACATTAAGCAGAGCGAGAATGCGGAGAGGGGCAAATCAGGAGGTGAAATAACAGCAGGCTAAGGATCGACCCGCCGCCATCACGCGGTGTGGCGCGGACGGGCGGCGTAGCTGAACAACACGATTGAGACGGTAGCGCACAGCGCGATGGTGGCGACCATCGGCCAGGCGCTGTTGACGCTGACCAGCGACAGTAGCGCGCCAACCAGCGCACCGACGCCAAAGCGCAGCGTACCGGCCAGCGAGGATGCGGTGCCGGCCATATGGGGAAATTCGTCGAGGATCACCGCCATCGCATTGGAGGAGACGGTCGATACGCAGCCAATGAACATTGCCACGCCAAACACCAGCGGCAGGAAACCGAGGTTGAGCGCGCTGACAATCAGCAGCCAGATGCCCATGGCAAACTGAATCAGCAGACCGAGGCGGAACATCGCCAGCGGTCCGAAACGGCGCACCGCGCGGCTGTTAATCAGCGTCATGACAAACAGAAACACCACGTTGAGGCCAAAGTAGTAGCCGAAATTCTGCGGCGACACATGGTTCACTTCAATGTAAACAAACGGCCCGGCATTAAGAAAGGTAAACAGCCCGGCAAACGAGAAGCCGCTTGCCAGCATATAGCTGAAGGCGCGTTTGTGCCGCACCAGCGCGACAAAATTGCTCAGCGTGGTGCGCAGGTGAAAACGCTGCCGCTGCTCGGGCTTAAGCGTTTCGCGGATCTGCGTTACCACCAGCACGGTGGTAATCAGCGCCGCCAGCGCCAGCGTCCAGAAGATGGCGTGCCAGTTCCACAGCAGCAGCAGCCAGCCGCCGATGATCGGGGCCAGCAGCGGCGCAATGGTGGTGATCAGCATGACAAACGACATCATGCGCGAGAAATCTTCTTTCGAATAACTGTCGCGCATCAGGGCGTTGATCACCACGCTGGCCGCGGCGGCGGAGAGCCCGTGCAGGAAACGCATCAGAATCAGCTGGTCAATGGATTGCGACAGCGCACAGGCTGCCGCCGCGCAGGCGAAAATCAGCGTGCCAAGCACAATCACCGGTTTACGTCCGTAGCTGTCGGCCAGCGGGCCATACACCAGCTGACCAATGGCGAAGCCGAGGATGTAGAGATTCAGCGTCATCTGTACGCTGCCGGCCGACACCGCGAATTCACGGGCAATTTGCGGCATCGCCGGCAGATACATATCAATGGATAGCGGCATCAGCATCGCCAGCAATCCCAGAATCACCACTAATCCCACCGGTGAATTTTTTTCCTTACGCACCGCTGTCTCCCGCTATTTGCGCTGTTTCAGTTCGTCCGGCAGGCCGATGCTATTGATTTCCGCCTCGGTCAGTTCACGGTATTCGCCTTCACCGAGCTCCTCATCCAGCACAATCTCACCGATGCTTTCACGATGCAGCGCCGTGACGTGGTTGCCCATCGCCGCAAACATACGTTTCACCTGGTGATAGCGCCCTTCACTGAGGGTGAGGCGCGCGGCTTTCTCATCGAGGATTTCCAGCTGCGCCGGTTTGGTCAGATCTTTCTCGTTGTGCAGCTGAATGCCGGCAGCAAATTTTTCGATCAGCCCCGCGTCAAGCGGCTGCTCCAGTTCCACCAGGTAGGTTTTCTCAAGGTGATGGCGCGGAGAGGTAATGCGATGCGACCACTGACCATCATCGGTCAGCAGCACCAGCCCGGTGGTATCAATATCCAGCCGCCCTGCCGCGTGCAGTTTGAACGCCGCCGGCTCCTCAATGAAATAGAGAATGGTGGGATGATCCGGATCGTCGGTGGAGCAGACATAGCCCTGCGGTTTATTCAGCATGAAATAGCGCGGGCCCTGCTGCACCGTCAGCGGATTGCCGTCGTACTCTACGGCATCGTCCGGCAGGACTTTATACGCGGTGTCGCGCACCACTTCGCCATTGATGGTGATCTTTCTGCCACGTATTTCACGGCCGGCGATGGCACGGCTAACTTCCAGTTGCTGAGATATGAATTTGTCGAGTCGCATGAATTCGCTTTTTTGCCTGTTACTGCGGAGGGGAACTGAAACGGCGTTTGCCCGGTAAATCATTTACAGCGTAGCGCGGCGGCCACGGCATAATTGAGAGCAGGGTTAACCGTTGAAAAAGTGTGGGCAGTATAGCCTGAACCTTCGCCTGCTAATAGTGCCGATCCTGCGTTTCAGCCACTTTCATGGCATAATGCGCGTCCGTTCCAGAAAAAGCCGGTTCCCATGTCGTTTACCCTGCGCCCCTATCAGCAAGAAGCCGTTGATGCCACCGTTGCCCATTTTCGCCGCCACGCCACGCCAGCGGTGATTGTGCTGCCGACCGGCGCCGGCAAAAGCCTGGTGATCGCCGAACTGGCGCGGCTGGCGCGCGGTCGCGTGCTGGTGCTGGCTCACGTCAAAGAACTGGTGGAGCAGAACCACAGTAAATATCAGGCGTATGGCCTGCAGGCGGACATCTTCGCCGCGGGCCTGCAGCGCAAGCAGAGCGACGGTAAAGTGGTGTTCGGCAGCGTGCAATCAGTGGCGCGCAATCTGGCCAGTTTTGACAGCGCCTTTTCGCTGGTGATCGTCGATGAGTGCCATCGCATCAGCGACAACGAGGAGAGCCAGTATCAGCAGCTGTTCGCCCATCTGCGCCAGCACAATCCGCAGCTGCGTTTGCTGGGGCTGACCGCCACGCCATTCCGTCTGGGCAAAGGCTGGATTTACCAGTACCACTATCACGGCATGGTGCGCGGCGATGATAATGCGCTGTTCCGCGACTGCATCTACGAATTACCGCTGCGCTACATGATCAAACATGGCTTTCTGGTGCCGCCCGAGCGGCTGGATATGCCGGTGGTGCAGTATGATTTCAGTCGGCTGATCCCGCAGAATAATGGCCTGTTCAGTGAGGCCGATCTTAACCGCGAACTGAAACAGCAGCAGCGCGTCACGCCGCAGATCATGCGACAGATTATCGAGTTCGCTGAGACGCGCCGCGGCGTGATGGTGTTTGCCGCAACCGTTGAACACGCGCGGGAAATCCTCAGCCTGCTGCCGGAAAACAGTGCGCTGGTATCGGCAGAAACCCCGGTGAAAGAGCGTGACCGGCTGATTCAGCAGTTCAAAGCGCAGCAGCTTAAGTTTCTGGTTAACGTGGCGGTGCTGACCACCGGCTTTGACGCGCCGCACGTCGATTTGATCGCCATTCTGCGCCCGACCGAATCGGTCAGCCTGTATCAGCAAATTGTCGGTCGCGGATTGCGGCTGGCACCGGGCAAAACCGACTGCCTGATCCTTGATTACGCCGGAAACCCGCACGATCTCTTTACGCCCGAAGTCGGCGCACCGAAAGGCGCCAGCGATAACCAGCCGGTGCAGGTGTTTTGTCCGGCCTGCGGCTTTGCCAACACCTTCTGGGGCAAGGCGACCGAAGATGGCCACATCATTGAGCACTTTGGCCGCCGCTGTCAGGGCGTGATCGACGATGACGAGGGCAATCGCGCGCAGTGCGACTACCGTTTCCGCTTTAAAAGCTGCCCGGACTGCGGTGCAGAAAATGATATCGCCGCACGCCGCTGCCAGCAGTGCGACAAGGTGCTGGTCGACCCCGATGATATGCTGAAAGCGGCGCTGAAGCTGAAAGACGCGCGCGTACTGCGCTGCAGTGGTATGACGCTGGCGCACGGACGCGATGATAAAGGCGAGTGGCTGCAAGCCACCTATTTTGATGAGGATGGCACCAGCGTCAGCGAGCGCTTTCGCCTGCGCACCCCGGCGCAGCGCACCGCCTTTGAGCAGCTGTTTATGCGGCCACATCAGCGTGCGCCCGGCGTGGAGCTCGGTTGGCAGACCGCCGCCGATGTGGTGGCGTTGCAGCCGCTGCTGCGCCATCCCGATTTTGTGGTGGCGCGCGCCAAAGGCCACTTCTGGCAGGTGCGGGAAAAAATGTTCGATTATCAGGGACGCTATCGCCGCGCCAACGAGCTGCGCTAAACGGCGGAATCATTTGCCCCGCTGTGGCAATCCGGCTATAATGCCGCCCGCTTTTGCATCCGTAAAAGCGTATTGAATAACCGTCCTGTTGCTGGGTCGCCTGTAGCAGGAACTATAGAAGAGATCTTAAGATGTTCACTATTAATGCAGAAGTACGTAAAGAGCAGGGTAAGGGTGCGAGCCGCCGCCTGCGCGCAGCGAACAAATTCCCGGCCATCATCTATGGCGGTAAAGACGCTGCGGTTTCTATCGAACTGGACCACGACGCTGTGATGAACATGCAGGCTAAGCCTGAGTTCTACAGCGACGTGCTGACTCTGGTTGTTGACGGTAAAGAAACCAAAGTTAAAGTTCAGGCTGTTCAGCGTCACCCGTTCAAGCCAAAACTGCACCACATCGACTTCGTTCGCGCTTAATCGCTAACGGGTTGACGAAAAAACGCCGCATCTGCGGCGTTTTTTTATGGCGCAAATCCGGCGATCACTGGCCGCCGGTACGACGCTGCAGCTGATCGCGCAGATTCGGCGGCGTGCCTTTGATGGTCAGCGTATCGGTGGCCGGATCCCAGAAAATGCGCTCGCCCAGCAGCATGGCATCAAAGTTAAGCGTTAATCCCCCGCCGCTACCGGCAAATTTCGTCAGCTGACGCAGGGTGCTGCGGTCGGCCGGGAAATGCTCTTCCAGCTCATAACCCTGCTCCTGGGTAAACGCCTGAAAGGTTTTTTCGCCCAGCGGCGGCAGCTCGCTGGAGAGATCTTCCAGCGCAATCTCCTCGCCCGCCTGCAGCTGTTCATTGCAGTAGCTGTAGACCTGCTGGCGATAGTTCTGGCGCTCATTTTTATCCAGGCTCGACTCGGCACAGTAATCATCTACCGCCTGCAGCAGCCCGCGGTTCTGTGCTTTGGTATCCAGACCGACGCTGGCGCCGAGGAAATCCATGAAGAAATCGGCCACTTTGCGCCCCACGCGTCCGCGCAGGAAGGTCAGGTAGCGCGTGGATTCCGGGTTGGTTTCCCACTCGGTGAGATCGATACGCGCCACGATATCGGCATGGTTGATATCCAGATAGTGCGTGCTGCTGATGTCGAGCTGCTCATTAACGCGCATGCTCGACTGGCTGTTCAGCACCGCCACCAGCAGATACTCCACCGCCAGATAGCGATAGTGCAGAAACAGCACCACGCCGCCTTCGGCGAACGGGTATTTGCTCAGCTCGTCGCGCAGGCGTCCGGTAGCCGCACGGCTGAACGCCAGGAAGTCATCCTGCCCTTTACGGCAGTTGCGCAGCGCTTCCGCCAGCTCGCTGTCTTCATTAAACAGGCCGTAAGCCTTGCTTTTGGCGCTATAGACGCGGTGTAACTCTTCCGCCATCTCTTCTACCGCCTGCGTGGCAGGTAACAGAGTATCGCGCAGCACCAGTTCCAGCTGGTTTTCATCACGTTTGACTAACTGATGCAGGGCAATCTGGTCGATATCCAGACTCATGGTAGACTCTCCTTTTGGCTCAGGCGCGTATTCAAACACCGCCCGCAGCCGCTTTCAACTGCGCGCACAAACTGATCGTTCTGCTTGCGATAAAATTGCGGAAAAAAGTGCGTTGTTACGGTAATATACCGCGTTTTCACACTTGATTAGTCGACGATATGCCACAATCATCCCGTTACAGCGACGCGCGCGTCGAACAGCTTCTCGCGCAGCTGGCGCAGGTTCTTGAAAAAGACAAAGCGCCAACCGATCTTTCCCTGATGGTGTTGGGGAACATGGTGACCAATTTGATCAACACCGACATCGCACCGGCCCAGCGCCGCAGCCTCGCCCGCTCGTTTGCGGAAGCGCTGCAGTCTTCCGTGCGCGATGACAACGCCCACTAAATTGCAGATTTGACCTCATAAATATGGTAACCAACCGGCAGCGCTACCGTGAAAAAGTCTCCCAGATGATCAGCTGGGGGCACTGGTTTGCCCTGTTTAATATTCTGTTTGCGCTTATTTTAGGCAGCCGCTACCTGTTGGTCGCCGACTGGCCCTCTTCCCTCGCCGGCCGTATTTATGCGTTTACCAGCTGGATTGGCCATTTCAGCTTTATCGTGTTTGCCGCTTATCTGCTGATTATCTTCCCGCTGACGTTTGTCGCCATGTCGCAGCGGTTGCTGCGCGTGCTCTCCGCCGTGGTCGCCACGGCCGGGCTGACGCTGATTATGGTCGACAGCGCGGTGTTCAACCGTTTCCATCTGCACCTCAATCCGGTGGTGTGGGAACTGGTGGTCAACCCCGATCAAAGCGAGATGGCGCGCGACTGGCAGCTGATGTTTATCAGCGTACCGCTGATTTTCCTCGTTGAGATGCTATTTGCCACCTGGAGCTGGCAAAAGCTGCGCAGCCTTAACCGGCGTTCGTTTGGCAAGCCGCTGGCCGCGCTGTTTATCAGCGCCTTCTTTGCCAGTCATCTGCTGTATATCTGGGCCGACGCCAACTTCTACCGGCCGATTACCATGCAGCGTGCCAACCTGCCGCTCTCCTATCCGATGACCGCACGGCGCTTTCTGGAGCGACACGGCCTGCTGGATGCGCAGGAGTATCAGCGCCGTCTGGTGCAACAGGGCGATCCGGAAGCGCTGTCGGTGCAGTATCCGCTCAGCGATATTACGTTCCGCGATGGCGGAACGCGCCACAACCTGCTGATTCTGACGGTGGACGGACTGAACAATGCCACGGTGGATAAAGCGCTGCCGTCGCTCAATCAGTTCGCCAGTGAAAATGTGCGCTTTACCCAGCATTACAGCGCCGGACTGCAGCCGGAAAAAGGCCTGTTCGGCCTGTTCTATGGTATCTCCTCCAGCTACATGGACGGCGTGCTGGCGGCGCGCATGCCCTCTGCCCTGCTCGGCGCGCTGAACAGCCAGGGTTATCAGTTCGGCCTGTTCTCTTCCGATGGCTTTAGCCAGCCGCTGTACCGTCAGGCGCTGCTGGCGGATTACAGCCTGCCGCAGGCTGATACCCAGCCCAACAGCACCACGGTGACGCAGTGGCAGAACTGGCTCAATGGTCAGAAAGGCGGCGCGCCCTGGTTCTCATGGATCGCGCTCAACGGCGTGACGGTAACCGGCGACAGCACCAAAGCGCGCCAGCGCAGCTATATGCGCCAGGCGACAGGCGTGGATGAACAAATCGCAACGGTGCTGCATACGCTGCAGCAGAATGATGCGCTGAAGAATACCGTGGTGGTGATCACGGCGCAGCGCGCCATTACCTTCGACAACAGCGATAATCCGGGCAACCGCGCGACGCTGCAGGTGCCGCTGGTGGTGCACTGGCCGAATACCCCGGCGCAGAGCATCGATCGCCTGACCGATCAGCAGGATGTGATGACCACGCTGATGCAGCGCCTGCTGCACGTGCGCACCAATCCGGTTAACTATTCACAGGGTGAAGATCTGTTTGCCGCGCAGCGCAGCCATAACTGGGTCGCCAGCAGTGAAGATGGCAAACTGGTGGTGACTACGCCAACGGTGACGCTGGTGCTCAGCAACAACGGTAACTACAGCGCGTACGATGCCCAGGGCAAAGAGCTGAAAGATCATAAACCTCAGCTGGCGCTACTGTTGCAAGTGCTGACGGAAGAGAAACGGTTCACGGCAAACTGATTAATTATGAGGCAGTTAAGCTGCCGGCATATTGCAATCGCCAACGGAACCAGTAGTATAACCCTCCACGTTCGGCACGTAGCGCAGCCTGGTAGCGCACTGTCATGGGGTGTCAGGGGTCGGAGGTTCAAATCCTCTCGTGCCGACCAAAATCCCAAAGAAAAGCAGCCTTTATGGCTGCTTTTTTATTTTCTGCTGTAAAATCGCGGCGTTAAGCACAGCGCGGTAATAAATCCTAACGCTTTCCTTCATTGCATAATGACCAATCCTTTCCAGGCTTAAACGGTTAATCACCAATGCAAGGAGGAAACATGCTTGATGAATATAAACGCTGCGTGGAGGCTTGTTATCTGTGCGCAGCCGCGTGCGACCACTGCGCAACATCCTGTCTGGATGAGGAAAATGTGGAGATGATGCGCGAATGCATCAGGCTGGATATGCAGTGCGCCAATACCTGTCGCCTCACGGCGCAGTTCATGGCGCTAAACAGTGCATCGGTGCAGCAGCTCTGTCAGTTCTGCGCCGACATCTGCCAGCAGTGCGCGCAGGCGTGCCAGCAGCATCAACACCAGCACTGCCAGCAATGCGCTCAGGCCTGTCAGCGCTGTGCAGAAGAGTGCCGTAAAATGGCGGCATGATGCCAGCAGGATTGAGATTCGCTGCGGCGAGTCTCAATCGTTAACGCTGAGTGAAACCTCTGCCTCGCAGGGCTGTACCAGAATCAGCGGACATTTCTTCACCTTACACGCCTGCGAGTAAGCCAGCTCGCACACTTCGCAGATATCGCGCACGTCCGACTCATATTCATACTCCATGAAGTAGCGAAACGTACCGCTGCGCGTGTCACTGCGCCAGAAGCGTTGCGGTTCCAGTATTTCATCCAGCTGCCTGAAGGTCAGGGCTGAGGGGTTGTGAAAACCCACTCTTACACGATATTTAGTCATGCCCTGATAATTATCGAGTTTCCGCTGCGTTGCCAGCCGGAAACAATTCTCGCTGGGATAGGAAAAATCTTTGCTGTGGACAATGCATCGGGTGCCGCCACCAAATGCGCGACGGTCGCGGCACAGATAAAGGGCGAAACCGTCAGCGTTTGATTTTTAAATCATCGTCCCAGCTGTCTGCCGCCGCGTGCGCGGGATCGTGATCCTGCAGCAAAAACTCGCCGTTTTGCTGGGCGATCTGCTCACCGGTATCCGTAATCGCGTTTTGAATAAACACCTTTGCCTGCGCGCCATTCACAAAGGTGAGCTGATGGAAGGCGGTTTTGTTGCCCCAGTCTTTTGACGGCGCTGAAATATAGCGGATGGTGTAACTCTGGTCCTCAACGCTGCCCTGCATCACGTAGAGGCCATAATGATTTTCGCCCTGCGACAGGATCTTATACACCCCGTTGCTGTAGTAATAAATCACCGCATCCGGGAACGGCTTTTCATCATAGAGCTTGCGGTAGTGCAGTTTATGCACAAAGGTGGGTTTGCCGGGCACCATTTCAATATTGCCCTGCGCATTCTGGAAGCTGAGATCTGCTGCCTGTGCAGCGCCTACGCTCATGCAACCCAGTAACATTATGCCAGCCAGTTTTTGCATCGTTCGCTCCTTAGCCTCTTTCGTCAGCCACCAGCATGTTACGCCCACGCTTTACCCCGGTTAAACGAAGCGGCTATCGATGTGTGATGGGCTTCATAATACAGCCACCACAGGAAGGATAGAGATGGAAAATGACCGCGTCATTACCGCGTCATTACCGCGCCAGACGCGGCTATTCGCCACCACTACGACAGGCCCTGACCTTACTGTTCAGAGTGCAAAATCCTGCAGCATAATCTCGCATCACACTTCATTCATGCTGCGAATCAGGCACTTATCTGCAATCATTAAAGCGGACCGGGATCACGTTTTTACTGATTTGTGACAGCATTTCATTAAAGTGAAACAAAACTGTCACAGATTTCCCCTACCCTAAAGCTCCCGTTTATTTGATGGAATCTCGTTATGGTCATCAAAGCAAAAAACCTGCAGGATGCGGAAGAACTCCTGCACTCAGGCATCAGCAAAGTGGAGCTGGCGTATGATATTGGCAGCGATGATTTCTTCCGCCTGGCGAGCCACTGGTGTGACCGTGGTGCACGCATTACTAAAGGCCACCACCATTTTGTGGTGCAGATGAAGAGCTTCGCTATCCCGCCAAATCGCTAACCCGCAGCAGCCTTTTCGGCTTGCTCTGCCCGCGGCTGACTGGTAAAACACGCTTTTCCATCAGCCGTTACTCGTTATGTTCTCAGCCGAAACATCCCTGCCGCTGCCCGCTTGTGGTTTCATCACCGCCGCTGGCCACACCGCTGAATCGCTGTCGCTGGCGTGGTGCCGCTTTGATCGGCAACAGTGGCACGCCGCTTTACCTGCGCAGTGGCAACTGCCGCTGCCGTCTGCACTACAGCAGGCAGCCAGCAAACGCAAAATTGAATATCTCGCCAGCCGCTGGCTGGTGCGGCAACAGCTGGCGCAGCTGGGCATCAGCGATTTCGTGCTGCACAACGCACCGGACCGCTCACCGTGCTGGCCGGCAGGCATCCGTGCTTCGCTGTCGCATAGCCATGACTGCGTGGTGATGGCCGCGACGCGCGAGGCATTGTATGTGGGCATTGATGTTGAGCAGGTGATGGCAGAGGAAACCGCGCAGGACACGGCGGAACTGCTGATGAACGCGCAGGAGCGCGCGCTGCTGGAGGGCCAGCCGCTGCCCTTTGCGCAGGCAGCAACGCTGCTGTTTTCGCTGAAAGAGAGTCTTTATAAGGCGCTATGGCCGCGGCTGCATCAGCCGATGGCGTTTCATCAGGCAGCGCTGATCGAGCTCGACCTGCCGCAGCAGCGCGCCAGGCTGCAGCTGTGTCAGGATTTCAGCGCGGAATTTACCCGCAGCACCGTGCTGGACGCACGCTTCTGGCTGCAGCCGGCGCGCGTGGTCACACTGCTCACTCACCCGGCCTGCACGCAATAAAAAACCGGCGCGGAATAAGCCCGGGCCGGTGACAACACAAGACGACAGAAGTGTTCCAGGGAGGCAGAGACGAGGATCTCTGCTGCCATTCACTGTATCCCGCTGACAACGTCCTGCCCAATAAGGGTTTTTGCTAAGCTTTGCCGCCAGCCGTCAATGGCCGGTATCGGTGCGTTTGACGGCGTCCAGCGTGGCCATTTCGCGCTCGCGGCCGGTCAGCTCGCTTAACTGCCCATCGCGCATTTCCAGCAGCCGATCGGCATGAATAAAGTAGTGATCGTCATGGCTGATGGCGAACACGGTTTTGCCGGACGCCTGAAGCCACGGCAGCAGCTCGCGGTAGAAGATGCGGCGGAAGTGCGGGTCCTGATCGGCCGCCCACTCATCGAGCAGCAGGATATCGCGCTCCTCTGCCGCCGCCAGCAGCAGAGCAAGCCGCTTGCTCTGCCCTTTCGACAGCTGCAGGTTGAGTACCCGGTTGCCTTCCAGCTTCAGCTTGTCCTGCATTTTCAGCCGCTCCAGCCACTGCTGCACCAGCGCCGGATTAGCCGGCTCACCACCACGACGAATCAGGCGGTCAAACAGGTGCACGTCAGTGAACACCGCCGAGAAGTGCTGGCGATAGGCATCAAGGTTATGCCAGTCCATCTCGTTACCGTCCAGCAGCAGGCGGCCTGAATGCGGCTGATACAGGCCGGTCAGCAGCATCGCCAGCGTGGATTTACCGCTGCCGTTACCGCCAATCAGAAACACCAGTTCACCGCGGCGCAGCGTCAGGTTGATCGGCCCGACGGAAAAACCGTGCTCGCCATAATGGAAACAGACGTCGCGCAGCTCCAGCGTCTGCCAGTCGCTCACCGTCGGCAGCGCTTTGAAACCGGCGCTATAGGGAGCCAGATCGAAGGTATTAATTTTCCGCAACGCCACCTGTGCGCTGAGCAGCGTCGGCAGCGCGCCTACTGCCGCCAGCAGCGGCGTGCGCAGGAACAGCAGCGTCAGCGAATAGGTCGCGGCGACAGCGGTATTGGCCCAGCCGAGACCATTGGCCATGAAGAACACAATACCAATCGCGCCGAGCATCATAATGTTCGACCAGTTCACCGCGCTGAGATGGAAGGTATCGGCGCGCACAATGTGACGACGATAATCCGTGGCATTTTCCTGATACACGGTGTCGTAAATCAGCCGGGCACGCTCGCGGTTAAGCTGCAGCTCTTTGCGCCCTTCAATGATGGTCTGAAAATCGCGGTACAGCTCGTCCTCGATGTCGCGCAGCTTCGCCATGTGCTGATAGACGCGCGACACCAGCAGCCAGCCGCCGATCAGCGTCACCACCAGCCACAGTGTGGTGATCAACAGCATTTGCGGTGACAGCCACGCCAGATAGATCGCGGAACCCAGCGTAATAATGATGCCCTGAATCAGCTCAGGCAGGCGCACAAAGGCGATAGTGATGGCACGCACGTCGCTGGTCAGGCCGGCCAGCAGCTGAGCGTTACCAATCTGCTCAATGCGTTCAACCCGGGTATCCAGAATACGCTTGATAAACTCACCGCGCAGCCGCCAGACAAAATGGTGGCCGAGCTGAGTCAGCGCCAGCTGCGATGCCAGCGTCACCGCCATCAGCAGAAACAGCTGGGCGAGAAAACCCGTCAGCACGGTGAGCGAGGTATTAACTGCCACGATCAGTTCATTATTGATGTAGGCGATCAGCCCGATACCCAGCGCGGCGCTGAGCAGCGTCAGCACAATCACGCCAATAAACGGCCAGCGGTACTGACGAAAAACAACCTGAAGCAATGCCATTAAAAATTATCCAGAGGTCAACCAGGCAGCCTGCAGTTTAATGGCGCCTCGGGTGAAGGCAAGAATAATTCTCATCCGTTTTACGGTTACTGGGCGCGGCGGAAGGTCAGGTTGTAACGGAACGCGCCAGCCTGCGGATGGATGCCCGCTTTTAGCGGCAAAATGCCGTGATAGCGCAGGCGCGACGGACCGCCCCACACCACGATATCGCCGTGCTCCAGCAGCACGCGCTGCGTCGCATCGCCGCGCTCAAAACCGCCAAACTGAAAAACGGCCGGCAGGCCAAGCGATACCGAGACAATCGGCTGGCGTAAGTCTTTCTCATCCTTATCCTGATGCAGCGTCAGTTTGGCGCCGGGCTCATAGCGGTTAATCAGGCAGGCGTCCGGATTGAAACCGGCAAAGCCGGCCTCCTGCGCGGTCTGCTGCGCCAGCGTGCGGAACAGCGCGGGCATCGGCGGCCATTTACGGCCGCTGCTGACATCCTGTTCGGTGTACTGGTAACCGCGCGAATCGGTCGACCAGCCGAAATCGCCGCAGTTGGTCATGGCGACTGACATGCGATGTCCACCCGGCGTGATGCGATGGGCAAACGGGTTAAGGGCCGCGACGTCATGAATCGCCGCCAGCAGCGCATCGGCCTGCTCACGCGCCCGGCGACGCAGAATCACCGCGCCCTCGGCCAGCGGCTCCTGCCATGGCGCGTCTTCACTAAATAGATCCAGCACAGTTACCTCCTGTCAGGTCAGGGCTGATCGATAAGAAACGATTTGAACTGTGGCGACATCCAGTGGCTGAAACCGTCGCCCTGCTTCGTAATCAGATACACCGCCAGATGCTGTTTCAGCGCCAGCGCTTTGGCACGCTCGGTGCCGAGCACCATCAGCCCGGTGTCCCAGCCGTCGGCTTCCAGCGCGGTGGTGGCAATCACCGTGGCTGAGACCAGCCGGTGATCGATGGGTCGGCCGCTGGCCGGATCGATCACGTGCGAGATGCGTTTGCCATCCAGTTCATAATAGTTGCGATAGCTGCCGGAGGTGCTGATTCCGTGCCCCTGCAGATCGACGCGTGCCTCCACCGCGTTCTCGCGATCGGTCGGTTTCTGGATGGCGACCCGCCACGGCTGCTGGCTGGCATTCAGGCCGCGACTCAGCACCGCCCCGCCCACCGACACCAGATAATTAGTGATGCCCTGCTGCTCCATCAGCCGCGCCAGGTGATCGGTGGCGTAGCCTTCGCCCATGGTGGAGAGATCAACATACAGGCCAGGCAGATCTTTCTGCAGCCACTGGCCGTTCACCGTTTCAATCACGCGCAGGTGCTGCAGGCCGGTCTGCGCTTTGGCGGCGGCAATAGCGGCATCCGATGGCGTATGCGCCGGCTGCTGCGCCGGGCCAAAGCCCCACAGATTCACCAGCGGTCCGACGGTAATGTCCATCGCGCCGCCGGTCAGCTGGCCGATGCGCAGCGCGCGGGTGACGATATCGGCCATATCGGCACTGACCGGCTGGGGATCCTGCCCCTGATACTGGTTGAAGCGCGACAGCACCGAGTCCTTTTTCCAGGTGGAGAGTTCGCCATCGTCGCGATCGAGCTGCTGCTGAATCGCCTGCTGCAGCGCGGCTTTACGCTGAGAATCCACGCCCGCCAGACTCACGCGCCACACCGTTCCCATGGTTTTGCCTTCCAGCACCAGCGCCTGCTGCGCCGGTTTTTGCTCGCACCCGCTCAGCAGCAGTGCTACCATGCCTGTCAGCAGAATGTTCTGAAAATTCATCAATTCCTCGTCTGTAACTCATTACTACAGCCTATTACAAAGCATAACTCGCTTGTAAAACCGTCTAAAGCTGCTTGAAGTTGATCGCTGGCTGGCACAGCATACTGCGTTCCTGCACGAGAATCCTTACAGGAGCGACAGATGATTTATATGATTCTTGCTATTACCGCCGGGTTATTTGCTTACGGAAGCTTCCGTTGCTGGCAGCACTATCGCCACCGCCTGATTCAGCACTATCCGTCGCGCCGACGTTAAGGCATTGCACCAGCGTCGTGCACCCTGCACCGCATCAGCGCTGGCGCAGTGTAACAAAGCGACCACGGGGCGCGTGGCGCTGAGAGCGGTGGTATGGCATGAATTGTGCAGCGTTGATGGTGGGTTGAACATCAGCGAGGTGCAATATGAGTAAGGCAACAGAACAACAGGATAAATGGCAGCGCTGGCTGAGCTTTTCCGCCTTTACGCTGGCGGGCGTGGCGCTGGAAGGCAGCCTGCCGCCTGCCACCACATCCCCGCAGCAGGCGGCAAAGGCCAGACGCTGGCGCAACGCGCCGTAAATTACAGACCCAGCTCGCTCAGGCCCGGATGATCGTCCGGGCGTCTGCCAGCCGGCCAGTGAAACAGCCGCGCTTCAGCGCTAATCGGCAAATCGTTGATGCAGGCGAAGCGCTGAATCATCAGACCATCGGCACCAAAGTGCCAGTTTTCATTGCCGTAGCTGCGGAACCAGTTGCCGCTGTCATCGCGCCACTCATAGGCAAAACGCACCGCCAGCTTATCGTGGTGCCACGCCCACAACTCTTTAATCAACCGATAATCCAGCTCGCGGGCCCATTTGCGCTGCAGAAAGGTCACGACGTCCGCGCGGCCGTTAACGAATTCGCTGCGATTGCGCCAGCGGGTATCTTCACTGTAAACCTGCGACACGCGCTGCGGATCGCAGCTGTTCCAGGCATCTTCCGCCATACGCACTTTTTCTAAGGCACTTTGATGATCGAACGGGGGGATGAGCATTTTTTATCTCCTGATGATGTAGACAGGTCTGTCTACTTGATTCATCCTGCCGTATGTAGACAATTCTGTCTACCCCCGTAAACAGGAATTTTTTCTTATGCTCGCACCCCTGCTGTTTGATGCCAGCGCCAGCGCGCGTGACCGCATCCTGCTCAGCGCGCAACAGTTGTTTTATGCGCAAGGCATCCGTGCTACCGGCATCGATAAAGTGATTGCCGCGGCTGGCGTGACCAAAGTGACCTTCTACCGCCACTTTCCGGCCAAAAATGACTTAATTCTGGCGTTTCTGCAGCAGCGCCATCAGCGCTGGATGAGCGGCTTTCGCAGCGCGCTGGCGCAGCAGCCTGCCATCAACGTGGCGCTGCCGGCGGCGTTACTGAGCTGGTTTCAGGAGGAGGATTTTCGCGGCTGTGCGTTTATTAATAGCGCGGCAGAACTGGCTGATACCCTGCCGGAAGCGAGCGCACTGATCCGCCAGCACAAGCGTGAGATGGCGGCCGCCATTGCCGAAAGACTCAGCACGGCACAGCAGGATAAAACCGGGCAGATCGTGTTGCTGGTGGATGGCGCAATCGTGCAGGTTCAGATGGGGGAAGCGGCGCAGCAGGTGACGGCAACGCTGCAGGCGGCGCTGAACGCGCTGCTGGAGAGCAGAGCGTGACCCGCAGGCCACGCTCTCCGGCTTAGAACTGGTAAACCAGGCCCAGCGCAACGATGTCGTCGGTGTTGATACCGGCCGCATCGGTGAAGTTGTTGTCGTCCAGCAGGTTGATCTGGTAATCAACATAGGTCGACATGTTTTTGTTGAAGTAATAGGTCGCACCCACGTCGACATATTTTTTCAGGTTCTGGCTGCCGTAACCTTCGATATCGCTGCCGCGTGAGGAGACGAAGGCCAGCGACGGACGCAGACCGAAGTCAAACTGATACTGTGCCACCAGTTCCCAGTTGTCCGCTTTGTTGGCATAGCCGTACGCAGCAGAATCCACCGCGCCGAAGCGGGTTGCGTTGTAAGAACGGGTGTACATCGCCGCCAGATATACGTTGTTAGCGTCATATTTCAGACCGCCGGTGTAGGCTTCGGCTTTATCACCGCGACCAAGAATGCCTGGCGCGTTGCCGTTCTGATTGTTGGTACGGTCAGACTGGAACATCGCCGCACCCAGACCGAAGCCGGAGCCGAGATCGTAGGTGGTGCTCAGGCCCCATCCGTCGCCGTTCTCACCCAGGACATCACGACCGGAAGAGGATTCGGTTGGGTTGTCGTTTTTGCCCTGATACTGCACGGCAAAGTTCCAGCCATCCACCAGGCCGAAGAAGTTGCTGTTGCGGTAAGTCGCCAGGCCGTTGCTGCGCTGGAACATGAAGTTGTCCGCGCCGTAGGTGTCACCACCAAACTCCGGCAGCACGTCAGTCCAGGCGCCGATGTCATACAGTACGCCGTAGTTACGGCCGTAGTCGAACGAGCCCGCATCACCGAATTTCAGACCGGCGAAGCCGACACGGGTGTAGCTGTTAGCGGTACCCTGCGATTCTGCGGTGTTCAGCGCTGCCTGGTACTCCCACTGACCGTAGCCGGTCAGCTGGTCGGTCACCTGAGTTTCACCTTTAAAACCAAAACGCAGGTAAGACTGGTCACCGTCCTGGCCATCGTTGTCCGAGAAATAGTGCAGGCCGTCTACTTTGCCGTAGAGGTCTAATTTGTTGCCATCTTTGTTATAAATTTCAGCTGCGCTTGCTGAGCCTGCCACCAGCAATGCAGGAATCATCAGGGAGAGAACGCGACGTTTCATTTTATTACCCTCTGTAATGTGCCTTTTATATGTGCCACTGCTAACTGAATGCTTAAAAATTCAGCCGGCAAGCCATTGTTATTTTATGGAGAGCAATAATCTATCACGAAAATGATACTAAATTTCCGAAAGTGTTTCATTGTATTAAATAGTTATTTCCAAATGTAAATTTCGCGGAACTAATAATCAGCACACATCGGCAAAAAATATCGCACTAATTGATAAACCGAATTTTATTCATTTAAATACATAGAGATAAGATGAGATAAGCTGCCGCACTGAATGATAAAACTTAACGCCACTCAGCGCATACAATTACTCCCGCTATCATCATTTATTTCATTATTACCTTCATTCACCCCGAATGAGAGATTTACCCTAATTCCCGCCGGACATGATTGTCCGGCATTTTTTTACCTGCCATTTTTCTTCCGCTGTGTAATTTTATGTAAACCTGTTTACTGAGGTTAAATTAACCGCCACTCAGGACGCCATTATTTGTTCGTTTTCGCACTTTTTGTTCATTACTTAGCCATGATTGCACAATGTTAATTTCCGGGCGTAATAAAGTTGAACAGGAATATAGCCGATGCGTTTCCCCAACCGTTTGCGGAATATTCTTTACCACTATTCAGTGAGTTAGCGCTGCCGCAGCAATCGATTTTCACCCCAACTTAAGCCAAATTTTCACTGAATCTGTCGGTTTGATAACGGCCTGAGAGTTTATGAAGTCCAGGAAATGTCTGGAAAAGCGCAGCGCCTGGCAAAAGATCGGTAATATGCTGTTTTCTGGCGACCATTTTGCCCTGCTCTTCTCCTTCATTGAGCGGTGCCGCGCCAGCTTTAATGCTAAACTTCGTCGCTCGAACGACTTATGACAACGACACCTTTATGACAGCACTGGACGCCGCACAGCCCAACAAATTGCATCAGCGTGTCAATCTGGGAACACGCCTCGTTTTTCTCATCGCCGGTTTAAGCATGTCTGCGTGGGCACCGCTGGTGCCGTTTGCCAGCCAGCGTCTCCAGCTGACGGGCGCGTCGCTGGGCGGCCTGCTGCTGTGTCTCGGCATTGGTTCACTGGCGGCAATGCCGGTGACCGGTGCGCTGGTGGCACGCTTTGGCTGCCGCCGCGTTATGCTGTGCTCCACGCTGGTGGTGCTGGCAGTACTGCCGCTGCTGGCGACGCTGGATGTGATGTGGCTGATGGCCGCTACGCTGATGGTGTTCGGTGCCGGGCTCGGCATGCTGGATGTGGCCATGAATGTGCAGGCGGTTGAGGTTGAGAAAGCGGCGGCGAAGCCGATGATGTCCGGTTTCCACGGTTTCTTCAGCCTTGGCGGTATTCTCGGCGCCGGCGCGGTCAGCCTGTTACTTGGCGCGGGTCTGACACCGCTGCAGGCAGTGGGCGTTATCATGCTGCTGATGGTGCTGCTGTTGCTGTGCAGCCTGCCGACGCTGATGACAGAGCGCCTGCATCAGCCCGATCAACCCTGGCTGGTGATCCCGCGCGGCTGGGTCGCCTTCCTCGGTTGCCTGTGCTTTATTCTGTTCCTTGCGGAAGGCGCGGTACTCGACTGGAGCGCCCTGCTGCTGCTGCAGAGCCCGGGCATGAGCGTGGCGCACGCCGGTCTGGGGTACGCCATCTTCTCCATCGCCATGACCATAGGTCGTCTGACGGGCGATAAAGTGATTCAGCGCTTTGGCCGCTATCCGGTGATGCTGACCGGTGCGCTGGCGGCGGCAGCCGGCATGACGCTGGCGGTGCTGCTGCCGTGGCCGCAGGCGGCGCTGCTGGCCTTTTTGCTGGTGGGCTTTGGCCTGGCCAATACCGTGCCGATGCTGTTTAATGCCGCCGGTAATCAACAGGATATGCCGGCCAATCTGGCGATTTCCGCCATGACAACGCTCGGCTATGCGGGTATTCTTTCAGGCCCGGCTTTAATCGGCTTTATTTCCCAGTGGCTCAGCCTGAGCGGCGCGTTTTTACTTATCGCCCTGCTGCTGCTGGCGGTTGCCGCCAGCGCCCGGCTGGTCGCGCGTTAATTGCAGGATCCTGAGACACCTATGCTGCCTTATAAATTTCCGCTGACCTCCGGCAACGTAACGCGCTTTTTCGTGGTGTTTAACCTGGTGCTATTTCTCGCGCTCGGCGCCATGGTGCATAACAGTGTGAATGCGTGGATCATGGAAAAGCGCTACGCCATGACCGACCTGGCGCGCGCGATGCAAAAACGCATTGATGCTTACCGCTTTGCCACCTGGCAAATCTATGAAAATCTCGCCACCAGCGCCGCGGGCTCGACGCCGAGCAGTAGCCTGCAGGAGACGCGCCTGCGCCCGGATGTTTACTATCTGGAGAAAACCCGCCGCAAGACCGAAGCGCTGATTTTCGGCTCGCACGACAGCAGCACGCTGGATATGACGCTGCGCATGTCCAATTATCTCGATACGCTGTGGGGCGCTGAAAATCCGGCGTGGTCGATGTACTTCCTCAATGGTCAGGACAACAGCCTGATCATGATCTCGACCCTGCCGCTCAAGGATATGGCGACGCGCTATAAAGAGAGCGCGATCAATACGCTGGTGGACAGCCGCCGCGCCGAAATGCTGCAGCAGGCCAATGCGCTCGACGAACGCGAAAGCTTCTCGCCGCTGCGCCACTTTGCCTGGCAGAACGATCACTACTTCACGCTGCGCACCACGTTTAACCAGCCAGGTCATTTAGCCACGGTGGTGGCGTTCGATCTGCCAGTTAACGACTTGATACCGCGCAGTATGCCGCTGGAGAACTTCCAGCTGCGCCAGGATGCCAGCCAGCCCGGCAGCGCCACCAGCGATGACGCCAGCAGCGAAAGCACCGCGGTGACGCTGGTTAACCCGAACCTGGAGATTGCCGCCACGCTGCCCAGCACCTCGCTCCAGCTGGTGTACCGGGTGCCGCTCGCCAGCCTGGCGATGGATACCCTGCACAACCTGATGTGGCCGCTGCTGATCAATCTGTTGCTGTTCCTGCTGTCTATTGCCGGCATTACGCTGCTGCGCCAGCAGTCGCTGCGACCGAATGAGAACCAGAGCGCCGAGCTCGATTCGCTGCGTATGCTGAATGAGGAGATCGTCGCCAGCCTGCCGGTCGGGCTGCTGGTGTATGACTTTGGTACCAATCGCACCCTGTTGAGCAACAAAATCGCTGAGCATCTGCTGCCGCATCTCAATCTGCAGAAGATCATCAATATGTCCGATCAGCATCAGGGCGTGCTGCAGGCTACCATTAACAACGAAGTGTATGAGATTCGCCACGCGCGCAGCATGCTGTCGCCGCACACCCAGCTGTTTATGATGCGCGATCAGGATCGTGAGCTGCTGGTGAATAAGAAGCTGCAAAAAGCGCAGCAGGTGCTGGATCGCAACCACCAGATGCGCCAGCAGCTGATGCAGAATCTTGGCCATGCGCTTAATCGTCCGCTGCAGAGCATGGTGACGCAGCTGGTGCAGCTCAGCCAGCGCGATGACGACGAGAGCGTGCTGGATCTGCTGGATGAGAGCCAGGGTCTGGCGCGGCTGGTGGACGATATCGTCCTGCTCAACCGGCTGGAAGCCCACGACTGGTCGCCGGATGCGGGCGTGTTTAACCTGCAGGATCTGCTCGATGAGATTGCGCTGGAGAGCCTGCCGCTGCTGCGGCGCAAAGGGCTGACGCTGGTGGTCAACAATCAGCTGGCCAACGACGAGATGCGTTTTGGCGATCGCCGCGCGCTGCGTAAAGTCCTGACCACGCTGATGCACTACGCGCTCACCACCACGCAGTGGGGCAAGATTTCCCTTGATATCAAAGCCAGCGACAGCAAAGCCAACAGCGTGCTGTTTCAGCTGGTGGATACCGGCTCAGGCCTGACCGGCGACGAGCTGGCCAACGTCGATTTCCCTTACCTCGGCGAAACCACGCAGGATCGTTACGGTCAGGCGTCCGGCATGGCGTTTTTCCTGTGTAAGCAGCTGTGCAAACAGATGGGCGGCCAGCTGGAGATTATCGCCAAACCGGATATCGGCACGCGCTACAACATTCAGCTGCCGCTGGCGCTGGAGCAGCAGAGCGAGCAGGAAGAGAAACTGCTGGAAGGCGTGACGGCGCTGGTGGATATCGCGGTTGAAGACGTACACAAAATTGTCTGCCGCCACCTCGAGAACTGGGGAGCAAATTGCCTGACCTCGGACGAACGCTTGTCCGGGCAGGAGCATGATGTGCTGGTGACGGACGACCCGGCACGCCTGCACGGCTGGGCGCTGTTGCTGGCGGGCGACGAAATGGGGCATCACGCCCTCAACGACCAGCAATTCCGGGTCAATTTCAATCTCAGCAATGCGCTGCTTGATGCGCTGCTGGCCCTGATTGAGAAGCAACTGGCTCACGATTCGATAGAGGAGAGCGACGACGATGAGGCTGCCACGCCGCTGCTGAGCGGCGGCTATTTCCAGCTGTTTACGGAGACAGTACCGCCAGATGTGAAGAGACTGTATACTGAGTCGGCGGAGAAGGACTATCCCTCGCTTGCTCAGACAGCGCATCGCCTGAAAGGCGTGTTTGCCATGCTCAATTTACTGCCGGGTAAACAGCTTTGTGAAGAGTTAGAACAGCACATTAAACTGTGCGACGATTTAACCATTAAAAATACCACCAGTGAAATTGACGCGTACGTCAACCAACTGCTGCAGCAAGGTAACCAATAAGATGAATAACCTGAATGTAATTATTGCCGATGACCATCCAATCGTTCTGTTCGGTATCCGTAAATCTCTGGAACAGATCGAATGGGTGAATGTGGTAGGTGAGTTTGAAGACTCAACAGCACTGATCAATAGCTTGTCCAAACTGGATGCCAACGTCCTGATTACCGATCTGTCGATGCCGGGCGAAAAATACGGCGACGGCATCACGCTGATCAAGTACATCAAGCGTCACTATCCGGATCTCTCCATTATTGTTCTGACCATGAACAATAACCCGGCGATCCTGAGCGCGGTACTGGATCTGGATATCGAAGGCATCGTGCTGAAACAGGGTGCACCAACTGACCTGCCAAAAGCGCTGGCAGCCCTGCAGAAAGGCAAAAAGTACACGCCGGAAAGCGTGGCCAAACTGCTGGAGAAAATCAGCGCCGGCGGCTACGGCGACAAACGTCTGTCACCGAAAGAGAGCGAAGTGCTGCGTCTGTTCGCCGAAGGCTTCCTCGTCACCGAGATCGCCAAGAAGCTGAACCGCAGTATCAAAACCATCAGTAGCCAGAAGAAATCAGCAATGATGAAGCTGGGCGTGGATAACGATATCGCGCTGCTGAACTACCTCTCTTCCGTCAGCGCCACTCAGGTCGACAAAGAGTAATCCCTGCGGCGGTGCTTCGGCACCGCCTCTCCTCTGCCCTGCTTATCCTTCCCGGCTTTTGCGAACACGTTCGGCATACAGCGCCAGCGTGGTTTTCAGCACATCCAGCGTCACCGGTTTTGACAGGCAATTATCCATGCCGGCATCCATACAGCGCTGTTTCTCTTCCGCCAGTGCGTTAGCGGTCACTCCAATCACCGGGAAAGCATGCCCCAGCTGGCGCAGACGCTGCGTCAGCCGGTAGCCGTCCATGTTTGGCATGTTGACGTCGCTCAGCACGATATCGATATGGTTACGGCTGAGCACGTTGAGCGCATCCACGCCGTCCTGCGCCGTTTTGGTCTGATAGCCCAGTGTGCCAAGCTGTTCAGACAGCAGCATGCGGTTAATCGGATGGTCATCAACGATCAGCACCATGATGTCTTCATAGCTGGAGGCCTGCTGCGGCACCGGCAGTTCCAGCGTGGTCGCCGTTTCACTGTCGATGGCAATGCGATAAATCCGACCCAGCAGCAGCGGCAGATCGTGCAGCGTCGCGCTGCTGTGCACCCACTGTCCCGGCGTGGTTTCCTGCGGCATATCGATGTGTTCACCGCAGATACGGATGCGCGCGCGTACCGTCTGCGCTGGCGCGTCGTGGTGATCGCAGATCATCACATCGTCCGCCCCAGCCCGCCCCTGATAGTGCGCTACCTGGATGCCCTGCTGCTGGAGCAGACGCAGCAGGAAGGCTGCCAGATAGTCGTTGCGCAGGTCGAGCCAGATGGCTTTTTCCTGCAGACCATCCAGCAGCGGCGGCGCGGGTTGCTGTCCGGCGTAGATCGGGATACGTACCACGAACTGGCTGCCCATACCCGGTTCAGAGTCGACTTCGATGTCGCCGTCCATCATGTTGATGAGCTTTTCACAGATCGCCAGTCCCAGCCCGGTGCCCTGGAAATTACGCTGCACGCCGGAGCCGACCTGGAAGAACGGGTCGAACAGGCGCGTGATCTCTTTTGCCGGGATTCCCACGCCGGTGTCGCGCACGCGAAACGCCAGATACCCCTCTTTGACATAGGCGTGGAGGATAATGCAGCCGGTGTGGGTGAACTTGATGGCGTTGTTCAGCAGGTTGGAGATCACCTGCTGCAGGCGCAGCGGATCGCCATCCAGCGCCAGCGGCACATCGTTCTCGATGAACACATACAGCGTCAGGCGCTTGCGCACCACCAGCGACAGATAGTTGCTGGCAATATGGTTGACCACCTCACGCGGCGAGAAGGGACGCGGCTCAATCTTCAGCTGCTCGGACTCGATCTTCGAGAAGTCGAGAATATCGCTGATGATTTTCAGCAACAGGCTGGATGAGTTGTTCATCGCCGTGACCAGCGAATCCACGCCCTTCGGCAGCGATTTGGTCTGCAGCAGATCGAGGTTACCGATAATGCCGTACAGCGGCGTCCGCAGTTCATGACTGACGGTGGCAAGGAACATCGATTTGGACTGGCTGGCCTGCTCGGCGGCGTGCGCCATCTCCTGCAACGACTGCTCCATGCGCACGCGCGCCGAGACGTCGACCAGCACGCAAATCGCCACGTTCTCGTTGCGGTAGCGCGAATGCACAAAGCTGATTTGCAGGTTAGTGTTACTGCCGGTCAGCATATCGACAAAATTAACCTGCTGGCCGCCGATGATTTCGTTCAGCCGCAGGCGATCTTCCTGCGTCAGCAGCGTCAGATAGTTATGCGCCAGTTCATTACTGAGGATGTTGGTGCCATCGCTGGTTCGCAAAATACAGATGCCGACCGGCGCTGACGCGACAATCTTGCGGTTGAACTGCTCGTGCTCCTCCAGCCGGTGAGCGTTGTCTTCCGCCGGCAGGAACATGCGGCGTTCGAACACCCACGCCAGGGTAAACAGAATCAGCGCGCTGAGGATATTGAGCAGCAGCGCGTTGATCAGCATCAGCTTGAGCTGATCCATCAGCACATCGGTCGACAGCGACCACACCACATTGAGGCTGGACGGCGGCAGCGGCTTTTTCAGCACCAGCTGACGATAGCCGTCAAGATAACCAAACCAGGTGCTGCTATCCGGCAGATCGTCCAGCGAATAACCGGGTCCGCCGCGTCGTGAGCTGATCAGCGGGCGATAGTTTTCGTCGGTGATGGTGGCCACCAGCGGCAGCCCGCCGGGCTGAATAAATTCATCCAGGCGAATGTTCTGCTCCACGCCGAGCAGCGCCTGCAGTTTGTTGGCGACATAGACCGGCACCACCATGTAGAAGTTGCCGATGCCTGGCTGGCTGCTGTTGGTAATCCAGTACATTGGATTACGCCGCTCTTCCTCGTTGCCGCTGCGGTAGTGCAGCACGTTTTCGCGCAGCGCCTTCAGGCTGCGTTCGCGATCGACCGGATTATTGTTACCGATGGTGAAGTCTGCCAGGCACTGATTTTCTCCGCCGATAAAGAACACCCGATTGAGTTCATAGGCTGAGGCAAAATTACTTTTCCAGTAGTTAATGAAATAGCTCAGGGAATCGAGCGAGTTACGCCAGGTGTTGCTCATTGACGTACAGTCACCGTCCGTAAACAGCGGCGTAAACTGCGGCAGCGTGCTTTTACCGCCCGGCATGCCGTTGAGCATATCCAGCCCGTTGACGCTGCTGCTCAGGCGATTCTCAGTGATGTACTTCAGCTCGCGCATCACATCCGCGGAGTGGCGCACATACCATTCGGCCTGACCATAATTGGTGGCAAACTCCTGGCGCACCGCGTTCTCTTTCTCGTGCAGCACATTGATGATGTAGAAAGTGGTCAACAGTGCACCCAGCGACCAGAGCAGCAGTGCCAGCGCACGAAACAGGTAGCGCGAGATGCGAAGCGTGGTGCGAAAGGAGACGAGATATTTCAAAAGAGACTCACTGGCGGCAAGGGTTATCGGGACGTTGAAAAGTTCTCATACACTAGCTTTATCAGGGCGAAAAAGCCAGTTGGCACGCGACTTTGGGAGTGAAAGTCAGACAAAAAAAACGGCAGGTCGGTTGCCCTGACCTGCCGCTTGTGACAGACAACGAACGGTTACTCTTCGTCGTCTGTTTCCGGTGCGTCGTCGTCGCTGTCGACTTCCGGCGCGATATCGTCTTCGCCTTCTGCCACGCTGCCGTCGATGGCGTCGAGTTCTTCCTCTTCCACCGGTTCAGCGACGCGCTGCAGGCCGACCACGTTTTCATCTTCCGCGGTACGAATCAGGATCACGCCCTGCGTATTACGGCCCACCACGCTGACTTCCGACACGCGGGTACGCACCAGCGTACCGGCATCGGTGATCATCATGATCTGATCGCTATCCACCACCTGTACCGCGCCCACCACTGGCCCGTTACGCTCGGTGACTTTAATCGAGATCACGCCCTGCGTGGCGCGCGATTTGGTCGGATACTCGCTGTTAGCAGTACGCTTGCCGTAGCCGTTCTGCGTTACGGTGAGAATCGCGCCCTCTTCACGTGGCACAATCAGCGACACCACTTTGTCGCCTTCGGCCAGCCTGATGCCGCGTACGCCCGAAGCCGAACGGCCCATGGCGCGCACCGCGCTCTCCGCGAAGCGCACCACTTTACCGGCGGCAGAGAACAGCATCGCTTCGTCGTTACCGTTGGTCAGCGCCACGCCAATCAGCTCATCGTCTTCACGCAGGTTGATGGCAATGATGCCGGCACTGCGCGGACGGCTGAACTCCTGCAGCGCAGTTTTCTTCACGGTACCGTCTGCGGTCGCCATGAAGATGTTGAAGCCTTCAGTGTATTCGCGCACTGGCAGAATCGCGGTGATACGCTCGTTGGCTTCCAGCGGCAGCAGGTTGACGATTGGACGACCGCGCGCGCCACGGCTGGCTTCCGGCAGCTGATAGACCTTCATCCAGTAGAGGCGGCCACGGCTGGAGAAGCACAGAATGGTGTCGTGGGTGTTGGCCACCAGCAGACGATCAATAAAGTCTTCTTCTTTAATGCGCGCCGCCGATTTGCCCTTACCGCCGCGACGCTGGGCTTCATAGTCTGACAGCGGCTGGTATTTGACGTAGCCCTGATGCGACAGGGTGACCACCACATCTTCCTGGTTGATCAGGTCTTCGATGTTGATGTCAGCGCTGTTAGCGGTGATTTCCGTGCGACGTGCATCGCCAAACTGATCGCGCATCGCCACCAGCTCTTCACGGATCACTTCCATCAGGCGCTCGGCGCTCTGCAGGATGTGAATCAGCTCGGCAATCTGGTCCAGCAGCTCTTTGTACTCGTCGAGCAGTTTTTCATGCTCAAGGCCGGTCAGTTTCTGCAGACGCAGATCAAGAATGGCCTGTGCCTGCTGCTCGGTCAGGTAGTAGCGACCGTCGCGAATACCAAACTCCGCTTCCAGCCACTCCGGACGCGCGGCGTCGTCACCGGCACGTTCCAGCATGGCGGCGACGTTGCCGAGATCCCACGACTGCGCCAGCAGGCCGCTTTTCGCTTCGGCTGGCGTCGGAGCCCGACGAATCAGCTCGATAATCGGATCGATGTTGGCCAGCGCAATCGCAAGACCTTCAAGGATGTGCGCACGATCGCGCGCTTTACGCAGTTCGAAGATGGTACGACGCGTCACCACTTCACGGCGGTGGCGAACGAAGGCTTCAATGATCTCCTTCAGCGTCATGATCTTCGGCTGGCCCTGATGCAGGGCAACCATGTTGATGCCGAAAGAGACCTGCAGCTGCGTCAGCGAGTAGAGGTTGTTGAGCACCACTTCGCCGACCGCATCGCGTTTCACTTCAATGACGATACGCATGCCGTCTTTGTCAGATTCGTCACGCAGGCCGCTGATGCCCTCAACGCGCTTCTCTTTCACCAGCTCGGCAATTTTCTCGATCAGGCGCGCTTTGTTCACCTGATACGGGATTTCATTGACGATGATGGTTTCACGACCGGTTTTGGCGTCGGTTTCGATCTCGCCGCGCGCGCGGATGTAAATTTTACCGCGCCCGGTGCGGTAGGCTTCTTCAATGCCACGACGACCGTTGATAAAGGCGGCGGTCGGGAAATCCGGCCCGGTAATGTGCTCCATCAGCCCTTCGACGCTGATGTTTTCATCTTCGATGAACGCCAGGCAGCCGTTGATCACTTCCGTCAGGTTGTGAGGCGGGATGTTGGTCGCCATGCCGACGGCAATACCGGAGGAGCCGTTGATCAGCAGGTTAGGAATTTTGGTCGGCAGAACTTCTGGGATCTGCTCGGTGCCGTCATAGTTCGGCACAAAGTCGACCGTCTCTTTTTCCAGGTCAGCCAGCAGTTCAGAGGAGATCTTCGCCATGCGCACTTCGGTATAACGCATCGCTGCGGCGGAGTCGCCGTCGACCGAACCGAAGTTACCCTGACCGTCGACCAGCATGTAGCGCAGGGAGAACGGCTGGGCCATGCGCACGATACTTTCGTACACAGCGGAGTCACCGTGTGGGTGATATTTACCGATAACGTCACCGACCACACGGGCAGATTTTTTATAGGGTTTGTTCCAGTCGTTACCCAGTTCGCTCATGGCAAAAAGCACACGGCGATGCACCGGCTTCAGGCCATCACGTACATCGGGTAAGGCTCGGCCAACGATGACCGACATGGCGTAATCGAGGTAGGAGTTTTTCAACTCTTCTTCGATATTGACCGGTGTAATTTCTCTCGCAAGGTCGCTCATGGAGCCGCTATCCCTCTACATAATCCCGGATTTTAAAGGTGCGAAAGTATATCACATCGCTTGCGTGCGGTGAACGTAAAGCAGGGTTTTGTGGCGCTTTTCCTTTGCGCTGAGAGATGCCTCGCAGGGTTTATACGTTTATACTGGTGGCATATTTTGTCAGGAGTCATGATTCAATGAATGAACAACCGCAGGAAAGCCGCCAGAACGTTGACCACGCCGAAATTGCCAAGTTTGAGGCGGTTGCATCACGCTGGTGGGATTTAGAGGGTGAATTTAAGCCGTTGCACCGCATCAATCCCCTGCGTCTTGGCTGGATTGCCCAGCACAGCCATGGGCTGTTCGGTAAGAAAGTGCTGGATGTCGGCTGCGGCGGCGGCATTCTCGCCGAGAGCATGGCGCGTGAAGGGGCGGAGGTCACCGGTCTGGATATGGGCGCCGAGCCGCTGGAGATCGCGCGTCTGCACGCGCTGGAGAGCGGCGTGAGCGTCAATTACGTGCAGCAGACGGTTGAAGCCCATGCGGCCAGCCATGCCGGTCAGTACGACGTGGTGACCTGTATGGAGATGCTGGAACATGTGCCGGATCCGCGTTCCGTGGTGCTGGCCTGCGCGCAGCTGGTGAAACCGGGCGGCGAGGTGTTCTTCTCCACCATCAACCGTAACCCCAAAGCCTGGCTGCTGGCGGTGTTTGGTGCTGAATACGTGCTGCGCATGGTGCCGCGCGGTACCCATGACGTGAAAAAATTCATTCGTCCCGCCGAGCTGCTGAACTGGGTGGACGAGACCGCCCTGCGTGAACGCAATATGACTGGCCTGCACTACAATCCGCTGACTAACCAGTTCCGCCTTGGCCGCGGGGTGGACGTCAATTATATGGTGCATACCCACCGTCAGGCGTAAACGACCTGTTTCGCCTGCCTGCCCGTGGGCAGCGCTGTTGTAGCGGCGCGATGTATTACGCGAAAAATCGCGCCGCTATGGAATCTACGACCAGCAATTTACCCAACTGAACGGCATAACGCTCTACAAACTGCCAGTCCTCCTTTCACTTCCGACCGCACCCGGTTTATCACGCGCTGGCCCTATCCAGATCAATTTCCTTTTAGACGCTGCGATGCGCTTTTTGTAAGGTGAAAAGGTCATAAAAAATTCATAAGCAAACGCAGATAAGTTCGCTGCTGACGGAGCGGCGCGGGCTTTTTTCGCCTGGGAAATTTCCCGAATCGCAGCGGTTGAGCAATAAACACGCGCTCGATCAAAAATTGAAAAAAAACCTGTTATCCGTTGACACCAGGTGCAGGCCTTGTGGCGTGGGGATCCAGGATTTTCCCCACCCCCCAGGGCGTAAAATTTTGTGAAAATCAACTCTTGTGATGATCCGATTGCTGACTAGAATACTCACCATATTGTTGTTCAAACTTTCCGCACCCCCTATATATAGTGTTTATCCACAGGCTTACTCACAATGAGCCGCCTGTGAATAGACGGGGGATAATTTTGTATTTCATGGACAGGTAAACACGCGACATGAACCAAAGTCTGCTCGTTACGAAACGCGATGGCCGCCAGGAGCGCATCGACCTCGATAAGATTCACCGGGTGCTGGACTGGGCAGCTGAAGGGCTGAACAATGTCTCCGTCTCGCAGGTTGAGTTGCGTTCGCACATCCAGTTTTACGATGGCATCAAAACCTCGGACATTCACGAGACCATCATCAAAGCGGCTGCCGATTTGATCTCCCGTGACGCGCCTGATTACCAGTACCTGGCCGCGCGTCTGGCGATCTTCCACCTGCGTAAAAAAGCGTACGGTCAGTTTGAGCCACCGAAGCTGTACGACCAGGTAGTGAAAATGGTCGAGATGGGCAAATACGATCGCCATCTGCTGGAAGACTACAGCACCGAAGAGTTTGAGCAGATGGACGGCTTCATCGACCACTGGCGCGACATGAACTTCTCCTACGCGGCGGTGAAGCAGCTGGAAGGCAAATATCTGGTGCAGAACCGCGTCAGCGGTGAAATCTACGAGAGCGCCCAGTTCCTGTATATTCTGGTCGCCGCCTGCCTGTTCTCCGGCTATCCGCGCGATACGCGTATGGATTACATCAAGCGTTTCTACGATGCGATCTCCACGTTCAAGATCTCGCTGCCTACGCCTATCATGTCCGGCGTGCGCACCCCGACCCGTCAGTTCAGCTCCTGCGTACTGATCGAGTGCGGCGACAGCCTGGATTCCATTAACGCCACCTCCAGCGCTATTGTGAAATATGTGTCACAGCGTGCCGGTATCGGCATCAACGCGGGTCGCATTCGTGCGCTCGGCAGCCCGATCCGCGGCGGTGAAGCGTTCCACACCGGCTGTATCCCGTTCTATAAGCACTTCCAGACGGCGGTAAAATCCTGCTCGCAGGGCGGCGTGCGCGGCGGTGCGGCAACGCTGTTCTACCCGATGTGGCATCTGGAAGTGGAAAGCCTGCTGGTGTTGAAAAACAACCGCGGTGTTGAAGGCAACCGCGTGCGTCATATGGATTACGGCGTGCAGATCAACAAGCTGATGTACACCCGCCTGCTGAAAGGCGAAGACATCACCCTGTTCAGCCCGTCCGACGTGCCAGGCCTGTATGACGCGTTCTTCGCCGATCAGGATGAGTTTGAGCGTCTGTATACCAAATATGAGAAGGACGACAGCATCCGCAAGCAGCGCGTGAAAGCCGTCGATCTGTTCTCGCTGATGATGCAGGAACGTGCCTCAACCGGCCGTATCTACGTGCAGAACGTTGACCACTGCAACACCCACAGCCCGTTCGATCCGGCCATTGCGCCAGTGCGTCAGTCTAACCTGTGCCTGGAGATTGCGCTGCCGACCAAACCGCTGGAAGACGTCAACGACGAAAGCGGCGAAATTGCGCTGTGCACCCTGTCCGCCTTTAACCTCGGTGCGATTGAAAGCCTGGACGATCTGGAAGAGCTGGCGACGCTGGCAGTACGCGCGCTGGATGCCCTGCTCGATTACCAGGATTACCCGATTCCGGCGGCAAAACGCGGTGCGATGGGCCGTCGTACCCTGGGTATTGGCGTGATCAACTACGCCTATTACCTGGCGAAACACGGTGTGCGCTACTCCGACGGCAGCGCCAACAACCTGACGCACAAAACCTTTGAAGCCATTCAGTACTGGCTGCTGAAAGCCTCCAACGAGCTGGCGAAAGAGCAAGGTGCCTGCCCGTGGTTTAAAGAGACCACTTATTCGCAGGGCATTCTGCCGATCGATACCTATAAAAAGGATCTCGACAGCGTGTGCAACGAGCCGCTGCACCTTGACTGGGAAGCGCTGCGTGAGTCGATTAAAACCCACGGCCTGCGCAACTCCACGCTTTCTGCACTGATGCCGTCTGAGACTTCTTCGCAGATTTCGAACGCCACCAACGGTATCGAGCCGCCGCGCGGTCACATCAGTATCAAAGCGTCGAAAGACGGGATTCTGCGCCAGGTGGTACCGGAGTATGAGCGTCTGAAAGATCAGTACGAACTGCTGTGGGAGATGCCATCAAACGACGGCTATCTGCAGCTGGTGGGCGTGATGCAGAAGTTTATCGATCAGGCGATTTCATCGAACACCAACTATGATCCAGGCCGTTTCGCCAATGGCAAAGTGCCGATGAAGCAGCTGCTGAAAGATCTGCTGACCGCGTACAAATTTGGCGTGAAGACCCTGTACTACCAAAACACCCGTGACGGTGCCGAGGATGCGCAGGACGATCTGGCGCCGTCTATTCAGGACGATGGCTGCGAAAGCGGCGCCTGTAAAATTTGATCGAAAGGCGCCTGCGGGCGCCTTATCGTGTCTGGGCCAGCAGCGGCTGGCCCGTTTCACTTTTGGACTTAGTCATGGCTTACACTACTTTCTCACAGAACAAAAATGACCAGCTGAAAGAGCCGATGTTCTTCGGCCAGTCAGTGAACGTTGCCCGTTTCGACCAGCAGAAATACGACATCTTTGAAAAGCTGATCGAGAAGCAGCTCTCTTTCTTCTGGCGTCCGGAAGAGGTTGACGTCTCGCGCGATCGCATCGACTATCAGGCGCTGCCGGAGCACGAGAAGCACATCTTCATCAGTAACCTGAAGTATCAGACGCTGCTGGATTCCATTCAGGGCCGCAGCCCGAACGTAGCGCTGCTGCCGCTGATTTCGATTCCCGAGCTGGAAACCTGGGTGGAAACCTGGGCGTTCTCCGAGACCATCCACTCACGCTCGTACACCCACATCATCCGTAATATCGTCAATGATCCGTCACTGGTGTTTGATGACATCGTGACTAACGAGCAGATTCTGGCGCGCGCGCAGGATATCTCGAAGTATTACGATGATCTGATCGAGATGACCAACTACTGGCATCTGCTGGGTGAAGGCACGCATCAGGTGGCGGGCAAGAGCGTGACCGTGAATCTGCGTGCGCTGAAGAAGCAGCTGTATATCTGCCTGATGAGCGTTAACGCGCTGGAAGCGATTCGCTTCTACGTCAGCTTTGCCTGCTCGTTCGCCTTCGCCGAGCGCGAACTGATGGAAGGCAACGCCAAGATTATTCGTCTGATTGCCCGTGACGAAGCGCTGCACCTGACCGGCACCCAGCATATGCTGAATCTGATGCGTACCGGTGAAGACGATCCTGAAATGAAAGAGATCGCCGCCGAGTGCCGCGACGAGTGCTTCGACCTGTTTAAGAAAGCGGCCGAGCAGGAAAAAGAGTGGGCTGAGTATCTGTTCAGCGGTGGCTCAATGATTGGTCTGAACAAGGACATTCTGTGCCAGTACATTGAGTACATCACCAATATCCGCATGCAGGCGGTGGGCCTTGATCTGCCATTCCAGACGCGTTCGAACCCGATTCCATGGATTAACTCGTGGCTGGTGTCAGATAACGTGCAGGTGGCGCCGCAGGAAGTTGAAGTGAGCTCCTATCTGGTGGGTCAGATCGACTCCGAAGTGGGCGAAGACGACTTCAACGATTTCCAGCTGTAAGCATGAGCCGTTCCGTGGTAATCCTGCGCAGCTCCGGCTCCCGGCTGGAGTGCGCAGACGAACACCCTAATCTGCTGACGACGCTGGAAGCACACAATGTGTGCGTCGAGTTTCAGTGTCGCGAAGGCTACTGCGGCTCCTGCCGCATGCGTCTGCTGAAAGGCGAAGTGGATTATGCGGAAACTCCACTGGCGTTTATTCAGCAGGGCGAGATTCTGCCCTGCTGTTGTAAGGCCAGAGGGGAGATTGAGATCGAGCTGTAACCTGCCGGCCGTACTGCTGAATCTCCTTTTATCGCGTTAAGATCCCGCATGGTCAGAGGGGGAACTGAGCACGCCGGAACGGCAAAACCCGCTCCCTGCGGGCCTCGACACGCGGCATCCCTGCCGCGTGACGTCCGGCTAAGCCCAGCTTCCCCCTCTTCCCTTTCAATTCTGGTGCTGCTGTAACAGGCACCCGACAACAGCGACCACCGAATCCAGCAGGGCGTGGGAGGCATAGCCGCTTGCAGCAGCCTCCGCGCCATGGATGGCGCGGCGGCAGGCCCCAGGGAAGGGTTCATGCCGGTGCGGCAAGCGGCTATGCCTCTCACGACGCGGCACCCAACACAAAGCGATGCTGATCCCATGGCATCAGCAATCACAAGCCTGGAAAGCGTTAGCTCTTCACCGTCTCCAGAACATCAATCCAGCCGTGACCGGTACTGACTTCACTGCCGTGCAGCCAGCGGCGCAGCATATTCATCGCCATCATCGCTACCACTTTCTGCCGGGTTTCCAGATTGTGCCGCCCGTGGGTAAATTTCACCCGCTGGCCCCAACTGGCTTCCGGTGTATGCAGCGCAATCGACACTTCCCCTTCCTGCAGATCACCAACCGACAAGGCCAGCACCGTACCCTGCTGAGCGGCTAACTGACGCGTACGCGTAACCTGCGCTTCCAGCGACTCCTCACGTGCCGGCAGCAGCTCGGCGGCACTAAGCGGCACCTGCGCGGCGGCCAGTTGCCAGTGCAGCAACCCGGCCGTGTATTGTTCGCTCAGAGCAAGGCGGAAGCCGCGATCTTGCAGTTCCCGCGCCAGCACGGCCGGCAATCCTTCAAAGCCTTCAAAAATGGTGCACTCGGCCAGCAGTAACTTAACCTGCTGCCACACCTGCTCCATCGCCACGCGCTGGCTGGCCGGGCCGGTCAGTTTGATCTCAATGATGGGCATCGACGAACGGTAGCCCATCACCACGCCTTCCGGCAGCGGCAGCGGTTCAAGCTCGGCGGCGATATCGCTCTCGCCGCGGCCAAAGGTGGTCAGACGCAGGCACAGCGGGGGTTCTGGCAACGTAAAACGCGCCTTAAGACGCGGAATAATCTGCTGCTCAACCATCACTTTGAATTCTGACGGCACGCCGGGGGTGAAGAAAATCCAGCAGCGATTAAGCTGCAGGGCAAACCCACAGGCGGTGCCGACCGGGTTATCGATCAACTCGGCATTGGCCGGAATCTCCGCCTGCTTGCGATTACTGGGTGCCATGAGCCGCCCGCGGCTGGCAAACCAGGCTTCCATCTTCTCCAGCCACGCCTGCTGCAGCACCAGCTCGCTGCCGCTGGCGGTGGCCGCTGCCTGGGCGCTGAGATCGTCGCTGGTCGGCCCGAGACCGCCGTTCACGATCAGCACGTCGGCAACCTGACTGCGACTCTGAAGCGCTTCAACCAGCGAGCTCATCGCATCGCCGACCGTGCTGCGACTGGTCATCGGCAGACCGTGCTGAAACAGCACATCGGCCAGCCACGCGGCGTTGGTATCGACAATCTGCCCATGTAACACTTCATCGCCCGTTGAGAGCATTTCGACACGTATCACGATCTTTTCTCCTTATCCCTGTGGCTTTCACTGTAGGGAGCGCGCAGGCGAAACACAATCGCCGCCGGTGCGAAATAGCGGGTTAATCGCGATGCGGAAAGGAAACAGCGGGAAAGCAGGAATCGGGCGCGACGGACATCGCGCCCACGGGGATTAACGGCGCGCCAGCAGCAGGCCAACAAACAGACCGGCAGCCGCACCGATACCAATGCCCTGCCACGGTTTTTCATGCACGTAATCGTCGGCACGATACGCTGCCTGTTTGGCACGATAGTAATAGCTGTCGGACGCCTGGCTCACGCGATTCTTCACGTCTTCCAGCGCCTGCTCGGCTTTCTGCTTCAGTTCGATATATTTCTGGTCCGCCGGATCGCCCGAGGAGCGCAGCACTTCTTCCAGCGTTTCCGTCAGCAGCGCCAGATCGTCATCAAGACGGGTTTCAAATTGATCGGTAGATGACATGTTCACAATCCTCCATGTTTAAATGCGGTGTCGATTAACTATAGTCATAAATTGCGTTTTTGCGCCGCGCCGTCATCCGCTGACTGCGCTTTTTGCCGCGCTGAACGCAAAGTTATGTCATCCGGGGCGTTGCACGCGGAATTGTGCTTCGTTTATTTGATTAATCTGATAAATTTTCAGCGGACTGAATTTTTTATTTTCGCCACTGTCGTAACCCCCTGTAGCCTGACGCTAAATGTCTTGCGACAGCCTCAATACACCCGAGCAGCTAAGGAAAAGATTTCCGGCATGAATCGTAGAAAATTTATGAAAGCGTCCATGGCCCTCTCTGCCGTTAGCGGCATGACCGGGCTCTCCTCGCTGTTTGCGCAGTCCGCCTGGGCCGATGATGGCATCGCCGACGGAACCGCCGTGCGCTTCGATTTCGATGTGCTGAAAAAGAAAGCCGCGGCGCTGGCCAAACAGCCCTGGGGCGGCGCGCCCGGCCCCCTGCCCGCGACCCTGGCCAATTTGACACCGCAGGCGTATAACGAAATTCAGTACGACGCTAACCACTCACTGTGGAACAACATCGCCGACCGCGAGCTGGATGTGCAGTTATTCCACGTTGGCATGGGCTTTAAGCGCCGCATTCGCATGTTCTCCGTGGACGCCGCCAGCCGTGAGGCGCGGGAAATCCACTTCCGTCCGGAACTGTTTAATTATCACAACGCCAACGTGGATACCCAGCAACTGGTGGGTAAAACCGACCTCGGCTTTGCCGGTTTCCGCGCCTTTAAAAAGCCGGAGCTGGCGCGACGCGACATCGTTTCTTTCCTCGGTGCCAGCTACTTCCGCGCGGTAGATGAAACCTACCAATATGGCCTGTCAGCCCGTGGCGTCGCGGTGAATACCTTCAGCAATGGCCAGGAAGAGTTTCCCGACTTCACCGCCTTCTGGTTCGAAACACCCAAAGCTGAAGACACCACCTTTGTGGTGTATGCACTGCTGGACGGGGCCAGCGTCACCGGTGCCTACAAATTCACCATCCACTGCGAAGAAAAACGCGTGGTGATGGAGGTGGAAAACCACCTGTTTGCGCGCAACGAGATTCGTCAGCTCGGTATTGCGCCAATGACCAGCATGTTCAGCTGCGGCACCAACGAGCGCCGCATGTGCAATACCTATCATCCGCAGATTCATGACTCCGATCGCCTGGCAATGTGGAGCGGCAGCGGCGAGTGGATTGCCCGTCCGCTGAATAACCCGCAGCGCCTGCAGTTTAATGCCTATCAGGATGAAAACCCGCGCGGCTTCGGTCTGCTGCAGCTGAATCATGATTTCAAAGATTATCAGGACGTGATTGGCTGGTATGACAAACGACCCAGCCTGTGGGTGGAGCCGATCGGTAAATGGGGTAAAGGCGCCATCAACCTGATGGAGATCCCGACGACCGGGGAAACGCTGGATAACATTGTTTGCTTCTGGCAGCCGGCCGAGCCGGTCAAAGCTGGCAGCGAGTTTAATTTCCAGTACAAACTCTACTGGAGCCAGCTGCCGCCGGTACGCAGTGGTCTGGCCCGCGTTGATGCCACGCGCACCGGTATTGGTGGCTTCCCGGAAGGCTGGGCACCGGGCGAACACTTCCCGGACCAGTGGTGCCGCCGCTTTGCTATCGATTTCATTGGCGGCGACCTGCAGGCGGCCGCGCCGAAAGGCATCGAACCGGTAATCACCGTGTCGTCCGGCACCTTCAAACAGGTGGAGATTCTCTACGTCGAACCGCTGAAAGGTTACCGTATCCTGTTTGACTGGTATCCGAATAGCGACTCAACCAAACCGGTGGATATGCGCCTGTTCCTGCGCACCAAAGATGAAACGCTGAGCGAAACCTGGCTGTATCAGTACTTCCCGCCACCGCCCGATCAGCGCAAGTACACCGACGACCGGCAGATGACGCCGGGCTAACCTGCACGGCGAGGCCAACACCTCGCCGTTAGTTTTTCTGCATGCCGACGTGTGGAATATTATCTTCCAGATAAACGTCCGTGACCGCCCGGAAGCCCAGGCGACCATAAAAGCCTTCCAGATGCGCCTGCGCGGACAGATACACCGCCCGCTGCGGCCAGTGCTGTTCGCAGCTGTTCAGCGCCTGCTCCATCAGCCGATAGCCCAGTTTCAGGCCGCGCGCCTCTTCCGACACAATCACCCGACCAATGGTCACCGGCGAGGAAGCCAGCGCGGGCGTCAGGAGACGCGCATACGCCAGCAGTTTGCCATCAAGAAAGCCCAGCAGATGGCGGTTATCAGCTGTCAAATCCTGGCCATCTATATCCTGATACGGACAGGCCTGTTCGACGATAAACACCTGATTGCGCAGCGCCAGCACGGTATACAGCTGCTGCGCGGTCAGTTCACTGTGGTGGCAATCAAGCCATTGCATATCCATCGTGCTTCCTTGTCTGAGCGAAAAAAGTGATCTTCACAGCCTATCACAGCGCATGCGCTAAACGCAGTGGGCAGCACGTAACAGGGGCGGACACGCGGAGCAATGTGATCAAACTCTCAAATTGCAGGCAAAAAAAAATCAGGCCCGCAGGCCTGATTGTGAAGATGACGCGCTGTTTACATCAGCGGCTGGGCCAGCTGCACCAGCGTGATGAGCGGCTGCGGATAAACACCGAGCAGCAACACGAGGATAGCGGAGATCAGCACCACCACACCACCGGCGGTGAACGCCCAGTTGGCCGGGGTATCGCGGGTGTGCAGTTCCGGCGGGCTGAGGTACAGGCTCACCGTAACGCGCAGGTAGTAATACAGACCAATGGCGCTACCGGCGACAACCGCCGCGGTCAGCCACCACAGATGCGCGTTAACACCGGACGCGATGACGTAAAACTTACCGATAAAGCCCAGCGTCATCGGGATACCGGCCAGCGACAGCATCATCACCGTCATCACGGCGGAGAGAATCGGACGATGCCAGAACAGACCACGATACGAGTAAAGCGTATCCGCATCCGGACCACGGTACGGGCTCGACATCAGGCTGACCACACCGAAGGCGCCCAGACTGCTGAACAGGTAACCGGCCAGATAGACACCGGCGGTTTCCAGCGACAGCTGATGGGTTTTCACCGCAATCAGCGCCACCAGCAGATAGCCAAGATGCGCGATAGATGAATAACCGAGCAGACGCTTGATGTTGCTCTGCGAAATCGCCATCAGGTTACCGAACAGGATCGAGACGAAGGCAATCACACCCAGCACGGTGCGCACCGCTTCACTGTCGGTTACCGGTGCGTACATGAACAGACGCATGATGACCGCAAAGATAGCGATTTTGCTGGCGGTGGCGAGGAAGGTCGAGACCGGAGCCGGCGCGCCCTGATAAACGTCTGGCGTCCACAGATGGAACGGCACCAGCGACAGTTTGAAGCCAAGACCGATGATCATCATGCCCAGCCCGACCAGCAGCAGCGGCTGCTGAATCATGCTGTCATTCAGGCTCTTGCCGAGCTGCACAAAGCTCAGGCTGCCGGAATCGGCGTAGACCAGCGCAATACCGAAGATCAGGAATGAGGAAGCCGCAGCCGACAGAATCATGTACTTCAGTGCCGCTTCCAGCGAGCGCTTCTGACGGAAGGCGTAGCCGATGAGACCAAACAGCGGCAGCGACAGCAGTTCGATACCGATGAACAGCGCCGCCAGATGATTGGCGCTGGCCAGCACAATCCCGCCCAGCGCCGCAATCAGCACCAGCAGATAGAACTCATCTTTGTTGTCCGGGAAACCGGCCAGCCACGGATAAGCAAAGGTGCAGGTTGCCAGACTCGCCAGCATCACCAGCGCGGTATAGAACATCGAATAGCCATCCACGCGCAGCAGCGGCGTGACATCCATGGCGCCCACGTGGCCCACAAACCACAGCGACAGCAGCGCGAGGTTGAGACCGATGACCGTCAGCGTGGCATTAACAAAGTGGTTGCGTCGCCACGCAATGGACAGCATCACAACCACCACCGTCAATCCGACGATTAACAGCGGTAGCAACGCGATCAATTGTTGAGGAGTTATTGTCATGGCGAATTACGGCCTTGTAGTTGAAATTGAAGCGGTAAACCACTGCTGAATATTGCTCATCGCAGCATGGGACGTGTCGAGGATTGGCTGCGGGTAAACGCCCAGCAGCACCAGCAGCACGACCAGTACACCGATGGTCAGGAATTCGCGCGGCGACATTCCAGCCAGCGGCTCTTTTGATTTGGCTTCGCCGTAGTAAGCGCGCTGCATCATGATCAGCGAGTACACCGAGGCAAATACCAGGCCGAAGGTGGCAATCACGATAATCAACGGCACCACCTGATAGCTGCCGGTCAGAATCATGAACTCACCCACAAAGTTACCGGTGCCCGGCATACCGAGGTTGGCCACGGCAAAGAACAGCGACAGGCCCGGAATCCACTTGATGCGCGACCACAGGCCGCCCATCTGGCGCATGTCACGGGTATGCAGACGTTCATACAGCTGACCGCACAGGATGAACAGCGCCGCGGCCGACAGGCCGTGCGCAATCATCTGCACCACCGCGCCCTGGAACGCCAGCTGGCTGCCGGTGTAGATGGCAATCAGCACGAAGCCCATGTGCGAAATCGAGGTGTAGGCGATCAGGCGTTTGATATCGGTCTGCGAGAACGCCATCCAGGCGCCGTAGAAGATACCGATGATGCCGAGCCACATGGCGATCGGTGCGAACTCCGCCGAGGCATTCGGGAACAGCGGCAGGCTAAAACGCAGCAGGCCGTAAGCCGCAGTTTTCAGCAGGATACCGGCAAGGTCAACCGAACCGGCGGTCGGTGCCTGGCTGTGGGCATCCGGCAGCCAGCCGTGCAGTGGTACCACCGGCATTTTCACCGCAAAGGCGATGAAGAAGCCGAGCATCAGCAGATACTCAACGGTGTGTGACATCGGCGTTTTCAGCAGCTCTTCATAGCTGAACGTCCAGACGCCAGTGGCGTTGTAGTGCACGAACACCAGCGCCAGAATGGCAATCAGCATCACCAGACCTGACGCCTGGGTGTAGATGAAGAATTTGGTTGCCGCGCTGATACGGGTTTTCCCGTCAGACGCTTTGTGACCCCAGAGCGCGATGAGGAAGTACATCGGCACCAGCATCATTTCCCAGAAGAAGAAGAACAGGAACATGTCGATGGCGAGGAACACGCCGATCACGCCGCCGAGAATCCACATCAGGTTGAGGTGGAAGAAGCCCTGATACTTTTCGATTTCATTCCACGAGCAGAGAACCGCCATCAGACCCAGCAGGCCGGTCAGCACCACCATCAGCAGCGACAGGCCATCCAGCGCCAGATGGAAATTAATGCCAAAGCGTGGGATCCACGACACCAGGAAAGTCGACTGCCACTGCGGCAGGCCCGCAGCCTGCGTCAGCGAATAGCCGCCCTGCAGCCACAGCTGCAGGCCCAGCGCCAGCGTCAGCCCCATGGTGATCAGGGCAATCCAGCGCGGCACCTTCGCGCCAAGGCGCTCAGCCAGCCAGCAAAGCAAGCCCCCAACAAAGGGTATAATTATTAGCCAAGGTAATAACACGGCGTACATTCCCTATTTTCGTCTTCGTTCAGGCTATCGGACGCGCCTGTTTCGCCTCGCCCGCGCGGGCAACGTTCACGTATTACTACGCGCCGGTTGCTGCGCTGACGAACACCAAACTGACTGCGTTGATCTCACCCGTGCATCAGACAATTTTGAACATTCTTACGTGGGGCGCTAAACCATCGCGCGCCCCGCTCATCAATCGTTAAATCACCAGCATCAGCGCCAGCACCACCACGGCACCGACGCTCATCGACGCGATATACCAGCGCAGATAGCCGTTCTCACTCACCACCAGACCTTTATTACCGATGCGCGACAGCAGCGCCGGCAGGTTCATCAGTGAATTGAGCGGATCGCGCTGCAGCAGCCAGGCAATGCCAAGGTACGGTTTAACAAATACCTTGTCGTACAGCCAGTCGAAGCCCCAGGCCGCAAACCACCAGGTGCCGAAGAAACGGCCCGGCGCGCTGTTGGCGATGCGGGTGACCAGCTGACGTTTGCCCAGCCACAGCGCGGCGGCAATCAGGATTCCGATAATCGCCACGGCACCCGAGGTGATTTCCAGCGCCACTTTGCCGGTTTCACCAAACTCGTTCTGTGGCAGCACGCCCGCCAGCGGAGGCGTAATCAGCGCGCCAACGAAGGTCGAGAGTACCAGCAGCACAATCAGCGGCAGATGATGCGTAATGCCTTTACCGGCATGCGCATGAATTTTCTCTTCGCCGTGGAACACGATGAAGATCATGCGGAAGGTGTAGATTGAGGTAAGGAATGCACCCACCAGACCGGCGACCATCAGATTGATGTGACCGTTAGCCAGCGCACCGAACAGAATCTCGTCCTTACTATAGAAGCCGGCGGTAATCAGCGGCAGCGCGGCCAGCGCAGCACCGCCCACCAGGAAGCAGACATACACCAGCGGGATGCTCTTACGCAGACCGCCCATTTTGAAAATGTTCTGCTCGTGATGACAGGCCAGAATCACGGAACCGGAGGAGAGGAACAGCAGCGCCTTGAAGAACGCATGGGTCATCAGGTGGAAAATCGCAGCGTCCCACGCCTGTACGCCCAGCGCCAGGAACATGTAGCCGATCTGACTCATGGTGGAGTAAGCCAGCACGCGTTTGATGTCGGTCTGCACCAGCGCGGCGAAGCCCGCCAGCACCAGCGTAATCGCACCAACGATACCCACCAGATGCAGCACTTCCGGCGTCAGCAGGAACAGACCGTGGGTGCGGGCAATCAGATAGACGCCTGCGGTTACCATGGTGGCAGCGTGGATCAGCGCGGAGACCGGCGTCGGACCGGCCATCGCATCGGCCAGCCACGTCTGCAACGGCAGCTGTGCCGATTTACCCACGGCACCGCCCAGCAGCATCAGCGTCGCCCACTGCAGCATGTGGTTGTCCGCCGCGAAGTGCGCCGGGGCCAGCTCCATCAGCTCACGGAAGTTCAGCGTACCCAGTTCGTTGTAGAGAATGAACAACGCAAAGGCGAGGAACACGTCACCGACACGGGTGATGATGAAGGCTTTCATCGCCGCTTTGCCGTTTTCCGGATTGCTGTAGTAGAAGCCAATCAGCAGGTAGGAACACAGCCCTACCCCTTCCCAGCCCAGGTACATCAGCATCAGGTTATCGGCCAGCACCAGCACCACCATGCTCGCGATGAACAGGTTAGTGTAAGCGAAGAAGCGTGAATAACCCTCTTCACCGCGCATGTACCACGAAGCGAACATGTGGATGAAGAAGCCGACGCCGGTGACCACCGACAGCATGGTCAGCGACAGACCATCCAGCACCAGGTTCACTTTGATGTCAAAGTTACCCACGTGCATCCAGGTCCACAGCGCCTGAGTAAATGGCTGCTGGCCATGACTAAAGAAGTCCACACCCACAAATACGGTGGTCAGCGCCGCAAGGCCCACTGAACCCATCCCCACCGCAGCCGACAGGTTCTCCGACCAGCGACCACGGGAAAACGCCAATAGCAGGAAGCCAATCAGCGGAAATAATACGGTTAAATAGAGAAGATTCATCCGCGCATCTCGCTCACTGTGTCAATGTTCAGCGTCTGACGACGACGATAGAGCTGGAGCAGCAGCGCCAGACCAATACTGGCTTCCGCCGCCGCGAGGCTGATTGCCAGGATATACATCACCTGACCGTCGGCTTGTCCCCAGTAGCTGCCTGCCACCACCAGCGCCAGCGCCGCGGCATTGATCATGATCTCCAGACCGATCAGCATAAACAGCAGGTTGCGGCGCAGTACCAGCGAGGTCAGGCCGAGAACAAACAGCACAGCAGCCAGAATCAGGCCGTGTTGTAACGGGATCATGCGTGCTCCTCCTTATTGGCCGCCGCGTCTGACACGCGGTTGCTCAGCACTTCGCCCTGACGATCTTCACGTCCGATATGGAACGCCACCACCAGACCGGCCAGCAGCAGCATTGACGCCAGCTCAACCGCCAGAACATACGGGCCAAACAGACTGATGCCCACCGCTTTGGCATCGATGACGGTGCCGTCAATACCCTGATCGGTTGCGGTCAGGATGGCGTAGATCATCACCACCAGCAGCAGCAGCGAGACAATGCCCGGACCGATCCACAGCGACGGCTTCAGCCATTCGCGCTCCTGATCCTGCTGGGTTTTGCCCAGGTTGAGCATCATCACTACGAACACAAACAGCACCATGATGGCACCGACATAGACGATGATCTCCAGCGCACCGGCAAAATAGGCACCCATTGAAAAGAACACGCCGGCAATCGACAGTAGCGAAACAATCAGGTACAGCAGCGCATGTACCGGATTGGTGTGGGTGATGACGCGCAATGTCGTCAGCACCGCCACCAGTCCGCAAAGATAAAACGCAAATTCCATACCTGGCTCCTTAAGGTAATAAGCCTTTAACGTCGATCGGTTTGGCTTCGTTTTCCGCGTCGCCTTTGTCTTTACCGTCGATCGCCATACCTGCCATGCGGTAGAAGTTGTACTCCGGATATTTACCCGGACCGGAAATCAGCAGGTCTTCCTTCTCATACACCAGATCCTGACGCTTGAACTCACCGAGTTCGAAGTCCGGCGTCAGCTGAATCGCGGTGGTCGGGCACGCTTCTTCACATAAACCACAGAAGATGCAGCGCGAGAAGTTGATGCGGAAAAATTCCGGATACCAGCGGCCATCCTGCATCTCCGCTTTCTGCAGCGAAATACAGCCGACCGGGCAGGCAACGGCGCACAGGTTACAGGCCACGCAGCGCTCTTCGCCGTCCGGATCGCGCGTCAGCACGATACGGCCACGGTAGCGCGGCGGCAGATAAACCGGCTCTTCCGGATACATCTGGGTTTCGCGCTTGGCGAAGGCATGCATGCCAATCATCCAGATACTGCGCACTGTCGTGCCGAAGCCAACGACAATATCTTTTAAAGTCATCTCAAAACCCCTTACTGCGCGTTGTACAGAATCACTGCGGCAGTGGCCAGCAGGTTCAATAACGTCAACGGCAGACATACTTTCCAGCCGAACGACAGCACCTGGTCATAGCGTGGACGCGGCAGCGCAGCACGAATCAGGATAAACATCACCATAAAGAACGCCGTTTTCAGGGCGAACCAGATGAACGGCGGCAGGAACGGACCGTGCCAGCCACCAAAGAACAGGGTGACGATCAGCGCCGATACGGTAGTAATGGCCACGTACTCACCGACAAAGAACAGGCCGAACTTCATCCCGGCATATTCGATGTGGTAACCGTCGGCCAGCTCCTGTTCCGCTTCCGGCTGGTCAAACGGATGACGGTGGCACACCGCGACGCCGGCAATACAGAAGGTCACGAAGCCAAAGAACTGCGGGATGATGTTCCACAGATGGGTCTGGCTCTCAACGATGGCGTTCAGGTTAAAGGAACCCGCCTGCGCCACCACGCCCATCAGCGACAGGCCAAGGAACACTTCGTAGCTCAGGGTCTGCGCGGAGGCACGCATTGCACCGAGCAGCGAGTATTTGTTGTTACTCGACCAGCCCGCGAACAGTACGGCGTATACCGCCAGACCCGCCATCATCAGGAAGAACAACAGACCGATGTTCAGGTCGGTGACCATCCAGCTCGGTGAAACCGGCACAATCGCGAACGCCAGCAGCAGCGAAACGAAGGCGATAACCGGTGCCAGGGTAAAGATGAAGCGATCGGTAAATGGCGGAACCCAGTCCTCTTTAAAGAACATTTTGATCATGTCCGCCGCCAGCTGCAGCGAGCCGCCCCAGCCTACGCGGTTCGGTCCATAACGGTTCTGCCACAGGCCGAGCAGACGACGCTCGGCAAAGCTCATGAAGGCACCACAGGCCACCACCACCAGCAGGATGACAATGGCTTTCACCACCTGCAGGATGATGTCAATAACGTCCGGTGTCAGCCAGCTCATTGCGCTGCCTCCTGCAGTTTGTCAATTTGCGCACCCGCGAGGAACGGCGGTACACCCGGCATGCCAAGCGGCAGACCCACCTGCCCCGCCTGCAGTGCCGCAGAGAAGCGCACCGGCAGACGCAGCGTTTCACCGGCGCAAACCAGCTCCACGGACGCACCGTTATTAACGCCCAGCTTCTCAGCATCTGCCGGGTTGATCACCAGCGTGGCCGGTGCCATGCGTTTCTGGAAGGTTGACGAGCGCTGAGTCATCTCTTCACTACCAAACAGCTGATAGTAAGGTGCCACGCGATACTGGCTGCCGCCCACGAAGCGTGCCGGAACCTGGCTGAACCAGTCCAGTGCACTTTCGCTGGCTTCAAACAGACGCACGCCCGGATCGCCATGACGCAGTTTACCGCCCACTTCCGCCTGGAACTTGTTCCACGCCTGCGGTGAGTTCCAGCCTGGTGCCCAGGCAAAAGGAATCTGCGAACGCGGTGCCGACGGCTGGTTGTTACCTTCCATGGAGAAGGCAAACATGGTGTCTTTATCCTGCGGCTGACGCGGTTCGTGCACGCTGATGTTGGCGCGCGCGGCGGTACGGCCACTGGCGCGATGCGGTGAACGCGCCAGTTTCTGGCCACGAATACGGAAGCTGGCGTCCGGCGCCGCGTCCTTAATCCCTTTCAGCTGCGGCAGCGCCAAGATCGCGGCATCAATCACGTGGTCGAGCTGCGTCCAGTCAATCTGGCGGCTCTCGACAGCGCTGTGCAGCGAATGCAGCCAGCGCCAGCTCTCCAGCATCACCACGCTGTCGTCGTAGTAGGCCGGATCGTAAACCTGGAAGAAGCGCTGGGCGCGACCTTCATGGTTGATGGAGGTGCCGTCGCTCTCGGCAAAGCTGGCGGTGGAGAGCACCAGACCGGCTTTCTCCAGCGTGGCGGTGCGTTGATGATCAACCACAATCACATGCGCGGTGTTATGCAGTGCCGCATCGACGGTGGCTTTCGGCGCGTGACGGTAGAGATCGTTCTCCAGCACCACCAGCGCTTCCGCTTCGCCTTTATCCAGCTGCTCCAGCGCGCTGTCCAGCGACTGGCCGCCCATCAGGCCGAGACCAAAGCTGTTGGCCGCGCCGGCGAGGAAGGTGATACCCACGTCGGCACCGCGCGCTTTCAGCGCTTTAGCCACGTTGGCTGCCGCTTCAATCATTGCCGTGCTGCCCGAGTGGGTGCCGGAAATGATCAGCGGTTTTTTCGCGCCGGCCAGCGCCTGTACCACCACGTCCAGCTTGCCGTTCAGGCTGCTGTCAAAATCGCTAACCGCCGGTGCGCTGTCATCCAGCGCGTGCGCGATGGCGAAGCCCAGGCGTGCCTGATCTTCCACCGGTGCGCGATAGCTCCACGCGGCGATATCATCGAGACGGGTTTCATCAACGTTAGTGACAAACAGCGGATGTTTGGCGTGCTGACCAATGTTGAGGATGGCGGCGATCTGCCAGTCCGCAACTTTCTGAGCGGCGGCCATTTCGCGTGCTTTGCCTTTAACGGCCTGACGCACCGACAGCGCCACGCGGGCACCAACCTGAGTCAGGTCTTCACCCAGCACCAGCACGGCGTCATAGCTTTCAATTTCACGCAGCGATGGCGTGTAGATGCCGCCCTGCTGCAGCACTTTCAGCATCAGCTCAACCCGCGCCTGCTCAGCTGCCGGCATACCGGTTGAGAAGTTTTCTGCGCCCACCAGTTCGCGCAGCGCGAAGTTGCTTTCGATACTGGCGCGTGGCGAACCGATACCGATCACCTTCTTCGCCTGACGCAGGATATCCGCGGCGGCATTAACCGCCTGCTCTGCGTTCAGCGTGATGCGGTCGCTACCGCGCAGCTGTTCCGGATGACGCGGACGATCTTTACGGTTTACGTAGCCATAGCCGAAACGGCCACGGTCGCACAGGAAGTAGTGGTTCACCGATCCGTTGTAGCGGTTTTCGATACGACGCAGCTCGCCATAGCGCTCGCCCGGGCTGGTGTTACAACCTACGCTGCACTGCTGGCAGATGCTGGGCGCAAACTGCATATCCCACTTACGGTTATAGCGTTCAGAGTGGGTTTTATCGGTGAACACGCCGGTCGGGCAGATTTCTACCAGGTTACCGGAGAATTCGCTCTCCAGCGTGCCATCTTCCGGACGGCCAAAGTAGACGTTGTCATGCGCGCCGTACACGCCAAGATCTTTGCCATCGGCGTAATCTTTGTAGTAGCGCACGCAGCGGTAACAGGCGATACAGCGGTTCATCTCATGCGAGATAAACGGCCCGAGATCCTGATTCTGATGGGTACGCTTGGTAAAACGGTAGCGACGGAAGCTGTGTCCCGTCATTACCGTCATATCCTGCAGGTGACAGTTACCGCCCTCTTCGCACACCGGACAGTCGTGCGGGTGGTTGGTCATCAGCCACTCCACCACGCTTTCACGAAACTCTTTCGCTTCGCCATCGTCGATGGAGATAAAGGTGCCGTCAGACGCAGGCGTCATGCAGGACATGACGAGGCGACCACGGGTATCTTCGGCATTCTGGAATTGCTTCACCGCGCACTGGCGGCAGGCTCCCACGCTTCCCAGCGCCGGATGCCAGCAAAAATAAGGAATATCAAGGCCCAGAGACAGACACGCCTGCAGCAGGTTGTCCGCTCCGTTCACATCATATTCTTTACCGTCTACATGGATTGTAGCCATAGTGAACATGCTTCCGTAAGGCTCGTCCGCAGACGAGCGTTAAACATCTAATTCCTGCCCCGCAGCCTCAGGCCCGGGCGATTCCGTGTACGACGGCGGCTTACCAGCGCGCTTTCAGCAGGTTAGGCTGAATCCCGCCAATGGCGCGGGTATTGCCAAACACCTGCGGCGCAATGCCAGCTTCAAACTCGTCACGGAAATATTTAATCGCGCTCTGCAGTGGCTCAACGGCACCCGGTGCGTGGGCGCAGAACGTCTTGCCCGGACCGAGCTGGCGGCACAGCTGCAGCAGGGTTTCGATATCCCCCGGCTGGCCTTTTTTCTGCTCCAGCGCACGCAGGATCTTCACGCTCCATGGCAGACCATCACGGCACGGCGTACACCAGCCGCACGACTCGCGCGCAAAGAACTCTTCGAGGTTGCGTACCAGCGACACCATATTGATTTCGTGGTCGACCGCCATCGCCAGCGCGGTACCCAGACGGCTGCCGGCTTTGCCGATGCTGGCAAATTCCATCGGCAGGTCGAGGTGCTGCTCGGTCAGGAAGTCGGTACCGGCTCCGCCCGGCTGCCAGGCTTTGAACTTGAGGCCATCGCGCATACCGCCGGCATAATCCTCAAGGATTTCGCGTGCGGTGGTGCCAAACGGCAGCTCCCACACGCCCGGATTTTTCACCCGGCCGGAGAAGCCCATCATCTTGGTGCCAGTGTCTTCGCTGCTGGAGATGTTTTTGTACCACTCCACGCCATTCAGGAAGATCGCCGGCACGTTCGAGAGCGTCTCAACGTTATTGACGCAGGTCGGTTTGCCCCAAACGCCGGCACTGGCCGGGAACGGCGGCTTGGAGCGCGGGTTAGCGCGGCGCCCTTCCAGCGAGTTGATCAGCGCGGTCTCTTCGCCGCAGATATAGCGGCCCGCACCGGTGTGAACAAACAGTTCGAAATCGAAGCCGGTACCGAGAATGTTTTTACCGAGATAGCCCGCGGCAGTAGCTTCGGCGATGGCACGACGCAGATTTTCCGCGGCTTCGATGTATTCACCGCGCAGGAAGATGTAGCCACGGTAGGCTTTCAGCGCAAACGCACTGATTAGCATGCCTTCCACCAGCTGGTGCGGTAACTGCTCCATCAGCAGGCGGTCTTTATAAGTGCCTGGTTCCATCTCATCGGCGTTACACAGCAGGTAACGGATGTTCATGGATTCATCTTTGGGCATCAAGCTCCACTTCAGGCCGGTGCTGAAGCCGGCACCGCCGCGCCCTTTCAGGCCGGAATCCTTCACCGCGGCGACGATCTCGTCCTGGCTCATGCCCTTCAGCGCTTTATCGGCGCCAACGTAGCCGTTTTTACTGCGGTATTCATCGAACCATACCGGCTGTTTGTCGTCACGCAGACGCCAGGTCAGCGGATGGGTTTCCGCAGTACGAATGATCTGTTTAATGGTCATTGATACTGCTCCAGCAGATTGGCGATGCCTTCCGGCGTCAGGTGAACGTGGGTATCTTCATCCACCATCATGGTCGGGCCTTTGTCACAGTTGCCGAGGCAGCAGGTTGGCAGCAGCGTAAAGCGACCATCCGGCGTGGTTTGTCCTGGCTTAATGTTCAGGTTCTGCTCCAGCGCCGCCTGAATGCCCTGGTAACCGGTGATGTGGCACACCACGCTGTCGCAGTAGCGAATCACGTGGCGGCCAACCGGCGTACGGTAGATCTGGCTGTAAAACGTCGCCACACCTTCTACGTCGCTGGCCGGAATGCCCAGTACCTCAGCAATCGCGTTGATGGCACCGTCCGGCACCCAGCCGCGCTGCTTCTGCACGATCTTCAGCGCTTCAATCGACGCCGCGCGCGCATCTTCATAGTGATGTTTTTCATGCTCAATAGCGTGGTGCTCGGCCTCGCTCAGCACAAAGACCTCAGTCGGGTCGATGGTTTGAATGGCAATTTTTTGATCGTGCATAATTAGCGGTCCACGTCTGACATAACAAAATCGATACTACCGAGGTACACGATCAGGTCGGATACCAGGCTGCCGCGGATCACCGAAGGGATCTGCTGCAGATGCGGGAAGCTCGGCGTACGCACGCGGGTGCGGTAGCTCATGGTGCTGCCATCGCTGGTCAGGTAGTAGCTGTTAATCCCTTTCGTCGCTTCAATCATCTGGAACGATTCGTTGGCCGGCATTACCGGGCCCCACGAAACCTGCAGGAAGTGCGTGATCAGGGTTTCAATGTGCTGCAGCGTGCGCTCTTTCGGTGGCGGCGTGGTCAGCGGATGATCGGCCTTGAACGGACCTTCCGGCATGTTTTTCAGGCACTGCTCAAGGATACGCAGCGACTGCCACATCTCTTCCATCTTCAGCTGCACGCGGGTGTAAGCGTCGCTGATACCCGCACCGACCGGCACCTCGAAGTCGAAGTTTTCATAGCCGGAATAGGGACGCCATTTACGCACGTCGAAATCCAGACCGGTGGCGCGCAGACCGGCACCGGTGGTGCCCCACGCCAGCGCTTCGTCCATGTTATAGGCGGCCACGCCCTGCGAACGGCCCATCAGCACGGTGTTGCGCAGCGCAGCTTTGTCGTACTCTTTCAAACGCTTCGGCATCCAGTCGAGGAACTCGCGCAGCAGACGTTCCCAGCCTTTCGGCAGATCGTGCGCCACACCGCCGATGCGGAACCACGCCGGGTGCATACGGAAACCGGTGATCGCTTCCACCACGTCATAAATTTTCTGACGGTCGGTAAAGGCAAAGAACACCGGCGTCATGGCACCGACGTCCTGAATAAAGGTGGAGATGTACAGCAGGTGGCTGTTGATACGGAACAGCTCTGACAGCATCACGCGAATCACATTCACGCGATCCGGTACGGTGATGCCCGCCAGCTTTTCCACCGCCAGCACGTAAGGCATTTCGTTTACGCAACCGCCGAGGTACTCGATACGGTCGGTATACGGAATATAGCTGTGCCACGACTGACGCTCGCCCATCTTCTCCGCGCCGCGATGGTGGTAACCCACGTCCGGCACGCAGTCGACGATCTCTTCGCCATCCAGCTGCAGAATGATGCGGAACGCACCGTGCGCTGAAGGGTGGTTCGGACCGAGGTTGAGGAACATGAAGTCCTCATTGGTGGTGCCACGCTTCATGCCCCAGTCTTCCGGCTTGAAGGTCAGTGACTCCATCTCCAGATCTTCTTTCTGCTTAGTCAGCGTGAAAGGATCGAACTCGGTGGCGCGCGCCGGGTAGTCTTTACGCAGCGGGTGCCCTTCCCAGGTCTGCGGCATCATGATGCGCGTCAGGTGCGGGTGGCCGTTGAAGGTGATACCAAACATCTCCCAGGTTTCGCGCTCATACCAGTTGGCGTTAGCGAAAATTTTGGTGATGGTGGGCACATTCAGATCGTTTTCAGACAGCGCCACCTTGAGCATGATGTCGCGGTTGCGTTCAATCGACAGCAGGTGATAGAAAACGGAAAAATCCGCGGCGGGCAGACCGGCGCGGTGGGTACGTAAACGCTCATCGAAACCGTGCAGGTCATAGAGCATGACGTACGGCTTCGGCAGCTTACGCAGGAATTCAATGATTTCCAGTAGCTGTTCACGCTTCACCCAAACGACCGGAATGCCGGTGCGGGTGGCCTGAACGGTAAAGGCATCCGGCCCAAAACGGTTACGCAGCTCGCCGATCACCGGATCATCCAGGTGATCCCGGGTTTGCCATGCAGGCTGAGCGAGATCTTGCGTGGTTAAATCTGTCATACGTTACTCACCATTCCGGCCTGTAATCAGGCACTCAAAAGAAGGCGTCAGGATGGCGGCACACACTACGTTGTCATTATCTGCTGCGGCCGTGGCTCCATCCGTGTACGGGGTGCTTAAACTTCGTCTGGGGTTCTCAGGTTGGTGACGGCAATACGCTCACCGCGCTTTCTTTCACGCTCAGACTGCATATTGGCGCGATACACGCCCTGATCGCCAACCACCCACGAGAGTGGACGACGTTCTTTGCCGATGGACTCACGCAGCAGCAGCAGCGCCTGCATGTAAGCTTCCGGACGTGGCGGACAACCCGGGATATACACATCAACCGGCAGGAATTTATCCACACCCTGCACCACCGAATAGATGTCATACATGCCGCCGGAATTGGCGCAGGCCCCCATCGAAATCACCCATTTTGGTTCCAGCATCTGGTCATACAAACGCTGAATCACCGGCGCCATTTTGGTAAACGGCGTACCGGCGATCACCATAAAGTCAGCCTGACGTGGCGAGGCGCGCATTACTTCTGCACCGAAACGCGCCACATCATGTACTGCGGTGAATGACGTGGTCATTTCCACGTAGCAACAGGAAAGGCCGAAGTTATACGGCCAGAGAGAGTTTTTACGACCCCAGTTCACCATGTCATGCAGGGCGTGCTCGAGCTTGCCCATATAGACGCTGCGATGAACGTGCTGCTCCAGAGGATCGGTAACAATCTCCTGTTTCTGCAGGGGATAACGGTCGTTATCGCCCCCGTTCGGGTCTACGCGTGTCAGCGTGTAGTCCATCTTATTGCCTCGCTTTTACTGCTTATGAGGGTTGGTGTGACTGTGGCTGACCGGGCTCGATTTAACGACTACGCGACGACGCGCAGGCGCCCAATCCAGCGCACCGATGCGCACCAGATAAACCAGGCCTGCCAGGAGCACCAAAATGAAAATTGCGGCTTCGACAAAGCCGACCCAGCCGCTTTCGCGAATGGAGGTCGACCATGCGTATAGATAGAGGGCTTCGACGTCGAAAATGACGAAAAACATCGCAACCAGATAGAATTTTGCCGAGAGGCGGATATGGGTATCACCGACGGATTCGATACCGGATTCAAACGGCGTGTCTTTGTGGCGCGCGCGTGCACGTCCACCTAACAACCAGCCACCGGTTAACATAAAGGCACACAGGCCAAACGCGATAACAATGAAAATAATAAACGCCCAGTGATGAGCGATGACTTCTGTGGTTGTTGACATACTCTTTGCTTACTCATCAAAAGTGGCGATGGCATCCTGCACTGTCGCAGCAAACACACCACATCGATTCAAGGGAAGGATAAAAAACCTTATAAACTTTGCTGTCTTTATCAATTAAGCAGCAATTTTATGGGGTTTTTTACTCCTTTCTATAACCTTTTGTCAACTTTGACAAAAGTATCCAAACATTAATTTACACCCGCATCATATTATTAACATATGCACCCCTGAGCGCCAGCTAAATCGCTTCAGTTTGTACGGTTAATTTCAGTGTAGCGGGTATTCACATGCATGGATCGTGCATTTAACAATCATAGTTTGACAGGTCTTGCGCGGATTTCCCCCCCCTTATCGGGGGTATTTTTTTGATCCAGAACACATATTGACGTTTTTTGCTGGAAAAACCGGCAGGCGGTCCGACGAAAGACGGAGATAAAGTTGGCACGAAATGATAAATAAATTCCGCGCAGGATGAAAATGAAACACATTTCACTTTTCAGGAAGTTAGTGAAATTATCAGGTGCAAATCGTGCTAAAAAAGCGGAAATAACCGCCATAAAAAAAGCCTTAGCTGATTTTCATCAGGCTAAGGCTCTTTTCTCTAACTTTTAACAATTATCTGGCATGCCGGTTGTGACGGATTACCAGTAACGGTCAACCTTACTCTTCATCATCCAGCAGCAGCGTACCGTCCGGATTCGCGCTCAGATTGTAAGGATCGTTAGTGGACTGCATCGCGTTGAAGATGGCCAGTGCCAGCTCATTATCGCTGTCCGGATTACGGCACAGCAAATATTGCGTATCCGGCAGCACCGGCAGGCCTTCTGCCGCCCCCATCACGCGCAGCTCCGGGCTCATCATTTCAACCGGACGCGCGGTGACACCCAGCCCCGCTTTTACCGCCGCACGTACCGCCGCCAGCGTGGAAGCCACGTAGGAGATACGCCACGGGATACCCGCTTCGTTGAGATGATCGATCGCCATGTCACGGTACGGGCTTGGCTCATCCAGCAGCACCAGCGGAATGGCTTCACCGCGCTGGAAAATGTAATCTGCCGCGCAGTACCACAGCGTTGGCGAGGTGCGCAGCACCTGGTAGGTGAAGTTACCCGGACTGGAGGTGGTCACCACCAGATCCACTTCGCCCTGGTTCAGCATCTCCATCATAAACGGATTACGCTTCACGCGGACGTCGATTGCCAGTTTCGGATACACTGACGTTACGCGGTTAAGCAGAAACGGCAGAATGGTATCAGAGGTATCGTCAGACGCGCCAATCGTCAGCACGCCCTGGATATTGCTGTACATTAAAGAAGTGCAGGCTTCATCGTTGAAACGCAGGATCTTCCTGGCGTAGCCAAGCAGCTGAATACCATGCTCAGTCAGCAATTTGTTACGTCCATGTCTGGCAAACAGCTCTTTACCTACCAATTGTTCCAGACGTTGCATCTGCTGGCTTACGGCTGATTGCGTTCTGCATACTGCTGCAGCGGCGGCTGCAAAGGTATTCAGGTCAGCAACGGCGACAAAAGTACGCAGCAGATCGAGGTCGAGATTCAGTATCGGACGATTTGCATTAGTCATGTTATTTCTTCACTTATAAGATTTTTTGAAACTACTACCCTGGTGTATTACCATACTTAACAAAGAGATAAGTGGTAATGGTGCTTAATGATCGCCCTGTGTGAAGGCGCTCATGAAAAAATCGAGTCAGGCGGATGCCGACGAACACATCACCGCAAAACGGGCAATGGCGTCGTAAAAGTCAGAACAACTTCCTGGGCCAGGGACGTCAGTAGAACGTTGCTGGAAGCTGTGTAGTTGCCTGGTTTCCCGCCAAACTGTCCTGCGGGGCAAAAAGGAATAACATCTTGTTATGCTGATGCGAAGCGATAAAGTGCATCAAATAATAAATTATACTTAATCATTTTTACGCTATAAATGGAAATGTTTTTGTTCAAAACATCGTAATTTTTGACCAAAAGCCATTTCCGGCACATCCTGCCACAACGCTGCTGATTTTTTAACCCGCCTGGTTCTTAAACTGAATGATAAGCGTTAAAGTGACAGCGTAAATGCTATTTAAGCCGCTGCCACGCGGTTTTATCCCCGGCTGACGGGGCCTGGTTTCAACCGCCTGGCGTAGCAAATAACCGTCGTCATCGCCTCATGCCAGATAGTGCTTAATCATTGCTGCACATTTTTTCGGCATCTAACAAGATTCCTTTAACTATTTCATCAAGTCGCTAACCATTCCTCAGACCGCAGTTAAATGAAAAATTGCTGAATGGCGCGGCGCGCGGCTGGATATCCCGGTTTACAGGCGACCCGATCAGCGCAAGCATTTAATGTTGACTCCTGCCATTTTAATAGATAATTAAACCAGTTTTAATAGTTAAAAATGCGTTTCGCGCCACTGAATCCGGCAAAGCCTGGCTATCGCGCCAAAACCCAGCGCTGCCCTTCTTTTGTTACGGTGAGAGGAGTAAATTGAGCAGGTTTGATTTTAGTGGCAGGTTAAAAGGACTCTGCCCATTAAGGCGGTAACGATGAATTTTCAAATTGATAAATCCGGCAAGCTGGAAAATGTCTGTTACGACATTCGTGGCCCGGTACTGAAAGAAGCTAAACGTCTCGAAGAAGAAGGCAACAAAGTTCTCAAACTCAACATCGGCAACCCTGCCCCGTTTGGTTTTGAAGCCCCAGATGAAATCCTGGTAGACGTGATTCGTAACCTGCCGAGCGCGCAAGGCTATTGCGACTCGAAAGGCCTGTATTCAGCACGTAAAGCCATCATGCAGCACTACCAGGCGCGCGACATGCGCGACGTTACGGTAGAAGATATCTATATTGGCAACGGCGTGTCTGAACTGATCGTACAGGCGATGCAGGCGCTGCTGAACAGCGGCGATGAGATGCTGGTGCCCGCGCCAGATTATCCGCTGTGGACGGCGGCGGTTTCGCTGTCGAGCGGCAAAGCGGTGCACTATCTGTGCGACGAATCCGCGGGCTGGTTCCCGGATCTGGATGATATCCGCAGCAAAATCACACCGCGTACCCGCGGGATCGTGATCATCAACCCCAACAACCCGACCGGTGCGGTGTACAGCAAAGAGCTGCTGCTGGAGATCGTGGAGATCGCCCGCCAGCATAACCTGATCATCTTCGCCGACGAGATCTACGACAAGATTCTGTATGACGAAGCCCAGCATCATTCGATTGCCGCGCTGGCACCGGATCTGCTGACCGTGACCTTCAACGGGCTGTCCAAAACCTACCGCGTGGCCGGTTTCCGCCAGGGCTGGATGGTACTGAACGGACCGAAGAAGCACGCCAAAGGCTATATCGAAGGTCTGGAGATGCTGGCCTCGATGCGTCTGTGCGCTAACGTGCCAGCGCAGCATGCCATTCAGACTGCGCTGGGCGGCTATCAAAGCATCAGCGAGTTTATCGCGCCGGGTGGACGGCTGTTCGAGCAGCGCCAGCGCGCCTGGGAACTGATCAACGATATTCCCGGCGTCAGCTGCGTGAAGCCGCAGGGCGCGCTCTATATGTTCCCGCGCATCGATGCTAAGAAATTCAACATCATGGACGACCAGAAAATGGTGCTGGATTTCCTGCTGCAGGAAAAAGTGCTGCTGGTGCAGGGCACTGCCTTTAACTGGCCGTGGCCGGATCACGTGCGCATCGTTACCCTGCCGCGCGTGGACGACCTCGAGATGGCCATCAACAAGTTTGGTCGCTTCCTGCAAGGCTATCGCCAGTAATCTGTGACGCGTATACTGTTTGACTTTCGGGGAGCCGCACAAGCTCCCCGCCGTGCAACAGGAACCGTCCATGACCCGTAGCCACTTTTTCGCCCACCTCTCCCGCCTGAAACTCATCAACCGCTGGCCGCTGATGCGCAATGTGCGCACGGAAAATGTCTCCGAGCACAGTCTGCAGGTCGCCATGGTGGCGCATGCGCTGGCCATCATTAAAAACAAAAAATTTAACGGCAATCTGAATGCCGATCGCATCGCCATGCTGGCGCTGTATCACGATGCCAGCGAAGTGCTGACCGGCGATTTGCCCACGCCGGTAAAGTACTACAACGCGCAGATTGCCCATGAATACAAGAAGATTGAAAAGGTTGCGCAGCACAAGCTGATTGAGATGCTGCCGCCTGAGTTGCAGGACGCATATCGTCCGCTGCTGGATGAGCACCTGCATAGCGAGAGCGAGCAGGCGGTGGTAAAACAGGCTGATGCGCTGTGCGCCTACCTCAAGTGCCTTGAAGAACTATCGGCCGGCAACAACGAGTTTCTGCTGGCCAAAGCCCGTCTGGAGAAGACGCTGGCGCAGCGGCGATCGCCGGAGATGGATTACTTCGTTGAAGTCTTCATCCCCAGCTTCAGCCTGTCGCTGGATGAAATTTCCCAGGATACGCCGCTGTAACCTGCGCCGCTCAGCGTGGGCTGTTTCAGGCGCGGAGCGTCACGCTGAAGTAACCGTCCAGCTGTTTACTGATGTGCAGCGGCTGCAGATTTTCCACCTGCAGCGCCACTTCACTCAGGCGTGGCGCATCGGCCGGCGGATTGACCGCCACCACCGCGCTGCCCGCTTCCAGCCCGGCGATAATGCCCGCCGGTGCATCTTCCACCACCACGCATTCTGGCGCAGAAAGCCCGAGCCGCTCAGCGCCCAGCAAATAAGGTTCAGGATTGGGCTTACCGAATTTAATGTCCTCGGCGGTAATAAACACCTCCGGCAGCGGTAAACCGGCCGCTTTGTGACGGGCATGCGCCACCGGGATCGATCCCGAAGTCACAATCGCCCAGGGAATGTCGAGTGCGTTCAGGGTGGTCAGCAACGCGTGTGCACCGGCAATCGCCTGCACGCCTGCCGTGTCTTCTGCTTCCAGCTGCTCCAGCCAGCGAAATTCGGCCTGGATCGCTGCTTCAGACTGGCCCGCCATAAAGTGGCGCAGCGAGTTGATCGCCGGTTTGCCGTGAATGTAGTCCAGCACCTGCTGCGCAGCAAGGCCGTGGCGTGCGCCCCAGCTTGACCAGGCGCGATTCACGGCCGGCAGTGAATCCACCAGCGTCCCGTCTAAATCAAACAGAAAACCCCTGTACTTCACACGTTGCTCCTTATTCAGGCATTGAGGATTTGCGCGATCTCATTCTCGCTGAGGTGATACTGACGCGGACAAGTGTGCCACACCGCCAGCATGCGTTGGTATTTTTCCCACATCGGGGTTTGCGCATTGAAGCCGTGGGTGCCGGAATCGAAATGGGTATAGCGCCCTTCCACGTTAACCATAAAGCGTACGTAGCCGAGGTAACGCGCTTCGGTGGCCGCGTCGAAGCCGAGAAACGCCAGGCGACGCTCTTCAATGTTGCACGGCGCCTTGTGATTGGACCAGGAAACATGCAGCGCATGATGCATTTCCATAATGTCGATCAGCGTACGGCAGGTCGCCTCGCTCAGCTCGCCGAACTCTTTGTCCAGCTCGCGCAATTGCAGTCCATAGCCGCGTTCAATAATAGTCTGATAGCGGCGATAGCGCTCGGCGTTATCCGGCTCAAGCATCGCCATCATCTGGTATTGATTAGAAAGAATCAGTCGCTGTGCATGGGTCATTTCCATGGTTTACTCCCGGGCCGCAGGGCCGCTTAAGTTTTAAACAATGCAGAAATGATTACACAATGAAAGCGATGCGTGTATGTCCGCATCACTATTCTTTGATTTGAACCGGGATTGGGCGCAAATTCTCTGGCAGAGAAAAGCGCCATTTGATCAAAGATCGTCGAGGAAAGTACGGTCGAGCTGCTTAAAAGCACGCTTGAGCACATCCGCCAGCGCCTGGTAAGTCGGCTTGCCGTCGACGGGGGCAATGGCCTGTCCGGCCTCTTCCAGTTTGGCGCGCACTTCGTGGAACCAGTGCAGCAGCGTTGGCGGCAGCGGCGTGACGGAACGTTTACCCAGCCACCATAATCCCTGCATCGGCAGGCTACAGGCAAACAGCGCGGTGGCAATCGCCGGGCCGAGTTGCCCGCCGAGCGCGATTTGCCACGTCAGCGTAAAAATGGCCAGCGGTGGCATAAAGCGAATCGCAAAGCGGGTTGCCGTCACCACACGGTTCTCAGGAAACACCGGCGCCAGACGTTTGTCGGCGGGCCAGGTTTTCATGTAGTGCTGGCCGCGCTGAAATAAGCCGAACCAGCCTGGATTGCCTGCGTCATTCGCCATGGTAGACCTCAACTATTACTGCAACATTTAAAAAAATTTTATAACTACACAACTTTACGTGACATCCTTCAAAAGATTTTGTCTTTGCGGGTCACAGTGGGTATTCTGACGCCGTTTTTGCAACATTACCGGAAGCCGCAGCTCAATAAAAGAGCGCGCTGGAGCCATGTTTCGCTTCGTGGATTTCAAAAATCTGCGTAAAATTACCGAAATTTTTTGCGTGTCGTTTCTTTTTTGACTAGCGCATGATGTTAATCATTAATCTACCAGCTTTCATAGGCTACGCTGTTAGTCTGATTGCGTTATTTTTAGCCACTATTTAACAAAATAGGTACTTCCATGTCGACGAAGTTAGTACTGGTCCTCAACTGCGGCAGCTCCTCTCTTAAGTTTGCCATTCTCAATCCAGCCAGCGGTGACGAATACCTTTCCGGTCTGGCGGAGTGTTTCCACCTGCCGGAAGCGCGCATCAAGTGGAAACTGGACGGCAGCAAACAGGAAGCCCCGCTCGGCGCGGGCGCAGCGCACAGCGAAGCGCTGAACTTCATCGTTAAAACTATTCTGGCACAAAAACCAGAGCTTTCGGCACAAATCGCTGCAATCGGCCATCGTATCGTTCACGGCGGCGAGCAGCTGACGCAATCGGTGGTGATTGACGAGTCCGTCATTCAGGGCATTAAAGACGCGTCGTCTTTCGCGCCACTGCACAATCCGGCGCACCTGATCGGTATCGACGAAGCGATGAAAAACTTCCCGCACCTGTCGGATAAAAATGTCGCCGTTTTCGACACCGCCTTCCATCAGACTATGCCGGAAGAGTCCTATCTCTATGCCCTGCCGTACAACCTGTATAAAGAGCACGGCGTGCGCCGCTACGGCGCGCACGGCACCAGTCACTACTATGTGACGCAGGAAGCCGCCAAAATGCTGAACAAGCCGGTCAGCGAGCTGAACATCATCACCTGCCATCTCGGCAACGGCGGTTCTGTTGCGGCCATCCGTAACGGCCAGTGCGTAGATACCTCAATGGGTCTGACACCGCTGGAAGGTCTGGTGATGGGCACCCGCAGCGGTGACATCGATCCGGCTATCGTCTTCTTCCTGCACGATACGCTGGGCATGAGCGTGGATGCGATCAACAAACTGCTGACCAAAGAGTCCGGCCTGCTGGGCCTGACCGAAGTCACCAGCGACTGCCGTTACGTGGAAGATAACTACGCCACCAAAGACGATGCCAAACGTGCGATGGATGTGTTCTGTCACCGCCTGGCGAAGTACATCGGCAGCTACACCGCGCTGATGGAAGGCCGTCTGGATGCGGTGGTGTTTACCGGCGGTATCGGTGAAAACGCGGCGATGGTGCGTGAGCTGGCGCTGGACAAACTGGGTCTGCTTGGCTTCGAGGTTGACCACGAGCGCAACCTGGCTGCACGCTTCGGCAAGTCCGGCTTCATCAATAAAGAAGGTACCCGCCCGGCGGTGGTGATTCCAACCAATGAAGAGTGGGTCATCGCCCAGGACGCCGCGCGCCTCACCGCGTAATGTTTCTCTCCGTCAGCTTCGGCTGACGGTGTTGTTTTTGACACCCTGTAACACCGCGAGGTTTCTATAGTGTCACGTACAATTATGCTTATTCCTACCGGCACCAGCGTCGGCCTGACCAGCGTCAGCCTTGGCGTGATTCGTGCCATGGAGCGCAAAGGCGTGCGCCTGAGCGTGTTCAAACCGATCGCCCAGCCGCGCGCTGGCGGCGATGCGCCAGACCAGACCACCACCATCATTCGCAAAAACTCCGCGATTCCGGCCGCGGTTCCGCTGCCAATGTCACGCGTTGAGTCGCTGCTGGGTTCTAACCAGCAGGATGTGCTGATGGAAGAGATCATCGCCAACTACCACGCCAACGCCAAAGATGCGGAAGTGGTGCTGGTGGAAGGCCTGGTTCCGACGCGCAAACATCAGTTTGCCTCGGCGCTGAACTATGAAATTGCCAAAACGCTGAACGCGGAGATCGTCTTCGTCATGTCGCTGGGTAACGACTCACCGGCACAGTTGAAAGAGCGCATCGAACTGACGCAGAGCAGCTTCGGCGGCAGCAAAAACAAAAACATCACCGGCGTCATCATCAACAAACTCAACGCGCCAGTGGATGAGCAGGGCCGTACCCGTCCGGATCTGTCAGAAATTTTCGACGACTCCTCGAAAGCCAGCATCGCCAACATCGATCCTAAGCAGCTGTTCGCCAACAGCCCGCTGCCGGTGCTGGGCTGCGTGCCGTGGAGCTTTGATCTGATCGCGACGCGCGCCATTGATATGTGCCGCCATCTCAACGCGGAGATCATCAACGAAGGTGAAATCCACACGCGTCGCGTCAAATCCGTCACCTTCTGCGCGCGCAGCATCCCGCATATGCTGGAGCACTTCCGTCCGGGCTCGCTGCTGGTGACCTCAGCCGACCGTCCTGACGTGCTGGTGGCGGCCTGCCTAGCGGCGATGAACGGCATCGAAATTGGTGCAGTGCTGCTGACCGGCGGCTATCAGATTGAAGCGCCGATAGCCCGTCTGTGCGAACGCGCCTTCCAGACCGGCCTGCCGGTGTTCATGGTAAAAACCAACACCTGGCAAACCTCGCTCAGCCTGCAGAGCTTTAACCTGGAAGTGCCGGCTGACGACACGCAGCGCATCGAAAAAGTGCAGGAGTATGTGGCCGGCTTTATCAATGCTGACTGGGTTGAATCACTGACCGCCACATCCGAACGCAGCCGTCGTCTGTCACCGCCGGCATTCCGCTATCAGCTCACCGAACTGGCGCGTAAAGCCGGCAAGCGCATCGTCCTGCCGGAAGGCGACGAACCGCGTACCGTTAAAGCGGCGGCGATTTGTGCCGAGCGCGGCATCGCCACCTGTGTGCTGCTGGGCAATCCGGATGAGATTCAGCGCGTGGCCGCAGCGCAGGGCGTTGAGCTCGGCAAAGGCATTGAAATTGTCGATCCGCAGGTGGTGCGTGACAACTACGTGCCGCGCCTGGTTGAGCTGCGTAAGAGCAAAGGCATGACCGAAGTGGTCGCGCAGGAGCAGCTGGAAGATAACGTGGTGCTGGGCACCATGATGCTGGAAAGCGGCGAAGTTGACGGTCTGGTCTCGGGCGCGGTTCACACCACCGCCAACACAATTCGTCCGCCGTTGCAGCTGATCAAAACCGCGCCGAACAGCTCGCTGGTCTCCTCGGTGTTCTTCATGCTGCTGCCAGAGCAGGTGCTGGTGTACGGCGACTGCGCCATCAACCCGGATCCTAATCCGGAGCAGCTGGCCGAGATCGCGATTCAGTCCGCCGACTCCGCCAAAGCCTTCGGCATCGATCCACGCGTAGCGATGATCTCCTACTCTACCGGTAACTCCGGTGCCGGTAGTGACGTAGAGAAAGTGCGTGAAGCGACGCGCATTGCACAGGAAAAACGTCCGGATCTGGTGATCGACGGTCCACTGCAGTACGACGCCGCGATCATGGAAGACGTCGCCAAGTCTAAAGCACCGAACTCAGCGGTGGCCGGACGTGCGACGGTATTTATCTTCCCGGATCTCAACACCGGTAACACCACTTACAAAGCGGTGCAGCGTTCTGCCGACCTGATCTCCATCGGGCCGATGCTGCAGGGCATGCGCAAACCGGTTAACGACCTGTCACGCGGTGCGCTGGTCGATGATATTGTCTACACCATTGCGCTGACGGCGATTCAGTCGCAGCAGGCTGAAGGCTAATCCCCTTCCCCGCTCCGCATCAGCACGCCCGCCCGGGCGTGCTTTTTTATCCTGCGCCACAACCCTGCCCGTATAAACGCACTGGCAAAATCCCGCCTGCACGCTAACACTGATTACACTCTCCCGCGACTTACGAGGTCAGCAATGAGCAACAGTGATGTGCACAGCCGTCGGTTACAGGCCACGCCGCGTGGCGTGGGCGTGATGTGTGATTTCTTTGCGGCGAAAGCCGAAAACGCCACGCTGTGGGACCAGCAGGGTCGGGAATATATTGATTTCGCCGCCGGCATTGCGGTGCTCAATACCGGACACCGGCATCCCAAAGTGCTGGCGGCGGTACAGCAGCAGCTGACGTGCTTCACTCATACCGCGTTTCAAATCGTGCCGTATGAGAACTACATTCACCTTGCGGAGCGTCTGAATGCGCTGGTGCCGATTGAAGGCGCCGTGAAAACCACCTTCTTCTCTACCGGCGCCGAGGCAGTTGAGAACGCGGTGAAAATCGCGCGCGCAGCCACCGGTCGTCCGGGGATAATCGCCTTCAGCGGCGCGTTCCACGGTCGCACCAATATGACCATGGCGCTGACCGGCAAAGTGCTGCCTTACAAAACCGGCTTCGGCCCGTTTGCCAGCCCGGTGTTTCACGCGCGCTACCCCAATGCGCTGCATAACGTCAGCGTGCACGATGCGCTCGACAGTCTGGAGACGATTTTCCGCAGCGATATCGCGCCACAGCAGGTGGCGGCCATCATCTTTGAACCGGTTCAGGGCGAAGGCGGATTCTATGTCGCGCCGCCAGAGTTTGTGACGGCGCTGCGTCAGCTGTGCGATCGCCACGGCATCCTGCTGATCGCCGATGAAGTACAGAGCGGTTTTGCGCGCCCCGGCAGGCTGTTTGCCAGCGAATATTATGAGGTACAGCCGGACCTGATCACGCTGGCGAAAAGTCTGGCAGGCGGGTTTCCGCTTTCGGCGGTGAGTGGCCGGGCCGCGGTGATGGATGCACCGGAGCCGGGCGGTCTGGGCGGCACCTATGCCGGCCATCCGCCAGCAATTGCCGCCGCGCATGCGGTGCTGGATATTATCAGTGAGGAAAACTTGTGCGAGCGTGCGCAATGGCTCGGTACGCAGCTGGCGGAAGCGTTGAACGGCGCCGGATGCCGTGCGCTGGCCGAGGTACGCGGTTATGGCTCGATGATGGCGGCGGAATTCCATGACGCCAGCGGCCGGCCCTCGGCGGAGATCGCCAAAGCGATTCAGCAGCAGGCGCTGGCCGAAGGATTGATCCTGCTGACCTGCGGCGTGCACAGCAACGTGATCCGCTTTCTTTATCCGCTAACCATTCCGGACGCCCAGTTCAGTACGGCGCTGAACATTCTCACCCGTATTCTCAGCCAGCATTAAACACAAAAGGCACCCTTAGGGTGCCTTAATGCGGAAGCGCAGGAATCAGGCTTCGCTGCTTTGCTTACTGCGCACCGCGTCACTGTTGCGGCTCAGCCACAGCGACAGGGCTTTGAGTGAATCATCGGTGAATTCATCACAGCGGGCGGTGATCTCTTCCGGCGTCATCCAGAACACTTCATCCACTTCCTCTTCCTGCATGGCAAACGGACCGTGCGACACGCAGCTGAACAGTCCACCCCATACGCGGCAGTGCTGATCTTCGAAGTAGAATTTGCCGTGCTCGGCGAACGGGACATCAGCGATGCCGAGCTCCTCTTCCGCTTCACGACGGGCGGATTCCAGCAGGTCTTCACCGCTTTGCACCACGCCGCCCGCAGTGGCATCCAGCATACCCGGCATAAAATCTTTGCTCTCGGTACGGCGTTGCACCAGAATCTTGCCCATGCCGTCGTGCACCACAATATAGGTAGCGCGATGGCGCAGACATTGCGCACGCATCTGCGCACGGCTGGCCTGCGCAATCACTTCGTTTTCTTCGCTAACGATATCCACCCACTCGATACCGTCACCTGCCGTTTGATCCACCATCCGGTAACCCTTTCTCTGTTTTCGGCGTGCCCAGCACGCGCCTGTTTGCGATGCTTTATTAGAATGAGCGCTAAGGTAAAGCGTTCTTTTCGCCGCCGCAAGGTTTTAGCGTGCTTTACCCGACTCGGCCAGCCACAGCTGCACCGAGGCGCGCTGCCACTGGAATTCTGCATAGTGCTGCAGCTTCACCGGCAGCGGATCGCCGTGCAGCGCCAGCCGGTTAATCATCACCGCCAGGTCGGTGTCGGCAATCGACCACTCGCCAAACAGGTTCTGCTGGCCGTCCGGCAGCAGGCGCTGCACCGCGGCAATCAGTTTACTGGCGGCCTGTTCGCCAGCGGGCGTGAGCGGAGCAAAGCGTTCAGCAGCAAACAGCACTTCAGTGGGTCGCTCCGTGCGCAGCGCCAGTAAATCGCTGCGCAGCCACGCCTGCACTTCGCGCGCGTGAGCACGTTTTTCGCGATCGCGCGGATAGAGGCGCTCAAACTCCGGCGCCGGAAAACGCTCTTCGAGATATTCGGCGATGGCCGAGGATTCATTCAGGCTGACATCATCAATTTGCAGCGTGGGCACACGGCAGGTCAGCGACAGGCCGCGGTATTCCTCGTCAAGCTGTGCATTGCGCGACAGGTCAACGCGCCTGACGGTAAAGGGAATGCCCTTCTCGGTAAGCGCAACATAAACTGACATGGCATACGGGCTAAAAAAACAGGAATCGGACCACAAGGTAATGGCGGGATAGTTCATCAGCTGCCTCGGCTAAGCGTCAGGTGTGCATCATGTTTACCGATTTTTGCCGGCTAAGGCAATGGCGCGCTGGTCCGATGTTTTGCCGCAGGACCACGGCAAACTGGCGGTTTTTCATCATAAGCGTAAGCGCTGTCACGCCGCAGCGGCACTTCTCTTCTATGCTCAATTCAGAGCAGATAATTAATGACAGGGAGACTAAACATGCACCTGCTTATTACCGGTGGTACCGGCTTGATAGGTCGCCATTTAATTCCGCGCCTGCTGCAGCTGGGCCATCAGGTGAATGTGGTAACGCGTGACGTGGCGGCCGCGCGGGAAAAACTCGATGCGCGCGTGATGTTGTGGTCGGGCATTAACCAGCAGTCCGATCTCAATGCTATTGACGGCGTCATCAATCTGGCGGGAGAACCGATTGCCGACAAGCGCTGGACCGAGCAGCAAAAGCAGCGCCTGTGCGAAAGCCGCTGGCAAATCACTGAACAGATCGTCTCGCTGATCCACGCCAGCAGCAATCCGCCGCGCCTGTTGATTTCCGGCTCGGCCACCGGCTTTTATGGTGATACCGGCGATGTGGTGGTGACCGAGGACGATCCGGGCCACGAGGAGTTTACCCACACCCTGTGCGCCCGCTGGGAGCAGCTGGCGCTGAAGGCGCAAAGCGAGCGCACCCGCGTGTGCCTGCTGCGCACCGGCGTGGTGCTGGCGCGCGAAGGTGGCGCGCTGAGCAAAATGAAGCTGCCGTTCAAACTTGGCGTCGGCGGACCGATTGGCAGCGGCAAACAGTACCTGCCGTGGATCCACGTGGACGATCTGGTCAACGCCATCCTGTGGTTGATCGATAACGATCAGTTGCAGGGCCCGTTTAACATGGTGGCGCCTTACGCGGTGCGCAACGAGCAGTTCGCCGCCACGCTGGGCCAGGTGATGCACCGTCCGGCCTTTATGCGCACCCCGGCCAGCGCCATCAAACTGATGATGGGAGAATCCGCCGTGCTGGTGCTGGGCGGGCAGCACGTGCTGCCGAAGCGGCTGGAGGAGTCCGGCTTTGGTTTCCGCTGGTACGATTTGCAGGAAGCGCTGCAGGATGTCGCCGGCTGACGCATCTCCGCTCAGGCTTACCGCGGCGCCACGGCGGGCGTGAGGCAAAGTTGCTGCAGGAAGCGCGCCGTTAACGGCCGGGTATCCTGCCTGCGCCAGACGGCATACAGCACAATCTCCAGCGCCAGCTCTGGCACGGGCAGCAGGATAACATTATCCGGAACGATGCGCGCCAGGCTGTGCTGGATCAGGGTTAAACCCAGCCCGGCTTCGACACAGGCAAGCGCGGCCAGCGGACCATTCACTTCAAAACGAATATCCGGCTGGAAGCCGGCGCGCTGGCAGGCTGCCAGCAATCGCGCCCGCGCGGCAGGGTTGAGATTTTCCTGGTCGGCAATCCACGCCCGGCCGTGCAAATCAGCCGCCACGGGTGCGGTCAGCGCACTGGATGCTGGCATCGCCAGCAGCACCGGCTCGGTCGCGATCTTCTTATGCAGAAAATTCGCGTCATCGTGCGGCAGCGTATGCACAATGGCAATATCGATCGCCCCCGCCTCTAACCGGGCAATTTGCTGTGCGGAACGTAACGCATGCAGCCGGACATCAATGCCCGCCCCCGGTGCCAGCCGCGCCAGCGCCGCGGGCAGCAGGCGCGAGTGTATAGCCGCCTCCACATATCCAATATCCAGCCGCCCGACGTCACCCTGCTGCAGATGCTGCGCATACTCTTTTAGCCGTTCGTGATGCTGCAAAAAGGGCGTCACCTCGGTGAGAAAGCGCTTACCCTCGTCCGTCAGGCGCAGACGTTTCTTTTCACGGTGAAACAGCACCATGCCCAGTTCGCTTTCCAGCTGCTGAATTTGCCGGCTAAGCGGTGACGGCGAAATATGTAACCGTTCCGCAGCCTGACCAATATGCTCCAGCGCCGCGACAGTGGCAAAGGCGCGCAAAATTTTTATGTCCATGACAATCCGGGTCTCAACTCTGTCAAAAATGACACTGGTCACCTTAACGGCGTTAGCGTCATTATCGCGCTAACAGCCACTGACGCAGCATTATCATCGCGCTAATCAGCTGCGAAAATTGCCGCGTTATTTTGTTTAACGTGAACGAATAAATTAGCGCACAGAGATCATTATGAGCCAGGCAATATTTTCATACATCACAGGGAAATATCAGGTCAGCGCCATCAGCGACGGCACTATGCAAGCCAGTCTGAGTTTATTAACGGATATCCACCACGACGATGCGGTCGATCTGCAACGCCAGGCAGGCATAGCACAGCCGGGCGACATCCATGTGTTTTGTTATCTGATTCGCGGTCAGGGACGCGTGATTCTGGTGGATACCGGGATGGGAAAACGCGATGCGCAGAGCGGCAAATTACTGCCTCATCTGCAGCTGGCCGGGGTGACGCCGGACGACATCGATACCCTGTTATTAACCCATGCGCACCCCGATCATATTGGCGGCTTGCTGGACAGCGCGGGTCAGCCGGTCTTTCGCCATGCCCGGCTCTGCCTCAGCCACAGCGAAGCCGCCTTCTGGCAGGATGATGCGGCGATCAGCCAGCTGAGTGAACGCGCGCAGTTAAACGCGGCGCTGGTGCGGCGCACCCTGCAGGCTTATGGCCCGCGGCTGCAGCTGATGGCGGATGAGGAGATCAGCCCGGGAATCCGTGCGCTGGCGTTGCCCGGTCATACCCCGGGACATTGCGGGTTTCGCATTGATTCAGACGGCGAGCGTTTATTGATTTGGGGTGATATTGTGCATTACCCGCCTGTTCAGCTGGCCTGCCCGCAGGTTTCCATTGCCTTCGATATCGATCCCGTCATGGCCAGAGAGACACGCCAGCGTATTTTGCAGCAGGTGGCAGCGGAAAATACGGTGATTGCCGGCATGCATTTTGGCGCGTCTGGCTTTGCCAGAATCGTGGCGTTAGCGAACGGCGGTTATACGGCCAGCTATGTGTCAGCGTGTCACGATGGCGAAGCGGGTGAGCCATGACAGAATAACAGGCGGATTGGCGGTGACAGTACACCTGATGCTCCGCCTGTTATCACTTACGCCTGTTTCGGCTGGCCGTTCGACGCCGTCAGGCCGCCATCGACCGGCAGGTTAACGCCGGTGATATAACGCGCATCGTCGCTGGCGATGAAAGCAATCGCGCTGGCGATATCTTCCGGTTCACCGGCGCGGCCCAGCGGAATACGGTCATAGAAGCGTGCAAGCAGCGCCTCATCGTTTTTCATCTCTTCGGTGAGATCGGTAAAGGTAAAGCCCGGGCAAACGGCGTTAACACGCACGCCATCGGTGCCATAATCCATCGCCAGCGCGCGGGTAAAATTGGTCACCGCGCCCTTGGCGGCGTTGTAGACACTCATGCCCCAGTCGCCGCCCAGTCCGGATACCGACGAGGTATTCACCACGTTGCCTTTACTGTTGAGCAGCGCGGGCATAAAGAAGTGGGTGCAGTAAAATACACCGTCGAGGTCAGTACTCATCAGCGACTTCCAGTCCGCTATCGACACTTCGTGAATTTTGCCCTGCACGATGCTGCCGGCGTTATTCACCAGCACATCCACGCGCCCATACTGCTGCTGCACCTGCTCTGCCAGCTGTTTAACCTGATCCGCATCGCCGACGTCGCAGGGAGCCGCCAGATGATTTTCTCCGCTCAGCGTGCTCAGCACCTGTTCCAGCTTGTCACGGGTTCTGCCCACCAGCACCACCTGAGCGCCTTCACTGGCGAAACGCTGCGCCGCGGCGGCACCAATGCCGGATCCGGCTCCGGTAATCACCACCACTTTCTCTGCAAAGCGCGACATATTTCCTCCTGGTTAATTCGTGGTTGAAACGGTTAAGCCTGGCAGCCAGCGCGCTGAGTTCAAGCGAAGCCTGCAGATTTAACGTGGCGCTTAGTTCAGGAAATAACCGGCGGATTATCAAATAGTGCACTTTTTTGTACGGTTATTGGTCGCCACCACCCAGCCCGTCTACAGTTAACATTCGCCATAAAAATTTACAAAAACTGAAGATTCCGGCCCGTTGTGTCGCCGCGCACGCCGGCCGGTTACGCCTTATCTTGTTACTCTGTCTGGAAGCGATGATGAAAAAACGAGCCAAAACCCTGCCCGGTGTCACACGACGCCAGGTCCTGACCTGGTCGACGCTGGGCGTTGCCGCTGGCGTCACCGGCGCCGCCGATGCCGTCTCCCTCAAGGGCGCCCCCGGCTGGACACCCTTCGCCGATAACCCACCGGAACAGTTCCAGGCTCAGGGCTGGCTGTTCTTCACCGAGGAAGAAGCGCGCACCGTGGAAGCCATGGTTGACCGCATTATTCCGGCGGACGAGCTGAGCGTGGGCGGCAAAGAAGCCGGCTGCGCTGTCTTTATCGACCGCCAGCTGCACGGCTTTTATGGCACCTTCGAACGCCTCTACATGCAGGGCCCGTTTCAGCAGGGCACCACCGAGCAGGGCGACCAGTCGCCGCTGGTGCCGCAACAGCGCTATCGCCAGGGGCTGGCGGCGCTCAACCGCTACGTGCAGCAAACCTCGCAAAAGAACTTTGTCGATCTGACGCCAGCGCAGCAGGACGCGCTGCTGGCAGACATGGAAGCCGGAAAGGTGCATTTCAGCGGCTTTGATGCGCAGTCGCTGTTTCTCGAGGTGCTGAACAACACCATGGAAGGCTTCTTTGCCGATCCGATCTACGGCGGCAACAAAGACATGGTGTCGTGGAAGATGCTGGGCTTTCCCGGCGCGCGCTACGACTATCGCGAATACGTTGAGCGCCACAACGAAAATCTGGGCTTAGAGCCGATCAGCATTGCGCAATGGAAAGCACGGGGATAGATGATGAAGAAATTACCGAAAACCGATGTGGTGGTGATTGGCCTCGGCTGGGCCGGATCGATTATCGCCAATGAACTGGCCGACGAAGGCCTGGAAGTGATCGGCATTGAGCGCGGCCCGTGGCGCGACACCGCGCGTGACTTCAATATTGGCACCGTCACCGACGAGCTGCGCTACGTGATGCGCGAAGAGCTGATGCTGCGCACGCGGCAGAACACCTGCACCATGCGCAACAATCCGTCGCAAACCGCCCTGCCAATGCGCACCTGGGGCTCGTTCCATCCGGGCAACGGCACCGGCGGCGCGGGCAACCACTGGGCCGGCATTACCTTTCGCTTTCAGCCGGAAGAGTTTCGCCTGAAAAGCCACCTGACCGAACGCTACGGCGCCAGTGCCATTCCGGATGAGCTGGTGCTGCAGGACTGGGGCACCAGCTGGGAGGAGATGGAGCCGCACTACATGCAATTTGAGCGCGTGGCCGGCACCTCGGGTTACGCCGGCAATATTCAGGGACAGAAACGGGCGGGCGGCAATCCGTTCGAGGGCGCGCGGTCGGCCGACTATCCGACGCCGCCGCTGCGCCAGCCCTATGGTCCGACGCTGTTTGCCGAAGCAGCAAAAAATCTCGGCTACCAGCCGTTTCCGGTGCCCTCCTCGCTGGTCTCCGAGGCGTACACCAATCCCTATGGCGTCACCATGGGTCCCTGCACCTTCTGCGGCTTCTGCACCAACTACGGCTGCGCCAACTACTCGAAAGCCAGCGCCATCACCACCGTGCTGCCGGCGCTGATGCGCAAAGAGAACTTTACCGCGTATACCAACTGCGAAGTGCTGGAAGTGCTGACCGATGCCAGCGGCAAACAGGCCACCGGCGTCACCTACATTGACTCCTCCGGCGATAAGTGGGAACAGCCGGCCGATCTGGTGATCGTCGCCGCCTTTACCTTTGAAAACGTGCGCCTGATGCTGCTCTCCGGCATTGGCCAGGCTTATGATCCGGTCACCAACAAAGGCACCACCGGCCGCAATTACGCCTATCAGACCGCCAACGGCGTCACGCTGTTTTTTGACAACAAAAACTTTAACCCGTTTATCGGTGCCGGCGCGGTGGGCATGGGCATTGATGAATTCAATAACGATAATTTTGACCACAGCGGTCTGGGCTTCTTCGGCGGCGGCAGCATCCGCGTGACGCCCATCGGCTCGGCACCGATTGGCTACCGGCCGCTGCCGCCTAACACGCCCAAATGGGGCTCAAAGTGGAAGCGCGCGCTGAAAGACAACTACCTCAGCACCATGTCGATTGGCTGCGAGGCCAGCAGCTACACCACGCGCACCAACTATCTGTCGCTCGATCCCAACTACAAAGATCCGCACGGCCGACCGCTGCTGCGCATTACTTTCGACTTTGCGGCGAACGATCTGAAAATGGCGCAGTACTGCACGGGTAAAGTGGCGGAAATCGCTAAATCAATGAACCCGCGCGAGATGATTGTCAAACCGATGACCGGCCACTGGAGCAGCGTGCCGTATCAGTCGTCGCACGTGGTTGGCGGCTTTATCATGGGCAGCGATCCCTCAACCAGCTCGGTCAATAAACATCTGCAGGTGTGGGATGTACCGAACCTGTTCGTGGTGGGCGCGTCAGCCTTTCCGCAAAACCCGGGCTATAACCCGACCGGCACCGTCGGCGCGCTGGCATTCAAAGCGGCGCATGCGATTCGTCACTACTATCTGCAACGTCCCGGGGAGATGATTACCGCATGAAAACACGCCTCTCTCTGTGCGCTGCCGCGCTGCTGCTTACCAGCTTTGTGTCTCACGCCCAGCCGGAATACGATCAGTACGCGCGCGGCAGCTATATCGCCACGCTGGCGGACTGCACCGCCTGCCACACCGCCGATCCGCAGCAGCCGTTTGCCGGGGGCGTCAGATTGCAGACGCCGTTTGGTACGCTGGTCGGCGCTAACATCACGCCGGACCGCGAAACCGGCATCGGCAACTGGCGCTATGAAGATTTCCGCCGCGCCATGACCGAGGGCATCGGCCACGGCGGCAAGCGGCTGTACGGCGCGATGCCGTTCACCGCCTACACCAAAATGTCGGATAAGGATCTGCAGGATTTGTGGGCATGGATGCAGACGCTGCAGCCGATACACAACCCGGTCGAGACCAATCAGCTGCCCTTCCCTTTCAACATCCGCACCAGCCTGATGGTGTGGAACTGGATCAACTTTGACCAGGGCGCGTTCCAGCCGGACGCCCGTCAATCCGCCCAGTGGAATCGCGGTGCGTATCTGGTGCAGGGCGCGGGCCACTGCGGCACCTGCCATACGCCGAAAAATCTGCTCGGCGGCGATAAAAACGGCGCGTTTTTGCGTGGCGAAGTGGTCGAAGGCTGGATGGCGCCGGACATCACCGCGAACCCGCACAGCGGGCTGGGCAAATGGAGCCAGCAGGATATCGTCAGCTACCTGCGTACCGGCGTGAACCGTTTCGATATCGCTTCCGGTCCGATGGCCGACGCGGTGCGTCACTCCACGCAGCACTGGCGCGATGAAGATCTGCAGGCGGTGGCGGTGTACCTGAAAAGCGGGGAATCGCGTGATGAGCAAGTGCCCGCCGCACTTGCCGCGACGGACGATCGCATGAAGCTGGGCGCGCAAATCTATGCGGCGAAGTGTTCAGCCTGCCACAGCCCGGGCGGCCGCGGTGAGAAGAATATCTTCCCGCAGCTGGCGGACAATCCGTTGCTCAATCAGGAGGATGCCACCTCGCTAATTCGGGTGGTCGCCGCCGGTAGTCGCGGAGTCGATACTGATGCCCGCCCCACGGCACCGGCAATGCCGGCCTTTGCCGGCACGCTGGGTGATGAGGAGATCGCCGCGGTGGTGAGCTACATCCGCAACAGCTGGGGAAATGCCGCCGCACCGGTCAGCGCTGACGACGTGAAGAAAGTGAAACAGAAGCTGGAATAGCGCCGTGTCAGCACCGGCAGCGGCGGCTGCCGGTGCGACAGGCTCAGCGTTAGCTGCGCTGCTGCACCACCGACGACTTCACCGCTGACGCTTCCCGCGTGTGTCCCGGCTGCGGCACGCGAATGATAAAGGTCAGCACGCCGGCGAACAGGTAGAGCGCGGTATAGGCCCACACCACCCCGACGATATCGAAGAACGGCAGCAGCAGTGAAGCAATCGCCGGGGCAACAAAGTTACTCAGCCCGGCCGACAGATTGTAAATCGATACCGCTGCGCCCTTATGATGCGGTTCCAGCGTCGGGAACACCGCGGTCATCGGCACAAAGGCAGCGACAAAGATCCCCAGCATGATCGCCGGAATCAGCGCCACCCAAAAATTATGCCCGGCATACAGCGGCAGGTAGTAAAACGCCAGGCTGGAGATCGCCATACCGAGGCAGCCGAACCAGCGCACCTGACGGATCCAGCCCAGCTTCTCACCGGTAATGCCCCAGAAAATATTGGTAAAGATGGTGACGAAGAAGAACACCGCCCAAATCTGCAGCCATTCGGAGATGGTAAAGCCGAGCCGATCGACAAACAGCAGCGGCATGATGATGGCAAAACCAAACAGCGACAGCGTATTGATGATGCGGATCAGGCAGGCATAAAACACATGCTGGTTGGTGAACAGAATGGTTACGGCACGCGACATCTCCGTCATCTTATCGCGCAGCGGCAGATTAACGCGGGAACGATCCACCGGCACGTTGCGCAGGCTGAAGTAGGCCAGCACGCCGCCGCACGCCACCCAGACAATCGCCAGCCATAAGGTGCCGGTTTCGCCCAGCATCGGGATGGTCAGGCTCGGCAGATAGCTGCCCACCACGCCAATTCCCACGGAATACATCGCCCAGAACCAGCCGGTGGCGGCGGCCAGCTTGTCACGCGGCAGCACCTGCACCAGCATCATCATGAACGAGTAGATAAACAGCGGATAGGCGAGGCCGCGAATGCCGTAGAACAGCACCATCAGCGGATAATTACGCAGCCCGAGCCCCAGCGACATAAACAGCGCATGCATGACGATCCACAGCACAAAGCCAATCATCATGGCGCGCTGCGGCGTAATCAGCTCCGCCACCACGCCGGAAGCCCACGCTGCCAGCGCGGCGGCCAGACCGTAAAATGTAAACACTACCGCCGACTGGGCCGGGGTAAAGCCCATGTCAGTGATATGGCGCGAGAGAAACGCCATTTCGAAGCCGTCGCCGGCCATGAAAATGGCGATGGCCAGAAAGCCCCAGAACATCTTTTTCGGTAAGCCAAACCAGTATGCGTTCGATTGCATGACAATCTTCCTTCCGTTCGCTAATCCGATCAGGCAGGCAGCAACGCGCGCGCCTGCTGTTGTTGTACATAGAGTTCACGGAACAGGCGCAGCCGCTGCTGCAGCACGGCCCCGCGCGCCGCATCGGGCTGATAGCGCGCCTGCACCGGCGGCTTCAGGCACACGTCGGCTTCACTGCCGCCGTCGGCCAGCCACGCCAGTCGCGCCGCACCCAGCGCGCCGGAGGCGCTGGCCGGATGGGTCACTATCGGCAGCTGCAGCACGTCGGCGATCAGCTGCGCCCACAGCGTGCTGCGCGCACCGCCGCCGGTCAGGCTGCACTGCTGAATCTGCTGCTGCGTATCGCCCAGCACTGCCAGGCCATCCGCCAGGCCAAACGTCACGCCCTCAATCACCGCATAGCCGAGCAGCGCGCGCGGCGTTTCGTGGCGTAAATGGAAAAATGCCCCGGTCGCCTGCGGATCATTGTGCGGCGTGCGTTCACCAGAGAGATACGGCAGAAACAGCGGTGCCTGACGCAGCTGTTCCGCGCTGAGCTGTGCCATCTCGTCCATCAGCTGGCTTTCGGTGACCGACAGCAGATTGCACAGCCAGCGCAGACAGCTGGCGGCGCTGAGCATCACGCTCATCTGGTGCCAGCGTCCCGGCAGCGCATGGCAGAAAGCGTGCACGCCGGATTGCGGATCGGCACGCAGCCGATCGTTAACCACAAAAATCACGCCTGACGTGCCGAGCGAGATAAAGGCATCGCCCGCATTAACCGCACCGACGCCCACCGCCGACGCGGCATTATCACCGCCGCCGCCGGCCACGCTCACCGTGGCGGCTAAGCCCCATTCGCTGGCCAGATCGGCGCGCAGCGTGGCGCTGACCGCGCTGCCCTCAACCAGTTCGGGCATCTGTGCGCGCGTCAGCCCGCTAATTGCCAGCAGTGCGTCAGACCAGTCGCGCTGCGCCACGTCGAGCCACAGCGTACCGGCGGCGTCCGACGGCTCGCTGACAAAGCGCCCGGTCAGACGCCAGCGCAGGTAGTCCTTCGGCAGCAGCACCTTGTCGATGCGGCGGAAGATTTCGGGCTCATGTTCCGCCACCCAGTGCAGTTTCGGCGCGGTAAAGCCGGGCATAATCAGGTTGGCGGCGATTTCCATCATCTGCGGATGCTGCTGGCGCAGCGCATCACACTGCGCCGCGCTGCGCGTGTCGTTCCACAATATGCACGGCCGCAGCACCTCACCGGCGGCATCCAGCAGCACGGCGCCGTGCATCTGACCGGAGAGACCGATGGCGCGGATCGCGGCCCACGCGTCCGGTGCCTGCTGGCGCAGCCCGGCGATCGCCTGACCACACGCCTGCCACCAGCGCTCGGGATCCTGCTCCGCCCAGTGCGGATGCGGGCGCTGCACGCTGAGCGTGGCGTGATTCGACGCCACAATCTCGCCCTGCGGGTTAACGATCAGCGCTTTGAGTTCAGAGGTGCCAATATCAATGCCGAGATACATGCTGTGCGCTCCTTACACCGTCGCCGGTTGCAGCAGTTGCTGCTCAATGGCGTCTACGCTGCGCGTCACCAGCGCATGAAAAGCGCGGTCATCGGCCAGTTCGGCAAACAGCGCGCGGTCGCTGAGGAACCGCTGCAGCGCATTCTCGCCGCTCAGCTGCTGGCGCAGCGCGTCAGCATTGAGCACGCCATCCTGATACGCATACGGCAGCTGGTTGCTGGCCCAGCGTTGCAGGAACAGGTAGAACAGCGCCGGCAGCACGGCGGTAGCGGTCGGTTCTGCGCCGCGCTGATAGCATTCGCGCAGCGTTGGCGTCACCATGCCGGGAATCTTCGACAGCCCATCGGCACCAACGCGCTGGTTGGTGTCTTTGATGTAGGGATTGCTAAAGCGCGCCAGCACCACGTCGCGGTAATCCGCCAGATCGAGCGGGCTGGGCGACAGTGACGGGATCACGTCCTGCGTGATGTAGTCATACGCCAGCTGATAGATCGCGGGCTGCCGCGTGCTGTCATCAATGTAGTCATGGCCGGTGAGCGTGCCGGCCCAGGCAATCGCCGCGTGCGTGGCATTGAGAATGCGGATTTTCGCCTCTTCCCACGGCAGCACCGACGCCACCAGCTCCACACCCACCTTTTCCAGCGCCGGGCGTCCGGCGATGAAATCATCCTCAATCACCCACTGGATAAACGATTCCGCCATCACCGCCGCGCCATCGTCTCTACCGGTGGCCGCTTTGACGCGTTCGGCAACATCCGGCGTGGGGCGCGGCGTGATGCGATCCACCATGGTGTTTGGCGAAGTGGTGTTATCGCGCACCCAGCTGGCCAGCGCGTGGTCGCCCTGCGCGGCGAGAAACGCCAGCATGCCGTGACGGAAACGTTCGCCGTTGTGACGCAGGTTATCGCAGTTGAGTAGCGTGACCGGCGCACCGCCACTGGCCACGCGCTGGCGCAGAATGCGGGTCAGCGCGCCGTAAATAGTGCGCGCCTCACCACGGAGATCGGCCTGAATATCCGCCTGGCTGAGATCGAGTTCATGCGCCGGCGTCAGGTAGTAACCCGCTTCGGTCACGGTAAAACCGATCACTTTTGTCTCAGCGCTGGCGCCCTGTGCCACCAGCGCGCTGATCTCCGCGTCCCACGGCAGGATGGTGCGCAGCGAAGTAATGGTTTCATACGCGCGCTCGCCCTCCGGCGTCACGGTTTCCAGTACGTACTCGCCGTTTTGCGCCTGCAGCTGGTTGAGCAGCGCTACCGCATCGCCGCGGATGTTGCCGAGCGCGATGCTCCAGCTGTCATCGCCCTGCTGGTGCAGCTGGTGCAGATACCACGCCTGATGCGCGCGGTGAAAAGAACCTGCGCCGATATGCATCCACACTGATTTCGTCGTCATAGTCGCCTCGAAATAAACATTTGCCACAATGGAGGGCATTTGCCCGATGAGGCGTAGCATAGTCGCCGGCGGGGCGATCGTTCTGCGATATCCATCACATTTAATACTTTTGCTCTTTTTTAGGGCTTTTGCTCAGTTAACGCTTCAGGGGCAAGACGCGATAAACTGGCGCATCGGAGTTTGACGGAACAAGGCGATGAGCAGAGAAGAGAAGAAGCAGGAGCTGGCAGCGCGGGCAGCGTGGATGTATTACGTGGCGGGCGTCACGCAGCAGGAGATTGCGCGCGCGCTGGGCTTATCGCGGCAGGTGGCACAGCGGCTGGTCTCCAGCGCGCGTGAAATGGGCATGGTCAGCGTGAAGATTGACCATCCGGTCACGCACTGCCTGCATCTGGCGCGCGAGATCGAACAAAAGTTTGGCCTGACGCTGTGCCGCGTGGTGCCGTCAGCCGGGCTGGATGATGAGGCGATTCAGCAAATGCTGGCGGTGGAAGGTGCGGCGGTGATGGCGCAGTTTATCAACGAAGAGACCCCGCAGGTGTTTGGCATCGGTTCCGGCAAAACGCTGCGCTCGATGATTGATGCGCTGCCGTGGGTTGAACGGCCACAGCATCAGTGTGTGTCGATGATCGGCGCGATTGCGCGTGACGATTCCGGTACCCGCTACGACGTACCGCTGAAAATGGCGGAGAAGATGCAGGGCAAATATTTCTTCATTCCGGCGCCGCTGTATGCAGACACGCCGCAGGATAAGACGATGTGGGTGCAGCATCAGGTCTATCAGCGCGTCACCCAGCGTGCGCTGCAGGCGAACGTGGCGTTTGTCGGCATTGGCGAAGTGATGCCGGGCTGCCCGCTCAATGCCGAAGGCTTTATCACCGATGCGCAGGTAGAAGCGCTCAACGCGCGCGGCGTGGTGGGTGAAATGCTGGGGCATTTTTTCAATCAGCAGGGAGAGCGGGTGTACGGCGAAACCGACGAGCTGCTGACCAGCGTGCTGCTGGAGAGCCAGACGCAGCGCAATATCATCGGCTTTGCCGGCAGCGCGCGCAAATACGCAGCGATTCACGCTGCGCTGCACGGCGGCTGGATCTCCGGGCTGGTGACGGATGAAGACACCGCGCTGAAACTGCTGAATGATTAATTAAAAATTTCTGTGATTCGTCGCGGCGCGATGTATCGCGCGGATTTGTCCGCCGCATCGCCGGGAAACGCGCAATACATTGCGCCGCAACGGTTCAGAAACCTATTTCAACGATCCCTTCAAAAACTGCTGCAGGCGCGGGCTTTTCGGGTTGCCGAACAGTTCGTCTGGCGCGCCCTGCTCTTCGATTTTGCCCTGATGCAGAAAAATCACGTGGCTGGATACGTGACGGGCGAACTCCATCTCGTGCGTCACTACCACCATGGTTTTGCCCTCTTCGGCCAGCTTCTGCATGATGCGCAGCACTTCGCCTACCAGCTCCGGATCGAGCGCCGAGGTCGGTTCGTCAAACAGCAACACTTCCGGCTCCATCGCCAGCGCGCGGGCAATCGAGACACGCTGCTGCTGGCCGCCTGACAGATGCACCGGGTATTTGGCACGCGCGCGCGCATCAATACCGACTTTATCGAGGTATTTAATTGCCCGCTCGCGCGCTTCGGCTTTGCTCAGCCCCAGCACCTGAATCGGTGCTTCAGTGACGTTATCCAGCACCGTCATGTGGCTCCACAGATTAAAGTGCTGAAACACCATGGTCAGCCGGGTACGCAGCGAACGCAGCTGCTCCTTGTTGGCCACTTTCAGCTGGCCATCGGTGTCGCGCACCAGGTTTATCGCCTCGTTGTTAACCGCGATGGTGCCTTCACTCGGCTTTTCGAGGAAGTTGATGCAGCGTAAAAAGGTACTTTTCCCGGAACCGGACGAGCCAATAATGCTGATCACATCGCCGGCGTTGGCCTGCAGCGACACGCCCTTCAGAACTTCATGTTCACCGTAACGCTTATGCAGTTCGGTAACGCTTAATTTATTTTCAGCCATAGTCATACTCAGTGCGACGAAGAGGGTTTCACATGCGCGAGGAAGCGGCGCTCCGCAAGGCGGAACAGGCTAATCAGCACGTAAGAGATAATCAGGTACAGCACCGCAGCGATGCCGAACGCGGTGAACGGCTGATAGGTCGCCGAGTTGATATCGCGCGCGATTTTTAGCAAATCCGGCACGGTGGCGGTGAATGCCAGCGCGGTGGAGTGCAGCATCAGAATCACTTCATTGCTGTAAGCGGGCAGCGCGGTGCGCAGCGCCGACGGCAGAATGATGCAGCGGTAAAGTTTAAACGGCGAGAAACCATAGGCGCGCGCGGCTTCGATTTCACCGTGCGGTACGGCGCGAATGGCACCGGCAAAAATCTCGGTGGTATAAGCACAGGTGTTCAGGGTAAATGCCAGCAGCGTACAGTTCAGGCCACTGCGGAAGAAGGCGTTCAGCAGCTCGGAGCCTTTCACCACCTCCAGCGTGTACATGCCGGAATAGAACACCAGCAGCTGCACATACAGCGGCGTGCCGCGAAACACATAGGTAAACAGCCACACCGGCGTGGAGATATAGCGATTGGGCGAGACGCGCGCGATGGCCAGCAGCACCGCAAGGCTGCCGCCAATCACCACGGACAGAATCAGCAGCCACAGCGTGATGGCCACGCCGGTAAAACGGTAACCATCGGTCCAGAGCAGTTGTTTCCAGTACTCCTGAATAATCTCGATCATAACTCTGCCCTTTTCACCCCTACCGAGTAGCGGCGTTCAAGCCACCACAGCACGCCGTTGGACAGCGTGGTAAACACCAGATAAATCACCCCGGCAACAATCGCGAAGTAGAACGGTTGCCAGGTACTTTTGCCGGCCAGCTGCGTGGCTTTTACCACATCTTCAAGGCCGAGCAGCGACACCAGCGCGGTGGCTTTGAGGATCACCTGCCAGTTGTTGCCGATGCCGGGCAGCGCAAAGCGCATCATCGCCGGGAACAGAATGCGACGGAAAGTTTGCGAACCGGTAAAGCCGAAGGCGGTGGCGGCTTCAATCTGCCCTTTCGGCACCGCGAGAAACGCGCCACGGAAGGTTTCAGTGAAATAAGCACCGTAGATGAAGCCGAGCGTAATAATACCGGCCACCATCGGGTCGATATCAAACTGTGCCATGCCGAGCGCATCGGTCACGGCGTTAAGGGCAATCTGCAGACCGTAAAAGATCAGCAGCATCAGCACCAGGTCGGGCACGCCACGGATTAGCGTGGTGTAGCCTTCAAAAATCATCGCCAGCGGGCGATTGCGGGAGAGTTTGGCGCCGGCCCCTATCAGGCCCAGCACCACGGCCAGCACCACCGAGCTGAGCGCCAGCTCAAGGGTCACCAGCGTGCCTTTAAGAATTACTTCAGAATAGCCATACAACATGGGTTCGATCCTGTCGTGAGGGAAATAAACAAACGCTGTCCAACAACACACGGACAGTCCTGACCAGGATGTGAATCACGGAAGGATGGTGGCAAGCGTATGAACTCCGGGAGTTTACATAAGTAAGCGCCCGGAGTGAATAGTTATGACCCACGTTAGCGTGACTCAATACACCCGTTCAGGAACAGGAGTCTTAATCGCCGTAAACGTTGAAATCAAAGTACTTCTTCGCAATCTTGTCGTAGGTACCGTCTTTGCGCATGTCGTTAAAGGCTTTGTCGATGGCAGCTTTCAGATCGGCGTCATCTTTACGCAGGCCCATACCGGTGCCGACGCCAAAGATTTTGTCATCTTTCACCGCCGGACCGGCGAAGGCGTAGTTTTTCCCGACCGGCTGCTTCAGGAAGCCTTCGCTCGCCTGCACCTCATCCTGGAACGCCGCATCAATACGACCAGCGTTCAGGTCCTGATACACCAGATCCTGGTTGGCATACGGCGTGACGGTCACGCCTTTTGGACGCCAGTATTCATTGGCGTAGGTTTCCTGCGTGGTACCCTGCAGCAGGCCGATGTTTTTGCCCTTCAGCGACTCAATGGTCGGCTGCAGTTTAGACCCCTTCGGCGCCACTAAACGCGCGTTCGCTGCATACAGTTTTTCCGAGAAGGCGATCTCTTCCTGACGTTTCTCGGTGATTGAGAGTGAAGAGATGATGGCGTCAATCTTCTTCGCTTTCAGCGACGGGATCAGCGCATCGAAATCACTTTCCACATAAGTACATTTGGTCTTGATACGCTTACAGATCTCGTTGGCCAGGTCGATATCAAAGCCAACCAGCTGGCCCTGCGCGTTCTTGGACTCAAACGGCGGGTAAGTTGGATCGGTCCCGATGCGAAGCGACTGCGGTACCGCCGCGAACACGCTCGCAGCGCCGGACATAGCCAGCATCAGAGAAAGAGCCAGAACTCGCTTTTTCATAGGTAACCCTCAAGTGAAGTGCTTATTGTTATGTGGTGCGTGATGTGTTTGCGCTGAATGTTTTGCAGGTTTCATGCCAGTTGTGCAAATCGGCGAAACTGTGCGCAGGCGCACTAAATACCGCGTCCATCTGGGACGCAAGCACTTAGTTTGTGAGGGAAATATAACAGCGGTGTGAGGAAGAAAAAGTGAGATTGTTAACTTTTGGTGCACAAGATGCACGAACAGTGATCGGCCCCGCGCTTTTGCACGCATTCAGTGCATTATTGCACCATCATGCACCCTGCCAGCGGGTAAACAGATCTTCCGGCAGCTCGATATCAAACTGATCCAGCACGCGGTTGACCGTCTGATCAATCAAATCGTCGATGCGCTGCGGGCGATGATAAAACGCCGGCACCGGCGGCATAATCAGCGCCCCAAGTTCGGCGGCGGTGGTCATCATGCGCAGATGACCGAGATGCAGCGGGGTTTCCCGCACGCACAGCACCAGCCGGCGCTGCTCTTTCAGCACCACGTCGGCGGCGCGCGTCAGCAGACTGTCGCTGTAGCTGTGCACAATGCCCGACAGGGTTTTCATGGAACACGGCAGAATTGCCATACCCAGCGTCTTGAACGAGCCGGACGAGATGCTGGCGGCGATATCGCGCACATCGTGCACCACATCGGCCAGCGCCTGCACGTCACGCAGGCTGTAATCGGTCTCCAGCGCCAGCGTTTGCCGCGCCGCCGGGCTCATCACCAGATGGGTTTCCACTTCGGCTAACGGTTGCAGCACCTGCAGCATACGCACGCCGTAGATCGCGCCGCTGGCGCCGGAAATACCAATGATGAGTCGTTTCATAATTCAGCCTTGCTGCAAAAGAGTGCGCCAATAATAGCCGCTCCGCCGCCATAAATACAAAAACAAACAGGGCGGGATTGCGCCCGCCCTGTTTCGTCTGCCTGAGACTGACCTTAACCTTCGTTATGCAGTTCCAGGTTTTCCACTTCGTTCTGACGCGCAATCGCTTTGGCATCGTCGTTACGCAGGGACTGCAGATATTCCAGATACTGCAGGTCAACGTCTTTGGTGACGTAGATGCCGTTGAACACTGAGCATTCGAACTGGGCAATATCCGGGTTCTCTTCACGCACCGCGTCGATCAGATCCTGCAGATCCTGGAAAATCAGCGCATCGGCTTTAATCAGCTGACGAATCTCTTCCACTTCACGGCCGTGCGCAATCAGCTCGGTAGCGCTCGGCATATCGATGCCGTAGACGTTAGGGAAGCGGATTTCCGGTGCCGCCGACGCCAGATAGACGCGCTTCGCGCCCGCTTCACGCGCCATCTCGATAATCTGCTCAGAGGTGGTGCCGCGCACAATCGAGTCATCCACCAGCAGCACGTTTTTATCGCGGAACTCAGCGCGGTTAGCGTTGAGCTTACGGCGCACCGCACTGCGGCGCAGCTGCTGGCCCGGCATAATAAAGGTACGGCCCACGTAGCGGTTTTTCACAAAACCCTGGCGGTACGGCTTATCAAGAATACGGGCGATCTCGAGCGCGGTATCGGTCGAGGTTTCCGGAATCGGGATCACCACGTCAATATCAAGATCCTCCCACTCGCGGGCAATTTTCTCGCCCAGCTTGGTGCCCATGCGCACGCGTGCGCTGTAGACGGAGATCTTGTCGAGGAACGAGTCCGGACGCGCAAAGTAAACGTACTCGAACAGGCACGGATTGCTTTTCGGGTTCTCTGCGCACTGGCGCGTCGAGAGCTGACCCTGCTCGGTGATGTACACCGCTTCGCCTGGCGCAACGTCACGAATAAATTCGAAGCCGAGCGTATCCAGCGCCACGCTCTCTGAGGCCACCATGTATTCAGTGCGGCCATCGGCCAGCTCACGCTTGCCCAGTACCAGCGGACGGATACCGTTAGGATCGCGGAACGCAACCATGCCGTGACCGATAATCATCGCCACCACGGCGTAAGCGCCGCGCACCTGCTGATGCACTGCCGCCACGGCAGCAAAAATGTTGTCAGCTTCCAGCGGATAGTGCTGAAAACGATCCAGCTCCTGAGCAAAGATGTTGAGCAGGATTTCGGAATCTGAGGTGGTATTCACATGACGGCGACCGACTTCGAACAGCTGCTTGCGCAGTTCATGGGCGTTGGTCAGGTTACCGTTGTGAGCCAGCGTGATGCCGTACGGCGAGTTCACGTAGAAGGGCTGCGCTTCAGAGGCGCTGGAGCTGCCGGCAGTCGGATAACGCACGTGGCCGATACCCATATTTCCCTGCAAACGCTGCATGTGGCGCGCTTCAAACACGTCGCTGACCAGGCCATTGGCCTTACGCAGACGGAAGCAGTTCAGCGCATCGATGGTACAAATGCCGGCGGCATCCTGCCCGCGGTGCTGCAGCACCGTTAACGCGTCATAGATCGACTGGTTTACTGGCATAAAACCGGTGATACCAACAATACCGCACATGTTGTCATTTCCTCATTAGCCGCACTCCCGGTGTTACCGGGGTAAAAAACTCGACGTGCTTTTCAGGTAATCGAAAAACCACCTGATGATGTAACTGAACTGGGGAATGAGTTGAGACTGTTGCCAGTCCGGACTTTTTGAAAAGCCGGTGAATGTATCAAGGAAGAAGAGAATGGCGGATACAATCAGCACGCCACGCAACGCCCCGAAACAGACCCCCAACACCCTGTCGGTTCCCGACAAGCCGGTTTTCTCAACCAGCGAGCCGATCACATAGTTCACGATGGCACCCACAATCAGGGTGGCAACGAATAACACCGCGATGGCGATGCCGTTGCGAACCAGTTCGTCGTCAAAACCTGTAAACCAGACTGCAAGGTAGGCGTAGTAATGACTGGCGACAAAAAACGCGCATCCCCAGGTAACAAGAGATAAGGCTTCCCGGACAAACCCGCGAATCAGGCTGACCAGAGCCGAAAAACCAACTACCGCAATAATGACGTAATCAATCCAGATCATGAACGCTTCCAGTACAGTGCATTTGCACCCCTGCATCCAGTTCGGGGCGCATTCTAACAGAAAAAGAAAACGTTTGCGTAGGGTTTTCCGGTTCTGTCCCGAGAAAAAGGGCGATGAAAAAAACTTTCCTCGCCCTTATTGATGTCAGCCATTTAACCTGCTGATATTCCATAAATTTTAAGAAACGCTTCGCTAAAAAATACGCCAAAAGCCGCGCCTGTTTCTGCTATCGGCGCGGCTTATCAGTTGATCAGCGTGTGCTGTACGGCTTCACAACACCGCCGAGGCCGGAGATGCCTTTCAGCTCGCCGAGTGCGCCCTGCAGTTTCGCTTTGGACGCATCCGGCCCGACGTAAATGCGGGTGATCTGCCCCTGCACCGGCGTCGACGGCACGGTAAAGGCACGATAGCCGGAGAGCCGCAGCTGCGCCACGATCTCATTCACTTTGGCGGCGTTCTTCAGCGCGCCGAGCTGCACCACATACGCCTGTCCTGCTGGCGCGGCCGGCTCGCTCTGCTTCGGCGTTTCCGCCGCTTTAGGCTGCTCTGAAGTTTTTGGCTGTTCTGTCGCTTTCGGTTGTTCTGCCGGCTTCGGTTTCGGCTGCTCCACCGGTTTAGGCTTCGGCTGCTCGACCGGCTTCGGCTTCACCTGCTCTGCCGGTTTCTGCTGCTGGTGCACCGGCGGCGGCGTCACGACGCTGGGCTGGCTGTTTTGCGCTGGCTGCGTGCTGCCGCTGGCGGCACTGTTTTGCGTTGCGCTGCTGGCGGGCGCCTGCTGCGCCGCGCTCGCACCTTCTGGCGGCTGCGACGGCAGCGGCTGCGTCACCGGCGGCACCATTTCGCTGTCCTGCTGATCGTCAGGCTTTGGCACCAGCGGAATCGCCGCGAACTCCTCTTTATAATGCTTTTTCTTACCGTCCAGCAGACCCGGTAACACGATGACGCCAATCGCCACCAGAATCACCGTACCCACTAAACGATTCTGAAACTTACTTGCCACTGCCGTTCTCCGCTGCCATCGATTGCATCACCTGCGCTACGGTGTGGAACGAGCCGCACACCAGAATCACATCGTCGGGCTGAGCCTGCTGCCGCGCCGCCTGCCACGCGGCTTCAACGCTCTGCCAGGCGCTGCCGCCCTGCAGATGCGCCATCAGCTCATCAGCGGACGCCCCGCGCGGGCCGTCGAGCGGCGCGCAGTACCAGCGGTTGACCTGCGGTGCCAGCGCGGCCAGCGTCCCGGCGATATCCTTGTCGTGCAGCATGCCAACCACCGCATGCACTGTGCCGTGTGCCGGCAGCTCAGCGAGACGTGAAGCCAGATAATAAGCCGCATGCGGATTGTGTGCCACATCAAGGATCACGCGCGGCGCGGTGCTGACCGTCTGGAAACGTCCCGGCAGAATCGCCAGCGGCAGATGCTGACGAATCAGCGCCTCGCTCACCGTCAGGCCGGAAGCGCGCAGCGCCGCAATGGCGGTGGCCGCGTTAGGGAGCGGCACCTGGGGCAGCGGCAGATCGCGCAGTTCACCCCGGGCATCCTGCAGCGTCCAGCTGTCGCCCTCGCGCTGCCACTGCCAGTCGCGGTTAATTTGTAACAGCTGCGCACCCTTCTCCGCGGCCACCTGGGCAATGGTGTCAGGCATATCGGCCTCGCCGACCACCGCCGGTTTACCGCCGCGGAATACGCCAGCCTTCTCGCGGCCGATGCTGGCGCGATCCGGCCCCAGCCAGTCGGTGTGGTCCAGCGCAATACTGGTGATCACCGCCACGTCGGCGTCGACAATGTTTGTCGCATCCAGCCGGCCGCCCAGCCCCACTTCCAGAATCACGACATCCAGCTGCGCTTCACGGAACAGATTGAGCGCGGACAGCGTGCCAAACTCAAAGTAGGTGAGCGAAATATCGCCGCGTCCGGCCTCGATGGCGGCAAAGCTGGCGCTGTGCCGGGCTTCATCCAGCTCAGCGCCCTGCACGCGCACGCGTTCGGTGTAACGCACCAGATGCGGCGAGCTGTAGACGCCAACGCGATAGCCTGCGGCCATCAGCAGGGTTTCCAGCGTACGGCAGGTGGTGCCTTTGCCGTTGGTGCCGGCGACGGTGAAGACAAACGGAGCGGGTTTTAGCAGGTCGAGGCGTGCGGCGACGCGCTGAATACGGTCCAGGCCCAGATCGATAGCCTGAGAATGCAGATGCTCAAGATAATGAAGCCACGTGGCCAGAGGCGACGTGGCTTGCGGGAGGTGAAGAGTGTCCATGTGCCCTGTTAGCTCTTTACGATGTGGTGCATGAATAAAAAGGCGCATCACTCTGCGCCTTTCGGTTGCCTGTCAGGCTTCGTTGCTCTCCGGCTCAGCCGCAGTCGGGCGATCACCATCCTGCAGCGGTGCCGGCAGGTTCATCATTTTCGCCAGCAGGCTGGCCAGCTTAAAGCGCATTTCCGGACGACGGATGATCATGTCGATCGCGCCTTTTTCGATCAGGAACTCACTGCGCTGGAAGCCCGGCGGCAGCTTTTCACGTACCGTCTGTTCAATTACGCGTGGGCCGGCAAAGCCGATCAGCGCTTTTGGCTCTGCGACGTTCAAATCGCCCAGCATCGCGAAGCTGGCGGAGACGCCACCCATGGTCGGGTCAGTCAGTACCGAAATATACGGCAGACCGCGCTCCTGCATTTTTGCCAGCGCCGCACTGGTTTTCGCCATCTGCATCAGCGACTGCAGCGCTTCCTGCATACGCGCACCACCAGAGGCGGAGAAGCAGATCAGCGGGCAGTTGTCTTCAAGCGCCTGCTCAACCGCACGCACGAAACGGGCGCCAACCACCGAGCCCATTGAGCCGCCCATAAAGGAGAACTCAAATGCGGCGGCCACTACCGGCATACCGTGCAGCTGGCCTTTCATTACCACCAGCGCATCTTTCTCGCCGGTCTCTTTCTGTGCCGCAACCAGACGATCTTTGTACTTCTTCGAGTCGCGGAACTTGAGCAGGTCTTTCGGTTCCAGCTCGCTACCCAGCTCTGTCATCGAACCTTCATCCATCAGGCTATGCAGACGCTCGCGCGCGTGCATACGCATGTGGTGGTCGCACTTCGGGCAGACTTCAAGGTTGCGCTCCAGCTCGGCGCGGTACAGCACCTGACCACAGCTATCGCATTTGGTCCACACCCCTTCCGGGATGCTGGCTTTGCGCGAAGGCGTGGTAGTGCTTTTATTCAGTATGCGTTCAATCCAGCTCATTGATGACCTTTCTGTTTAATGCTGACCTGGTCCAGTCTTGTCGTTACTGCTGAAATCACCTTCAGCAGGCCGTAAATGTCGCTCATTAAACCACAACCCGTTCACGCTGTGGATAAAAATCTGGTAACAGGCTTACTGCGACTTGTGCTGACGCGCCTGGCGGCGGTGACGCCACACTTCAATCACGCCTGGCAGTACCGAGACAATGATGATGCCGACAATCAGCAACTTAAGGTTTTCCTGCACCACCGGCAGGTCACCAAACAGGTAACCGGCATAGGAGAATAGCAGGACCCACAGCAGCGCGCCTGTCACGTTAAAGAGCGCGAAGTGGCGATAAGACATGTGTCCCATTCCCGCCACAAAGGGGGCAAAGGTTCGCACGATTGGCACAAAGCGCGCAAGTATAATGGTTTTGCCGCCGTGGCGATCGTAAAACGCGTGGGTTTTGTCGAGGTAGCTGCGGCGGAAAATTTTCGAGTTCGGGTTACTGAACAGCTTCTCGCCAAACAGCCGGCCAATGGTGTAGTTAACCGCGTCGCCGAGGATCGCGGCAATCACCAGCAGCGTCACCATCAGGTGCACGTTGAGGTCGTTGCCCGGCAGCGCCGCCAGCGCACCGGCGACGAACAGCAGCGAATCACCCGGCAGGAACGGCGTAACCACCAGCCCGGTTTCACAGAACAGAATCAGGAACAAAATGGCGTAAATCCAGATGCCGTACTGCGCCACCAGCTCGGCCAGATGCACGTCAATGTGCAGAATGAAATCGACGATAAAGTGGATAAACTCCATAACAGCTAACTCCCTGACACTTTCCGATTAAAATGAATCCGCGAGGAACAACGGTCCCAGCGCAGGCTGAGGTAACGCAAACTGAGCAGGGTAATCCACCGCCACCAGATACAGCCCTTCGGCTTTCGCCGTTGCCGCCGCCAGCGTGCGATCTTTTGCCGCCAGCAGCGTGGCCATCCACGTTTCCGGCTGATTGCCGCAGCCAATCTCCAGCAGACTGCCGACGATATTGCGCACCATGTGATGCACGAAGGCGTTGGCTTTGATATCCACAATCACGTACGGCCCCAGGCGCGTGACGTTGAGATGCATCACGTTGCGCCACGGCGTGCGCGACTGGCACTGCACCGCACGGAACGAGGTAAAATCGTTCTCACCCAGTAAAGCCTGAGCGGCGCGGTGCATCTTTTCCGCATCCAGCGGATGGTAAAAATGGGTAATGCCGTTGCCGAGAATCGCCGGGCGCAACCGCTGGTTGTAGATCACGTAGCGATAACGGCGCGCGGTGGCGCTGAAGCGCGCATGAAAGCTTTCCGGCACCGCTTTCACCCAGCGCACCGCAATATCGTCCGGCAGGTTGGCGTTCACGCCCAGCGTCCAGGCGCTGTCGGCACGCGAGGAGGTGGTCTCAAAATGCACCACCTGGCCGGTGCCGTGCACGCCCGCGTCGGTGCGTCCGGCGCAGAACACGCTCACCGGGTGATTGGCCACTTTCGCCAGCGCTTTTTCCAGCTTTTCCTGCACGCTGCGCACTTCATTCTGGCGCTGCCAGCCGTAGTAACGGCTGCCGTCATATTCAATGCCGAGCGCCAGCTTAAACGGGGTCGCGTCTTCCAGCATTAATACAGATACTCCTGCACCAGCTTCTCTGCGGTTTTCACCGCCATCAGCGCGCCGCCGAAGCGGATGTTGTCGGCCACCGACCAGAACTGCAGCAGCTCCGGGATGCCGTAGTCGTTGCGCACGCTGCCAATGCTCAGGGCTTCACTGCCGGAGGCGTCGCTGACCGGCGTCGGGTAATCACCGTCGTCGCTCAGGCTGATATCGTCGGCGCGCGCCAGTTCGTCACGCGCTTCCTCCGCCGACAGCGGCCGCAGGTTCTCGATATAGACGATCTGCGCGTTGCCGTAGAACACCGGCGCCTGCACGCTGCTCACCGCAATCGGTAATCCTTCGTCCTGCAGCACTTTCCGTACCTGATCGACCAGCCGGCGCTCGCTCGCCACGCTGCCGGCACTGTCCGCCTGCTGCGGCAGCAGGTTGAACGCCAGCTGGCGGCCAAAATAGTGCTCATCGGCCGGTACGCCGTTCAGCAGCCGCGCGCTCTCACCGGCCAGGCCGTCTACTGCTGCTTTACCGTGGCTGGAGACCGACACCAGGTTGGTCACCTGCAGACGGCCTAAACCGGCGGTATCCACCAGCGGTTTGATGGCGCTTAACAGCTGGCTCACCAGCGCATCGGCCACGGTAATGATGTTGCGATTACGGTAATCCGCCAGCACCTGTGGATTGACATCCGGCACCACCAGCGGCACGTCCGGCTCCAGCGCGAACAGGTCGCTGCTGTCGATTACCAGGCAACCCTGGCTGGCGGCTTCTTCGGCATAACGCGCCGACGCCTCGCGACCGGCGGTAAAGAACGCCAGCTGCGCCTGCGACCAGTCAAATTCCGCCGCGTCCTGCACGCGCAGCGAGCGGCCATCAAAACGCACGCTCTCTCCGGCGCTGTTTTCACTCGCCAGCAGATATAACTCACCAACCGGGAACTGGCGTTCCGCCAGCAGTTCCAGTACAGCGTTCCCTACTGCGCCTGTCGCGCCCAGTAGCGCAATATTCCAGCCGTCAGACATGTTGGTTTACTCCAGACAATGACATAAAAAAGAGAGGCGATGACATGCATCGCCCATTAATTCAGAAAAATCAGAGATTAGTGATTCGCCCGCAGCGTGGCGCTGAAGCCAAGCTGATTGAGCAGCGCCGCGCTCTCCGCCTCATCACAGATCACCTGCAGCGAAGACCACTCACGGCGCTCGACATACTGCTTGCGCAGGCGATCAAATTCGCCCGGCTGCGCGGCCACTTTGCGCAGCGGCGCATCGTCGCGGCGCACATCATACACCAGATGTACCAGGCGTTTCAGCGTCGGCTGATCGAGCTTGCCGTGCAGCGTAAGGGTGCCAAACTCGGGGCGCGGCAGCAGCGTGTCCAGCGCCACCTGCTGCGGCTGACCAATAAATTCGCTCCACGCCTCAAACACCTGAGTGGTGCCGCGCGCTTTCCCTTCAAGGGTATAACCGGCGATATGCGCGGTGGCGATATCGACCTTGTCCAGCAGATCGAGGTTGAGATCCGGCTCCGGTTCCCACACGTCCAGCACCACGCTGAGATCGTTACGCAGCCGCAGCACCTCCAGCAGCGCGGCGTTATCCACCACCGGACCCCGGCAGGCATTGATCAGAATGGTGTTGGGGCGTAGCGCCATCAGCAGCGCGGCATCGGCCAGATGCCAGCTTTTATAGCGCCCATCTTTAAACAGCGGCGTGTGAAAGGTCAGGATATCGGCCTGTGCCACCAGCGCGTCGAGCGGGTGGAAATCTTCGTCATCGCCGCGATCGGCGCGCGGCGGATCGCACAGCAGGGTTTTTACTCCCCACGCGGCGAGGCGTTTAGCCAGCCGTCCGCCCACGTTACCGACGCCGACGATGCCCACGGTGCGATCGCGCAGATCAAAGCCGTCGCGTTCGGCCAGCAGCAGCAGCGCCGAGAACACATACTCCACCACCGCAATCGCGTTACAGCCCGGCGCGGCCGAGAAGCCGATCCCGGCCGCCGTCAGCGAGGCATCATCGATATGATCGGTGCCGGCAGTGGCGGTGCCGACAAACTTCACCGGCGTGCCGGCCAGCAGTGCGGCATCCACTTTGGTGACGGAGCGCACCATCAGCGCGCTGGCATCCTGCAGTTCGGCTGCCGGCAGCGGGCGGCCCGGCACCGCCACCACCTCTCCGGTGCGGCTGAACAGTTCACGGGCGTAGGGCATATTTTCATCGACGAGAATTTTCACGGCGGCGGTCCTGTCTGCTTGAAATAAACGGGGCATATCATGGCACAAAGCCGGGGATTAACCTAACCGACTGCGATAGCGATCCGGCGTGGTGCCGGCCTGCTGCTGAAACATCACGATCAGCGCGGAGGCGGAACTGTAACCCAGCTCGTGGGCGATGCCCTGCACGCTGCAGCCCTGCTCCAGCAGCGCAATCGCGCGCAAAAAGCGTAAACGCTGGCGCCACTCGCTGAATGACATCTGCAGCTGCTGCTGACAGCGCCGCGCCAGCGTACGCTCAGTGGTAAACACGCGCTTCGCCCATTGTGCCAGCGTGGTGTTATCACCCGGGTTCTCTTCCAGCGCGCGCAGAATCGGTGCGAGGAATTTATCGTCGGACATCGGCAGATAGCTGGTGTTCACCGGTGCAAGACGCAGCCGATCAATCAGCACTTCGCACAGCCGCCAGTCGGCGTCGCTTTGCGGCTGCTCCAGCGCGCGGCGGGCAAAATCATTCATGATGGCGTGCACGATGGCGTCCACGCTCAGCAGGCAGGCTTTCTCCGGCATGCCGGCGCATAAATCAGCGGCAAGGTTGAAGGTGCGAAACTGCGCCTGACAGTGGTTGTAGCTGCTGTGGCGCTGGCCCGGCGGGATCCAGATCGGCATTTCGGCCGGCGTCAGCAGCCGCTCGCCCTCCACTTCCATCTCCAGCACGTGGCTGGTGACGAATATCGCCTGGCCCCAGTCGTGCTGGTGCGGCAGGTATTCGGTTTTGGCGTTGGTTTGCTCATAGCGCATGAAAAAACGCAGCAGCGGCGCGTCGCGCGGTGGCTGATACTCAACCTGAAGATTCATTCTGTCCGGTCACTAACGAATTTTGTCCGATTTTAACTATCTGCTTTAAACCGGTCAAACGTAAGCTAGTCGCGATTTACATTTGGAGCCGTACTATGAACTTATTGTTACCGCTGGTGGCGGTGCTGATCTGGTCGATCAACACCATCGTCAGCAAGCTGTCTGCCGGCAGCATCGATCCTGCTGCCATCTCTTTTTACCGCTGGTTGCTGGCGCTGCTGGTACTCACGCCGTTCTGCCTGCCGGGCGTATGGCGCCATCGTCATACCATCAAAACCCAGCTGTGGCGCTTACTGGTGCTGGGCCTGCTCGGCATGGTGCTGTATCAGAGTCTCGCCTATTATGCGGCACACAGCGTTTCGGCGGTGATGATGGGGATTCTCGGCGCCACCATTCCGCTGCTGACCATCCTGCTCAGCCTGGTGGTACTGCGCCTTGCGCCGACGCGCGGCATTCTGATTGGCGGCCTGCTGTCGTTTGCCGGGCTGGTGTGGCTGGTGAGCGCCGGCAACCCGGCGCAGCTGCTGAGTCAGCGCCTCGGCAACGGCGAGCTGATGATGCTGGCAGCCTCAACCTCCTACGCGCTGTACGGCGTACTGACGAAGCGCTGGGCAATCCCGCTGCCGACATGGCAAAGCCTGTACGTGCAAATCTTCTTCGGCGTGCTGTTGCTGCTGCCTGGCTTCTGGCACGCGCCGGAGGTGGCGCTGAACGCCGACAATATTCCGCTGGTGCTGTTCGCCGGGCTGTTTGCCTCGATTGTGGCGCCGTTCCTGTGGATCCTTGGCGTGCAGCGCCTCGGCGCCAGCACCACCAGTATTTTCATGAACGTGGTGCCGGTGTTTACCGCCCTCATTGCCGTGCTGTTCCTGCACGAACAGTTGCATGCTTACCACTGGATTGGCGGCGGTCTGACGCTGGTCGGGGTGATCCTGGCGCAGCGGCTGAAAACCCCGCTGCGTAAAACGCGCGCGATAACTCCGCCGATCAGCGAAAGCTAACCGTCACCCGCAGGCCGCCCAGCTGCGGGCTGCGGTCCAGCTGCAGCTGCGCGCCGTGCCAGGCGCAGATATCCTGCACCAACGCCAGTCCAATGCCCGCGCCGGGCTGGCTGGCGTGATCGAGCCGGCCAAACGGCTGCAGCGCCTGCCGCTGCTGATCCGCCGCGATGCCCGGCCCGCTGTCTTCAATCTCCAGCACCTTTTGCCGCAGCCGCGCAGTCACCGTGCCGCCGTGTGGCGTGTATTTGATGGCGTTGTCCAGCAGATTGGCGCACAGCTCGGCCAGCAACAGCGCATCGCCCTGCACCTGGCTCGCCTTCTGCTCTTCAAAGCCCAGGTCGATCTGTTTACGCCGCGCCGCCGCATAACCGCTAAAACAGGCCTGCTGCACGATGTCGCTCAGGTTGACCTCACTGAAAGGCTTGTCTTCGCCGTGGCGCGCCTTGATTTGCGCCAGCTGCAGCAGGCGATCGGTGAGCTGAACGGTATCGTCCAGCGTGTGGCGCATGCCCTGCAGGCTTTCGCGCCACTGCTGCGGGTCGTCGCTGCTGAGCGCGACGCCGACCTGGGTTTTCAGAATGGTGAGCGGCGTGCGCAGCTGGTGCGACACATCGGCGCTAAAGCGCTCCTGCCGTGCCAGCAGTCCGCGCAGCCGCTCCAGATGGCGGTTGAAGGCGATGATCAGCGGCTGCAGTTCTGACCACGGCAGCAGCGACGGCAGCGGTGTCAGTTCGCCCGGCGCGCGGCGCAGCATCATGCGTGACAGCCGGCGCAGCGGGCGCAGCACTTTACGCAGCAGCAGCCCGGCCAGCAGCAGCGTAATCAGCACCAGAAAACTCTGGCTGATCAGCGCGGTGCGCAGCAGACTGTCGGCAAAGGCGTGACGCGAATTGAGCGTTTCCGCCACCAGTACCAGCGCCATGCCCTGCACCCCTTCCTCGTTCACCGGCTGCCACAGCGCGGCCACGCGAATCGGCTGCTTGCGGTAGTGCGCATCGTAGAAATGCACCAGCGCCGGATAGACATCGGACAGCGGCGCGTTGCCCGGCACCAGCGGTAAATCCGGGTAGCCGGACAGCGTGCGACCTTCGGGCGAAATCACCTGATAGAACAGCTGATCGTTCATGTTGCGCTCAAAGCTGTCCAGCACCACCCAGGGCACATCCACCTCCAGGCGTTGATGACGCACCACCAGCCGCTCGGCCACGGTGCGCGCCGAGGCCAGCAGCGAGCGATCGTAAGCCTGATTCGCCGCCTGCAGCGCGCTCTGATAATGGGTGTAGACCGACAATCCCCACAGCAGCAGCAGCGGCGCGCCCAGCCACGCCAGCAGTTCACCGCGCAGCGAGTGGATCAGTCGCACGGCTGGCACTCCAGGCTGTAGCCGAGGCCGCGCAGTGTGACGATCGCCACGTCGCTGCCCGCCAGCTTTTTACGCACCCGATGCACATACAGCTCAATGCTCTCCGGGCTGGCCTCATCCGCCAGCGTGAACGTTTGCTCGTACAGATGCTGGCGCGACACCGGCCTTCCCGGGCGCTGCATCAGCGTCGACAGCACGCTGGCCTCGCGCGGCGTCAGCGGCAGCGGCTTGTGATTCAGCAGGAAATAGCCTTCCGCATCGCGCTCCAGCTGGCCGAGGCTTTGCGTCTGCGTGGCCTGCCCCTGACTGCGGCGCAGCAGCGCGCGCAGTCGCGCGTCCAGCTCGTCCAGCTCAAACGGCTTGGTGAGGTAATCATCGGCGCCCGCATTCAGCCCCTGCACGCGCTGTTGCAGCGCGCTCTGTGCGGTGAGCAGCAGCACCGGCACGCGTTGCCCGCGCTTGCGCAGGCGCGCCAGCACCGCCAGGCCATCGAGCCGCGGCAGCGACACATCCAGCACCACCAGCGCATAGTCTTCGCTTTGCAGCACATGATCCGCCGCCACGCCGTCGGCCACCCAGTCCACGGCGAAGCCTTTTTGCGTCAGCGCTTTCTGCAGCCAGTTGGCCAGCTCGACGGTATCTTCCACCAGTAAGAGACGCATATCACATCCTGTTAGTTTTGCCGATGGCTGAAAGGTAAATGAAAGGTTGCTGTTTTAACAATTCAGCAACCCCGAATGTTCGGTGGCAATCACACTCTGGAAGAAACAATGGAGCGACAGATGAAAAAAACAATGCGCACCGCCTTCGCCATGACCCTGCTGGCTTTTTCTCTTTCTGCAGCACAGGCTGCGGCACCCGAGCGGACCGAATGTATCGCCCCGGCCAAACCCGGCGGCGGTTTTGATCTGACCTGTAAACTGATCCAGGTTTCGCTGCAGGAAACCGGGCAGATAACCACGCCGATGCGCGTCACCTACATGCCGGGCGGCGTCGGTGCCGTGGCATATAACGCCATCATTGCGCAGCGGCCCGCCGAAGCAGGCACGCTGGTGGCCTTCTCCGGCGGGTCGCTGCTGAACCTGTCACAGGGCAAGTTTGGTCGTTACTCAGTGGATGACGTGAAGTGGCTGGCGGCCATTGGCACGGACTACGGCATGGTCGCCGTGCGCGCTGACGCGCCGTGGAAAACGCTGGGCGAACTGCTGGAGGCGATGAAACAGGATCCGACTAAAGTGGTGGTCGGCGCTGGTGCCTCCATCGGCAGCCAGGACTGGATGAAAACCGCGCTGCTGGCGCGGGAAGCCGGTATCGATCCGCGCAAAATGCGCTATGTGGCGTTTGAAGGCGGCGGCGAACCGGTTACCGCGCTGCTCGGCAACCACATCCAGGTGGTATCAGGCGACATGAGTGAAATGGTGCCGCACCTGCAGGGTGGCAAGATGCGCGTGCTGGCGGTAATGAGCGATAAACGTCTGCCGGGCGAACTGGCTGACATCCCGACCGCCAAAGAGCAGGGCTTCAACGTCGAGTGGCCGATCATTCGCGGCTATTACCTCGGCCCCAAAGTCAGCGATGCCGATTATCAGTGGTGGGAACAGACGTTTAAAAAACTGGTGACCACCAAAGAGTTTCAGCAGCAGCGCGATCTGCGCGGCCTGTTTGAGTTCAACCTGTTTGGTAGCGAGCTGGACGCCTACGTCAAGAAACAGGTGGCAGATTACCGTGAACAGGCGAAATCGTTCGGCCTGGCGAAATAACGGAGGCACAGATGAGCGATCGTATCTTTGCGGCGGTGTGGCTGGTGCTCTGCATCGTCGGCATGGTTATCGCCTGGCAGATTCAAAGCGAGTACAGCTACGAGCCGGTTGGCCCGCGCCCTTTCCCGCTGCTGCTGCTCGGCCTGATGGCGATCTGCGCGGTGATGATGCTGCTGCGCAAGCCGGACGCCGTACAGTGGCCGGTGGCGGCAACGCTGAAAAAGCTGCTGGCGCTGTGCGTGATGCTGATGGTGTACGGCTGGCTGTTTGAGAAGCTGGGTTTTGCCCTGTGTACCACGCTGCTGACCTTCGGCATCGGCATGCTGTTTGGCGCACGCTGGTGGGCAGCCGTCCTCTCCGGTGTGGTAATGGGTGTGGCGCTGTTTTACGCCTTCGATCGTCTGCTGGACGTTACGCTGCCGGTCGGCAGCTGGTTCAGTTAACAGGAGTCAATTATGGATACCTGGTCTTTTCTGATGCAGGGTTTCGCCGTCGCCATGACGCCGGAAAACCTGATGATCGCCCTGATTGGCTGCTTTATCGGCACCATCGTCGGCCTGCTGCCGGGGCTTGGGCCGATTAACGGCGTCGCGATCCTGATGCCGCTGGCGTTTGCGCTGCACTTACCGGCGGAATCCGCGCTGATCCTGCTGGCAACGGTGTACATCGGCTGCGAATATGGCGGGCGCATCTCGTCGATTCTGCTCAACGTGCCGGGGGATGCCGGCGCGATCATGACCGCGCTGGATGGCTATCCGATGGCGCAGCAGGGCAAAGCCGGCGTGGCGCTGTCGATCTCGGCGGTCAGCTCATTTATCGGCTCAACCATCGCCATCATCGGCATCATTCTGTTTGCGCCAATCCTCGCCAACTGGTCGCTGGCGTTTGGTCCGGCAGAGTACTTCGCGCTGATGGTGTTCGCGATTGCCTGTCTCGGCAGCATGATGAGCCACAATCCGCTGAAGTCGTTCCTCGCTGCGCTGATTGGCCTCGGCATGGCGACGGTGGGCGTTGATGCCAACACCGGCGTCTATCGCTTTACCTTCGACAGCGTGCATCTCTCGGACGGCATTCAGTTTGTGGTGGTGGTCATCGGCCTGTTCTCGGTGAGCGAAATTCTGCTGATGCTGGAGTCCACCAGCAGCGGCCAGAAAATGGTGCGCGCCAGCGGCCGCATGCTGTTCAACATGAAAGAAGCGGCGCAGGCTACCGGCGCAACGCTGCGCGCCTCGTTCATTGGCTTCTTTGTCGGCGTGCTGCCGGGTGCCGGCGCCACCATCGCCAGCGCCATTGCCTATATGAGTGAGAAGAAAATCAGCGGCAGCGATCAGTTTGGCAAGGGCGACATTCGCGGCGTGGCAGCGCCGGAGGCCGCGAACAACGCCTCAGCCTGCGGATCGTTTATCCCGATGCTGACGCTGGGCATTCCCGGCTCCGGCACCACGGCGGTGATGGTCGGCGCGCTGACGCTGTATAACATCACGCCCGGTCCGGCGATGTTTACCGAACAGCCGGACATCGTCTGGGGCCTGATCGCCGCGCTGCTGATCGGTAACGTGATGCTGCTGATCATGAACATCCCGATGATCAACATCTTTGCGCGCATGCTGACCATTCCGCTGTGGTTCCTGGTACCGGCAATTGCCGCGATTTCGGCGGTGGGCGTGTATGCGGTGCACAGCACTACGTTTGACCTGCTGCTGATGGTCGGGCTGGGCATTTTCGGCTATATCCTGCGTAAGATGGATTTCCCGATGTCGCCGCTGATTCTCGGCTTTGTGCTGGGCGAAATGCTGGAGCAGAACCTGCGCCGCGCGCTGTCAATCAGCAACGGCAACCTGCCGATTCTGTGGGAAAGCCTGATCTGTAAAGTGCTGCTGGTGCTGGCTGTCGCCGTGCTGGTGGTGCCGCCGCTGTGGAAGCGCTGGCGTCGCAAGCGCATGAAGCTGGCCGCCGCAGAATAAATCCGTGTCTTATTGTTTTTCTCCCTGCCGCCCCCGTGGATTTCCCGGGGGCTTTTGCTATCATGTGCCATCGTTTTTCCGGCGCACCCGGATCTGACTCGTTTTTCAAGGATTCCGCCATGCAACCTCTCAGCGGTCCCGGTGTGCCCGCGGGCGATCGTTCATCTGTTAACCCGGCTAACGGCGCAGGCCGCCCCGGCGCTGCGGCAGGTGAACAGCCGCTCTCCCCGGCCCAGCGCACCACGCTGGAACGCCTGATCGTCCGTATCATGTCACTCAGCACGCTGAAAGCGCCCGAACTGTGGGCTGGCATCCGTCATGAAGTGGGCGTAAAAAATGACGCCGAGCTGCAGTCGCGCCACTTCCCGGCGGCGGAGCAGCATCTCAACAGCCGTCTGACCCAGGTGCAGAACAGCCACGCCACGCGTCAGCTGTTGCAGCAGCTGCTGGAAAAACTGCCGCAGGGCAACAATCGCCAGGCGGTGAGCGACTTTATCCGCCAGCAATTTAACCAGACGGTGTTAAGCGCGCTGAGCCAGGATCAGCTGCGTCAGGTGCTGACCATGCTGCAGAACGGCCAGATGGCCATCCCGCAGCCGCAGCAGACGCGCACCACCGATCGCACCCTGTTACCGGCCGAACAGCAGGCGCTTAACCAGCAGGTCACGCGTCTTGCCGCCGCGACCGGGGAATCGCCGGTAAAAGTGCTGGCCGACACGCTGAAACTGGTCAATCTGAAGAGCGGCGACCCGGTTCCGTCGCGCCACTTCCCGCTGCTGACGCAGTTTTTACAGGTGCGCCAGACGCTGAGCCAGCACAGCGCGCCGACGCTGCAGCTGCTGGAAAGCTCGCTCAAACAGCCGCTAAGCCACGACGAGCAGCGTATGCTCGAGGATTACAGCCTGCAGCGCTTCCAGGCCACGCCGCAGACGTTGCTGACGCCGGCGCAGAGTCAGGATCTGCTGATGCTGCTGTTCAGCCGCCGCGCCGAGCGCAACAGCGAAACGCCGCTGGCCGACAGCGAGTTGCGTCCGCAGCCGATCTGGGCACCGTTTGTTGAAATTCTGCCGCGTCCACTGGCACAGCGCCCGGCGCTGACGCTGGTGCTCGGCCTGGCGCTGTTCTTCTTTTTGCTCTGGCTGCTGCTGTAGTTAAGCCATCGCACTCAGCAGCCGCACTCCGCCGCGGGTGCCGCGGCGGGCCACTCGCCTGCCGCCGCGCCCCACGCCATCGGGTGGCCGTCGCGCTTCCAGAAATCCAGTCCGCCAATCAGCTCTTTAACCTGAAACCCCAGCTCAGCCAGCTTTAGCGCCGCTTTGGTCGAACCGTTGCAGCCGATGCCGTCGCAGTAAGTCACATAGACGCGGTGACGATCGAGCCGCGCGGTGCTGGCTGCATCCATCTCGCGATGCGGCAACGACAGCGCGCCGCAGATATGTCCGGCCTGATACGCGTCGCGGCTGCGGGCATCAATCACCACAATCTGCGTGACGCCCTGCGCCAAATCCGCCGCCAGATCCCAGGCATCGGTGTAATAGCTGAGTTTGTGCTGCAAATAAGCCACGCTGTGCTGCGGGCTGGCGGGCGGATAAAACAAAACGGCTGACATGGCATTCTCCTGTTGTGATGTCCCTGCAGTGTACGGCAAAGTGGTCTGCATCCTGATACCACTTTGACCGGAACGATAAGACCATTATGCACCACGCCTTTTTGCCGCTGTTTCGCCATCAGACGCAGGGCGGCTTACGTCAGCGGCTGTGCGCTACGCTGCGCCAGGCCATTGTCAGCGGCCATTTGCGCTTCGGGCAGAAGCTGCCTTCGAGCCGCCAGCTGGCTGCCGATCTGGCGCTGTCACGCGTGACGGTTGAAGCCGCTTACAGCCAGCTGGAGAGCGAAGGCTACGTGCAGCGGCACAGCGGACGCGGCACCTTTGTCGCCATCGCCCTGCCGCCACCGGCGGAAAAGGCGACAGCGCAGCGCGCACCGCGCTTTTCGCAGCGCGGCACGCAGGTGCTGGCCACCGGTGGCTGTCAGGATCCCCCTTTTCCCCTTGCCTTTGCCGCCGGATCACCGGATCTGCGCGCGTTTCCGCACCGCCAGTGGCAGCGGCTGAGCCACAGCGTACAGCGCGCGCTGGGCAGTCAGGTGATGGGCTATGGCGATCCGCTCGGTTATACGCCGCTGCGCCAGGCGGTGGCAGATTATCTGGCACTGTCGCGCGGCGTGCGCTGTACGGCTGAGCAGGTCATTATGCTCACCAGTTCACAGCAGGCGCTGCAGCTGCTGGCGCTGATGTTTCTGGATGCAGAGGATGAAGTGTGGCTGGAGGAGCCGGGCTACCGTGGCGCACGGAACGCCTTTCTCGCCGCCGGTGCCCGCTGCCGTGCCATGCCGCTGGACGATCAGGGCGCGCAGCCACTCAGCGGCCGGGCGCAACTGGTGTATCTGACGCCCGGCCACCAGTATCCGACCGGCACACCGATGAGCCTCGCGCGGCGGCTGCAGTGGCTGGCGTGGGCACGTCAGCACGACAGTTGGCTGATCGAGGATGACTACGACAGTGAATTTCACTATGACGGTCGCCCGGCGCCGGCGCTGCAGGGCATGGAAGCCGATAGCCGGGTTATCAGCCTGGGGACCTTTTCCAAAACCCTGTTTCCGTCGCTGCGGCTGGCGTGGATGGTGGTGCCCGCAGCGCTGGTGACGGCGCTGGGTCGCGCGCGCAGCGTACTGGACGGCCACAGCGCCCTGCTGCCGCAGGCGATCACCGCCGAATTTATCCAGCAAGGCTATTTCGCCAGCCACCTGCGGCTGATGCGTCAGCTCTATCATAGCCGGCGCGATCGGCTGCTGACACAGATCGAACAGCACCTGCAGCCGTGGCTGCGGCCGCTGCCGGCAACAGGCGGGTTACAATTGACGGTTGAGTTATTACAGGGAGATGAGGCGCGGCTCACGCAGCAGGCGCAGGCCGACGGTCTGCTGCTGCCGCCGCTGTCACCCCTTTACGCCGGCGCATCGCGACAGCAGGGCTGGATACTCGGCTTTGCCGCGTTGACACCCGGCGAAATTGACCGCGCCTGCGCGAAGCTGGTAAGGCTGCTGGCAACCTGAATCCGTCAGCGACAAAAACAACAAAGGCCGGATTAACCGGCCTTTGAGCATTAGCGCAAGCGTTACGCCTGGTATTTACGCAGGGTCAGCGTGGCGTTGGTGCCACCGAAGCCGAAGCTGTTGGACATCACCGTGGTCAGCGCTTTTTCGGTTGGCTGCGTCACAATGTTCATGCCCTTCGCTGCGTCATCCAGCTGTTCCACGTTAATGCTTGGCGCGATGAAGCTGTGCTCCAGCATCAGCAGAGTGTAAATCGCTTCCTGCACACCTGCCGCACCCAGCGAGTGACCGGTCATGGCTTTGGTCGCAGAGATGTATGGCGTGTTGTCGCCAAACACTTCGCGAATTGCGCCCAGCTCTTTCACGTCGCCGACTGGCGTTGACGTGCCGTGGGTGTTGAGGTAGTCGATTGGCGTATCCAGCCCCTGCATCGCCATCTTCATGCAACGCACCGCGCCTTCGCCTGACGGTGCCACCATGTCAGCGCCGTCAGAGGTTGCGCCATAGCCGACGATCTCAGCGTAGATGTGGGCACCACGCGCCAGCGCATGCTCCAGCTCTTCAACCACCACCATACCGCCGCCGCCGGCGATCACGAAACCGTCACGGCTGGCATCGTAAGTACGCGACGCTTTTTCCGGGGTTTCGTTGTACTTCGTCGAGAGCGCGCCCATGGCGTCGAACTCACAGGCCATTTCCCAGCTCAGCTCTTCGCCGCCGCCAGCAAATACCACATCCTGTTTGCCCAGCTGAATCTGCTCCACCGCGTTGCCGATGCAGTGTGCTGACGTCGCGCACGCCGAGCTGATGGAGTAGTTAACGCCGTGGATTTTGAACGGCGTGGCCAGGCAGGCAGAGACACCGGACGCCATCGCTTTGGTCACCACGTACGGGCCAACGCCTTTCAGACCGCGCGGGCCACGCATCGCGTCGGCACCGAACACCTGATAACGCGGGGAACCGCCACCGGAACCGGCAATCAGACCAACACGCGGGTTGTTCTGGTACTGCTCATCCGTCAGGCCGGAATCTTTGATTGCTTCTGCCATCGACAGATAGGCATAGATTGAGGCATCACTCATGAAACGCACGATTTTGCGATCGATGAGCCCGTTAGTGTCCAGTTTGACGTTACCCCATACATGGCTGCGCATGCCGGCATCTTTCATCTCTTCGGAGAAAGTGATTCCGGAACGGCCTTCACGCAGGGAAGCCAGCACTTCCTGCTGGTTATTACCAATACTGGAAACGATACCCAGGCCAGTAATCACTGCACGTTTCATTCAATAGTCCTCATTCCACTTCTTTTGGATTGACGTGCACTCTAGCTTACAGTTGTACGCCGAACAAGTCCGATCAGCCATTTCCTTTTGTAAATTTGCGTCATGTGACGCCACTCGCTAAAATCGCGCCACTGCCTGAAAAATGAGCCTTTCCCGTGAAGTTATCCCCGGTTGAACACGCGCAATTAAACTGGAACGATCAGGGTACACCTGTTTCCCGAGCGTTCGACGACGTCTATTTCTCCAACGACAACGGACTGGAGGAGACGCGCTATGTGTTCCTCGACGGTAACCATCTTCCGCAGCGATTTGCCGCACATCCGCGCGATCTGTTCATCGTTGCCGAGAGCGGTTTTGGCACCGGACTCAACTTTCTTACCCTGTGGCAGGCGTTCGATCGCTTCCGCGCCGCCCATCCGCAAGCCAGCTTGCGCCGCCTGCACTTCATCAGCTGCGAAAAATACCCGCTGACCCACGCCGATCTGGTGAGCGCGCACGCGCGCTGGCCGGAACTGGCCCCGTGGGCCGGACAGCTACAGCAGCAGTGGCCGCTGGCCCTGCCCGGCTGTCAGCGCCTGCTGTTCAATGGCGGCGAGGTGACGCTGGATCTGTGGCTGGGTGATATTAACGCGCTGATTGATACTTTTGATGACAGCCTCAACGGCCAGGTTGACGCGTGGTTTTTAGATGGCTTCGCGCCGGCGAAAAATCCGGAGATGTGGACGCCTTCGCTGTTCGCCGCCATGGCGCGGCTGGCGCGTCCCGGCGGCACCTTCGCCACCTTTACCTCGGCGGGCTTTGTGCGGCGGGGCTTACAGCAGGCCGGGTTCAGCGTGGCGAAGCGCAAAGGGTTCGGCCACAAGCGTGAAATGCTGACCGGCGTGCTGGACAGCGCCCCCGGGCAGCTAGCGGCTCAGCCGTGGTATGCGCGTCCGCAGGCCACCAGCCGCGAGGTGGCGCTGATTGGCGGCGGCGTGGCCAGCGCGGTGCTGGCGCTGGCGCTGCTGCGGCGTGGCTGGCAGGTTACGCTGTACTGCGCCGATGCCGCCCCGGCGCTCGGCGCATCGGGTAATCGTCAGGGCGCGCTCTATCCGCTGCTTAACCAGCACGATCCGGCGCTCGCCACGTTTTTCCCGGCGGCATTCAGCTTTGCCCGCCGCCTGTACGATGCGCTGCCGGTGATGTTCGAACATCAGTGGAGCGGCGTGCTGCAGCTCGGCTGGGATGCCAAAAGCGCGGAGAAGATCGCGCAGATGCTGAGCATGGATCTGCCGCACGCGCTGGCGCACGGCGTCAGCCCGCAGCAGGCGCAACAGCTGGCCGGCGTCGATCTCGACTGCGGCGGCATTTTCTATCCGCAGGGCGGCTGGCTGTCGCCGTCACAGCTCACCAGCAATCTGCTGGAGTATGCCCAGACTCAGGGGCTGCGCATGCACTGGCTGCATCGCGTGACGCAGCTGGTCCGCCAGCAGGCAGGCTGGACGCTGCAGTTCGCTCAACAGCCTGCGGTAAGCCATCAGCAGGTGGTGCTGGCCAACGGCCATGCGCTGCAGGCGATCGGGCAAAGCCGCGATTTGCCGGTGTATGCGGTGGCCGGTCAGGTCAGCCATGTGCCGACCAACGCGGCGCTGAACCCGCTGCGCACCGTGCTGTGTTACGACGGCTATCTCACCCCGGTCAGCCCGAACTTTGCCACGCACTGCATCGGTGCCAGCTACCATCGCGGTGAAACGACAACCGCTTTCCGCGCCGACGATCAGCAGGAGAATCGCCAGCGGCTGATTAACTGTCTGCCGCAGGTTAGCTGGCCGACGCAGGTTGACGTCAGCGCTGATGAAGCGCGCAGCGGCGTGCGCTGCGCCACGCGCGATCATCTGCCGATGAGCGGCAGCGTCCCGGATTACACGGCGACGCTCAGTGAGTATGCGGATTTACCGGCGCAGCGCGCGCGCGGCGAGCAGATTGCGGAAGCGCCGGTGCATCCCGGCCTGTTCGTGCTCGGCGCACTGGGGTCGCGCGGACTGTGCAGCGCGCCGCTGGCAGCAGAAGTGCTGGCGGCACAAATGAGTGGCGAGCCGCAGCCGCTGGACAGCAGCACGCTGGCGGCGCTGCATCCCAACCGTTACTGGGTGCGCAAATTGCTGAAAGGGAAAAAGGCAGGACGCTAAAGCGCGGGGCGAGCGATCGCCCCGGCCAGTCAGGCAGTGAGGCGCGCCTGGGTAAACAGGTTATCCCACATACCCACCACCAGCGCCTGGTCGCGCGGCGACAGTTCACCGGCGGCGATGGCGTTTTGCAGGCTGTTGGTGACCTGAATTTGCAGCGCTTCCGGCGTGTGTTCGCCGCTCTGCTCAATTTCCGCTACTGCCAGCGTCAGATGGCCACGCAGATAACCGCTGGCAAACAGTTCGTCGTCGCTGGCGTGTTCGACCATATCGTCAATCAGCGCCAGAATGCGGGACTCGAATTCTACGATCATCTTCTCATCATCCTTCATTTATCGGAGTGCGGCTCACAGATCTTCCGGCCACGGAAACTGTGCCGCCGTCAGTGCAGGCGTACCATAATAGCTGGCTAACGCATCAATAAAGCGCGCCGGACGCGCCGGAATGCCGTGCTGCAGATAATGCATCACCTGCGCATGCACCTTGCGCTGAAACGCGATGCGATCCGGTTCACAATCGCCGTCGAGATTGTCACAGCTGACGTTGAAGGGAAAGCCGGCTGCCACACAGAACAGCCACTCCAGCGCCTGCGGCTTAATCTCCACCGCTTCAAACTGGCCCTGCGTTTGCGCATCGCGCCCGTCCGGGCAGTACCAGTAACCAAAATCCACCAGCTTACGCCGCGCTTCACCGGCAATGCACCAGTGCGAAATTTCGTGCAGCGCGCTGGCGTAAAAGCCATGGGCAAACACCACGCGGTGCCACGGCGAGGTGTCATCCGCTGGAAGATAAATAGGTTCATCATCGCCTTTAATTAGACGCGTCTGAAAATCGTCAGCAAAGCAGCCGTCAAAAATCTCCACCAGCTGCTGATAATGGTGCTCTTTACTCATAATATTTTAATCTTTAAACAAACCGCCGCCATTGTCGCACTGGCGGCCGGTTTTGACGAGTGCGGATTACAGTGCGGCAAACCAGGCGAGAATGACACTGCCGTGGCTGTCCCACAACAGCTTAGCGCTCATGACGGCAGACACTGTCACCACCATCGGGCGAATCAGCTTCTGACCGCGGCTCAGCACCAGCCTGGCGCCGAGGCGTGCGCCAATAAACGCCCCCAGCAGCATAATCACGCCGGTGCCCCACACCACCTTGCCGCCGAACATAAAGAACAGCAGACTGGCGAAGTTGGAGGTGAAATTTAGGATTTTGGCGTGGGCGGTGGCTTTGGCCAGATTGAAGCCGCAAAGCGTGACGAAGGCCAGCGCATAAAACGAGCCGGCACCCGGGCCGAAGAAGCCATCGTAAAAGCCGACGCAGCCGCCGCCCACCAGCGCAAACGCCAGGCCGTGCAGACGCTGCTCGCGATCGGCCTCGCCGAGACGCGGCATCAGCAGGAACCACAGCCCGATGCTGATCAGCAGCAGCGGCAGAATCTGGCGCAGTATCTCAGCCTGAATATGCTGAATCAGCAGCGTTCCGCCAATCGCGCCGAGAAAGGTCATGGCGATATTCAGCCGCTGCTCGCGCAGTTTCACCGCGCCGCGCCGCACAAAATAGAGGCTGGCCGAGAAGGAGCCACCGACCGATTGCAGCTTGTTGGTCGCCAGCGCCTGCGCCGGCGAAAGACCGGCCGCCAGCAGCGACGGCACGGTCAGCAGACCGCCACCGCCGGCGATGGAATCAATAAAGGCCGCCAGCACCGCGACCAGAAACAGCACGCCAAGCACTACCGGGCTGACAACAAACAGATCCATCTCAGGTTCCTACAGTAGATGCTTATCAAGTAACGCCTGGCAGGAAGGCGGCAACGGCGGCGGCGACTTCTTCACCGGCGGCGTAGTGCCCGGCTTCTTCGGCAGGAACCAGCTCTCCAGCTCTGCGCCGCAGCCATCGCCCGGCGGTGGTGGCGCCTGATCTTCACACTCCAGGCTGCCCGGCGGACAGCGCAGGCGCACGTGCATGTGTGCCCGATGGGCAAACCACGGCCGCACTTTGTTGAGCCACGCACGATCGCTACCGGCATCGGCACAAAGCTGCTTTTTAATCGCCGGATTGACGAAGATGCGCGTGACGTCGTCATCTTTCGCCGCCAGCTTGATCAGGCTGTCGATCTGCGGCTGCCAGTGACGCGCGATCACCTGGCGGTCGTCCGGCCCAACCAGATCGAGCGGCTGCGGCTTCAGCAGCTGCTGTGCCGTCCAGCGGCTCTGCGGCAGCTGCAGCCAGATATCCACGTCGAGGCCGGTCTGATGGCTGGCGTGGCCGCTGCTGAAACGTCCGCCGGCGGCCATGCCCATATCACCAATCAGCACCTGGCCCAGCTGCAGCTGATGCACCTGGGTGCTGAGGCGCTGGATAAAGGCGATCAGGTCCGGATGGCCGTAATAACGACGCTGATCCTGACGCATCACCTGATAGTTGGGCGAGTTGAGCGGCAGCTGCTGCGCCCCGACGATACAGCCGTTGGCAAAGCTGCCGATGGACTGCGGGCTGCCGGCAATCGGTTGATGGATTTGCTGCCACGGCGTGGCAGCCAGGCTGACCGCACTGCACAGCAGCGCGGCAAGGGAGAGAAGCAGGCGACGTATCATGCGGCTTACCAGCGCGGGACGCTGCTGTTGACGTCAGCGTTCTGCCCACGCTGGCGCAGCAGGTGATCCATCAGCACAATCGCCATCATTGCTTCCGCGATCGGGACCGCGCGGATGCCAACACAGGGATCGTGACGGCCTTTGGTAATCATCTCCACTTCCGCGCCGTCGCGGGTGATGGTGTTGCCCGGCACGGTGATGCTGGAAGTGGGCTTCATCGCCAGGTTGGCGCTGATGGTCTGACCGCTGCTGATCCCGCCGAGAATGCCGCCGGCATGGTTGCTTTGAAAACCGTTGCTGCGGATTTCATCACGGTGCTGACTGCCGCGCTGGTTGATTACCGCGAAACCATCACCGATCTCCACGCCTTTCACCGCGTTGATGCTCATTAGCGCGTGCGCCAGATCGGCGTCAAGGCGATCGAACACCGGCTCACCGAGGCCCGGCGGCACGTTTTCGGCCATCACCGTGACTTTGGCACCGATGGAGTCACCCTCTTTTTTCAGCGCGCGCATCAGTTCGTCCAGCGCATCGAGTTGGTCGGCATCGGGGCAGAAAAAGGGGTTATCTTCCACGATACTCCAGTCTTTCAGCTCGCAGGCGATGTCGCCAATCTGCGCCAGATAGCCGCGCACCACGATACCGTGCTTCATCTGCAGATACTTTTTAGCAATGGCACCGGCCGCCACGCGCATCGCGGTTTCGCGGGCCGAGGACCGGCCGCCGCCGCGATAGTCGCGCAGACCATATTTTTGCTCGTAGGTGTAATCCGCATGGCCGGGACGGAACAGATCTTTAATCGCGCTGTAATCCTGCGAACGCTGGTCGGTGTTTTCAATCAGCAGACCGATGGAAGTGCCGGTGGTGACACCTTCAAACACGCCGGACAATATCTTCACCTGATCCGGTTCGCGACGCTGGGTGGTATAGCGCGAAGTGCCGGGACGACGGCGGTCAAGATCGTGCTGAATATCGGCTTCGGTCAGCGGGATGCCGGGCGGCACACCATCAACAATGCAGCCAAGCGCAATACCGTGCGACTCGCCAAAGGTGGTAACGCGAAAAAGTTGTCCGATGCTGTTTCCGGCCATGGGGGTTCCTTGTTGCGATGTTGCGGGCGAGCGCTCGCCCCGATTTTTAGTCTTTATAGAATGAGAAGTGCGACTGCGCTGCGACGATTTGATCGCGCGTCAGCATGAACACGCCGTCACCGCCGTTATCAAACTCCAGCCAGGTAAAAGGCACGTCCGGATACTGCTCCATCATGTGCACCATGCTGTTACCGACTTCGCAAATCAGCACGCCCTGCTCGCTGAGGTAGTCCGGCGCGCAGGCCAGGATGCGGCGCACCAGCTTCAGGCCGTCGCTGCCCGCGGCCAGACCGAGTTCCGGCTCGTGGCGATATTCGTTCGGCAGGTCGTCCATGTCTTCGGCATCGACGTAGGGCGGATTGGTGACGATCAGATCATATTTAACCTGCGGCAGATTGCGGAACAGATCGGCGCGAATCGGCGTGACGTGATGCAGCAGCCCGTGCTCTTCAATATTCTGTTCAGCCACGGCCAGCGCGTCGGTGGAGATATCCACGGCATCCACTTCCGCTTCCGGGAAGGCGTACGCACAGGCGATGGCGATGCAGCCGCTGCCGGTGCACATGTCGAGAATATGGCGCGGCGCGCCGTCGATCAGGCCGGCAAAGCGGTTTTCGATCAGCTCGCCAATCGGTGAACGCGGCACCAGCACGCGCTCATCGACATAGAATTCATGGCCGCAGAACCAGGCTTTGTTGGTGAGGTAGGCCACCGGAATGCGCTCGTTAACGCGACGGATTACGCGTTCCACGATGCGGTGACGTTCGCTGGCGGTCAGGCGCGCGTGGCGCATGTCTTCCGGAATATCCAGCGGCAGCCACAGCGTCGGCAGCACCAGTTGGACCGCTTCGTCCCAGGGATTGTCCGTGCCGTGGCCGTACCAGATGCCCGCCGCCGAAAAGCGGCTTACTGCCCAGCGCAGCATATCCTGAATGGTGTGCAGTTCGTTCACTGCCTCATCGACGAAAATCTTGTCCACGTAGCCCTCCGCAGGCCATAAAATCAATCGGCCGATAGTGTGCCATGAAGCCGGGCAGAATTCAGCGCAGCGAGGTGAAAAAGCTGACATTTGTTGACGCTTAGCGGTAAGGTAACGGCCAGACACCCGCCATTTCTGATGATTCACTGAGACATGAGTAAAAAGACGCCGCTAAGCCAGGACGACCAGGCGCTGTTCCGCCAGCTAATGAGCGGTACGCGCCAGCTGAAACAGGATACGATCGTGCACAAACCGGCAGTGAAAAGCCGTGAAGTGCCGCTGAAGCGGCTGCTGTCTGAGCAGGCCGATAACAGCCATTATTTCTCCGATGAGTTTCAGCCCCTGCTCTCCAGCGACGGGCCGACGCGCTACGTACGCGCCGACGTCAGCCATTACGAGCTGAAAAAATTACGGCGTGGCGATTACACGCCAGAGATTTTTCTCGATCTGCACGGGTTAACCCAGCTCCAGGCGAAACAGGAACTCGGCGCGCTGATTGCCGCCTGCCGCCGCGAGCATATTTTTTGTGCCAGCGTGATGACCGGCCACGGCAAGCACATTCTCAAGCAGCAAACCCCGCTCTGGCTGGCACAGCATCCGCACGTGATGGCCTTCCATCAGGCACCCAAACTGTTTGGCGGCGACGCCGCGCTGCTGGTATTGATTGAAGTCGAAGAGTGGCAGCCGCCGGAATTACCCTGACAGGCCAGGATTAGGGAATATTGCGCTTAATATTCCCCAAAATAATTCAGGTTGCAGCAAGGCGGCAAGGAAATGAATCCCCGGGAGCTTACATTAGTAAGTGACTGGGGTGAATTGACGCAGCCAACGCTGCTGCGGCCTGAAATATGACGGGGAATCCCCAGGAGCTTACGTGAATAAGTGACTGGGGTGAATTGACGCAGCCAACGCAGCTTCAGCCTGAAGTATGACGGGGAATTACATGGCTTTGGCTAATTTGGCCGGACTCACCTGCCACGCCAGCTTGCCTTCACAGGCGTCGGCATCAAACTCCACGCAGGCAATGGCGGAGGTGGCGAACATCGGTGGCGCTTCCTGCGGGCAGAGTTCGGAAACCAGATAGCCGACCAGCGGCAGATGCGAAATCACCAGCACCGCGTGCGCACCCTGCACTGCCAGCGCCTGTAAATGACAGGCGACCATGCCCGGATCGCCGCCTGGCGTCAGTTCTGGCAGCACTTCCTGCCCTTCCGGCAGTTTCAGCGCTTCACGTACCGTGGCGAGCGTTTGCCCGGCGCGCAGATAAGGGCTGACCAGCACCTTATCGATTCCCGGCGTCTGACCATTCAGCCAGCTCGCCATCTGACGTGATTCGTCGCAGCCACACAGGGTGAGAGGACGAACCGCATCACTCGCTGCTTCCAGAGCTGCGTCGCCGTGACGCATGATAAAAACTTGCATAAAGCACCGCTGTTGTTTGTCGATATCGCCGGGTACCACAGCACCAGACGCTTCATTCTGCGAATGAACGCTGTGTTTTACCCCAATGGCTTGAGTATAGTCAACCGGTTGTTTATTAAATAAGCACATCTCAGAATAGTGCCGCGCCAGGCACTGCGCGGCCCCGATTCTAACCCGCTGAATCCGTGCGGCTATTCATGAATGTGCAGAAGTGTAAAAATTCGTTTTCCCTTCTGACATTGCCACTAACGCGTCACAGGGCGTAAAACGCTCGCCGTATTGCTGCATTAATGTACGTAATGTATTGACGATCTCGCCCGCATCACGCTGGTCAATATAGCGGAACGGCCCGCCGAGAAACGGCGGAAACCCGATGCCAAACACTGCCGCGATGTCGCCATCGCGGGCGCTGCGGATCACCGCTTCGTCGAGACAACGTACCGCCTCGTTAAGCATCAGCATCACACAGCGCGTGGCGATCTGCTGCTCGCTCTGTTTCGCCTGGGGTTTTAACTGTAGCAGGCGGTACAGACTGGCATCGGCCTGACGTTTGCGCGGCCAGCGCGTGCGCTGATAATCATAAAAGCCTTTCTGGTTTTTGCGCCCTTTGCGATCGTCGGCCAGGATAGCGCTCACCGCCTGCGGCGCGCTGAAGCGTGAACCGTAGGCCTGTTCGAGAATCGGGCTGATTTTGCTGCCGACATCAATACCGACTTCATCCAGCAGCTGCAGCGGGCCGACCGGGAAACCAAATTTCACCAGTGCGCTATCAATGTGTTCAATGGGCTCGCCCTCCAGCAGACAGCGCATGGCTTCATTTATATAGGGCGCGAGAATGCGGTTAACATAAAAGCCGGGACGGTCAGCCACCACCACGGCGGTTTTGCCCTGACGACGCGCCAGATCCACCGTGGTGGCCAGCGTCTGTGCTGAAGTGCCGCTATGCGGAATCACCTCGACCAGCGGCATCTTGTCTACCGGACTGAAGAAGTGCAGGCCGATAACATTCTCCGGGCGCTGCGCGCCGGCGGCGATCTGCGCAATCGGCAGCGAGGAGGTGTTAGACGCAAAGATAGTGTGCGGCTGACAGTGTTCTTCAATCTCGGCCACCATTTGCTGCTTCAGCGCCAGATCCTCAAACACCGCTTCGATCACCAGATCGCGCTGGCGGAAGCCCTGATAATCGGTGCCGCCGCTGATGCGCGCCATCTGCTGCTGGCGTTCCGCCGGCTTGAGCTGGCGCCGTTTTACCTTTTTGCTCAGCAAATCCCAGCTGTACTGCAGCGCGTGGTTAACGCCGTTCAGGTTGATATCGCGGATTCGCACCGGCAGACCGGCTTTCAGCGCGGTGACGCTGGCAATCCCACCGCCCATCAGCCCGCCGCCCAGCACGCCAATCTGCTGCAGCGGGCGCGGCGGCGCATCCGCCATCGGCTCTTTCTTCAGGGCGGTGGACGCAAAAAACAGGCTGCGCAGCGCGGCCGACTGCGCGGTCATCGCCAGCTCGCCAAACGCGCGCGCTTCCGCGGCGTGACCGGCGGCGCTGCCCTGCTCCAGCCCGATGCGTACCACCTGCAAAATGCGGTCGGTGGCCGGATAGTTACCGTGGGTTTTACCATCGGTCTGGCGTTTGGCCAGCGTAAACAGCAGCGGACGCGCCAGCGGCCCCTGCAGCAGGCGATCGCGGCGCGACAGGCTGCGTGCGGCGTGCTTTCCTTTATGTACACGTGCCACGGCGGTTGCCAGCAGTATCGCCTGCGGCACCGCATCATCCACCAGGCCAAGCTTTAGCGCCTGCTTAGCGCGCAGCTGTTTGCCGCTGAGGATCAGCGGCAGCGCCTGCTGCACACCAATCAGACGCGGCAACCGCTGGGTGCCGCCGGAACCGGGCAACAGGCCGAGCTGCACCTCCGGCAGGCCAAGACGGGTTTTCTCATCCAGCGAGCAGATGCGCGCATCGCAGGCCAGCGCCAGCTCCAGCCCGCCGCCAAGACAGGTTCCATGAATAGCGGCAACCACCGGGAACGGCAGCGCGGCGATCTCCGCCATCACTTCCTGTCCCTGGCGCGCCAGCGCTTCAGCCTGCTGAGCCGTTTCACAACGGGCGATCATGCTGATGTCCGCGCCGGCGATGAAGTTGTCACGTTTGCCCGAAATCAGCACGATGCCCGCCAGCTGCGCATCGCTGCGCGCCTCCGCCAGCACCGCGCGGATTTGCGACACAAACTCCGCTTTCAGGGTGTTCATCTTTTCGCCCGGCACATCAATGGTGATCACCGCAACGTGATCCGGACGCATCTGTAAATGGAATGCAGATTCGCTCATTATTCGGCCTCCAGAACCATCGCGCTGCCCAATCCGCCAGCGGCACAGGCGGTTACCAGCCCTAAACCGCCGCCGCGCCGCCGTAATTCATGCAGCGTCTGCGTGATCATGCGCGCGCCGGTGGCGGCGAACGGATGGCCGTAGGCGATGGATCCGCCCAGCACGTTGAAACGCGTCTCGTCGACTTCGCCCAGCGCGCGATCGCGCTTCAGCACCTCGCGCGCAAAACGTTCATCGTTAAATAGTTTGAGGTTAGCCAGCGTCTGCGCGGCAAAGGCTTCATGCATGTCGATCAGCGTCAGATCGCCCAGGGTAATGCCGGCGCGATCCAGCGCCAGCGGTGATGCATAAGCCGGTCCGAGCAACATGTCCTGCCAGACATCAATCGCAGCAAACGCATAGCTGCGCAGGTAACCGAGCGGTGTAATGCCCAGCTCGCGCGCGCGCCCTTCGCGCATCAGAATCAGCGCCGCCGCGCCATCGGTCAGCGGCGTGCTGTTGGCCGCGGTGACCGAGCCGTGGCGACGTTCAAACGCCGGACGCAGCTTTGCATAATCCGCCGCACTGGCGTTAAAGCGAATGTTGTTGTCCTGCTCAATCGGTGCTTTCCACGGCGGCACAAACGCCGGCATCACTTCCTGCGCCAGCACGCCGGATTGCCAGGCCTGTGCTGCACGCTGGTGCGAGCGCAGCGCCAGCGCGTCCTGCTGCTCACGCGTGATGCCGTGCGTTTTGGCCATCTGCTCGGCGGTGTCGCCCATGCGTAAACCGGTGGAGTATTCCGCCACGGCCGGCGGCACCGGCAACAGATCGCGTGGGCGCAGGCGGCGTAAGATGTGTAATTTTTTGCTCAGGGTGCGGGCTTTATTGAGATCAACCAGCGCGCGCGCCAGCGTTTTGCTGACGCCAATCGGCAGCACCGAGGAGGAGTCAGCGCCACCGGCAATACCTGCATCAATGGTCCCGGCCATCAGGCTTTCCGCCACGTTGGCCACTGCCTGAAAGCTGGTGGCGCAGGCGCGGCTCACGCTGTAGGCATCGGTGTGCACGCTCAGTCCGCTGCTTAGCACGATTTCACGCGCGATGTTGGGGGCTTCCGGCATCTGCACCACCTGGCCGAACACCAGCTGATCGATCACCTCCACCGGCAATTCGCTGCGCGCCATTAATTCGCTGACCACCATGCGCCCCAGCTCCAGCGCCGGAATGCCGTGAAAGTCGCTTGCCTGGCGGGCAAACGGGGTGCGTAATCCGTGGGTAATGGCGATACGTTCGCCCTGACGCGTCAGCAGCGGCTGCGCTTTGCTCATTGCACTCACCTGTAATTTACGACCTGAGCATCATTGCCCAACAGGTCTGACCTGATCATCAGTGTTAACCAGGTGTTGCTAAGTCGCCAATAACAGAAGAAAAAAAGTGCGAGGAGTAACACGAAAAAGAGGCAACGCTGCCGAAAAAGCGGGTCGGCAGCGGCGGGATTAGCGTAAGCCGAGCTGGAAAATCAGGGTTTCGGCCTGGCAGGCAAAGGTGAAATCGACGTCCAGGCGCACGCCGTCTGCTTCGTCGGTAAAGCGCGAATGAATCTCGCACGGATCGGACTCGACCTGGCGCGCTTTGGCGCTCAGCTCGGCCAGCATTGCTTCAGCCGCCTGACGGTCAGCAAACACGCCTGACCAGCTGGCGCTGCAATCGGTATTGTCCATCACGGTGCCCACGTCAACGCAGCAGCAGGCTGCCGTTTCGTTCGCACTACAGTTTCTAATGGCATCAGTCATGTTTTTCTCCTGACGATAAATCAACACTATCGGATCATTTTCTGCTGCAAAGTGTACGCCGGATGCTACGTCGCGGCTATCTTCCGCCCGCTAAGTGACGAATATCACACTAAAATTTGATCCAAAACAAATTTGACTCGCTATGCTGGAGCAGAACCGCAAGGATTTTGTTAAGCAGATCTGATTTTATCGATCAAAGCAGAAATATTTTAAAAACAATATTGCAACAAATACACAGGTCGGACCTATACTCGTCGCACTGGTCTGATATGTGTCTGTATCGTCAGTCCCTACAATCCGCCGTCCTTTGTTACGCGACGTAACTACGTTTAATAATAATTTAGATGAGGTTGTGGTCATGAACCATAAGAACCTGTTTGCAAAGTCAGCTGTGGCAGCTGCAGTGGCGCTCGTCTCTTCTCACGTCTACGCCGCAGGCTTTCAACTTAACGAATTCTCAGCAATCGGCCTGGGCCGCGCCTATTCCGGTGAAGGCGCCATGGGTGATACCGCCGCCTCTGCCAGCCGTAACCCAGCCACTATGGCCCTGATGGACCGCCCTTCTTTCTCCATCGGTGCCGTCTATATCGACCCGGAAGTGGATATCAGCGGTAACAGCCCGACCGGCAACAGCCTCAACGCCAGCAATATTGCGCCAAACCAGTGGATCCCGAACATCCATTATGTGCATCCGATTAATGATCAGTGGTGGATTGGCGCCTCGGCCACCTCGAACTACGGTCTGGCCACCGAATTTAATAACGGCTACACCGCGGGCGGCTTCGGTGGCAAAACCGATCTGATGACCGGCAACTTCAACCTTAGCACCGCTTATCGGTTAAATGATAACTTCAGCTTCGGCGTCGGCTTTGACGCGGTGTACGCCAAAGCGAAAATTGAGCGCTACGCCGGTGAAGCCGGTGCCCGCGCCGGTCTGCCGGCCGATACCCAGGTCGCGCACCTGAAAGGTGACGAATGGGGCTACGGCTGGAACGCCGGTATCCTGTATGAAGTGGATAAAAACAACCGCTTCGGCTTCACCTATCGTTCCAAAGTGAAGATCGACTTCGACGGCGACTATAAGAGCAATATCCCGCGCGCCTTTAACGGCACGCCGCAGGCGATTGCGCTGGGTCTGCCGTATGGCACCAGCGGCGCCACCATTCCGGGTTCGCTGACGCTGAACCTGCCGGAAATGTGGGAAGTGTCCGGCTGGCATAAAGTGGCGCCACAGTGGGCGGTGCACTACAGCCTCGCCTATACCAGCTGGAGCCAGTTCCAGGAGCTGAAAGCCACCGGCAGCAACGGCCAGACGCTGTTCTATAAAGATGAAGGCTACCGTGATGCATATCGCATCGCGTTAGGTACCACTTACAACTACGACGATAACTGGACGTTCCGTACCGGTATCGCGTTTGATGACAGCCCGGTGCCGGCGGATAAACGCTCTATCTCGATTCCGGATCAGGATCGCCTGTGGCTGAGCGCCGGTGCGTCTTACGCCTTCACGCCGGATGCATCGGTTGATGTCGGGGTTTCCTATATGCACGGTCAGCACGTGACGGTGAAAGAAGGTCCTTATACCTTTAATTCCGAAGGTAAGGCCTGGCTGTACGGCGCTAACTTTAACTACAAGTTCTGATAATCAGTGCAGCGGCCCATGCGGGTCGCCAGCTGAAAACAAAACGGCGACCTGTTGGTCGCCGTTGTTGTTTACTGGGAGTCGATATCTTTTAAATCATCCTGAATTGCGCTGGCGTTCGGATTCTCCTCCGGCTTCAGCTTGCCGCCGCTGGCGAGGAAATCGTTACGCTGGAAATAGGCGTTGCGGATAAAGGCGTACGGATCCTGCTGCTGTCTGAGCAGGCCGTCGGAATCAAGCAGCTGCGCGCGCGTTTCCACCCCTTCCAGCGTCCATTTACCGATCGACATCGGCCAGGTGAGCCAGCTCAGCACCGGATAAAGCGTATCGACGTAGTCGCCGCCATCCTGACGCACGGTAAAGCTGCCGTAACCTGGCAGCACCACGTACGGACCGTAGCCAACGCCATAACGGCCCAGCGTGCTGCCAAAGTGGTGCGGCACTTCACGCGCCAGCTGGGGATTGGCTTTACCGGCGACGTCGATGAAACCGCCAAGGCCGAGCACGGTATTCAGGAAGAAACGGGTAAAGTGAATGCCCGCCTGACGCGGCTCGCCGACCAGAATCGAGTTCACCATGCTGGCCGGTTCATCAAGGTTACCGAGAAAGTTGCTCAGCCCGGTACGGGCCGGCACCGGCACGTAATCACGCCAGGCAACCGCCACCGGGCGCACCACATAGGGATCCAGCACGTTGTAGTTGAAGTTAAACATCGTGCGGTTGAACCCTTCGAGCGGATCGCTGCGCTGCGCAGGCGTCGTCTCGTCGGCCGGTTTGGAACTGGCACATCCCACCAGCAGTAAACTGGCCAGCGCCAGGCCGGTCAGGCGATTATTCATTCTTCTCTCCCTGTGCAGATAAAAAGGTGTATCGCTTCAGGGCTGCTGCTGATTGACCTCAACAGCCATCGGCTGGTGACCATCCCAGGGGGTGACCGCGCTTAAACCAAACCAGTCGCCGGACTGCGGATTAGCACTACCATCGCGCGAAATGCGCACCCTGACCTGCACCTGATGCTGCGCCGAAAGCAGGCGATCCGGCATCATGGCGTTGCTGTCATCCAGCGTAAGCGATAGCGGGAAGTGGCTGAGCGGTAAACGCTTTACAGCCACAGGCACCGGTGAAACACCGTCAGACACAGAAATATACAACACTCCGCCCGGCGGTAACATTTTTTCTGCCTCTGGCGTTAAGCTCACCGTCAATGCCAGCTGGCTATTTTGCTGTCCCGCGTCGGTTTTCGCTTGTTCAATGCTGCGCTCTATCATGGTAATGCGTCGATCGCCGGCCGGCAGCAGCTTCAGCATCACCTGCCACGCGCCAATCGCTTCGCCATACTGCTGCTGCTCAAAGGCATTGAACGCCAGCAGACTGAGGGTGCGCACGTTGCTGTGGTCGCGCTTCAGCAGGTCTTTCAGCAGCATATTGGCCTGGCGGTTATCCTGCGGATCGCTGGAGCGCGTCAGCACTTCGGCATAATCCTGCTGCAGTTCAAGGTTGTCCGGCGCCAGCTGCAAAGCGTGCTCAAAGGCCTGGCTGGCATCGGTGGCGTTGTTCAGCACCATGCCGAGGCGACCCAGCATTGCCCAGTCATTGAGGTTTTGCGGATCGTTTTGCAGCGAGGTGCGCAGACCGAGCTGCAGACGCGCCAGCTCTTCCATGGTCAGCGGCTGCGCATTGGGATCCATCACCCGCGCGCGCAGCGCCGGGTACTCCTGCTGCACGCTCTGCCAGCCCGCCAGCTGAGCGAGGCCACCGGTTTTCAGATAAACGCCCACCGATACCAGAACCAGGACGATCACGCCCGGCAGCAGTACCCAGCGGCTGCTGTGATGCGCGCGTGCCGCCGCGTCGCCGGGCACGTCGGTCAGCAGCGTTTGCTGCAGTTCGCGCACCATCTCCGGACGTTCACTGACCACGCCCTCGGCTTCATCATGCTCCAGCTCGCGCAGGCGCTGCTGATAAAAATCGGTATTGAGACGATCGCGATCGCCGCTGCTGGCCTGACGCTGCCGCCAGCCGGCACCGACAAACAGCGCCGTCGCCGCCGCCAGTAAAATAATCAGGGTAATCCAGAATCCAGTCATTACGGCTTCCCGTCACGCTTCAGAATCGCCGCAAGGCGCTGTTGTTCATCGTCATCCAGCTCGCTGCGCGCGTTGCCGCGTCGGCTGCGCAGAATAATAATCAGCCCACCAAGCACCACAAACAGCGCCGGTCCGACCCAAAGAATCAGCGTCGACGGCGTCACCGGCGGTTCATACGTGACGAAGTTGCCATAACGCGCCACCATGTAATCAATGATTTGCTGGCGGCTCTGGCCCTGCTTCATCAGCTCATACACTTTCAGCCGCATGTCGGCGGCAATCATCGCGTTGGAGTCGGCAATACTGTTGTTCTGGCACTTCGGGCAGCGCAGCGATGCGGTGAGCTCGCGATACTGCTCCTCCTGCTGGACCGAATCGAACTGATAAGTATCGATCGCGGCCCACAGGCTGGTGCTCAGCAGCAGACCCGCGAGCAGCATAAGAAGCTGTTTCATACGCCCGCCTCCTTACTGTATTTCTGCCACAGCGGCTTCAGCTCTTCATTCCACACCCGGTCATTCATGTCGCCGGCGTGGCGATAACGGATAATGCCGTGGCCATCAATCAGGAAGGTCTCCGGCGCGCCGTAGACGCCGAGATCCAGACCGAGCATGCCGTCGCCGTCATACAGGCTCAGCGCATACGGATTGCCGAGCGTGTTAAGCCAGGTGACGGCTTTGCTGCGGTCATCTTTGTAATTGAGGCCAACCACGCGAATACCCTGCTCCGCCAGCGTGTTGAGATATTGATGCTCGGCGCGGCAGGTCGGGCACCAGGTGGCCCAGACATTCAGCAGCAGCGGTTTGCCATCGGTCAGCACCTGCTGGTTATAGATTTTACCCGGCTGATCCAGCGCTTCGAGTTTAAACACCGGCACCGGTTTACCGATCAGCGCCGATTCGAGGCGCGTAGGATCGTCACCGCTGGCGTTGCGCGTCAGCTGCCACAGCAGCGCCGCCGCCAGCAGCAGAAACAGGACTAAAGGAATAAACAGGATCTTTTTATTCATGCCAGTTCCTCGCGCTGTGCTTTTTTGCGCGAGCGATAGCGCGGATCGAGCAGGCATAACAGGCCGCCCACCGCCATAAACACGCCGCCGAACCAGATCCAGCGCACAAAGGGTTTGTAATAAATACGCACCGCCCAGGAACCGTCATCCAGCTCTTCGCCCAGCGCCGCGTAGAGATCGCGCGTAAAGCCACCGCTGATCGCCGCTTCCGTCATCATGGTACGCGCTGCGGTATAGAAGCGTTTCTCTGCATGCAGCACCGCTTCTGGCTTACCGTTGCGTGTGACATCGATAATCGCCACGCCGCCGCTGTAGTTCGGGCCCTGCAGATTGTGCACGTCGCGGAAAATAAAGTGATAGTTGTGGATATCCACGCTGTCACCGGCCTTCATGCGCACGTCACGCTCAACGCTGTATTGGGTGCTAAAGGCAATGCCCACCACCGTCACCGCCACGCCAAGATGGCCCAGCACCATGCCCCAGTGGCTGCGCGACAGATGGCGCAATCCCGCCAGAAAACGATGCCGATGGGTAGCGCGTTCGTGCAGCTCCATCAGCGTCAGCAGGATCACCCAGATGGCCATCAGCAGGCCAATCACCGTCATCGCTTCGATGCGATCCTGCAACAGCCACGGCAGCACGATCGACAGGATCAGCGTCACCAGCAGACCCACGCCGAGCCGCTTCCACAGCTTTTGCGGCTCATCGCGGCGCCAGCGCACCAGCGGCCCGATGCCGAGCATCAGCGCGAACGGCGCCATCAGCCAGGTGAACATGGTATTGAAGAACGGCTCGCCAACCGAAATGCTGCCCAGCCCGAGCTGTTTATGCACCAGCGGCAGCAGCGTACCGAGCAGCACTACCAGCATTGCGGCAATCAGCAGCACGTTGTTGCCGAGCAGGAAGGATTCGCGCGACCAGGCTTCGCTCTGCACGCGGCTGCGCACCTGGCCCCCTTTCAGGGCGTACAGCAGCAGCGAACTGCCGATGACAATCACCAGGAAGGCGAGGATGAACATACCGCGCGCCGGATCGGAGGCGAACGAGTGCACCGACACCAGCACGCCGGAACGCACCAGGAAGGTGCCCAGCAGGCTTAATGAGAACGCGGTAATCGCCAGCAGCACCGTCCACGACTTAAAGCTGCCGCGTTTTTCTGTCACTGCCAATGAGTGCATCAGCGCAGTACCGGCCAGCCACGGCATAAAGGAGGCGTTTTCGACCGGATCCCAGAACCACCAGCCGCCCCACCCGAGTTCGTAATACGCCCACGCGGAACCGAGCACGATACCAATAGTCAGAAATACCCATGCCGCAGTGGTCCACGGACGTGACCAGCGCGCCCAGGCAGTATCCAGCCGGCCCGCCATCAGCGACGCAATGGCAAAGGCAAACGCCACCGAGAAGCCAACATAGCCCATATAGAGCAGCGGCGGATGGAAGATCAGCCCGATATCCTGCAGCATCGGGTTGAGGTCGCGCCCATCAATCGGGAAGTTCGGCAGCGTGCGGGTAAACGGATTCGAGGTGAGGATGATGAACAACAGGAAGCCGAGATTGATCATCCCCATCACCGCCAGCACGCGCGCCAGCGCATCCTGCGGCATGCCGCGGCTGAAAATCGCCACCGCTAATGTCCAGGTGCTGAGCAGCAGCACCCACAGCAGCAGCGATCCTTCATGCGCGCCCCAGGTGGCGGCGATGCGGTAATACACCGGCAGCAGCGAATTGGAGTTGGTGGCAACGTAGCCGACGGTAAAATCGTTGACCACAAACGCGTGCACCAGCACGAGGAACGCGGCGGCGATGCACAGGAACATGCCCCAGGTGAGCGGACGCGCCAGCGCCATCAGCCGGCCATCATGACGCGCCGCGCCCCACAGCGGATAAATACTTAATAGCAGCGCTAAGCCCAGCGCCAGACACAGCAGAAAGCTGCCAATTTCCGGCATCATGATTGCGTACCCGCCTGCTGATAGGCCGCTGCCGGTCCGTTATGATTCTTCTTCATTGCGTCCTGAATTTCCGGCGGCGTGTACTTCTCATCGTGCTTCGCCAGCACCTCTTTGGCGTTGACCAGATTCCCGTCCTCCAGCACGCCCTGCGCCACCACGCCCTGCCCTTCGCGGAACAGATCCGGCAGAATGCCTTCGTAGCTGACGCTGACCACGCCGTTGGCATCATACAGTTTGAACGACACCGCCAGCGTTTTCGGATCGCGTTTGACGCTACCGGGCATCACCATGCCGCCGACGCGCAGGCGCTGACCGGCCTCCGGCTTCTGGTGATCCTCACCTTTGCCGTAGAGAATTTCACTCGGGGTGTAGAACAGGTCGATGTTGGAACGCAGCGCGTACATCACCAGCGACGTGGCAAGGCCTAAGCCCACCAGCACCGCCACCACCACATACAGGCGGTTACGACGACGGATATTCACACGGACTCTCCTGCTGCTTCACTGGCAGCTTGTTTGGCTTTTGCCGCGCGGATGCGGCGCTCGCGGGACTGACGCTGGCGAATCTCTGCCAGCAGGCGGCGATGGAACAACACGGTGTGCAGCACCAGACCGATCAGTGGAATCAGCGTAAAACACACCGCCAGCCAGACGTAAAAGGCATAGCCGCCCATGGCGAAAAACTCGCTCCACGATGAGAAGGCAGGCGTCATGCTTTGCGTCCTCCCTGCGCCACGTCAATTGCCCACGGGCGGTGACGCTCGGTAAACAGAATCAGGTTGCGCAGACGCATCAGGGTGAGCGCACCAAACACCAGCAGATAGCCGAGAATCGACCAGCGCAGCGGCGTGCGCATGCTGGGATCGATCGCCTGTTGCAGAATGCCCGACGAGCCCTGATGCAGCGTGTTCCACCACTGCACGGAGAAGTGAATAATCGGCAGGTTAACCACGCCGACCAGAATCAGGATGCCGGCCGCGCGTCCGGCGGTGCGGCGATCGTCGAAAGAGTGATAGAGCGCAATCACGCCCATATAGAGGAACAGCAGCACCAGTTCAGAAGTCAGACGTGCGTCCCAAATCCACCAGGTGCCCCACATCGGCTTGCCCCACGCCGAGCCGGTTACCAGCGCGATAAAGGTAAACACCGCACCAATCGGCGCCATCGCCGCCGCCGCCAGATCGGCCATTTTCATCTGCCACACCAGGCCGATGAAGGCGGCGATGGCCATCGAGGCATAGACGCCCATCGACCACATTGCCGCCGGCACGTGAATGTACATGATGCGGAAGCTGTTGCCCTGCTGATAATCCGCCGGCGCAAAGCCGAATCCCCAAATCCAGCCGAGCAGCAGCGCACCGACGCCCAGGATTGCGAACCAGGGAATCAAGCGACCGCATAGCTGGTAAAGCCGCTCAGGCTTTGCCCACTGGTGTAACCATTTCCACATTGACATTGCTCACACTAAACAAGAATTCGGATGGCGGCCTCTCTGCCGGAGGTCCGCCTTAATGCAGACTGATGCGCAGCGCGGCGGCGGTCGCAAATGGCGACAGCGTGGCGCTGACCGCCAGCATGGCACCGAGAGTCGCCAGATAACCGCCGATCGGTAACCCCTGACCGGCCGCATCAATCGCCGCGCTGGCAAAAATCAGTACCGGTATCGACAGCGGCAACACCAGTAAACTCAGCAATACGCCGCCGCGCCGCAGCCCGACGGTCAGGCCAGTGCCAATCGCACCGAGAAAACTCAGGGTTGGCGTGCCGATCAGCAGCGTCAGCGCCATTGCCCGCCAGCCTGTAAAATCCAGCGACAGCAGCAGCGCCGCCAGCGGCGAGAGTAAAATCAGCGGCAGCCCGGTAATCAGCCAGTGCGCAATCACTTTGCCCAGCACGGTGATTGGCAGCGGCGTCGGCAGCAACAGCAGCTGCTCCAGCGATCCATCAAGAAAGTCGTCGCGAAACAGCCGCTCCAGCGCCAGCAGCGATGCCAGCAGCGCGGCTACCCAGGCGACGCCAGGTGCGATGCGCGCCAGCTGCTGCGGCTCAGGGCCAATGCCTAACGGGAACAGCGTAATCACGATCAGAAAAAACCACAGCGGATTAACCACTTCCGCGCCGCTGCGAAAGGCAATCTTTAACTCACGCTGAATAACCCGGCCAAGCATCACGCCCACTCCGATGTAAGACGAATTTTGCGCACGCGCGCATGGCTGTCCGGCAGATCCTGATGGGTCGTCAGAATCACCACGCCACCGTTATCGGCATGATCGGCGAAGCGCGCCATTAATTTTTCCACGCCGTGTTTGTCGATGGCGGTCAGCGGCTCATCCAGAATCCACACCGGAGCCGGGCTGAGCCACAGTCGCGCCAGCGCCACGCGCCGCTGCTGCCCGGCAGAAAGCTGAGCCACCGGCACCTCTTCATAGCCCAGCAGATTGACCTGCTCCAGCGCGTCATAAAGCGTGTCTTCGCTGCGATCGCCGTGCCAGAAATGCAGATTTTCCCGCGGCGACAGCACCGATTTCACGCCCGGATGATGGCCGAGATACAGCAGGTTTTGCTGCCATATTTCGCGCTGCCTGCGAATCGACTGCTGCTGCCAGCGTACTTCGCCCTGCTCTGGCCGGCTTAACCCGGCCAGCAGTCGCAACAGTGAAGTTTTGCCTGCGCCGTTGGGCCCTTCGATTTGCACCACATCGCCCGCCTGCACCTGGAAACTCAGTCTGTGGAACAGGGTTCGCTCATCGCGAACGCAGGCGAGATTAATCACTTCGAGCATAGAAGGGAGATTCATAGCAATAAATGAGGCGGGAATAATACCACACTCAAACCAGGGGCCGAAGTCTGTGCGCAAGCTCCCCCTTCCCCCAAATGGGGTATTCATGCGCATCAGATCAAGAAAGCGCTCAAAAAACCACCTTTGCTAATCTCTTGTTACTCTTAATTTGAATCTTTGTAACATTTCGCCCTTGCTAAAAGCGTCTACGCTTATTACGCACTGGCATTATCACCGGGAGAAAAAATGAAGCCATCGCCATCAAATAACACGCATGACAATGACGTGGACAGTGAAGAAAAAGAACAGGGAACGGATATCGAAGTGGACGAAGACGCCCTGCCCTCACGGGCTGCGGCGATCCATGAAGAGATTCGGCAGGACGGTGAAAAGGAGCTGGAACGCGACGGCATGGCGCTGCTGTGGTCAGCGATTGCCGCCGGCTTATCGATGGGTGCCTCGCTGATGGCGAAAGGCATTTTCCAGGTGCACCTCGCTGGCGTGCCCGGCGCTTATCTGCTGGAGAATCTCGGCTACACCTTTGGTTTTGTCATTGTGATTATGGCGCGCCAGCAGTTGTTTACTGAGAATACTGTCACCGCCGTGCTGCCGGTGATGCATAAACCCACCGGCGGCAATTTTATGCTGCTGCTGCGGCTGTGGAGCGTGGTGCTGATCGGCAATTTGATTGGTACCGCACTGGGCGCGCTGGCGTTTAATCATATGCCGATTTTCGATGACGCCACGCGCCAGGCCTTCACTGCCATCAGCGAAAAAGTGATGGAGCACACGCCGGGCGAAATGTTTGCCAACGCAGTGATTTCAGGCTGGATCATCGCCACCATGGTGTGGATGTTTCCTTACGCTGGCGGCGCCAAAATTGTGGTGATTGTAATGATGACCTGGCTGGTGGCGCTGGGCGATCTGGCCCACATTGTGGTCGGATCGGTTGAAGTGCTGTATCTGGTGTTTGCCGGCACGCTGCCGTGGCAGGAGTTTTTGTGGCCGTTTGCACTGCCCACCCTGCTGGGCAACATCACCGGCGGTACGCTGATTTTTGCCCTGATCAGTCACGCGCAGATCCGTAACGACATGAGCGAAGCGGCCAAAGCCAAAGCGCGAGCCGAACAGAAGCGTAAAGAGAGGCAGGAAAAGCAGAAAGATCAGGAAAAAGCGTGATCGCTACCGCCTGATTGCTGACACTTTGAGCAAACAGGCGGCCTACGGTTAAAATCCCCTGCACGGTGCGCTATACTGCGCGCCGCACGTCTCCTTAGTTAAATGGATATAACGAGCCCCTCCTAAGGGCTAGTTGCAGGTTCGATTCCTGCAGGGGACACCAGTAACAGCACTTCTGCTTTGCCTAACCGCTTCGTTTATTGTTCCTATCCCTCTGCCACCCCAATGCTGTTTTTCATCTGCCACAAGGTGTAAATCTGCGATCGCAGGTGCTGTTCGAGCTGACGGATAAGCTGCTGCCGCTGGGGCGCACTGGCTGGTAGCGAGTGAATTTGCCGCAATTGTTCCTCAATGGGCTCAGCCTGCTGAAAACGGGTCATCATGCCAAATACCGAGGACTTCAGCTCACTCACTGTGATGTATTTGCCTTTTTGCTCATCCAGTCCATTCAGCCGCTCGCTCAACTGCGCCAGCTTCATCATCCCCTGATGCCAGGCCGCAAGGTTTTGCGCTGGCAACGTGCTGGCCTCAAGCTGATGCTGCCACCGCGCAGATAACGAACCCGCCTGTTCCGGCCACAGCGCCTGCGCCTGCTCCACCAGCTGCTGGCCATACGCAATATTCCAGTCGGGCGCGAGTTGCTCCAGGCGAGATAACTGCTGCTGCGTGTCGGCGATCAAGGCTGATGGTAAGGAGGTCCGCTGCCGCAGCACATCCCGCTGCTGTGGCGTGAGTGTGGCGGGCACAGGACCCAGCGATGCCACGAGCTGAGCCTGCAGTGGATCGGGCCGGTGCAGATATTGCCAGCCGCCCACCGCGACCACGCTGATAAGCAGCATGGTAAACATCCCGGCACTGAAAAATTGCCAGTTATTACGACGGGCCAGCGCCGCTGTCTGCACCTTTATCTTCGGCTGATGTTGCTGCTGCGCGACATAAACCCATCTGGCGCTATGCGGGGTTTTCGTTTCATGCGGATGTGCGGATATTGCCCCGTCATCTATCGTGGTGCCGGGCAAGATGTCGCTGGTCGTATCGTCACGGCTTTCCAGCCTGGCGGCACTGTTGTGCATCAGAGCACGCAACGTATCAAGCTGGCTAAGATGTTTAAGCTCCAACCGCTGTAACACGGTCCCCAGGCGGGTAAGCAGTTGTTCAGCACGATAAAGCTGACTCAGATCGTCATAATTCAGGGAAAGGGTGCGCATCTGCTGCTGCACGCGCTGGCTCAGGCTGATGAGAATATCCATGCGCGCATGAATCGGTTGCGGCCACAGCGCCCCCCACTGATGGCTCACCAACGCTTCCACTAGCGCCAGACCTTCATTCAATCCGACCAAACCAGCCAGCTGCAGGCGGGCAAGCGTGTACCAGGCCGCGGTCTGCAACTCCACTCCGTTTTGTTCGAACAGCGAAAGACAGCGTTGTTCAACATAAAGCCAGTCTATATCTGGCCGTGCCGGATGAGTCAATTTGCTCAGCTCTTCACGCAGAGCAGCATAATCCGGCAGCTTACGCGGGTCGCTGCCGGTTTTAATCCGACGGGCAAGCATGTCATTCATGACTTATTGTCCCTGTGAGGTATGTACAGCGTGGGAGGATAATTAATTATGCAGTTTGGTTTTCTGCCTGTTCTGAGCGATGAGCGATGAGCGATGAGCGATGCAAATATTTTTTTACCGCCCCCCTTCCCGCCTTAATTAATATTGATTACCGGTGCAAATAGGTAAATTCGTATAGCCGGGTTTGCTGGCCATATAAAGCGGGGCGCAGGTTGGTTTTCGTGGTAGCAAATCGTTCTGATCCTGAGCCACCGGCTGTGGCTGTTTCTTTGATGTAACGATCTTTTTGGTCTGCGTTTTGCCGCTGCTGAGCGGTGATTTTGCCTGCTGCGTGCTTTCTGACGAATCATACCTGGAGCAAATTTTCTTCGACTGGCTCAGGCTTCCGTCATTACAGACAAAACGTCCATCTGAGGTACAGTGTGCAATACCACCCTTTGCACCAGAACAGGGTTTTCTGCCTCTGGCTGCTTCAGCCTGCAGAGTCACTAATAAGCTAAAAACCAACAGCGGTATCAATTTTTTCATATTCAAATCCATGTGTTATTTTATTATTCAGCCTCGTTCGTAATAATGCCGTTTAGATTTGTGCTTTACCATCAAGATATTGCTGCTGCCTGAGATGCCGCAACATAACGCGCCCCTCCGGCATAAACTCAGTGCCGTACCGCACCAGACCGAGTCCCTTCAGTTCCGCATCAATCGCGTAGCGCAATTCGCCGGGCTGCGCCTGCTCCAGCAGCACCACTCTGATGCTCTTCAGGCGTGGCTCATACCTGAGCAGAACAGCAGACAGGGTGCCAATCAGCTCATGGGCAGTACCCGGCATGCCCTGCAGGATTTTGGTCATATCGGGCAGACCATAGTCCGGCAGATGCGCCAACGTGCCGGCGCGGCAGTTGAGGATGCGCTGCATGTTATCGAGCACGGACAAAATCACCTGATTTTGTTCGCTGACCTGATGCAGGTCGAGGCCGCCGGTGAAGTTGCCATAAAGTGTTTCATACAATGAAGGACGGGATGACTCACTCATCTTTCAGCGCCTTCAGGGTCAGGTGGTTGTTACCGGCCTCAATCACCCGGGCTTTATCCGGATCGAGGTCATCACGGCTCAGCACCACCCGCCAGGTGTTGTTCACCTGGTCCGGCGACATAAACATGCCAGCCACCGCGACATACTGCGCATTTTCATCCATCGGCATATCCACCATCACCGCCCCGCCCGGCTGCAGGCGGATATCTTTCTCAGCTACCAGATCTGCTTTAATGGCCTGACTGTCCGCCTTGAACAGTGACGGGTAGTCCGTCGTGTCGAATGTTTTCCGGTCTTTGAGCTGGTAAATACGCACCACCGTCGACAGTGCGACGCCGCCGGCATTGCTGTTCACGGCCTCGCGGGCCCGAACATCCAGATGCAGGGTCTTTATCTGCTTATAAAAAATCGATTTGGTCACAGCAACAGTGCCGTCTGTCACTTTTTGCGTCAGACCACAGCCCGTCAGTATCAGTGCGATACTGGCGGCCAGCGCAGCCAGAGGAAATTTACCAGCGGTAATCGCCATCTTCATCGGTCTCCCTGCGGTGAATATTTTCCTGTATCCGCTCGTAGCGGCCCAGATTAATGGTGACTGTTTTTAGGTGTGATGCGGTCTTAGCCGCATTCAGCGGTCGCATCACGGCAGTGCGGCCCAGCTGCACCGCCCCGGCGTTGGGTTTACTGCTCATGGTCGCGTCAGGCAGCAGACTTCGGTCGACACACAGCTGTAACCGCACATCGAGGCGGGAGCCAAGATAGACATGCAGCAGCGCCATTAAATCCGTGTGCAGCTCCCCGCCCGGTAACCAGCCCTGCACTTCTGCCGGATCAGTGGTGGTCAGACGCATCAGCACCTGGCTGTTCACGTCGGTGGCATAGTTGCCCATCACCGGACGGCTGGCCAGGGTCACGGGATGACTGACACTCATGGTCAGCGACTTCTTCAGCGGCACACGGCGTTTATCGTGGTGCCAGATTTTCGCCTGTGTGTTGGGTGCCAGCAGGCGCACCAGCGAGGCCATGCCTTCTGCGGTGCGCCCCGGCAGCAACATGACCGGCAGCAGTGCCAGAAAGCGCGAAGCCGGAGTCGCGATACTGTCCGTGCAGCCGTTAATCCCGAGCCCGGCCAGTCCCAGCAGGTACTGCGAGGTGTTGTCCTTACCGCCTTCTTCGAAAGTCGCCGGGTATGAGTATTTACGCCAGATACGGTAGTACTGGGCAATCAGCCGGTGGTTGAAGATATCGAGGAAATCCGCGGTGGCCTCATACCCTTCCCGTCGCTGGGTAATGTCATCGATATAGTGCGTCGGCAGCGGGGACTCCACGCCGTAGAGCCCCATAAAGGTGATACGCACCGTCGGCGGCAGATGCGAATGCTCAGACTGCTCAATCCCTTTGATTTCAGATGCCGGAAAACCCATCCCCAGGTGTGGCCGAAAACGTACCGGTTCATGACGTACCTGCCAGGTACTGCCCGTAACCGGCTTGTCCGGCTGGCTCTGCTCCAGCAACTGGCAGAAGCGGTAAAAGTTGATATATGGCAGCCGGTCCCCCAGCTGCGCTATCAGCCAGGCAGACGCGGACTGTGATTCTCTTTCCACCGGAGGCATTTTCCTTCTGGCTGAATAATGAGGGTGAGCTGGTTAAACTGGTTCATATCGGCATACAGTGCAAAGAACCGGTTAAGCATTTCACCGAACAGATGAATATCGCCCTCGCCGGTGAAGCCGTTGCTGTCGAGGGTCACTTCGATATCCACCCCCCGCAGCAGGTAGCCCTGCTCAAAACGTTGCAGGCGGTGGTGTTCCACATGCTGAATTGCCTCCAGACGCCGGTTATTCAGTTCATCTTCCTGCCAGTTATAAAGTGCCAGCGTCCCGCGCAGTACTTCGGCGGTACTCATCATATTCAGAAACCCGGAGCCCAGGTGACTCAGAACCCGCCAGTGGAAACGGTCTTCGGAAGGCGGATAGACTGGCAGCGTTGGTTTGCAGAGGTTGCGTACTGAAAGTTGTGTACTGACCACCTGCTCACAGCGGTCGAGCAGCGTGCTCTGTAGCGCACGGCGCGGCAGCTGGCCGTTGGTGCCAGTGATTTGCAGCGACACGGCTTCACGCTCCAACAGGCGGTCATCTTCCCACTGGTGCCCCCCAAGGATAAGCCAGGTGTCATACAGTCCGGTCACGCTGCGCTTCACGCGGGTATGGTAGTAACGGGGTGGTGCATGACGTCGCATCATCCCGCCCTTGTGCCTGAAGCTGCTGAACGGCACATACTCTGCGTCATTGGTCCGGTTTGAGCCAGTGACCGAATCCACCGAATAAATCTCGGTATGTCCATCCTGCAGACGTTTAGGACGCAGCAGGTACTCGCTTTCAAGCCCGGTGATGGTGAGAGGGTCAGCCTCCAGCGTAAACAGGTTAATCACCGGCACGCAGTGGAGGCGAACCGCATCATCGGTGACCGGCAGGTCAGATGGCCATGGCGTACTGAACACCACTTCAATATCAAAATACCCGGCCCCTGCTGGCGGCGTGATGCCCTCAAGGCCGTTAAGGTGGACAAACATAAACTTGTCGCGGAAGGTGAAATACTCCAGCAAAAGCTGGTAACCGCTGAACGCAGAATCACCTTTCGGCCACAGCCCATCCTCTTCGGCAAACCCGCCCGGTGAGAAATACCCATCAAGCCGGATGCGGTCAGTTTGATCAGGCAGACACATGTAGAGTGCAGCCTGCCGTTTGGTCAGCATCAGGTGCAGTTGACTGCTGACTGGCGCATCCGCGCCGAGATAGAGACTCAGGTGGCTGAGGTCCGCATGGGACCAGTCCGCCTGGGTGCTGCAGGCAAAACGCATCCGCAGCAGCGAGCGCCCGTCCGGCTCAGTGGTCATCGTCACCCCAGAAATATTAAGCGGGTTGAGCATCACATCACGGGTGGTGCGGTAGCGGCAAACCGTGTTCTTTGGTCCCACTGGTCGGGAGTACACTTCCAGACCGGCGGGCATCACTTCCGCCATCTTCACTGTCTGAAGCGCAGGCGTGAACGCCACTACCGCGAGTGACGGAATGGTGCGCAGGTAGTGCGGCCAGAGCATACTGACCAGCCCTTCGGTCAGTTCCGGCAGATCGTCGTCAATCTTCTCCCGCAGCCGCCCCATCGAGAAGGCAAAACCTTCAAACAAACGTTCAACGTAGGGATCGGGGGGGCCGGCCTTATCCAGATCCAGCATTGCGGCCCGGTCCGGGTGGGTCTGGGCAAATTCTTTGGCCGCTTCACGGAGGTAGCGCATTTCTGCGTCGTAATAACGCAGGGTCAAATCTTCCATTTATTTCTTTTCCTGTGGATTTAACCGCAAAGCACGGCGGCACGGGCTGGGTCGACAGCGATCAGCCTGGCAAGTAACTGGTCCATTATCGGCGTAAGGCGGGCCTTATCAGCTTCGCTGCGAACAGCTTTCAGGCGCAGGAGTTTCAGATGGCGGGCCTGAACTTCGAACAACAGCTCAGGCTCCCAGTCACCGAGGGTCACAACACGGGCACGCTCACCCAGTTCAGCAAACAGGTGCACCGCCAGGTCATTTTTACCGTACTGCTCAGCAATGCGCCCCATCAGCAGGCGCAACAGCCACTTCTGACGATCGGTGGTCGTGCCCGGCCGGGTCTGTAACCAGCCCAATGCGGCATCCGGGCCTTTAGTGTCTGCCAGCGCCACCGCTTCCGGCTCCAGCGCCAGAATATCGTCATTACCGGCAGCTAACGGGGCTGATGGCGTGTCCTTGCCCCAATCGCCGACAGTATCCATCACGCTCTGCTGGATCCAGTTCAGCGTCACCTCATCCGCAAACGGCGTGCCGTCGCTGAAGGCCAGTGTTTCCAGCCCGGACAGGCGGGTCAGCAATCCCTTCAGATCAGCCGCAATAATGTCAGCCAGCGTCTCCTGACCGGATTTCGTCAGCGCCTGGTGGATATACCATTGCAGATCCAGCCACAGGTGATTGGCACCGCGGGAAAAGGCGCTGTCGGCCGTCTCCAGCATTTCACTCCAGTTTTGCTGCAGATAAAGGCGTTTCAGTAACGCCCGCTGGTCGGCCCTTGGCGGTTCAATGCGTGTGCGCCCCTGCGCATCCGGGGCCGGGATGGCCCGCAGAGTGTCGTGACGCAGGCTCTTCATCAGATGGTGCGCTGACAGCCAGCCGTCCGGCTGCTCGCGCAGGTATTCGGTGAGCGTGCGAGCCTGGGCTAGCAAATCCTGACCGGAGGTGATGCGCCCAATAGCCGGGGCATCGCTGTAACTGGCAGACAGCGAGGTATCGCTGGTACTGGCGTTCTGCGGTACCACTGCATCCACGCCCCCGGCTTTCTGCAGACGACTTTCCAGCGCGCCGTACAACGCGTTAAATTCCGGACGGATTTCATCCGGCTCATTCTCAATAAGTTGTGATATCAGCAGCAGCGCACCGGTGGTTCGCATTGCATCGCTCCTGACCACTTCCGGGTACAGGGAAAGAGAGTCAGTCATGCGCGATCCTGCCAGCCATTCCAGTGCCGCCTTACGACTGCGGTCACGCTGTGGGTGCAGTTGTGAACCAAAGCGCTCCAGCAAGCCAGCCAGCAGTTCAAGTCCTTCAGCCAGTCCTTGTTCGCCTTCCCGATGCAGTTTTGCCCAGCAGTAATACGTCGCCACACGGATATCTTTGGCGATCGTGGTCAGCAGCTTCTCCGCCAGCTGGCAGATGAGTTCAGTATTCGCACCGGAGAGTTTGTTGACCTCTTCGCGCATCTGCTGGAAGTCATCGTCATAGCCCGGATCTTCGCCAACGGGCGACGGTCCTGACAGCGACTGTAGCCAGTTGTCCCACTGCGCCACGCGTTCACGGGTAGCTACAAGTAAGGGTTCCTGTTCTGTCTGGCAGGCACTGAGTAAGGCATTGAGCGTGCTCATCAATAGACCTCCGCTGTATCACTGCTCTCACTGTCGACCAGGTCTGACGGTGCAATACCGGTGGTACTGAAGATGGTTTCCGGCAGACGGAATTTACGTAGCTTCAGCAGCGCCAGCGGCCCCTCACCCGCTTCGGTACGCAGGGTGTAATTAAGTGTGCGGCCGTCCTGAGCCTTCCAGCTCAGGCTGTAACTGCTGCTGACGCCCGGGTACGCGCTGACCGCCGCGGTATCGAGCAGACGGATCCAGCCCCAGGCACCCGGAATGTCCGCATACTGACGGGTGCCTGCCTGGGTACTTATCCAGCTTAACGTCGCCCCCGGGGCTTCCGTGTCGCCCGGCCAGGTGAAGCGCTTCCACGCCGGCAGCTGGTTCATGTAGGTCAGTTTCTGGCTGTCGATAATCATGTCGGTCTGCATCACGCCGGCGGCGGTGCCCGGGCGTAGCTCAAAGTTCATGCCAGCATTGCCTTCGGTGAAGGCCACATCCGAGATATGGCTCAGTGTGTTAATGGCGTTGAGGAATGCCGGGTTAAAGATCAGTCCCTGCGAATTAATGCTGTCCGGCACCCAGTGGTTGCCTTCACGGTGCAGGACGCCCTGAAGGCGGGTCTGCAGGAACTGCGCGATACGCCCGGAATCGGCATTGAGGTATTTTGCGAGTAGCGGCAGAGAAACATCACTGCCGCTGTTGCTGAACGGATAACGGCCGCCAAACGCACTGTTCCACTCGCTAACGACGGCCTGCTGCCACCGGGCATTGAGGCTGTCTGCCGCCGGAGTCAGTACCTGCTGCCAGGCCTGCTCCATCGGGTTCACAAACACCGTCTGACCAAAGCCGCTCCACTCCTGACCGAGGCCAGCGGCAATCAGGCTGCCGTAGTCGCGGGTTTCGCTCAGGTCTACGGCTTTGCCCTCAAACACTGTTTGAGCCAGGGTCCGGGCCATTGCCTGCGGGTCAGCGGCATTGGTCACCTGCTGCAGGCGCAGACGCACTTGCGTCACGCGGGTCAGGAATGACTGCAAACTTTGCTCCTGCGCACTGGTACGATTCCTGTCCATCAGTGCCAGAACCGGGCCAAAGGTTGCATCCAGTGGACCATGTACACCGGCACTCTGGTCAATGGCATCCCTGTTATCACTACCCAGCAGATTTTTGGCTGATTTCACCAAAGAGTCTGAAATCGCCTCGCCAGTCTGTCCGGTGCGCCCATGGACGTTCAGAGTGTTCATTAGCGCCACCAGAGGTGACTGACGCACGTCGGCCATCAGGGTCAGCTGGTCAATAGAGTCCGACAGTGTGGCGGCCGGGTTCCAGTGCAGGCTGTTGAGAAACGCCAGCCATGCCCCGCCGAAGTCTGCAAAGTAGCGCTCCGTAAGACGCTTTTTCAGCGCTTCCGGCGAGGTCTCGTCCTCTTTATTTACCTGACGCTGGCTATCGGTCAGCACCCAGTCAAGCTCGTCCCGGCGTGCCTTCACCACCTTTTCGATAGCGGGCTGCACGGTCTGCTCCCAGGCCTGGCGGGTAAACATCCCAGGCACGATTTCGGTGGTGCTGAACAAACGGCCCGCATCAGTATCGCCGGTCATCTCTTCCAGGCGCATATCGACATACAGATGCGCCACCTGAGAGAGCATTTTCTGGTACAGGTTCGATTCACTGTTACGTACGCCCATCAGGCGTACCAGCAGGGAACGCGCCTGGCTGACCATGCTCCCATCAGCACGAAGCTTCCATTCAGGATGCGCAACCAGCTGCGCACCGTAGAATGACAGCAGTGACGGGGCCAGGCCCTGCCAGATACCGTCTTTCACGCCATCACGTTTTGGCCAGTCGTGCAGCAGCGCAGAACTGAACCAGGCGGCGTCCATGTGTTCCGGGCGCGCCAGCATCAGGTAGAGCTTGAGCTGGTCATAGGTGTTTTTTGCCATTTGTTCACGCAGCGGACTGCCCGGCGGCAGCGCATTGAAGGTACTGAGCTGAGTCTGCAGATGGTCCGCTGCCGCATCGCGCAGCAGAGGCTGGGCGCTGTCCTGATAGCGAGGCCAGAGTGCTGCCAGCAACGCATTGTTCTGGCTCAGCCCGGCCTTCTCGTACCACGGCACGCCGTGTTCTGAACGGTACTGCAGTCGGGCCAGCGTTTTCTGCAGTTCCGACAGGGCATGCAGACGCTGCTCCAGCGGCTGATTCTGTCGGGCAGCCGTCGCGGCCTGTACATTCGCTCCCGCTATCTGGCTGCGGTTGGTGACATACGCGATGCCCATCCACACAGCCCAGCCCACCATCGCCATGGCAGCAGCTGACGCAAACGCTTTACGCCATGGAATGCCCGGTTTGCGCGGACGCAGTCCGGCAGGAAGCGTGCGGACAGACTCAGGCAAAACATCCCAGCGTTTATCCATGCCCCAGTGGTGCGTCACGGCACGTTCGGCACCGGCAGAAGGTTGGCTGAACACCACACCGGCCAGCGGCAGCGGTCGGTACGGGTTGAGCGTCACCGACAGCGGTGCGGTCACGCTTTCCGGCTCACGAATGAGCTGGTCGGCAAGCGTCAGCAGGAAGTTATGTTTCACCTCACCGCAGGTCTGCTGAAGGCCCAGTGAAGTCAAATCCGGCGTCAGGGCGGAGAGTTGTTCTGCGAGCCCTTCGGTACGGCAACCGGCAGGTAACAGACAGCCGGTTGCCTGGGTAATACGCCCTTCCGGCTTACCGGCACGCGGATGCAGGGACCAGACATACAGCGGAAGCTGCCAGCCAAGCGTTTCCATACGCGCGCCGATGGCATGAGACAGGGAATCCATGGTGTTTTCAGACGGTACCGGCAGCGGCTGCTCCAGCCCCGGCGCTGAGAGCTGGTCAAAGGCTGAGGTGACCCACACCAGACCATCCACCGGGCGACGGCGCAGTTTACGCAGTGCGGTCAGCCAGGCACTGTCTGCTGACGTGTTGAGGTCTCCGCCCCACAGCAACAGTGTGCCGCGGTCTTCCTGCCAGAGCTGGCCCGTAAGACCCGGAGTCAACTGCTCCACCTCAGATATGGTCCCAGTGACCAGCAGAATGCGTGTTTTACGTCCCCAACGCCGACCATAGAGATTACGCATGGCGTCACGGATAGTATCAACGGTGACATTGCGTGGCGGAGTCCGGGCAACTCTTGATTCATCAGAAGGCAACGCATTGTTCTTCTGTTCCCGCCAGCGATGAAACTTTTCCCGCATAAACCGGAACATGAACGGCGTATAGAAAACAATCAGCAGGACTATCCATACGGCAACGAATGCAAGCACTTGCATCGGTCGGGTATCAAGGCCATGCGAGGGGCCGAAATGAAGGATCAAGGCCACTATAATCGCTGAGATGCAGGCTATTATGCCGGCAAGCCCTCCCCTGCTCCATGTACTACCCGGCATCATTATTTTTCACTCCCTGAGGTAACAGTACTGACAAAACGATCAGTACCTGAGGTAAACAGCCCTAAAACAGGTTTGTTGCTGATGGACATGATGTCGGCCAGTAATGTGGCTAAAAGCCATGCACTGCCAGCCCCAGGAATACCGTTATATTTTTCCAGTACATCAATTTCCTGGGGCACCCACGGTGTCAGATGTGATTGAGACGCGGTCATTAGATCAGCAAACCCGTCATTCCAGTGCCCGTAATCACAGAACACATTTGACGTCTGACAGGCGATCGTTTGTGTTTCGAGGAACAACCCCATATCAGCCCTGAAATTTGTCATGTCCAGCGGCATCGGTCTCAATATGCGGGCGGAGTGTGAAAGCTGGTATTTTTCAGCAACATCATCGCTGGTAAGTACCATCGCTGCGAGTGCATCGGAATACTGTTCAGCCCCCTGATTCTGCAATATCAGGATCAAATCAATATCAAAAACGGGATTTTTAAGACGCTCCTCAATCCAGACAAAAGAAAGGGCTTCAAAACATGAGATCGAACCTGTTAGCTCACGCCCAGGATAAATTTTTCCCCATGATTTGCGAAACCGGGTCTCGAAGTCTGACGTAATCATGTCGCTCACAATGGTGACGTTGAATGGTACTGTCGCAGGCAACATCGCGATCGCTTTTTGTACACCGGCCAGACCCAGTTCGAGCAAGGCGGTGGGCGTCGTCAATTTCGCATCAAAATGGCTGGTCAGTGAAAGAAATTGCGGCGCATCTGCAGCCTCTGATTTAGCAATGGCGTCAGAGGTCACCCCGGAAGGTAGCAGTATGCTGCTGCCAAGCACGACCAGATAGCGTCCAGCCCAGGCTTCCCACTGTTGCTGTCCGTATTCAGCTTCCTTCTGCAGAAACTGATGTTCATTGACTGTTCTGCCCCACAGCCACCCCCGCAAACAAAACAGGAAAAACCAGCCAAGAATCGGGCTGGATGCCAGCCACCAGATATTGAATACAGCCAGTGCCTTAACCATGCCTGACGCATGCAGAATAAACAGCAAAATACCCACAACCGCGGCAACACCACCCGCCAATAGCCATCCCGTAAAAGATGGCTCTGGAGGCAACTCCATCGTTGTTGCTTTCGTCCTTTCCCAGCCCATTGATTATCCTACCGTGCTGTTCTGAGCACTTGAAATTACGGTACAACCGCACTGACATTTGCAGCCATCGACGACAACAGCGCGACCGTTAAATGTCCGGTGCTGTGATCCTTCCACGATAGGATTAGTACCATGTCCATCTACCGGACAACTCACCATATCACCAACCAAAGCGGCTTTTTTCCCGTTGACGGTAATATTGGAAGAGGCGGAGATCACTTTTCCGCCGTGAGAAGTATTGTCACCAAGCAAAACTAAGCCTTTTGTCATGTTGAATACTCGAAAAATAAATAAGAATCAATTAACATTCATTTTGTCGATCTTGTCAAAATCAGGAAAAAGAGTTTTCTCAGGAGCAACACTCCCGTCCGGATAAATTATTTTTGGATATTTACCTTTTATTTTTTTCTCTAATCCGACAAACCTTGTTATTTTCCTCTCATCTATTTCAGGGGAAAACTTCACAGAACTAACCTCACCAACACGCAATGACAGGAAGTCTTCATTACCAATTAGAGACAAGCTATTCTCTACCCCTCCCATTTTCTTCTCTCTTATATAGGGATAATATTTCGGAGATAAATCTACATCTCCAGTGACAAAGGTAAATTGTCCATTACGAGAAGCATCATTATCAAAGGCGAGGGTCACACCTACCGCCGTACCAGGAATAAGATCCTTGCCAAGATGTATAGCATCTATATATTCGATACCTAAATTGACCGCACTCAACGTCCATTTACACGAGCCACCACCGGTCATAGCCACTTTTGCTTTCCAGATATCCCCACTCTTTTGCTGCATGGGGACCCCAATAACGTTATAGCTGGGTTCCGTAATAACTGAACCATCAAATCCACTGATTCTTTTTTTCTTACATTCATAAGAGATGTATCTGACTTCGAGCGGGAAGGGTTTTGTATACTGAGACGGATTTTTTACTTCAATATTGACCCATTTTGTATCCGCTGGCGGAGATAACTTATTGTTAACAGTCCTGTTTATGCTGCAACCCGCCACAGTAAACAACACCAGGGAAAGCAGAATAGTCTTTGACTGGTTATGCATTACCCATTACCTCTGATCTACATTGAACTAATTATTAAAACGTGTTATAGACCTGCAATTACAATAATCAACTTGCCTGATACGTTTAAAAGGAAAAAACCTGTCACTTCTTTATTTTTTTAACTTCCATTTTATCAACTTTGTTAAAGTCAGGAAATACAGTGCCATCGGATATTACGCTGCCATCTGGATATATTAGCTTAGCATGAACACCTTTCGTTTTCTTTTCCGGCTCGATATATCTAATTACTTTGCTTTCATTTAACAACGGTGAGAATATTATATTTTTTGCATTAGTAACCTGATATAAAAAAAGTCATCCATACCTAAGAGAGTTAAGTCATTCCTGTTGCGTATTAATTTCCACTCTATTATATATGGATAATATTTTGGAGATAAATTCAAATCGCCATAATTTGCTCTATACTGTCCATTTCTGGAAGCATCATTATCAAAAGCAAGCGACACCCCTACCGCTGTTCCGGGTACAAGATCCTTGCCAAGATGTGTTGCATCTATATACTCGATACCTAAATTGACCGCACTCAATGTCCATTTACACGTACCACCACCGGTCATAGCAACTTTTGCTTTCCAGATATCCCCGCTCTCTTGATGCATGGGGATCCCGATAACGTTATAGCTGGGTTCCGTAATAACTGAGCCATCAAACCCACTGATTCTTTTTTTCTTACATTCATGCGAGATGTATCTGACCTCAAGTGGAATCGGTTTCGTATACTGAGAAGGGTTTTTTACTTCAATATTGACCCATTTTGTATCTGCCGGTGGAGATAACGTCTTGTTACGGCCCAGCTCATACTGCAACCCGCCACAGTAAACAACACCAGGGAAAGCAGAATAATTTTTGATTGATTAGACATTTTTCATTACCTCTGCTCTATATTAAACCAATCATAAAAACGCGTAACAGGCCTGTAATTATAAAAATTAATTAGCCTGATACGTTTAGCAAAAAAACGCTATCACCTTTACTTTTTAACATTCATTTTATCAACTTTATCAAAATTTGGAAATACTGTTCCATCAGATTCAACACTTCCATCCGGATATATTATTTCAGAGTAGACACCTTCAATTTTCTTCTCTGGCTCAATGTATTTTACAACTTTCAACTCATCAATCACCGGATGATAAAAAACCTTATTAGGATTAGATATCCGTAATAAAATAAAATCTTCTTCCCCAAACAAAGAGAGTGACTTGGTCTTCTCTGCTATATTCCTTTCTCTAATATAAGGATAATATTTTGGTGATAGATTTAAATCCCCTTGCGCAGACCTATACTGCCCGTTTCGAGAAGCATCATTATCAAAAGCAAGCGACACCCCCACCGCTGTTCCAGGTACAAGATCTTTGCCAAGATGTGTTGCATCTATATACTCGATACCTAAATTGACCGCACTCAATGTCCATTTACACGTACCACCACCGGTCATAGCAACTTTTGCTTTCCAGATATCCCCGCTCTCTTGCTGCATGGGGATCCCGATAACGTTATAGCTGGGTTCCGTAATAACTGAGCCATCAAACCCACTGATTCTTTTTTTCTTACATTCATACGAGATGTATCTGACCTCAAGTGGAATCGGTTTCGTGTACTGAGAAGGGTTTTTTACTTCAAAATTAACCCATTTTGTATCCGCCGGTGGAGATAACGTCTTGTTAACGGCCTGGCTAACACTGCATCCTGCAGAGGAAAACAACACCAGGGAAAGCAGAATAATTTTTGATTGATTATACATTTTCCATTGCCTCTTCTCCGTATTGAGCAAACCGCAAAAGCATATCGTTGCCAGACGGCATGGACAACGTAGGGGAAAGCGATGCATCCAGCAGTCCTTCTATATTCAGAAAGATATTATTTCTTGCTAACTCTCTCTCCGGTATGCCATCTTTATTTTCTGCCATCTGCTCCCTAAATGTATCAACATTATACCGGTGCTCAGTAAAGGTGCGTTTTTCCACTATCCCGGCATTATCAATCAGCTCTAGCACTTTGTTATACATATAGGGCATATAGGAGGTCATGAAGTGTTCAAAAAAATTTAAATTAACGCCTCTGTCCGGATTACTGCCTTTGGGGAAAAAGTTCTTTAGATCTGCCTGCGTTAATGACGCTTTAAATTCTTTCTGCTTCTGACCAGCCTGCTGCATCTCCTGCTCTGCCAGTGCAGGGACCAGGTAAACTTTAGCCTTAAGAGGTAATAAATTCCTGATAGTAATACACCCTGCCGGCGTTGGCAGGTCTCGCTTGCACTCATGCCATTCCCGACTCTGGGTAGCTGTGAGAAAAGCCACCGTATTGCCGTGGTGCCAGAAGCAGTCTCCCCAGGTAACCATCTGGTTAGCCAGAAGCTCACCCAATGACCAGAAAAAGCCCAAAGTCCCCCCCAGCCATCCCCAGAGTTTATATAGTTCATTATCCAGGTTAGCTTCCGCGGGCACGGCTGGAATAGGATCATTATCATTGACATGGCGGAAATGGGTAATATCCGATAACTGCATTATAGCATCGCGGGTAAAAGTGCGTGGCATTCCATAAGTGTACAGTATAGGATTGTAATTTTTAAATCTTACCGCATCAATTAATGCCAGTGCTCCCCCCAAGCTATGACCACAAATAAATAACTTACGGTTTGCAAGTAAATCTTTTAATTTTTCAATTTCACCTTTAAATTTCTTTCCTACTCGATTATAACCACTCCAAAACCCAGTGTGCACTTTCCCAGCAGGTAGTAACGAAGCGCATTGCGTTTTGTCTATATCGCATAATTCTGCATTTACCGGCCTGAACGCCAGATCCGTCCCCACATCAAACAAGCTGGCCGTTCCACGCCAGGCAACAATCACCTTATCCGCGTTATAAACATAATAAAGCTGCGTATCACCGTCTGCCTTTGTTGCAGCAGTGTCATCCTCTGCCTGTACTGTTCCATGTGGGTTCTTCTCGTCTTCCTTAGGTGACGTGTCTCGTGAGGTATCCATAAATACCGGGGGGTAATACCGTTCACTAAAGGGAACATCCTGTACTAACATATTCCATGCAGAGCCGTCTTTATAAAGTTGAGGTAATCGGGATAGATCCTGGCACTGGTTAATAAAAAAGCGCGTAATTGATACCGTATCCAGAGAACTGTCGTCTGCATAGGCAAGCGTTGCTGCCGCACCAAGATTAATTCCGTTCGCAATGGAATAGTTCTTTTGATGATGCAGAACAAGCTCCCAGGCTCTGAAAGGACATATTTCAATAACGTGTCGCTTTTCAAGCTCATTGGTTCTTACAATCACCCCTTTCATAATTTTCTGCGGAGGGAAATGGAATGGCGGCCACACTTCTCCTTTTCGTAGTTTAACAGAGGGAAGGGTACGGCAAAGTTCGCCGATAACAGCGTAATGCCAGATATATCCTTTCTCTTCAGCTTCAGAGCGCACAACAGAATCATTTTCCGCATCCCTGCTAACCCGCAAGGCACGTTTTTCCATTTCCGTAGCCAGCTGATTGCCATCTAACGTCAGCCTCAGCTCCAGCCCATGCGGCATATCGACTCTGATTAGCCCGTCAGCATCGCTCTGACCAGAATAAGTGAATCCCTCCACCGGCCCGGAAACAGGATGAGCGCTTTCCACAGTCCATGGCATATTCGCCACGGGATCTCCCTGCTCATCAACCAGTTGAAATTCGACCCAATAGGGTGTCTGCTTTCCAGCCATGACATCAACGTTACTATGCCCTATGGAAGTAACCAGTGAATTATTTGCCATAAGCTCCTCCTTCATTTTGTGTATTCTTAGTTAAAATAAAGGAAAAAAATTTAACGATCTCTGACAAAAAAAGAAAAATAATAAAGATGAATACGCTACTGACATGCAACTGTTTCAACACCCATGGCATAAAAGAAATTGAAGGAATAACCAATAGTAATCGAAAAGGTATCTGCGCAAAAATAAAATAACGAACTTTACTCCACCCCACGATAAGTAAAATAGCAGAAATTAAAATAGAAAAACTCAACACCAACGACATAACAAACATAAATAAAACCCAGAACCCACCACCATACTCTGAGTTAATATAACCAAAGCTTATAATATCATCAACCAGAGGGACACGTCCTTGCTCTATGTTTAACCAAATGAAACGGATGACATAGAAAATATCCATCCCCCCCCAGAATAAACAGACTTTACTGAAGTTTAGTTTCATTTGTTATCCTTCTCCTCATAAATTTCATCTGCAACAACTGGCATCCAGTGCCATGATGTTCCACTAACTTGCCACGCATCCTCCCCCTCAAGAAATGTTTGCGTTATCCGTCTCTGCTCCCCATAGAGATGAATTGCTGAATTATTTATCGTATTCTCATCAGCGTCAGAAGGTAAAGGTCTCCATTCCTGAATTTTATCCCGCTTGGTATGCATGAAATCTTTACCCTCGGAAAAAAATGCTCTTCCAGAATCTCCCATTGATGTAAGTCGATTGATAGACATGATGCCAGCATTTTTCAACCCGTGATAATCATGATCAACAGTAACCCAATGCCCTGTGCCTTCATCCTTTTGCTCTCGTGGAAATTCAATATCCATTTTACCTGGAGTTGATGAATAAAACGGTGCTGTTTTTCCTGATGAGTCCGATACCCCCTCAAAAACATCGCCTTCAGGCGAGGTAACTTTATATTTAGTAAAAGGCTTAGTTTCGCCTGTCTTCGTATCTTTGATAGTGAAGGAGCCCGAATATCCTTTGGGAAAACTCACCGGCGGTGTATCTAAACTGGCAGGGCCTGTCTGATTGACATTAGCTGCTTTCAGCAAAATATTTCCCGGACATCCCAGTTCAATATTCCCGCCGCTAAGCTTTATATAAGCACCACCGCAACTTAAAATTAGTTCCTCGCTGGCATTCACCTTGACGCTTCCCTGACCGCTGACGACAGTGATGTCCTGTAATGCTGAGATATTCATGGCGTCAGCTTGTGCCTGAATATCAACCTTCCCTGCCCCGGCATACATTTTCATTCCTGCAGCCTGTGCAAACAAACTTACAGCCTCGCTTGCCGCTACAGTGAACGATTTCCCGGTGCTGATATCCGTGTTTTTACCTGACATGAGGCCAATACTTGCCCCACCTGAAGCAAGCCGGATAGTTTCAGGACTGAGAATGCCTATTCCAGCGGGAGCACTGGCTAGCAATCCTGGCATTTTTAGATATTTCAGTGAGATGTTAAGTTTTTTCTGGCTGTCGATGTCTGATGATGTAGCCTTCGCGCCCTTAACTGAGGTCTGGAGGCTCCTGGCTAATGTGAGCGCCTGTGTAAGCTGCTCAATCGCCGCATCCATTTCAAGCATTTTGCTGCCGACGTCAGGCTGAGCATCTGCAGTGAGTAGAATCCCCTTACCACCACGAACGCTGACCCAGTCGTTAGTGCGCAGCTCCGCCCCTTCGCCACGAAGAATCCTGGAAGCATTGACGTTGTGTCCTAAATTTAGTTGGGTCTTACCCCCGTATTCGGTACTGAGCTTAATGTGCTCCTCGCCGCGCTTATCTTCCATCCGCAGCTTGTTCAGGCCTGCAGTCCTGACCACATTTCGCGTGCTGTTGGCCTCAGTGACATGGTCAACGTGGCGCGAGTCATGCAGCGCGTGCGCAATATACGGCCTGTCCGGGTCACCTTCATGGAAGGCAATGGCGACTTCAGTGCCCTGTATCAACGGGAAGTGGAAGCCGTATTTGTCGCCGCCGTAAGGTTTGGCAAAACGTACCGGCATACTCTCCATGCCCTGCTTTTTGTCATCACGGTCGGCATCGAATTTCACCCGGTACATGCCGGATGCATCCTGCCAGGCGTAAATGTCGTTATCTTTTGCACTGGTCACGCGCGCCATCAGCGTGCCGCTGACCACCGGGCGCTTTTTGGCGGCAGGACGCCAGCAGCGGTTCTCGTAGTAAGGCATCCCTTCCCACATCACGACCAGAGCATTCTTACGACTGGCAATATAGCCCGTGCGGGTAATAATGATGCCGTTGTCCGTTTCTGATGGCAGTGTTGACGGTACAACATGCTCACTGATGGTCAGCACCTGTGCCGGAGAAAGCAGGGCGTCATTACTGCAGCCACTGATAGTCGTCTGACTGGACAGAAAACGCTCGTGCTCAAGGCGCGCCCAGAAGTTACCGGTTTCCGCCGTCGGAGAGATTTTGTCGCCACGCTCAAGGTGACGCGGCAGATACTGATAAACATCACCGTAGGTAACACCGGCACCATCACCTCGCGTCATGTCTGCCGGTACAGAAGTCAGGATATTCTGTGCTTCACGGTGATTGTAATCACTGGCGGTAACGGAGCGCTCAACCACGTTCTGTCGGACATTAACTCCCCACACCGAGTCAGTAGCATCATCATTCGTCCCTGACGGGCTGCTGAGTGGCAGAGACTTACCAAACGTCCATGCGCTCTGCTTGTCTGCGAAGTGCACCACTTCGGTCCGGGTGTCGGGCTGCAGAGTGAAGAAGTAGAAAATCCCTACTTCAGCCAGCAGACGCTCAATGAACGCGAGGTCATTTTCCTTGTACTGGTTAATCTGTTCACGCTTCGGATAGTCGGCTTTGAGGGTGAACTCATACTCCCAGCCTTTCAGGCCATGCTCCTGCAATACTTCAGCGACGACTTCTGGTACCGACTTGTTGACGAAAAAACGGTGGGTACGGAATTGCCTGCGCAGCAAAGCCAGGAACGGCTCAATAATAATCTGGTACGTCGCCTGATCACGTGAGCCACTGATACGCTTAAAATGCGTCACCACGCCATGCACCACTTTCTGCCCGGTCAGCTCTATCAGAGGCCCGGTTCCCATGGTCAGCGTCGCAGGCCTGGTCAACAGTTGAGTTGAATTAATATTCTGATCGCTGCTGGTAAAGACAATCTGATAGTAATAAAGCTCACTCATGAACTCCTTACCGCTGAAGTTCTCCACATCGATATCTGCCGTGCAGGACGGAATATCCAGGCGGTAGCGGTTTAGCCCGCCTTCAGTTAGCGCAGACAGGGGGGTCTTCAGCGTATCTGTCAGACTCATGATATTGACTCCATGGGATAATCTGCCGTCCATGACTTTATTGTCTAAAGGCAAATAGCAGTTTTTATCAGGGGTACTCAGCGAGTACGAAAAAGAGTGATTGTGACTCCAGCCCCGACAGCACACATGAGGGCTTTTATCAGCAATACGGTCATTTCAAAGTTGTCCATCGCATATTCTCCATCACCGCTGATGGGAATAAAACGCTTAACAAACGTGTAAATAAAAGCATCAGATAGAAATAGAAAACCAACAATAATGAACAGGAAAAAGATGAATAATTTTCAACCAGTTAGCAACCCCGCCAGCAGGAAGCAAAAGAGTAAATCATATATTTACAAGAAAAACTCTAAATGCGGACACTTATTACACCTGCTATTCTGGCACCTGAATTGAACCATACGGCCTTGCGAATTCCCGGTCTGTCAAAGTGAAATTATACACTTGATTATTATTAATACCGACACCAACGACAAAGCTTCTCGCTTCTTTGTTATCAAGTGTTGGATGAAGTACAAACTCAACAATATACTTGTTACCATTTTCAAAATGAAAATAAGACGGAGGAATACATAACTCACCTTCAATAACCTTAAGTCCGGGGGAGAAATTAAAATCTTTCTCCTTTGAAGGCGTCCCTCGCAGATTGATACCCATATCTACTGGCTGATAATCTTGTGCATTATCAATATTTACGCAAACACTATCACCCTTTTTACTCACTTGTGCAGTTTCTTCAAAACGAAATCTGTCACCTGGTCCTGGGCATCCCGTCAGGATTGAAAGACAAAAAAACGCTAACAACAAAGAATTAAGCTTAATAAAATAGTTACGTCTCACCATGGAAAGCCCCTCAAAGCATTTTTATATCCCTCACGCATCACCGACTCAGAAGTATCCCCATCGAGCGTAATATCGGGATATCTTTTATTTTCAAGGTGATTCCAGATTTCATAGCCAAATGTCTGTAAAACAAAATTATCTGCAATGATCTGCGCCTGCTGCTCCATCGGATATTCGCTTAAGAGACGACCATCAAGGGTATAACGGTAACTCACCATCCAGCTCACCAGCCCTCTGAAGATCACATTCATTCCTTTTTGACGCTGCCAGACATGACTCATTTCATGGATGAACAGATGCTGAAAACTGTCAGTTGTCTGTGAGAAATCATCGAAATATAGATCACGAAAATAGATCTCCCCGTTCGGAGTCATTGCCGTATTCTTATCTTGTAGATTAAAAGGGAAATAACTCTTTCTGTGGATCCAGACGGTTGGGTAATCGATAGTGGATAAGAAAACAGATTGTGCAAGCTGTATCTCACCGGCCGTAAGTGGTCTGACACCGCCTTCTTTAATTCTGAGCTGATCCTGAGTTTCTTCAGCCATGTTTGAACTCCAGCACAATCCCTTCGTCCTCACTCCACCACAGCGTCAGCATTTTCGGTTTCTGCTTCGCGGCCATGTGGGTCAGCACCTGCTGACTCAGCACCGGCAGAATCTGCTGATTGAGCAGGCTATCGACGTTGCGTGCGCCGGTATCCGGCAGCAGGCAGGCAGCGGTCAGCGCGCCATACAGGCTCTCATCAATGTGCGTGGTCAGGCCGTAGTGACGTTGCAGGCGTTTGCTGACCTGTAACAGTTTCATTTCCACGATGGTACGCATCGCCGCTTCTGCCAGCGGGCGGTAAATCACCGTCTGGAAACGGGCCAGCAGCGCCGGCTGGAAGTGGTCGCGCAATATCGGGCGCAGCAGTTCCTGCAGGTCGCCTTCGCTGGCATCCGGCTGTTCATCGAGCAACTGCATCAGGTGATCGCTGCCGAGATTGGAGGTCATCAGGATAACGGTATTGCGAAAGTCAATTTCCCGGCCTTCGCCGTCGCGCATAAAGCCGCGATCAAATACCTGATAGAACAGGTTCATCACGTCACGGTGCGCCTTTTCCACCTCATCGAGCAGTACCACGCTGTACGGGCGCTTACGTACCGCTTCGGTGAGGATGCCGCCCTGACCGTAACCCACGTAGCCCGGCGGTGAGCCTTTCAACTGGGAAACAGTGTGCGGTTCCTGGTACTCGGACAGGTTGATGGTAATCAGCGATTTTTCACCGCCGTACAGCACATCCGCCAGCGCCAGCGCGGTTTCGGTTTTACCGACGCCACTCGGGCCAACCAGCAGGAACACGCCCTGCGGGCCGTTCTCTGACGTGAGTCCGGTCTTCGTCGCGCGCAGGCGCCGGGCGATGGCGGTCAGCGCCACGTCCTGCCCGACCACACGCTGGCCGATCTCGTTTTCCAGCGTCAGCAGTTCGGTTTGCTCGTCTTTCATCAGCGAAGACAGCGGCACGCCGGTCCAGTCGGCAATCACATTCGCGACGGTGCGGGTGTCCACATCCACCTGAACCAGCACCTCGCCCTGCTGCGCCTGTTCAAGCCGCTGTTGCAGGTCGGCAACATCAGCCTGCTGGGTGATTTCCTGGCGGCTGGTAAGCAGTTGCTGTGCCAGCGCCTTTTCGTGGCTGAAACGTGCTTCCTGCTCTTCGATGCGCGTCTCCAGTTTAGTCCGCTGCTGTTCAATGGCACCCAGGCGGTCGCCATGGCGGTTGCTGCCGGCGGCGATATCTTCCCGCAGCGCCTGCGCTTCCAGTGCCAGCGCGGTCAGTTGCGCTTTCAGGCGCACAATTTGTTCTGGCACCGTGTCGAGACTCATCCGCACACGTGCGGCGGCGGTATCCAGCAAATCAACCGCCTTGTCCGGCAGCTGGCGGCCCGTCAGATAGCGGCGGGAAAGCGTAACGGCTGCGCGTACTGCATCATCAGTGATATGCACGTTGTGGTGTTCGGCGTAGCGGGCTTTCAGTCCGCGCAGCATCAGGCAGGCGGTGTCGTCGTCCGGCTCGTCGACTTTCACCATCTGGAAGCGACGTTCCAGTGCAGCATCGCGTTCGAAGTATTGCTTGTATTCAGACCAGGTGGTGGCGGCGATGGTGCGCAGTTCGCCACGCGCCAGTGCCGGTTTCAGCAGGTTGGCGGCATCCGCACCGCCGGCCTGGTTGCCGGCGCCAATGATGGTGTGCGCTTCATCAATAAACAGCAGAATCGGTACCGGGGACTGCTGCACGGCATCAATGACGTTTTTCAGGCGCTGTTCAAATTCGCCCTTCACGCCTGCGCCCGCCTGCAACAGGCCGAGGTCGAGGGTGCGCAGAATAACCGGCTTCAGGCTTTCCGGGACGTTGCCTTCGGCGATACGTAAAGCCAGGCCTTCCACCAGCGCGGTTTTACCGACGCCCGGTTCGCCGACCAGAATCGGGTTGTTCTTGCGGCGACGCGAGAGAATATCCACCATCTGGCGGATTTCAGTATCACGCCCAAACACCGGGTCAATCCTGCCCTCTTTCGCTTTGGCGGTGACGTCGAGCGTAAATTTATCGAGTGCGTTCTGCAGCGCCGGATTGAGTTCGCCTTCCTTTATAGCCGCGCCGACCGGGCGACCGACAAATTCCACCTCACCACCATAACTCTGCGCAAGTTCCGCTGCCTGTTGCCGTTCCGGGCGTTCCTCCGACTGCCCATCAAGCAGCGGACGCAGACGATCCAGCTGACTGTGGCCCAGCGTCAGCAGCGGCCACAGCCCGTCACAGCGCACCAGTTTCTGTTTATCAACCAGCGCCATCAGCAAATGAACGCTGCGGATCTGTTCCTCACCGTTAAGAGAAGCAATCAGCCAGGCTTCCTGCATCAGCGTCTGAAGAGTGTCAGACAATTGCGGACGCTGACGGACTGAACGCGGCAGTTTATCCAGCCAGGCAAGCAAATCCTGCCATAGCATATCCATATCCCACTCATAGCGGCGTGCCAGCACCGTCAGGTCACCTTCCCCCTGTTCGAGCAGCTTCAGCAGCCAGTGCTCAGGCAAAATTTCCGCATGGGCGCGGGTCTGACACAGGGAGGCGGCGGCTTCCAGTGCGCGAGCACAGTAAGGGTTAAGGCGGCGTAATAAGGTTGATGCGTGATGCTCCATAAAGACTTTCTCCATTCTGACGCGCACTATCGGGTTTTACCGTATGGGGGCTATCGGTTTCAGATATCCCCAACCGGAAGAGCCTCACCGCACACAATTCATGTCCTTTCAGGCAGGGTTACAGCATCTGAAACGCGACGATTAAATGGTGTGTTTTTTGATTTGGGCCGGGTCTAATAATGGCCGCCAATTTCCAGGATCGTTATGGACATTCCTGCCACCGAGAATAAAACCCTGTCCTGCTGTGTAAGCCGGACAGAATAGAGGTTACTGTTGCCCTTCAATTTTTCATAATTCATATCTCCTGCAAGTCTTGCAGCATCTGACGGAGAACGGCCGGTCAGAATATATCTACGCCAGTCGTGATATTTCCGCATTCCGGCAGACGGCACACTGATTGATTTTCCTCTTTCCCAGCGCTGCCTGGCAGCTGAATCATCAAAAGTAAATGGCATAATTTTCTCCTTTTATGTCTCAGAAATAAGCCTGATTCATTCAGGCACGCTACCGCCCATCGCTTTTCCTTTTAGTAAGGAACCCTAAGCGCATTAGGCCAGATTTTTGGATGTTCACATTTAAACTGTCCCCTCAGCACAAAGGGGCTTTGCTAAAAGCTGCGGACAGGTTTCCCCATCCGCATCAGGCGTTACTCTAAACAACAACCCTGCAGCACCTGGCACAGCAGGTCATTACGCGGTGGCACGTTCGTTCCAGCTATCGGAATGAATGATGTTTCCATCTTTGTAGGTCCAGGTGATTTTTTCGTAACGCAGTTCAAGCTGTTCGAGGTGATTGTGCTTTTCGTAAGAGGGATTCTTAACGTCATGCATCAATGGATTCACTTTCACCACCTTCACATTCTCGAGTCTGGTGTTGAAGTATTCGACTTCCTGACCGGCGTCATTGATTTTGTACCACTTGAACTCTGCTGATTTTAGGGTCTGGCCAGTGGTCACTGCCTTGTACAGATACGGACTGGACGAGTCGATTTCCTTGGTGAACATAAACGGCGTGTGGATACGGGTGCCGGTCAGTTTGCCCGTGTTGTTGTCGGTCGGAATGTAGATATTGTGATCCTGAGCGACAACTTCGATGCTGCCTTCACGGTCCTTAACGTCTACGGAACCTTTAATGTCCGCGCCGCCATCGTCTTTCAGCCACAGATAAACAGGAATTGCCATGGGAATTACTCTCCGTTGTGTTGTGATACGTCATCATCCTGCGATGACGTCTGGGGGTTGCCCGGTATCTGGCAGGCATCAGCCTGCGGTACCAGACTGATTTCGACACGACGGTTAAGCGCACGCCCATCCGTCGTGTCATTGGTTGCGACTGGGCGGCTTTCGCCATAGCCCTGCACCGCAAAACAGCTTTCCGGTACATCACCGGTGTCACGCATCCAGTCACGCACCGCTTCGGCACGTTTCAGAGAGAGCGTCTGGTTCAGTTGCGGGTTACCGGTATTATCGGTGTGGCCGGCGACCACAATCAGCCAGCCCGGCTTCGCTTTAATGCCGACCAGTGAGTTCACCAGCATTTTGGTGGACCCGGCTTTCAGCGTGGATTTGCCGGAATCGAACAGCGACATGCTGTCGAGGCGAAGGGTTTTCGGACCCTGAATGATTTTCTTAATAACCGGTGGTGGCGGCGGCGGAGCCCAGTCACTGACGGCAGCCTCAATGGGCGGCACCAGGCGCAGCCCCTGATACAAACCCAGGCGATAACGCAGTGGCTCCCCGCGACGCGCCCAGTCGTCCAGCAATGCGCCATCGGCTCTGAGGCGCTGCTGCGCCCGAAGTTTCGGGGCAACAGGCTTCCCCGTTAGCTGGTGATACAATGCAAGGTGATCGCCAACATTACGAATAAGGCGCTGGTTGTTCATCCAGGACGCCAGCATGGCCAGCGCGAGGAAAATCCCGCCCAGTAATCCGGCATAGCGCCAGAACACCATTCTGCGGCTGACACCACGTCGGCGCGGTAATGCCGGAAGTAGCAGTTCAGGCAGCGGTAGTGGCTCTGTCGTCACAACGGCATCCGGTGGAAGCGCCGTCACGGAAGTGATGTGCTGTTGCCAGAGATTGCCCGCGATACCGCTCACCGGCACCATGCACATACCCTGCACGCATGGCTTCATCACCGGCAGTTCACCCTGGCGTACCGACAGCAGGTCATTCACCGCGATACTCTGCCAGGCAAGCAGGCTGTCCAGCCATAGGCCCTGACTCAGACGGGAAAGTCGCCCGTCAGATCCACTTTCCCGGGTCCACTCCGTCAGTGGCACATTGCCCTGACCGGGCTGATACACCTGAATGCCGCTTCGCTGACTAACTGTCGTAAACCAGACGGGCTCTGCCTCCGCGCAGGCCACAGGGGGCGATATCCAGGTCACGGTCCACAGCGGGGGGATCGTGCCAAATGCCGCACGGCACTGGACGACAGCCCGCTGCCAGCCCCGCAGGGACTGGGTAAAATCATCCCCGGAGATGTGCTGTTCAGGCACCGCCGCCAGCATGACGGAGATTTGCGACACCAGCGCCGGGCGCACCAGGCTCAGGTGCTGTGCCAGAAGTGGCAGCTGTTCTGCATCCTTCACCCACAAATACCAGCCCTGCCGGGTTTCCCGGTGACGGGAACCGGACACAAATAGCGGAGCGTTGTCGCTACAAACCAGGATCACCGCCCCCTGAAAATCTTCCGGCGGCAGGTTTTCATCCACAATTTCCCGGACAGCGGTTGCCCGCGCCTGCGAAGCCCGACGCTGACGCCAGAACATCCCCCCGGACACCAGAACAACCAGCAGGCTGAGCGCCGCGCGGCTGCCCGTGGACAGGGGCCAGAATCCCAGAATGAGCCACAGCGCCAGGACGGCACCCAGGGCAGTTAACAGGCTTCGGTACGCATCCCGCATTGCTTACCCCGGCCCGACGGTCTGGCTTACCAGCTCAGTAAGCGAAGACGAAAGTAAGAACCACAGCGCCGCCAGGGCGACAGCGGCCACAACCCAGGTCAGCCAGTACCAGCGACGACCGCTGCGCAGGCGTGATGCCCGGGCTACAATTGGAGCATCCTGTGCCAGCGTGAAGGCCGGCACCCGTTCTGCGAGTGTGCGAACGATATCTTCCCGACGCTCATCATCCTGGGCGCGATATTGCCCCACGAACCCCAGTTGCAGGGTCCGGTACATGCAGGTCAGGACGGCGGCGTCAGGAGCGGTTTCTTTCAGCAGGTTGCGGATCCGTTCCCAGAGTTCCTCACCGGCATTGAGGGTGCCAAAGAAGTGTGCCTGAAGCGGGTCACGGCGCCAGGTCAGGTAACCATCATCGGTGGTTCCCCGGTTCATCACGCTCTCATCAAGCAATGCACACAGAGCATACACCATATGGTCACGGCCGATATCGCTGTAACCGGCCTCGGTGAGCGCCAATTTTGCCTGCAGCACCAGACGGCAGGCCCGGCGATAAAGCCCTTCCCCGTCCCGGACTTCCTGACCGCCACGTAGCTGGCTGGCCATCAGCCAGCCCGGGTAGAAGATACGTTCAATCTGGCTGAGTTCGGATTTATTCATGAGCGCAGCACCGCAAAGAGTTCCAGATTGACATCCCCCAGTGAGCGCGGGGTGTAGAAGGTGCAGCTGCCCATCTCAAGCATTGCGCGAGCCGCCTCACTACTCAGATCCAGCGAGAAATACTGGTTCTCAAGGCGTAACGGGATAGCGGCCGGCACATGGGCCAGCGGCTTGATAACCATCCCGCTCAGGGCCACATTCACTACATCCGACACATCATCAAAGCTGCCCGCTTTACACAGCTGCGGGAATTTCGTTTGAAGTTCATGGTTCGGCATGGAGGAGCGTACGGAGAGGTAGAAATCCGCCCCTTCGCGCAGGCGCGCATCGTGCAGGGCACCTTTCCAGATCTGATCCTGGTGCTCCAGATGGATACTCACCACTCGCGAGGGCAGACTCGCTTCCAGCAGCTTATCGAGCAGTGCCAGCAACGTCGGGAATACCCGTTCCGGTGCATCATGCTGATAAGCGGGAATATCCCCGGCGTCGTGTTCCAGCGAGAAGGTCAGCAGGCTACCGGCGAGACGGGACAGTTCGCGATACAGCAGTTCCGGATGACGATCCGGCGTCTGCAGCAGTTCCGTCAGCACCGGCTCGGCACTGTTCAGGGCATTGAGCAGCCAGAACAGGGAGACATCCGCGACCGCAAAGTCGGCCATCCGCTCATTGCTTTCACGGCGCATGGCCATCAGACGCTTCCTGCGTGCCTGCAGGCGCACCAGCAGGTCATTCAATTCGGTGGCAAGCCAGGGACTGGCAGCAACAGACAGCATTGGCGGGATAAAGGCCGGGTCCCGACTCCACTGCCCCTGCGCATTGCGTACCAGACGGGCTACCGGACAGGTCAGATATGCCGTGTTTTCCTGGTTCGACAGGCGCAGGGTCAGCGCATGACGCAGGATCGCGAGTTCCCCGCTTTCATGACCGGCCAGTTCCTGCACGACAACACGCTCCGCTTTCCAGCGACGCGGCCGCTCACTATCCTGACCGTTATCGAGGTTACCGCCACTGGCGCTCAGCAGCGGCAGTGCGACAACTACGTTAACAGCTTCACTGCCGGCGGCCACAGACAAATCACAGACCGGAGGGAGCGTGTCAGCCAGCTCGGTATCAATAAGGGTACCGTCCTGAAAGCGCACCACCAGACGGGTGGCGTTCAGGCGCGAGAGCGCCAGTGCTGCATCGTCAAATTCTGCCGCCACCACGCCCCAGGGATGAGAAACCCCCATGCGCGCGACCATGTCGGCAACGTGTTCATTCCAGCGAGCCTGCTGCTGGAATTGTTGCGGGGCCAGAGCGGCCCCATCCTCCCAAAGTGGGCGGTAAATTTTCATCCCTGATTTCCCCTCGCCTTACGATTTCGCCTTCGGCATCTGGGAAACCAGTGACAGGTTGACGTCCATGCCCTCCACCTGGAAGTGTGGGATGGCGTACAGCCTGACGCGGAAAAAGCCCGGGTTGTCGTCGATATCTTCCACTACCACCTTCGCGTCGCGCAGCGGGTGAGAAGCCTGCAGCTCATCGCCCGGATCGGTCATTTCGGTCACCAGACTGCGCACCCAGGTGTTCAGCTCCAGTTCCAGCAGACGCCGATCCTTGGTGGTGCCGATGTTCTCACGCTGAATCAGCTTCAGATAATGCGCGATACGCGACAGCAGGAAGATATACGGCAGACGGGCATTAATGCGGCTGTTAGCGGTGGCATCCGCAGTGTCATACAGCGCGGGTTTCTGGGTGGAGTTGGCTGAGAAGAAGCAGCTGTAGTCGCGGTTTTTGTAATAGGACAGCGGAATGAAACCGAGATTGGCGAACTCAAATTCGCGGGTTTCCGGGATCATTACCTCACTCGGGATCTTCACCTGATTACCGGTGCCCAGATCGTACAAATGAATCGGCAGATCCTGCACCGCACCACCGGCCTGTGGGCCGCGGATTTGCACACACCAGCCATTGTTGATGAAGCTGCGCACCATGTTGGATGCGAAGGCAAACGAGGCGTTGGTCCACAGGTATTTGTCGTGATCCGGACCTTTGACTTCTTCAACGTAGTTGAAGCTGCGCACCGGTACGGTGTCCGGGCCATACGGCAGGCGACCCAGCACACGCGGCATCACCAGACCGATGTAGCGCGAATCGTCCGTCTCGCGGAAGGATTTCCACTTGATGTATTCAGCGCGGTCAAAATAGTTACCGATATCTTTGATGGCCGCCACGTCTTCCATTGAATCCTTGAGGAAGAATTGCGGGCCGGCAGAGCCGATAAACGGCATATGCGCCGCAGCAGACACTTTTGAAATATTGCGCAGCAGGGCAACATCCTGCGCAGACGCATCAAACTCGTAAGCGGAAATCAGCGCCGCAATCGGCTCGCCGCCTGGTGTGTCATACTCATCAATGTAGGTGTGTTTATACAGACCGCTCTGGATAATTTCCGGGCTGTCCTCGAAGTCCTGGCGCAGGTCTTCTTTAGACATATCCAGCAGTTCGACTTTCACGTTCTGGCGGAAATCGGTTTTATCAACCAGCGATTTCACGCCGCGCCACAGGCTCTCCACTGCCTGGAACTCTTCACTGTGCATGACCGCATCCAGCTGACGACTGATCTGGTGATCCAGCGCGGCGATATGATGGTCAATCAGGTTTTTGTCGAGTTTTTCAACTTTTGCGCCTGATTTTTTCAGGCACTCCAGAAATACCTGCATGCCGGCGGTTAAACGCTCATCCGCCGTTGCATCCGACATCGCCTGCGCATCCTGCCAGATATCCAGCGCGCTCAGCTCAGAAACCGGGTTGAGATTGATTTTTTCAAATAGGGTGGCATAAACCCCATCGGCTGCCGGACGTTCCAGCACCACGCTCTCGCCACCCGTCGCATTCTCATTATTTACAGACATCAGCATCTTCCTTATTAATCCGTTAAATCATCGTGATGGTTATGGCTGTTTTGGTGCCAGGGTTGAGAGCTCAGCGCGCAGTTCTGCGCTTAACGCCGGGTCCAGCAGAATTTTTTCCAGCTCTTTTCGGAAGGCCTGGTTATCCAGCAGGTTGGCTTTTAAATCACGCAGTAAATTACGCATGGAAAGCATGGCCTTCAGCTGAGGTATTTGCCGGGAGACCTGTTCCGGAGAGAAATCTTTCATGCTCTGGAAAGTCAGACTGATGCTGTCTTCGCTGCCGTCATCGGCCAGCGTATTTTTAACGGCCACCGTGACTTTGGGCGAATATTCGGAAAGCACTGCGTCAAAATTATTTTTATTCAGATTAACTTTGGCTCGCTCTGATAATGGTGCGGTTGCCTGACCATGACTGAAGTCGCCCGCCACCAGTAATTTCAGCGGAAGCTCGGTTTTCTTGCTTGCGCCCCCGGTATGCAGGTCAAGTTTTAAGTTAATACGTGCCTTTGGCACTTCATTCTGGAAACTATCTGCCATTTCATCATCCCTCTGTTTATCTCAGCGCACATTTTTCGCGCCATACTACTTTAGAGGTAACGACAGAGCAATGATCGACAAAAAAGCAAATGAACAGATCTTTAAGCTGCAAAAGTGACGAACACAAGCCATTAGCACTAAAAAAGGCAGATCATTGTCACCTGAAACCAGCTAAAAAAACTGGCAAAGACATTAAAGGCCACACATTAATGCCAATAAAAAATAAAGTTGTGGATTAATATTAACAAAGCGTGAATTTGTTGATTCAGGTCAAAATAAAAAACCCGCCCAAAACTATCACTCCATCAAGAAAGAAATGACATAAAAAGATAAAAATTGCGGATAGCAGCAGTGCGGAATTTCATACAGGAGGGTAATGAGATGAAGTAAAGATTTCAGGTAAAACAGAGCGCACTTAAGCCCCGTGCTACATCCGTTCAACGTGACCGTATAAATAACCACCCATGTGGGAAATTTCGTATAAATAACGTTCGGGTGCGACCAGAGGGAATCAGTCAGGATAGCGTGGTTCACGACATAATGACGTGCGCGATCAATCGCGCCGCTGCTAATTCAGTAATCTATTCCTCACGAACTTCATTCCAACTGCCCCGTCAGCGCTGACGCCATGCCGAGGGTGCCATGCCGTGCAGTTGGCGGAAGCGGTTGCTGAAATGGCTGGAGGAGTGGAAACCGCAGCGCAGGGCAATCTCGGTGAGCGACAGCGCGCTGAATTGCAGCAGTTGCTGCGCGGCTTCCATACGGCGGCGCATCACATACTGGTGCGGCGCTTCGCCGGTGCTGCTGCGGAACATACGTGCAAAATGGTATTCGCTGAGCGCCGCCTCTGCCGCCAGTTGGGCCAGCGTTAACGGCTGATCCAGCTGCGTATCGATCAGCGCCAGCACGCGGCGCAATACCACCGGTGCCAGTCCGCCGCGCACCTGCGGCAGCTGCCACTGTACCTGACTGTAGCGCTGCAGCAGATGGGTCATCAGCAGTGTTGAGGCGCTGCTCAGCATCAGCTGGTTAGCCGGCTGCTGCCAGTCGGAGCTCAGCAGAAAATGGCGATACAGCTGGGTGATGCGATCATCGTCGGCAAAAATCTTCTCATGCAGGTTAAGCTGCGCCGGGCTGCGATCCCACACCTGCTCACCGAGGTGACGCAAATGCGCATCGGTGCAATAAAGGTGCACGAAGGATAAATCCGCGCGCAGATCCCAGGTCGACTCGGTGCCAGACGGCATCAGGCAAAAGCGATCCGGCGCGCCGCCGTTGCGCCAGCCGTGCGGTGTTTTGTGCCAGGTGTCGTAACCATCGGCAACGTACAGGCTAAGCGTATGGTGATCGCTGAGGTTGGTCACGCGATCGCCACTGTTGAACCATGCCGCCAGCCGAATGCCGCCGCTCAGCTGCACGCTATCGCGCAGCTGCGCTTTGTGACGCTGAAGCATAGTAAACGTCTGATATTCCGGCATGGTCTGACATCGCTCTCTGGATTGATGTCCTGTAGTTTACGCAACTGACCGGACAGAAAACAGGCCAATGCCGGACCAGGCGGGAAAAAGCGCAAGAATTTGCAAGTGCTGCGCAAAGTCATGCAAGCCGCGCTCCTGTCGCTCAGGCACACTGCGAGCCTGATTCCGCCGGAGAGTTTCTGATGAACCTGATGTTATACCTCGCGGTGGTGCTGATTTGGGGCACCACCTGGATTGCGATTTTTCTGCAGCAGCAGGCCGCCGATACGCCGGTACTGGTGGCGGTGTTCTGGCGCTTCCTGTTCGCCTCGTTGACCATGCTGGTGCTTCTCCGGCTGCTGAAACGTCTGCGTACGCTGGATGCGCGTGACCACCTGTTTTGTCTGTTACAGGGCGGCTGCGTATTTGGTTTTAATTTTGTCTGCTTTTACCATGCGGCAGCGATGATCAGCACCGGACTGGAGTCGGTGATTTTTTCGATGGCGGTGCTGTATAACGCGCTCAACAGCTGGATCTTTTTCCGCCAGCGTCCACCTTTCCGCCTGCTGCCCGCCGCCGCGCTGGGCCTCGGCGGGATTGTTGCGCTGTTCTGGCAGGATATTCAGTCAGCCCATGATGCGCCGCAGCTGCTGTGGGGCGTGGGGCTGAGCGCGCTGGGCACGCTCGGTTTCTCCTTTGGCAATATGATTTCTACCCGCCATCAGCGTCGTCAGCGCGACGTGCTGACCACCAACAGCTACGCCATGCTGTACGGTGCGCTGATCATGGCCGTGCTGGCGCTGGTGAATGGCGACGCGCTGGCACCGGCACTCAATCTGCAGTGGCTGGGGGCGATGAGCTATCTGGCTTTGTTTGGCTCGGTGCTGGGCTTTGGTGCCTACTTCACGCTGGTGGGGCGCATCGGTGCCAGCCAGGCGGCTTACAGCACCCTGCTGTTTCCACTGGTGGCGCTGACGCTTTCGACGCTGTATGAAGGCTATCAGTGGCATAGCAATGCCATCGTCGGACTGGTGATGATTCTGGCAGGGAACATGGTGATGTTCGTGCGCTGGCCGGCTCATCGCCGGTTACGTCTGGCCTGAAGCAAGAGCGGGCTTGGCGCCCGCTCTGTCACTCCTCTAGCGCCAGCCCCCGACGCCGATGTTGAGCTGGTGAGGTTGGTTTATGGCTTTTCTGGCAATCCAGTAAAGCAGAACGCGTTCATCATCTCTGTCGCGGTCGGCCATCGCCAGTAATTTCAGCGACAGGGTGGACCTGGTCACAGGCTGCTGTTCATCGCTTAACTCGATAACCGCCTGACCGATGATGCAGCAAACCTCATCCCCGCTGGATACGGATTCATATGCCCGGTCTTTCATATTTCCTCCTGTTGAGTGAACTATAAGCCTGGCAAAGTTCCTGCGTTTTGCCGCGCAGATGCTGCGCTTAAAACACCCTGTTACACATGCTCACCTGTCGCAATGCCTGTTCATGTGACGACATCCGCGCTGCGCTTAAGCAAAGGCGCAATGCCATTCATACCGTTTTCACAGCATTTCATTCCGTCTCCCGCTCCGTTCACGCCCGTCCGCGCCACCCGCGCCCGCGTGGGGCTTATTATCGCTGCAGATTCCGTATTCCCGGATGGGAGAGAGAAAAATGACAACAGCCGTTACCCCTAATCATCAGCGTGTCCGTATCCTTACCCTCGCAGGCACCATCATTACCCAGTTCGCGCTCGGCTCGGTTTATACCTGGAGCCTGTTTAACGGCCAGCTGGCGCAGAAACTGGATGCGCCAGTCAGCCAGGTGGCTTTTTCCTTTGGTCTGCTCAGTCTTGGCCTGGCGATTGCTTCCTCGCTGGCCGGCAAGCTGCAGGAGCGCTTTGGCGTGCGTAATGTCACTATCGGTGCAGGCATTCTGATGGCGGTTGGCTTCTGGCTGACCGCCCATGCTGACAACCTGATGATGCTGTACCTGAGCGCCGGTATTCTGGTCGGGCTGGCCGATGGCGCGGGCTATCTGATGACGCTCTCTAACTGCGTGAAGTGGTTCCCGGAGCGCAAAGGGCTGATTTCGGCCTGTTCGATCGGCGCTTACGGCCTCGGCAGCCTCGGCTTTAAATTTATCTGCGGCGCGCTGCTCAGCAGTCAGGGGCTGGAAAATACCTTTATGATTTGGGGCGTGCTGGCGATGGCGATGATCATTACCGGTGCCCTGATGATGCGCGATGCGCCGCTGCAGCAGGCTGGCTCTCGTCAGCAGCAGGCGGCACAGGAGTTTACGCTGGCACAGTCGGTGCGTCTGCCGCAGTACTGGATGCTGGCGCTGATGTTCCTGACGGCCTGCATGAGTGGTCTGTATGTGATTGGCGTAGCGAAAGACATTGGTGAAGGTCTGGTGCATCTCAGCACGCAAACGGCGGCTAATGCGGTGACGGTGATCGCCATTGCCAACCTGAGCGGACGGCTGATTCTCGGCGTACTGTCGGACAAAATGGCGCGCATCCGGGTCATTTCGCTGGCACAGCTGGTTTCGCTGAGCGGTATGAGCATCCTGCTGTTCACCCACATGAATGAAACCACCTTCTTCCTGTCGCTGGCCTGCGTGGCGTTCAGCTTTGGCGGCACCATCACCGTCTTTCCGTCACTGGTCAGCGATTTCTTCGGCCTTAACAACCTGACCAAAAACTACGGCCTGATCTATCTCGGCTTCGGCATCGGTAGCGTGCTTGGCTCGCTGGTTGCTTCGGTGTTCGGCGGCTTCACCGTGACCTTCAGTCTGATTATGACACTGCTGGTGATCTCGCTGGTGCTGTCGCTCAGTATCCGTCTGCCAAATCGTCAAAACCTGGCCGCGCCGGTACTGCATAATTAATTCACCACCCTGCCGTGTAATTGCACGGCAGGCTTTTTACTGATGACCACAGAATTGATCACGCGTTGAGAATGACTGTTATTTAACCTTGCATTTCAGAGTAATCGGGTTATTATCAGGCGCTATTCAGCTTATTCCGATTGGTTTATTTCCCGCCCTGTCACTTTTGGCTTTTAATTGACATATCTGGTAATAATTACGGAAATAACTCTACATTCACTGCATCTTCACTCCACTTTTCCCGGTTAATCTGGCCTCATTGGAAAAGAGGAGGACTCTCCATGAAGAAGTTAATAAAAGTCGCTTCGGTGGTGGCGATTATGACCATGCTAAGCGGGTGTATTATCGAGCACGACCATGGACGCGGTCCCGGCTGGGGCCACGGGCACGGCGGCGGCTGGCATCACGGCCATGGCGGCTATCGTCACTGGTAATTGGGCAAAGCACACACAGCACATAATAAAAAATGAATAAAGAAAGGGCGGGAATCAATCCCGCCCTTATTTTTTAGCTTTTCACCGCGTAATTACATTGATACCAGACTTTCTTCAGGCCAGGCAAATTGCTGTCCTGCGCCGGAAGCGACTCGACTTTATCGAAGCCGCGCTGGTTACAGTAATTCGCCAGATCAAGTTCCAGCGCATCTTTATCCAGCTTCTGTGGATCGTAACGATACTGTACGGTATTTGAACGGGCATCTTCATCCACGCGCTCAAAACCCCCGGGTTTGCTGACACTACAACCGGCCAGCATAAAAAGCGCTAACGCGCTAATAAGCATTTTATTCATTAGGGTGTCCTCATCAGACGTTGCAGTGTAAAAGGCAACGTCACACGCCTCTATAGGAAAAAGACGCGAAATGTCCGATTAATGCAAAGCTTTCGCCAATCAAATCAATAAAACCAAACGGTTTTCCTTATCACATCAGCAGTGAGAAGATGACTTCAGACAAAACGAAGTCTGCACCACACCAGGTGATACCCACAAAAAGACATACTGAAAGTGACCTTTATGCCCGTGCTGAGCGGGCTTTTTTTTCGCCCGTTATCCGGTAAGGCTGACCATCTTACGCAAAAGATTGGCCGCTTGTTTGTCCGGCAATGCGAGAATTCCGCTGTAAAGATCTATCGACATCGCGCACATCGTGCTGCGATCCACAGCCGTATCCGCCGGCATATTCAGCTGCTGCAGCTTATCGCCCCACTTGCCATACAGCTTTTCCACCACGCGCTGCAGATCGCGCTGCGCCTGAGGCTGATCCACCGCCAGCTCATCGCCGGTACTGTTTTGCAGCAGTGCCTCGAGCGCTTCACCATCGCGCTGATTAAGCTCCGGCGACAACACCTGTTGCAGATTGACGCCACCGCTGACCTGCGGATAGAGGAAACGGAAGCAGCGCTGCGTATCCTGCTGCTGCAGCGCCTGCATCTCCTGCACCGAAACGCGGATATAGTTGATGATCGCCGCATCGCTGGCGCGCGCCATGCGCTGATTCACCAAATCCATCAGCCAGCCGCGCATATCGCCCAGCGCCTGCTCCGCAGGTACGCCCTCTGCCAGCTTGTGCTGCAGCTCGCGATTGAGCAGTTGCCACAGCGCCGGCTCCTGCACTTTCAGCACGCGATAACCCGGCGCGTCGCTCAGTTGGGTAGCCACCTGCGCCGCCAGCGCCTCGCGCTCCTGACGCGGATGCAGCCAGCTAAACCACAGCAGATTGGCCAGCAGCACAGGCAGCAAAAACAGCAGGACACCCTGCCAGACGCGCAGCGCGGTGGTGCGCAGCAGTATCACGATGATGATCGCCAGCAGCACAAAAGCGGCCAGCGTGAGCGGGAAAAGCGAGAACATGGAGCGACATTAATCCTTGCGAACGTCAATTAAAACCGGACAGCTGGCGCGTTCAATCACTGCTGCGCTTACCGAGCCTTTCAGCAGGCGGTTGAGCGGCGACAGGTGACGACGGCCCATTATAATCATACTGGCGTGCAACGCCTCAGACTGCGCCACAATGGTTTCCGCCGCCTCACCGGCCAGAATCAGCCCGCGTGCCTCAATGCCAGCGCGCAGCAGCGGTGCCAGCGCATGGCGTACCACCATTTCAGCCGTGTTTTGTTCATCCTGCGCCACGACAAAATCGTCCGGGTCTTCCCCGGCGTCGATCTCAATCGGCTGATTGCACGACGAATAAGCCGGATCGACACAGCACAGCACGGTGACCTGCGCCTGTTGCGCCAGCGCCTGTTCAATGGTCAGGGCGATCACTTTTTCCGCCACCGGTGAGTTATCGATGGCCATCAGCAAGGTTTTCATCAGTCGGTTATCCTTCCGCAGCAGTTATTTTGCCAATTTCGCGAATCAGCGCCTCTTTACACTTTATCAGCGCTGTCCGGTAATGCGTTTCCTGGCGGTGAAAACGTGCCGTCGGCACCAGCAGTGAGATCGAGAAGCGCCCGAACAGCGTATCAATCGCGACCGCCATGGTGGAAATGCCCTCCAGCGTTTCGCCGCGATCGATAGCGAGTCCGCTGGCGCGCACCTCCGCAATCAGCGTCAGCAACTGCGGCAGCGTTTTTACCGTCATTTCCGTCAGTTCCGCATAGGCTTCGCCGACCATCACCCGCACATCTTCGTCGCTCTCCAGCGCCAGCAGCGCCCGGCCACCGGACGTACTGTAGAGCGGCAGATTCAGGCCGATGTGGGGCACCACGCGCAGCTCACGCGTCGCCACCACGTAATGGACAATCGCCAGCTGCGTTCCGCTGGCCCGCGCCAGCGATACCGTTTCATTGATTTCCGCCGAGAGTTGTTCGAGGAACGGCCGGACAATTTCCACCACGTCACTGTGCACGCTGGAGATCAGCTTCAGCAACGCCGGACCGAGGCGCAGCCCGCCTGCCCCGCCGCTGCGCACCAGCTGCGCGCTATCCAGCGCCGCCACGATGCGCTGCACCGTCGAGCGCGGCAGATCGACCACCTGCGCAATTTCACCCAGACTCATGCCGCCCGGATGCTCACCGAGCGCATTTAAAATTTTTGCCGCACGCGCAATGACCTGAATGCCACCCGCTTTTTCATCCTCACGGCTTGAGGGAGGTTCTACCATGATACGTTCCTTTTTGGCCTGCCCTACTTTAGCGCGAACGATCGCACTTTTACACCCTGTATCACATTGCAATACACCATATCGAAATGTAAGATGCGAGCTGTATCACATCGCAATACACTGCATCAACTAATAACGAGACACCTGCTATGAATGCCCAGCCCGTCGCGGCACCGGCACCGCATCCTTTTACCCTGCGCCTCGCGCTGGGGCTGGTGGGGGTGCTGATCGCCGCGCTGACCTCCGGATTAAACGATCGCGTTACCGACATCGCGCTGGCCGATATCCGTGCCGCAGTCGGCATTAGCTACGATGACGGCAGCTGGATTATCTCGGCCTATCAGGCAGCGGAAGTCGCCGCGATGATGATTGCGCCGTGGTTCGCCGTCACCTTTTCGCTGCGCCGCTTCGCGCTGGCGGTGTCGGCCGGTTTCATGATGTGCGGTGTCCTGCTGCCCTTTATGCCCACGGCCCCGCTGTTTATTGCGCTGCGCGTGGTGCAGGGACTGTTTGGCGGCGCCCTGCCGCCGCTGCTGATGACGGTGGCGCTGCGCTTTCTGCCACCGCCGATCAAACTTTATGGGCTGAGTGCTTACGCCCTCACCGCCACGTTTGGCCCGAATCTGGCGGCGTCGCTGGCGGCGTTCTGGACCGATGACGTCAGCTGGATGTTTGTGTTCTGGCAGGTGGTGCCGGCCATGCTGATCGCCATGCTGCTGATCGGCTGGGGCCTGCCGCAGGATCCGCTGCGCACTGAGCGATTTAAACAGATTGACCTGTTCGGCATGCTGAGCGGCTGCTCGGGCATGGCGCTGCTGATTCTGGCGCTGACGCAGGGTGAGCGTCTCGACTGGCTCAGCTCGCCGCTGTTTGTCGCCCTATTATTCAGCGCGCTGGCGTTGCTGATTGTGTTCTTTATTAATGAATGGTTTCACCCGCTGCCGCTGTTTAAGTTGCAGATGCTGCGCCGGCGTAATTTGTCGCACGGTTTGCTGGCGCTGGCGGGTGTACTGATTCTGGCGCTGTCCGGTTCGGCGCTGCCGTCGGCCTATTTTGGTCAGGTGGAGGGGTTTCGCACGCTGCAGTTCGCGCCGCTGGCGTTGACCATCGGCCTGCCGCAGTTGCTGATTGCACCGCTGGTCGCCAGCCTGCTGAATATCCGCTGGATTGACTGCCGCTGGGTGCTGAGCGTCGGTGTGCTGCTGCTGGCGACCGCCTGCCTGCTGGGCATGCAGATTACCACCGACTGGGCGCGGCAAAACTTCTGGCTGATGCAGGTCTTGCAGGCGTTTGGTCAGCCGATGGTGATTCTGCCGGTGCTGATGAGCGCCACCAGCGTGGTCGCGCCGCCGGAAGGGCCGTTCGCCTCCGCCATGTTCAATACCGTACGCGGCTTTGCCAGCATTGCCGCCAGCACGCTGGTGGAGTGGTTTATCAGCCATCGTGAGCAGTTTCACTCCAGCGTGCTGGTCGATCAGGCTGCCAGTCGCAGCTGGCTGATGACCGCAGCGGATAGCCAGCAGGCCAGCAGCAGCCTGCCGCTGTTGGCAGACGGCAGCGCCAGCAGCGCGGCCAATCTCAGCGGCTTCGCCACCCTGCTGAAGCATCAGGCGATGGTGCTGAGCCTGAGCGATGCGTATCTGATGCTGATCGCTTTCGCTGTCGGGCTGTTAGTGCTGACGCTGTGCCTGGCGAAACGCGTCTGGCCACCACAAACCCTGGTTCAACCTGTTACCAAAACTCCGGAATAACTGTTATGCACGCTTTTGCTATGAAACGAACAATCCTGCTGAGCGCCCTGCTGCTGGTTTTGCTGGCGATGGCGTTCTGGCTGTGGTCAGCCATGACCAGCAACGACCATCGCACTGATGATGCCTGGGTGAATGCCGACTACACGCTGGTGGCCCCGAAGGTGTCCGGCTATATCGCCCACGTCAACGTGCAGGATAACCAGCGCGTGCGGGCTGGTGACGTGCTGGCGACGCTCGACGACCGCGACTATCGCGTGGCGCTGGAAACCGCGCGGGCCAATCTGCAAGTCAGCGACGCCAAACGGCTGAGCGCGCAGGCGCAGCTCGACCAGCAGCAGTCCACCATTGCCGAGGCCCGCGCCACGCTGGCCGCCAGTCAGGCATCGGCACAGTATGCCGGACAGAGCGCGGCGCGCTACAACCAGCTGTACAAGAGCGGCACCATAGCCGCTGACGATCAGCAGAAAGCCAGCTCAACCCAGCGTTCCGCCGCCGCCACGGTGCGCCAGAGCGCAGCAGCGCTGGCGGCGGCCCAACAGCAGGTGAAGGTGCTTGAGGCCGCGCTGCGTCAGGCGGAGGCTGATGTCGCGGCGGCGCAGGCCAGCGTCGACCAGGCCGGGCTGAATCTCTCTTATACGCGTATTATTGCGCCGGTGGATGGCATGGTGGGTCAGCGTTCGGTGCGCGTGGGAGCCTGGGTCAGCGCGGGTACGCGTCTGCTGGCCGTGGTGCCGCTACAGCAGACTTACATCACCGCCAATTATCTGGAGACGCAGCTGGCGGATGTGCGCCCGGGCCAGAAAGTGGTAGTGAAGATTGATGCATTGCCCGGCAAGATCTTCACCGGTCACGTTGACAGTATCGCCCCCGCTACCGGCGCCACGTTTTCCGCGATTGCCCCCGATAACGCCACCGGCAACTACACTAAAGTGGTTCAGCGATTGCCGGTGAAAATTGTGCTGGATCCGCATCAAAGCGATCTGGCGCAATTACGTGTCGGCATGTCGGCGATTCCGCAGATTGAGACCCGATGAAAATGTGAGCAACTTCTCAGAAGTGACCTATTTATTTTCGGATCGATTCCGCGTAAATTAGCGCTCGATCCTGTTTCGGGGCAGCCCGAAGCGACCTGAGTAGAAAGCGTGTAGCGATGATGAACTCCACCTTTCTCTTATTCTGTTCGGGTTACGCTGGTTTGGGATCGCCATCATTGTAACCGCTCAGAGGAGTTGTTTTGTGAAATACGCCTTGATGGGAATCTCTTTCTTCGTCTTACTTTGGGTCGGCACCTTCGTGCTGATGCTGTAAAGACGCCAGCCGGGGCGACCGCTCAGTCGCCCCGATTTGTAGTTACTCTGCTTCTTCCACCGCTTTTACCGTTCCCGGCAAAATACCGTCGGCGCGGAACATCGCTTTAATGCCACGCACCGCCTGACGAATACGATCGCTGTTTTCAATCAGGGCAAAACGCACGTGGGTATCGCCGTAATCACCAAAGCCAATGCCCGGCGAGACGCACACTTTCGCCTCCTGCAGCAGCCGTTTGGCGAATTCGAGCGAGCCTAAATGCGCGTAATGGTCAGGGATTTTCGCCCAGACGTACATGGACGCTTTCGGCAGATCGACCATCCAGCCCGCTTCATGCAGCCCTTTCACCAGTACATCGCGCCGGCGTTTATACTGCTCGGCGATATCGCGCACGCACTGCTGATCGCCCTCCAGTGCCGCAATCGCCGCCACCTGCAGCGGTGTGAAGGTGCCGTAGTCGTGATAGCTTTTGATGCGTGCCAGTGCCGCCACCAGCTCTTTGTTGCCGACCATAAAGCCGATGCGCCAGCCTGCCATGTTGTAGCTTTTTGACAGGGTAAAGAATTCCACCGCCACATCGCGCGCGCCCGGCACCTGCATGATTGACGGCGCTTTCCAGCCGTCATAGGTGATGTCGGCGTAGGCCAGATCGTGGATGACCAGCACGTTGTACTGTTTCGCCAGCGCGATGACGCGCTCGAAGAAGTCCAGCTCCACGCACTGCGATGTCGGGTTGGACGGAAAGCCGAGGATCATCATCTTCGGTTTCGGGTAGCTTTCGCGGATGGCGCGTTCCAGCTCATTGAAGAAATCGACGCCCGCGACCAGCGGCACCGAGCGCACCTGCGCGCCGGCGATCACCGCACCGTAGATGTGAATCGGGTAGCTGGGATTGGGCACCAGCACGGTGTCGCCGTGATCGAGCGTCGCCAGCATCAGGTGCGCCAGGCCCTCTTTCGAGCCGATGGTAACGATGGCTTCAGATTCCGGATCGATATCCACCTGGTAACGCTCGGCGTACCAGCGCGAAATGGCGCGGCGCAGGCGCGGAATCCCTTTGGAGGTAGAGTAGCCGTGCGTGTCTTCACGCTGTGCCACCTGACAGAGCTTTTCCACGATGTGCGGCGGTGTCGCGCCATCGGGGTTGCCCATGGAGAAATCGATGATGTCTTCGCCGCGCCGGCGCGCAGCCATCTTCAATTCAGCCGTGATGTTAAATACATAGGGGGGCAGACGTTCAATACGCGAGAAACGACGGGGTGTGCTGTTATCAGCCATGATGTCCTCTGGATTACGTTAGCGCCCGGACCGTCCGAGCGACGCTGGTCACTGCCGTGACCGAAACAAGAACATAACGCGCTGATAACAATATTGTCGAGGGGGGACGGCAAATTTTCTTAGCCCATTTCGTTTAAGCGCCCAAACACCCAATCGTTTACCCACTGACCGTTGAGCCGGTAATTATCGCGTAGCGTGCCTTCCAGCGCGAAACCGTTCTTTTCCAGAATGCGCCGCGACGGCCAGTTGCCCTCAATCACCAGCGCTTTGAGTTTGTGGAAGTCGGCCTGCAGCAGGAATGTGCACAATGCCTGCAACGCTTCGCTGCCATAGCCCTGACCGGTACAGGCGTGGCGCAGCATGTAACCCACTTCGGCCTGACGATACGGATGCCACTCGGCGCTACAGCCAAACAGGCCAATCGCTTCACCGCTGTCGCGCAGACGTGCCACCAGGCATAGCATGTGAAAACTGCTGGGTTGCCACGGTGCCAGCCGCTCGTTAAAGCGCTGGCGGATGTCGTTTTCATCGGGGATCTCGCTCACCCAGGTCATGGTCGCGGCGTCTTCATGTACCGCTTTGAAAATCTGCCAGTCTTCCGGCTGTAACCGGCTGAGGGACAAACGAGGGGTGAGTAATTGCATGGCCACGCTCCGCTGTTGTGCTTACGGCAACATAGCAAACCGCATCCGTGACAACCAGTGAACGCTGCACGCTTTGAGCAATCCTCTTTTTAGCACTCAGGATTTCCTCTTTTCAGGTTTCATAGCGGATAATCTGCCTTGCTTCCCTTCAGGGTCGGATGTTACGGGCGGATCTGGTCGCCATAAATGGCGCCCCTGCGGTGCGTCAGCGGCCCATTTTACAGGGCTGACATTCATGCGCACCGGCAGCGCGCACCTTAAAAATTGATCCAGGCTATGAGAAACGTCTGCAGCTTGCCGGGACGCTGGCGGATCGCGATCACATTTTTTATCATGTCCGCAACCTTGCCTGCTCCGGAGAACACCGTGCCTTCCCATTTCGACATGCTGCTGGCGGTGTTTGACCGCGCCGCGCTGATGCTGATCTGCCTGTTCTTCCTGACCCGCACCCGCGTATTTCGTCAGCTACTGCAAAAAGATGAGCACTCAATCGGCGAAAAAGCCGTGGTGACCGCCATCTTCTCGCTGTTTGCGCTGTTCAGCACCTGGTCCGGCATCAACGTTGACGGCTCACTGCTCAACGTCCGGGTGATTGCGGTCATGGCAGGCGGCATTCTGTTCGGGCCGTGGGTCGGCATTGCAACCGGCGTGATTGCCGGCGTGCACCGCTTCCTTATTGATATCGACGGCATCACCTCGGTGCCCTGTCTGATTACCAGCATTGTCGCCGGTATCGCCGCCGGCGCCATCAACCGCTTCGTCAGCAAAGAGCAGCGCTGGCGCGCTGGCATCCTCGGCGGCATGCTGTGTGAAAGCCTGACCATGCTGCTGATCGTGCTGTGGGCGAAACCGATGTCACTCGGTTTAACCATCGTGTCGGAAATTGCGCTGCCGATGATTCTCGGCGCGTCGAGCATTGGTTTGATTGTGCTGCTGGTGCAGAGCGTCGAAGGGGAAAAAGAGGCGATTGCCGCGCGTCAGGCCAAGCTGGCGCTGGAGATTGCCAACAAAACCCTGCCGCTGTTTCGTCAGGTTAATAGCGACTCGCTGCGCAAAGTGTGCGCCATCATTCGCAGCGACATCCATGCCGATGCGGTGGCGATCACTAACACCAAACAGATTCTGGCTTACGTCGGCTACGGCGAGCAGAACTACCACAACGGCGACGACGGCATCAGTCCGACCACCGCGCAGGCGATCGCCAGCGGAAAAATTATCATTAAGAATAACGATGAGGCACACCGCACCAAAGACATTCACTCAATGCTGGTGATTCCCCTTTGGGAAAAAGGGGAAGTGACCGGCACGCTGAAAATCTACTATCGCCGCGCCCATCGTATTACTGGTTCACTGAAAGAGATGGCGGTCGGTCTGTCGCAAATCATCTCGACGCAGCTGGAAGTCTCGCGTGCCGAGCAGTTACGCGAGATGGCCAATAAAGCGGAACTGCGCGCGCTGCAAAGCAAAATCAACCCGCACTTCCTGTTTAACGCGCTGAATGCCATTTCCTCATCGATTCGCCTCAATCCGGACACAGCGCGCCAGCTGGTGATTAATCTGTCGCGCTACCTGCGTTACAACCTGGAACTCAATGACGATGAACCCATCGACATCAAAAAAGAGCTGTGGCAGGTGAAAGATTACATCGCCATTGAACAGGCGCGGTTTGGCGACAAGCTGTCGATGATTTACGACATCGATGAGGATCTGCACTTTTCGCTGCCCAGCCTGCTGATCCAGCCGCTGGTGGAGAATGCCATCGTGCACGGTATTCAGCCCTGTCGCGGCAAAGGCGTGGTCACGCTAAGCGTGAAAGATCTGGGCGATCGCGTGCGCGTGGCGGTGCGCGATACCGGTGCCGGCATCAGCGAAGAGGTGGTCAGCCGGGTAGCGCGCAACGAAATGCCGGGCAACAAAATTGGCCTGCTGAATGTGCATCACCGGGTGAAACTGCTGTCCGGCCACGGCTTAACCATCACCCGTCATCAGCCCGGTACGGAAATCGCCTTTACCCTCAGCAAAAGTGGTCAGCGGCTGTCCGGCCCGCTCACCCCGTTAGCGGAAACCTCAGCGTGAAAGCCATTATTGTCGAAGACGAATTCCTGGCGCAGCAGGAGCTAAGCTGGATGATCCAGCAGCATAGCCAGATCAGCATCGAAGCCTGCTTTGATGATGGGCTGGAAGTGCTGAAGTATCTGCAGACTCATCGGGTGGACGTGATTTTTCTCGATATCAACATCCCGTCACTGGACGGCATGTTGCTGGCGCAGAACATCAACCAGTTTATCCATAAGCCGCTGATTGTGTTTATCACCGCGTGGAAAGAGCACGCGGTCGAGGCCTTCGAACTGCAGGCGTTTGACTACATCCTCAAGCCTTATCACGAGTCGCGCATCATCACCATGCTGAACAAGCTGGAGGCCAGTGCACAACAGCAGCAGGCGCAGCAGCACAATCCGGCAGCCAGCGCGCCGCAAACGGTGAATTTAGTTAAAGATGAGCGCATTATCGTGACCGATATCAACGATATCTATTACGTTGAAGCGCATGAAAAGCTGACCTTTGTCTACACGCGGCGCGAAGCCTATGTGATGTCGATGGCGATCAGCGAGTTTTGCAGCCGTTTGCCTGAGTCGATGTTCTTTCGCTGCCACCGTTCGTACTGCGTGAATCTGAGCAAGATTGGCGAGATCGAACCGTGGTTTAACAACACCTATCTGGTGAAGCTGCGCGATATGGATGCGCAGGTGCCGGTGAGTCGCAGCAAGGTAAAGGCGTTTCGCCAGCTGATGCATCTTTGAAGGCGAACGGCACGGGAAGCCGTTCGCCCGTCAGATTACAGCACGCGCCCCAGCGCCTGGCGCAGATGGGCACCGGCGCCAAGCAGGCCCGGCTGGTCGTGAGTAATCATGTAGACCGGGATATCAACGAGGTAATCGCGGAAGCGGCCTTTGTCTTCAAACGCCGCACGGAAACCGGACGCTTTAAAGAACTCGAGGAAGCGCGGCACGATGCCACCAGCAATATAGACGCCGCCAAAGGTGCCGAGGTTCAGCGCCAGGTTGCCGCCAAACCGTCCCATGATGACGCAGAACAGCGTCAGCGCGCGGCGGCAGTCAATACAGCTATCCTGCAGTGCCCGCTCGGTGACATCTTTTGGCTTGAGGTTTTCCGGCTCGCGCTGATCGGATTTCACAATCGCCCGATACAGGTTAACCAGTCCGGAACCCGACAGCACGCGCTCGGCAGAAACGTGACCCAGTTCGGCGCGCAGCACTTCGAGAATCGCATCCTCTTCTTCACTGTTTGGCGCGAAGTCAACGTGACCGCCCTCACCCGGCAGGCTGACCCAGCGCTTATCAACGTGCACCAGATGGCTGACGCCGAGCCCGGTGCCAGCACCGTAGATGGCAATCGGTTTATCCTGCACCGGCGATTTGCCGCCGAACTGCAGGACGTCCTGCGCCGTCAGCATCGGAATCGCCATGGAAACCGCGGTGAAATCGTTAATGATTTCCAGCGTAGTAAAGCCCAGACTTTCCTTCATCTGACGCGTTGAGAAGGCCCAGTCATGGTTGGTCATCTCCACCCAGTCGCCGGTGATCGGACAGGCGATGGCGATGCAGCCGTCGGTAATGTCCTGTTTTTGCTCATCCAGATAGTGACGGATAACTGCTTCAAGGTTGTCGTAGTCTGATGTTGAGAATGTTTTGGCCTGGGAGATGGCGCCGGTCTCCACCTCACACAAGGCGAGACGAGCGTTAGTGCCGCCCACATCGCCGACCAGGGCGTATTTTGTCATTCTTCTGCTGCTCCGCTTGGGTCATAAACAAGTGCAGGACACTATAAAAGCCTGCCAATAAAACAACAACGCTCACCTTGCACGATGAGCGTTGGTCATTCAGTGCGACGCACAGCCTGACTGTCGCCAGCCCAACTGTACAGAGGCAACTGTCCTAAACTTTGTGGCTATTGCGCTGGTGCAGCGCCGCCGTGACGGTGCGCAGCAGCGGCGGCAAATCCTGTTTCTCCATCACCACTTCAATCAGTGACAGGCAACGCGCCTGGCTGAGCAGCGCCATCACGGCGTCGAGCTGCGCCGTTTCACTGATGCGCCAGCTCTGAGCCGCACAATTCAGGCTCATCGCCTGCGGCAGCGCGGTCCAGTTCCACTGCGCGATGTCGTTGTAGCGCTGTTCCGCTCCATGGATCGCGCGTTCGACAGTGTATCCCTCATTATTCAGCAGAAAAATGATCGGGCTTAAGCCGTCGCGCTGGATCGATCCCAGTTCCTGAATGGTCAGCTGCGCCGATCCATCGCCGATGATCAGAATGACGCGGCGGTCAGGCTGCGCCGTCTGGGCACCAAAGGTGGCGGGTAAAGTATAGCCAATGGAACCCCATAAAGGTTGTACCAGCAGCTGCGCATCATGCGGTAAACGCAGCGCGGCAGCGCCAAACGCCGCCGTGCCCTGATCGGCAAGGATAATATCACCGGGCTGCAGGAAACGCTGCATCGCCTGCCAGAAAGCCTGCTGACTGATTACGGCGGCAGCAGCGGGCGGTGCATCGTCCGGCATGTCGGCCTCGCCCGTGGCCCAGTGCGCGCAGTGGCGCTGATAAACCGGCAGCAGCGCGGCCAGCGCCTGCGCCATGCTCAGCGGTGCGAAGGTTTCTCCGGCGACGCTGGCATGAAACGGCTGCAGATCAATCACCCGCTGCGCCGACAGCTGCTGGGTAAACCCGGCGGTCAGGGTGTCGGTAAAACGCACGCCGACGCACAGGGTGACATCGGTGTCTTCAATTGCCGCACGCACGGTTTCGCGGCTGCCGCTGGCGGCGTAGGTGCCGACGAAGCCCGGTTGCTGCTCATCCAGCACGCCCTTGCCCATCAGTAGCGTGGCTGCCGGAATGGCGCGCAGCGCACGCAACTCAGCCAGCGGTGCCTGCAGCTGCCAGCGGGCAGCGAGAAAATCGGCCAGCAGCGCCACGCGCTGCGCCGGTGCCAGCAGGCGCTCCGCCGCTGCGGCAAACGCCTGCGCCACGTCGCGGTTTTCAGCCGGTACCGGGCTGGCGCTGGCTGACGGCAGCGTTACCGTGGCGGCGGCGACATCCACCGCCAGCAGCAGATAGCCCGGACGGTGCTGCTGCAGCGCGCCAGCGATGACCCGATCAATTTCAGCCACGGCGTTGTCGGCGCTCAGCACCGCGCTGGCGGCACTGACTTCCTGGGCCATGCGCAGAAAATGGCCAAAATCGCCGTCGCCGAGCGAATGATGCACGCAGTCGCCCTGCTGCTGGGCGTGGCTGGCGGGAGCGCCGACGATGTGAATCACCGGCACATATTCGGCGTAGCTGCCGGCGATGCCGTTAATCGCGCTGAGTTCACCGACGCCAAAGGTGGTCAGCAGCGCGGCCGCGCCGTTGCAGCGACCGTAACCATCGGCCGCATAGGCGGCATTCAGTTCATTAGCGCAGCCAACCCAGGTAATGCCGGGATGGTCAATGACGCTGTCGAGAAATTGCAGGTTGTAGTCGCCGGGTACGCCGAACAGATGGCGGATACCCGCCTGGTGCAAACGATGCAGTAAATAGTCGCCAACGTTAAGAGTGTTCATCGACCGCTCCTGTGAGGGGGAATGATCAGGAGTATTAGCGATGTGGCTGAACTGGCGAGATTTTCACCATCATCGCGCTGTCATGCATGGCAAGCATTCGTTACGACGACAGAAAATTCTGTAAGTTGCGATCTTTGCCGCGTTACGGCGCAGTGTAAACGCATACACTGCTATGCTGATGCCACTTTCTCCCACCTGAGACAGGAACGCTGCATGAGTACTTTTCCCCACGCCGAACGTTATCACCAGATGCAGTATCGCCGCAGCGGCCGCAGCGGCCTGAAGCTGCCGGCGATTTCGCTGGGTCTATGGCACAACTTTGGCGACAGCACGCGCGTCGACAACAGCCGCGCGCTGCTGCGTCACGCGTTCGATCGCGGTATAACCCATTTTGATCTGGCCAATAACTACGGGCCGCCGCCCGGTTCTGCGGAGAGCAACTTTGGCCGCATTCTGCGCGAAGATTTTAACGGCCTGCGCGACGAGCTGGTGATCTCCACCAAAGCGGGTTACACCATGTGGGACGGTCCGTACGGCGACTGGGGCTCACGCAAGTACCTGATTTCCAGCCTTGATCAAAGCCTGAAGCGCATGGGGCTGGAGTACGTGGATATCTTTTATCACCATCGTCCGGATCCGGAAACGCCGCTGGAAGAGACCATGCGCGCGCTCGATCAGGTGGTGCGTCAGGGTAAAGCGCTATACGCGGCGATTTCGAACTACCCGGCGGATAAAGCCGCCGCCGCTATCGCCATGCTGCGCGATCTCGGCACCCCCTGCCTGATCCACCAGCCGCGCTATTCGATGTTCGAACGCACGCCGGAACAGGGTCTGCTGGATGTGCTGGGTGACAATGGCGTCGGCTGTATTGCTTTCTCGCCGCTGGCAGGGGGCGTGCTGACCGACCGCTATCTGCAGGGCATTCCGCAGGATTCGCGCATCGCCAGCGGCAGCAAATTCCTCAACGAAAACCAGCTAACGCCAGAGAAGATGGCGAAGGTGCAGCAGCTGCAGGCGCTGGCGCAGCAGCGCGGTCAAAAGCTGGCGCAAATGGCGCTGCGCTGGGTGCTGCGCGACACGCGCGTCACGTCGGTGCTGATTGGCGCCAGTAAAACCGCGCAGATTGATGATGCCGTCGACATGCTGAGCCAGCCTGAATTAACGGCGGACGAGATCGCCGCCATTGAGCAAATTCTGGTGTAACCGTTTACCCGCCCGGACTTTTCCGGGCGCTGTCCTTAGCAGAAAACGCTGCGCAACCTTTCGCTGACACTTTTTCAGACTAAATCTCAAGGCGTGTCTGGTCCGATATGGCACACTAGCGCCACGGTAGCCTCGATGCTATCGATGAGGAGAAAGTATGAAACGTGCAATTTTGTTTGCCGCTTTGCTGGCAACGTTATCCCCTCTGGCGCTGCACACAGCTGAAGCCAGTAGTGCTACCATCAATCTGGCCCCTGGCGTCACGCTGCATCTCGGCGATCGCGATCGTCGCGGCTACTACTGGGACGGTGGTCGCTGGCGTGAACCGCGCTGGTGGCACGATCGCTATCAGTACAACGATCATCGCTGGTGGCGTCACGAAGAGTGGAAACGCCACCGTGCCTGGGAGCGTGAACGTGAGCGCCGCTGGCACGAGCGCGAACGTCGCGAACACTGGCGTCACGATCGCCGGCACGATCGGCACGACCGCCACGACCATCATCACCATTAAAAAAAATCCCGGCGCAGACGCAGCCGGGATTTTTTTATTCAGCCATTTGCTTACCAGCCGAGTGCTTCGCCCACCAGCAGATAGATATTCAGCGCCACCACCAGCACCACAATCAGACGCCCGGCATTTTGCATCAGGCGTGAGTTCACCAGTTCATCGCCCATGATGTCACGGTTCCCGGTGAACGACAGCAGCGGAATCAGCGCCAGCGCAATACCGAAGCTCAGCAGCACCTGGCTCATCACCAGAATGCGCGTCGGATCCCAGCCCGCCCAGATAACAATAAAGGACGGCAGCATGGTAATGGTACGACGGAACCACAGCGGAATGTGGAAGCGGATAAAGCCCTGCATCACCACCTGGCCGGCCAGCGTGCCCACCACGGTAGAAGAGAGGCCGGCCGCTACCAGACTCAGCCCGAACACAATCGCCGCCGCGTGACCCAGCAGCGGTTGCAGCGTCAGATAGGCCTGGTCGAGATCGACAATGCTGGTGTGACCGCTAAAGTGAAACGCGGCCGCTGCGGTGGCCATCATCGCCAGGTTAACGAAACCGGCAATGGTCATGGCGATCGCCACGTCGAGCTTGGTGGAGGAGTAGCGCTCCGCCTTGCTGCCTTTATTACCGTACTGCGTCAGCGCCGAGTGCAGATAAATGACGTGCGGCATAATGGTCGCGCCCAGCACGCCAGCCGCGAGGAATACCGCGTCCGAAGTAGGCAGGCTCGGCAGCGCCATGCCCACTACCAGATCGCTGACGCGCGGCTGCGAGAAGAACAGCTCAACGATATAAGCGGCGGCGACAAACAGCAGCAGCCCGCCAATCACCAGCTCCAGCGGCTTCTGTCCACGGTTCTGCAGCATCAGAATCAGGAACGTGGCGATACCGGTTAACACCGCGCCCTGCAGCAGCGAGATGCCGAGCAGCAGCTTAAAGCCGAGCGCAGCCCCGATGAATTCCGCCAGATCAGTGGCCATGGCGATGATCTCCGCCTGTACCCAGTAGAACCACACCGCCGGGCGCGGGAAGCGATCGCGAATATGCTCGGCGAGGTTTTTACCGGTGGCAATACCCAGCTTGGCGGACATCAGCTGGATCAGCATCGCCATGATGTTGGCCCACACCACCACCCACAGCAGTTTGTAGCCGTACGCGGCCCCCGCCTGGATGTTGGTGGCAAAGTTGCCGGGATCGATATAACCAATGGCCGCGATGAAGGCCGGTCCCAGCAGCGCGAGCTTGATCTTTCTGGCTCCGCGAGCGGCGCGCTCGGCGGTGCGACTTTCTGACATAGTTTTGACCCTGTCCTAACGCTTGTCTGACCCATCCAGCTTACGGGGCATTCAAGGCAAGTGAAATTTGGTTATAGTTATCGCATTGATAGATGGTGCTATAAAGTATAGCCATTGCTATACCACAAGGTAAAGTTAGCGCTTGCTAAAAATTATGCAACAGGTTTCACTCTACTCCCGGGTCAAATTATAGACAATCTCTTTGTGGATATTTCTTGTGATTGATTTGTAAACAGGTTGTGAGCGGTGAGACTAATCTGAGAAATAAAGCGATACCGAATACTTATATTGTGGTTTTGATCTCGTTTTTAAGTAACGCGTTACATAGAATACGCAGCAAAATACAACCCTCCTCAAATTTGGAGCCGATATGTCCCATATTTTGCACTTCCTTTTAGCATTGGTGGTGGTAGCCGTGCTGGCGTTACTCGTCAGTCACGATCGTAAGAGTATCCGGATTCGCTATATCGTTCAGCTGCTGGTGATTGAAGTGCTGCTGGCGTGGTTCTTCCTTAACTCCGAAGCAGGCCTTGGTTTTGTTAAAGGTTTCGCCGGGCTGTTTGATCATCTGCTCAAATATGCAGCAGAAGGCACCAATTTCGTGTTCGGTAACATGAACGAGAAAGGCCTGGCCTTCTTCTTCCTCAATGTTTTGTGCCCTATCGTCTTCATCTCGGCCCTGATCGGTATTTTGCAGCATTTCCGCATCCTGCCGTGGGTGATTCGCGCTATCGGTACCGTGCTGTCGAAGATCAACGGCATGGGCAAACTGGAATCCTTTAACGCCGTCAGCTCTCTGATTCTGGGACAGTCAGAAAACTTTATCGCCTATAAGGATATCCTTGGCAAAATGTCACAGCGCCGCATGTACACCATGGCAGCCACCGCGATGTCGACAGTGTCGATGTCGATTGTGGGTGCCTACATGACGATGCTGCAGCCAAAATACGTAGTGGCCGCGCTGGTGCTCAACATGTTCAGTACCTTTATCGTGCTGTCGCTGATTAACCCGTACCGCGTGGACAGCGAAGAAGACCTGCAGCTGCAGGATCTGCATAAAGGTCAGAGCTTCTTTGAGATGCTGGGTGAATACATCCTGGCCGGTTTCAAAGTGGCGATTATCGTTGCGGCGATGCTGATTGGCTTTATCGCGCTGATCTCCGGCCTCAACGCGCTGTTTGATACCATCTTTGGCATCAGCTTCCAGGGTGTGCTGGGCTATGTGTTCTATCCGTTTGCCTGGGTAATGGGCGTGCCATCCAGCGAAGCGCTGCAGGTGGGCAGCATCATGGCGACCAAGCTGGTTTCTAACGAGTTCGTTGCAATGATGGACCTGCAGAAAATCGCCGGTCAGCTGTCGCCGCATGCTGAAGGCATTCTGTCGGTGTTCCTGGTCTCCTTCGCCAACTTTTCCTCAATCGGTATTGTCGCAGGCGCGATCAAAGGTCTGCATGAAGAGCAGGGTAACGTGGTATCACGTTTTGGCCTGAAACTGCTGTACGGCTCGACGCTGGTGAGCGTGCTTTCCGCCGCCATCGCCGGTCTGGTGCTGGGCTTCTGATCTACAGGGCGGGCTGCGGCTCGCCCTTCTCTTCTTTTATATACCTAAGCGTTATATCCCGCGCCAGTCAGTCTGCCGCCGCGTCACGCCCTGCTTCACCGTTTCCCGCAAACCCTTTGCACAATATCGAATTTCCGTTGTTGCCGTCTGCGCCCGTAGCTTTTCTTTCTGACCTCACCTCAGGAGAATCGCATGAGCATTCAGTTCCTCGGCATGATTGGCCACCGGCTTGCCTCAGAAATCATTCCCGCGTCCGGCACGTTGTTCGATAAAGATTATATTGCCCGCTTTGCCCGCGCCCATGAAGCGGCCGGCTTCGACCGCATCCTTGTCGGCTACTGGTCCGATCAACCCGATGGCTTTCTGGTCACCGCTCACGCAGCGGCGCATACGCAGAAAATTAAATTCCTGCTGGCGCACCGTCCGGGGTTTGTCGCGCCCACGCTGGCGGCCCGCAAGCTGGCTTCGCTCGACCATCTCACCGACGGCCGCCTGGCCGTGCACATTATCAGCGGCGGCAGCGACAGCGAACAGCGCCGCGACGGTGATTTTCTCAGCAAGGCTGAACGCTATGCGCGCACCGACGAATTTCTCAGCGTGCTGAAACAGAGCCTTGAGTCGCCACAGCCTTACGATCATCAGGGCCGGTTTTACCAGGCTGAGCAGGCGTTCTCTGCCATTAAACCGCTGCAACATAAGCTGCCGATCTATTTCGGCGGATCGTCACCGGAGGCGATTGACGTGGCGGCGCGACATGCCGATGTCTTCGCGCTGTGGGGCGAACCGTTAAAAGGCGCGGCCGAGACGGTACGTAATGTGCGTGCGGCGGCGGCCGCGCAGGGGCGCCAGATTGCGTTTAACATCTCCTTCCGGCCAATTCTGGGTAACACCGAAAAAGAAGCCTGGGAGCGTGCCGAACATATCCGCGCCACCGCAGAGAAGCAGCTGGCGGAGACCGGCTATACCTTTGGTTTGCCGAAGCCGCAGAGTGTCGGTGCGCAGCGTCTGCTGGCGGCGGCGCATGAGAGCGAACGCCACGACAAAGTGCTGTGGACCGGCGTGGCAAAACTGGTGCAGGGCGGCTACAACTCCACCGCGCTGGTCGGCACGCCGGATCAGGTTTCTGAGGCGCTGCTGGATTACTATCGCCTCGGCATTCATAGCGTGCTGATCCGCGGATTTGACCCTCTGAATGACGCGGTGGAATACGGCCGTGAGCTGCTGCCGCTGACGCGTGAGAAAGTGGCTGCGCTCAGCGCAACTGAAAAAAGGAGCGCCTGATGCGTCTCGCCGCTCTGTTTGCCGGTGTTGCGCTGGCCCTCGCGTCACTCCAGCCGCTGCTGGCGGCCGATAAAGTCACGCTGCGCCTTGGCGATGTTAAAGGCGATCGTTTTGCCGCCCTGAAAGCCTCGGGCGAACTGAACAATCTGCCTTACGATCTTAAGCTCACCGCCTTTGACTCCGGCGCGCCGGTGCAGGAAGCGCTCAATGCCGGGGCGCTCGACGTTGGCTTTACCGGTGATTTGCCGTTTCTGTTTGTCTATGCGGCAGGCGCGCCGGTGAAAGCCGTGGGTGCCTGGCAGAATAACCCGGACAGCATCGCCCTGCTGACCCGCCCCGACGCCGGCATTCACCGGCTGCAGGATTTGAAAGGTAAGCAGATCGCGGTCAACCGCGGCGGCTGGGGACACTATCTGCTGCTGGGTCTGCTGGAGCGCGCTGGCCTGACGCCGCAGGATGTCACGCTGCGCTTCCTCGGACCGGTGGATGGCCGCGCGGCGCTGACGTCCGGTGCGGTCGCGGCCTGGGCGCCGTGGGAGCCTTATATCGCCACCTCGACCGCCATCGACGGCACGGTGCGCGTGCCGGACGGCGGCGGTAAAGGCATTATGTCTGGTTACTCCTACGCGCTGGCCCGTAATGAAGCGTTGCAGGACGCCGGCAAGCGGGAAGCGATTGCCGACCTGCTGGCGCGACTGGCGAAGGCGCAAATCTGGGCGCAACACCATCCGCAGGAATTCGCCGGCGTGCTGAGCAAAACCCTGAATATGCCCACCGCCATTACCCGCAGCTGGATTGACGATGCGCGCATCCGCCCGCTGGTGTTTGATACGCACCTGATTGCCACGCTGCAGAAATCCGCCGACTTTTTCCATCGTTATCAGGTATTGCCAAAACAGGTCGATGTCAGCCAGGCGTTTGACTTCAGTCTGTCCGCCGCCGCTAACCGCATCGCCCAGCACGCGCCGGGAGACAAATCATGAGTGATTATCAGCACCATCGCCTGCGCACCTTCGTCGCCCGGCTGGCCACCCTGCTCGACAGCCAGCCGGACGAAGCGACCATTTTGCGGCAGGGCAGCGGCTGGCTGGCCGAACTGATTCGCCACGATGACTGGCTGGATGAGGCGTTTACCCAGCCCCATCCGCAGCACTATCAGCAATATCTGCTGTATGCCGATGCGCAGCAGCGCTTTTCCGTGGTGAGTTTTGTCTGGGGGCCGGGTCAGCAGACGCCGATTCACGATCACCGCGTCTGGGGACTGATTGGCATGCTGCGCGGCGCCGAGATTTCACAATCGTGGCAGCCGGGCCCGCACGGTTTACAGGCAGAAGGTGCGCCGGTGCGGCTTGAACCCGGCAGCGTGGAGGCGGTGTCGCCGACGGTCGGTGATATCCATCGCGTCAGCAACGCCTATGACGATCGCGTCTCTGTCAGTATCCACGTGTATGGCGCGAATATCGGCGCGGTTGAGCGCGCGGTCTACACCGCCGACGGCCACGAAAAACGCTTTATTTCCGGCTACAGCAACCGTTATCTACCTAACATCTGGAACCTTTCACATGACTAAACCGGTTTTCCCGTTTCGCCAGGCGGCGGAACTGCTGACAGCGCTGCGTCAGCAACAGGAAGTGGCGATCATTGACGTGCGCGATGAGGCGCTGTTTGCCACCGGGCATCCGCTGTTTGCCGTCAACATTCCGCTGTCAAAGCTGGAGCTGGAGCTGCTGGACCGCATTCCCCAACGTCACACCGCCATTACGCTGTATGACAACGGCGAAGGCCTGGCGCAGACCGCTGCTGAACGTCTCGCCGCACTGGGTTATCAGCAGGTCACGCTACTGGCCGATGATCTAGCCGGCTGGCAGGCGGCTGGCGGCGAGCTGTTTATCGATGTTAATTCACCCAGCAAAGCGTTTGGCGAACTGGTAGAACATCATGCCCGCACGCCTTCGCTCTCCGCCGATGAGGTACAGGCACTGATTAGCGATGATGCCGACATGGTGGTGCTGGATGCGCGGCGCTTCGATGAATATCACACCATGAGTATTCCGGGTGCCACCAGCGTACCGGGCGGCGAACTGGTGCTGCGCGTGCGCGATATAGCCCCCTCACCGCACACCATGGTGATTGTGAATTGCGCCGGACGCACGCGCAGCATTATTGGCACGCAGTCGCTGGTCAATGCCGGTATTCGTAATCCGGTATTCGCGCTGCGCAACGGCACCATTGGCTGGACGCTGGCCGGTCATGCGCTGGAGCATGGGCAGAGCCGCCGCTATGGCAACGCCAGCGAAACCGCGCAACGTCAGGCCGCGAGCCAGGCCCGCGCCATTGCCGATCGCGCTGGTGTGACACGCATTCCTCTGGCGACGCTGACGCGCTGGCAGCAGGAAGCACGCACCACCTACCTGTTTGACGTGCGTGATGCCGACGAGTACGCCGCCGGTCATCTGCCGGGCAGCCGCCACGTGGCGGGCGGCCAGCTGGTACAGGAGACCGATCATTACGCCAGCGTGCGCGGTGCGCGTATCGTGCTGGTGGATGATGACGGTGTCCGCGCCAATATGACCGGCTCCTGGCTGGCGCAGCTTGGCTGGCAGGTGGCAGTACTTGACGCGTTGCAGGCCAGCGATTTCAGCGCTGTCGGTAGCTGGCAGCCGCAGGTCGCACCGGTTGCTGCGCCGGAATCGATCTCACCCGCGCAGCTGGTCGAGTGGCTGGCGGCAGGCGACACGCAGGTGCTGGATTTCACCACGCTCGCCAATTACCGCAACAGCCATATTCCCGGTGCGGCCTGGCTACTGCGTTCCACCCTGCAGCAGCAGGGCAAGGCATTACTGCCCGATGCAGGCCGCTATGTGCTGACCTGCGGTAGCAGCCTGCTGGCCAGCTATGCCGTGGAGCAAATTGCCACGCTGACCGGCAAACCGGTGCGGGTGCTGGCGGGAGGCAATGCAGCCTGGCGTGCCGCCGGTCTGCCCACCGAACAGGGCGAGCAGCGCCTGCTCTCGCCGCCCATCGATCGTTATCGCCGCCCGTACGAAGGCACCGATATTGAACCGGACGTGATGCAGGCCTATCTCGACTGGGAATATGGTCTGGTGGCGCAACTGGATCGCGACGGTACCCACGGTTTTCGCGTGCTGCAACTGCAGCCACAGGCCGTGACGGTTTAACATGGAAAGGCGCTGCAGGTCAGCGCCATTGCGCGCAGCCAGTCGGCGAATACAACGTCACACTGCGCAAACGGGCAGTGTTATCGGGTTTTAAGTACGTTTGTTCTGAACGAACAGAGAATTGGTGGAGATAAGCGGGATCGAACCGCTGACCTCTTGCATGCCATGCAAGCGCTCTCCCAGCTGAGCTATACCCCCACATCTGGAATTCGTTTTTTCAGTGCAAACCGTTGGGAGCGGTTTGGTGGAGCTAAGCGGGATCGAACCGCTGACCTCTTGCATGCCATGCAAGCGCTCTCCCAGCTGAGCTATAGCCCCGTACCGAAAAAACCGCCGAGTTACCTCGACGGACGGCATAATATGAGACCGCTGTTTGAGTGTCAACGGCAAATTCTCGTTCTGCGTGCGATCGCTGAAAAAGGCGGCAACCCTGTGTCGCCGTGGCTTTTTTTTCAGCGCAGCGTGTACTCATCATCCCTGCCCTCAGCCGTTATCTCAACGCCGCCTCAACGGTGCGCCACGCCGAGGTTAACTTTAGGTTAAAGATGTTAGCGTCAGGCTTGTTTTCGTTAATGGTGCGTGTAAAACTTAGCGCGCTAATTAACCGGTTAGCCGTCCAGGGTATTCACTCGCTAACCGGCCAGCACGTCCTCCTTGTTTAATAAAAGAAAAGTGAACTATGTCGCTGCATACACCTAAAGAGATCGCGCAACTGGCGATTCAGGCCGGCGTGGCTAAAAGCCGTCTGCCGGTTTCCACCTTATTAATTCTTGGCTTTATGGCTGGCGCGTTTATCGCCACCGGCTTCCTGCTCGATCTGCACGTTATTAACCAGCTGCCTGCTGAATGGGGCTCGTTTGCCGGCTTCCTCGGTGCGGCGGTATTCCCGGTCGGACTGATTCTGACCGTGCTGGCGGGTGGCGAGTTGCTGACCGGCAACATGATGACGCTGCCCATTGCCTGGTTCGCGCGCCGCATTAGCGGTTTCAGCGTACTGCGTAACTGGTTTTGGGTCACCATCGCCAATTTTATTGGCAGCGTTGCGGTAGCATGGTTCTTCGGCCATCTGCTCGGCATGACCGAAGGCGACTATCTGAAGAAAACCGTGGCGATCGCGCATGCCAAAGTGAACGCCGATTTCATGCACGCGTTCATCTCTGGCATCGGCTGCAACTGGCTGGTGTGTCTGGCGGTGTGGCTGGCCTTCGCCAGTAAAGATATGGTCGGCAAAATCTTCGGCATGTGGTTCCCGGTGATGGCCTTCGTGGCAATCGGTTTCCAGCACGTAGTGGCCAACATGTTTATCGTGCCTGCCGCAATTTTTGCCGGTCAGATGAGCTGGGCAGAATTTGCACCTAACGTGGTTGCGGTATTTTTAGGCAATGGTGTGGGCGGTGCGATCTTTGTCGGCCTCACCTATTTCCTCGCCTTCCGTCCGGCACAGGCGGCGGTCAGCGAAGCGCAGTAAACCGATTTTGCCTTTTGTCGCACAGCAAAAGGCATTTTCTGCCTTGATTACTTTTCCCCGTAACGTTTTGTTGTAATATGTAGAGCTAATGTATTTAACAGGGACAGCATCGTGAAAAAGGAATGGCTCACTCCCGAAGAGCTCGCGCTGGAAACGGGCTACAGTCGGCAGACGGTGAATAAATGGATCAAGCGTGAAAACTGGACGACCACGCCCAAGCCCGGTGTACAGGGCGGTAAGGCGCGATTAATCCACATTGATGAGCGTGTCAAAAGCTTCATTCAGTCCACCCGCCATGCAAACGAACCGGCGGCGAATTACGGCGCTCAGCAAAATACGTTACCTGCGTTATTAATAAATTCTGTCCAGCAAATGACGGCCACCGAACAGGAACAACTGGCGGCGCTGTTATTGCGGGAAGGGATCAGGGGCGTATTACAGCGGTTAGGAATCCAGGAAGAATAGAAAAGCCGGAAGCAGTGAGATGCTTCCGGCTTTTTTGTTGCCTGCCTTATCACAGCAGCCTGACAGGCCGCTGTTCAGCTCAATCAGGCCTGTGCTTCACGCTCCGCGATAAACGCCAGTGCTTTTTCGATACGCGCCACGCTGCGGCTGCGGCCGATGGCTTCCACCGTCACGTCGAGCCCAGGCGACTGGCCGGCACCGGTTACGGCAACGCGCAGCGGCATACCAACTTTGCCCATGCCGAGCTCAAGTTCATCCGCAGCAGCCTGAATGGCGTGATGCACGTTTTCCGCATTCCAGTCGCTGTCGCTGATGGCCGCCAGCTTGTCGCGCACCACTTCCAGCGGCTGACGCGCCACCGGACGCAGATGCTTTTTCGCTGCGTCCGCATCAAACGCGTCAAACTCTTCATAGAAGTAGCGGCAGGACGCGGCGATTTCGACCAGCGTTTTGCAGCGCTCACCCAGCAGCGTCACCAGCTTCGCCAGCTCCGGTCCGGTGCGGGTATCGATATTCTGCTGCTCGATGTGCCACTGCAGCTGGGTCGCGACATATTCCGGCGGCAGCGTATTAATGTAATGGTGGTTGAGCCACTGCAGTTTCTCGGTGTTGAAGGCGCTGGCCGATTTGCTCACCGCATCAAGGGTGAACAGTTCAGTCATTTCCGCCACGCTGAAAATTTCCTGATCGCCATGTGACCAGCCGAGGCGCACCAGATAATTAAGCAGCGCTTCCGGCAGGTAGCCGTCGTCGCGATACTGCATGACGCCCACCGCGCCGTGACGCTTGGACAGCTTTTTACCGTCATCGCCGAGGATCATGGATACGTGCGCGTAAGTTGGCACTTCCGCACCAATTGCTTTCAGGATGTTGATCTGACGCGGCGTGTTGTTGATATGGTCTTCACCACGAATAACGTGCGTGATGCCCATATCCCAGTCGTCGACCACCACACAGAAGTTGTAGGTCGGTGAACCGTCGGTACGGCGGATGATCAGATCATCCAGTTCCTGGTTGCTAAATTCGATCGGACCACGAATCTGATCGTCAAAAATCACCGAACCGTCCTGCGGGTTGCGGAAGCGCACCACGCACGGTTCATCGGCAGCATGATGTTCATGGCTGTCGCGGCAGCGGCCGTCATAACGGGGCTTCTCGCCTTTTTCCATCTGCTCTTCACGCAGCGCGTCCAGACGCTCTTTCGAGCAATAGCATTTATAAGCAGTACCGGCTTCCAGCATTTCGTCGATAACGTCGTTATAACGGTCGAAACGTTTGGTCTGGTAGTACGGGCCCTCATCCCAGTCGAGATTCAGCCAGTTCATCCCATCCATAATGGCTTCGATCGCTTCCGGCGTGGAGCGCTCCAGGTCGGTATCTTCGATACGCAGGACGAATTCGCCCTGGTTATGGCGAGCATAAAGCCATGAGTAAAGCGCAGTACGCGCACCACCGACGTGCAGGTAGCCCGTCGGGCTGGGTGCGAAGCGAGTTTTGATTTTCATTCAGCATTGCCTTAAATGCGCAGGTTTCGTTGTCTGGATGACAAAAAAACGGGTTAACGCGGAAAAACAGTGCGCATATTCTAGCAGGTGAGGCTGATTCCTCAATCACTGTCACGCTGGCGGCGCGGGCAGAAGTGCGTTTTTCTGCTAATAAAACCAGCACATTGGCTAAAAGCGCTGCATGATGTCTAAATTTAAAGCGAACGCACATTTATGTTTTAAAAAGCGTTGACTCACTTCGAAGGATCCCTATAATGCGACTCCACACAGCGGGGGTGATTAGCTCAGTTGGTAGAGCATCTCCCTTACAAGGAGGGGGTCGGCGGTTCGAGCCCGTCATCACCCACCACTCTTAATGAGATGGCCCGCAGTGAACAAGAGATAAGATATGGGTGATTAGCTCAGTTGGTAGAGCATCTCCCTTACAAGGAGGGGGTCGGCGGTTCGAGCCCGTCATCACCCACCATATCTTAGTCAGATGACACTCTTGTTAAGCAGTACCGAAGTGGGTGATTAGCTCAGTTGGTAGAGCATCTCCCTTACAAGGAGGGGGTCGGCGGTTCGAGCCCGTCATCACCCACCACTTCGGGTCGTTAGCTCAGTTGGTAGAGCAGTTGACTTTTAATCAATTGGTCGCAGGTTCGAATCCTGCACGACCCACCAAATTCAGGAAAAAGCGCCCTCAGGGCGCTTTTTTCGTTTCTGTGTGCCGATGCTGAACGTGCAGGATGAGAACCTGCTGCAGGTTCGACTGAATCGCCGGGAGCGATTCAGGCTGATGCGCCAGCATCACCCGCAGGGCGAGGCCCCGGATGGGCCGAGGCATATCCTGCACGACCCACTAAATTCAGAAAAGAGCGCCCTCAGGGCACTTTTTTCGTTTCTTCACATCCCACTTCCCAGGCCACCAGTTAAGCTGCAACTGCATTCAACCACGTTTGCACGTTTGGTAGCGGCGCAATTTATTGCGCGATGAATCGCGCCGCTACAAATAATGTGCGACTTGCGGTTGCCTTATCTGACCGCGCTTACATTCTCAGGGCGCTTTTCCGCTTCATCTGTTAAGGAAGAACCCGCTCTGCCTGAGGCCGTGCCCGCCCTATCCCCTTCCGCCCTCGTTCCTGACGAAACCTTTTCGCAAATTTAACACCTCTCACCCTCAAGCCGCAGCGGCTGCCTTCCGATAACGAAAGGGCACATTTGCAAGGAGAACGTTATGACCACCATTTCGACCAATACCAATATTGGCAGCAGCAGTACTTCCGGCTCCGGAAGCGCATCCGGCAGTAGCGATAGCGCTTCGAAAATCGCCAGCCTGACCAAACAAATCGCCAGCCTGAACGATGAACTGAAAGACATCGCGAAGGACAAAAGCCTGACCGAGAAGCAAAGAAAGGATAAGCAGGAGACGATTAACGCGCAGATTCAGCTGCTGCAGGCGCAAATCCAGCAGTTGCAGAAGCAGGAAAAGGAGAAAGCGGAGCAGAAGCAGGAGAAACAGGAGGTTACTGCAGTGAAAGCGGATGGCATCAACCGCCCAACCGACAGCAACCAACTTGACGTTTATGTTTAAAACGCCGGATTAAGCGCGCGATCCTGCGTCAGCAGCGCCGCCTGCTGACGCACTTCCTGCCAGATAGCCTCCGCTGCCGGGGTGAGTGACCGATTTTTGCGTTTAATCAGCATCAGGCTGCGATTGATCTCCGGATAGAGCCGGCGCACCGTCAGCTTACGACCAGACGGCAAAGGCAGCGCCAGTGCCGGTAAGATACTGATGCCAATACCCGCTTCTACCATCGGATAAAGCGTGGCCGGATGGCCAATCTCCTGCACCACCTGCACGTTCAGCGCCAGCCGCTGCAATGCGGCATCGACCAGCAATCGGCTGCCCGACGCGTAATCCTGCAGCACCATAGCGCGACCAGCCAGCATTGACCACTGAGCCTGCGGCACCTGCGCCAGCGCATCATCCTGATGACACAACAGTAAAAACGGCTCCTGCAGAATCTCCTCGCTATCGAAATCCGCATCCTGCAGCGGACCGATGACGATACCGAAATCGACTTCCGCATTGCGCACGCTCTGCAATACCCACTGCTGCACGCGGTCGTGCAGAATCACCCGAATGTCGGGGTAACGCAGCTGGCTGCTGGCCAGGCATTGCGGCATCAGATGCGCCGAGGGCGTCTGGCTGGCCGCCACGCGCACCGTGCCGCTGCGCTGCTCGCCATAGCTGCGCACATCGAGCAGCGTGGTATTGAGCTCCTCCAGCAGTCGTTCCAGCCGCGTTGCCAGTTGCTGTCCGGCTTCGCTCAGTAACACCTCGCGCGTGGTGCGATCCAGCAGCCTTACGCCCATCTCCGCTTCCAGCTCTTTAATGCTATGACTGACCGCCGACTGGCTCAGCCCAATCGCCTGCCCTGCCTGGCTGAAACTGCCGTGCTGCGCCACCGCCACAAAGGTGCGCAACTGTCGTAAGGTGTAATTCATCGATTACGCTCATAGATTAATGCAATAAATCAATTTTATTTCTAAACGCGACTGACGCACAATCAGCAACATCATTTATTACATTTAACCGGATTGTAACAATGGGCTTTTTACGACTTGACCCGATGATGGTCAAACTCATCATCACCGTGCTGCTGGCCAGCTTCTTCCCGGCCAAAGGCGGGTTTGTCGATTTCTTCGAATACCTGACCACCGCGGCCATCGCCCTGCTGTTCTTCATGCACGGTGCCAAACTGTCGCGTGAGAAGATTATCGCCGGCAGCAGCCACTGGCGGCTGCATCTGTGGATTATGTGCAGTACCTTCGTGATTTTCCCGATCCTTGGCCTGCTGCTGGTGTGGTGGCATCCGGTTAACGTCGGTGCGGAGATTTACACCGGTTTCCTCTACCTGTGTATCCTGCCGGCGACGGTGCAGTCCGCGATTGCTTTCACCTCCATGGCGGGCGGTAACGTTGCCGCGGCGGTGTGTGCTGCCTCCGCCTCCAGTCTGCTGGGCGTCTTTATTTCGCCGCTGCTGGTTAACCTGGTGATGAATGTGCACAGCGATGCGCCGGGCAACGGTCTGGAGCAGATTGGTAAAATCATGCTGCAGCTGCTGGTGCCCTTTGTGCTGGGCCACCTGGCACGCCGCTGGATTGGTGGCTGGGTGGAGAAGCATCGCAGCCTGATTGGCAAAACCGATCAAACCTCGATTCTGCTGGTGGTCTATTCGGCGTTCAGTGAAGCGGTGGTTAACGGCATCTGGCACCGCGTCGGCGTTGATACCCTGCTGTGGATTCTGGCTGGCAGCCTGCTGATTCTGTTCGTCGCACTGGCGATCAACCTTGGCGCTTCCCGGCTGTTTGGCTTTAGCCGTGCGGATGAGATTGTGGTGCTGTTTTGCGGCTCGAAAAAGAGCCTAGCAAACGGCGTGCCGATGGCTAACATTCTGTTCCCGGCCAGCGCAGTGGGGATTATTGTCCTGCCGCTGATGATCTTCCATCAGGTCCAGCTGATGGTGTGCTCGTTCATTGCCCAGCGCTATAAAGCCGGCAATGAGAAGAAGCTGGCGAAGCAACAGATTGAAGCGCAGAAGTCATAAAACATCAGGCCCGCAATTGCGGGCCTGTCACTTATTCACTGCGCTTGAGCGGTTTAACTAAGCCCTGTAAGCCTTCGATTTTGATCGCCAGCGTCAGCTGCATCAGCTCACCCAGTTTGCCGGCGGGAAACTCATTTTTACGCGCAAACCACAGCAGATACTCTTCCGGCACATCGATCAGCATCCGTCCTTTGTATTTGCCAAACGGCATCGCGGTATTGGCAATTTCAACCAGCTGCTGCTTATCCATCTCAGGCGCCCAGTAACCGAATCATCTCGGCTTCATCGATCACCGCAATCCCCAGCTCCTGCGCTTTTGCCAGCTTGGAACCGGCGGCCTCACCGGCGATCAGCAAATCGGTTTTTTTCGATACGCTGCCGCTGACTTTGGCTCCCAGCGCCGTCAGCCGCGCTTTGGCATCGTCACGGTTCATCTGCGACAGCGAGCCAGTCAGTACCACGGTTTTTCCGGCGAACGGGCTGTCGATCTCTTCGGCTTTGACCACTACCACCGCCGGCCAGTGCACGCCCACCTCCTCCGTCAGCTGGCGGATCACTTCACGGTTGCTCTCCTCTTCCATGAAGTTGCGCACGTGCGCTGCCACCACTTTGCCGACGTCCTGTACCGCGATTAGCGCATCGAGATCGGCGTTCATGACCTTTTCCAGCTCGCCAAAGTGGTTCGCCAGGTTGGCCGCCGTCGCCTCGCCCACTTCGCGGATGCCGAGCGCATACAGGAAGCGCGGCAGTGTAGTGAATTTGGCTTTTTCCAGCGCGTCGACCACATTTTGCGCCGATTTGGGCCCCATGCGGTCCAGTCCGGTCAGCTTGCCGGCGGTGAGACGGAACAGGTCGGCCGGGGTTTTGACGTACTCTTTTTCCACCAGCTGGTCGATGATTTTATCGCCCATGCCGTCCACGTCTATCGCACGGCGTGAGACAAAGTGCTTCAGCGCCTCTTTGCGCTGCGCGCCGCAAATCAGCCCGCCGGTACAGCGCGTTACGGCTTCGCCTTCCACACGCTCTACGTCAGAACCGCACACTGGACAGTGGCTGGGGAACACAATCTCGCGCGCATCCGCCGGACGTTCGGATTCCACCACGTTGACCACCTGCGGAATCACGTCACCAGCGCGACGAATCACCACTTTGTCACCGATACGCAGCCCCAGCCGGGCGATTTCATCGGCGTTGTGCAGCGTCGCATTACTGACTATGACGCCCGCGACCTGCACCGGTTCGAGGCGCGCTACCGGCGTAATCGCCCCGGTACGTCCGACCTGAAACTCGACGTCGCGCACCACCGTCATCTGCTCCTGCGCCGGGAACTTGAATGCCACCGCCCAGCGCGGTGCGCGGGCCACAAAGCCCAGCTGCTCCTGCAGCGCCTGCGAGTCGACTTTGATCACCACGCCGTCAATATCAAAGCCGAGTGACGGACGGTCCTGCTCAACCTGACGATAAAATGCCAGCACTTCATCCGCGGTGTGCACCAGGCGAATCCGATCGCTGACCGGTAATCCCCAGGCCTTAAACTGTTGCAGACGCTGCCAGTGGCTGGCAGGCATTTCGCCGCCCTCCAGCAGGCCAAATCCGTAGCAAAAGAAGGTCAGCGGACGTTTCGCGGTGATACGCGGATCGAGCTGGCGCAGCGAGCCGGCCGCCGCATTACGCGGGTTGGCAAACACTTTGCCGCCGGTGCGTCGCGCTTCCTCATTCAGCTTCTCAAAGCCGCTTTCGGTCATAAATACTTCGCCGCGCACTTCTACCCGCGCCGGAATATTGTCGCCGTGCAGGCGCAGCGGAATGGCGTGAATGGTGCGCACATTCGCCGTGATGTTTTCACCGGTGGTGCCATCGCCGCGCGTGGCGGCTCGCACCAGCAGGCCGTTTTCATACAGTAAACTTACCGCCAGACCATCCAGCTTCAGCTCACAGCAATAGGTGAGATCGTCAGTGCTTTTCAGGCGATCCTGCACGCGCTTATTGAAGGCAAGAAATCCGGCTTCATCAAAGGTGTTATCGAGCGACAGCATTGGCACTTCGTGGCGCACCTGTTCAAAGGTGGCAAGCGGTGCCGCGCCTACGCGCTGGGTGGGAGAATCCGGAGTGATTAAATCGGGATGCGCGCTCTCCAGCTCACGCAGTTCGCGCATCAATCGGTCATATTCTGCATCCGGGATTTCCGGCGTATCCATCACGTGATAGAGGTATTCGTGGTGGCGTAACGTGGTGCGCAGCTCGGTGATCTGCTCCTGAACCGATGTCATATTCTCTCGTCCGATAAAAAACCCCCGGCAAGCGGGGGTTATTTAGTTAAAAGGTGATACTGCTGGCGGCGTTTAGCCAATAACCTCGCGGATGCGTGCTTTGTAGGTTTCCAGCTTTTGTGGTGTCATCATGCGACGCTCATCATCCAGCACCACGCCACCAACATCATCGGCGATGCGCTGTGCTGATTGCAGCATCAGCTTAAAGTTCTGATTGGCGTCACCGTAGGACGGCACCATCATAAAGATCGAGACGCCCGGCGTAGTGAAATCGCCCATTTCATCCGGATTGAACGAACCCGGTTTGACCATGTTTGCCAGGCTGAACAGCACCGGACCGCTGCCGGCCGGGCTGAGATGGCGATGGAAAATGTTCATTTCACCAAACTGGAAGCCAGCCTGCAGAATGCCCTGCAGTAGCGCTTCACCGTTCAGTGCGCCACCGGCATGCGCGGCAACGTGCAACACCAGCACCGCTTCTTTTTTACTGCCCGGCGCAGCGGGTTGCGGTGCAGTTTCCTGCACAGGTGCAGGTTCAGGTTGTTTAACCTCAGGCTCGGCGGCGGTAAACTCCGGTGCCGGCTGGGTGGCGGACAGCGGTTCATCATCCAGCAGCGGATCGGCCTGAATCGGTTGTGGCTGTGGCACGGGCTGCGCCACCGGCGCCTGCGGTTGTGGCGCAGGTGCAGGCTGACATACCGGCTCATCGTCCAGCAGCGGATCGCCGCTTAACGGCGTTTCCTGGCGTGGAAACGGCTGACGCACCGGTTCCGGCGCACGCGGAGCAGCAGGTTTGGTGACCGGCGCATCGAACTGCGGCTCGTCTTCGGCATCACGCTGACGACGCACGCGTACTTCGCCGACGCCATCGTCTTCGCTGTTCAGCAGATCATCGTCATCCGCTTCTTCACGCTGTTTCAGACGTTTGTGCGGGCGATCGCGAAACACGGAAGAGCGCTCTTTACGGCTGGTCCACAGTCCGTGAAGAAGCAGCGCTATTATGGCGATCGCGCCAACAACGATTAATATCAGACGCAAATCCTGCATCATTGTATTCTCTGTTGTTCCAATACCTTGCCACCACGGCAAACTTTATCCTCTAACTGTATTTGCCCAGCTACACAAGTGCAAGTCTGTGCAGTATTTTCTGACAAATAAGATAGCTGCCCCACGCTTTTTTGCTGTTTTTTCGCGCAAAGTGCGCCTGTCACCGATAAAAAGCCAGGTTATGATGTTGGCGCCGCTACATAAAGGAGAAAGGCTCGCTATGCCCGCTGAGAATTCGGTCTCATCCATGAATGGTATTCATTATTTTGCCCAGGGCTGGAAACTGGTGCGTCTGCCCGGTATCCGCCGCTACGTCATCATCCCGCTGCTGGTAAACATTGTGCTGCTGGGCGGTGCGTTTATCTGGCTGTTTCAGCGCCTCGGCCAGTGGATTCCCCGGCTGATGTCGCACGTGCCGGACTGGCTGCAGTGGCTGAGCTATCTGCTGTGGCCGCTGTCGGTGATTTCGATTGTGCTGGTATTCAGCTATTTCTTCTCCACCATCGCCAACTGGATTGCCGCGCCGTTTTGCGGCCTGCTGGCGGAGCAGCTGGAAGGGCGTCTGACCGGAAAACCCCTGCCGGACAGTGGCTGGCTCGGCATGATGAAAGACATCCCGCGCATCATGAAGCGCGAGTTACAGAAGCTCGGCTACTATTTGCCGCGCGCACTGGGCCTGCTGCTGCTCTATTTTATCCCCGGCTTTGGCCAGACCGTGGCGCCGGTGTTGTGGTTTCTGTTTAGCGCCTGGATGCTATCAATACAATATTGCGACTATCCGTTCGACAACCACAAAGTCAGTTTTCCTCAGATGCGTAACGCGCTGCGTCAGCATAAAACCGCCAATATGCAGTTTGGCGCGCTGGTCAGTCTGTTCACCATGATTCCGATCCTCAATCTCGCCATCATGCCGGTCGCGGTATGCGGCGCGACCGCCATGTGGGTCGATCGCTACCGCAGCCAGCATGCGCGTCATCTATAATGCATCAAAAAGCCTTATGCATTTTTGCATCAGGCTTATGGTCGCAGGCTATATAGATATACGATTTCTTTCCTTCCGCCGGGGGTCAGAACAGGTATGCTCTGAGGGTTCCCAATATTTCATACAGTTAAGGACGGGCTATGAGTAAGATCTATGAAGACAACTCTCTGACAATTGGTCATACGCCGCTGGTTCGACTGAACCGCATCGGTAATGGACGCATTCTGGCGAAGGTCGAGTCGCGTAACCCGAGCTTCAGCGTTAAATGCCGTATCGGTGCCAATATGATTTGGGACGCAGAAAAACGCGGTATTCTGAAACCGGGCGTTGAGCTGGTAGAGCCAACCAGCGGCAACACCGGCATTGCGCTGGCCTATGTCGCCGCTGCGCGCGGCTACAAGCTGACGCTGACCATGCCTGAGACCATGTCGATTGAACGTCGCAAGCTGCTGAAAGCGCTGGGCGCCAATCTGGTGCTGACCGAAGGGCCAAAAGGCATGAAGGGCGCCATCGCTAAAGCAGAAGAGATTGTTGCCAGCGATCCGGACAAATATGTGCTGCTGCAGCAGTTCAGCAACCCGGCCAACCCGGAAATTCACGAAAAGACTACTGGCCCGGAGATCTGGGAAGACACTGACGGCGCCGTAGACGTTTTCATTGCCGGCGTGGGCACCGGCGGTACGCTGACCGGCGTGAGCCGCTACATCAAGAACACCAAAGGCAAGCAGGATTTGATCACCGTGGCCGTTGAGCCTACGGATTCCCCGGTCATCGCGCAGGCGCTGGCGGGAGAAGAGATCAAACCGGGCCCGCACAAGATTCAGGGGATTGGTGCCGGTTTCATTCCGGGCAACCTTGACCTGAAACTGATTGACCGCGTGGTGGCCATCACCAATGAAGAAGCGATCAGCACCGCGCGTCAGCTGATGGAAGAGGAAGGCATTCTGGCCGGTATCTCTTCCGGTGCAGCAGTGGCGGCTGCCCTTAAGCTGCAGGAAGATGAAGCCTTCGCCAATAAAAATATTGTGGTGATTCTGCCCTCTTCCGGCGAACGCTATCTCAGTACCGCACTGTTTGCCGATCTGTTCACCGAAAAAGAGCTGCAACAGTAAACGACAGAGTCTGAAAATGATGAAAAAAGCACCCAAATGGGTGCTTTTTTGTGGCGCAGATCTCACTTTTACCACCGGGCAGATTGATTTCAGTGATGCGGCTCTGGTATTTAAGCAGCCAATTATTTCGGTGCCTGAAATTAATCTGCCTTTGAAGTGGATCAAGCTGAATCGATTTACTCATTTGGTGAAACGGCGAATCACGGCATAATCAGCAGAGTGACGTATTGCAGCAGTTTTGATCCGTCATCGAAAAAATGACTTTTTCATTCAAGCGCATTTTTTGGTCAGCGTGATGCCGTACCAGCGCACCTACACAGGCTAAAGTTACGGCTCCAGGCTAGACTTTAGATCCATAACACCAAACCTGATAAAGTTGGGGAAATAGAATGTTCCAGCAAGAAGTTACCATTACCGCACCTAACGGCCTCCATACCCGTCCTGCAGCTCAGTTTGTGAAAGAAGCGAAGGCTTTCCAGTCTGAAATCACCGTTACTTCTAACGGCAAATCTGCCAGCGCGAAAAGCCTGTTCAAACTGCAGACTCTGGGTCTGACTCAGGGTACGGTTGTTACGCTTTCTGCAGAAGGTGAAGACGAGCAGCAGGCGGTTGAGCATCTGGTCAAACTGATGGCTGAACTGGAGTAATTCCGCTCCGGTAAGCCATTAAACCGACTCCTTTGCCCCATTGAGTGCAATTATGTTGATCGCGGACAACCTGTCCGCGTTATTGCTTCCTTAGAGTACTGCTCCGCGACAGTGGCAACGCATTGGGTCAATGAGCCATCGTGATTAAAAGGTAGGGTTATGATTTCAGGCATTTTAGCATCACCGGGTATCGCTTTCGGCAAAGCACTGCTGCTGAAGGAAGACGAGATCGTCATCAGCCGTAAAAAGATTACTGACGACCAGGTTGAGCAGGAAGTTCAGCGCTTCCTCGACGGTCGCAGCAAAGCAGCCGGGCAGCTTGAAGCCATCCGTGTGAAAGCCGGTGAAACCTTCGGTGAAGAGAAAGCGGCGATCTTTGAAGGTCACATCATGCTGCTCGAAGACGAAGAGCTTGAGCAGGAAATCATCGACCTGATTAAAAAAGATCACGTAACCGCTGACGCCGCCGCCCACTCTGTGGTTGAAGGCCAGGCAAAAGCGCTGGAAGAGCTCGACGACGAATATCTGAAAGAGCGCGCGGCTGACGTACGTGACATCGGCAAGCGTCTGCTGCAGAACATTCTGGGTCTGCATATCGTTGACCTGAGCGCCATTGCTGACGAATCCATTCTGGTGGCGAAAGATCTGACGCCATCCGAAACCGCACAGCTGAACCTGAAAAAGGTGCTGGGCTTTATTACCGATCTGGGTGGCCGTACTTCACACACCTCGATTATGGCGCGTTCGCTGGAGCTGCCTGCGATTGTCGGCACCGGCAACGTAACCGCTACCGTGAAAAACGGTGATTTCCTGATTATCGATGGCGTGAACAACAAGATTTACGTCAATCCAACCGACGACGTGCAGGAAGAGCTGAAAGCGATTCAGACGCAGTATCTGTCTGAGAAGCACGAGCTGGCGAAACTGAAAGATCTGCCAGCGATTACGCTGGACGGCCACCAGGTTGAAGTGTGCGCCAACATCGGTACCGTGCGTGATGTCGCCGGTGCTGAGCGCAACGGCGCGGAAGGTGTTGGTCTGTACCGTACTGAATTCCTGTTCATGGACCGCGATTCGCTGCCAAGCGAAGAAGAGCAGTTCCAGGCTTACAAAGCCGTGGCGGAAGCGATGGGTTCCCAGGCCGTGATCGTGCGTACCATGGACATCGGCGGCGACAAAGATCTGCCTTACATGAACCTGCCAAAAGAAGAGAACCCATTCCTCGGCTGGCGTGCGATTCGTATCGCCATGGACCGCAAAGAGATTCTGCATGCCCAGCTGCGCGCCATTCTGCGTGCGTCTTCCTTCGGCAAACTGCGCATCATGTTCCCGATGATCATCTCGGTGGAAGAAGTGCGCTTCCTGAAGGCTGAGCTGGAGATGCTGAAGGCACAGCTGCGTGAAGAAGGTAAAGCCTTTGATGAGTCCATTGAAGTGGGCATCATGGTGGAAACCCCGGCTTCCGCAGTGATTGCCCGCCATCTGGCGAAAGAAGTCGACTTCTTTAGTATTGGGACAAATGACCTGACGCAGTATACTCTGGCGGTCGATCGTGGTAATGATTTGATTTCACACCTCTATAACCCAATGACGCCATCTGTACTGGGCCTCATTAAGCAAGTGATCGACGCATCACATGCCGAAGGGAAATGGACCGGCATGTGTGGTGAGCTGGCTGGTGATGAACGTGCTACACTACTGTTACTGGGAATGGGGCTGGACGAATTCAGCATGAGTGCCATTTCAATCCCAAGCATCAAGAAGATCATTCGCAATACCAATTTCGAAGATGCGAAGGCACTGGCAGAGCAGGCTCTGGCTCAACCCACAGCGGAAGATTTGATGAACCTGGTGAACAAGTTCATCAAAGAAAAAACGCTCTGCTGATCCACGAGACGCTGGCCCCAAATTACTGCTTAGGAGAAGATCATGGGTTTGTTTTCTAAACTTTTTGGCGATAAATCAGAGAGCGCGTCAGGGACTATCGATATCGTTGCGCCTCTGTCAGGCGAAATCGTGAATATCGAAGACGTACCTGATGTGGTATTCGCAGAGAAAATCGTCGGTGATGGTATCGCCATCAAACCTACTGGCAACAAAATGGTTGCACCAGTGGATGGTACTATCGGCAAGATTTTCGAAACCAACCACGCGTTTTCTATCGAGTCTGATAACGGCATCGAACTGTTTGTGCACTTCGGTATCGACACGGTAGAACTGAAAGGTGAAGGCTTCAAACGCATCGCTGAAGAAGGCCAGAAAGTGAAAAAAGGCGATGTGGTGATCGAGTTTGATCTGCCGCTGCTGGAAGAGAAAGCCAAATCCACGCTGACCCCGGTCGTGATCTCGAATATGGATGAGATCAAAGACCTGGTAAAACTCTCCGGTCAGGTTACCGTGGGCGAAACGCCGGTTATCCGCATCAGGAAGTAAACCGCGCTGATTGCGTGAAAACGGCACCCAATGGGTGCCGTTTTTGTTTGTTTCACACGCTGATGAATGATTTGCAGGCGAGCGCTTCTGGCAAAGCGCACCGTGCCTGTTTGAGGGCAGGACGACCGGGCAGAGGAGCAAAGCGTCCCGCGCCATGGATGGCGCGGGACGAGGCCCAGGGACGGTTTATGCCGTCTTTGCGATCTGTCCGGTCGTCCTGACCGCCTGCGCCTGGCGTGATGATTTACGCCTGCTTCCAGCGCGGCAGCCGCAGTGTCACTTCCAGCCCGCCTTCCGGACGATTCACTGCCTGAACTTCGCCGTGATGGGCCAGAACCACTTTGCGCACGATCGACAGCCCCAGCCCGTAGCCTTTGCCCATTAGCGGTGAATTCACCCGAACGAACGGATCGAAGATACTCGACAGCTTCTCATCATCCACGCCCGGCCCCTGATCGCGCACGCGAATTGCCAGCCACTGATTCTCCGCCTGCAACTGCACGCTAATATGCTGCCCCTGATGCGAGAAACGCAGCGCGTTGCGCAGCACATTCTCCACGCCGCGGCGGATTAGCTCAGCATTACCGCGCACGGTGTAATCCGCGTTCTCATCCACCAGAAAATCTACGTGTACACCGGGGATCTGCGCTTCGTAGCGCACATCGGTTACCACCGCATGCAGCAGGCCGGTCAGATCAAAATACTGCTCGCCAGGCATGCTCTCATGTTCAGCGCGCGACAGCGTCAGCAGTTCACCGATCATCTTATCCAGACGGCGCGCCTCCTCGTCGATGCGATTCAGTGAGGAGGCTACCGACTCCGGCGTCTGGCGCGCCAGACCGGTGGCTAACTGCAGGCGCGCCAGCGGGGAGCGCAGCTCGTGGGAGATATCGTGCAGCAGCTCCTCACGCGCTTTCACCAGTGTATCCAGCCGCTCCACCATCGCATCAAAATCCTGGGCCACAATCGACAGCTCATCATGGCGGCGGCGCATCACCGGATAGAGCCGCACCGACAAATCACCGCGCGACACGCGGGCAAACCCCTCGCGCAGCTGACGCATTGGCCGCGTCAGGTTCCACGCCAGCAGCAGACTGAACAGCAGCCCCAGCGCGCCGGCAAAGGTAAACATCGGCTCGGGGATATTCAGAATACGACGCGGGCCTCCGCCGCCCATTGAACTGTCTTCACGCAGCCCTTTGACGTCATAGCGCAGTTCGTACTCTTTACCGTCAGCGCCCTTCACCCAGCGCACAATCACCTGCGGAAACGGGCCGTGAAACGGCTGATTAAAGGTCTCCGGCGGCGCATTGTCCGGCGTAGTGGCCGGTCTGGCGTGCTGAATCACTGAGAAAAACTGGCGATCGTTCGGCTCCCAGTCGGCCATCATATCGTCGAGCGAGCTGGGGCCGCCGCGCTCCAGTACCGACACCGCCGAAGCCATTTGCAGATTAACGATCCGACGCACCGCCACAATCTCCGGCGGCTCGTGACGGTTTCCTGACAAGGTAAAGCCCAGCCACAGCAGCTGGCTGATAATCACAAACACAATCCAGAAGCCCAGCAGGATCTTCCAGAACATGCGGCCACGGTAGCTGTGTTTCATCGAATGCGATAACCAATGCTGCGCACGGTTTCAATATTCACGCTGTCTGCGGTTAGCGCAGCCAGCTTCTGGCGGATGTTGCTGATGTGCACATCCACGCTGCGATCGTAAGCTTCACGCGGACGGCCCAGCCCCTTTTCCGACAGCTCATCTTTGGACACCACGCGGTCCGGTGCGCGCAGCAGCAAATCCAGCAGATTGAACTCCGACGCGGTGAGATCAAAAGCTTTGCCCTGCCACTCCGTGATACGCGTGGCCGGGTTCAGGCTGAGATCGCCCCAGCGCAGGACCTCTTTCTTATCCGGCACCGGTGCCTGATCTTCAAAGCGACGCAGCACCGCGCGCAGACGCGCCACCAGCTCGCGCGGATAGCAGGGTTTGGGCACGTAGTCATCCGCGCCCATCTCCAGGCCGATAACGCGGTCGATATTGTCGCCCTTCGCCGTCAGCATAATCACCGGCAGGCGGCTGTTCTGCCGCACCTGACGCAGCACATCAATACCGCTCATATCCGGCAGCATGATGTCGAGAATCATCGCGGTGTAGTGTCCGGATAACGCCCCTTCAATCCCGGCGCTGCCGGTCAGCACCAGCTGGGTTTCAAAACCTTCGGCAATCAGGTACTGGCTCAGCATGGTGCCAAGTTCAACATCGTCATCAACAAGCAGGATTTTCATCTTTTTCTCTCGTACAAAATTGCCGCTATTTTGTCCTGAGTGCCGCGGGAAAGCAGCCGGTTTTACGCGATCCTTACAGTGACCGCGTCAGAACATGCTTAGGAAGACTATAGACAAAAATGGCCCGTACGCCGCGTCACAGGGCGCACGAAGCCAGAAACAGGCGGGGGAACTAGCGGTGAAAAACGCCGGTGGAAAGATAGCGATCGCCGCGATCGCAGACAATGGCGACAACCACACTGCCCGGCTGCGCCGTCGCGATGCGCAATGCGCCAGCCACTGACCCACCTGAACTGACGCCGCAGAAAATGCCTTCGCGCTGCGCCAGCGCGCGCATGGTCTCTTCTGCCTCCTGCTGCGCCATATCTATCACTTCATCCACCAGTTCCGGACGATAAATCCCCGGCAGATAGGCCGCCGGCCAGCGACGAATACCGGGAATACTGCTGCCCTCCTGCGGCTGCAAACCAATCACTTTCACCGCCGGGGCAAACTCTTTCAGATAGCGCCCGACGCCGCTGATGGTGCCGGTGGTGCCCATGCTGGAGACAAAATGCGTCATACGACCGTGGCTTTGCTGCCAGATCTCCGGACCGGTGGTGAGATAGTGACCGAGCGGGTTGTCGGGATTATTAAACTGATCCAGCACTTTGCCTTCACCGCGCTGCGCCATGGCCTGCGCCAGATCGCGTGCGCCCTCCATGCCCTGCTCGCGTGTCACCAAAACCAGCTCAGCCCCGTAGGCGCGCATCGCATCCTGACGCTCCTGGCTCATGTTCTCCGGCATCAGCAGGCGTAACCGGTAGCCTTTCAGCGCGGCAATCATCGCCAGCGCAATGCCGGTATTGCCGCTGGTGGCCTCAATCAGGGTGTCGCCGGGCTGGATTTCACCCCGCAACTCAGCGTGGTGGATCATCGACCAGGCCGCGCGATCTTTCACCGAACCTGCCGGATTGTTGCCTTCCAGCTTGAGCCAGATTTCGCTGCCGTTATCCGGCGTCAGGCGCTGCAACTTAATCAGCGGCGTATTGCCGATGGTGTTTTCCAGAGTGGTCACGGTGTCATTCCAGCCGAAAGGAGTACAAATAAATCGGGCGGGAAAATCCCGCCCGAAGGAGTGACAAAAATATCAGGCGCTTTCGGCAAAGGCAACCGGGCGCAGCGGCGTGGTGCCCTGATAGATACGTGCCTGTTGCAGACCAACAAACAGCCGTTCGCCGCGGATTGGCGCCGTCTGTTCACCGGCGAATACCACCGAGATTGGCTCGCTCTGCCAGCCGACGGGCTGAACCACCAGCTGCCAGAAGTGGCCACGCGGACTGATCTCCAGCACCTGCACCGGTAACGGCGTCTCCAGGCTACTCTGGCGTGACACGTCCACTTCCCACGGACGCAGGAACAGCTCCACATCGCCCTGATGCGCTGGCGTATAGCCCAGCGGCCAGCGATGTGCGCCAACATGGAACTGCGAGCCGTGCACTTCGCCGTCAAAGCGGTTCACTTCGCCAAGGAACTCCAGCACGAAGCGGGTCGCGGGCTCGCGCCACACGTCATCCGGTGCGCCCACCTGCTCAATATTGCCCTGACTCATTACCACCACGCTATCCGCTACTTCCATCGCTTCTTCCTGGTCGTGGGTCACAAACACGCTGGTAAATTTAAGCTCTTCATGCAGCTGACGCAGCCAGCGGCGCAGCTCTTTACGCACCTGGGCATCCAGCGCGCCAAAGGGTTCGTCCAGCAGCAGAATCTGCGGCTCAACCGCCAGCGCACGCGCCAGCGCCACGCGCTGTTTCTGCCCACCGGAGAGCTGTGCCGGGTAGCGGTTGGCCAGATGTGCCAGCTGCACCATCTCCAGCAGACGGGTAACGCGCTGGTTAATTTCGGCGCTGTTCGGACGCTCGCGGCGCGGCAGCACCGTCAGGCCAAAGGCAATGTTGTCGAACACCGTCATATGGCGGAACAGCGCATAGTGCTGAAACACAAAGCCGACCTGACGATCGCGGGCGTGCGTGCGGCTGACGTCTTTGCCATGAAAATGGATCTGCCCGCTGTTCTGGTGCTCCAGCCCGGCGATAATGCGCAGCAGCGTGGTTTTACCTGAACCGGACGGTCCGAGCAGCGCCACCATCTTGCCGGAAGGAATATCCAGAGAGATATCGTTCAGCACCGGCGTGCGGCCAAATGCTTTATTAATGTGTTTAATCTCAATGCTCATGATTTTCCTCCTGTTGGCGCTTCTGCTGATGCTCTAATCGCCACTGCACCACGCTTTTCAGAAACAGCGTCACAATTGCCATCAGGGTCAGCAGCGCGGCGGCGGTAAAAGCGCCCACGGTGTTGTAATCCTGATGCAGTAATTCAACCTGTAAAGGTAAGGTATAGGTTTCGCCGCGAATCGAGCCGGACACTACCGATACCGCACCAAATTCGCCGATGGCGCGCGCGTTGGTCAGCACCACGCCGTACAGCAGCGCCCAGCGGATATTTGGCAGCGTCACGCGGCGGAACATCTGCCAGCCAGACGCGCCCAGCAGCACGGCGGCTTCATCTTCGTGGCTGCCCTGGCTCAGCATCACCGGCACCAGCTCGCGCACCACAAACGGACAGGTAACGAAAATCGTCGCCAGCACCATACCCGGCCAGGCAAACATCACCTGGATGTTGTGCGCATCAAGCCAGCCGCCAGCCGGGCCGTTCACACCCCAGAACAGCAGATACATCAGACCGGCCACCACCGGCGACACGGCAAACGGAATATCGAACAGCGTCAGCAGCAGCTGGCGACCGGGGAAAGTGAAGCGCGTCACCAGCCAGGCCAGCAGCGTGCCGAACACCAGGTTAACCGGCACGGTAATCAGCGCCACCAGCACCGTCAGCCAGATAGCATGCAGCATGTCACTATCCTGCAGGTTGCTAAAGGCCTTGCCGATGCCCTGACCCAGCGCCTCCCAGAAGATGGAGACCATCGGCACCACCAGCAGGCCAATCGATACCAGCACGCCAATGCCGATCAGCAGCCATTTGCCCCAGTTCACCGGCTGACGCTCGGCATGATTGATCTGTGAAATCTCAGCCATCAGTGACCTCCCAGACGGCGGCCAAAGCGGCTCTGCAGAGTGTTAATCGCAAACAGCAGCAGTAACGACGCCGCGAGGATCACCGAAGCGATGGCGCTGGCGGCCGGATAATCAAACTCCTGCAGGCGCACAAAAATCATCAGCGAGGTCACTTCAGTTTTCCAGGCGATGTTGCCGGCGATAAAGATCACCGCGCCAAACTCACCGAGGCTGCGGGTAAACGACAGCGCGGTCCCGGCCAGCAGCGCCGGCGCGACTTCCGGCAGCACCACGCGCCGGAAACTCTGCCACGGCGTGGCACCGAGGGTTTCCGCCGCTTCCTCATACTCCGGGCCTAACTCTTCCAGCACCGGCTGCACGGTACGCACCACAAACGGAATGCTGGTGAAAGCCATCGCCACCGCGATACCGAGCCAGGTGTAAGACACTTTGATATCAAAATGTGCCAGCCACTGACCGTACCAGCCGTTAACCGAAAACAGCCCGGCCAAGGTCAGGCCGGCCACCGCCGTCGGCAGCGCAAACGGCAGGTCCATCAGGCCATCCAGCAGCGTACGGCCGGGAAAGCGATAGCGGGTCAGGATCCACGCCATCAGCATGCCAAACACCGCGTTAAACAGCGAGGCCACGCCCGCTGACAGCAGCGTGACTTTATACGCTGCCACCAGTTGCGGATTGCTGATCACCTGCCAGTACTGCGCCAGCGTCATCTGCGACAGCTGCATGATCAGCGCGCTGATCGGCAGCAGCAGAATCAGGCAGGTAAACAGCAGGCTGGTGCCGAGGCTGAGACCAAATCCGGGCAGAACGCGTTTCTGTGCAGAAGCCAACATCAGCCGCGCCCCGCTGCCAGTAATTTATCCAGCTCACCGCCGCTGGCGAAGTGGGTTTTCATCACCTGTGGCCAGCCGCCAAACGCGTCATTAACATTGAACAGCGCAGTCTGCGGGAAGCGATCTTTCTGCTCCGCCATCAGCTGCGGGTTGTTCACGCGATAGTAAAAGCCGGTGATGATTTTCTGCGCCTGCGGCGTGTAGAGGTAGTTAAGATAGGCTTTCGCCGCTTCCGCCGTCCCGTTGTGTTCGACGTTCTTATCGACCCACGCGACCGGGAATTCAGCAAGGATGTTGGTTTTCGGCACAATCACTTCGTATTGGTCTTTACCGTACTGGTTACGGATATTGTTCACTTCCGATTCAAAGCTGATCAGCACATCACCCAGCCCGCGCTCGGCAAAAGTGGTGGTGGCACCACGGCCGCCGGTATCAAACACTTCGACGTTCTTCAGGAACTTCGTCATAAACGCTTCGGTTTTGGCCTGATCTTTGCCGTCCGCCTGGTCGGCAGCGCCCCACGCAGCCAGATAAGTGTAACGGCCGTTACCGGAGGTTTTCGGATTCGGGAAAATCAGCTTCACGTTATCGCGCGCCAGATCGGCCCAGTCATGAATCTGCTTTGGATTCCCCTTGCGCACCAGGAACGCCATGGTGGAATAAAACGGTGAGCTGCTGTTGGGCAGACGACTCTGCCAGTCGGCCGGGATCAGGTTACCTTTGTCGTGCAGCACCTGCACATCGGTCACCTGATTATAGGTCACGACATCGGCACGCAGCCCCTGCAGAATGGCCAGCGCCTGTTTTGAGGAGCCGGCATGTGACTGTTTAATGGTCAGCTTGTCGTCAGGGTGCGCCGCGTCCCACTGCTGTTCAAACGGCGCATTCAGGGCAACAAACAGTTCACGTGACACATCGTAAGAGCTGTTAAGCAGCTCTGTTGCCTGTGCCGCGCCCGCTAAACTCAGCGACAGCGCTATACCGCCAAGCCATTTTTTCGAAACCGAACGTGTCATGCTGCACCCTGAGAAATGGAGTTCGAGCCTATGCCATTAGATGCTGTCAGTGTATTTATAACTCTGGCGAAAGCTGTAACGGTTTTATATATCGTTTAGGGATTTCAAAGTCTAAAAAGGCATAAGCCAGCGGCAGAGTTTATGCGCAGGGCGGGATTAACTGAGCCGCGTCAAGCGGGGATGTGGTGCGCACGGTGGCGCACCGGTAAACGCGATGGATTAACGTGACAGCGCCTGCAGCGCCGTCAGCGAAGGGGCAAAGAAGTAGCTGCCGCTCACCGGTTTGGTGAACCGTAACATGGCATCCATCTTACCGTCGCGCTCGCCAAACATGCTCAGCAGTTGCTGCTCGATGTTATACAGGCGATGACAGTACGAAATAAAATAGAGACCGTGGCGACCGCTGGCGGTGCCGTACGGCAGGCTCTGGCGCAGAATCTTCAGGCCTTTGCCCGCTTCTTTCAAATCCACGCGGCTCAGGTGCGACGTCGCCGGCCGCTGATCGCCCGGCAGCTCTTCATTGTCCTGTTTGGTGCGGCCAATAATCGCTTCCTGCTTATCAATCGCCAGCCGGTTGAACTGCGGCAGGTTGTGCTCCCAGCGCTGGGTAAACACATAGCTGCCGCCGGCATCCGGGCCGTCAGCAATGATCGCCACCTGCTGGCGCGCTTCGCCCTGCGGGTTTTCGGTGCCATCAACAAAACCGGAAAGATCGCGATCCTCGACCCAGCGGAAACCGTGCGTCTCTTCTTCAATGGCGACCGCGCCGGCAAACGCCGTCAGCGCCGCCTGCGCCAGCGAAAAGTTCACGTCGTGACGCAGCGACTGAATATGGATCAACAGATCGCGCTGCGTCGCCGGTGCCGCACCTTTGCCGAGCGGCGTGAAAGCTTTGAGTTCGGGAGCTGAGTCGGTGCCCTGCAGATCGCGCCACAGCGCATCACCAAAGGCGATGACCGCACCAAGACCGGCGTCCGGGAATTGCTGCTGCAGCGCAGCCAGCTGTTGCAGAAAGGCGTGGCAACCCTGACGCAGCGCAGCGAGGTCGCCGGTGGCGCGGGCTTCCAGCCAAATGGCGAAACGGCGGTGCTCCAGCAGGATCCCGCTCTGAAACTGAGACATGACAATGCTCTCCGGCATAAAAGTTAACGGCGTTTTTTCGCCGGTATCATACCGGAAAGCCCTGCGCAGAAGATGCGTTAACGCAATTTTTTCGCCAGTTAACGCTGCCAGACGATCTTACTGATTTTCCAGCTTTTTAACGTATCGTCCGACGGCATCAGCCCGGTCGGGCCGTGCCACTCGCCGCTGTAGATATAGGCGATATGCTGACTACCCGGCGCGCGGCACTCAACATCGCGCACATCCAGCCCGGCAACCATTTTGCAGTTATCAAACGCTTTGCTGAATTTATCGCTGAAGGCATCACCGATTTTACTGCCGTCGGCGCTGCGTGCGTCGCTATCGAGCACTTCAATGCGCTCGACGCTGTGCTGGCCATTAATCACCAGCTTAACCTTACCGTCATCCAGCGCCTGCCAGAAATCCACCACCTGCCCGTTCTGCGCGCGCATACCCTGACGCAGCTGATAATCATTGTTCAGCGCGGCGCTAATGGCGGACTCCGACATTGCCGTGTTGCTGTTCAGCCCGGCGACGCCCTGCTCGGTGACGGTGAGCGAACTGCCAAACCAGCTGAACGGATTGAGCGCCGACCAGTGATAGCTGAGCGGATTGTACCAGTGACTTTCGCTGGTGCTGGCAGGGGAAGAGGAACCGGAACTGGCGCAACCGGCCAGCACCAGGACGCTGACCAGCAGGGCGGGACGAACAACTTTCATGCAAACTCCTTTCTTTTGTGCCGACTGGCGTGCCTGTTGGAGTCGCAAACCGGCAAAAAGTTTATTCGCGGTGCTGCATGGCGGGCAGAAACCCGGCCGCGCGACGCGTGGAATCAGTATTCACGGTCTTCAATCAGGCGTTTGCCCAGCAGCAGTGAGTCGACCGGCTCGTAATCCAGCTTCTCGTAGAAAGCCACCACCTGATCGTTCTCTTCGCGCACCATCAGATGGATTTTCGGGCAGCCGCGCGCAATCAGCTTTTTCTCCAGCCGGTTCATCAGCGCATTGGCAAATCCCCGGCCCTGATAATCAGGATGCACCGCCAGATAGTAGGCGGAGCCGCGATGGCCATCGTAGCCGCCCATCAGCGTGCCCACGACCTCGCCGCCTACCTCAGCCACCAGAAACAGCTCCGGGTCATGGTTCATTTTGCGTTCGATGTCGAGTTCCGGATCGTTCCACGGCCGTAACAGATCGCAACGCTCCCAGAGCGTAATGACTTCTTCAAAATCTTCCTGGCGGAAGGAGCGGATTTCCATCGGCGTTACCCTGCAATGAGGCACAATTCGCTGATTATCACGCATTCTTTGCCAGGCGCAACCCTCGCAGGGCGCAACGGCTGAAAAAAACGGCTAAATAGCGATTCGCGGCCTGAAATACAAAGTAATGTCCTGAAATGGTTCGGCAGTCGCCGCCGGACGGCGCTTAGGCTATAACACGGGGCAGGTTTACTCTCAGGGACATGTTAATGAACAAGATTTCACTGTTGCGGCGCCTGACCAATCGCCGCCAGCTGATCCTCTCCGGCCTGGCGCTGGCGGTGCTGTCGCCGCGCGCGGCAGTGCCCGTCAGCGCACGTCATACGCCGCCAAAACCGGCCACCAGCGGCAAGCGCATCGTGATGATCGATCCCGGTCACGGCGGCATTGATTCTGGCGCGGTGGGTCAGGAAGGCTCAGAAGAGAAGCACATCGTACTGGAGATCGCCAACACTGTGCGTACGCTGCTGCAGAACCACCCTAAGGTGGAAGTGCGGCTGACGCGCGACAGCGACCACTTCATTCCGCTCTACCAGCGCGTGGAGATTGCGCATCAGCACGGCGCCAACCTGTTTATGTCGATTCACGCCGACGGCTACACCAGCCCGGAAGCCAACGGTGCATCGGTGTTTGCCCTCTCCAATCGCGGTGCCAGCAGCGCCATGGCGCGCTATATGTCGCAGCGCGAAAACGACGCCGATAAAGTGGGCGGCGCGGCGGTACAGGAAAAAGATAATTACCTTAACCAGATCCTGTTCGACCTGGTGCAGACCGATACCATCCGCAACAGCCTGACGCTGGGTAAACACGTGCTGGATCAGATTCGCCCGGTGCATCACCTGCACAGCCAGCACACCGAGCAGGCGGCGTTCGCGGTGCTAAAATCCCCGTCCATTCCGTCGGTGCTGGTGGAAACCTCGTTTATCACCAACCCGCGTGAAGAACAGCTGTTGGGCACCACGGCGTTTCGCCAGAAAATTGCCCGGGCGATTGCTGACGGTATCGTCAATTACTTTGATGAGTACGATCGTCGCCAGGCCTGATAGCGTTTTGTGCTAGAATCGCGGCAAATTTTTGCAATGAGTGAGCCATGAGCAATCCCGATATTTCGCGCGTCAAAGCCTATCTGCTGGCGCTGCAGGATGATATTTGCGCCGGTCTGGCGGCGGAAGACGGCAGCGCCAGCTTTGCCGAAGACACCTGGCAACGCCCCGGCGGCGGCGGCGGACGCAGCCGCGTGCTGCGCAATGGCAAGGTGTTCGAGCAGGCTGGGGTTAATTTCTCCCATGTGTATGGCGAGCAGATGCCCGCGTCAGCCACCGCGCACCGCCCGGAGCTGGCAGGCCGCAGCTTCGAAGCGATGGGCGTGTCGCTGGTGGTACATCCGGAAAATCCGTATGTGCCAACCAGCCACGCCAACGTGCGCTTTTTCATTGCCGAAAAGCCGGGCGCCGATCCGGTCTGGTGGTTTGGTGGCGGTTTCGATCTCACCCCTTATTACGGTTTCACAGAAGATGCCCGGCACTGGCATCAGACCGCGTTCGATCTGTGCCAGCCGTTTGGCGACGACGTCTATGCGCGCTACAAAAAGTGGTGTGACGACTATTTCTACCTGAAACACCGCAACGAGCAGCGCGGCATTGGCGGCCTGTTTTTTGATGATTTGAATACGCCGGATTTTGACCACTGCTTTGATTTCATGCAGTCGGTCGGCAACGGTTTCATGCAGGCCTATCAGCCGATTGTGGCAAAGCGTAAACAGGTGGCATGGGGCGAGCGCGAGCGTCAGTTCCAGCTTTATCGCCGGGGCCGCTACGTTGAGTTTAATCTGGTGTGGGATCGCGGCACGCTATTCGGTTTGCAGACCGGCGGTCGCACCGAATCGATTCTGATGTCGATGCCGCCGCTGGTGCGCTGGGAATATGATTATCAACCCGCCGACGACTCCCCGGAAGCCGCGCTGACTCGCGATTTCCTGCCGGTGCAGGACTGGCTGGGGCTGGAAAAATAAGCCAGGTGCGCATTCATGCGCACCCTGCGGAATAACCCGATAAAACGCGCCCCCGTGGGGTTGCCCTGCCGGTCACAACGGCTCGGTCTGCGCCTCCACCACCGCCAGCGCCACCATGTTAACAATGCGCCGCACCGAGGCGATGCGCGTCAGCACATGCACCGGCTTGCGGATGCCCATCAGCACCGGCCCCACCGTCACCCCTTCCGAGCAGGACACGCGCAGCAGGTTGTAGCTGATGCGTGCGGCCTCAACGTTCGGCATGATCAGCAGATTGGCGGTACCTTTCAGCGGGCTGTCCGGCATCAGCTCGCGACGAATACTCTCCACCAGCGCTGCATCGCCGTGCATCTCGCCGTCAATCTCCAGTTCCGGCGCTCGCTGCTGAATCAGCGCCAGCGCCTCGCGCATCTTCCGCGCGCCGGGGGCATTCGAAGTGCCAAAACTGGAGTGCGACAGCAGCGCCACGCGCGGTTCGATGCCGAAACGCCGCACGGTTTCTGCCGCCAGCAGCGTGATATCCGCCAGCTGCTCAGCGCTGGGATCCTCATTCACATAAGTATCGGCAATAAACGTGTTGCCGCTCGGCAGCAGCAGCGCGTTCATCGCCCCGGCGACCTTGACGTCATCGCGGAAGCCAAACACCTTCTCCACCACGTCGTAATGTTCGCGGTAGTCGCCGATGGTGCCGCAAATCATCGCGTCCGCTTCGCCGCGATGCACCATGATGGCGCCGATCAGCGTGGGATTGCCAATCACCGCGCGCTGGGCGGTTTCCGGCGTAACGCCGCGCCGCTTCATCAGCTGATAATATTCATTCCAGTACTCCTTAAAGCGCGGATCGGACTCGTTGTTCACGATCTCAAAATCACGCCCGGCCTCGATTTTCAGCCCCTGCTTCTGTAAACGCATGGCAATCACGTTGGGACGGCCAATCAGGATCGGCTTCGCCAGCCCGAGCGACACCAGCTCCTGGGTAGCGTGCAGCACCCGCACCTCTTCACCTTCCGCCAGCACCACGCGCTGCGGCGCTTTGCGCGCCTGCGAGAAGATCGGCTTCATGAACAGATTGGTTTTATACACGAACTCGGTGAGCTGCTCGCGGTAGGCGTCAAAGTCAGCAATCGGTCGCGTCGCCACGCCGGAATCCATCGCTGCTCTGGCGACGGCCGGGGCTATCTGCACAATCAAACGCGGATCGAACGGTTTGGGAATAAGGTATTCCGGGCCAAAGCTCAGATCCTGATCGTCGTAAGCGGACGCTACCACGTCGCTCTGTTCCGCCTGCGCCAGGGCGGCAATCGCATGCACCGCCGCCAGCTTCATCTCTTCGTTGATGGCGGTGGCACCGACGTCCAGCGCGCCGCGGAAGATGAACGGGAAGCACAGCACGTTATTCACCTGATTAGGGAAATCCGAGCGCCCGGTACAGATAATCGCATCCGGCCGCACCTGCTTCGCCAGCGGCGGCATGATCTCCGGCTCCGGATTGGCCAGCGCCAGAATCAGCGGATTCGGCGCCATCTTCTGCACCATCGCTGGCGTCAGGGCTTTCGGACCGGAGCAGCCAAGGAAAATATCCGCGCCGCCAATCACCTCATCCAGCGTGCGCGCCCCGCTATCTTCCACGGCATAGGCGGCTTTGGTCGGCGTCATGTCCGCTTCGCGATCGCGGTAAATCACCCCTTTTGAATCACACACCACGATATTTTTCTGCTGCATGCCAAGCGCCACCAGCAGATTGAGGCAGGCAATGGCCGACGCGCCAGCGCCCGACACCACCAGCCGCACGTCGGCAATCGCCTTATTCACGATGGTCAGGCCGTTAAGCACTGCCGCGGTACAGATGATGGCGGTGCCGTGCTGATCGTCATGAAACACCGGAATCTGCATGCGCTGCCGCAGCTGCTGCTCAATGTAAAAACACTCCGGCGCTTTGATGTCCTCAAGGTTGATGCCGCCGAACGTCGGCTCCAGCGCGGCAATCACCTCAATCAGCTTGTCCGGGTCGTGCTCGTCGATTTCGATGTCGAACACATCAATGCCAGCAAACTTTTTGAACAGCACGCCCTTGCCTTCCATCACTGGCTTGCCGGCCAGCGCGCCAATATTACCGAGCCCCAGCACCGCCGTGCCGTTGGAGATCACCGCCACCAGATTGCCGCGCGCGGTGTATTTGTGCGCGGCCAGCGGATCGGCGGCAATTTCCAGACAGGGTGCCGCCACACCGGGCGAATAGGCCAGTGCCAGATCGCGCTGCGTCGCCAGCGGCTTAGTGGGTGACACCTGAATTTTTCCGGGGGTGGGATATTGGTGAAAATCGAGCGCGCTTTGCTTGAGTTGATCGTCCATCAGACATCCTTTTGCACGGCTGAAAAGCCCTCAGTATAAGAACGCGCGGCGCAAAAGAGGGTGAAGGCGCTCAAAGAACGCACAGTCGCCAGGGCACGGATTGCCACGGCTTCGCCTGCGGCTTTGGGACAGCCTGCTATGCTTAAGGGTGGCAAAACGCTGAGCTGAACCGATCAGGCAGGCCTGACTATCAGAAACGCGCCCCGACGTCACAATCAGAGAAAACGCATTTTCTTCATCCGGCGTCTGTTGCACTGTGTGGAACCTCCCTTCCCCGATAAGGGCGCACCTAAGACGATGACTGCCCGGGTGCCTGTTTTGCCCACATTATTGCTAATCAAGGAGTTAAGCGATGAACCAGCTAGATGCATTAAAACAGTTCACCACCGTGGTGGCGGACAGCGGCGATATCGAATCCATTCGCCATTACCATCCGGAAGATGCCACCACTAACCCATCCCTGATCCTCAAAGCTGCCGGCCTCGACGCTTACAAACACCTTATTGATGACGCCATTGAGTACGCGAAAAAACAGGGCGGCAGCAAAGAGACGCAAATCATCAACGCCAGCGATAAAGTGGCGATCAACCTCGGTATGGAAATCCTGAAAAGCATACCGGGCCGTGTTTCGACCGAAGTGGATGCGCGCCTCTCTTTCGATCGTGGCATGTGTGTGACCAAAGCGGAGAAACTGGTCCGCCTGTATGAAGAGAACGGCATCGACCGCTCACGTATTCTGATCAAACTGGCGTCCACCTGGGAAGGCATCAAAGCGGCGGAAGAGCTGGAGAAGAACGGCATCAACTGTAACCTGACGCTGCTGTTCTCCTTCGCCCAGGCGCGCGCCTGTGCCGAAGCCGGCGTGTTCCTGATTTCGCCATTTGTCGGCCGAATCTACGACTGGTACAACACGCGCAAACCGCTCGATCCGTATGTGGTCGACGAAGATCCGGGCGTTAAATCGGTGCGTCGTATTTACGACTACTACAAAAAGCACCGTTACAACACCGTCATCATGGGTGCCAGCTTCCGTAAAGTGGAGCAGATTGTGGCGCTTGCTGGCTGCGATCGCCTGACTATTTCCCCGAACCTGTTGGAAGAGCTGGCCAACAGCGAAGCGCCGGTGGAGCGCAAACTGGAGCCATCAACCGAGGGCTTCCACCAGCCGGCACCGCTCTCCGAAGCGGAGTTCCGCTGGGAGCATAATCAGGATGCGATGGCGGTGGAGAAACTGTCCGACGGTATCCGCCAGTTTGCCGTTGACCAGCAGAAGCTGGAAGACGTGCTGGCCGCCCGCCTGTAATCCTGAACTCACCTTCTGCCGGACGGGTTGCGGCCCGTCCGCTTTTGCCCAATTACAAGGGAGAACCCTATGTCTTCACGCAGAGAGTTGGCTAACGCGATCCGCGCCCTGAGCATGGATGCGGTACAAAAAGCAAATTCCGGCCACCCAGGTATGCCGATGGGCATGGCTGATATCGCCGAAGTGCTGTGGCGCGACTTCCTGAAGCACAACCCGACCAACCCGGCCTGGGCGGATCGCGATCGCTTCATTCTGTCTAACGGGCACGGCTCGATGCTGCTGTATAGCCTGCTGCATCTCACCGGCTATGATCTGCCGCTGGAAGAGCTGAAAAACTTCCGCCAGCTACACTCAAAAACGCCGGGCCACCCGGAAATTGGCTACACGCCGGGCGTTGAAACCACCACCGGCCCGCTCGGCCAGGGGCTGGCCAACGCTGTCGGTCTGGCGATTGCCGAGCGCACGCTGGCGGCCCAGTTTAACCAGCCTGGCCACGATATCGTCGATCACTTCACCTATGTGTTTATGGGCGACGGCTGTCTGATGGAAGGCATCTCACATGAAGTCTGTTCGCTGGCCGGCACGCTGGGCCTCGGCAAACTGATTGGCTTCTACGATCACAACGGTATCTCCATCGACGGCGAAACCGAAGGCTGGTTTACCGACGACACCCACAAGCGTTTTGAAGCTTATAACTGGCACGTGGTGGGCAGCGCCGAAGGCATCGACGGCCACGATCCGGACGCCATCGCGGCGGCCATCAAAGAAGCGCAAAGCGTCACCGACAAGCCTTCGCTGATTATCTGCCGCACGGTGATCGGCTTTGGCTCGCCAAACAAAGCCGGCAAAGAGGAGTCGCACGGGGCCGCGCTCGGCGAAGAAGAAGTGGCGCTGACGCGTAAACAGCTCGGCTGGAACTACGGTCCGTTCGAAATCCCGCAGGATATTTATCAGCAGTGGGATGCCAGAGAAGCCGGGGCCGCGCAGGAGAAATCCTGGGAAGATAAGTTCACGGCTTATCAGCAGGCGCATCCGCAGCTGGCGGACGAATTCAGCCGCCGCCTGAAGGGCGAAATGCCGGCTGACTGGGAAAACAAAACCAGCCAGTTCATTCGCGATCTGCAGGCTAACCCGCAGAAAATCGCCAGCCGCAAAGCCTCACAGAACACGCTGGAAGCCTTCGGTAAACTGCTGCCGGAGTTCCTCGGCGGTTCCGCCGACCTCGCGCCCAGCAACCTCACCATCTGGTCCGGTTCGAAGCCGATCAAAGAGGATCACGCCGGTAACTACATTCATTACGGCGTACGCGAATTTGGCATGACGGCCATTGCCAACGGTATCGCGCATCACGGTGGCTTTGTGCCTTATACCGCCACCTTCCTGATGTTCGTCGAATACGCGCGTAACGCAGCGCGCATGGCCGCCCTGATGAAAGCGCGCCAGATTATGGTCTACACCCACGACTCAATTGGTCTGGGCGAAGATGGCCCGACGCACCAGCCGGTTGAACAGCTGGCCAGTCTGCGCGTGACGCCAAACTTCAGCACCTGGCGACCGTGCGATCAGGTCGAGACCGCCGTGGCGTGGAAAGCGGCGATTGAGCGCCATCACGGTCCGACCGCGTTGATTCTGTCGCGTCAGAACCTGCTGCAGCCGGAGCGCAGCGCGCAACAGGTAGAGAACATCGCGCGCGGTGGTTACATCCTCAAGGATTGTGACGGCACGCCGGACGTCATCCTGATTGCCACCGGTTCCGAAGTGGAGATCACGCTGGGCGCCGAAGCGAAACTCAGCGCCGACGGCCACAAGGTGCGCGTGGTGTCGCTGCCGAGCACCGACGTGTTCGATAAACAGGACGTGGCCTATCGTGAATCGGTGCTGCCTTCCACCGTGCGCGCGCGCGTGGCGGTTGAAGCCGGTATCGCCGACTACTGGTACAAATACGTCGGCATCGACGGCAAAATTGTCGGCATGACCACCTTCGGCGAATCGGCGCCAGCCGGCAAACTGTTCCCGGCCTTTGGCTTTACCGTCGAGAACGTGGTGAGCCACGCCGAATCGCTGCTTAAGCCTGCCTGAGTGTCTGGCCCTTTCCCGCTACCGGGAGAGGGCCGTTTTATTTCACAGCCTGATACAGAAAAAAATCCGCCCCGCCCCCTTCCCGCTTTGCGCAAACTGATTACTATAGGTTTTCCTCCGATTCCTATAGCGGACGCTTTCCCGTTGAAAAAACGTACTCCTTTTTTACTGGCCTTAATGGTTGCCGTGCTGCCCTTTACCAGCGCGGCGCAGGTATCGACCGATCCGCTGCTGGCCTCGCAGATTGTTGATCGCTATGCCGAACATATCTTTTATGGCAGCGGTGCGACCGGTATGGCGCTGGTGGCAATTGACGGTAATCAGCGCGTGTTCGCCAGCTTTGGCGAAACCCGTCCCGGCAATAATGTGCGCCCACAGCAGGACTCACTGATCCGTATCGCCTCGCTGAGCAAACTGATGACCAGCGAAGTGATGGTGAAGATGGCCGAGCGCGGCCAGATTCGCCTTGACGATCCGCTGAGCAAATACGCGCCGCCAGGTGCCCGCGTACCGACTTACAACGGCCAGCCGATTCGGCTGATCAATCTCGCCACCCACACCAGCAGCCTGCCGCGCGAGCAGCCGGGCGGCAAACCGCATCGTCCGGTGTTTGTCTGGCCAACCAAAGCGGATCGCTGGCAGTGGCTGCGCGGTGCGCAGCTAAAAGCCGCGCCGGGCACGCAGGCGGCTTACTCCAACCTCGCCTTCGATCTGCTGGGCGACGCGCTGGCTAAAGCCGCCGGTATGCCTTATCCGGCCCTACTGCAGCAGCTGGTAACGCGTCCGCTCGGCATGAAGGACACCACCTTCACGCCATCACCGGATCAGTGTCAGCGCCTGATGATTGCCGAAAAAGGGGCCAGCCCGTGCAATAACACGCTGGCAGCCATCGGCAGCGGCGGCGTGTATTCCACGCCGGACGATATGGGACGCTGGATGCAGCAGTTTCTCAACTCGGCGGTGAATCACCGCACGCCGCAGATCGATCGGCTGCAAACGCTGATTTATCGCCGCGACCAGCTGACCAAAGTGGAAGGCATGGACGTGCCAGGACGCGCCGACGCGCTGGGCATGGGCTGGGTTTACATGGCACCGAAGGCGGGCCATCCGGGCATCATTCAGAAAACCGGCGGCGGCGGCGGCTTCATCACCTACATGGCGATGGTGCCACAGCACAACGTCGGCGTATTTGTGGTGGTGACGCGCTCGCCGCTGACCCGCTTCACCCCGATGAGCGATGGCGTCAACAACATGCTGGCTGAGCTGGTGGGCAACCAGACGGGCTCACCGATGATGATCGGCAATATCCGCTAAGCCTTTGACAGCTGATGTCATGTCACCGTAGCCAAAGCGTGAGTTATGACGAGCAGTTACTGCGACCCCTCCCCTAAATCATTCGTGCTGCAGGAAGGCGGCAAGGATGGACATCCCCGGGAGCTTACTCAGGTAAGTGACCGGGGTGAACAGCCGCAGCCAACGCCCCTGCGGTGCGAGGGATGACGGGGATTACTGAGTCACCCAGAGGGTGGGCCAGTCATCACTACTATGCCAGGCATCACAAGTCTTCTCCTCCGCATACTCCGCCAGCACGAAAGCATTACCATCAAACTGCCAGCGTGTGGCCACACCGCAGTCGCCTAAACCACGCCCTTTACTGAAGGTATACAGCTGGCCGTTACTGGCATCGAACTCGGCGTTCACCAGCTCCAGCTGATTATCAGTGCGCGACGGCGGGGTAAACGGCAGGTTGAGCGTGATGCCGCGCGACACATACGGCTGGCTGCGTGTGACTTCAAACGCCAGATCGATCACGTTGTAGGCACCGGTTTCACAGCTTACCAGCAGCAGCGCTTTGCTGTCGGTGAGTGGCGCGACGCTGACTTCACGCCGCAGCGGATCGAGCGAGCAGTTGTCGGTGTTGATGCGCCAGGTTCCGTAATCGATCAGGCCGGTGGTTTCCTGCTGCGTCAGCGGCGCGGGTGCGGGCATTGGTGCCGGCAGCTGTGGAATTGAGGGCGGCGGTGGCACATCCCACTGCACGCGATCACCGCGCTTTACCCAGGCGCTGGCACCGTTAACCCGCCCCTGTACGTCATCCATCAGCAGCAGCGCCGCTTTCATACCGCGCAGCGGAATACTGGCGCTGGCTTTATAGGTGAGCTGTAAATTGCTGGCATCCAGCGTCTGGGCGAGAAATTCGTCGATGGCGATGGCGTTGCTGGTGGCCAGATGATGCGGCTCCACCGTCCAGTGTTTGAGGTCCGGATTGAGGCGGCGCTGGTCGAGCAGCAGGTTGTCTTTTAGCGCCGCGCCCGGCAATGCACCGCTGTAGGCGCTGCCGTAATCAATGCGCAGCAGCGGCCGATCGTTGACCCCGGCGTGACGCGAAATCGTCATCACCAGGCCATTATCGCCAGGAAAACTGCGTGCCACGCAGAACGCCGCGTTGTTGCAGGTGATCTGCCAGTCGGAAAACGACTTTTGCAGCGGCTCGGCTTGTACGCTGGCAATCAGCAGAAAGGGCAATAAAAGCAGCGACTTCATCCAATACGACATGAAAAAAAACGATCCCCGATACCTGGAAAGAAAATGATAGCGCAATGCATGCGCGGTCATCAGGCCGAAACTGTGAAGTGGCCTGAAAAGCGAAGTTAACTGCTGAAAAAGCCGTCGCCTTATGGGCGATCTGTGTGGAATAGCGCAACAGCTCCATCATCCGGTGCGGCTGATTTCTGCTCAATCGGATTCGTCGGACAATTTTTACCCCCTTCACAAAACGGTCAAATACACACAAACGGTCATAAGCGGTCATGCTATGGTGCTGGCAGAGCGTCAACGCTGTGCATGGACTCTCTCATTCCCTCGCGTAATAACGCGCATTTATGTGAATGCGATCACTCAAATCTGAAATAAAGAGATCTCATTTACATAAAAAATCCAGTGAAAATCACCTTAATGTCGCCGGGCCAGTTGGTCGCTGCGGACTCGTGCCCAGCCCACATTTTCACATTCCGGCATCCAGTAATTTATAGCCATCGGAGGGAAGTCATGTTGCCGATTGAAAGACAGCAGCGAATTATTGACGAGCTTAATTTAAATGGTCGGGTCATTGTCGCTGAATTAGTCACGCTGTGTCAGGTTTCGCAGGAAACCATTCGCCGTGATTTAACGCAGCTGGAGAAACGTGGCGTATTACAGCGCAGTCACGGTGGTGCAGTACCAGCCAAACGACAGGCCGCCAACATTCAGGGAAATACACGCGGTATTAACGAGTATGAACTATCTTTTCGCCAGCGCATGAATGAAAACGTCGAGGCCAAGATGGCGATAGCCAAACGAGCACTCGATTTTATCAGCCCCGGTGATTGTTTATTACTCGACAGTAGTACCACCTGCTGGTATCTGGCACGACAGCTACCGGATATTGAATTAACGGTGTTAACCAATTCTATCAGAATCGTCCAGACCCTTGCAGCGCGCGGCAGTATCCGCACCATCTGCCTGGGTGGAGAATATTCTGACCGTTATGAAGATTTCCACGGCGTCGTCGCAGAGCAGCCGCTACGGGAATTTCAGATCAATAAGATCTTTTTTTCCTGCAGCAGTTTGGGCAATGACGGTTATTTACGCGAAGGTAACGAAAACAACGCACATTTAAAACAGCAAATGTTGTTAGCGGCAGAAAGAAAACATCTGCTGCTGGACGGCAGTAAATTTCTGCGCCCCTCATTCGCGCGTATTTGTCATTACCGCGATGTGGATTTTCTCATCACTGACCAATTAAAAGACAAAGAGCTGGAACAAGAACTGGCGTGGAACGGCGTCAATATTATTGATTGCTCGCAACGCAGCCATTCGATGCAGCTAATAAAAAATTAATCCGGAGTCTTTATGAAAAAACATCTTATCGCCTGTTCTCTGCTTGCCCTGTTTGCCGCCGCTGGCGCGCAGGCCGCTGACAAAATCCGCATGGGCATCGTGGTAAAAATTGGCGGTATTCCGTGGTTCAACGCCATGGAAGCGGGCATCAAAAGTGAAGCGGCAAAACGCGGCATCGACGCGTGGATGGTCGGGCCAACCGCCGCTGACCCGGCGCTGCAGGTGCGCGCCATTGAAGATTTGATTGCGCAGAAGGTCGATATCATCGGCGTGGTGCCAAACGACCCGAAAGTGCTTGAGCCGGTGCTGAAGCGCGCGCGTGAAGCCGGGATCATGGTGATTACCCACGAATCGCCCGGCCAGAAAGACGCCAACTGGGATTTCGAGCTGGTCGATGCGCCGACCCACGGCATCAACCATATGAAAGCACTGGCGAAATGCATGCATGAAGAAGGCAAGTACGCCATGTATGTCGGCAGCCTGACGGTGCCACTGCATCAGGAGTGGACCGACGCCGCGCTCAACTACCAGAAACAGCACTATCCGAAGATGCAGCTGGTGACCGACAAATTCGGCGTCGGCGAATCGCTGGATGACTCCATCCGCACCACCAACGAGCTGATGTCTAAGTACCCGGATCTGAAAGGCATTATGGCCTTTGGTTCTCAGGGACCGATTGGCGCCGGCCGCGCGGTCATGAACCGCAACAAGATCGATCAGGTGTGCGTCATCGGCGCCTTCAGCCCGGGCCAGGGCGCGTCGCTGGTACAGCGCGGTGCTATCAAGGGCGGCTATATCTGGAATCCGCAGACCGCCGGTGAAGTATTTGTGCGTATCGCCGACATGATGGAGAAAAAAGAGCCAATTACCGACGGCATGACCATTGAAGGGCTGGGCAAAGTGAAGGTGGATGAGGCGACGCACACCATTCTCGGTAACAACACCGAAAGTCTCGATAAAGAGAACCTGCCAAAACTGGTGAAAATGGGGCTGTAACATGCAAGAGGTCACTCCACAGACGCTGATTGCGCTCGACAACCTGTCGAAAACATTTGGTGGCAACCGCGCACTGAGCGATATCTCGCTGACCCTGCTGGCCGGCGAAGTGCACTGTCTCGCTGGCACCAACGGCTGTGGCAAGAGCACCTTAATTAAAGTCATTTCCGGGGTGCACGCCCCGGACAGTGGCAGCCGCATTACCCTCGGCGACGGCCAGAGTTTCCCGCGTCTGACCACCCGTCAGGCGCGCGACTTCGGTATCCAGGTGATTTACCAGGATCTGTCGCTGTTCCCCAATTTGAGCGTGGCGGAGAACATCGCCTTTGAGCATAACCTCAACGGGTTGCTCGGCTGGCACCGTCAGGCCCGGCTGCGCGACACCGCGCGCGGCATTATTGATGAGCTGAAATTCGATCTCGATCTGAATGAGAAAGTCGCTGCGCTGTCGATTGCCCAGCGCCAGCAGGTGGCGATTTGCCGCGCGCTGGTGGCCGATGCACGACTGGTGATCATGGACGAACCCACCGCGTCGCTGACGCGTACCGAGGTCAATCAGCTGCTGCGCACCGTGCGCTATCTGAAAGACAAAAACATCTGTGTGGTGTTTGTCAGTCACCGGCTGGATGAAGTGCTGGAGATTTCGGATCGCGTGACGGTGATCCGCGACGGCCGCAAGATGGGCTGCTGGCCAGCCAGGGAGATGACGCCGCATCACCTGACCGAACTGATGACCGGCCTGAAGCTCGACTACCAGTTAAAAGCGCCAACGCGCAACGCCGATCGGGCGATTCTCGAAGTAGAGAAGCTGACGCGCGCCGGTCAGTATCATGACGTCAATTTCAAACTCTACGCCGGTGAAGTGCTGGGCCTGTGCGGCCTGCTCGGCTCCGGCCGCACCGAACTGGCGCTGTCGCTGTTTGGCATGACCAAACCGGACAGCGGCAAAATCTGGCTCGACAGCAAGCCGGTGCGTTTTCGCGGGCATGAAGACGCCATCAAAGCCGGTATCGGCTACGTTTCGGAAGATCGCCTGACGCTCGGCCTGGTGCAGCAGCAGTCGGTGGCCGACAACATGGTGCTGCCGATTCTCGATAAGCTGCAAAACCGTTTCCACCTGATCGACGAATACCGCAAGAACAAGCTGATCCTGCAGTGGATTCAGCAGCTCGGCGTGCGCGTGGCCGATCCCAACCTGGCGATCTTTACCCTGTCCGGCGGCAACCAGCAAAAAATCGTGCTGGCGAAATGGGTGCTGACCCAGCCGCGCATTCTGATCCTCGACTCGCCGACCGTCGGCGTGGATGTCGGTGCCAAGGCCAGCATCTATCAGCTGATCCACGAGCTGGCGAAAGAGGGACTGTCGATCATCCTGATTTCCGACGAAGTGCCGGAGGTCTGGTACAACTGCGACCGCATTCTGCACTTTCGCGACGGCACCATCCATGCCGAATACCAACCCGATACCGTGGCGCAGGAACAGCTGGCGGAGGTGATTAATGCCTGATTTCTCTCGTTTACGTCCGCACTCCAGCCAGGGCTGGCTCGCCTGGGTGCTGCTGGCTTTCATGGTGTTCTTCTCGCTGGCCAGCGATCAGTTCCTGACGGTGCAGAACCTGCTGGATCTGGCGGAAAGCTATGCCGTTACCGGCATTTTCGCCCTCGGCCTGTTTGTGGTGCTGGTGACCGGCGGTATCGATATCTCCTTCGCCGCCGTGGCGTCGGTGGTGCAATACCTGATCGCCTCGCTGTTTGTGCAGTTCCAGTTTGATAACGCGCTGCTCAGCATTCTGCTGGCTATCGTCTGCGGCACGCTGTTTGGCGTGATCAACGCCCTGCTGATCACCTCGCTGCGCGTGGTGTCGATCATCATCACCATCAGTATGCAGTCGCTGCTGTTTGGTCTGCTGATGTGGGTTACCGGCGGCAAAAGCCTCTACTCGCTGCCGGACTGGTGGATCACCCTGCGCAGCGTGCTGCCGTTTAGCGTACAGGGCAACAGTTTTCAGATTGGCTTACCGCTGGCGATCATGCTGGTGATTGCCGGGCTCACCGCGCTGCTGCTCAACAAAACCAATCTGGGCCGTCATCTGTATGCGGTGGGCGGCGATGCGGAATCGGCGCGGCGCATTGGCATCCGCGTGGGATTGATTCACGTGTTTGCCTACGGCTGGCTCGGGGCGATGGCGGCGATTGGCGGGCTGGTGCAGGTGTACCGCATGGGTGAAGTAGTGCCGAACGCGCTGGTCGGCGGTGAGCTGGATGTGCTGGCTGCGACGGTGCTGGGCGGTGCCAGCCTGATGGGCGGCAAAGGCACGGTCAGCGGCACGCTGATGGGCGTATTCCTGATCGCCATCCTGAAAAACGGCCTCAATCTGATCGGCGTCTCCAACTACTTCATGAACATTGTGGTCGGCGGCACGATTATGGTGGCGATTGCCGTCACCCACTACAAAAAACGTAAAGAAACCGACGTCAGTTTCGTCTGACGGGAGGAGCCATCACCATGAAATCTCTCTCTGCGCTGCGGCCGGACGGCACCAACATCGGCCTGATGCTGTTGATTGCGCTGGCGCTGGCCACCTTCAGCGTCATGCTGCCGGGCCGCTTTCTCACTGATTCGACCTTTATGAGCATGGCGTTTCAGCTGCCGGAGCTCGGCCTGTTAACACTGGCGATGTTTATCGCCATCCTCAGCGGCGGCCTGAACCTCGCCATCATCGCCACCGCCAACCTGACGGCGCTGTTCATCGCCTGGACCCTGATGAGCGCCCTGCCCGCTGATGCCGGTACCGGTCAGCAGCTGCTGTGGCTGTTTATCGCCATCGTCGGCGCGATGGTGATTGCCGCCGTGATTGGCGTGATCACCGGCGTGATGGTAACGCGCATCGGCGCACACCCGATTCTGGTAACGCTGGCCACCATGATGACGCTCAACGGCATCGGCATCTGGCTGACCAAAGGTGCGGCGGTGAGCGGTATGCCGCCGGTGGTGCAGTCGCTCGGCTCAGACACGCTGCTGGGCATGCCGCTGCCGCTGTGGGTATTCCTGGTTGCCGCCGCGCTGCTGGCGCTGTTCCTCGGCAAAACCCGCGCCGGTAAATGCATCTACATGGGCGGCAGCAACATCAACGCCACCTGGTTCAGCGGCATCAATACCCACCGTATGGTGATGCTGGTGTATGTCATCTCCAGCCTGCTGTGCGTGCTGGCCGGTCTGATCATGATGGCGCGCTTTAACTCGGCGCGCATGGGTTACGGCGATGCCTACCTGCTGCTGACCGTACTGGCCATTATTCTCGGCGGCACCGATCCCAACGGCGGTTTTGGCCGCGTGACCGGCGTGGTGCTGGCGCTGATTGCGCTGCAGGTGCTCTCCACCGGCTTCAACCTGATGAACATCAGCCAGCATGTCAGCCTGGCGATGTGGGGTGCCGTGCTGGTGGTGGTGCTGGCCTTCAAACAACTCAAAGCGCGCTTTAACGATCACCGTGCCGTCAGGCTCAGCAAACTGGCCGCGGCGCTTAATCCTCTGACCGAAAAAAAGGAAGTATGATGCGTATTCAAGTCTCCCCGTCGTTGATGTGTATGAATCTGATGGAGATCAAGCACCAGCTGGCCGTGCTGGACTCCCGCGCTGACTTCCTGCACATCGACATCATGGACGGTCACTACGTTAAAAACATCACCCTGTCGCCGTTCTTTATTGAGCAGATCCGCCCGCATACCCAGGTAGCGATCGATGTGCATCTGATGGTGGAAGAGCCGACCGACTTTATTGAAGCGGTGGCCAATGCCGGCGCCGATTACATTTGCCCGCACGCTGAAACCATCAACCGTGATGCGTTTCGCGTTATCAACCTGATTCGCAGCTACGGCAAAAAAGTGGGCGTGGTGCTCAACCCGGCTACGCCGGTCTCCTTTATCCATCATTACATTCATCTGCTGGATAAAATCACCGTTATGACGGTGGATCCGGGCTATGCCGGTCAGCCGTTTATTCCGGAGATGGTGCAGAAGGTACAGGAGCTGAAGGCGCTGAAGCAGGCGCACGGCCACCGCTATCTGATTGAGATCGACGGTTCCTGTAATACGCGTACCTACAACACGCTGGTCGGTGCCGGTGCCGAAGTGCTGATTGTCGGTACTTCCGGCCTGTTTAATATTCACGAAGATCTCGCCACCGCGTGGAACATGATGCGTGAGAGCATTGATGAAGCGCAGGGCCTGGCGCAGGTGTCGGCATGACAACACGCTGGCTCGGTATCGACATTGGCGGCACCGGCACCCGTCTGCAGTTGATGGAGGCGGGCCGCATCTGGAGCAGCTTTCGTAAAGTGCCCACCGCCAGCTGGGCGCAGCAGCCCGATGCGCTGGCCGCACTCGGGCAGCTGATTGCGGAAACGCTGGAGCAGCAGCCGGTCAGCGGTGTAATGCTCGGCCTGCCGGGCATTCTCAGCCGCGATCGTCAGCAGGTGATTTCACTGCCGTTCATTCAGGCGCTTGATCATCAGCCGGTAGCGGCGCTGCTGAGTGAACGACTGGGCGTGCCGGTGGCGATGGATAAAGACGTTAACCATCTGATGCTGTGGGATTTAATGCAGCTGGAGCAGCTGCCGGAAAATGCGGTAGGTCTGTATCCTGGCACCGGCATGGGCAACAGCCTGTGGATCAACGGCCGCTTCTACCATGGTCAGCATGGCGGAGCCGGTGAACTCGGCCACGTGCCGGTGGCCGGTAACGCGCTGCCCTGCCCATGCGGCAACCATGGCTGTGCGGAAACCGTGACCTCCGGCCACTGGTTGAGCCACTGGGCGCAGGCCAATGCGGCGCAAACGCCAATGTCGGCGCTGTTTACCCATCACGGTTCTGACCCGGCGCTGCAGGCGTTTGTGCAGCGGCTGGCGCAGCTGATCGCCACCGAGATGAACATTCTCGATCCGGAGTACCTGATTCTGGGCGGCGGCGTGCTGGCGATGGCAGATTTCCCGCTGGCGCAGCTGCGCAGTCAGATCCAGCAGCATTTACGGCCGCCGGCCACGCGGGATGGTTTGAAAATCATCTTCAGTCAATCCACCGATCACACCGGCTGTCGCGGCGCCTGCCTCGCCGCAGAACGGCTGTTCAGGAGCGCGCAATGAAAGGAAAAGTGTGTGTGTTTGGCTCGTTCAACCTCGACGTGGTCGCGGTGATGAACCGTTTCCCCCTGCCGGGCGAATCGCTCACGGCGCACAACAGCATGATGGGGCCCGGCGGCAAAGGGGCCAACCAGGCCACCGCCGCGCTGCGCGCCGGGGCGCGCGTGCACTATATCGGTAAGGTAGGTAATGACGATTTTGGCACCTTTGCCCGCCGCCATCTGGAGAAGACCGGTTTCGATGCCATTACACTGTTCACCTGTAAAGAGAAACCCACCGGCAACGCGCTGATTTACGTGGCGGGCGATGATGCCGAGAACATGATATCGGTCTATCCCGGCGCAAATACCACCGTGACCGCGGCCGAAGTGGCGCGCTGTCAGCCCACCGTGGCTGCCGCCGATATTCTGCTGGTGCAGCTGGAGAACAACCTCAGCGCCATTCAGCGCATGATCGACAACGCGCGTGCCGGCGGCACGTTTGTCATTCTGAATCCGGCACCGTGGCAGAAAGTCAGCGATGCGCTGCTGGCTAAGGTGGATCTGTTAACGCCCAACAGCACCGAAGCGATGCAGCTGAGCGGGATAAAAGTGACCGATTTTGCCAGCGCGCAGCGCGCCGCCGAAGTGCTGCACCGTAAGGGCGCGCGTCAGGTGATTATTACGCTTGGCACCGCGGGCGCCCTGCTCTCCAGCGCGGAGCAGCAGCTGCGTATTCCGCTGTTTCCTGCCCAGCCGCTCGACACCACCGGTGCCGGCGATGCCTTCAACGGCGCACTGGCGGCGCGCCTGGCGTCCGGCGATGCGTTACCGCAGGCGGCGCTGTTTGCGGCGGCGTTTGCCTCGCTGTGCGTCGAGCGTTCCGGCGCGGCCAATTCCATGCCCTCCTACGCCGAAGCGCTGGCGCGCATGCAGGCTCATCCGGAGTGTGAAGTAACGCCGTTAAATGCTCCGGAAATCACGCACATGGCGTAGTGGCGCAATGCATTGCGCCCTGGCATCTGCAGAGTCGGCATTCGTGCCGGCCCTGCGAATTACCGCCGCGGTTATGCCTGCAACCAGCCCATCAGCTGCGCATAGTGCAGTAACATAATGGTTTTGCCGTCGCGAATGCGCCCCTCTTTCACCATCGCCAGCGCCTGGGGAAACGGCAGCTCGAGTACGGTGATCTCTTCATCTTCCACGCCGCCGCCGTCGTTAGCGCGCTGCGCGTCGCTGTATTCAGCGGCGAAAAAGTGCAGCAATTCCGTTACGCCGCCCGGCGACATGTAGGCCTCAAACAGCTTTTCGACCTTACCAACCTGATAGCCGGTCTCTTCCACCGCTTCTTTACGGATGCAATCTTCCGGCGTGTCGTTATCCAGCAGTCCGGCGCAGGTTTCAATCAGCTCACCGCTGGCGTTGTCGTTAACATAGGTCGCGATGCGGAACTGACGAATCAGCACCACGCTGTTTTTTTCACGGTTGTAGAGCAGGATGGTGGCGCCGTTGCCGCGATCGTAGACTTCACGTTTGTGACGTACCACGTCGCCGTTACTGCGGGTGAGTTCGTAGGTGTAGTTGCGCAGAATGAAATAATTATCAGACAGCAACTTATCTTTGATGATGTTGATCTTTAACGACATAGCCGCTCCACTGCGTAGCTGAGGGAGCCTGAGATAATAGGCCGAAGCCGTGGGGAAAACTATCTGAATTGTGGGGCAGATTGCCCGCGATGGCGTAATGGTTGTCAGTTGAGCATTACGCCTTTTCAACGCTCATGGCACGTGTCGTAGCGGCGCTATTCATCGCGCATCCGGGCAACTGTGCAGTGATTAACTTAGCGCGATAAATCGCGCCGCTACAATGTTGTGTGGTTTGCGGCTGCCTCAACCGGTCGGCACGAAAACCCTGATACCGCACCGGCAGGCGCGGCCAGGGTCGTGATTAGAAACCGTTTGGCTGGTCTTTCATATCCGGCAGATGGTGGGCAATGCCTTTGTGGCAGTCGATACAGGTCTGTCCGTCCTGCACCGCTTTGCTGTGCATTTTGGCCGCGACCGTTTTCTGCGCGGTGAAGTCCATATAATCGAAGTTGTGGCAGTTACGACACTCCTGCGAATTGTTGTTCTTCATCCGGCGCCATTCGTTCTGCGCCAGCTCGATACGCGTCTCTTCAAACTTCTGCGGCGTATCAATCAGGCCAAAGATCTTGGCGTACACCTCTTTACTCGCCTGGATCTTACGAATCATCTTCGGCCCCCACTCGTGCGGCACGTGACAGTCCGGGCAGGTGGCGCGCACGCCGCTACGGTTGTTGTAGTGCACCGTCTGCATATATTCCTGATAGACGTTGTTGCGCATTTCGTGACAGCCAATACAGAACTGCTCGCGGTTGGTCATCTCCATCGCGGTGTTAAAACCGCCCCAGAAGATGATGCCGCCAGCAAAGCCAAGAATCAGCAGCGTGCCGAGCGCCAGACGGCTGGGGCGTCGCCACCAGCGCCAGATACGTAAAAGTTTCTGTTTCATCGTCACCTCACTGCCCAAAGCCGTCAGCCGGCTTAAAGGTGTTTTCCACCACCGGTTTGGCATCGGTCTGCGGCACGTGACACTGCAGGCAGAAGTAGCGACGCGGCGATACCGTGCTGCTCACCACGCCGTCGCGGTCAGTAAAGTGCGTCGGACTGACACGCGGCGCGCCGGTGGTCAGATAGCTCTGGGTGCCGTGACACTGCAGGCAGCGGTTCACGTTCTTCGTCACCTGGTAGCCCTCCACGCTGTGCGGGATCACCGGCGGCTGATTAACATAGTTCAGCGGCTTGCGGCTCTGCTCTTTGGGCTGATGAATGGTGCCCTGCTGCGTTGCCGTCACTTCCGGTGACTGATTGAGATCGACGCCGTTATTAGCGTACACCACGCCGCCCAGCATCAGGGCGGCAACGGTTACAAGAGTGATAAAAGGTTTCATTGCATCCTGCCTCAGATTTTCACCAGCTTAACGGCGCATTTTTTGTAATCGGTCTGCTTCGACAGCGGATCGGTGGCGTCCAGCGTGATGTTGTTGGCCAGCACGCCGGCATCGAAGAACGGCATAAATACCAGCCCCTGCGGCGGCTGATTACGCCCGCGCGTTTCCACGGTGGCGAGGGTTTCGCCGCGACGTGATACCACGCGCACCTTCTCACCGCGACGGAAGCCGCGATCTTTGGCGTCCAGCGGATGGATATACAGCAGCGCCTGCGGCACCGCGCGGTGCAGTTCCGGCACGCGGCGCGTCATGGTGCCAGTGTGCCAGTGCTCCAGCACGCGACCGGTGCAGAACCACAGGTCATATTCGGCATCCGGCGCTTCCGCTGGCGGCTCGTACGGCAGGGCAAAAATGGTGGCTTTGCCGTCCGGCTTACCGTAAAAACGTACGCCCTCACCGGCTTTCACATAGCTGTCGAAACCTTCACGATAGCGCCAGCGCGTCTCTTTGCCGTCCACTACCGGCCAGCGCAGACCGCGCGCCTCGTGATAAGTATCAAACGGTGCGAGATCGTGACCGTGGCCGCGCCCAAAACTGGCATACTCCTCGAACAGGCCTTTCTGGATATAGAAGCCAAACTCACGCGCTTCATCGTTAAGGCGGTCGTCGGCCACTTCGCTCAGCGGGAACTGATTCACCTGGCCGTTGGCATACAGCACGTCGTAGAGGGTTTTGCCTTTCAGCTCAGGCTGCTGAGCAATCAGCGCCTCTGGCCACACGTCCTCAACGCGGAAGCGTTTGGCAAAGGTCACCAGCTGCCACAGATCCGATTTCGCCTCGCCCGGCGCTTTCACCTGCTGATGCCAGAACTGGGTACGGCGCTCGGCGTTGCCGTAGGCGCCCTCTTTCTCTACCCACATCGCCGTCGGCAGAATCAGGTCGGCAGACAGGGCGCTGACGGTCGGATACGGGTCGGATACCACGACAAAGTTGCGCGCATCGCGCCAGCCCGGCATGCGCTCCTGCGTCAGGTTCGGCCCGGCCTGCATGTTGTTGTTACACATCACCCAATAGGCATTCAGCTTGCCATCTTTCAGCGCGCGATCCTGCGCCACGGCGTGCAGACCGACTTTGGCTGGCACCGTGCCCTGCGGCAGCTTCCATAGTTTTTCAGCTAAAGCGCGGTGTTTGTCATTGTTCACCACCATGTCGGCTGGCAGACGATGCGCAAACGTGCCCACTTCACGCGCGGTGCCACAGGCCGATGGCTGGCCGGTGAGCGAGAACGGTCCGGTGCCCGGACGGGAAATTTTGCCGGTCAGCAGGTGGATGTTGTAGCACAGGTTGTTCGCCCACACGCCGCGCGTATGCTGGTTGAAGCCCATGGTCCAGTAAGAGACCACCTTCACGTTCGGATCGGCGTACAGCTCCGCCAGCGCGATCAGCTGATCCTGCTCTACGCCGCTCATGGCGCTGGCTTTTTCCACCGTGTATTCCGCGACAAATTTCGCATACTCATCGAAGCTGATTGGCGTCGACTCGCCGTTGTCCGGATTTTTCGCCGCCGCCTGCAGCGGATTGGTCGGGCGCAAACCGTAGCCGATATCCGTCACGCCTTTACGCAGCGTGACGTGATTCTGCAGGAAGGTTTTATCGACTTTATTGTTCTGAATGATGTAGTTAGCGATGAAGTTGAGGATCGCCAGATCGCTCTGCGGCGTGAAGACGATGGCGTTATCGGCCAGCTCGAAACTGCGGTGGCGATAGGTCGACAGCACCGCCACTTTGACGTTGTCATTGCTGAGACGACGCGCGGTCAGGCGTGACCAGAGAATCGGGTGCATCTCGGCCATGTTCGATCCCCACAGCACAAACGCATCGGCCTGCTCGATGTCATCGTAGCAGCCCATCGGTTCGTCCATACCGAAGGTACGCATAAAGCCCACCACCGCAGACGCCATGCAGTGGCGCGCGTTCGGATCGAGGTTGTTGGTGCGGAAGCCGGCTTTCATCAGCTTTGATGCGGCGTAACCTTCCCATACGGTCCACTGGCCGGAGCCAAACATGCCGACCGATTCCGGGCCGTTGGCTTTCAGCGCCGCCTTAAACTTCGCTTCCATGATGTCGAACGCCTGATCCCAGCTTACCGGGGTGAACTCGCCGTTCTTATCGAATTTGCCGTCGGTCATGCGCAGCAGCGGCTGGGTCAGACGATCTTTGCCGTACATGATCTTCGGCAGGAAGTAGCCTTTGATGCAGTTCAGACCGCGATTAACCTCCGCCTGCGGATCGCCCTGCGAGGCGACCACGCGGCCATTCTGCGTGCCGACCAGCACGCCACAGCCGGTGCCGCAAAACCGGCACGGCGCTTTTTCCCAGCGAATCGGCTCAGCCAGGCTGGTGGCCGCTTTGGTCACGGTCGGAATGGTGAGACCGGCAGCCGTTGCAGCAGCAGCCGCCGCATTGGCCTTCATAAAATCACGACGACTCAGGTTCATGATGCTTCCTTACAGGGTTCTTCAATTTCGTCTTGCTGGTGATAAACCAGCGATACCGCCAGCACATCCGGGATGTTGCGGGTGGCTTCAATGTTGCTCAGCAGCGTGGCGCTGTTGGCCGCGCCCAGCGTTAGCGCCAGCGTGCCGCGTGCGGCATCTTCTGCCGCAATGTCGCTATCGGCAAAGTTCAGTAGCGCCTGCCGCACCGCCGCGATCGCGGTCGGACGTGCCTGAATCACCAGGCCACATACGTGCCAGCTGTCGTTATTCGTCATGATGCAGTCCTGTGGCTGAGACCGGACACGGCGCGATACAGGCGCCACAGCCGGTGCAGTGTTGCGGAAGGATTTCCGGCTGGCCGATGCCGTTGGGCATCAGGCGAAAACGGATCGCCTGCTGCTCACAACTCTCCTGGCAGCTGCGACAGTTAACGCCAAGAAAAGCGATACAGCGGCTGTCGATGCGGATGCGCTGGCTAAAAGGTTCAGTGTCGCGCGGCTGAAACAGCGGCTGCGGGCAGACGTCGGCACAGGCGGCGCAAAAGGTGCATTCCCCCTGCAGAAAGTCGAGCTGCGGCGCTTCGCCAGCGGCGATGCGGATAATGCCGCTCTCGCAGGCTTGTACGCAGCGGGCGCAGCCGTCACAGCCGCTCTCACCCCGCCACCACGGCAACGCGATACCGCCGGCAGGCATGACGCGCTGCCCGGTAAAGAGTTCACGTCGCGACAACGCCATCGGCTCACCTCAATGCGGGGATGTAGAGATGGTGCGTAAAATAACCTGAGGTTATGAAGGGCTATATCACCCGAAAGGTGTAATTCCCGATGCGGGATCAAGAGAAGGATAATTGAAATAAAAACGGGGGCCGACTGGCCCCCGCAGGTGAGCATCGCTGCGATTAACGCGCGTTGTCTTCCGCAAGTTTAGGCGCCGCACCATCCTGATCGTCATGATGATGCTCGTGCTCTTTCATCGCTTCCGCCTGCACGCGCTTACGCACGCCAAACCAGCCGAGCACCAGCAGCACGGCAATCAGCGGAATTGAAGCAATGGTGTAAGTGCCGTTCGGGTAGTCAAACGCCATCAGCACCAGCACGCTCACCAGGAACAGCAGCGTCAGCCACGAGGTGAACGGCGCCCACGGCAGCTTGAAGCTGACATCTTCCGCTTTGCCCTCTTTGATGGCTTTGCGCAGACGCATCTGGCACACCACGATGAACGCCCACGAGGAGATAATCCCCAGCGACGCCACGTTCAGGACGATCTCAAACACCTGCGACGGAACGTAGTAGTTGAGCACCACGCCGATCACGTACACGCCGATGGTCACCAGGATACCGGCGTAAGGCACCTGCTGCTTACTCATCTTCGACATGAACTGCGGCGCCGAGCCGCCCATCGACATTGAACGCAGAATACGTCCGGTGGAGTACAGGCCCGAGTTCAGGCTCGACAGCGCCGCGCTCAGCACCACGATGTTCATCACGCTGCCAATGTAAGGCACGCCCAGTTTGGAGAAGAAGGTGACGAACGGGCTTTGTCCGGCCTGATAGGCGTTCCACGGCAGCAGCAGTACCAGCAGCACCACGGAGCCCACATAGAACAGGCCGATACGCCAGATCACGCTGTTGATGGCTTTCGGCAGCATGGTTTTCGGGTCTTTACACTCGCCCGCCGCCGTGCCCACCAGCTCAATCGAGGCGAAGGCAAACACCACGCCCTGTACCAGCACCAGCGCCGGCAGCAGACCGTGCGGGAACAACCCGCCGTTGTCGGTGATCAGGTGGAAGCCGGTGGTGTTGCCGTCCAGCGGTTTACCGCTGCCGAGGAACACCACGCCGACAATCAGGAACACCACGATAGCCAGCACTTTCACCAGCGCGAACCAGAATTCCATCTCGGCGAACCACTTTACGCCGATCATGTTCATGGTGCCGACAATCGCCAGCGCGCCCAGCGCAAATACCCACTGCGGCACATCACCAAACGCGCCCCAGTAATGCATGTAAAGCGCCACCGCGGTGATATCGACGATACCGGTCATCGCCCAGTTAACGAAATACATCCAGCCCGCGACGTAGGACGCTTTTTCCCCGAGGAATTCACGCGCGTACGAAACAAAGCTGCCGCTGGAAGGGCGATGCAACACCAGCTCGCCCAACGCACGGAGAATAAAGAAGGAGAAGATACCGCACACCAGATACACCAGTGCCAGTGCCGGACCGGCCATCTGCAGACGCGCGCCGGCACCGAGGAACAGACCGGTACCGATAGCGCCGCCAATGGCGATCATTTGTACCTGACGGTTACCCATCGCTTTGTGGTAACCCGTATCGTGAGAGTTAAGCCAGCGCCTTCTCGCAGCACGCTGTTCGGCTGGCGTTTTTTTAGTAGATTTCATAGCTTTCCTGTTTGTCCTGTCCATCAATCACCGCGTAACCAATCGATTGCGCCGGGCAGTGCGAAATGGGGTAAAACCGGCCCCTGAGCGGCGGAACGATGACGCGCGGCGAGCCGGGAAATTACGGCGATGAATCCTACCCGTTCTGCATGAACGAAGCAAAATATACTGGCTGACTGCACGGGTTGATTTGTAATAATCCGTCGCGACGCACAAAAAAACCGGCCAGTGGGGTGGCCGGTAATCGGTGGCTACAGGAAAAAACTACCAGAGGGGAATAATGAAGGGCATTAACGGTAAATCTCGGCGCTGCCGCTCCACATGCTGGAATCGCCTGGATTCTGCATGCCAATGACGCGATAGTGGCTGGCGCCCATCTCTTCCGCTTTCTGCGACAGCTGACGGGTGGCGTCATCCAGCGAACCGCGCACGCCGCTCACCGATACGGTGCCGCTGCTTTGCAGGTCCTGGGTTTGTGCCTCGCTCAACGGCGAGGCGGCAAAGGTAGTAAACGATGCGCTGGCAAGCAGTGCAGCAGTCATTACGGCATAACGTGTCTTCATGAGGTGCTCCTGTTGTCGTGCGGGGAAAAGGTTACGCGTCAAAGTATCGTCGGGCCAGTGCAAACCAGGCTGCGCGGGCGGTAAAAGCGTTCAATATTTCGCCAGCCAAACGCGGTTAATCCAGGGAAACGTAAACCGCGGTTAGTTTCTCTGGTAAAAGTAACCAGATGTGTCAATTTCGCGCTCGCACCCGCGCTGCGGCTGACTTATAATCCCCCGCTCTTGTAAGGGTTATTATTGTGATAGTGAAACGTCCTGTTACCCGCACCATTGCCCGCGCGCTCAGCGCGATTGTGCTGCTGTCGCTGTTAACCACCGGCCTGGCGCTGATGACGCTCTCCAGCAGTTTGCGCGATGCCGAAGCGGTGAATGTCGCCGGCTCGCTGCGCATGCAAATCTACCGGCTGGCGTGGGACAGCACGCGCGATCCGCAGCAGCTGGCGCACCATATGCAGCAATATCAGCAGACGCTGGAGTCACCGGCGCTGCAGCATCTGGAGCGTCCGTGGGTGCCGATTGAAGTCAGCAGCCGCTATCGCTATCTGCGCGACAGCTGGCCGGTACTGCAGGAGACGCTGCAGCCGGCGCGGGCGCAGGTGTACCAGCAGCGCGTGGCGGGCTACGTCAGTGAGATCGACCGCTTCGTGCTGGCGGTGCAGCACTATGCCGAGCTGAAAATGCATCTGGTGGCCGCCAGCAGCCTGTTCGGCTTTCTGGCGATTGTCGCGCTGGCGCTGTGGAGCATTGGCTTTATTCGCCGCAACGTGGTGCGTCCGCTCGATTCGCTGGTCACCGCCAGTCAGTACGTCGAACAGGCCAACTTCAGTTTTCCGCCGCTTTCCGTGCATCAGCCCAACGAGCTGGGCGTGCTGGCGCAGGCGTTTACCACTATGGCGGAGCGGCTGCATTCGCACTATCGCCTGCTGGAGTGCGCGGTACGCAATAAAACCGAAGATTTAACCCAGGCCAACCGCACGCTGTCGCTGCTGTATGAAAGCTCGCAGATTCTCACCGGCAGCCCGCTCAATCCCGAGCTGTTTCAGGGCCTGCTGCGGCTGGTGCAGCGGCGGGAAGCGCTGGAGGTGCTGCAAATCGCCAGCGAAGATATCGCCTTCCAGGCCGGCGTGCCCGCCGACGATCTCAGCTGGCAGCGGCTGCCGCTGCAGCAGGAGGAGCAGCGCCTCGGCGAACTGTGCTGGCAAACCCGCCGCGCGCCGCCGGCCGATGAGCTGATGCACAGCCTGGCCAACATGCTGGCGCGTGCACTGTGGATCTGGCAGACGCAGAAGCAGTATCAGCAGATGCTGCTGATTGAAGAGCGCGCCACCATTGCGCGCGAGCTGCACGATTCGCTGGCGCAGTCGCTCTCTTTTCTGCGTATCCAGCTGACGCTGCTGCGGCGTAATGTCGATAGCAGCCAGCCGCAGGCACAGGCGATCATCGCCGATTTTGATCGCGCGCTGGCCGAGGCCTATCAGCAGCTGCGCGAGCTGCTCACCACCTTCCGCCTGAGCATTGAACAGGCCGATTTAGTGCAGGCGATGCAGGCGATGATCGCCCCGCTGCAGGAGCAGTCGCAGGCGGCGATTACCTTTGACTATCAGCCTGGCCTGCAAACGCTGGATGCCCAGCAGCAGGTGCACGTGCTGCAGATTGCACGCGAGGCGCTGCTCAACGCAATTCGTCACGCGCAGGCGCAGCAGATTCAGATTCGCTATCAGCGTGTCGCTGATGATGAGCACCTGCTGACCATCGAAGATGACGGCTGCGGTATCAATAGCGTGGAAGAGCCGCCGGGCCACTACGGGCTGACCATCATGGCCGAGCGCGCGGCGCGTCTCGCCGGCAGCTTACTGATTACCCCGCAGGCGCAGGGCACCTGCGTCACGCTGCGTTTTCCCGCCCGCCCCGCGCACCGGCTGGCTTAACGCATTACACTTAGCAAATGGATTGAAACTCTGGAGAACCTATGGCTCACCCTTCCCTGTCTATTATGATCGTTGACGATCATCCGCTGATGCGTCGCGGTATCCGCCAGTTGCTGGCGCTGGAACCGCGTCTGGAAGTGGTGGCTGAGGCGAATAACGGTACCGAAGCGCTGGCCGAAGCGCGCCGTCTGGCACCGGATGTGATTCTGCTCGATCTGAATATGAAGGGCATGTCCGGGCTGGATACGCTGAAGGCGCTGCGCCACGAGGGCGTCGCGGCACGCATTCTGGTACTGACAGTGTCCGACGCGCGCAGCGATATTTACGCCATGGTGGATGCCGGCGCCGATGGCTATCTGCTCAAAGACAGCGAACCGGAACTGCTGCTGGCGCAGGTGATGCGCGGCGCACAGGGCGAGAACGTGTTCAGCGAGGTGGTGGCAGAATATCTGGCGACCCGCCAGCCCAGCGTCAATCCGTTCAGACAGCTAACCGAGCGCGAACTGGATGTGTTGCAGGAAGTAGCACGCGGCTTATCCAACAAAGAGATTGCCGCCACGCTGCACATTTCCGAAGAAACGGTAAAGGTGCACATCCGCAACCTGCTGCGTAAGCTCGACGTCCGTTCCCGCGTTGCGGCAACGGTGCTGTGGCTGGAGAGTCGCAATGTGTGATTGCGCACATAAAGCTGCTGCGACTTTTACACTTTCTCCATAATTTATCCACGATTCCCTAATTTGCCCCGCGTACAGTAAGCAGCAACCGGAGTTTTCAGGATCGCCCTTGCACTCCGCCAGCGTGAAGCGCAGCGTGCGACACGCTTTTACTAATAACAAGTACAAAGTACGCAGCTGAGGAGTGTCGGTTTCATGTCGAACTTTTTTATCGACCGCCCCATTTTTGCCTGGGTGCTGGCTATTTTGCTGTGCCTGTGTGGCACGCTGGCCATTATCTCGCTGCCGGTGGAACAGTATCCGGATCTCGCGCCGCCTAACGTGCGCATCACCGCCAACTATCCCGGCGCATCCGCGCAGACGCTGGAAAACACCGTCACCCAGGTTATCGAGCAGAATATGACGGGGATCGATAACCTGATGTACATGTCCTCGAACAGCAGCAACACCGGCCAGGCGCAGATCACCCTCACCTTTACCGCCGGCACTAACCCGGATGAAGCGCGGCAACAGGTACAGAATCAGCTGCAGAGCGCGCTGCGCAAGCTGCCGGCGGCGGTGCAGTCGCAGGGCGTCACGGTAAACAAAACCGGCGACAGCAACATTCTGATGATCGCCTTTGTCTCCACCGACGGCAGCATGGATAAACAGGATATTGCCGATTACGTCGCCAGTAACATTCAGGATCCGCTCAGCCGCATCGACGGCGTCGGCCAGGTCGATGCCTACGGCTCGCAATACGCCATGCGCATCTGGCTCGATCCCAACAAGCTGATTAACTACGCGCTAACCACCGACGATGTGGTCAGCGCCATCGAATCGCAGAACACTCAGGTGGCGGTCGGCCAGGTCGGCGGGTTGCCGTCGGTGGACAAACAGGCGCTGAACGCCACGGTTAACGCCCAGTCGATGCTACAGACGCCCGCGCAGTTTCGCGCCATTACGCTGAAAACCAACACCGACGGTTCAGTGGTGACGCTCGGCGACGTGGCCACCATCGCCATGGGCGCCGAAAAGTATGACTTTCTGAGCCGCTATAACGGCCAGCCCGCCTCCGGTCTCGGCATCAAGCTGGCTTCCGGCGCCAACGAGATGAATACCGACAAGCTGGTGCGCGCCCGCGTCGCCGAACTGGCGCAATATTTCCCGCACGGGCTGGAAGCCAAAGTGGCGTTTGAAACCACGCCGTTCGTTAAAGCCTCCATTAAGGACGTGGTGAAAACCCTGCTGGAAGCGATCCTGCTGGTGTTTCTGGTGATGTACCTGTTCCTGCAAAACTTCCGCGCCACGCTGATCCCCACCATTGCTGTGCCGGTGGTGCTGCTCGGCACCTTTGCGGTGCTGTACGCCTGCGGCTTCAGTATTAACACCCTGACCATGTTCGCCATGGTGCTGGCCATCGGGCTGCTGGTGGATGATGCCATCGTGGTGGTGGAAAACGTCGAGCGCATCATGAGCGAAGAGGGATTATCGCCGCGGGCCGCCACGCGTAAATCGATGGGGCAGATTCAGGGCGCGCTGGTGGGCATCGCGCTGGTGCTGTCCGCGGTGTTTGTGCCGATGGCGTTCTTTGGCGGCACCGTGGGCGCTATCTATCGCCAGTTCTCCATCACCATTGTCTCGGCGATGGTGCTGTCGGTGCTGGTGGCGATGATTCTGACGCCCGCGCTGTGCTCCACGCTGCTCAAACCGCTGGCGCAGGGCCAGCACCATGGCCGGCGCGGATTTTTCGGCTGGTTTAACCGTCACTTCAATGCCAGCGCCGAACGCTACGAGCGCGGTGTGGCGCGCATTCTGCTGAAGAGCGGCCGCTGGCTGCTGCTCTACCTGGCGATTATCGGCGTGATGGCGTTTCTGTTTATCCGTCTGCCCACCTCCTTCCTGCCGCTGGAAGATCGCGGCGTATTCCTTACCCAGGTGCAGCTGCCGCCGGGCTCAACGCTGCAGCAAACCTCGCAGGTGGTGGCAAAGGTTGAAGATTATTACCTGACCGCCGAAAAGGACAATGTGCTGTCGGTGTTCTCCACCATCGGTGCCGGTCCGGGCGGCAACGGACAAAACGTGGCGCGCCTGTTTGTGCGTCTGAAGGACTGGGAGCAGCGGCCAGGTCGCGATCGCACCTCGTTTGCCATCATCGATCGCGCCACCGCAGCCTTTAAAAAGATCAAAGAGGCACGCGTCATCGCCAGCAGTCCACCGGCGATCACCGGCATGGGCAGCTCCTCCGGCTTCGATATGGAGTTGCAGGATCACGGCGGCATCGGGCACACCGAGCTGATGGCGATGCGCGATCGGCTGCTGGCGCTGGCCGACAGCAATCCGGCGCTGTCGCGCGTGCGCCACAACGGGCTCGACGACAGCCCGCAGCTGCAGATTGATGTCGACCAGCGCAAAGCGCAGGCGCTCGGCGTGTCGCTGGATACCATCAACGACACCCTGACCACCGCCTGGGGCTCAACCTACGTGAATGATTTTCTCGACCGCGGCCGCGTGAAGAAAGTCTACGTCCAGGCCGCACCGGAATTCCGCATGCTGCCGGGCGACATCAACAAATGGTATGTGCGCAACAACAGCGGCGGCATGGTGCCGTTCTCCGCCTTCGCCACCAGCCACTGGGAGACCGGTTCACCGCGTCTTGAACGCTACAACGGCTATTCGTCGCTGGAGATTGTCGGCGAGGCGGCTAACGGCGTCAGCAGCGGCACGGCGATGGATGAGATGGAGAAACTGGTGGCGCAGCTGCCGCTCGGCGTTGGCTTCCAGTGGACCGGTGCCTCCTATCAGGAGCGTCTCTCCGGCTCGCAGGCGCCGGCGCTGTATGCGATTTCGCTGCTGGTGGTGTTCCTGTGCCTCGCGGCTCTCTACGAGAGCTGGTCGATTCCATTCTCGGTGATGCTGGTGGTGCCGCTGGGCGTGGTGGGCGCGCTGGTCGCCACCTGGCTGCGCGGACTGGAGAATGACGTCTACTTTCAGGTCGGCCTGCTGACGGTGATTGGTCTGTCGGCGAAGAATGCGATCCTGATCGTCGAGTTCGCCAATGAGATCAACAGCAAAGGGCGTGAACTGCTGGAGTCGACGCTGGAGGCATCGCGGCAGCGCCTGCGGCCGATTCTGATGACGTCGCTGGCCTTTATTTTCGGCGTGCTGCCGATGGCGATCAGCAGCGGTGCCGGTTCTGGCAGCCAGCATGCGGTCGGTACTGGCGTGATGGGCGGCATGATCTCCGCCACGGTACTGGCGATCTTCTTTGTGCCGCTGTTCTTCGTGCTGGTGCGCCGCCGCTTCCCGCTGCGGGCAAAGCCGCACGACTGAGGCTAAATCCGGGCAAATAAAAAGCCGCCATGATGAATGGCGGCTTTATTGATGTGTGCGGTAAGAATAACAGCAAGTTGGGAAGTGCCCTGCTTTTCTCTTCACGAATTACTTACGTAACATCGCTTCGATAAATTCTTTCCAGTTCCCCAGTTCGTGTTCAACCATAATACCCTCTCTTCTTGTAGTGGCGATTTTACGCCGTTTTTTTCTACAGGTGAATACGTTTCCACCTCTCATCACTATCGGCAACTACCGCAGAAAGCTTGAATTTGCTGAAACTGCGGACTGACGCACATTTCAGCAACCTGTTAATGCGACTCATAAAAGCGCGGACTTAATCCGCCAGGCCCGTTTTTGCCGTCTAAGATAATTCTTAGATCGCTAATGATGCCGCAGGCGACAATTTCGCAGGTAAGTGAAAGCGTTTACTGGCCCTGATTAGCGTCGTTTATTGGCGTCGCGGCGAGATGAAAAACAGCGCCGCTGCGCGTCTGACCTCACAGCCCACGGCGCGCTATGGTAAACTCGCGCTTTATTTAACACAGGACGGGAATACGCGATGACAGCGCAGTGGGTGATGTACGGAATTAAGAATTGCGACACCATAAAAAAAGCACGCAACTATTTGAGCACTTCCGGCATCGACTTTCATTTTCATGATTATCGCGCTGACGGGCTGGATGCGGCACTGCTGCAATCCTTTATCGACCAGCTGGGGTATGACGTGCTGCTGAACACGCGCGGCACCACCTGGCGTCAGCTGCCGGAAGCGGAACGCGATGCCATCCGCGATGCGGCCAGCGCCAAAGCGCTGATGCTGGCGCACCCGGCGCTGATCAAACGTCCGGTGCTGGCGGCGCCAGACGGTACATTGCTGGTGGGTTTCAAAGAACCCGTTTATCACGCCTTTATCCAGGAGAAGTCATAACATGTTCTGTCCGGTCATTGAGCTGGCTCAGCAGCTTATTCGTCGCCCCTCGCTTAGTCCGGATGACGCCGGTTGCCAGGCCATGTTAATTGCGCGCCTGGAGGCGATTGGTTTCGACGTCGAGCCGATGCACATTGGCGATACGCTTAACTTCTGGGCCACGCGCGGCCAGGGCGAAACGCTGGCTTTTGCCGGGCACACTGATGTGGTGCCACCGGGCGATGCCAACCGCTGGATCAGCCCGCCGTTTGAACCTTCGATTCGCGACGGCATGCTGTTTGGCCGTGGCGCTGCAGACATGAAAGGCTCGCTGGCGGCGATGGTGGTGGCGGCCGAGCGCTTCGTTGCTGCTCATCCCAATCATGCTGGCCGGCTGGCGTTTCTCATCACTTCCGATGAAGAAGCCAGCGCCGTCAACGGTACGGTAAAAGTGGTTGAGCGCCTGATGGCGCGCAATGAACGTATGGATTACTGCCTCGTCGGTGAACCGTCGAGCACCGAAGTGGTCGGCGACGTGGTGAAGAATGGTCGTCGCGGCTCGATGACCGCCAATCTGACCATTCACGGCGTGCAGGGCCACGTGGCTTATCCGCATCTGGCTGATAACCCGGTACATCGTGCAATGCCGGCGCTTAACGAGCTGGTGGCGACCGAATGGGATCAGGGCAATGAGTTCTTCCCGCCGACCAGCATGCAGATCGCCAATGTGCAGGCCGGCACCGGCAGTAACAATGTGATCCCCGGCGAGTTTTTCGTGCAATTTAACTTCCGCTTCAGCACCGAACTGACCGATCAGATGATCAAAGATCGCGTGGCGGCGCTGCTCGATCGCCACCAGCTGCGCTATACGCTGGAGTGGAATGTGTCCGGTCAGCCGTTCCTGACTTCACGCGGCAAGCTGGTGGATGCCGTCGTCAACGCCGTGGCGCACTATAATGAGATCAAGCCGCAGCTGTTAACCACCGGCGGCACCTCTGACGGGCGCTTTATTGCCCGCATGGGCGCACAGGTGGTGGAGCTCGGCCCGGTGAATGCCACTATTCATAAGATCAATGAGTGCGTGAAAGCCTCGGATTTGCAGCTGCTGAGCCGGATGTATCAGCGCATTATGGAACAGCTGATCGCCTGATGGCACCTTGAAGGAGAAACCTCATGGAATGGTTAAAAGAGTACTGGTGGGTGATTGTGATTCTGCTCATGGTGGGCGTGCTGATGAACGTCTATAAAGACCTGAAGCGCATCGATCATAAAAAATATATGGATAACAAACCGGATCTGCCACCGCATCGCGATTTCAACGATAAGTGGGACGATGACGACGACTGGCCGAAGAAGAAGTAGTCGCCGCTGATCGTTTAGCGTACAAGGTCGCCCTGCACGGCGACCTTTGTTTTATGGCGCGCCGGTCTCACACCATCATCACCACATCATCGTCGCCCGGCTTCGCCCCGCTCAGCGCCTCATCGAAATAGCGACGCGGCACGGTATAGCGCAGGTGATTCAGCGCCAGCTGCATGCTGCGTTCATCAATTGCGTGCGGCAGATCGTCAACGATATCCAGCGTCACATCGCCGCCCAGCGCGGTTAGGCGCTGCATCGCCGCTTCCGCATGCTGCATCGGCACCTGCTCGTCATAATCGCCGTGAATCAGGTGGATAGTGTTGCGCGTGCTGGCCTGCTCCGGCAGCGTGACGTAGCGGCCGCTAAAGGCCACCACGCGTCCCGCCAGATCCGGCTGGGCTTTTACGCCTTCCAGCACCATGGTGCCGCCCTGCGAAAAACCGACCAGCGCGGTGGCTTCCGGCCGCACGCCGCTCTGCTGCTGCCAGTGACGCACCGACTCGACAAAGGACGGCATCACCGCATCCACGCCCTGCTGCTGCGAGCGGTCGTGTTCCGGTATCTCGGCATACCACTGGCGGCCCTGCGGCGCGCTGGCCGGATAAGGTGCGCCCACCGACACCACCTGCGCCTGCGGAAACGCCTGCGCGAACCAGCTGCCAATCTGCGCCATCGAATCGGGGTTGTCGTTCACGCCGTGATACAGCAAAAACAGCTGCGCGGCGTTATCCGGTTGCTGAACAATTACATATCGTAGTGCCATAACGTCCTCCTCAAATCACTATACGCCGCTGACGGCAAAGTGATATTGGGAAAATTTGAACGAGATAATGGATTTATTGCAATGTGCCGAGGCGCTGCTGCCAGTGCTGCGCGGCGGCGGCATCCAGCGTGATGAGTGCGTCAGCCGCCTCCGCGCGCAGCCTGAGCATCAGCGCTTTACGCCCGCTCACGCCGGCCAGCCGTGCCGCTTCACTCAGCGTTTGTTTTTGTTGCAGTATGGCACACAGCAACGGTGGCGATGCGACACTAGCCAGCCGCTGCAGCACCGGATAGCTGGCTTCATAGGGCCGCTGCGCCCAGGCAAAAGCGGCCAGCAGCGGCCAGTCGTCGGCGCTGAGAGATTGATGGTCGGTGGACGACAGGGTCAGCGGCACCGCGATCAGCTTTTGCAGCCACGGCCAGTCGCGCGCCAGACGCTGCGCGGCGCGCTGCTGCAGGGCTTCACCGGCTGGCGTCAGCGCACAAATCGCCATCGCCGCATAGCAACCGCTACTGGCTTCGCGCTGTGAACCGATACGCACCAGCGTAAAGCCGCAGGCGCGCCAGAACTGCCACAGCGCTGCGGTGTAGCCAAAGCTCACCGACAGATAGTCCGCGCCCTGCGCCTGCTGCCGCGCCGTCGCCACCAGCGCACCACCAATACCGCGCTGGCGCTGTGCGGCCTGCACGGCAATGCGGCTGATGCGCAGCGAACGTAACGTCGCCGCTTCAGTAAAACCGGCATGTGCCGCTAATGACTGCGCCACCAGATTGCCGCGCGGACGACGTAAGCCGGCCCATACCGCCTGCGCCAGCGCAGCATCCAGTCCGCCCTCTTCCACCAGCCACAGCGCGCCGGTGACCTGCTGCGGCTGCCCGGCCAGCCAGAAATGCATGCCGGGCGCATCCAGCATACGTCGCAGGTCGAGCGGCGAGGTGCGATAGTGTGCGCTCGCCAGCAGACGATAGCCGGCCTGTAAGGCGTCGGCGTGCTGCGCGGGCGTAGCGGCAAAAATTGCTGTCTGCGCGGGTGCGTCGCAGGCTTCGGCCTCAGCAAACAGCAGCGCCGCGCTCAGCCACTGCTCCAGCGGATCCTGCGCCGACCAGCGCAGCGGCTCATCCAGCTGGAAGTAGCGCACCTGCGGCAGCGTGGCGCAGAAACGCAGCATGAAACCGCGCCCGGTACCTTCGTAGCCCTGCACCGTGGTGGTCAGCAAAACGCGCGGAAAACGCTGCACCAGCTGCTGTAACAGCGGCGCGGGGATGGCCGCGGCCTCATCCACAATCAGCCATTCTGCCAGCGGCTGAGCCTCCTGCGGCTGAGCGAGAATCGCATCCGGGGCCATAAAGCTAAACTGCTCAGCGGCGAACTGCGCCAGCACCTCCGTCGCGGCTTTGGCCGGCGCCGTCACCAGCGCGCTTTGCGTCTGGCGCGCCAGTATCCCCGCCAGTGCCGATTTGCCGCGACCGCGCGGGGCGATGATCACCGCGACACCGGGCGGCATGGCGCACAGCTGACGGACAATCTGCGCCTGCTGCTCGGGGGCGCGACACTGCCACGGCGCGAAGGACTGCGGTGCCGGCAGGCGCGGCGTCTGGTGCTGACGCAGCAGCATCACCTGCGCATCCTGCAGGATATGCTGTTGCAGATAGTGGATGAAATGCGGCGTGGCGATGGGCTGGTCGACATCGGCCCAGCGCAGGCTGTCGCGATCGGGCTGCGCCGGCCAGGCGTTCCAGTCTGGCGTCAGTAACAGCAGCCAGCTGCCGGCCCGTAGCGTCCCGGCCAGCGCGGCGAACGCTTCCGCATGAAAGCCGTGGCGCGCATCGAAAATGGCATGCCGGAATTCCCGGCCCAGCAGGGTACGCAGCGCCGCAGGCGCGACGCGCTGCGGGAAGTCATCGCTGTCGCTAACCGTTAACCAGTCACCGGGCAGTGCGGCCTGCCATGTGGCCGCCTCATGGCGCGCCCAGCCAGCTTCACCGGCTATCACGCACAGACGGCGGATACCGGCTTGCTGCATCGCTGCCGTCAGTTCAGCGTGCAACATCAGTTACTGGCGAAGGTGTTGCACTGGCCTGGATTGCCGCTGTCAAAACCGCGTTTGAACCAGGTGTAGCGCTGCTGAGAAGTGCCGTGAGTGAAGCTGTCCGGCACTACGCGCCCCTGACTTTGCTGCTGCAAACGATCGTCGCCAATCGCCTCGGCGGCGTTCAGCGCTTCCTGCAAATCGCCCACCTCAAGAATGTTCTCCTGCTGCATATAGTGACCCCAGACGCCAGCAAAGCAGTCCGCCTGCAGCTCCATCTTCACCGACAGCTGGTTCACCTGCGCCTGCGTGGCGCCCTGCTGCATCTGGCGCACTTTCGGTTCGATACCCAGCAGTTTCTGCACGTGATGCCCCACTTCGTGGGCGATGACGTAACCCTGGGCAAAATCCCCCCCGGCTCCGAGTTTGGTTTTCATGTCGTCATAGAAGGAGAGATCGATATATACCGTCTGATCGGCCGGGCAGTAGAACGGCCCCATTGCCGACTGGCCGGTACCGCAGTTAGTGCGCGTCGCACCGCGATACATCACCAGCTTTGGCGGCGCGTATTGTTTGCCCATCTGCTGGAACAGTTTGCCCCAGGTATCTTCAGTGGTGGCGAGGATCACCGAGGTGAATTTGGCCGCCTCGTTATCCTGCGCCGAATTGACCTGACGCTGCTGCTGTTGCGACACCGGCGCGCCGCCTTCCAGCAGCGCGGTGAGGTCGTAGCCGTAATAGCCAGCGACCGCGACCACAATCAGCAGAATAATGCCGCCCTTGCCGCGCGGCAGACGAATCTGGCGTCCGCCAGAACTAAAACCCGGCGAATCGCCGCGACGATCTTCCACATTGTCGCTTTCACGACGCCCTTGCCAGCGCATGGCCTGCTCCTGTTATCAATGACTTTTGCATGATTTTAGTTGGCGGCAGAGGTTAGTACCAGCAATGCGATGCCAGCGGAGCGAGATTGCGCGCAGGGCGCAGCGTGAAGGCCGTAAACAGACGATAAAAAAGGCCGCCAGCCAGGGCGACCTTCATGCGCTGAAAGGTTTGCGTCCGAACTACCGTGACGCACACCGGCAGAAGCTTAGTCCAGTTTGACACCCAGACGGTGTGCCACTTCTTCGTACGCTTCGATCAGGCCGCCGAGGCTCTGACGGAAACGGTCTTTGTCCATCTTGTCCATGGTCTCTTTGTCCCACAGACGCGCGCCGTCTGGCGAGAATTCGTCGCCCAGCGTCACTTCACCTTTGAACAGACCAAACTCCAGCTTGAAGTCCACCAGAATCAGACCGGCATCATCAAACAGTTTGCTCAGCACTTCGTTGGCTTTGAAGGTCAGCTCCTGCATACGCGCCAGGTTAGCCTTGCTCACCCAGCCAAAGGTTTCGCAATACGATTCGTTGACCATCGGGTCATGTTTGGCGTCATCTTTCAGGAAGAGATCAAACAGCGGTGGATTGAGCAGCATGCCCTCTTCCACGCCCAGACGTTTCACCAGCGATCCGGCCGCCCGGTTGCGCACCACGCACTCTACCGGCACCATCTCCAGCTTTTTCACCAGCGCTTCGTTATCAGAAAGCAGCGCTTCCATCTGGGTCGGAATGCCCGCTTCCTGCAGTTTGGTCATGATGAAATGGTTGAACTTGTTGTTCACCATGCCTTTACGATCAAACTGCTCGATTCGTGCACCGTCTCCTGCTGACGTATCGTTGCGGAATTCAAGTACCAGCAGATCCGGATTGTCGGTGCTGTATACGGTTTTCGCTTTACCGCGATACAACTCAGCTCGCTTTTGCATCTTGTTAACTCCAAACATGAAAGAACCCGTGTTCAGCGGTGTTTCACCGCGCGATGACTGCCTGACGCAATCGTTTACCTCGCCGGGCGCTATTATGCCAAAACCAAAACAAAAAGGCCGGAGAATCTCCGGCCTTTATTGCATTTATTTGTTCAGTGCGCCCTGCAGGACCGCCACCAGCGCATCATTCTGCGCCTGGGTGAGTACGTGTCCTTTCGGATCGATGAACTGCAGGCTGCTGCGGTTATCGAGATCGCCCACCTGCAACTTGTAGTCGCCGTTTGGCAGTTCCGGATCTTTCGCGCCGATGGCGTCAAACGCGCTGCTGCCCGGCTGCTTGTAGGTCACTTTCAGACTGCCCTGCGAGCGGTTGTCATCGGTAACTTCCATGCCCATACGCTTCAGCGCCGCCGGCAGACGCTGCCAGGTGACGTTAAACGGTGAGCGCAGCACCAGCAGTGGCAGGCCGGTGTCGTCCGCGCCGCTCTGGACATCAATCTGTCCGCTGGCACGTCCGGCAGCCGCATCCTGGCTGGCGGTATCGATCTTATCCAGACCGGTGCTGATGTCATTCAGCATCTGACCGGTATAGCGCTGAACCTGGACCGGCGTGGTGACCGTCTGGCCCTGCTGCTGCAGTTCCAGCAGACGTACGGTCAGCACCTGCTGATAGCCCTGGTTCTGCACGCTGATCTGGTAACGGCCGCGATACTGGTTATCTTCGTCAGCACGGTTCCACTGTACCCAGTCGGTGGTGAGCTGCTGCGCCGCATCATCACGCTGGGCAACCGGGAATTTGTATGACTGCACCACGTTCACCACCTGCGACCAGATGGAGCCACGGCTGCTGTCAACCGCCAGCACGCCGGTATTACCGGTGAACTGCGCGCGGGTGCCGTTCATCAGCGCCAGCGGCTGCGCCGGCGGACGGATGTCGAGCTCTTTACCCAGCGCGCCTTTCGCCACGCTGTGCGGCACATCGTAATCACCATTCTGCAGCGGCAGAATCATGCCCGCCGGGGCTTTTAAATCATGCAGTTCAGGCGCCTGCAGGTAAGATTCATCACCGCTGACCTGGCGCTTATAACGCTGATCGCTGGAACAAGCTGTTAGCAGCATCAGGGTGGACAGGCCCACCACGGTTGCCAGCGTCGAGCGCTTAACTGAATAACTCATTGATTCTCCCTAAATTATCGCAGACCCGCCTGGATCAGCGCCTGCGCGGTTTTCGCCTGACCGGCTTCGGTCAGCGGCGTCATCGGCAAGCGCAGCGTGTCATCGGCGATCAATCCTAGCTGTTTCGCGGCCCATTTCACCGGGATAGGATTCGGTTCACAGAAAAGCGTCTGGTGCAGGTGCATCAGACGCTGATTCAGGCGACGCGCTTCGGCAAATTTGCCCTCTTGTGCCAGCGCACAGAGTTCAACCATTTCACGTGCTGCAATGTTAGCCGTGACCGAAATAACGCCTTTGCCGCCCAGTTGCATGGAGTCCAGCGCTGTCGCGTCATCACCGCTGACAATAATGAACTCATCTCCAACCAGCTGTTGGATCTGCGAAATACGCGATAAGTTCCCGGTGGCCTCTTTGATTCCGATAATATTTTTGATTTCAGCCAGGCGGGCAACGGTTTCCGGCAGCATGTCACAGCCGGTACGTGACGGGACGTTATACAGCATCTGTGGCAGATCGGTGCTTTCGGCGATCGCTTTGAAGTGCTGGTACAGACCTTCCTGCGTCGGACGGTTGTAGTACGGGGTCACGGTGAGGCAGCCGACTACGCCGGTGCCGGTAAAGCGTTTTGTCAGAGAGATCCCTTCGGCGGTGGCATTCGCGCCGGTCCCGGCAATCACGGGAATGCGGCCATCGGCCAGCTCCAGGGTTTGCATCACCACATCGCCATGCTCTTCATGGCTGAGGGTCGCGGATTCGCCGGTGGTGCCAACAGAAACAATCGCCGCCGTACCGCTGGCGACATGATAATCAATCAGTTTTTTCAGACTTGCGCGGCAGACATCACCTTTTTCATTCAAAGGCGTAATGAGCGCAACAATACTTCCGGTGAACATGGGCTATCCCCTCGACAAACAAGTGCCTCATGTTACGTTTTCCGCCGAAAGAAAAGCAAGCGAGCCACGCCATTACCGCGCTTGTCAGCAGTTTTTTTTATGTTTACCTTATGGTTATTAGCGAACGTACAGGAAACGCCATTTTGCCGCAGTCACAGCCGCACCATCTGGTGATCACCGCTCTGGGCGTTGATCGTCCGGGTATCGTCAATACCATTACCCGCCACGTCAGCAGCTGCGGTTGCAATATTGAAGACAGCCGCCTGGCGATGCTGGGCGACGAGTTCACCTTTATTATGCTGCTCTCCGGCAGCTGGAACGCCATTACCCTGATTGAATCGACCCTGCCGATGAAGGGTGCCGAGCTGGAGCTGCTGATCGTGATGAAGCGCACCAACGCGCGCGTCACGCCGCCGATGCCTGCTACCGTCTGGGTACAGGTAGAAGTGCCGGATTCACCGCATATCATCGAACGCTTCACCGATCTGTTCGATAAACATCAGATGAACATCGCCGAGCTGGTGTCGCGCATTACGCCCGCCCAGGACGACGCGTCGCCGGTGCTCTATATTCAGATGACCGCGCACAGCCCGGCGAATCATGCCAGCGCACCGTTTGAGCAGGCTTTCCATCGGCTGTGCGAAGAACTGCATGCACAAGGTTCAATTCGCCTCTATAGTGTCACCGACGACGCGCACAGCGCCGTCTGAATCAGGCTCCGGGTTATTCCGCCACACACTCTGCCGCGCTGGCATACCGTGTAGTGAAATAACCCTGAGGTAAACTCCACCTGGCGCTTTTGCCGCTGATGGTGTATTACCCACAGCATGAAGAAAAAAATGGAGAGTTGTGATGAATCCACTGAAAGCCGGTGACACCGCACCGAAATTTAGCTTGCCCGATCAGGATGGCGAACAAGTAAATTTGGCCGACTTCCAGGGACAGCGCGTTCTGGTCTATTTCTACCCGAAAGCCATGACGCCGGGCTGCACCACGCAGGCCTGTGGTCTGCGCGATAACATGGATGATTTAAAGAAGGCGGGCGTGGAAGTGCTGGGCATCAGCACCGACAAGCCGGAAAAACTGTCTCGCTTTGTCGAGAAAGAATTGCTCAACTTCACCCTGCTGTCGGATGAAGATCATCAGGTTTGCGAGCAGTTTGGCGTCTGGGGTGAGAAAACCTTTATGGGGAAAACCTACGACGGCATTCACCGCATCAGCTTCCTGATTGGCGGCGATGGCAAAGTGGAGAAGGTGTTCGACGATTTTAAAACCTCGAACCACCACGATATCGTGCTCGATTACCTGAAATCAGCCTGATTACCCGCGGGTGCCAGCCAGGCACCCGTTTTTTTATCCTGCTGTGACGCTGCGCGATTAATAGCGCGAAACCGTGCTGGCCAGCGCCTCCTGCCCGGCGATCACCACGCAGTTACGTCCGGCGTTTTTCGCCTGATACAGCGCATCATCGGCCTGCTTCAGAATCTGTTCCTGACTGCCGTGCGTCGGCTGCCAGCTGGCGATACCAATCGAAATCGTGATCTGCCCGACCGGATCAATCCAGCCGCCGGCAATGCTGGTGCGCACGCGCTCGGCAATCACCCGCGCTTCATCAGGGGCGGTGGCGGGAAGCAGCATCAGAAACTCTTCGCCGCCGTTTCGGCACACCACGTCGGTCTGACGCGCGCTCTGGCGCAACGTGCGCGCCACCTGTTTGATCACCTCGTCGCCAACATCATGCCCGAAGTTATCATTCACCCGTTTGAAGTGGTCAATATCCAGCGCCAGCACGGCAAACGGCTGCTGCATGGTATCGAAATAGTCGAGCACCGCGCTCAGGCCACGGCGATTGAGCAGGCTGGTCATGGGATCGCTCTGCACCTCTGACTTGAGCCGGCCGATTTTATCCTGCACCAGACCAATGCCGGTGAGCAGCGCGCGCTTCACCTGCGCCGCTTCAAAGTACCAGGCGCGGATCACGCCAATTTCCCCGGAAACGCCCTGGGTATCCATCTGGCTGGCTTTACGCGCCAGCTGCCACAGCGGCAAGGCGATCAGCCGGGCCAGAATCACCGCCACCAGCAGCGTCAGCAGCGCAAACGGCACCGAATTCTTCAGCACCTGGAGCAGCAGCCCGGAGAGCGGCGCCAGCGTGACGTTTGTCGGTTTGAGCGCCACCACCATCCAGCCGGTGGTGGGCACCACAGCGTAGCCCGCCAGCTTCGCCGTACCCTCTTCCGTCAGCTGAACTTCGCCATTGCTGTGCTCCTGGCGCTGACGATCGCTGACGATGCCCGGCACGTTTTTGCCAATCAGCTGATTGTTCTGGTGATACAGCACGCGGTTTTCGCGATCCAGTACGTAAACATGGGTGCCGTCACGATAGTACTGCTCGCCGAGCAGCACGTTGAGAATGCTTTTTTTCTTCAGATAAATAGTGCCGCCAACGTAGCCAAGATAGCGCCCATCGGTGCTCCACACCGGCCAGGAAATAAACACCAGCAGGTTATTGGTAGCAGAAATGGTGGGCCGGCTGACCATCGGCTGGCGCTGCGCCAGCGCTTCGCGCGAAGACTGGCTGGTGAGCTGCATGCCTTTCAGCATCAGCGATTCCGGCGAAATGGCTTTAATCACGCCGTTGCTGTCGACAATCGCCACCGAGTTAAAGCTGCTGGTCTGCTCGCGCAGTCGGTTCACTTCCTGCTGCAGCAGTTCGGGATTGTCGAAATCTTTACCCAGCTGATTGGCGCTGTAGTGCAGCTGCGACTGCGCCAGCTGGAAAAACACTTCGGTGGTGGCCGCCAGTTTGGTGGCGTAAGCGCGATTGGCTTCGAGGGTGCTTTCGATCAGCACCATGCGCTGTACGCGCCAGGTGGCGTACAGCGTATTAGCCAGTGTGATGACGATACTGGTGATCGCCAGCAGCGCAATCAGCGTGCGCAGATCAGTTTTTGGCCGGATGCGCGTTAACATGGCGCAACCGCCCTGGTGAGTAGCTTCATAAGTTAGCGTGCCTGACTATCTTGTTATAATTGGAGGTGTTTACCCTGGTGAGGTAACAGACAATTGTACACCTCTGAGCCAAATTGACTACGACGCAGACCCTCAGGAACGCTTTTTTATTGTGCTATTACTGGTGCTAATCAATTAAACCCTGCGCATCGTAAAACGGCCACGGTCCTGGATAATCGCCGATCGCGCACAGATGCGTAGTCATCCCCTGCTGCGGCTGCCAGCGATGCAGCAGAAAACCGGGCGGTTCCAGCACAAAGTTCGCCGGACCGTGGTCACGCAAATCCAGTGCCACCTGATGCGACACACCAGGCGCCACGCAGGCCAGCGTGCCGGCAAACCGCGCCTGCACCGAGCGGTGCAGGTGGCCGCTCAGCACCCGTTCCACCTGGGGATGCTGACCAATAATGGCAGCCAGCGCCGCCGGATTGCGCAGCGGCTGCCGATCCATATGGCCAATGCCGCTCAGGAACGGCGGATGATGCAGCAGCACCAGTGTCGGCAAATCCGGTTCACGCGCCAGCTGCTCTGCCAGCCACTGCAGCTGTGCGTCATCGACGTAGCCCCACGGCTGATGCGGTACACTGGAGTCGAGCGCCAGCAGCTGCAGATGATTCACACGCATCTGCCAGTTGAGCGTTTCGCCGTGCTGCAGGTAGTGATGCTCCGGAAACGCGGCGCGCAGCTGCTGGCGATCGTCGTGATTGCCCGGCATCAGCAGGAACGGCAGCTGCAGATGGCGCAGCGCCTCGCGCAGCGTCTGGTACTCTTCCGCAGTGCCAAAATCCACCAGGTCGCCGGTAATCACCACCTTATCCGGTCGCGGCACCAGCTGATTCAGCGTGTCGATCACCCGCAGCAGCGCAGCGTGCGTATCCACTTTTTTATAGGAGAGACGGCCATGGGCCTTGATGTGTAAATCGCTGATTTGCGCAATCAGCGTCATTGCGTCAGTCACAACAGCTCCTTATCAGGCAGAAAAGTGCAGCGCGGCATCCTGCGCCAGCGTCCAGCTTACCGGCTGGCCGGCGTGCCAGGCTTCGCGCGCGTGGCGATCAACCTGGATCGGCGCCGCCAGCCCGATATCAATACTCAGCCGCTGCGCAGCACCGAGAAAGGTGGTGCCGAGGATGAAACCGGGGCGTGCGTAGCGCTGGTCCGCCGCCAGCAGCACATCCTCCGGGCGGCAGAAATGCTGCGGATTGCCGCGCGCATCGACCCCGACACAGTTAATCGCGCCGACAAAATCCGCGACAAACTGTGACGCCGGGCGCTGGTAAATATTTTGCGGCGTATCGATCTGCACCAGACGTCCCTGCTCCATCACCGCAATGCGATCGCCCAGCGCCATCGCTTCCTGCTGATCGTGCGTGACGTAGACGGCGGTGATCGCCAGCTGTTTCAGCAGCGCGCCAATCTCCAGCCGCAGCCGGTCGCGCAGGCGCGCATCCAGCGCCGCCAGCGGCTCATCAAACAGCAGCACCTTCGGACGCGCCGCCAGCGCACGCGCCAGCGCTACGCGCTGCTTTTGACCGCCCGACAGCTTGTCGATGCTGCGCTGCGCCAGCGCGCTGAGATCCACCAGGGCCAGCATCTCCTGCACGCGCGCGTCGCGTTCGGCGCGCGCCACGCCCTGCACTTTCAGGCCGTAGGCGACGTTTTGCGCCACGTTTAGATGGGGAAACAGCGCGTAGTTCTGGAACACCATGCCCACGTTGCGTTTCTCGATCGGCAGCGCTGTCACGTTACGATCGTCAAACCACACTTCGCCGCCGTCGTCACAGCGCTCCAGGCCACTGATGATGCGCAGCGTGGTGGTTTTGCCACAGCCGGACGGACCGAGCAGCACCAGGGTTTCGCCAGGCTGCACCGTCAGATCGAGCGGCTGCAGCGCCAGCTGGTGATTAAAGTGCCGCGCACAGTGGCGCAGCGTAACGGTTACGGCCGCAGGGTTCATGCCGCCTCCTTATTAGCACGCGTGAGCGTACGGTTGAGCCAGTGATTGACCGCGTTGAGCATCAGCAGCAGCGGCAGAATCAGCAGAATAAAGATCAGCGTGTAGGCCGATCCCACTTCCAGTCGCATTGAGGCATAGCTGTCTGCCAGCCCCACCGGCAGCGTTTTTGTCAGCGGCGTATGCAGCATCCAGGTGATGTTGAACTCACCCACCGACAGGGTGATCACCATAAACGCCCCGGCGAGAATGCCGTTGCGACAGTTGGGCACCACCACGGTAAAAAAGCGCTGCCACAGGCTGGCACCGAGACTGGCCGCTGCCTCTTCCAGTCGCGGCATCTCCACCGCCTGCATCACCGCCAGCACCGGGCGCAGCATAAACGGCAAGGTAAACAGCACGTGACCGATCAGAATGAACAGCCAGCTATCGCGCAGGCCGGAGAACTGGCCGTACAGCAGGATGATGCCCAGCGCGGTGGCGAGGCCCGGCAGCGCGACCGGCAGCATCAGGCACTCTTCGATGCGCGCCGCCCAGCGCCGCGGCGCTTTTAGCAATCCCCACGCTGCCGGCACGCCGATCAGCAGCGTAATCAGCAGGCAGGCCAGCGCAATCAGCAGTGACAGCCAGAAGGTGTCGGCGTAAAGCTGCCATACCTGCGTCACCCACTTCAGCGTCAGGCCGCTGCGCAGGCCGGTAAAATAGTTGTTGGTCACGCCGGCCAGCATCGACAGCACCACCGGCACGATCATGAACAGCGCGGTGAGTACGGTGACCAGCAGTTGCAGGCTGAACAGGCCGCGACGTCTCATGTCACCTCCTGGTGAGCCAGTCGGCGCGCCAGCATCAGTGCCAGCCAGGCGACGCCGCCCATCACCACCGACAGTGCGGCGGCGGTGGCGAAATTGGCGTAGTTGGTGAATTCGCCGTAAATGGTCAGCGGCAGCACCGCCAGATCGGTGCCCAGGGTGAACGCGGTACCGAACGCACCCATACTGGTGGCAAAACAGAGCGCGCCGGTGGAGAGCAGCGCCGGCTGCAGCCCCGGCACAATCACATCCCAGGTGATGCGCCACTGACTGGCACCCAGCGAACGCGCCGCCTCTTCGAGAGAGCGGTCGAGTTTTTCACTCGCCGCCACCAGCGTGATGATGGCGCGCGGCAGTGAAAAATAGAGATAGCCAATAAACAGGCCGGTAAACGAATAGGCCAGCATCCAGCGCTCGTGGAACAGCGCCAGGCTGATTTGCGCCAGCAGTCCCTGACGGCCCGCCAGCATCACCACCAGAAATCCCACCACCACGCCCGGAAAGGCCAGCGGAAACGTCAGCAGCGCCAGCAGCGTGCTGCGTCCGCTGAAGCGCTGGCGTGCCAGAAAGCAGCCGACTGTCGCGGCGATGGTCAGCGTCACCAGCGTGACGGCGAGCGACAGCAGCACGGTATTCAGCAGGCTGAGCAGATAGTGTGGCTGCGTCAGTACCGTCCAGTAGCCGCTGTGCCGGGTGCTGCGGTCGTCCTGCATTGCCATCTGCAGCAGACGGACAAACGGCAGCAGCCAGAAGGCGCAGAAGAACAGCAGCGCCGGCAGCGTCAGCCATAGCCAGCGGCTGCCGGCCAGGCGCGGTGTCCGGCGGCACGAAGCCGCCAGGGTGTCCGTCATCGCCATCAGCGAATCTCACTCAGATAGCGCGCCGAGAAGGCTTTCTGCGCTGCCGCCATCTGCTGATAGTCAACGGTGTGCGCACGCGCATAGTCGCTGTCCGGCAGGAAATATTTCTTCGCTTCTGCGCTCATGGCGCCGGTGCGCACCGGGCGCAGGAACGCGCTGGCCCAGATGGCCAGCCCTTTGTCAGACAGCACATAGTCGATCACTTTTTTGCCGTTCGCCGCGTGCGGTGCATTCTTCACCAGGCTAATGACGTACGGCACCGTTACCGTGCCCTCTTTGGGAATAACAAAGGCGACGTTAGCGTGATCTTTGTAGCGGGCGCGGTAAGCATTGAAGTCATAGTCGAGCAGAATCGGGATCTCGCCGGAAATCAGGCGCGCATACGCGGTCTGCTTAGGCACGATAGGCTGATTCGTCTGCAGCTTTTTGAACCAGTTCAGCGCCGGCGTGAAGTCCTGCATGTTGCCGCCCTTCGCCTGGTTGACCGCCACCGCCGCCACGTAACCGACAAAGGCGCTGGCCGGATCGAGATAACCAATCATGCCTTTGTATTCCGGCTTCAGCAGGTCGTCCCAGGATTGCGGCACCGGCGCGCCGCCCAGCGCATCGACGTTGACCATAAAGCCCATGGTGCCCGAGTGCAGCGCCACCCATTTGCCGTTGCTGTCTTTCATGCCGGCAGGAATGTCATCCCAGTGCGCCGGTTTGTAACTGGCGACCACGCCGGCGCTGTCGGCCTGAATGCCGAAGCTGACGCCGTAATAGACCACGTCGGCCACCGGATTGCCCTGCTCCGCCACCAGCTGCGCCAGCGCCTGGCCGGAGTTTTTGTTGTCCTGCGGCACCTGAATGCCGGTGTCTCTGGCAATCGCTTTGAGCTGAGTGCCCCAGTCGGCCCACTCGGGCGGACAGTTGTAACAGATGGCGGTTTCCGCCGCCTGCGTCAGGCTGGTAAACAACGCGCTGGCGCTGAGCGCGATTGCGCCGGCGTAAATTTTTACTTTTTTATGCAGCATCATGAGGTTCCCTGGTGGTGGCAATAAACGCGGGGGCAGCAACACTCTCACCGCTCCGCAACTGATGTGGCAGCACGCGGGTGCCGCGGCTGACGTTATGCAACAACATATCGATGGCGCAGGCGCCGAGCCGTTCGGCGGGCTGCGCTACGCTGGCCAGCGACGGGGCCATTTGTGCCCCCATCGCAATCCCGTCAAAGCCCATCACCGCGAGCTGCTGTGGCACAGGCACGCCCGCGCGCGCCGCCGCGCCAATCAGGCTGATGGCCAGCAGGTCGTTAGTGCAGATTACGGCGCTGAGCGGGGTGGCACCGCCGAGCATCGGGGCCAGCAGCGTAAAGTCGGATTGGGTGTGGCTGGCCATCTCAATCACCGGCAGCGCCGTCAGGCCCGCGTGCTGCATGGCATCGCAATAGCCCTGATAGCGCAGGCGCGCACGGTCTGACTGCAGCATCGGTCCGGTGACCATGGCAATGCGGCGATGACCAAGCGCCAGCAGCTGTGCGGTGGCTTCGCGCATCGCCTGGCGGTTATCCACGCACACCGCCGGCCAGTGGCTGTGCTGCGGCACGTTATGCGCCAGCACAAATGGCAGGCCAGCCGCCTGCAGCGTGCTGAGCACCGCGCTGTTATCCGCGTCGGCCACTGTCAGGACCAGGCCCGCCACGCGCTGGCGCAGCATATGTTCCACGATGGCGGCTTCGCGCTCGGGCTGGTAATCGCTGGTGGCCACCAGCAGGCCATAGCCGGCGTCGCGCGCCTGGCGTTCCATCGCCTGTAACTGGCAGGAGAAGATCGGGTTAAGCAGCGAGGGCAGCAGCACGCCGAAGGTGGTGGAGTGCTGCGTGCGCAGCTGGCGCGCGATGTGGTTAGGACGAAAGCCGAGCTGCTCCGACGCCGCCAGCACTCTCTCCAGCGTGTCGCGCCGCAGCAGATGGGGATCGGAAAAGGCGCGCGCGGCCGTGGCGCGTGAAACGCCTGCCAGCTTTGCCACTGTGAGTAAGTCGGACATGTTCGCCTCGTAAAGTGCCGATGAGATCGATCTCATTGGCGCCTAAACTAACGGCGAACTGTGACAGTGACATCGCGAAGGGATGACGAAAAGATGACAGCAGCCTGCACTGCTGTCGGCAGGATTACAGCATCAGGAAGGCGTACCCTTCGTTTTGCAGCGACGCGACGGTGGTGCCGCTGGAGAGCGTATGGGTGACGCGGGTGTCAATCCAGTCGCGCTCCAGCTGATGGAAGGCCACCGACTGGTCGCAAATGGTCACTTTCACCCCGGCTTTCTTCAGCTCATCAATCAGCTTCAGGTTAGGGTTATCGCTGCCGTACGCTTTACGGAACTGATCGTTATTGAGCGCGGCCGGCACCGCATCGCTGTTGATTGACACCACAAAGTTGAGCTGATTCAGCGGTACGCCAGCCGCGTAATAGAGGTTGGTGACGCGTGCCACGCGCTCAAGGCCGAGGTTTGGCTGATGGATATCCCCTTCGCTGCGGTTGATCTGAAACACAATTTTATTGCTCAGCCCGGGCGTGTTGGCCGGGTTGTAATCCGGCGTGTTAACAAAGTGAATTTTACCGTAACCGGCAATCGCCGGCGTGCTCCAGAAATCCGCCGGTTCGGTTTTCTGGTCAGCGAATTTCCCGCTGACTTTATCCACCAGTTCCGGCAGCTGCAGCACATTTCCGCCGACAAAGCCCGCCAGCGCGGCGATAACAATATAGGATGCTGGACGCATGACACTTCTCCTTAACCAAAGACGCGATTACATCTGTAAAAAGGCATAGCCCTGATTTTCCAGCGTCGACACCGTGGTCGGGCTGGATAATGCATGAATCACCGACCGGTCGATCCAGTCGCGCGGATAGTGATGGAACGCCACCGACTGATCGCACACCGAGACTTTGACGCCCAGCTTGTTCAGCGCGCCAATCAGCGCGAGGTTGGGGTTATCGACGCCGTAAAACTGCTTAAAATGCGCGTTATCCAGCGTGGCGGGCGTGGCATCGCCGGTCATCGACACCACAAACTGCAGCTGTTCGGCCGGTACGCCAGCGGCGATGTACAGATTGACCACGCGTGCCACACGCTCCAGCCCGAGGTTAGGCCGTTTGATATCGCCTTCATTGCGGGTCAGCTGGAACACCACTTTGTTGCTCAGCCCCACCGCCGGTTTAAACGCGGCGTCGGCTTCATAATGAATTTTGCCGTAGCCCGCGACCGCCGGCGTGCTCCAGAACCCGTCCGGATCGGCAGGTTCAGGGGAAAAATGGCCCGCGATGCGCTGATACAGGTCATCGCTTTTGATTACGGCGGCACCGACCATCCCACCCACGATGGCAATCAGGGCGTAGGAAACAACAGAACGCATAGAAACTCTCCGGCATGCACTGCGCATTAATTCACAGTCCGTTTGAAAAAGTGCTTTATCTATACCACAGCGCGCGGCGGGCAAAACGCCTGTACTGCCGGGCTGTCCGGCGTTTGGCTGCCAGCAGAAATCATCGCGCCAGCTGATTGAATAAGGCTGTTGATTGAGCCGTGCGGGCGAGTTGAAAAATAGCTGGCCGGAAATATCGGCAGTCACCAGAGAGAGAGATGCACAGCAGAAGACAGCGCCTCATCGTGCGGGTTAATACTGTCATCGCGCGCCGCCAGTTGACCAGTGAGCAAAACCTGACCATTCATTTCTGGGCTGGTGACGCACGGCCAGAGCAGCACGATAAAAATCACTGATGGATAAAGCGGGCCAACCGGGGGATTTCGGGCGTGTTTTTCAGAGTAAACCTGGAAAAAACCATGCCAGATTCAATTATTTTGAGCAACTTTACGTAACTTTAATTTCATCAGGGCGCTGCGCCTTTTTCTTTTGCCTTTTCGCTATTCAATTTTTTGCTACAAATTTCGCGTCAGTCAGCCATTCTTTGCCATCACGTCAATGTGACGGCGGCATTTGCTTGTATCCTCACTGTGGTTAAGATAGAGCCGCGGCAGAAAAGGAAACGCCGCCACAGAACATTGGCATGACTTTCCTGTCCAATGGCAGGAGACTTTTACAGGATCAAGGCATGTTTAACCGGTTGAAAAAATCAGTGCTGGCGGCCCTTATTCCTGCGCTGCTGCTCACGCCTGCGGTCGGTGTCCGCGCCGATCTGAGCGACAATTTGCCCGACATGGGCACCACGGCAGGCTCCACGCTCTCCATTAATCAGGAGCTGCAGATTGGCGACTTCTACGTGCGCCAGCTGCGCGCCAGCGCGCCACTGATCAACGATCCGCTGCTCAATCAGTACATCAATGAACTCGGCCAGCGGCTGGTGGCACACGCCCACTCGGTGCGCACGCCGTTTCACTTTTTCCTGATTCAGAATGACGAGCTCAACGCCTTCGCCTTCTTTGGCGGCAATGTGGTGCTGCACTCGTCGCTGTTCCGCTATACCGATAACGAAAGCCAGCTGGCGTCGGTGATGGCGCACGAAATTTCGCACGTGACGCAGCGCCATCTGGCGCGCGCCATGGAAGAGCAAAAGCGCAGCGCCCCGCTCACCTGGGTCGGCGCGCTGGGTTCGATCCTGCTGGCGCTGGCCAGCCCGCAGGCCGGAATGGCGGCACTGACCGGTACGCTGGCCGGTACGCAGCAGGGCATCATCAGTTTCACCCAGGGCAACGAACAGGAAGCAGATCGCATCGGCATTCAGGTGCTGCAGCGCGCCGGTTTCGATCCGCAGGCGATGCCCGCGTTTCTGCAAAAGCTGGCCGATCAAAGCCGCTTCTCGTCAAAACCACCGGAAATTTTGCTGACGCACCCGCTGCCCGATAGCCGCCTGGCCGACGCGCGTAACCGCGCCAACCAGATGCGCCCGGTAGTGGTGCAGTCGTCGCAGGATTTCTATATGGCGAAGGTGCGCGCGCTGGGTATGTACGCCACCGGCCGCAATCAGCTGACTGACGATTTGCTGAATGAGTACGCCAAAGGCAACACGCGGGAACAGCAGGCGGTGCAGTTCCTGCAGGCAAAAGATTTTGCCAACGCGAAAAAGATCATCGCGCCGCTGCTGGCGAAGCAGCCGGATAACCTGTGGTTCCTTGATATCATGACCGATATCGACATCGGTCTGAACCAGCCGCAGCAGGCCATCAGCATGCTGAACGCCGCCCGCGGCAGCCAGACCAGTCCGGTGCTGCAGCTTAACCTGGCAAACGCCTACGTCGAGGCGAAGCAGCCGGCCAACGCCAGCCGCATCCTTAACCGCTACACCTTTGCGCACCCAGACGATCTCAACGCATGGGATTTACTGGCGCAGGCTTCAGCCGCGCAGGGGCTGCGCGATGAGGAGCTTTCGGCACGGGCTGAAAGTCTGGCGCTGAACGGCCAGCTCGATCAGGCCATCACCACCCTGAGTAGCGCCAGCGCCCAGGTGCCGCTCGGCAGCCTGAAGCAGGCGCGTTACGATGCGCGTATCGACCAGTTCCGCGAGTTACAGCGGCGTTTTAAGCAGTATGCAAAAGGGTAAATAGCCGGTTACGCGGGTGGATGGCTGGCAGGATTTCGGTGCGCATCAATGCGCACCCTACGGCCGTCAGATAAACCATTTCATCGATTTGCAGGGTGCATATTGATGCGCATTAGCCGTTTTTTGTAGGGTGCGCATTCATGCGCACCAGCAGTTATTCGCAGGGTGCGCATTGATGCGCACCAGCAGTTATTCGTAGGGTGCGCATTCATGCGCACCTGGCAACAATGGATTACGCAGGATAAAAAAACATGGTCCGTATTTATCACAATCCGCGCTGCAGCAAGAGCCGCGAAACCCTCGCGCTACTGCAGCAACAGGGCATTGAACCGCAGGTGGTGCTGTATCTCGACACGCCGCCGGACATCGATACGCTGAAAACGCTGCTGCAACAGCTGGGCATGCACAGCGCGCGCGAGCTGATGCGCCGTGGCGAGGAAATCTATAAAACGCTGGGGTTGGCCAGTGACGATCTCAGCGAACAACAGCTGTTACAGGCGATGGTGGAGCATCCAAAACTGATCGAGCGGCCGATTGTGATTCAGGGCGACCGCGCCCGCATTGGTCGTCCGCCGGAAGCGGTGCTGGAGATTCTCTAAAGCCCCAGCGCCTCTTTCACGAAGGGAATGGTCAGCTTGCGCTGTGCGCTGATCGAGGCGCGATCAAGACGATCAAGCGTGTCAAACAGCGTGCGCATTTCGCGGTCGAGGCGTTTCAGCAGGAAACGCCCAACGTCTTCCGGCAGCTCAAAGCCGCGCAGGCCGGCACGCAGCTGCATCGCCTGCAGTTTGTCCTCGTCGGACAGCGGCTGTAAGCGGTAAATTTGTCCCCAGTCGAGACGTGACGCCAGATCCGGCAGGCCCAGATTGAGCTGACGCGGGGGGCGATCGCCGGTGATCAGCAGGCGGGTTTTGCCGGTTTCCAGAATGCGGTTGTAGAGATCGAAGATCGCCATCTCCCACTCGGCTTCGCCGGCGATGCACTCAATATTATCAATGCACACCAGCGCCAGATTCTCCATGCCTTCCAGCACTTCCGGCACGAACCAGGTGCGCTTATCGAGCGGCACATAACCCACCGCTTCGCCGCGCGCGGACATTTCGGCGCAGGCTGCGTGCAGCAAATGGCTGCGGCCACCGCCTTCGCGCGACCAGAAGTAAAGATAGCTGCCGTGCTGTTGCGCCAGCGCGCCCTGCAGCGCCGCCAGCAGTGACGGATTTTCCCCCGGCCAGAAACTGGCGAAGGTTTCATCATCGGGTAGATAGAGTGGCAGTGAAAGCTGTGCCGGCGTGTTCAGAAGTACCTCAACGGATGAGCGGGCAGAAAACCGGGCAAGTTTATCACGATCCTCCGCAGAGATGAACCGGGCTTCCCTGCCCGCAGGATCCTTTAGAGCTCGCGTTTTTCTTCCGCGTCCAGCACCACTTCTTCCGGACGTAACAGACTGATTACGCGGAAAATCAGCGCCAGGCCAACGCCGACGATGGTGGCCAGCGCCATGCCCTTCAGCTCGGCGGCGCCCACGTGCACTTTCGCGCCGCTGACGCCAATGATCAGGATCACCGAGGTGAGGATCAAATTCTGCGCTTTGTTGTAGTCAACTTTGGATTCAATCAGCACGCGAATACCGGAAGCGCCAATCACGCCATACAGCAGCAGCGACACCCCGCCCATCACCGGTACCGGGATCGCCTGAATCGCAGCCGCCAGTTTACCGACGCAGGAGAGCAGAATGGCGAAGATCGCCGCACCGCCGATCACCCAGGTGCTGTAAACGCGGGTGATCGCCATGACGCCAATGTTTTCACCGTAGGTGGTATTTGGCGTGGAACCAAAGAAGCCGGAGATCATGGTCGACAGGCCGTTGGCGAACATCGAGCGATGCAGGCCCGGATCGCGAATCAGATCCTTCTTCACGATGTTGGCGGTGACCACTAAATGGCCCACGTGCTCGGCAATCACCACCAGCGCTGCGGGCAGGATGGTCAGCATCGCGGCCCATTCAAAGCGCGGCGTATAGAAGGTCGGCAGCGCAAACCACGGCGCGTTTTCCACCGCGCTCCAGTCAACGATACCCATGGCCGACGACAGCGCGTAGCCGACCAGCACGCCAATCAGGATCGGGATAATGGCGAAGAAGCCACGGAACAGCACCGAGCCAAATACCGTTACCGCCAGCGTCACCAGCGAAATAATGATGGTTTTACTGTCCGCTGTGGTGCCGTCAGCGGGCAGCAGCCCGGCCATATTCGCCGCCACGCCAGCCAGTTCGAGACCGATGACCGCCACGATGGCACCCATCGCCGCCGGTGGAAACATGACATCGAGCCAGCCGGTGCCGGCCTTCTTCACAATCAGCGCCACAATGCAGAACAGCGCGCCGCACAGGATAAAGCCGCCGAGCGCCACTTCATAACCGAGCGGCAGCAGCAGCAACACCGGCGAGATAAAGGCAAAGCTGGAGCCAAGATAGGCAGGAATTTTGCCTTTACAGATAAACAGATACAGCAGCGTGCCGACGCCGTTGAACAACAGCACGGTAGCCGGGTTGATGTGGAACAGAATCGGCACCAGCACGGTGGCGCCGAACATGGCGAACAGGTGCTGCAGGCTGAGCGGAATGGTTTGCAACAGTGGCGGGCGTTCGCTAACGCCTATGGCTCTGCGAGTCATCATTTATCCCCTATACGTTTATTTTTATGCTCGTTCGTCAACACCGCACCTTATCGTAGTGGCGCAATTCATTGCGCCTTGTCCGGACGGGCGCCATAGCTTGCCCGGCATCAGCGCGATAAATCGCGCCGCTACAAAATGTGCATCCTGTCGATACGGTGTCTGACTGAACGGTATTTTTGCCAAAAAAAAGCCGACTCTCTGGCCGGCTGGTTTATTTATTTGGTTCCGAAAATCTTGTCGCCGGCATCGCCGAGGCCCGGGATAATGTACCCCTTCTCGTTCAGGCCCTGATCGATTGACGCGGTGTACAGCTCAACGTCCGGATGCGCTTTCTCCAGCGCGGCAATGCCTTCGGGCGCGGCCACCAGCACCAGCACTTTAATGCTGTTGCAGCCGGCTTTCTTCAGCAGATCGATGGTAGCGATCATCGAGCCGCCGGTCGCCAGCATCGGGTCAACCACCAGCGCCATACGCTCTTCGATGTTTGACACCAGCTTCTGGAAGTAAGGCACCGGCTCCAGCGTCTCTTCGTCACGGTAAACGCCCACCACGCTGATGCGCGCGCTCGGTACGTGTTCCAGCACACCTTCCATCATGCCAAGGCCAGCACGCAGAATCGGGACGACGGTAATTTTTTTGCCTTTGATTTGATCGACGTCGACCGGACCGTTCCAGCCTTCAATGGTCACGCGCTCGGTTTCGAGATCGGCGGTGGCTTCATAGGTCAGTAAGCTGCCCACTTCCGAGGCCAGCTCGCGGAAGCGCTTGGTGCTGATATCATGCTCACGCATCAGGCCCAGTTTATGTTTGACCAGCGGGTGTCTGACTTCCACGATCTTCATGATTATTCTCCCGGAATTGAGTTGAGCTAAAAAAAAATCGCCGGATTATACCGCCTTTTTACCGCCGCGCCACCGGTGATTGGTCAGGTAACGTGCACAAATCGCCTGAGAATAAGGATTAGCGAAAAATCAGCACGCTGCAAAGGTGCCCTGAGATGGGACTCGCAAACGTTTGCCTGCGCTGGTAGAATTGCCGCGCTTAATTTTTGCCACCAACCGCAATCGCGTGGGGATTCCGCAGTGACCGACAAAACCTCTCTCAGCTACAAAGACGCCGGTGTTGATATTGATGCTGGTAACGATCTGGTTGACCGTATTAAAGGCGTAGTAAAGAAAACCCGCCGCCCGGAAGTGATGGGTGGACTGGGTGGCTTTGGCGCGCTGTGTGCGCTGCCGCAGAAATACCGCGAGCCGGTGCTGGTCTCCGGAACTGATGGCGTCGGCACCAAGCTGCGTCTGGCGATGGATCTCAAACGCCACGACAGCATCGGCATCGATCTGGTCGCGATGTGCGTGAACGATCTGGTGGTACAGGGCGCTGAGCCGCTGTTCTTCCTCGACTATTACGCCACCGGCAAGCTGGATGTAGATACCGCCTCCGCGGTGATCACCGGTATCGCCGAAGGCTGTCTGCAGTCGGGCTGTGCGCTGGTCGGCGGTGAAACCGCTGAGATGCCGGGCATGTATCACGGCGAAGATTACGACGTGGCCGGTTTCTGCGTCGGCGTGGTGGAAAAGTCCGGGATCATCGACGGCAGCAAAGTGCAGGATGGCGACGTGCTGATCGCGCTGGGCTCCAGCGGTCCGCACTCTAACGGCTACTCGCTGGTGCGTAAAATTCTTGAAGTCAGCCAGACCGATCCCACCACCAAACAGCTGGAAGGCAAACCGCTGGCCGATCACCTGCTGGCGCCGACCCGCATCTACGTGAAAAATATCCTTAGCCTGATTGAGCAGGTGGACGTGCACGCCATTGCCCACCTGACCGGCGGCGGCTTCTGGGAAAACATTCCGCGCGTCCTGCCGGATAACACCCAGGCGGTGATTGACGAGAAAAGCTGGCAGTGGCCGGCGGTATTCAGCTGGCTGCAGCAGGCCGGTAACGTCAGCCGTCACGAGATGTACCGCACCTTTAACTGCGGCGTGGGCATGGTGATTGCGCTGAGCCCGGCCGATGCCGACAAAGCGGTACAACTGATGACCGCGGCTGGCGAGCAGGCGTGGAAAATTGGCGTGATTAACGCGTCTGATGCCGAAGAGCGTGTGGTTATTAACCCATGAAGAAACTGGTTGTACTGATCTCCGGCAACGGCAGCAATCTTCAGTCCATCCTCGACGCCTGCGAGAGCGGGCGTATCAACGGCAGCGTGGCTGCCGTTTTCAGTAATAAAGCCTCGGCCTATGGTCTGACGCGGGCGCAGCAGGCCAGCGTGCCTGCTCACGCGCTGTCCGCGCAGGATTTCACCGATCGCGACGCCTTTGACCGCCAGCTGATGCAGCAGATCGACGCTTATGCGCCGGATCTGGTGGTGCTGGCCGGTTATATGCGCATTCTGAGCCCGGCGTTTGTCGCGCACTATCACGATCGTCTGCTGAATATTCATCCGTCGCTGCTGCCGAAATATCCCGGTTTGCATACGCATCGCCAGGCGCTGGCGAACGGGGACGCGGAACACGGGACGTCGGTGCATTTTGTGACTGATGAGCTGGACGGTGGACCGATCATCCTGCAGGCGCGCGTGCCGGTATTTGCTGACGATGACGAAGCTGAGATCAGCGCCCGCGTGCAGCATCAGGAGCACGCGATTTATCCGCTGGTGATCAGCTGGTTTGTCGAAGGACGCTTGCAGATGCGCGCGGGAAAAGCGTGGTTAGATGGCGAACCGCTGCCGCCGGAAGGTTATGCGCACGATTGATTGACCTTTACGCCGTGCGCTTGCAGGAATTGCGCAATAAATTGCGCCGCTACGGGGCTGTGCCGGGTTTAATTACTGCATGATTTCTTTGCACATTTCGTAGCGGCGCGATTATTCGCGCTAACCTAACAATACTTACCCAAACCGGCCGGTAATATAATCCTCGGTGCGCCGCGCCTGCGGTGCGGTGAAAATCCGGTCGGTTTCATCAAACTCCACCAGCTGCCCGTTATGCATAAACGCGGTGTAATCGGATACGCGCGCTGCCTGCTGCATGTTGTGCGTCACCAGCACCAACGTGAAATGCTGCTTCAGCGTGGTCATCAACTCTTCAATCACCAGCGTCGAGATCGGATCCAGCGCCGAGGTGGGTTCATCCAGCAGCAGCACTTCCGGCTCGATGGCGATGGCGCGCGCAATCACCAGACGCTGCTGCTGACCGCTCGACAGCGTCAGCGCATTCTGCCCCAGCTGATCTTTCACTTCGCCCCACAGCGCCGCCGCCCGCAGCGCGCGCTCGCAGGCCTCATTCAGCACGCGACGATCGCGCACGCCCTGCAAACGCAGACCGTAAACCACATTCTCATAGATCGACTTGGGAAACGGATTGGGGCGCTGGAACACCATGCCGATGCGCCGCCGCAGCGCCGGCAGATCCTGGTTCGACTGCATCACCGCGTGGCTATCGAGCAGAATCTCACCTTCGATGCGGCAGCCATCAATCACGTCGTTCATGCGATTGAAGCAGCGCAGCAGCGTCGATTTACCGCAGCCGGAGGGCCCAATCAGCGCCGTGATGCGATGCTTCGGGATCTGCAAATCAATGTTATTCAGCGCCTGGCGTTCGCCGTACCACAGCGACAGCTGATTAACGGTGAGCGCAATAGCGTAATCGGGCGTCATGTGTAAACCTTTTTAGTGCGTCATTAGCCGGTAGCGCTCGCGCAGGCGATGGCGCAGCACCATCGCCAGCAGATTGAGCGACAGAATGATCGCCACCAGCAGCAGTGCCGTGGCATACACCAGCGGTCGGTCGGCGTCGATGTTCGGGCTCTGGAAAGCCAGATCGTAAATCTGAAAACCGAGATGCATAAATTTACGGTCAAGATGCAGGTAAGGAAACACCGCATCGACCGGCAGCTCAGGCACCATTTTGACCACGCCCACCAGCATCAGCGGTGCGGTTTCGCCGGCGGCGCGCGCCACCGCCAGAATCAGGCCGGTGAGCATTGCCGGTACCGCCAGCGGCAGCACCACGCGCCACAGGGTTTCTGCCTGAGTCGCGCCCAGCGCCAGCGAGCCCTGACGCAGATTGTCCGGAATACGCGACAACCCCTCTTCGGTGGCGACGATCACTACCGGCAGCGTCAGCAGCGCCAGCGTCAGCGCCGCCCACAGCAGGCCAGGCGTGCCGAAGGTAGGATTGGGCAGCGAGCGGGAGAAGAACAGCTGATCGAGGGTACCGCCAATCAGCCAGACAAAAAAGCCGAGGCCAAACACGCCATACACAATCGACGGCACGCCAGCCAGATTCACCACCGCAATGCGCACCAGCCGGGTGAGCGCGTTGCGCCCGGCGTATTCGTGCAGCCAGACGGCGGCCACCACGCCCAGCGGCATGACAATCACCGACATCAGCAGCATCATCAAAACAGTGCCGAAAATCGCCGGCAGCGCGCCATTTTCACTGCCGCCCGAGGTGGGCGAATCGCTGACAAACTGCCAGATCTGACTGAGGAAATGCCCGATTTTCTGCCCGAGGCTCAGGCTGTTTGGATACCAGGCGGCCACCACCTGCGCCAGCGGAATCAGATGATCGTCGCCCTGCACGTCGCGCAGCACCAGCGTATCGCGCTGGCTTTCATGCTGCAGATGCGCCAGCTGCTGCGCCAGCGCGCCGAAGCGTTTATGCAGCGCTGCGCTGTTGGCATCCAGTTCTGACTGATCCTGCAGGCTGAAGTGACCACCGCGCCGCTGCTCGTCGGCCTGCTGTTGCAGACTCTCCAGCTGCGCGTTAAGGCGCGCCATTTCAATACGCCGGATGTTGCTCGCCTGGCGCAGCTGCTCATGCACCTGCTTCAGCCGCTGCTGCAGCAGTGCATCGCGGTCGCGCGCGGTCAGCACCTCGTTGTCTTCACGCAGCTCCACCAGCCAGCCGTAGGCATTGCCGCCACTGCGTCGCTGTAGCACCAGCACTTCTGCCGGGCATCGGGTTTGCGCTTCGCCCTGACTGACGATGACGCGGAAATCCGGCGCGGCAAAATCGCGGTTGCCGGTTTTCACTACGTAGCGCCAGCGATCGCCCTGCTGCTGGCGATCCAGCGTTTCACCCAGCACCCTCAGCGGTGCCCCCTGCGGCGGCTGGAACTGATACTGATCGACCGGCTGCGGCCAGAACGCCCTGACGCCCTGCCAGCCCAGCAGGCCGATTAATAAGGTAAATGCCAGCAGGCAGACGGAGACCGCACCGGCAGTCAGCCAGCGCCAGCGATCGTTTTGACGCAGCGCGCTCATGCTTGCCCCTCATGCTGACTGTAGCGCTGACGCAGCCGCTGGCGAATCAGTTCCGCCACGGTGTTGATCGCCAGCGTGAATATCAGCAGCAGCAACGCACTGAGAAACAGGATGCGGTAATGGGCGCTGCCCGCCGCGGCTTCCGGCATTTCAATGGCGATATTGGCCGACAGCGCGCGCAGCCCGGCAAACAGTCCGCCTTCGCTCACCGGCGTGTTGCCGGTGGCCATCAGCACAATCATGGTTTCGCCCACCGCACGACCAAAGCCGATCATCAGCGCGGCAAAAATGCCTGCCGACGCGCCCGGCAGCACCACGCGCGTCAGGGTTTGCCACGGTGTCGCGCCCAGCGCCAGCGAGCCCTGCCCCAGCGCCACCGGCACGCTAAACAGCGCATCTTCCGCCAGGGTAAAGATCAGCGGCACCAGCGCGAAGCCCATCGCCAGCGCCGCCACCAGCAGGTTACGCTGCTCATAGTGCGCCAACTGTTCGCCCATCTGCGGCCACCACAGTGTCGGCAGCCACAGCGTCAGTAACGTCACCAGTAACAGCAGCGGCATCAGTAGCAGCACTTCAAAACCGGGCCGCCGCCAGCGCGCCGGCAAACGCGGACTGAGCACGCCGCACACCAGCAGCGTGGCGGCCAGCACCAGCGGCAGCAGCATCACGCCAGGCAGCGCGCGGCTGATGTGCGGCGCCAGCCACACGCCAGCGATCAGGCCAATCACCACGCTCGGCAGCGCGCCCATCATTTCAATGCCCGGCTTGACCCAGCGGCGCAGGCCCGGCGACATAAACCATGCGGTATACATCGCCGCCGCCAGCGCCAGCGGCGTAGCAAACAGCAGCGCCAGCGACGCCGCTTTCAGCGTGCCGATCACCAGCGGCATCAGGCTGAATTTGGCCTGATAGCTGTCGCCAGCGGCGGTGGACTGCCATACCCAGTCCGGCTGCGGATAGTTTTCATACCAGATTTTCTGCCACAGATTGCGCCAGCTGAAATCGGGCCACGGATTATCCAGCGCGAACTGCTGCCACTGTCCGGCACGTTCGACGATCAGGCTATCGCCGCGCGGAGACAACGCCAGCGCACTGATGCCCGCGGCCAGCTGGCGCGTGACAATCGGGCCCGCCTGCTTGCTGGCGAACAGGCGCACCACGCCCTGCGCGTCAAAGCTGGCAAAAACGCGCCGCTGCGCCTCAGGCACGATGCCGAGCGCACCCGCGCTGTGCGTGAAGGTGTGAATCTGCTGCAGCCGTGGCCCGTGGTCACCGGTGATGGCAAACCATTGCTGAATGCCACGCGCATCCTGAATCAGTAAGCTGCGCCCGCCCGCCAGCAGTTGCAGGCTGCGCGGTTGCTGAGTCAGCGTCTGGGTTTCCCGCAGCTGCGCGCCCTGCGGCGTAATCTGCCACACCCGCAACAGCCGTCCGGCACTGGTGTACAGCAGCGTGCCGTCCGGCGACAACCGCATCAGGTCGGCCTGCTCACCGGGCAATACAATCTGGTCGACGCGTTTCTGGCCGACAAAGGTCAGCAGGCTGATACCGGCCGGCGTTTGTGCGGCGATGCGCCACTGGTGATCGCCCGGCACTGCCAGCGCCATCTGGCTGACCGCGCCCTGCGGCAGATGCAGCGGCCGATCGCCCAGCGGGAAATACCATTCACCGTGCTGGCCGTGGATGAGCGGTTGCATCAGCATCAGATCGCCCTGCATATTGAGCAATACGCTGCTGCCGTCGCTGCTGGTCACCGCCGCCTGCGGCTGGCCGTTCAGCGCCAGCGCGTCGCCCGCTGGCTGGCCGTCGAGCGGAATAAAGCGCGCTTCGTTGCGGCTGATGCGCCAGCCGAGCTGGCCTTCGCTGCCCAGCGCCAGCGCCGGGGCTTTGTCCCATAGCTGCTGACTGAGCGTCGGCTGCATGCCCGGCGCGCTGAACAGCGGCATCACCACCCAGATCAGCCAGAAGAACAGCAGCAGCATCAGCAGTAAAATTCCCACACCGCAGGCCGTGACGATGCGGCGCACGAACTGATCGATGGCGCGTCGACGACGGTCACTAAAGTGGACAGGAATACGATTTATGCTCATGCAGGCCAGAGTTACCCTTGAAGTTATGCCGCTATGTTGCCCGTAGCTGATTGATAAGACAACTGTTGAGGTTGGACAAGGCTGCCATACTCTCGCCATAATGGTGGAGGACACTGAGCGGAACCGCAATTTTGCGTTAATTCCGCCGGACATTCCGTCCAGCAACAGCATCACGGAGTCAGAATGGGTCAGGAAAAGCTGTATATAGAAAAAGAACTAAGCTGGTTAACCTTTAACGAACGCGTGCTGCAGGAAGCCGCTGATAAAAGCAATCCGCTCATTGAGCGCATGCGTTTTCTCGGCATCTATTCCAACAACCTGGAAGAGTTTTATAAAGTGCGCTTTGCCGATCTCAAGCGCCGCATTCTGATTGGCGAAGAACAGGGGACGCCCACCACCCTGCGCCATTTGCTGAAAAAGATTCAGCTGCGGGTACAGAAATCGGATCAGGAGTTCGATGCGCTGTATAACGACCTGCTGCTGGAGATGGCGCGCAACCAGATTTTCCTGATCAACGAGCGCCAGCTGTCACCCAATCAGCAGGAGTGGCTGCGCTACTACTTTAAGCATCAGCTGCGCCAGCACGTCACGCCAATTCTGATCAACCACGACACCGACCTGATTGAGTTCCTGAAAGACGACTACACCTATCTGGCGGTGGAGATTATCCGCGGCGAAGAAATCCGTTACGCCCTGCTGGAGATCCCGTCCGATAAAGTGCCGCGCTTTGTGAATCTGCCGGCAGAATCGCCGCGCCGTCGCAAGCCAATGATTCTGCTGGATAACATTCTGCGCTACTGCCTTGATGAGATTTTTAAAGGCTTCTTTGATTACGACGCGCTGAACGCCTACTCAATGAAAATGACGCGCGACGCCGAGTACGACCTGGTCACGGAGATGGAATCCAGCCTGCTGGAGCTGATGTCCTCCAGCCTGAAACAGCGCCTGACCGCCGAACCGGTGCGCTTTGTCTATCAGCGCGATATGCCCGATGCGATGGTGGAAATGCTGCGCCATAAGCTGTCTATCTCCAGCTACGACTCGATTGTGCCGGGCGGCCGTTATCATAACTTCAAAGATTTCATCGGCTTCCCGAACGTGGGCAAAGCCAATCTGGAAAATCGACCGCTGCCGCAGATTCGTCATATCGGTTTTGATGGCTTCCGCAACGGCTTTGATGCCATCCGCAACCGCGATGTGCTGCTGTACTATCCGTACCACACCTTTGAGCACGTGCTGGAGCTGCTGCGTCAGGCGTCGTTTGACCCGAACGTGCTGGCCATCAAGATCAACATTTACCGCGTGGCCAAGAATTCGCGCATTATGGATGCGATGATCCACGCCGCCTACAACGGTAAAAAGGTCACGGTGGTGGTCGAACTGCAGGCGCGCTTCGATGAAGAAGCCAACATTCGCTGGGCGAAGCGGCTGACCGAAGCGGGCGTGCACGTGATCTTCTCGGCGCCCGGCCTGAAGATTCACGCCAAGCTGTTCCTGATCTCCCGCCGCGAGGGCGAAGAAGTGGTGCGTTACGCCCACATCGGTACCGGCAACTTCAACGAAAAAACCGCGCGTATTTACACCGACTATTCGCTGCTGACCGCCGATGCGCGCATCACCAATGAAGTCCGCCGCGTATTCAACTTTATCGAAAACCCGTATCGCCCGGTGACGTTCGAACACCTGATGGTGTCGCCGCAAAACTCGCGCGCCATGCTGTATCAGCTGATTGATAACGAGATTGCCAACGCGCAGCAGGGCAATCCTTCCGGCATTACGCTGAAAATCAACAACCTGGTGGACAATGGTCTGGTGGATCGGCTGTATGCCGCCTCATCGGCCGGCGTGAAGATCAACCTGCTGGTGCGCGGCATGTGCTCGCTAATCCCCGATTTGCCGGGCATCAGTGAAAATATTCGCATCACCAGTATCGTTGACCGCTACCTTGAACACGACCGCGTCTATATTTTTGAAAGCGGCGGCGATAAAAAAGTATTCCTGTCGTCGGCGGACTGGATGACGCGCAACATCGATTATCGTATCGAAGTGGCGGTGTCGGTGCTCGATCCGCGCCTGAAACAGCGCATACTGGATATCATTGCCATTCTGTTAAGTGATACGGTAAAAGCCCGCATCGTAGACAAAGAATTGAGTAACCGTTATGTTCCGCGCGGCAATCGCAAGAAGGTGCGCTCGCAGCTGGCGATTTACGATTACATCAAGAAACTGGAACAACCCGAATAACGCCTATGCCAATCTCCCATAAAAGTACGCCGAAACCGCAGGAATTTGCCGCCATCGATCTCGGCTCGAACAGCTTCCACATGGTGATTGCCCGTGTGGTGGATGGCGCCATGCAGGTGCTGGGACGCCTGAAACAGCGCGTGCACCTCGCCGACGGGCTGGATGCGCAAAATCGCCTGAGCGAAGAAGCGATGGAGCGCGGGCTGAGCTGCCTGGCGCTGTTTGCCGAGCGCCTGCAGGGGTTCAGTGCCGCCAACGTCACCATCGTCGGTACACACACGCTGCGCATCGCGTCCAACGCGGAAGAGTTTCTGCAGCGCGCCGCGGAGGTCATCCCTTATCCGATTGAGGTGATTTCCGGCAATGAAGAAGCGCGCCTGATCTTTATGGGCGTTGAGCACACGCAGCCGGAGAAAGGCCGCAAGCTGGTGATTGATATCGGCGGCGGTTCAACCGAGCTGGTGATCGGCGAAGATTTTGAGCCGCAGCTGGTGGAGAGTCGCCGCATGGGCTGCGTCAGCTTCGCCAACCTCTACTTCCCGAAAGGCGAGATTAGCCAGGAGAATTTCCGCCGCGCCCGGCTGGCCGCCGCGCAAAAGCTGGAAACGCTGGCGTGGCAGTACCGTCTGCAGGGCTGGCAGTATGCGCTGGGCGCGTCCGGCAGTATCAAAGCGGCCTGTGAAGTGCTGCTGGCGATGGGCGAGAAAGAGAAGCGCGTGACGCCGGAAAACCTCGACATGCTGGTGAGCGAAGTGCTGAAGCACAAATCCTTTGCGGCCCTGAGCCTGCCGGGCCTGTCTGATGAGCGCAAGGCAGTGTTTGTGCCGGGGCTGGCGATTCTGTGTGGCGTGTTTGACGCGCTGGCCATTCGCGAGCTGCGCCTGTCGGATGGCGCGCTGCGTGAAGGCGTGCTGTATGAGATGGAGGGCCGTTTCCGCCATCAGGATATCCGCAGCCGTACCGCACAGAGCCTGGCGAATCATTACGCCATCGACAGCGACCAGGCACGCCGCGTGCTGGAAACCACCGAACAACTGTACAGCCAGTGGCTGGAGCAGAATCCGAAGCTGGCCAATCCCCAGCTGACAGCGCTGATGAAGTGGGCAGCGCTGCTGCACGAAGTCGGGCTGACCATTAACCACAGCGGTATGCAGCGCCATTCGGCCTACATCCTGCAAAACTCCAATATGCCGGGCTTTAATCAGGATCAACAGATGCTGCTGGCCACGCTGGTACGCTTCCACCGTAAAGCGGTGAAGCAGGATGAGATGCCGCGTTTCACCTTGTTTAAAAAGAAACAGTTCCTGCCGATGATCTTCCTGCTGCGGCTCGGCACCCTGCTAAACAATCAGCGTCAGGCCACCACGCGCCCCGACACGCTGAAGCTGAGCACCGACGATGGTCACTGGACGCTGACCTTCCCGGCCGGTTTCCTCAGCCAGAACACGCTGGTTCAGCTGGATCTGGAGCGGGAGCAGGCTTACTGGAATGACGTCACCGGCTGGAAACTGATGCTGGAAGAGGAGTAACGCGGGCTTCAGGCCCGCAATAGCACTATGACAACACGCCCCGATAACTATTTTGCGGAGAAATACGGCCTGACGCCGCCCCACTCCGAAGTGCTGGCCGCGCTGCCAAAACTGGCAGTGGGTAATGCGCTGGACCTTGGCTGCGGCCAGGGCCGCAACAGCCTGCTGCTTAATCAGCACGGTTTTACGGTGACCGCCTGGGACAACAATCCGCAGAGTCTGGAACGCCTTAACAGCATCATCGCGGAAGAGCAGCTGCAGCAGATACATACCGAACAGTGCGACCTGAATCAGGTGCGCTTCAACGGTGATTATCAGTTTGTGTTTTCTACCGTGGTGATGATGTTCCTGCAGCCGGCGACCATCCCGCAGCTGATCGCCGATATGCAGGCCAGCACGCGCAAGTACGGTTACAACCTGATTGTGGCGGCGATGAGCACCGATGATTATCCCAACACGCAAAACTTCCCGTTTACCTTTAAATCAGGCGAGCTGAGCCATTATTACCGTAACTGGCACATCGTGAAGTACAACGAAGAGGTCGGTGAACTGCATCGCCGCGATGAACACGGTCAGCGCATTAAGTATCGCTTCGCTACCCTGCTGGCGCAGAAAGCCAGCTACTGATGGCTGGCATCATGATGGTCCGGTCGCCATAAATGGCGACCCTACAACGGATTAGTGCGGTTGGTGAAAGTATGCGGGTTCTGGTCGCCATCAATGGCGTAATGCCGTTCGGTGACGAAAACGCAAGCCACACCCTATCGTAGCGGCGCGATTCATCGCGCAATAAATTGCGCCGCTACGTAAAGTGCCTCTTTTTTGAATAAATTCAAAGGTTAACTGGCATGAGTTACATCATGCGGCTTTCGGTCGCCATAGATGGCGTAATGCCGTTCGGTGACGAAAACGCAAGCCGCACCCTATCGTAGCGGCGCGATTCATCGCGCAATAAATTGCGCCGCTACGAAAAGTGCCTCTTTTTTGAATAAATTCAAAGGTTAACTGGCATGAGTCACATCTTGCGGGTTTTGGTCGTCATAAATGACGCCCCTGCAGAGTCGATGACGCACGCTTCGCCCGGAGGCTGATATCGATCAAAGCAACCTTAACCTTTTCTGCTCATTTTTCACGCAGCGGTTGACCTCCCGGTCGGGTTGTGACTAAATGTTGCCACCGCCCAGCCGGGCTTTGACAGGAACCACCCCGCGTGAATAGCGCCATCTCTGCACGAAGACGTCCCAAAACCGGTACCATGACCCGCATCGTTTTGCTGATCAGTTTCTTTATTTTGGTTGGCCGTCTGATTTTCATTATTCCCGGTGCCATCGAGCATCATCAGCAAAAGAAAGCCGCACCTGAACCGGTCACACTGAGCACCAGCGAGACGCGCTAAGGAATTTGCGGGTCATCGTCGCTCTGCCATCACATTGTCCGCCGCGGCAATGCTGCTTGTTACGCCCACTTTACCCGCAACGCGCTACACTTTGACCTGACTTTACAGACACAAAGGACGCGTTATGTCTGCTTCGCACGCACAACAACTATCAGAAACCCGCCAGCGAATTCTGCACCTTCTGCTCAGCGAGCACGATTTAGTCGATGTGCTGCTGGATAAATCCGTCGACCTCAACGCCGCCGAACTGCGCAAAATTACCGGCTGGCGTCAGCAGCTGGAGCATGAACTGCCGCAGCTGCACGCGGCCGACCTGGCGGACATTCTCGAAGCGCTGCCGGAAGAGGAGCGTCTGGCGCTGTGGCGGCTGGTGCCCTACGAGCAGCGCGGTCGCGTGCTGGTGGAGGCCTCCGAAACCGTGTGGGCCAGCCTGACGGAAGAGATGACCGACCGCGAAATCCTGCGCGCCATCGAGCCGCTGGATATTGACGATCAGGTCTATCTGGCGCGTTATCTGCCGCGCGATCTCACCGGCCGCCTGCTCACCACGCTCGATCCCAGCCTGCGCGCCCGGCTGCTGGACGTGATTGAGCTGGATCGCGATCGCGTCGGCCAGGTGATGGACTTCAATATTCTCACCGTGCGCTCAGACGTGACGCTGGCGACGGTGCAACGCTTTCTGCGCAAGCGCAAAAGCATGCCGGACGGCACCGATAAAATCTTCATCACCGACGAACACAATCAGCTGCTGGGTGAACTGGCGCTGACCGATATCCTGCTCAACAAGCCTAAAACGCTGGTGGCTGAGGTGATGAACGCGCGCCCCACCACTTTCCAGCTGGATGACAAAGCGGAAGAGGCCGCCAGCGCCTTCGAACGCTATAACCTGATCTCTGCTGCGGTGACCGATGCCAAAGGCAAGCTGATTGGCCGTATCACCGTGGAAGATGTGATTGACCTGGTGAACGAAGAGAACGAAAGCAACATCCGTAAGATGGGCGGCATCAGCCAGGGTGAAGACGTGTTTGCACCGGTGCGCAAAGCGGTAAGAAAGCGCTGGACCTGGCTGGCCGTCAACCTGTGTACGGCGTTTATCGCCTCGCGCGTCATTGGTCTGTTTGAGGACACCATTTCGCAGCTGGTGGCGCTGGCCACGCTGATGCCGATTGTCGCCGGCATTGGCGGTAACACCGGCAATCAGACCATCACCATGATCGTACGCGCGCTGGCGCTGCATCAGGTTGAACCCGGCAACTTTTCGTTTCTGATTGCGCGTGAACTCGGCGTGGCGCTGCTTAACGGCCTGTTCTGGGGCGGCATCATGGGTGGCGTGACCTGGCTGATGTACGACAATCTGCAACTGGGCGGCGTGATGATGCTGGCGATGGTGCTGAATCTGCTGCTGGCGGCGCTGATGGGCGTGCTGATTCCGCTCATCATGACCAAACTCAAACGCGACCCGGCGGTCGGCTCCAGCGTGCTGATCACCGCCATCACCGATACCGGCGGCTTCTTTATCTTCCTCGGTCTGGCCACGCTGTTTCTGCTGCACGGCCACTAAAGCGCAGCTACAATCAGCGTTGATCCCTAATCAGCTGGAGAGCAGTGATGTTTAACGTGGATGATTTTGTGCAGGCGAAAACCGGTGGGCCAAAAATGCAGGTGTTGCGCGTTGCGGGCGATACGCTGTGGTGCGCCCGCGTTGACGATCCGATCAAAAAAGAGATCGAGGTGAAGGCCGACAGCGTCAATCTCTATCATGAAGACGGGGATTTCGGCGTCTGTTAACGGCTGCGAGCCCGCGCCGCCCGCGAGCCGATGCTGTCGCGGCGCGGCGCTGTCTCAGGGCTTATCCTTCTGTAAATTATCCTGCCCCACCCCGCCGATAAACGGCAGCCGCAGACGCAGCGGGGTGAAATCCAGCCCCAGATTCAGTCCCAGCACATTCACCTCCACGCCCTCTTCCGCACCCAGCGTGACGCCCAGCACGCCGAGCAGCGACAGCTGCACGCCGCGCCCGGATGGCGGCAGGCCAAGCGGATGCAGCAGCGAACGGAAATCCTTACCGATGGCATTGGCGGGCAAATCGAGCTTCAGCGCCGGCACTTCACGGCCAATGTGAGCGAGGAAGGTGTTGCTGTTGGGGCCCGGCCACGCATGATAGGTGTTGGGCCACGGATAGGATTGAATCGCCGCTTCAATCTGCGGGATCATCGCCTGCGCAGCCGCACCACGATGTGACACCAGCAAACGCGGACGCGCACCGTACCAGTAGCCGTCCGGCAGATTGCTGTTGCGCCGCACTTTATCGCCGCTGCCCCAGCTGATCACCTCATAACGGTTGTAGCGGGTTTCTCCGGCGCGCTTAAAGATAATCCACGGATGCACGGCCACCGCACCTTTCCAGCCGTAGGTCGGCGCAGCATACACCTGCACAATCGCCTCACTGGCGAAGCGCTGCGGATCCGGTGCCAGCCCGGCCGAATCACGGCGCGCTGTCGCCCAGCCGCCGCGTTCGGTGGTGAACTCACCGCTGCGCGTCGCCTGCGCCAGGCTGGCCGCCAGCGACAGTAACACCACACAGAGAAAAGAGAGTAAAACAGCTTTAACAGGCAACATGCATGGGCATCCCGGTGGTGAAAAAACGCTCCCGCCATGATGCGCCGAAACGGTAGCGTCTGTATTCACCAACTATGCGGTGGACAAAAAATGCGTTGCGGTGCCCGGTCAGCTGATTTTTCCTTAGTCAGGCAGGGCGATACCGCTGATATCGGCGCATATCGCCAGCAACTGCTGCTGCAGCCGTGGATTGCGCGCCTGCGGATTAGCCGCCAGCGCCTGACGGTGATAAAAGTACTCTCCGCTGACCCGTGCCTCATCAGCGGTGGCTAACCACACCTGGGTACGATGCGCCTGATCAAGATCGTCGGGTGCCCCGGCACCGCCCATTTTGGTCGGCACCCAGCCTGGCTCCAGCGCGTTGCTGTATACCTGCGGCCAGCGCCGGGCGATGGCAAACGCCAGTATGGCATCATGCAGTTTACTCTCAGCATAAGCCTGCGAAGCGTGCCAGCGCCGCCGCTGCCACAAAATATCATCCAGGTTAGCTTCGGCATGATGATGCATGCCGGAGCTGAGGTAAATCAGCCGCTGCGGCCGTTCAATCAGCGCGGTAAGAATATAGGGTGCCAGCGTGTTGATGGCGAACAGATGCGGCAGGCCATCTGCGGTTAACTGATAAGGCTCGCGATAGCCAACCGCCACATTGTGGATCACCGCATCAAATCTGCCGAGCGCATTAACCTGCTGCGCCACACTGCGGGCGCCGGCGATGGTTATCACGTCGCCGCTGACCACGGCTTCAGCCTGCGGTAGCGCCTCCTGCGCGGCGCGGGCACGCGCGGCGTTGCGTCCGTGCAGCACCACCTGATGGCCCTGCTCAACCAGCAGTTCAGCCGCCATCAGCCCGAGGCCGGTGGATGAACCGGAAATAAAAATACGTGACATGGAAAACTCCTTAAGCGTGAAGTGAAGCGGCGCGCGATGTCAGCGCCAGCAGCGCACCGAGCAGCGCACAGGCCGCACCAAACAGATAGACGGCGGCATAGCTGAAGTGGCTGGCGATGGCACCGGCAATCGGTCCGGAAATACCATAAGCGATGTCGAGAAAAGCAACGAACGCGCCCATGGCGCTGCCGCGACTGGCCGGCGGCACGCGCTTCAGCGCTTCCACGCCGAGGGCGGGAAAGATCAGCGCACAGCCAAGACCGGTAATCAGCGCGCCGGTGAGCGCCAGGGTTTCGTCAGGCGCAAACCACAGCAGCATCTGCCCCAGCGCCTCCACCAGCAGTGAATAAGCCGCCACGCGGTAGCCACCAATGCGATCCGGCAGATGTCCCAGCACCAGGCGCACGGCGATAAAACCAACGCCAAACGAGGTCATCACCCAGCCGGCCAGCTGCCAGTGGCGCGCGGCGAAGTAGAGCGAGGCGAAGGCCGTCAGGCCGGCCAGTCCGACGCCCTGCAGCATCAGGCCACAGCCTTCACGCCAGATGCGGCCAATCACCCGATAGAACGGCAAACGTGTTCCCCCGACCACGCGATAACCGCTGGCAGCCGTGGCGATGAGCGCCGCCAGCAGCGGAGCCGCGATGCAGGCCAGCATTGCCGCCGCTAAGCCGACATGCTGATACAGCATCATGCCGGCAGGGGCACCGAGCGACAGCGCGGCAAACATGGCGATACCGGTCCAGGACATCGACAGACCGGCACGCTGTGGCCCGACCGAGGCGATTGACCAGGCCACGCAGCCGGTGACGAACTGGCTTTCGCCCATACCCGCCGCCAGCCGTCCGGCAATCACCAGCGCCAGACTGACCGCCGGTGAAAAGCCCGGCAGCGCGGCCAGCCAGTACAGCACGCCAGCCAGCGCGCACACCGCCGCGCCCTGCAGCGCCGAGCGCTTACCGCCGACGCGATCGGTCAGTTGACCGGCGTAACCGCGCGTCAGCACGGTGGCAACAAACTGTATCCCGATCACCAGCCCGACCCACAGGTTGCTGAAACCGAGATGCTGATGGATAAACAGCGGGATTACCGGCAGCGGCAAGCCGACCGCCAGATAACCGCAAAACAGCGCGGCAATCACGCCGGTCGCCGGTCGCGACAAATGCGCAGCTTCAGCCTGCGCGCTTAATGCAGACATAACAGCCTCCATAAATGAACAGACAGCGCGGCAGGCCGCCGCGCTGCGGAAAATCAGGCAAACAAAGGATGGTGATAGCCGCTGGCATTCAGCAGATAGTCGCGCGAGGCGGTAATTTCCGCGTTCAGCTGTGCCACATCGACGTTGAGCAACTGACCATGACGTTTACGCAGTTCACCCGCCACCATCACGGTATCAACATCGGCGCGTTGCACCGCCTGCACCACCGTTGCCGTCACGCTGGTCAGCGGGAAAACGCCGATACCATCGGTGCGCAGCATAATAACGTCGGCCTGTTTACCTGGCGTCAGCGTGCCCGTTTGCTGCTCCAGCCCGGCCGCACGCGCGCCGTTAATCGTGGCCGACTGCAGTACGGCTTCCACGCTAATCGGTGCCGGTACGTCGCTTTCGCCCCGGAAGCGGCGATAGCGCATCGCTGAGCGCTGCTGGTTAAACAGCGCCTGCATTTCACCGAACAGATCGCTGCCGAAGGCGGTATCGAGATCGATACCGAGCGCCGGCGTCATTCCGCGATCGACCGCCTGCTGCCAGGCAAAGCTGTCGTCGTCGAAACCAAACAGCGCATCCGAACGCGGATTCACGGTAATGTTGACGCCCGCGTCCGCCAGCTGCTGCCAGGTGTGCGCCGGTACGCGCGTACAGTGGTTGAAAATGTTGTGCGGACCCAGCAAGCCGGGTTCGGCAAACTCCGCCGGCAGCTGCGCCAGGTCACCAATAAACTCGGTGAGAATGCGCATATCCAGCTCGCGCGCCACGCGCCACCACGCCAGGTTGAGCTGGCCAAACAGGCCAACCTGCACGCGACTGCCGGCGTGGTTCCAGCGGCTGGCGAGACGGGCCAGATCGCCCGGCAGATGATCGCTGGAAGCCTGCTTATCCATTGCTGCGCCAACCATGTGCAGTGCACGAATCCCGCTCTCCTGCAGCGCGTCAAGCGCCGCATCGGTATGCGCCGGACTGCGTGAACTGTGGCAGGCATCAATCACCGTGGTGATGCCGGCATCCAGGCATGCCAGCGCCGTCAGCCGGGTGCTGAGGTACATATCCAGCGGACGGTAATGCGCGCCGAGCGTTTCTGCCACCACATCGATATAGACAAACAGGTCGTCAACGTTGGGCATCAGGCGGCGCATCGCACCGAGCCACATATGGTGATGCGCATCCACCAGGCCCGGCATCACGATATGGCCGCGGGCATCAATCACCTGCGCATCATCGGCGGAAAGGTTTTCCCCCACGGCGGCAATACGATCGTCCTCAATCAGCACATCGCCACAGACGAGGTCGGGCACGCTGGCGTCCAGCGTCAGGATAGTGCCGCCTTTAAAAAGGGTGCGCCGTACAGTCATAACATTCTCCTCAAAAGAGATCAGGAATCCGGCGGTCAGTGCCGGTCGCGTTTCGGGGCACACAATAAGTTGCAGCGCATTTTTGATAAAGGTAGGCTCAGGCAAATGATCTTTGCTAAAAATCAAAGATGGAGAACAGGATGAGTTTTGATGGCCGACTATTATCCGGCATGAGCGTGCTGGCAGCCGTGGTTGAAGCCGGCAGCTTCAGCCGCGCCGGTGAGGTGCTGGGGTTGTCCGCCTCGGGCGTCAGCCGGGCGATTTCACGACTGGAACAGCGTCTCGGCGTGCGCCTGCTGGATCGCACCACCCGCACCCTGCATCTCACCAGCGAAGGTGCCAGCCTGTATGAGCGGGCGGCGCCGCATCTGGAAGGGATTGAAGAAGCAGCAAACTACGTCTCCGGCGCCGCCGTGACGGTGCGCGGTACGCTGCGCGTGAGCCTGAATCCGCTGTTTTCCCGCTATGTGCTGGCGGCAAAGCTGCCGCTGCTGCGTGCCCGTTATCCGCATCTGGAACTGACGATTTTGCAGCAGCCCGATGTGGGCGATCTGGTGGCAGAAGGTATTGATGTGGCGGTGCGTTTCGGGCCACAGCCGCCGTCCACCATGACCTCACGCCTGCTGTTACAAACGCGCGTCCTGACGGTGGCCGCCCCGGACTATCTGGCACGCTGTGGTCGCCCGACGCAGCCGCAGCAGCTGACTGAGCACAATTGTCTGCAATACATCGATCCGCGCAGCAATAAGCCCTTTAGCTGGGAGTTTCATCGTGGCACGCAGCGGCTGACGGTCGCCACCCACGGCCATCTGACCACCACCGATCCGGATTTAATGGTACAGGCGTGCGTCGGCGGTGCCGGCGTAGCCCAGGTGCTGGCGCTGAGCGTGCAACATCTGATCGCCAGCGGTGAACTGGTCGAACTTTTCCCCGACTGGCCTGACGAAACCTATCCGCTGTTTATCACCCGGCCTTCGCGCCGTCTGGCCCCGGCGGCGGTGGAGGCATTTCTCGGTTTTTGCCTGGAGATTTGTGCGGAACAGAGCTGACGCAAATTACCGATTATCCTCAGCGCGTGTTTGCCGATAATAGCCCACCAGCTGAACGATGAAGGTGAGCGTCGCGAGTAACAACAGTATCCCACCCAGGGGAATGGTGCCGAGCAGGAACCAGCCCATGACGCCTAATTCATACAGCAACTGGCCGCGATCTTCTCCCAGGATGTAACAGGGATGCACGTTGCCTTCGTCCAGCTGGCAGCCTGCCAGACTGGCGACATATCCCGCGCCCATCGCGCAGATCAGCGGCAGAAACGCGAGAAAAGCCGTACCGCACAGCATCACAAGATAGAGAATGATGATGGATGTCAGCGGGCGTTTGCCAGGTGGTGCGCGCTTGCCCGCGGCTCTGAAATTAAACAGCACGTTTCCTCCTGAAGCCTCTGCCGTTAACGCCAGATTATTAACACATCCTTATCCCCTGCGACAAACCGGTAAACAAACGCCTGCGGGGTAGCGGGCGCGTTTTTACTGCGACATGACGCCAGGCGTTAAGGATTGGCGCGGATAATCACTTTGCCGCGCGCATGGCCGGTCGCCACCTTCTCCAGTGCGGAGCGTGCATCATCCAGCGAAAAGATAGCGTCGGTGATGACCTGTAACTGCCCGGCCTGGAACAGGCTGCTCGCCCGGGCAAGATACGGCGTCGCGCTGGCGAAGAAGACAAACTCGCCGTGCTGGCCGCCGACGGGTGTGATGCCAAACTCTACCAGCGTGGCAATGCGCCCGCCGGCGCGCAGCACGGACCAGGAGCGGCTCAGCGTTTCGCCGCCGACGCTGTCTATCACCAGGTCGATATCGCGCGTTGCTGCAAAGTCCTGCGTGCGGTAGTCAATCACCTCATCGGCGCCCAGACTGGTCACCAGCGCATGGTTTTTCGCCGACGCCGTGGCGATGACATAAGCGCCCGCCTGATGCGCCAGCTGGACGGCCATGCTGCCGACGCCACCCGCTGCGGCGTGAATCAGCACGCGCTCGCCGCGCTGCAGCTGGCCCACATCGAACAATGCCTGCTGCGCGGAGCCAAACGCGGTAGGCAGCGCCGCGGCCTGTTCGGCGCTCATCGCTGCCGGGACAAGGCATACGTCATCGGCGGCGATCACCAGGCTTTGGGCAAAAGCCCCGCCTGCACCCGGTGGCGTGCGCCCGAATACGCGATCGCCCGCGTTTAAATGGCTCACGCGCTCGCCAGCTGCTGTAATCACGCCGCAGAAATCCATGCCCGGCACGTAAGGCAGGTCCACCGGGAAAACCTGCTGCATGTGCCCTGAGATGATTTTCACATCCAGCGGGTTAACGCTCGCCGCTTCAACCTGCACCGTCACCTCATCCGGACTGGCGGCGCGAAGTTGACGTTCACCGATCGTCAGCACATCGGCGGTGCCAAACGTATCAATCAATGCTGCTTTCATTATCAACTCTCCGGTCTGATTCAGGCTTGTGGCGGAAACTGGCCAAGCTGGAGGAACAGGCCAAACCAATCCTCCATGTGCCAGGTGGTGATCAGACGGCCGTCCTCCAGCGCATGGAACTCATGCAGACGGAAGCTCACTTTCTTGCCGGTCGGCGCGATACCGAAAATTTCGCCGAGATGGGTGCCGCTGATTTCCGCCCGCGCCGCGATGCGGCCCGGTTCCTGAATCATGTCATGCACCACGATCTTCACGTCCGGAAAGGCCTGCGCCAGCATGCGAATGATCGGCTTGATGCCTTCCGGTCCGGCAACTTGTCCTGGCGCCAGCGGAATGTCTTCCCATGACGGTGCCAGCACGCTATCGACCAGATCGGGGTTGTTGTCGCTGAAGGCCTGATAGAGCGTCTCTACCGCCTGTCGTTCAATTTTGAGCCTGTGTACGTATTCTGCTGCTGGATTCATCGTTATTCACTTTCAGGTGAGGGTTGGTTGTGGAATTTTGCGCAGCGCCCTACAATTCGTCCAACAAATATTCAATATGAGTGATTATTTGCCGTATGGATTTTCATGGCATCGATCTCAATCTGTTAGTGGCTTTTGACGCGCTGATGAACGAGCGCAACGTCACGCGGGCGGCAACCCATGTGGGCGTCAGCCAGCCGGCGATGAGCGCCGCTTTGTCGCGATTACGCACCCTGTTCGCTGACCCGCTGTTCATGCGCAGCGCGGAGGGTTTACTGCCGACCGCGCGTGCGCGCGATCTGTCCGGCCCCATCGCCGGGGCGTTGCGCCAGCTCGAAGCGACGCTGGTGGCAAAGCCCGTATTTGCAGCGGAAAAAGCGCAAATAAATTTCAAGCTGGGCGTGTCGGAGTATCCGGCTTTCGTGTTGCTGCCTTCGTTAATGCAGGCGCTACAGGATGCCGCCCCCGGCGTGTCATTGAATGTGCAGGCGTTTACCAACCGCGATCACGCGGTCGATTTGTTAGATGCCGGCGCGATTGATGTCGCCATCGGCGTCATGCCTACCCACAGCGATAGCCGCATCATCTTCCGGCCGGTATTGCGCGACGAATTTGTCACCATCGTCGCCAGCAACCATCCGGCGGCCAGACGCGGCATGGACATGGAGAGCTACCTGGCGCTGCCGCATATTCTGGTCTCGCCGGAAGGTGAACTGTACGGCCTGGTTGATCAGGTGCTGGCGCAGCAGGGTAAAAAGCGCCGGCTGGGGCTGACGGTCCAGCAGATGTTTACGGTGCCGTCTATCGTGGCGCAAACCCACATGACGGCGACCGTGATGAAGCGCGTGGCGCTGCATGCGCAGGCCAGTCGCCAGCTGGTGCTGTTCCCTCCCCCGCTGTCGTTGCCCGAAATGGTGTTCAACCTTATCTGGCACCGGCGCAGCGACGCGCATCCCGCCCAGCAGTGGTTCAGGGAATTTATTGAACAACAGGCGGCGCGGCTGTAGGCGCTGTATCTGAATTCTGCGCGGATCGGGCGATGCGAAAGATGGCAGGATAAAAAAGCCCGCAGTTACGCGGGCTTTAAAGCTTCAGGTGCTGGCGGTTGCCAGTGCGGGCGTTATTCCCACTCAATCGTCGCAGGCGGTTTACCTGAAATGTCATAAACCACGCGTGAGATGCCGTTCACTTCGTTGATGATGCGATTAGAGACGCGGCCGAGGAAGTCGTACGGCAGGTGCGCCCAGTGGGCCGTCATGAAGTCGATGGTTTCGACAGCACGCAGGGAAACCACCCAGTCGTATTTACGGCCATCGCCCATCACGCCGACGGAGCGCACCGGCAGGAACACGGTAAAGGCCTGGCTGACTTTGTTGTACAGATCGGCTTTGCGCAGCTCTTCGATAAAGATGGCATCGGCACGGCGCAGCAGGTCGCAGTACTCTTTCTTCACTTCACCCAGTACGCGCACGCCCAGACCCGGGCCCGGGAAGGGATGGCGGTACAGCATGTCGTAAGGCAGGCCGAGTTCCAGACCGATTTTACGCACTTCATCTTTGAACAGCTCTTTCAGCGGCTCAACCAGGCCCATCTTCATCTCTTTCGGCAAACCGCCCACGTTGTGGTGCGATTTGATCACGTGCGCTTTACCGGTAGCCGAAGCCGCCGACTCAATCACATCCGGATAGATGGTGCCCTGCGCCAGCCACTTCACGTCGGTCAGCTTCAGTGCTTCTTCGTCGAACACTTCCACGAACACGCGGCCGATGATTTTACGTTTGGCTTCCGGATCGTTCTCGCCCGCCAGCGCGTCGAGGAAGCGCCCTTCTGCCGCAACGTGCACGATGTTCAGACCAAAGTGGTCGCCGAACATGTCCATCACCTGCTCAGCTTCATTCAGACGCAGCAGTCCGTTATCGACGAACACACAGGTCAGGCGCTCGCCAATCGCGCGGTGCAGCAGCATCGCGGTCACGGACGAGTCCACGCCGCCGGAAAGGCCGAGAATCACACGGTCTTCACCCACCTGCTCACGGATGCGCTCTACCGCGTCTTCGATGATTTTGGCTGGCGTCCACAGCGCTTCACAGCCGCAGATGTCGCGCACAAAACGCTCCAGCATGCGCAGGCCCTGACGGGTGTGCGTCACTTCCGGGTGGAACTGCACGCCGTAGAAACGCTTCTCTTCGTTGGCCATGATGGCAAACGGGCAGCTTTCGGTGCTGGCAACCGTCACGAAGTCTGCCGGGATCGCCGTGACTTTGTCACCGTGGCTCATCCACACGTCTAGCAGCGGTTTGCCCGCCGCGCTGATGGCATCTTCGATATCACGCACCAGCGCGCTCGGGGTTGTCACTTCAACCTGCGCGTAACCAAATTCACGCTCGTTCGAGCCTTCAACCTTACCGCCCAGCTGCATCGCCATGGTCTGCATGCCGTAGCACACGCCCAGCACCGGCACACCAGCGTTGAACACATATTCCGGCGCGCGCGGGCTGTTGTGCTCGGTGGTGCTTTCCGGACCACCGGAGAGGATGATGCCGTTCGGGTTGAACTGGCGGATTTGCTCTTCGGTGACATCCCACGCCCAGAGTTCGCAGTAGACGCCCAGCTCACGCACGCGGCGCGCGACCAGCTGCGTATACTGAGAACCAAAATCGAGGATCAAAATACGATGTTTATGAATATTTTCAGTCGTCATTGAGGCGTTTCCATTGGGATGGACTTAATAATAAAAGCGCCCGGCTGGAGCCGGGCGGGAAATCTTACGGGATTATGAACCCATGCGGTAGTTTGGTGACTCTTTGGTGATGGTCACATCGTGCACGTGGCTTTCGTTGATGCCGGCGCCGCTGATGCGCACGAACTCGGCTTTGGTGCGCAGATCGTCGATGGTCGGGCAACCGGTCAGGCCCATGCAGGAGCGCAGGCCGCCCATCTGCTGGTGCACGATCTCTTTCAGGCGGCCTTTATAGGCAACGCGCCCTTCGATACCTTCCGGCACCAGTTTGTCGGCGGCGTTATCGCTCTGGAAGTAACGGTCAGACGAGCCTTTGGACATCGCGCCCAGTGAACCCATACCGCGGTAGGATTTGAACGCACGTCCCTGATAGAGCTCGATTTCGCCCGGCGACTCTTCGGTACCGGCCAGCATGGAGCCGACCATTACCGCCGACGCGCCCGCGGCGATGGCTTTGGCGATGTCGCCAGAGAAACGGATACCACCGTCAGCGATGACCGGAATACCGGTACCTTCCAGCGCTTCAACCGCGTCGGATACCGCCGTGATCTGCGGTACGCCAACGCCGGTAACGATACGGGTAGTACAGATGGAGCCCGGGCCGATGCCCACTTTCACCGCGCTCACGCCCGCGTTAGCCAGCGCCAGTGCGCCTGCACCGGTCGCCACGTTGCCGCCGATGATTTCGAGGTCCGGATATTTTGCGCGGGTTTCACGGATACGCTGCAGCACGCCTTCGGAGTGGCCGTGCGAGGAGTCGATCAGCAGCACGTCAACGCCCGCAGCGACCAGCGCATCAACGCGCTCTTCGTTGCCGGCACCGGCACCCACTGCGGCACCGACGCGCAGACGACCCTGCGCATCTTTACAGGCGTTAGGTTTACGCTCGGCTTTCTGGAAATCTTTAACGGTAATCATGCCCAGCAGGTGGAAGCTGTCGTCAACAACCAGCGCTTTCTCGACGCGTTTTTCGTGCATTTTCTGCAGCACGACTTCACGCGCTTCACCCTCTTTCACCGTCACCAGGCGCTCTTTCGGCGTCATGACCGCGGTCACCGGCAGCGTCATATCGGTCACGAAGCGCACGTCACGACCGGTAATGATGCCCACCAGCTCGTTGTCGGCGTTGACCACCGGGTAACCGGCGAAGCCGTTACGTTCGGTCAGCTCTTTCACCTCGGCCAGCGTGGTAGTTGGCAGCACGGTCTGTGGCTCCGTTACGACGCCGCTTTCGTGTTTTTTCACCTTGCGAACTTCATCCGCCTGGCGCTCAATCGACATGTTTTTGTGGATAAAGCCCAGACCGCCTTCCTGCGCCAGCGCAATCGCCAGACCGGCTTCGGTTACGGTGTCCATCGCTGCAGACAGCATAGGAATGTTGAGACGGATGTTTTTGGTCAGCTGGGTGCTGAGATCGGCCGTGTTGGGTAAAACAGTGGAGTGAGCGGGAACGAGCAGGACGTCGTCAAATGTGAGGGCTTCTTTCGCGATTCTTAACATTGCAATATCTCCACCTGGGGCGTTTAAAACAGATAAAATATTGCCGCGGCATTATACAGGCCGAAATCGGTTGCCTCCAGTGTTTTTTCGGAAAAAGTCTTGATCCTCCGGGGCAGGCATGTAGTATCGGTTAATTAACCCTCTGATTTGAAATTTGATCCTCATCACATGTCGCTACCGCCAACCGCCAATATTTTTACTGTCAGCCGCCTGAACACCACGGTGCGCCAACTGCTGGAAAATGAGATGGGCCTGGTGTGGCTCAGCGCTGAAATTTCCAATTTCACTCAGCCCGCTTCCGGTCACTGGTACTTCACTCTGAAGGACGATGGCGCGCAGGTGCGCTGTGCCATGTTCCGCAACAGCAATCGACGCGTCAGCTTTCGCCCGCAGCACGGTCAGCAGGTGCTGGTGCGTGCCAGCATCACGCTGTATGAGCCGCGCGGCGACTATCAGCTGATTATCGAAAGCATGCATCCGGCCGGTGAAGGGCTGCTGCAGCAACAGTTTGAGCAGCTGAAAGCCCGGCTGGCGGCGGAGGGGCTGTTCGACCAGCAGTTTAAACAGCCGCTGCCGGAGCCGGCGCGCCAGGTGGGTGTGATCACCTCCGCCACCGGCGCGGCATTGCACGATGTGCTGCGCGTGCTGCATCGCCGTGATCCCTCGCTGCCGGTGGTGATCTATCCGACCGCAGTGCAAGGCGTTGATGCGCCCGCCACCATCGTGCGCGCCATCGAGCTGGCCAACCAGCGTGACGAGTGCGACGTGCTGATCGTCGGGCGCGGCGGCGGTTCACTGGAAGATCTGTGGAGTTTTAACGACGAGCGCGTGGCGCGGGCCATCTTTGCCAGCCGCCTGCCGATCGTCAGCGCCGTTGGGCATGAAACCGATGTCACCATCGCCGACTTTGTTGCCGATCTGCGCGCGCCGACGCCTTCTGCCGCTGCCGAACTGGTGAGCCGCAACCAGATCGAGCTACTGCGCCGTTTGCAGTCTCAGCAGCAGCGCATGGAGATGGCGATGGATTATTACGTGGCGCAGCAGCAACGCCGCTTCACCCGGCTGCAGCATCGTCTGCAACAGCAGCATCCGCAGCTGCGCCTGGCACGGCAGCAAACCACGCTGATTCAGCTGCAGCGTCGTCTGCAGGAAGCGGCCGACCAGCGGCTGCGCCTGGCGCATCGCCAGCAGGATCGCCTGCTGCAGCGCCTGCAATCCCAGCAGCCGCAGGGACGTATTCTGCGCGCTCAGCAACAGTTACAGCAGTGGCACTACCGGCTGCAGCAGGGCATGGAAAAACAGCTCAATCACAGCCGGCAGCGTTTTGGTACGCTGGCAGCACAGCTGGAAGGCGTGAGTCCGCTGGCGACGCTGGCGCGCGGCTTTAGCGTCACCACCGATGCTCAGGGCCAGGTGGTGAAAAAGACCCGTCAGCTGCATACCGGCGATCTGCTGCGTACCCGGCTGGATGATGGCTGGGTGGAGAGTCAGGTGACGGCGTTACAACCACAGAAGACGCGCAGCCGTAAGGCGTGATAATCTTTTCAGCCGCATAAATGGTTGATAACCCCCTGTAAATCGCGCGGGCTGCAGACGCAGCGGCGCGCGATTGATAAGCGGGTCTATACTTTCTGACATACCCATCCGTCAGGGAGTCCGACATGCCTTACAGCGTTATTCCTCCGTACATTCTGCGAAACATCATCGATAACTGTTCCGGCGCACAGCAGGATTACGCGCGGCGCACCCTCACCCACGTGCAACAGCTGATGGCGGAACATCCTCACACCACCAGCGCAGCCAGCACCGCGCAGCCCGGCAGTGTTTTGCGCGCTATCTACGATGCGGGTAATACGCAAAATCTGCCCGGCACCTTGATCCGTGAGGAGGGCCAGCCCGGTAACGGTGACGTCGCCGCCGACGAAGCGTGGAACTATCTCGGCATCACCTATGATTTCTACTGGCAGATCTACCAGCGCAACTCGCTGGACAACAAAGGCCTGAAACTGGATGGCACCGTGCATTACGGCAGGGAATACCAGAACGCCTTCTGGAATGGCCAGCAGATGGTATTTGGCGACGGCGACGGTGAGATCTTCAATCGCTTTACCATTGCCATTGATGTGGTCGCGCACGAGCTGACGCACGGCGTGACCGAAACCGAAGCCGGGCTGATTTACTTTCAGCAGGCGGGTGCGCTCAACGAATCGATGTCCGATGTGTTTGGCTCGCTGGTGAAGCAGTATCACCTCAGGCAAAGCGCCGATCAGGCCGACTGGATCATCGGCGAAGGGCTGCTGGCGGCAGGTATTAAGGGCAGCGGCCTGCGCTCGATGTCCGCGCCCGGTACCGCCTATGACGATCCGCTGCTCGGCAAAGATCCGCAGCCTGCCGATATGGATCACTATATCGACACGCGCGAAGACAACGGCGGCGTGCATCTTAACTCCGGCATTCCCAATCGCGCCTTCTATCTGGCGGCGACCGCGCTGGGCGGCTTTGCCTGGGAACGGGCCGGTCAGGCATGGTACGACACGCTGTGCGATAAGGAACTGCCGCAGGATGCCGACTTCAGCACCTTTGCGCGCTTTACCGTACAGCATGCCGCAAAACGTTTTGATAATACGGTGGCACAGGCGATCCAGTCCGCGTGGCACGAGGTAGGTGTAAGGTGAATATTCAGCTGACCGATGACGCCATCATTGAGCTGGCGCGTGAAGGCGGCATTGCATTTATCCCCGGCCTGCGCAGCGAGCGGCGATTTGCGCTGGCGCAGCTGCCGGAACCGCAGAAGCAGCGCGTGTGCAACGTGCTGGAGCAGGCGCTGCCGCTCGGCGAGCCGGAGGAACAGGCCGCCAGCATCGGGCGCGGCGACCAGCGCTATTTCCGCATCCAGATAAGCTACGCGACCCACCGCGAAGCCGGAACGATTGTGATCCTGATTCCGGAAAACGTTGCGCCTCCTGAACTGCAGGCGCTGTGGCGCGACGGCGAAGAATAACTTAGACAGTTCCCACAGCATCGCCGTAACTAACTGACTATACTGGATAACGTGGCTAGCTAGTCCACATCAAAGAAAATACCCTTAGATGAGGTCTCTGCTATGACACAAACCAAGCAACGAGGCGGTGCCGGGAACTTTGCAGAGGACCCGGAGCGCGCCAGGGAAGCCGGTAGCGCGGGCGGCAAAGTCAGTGGGGGCAATTTCAGGAACGATCCTGAGAGAGCCAGGGAAGCTGGAAGAAAAGGAGGTCAAAAAAGCCGTCGCCCCTCTAAGCAGAAGTAAGTAAGGATCCTTACAGGAAGGAGTACGCCACGGACGGTTAATAAAAAAGGCCGACATCATGATGTCGGCCTTTCTTTTACTGCGGCTTACTTGCTGTCGGGCAGCGCGTAAGCAATCACGTAATCACCGCGATCCGGCGACTGACGCGCACCGCCTGCGGAGATCAGGATGTACTGTTTGCCGGTTTTCGGCGAAACATAGCTGATCGGTCCGCCCTGGCTGCCCACCGGCAGACGTGCTTTCCACACTTCTTTACCGGTTGAGCTGTCGAAGGCGCGCAGGTAGTAATCCTGGGTGCCGGCAATAAATACCAGACCGCCCTGCGTTGCCAGCGTACCGCCCAGCGTCGGCATACCGACCGGCATCTGCGCATGCATTTTGATACCAAACGGACCGGTATCCTGCACCGTACCCACCGGCACCTGCCACACAATCTGACGGGTCTTCATGTCGATGGCCGACAGCGTACCGAACGGCGGTGCCTGACACGGAATGCCCAGCGGCGACATGAAGCGGTTTTTGTTTACTGCGTACGGCGTGCCTTTCAGCGGTACCGCACCCATGCCGGTGTTGATGGCTTCACCGCCGTTGCTGGCAGCCGATTTGGTGGTGTCCTGCGGAATCATCTGCACCCACAGGCCAAGGCGCATATCGTTGACGAACATGTACTGGTTGTTCGGATCGAACGAGATGCTACCCCAGTTCATGCCACCGAGCGAGCCCGGGAAGCTGAGCGAAACATCGGTGTCCGGCACGGTGAACAGGCCGTCATAACGCATGCCTTTAAAAGCAATACGGCAAGCCAGCTGGTCAAACGGCGTGGCACCCCACATGTCTGACTCGGTCAGTTTCTGATTGCCAATGTTTGGCATTTCTACCGAGTGCGGCTGAGTTTTGGTGTACTGCTCGTTCGGGATATGGCCCTGCGGCATCGGCAGCTCTTCAACTTTGGTTAAAGGCTTGCCGGTCAGGCGATCCAGCACCCAGATCATGCCGGTTTTCCCGCCGATCACCACCGCAGGTTTGGTGGTGCCGTCCTTCATCGGGAAGTCCACCAGGCTCGGCTGCATTGGCAGGTCGAAGTCCCACAGGTCATTGTGGACCGTCTGATACACCCACTTCTCTTTACCGGTGGTGGCATCCAGCGCCAGCACCGACGCGCCATATTTGTGATCCAGCGCGGTACGGTTGGCACCCCACAGGTCCACCGACGAGCTGCCCATCGGCAGGAACACGGTGTTCATCGCCGGGTCGTAAGAGATTGGCGCCCATGAGTTTGGCGTGCTGCGGGTGTAATCTTTACCCGGCATCAGCACGGCATTCGGATCTTCATTGCCCGGGTCAAACGCCCAGCGCATCTGGCCGGTGATGACGTCGAAGCCACGCAGAACGCCGCCAGGCATGTCTGTCTGTACGTTATCCGCAACGCGACCGCCTACCACGACCGTGGTGCCCGCCACCTGTGGCGGCGAGGTCAGCTGATACTGCGGGTCCGGCGCGCTGCCGAGACCTTGCTTCAGATCGACCACACCGTGGTTACCGAAGTTTTCACACAGTTCACCGTTATCGGCGTTGATGGCAATCAGACGCGCATCGATGGTGTTCATCAGGATGCGACGCTGGCAGCTATCGCCCGTCGCCAGCGTTACCGCTGGCACCGGCGTGGAGCCCGGCTGCGTTGGCTGCTGTACCGGTTTGGTGGCATCAAAGTACGCCAGACCACGGCAGCGGTTCCACACCTGCGCCTGCGCATTGATTTCGCGCTTCCAGATCTGCTTACCGCTGTCGGCTTCCACCGCAATCACGTTGTTGTGCGGCGTACACAGATACAGGGTGTTACCCACCTGCAGTGGCGTTTCCTGATCTTCTGCACCGTTACCGGTCGGGCTGATCGGAGTGTCGCCGGTATGGAACGTCCAGGCAACTTGCAAGTCTTTAACGTTGTCGCGGGTAATCTGGTCGATAGCAGCAAAACGGTCGCCCTGCGGCGTACGGCCGTAGCTGCTCCAGTCCTGCTGCGGTTTGCTTTTATCTACCGGGATCAGCGGCAGCTGCTTGCCGGTGAAGGCCACGGTCGGATGCGGCTGGAACATCTGGACAAAGGTGACCACCATACCAACGGCAATCACCGCCGACAGCGCATACGAAAGCTTCGCCAGCGAGGCCTTGCCCTCACGCTTACGCAGCGCCGGCCAGGTAATAAACGCCAGCACCATCAGGCCGGCCGGCACCATCAGGCGCGACACCAGCGGCCAGAACTGCCAGCCAGCATCGTACAGCGCCCAAATCAGCGTACCGGCGAAGACCAGAATGAACAGCGTAACCGCCGAGGATTTACGGCGAAAGAACTGAATCGCCGACAGTAACATGACGATACCGGCAATGAGGAAGTACCAGCTGCCGCCCAGGGCCACCAGTTTACCGCCACCGATCGCGAAGAACAGGCCGATCGCCAGCAGGACCAGCCCGAATAACACGGACCAGAGACTCAACCCTTTACCGGGACGAGCGGAATTTTCTGCCATAACACAAACTCTCCTGAAAAAATAACGCGTGGCGGCCGGAATGCGGGAGCAGCCGGTCAATGTATTCCTGACTGAGCAGGGACAGGAAGTTATCCGTTACGCTTTATTTTATATCTGTTGGTACGGGAGCTACGCCCGTTATGCAGCGCTTGTGAGCGAGGCCGCAGGATCAACATCCGCTAGCATTCGCGACAAGGCGGGCAGGATTGTACCATCCGGTACAATTAAAAGTGAACATCCATAACGCGGTAGTTACTGGGCAATAGCATTTTTGCTACAAACGCAGCGCGAAGCGAGCAGCCAGCGCCACTTCGCGCTATCGCAAACCCTCATTCCATGACGTCTTCCGGGCGATAATGCACGCGCCTGCTGGAGATCAGGCCGTGACCGTGGGTACAGAAATAATCTATGGCACCGCACGCTTTTAGAACCTGCAGCGGCTGCTGGCAGTCGGGACAGCAGGCCAGCGCGGGGAAATGACGCTGGCAGTGCGGGCAGTCGAAGCGTTGTTCGCTGTAAGTGAGCGGTTGCTGACAGTGAGGGCATGGGGTGAGCATGATGACTCCGGAATCGTGGCTGAGGATCGTGATAAAACCGGATGTTACGCCAAAAAAAGAGGGCCCATCCGGGCCCTCATCATGTTTAGCGTTTGTTTTTCTTCAGATGCGATATCAGACGCTTACGCTTACGCTGCTGGGTTGGCGTCAGCAGGTTACGTTTGCCCGCATACGGGTTATCACCCTCTTTAAACTGGATGCGAATCGGCGTTCCCATCACGTTCAGCGAGCGGCGGAAGTAGTTCATCAGATAACGCTTGTAGGAATCCGGCAGATCCTTCACCTGATTACCGTGAATCACCACAATCGGCGGGTTATAACCACCGGCATGCGCGTATTTGAGTTTCACGCGGCGGCCACGCACCAGCGGCGGCTGATGGTCATCAGCAGCCATGTTCATGATACGTGTCAGCATGGAGGTATTTACGCGTTTGGTCGAGCAGTCGTACGCTTCGGTCACGGATTCGAACAGGTTGCCCACGCCGCTGCCGTGCAGTGCCGAGATAAAGTGCACGCGCGCGAAGTCGATAAAGCCGAGACGGAAGTCCAGCGTCTCTTTCACTTCATCTTTAATCTCCTGCGACAGGCCATCCCACTTGTTGACCACAATCACCAGTGAGCGCCCACTATTCAGGATAAAGCCGAGCAGCGACAGGTCCTGATCGGAAATGCCCGCGCGCGCGTCAATCACCAGCATCACCACGTTGGCATCTTCAATCGCCTGCAGCGTTTTGATGACGGAGAATTTTTCCACCGTATCAGTGATTTTGCCGCGCTTACGCACGCCCGCGGTATCAATCAGAATGTACTCGCGGTCATCACGCTCCATCGGAATGTAGATGCTGTCGCGCGTGGTGCCCGGCATGTCGTACACAACCACACGGTCTTCACCGAGGATACGGTTGGTGAGCGTTGACTTACCTACGTTCGGACGCCCGACAATCGCCAGTTTGATCGGCAGACCGGTCGGATCGAAGGCTTCTTCCTCTTCTTCCTCCAGCGCTTCACCGTTCTCTTCGGCGGCTAACGCGGCCCAGTAAGCTTCGTTTTCGTCCTCTTCGCTGACTTCCCGCGGCGCGATGTCATCCATCCACGGCAGCAGCGCGGTTTCCAGCAGGCTGGTGACGCCACGACCGTGCGACGCGGCAATCGGGTGAATCTCACCCAGGCCGAGCGCGTAGAAGTCCAGCACCGCAGCATCCGGATCGAGACCGTCGGTTTTGTTGGCAACGAGGAACGTCGCTTTATCGCGCGAACGCAGATGATTGGCGATCTGCTGATCCGCCGGCATGACACCAGCACGCGCATCGACTAAAAACAGCACCACATCGGCCTCTTCAATCGCCAGCAGCGACTGCTCCGCCATGCGGTTTTCCACGCCTTCCTCGGTGCCATCAATACCGCCGGTATCGATAACAATAAATTCGCGCCCTTCCACTTCGGCGCGACCATATTTGCGATCGCGAGTCAGTCCAGGGAAATCGGCCACTAACGCATCACGTGTGCGCGTTAAGCGGTTAAACAGCGTGGATTTCCCCACATTGGGACGCCCAACCAGCGCGACCACAGGTACCATAACACTTGCCTCAGTTTTAAAAATAAATCGCCCGAATGGCGTGATTATAACGGCATTTGCCGTCAGGTTCAGGCCGCAGGCGCCAAGAATATCATGCCTGACTAAAAACAGAACGGCCCCTGACGAATCAGGAGCCGTATCAATGCGTGCGAAACGCTGCCCGTCGGGCCATCGCCTTAACGGGTGATGGCGTAGACCTCACCGCCTTTCGCCTGGATCAGCAGCTTGTCACCGGCCACGACCGGCTCGGTCTGGAAGCCGTCGCTGTCCAGTTTCTGCTGCGCCACGAAGCGGCCGTCCAGGGTGTTGATCCAGTGCACGTAGCCTTCGCTATCGGCGACCACCAGGTAACCGTTGAACAGCACCGGAGACGTCAGGTTACGGTGCAGCAGATCGCTCTGACGCCAGATCGCCACGCCGCCATCGGCGTTGAGCGCAATCACGCGGTCATCCTGATCCACCAGATAGATGCGACCGGCATCGACGATCAGATCTTTGACGCCGCCGATTTCACGCTTCCACAGAATCTGACCGGAACGCAGATCCAGCGCCGTCAGGTTACCGTTGTAGGCCAGCGCATAGACCACGCCATTGACGATCACCGGCGTGGTGTCGACATCGTTAAGACGATCGATCTCGGTCGCGCCGCTTGGCTGGGAGATACGCTGCTGCCAGATCAGCTGACCCTGGTTCATGATCACCGCGCTGACGCGACCATTATCGCCGCCAACAATCGCGCCGCCGAACGCTACTGCCGGCGCCGATTCACCGCGCAGCGACAGGGCTGGCATATCCAGATTCACGCTCCATTTCACCGCGCCGCTGCTCTGATCGAGCCCCTGCAGCATACCGTTGCTGGTGTGAATCAGTACCAGACCATCGCTGACCACCGGACGCGACAGCGCTTCGCCGGCCACTTTGGTCTGCCAGGCAATGCTGCCGTCGCTGCTGTTCAGGGCAAATACCTGACCCCGTTCGCTACCGATGTAGAGGCGGTCGCCGTTCGCAGTGATACCGCCAGACAGCAGTGCCGAGATGTTTTTCGAGAAGAAGCCGGTCTTCTCAGAGAGGTTCACTTTCCACTTCTCTTTGCCGTTGCTGGCGTCGAGCGCTTTCACGATGCCAAAGCGGTCGGCGGCATACACGGTGCCGTCCTGCCAGGCGGGATGCAGATTGGAATAGAAATCACCTACGCCGTCACCGACCGAGGTGCTCCACGCGGTTTCCGGCGTGAACTGGTTTTCAACCTTCGGCAGCGGGGCCATTTTCACTACATCTTCTTCGCCGCTGAACAGCGAGCAACCGCTGAGCAGAGTGACTGACATCAGCCCTGGCAGCAGGTATTTACGTAATTCCATGTGCGCTCTCTTGACTGGCTTAACTTAAGTTATTCATCTTCATCTGCAGCATCTGCTTCAGCGCAGGAGAAGCCTGCGATTCCGCACCTTTGCTCCAGGCATCACGGGCACCCTGCTTATCGCCTTTGCTCAGCAGGGCTTCGCCGCGAATGTCCGCCACAATGGCTGTCCAGCCATCACCCTGCACATTGTTCAGGGTAGTAAGCGCGGCATCGGCCTGGTTTTGCTGCAGTTGAATGCGTGCCAGACGCAGGTTAATCACCGCCTGCAGATTGGCATCTTTGGTGTCTTTCAGCCCGCTTTGTAACAGCGTGATGGCTTTGTCTAACTGATTGGCGGCAACGTACTGTTTAGCCAGATCCAGCGCGGCCAGCGCACCGTAGGTGTTGTTGTTCTCGCTGGCAAAACTGGCGACCGCTTCCAGCGTCTGCGGCTTGTCCGCCTGCATGGCGCTGGTCAGCTGCTGATACTGCGCCGACGCGGCTTTGTCCGCCCCTTCCTGATGGCTGCTCCAGAAACGCCAGCCGCCCAGTGCGGCGATACCAACGATGACCCCGACCGCCAGTGCTTTGCCGTTGTTGGCAAAGAAGCGACGCAGCGCATCAACCTGTTCGTTTTCGTTGCTGTAAACTTCCACGCAATCCCTCTCCTTAAAATGCCTGTTGCAGTGCTGCGCTTACTGCAGCAGCGTGTGCAGCGTCGCGGCGGCGTCGCTCTGCGCCAGCGTCTGCTGATCGCCGGTGCGCAGGTCTTTAATCACCACCTGGCCCGCTTTCACTTCGTCTTCGCCCAGCACCAGCGCAATGCGTGCGCCCCACTTGTCTGCACGGGCAAACTGCTTCTTGAAGTTACCGCCGCCGAAATTGGTCATCAGCTTCAGCGCCGGGTCGGCATCACGCAGTTTTTCCGCCAGTTGCATCGCGGCGGACTGCACGCCCTGCCCCGAAGCGATAACATAGACATCAACAATGCGCGTCGGTTCAAATTCCGGATTCACCGCCTGCACCAGCAGCACCAGACGCTCGAGGCCCATGGCAAAACCGACTGCCGGCGTCGCGCGGCCGCCCAGTTGCTCAACCAGACCATCATAGCGACCGCCACCGCACACGGTGCCCTGCGAGCCGAGGCTGCTGGTCACCCATTCAAACACGGTGCGGTTGTAGTAATCGAGGCCGCGCACCAGGCGCTGATTGATGCGGTATTTAATGCCGGCATCGTCGAGCAGCGCGCACAGGCCGCTGAAGTGTTCACGTGATTCCTCATCAAGGAATTCACCCAGCGTCGGTGCGTCGTTGAGCAGCGTCTGAATGTCAGGATTTTTGCTGTCCAGCACGCGCAGCGGATTGGTATACATACGACGTTTGCAATCTTCGTCCAGCACCTCTTTATGCTGTTCGAGGAAAGCCACCAGTGCGCTGCGGTAGTTAGCGCGCGCCTCCAGTGAACCGATGGAGTTCAGTTCCAGCTCAACGTGGTCAGCAATACCCAGCGCTTTCCACCAGCGATGGGTCAGCATGATCAGCTCGGCGTCCACGTCCGGGCCCTGCAGGCCAAACACTTCCACACCCATCTGGTGGAACTGGCGATAGCGCCCCTTCTGCGGACGCTCGTAGCGGAACATCGGACCGATGTACCACAGGCGTTGCTCCTGATTGTACAGCAGACCGTGTTCAATACCGGCGCGCACGCACCCTGCGGTGCCTTCCGGGCGCAGCGTCAGGCTCTCGCCGTTGCGGTCTTCAAAGGTGTACATCTCTTTTTCAACCACGTCGGTGACTTCACCGATCGCGCGGCTGAACAGGGGAGTTTGCTCGACGATTGGCAGACGGATTTCACTGTAGCCGTAGCTGGCCAGCACCTGCTTCAGGGTGCCCTCAATACGCTGCCAGATGGCGGTATCCGCCGGCAGGTAATCGTTCATCCCGCGAATCGCTTGAATATTCTTCGCCACGTTAGAATCTCTTAATACAAAAAAACCTGTCCGGCATCATACCTTATGAGGATGAAACCGCACAGGTTCAATCACAAACTGGCATGCGCCAGGCGCACACCGTCCTTTATTTTTCCAGCTGCTGCACGTTGATGCGGCGGCTCTCGTCCAGCATGGTGGCTTTCGCACGGATGCGCGCTTCCAGCTGATCGATCATGTCATTGTTGTCGAGGCGGTCGCGCTGGCGTACGCCATCTTCGTAGAAACCGCTCTTCTTGTTGCCACCGGTCACGCCGAGCGTCGACACCGTGGCTTCGCCAGGACCGTTCACCACGCAGCCAATGATCGAGACGTCCATCGGCGTAATGATGTCTTCCAGCCGCTCTTCCAGTGCGTTAACCGTGCCAATCACGTCAAACTCCTGACGCGAACAGGTCGGGCAGGCGATGAAGTTGATGCCGCGTGAGCGGATGCGCAGTGATTTCAGGATGTCGTAACCGACTTTCACTTCTTCGACCGGGTCGGCGGCCAGCGAAATACGCAGCGTATCGCCGATCCCTTCCGCCAGCAGCAGGCCAAGGCCAATCGCCGACTTCACAGCACCCGCACGCGCGCCACCGGCTTCGGTGATGCCAAGGTGCAGCGGCTGATCGATGGCTTTTGCCAGCAGACGGTAGGATTCTACGGCCAGGAACACATCGGAGGCTTTGACGCTCACTTTGAACTGATCAAAGTTGAGGCGATCGAGGTGATCAACATGGCGCATGGCGGATTCGAGCAGCGCCTGCGGCGTTGGCTCACCGTACTTTTCCTGCAGATCTTTTTCCAGCGAACCGGCGTTAACGCCGATACGGATCGGAATATTGTGGTCACGGGCGCAGTCCACTACCTGGCGAATACGCTCGTTGTTACCGATGTTGCCCGGGTTAATGCGCAGGCAATCGACGCCGTACTCGGCCACTTTCAGGGCGATGCGGTAGTCAAAGTGAATGTCCGCTACCAGCGGCACGTTGACCTGCTGCTTAATCAGTTTGAAGGCTTCCGCCGCATCCATGGTGGGCACGGACACCCGCACGATATCCACGCCGACGCGCTCCAGCTGACGGATCTGATTCACCGTCGCTTCAACGTCTGTGGTGCGGGTGTTGGTCATTGACTGAACGGCGATAGGCGCGCCATCGCCAACCGGCACCTTGCCGACGTAAATACGTGTAGATTTGCGACGGATAATGGGTGCTTCGTTATGCATATTCTCTCTCCACAATTACCCGGAAAGCGCGCTGCGCGTTATTGCGCACCCAGCGTCAGACGGGCAACCTGGTTATTACGGATAAAACGACTTAAATCAACGGGCTGATTCTGATATTGCACGTCAACCGCACCCGGTGCGCCAATTTTCAGACGATACGGAGCTGTGCCGGACAGGCTGAGTTTACCGCCGCTACGTTGCAATCCGCTGAACAGCTTCTTGCCGGTCGCATCGGTGACTTCCAGCCAGCAGTCGGCTTTGAAGTTCATCACCACCGCGTTGGGATCGCCCGCAGGCTGGCTGACGGCAGCGCTGCCGGTTGGCATTGAGCCTGCCGGCACGCTGTTGGCCGGCGCCGGTGAAGTGGCCGCTGGCGGTGCGTTATCAATTGGCGCCTGGCTCGGAGACACCACCGCGTTGTCGCTGCTGGTTGCCGTGTTGCTGCTGGTCGCTGCTGGCGCACTGCTGGTAATGCCAGCGTTGTCTGGCGTGCTGACCGCACCGGCACCGGTGTCAATCGGGGTACCGGCCGCGTTAGTGTCGCTGTCGGTAGTGCTGTCCGTGCTGTTGTCACCCAGCGGAATCGACTGGCTGTTGTCGCTGCTGCTGCCGTTCTGGTCAGCCATCGACACCAGATCCGCCTGCGAGGCTTTATGGTTCTGCCACCACCAGGCGCCGGTCAGGCCGACCACCACGAAAATCACCAGCCAGGTGAAGATCATCAACCAGCCGTCACGCTTTTTACGACGCTTACCCAGTGAGAAGCTCTGCATCGGCTCAATTTTCGCCGCACGCACCGGAGCCTGCTTCGCCATCATCGGCAGCAGGTCATCTTCAGGTACATGCACCAGACGCGCATAAGAGCGAATGTAGCCGCGCAGGAAGGTCGAGGCCAAATCCGCCGGGGATTTATCCTCTTCAATATCACGCACGGTAGAAAGTTTCAGGCACAGGCGCTCAGCGACGTTTTGCTGGGTCAGCCCCATCTGCTCACGGGCCAGACGCAGGCGTTCACCTGTGGAATGTACTGCAGAATTCTCTTGAGTGGCTTCAGTATTCATTAGCTAAATAACGCTGGTACTGTATCGATTGTGGAAAACTTCGCGCCAACCGGTCGCCATAACGTGTAACGTCAGCAGCGTTTCCCTGTTGCGCGGCGAAACGTATCTGTAACCCCAGACTCTCTGCCGTTGCCGGCAAATGCTGATGGTAAACTTCTAAAAGCAGCGGCACTGAAGCCCACTGCTGCTGTTCAAGCCGTCGTTCCACTTCCGTCAGCAGCATACTGCCCTGCTCCGGTGCGGCATCCAGCGCGAGATCGAACTGCTGGCGCGCGGCGCGATCCTCTCCCGCCTGCAGGTAACAATAGCCCGAAAACAGCAGGGCATCCTGCGCGGCGTCGCTCTGCTGCGCGTCTGTTGCCAGCTTAAACTGTTGATGCGCTTCGTCATACTGCCTCAAACCGCAGAGAAACGCACCGTAATTGTTAGCCACATAACCATTCAGCGGCGCTAACTGCTGCGCGTGCTGGTAGTAACGGCGCGTCTGCGCGCTATTCTGCTGTGCCTGCGCGACACGCGCAAGCGCCAGCGGCACCCGGTAATCACGCGGCGCGGCCTGCTGCGCACGCAGCAAATTGCGCTGCGCCGCGGCATAATCCTTCACCGCCAGATAGTGCAATCCCAGCTGCAGTCGGATATCGGCCGCGCCGTGCCGTGCCGGTACTTCGACACACCCGGTTACAACAAAGCCGGCCAGCAGCGCGGCGGGTAATCCTTTACGCATCTCAGTCTCTCCCTGTCAGTTCAGCGCAGAGACTGCCATGCCTGACGCCCGATGCGTAGCAGCGGGCGCGATCTTTCAGAGCGCCTTCACAGAGATGGCTTCACCGGCCATTTTTTTACGCAGCGTACGCTTGGTGCGGTCGATAACATCGCCGGCCAGCTGACCACAGGCGGCATCAATGTCGTCGCCGCGCGTTTTACGCACGATGGTAGTGAAACCGTACTCCATCAGCACTTTGGAGAAGCGGTCGATACGGCTGTTCGAGCTGCGGCCATACGGCGCGCCCGGGAAGGGGTTCCACGGAATCAGGTTGATCTTGCACGGCGTCTCTTTCAGCAGCGCCGCCAGCTCATGCGCATGTTCGGTGCTGTCGTTGACGTGATCCAGCATCACGTACTCAATCGTCACGCGGCCCTGATTGGCGTTGGATTTGCCAATGTAGCGCTTCACCGCCGCCAGGAAGGCTTCGATGTTGTACTTTTTGTTGATTGGCACGATGTCATCGCGGATGGTGTCATTCGGTGCGTGCAGCGAAATCGCCAGCGCCACGTCGATCATATCGCCGAGCTTGTCCAGCGCCGGCACTACGCCCGAGGTCGACAGCGTCACGCGACGTTTGGAGAGGCCGAAACCGAAGTCATCCAGCATGATCTCCATCGCCGGCACCACGTTGGTAAGGTTCAGCAGCGGCTCGCCCATGCCCATCATGACCACGTTGGTGATCGGACGCTGGCCGGTCACTTTAGCGGCACCGATAATTTTTGCCGCGCGCCATACCTGACCAATGATTTCAGACACGCGCAGGTTACGGTTAAAGCCCTGCTGCGCGGTCGAACAGAATTTACACTCCAGCGCACAGCCTACCTGCGAGGAGACGCACAGCGTGGCGCGGTCGGCTTCCGGGATATACACGGTTTCCACCAGCTGATCGCCGACGCGAATCGCCCACTTAATGGTGCCATCGCTGGAGCGCATCTCTTCCGCCACTTCCGGCGCACGAATTTCAGCGCGCTGCATCAGCTTGCCACGCAGCACTTTATTGATGTCTGTCATCTGCTCGAAATCATCGCAGCAGTAGTGGTACATCCACTTCATGACCTGATCGGCACGGAACGGTTTTTCGCCCATCTCAACAAAGAATTCGCGCATCTGCTGACGGTTAAGATCCAGCAGGTTAATTTTTTCGTTTTTCGGGGAAACAACCACGGGGGAAGCGGACGACGGCGTCACAATCTGTTCGGACATAATGTTCTCTGGCCTCGTTGTTACACGTTACGGCTCTGGTTAAGAATAGGAAAAAAACAGCGCCCTCGCTGAGCCAGGCTCAACAAGGGCGCATAATTGTACTACATCTGCTGCGTGATGCCAGGGGAACGTCTTAGCCACCGGTTACAAGGTGTAAAGACGTCTGTCCGCATCCGCTACCGCGCACTTAGCGGGTACGTGGGCAGACTTCGTTTTCTGCGAAGAAGTAAGCGATTTCGCGTGCCGCAGATTCTGCAGAGTCAGAACCGTGGGTGGCGTTTTCGGTGAAGCTGTCTGCGTAGTCAGCACGCAGCGTACCGGCCAGCGCGTTGTCCGGGTTAGTTGCACCCATCAGATCACGGTGACGCTGGATAGCGTTTTCGCCTTCCAGAACAGATACCACAACCGGGCCAGAAGTCATGAACTCAACCAGACCATCAAAGAACGGACGACCTTTGTGCTCCGCGTAGAAGCCTTCAGCCTGCTCTTTGGTCAGGTGCAGCATTTTCGCACCAACGATTTTGAAGCCAGCGCTTTCGAAACGGTTGTAGATAGCACCAATCACGTTCTTAGCGACAGCGTTTGGTTTGATGATGGAGAAAGTGCGTTCGATTGCCATGATTACCTCTGATTAGCATCCTGAAGAAACCGGGAACCCGCTCCCGGTAAGAAAACGCGCCGATTATAGGGAGATCGGCGCGCCTTGCCTATGAGTGAAGAGAGGAATTATTGAAAATAATTGATTTCTGTCGGGGCAAACACGCAAAAAATATGCCATAGCGCTGCGTTTAGCCACGCGTGAACGACACCGAAGCCAGCTGCCCGGCCTCATCCATCACCACCAGCTGATAACGACCGGACTCGCGCAGCACCAGCGAGGCGCTGCTTTTTCCCGCAGCAAGCGCCACCGGCTGCCCGTTTAAAAACCACCAGCGCTGCGTACCCTGCCCGCCCTGCACCGCCACCGGCAGCAGCAATACGACCTTACCGGGCAGCGGCTGCACGCGCTGGCCATTGATCACGCCGGTCACCAGCAGCGGCGCGCTGTCCCCCTGATTCAGCGGCGGGCAGGTCGCATCCACCGGCGGCAGGCGCTGCGCCCGCCGTTCGCCCGGTGGCAGCCACGGCTCAAGCGGCAGCGGCCACATCAGTCGCTCACGGCTTTGCGCATCCGGACAATCCGCCGCCACGCGCAGCCCTTTGCTGTTTTGCCAGAAGCGCTGGCGTAAGCCATTGACGCCTTCCTGACCCGGCGCCAGCAGCGTTGGCGGCACGGTCTGATTCAGCACCCAGCTGTAACGCCGCTGCCGGCAGTTCTCGTCGCCAGCGGGCAACGGCTGGCCGCCGGGCCAGCAGATACTGACGGCGCTGACCGTCGCCGGGCGCGGATCGCCGGGCACGCCGCGCGCCGGCAGATGTCCCGCCAGCAGGTGATTAACCTGCTGCATCACCGGCACCGCCGACGCATAACCGAACTGGCCGGCAACCGGCGTGGCATCCGGCCTGCCCACCCAGACGCCAATCAGATAGCGCGGCGTGATACCGACGCTCCAGGCATCGCGATAACCGTAGCTGGTGCCGGTTTTCCACGCCAGCGGCACGATATCGGCGACCGCCCCGCTGGCGGCAGGCTGTGCCTCACCGGCGAGAATGCGGCGCACAATCCACGCCGCGCCGGGCGACAGTAACGGGCGCTGCAGCAGCGGCTGCTGCGGCAACCAGCGCAGCTGCGCAGCATTACCGTGGCGGGCAAAGGCGCTGTAGGCGGCGACAATGTCGTCCAGCCGCGCGCCGGTGCCGCCCAGCACCAGCGACAGATTCGGTTCACCGCCCGCCGGAAAGCGCAGATTCAGGCCGACGTTGCGCAGCCGCGCGGCGACGTTTTTCGGTCCAAGCGCCTCCAGCAGCTGCACCGCCGGCAGATTGAGCGAACGCTGCAGCGCTTCGCTGGCGCTGACCGGGCCGTGAAAGCCGCTGTCGAAATTGCCGGGACGATAGTCGCCAAAGCGGCGTGGCACATCCTGCAGCAGCGATTCGCCATGAATCAGGCCATCATCCAGCGCCATGCCGTAGACAAACGGCTTGAGCAGCGATCCCGGCGAACGCACGCTGGCAATCATATCCACATGGCCAAAGCGGTTGTCGTCATTGAAAGACACTGAGCCGACGTAGCCGCGCACCTTCATGGTGCTGTGGTCGACAACCAGCAGTGCCAGCGAGGTGCGCGGCGGCAGCCGGGTTTGCAGCGACGCAGCGAGGTTCTCCAGTTCGCGCTGCAGCGACACATCCAGCGTGGAAGTAATTTTGCTGTCGGGCGACAGCGACAGCAGCCGGCGCGCCAGCAGCGGTGCCAGCTGCGGCAGCTGACGCGGCGGCAGCCATACCGGCTCCTGTTTGATTTCGGCGACGGTCTGCGCCGGCCACACCTGATACTGCGCCAGGCGATCCAGAACTTTATTGCGGGCAGCTTCAGCGCGCTGGGGCCAGCGGTCCGGGCGCAAACGGCTGGGTGCCTGCGGCAGCACCGCCAGCAGCGCCGCCTCGCCGCGGGTAAGCTGCGACGCCGGTTTGCCCAGCCACATCCAGCTGGCGGCGCCGACGCCCTCAACCGTGCCACCAAACGGGGCGCGGTTGAGATACAGCGTGAGGATCTCGCGCTTCGACAGATGCCACTCCAGCTGCAGCGCGCGCCACGCCTGCACCACTTTGCCACGCAGGGTACGCGGCTGCGGATCAATCAGCCGCGCCACCTGCATAGTAAGCGTGCTGCCGCCGGAGACAATGCCGTGCTGCAGCAGGTTTTGCCCGACGGCGCGCACTATCGCCAGCGGATTAATGCCGGGATGGTGCCAGAACCAGCGGTCTTCGTAGGTCAGCAGCGCCTCGATATAGGCCGGTGACACCTCGTCCAGCGTCACCGGATAGCGCCACACACCCTGTCGATCGGCAAAGCGCCACAGCGGCGTGCCATCTTCCGCTACCACCACCCGCGCCGGCTGTAACTGGCGCAGCGGCAGCGGATCGAACCGGTCCAGCAGCCATACTGCGCCCACCAGCAGCAGTAACAGCAGCGCCAGCCCGCACAGGCGTCGGTGGCGCTGCGTCACGGACGCTTAACGCACATGAAGTTTTTCCGGCGTGGTGCCGATGGCGCGCCACGCGGGCACATACATCGACTCCACCTGCGGTGGCGGCAGACGATAACTGCCCGGCGTCACCGCGCGCGCCAGATACAGCAGCGTGCCAAGCGTGTAGCCATCCAGCGCCAGCGCGGCGACAAAGCGGTCGTCGCGGAACTCAAGATGTTTAATGTTGGCCTGCTGCATGTCCATCATGCTCTCTTTCAGCGCATCGGCACTGTCGCCCAGGCTGGCGCTGCTGTCGCTCAGGTTTTGATTTTCCAGCTCCAGCCCGGCTGGCAGCAGATCCACCACCAGCGCATCGCTGACGCGCTGTCTGGCGCCCACCTTCAGCCGTACCACCAGCAGCTCACCGCTCTTAAGGTTATTGAGATCGGCCGGTTTGCCGTCCAGCGTGAAGTATTCGCGACTGATGCTGAGCACGTTGCTGACCGGTGACGGCGCAGTGCGCGGATAGCCGACCACCTTGAGCGTACCGTACAGCGGCGACGGCGTGTCGCTGGTCACCGTCAGGCCCTGCTGCAACTGCGGCGCGCTCAGCCCGAGACTCAGCGGCCGATCGCTGCGCAGCGGCTGGTCCTGCAGCGTGGCCTGCCAGGTCTCACCCTGATGCTGCTGCAGCGTCCGCGCGGCGAGGAACAGCGCATTGTTCTCCTGGGTGGAGAACCAGCGCTGCCCGTGCAGCGTTTGCGCCAGTTCAATCAGCAATGGCCCCTGCTGCTCCGGCAGCAGCTGATTTTCCGTCAGCAGCGCCAGCGTTAGCGCGCGGTCACGCAACGGACTGCCGTAATCGCCCAGCCACATGTCAGGCTGGCGTTGCAGCGCGATGCCCTGCATCAGCGCCAGCTGCGCGCGCTGCGTATCGCCCATCTGCTGCAACGCCACGCCAAGCTGCACCAGCGCCAGTCCGGACTTCGCCTGGGCGCGTTGGTCATACAGCGCCCGCAGCGCGCCGAGCGGCGCCTGCTGCTGACGCGCCAGCACCAGCCCCGCGTAGGCCCGCACGCTAAAACGCAGCGCATCGGCATCGCTACTCCAGCTGGTTTCGATTTGCGCCGGATCCTGCAAATAACGCAGCAGGCGCTGGTCGGCGCGATTAATCACGCCCTCCGGCACGCTGTAGCCCGCTTCGCTGGCGCGCAGCAGGAAGTCAGTGACGTAAGCGGTGAGCCAGAACTCCTCGCTGCTCTCTTTGCTCCACAGGCCAAAGCTGCCGTTACCGCGCTGCATGCCGGCCAGGCGCGCAATGCCGGTGTCAATTGCCGCGCGGCGCGCCTCATCACTGCTGGTTTTGATGCCCATCGCGCTGAGCTGGGCGTGATTGGTGAAGAGTGAAGGCCAGATGCCGCTGGCGGTCTGCTCCAGACAGCCATAGGGATAAGCGTAAAGCTGGCTGATGTAGCTGGCGATATTCAGCGGCGGCTGAGAACTCAGCGATAGCTGGCCGCTCAGCGTGCCAGCCTGCAGGCCGTTGAAAGCGCTTGCCATCACCTGCCAGCGCTGCCCGCTGTTCATTACGTTATCGAAACTCAGGGTTTGCGCCGGATAAGCCGGACGCACGCCAATCTTCCAGCGGCGCACGCTCGGTGCCAGCGTCTCGTTCGGCAGGCTCAGCCCCGAAACGGTCACCTGCACGTCGCCCTCACCAAAACCGTCCTGCGCTTTAACCGGAATCGCCAGCGTGGTACGCGCCCCTTTCGCCAGCTGCACCCTGGCCGGGATTTGGCCGTTGAGTGCAATCAAGCCGCTGGCGTTAACCGCGACGTTCAACGTTTGAGGTTGATCGGTGAGGTTGGTCAAATCCAGCGCCAGTGTTGATTGATCGCCGCTGGCAAGAAAGCGCGGCGTCGCCAGTTCGCTTACCAGCGGTGCGGCGACCACCATTTTACGATCCGCCGCGCCGAAACTGTCTTCGCTCCACACCTGCGCCATCAGCCGCAGCTCGCCGTTGAAGGCCGGTACCGGCAGTTCCACCGTGCCCTCGCCGCTGGCATCCAGCGTCACCGGCTGCAGCTGCTGCGCTACAATCTGCGCCTCGGTGACCGGCTTTTTGCCGCCGCGCGACAGTGCATCGGCATCATCCCCGTCACCGCCAAAACGCAGCGCCGCCAGTTTGCCGCCGCCCTCAATCAACTGCCCGAATACGTCATATTGATCGGCGTTGTAGCGCTTGCGGCCAAAGAAGCCGTTCCACGGATCGGGGGTGGCATAGTCGGTAATGCTCAGCACGCCGCTGTCCACCGCCGACAACAATACCTGCACCTGCTGCGGCAGCGCACCGCCCTCGCGGCGGGCTTTAACCTTGACTTGCACGGTTTGTTCCGGCCGAATCCTGTCCGGTGCCTCAAGCGCCAGCGTCAGGCGGCGCGCGGCGGTTGCCATCGGCAGATGCAACAAGCCGACCGCGCGTTTTGGCGTGGTGCCGTTCGCTTTGTCGCCGTCGCGCACCACAATCGCGCTGAGATACAGATCGTGGCGTTTCCACTCCGCACTGACTGGCACATCAATGGTTGCGCCGCCCGCCGGCACATCCAGCGGTTGCCACCACAAGGTGCCGCTGCTCGACTCCACCAGCAGATAGCCTTTGCCGGCCGCCGGGGATTCCACCGTGACACGGGCGGTGTCGCCGGGTTGATAGGCGGCTTTGTCGATCTTCAGTTTGACCTGATCCGGCCGCAGCGCCCCGGTGCCGTTGGTGTTGTCCTGCCACCAGTAACCTGCCTGGAAACGCACGCTGCTGACGATGTTGTCACCGGCATGCACTTCCAGACGATAGGTGCCCCACTCCACCGGGAAGCTGACTTTCTGGCTGCCGCCCGCCGCAATGCTGATGCGCTGCTGCTCTTCCTGCAGATCTTTTTCATCGTAACGTGATTGCCAGCCTTCGCTGTCGGAGAAGCTCCAGAAGTAGTCGCGACGTTCGTGGATCAATCGCACCTCGAGATCCTGCGCCGCCAGCTTGTCGCCCTGCGCATTGGCGTACACCACGTCAAATTCGGCGAGGCTGTTTTCCGGCACGGTTGGCTCATCGTTATAGCGGTCGGTGCGATAGTCGTACACCGATTCGCTGTTAAACAATGGACGTATGCCCGGCAGCGCGATCGCAGGCCAGATCGCTTGCGTGGCGCGCCGCGTTACCGGACGACCACCGGTCTCCAGCAGGCTGGCCTGCAAAATCAGGTTGAGCGGAGAGTGGCTCTCCGTCCAGCTGCTTTCGACCTTAAGCTGCAGCCTGCCGCTGTCGTCCAGCTTTTCATCCACATCATCAAGGCTACGTTTCAGTTCCTCAGTGATGTCGCCAAACTGATAACCTGGCAACGCAGCGACCGCTTCACGCGCCGGGCGCAGGAACAGCTGGCCTTGCAGCTCGTTGCCTGCCGCTGGCGCGCCATACAAATAGCGACCTTCGACAGCAAAGGTGACGTCGGCATCTGGCGACAGGGGCTGAGTGTTGCTTTTAAGTGACAGCGCCATCCGTTCTGGCAGGAAATCTTCTACATTGAACGGCCAGCTGCGCGGCTGGTTGTCGCCGCTGTTAATACGCAGCGTCCATTTACCGGTCATCGCCGAGGCCGGTAAGGCAAAACGTTGTTGATAAACGCCGTTCTCTGGCTGCCAGACGAAGGTTTGTGCCACTTCACCATTCGGCTGCACCACTTCAGCTTTCACCGGCTGCGGTGGCAGTGGTTTGCCATCGGCATCGCGCAGCAGCGCATTAACGATGACCGTTTCGCCAGGGCGATAGAGATCGCGCGGGCCAAAAATGAAGAACTGTTTGTCGTAGCCTTGCGGGCCGTCAATCGGGAATTCGGCCAGATCCAGCGCCGGGCGATTAAGGTCGATGAGCGAAGTCTGGCCTTTGCTGGTCGCCAGCAGCAGCTTGCCTTTGGCGTTAGCCGCTAAACGCAGATGCCCCTCGCTGTCGCTGCTGCCGCTCGTCAGCTGTTGGCCTTTTTCATCCAGTAGCTGCACGCTGACATCCGCCAGCGGATCGCCACTGGCGAGGCTTTGTGTAAACAATTCCAGCTGGGTGGGAAAACGGTGCAGCGACAGCCCAATGTCGCTCAGGGTGAACAGCGTGGCCGGTTGCGTATAGTTGTAGGTGCCGGCCTGTTTCATCACCGCCAGATAGACACCCGGCTGTTTCAGCGCCGCGACGTCGCCGAGCGGCAGCTGCATTTTTTCCCGCGTATTGCGTGCCGGGTTGAGATCGAAGCGGCCGCTGTAAACCAGATCGGCGTTTTTCAGCAGATCGCGCGATTCCCAGTACGACAAATTGTTGCCGTAATTCCACTGGGCGAGAAAATCTGCCAGTGAGGCATTTTTCACCCGGAAGAAATCAACATCGATCTGGTTAACGTTGAGCGCCAGCACCGGCAGTCCCTGCGCCAGGCGCAGCGGCAGCAGCGAGCCACGACTGGCGAAACCGACCATCGGCTGGATGTCGCGCGTGGTGAGTGTCTGGCTGAATGGGCTGGCTAAGGCACTGCCATCCGCGGCCTTCAGGCCGGCATTGACGGTGACGGTGAGCTTGCGCGCCGGCTGCGGATGACGGAAGCGCAGCACTTTGCCGTTCTGCGCCAGCTCCCAGCCTCCGTCGACCTTGCCGCTGCTGTCATCGGTGAGGCTGATCCAGTGGTTGAAATCCTGCTGACCGTCGAGCGCGCGGTTGAAGGTCAGTACCAGCGCCGCCGCGCCGTCCAGCTGCAGCTCGGAAAGGTCGATCACCGCGAGAGCGCGTGTCGCGGCCTGCGGCGCAGGCGTATCAGCCGCCTGCAGCGACGGCTGCGCGCCGCCCAGTAATGCGCCGCCGATCAGCACGCTGAACAGCAGTCGTTTTACACATCTTGCCATGGTAATTCCCTCACCAGCCCCAAAAGGTTAAACGTGTTGTGCTGCGCAATTTCACATCAAGCCGCCAACTTTAGCAATGTTACCCTTGAGATAGCCTTCACATTCCCGGACACTGGGCCTTTGCCGCTGATGGAGAAGAGGTTGCTATGACAGCCATGTTTGTGTCCGCTGATTGGTTGAATGAACATTACCACGAAGAGCGTTTGCAGGTGCTGGATGCCCGCATGCTGCCGCCAGGTCAGGAAGCGGTGCGCGATATCACGGCGGAGTATCTGGCCGGGCATCTGCCGGATGCGCCTTTTTTCAACATCGAAGCGCTGTCCGATCACACCAGTCCGTATCCGCATATGATGCCGCGCGCAGAGACCTTTGCCGTGGCGATGCGCGAGCTGGGCATCAGCCAGGATAAGCATCTGGTGGTGTACGACGAAGGCAATCTGTTTTCCGCGCCGCGCGCCTGGTGGATGCTGCGCGCCTTTGGCTGTAAGCAGGTGTCGATTCTGGCGGGCGGCCTGCAGGGCTGGAAAGCCGCTGGCTTCAGCCTGGCTACCGGTCCGGTTGATTTGCCTGAGGGCGAGTTCGACGCGCAGTACGACAGCAGCCAGGTGAAGCGCCTGACCGATGTCCTGCTGATCAGCCACGAGGGCGGCGCGCAGATTGTCGATGCGCGCGCGGCCAACCGTTTCAATGCCGAAGTGGATGAGCCGCGTCCCGGCCTGCTGCGCGGCCATATCCCGCACAGTCTGAATATGCCGTGGAACAATCTGGTGGCCAACGGTGAGCTGAAACCGGCCGCCGAGCTGCGCGATCTGTTTGCAAAGGCAGGGATTAAGCTGGATCAGCCGATTGTCGCCAGCTGCGGCTCCGGCGTGACGGCGGTGGTGGTGATTCTGGCGCTGACCGCGCTGGGCGTGCGTGACGTGACGCTGTACGACGGTTCGTGGGGAGAATGGGGCAGCCGCGACGATTTACCGATTGAGAAATAAGTGTCGGATGTGGTGCGTATAACCGGTCGCCGTAAACGGCGACCCTACACGTAGGGTGCGCATTTATGCGCACCTGGGTGAAATCGGTGCGATTTTGATGACGCATTTATGCGCACCTGGTTGAAATCGGTGCGATTTACCGGCGCACTGATGCGCACCGGCACTAGATAATCCGCTGGCTGCCTTTGAAATCGCGCAGGAAACTGCCCCAGCGGCGCTCATAAAACGGCGTAATGTGCGCGGTGAAGAAATGGCTGACACCCTGCTCGTTGCTGACCACTTCACAGATATCAATTGGCGCGTCATCGGGCAGCGTATCGGTCGCCACGCTGCCGGCCGCCTGAATAATCGCATCAATATCGCTGTCGGCTTCAATCCCAATCAACAGATTCGCCTGTTCATCGGCACGCTCACGAATGCTGGCAACGTAGGCGCGACGCACCTGTTTGTATTTCGCAAACAGCTGGGTCAGCGAATCGATCATCTGCGCTGGCGGCTCGGCCACTTCGGACAGCAGCAATGCATGACCGCCCTCCAGCACCGTTTGCTGGCTCAGCGCACTGCCCTCTTCGCCCAGCAGATGCGCGATCTCGCCGGGTGAAAACTCTTTGCCGGCCGGCAGTTTCGGATTGAGGAACAGCGTTTCGCCCAGCGTCATTTCAAACAGCGTGCGCGTCGGTAAACGCAGGTACGGCTGCTCACCCTGGATGGCTTCGCTCATCGCTGCTTCTGAGGTAAAGAAAGGGATCACGCTGCCGCCACCCTCTTTCTCCCAGTGCTGTAATTCTACCGGCGAGGTGGCATCAAACTGCTCCGCGGGACTTTCGCCCGGCACCCAGACATCGGCCTCCAGCAATAGCTGAAAAAATTCCGGACGGTGCGCAGGCTCGGTGGCCGCCAGCTTCAGCACCTCTTCAAGACGGTTACTCATAAGGGATAGGCTTCCAAAAAAGACGGCAGGTTGCAGCCTGCCGTTGTCGGGATTATTTCAGTAACAGATTGGCAATGGTACGCACGCCAAGGCCTGTCGCACCGGCAGACCACTGATCCACCGCGCTTTTGCGATAGGTCGCGGAGCAGTCAATGTGCAGCCAGCCCTGCTGATAGTTGCTGACGAACCATGAGAGGAACGCCGCCGCGCTGCTGGCGCCCGCTGCATGTGCCGCGCTGGCGATGTTATTCAGATCGGCAAAGTTGGACGGCAGATGGTTGCGGTGGAATTCGGCCAGCGGCAGACGCCAGAAAGCTTCATTCTCGCTGGTGGCGCTGCCCAGCAGCGACTCCGCCAGCACGTCGTCAAAGGTAAACAGCGCATGGTAATCGTTGCCCAGCGCGGTTTTCGCGGCACCGGTCAGCGTGGCCGCATCAATCAGCAGCTGCGGACGCTGTTCGCTGGCGTCGATCAGTCCATCGGCCAGTACCAGACGCCCTTCGGCGTCGGTGTTCATCACTTCAACGGATTTCCCGTTGCGATAGCGGATGATGTCGCCAAGGCGGAACGCGTTGCCGCTTACCATGTTATCGGCGCAGCACAGGAACAGCTTCACGCGTTTATCCAGGCCGCGCGCAATCGCCAGCGCCAGCGCACCGGTTACCGTTGCCGCGCCGCCCATATCGGATTTCATCGAATCCATAAACGCGCTCTGCTTCAGGCTGTAACCGCCGGTATCAAAGGTGATGCCTTTGCCCACCAGGCAGGCGTACACCGGTGTGCTGTCGTCGCCGCCGGGGTTGAAGTCCAGCGTCAGCAGCACTGGCGGACGCGTCGAGCCGCGGCCTACGGTATGAATTCCGGCATAGCCCTGCTCACGCAGATCCTCACCTTTGATGATGCGATAGCTCACCGCGTCACCGCCTACTTCGCTGATCAGATCGATGGCGCTGTGCGCCAGCTGCTCCGGACTGAGATCTTCCGCAGGCAGGTTGATGGTGTCGCGCACCCAGTCAACGATCTTCAGGCGACGATCGAATTCGGCCTGATCGGCCTCACTCAGCGTCGGCCATTCGACCTGACGCTGGCCTTTCGGGCTGCGGAAACCCTGCCAGAACGCCCAGCATTTCTCCAGATCCCAGCCTTCGCCGCTCAGCGCGACGTGGCGGATGCCCTGACCGTCCAGCTTGCGTCCGGCACGTTGAATGCTCATCAGCGCATCGGCACCGGTCAGGTGAACGGTCATGCCACTTTCATTGCTGCTCAGCAAGGCTTTCTCGCCCCAGCGCGCGTCGGCGGCCTGGGAGCTGAGCGTAATCGTCATGGGTTGTGTTGTCATCGCGTGGCTCCGTTTGCGTTTGTTATCCCTGCGCACTGACCGGCGCAGGGCGAAAATTTAGCGGGAAGTGGCCGGCGTCAGCGCCCGTAAGCGCGTTACCGCCTTATGTACCACCCCGATGGCATAATCGATTTCTTCCTGCGTGGTAAAGCGACCCAGCGAAAAGCGCAGCGAGCTGTAGGCCAGCTGCTGATCCACGCCCATGGCGCGCAGAACGTAGGAGGGTTCAAGGCTGGCAGAAGTACAGGCGGATCCCGACGACAGCGCCAGATCTTTCAGCGCCATGATCAGCGATTCGCCATCGACGTGGGCAAAACTGATATTGAGGATATTCGGCGCGCCCTGTTGGAGTGAACCGTTGAGCTGTACGTCGCTTAGCGTGCTGATGCCCTGCCACAGACGATGGCGCAGCGTAGCCAGACGCGCACTCTCGTCCGCCATCTCTTCGCGCGCGATGCGATAGGCCTCGCCCATGCCGACAATCTGGTGCACCGGTAAGGTCCCCGAACGCATGCCGCGCTCGTGACCGCCGCCGTGCATCTGCGCGTCGATCTGCAGTTTTGGTTTACGCCGCACCCACAGCGCGCCGATGCCTTTCGGCCCGTACAGTTTGTGCGCTGAGAACGACATCAAATCCACCGGCAGCGCGCTGACATCGAGCGGCAGTTTGCCCACGCTTTGCGTGGCGTCCACGTGGAACAGGATGTCGCGTGCGTGACACAGCGCGCCCAGCGCGGCGATGTCCTGAATCACGCCGGTTTCATTATTGACGTGCATCAGCGACACCAGCACGGTGTCGTCGCGCAGTGCCGCCTCCAGCATCGCAGGCGTGACGATGCCGTCCGCGCCGGGCTGCAGAAAGGTGACGTCGAAGCCTTCGCGCGCCAGCTGAGCACAGCTGTCGAGCACCGCTTTGTGTTCGGTCTGACTGGTGATGATGTGTTTACCGCGCGCCTGATGCTGCTGCGCCGCGCCTTTGAGCGCCAGGTTATCGGCCTCGGTGGCACCAGAGGTAAACACGATTTCGCGTGGATCGGCGTTGATCAGTTCGGCAACCTGGTTGCGCGCCACGTCAACGGCCTCTTCAGCCTGCCAGCCAAAACGGTGGGAACGGGAAGCGGGGTTACCGAAGGTGCCATCCAAAGTGAGGAACTGCATCATTTTGCTGGCGACACGCGGATCCGCAGGCGTTGTCGCTGCGTAATCCAGGTAGATCGGTAATTTCATTGCGCTAAAACTCCGTATAAAAAATCATACGTCTTTATAGCACGATTCAGCCTCTCCTGGGTTAACAGCAGAGGCTGAACGGGAGAGGATCAGGCGCGCAGATTGACGTTGATGGTTTCCTGCACGCGATGCTGCTGGAAGCGACGATTATCAACGCTGTTCTGGCGATCGGCCACGTCGAGGATCTCCTGGTTATTCACCAGTTCCGCCAGCGTGATGTTGTTGAGGAAATCGCTGATGCGCTCGCTCAGGTCGCGCCACAGGACGTGGGTCAGGCAACGCTCGCCGCCCTGGCAACCCTCTTTACCCTGGCATTTGGTGGCGTCAACGGATTCGTCCACCGCGGTGATCACCGCGCCAACTGCAATCGCGCCGGCGTCTTTGCCTAACAGATAACCGCCACCCGGACCCCGCACGCTGGCCACCAGACCGTGCTTACGCAGACGCGAGAATAACTGCTCCAGATAGGAGAGCGAAATGCCCTGACGCTCTGAAATATCGGCCAGCGGTACCGGGCCCTCGTGCGAGTGCAGGGCAACGTCCAGCATAGCGGTTACGGCATAACGTCCTTTGGATGTCAGTCTCATAGCATACAACCTCGTAAGCGTCCGCCAGCGAGTCGGCGGGTTATCTGAAGAATGGAGGCCAGTCTGACATTCCCGAGTATTTTGGTCAACTATTTAACCGAGTATTTCGCTCAACTATTTAACCTGGTGTTTTACTCAACTATTACCCTTGTCGTTTTTGGGTTTTTCAAACGACGACAGCATGCCGCGCAGAATGTTGAGTTCATCGCGCTCCGGACGCGCACGGGTATAGAGGCGACGCAGTTTGCTCATCACCTGGCTCGGTGTGCCCTGGCGGATAAAGCCGCTGTTCAGCATCATCTGCTCGATGTGCTGATAGAAGCGCTCCAGATCGTCAACCAGCGGATACGGCGAGGCTTCGTACTGCGGCTGCGGACTGGCTTTCTCCTGCGCGTCCAGCCACGCCATGCGCACTTCATAGGCGATAATCTGCACCGCCATCGCCAGGTTGAGCGAGCTGTACTCCGGGTTGGCCTGAATGGCGACATGATAGTGGCACTTCTGCAGCTCTTCGTTGGTCAGGCCCACGCGCTCGCGACCAAACACCAGCGCCACCGGCGCCTGCTGGCCCTCTTCCACGCTTTTGATGCCGCATTCACGCGAGTCAAGCATTGGCCACGGCAGCGAGCGCGAACGGGCGCTGGTACCCACCACCAGGCTACAGCCGGCAATCGCCTCATCCAGCGTATCGACGATCTTCGCCTCACCGATCACATCGCTGGCACCGGCAGCCAGTGAAATGGCCTGCGAGTCCGGTTTCACCAGCGGATTGACCAGATACAGGTTGCTTAAGCCCATGGTTTTCATGGCGCGGGCAACGGAACCCATGTTGCCGGTGTGCGAGGTTTCTACCAGTACGATTCGGATATTTTGCAGCATAATAGATAGCGATAAGGAAATGATGGCGCGCATCCTAACATAAAAGCAGGACATTTGCTGAACACCCTGATATACTCCGCGCCGTTTTCACCCCGTTCTTTAACATCCAGTGAGAGATACCGATGCATCCGATGCTCAACATCGCCGTGCGCGCAGCGCGCAAGGCCGGAAATTTAATTGCCAAGAATTATGAAACCCCGGACGCCGTCGAAGCCAGCCAGAAAGGCAGCAACGACTTCGTTACCAATGTTGACCGCGACGCAGAACGTCTGATTGTCGAAGTGATTCGCAAATCCTACCCGCAACACACCATCATCACCGAAGAAAGCGGTGAGCTGGCGGGCGACGATCAGGATGTTCAATGGGTAATCGATCCCCTGGATGGCACCACCAACTTCATCAAACGTCTGCCCCACTTTGCTGTTTCTATCGCCGTGCGCATCAAAGGCCGCACCGAAGTGGCGGTGGTTTACGATCCAATGCGTAACGAACTGTTCACCGCTGTACGCGGTCAGGGTGCGCAGCTTAACGGCTATCGCCTGCGCGGCAGCACGGCGCGTGACCTCGACGGCACCATTCTGGCTACCGGCTTCCCGTTCAAGCTGAAGCAGCACGCTACGCCGTTCATCAACATCGTGGCAAAACTGTTTACCCAGTGCGCTGATTTCCGCCGTACCGGCTCTGCTGCGCTGGATTTGGCCTATGTGGCCGCAGGTCGCGTTGACGGTTTCTTTGAGATTGGCCTGAAGCCATGGGATTTCGCTGCCGGTGAACTGCTGGTGCGTGAAGCGGGCGGTCTGGTGACCGATTTCACCGGTAACCACGGCTATATGCTGTCTGGCAACCTGGTGGCCGGTAACCCGCGTGTGGTGAAGGCGATGCTGGCCAGCATGCGCGAAGAACTGAGCGAAGCGCTGAAGCGCTAAGCAAAAAAAAGCGGCTGAATCAGCCGCCTTTTTTATTACCGACTTTATTACCGACGCTCGTGGGTTAACACGGTGCGCGGCTGGGTACGCCGACCGACACCACCGAGGACCGCCGCCAGCACCGCCTCGATCAGAATCATGAAGAAGGCAAACCAGCTGGCTTTCGCCGTTGCCGCCGCGGCTTTCTCTGCGGCTTCACGCGCTTTCTGCTCCGCTTCCTGCTTCAGTTGCTGATATTTCTGCATCGCCTGTTGATAGCTTTGCTCAGTCTGATTAACGATCTGCTCCGCTTCCTGATCGCTTTTTCCGGTCCGCGCTTTAATAATGTTTTTCAGCGCATCGCGGTCTGCAGCCTGCAGCGTATCGGCATGACGACTCAGTACACCACGGATCCAATTGGCAATATCATTGTCGGCATTCTGTGGATTCTGTGCCGTCTGTTTCGCCTGATTTTGCGCATTATTCGCTTCGCTATTTACATCCTGCTGTAAATTTTCCGGCTGCAGTTCCGGTTTGCCGGTCTGACGCAGCGTGGTTTGCAATTCATTTTGCAAATCATCCAGGTTGATATTATTTTCCTGCAGCTTCTCTTTCGCCATATTGGTCACCGATGGCGCTACCGCAGAAATACCGTTACCCAGGGCATTAAAACCGGAGCCTAAAATATTAAAGGCGCCGCCGATAATACCGCTGGCAAGTGAAATCGCCAGCCACAGCGTAATCAAGGTACTGACGCCAAACATCAGCAGACCGTGCAGCGCACCTTCGCGCTGAGCCAGCCGTCCGGCAACGTAGCTACCGACCGCCAGCGCAATCAGCATGCTGGCCCCGGTCCAAATCAGCGCCCCGGTCCCGAGGTGTTCCAGCGGATTTTGTTCCTGCTGGGGATCGATGGTCGTGGCACCGATTGCGGTTCCCAGCAGCCCCAGTAAAATATGAATGATTAATGCCGCAATCACCCCTGCAAATACGGCACTCCAGGAAATGCGTTTCAACGGTAAACCGCCGTGCGTTTCCACCACCGTTTCCGTGTTGCCATTATTAGTCCAGGTTTCAGGCATATTTATTTCCTCACAAACATTGACGATAAAGAGTAACGCATATAAGAGCACACCCTGTCCTTTTTGATATTATCTAGCGTAGACAGAGAAAACTCTTTTCACCAGATCGTCGGGCAAGAGAAATTAAACTCTGCGTCGCGGGCAAAAAAAAAACGCAGCATATTCAGGGAACATGCTGCGCTTATTTTTTAAAGCGTATTAATTAAAAAGGACGCAGACCGCCACCGAAGCCGGGCGTAGCACTGTGCCATAAAATAAAGCCGGCCAGCAGCAACAGCAGGCTGCCAGCCAGCATCACGGCCGGCAACAACCATTCCGCTGCCCCTGTGCTGCTGACCCTGCCGAGGCGCACCGCCAGCACACGCGAGCGCTGCACCAGCAAACCCAGCAGCGACACGGTGAGCGCGGTGCCCAGCGCCATGGTCAGCGCCGAGGCCACGCCCCAGCCATACACGCCAATCACTTTGGCAAACAACAGCATCATGATGGCACCGGAACAGGGCCGCAGCCCCATCGACAGCACCACCAGCGCCTGGGTTTTGCCGCTCACCGCACCGGCCAGCTGTTGCGCGCTCGGCAGGTGGGCATGACCGCAGCCGCAGTCAGCATGGTGCTGATGATGCGGCCGTACCGCGCGAATCTGGAGCCCGGTCGCCGGACGGAACGCGCGGCGTAACCCCTGTAGCGCGCGCCAGCCCACCCAGACGCCGAGCGCCATCACCAGCAAATAGCTGCCTTTCTCCAGCCAGTAACTGGTGAGATGCAGCTGGCGCGACGAGGTTTGCAGCACCACCAGCATCAGCGTCACCAGAGCAATCGCCACCGCGCCCTGCAACAGCGCTGCCAGCAGCGTCAGCTTCATGCTGGTTTTCAGCTGCGCCGGATGGGTGGCGAGAAAGGTGCTGATCACCACTTTGCCGTGGCCCGGCCCCAGCGCATGCAGCACGCCATAGGCCAGGCTAAACAGCATCAGCGTGACACCGGCCTGCTGCGGCTGCTGCGCCACCTGTTGCAGGAGCTGCGTCATCTCACGGTGCAGAACCTTCTGCCACAGTACGCTTTGCAGCAGAATCTGCGGCCAGTGCAGCCACAGCAACGCGCCTGCGGTAATCAGCAGCGCAGCCAGCAGCCACAGCGGCCACCAGCGACGGGAAGCGCCAGGCAGTGAAATCAACGACATGTCAGGGTTACCGTCTGGGCAAACTGTTGGCCGAGATCCATATCCTCGGGCGGTGCGTCAGCTTTATCCAGCGACAGCGCGTACTGTTTTAGCGAGTCATCCGGTTTGGGCGTGTGTAAGTCAAACTGGCAATGGGCTTTCACGGTCTCATCCATGGTGATGGCTTGCGGATTGTCATAATACATATCAACAAAGTAACTGGGATCGAAGGTCTGGATGCGGTACTGCCTGGCGCTTAACGACTGCGGTTCGCCGAACGGCACAATGAACTCCAGCACCGCTTTATTGCCCTTGCGCGACAGCTGATATTCCTGCGGCAGGTTGAGAAATTTCACCCGATTTTTATCCTGCCACACTTCGGTAAAATAGTGCTGGCCCAGCACATTGGCCATTACCTGTGCCGCCAGCTTTTTCCACACCACCTCGCCGGGTTTGGCGTTGCCGGCATCGTACAGCAGATCGGCGGAGGTGATCTCGTCCATGGTCCATACCATCTTCATCGCGCTGAGATGATCGTCCTTACCGAGCAGTTCGGTCTGCATATCAATAAAGCTGTGTGGATGCGCCCACACGGCGCCGCTGAACAACAGCGTAAAGCTAACGAGCGCAATTTTCATATGTTATAAAGTAACAAATTTTAAAGTCAGAAGGATACCGGGCCAGAAAAAACTGTGACCCGCCCTGAAGCTCTGAACAAAAGTCATGACAAAGGCCAGGGACAGCGCGTGGAGTTGGCTATTCTTAGCTGAAAAATGACCTGCGGATAACACGATTGATGAGTTCAGCGCATTCTACTGCTCCCCTCTTCAGCCGCGCCCAGCGTCGTTGCCATCTGCTGTTGCTGCTGTTTCTGCCTGCTCCCGCGTTAACGCTTGAAAAGCTCTGCCAGTTGAATGGCGTGGACCCTGTTGTCGCCCGACAGGATATCGCGGATGTCGGAGATGAGATACAGCGCTTTCACCAGCTGGAATTACACCAGATGGTGGATGGCAGCTTTCGCATTCATGGCACGGAACTGGACCGGCGTCTGTGCCTGCTGCACTGGCTGCGCCGCGCGCTGCGCCTGTCGCAGGATTTCGTCTGCACCCATTTTGCGCCGGCACTGCGCCAGCGGCTGAAGGTGCTGAAAATTGAGAAAGCGCTGTGGGATGAAACCAATCTGCAGGCGCTGATCCAGCATTGCAGCCTGCGGCTGGCGCGCGATTTCACGCCTCGCGACCGGCTGTTTCTGCAAATCTTCATGAAATATGCGCTGTGTCAGCGTCAGACGGCGCTGTTCAGCGAGCGCCAGCGCGCCTGGCTGGCGGCGAAGATTGAACGCAGCGCAGCGGATGACGTGATCCATCACTGGCAGAAACGTTGCCATCTGGCACCGGACGTCAGCGAAACCGATTTCTGGACGCTGCTGTTCAGCCTGATTCACGCGCCAGACGGCAGCCAGCTGGCGGACAGTCAGGCACACAAGCTGATGGCTGCGGTGGAAGCGCTGATCGCCCGCTTTGAGCAACTGGCGCAGACGCGCATCAAAAATCAGCAGCAGCTGAAGCTGCAGCTCTATACTCACCTGGCGCAGGCGCTGGATCGTAGCCACTTTGCCATCGGCATTGATAACAGCGTGGCGCTGGACGTGGCGCGTCTCTATCCGCGCCTGCTACGTACCACGGCGCGTGCGCTGCAGCACTTCAGCAGCGATTTTGGCACGCAGTTTAGCGCGGAAGAAGTGAGCCTGGTGGCGGTGCAGTTTGGTGGCTGGCTGATGCAGGAGAGCGCGCTACAGGAGAAACAGGTGCTGTTACTGACCGGCGCTGACGCGGCGCTGGAACAGCTGCTGGAGCAGCAGCTGCGGGAAATGATGCTGTTGCCGATCAATATTACCTATCAGGATATGCTGCACTTTCAGCGTGAAGGCGCACCGCGCGATGTGGCGCTGGTGGTGACGCCCTACGCCACCGCCCTGCCGCTCTATTCGCCGCCGCTGATCCACGCTGAGCTGCCGCTGAGCGATCACCAGCAGCAGCGCATTCGTCAGCTGCTGGAGTCTTAAGCCGCGCGTGGCCGCAGGAACAGCGCCGGCAGCGCCACCAGCGCCATCACCCAGAACAGCTGGCCGTGCAGGTGAGTAAACAGCACGCCGCAAACCATCGTCATCACCGCGATGCCGCCGCCCATTGCCAGCGCCGAATAGAGCGACTGCAGACGAATCACCTCTGCGCCTTTACGCGCGGCAATAAAGCGCATCGCCGCCAGATGGCAGACGGTAAAGCTGCCGCAGTGCAGAATCTGCGCCACAATCAACAGCGGAAGCGCTGTGCTGGCGCCCAGCAGCGTCCAGCGCACCAGTGCGCACACGCCGGACAGCAGTAGCAGATCGCGCGCGCTCCAGCGGCGAAACAGCCGGTTACTCAGGGCAAAAATCACGATTTCGGCCACCACGCCCAGCGACCACAGGTAGCCCACGACCGACGCGGAGTAGCCCGCTTCCTGCCACCAGATGGCGCTGAAGCTGTAATAAGCAGCGTGCGCGCCCTGCATCAGCGTTACGCACAGCATGAAACGCCAGACACTGTTCTCGCGCAGCAGGTCGCGCCACGCCGCCCAGCCACCGCTCGCGCCCTGGCGTAGCTCACCCTGCGGTCGGGTTTGTGGCGGCAGCAGCATGCCGGACAGCATCGCCAGCGCGCCGACGCTCAACAGCAGCAGAATCACCTGCGATGACCAGGCGCTGACCAGCATACCGGTGAGCGCCGAGCTGATAACAAACGCCAGCGAGCCCCACAGCCGTACCGGACCATAGGCCAGCCCGATTTGCTGTGTCCAGGTGGCCGCCAGCGCATCACTCAGCGGCACCAGCGGCGAGAAGAACAGGTTAAAACCAATCATCACCAGCAGCAGCCATAGCCACTGACCGCCGAGCCAGAAACCGAGCGCGAACAGACAGGTCGCCAGCGCCAGCAGGCGCAGCGCAACAATCAGCTGCGCTGGATTTTTCACCTGCGAAGCAATCAACAGGCTGCCGGCAAAGCGCGCCACCATGCCACAGCCGAGCAGCAGGCCAATTTTTTCCGCATCCAGCCCGTTGCCTTTCAGCCACACGCTCCAGAACGGCAGATAGATGCCATAGCAGAAAAAGTAGGTAAAGTAGCTCAGTCCCAGCCACCTGGCCGATCCGATGGTCATGTTTCCTCCTGTTGACGCTCCGCCGTGCGCGGAATGGCCGTTACTTTCTCAAAGCCGCCTGCGAAAGGGAATAAAAAAAGGATGGCTTGCGCCATCCTTCTTCACACTGCGGGTTTAGCGCTTATCAGGCATAAACCGGCAGACGGGCACAGATATCCAGCACTTTCTGTTTGGTGCGCTCGATAGTGGCTTCGTCATTAATGTTGTCGAGAACGTCAGCGATCCAGCCCGCCAGTTCGCGCACTTCCGCTTCTTTGAAGCCGCGACGGGTCACTGCTGGCGTACCGATACGCACACCCGAGGTCACAAACGGGCTCTTCGGATCGTTAGGTACGCTGTTTTTGTTCACGGTGATGTTGGCGCGGCCCAGAGCGGCATCCGCCTCTTTACCGGTCAGACCTTTGCTCACCAGATCGATCAGGAACAGGTGGTTGTAAGTACCGCCTGAGACGATGTTGTAACCGCGCTCCAGCAGCACTTCCACCATCGCTTTGGCATTCTTCGCGACCTGCTGCTGATAAGCCTTGAACTCCGGCTCCATGGCTTCTTTGAACGCGACGGCTTTACCGGCGATAACGTGCATCAGCGGGCCGCCCTGACCACCCGGGAACACCGCGGAGTTCAGTTTTTTGTACAGCTCTTCGTCGCCGTTTTTCGCCAGGATCAGGCCACCACGCGGACCGGCCAGCGTTTTGTGCGTGGTCGAGGTCACGATGTGCGCGTGCGGTACCGGGTTCGGATACACATCAGCAGCGATCAGACCGGCAACGTGGGCCATATCAACAAACAGCCAGGCGCCGATGCTGTCGGCGATTTCACGCATTTTTGCCCAGTCGCACACGCCAGAGTAAGCAGAGAAGCCGCCCACGATCATTTTTGGCTTGTGGGTCTGCGCCAGTTCGGCCAGCTCTTCGTAATTGATTTTGCCGGTTTCATCGATGCCGTAAGGGATAACGTTGTACAGCTTACCGGACAGGTTGACCGGCGAACCGTGGGTCAGGTGACCACCGTGTGCCAGGTTCATGCCCAGAATGGTGTCGCCCGGCTGCAGCAGCGCGGTGTACACCGCGAAGTTAGCCTGGGAGCCGGAGTGCGGCTGCACGTTAGCGTAATCCGCGCCGAACAGCGCTTTGGCGCGATCGATCGCCAGCTGCTCAACAATATCCACATATTCACATCCGCCGTAGTAGCGTTTGCCCGGATAGCCTTCGGCATATTTGTTGGTGAGCTGTGAACCTTGCGCCTGCATAACGCGTGGGCTGGTGTAGTTTTCCGAAGCAATCAGTTCAATGTGCTCTTCCTGACGCACCTTCTCCTGCTCCATAGCCTGCCACAACTCGGCATCATAATCGGCAATGTTCATATCACGCTTTAACATCCGCATCTCCTGACTCAGCAACTTTTTAACGGCAGTTTAAGCCCCGGCTAAGGGGCGAAGGCCAACAGTGTAAACGGTTTTGCCAGGGGACGGTAGCGCCAATCCCCTCTTTTTACGCAAACGATTGGCAAGGCGCTGGCACGGGATTTTTACGCTTTTTAGCCGGGGAAGAAAACCGGATATTTGTTCATCAGCAGCGGGAAAATTTTTCAGCTTTGCGCGCCCGCCAGCAGATTGCCACTCGTCACCCCAGACAAAACGGGGGATTTACAGTGCGCGGCAACAGGCATAACATGCATTTAAAATACATGTTTAAAATTACTCTGAGGATCAGCCCATGCTTGACGCGCAAACCATCGCCACCGTGAAATCTACCCTGCCCGCGATTGCTCAACTCGGCCCGCAGCTGACCGGTCACTTTTATCAGCGGATGCTGACGCAGCATCCCGAGCTGAAGAACGTGTTTAATATGAACAACCAGCGCAGCGGCAATCAGCGTGAAGCGCTGTTTAACGCTATCTGCGCGTACGGCAGCAACCTGGAAAATCTTGCGGTGCTGCTGCCGGCGGTGGAGAAAATTGCGCAGAAGCATGCCAGCCTGAATATTCAGCCGGCGCAGTACGCGATTGTCGGGGAAAACCTGCTGGCGACGATTAAAGAGCTGCTCAATCCAGGCGATGAAGTACTGGCGGCGTGGGGCAAAGCCTATGGCGTGCTGGCTGAGGTGTTTATCCAGCGTGAAGCAGCGATTTACCGTGCGTCGGAAGAAAAGGTCGGCGGCTGGCGCGGCGCGCGCGATTTTCGTATCCGTGCGATTACCGCGCAGAGCTCGGTGATCAAAAGCATTGAGCTGGTGCCGAATGATGGAGAGCCGGTGGCGGACTTCCTGCCCGGCCAGTATCTGACCCTCAGTCTGCGCCCGGCGGACAGCGACTACATTCAGCACCGCCAGTATTCGCTGACGCATCTGCCGGATGGCAAAGCCTATCGCATTGCAGTGAAGCACGAAGCGCAGGGCAGCGTCTCCGGCTGGCTGCATCAGCATGCGAAGGTTGGCGATATCGTGCAGTGCGCCGCGCCGGCCGGGGATTTCTTCCTGCAGGCAGCAGCGCAGACGCCGGTGACGCTGATCTCAGCCGGCGTCGGGCAAACGCCGCTGTTAGCCATGCTGGCCAGCCTGGCGGAGCAGCAGCATCCGGCCGCAGTATGCTGGCTGCACGCCGCCGAAAACGGCGCGCAGCACGCGTTTGCTGATGAGGTCGCGGCGCTGGGTGCGCAACTGCCGCGCTTTAGCCGCCACGTCTGGTATCGCCAGCCGCAAGCTGATGACGCGGGACGTTACGACGCGCAGGGTCTGATGGATTTAGCCACCGTCTCAACTGCACTGACCCAGCCCGAGGGTGAGTTCTGGATTTGCGGCCCGCTGGCATTCATGCAGTTTGTTGCGCGCCAGCTGACCGACGCCGGCATCAGCGCCGAGCGCATTCACTACGAAGTGTTCGGTCCGCATAAAGTGCTGTAAAGGAAAAAGCCTGCACGCGGCAGGCTTTGTGTCTGGTGAGGAGCGAAGGGCTCAGATGGCCTCTTCGTCTTCCTCGCCGGTACGAATACGCACGACGCGCGCCACGTCAAAGACAAAGATTTTGCCGTCGCCGATTTTACCGGTCTGCGCGGTTTTCATGATGGTTTCTACGCAGGTATCGACGATATCATCGCCCACCACCATCTCGATTTTCACTTTTGGCAGAAAATCGACCATGTATTCGGCACCGCGATACAGCTCGGTGTGGCCTTTCTGACGTCCGAAGCCTTTCACTTCGCTGACCGTCATCCCGGTGATGCCCACTTCCGCTAAGGCTTCACGCACATCATCGAGTTTGAATGGTTTGATAATTGCATCGATCTTTTTCATCACAGATCCTTTTTTCGCTCCCTCCATGATGGACGGGTAACTATGAGTATAAGTGTTCCTGACGCTGCCGCAGCAAGCTACTCTTTAAATTCGCTGGCGTCCAGTTCGTGGCGCGACAGCAGCTTATAAAACTCGGTACGGTTGCGTCCAGCCAGACGCGCCGCATGCGTCACATTACCTTTGGTCATCTGCAGCAGTTTGCGCAGATAGTTAAGCTCAAACTGGTTGCGTGCTTCGACAAAGGTCGGTAGCGCCGTGTTCTCGCCGGCCAGCGCCTGCTCTACCAGCGCGTCACCAATCACCGGCGACGTAGTAAGCGCCACGCACTGCTCAATCACGTTAACCAGCTGGCGCACATTTCCCGGCCAGCTGGCACTCACCAGCCGTTTCATCGCATCGACCGAGAAGCTGCGCACAAACGGTTTGTGGCGATCGGCCGACTGGCGCAGCAGATGGTTGGCCAGCAGCGGGATGTCTTCGGCGCGTTCGTGCAGCGCCGGGATCCTGAGATTCACCACGTTGAGACGATAGTAGAGATCTTCGCGGAAGCTTTTCTTCTCCATCGCCTTCGGCAGATCGCGGTGCGTGGCAGAGATGATGCGCACGTTGATGTCGAGATCGCGGTTGCTGCCCAGCGGACGCACTTTGCGCTCCTGCAGCACGCGGAGAAGCTTCACCTGCAGTGCCTGCGGCATGTCGCCAATCTCATCGAGAAACAGCGTGCCGCCTTCCGCCGCCTGAAACAGCCCTTCGCGCGCACTTACGGCACCGGTGAAGGCGCCTTTGGCGTGGCCAAACAGCTCGGACTCCAGCAGCTGTTCCGGCAGCGCGCCGCAGTTGATGGCAATGAAAGGTTTGCCGGCGCGCGGACTGGCAGCATGAATCGCCTGCGCCAGCACCTCTTTTCCGGTGCCGCTCTGGCCGTTGATCAATATACTGACGTCAGATTGCGCCACCATGTGCGCCTGCTCCAGCAGCCGCAGCATCAGCGGATTTCGCGTGACGATCGCTTCGCGCCAGCCGTCATCGCTGACCGGCGCGCGCTGCGCCAGTGCTTCGTCAATCGCTTTGTATAGCGCATCGCGATCGACCGGTTTGGTCAGAAAGCTGAACACGCCCTGCTGCGTGGCGGCTACCGCGTCCGGAATCGAGCCGTGCGCGGTCAGGATGATGACCGGCAGTCCGGTATGGCGCTTCTGGATTTCAGCAAACAGCGCCAGGCCATCCATTTCATCCATGCGCAGATCGCTGATCACCAAATCAACTTTCTCTTTCTGCAGATGACGCAGGGCTTCCGGCCCGCTGGCCGCGGTCGCTACCTGATAGCCTTCACTGCTGAGACGCATACCGAGCAGCTTGAGTAAGCCCGGATCGTCATCCACCAGCAGTAAGCGTGCGGCCTGTTTCATGGTTACTGCTCCTCGCTTTGGGCATCGCTGGCACCGTGTGTACTGTCGCCGCTGTCCGGCGCTTTGCGCGATGACAGCTGACGCTCGATGTCAGTCAGTCGCTGCAATTTACGCTGGGTATCGTCCAGCGTTTGCCGCAGTTGCGTTTGCTGCTGACGCAGGCGATCCAGTTCGGCGTCATTGCTTTGCTGCAGCGCGGCGTAGCGGCCGCGCGCCTCGCTCAGCTCCAGCTGCGCGGCCTGGTTACTGCGCCACAGCTGCAGCAGCGGACGCACCGCCGCCGGATAATCCGCGCTGTAGCTGTCGAGCGTATCAACGTACTGACGGCGCTCCACCGGCGTCACGTTGCCGTTGGCCAGCAGGATGCCCTGCTTAAAGGCGCGCGCCCAGTTCTGTACCGGCCAGCGCCGCGCTTCCGCCCGCGCTTCGGCCGCCGACAGCCGCTCACCGCAGTCGATAGCGCGCTGCCAGTAAAGTGGATTGCTCATGGCCGCCGGTGCTTCAATCTGCCAGACATTCTGGCAATCGGTGGCCAGATAATCCGCCAGGCGCACGTCCGGCTCCGGCAGGTTCACCGCACCGCGCGGCGTACTGCTCTGGGGAGGCGCCTGACAGGCGCTCAGGCCGATGGCGATCAGTGCGCCGACGAGAAATCGGCTGGATGTGAGTTTCATTAATCAGGCATTCCCGGCGCTGGTAGTCAAAATGATACGAAAACAGACGTCCGCGTCCGTGCGCGTGACCAACTGCAAATCACCCTGCATCCTGCGCAGGCAATCTTTGGCGATGCTTAATCCCAGCCCGCTGCCTTTCACCGGCCCTTTGCGCTGCTGGCTCCCCTGATAAAAGGGCTCAAAGATCATCGCCTGCTCTTCAGCCGGAATCGGCGTGCCGGTGTTGGCCACCTCAATCCACACCTGGTTGCCCTTCTGCTGGCTCTGCAGCCAGATGTTACCGGATTCGCTACCGTAGTTCACGGCGTTCGAGTAGAGGTTATCAATCACTCGCTGCAACAGCGTCGGTTCCGCCAGACAATAGCGGGCCTGCAGATCGATATGCGTGTGCATCTGGCGCGCGCTGGCGGGCAGTGAGTGCACCCTGACGACGCTATCAATGATAGCGTCGATAGCCACCGGTTCCAGCCGCAGCGGACTCTCCGCCAGCCGGCGATTGTAGTCGAGCAGCTGTTCAATCAGCCGCTGCAGATGACGGCTGCTGGTATCGAGAATGGCGACAACTTCCTGCTGCTCCGCATTGAGCGGGCCGGCAACCTGGTCGGCCAGCAGTTCGGTGCCTTCGCGCAGGCTGGCCAGCGGTGTTTTGAGTTCGTGCGACAGGTGGCGCAGAAACTCATGCCGCTGTGCCTCCAGCCAGCTAAGACGTTCGCTGAGCCAGACAATGCGCTGTCCCAGCGAGCGAATTTCGCGTGGCCCGCGAAAACTGACGCTATTGCCCAGCGTTTTGCCCTCACCCAGCCGGTTGATCATGCGTTCGACGCGCTTAACCGGGCCGATAATCATGCCGGTGAACAGCAGCACCAGCACCAGACTGATTAAAAACAGTATCAGCGCCTGCCAGCCAAAAAACTGGCCGCGATCGGCAATTTCGCGCTGCAGCTGCAGGCCGCGTGAAAACACCACTTCACGCGTGGCCTGCACCATGCGGGTGTTGGCGGCGGAGAATGCCTCCAGCGCGCTCGCCGCCGGTGCCAGCAGATTGCCGTTATCACACTGCAGCTTTTCCAGCTGCGGCAGCGCGCTCTGCAATATTTTGAACGTTGGCAAATCGGGCAGGCTGGCGGCATGGCTGCTGAGCATCTGGCCGTAGCGGCTCCACTGCGTTTGATACAGGCGTGCCAGACTGGCATCGCCCAGCACGCAATACTGGCGATAGCTACGCTCCAGCTCCAGCGCCGTACGCGCCATCGCCTCACTGCGACGCACGTCGGTAAAGGTGTTGCGGTTGGTGTCCGCCGCCTGATTACTCAATGCTGAAAGGCTTTCCCATGCCTGCCATGCCAGCACCAGCAGCGGCAGCAGCACCAGCAGAAAGGCCATTAAAACCAGTTGCCGCAGGGATCGGGGAAACAGACGCCATCTCTTCACAACCGCGTTTCCTTTGAGGTGAGTTGCAGGCATGCTAGCGAAGTCCGGCAAGGTTAGAAAGGCTGAAAACGAAAACGGCAGGCCTTTTGGCCTGCCGTGAGAGCGACGCCGCAGCATCGCCTGCAAAATAGGTGGAGCCTAACTCAACGTTGCGTCCGGTGCCTGATAACGTTGCAAAGCAAGCGATTATCGGTTGGGTGGACGGCAGGCTCCGTTTGGTGCGTCATTCGATATTTTATGAGCTCAACCGCAGTGCGGGGCAATCATAGACAGGAGAATGAGCAACGTAATAAGTATAGCAAATATCGTGCCAGAAAATAAATAGCCTTGTTAATCAGCATACTGCCAGCTCAGGGAGGGAATTAACGACGCTTTCGGACCGGCTGGTCTGGAAAAAGTGTCGCCGATTAGCAACGGCTTTAACGCGCTAACTTTGCGCCTATAAAAAACAACGATTTAAATGTCACCTTTTAGCGACAACTCAGCCATGGGATTGTCGTCATTTTCCGACATGCCACAGATGTCAGGGAATCACAGCGGATCGAGAGCAGTGTCCACGCGACAAAATTAAAAAAGGCCGCGTTGAGCGGCCTTTGCACGGTGCCCGTGAATGGTCACCGGTAAGAGACAGGATTCAGGTTTAACCCAGCTGCTTGCGCGCGTTGCGGAAAATGCGCATCCACGGGCTGTCTTCGCCCCACTCCGCCGGATGCCACGAATTGCTGACGGTGCGGAACACGCGCTCCGGATGCGGCATCATAATGGTGACGCGCCCGCTTTCGTTGGTCACGGCGGTGATGCCGTTAGGTGAGCCGTTCGGGTTTGCCGGATAGGTCTCGGTGACCTTGCCGAAGTTATCGACGAAGCGCAGCGCCACCAGCCCTTTCGCTTCCAGCTCAGCCAGATGCGCACCGTCACGCACTTCAACAAAACCTTCACCGTGCGAGACGGCAATCGGCATGCGAGAACCGACCATGCCGTCCAGCAGCAGTGACGGGCTGGCGGCCACTTCCACCAGGCTGAAGCGTGCTTCAAAGCGCTCGGACTGGTTACGCACAAAGCGCGGCCACAGCTCGCTGCCCGGAATCAGTTCACGCAGATTCGACATCATCTGGCAGCCGTTACACACGCCCAGCGCCAGCGTCTGCGGACGATGGAAGAAGTTTTCAAACTCGTCACGCACGCGGCTGTTGAACAGAATCGATTTCGCCCAGCCTTCGCCCGCACCCAGCACGTCGCCGTAGGAGAAGCCGCCACAGGCGACCAGCGCGTGGAATTCCTCCAGACCACGACGGCCCGCCAGCAGATCGCTCATGTGCACGTCAACCGCGGTGAAGCCTGCGCGGTGGAAGGCAGCAGCCATCTCAACGTGCGAGTTCACGCCCTGCTCGCGCAGCACGGCAACGCGCGGACGCGCGCCAGTGGCGATCATCGGTGCCGCCACATCCTCTTCCGGACGGAAGGTCAGCTGCACGTTCAGGCCAGGATCGTTATCGTCTTTCTTCGCTTCATGTTCCTGATCGGCACAGGCCGGGTTATCGCGCAGGCGCTGCATCTGCCAGGTGGTTTCAGCCCACCAGGTACGCAGGGTGGTACGGCTTTCGCTGTACACCGCGCTGTCGCCGGAGCGGATAACAAAACGGTCGCCCGGCAGCGCTTTACCGATGACGTGAACATTGCTGCTCAGACCGTGATCGGCAAATACTTTTTCCACAGCCGCGCGGTCGGCAGCGTTAATCTGCAGTACGGCGCCCAGCTCTTCCGTAAACAGTGCTGCCAGCGCATCGCTGCCCAGCGCGGCGATATCCGCCTCAATACCGCAGTGGCCGGTGAAGGCCATCTCAGCCAGCGTGACCAGCAGACCGCCATCCGAGCGGTCGTGGTAAGCCAGCAGTTTCTGCTCGCTGACCAGCGTCTGAATTGCATTGAAGAAGCCAGCCAGCTGCGCGGCATCGCGCACGTCGGCCGGTTTGTCGCCCAGCTGGCGATACACCTGTGACAGCGCCGTGGCGCCGAGGGTGTTAGCACCGTTGCCGAGATCCACCAGCAGCAGCAGGTTGTCGCCTTCCGGCTGCAGCTGTGGCGTTACGGTGCGACGCACATCTTCAACACGTGCAAAAGCCGTAATGACCAGCGACAGCGGCGAAGTCATTTCGCGCTGTTCAGTGCCCTGCTGCCAGCGGGTTTTCATCGACATGGAGTCTTTACCCACCGGAATGGTGATCCCCAGCGCCGGGCACAGCTCTTCGCCCACCGCTTTTACCGCGGCGTACAGGCCAGCGTCTTCGCCCGGGTGACCGGCTGCAGCCATCCAGTTTGCCGACAGCTTCACGCGCTTCAGTGAACCGATCGCGGTCGCGGCCAGGTTGGTCAGCGCTTCGCCCACCGCCAGGCGGCCGGACGCGGCGAAATCAAGCAGCGCTACCGGCGCACGTTCGCCCATGGCAAACGCTTCACCGTGGTAGCTGTCAAGGCTGGCAGTGGTCACGGCGCAGTTCGCCACCGGGATCTGCCACGGCCCGACCATCTGATCGCGCGCCACCATGCCGGTTACGCTGCGGTCACCGATGGTCACCAGGAAGGTTTTTTCCGCCACGGTTGGCAGGTGCAGCACGCGGTTTACCGCATCGGCAATGGTAATGCCGTCCCGCACCAGCGCATCACCTTTCGCCTGCTGGCTGGCCACGTCGCGCGTCATTTTTGGCGTTTTACCCAGCAGCACGTCGAGCGGCATGTCGATCGGTTTGTTATCGAAGTGGCTGTCGGCAAGGTTCAGGTGCTGCTCTTCGGTCGCTTCACCAATCACCGCGTACGGCGCACGTTCGCGCTGGCACAGCTCATCGAACAGCGCCAGTTTGTCCGGCGCAACCGCCAGCACATAACGCTCCTGCGACTCGTTGCACCACACTTCCAGCGGGCTCATGCCTGGCTCATCGCTGAGGATGTCGCGCAGGTTGAAGTTACCGCCGCGGCCGCCATCGCTCACCAGCTCCGGCATGGCGTTAGACAGGCCACCGGCACCGACGTCGTGAATAAACAGAATCGGGTTGGCTTCGCCCAGCTGCCAGCAGCGGTCAATCACTTCCTGACAGCGACGCTCCATCTCCGGGTTGTCACGCTGCACCGAGGCGAAGTCGAGATCGGCATCCGACTGGCCGGACGCCATCGAGGACGCCGCGCCGCCGCCAAGGCCGATATTCATCGCCGGACCGCCCAGCACGATCAGCTTCGCGCCAACCACGATTTCACCCTTTTGCACGTGATCGGCGCGGATGTTACCAATGCCGCCGGCCAGCATGATCGGCTTGTGATAGCCGCGCAGCTCAACGCCGTTATGGCTGTTGACCTGCTCTTCATAAGTACGGAAATAGCCGTTCAGCGCCGGGCGACCAAATTCGTTGTTAAACGCGGCGCCGCCTAACGGGCCTTCGGTCATGATATCCAGCGCGGTAACAATGCGATCCGGCTTGCCGAAATCCTCTTCCCACGGCTGTTCAAAGCCGGGAATACGCAGGTTGGAAACCGAGAAGCCGACCAGACCCGCTTTCGGCTTCGCGCCACGTCCGGTGGCACCTTCGTCACGGATTTCCCCGCCGGAACCGGTGGCGGCACCTGGCCATGGCGAAATGGCCGTCGGGTGGTTGTGGGTTTCCACCTTCATCAGGATATGCGCGGCTTCCTGATGGAACTCGTATTCGCCCTGCTGCGCATCCGCGTAGAAACGCCCGACCTCGGAGCCTTCCATCACTGCGGCATTGTCTTTATACGCCGACAGGACGTGTTCCGGATGCTGCTCAAAGGTGTTTTTAATCATTTTAAACAGCGATTTCGGCTGTTTTTCGCCGTCGATAATCCAGTCGGCGTTAAAAATCTTGTGACGACAGTGCTCGGAGTTCGCCTGGGCGAACATATAGAGCTCGATGTCGTTCGGATTGCGGCCCAGTCTGGTGAAGGCATCAAGCAGGTAATCAATTTCGTCATCGGCCAGCGCCAGGCCGAGCGTGCGGTTAGCCTGTTCCAGCGCCTCGCGCCCACCGCCCAGCACGTCTACGCTTTTCAGCGGCTGCGGCTCATGATGCGCGAACAGCTGTTCTGCCGCGCTGAGCTCCGTGAACACGGTTTCCATCATGCGATCGTGCAGCAGGCTGGCCAGCTGCTGCCACTGCGCGTCAGTCAGCTGCGGTGCCTGTACATAGAAGGCCAGACCGCGCTCCAGGCGCAATACCTGTGGCAGGTCGCAGTTGTGGGCGATATCGGTGGCTTTCGATGACCAGGGAGAAATGGTGCCGGGACGCGGCGTCACCAGCAACAGACGCCCTTGTGGCGCATGTTCGGCGAGAGAAGGACCGTATTTCAGCAGACGCTGCAGGCGGGCTTGCTGTTCCGCGCTGAGCGGTGCGCTGACATCGGCGAAATGGACGTACTCGGCGTAAATATCACTCACCGGCAGATGAGCGTCCTGAAAGCGGGTCAGCAGTTTGTTTACACGAAATGCCGACAGAGCGGGCGAACCACGCAGAATTTCCATCATTAAAGATCTCTCGTCTTCGAAGCGCCGGGCGACGCTTCATGGGGCGCAACAGGGAAAACGGGCGGTATTATAGAGAAATGGCACGGGTTACGAAACCGTTTGCGCAGAAAAACTGAGCCTCAGGATTTGCCTGAATTTTGCGCAAATCTTGCTATATAAGTTGCCCTGTTGCGCTTTGTTGCGCAAAATGCCCCTCGCTCTGGGAGTGCAAAACAACATAAATACTGCCTTTAAAAGACAGAGGCCTGTGAGCCATTACGAGACAACTATTTGAAACGCCTGAAATTAAATTATCTGTTTATCGGTCTGATCACCGTGCTGCTTGCGCTGGCGCTGTGGCCGTCCATCCCCTGGTACGGGGGCGGAAAAGACGCGTTATCACAGATCAAATCGCGGGGAGTGTTGCGCATCAGTACCGTCAACTCGCCGCTGACTTACTACACCATCAATAATGCACCAGCCGGTATGGACTACGAGCTGGCGAAGCGCTTCGCCGATTATCTTGGCGTGAAGCTGGAAGTCACGGTGCGGCCCAACCTCGGCGACCTGTTTGACGATCTCGACGACGGCAAAGCCGACCTGCTGGCCGCCGGGCTGATCTACAACAGCGAGCGCCTCAGCCGTTATCAGAGTGGCCCGAGCTACTATTCCGTGTCGCAGCAGCTGGTGTATCGCATCGACAAACCGCGGCCCAAAAACCTTGGTGATCTGAAAGGCCGGCTGATTGTGCAGTCCGGTTCGGCCTATCTGTCAACGTTACGTTCCGCCAAAGCGGACAGCTATCCCGATCTCGACTGGGCCATTTCCACCGATATGGGCCAGAAAGCGCTGCTGGAAGCGGTCGCCGACGGCAAGCTCGACTATACCGTGGGGGATTCGGTGACCATCGGCCTGCTGCAGCGTATCCATCCACAGCTGGCAGTGGCGTTTGATATTACCGATGAAGAGCCGGTGACCTGGTATCTGCCACGTAACGATGACGATAGCCTGAACGCCGCCATGCTCGACTTCTACAGTCAGATGGGGGAAGAAGGCACCATGGCGCGGCTGGAAGAGAAGTATCTCGGCCACGTCGGCACCTTTGATTATGTCGATACCCGCACCTTCCTGCGCGCAATTGATAACACGCTGCCGGATATCAAGCCGCTGTTTGAGAAGTACGCGTCCAGTATCGACTGGCGCCTGCTGGCGGCGATTTCCTACCAGGAGTCGCACTGGAATCCGCAGGCGACCTCGCCCACCGGCGTGCGCGGCATGATGATGCTGACGCGCAATACCGCTGACAGCCTCGACGTGAACGATCGTCTCGATCCGGAACAGAGCATTCGCGGTGGCAGCGAATACCTGCGGCGCATGATGGAAAAAGTGCCGGAGACCATTCCGGAAGATGAACGCATCTGGTTTGCCCTGGCGGCCTATAACATGGGCTACGCACATATGCTGGATGCACGCCGGCTGACCCTCAAACAAGGTGGCAATCCGGACAGCTGGGCCGACGTTAAGCTGCGCCTGCCGATGCTGAGCCAGAAGCGCTATTACGCGCAGACCACTTACGGCTATGCGCGCGGCCACGAAGCTTATAACTACGTTGAGAACATCCGTAAGTATCAGATCAGCCTGGTAGGCTATCTGCAGGAGCAGGAGAAACGGCTGGCGCAGCAGTCGGCGCTGGAAGCGGAACTCGGTGCCGGTTATCCAGCCGTCGAACCGAAGATTGCGATGAACTAATCTGCGCGCAGCGCCTGCCGCTGCGCGCGCTTCTGTTCCCGGCGCATACGGAAAAAGTCGCTCAGCAGCGTGGCGCACTCCTCTGCCAGCACGCCATGCGCAATCTCTATCTGATGATTCATGCCCGGATGGCCGATCACATCCAGCAGCGAACCGGCGGCACCGGTTTTCTCATCCTTAGCGCCATAGACCAGACGGGTAATCCGGCTGTGCACCATGGCACCGGCACACATCACGCACGGCTCCAGCGTCACGTATAAGGTGGTGTCGAGCAGCCGGTAATTATCAATCACTTTTCCGCCCTGACGCAGCGCCATAATCTCGGCATGCGCGGTGGGATCGCACTGGCTAATCGGCCGGTTCCAGCCCTCGCCAATTACTCGGTCACCCTGCACCAGCACCGCACCGACCGGCACTTCGCCCTGCTCCCACGCACGCCGCGCCAGTTCAAGCGCGTGGCGCATCCAGTATTCATCAGTTTGTGGGTTCAACGGGCAACTCCTGCGGATTAACAAGGCGGCGCATTATAGACGGAATCCAGCTGCGATTCACTCCAGCTGTTGCAGTTCACCGCGCGGCGTCACGCGCCAACGATGCTGGCAGAAAAACAGCAACGGGTTATCCTGCTTGCTGTCGCTGTAGCCGCTGTAAAGCTGCAGCGGCGTACCGATTTTTTCCTCGAGCTGCGCCACTTTTTCATGGCCAAGACAGCGCATGGCTAATACCCGGCCGCCACGGCCCGGTTTCATCTGGCTGGCGATCAGCTTCACGCGCGGCAGAAACGCGGAATCAAAATAGACCTGCTCCACCAGCGACTGCGGCGAGCCGGTAATCAGCCAGACATCGGCGTCTTCACTGCTGAGGTAGTCAGTCAGCCGCTGCTGCACCACCGGAAACGCGGTAACGCGCTCGCGAAACCAGCGGGCAAATTCGGCCTCACGCTGGCGCAGCGTGGCCTCACGATGGCCAAAGGTGATAGCCCACAGCAGCAGGCTCATCGGCCAGCGCGCAGCGCGGCCCTTTATCAGCATACCCATGCCGATGACCGGCAGCAGCGGCACCACCAGCACCAGATTGAGCGGCTGGCGGCGCAGCAGATAACGCATAAATGTGCCAAACATGTCCTGCTGATGCAGCGTGCCGTCCAGGTCAAAAAATACTACGCGGCGATGCGAACCCTTTGTCAAACCCGACTCCTTTTTCTAAACGCGGCGATACCTGCTCTACAGTGTAGCCAGCATCGCGCGCCGGGGCGAAAGCTGTCATTTTTAATTCCAGTGGCTACAATGCCATTTGAATAGTTTATTCTCTGCGTCGGCGCGATGTCATCTGACATTCCTGGCCAGACATTTCCTTCCGCGAGCGGCTAAGCTGTGTGCGGGACTATGGATTAAGGATCGGACATGAGTTCATTGCTGCGAATTCGCCAGCTCTACCCACGCCTGGCGCTGAACGAGCGTCGGCTGGCGGATTTTTTGCTGTCGCAGCCTGATCGGGCACGGCATCTGAGTTCACAAAAACTGGCGGAAGAGTCAGGCGTCAGCCAGTCGAGCGTGGTGAAGTTCGCCCAGAAACTGGGTTACAAAGGCTTTCCGGCGCTGAAGCTGGCGCTGAGTGAGTCGCTGGCCGACCGCGATGCCATCACCGTGCACAACCACATTCTGAGTGACGATCCGCTCAAAGTCGTCGGCGAAAAGCTGTTGACGGAAAAAATTTCGGCGATTCGCGCCACGCTGGATATCAACAGCGAAGAGAAACTCACGGAAACGCTGCAGCTGCTGAAAAACGCCAACCGCATTCTGCTGGTCGGCATTGGCGCCTCCGGGCTGGTGGCGAAAGATTTTTCGTGGAAGCTGATGAAGATTGGCATCAACGCCGTCGCCGAGCAGGACATGCACGCGCTGCTGGCCAGCGTTCAGGCGATGGCACCCGGCGATGTGCTGCTGGCAATCTCCTACACCGGCGAACGTCGCGAGATCAACCTCGCGGCGCAGGAAGCGGCGGCGATTGGCGCCGATGTGCTGGCGTTTACCGGCTTTACCCCGAATTCGCTGCAGCAGTGCGCCACGGTCTGCCTGTACACCGTCGCCGAGGAGCAGAGCACGCGCAGCGCGGCCATCTCCTCCACCAGCGCCCAACTGGCGCTGACCGATCTGCTGTTTATGGCGCTGGTGCAGAACGATCCGGAACGCGCCTCCAGCCATATTCGTCACAGCGAGGAGCTGGTGAAAAAGCTGGTCTGATTGCCCCATGCTCAGGATATTCCCCACCCTGCCTTAGCCCGAAATTGATCATCGGGCGGGGCAATGGTTTTGTTGCCTGTCGCTATCCTTGTTTTGGCCCGATTAAACGCATTTTCAGCATCGGGCTTGCAGGATAATTTCCGATGTATATGATCAGGGCAAATTTACTCATCTCTCTCGTCATGCTGAAACTTATTTCCCGTTATGCAGGAATTGGCGTTATCAACACCGCGATTCACTGGACGGTGTTTGCGCTTATTCTCAAGCTGTTCGAGTCAGGTCAGGCTATGGCTAACTTTGGAGCATTCTGCGTTGCGGTGACGTTTTCCTTTTTTGCTAATGCCCGCTGGACCTTCTCTTCTGCAGCCACGCCCTTGCGTTACCTGCTTTATGTCAGCTTTATGGGAGGCATGGCGGCGCTGGTTGGCTGGATGGCCGACGCCTGCACGCTTTCCCCGGTGATTACCCTGATACTCTTTTCCTTTATTAGCCTGGGTTGCGGCTTCATCTACTCTAATTACATCGTTTTCAGGGAAGTAAAATGAAATTGTCTCTCGTCGTGCCCGTCTTCAATGAAGAGGAAACCATTCCACTCTTTTATCAGGCGGTTCGTCATGAATTAGCCGGCTATCAGGTGGAAATTGTTTTTATCAATGACGGCAGTAGCGATGGCAGCGAAAACATCATCAATGCCCTTGCCATCTCGGATCCGCTGGTCATTGCGCTGTCATTCACCCGCAATTTCGGCAAAGAACCCGCGTTGTTTGCCGGACTGGAGCATGCCACCGGTGACGCGGTTATCCCGATTGATGTTGATCTGCAGGACCCCATCGCCGTTATCCATCAACTGGTTGAACGCTGGCAAGCGGGTGCCGATGTGGTTCTGGCTAAACGGAAAGATCGCAGCGCCGATGGGCATGTCAAACGTAAAACAGCCGAGTGGTTTTATCACTTCCACAACCAAATCAGCTCGCCGAAAATAGAGGAAAACGTTGGCGATTTTCGTCTGCTGTCGCGCGAGACGGTAGAACATATAAAAAGCCTGCCGGAAAGGAATCTGTTCATGAAGGGCATTTTATCCTGGGTTGGCGGTAAAACAGCGATTGTGGAATATGATCGGGCTGAACGCGTCACAGGGGTGTCGAAATTTAATGGCTGGAAATTGTGGAATCTGGCATTAGAAGGATTAACCAGTTTTTCAACCTTCCCCTTGCGCATCTGGAGTTACATCGGCGGTAGCGTCGCGTTACTCTCCTTTCTTTATGGATTCTGGATGATCATCGATAAACTGCTCTGGGGCAATCCGGTGGCGGGTTACCCTTCGTTGCTGGTTTCCATTCTGTTTTTGGGTGGAGTGCAACTTATCGGCATCGGTGTTCTGGGCGAATATATTGGCCGAATCTACATTGAGTCCAAACAAAGACCACGCTACGTAATTAAGAGCAGGAAATGAAAAAAACAGTTTTTGAGCGTCATCCCTCCGCCATGTATCTGATACTGGCCGTCGCTTTACTCATCGGTTATAGCCCGGTTTATTTATCAACATACGGATTTTCCGACGACTGGTTCTATTTATACGCATCCACTACCGATGCATTCAGTATTTTCAAATGGGATATCTTATCGGGCCGACCTTTTTATGGTGCTATCCGCTACTTCTTCGCTTTCCTGATCGATGACGTGCAGGATTTGACCTGGCTCCGTGTACTCTCATTATTAAGCCTGATTTTACTGGGCGGGTACATTATCCGTTTCCTTGAGCGTCGCAGCATTTTCGCCAGCGCGGTCCAGCGTCTGACGTTTGCCACGTTGATTTGTTTGCTGCCCTCATTTCAGGTTTTTGTCGGCTGGACAGTCTGCTTTCCTTATGTCCTGTCCGTGCTGCTGGCGGGCATCAGTTATTCAACGCTGGCGGAAAACAAAGGCCTGGGCCGGGTGCTACTGTCGGCTATTTGCCTGACGCTTTCCTTTGCGATTTACCAACCCGCAGCCATGAGCTTTTTATTCTTTGCCCTGCTCGATCTGGGCATGACCCGGAATAATTATCAGCGCAGCGCGGTGATCAAGCTGATGTTGATGCTGGGATTTGGCATGGTGATGGCGCTGGTGCTGGCGAAAGTTCTGCCGCTCGTGCTGTTTAATGAAGTACTGGCCAGAACCAATATCACCTTAGCGCCGCTGAAAAAAATCACCTGGTTTATCGCTGAACCGCTCAGAAATGCGCTGTGCAACTTTGATACCGGGCGCTCGATTGTCAGCATTATCATCTCCTGCTCACTGATCATCGTGGGCATTGTGAAGGCACCCAATTTCAAACCGCGTAAAGCTTTTCTGTTCCTGTTTTTCCTGCTGGCGGCGGGCATTCCTAATCTTTTGGTGAGTGAGGACTGGGCAGCCTATCGCACGGTTATCGCGCTGTCGTTAATCACTACCTCAGCCTTCATTGCTGGCTTATTCGTAATCTTTAATAAGCTGAAGATAACCACGTCTGCCAGTATCGTTTGCCTCGTTATTGCAGTGCTCTCATGCATGCTGAATATTCATAAGGGCTTTTCTACGCCTCAGCAGCGCGAGTATCAGTTGTTAAGCAACGCAATCATAGAGAATGTGCCTGCAGAATACTCTGGCCAGCTTTATTATCGTATCGATAGCGACAACTTACCTGCTGTCGCAAAATCCAAAAAATACGATGAGTTCGGTTCGCTTTCGCTGGGTATGCCATGGACCTTTGCCGGTATGGCCGACGCGATTAAAAAAGAGCACGCGATGAAGTTTTCCTTGCCAAAGGCGCCCGTTATCTACGGCAGCGATAAATGTCCAGGTGATTGTCTGACGCTGGATGCCACCCACGTGCTGGCACCGGTAAAATAAAGGCCAGCGCCGCCACTATTTCGCTAACCGCGCAACGGCTCTGCTTACCGTTGCGTGGTTTTCTGGCTATGGCGCGACATCAGATCGGCTGGTAGCAGCCACGTTCTGCTGGCGGCTGAATACTACGCTAAGTCATTTTTTGAACGCCACTCGTCGTGATAATATGCGTGCCGCTCAGGGGCTCGCCCCGCTGGTTTACGCCTGCATCGATTGAAAAATCACACTGCAAAGCGCTATTTCAGCAGGCGTTTTACCCCGGAGAGCGGAACTAACCAAGAAACATGCAATGAAAACAAGCAACTGATGAGCTTATGCAATGGCACTGATAATTACTGAGCGCTGCATTAACTGCGACATGTGCGAGCCTGAGTGCCCGAACCAGGCGATTAGCATGGGTGAATCGATCTATCAGATCGACGCTGACCGCTGCACTGAATGCGTGGGTCATTATGATGAGCCGACCTGTCAGAGCGTCTGCCCGATTGATAACACTATCCTTTCAGACCCACAGCACGTGGAAAGTCGTGACGCGCTGTGGGAGAAATTTGTGCTGCTGCACGCTTAATCTTCGATAATCACCGTAGCGCAGGCATAGTGGCGCTCGTCGGCCAGCGTGACGTGCACATGCTGCACGCCCAGCTGGCTGGCAATCACTTTGGCCTGTTCAAAGAAGCGCAGGCCAGGCTTCCCCAGCGCATCGTTGTACACTTCAAACTGATTGAACGCTAAACCACCGCGAATGCCGGTGCCGAAGGCTTTTGCCGCCGCCTCTTTCACCGCAAAACGCTTGGCGAGGAAGCGCACCGGCTGCTGATGCGCCTGATACTGCTGCCACTCCGCTTCGCTCAGCACGCGGCGCGCCAGACGATCGCCGGAGCGTTCAATTACGCCGGCGATACGCTCGATCTCGACGATATCGCTGCCCAGCCCCAGGATGGCCATTAGCGGCGCGCTTCCCGCATCAGCGCTTTCATGTCGCTAACCGCCGCTGCAAGACCGCTGAACAGCGCACGACCGATAATCGCGTGACCAATGTTCAGCTCATGCATTTCCGGCAGCGCAGCAATCGGCTGGACGTTGTGATACGTCAGACCGTGGCCAGCATTGACCTTCAGGCCGCGGCTGGCGGCAAAGGTCGCAGCGCTGGCGATACGCGCCAGTTCGGCATCGCGTGCCAGTCCTTCCGCTGCTTCAGCATAGGCGCCAGTATGGATTTCAATGTAAGGCGCACCGCTGGCGACCGCCGCTTCAATCTGGCGCTGATCGGCATCAATAAACAGCGACACCAGAATGCCCGCCTCGCTCAGCTGTTTGACTGCCGCGTTGACCTTGTCCTGCTGACCGGCCACATCAAGGCCGCCTTCGGTGGTCACTTCCTGGCGCTTTTCCGGCACCAGGCAGACAAAATGCGGTTTGATGTCGCAGGCGATGCCCACCATTTCGTCGGTGACTGCCATCTCAAGATTCATGCGGGTATGAATGGTGTCGCGCAGAATCCGCACGTCGCGGTCGGTGATATGACGGCGGTCTTCACGCAGGTGCACGGTAATGCCGTCTGCGCCCGCCTGCTCCGCGACAAACGCGGCCTGTACCGGATCGGGATAGTTTGTGCCACGCGCGTTACGTACGGTGGCGATGTGATCGATGTTGACCCCTAACAGCAACTCAGCCATGACAATCCTTAAATGTGTTCAGTATGTTTGCAGTGTAACGCGCGGAGCCTGTCAGGTGCATCACCCACGCTCGTCGTTTGCCACGTTCGGTCGTTTTTTCGGCACAAACTGACGGAACAGCTCCTGGCTCTTCAGCGGCTTACCGCCCAGATAAGGTTTCAGCGCCATGCGCGTGAAGCGTTTGGCGGCACGCAGCGTGTCGGCATCGGGAAATTCGCGCTCCCACAGCGCGCGCAGCTGGCGGCCGGTGAAACTGCGCTGATTGACCACCAGACTGGCGATAAAGCCTTTCTCTTCGCGATAGCTGTAGGTCATGCCGTCGTCGACCGCCTCGCCGCTGCCGGCGCAGTGCAGAAAGTCGACGCCGTAGCCCAGGTGGCCAAGCAGTGCCAGCTCAAAACGGCGCAGCGCTGGCTCGGGCGAACCGTTGGCCGCCGCCAGCGTCTGGATACAGGAGAGATAATCGAAGAACAGTTCGGAGAAGGGAATTTCCTGCTCCAGCACCCGCGACAGCAGCTCGTTAACATACAGGCCGCAGTAGAGCGTGATGCCGCTGAGCGGCAGCGCCAGCGACACCGCTTCGGCGTTACGCAGGGTTTTGACTTCGCCACGGCCACCCCAGCGCACCAGTAGCGGTGTGAAGGGTTGCAGTGCGCCTTTAAGCTGGGAACGGCGCGAGCGTGCGCCCTTGGCAAGGACGCGGACGCGTCCCTGACTTTCGCTGAACAGATCGAGCAGCAGGCTGGTTTCGCTGTAAGGGCGACTATGCAGCACAAAGGCGCGTTGCCAGCCTTCCATCAATTAGTCGTCTGTATAACCCAGGCTGCGCAGCGCACGTTCGTCATCCGCCCAGCCCGATTTCACTTTAACCCACAGCTCGAGATGGACTTTCGCCTCGAACATCTCTTCCATGTCTTTACGCGCTTCGATACCGATGGTTTTGATTTTGGCACCTTTGTTGCCAATCACCATCTTCTTCTGCCCTTCGCGCTCAACCAGAATCAAACCGTTGATGTCATAGCCGCCGCGCTCGTTAGAGACGAACTGCTCAATCTCCACGGTAACCGAATACGGTAACTCGGCGCCGAGGAAGCGCATCAGTTTTTCACGGATGATTTCTGAGGCCATGAAACGCTGCGAGCGATCGGTGATGTAGTCTTCCGGGAAGTGGTGATCCGACAGCGGCAGGCGCTTGCGGGCGATCTCCGCAATCGCATCCACGTTTTTACCGGTTTCGGCGGAGATCGGCACGATCTCGAGGAAGTTCATCTGCTGGCTGAGGAACTGCAGGTGCGGCAGCAGGATGCTTTTATCCTGGATGTTGTCGACTTTGTTTACCGCCAGCACCACCGGCACTTTGCCGTCACGCAGCTTGTTCAGCACCATCTCATCGTCGGGCGTCCAGCGCGTGCCTTCCACCACAAAAATTACCAGCTCAACGTCACCGATGGAGCTGCTGGCAGCACGGTTCATCAGGCGGTTGATCGCCCGCTTCTCTTCCATGTGCAGGCCGGGTGTATCCACGTAGATCGCCTGATAAGCGCCTTCGGTATGAATACCCATGATGCGGTGGCGCGTGGTTTGCGGCTTGCGCGAGGTGATCGACACCTTCTGCCCTAGCAGCTGGTTCAGTAAGGTGGATTTGCCGACGTTAGGCCGGCCGACAATCGCGATAAAGCCGCTGTATGTTTCGAGTTCGCTCATTCGGGTCCTGATTGGGCAGCCTCACTGCTGAGGCTGCGAAATGACAATTTATTCGAGGCCGAGCCTGATTAACGCCTGTTCGGCGGCGGCCTGCTCTGCTTTACGGCGGCTGGAGCCCACGCCCACCACCGGTTCAGCCATCCCACTCACCTGACAGTGAATGGTGAATTCCTGATCGTGCGCTTCGCCACGCACCTGTACCACCAGATAAGACGGCAGCGGCAGATGACGACCCTGCAGATACTCCTGCAGGCGCGTTTTCGGATCTTTTTGCTTATCGCCCGGGCTGATCTGCTCAAGGCGATTCTGGTACCAGTCGAGAATCAGCTTCTCGACCGTCTGAATATTGCTGTCGAGGAAGATGCCGCCGATCAGCGCCTCTACGGTATCCGCGAGGATGGATTCCCGGCGGAACCCGCCGCTTTTCAGCTCGCCCGGCCCCAGACGCAGACATTCGCCCAGCTCAAACTCGCGCGCCATTTCGGCCAGCGTGTTGCCGCGTACCAGCGTGGCACGCATGCGGCTCATGTCGCCTTCGTCCACGCGCGGGAAGCGGTGATACAGCGCGTTGGCAATCACATAGCTGAGAATAGAATCGCCAAGAAATTCAAGACGCTCGTTATGTTTGCTGCTGGCGCTGCGGTGAGTCAGAGCCTGCTGCAGTAATTCCGGATGAGTAAAAGTGTAGCCCAGTTTGCGCTGCAGCTTGTTAATGAGGATGGGGTTCATGCGATTCCAGTTGTTCTGTGCGTCTGTGACTCTGCATACCAAACAGGGCTGAAGGTCCAGCACGTTCTGTTTGGTGTGCAGTGGCTCCCTGACTCGCAGGAAGCCAACCGTTTTTAAATCAGTGAATACCGCCAATGCGACTCAGTCGCACGCCGGTCGGCCACTGTCCTTCCTGTTTCTCAAAGCTCATCCAGATAGCAACCGCTTTGCCGACCAGATTCTTCTCGGGCACAAAGCCCCAGTAGCGGCTGTCGGCGCTGTTATCACGGTTATCGCCCATCATGAAGTATTGCCCCTGCGGCACAATCCACGTGGCCTGCGGCTGACCCGGCTGCTGATAATACATGCTCGCCTGGCTCTGCGCTTCGTTCACCAGCAGGATATCGTGCGTGACGTAGCCCAGCGTCTCTTTGCGCGTGCCAAGACGCAGGCCGCCCCGCAGCGTTTCGCCCTGCGGCACCTGGTAGAAACCGTTGCCGGTTTCATTACCATCAAAGCCGCTGAAGGTCTGGATGAAATCGCTTGGCTCAATGTTGGTATAGGTCACCGGCAGCGCCGTGTCACACTTGCCCGTGCCGCAGCCTGGGTTGATGGTCAGCGTTTTGCTGTAAGGATCAAACACCACTTTGTCGCCCGGCAGACCGATCACGCGCTTGATGTAATCCACGCTCGGATCTTTCGGGTATTTGAACACCGCGACATCTCCGCGCTGCGGGTGGCCGGTCGGGATCAGCGTGGTTTGCGTGATCGGATCTTTGATGCCGTAAGCAAATTTCTCCACCAGGATGAAGTCGCCAATCAGCAGCGTCGGCATCATCGAGCCAGAAGGAATCTGAAACGGTTCAAAGATAAACGAGCGTACGATCAGTACCACTGCCAGCACCGGGAATACCGACGCTGCGGTTTCAACCCAGCCCGGCTGCGCGGCCACTTTGGCCAGCGTTTTGCTGTCGAGCGAATTACCTGCCTGAGCCTGTGCCGCCGCCTGCTTTGCCCGGCGCGCCGGGGCCCACTTAAAGCGCTCGATACACCAGATGATGCCGGTTAACAGAGTGGCAATCACCAGAATCAGGGCGAACATGTTAGCCATTAAAGTTCCTTATTTGCTGTCTTTACCGACATGCAGAATGGCAAGGAATGCTTCCTGCGGCAGCTCAACGTTGCCGACCTGCTTCATTCGCTTCTTACCTTCTTTCTGCTTCTGCAACAGCTTTTTCTTACGGCTGACGTCACCGCCATAGCATTTCGCCAGGACGTTTTTACGCAGCTGCTTCACTGTTGAGCGAGCGATAATGTGGTTGCCGATTGCTGCCTGAATCGCAATATCGAACTGCTGGCGCGGGATCAGATCTTTCATCTTCTCCACCAGCTCGCGGCCACGATACTGTGAGTTATCACGGTGCGTAATCAGCGCCAGCGCATCAACGCGTTCTGAGTTAATCAGGACGTCGACGCGCACCATGTCAGAGGTCTGGAAACGTTTGAAGTTATAGTCCAGCGACGCATAGCCGCGCGACGTTGATTTCAGACGGTCGAAGAAGTCGAGTACCACTTCCGCCATCGGAATCTCATAGGTCAGCGCAACCTGTTTGCCGTGGTAAACCATGTTAGTCTGCACACCGCGTTTTTCGATACACAGCGTAATGACGTTGCCCAGAAACTCCTGCGGCAGCAGCATATGACACTCAGCGATCGGTTCGCGCAGTTCAGCAATATTATTCAGCGGCGGCAGCTTCGATGGGCTGTCGACGTACACCACTTCTCCGTCGGTGGTTTCCACTTCGTACACAACCGTTGGCGCGGTGGTGATCAGGTCGAGATCGTATTCACGCTCCAGACGTTCCTGGATGATCTCCATGTGCAGCAGGCCGAGGAAGCCACAGCGGAAGCCAAAGCCCAGCGCGGTGGAGCTCTCTGGCTCATAGAACAGTGAGGCGTCGTTCAGGCTCAGCTTGCCTAATGCATCACGGAAAGCTTCGTAGTCGTCAGAGCTTACCGGGAACAGACCGGCATACACCTGCGGCTTCACTTTTTTGAAGCCCGGCAGCGCTTTATCCGCAGGGTTGCGCTGCAGCGTCAGGGTATCGCCCACCGGCGCGCCGAGGATGTCTTTGATGGCGCACACCAGCCAGCCTACCTCGCCACACTTCAGCTCGGTACGGTCAATTTGTTTTGGCGTGAAAATGCCGAGGCGGTCAGCGTTGTACACCTGGCCGGTACTCATTACCTTCACTTTATCGCCTTTGCGCAGCGTGCCGTTTTTAATACGGATCAGCGACACCACACCGAGGTAGTTATCAAACCAGGAGTCGATGATCAGCGCCTGCAGCGGACCTTCCGCATCACCTTCCGGCGGCGGAATATCCCGCACCAGACGCTCCAGCACATCCGGTACGCCGACGCCGGTTTTCGCCGAGCAACGCACCGCATCCGCGGCGTCAATGCCGACGATATCTTCAATCTCTTCCGCCACGCGCTCCGGGTCGGCCGCAGGCAGGTCGATCTTGTTCAGTACCGGTACCACTTCCAGATCCATTTCCATGGCGGTGTAGCAGTTCGCCAGGGTCTGCGCTTCAACGCCCTGACCTGCATCAACCACCAGCAATGCCCCTTCACAGGCCGCCAGCGAGCGGGAAACTTCATAAGAGAAGTCAACATGGCCTGGGGTGTCGATAAAATTGAGCTGGTAAGTTTCACCGTTTGGCGCGTGGTAATCGAGCGTAACGCTCTGCGCTTTAATGGTGATGCCGCGCTCGCGCTCCAGATCCATCGAATCCAGAACCTGCGCCGCCATCTCACGATCGCTCAGGCCACCGCAAATCTGAATCAAACGGTCAGAGAGCGTTGATTTGCCGTGGTCAATGTGAGCGATAATGGAGAAATTTCGTATGTGCTTCATTTATATGAATATCTTCACGTAGAAAATCAGTTGAAAACGTGAGCACAGACACATTCAGGCAAGTGAGCTTTACCCGGAACCCTGTCAGCCTCATTAATGACGACGCATATTACACTGTTAACGCCGCGCGTTAAAGAATGGAACTGCGGGGAATCGCAACAGAATTCAGCGATTAAGACGAAATGAAAAGGCCGCGCAATACGCGGCCTGAACGGGGATCAACTATGGTTTTCCACTCGTAGCGCATCAGGCGGGAGCGCAACGCTGAGAATCACCGGCTGGAACGCTTCGCGATCGCCAAACCGGCTGGAAACCCCTTTGGCAACAATAAAGCCGCCAACGCCACCCAGCAGCGCACCGCAGGCCGCAGCAAGGTCGCTGTGGAACAGCATCTGGAACAGGCCTGCCACCAGGAACAGACCAAACAGCGGTGTCATATACACCAGCAACGCAGAACCGAGCAGGCTGCTTTCGCGAATGCCCAGCTCAATGCGCTGGCCCGGCTGTAGCGGCTCCGGACTGGCGATAGTCATCACATGGGCGTTTTTCGGTCCCAGCTGGTTGAGCGCATGGCTGCCGCAGCCTTTGCGCGCTGAACAACTGTTGCAGGAGGTTTTCGCTTCCGAATGCAGAGTAGCGACGCCCTCTTTCCATGCCACCACGGTGGCCCATTCTCTCATCATTTTGTCGCACCTGAATCTATGCTGTCCGCGATACGTTTGGCGGTGGTCGGCGGCAATTCGCCCACCACGGTAATTTCACGATTATCGCGCACTTCGGTCTGCACCGTACGACGCCCAGTGCGCAATGACTGTGGCGAACTGCTTTTATCGGCAGGCGTAATGTTGATAGCGAAGCTGAACAAGCCATCGCTGTACAGACGGGATTCTACGGTTTTGTTCATCGCCGGAATATCACGCCGGCTTTGCGAAATCAGCTTCATGCCGGCCGGCAACCAGCCCGGCTGCCAGCTGAGCTGCACTTTGTCGCCCGCCGGTAACGACAGCGACGGCGGCAGATTGGCTTTTTCCAGCCCCTGCATCAGATTGCGCACGCCTTCATCGACGGCAAAACTGATGACGCGGAACTGCTCCAGCGTCTCTCCGTCGCGATCCAGTAAATCAATCCGCAGCGGCAATTTAGTATCGACGTCCAGCCACACCACGTAGCTGTAACGCGTGCCGTCACGCGACACGATGCGCACCACTTCGCACATCTGATCGGCCATGCGGGAACGCCCTACCGGAATAAAATCGTAGGCATCGCCGAGGCGCGAGAAGTCTGCGAACATCAGCGCCGGCAGCGCATCAATAATGTGGTTGCCCGGCAGCGAGAACGGATCGAGACCCGGTTCGAAATAGCTGATGTCGTTGCCGCGCTGGATCACCTCTCGGCGCGGTCCGTCCATCTGTAATAGCTGAGCGAACACACGATTGTCGATGACCGCATGGCGGTAACGCAGGGATTCAATGCCCAGACGTGAGACATTGATATAGGCGAATTCGTAGTTGAGGTTCTGGCTGGCCTGCTCCATCTGCTGTAACAACGCCCCGGACGCAGATGTCTGCGCCGGGGCGGTAGATGACCAAAGCAGGCTGCCTGCCAGCAGGCTAACGGCACACCAAAGCTGCTTCATTACTGCTGTTGAGTTCCTAACGACTGAGTTCCGGGAACGTTAGCCTGCGCCTGTTGCGGCGCATTGCTTTCAAACTGCACCTGATCGGCATGCAGACGGCGTTGCAGTTCGTAATCCTGCAGCATGGCATTCACGCGTCGACGCTGCTCCTGCACCTGCTGATTTGAGCTGTTGGTGTCAAAAGCATCAGACGGCACGCCCAGGCTGACCGGTGACGCTTTACCCATCATCGGTAAGGTATTAAAGGCTGGTGCATCCGACGTTTCTGTCGCACTACCCGCTGGTGAGCTGTTGTAGTGCTGCACACCGACGATCACCGCCAGCGACACACAGGCCGCCACACCGATCTGCGTGACCTGAGCAACCCAGCCGCCACCGCGACGCCAGAACGGCATTTTCTGCCAGCGCGACGGCTCCGGCTGTGCTTCCGGGATCAACGAAGTCACTTTGCGCACCGGCTCGTTTTCGATGGCGGCAGCAACGCGTGCGGAGATATCAAAATGCAGCACTTCGCCCACATCGCCCCGCAGGGTGTCGCGGATCAGATGGTAGCTCTCCCAGCTTTTTTGTAGATCTGCATCCTTCGATAACGACGCCAGCAGCTCGTTATCTAAAGTTTCACCATCCATTAAAGCGGAAAGTTTTTCTTTCTGCATGTTTTGGTACCCTTCCAGTAGCCGTTATCACTGACGTTGGATAAGCGGTTGAACTTTATTATCAATGGCTTCCCGGGCCCGGAAGATACGTGAACGTACGGTACCTACCGGACAATCCATGATGGCGGCGATCTCTTCGTAACTCAGACCATCCAGTTCCCGCAGGGTGATGGCCATACGCAGATCTTCAGGCAACGCCTCTATCGTCCGAAAAACAATTTGTTTCAGTTCGTCTGACAACATTAAGTTCTCAGGGTTCGAAATTTCTTTTAGCGCACCCGCACTTTCGAAATTTTCCGCGTCAATCGCGTCCACATCGCTGGACGGCGGCCGGCGCCCCTGAGCCACCAGATAATTCTTCGCGGTGTTGACCGCAATGCGGTACAGCCACGTGTAAAAGGCGCTATCACCCCGGAACGACTCCAGTGCGCGATACGCTTTAATGAAAGATTCCTGAACCACATCAGGCACATCGCCTGACGGGACATAACGTGAAACCAGGCTCGCCACTTTATGCTGGTATCGGATCACCAGTAAATTAAATGACTTTTGATCTCCTTTCTGAACCCGCTCAACGAGAACCTGATCCGTTAACTGCTCGCTCATCCGAGGTAATGTCTCCCCAAATCTCTTTTATGCGTAAGTGAACTGCCAGCACATCTCATTTATTGTGAGCAAGCATGCGCTTAGAGTCCCGTTCTGGCCTGAAGTTCACCACGACCTGATATTTTCTGTACCGGTGCCCTGACATCGTTGTTGTTGATGGTCTTTCAGTGTAGCGACTTACCGCACTGGTGGTGTCGTTGGCGGCACCGATAATCGCTGGCAGAGTACCCTATGACGCCGCATTTTTCACCTTTATTCCCTGAATTTTCAGCGTGTTTGGTATAAAAAACACTAATCGCTTATTTTCAGACATAACTTACTGAAATCGCATTACAAACTGATTATTGCGTCGAATTACCCCGCGTTTTTTGTTCAAAATACTTCACACCAGCGGCGTCCGGGCTTATGCTCGGGGGACCTTTTGTTTAGTAAATTAAACATCATGAACCCCATTCCCGATCATAGCTGTGATGTACTGATTGTCGGCAGCGGCGCGGCCGGTTTATCTCTGGCGCTGCGGCTGGCACCGCACTATCAGGTAACGGTGCTGAGTAAAGCGCAGATTAGCGAAGGCTCCACGCTGTATGCGCAGGGCGGGATTGCGGCGGTGTTTGATGAGAACGACAGCATTGAATCGCACGTCGAAGATACGCTGATTGCCGGCGCAGGCCTGTGCGATCGCCAGACGGTGAATTTTATCGCCAGCAATGCGCGCCCGTGCGTCCAATGGCTGATCGATAACGGCGTGGCGTTTGATCGCGAGCCACAGGATAACGGCAAGGCGCGCTATCACCTGACGCGCGAAGGCGGTCACAGCCATCGCCGTATTTTACACAGCGCCGACGCCACCGGGCGCGCGGTCGAAACCACGCTGGTCAGCCAGGCGCTCAGCCATCCCAATATTCGCGTTATTGAGCGCGCCAATGCGGTGGATTTAATCCTTTCTGATAAAATTGGCCTGCCCGGAACGCGGCGCGTGGTGGGCGCGTGGATCTGGAATCGCAATCGCGAACAGGTTGAAACCTGCCGCGCCCGCAGCGTGGTGCTGGCCACTGGCGGTGCGGCGAAGGTATATCAGTACACTACTAATCCGGATGTCGCTTCCGGCGACGGCATCGCGATGGCGTGGCGCGCCGGCTGCCGGGTGGCCAATCTGGAGTTCAATCAGTTTCACCCTACCTGCCTGTTTCATCCGCAGGCGCAAAACTTTTTGCTGACCGAAGCGCTGCGCGGCGAAGGTGCCTGGCTACTGCGCCCGGACGGTTCGCGCTTTATGCCGGATTTCGATGCGCGCGCCGAACTGGCACCGCGCGATATCGTGGCGCGCGCTATCGATCACGAAATGAAGCGCCTGGGCGTCGACTGCATGTATCTCGACATCAGCCATCAGCCGGCCAGCTTTGTGCGTGCCCACTTTCCGATGATCTATGACAAGCTGCTGACGTTTGGCCTCGATCTGACACAGCAGCCGATTCCGATTGTGCCCGCCGCGCATTACACCTGTGGCGGCGTGATGGTGGATCAGCATGGTCGCACCGATGTCGACGGGCTGTATGCGATTGGTGAGGTCAGCTACACCGGCCTGCACGGCGCTAACCGCATGGCATCGAATTCACTGCTGGAGTGTCTGGTGTATGGCTGGTCGGCGGCCGAAGATATCGTGCGCCGTCTGCCGCAGATGCACGCCGTCGATCACCTGCCGGCGTGGGATGAAAGCCGCGTCGACGATGCCGATGAACGGGTGGTGATTCAGCACAACTGGCATGAGCTGCGGCTATTAATGTGGGACTACATGGGCATCGTGCGTACCACCAAGCGGCTGGAGCGCGCCCTGCGCCGCATTACGCTGCTACAGCAGGAGATAGATGAATACTATGCGCATTTTCGCCTCTCCAACAATCTGCTGGAGCTGCGCAATCTGGTACAGGTGGCAGAGCTGATGGTGCGCTGTGCGCTGGCGCGCAAAGAGAGCCGCGGGCTTCACTTCACCCGCGACTACCCGCATACGCTGCCCGAGGCACAGCCTACGGTGCTGCAGCCGGTAGCCTAGCGGAACAGATAGAAATCGGTTACCAGGCTCAGCCAGTCCGCCGAGTAGCTTTTATCTTCATCACGAATGGCGAGACGCTCCTGCACGAGTTCGCCTGCGGCGGGTGAAAAGCCCAGCACCAGCCGGTTCGGCGGTCGCTGCGCGTAAGGTGCTACATCATAGCGATAACGCAGATGCCAGCCTTCGGCGCGCGCCAGTGCAATCAGGTTTTCGCCGGCATCAGCGGGCAGCACCACGCAAAACAGCCCCTCTTCTTCAATCAGCTGTGCCGCACAGCGCAGCAGGGTGGGATGATCAAGCGTTGCCGTGCTGCGCGCGGTATCACGCTCGACGCTGGCCGAGGCCATACCCGGGGTGAAAAACGGCGGATTGCTGACAATCAGCGAGTAGCGTTTTTCGGCCTGCTCACTCCAGCTGACGATGTCCTGCGCGTGTACCGCGATACGATGCGCCCACGGCGACGCGGCGACGTTCTCCTGCGCCTGCGCGGCGGCGCTGCGCTCCAGTTCGACGGCATCGATACTGACGTCATCCGGCGTGCGCTGCGCCAGCATCAGCGCTATCAGACCGCTGCCGCAGCCGATATCCAGTATGCGCCGTACGCCTGCCACCGGCGCCCAGGCGCCGAGCAGCACCCCATCGGTGCCGACCTTCATGGCACAGCGATCGTGCGCGACAAAAAATTGCTTAAACGTGAATCCATCTTTTCTTAACATCGCCCGCGCTGGCGGTTGCGGCTGAGACATACTTAACGACCATTGAATTTGCTCCTGCCGGAAGTGTAACGTGGTCGCGAAGTGAATTCACCTTCACCTGTGCAACACAAACAGATGAAGATTGTGGCTGAACTGTCTATAATCAGCGCCCCAAACTGAGGTAGACCATGACCGTAACCACATTCTCCGAACTCGAACTCGACGAAAGCCTGCTGGAAGCCCTGCAGGATAAAGGCTTCACGCGCCCGACTGCCATTCAGGCTGAGGCCATTCCTGCCGCGCTGGAAGGCCGTGACGTACTGGGTTCGGCACCAACCGGAACGGGGAAAACCGCAGCCTACCTGCTGCCCGCTTTACAGCACCTGCTCGATTTTCCGCGTAAAAAATCAGGGCCGCCGCGCATTCTGATCCTCACGCCGACGCGTGAACTGGCGATGCAGGTTGCCGACCAGGCGCGCGAGCTGGCCAAACATACCCATCTCGATATCGCCACCATCACCGGCGGCGTGGCCTATATGAACCACGCGGAAGTGTTCAGTGAAAATCAGGACATCGTGGTCGCGACCACCGGCCGTCTGCTGCAGTACATCAAAGAAGAGAACTTTGACTGCCGCGCGGTAGAAACGCTGATTCTGGACGAAGCCGACCGCATGCTGGACATGGGCTTTGCGCAGGATATCGAGACCATTGCCGGTGAAACGCGCTGGCGCAAACAGACGCTGCTGTTCTCGGCCACGCTGGAAGGCGACAACATCAAAGATTTCGCCGAGCGCCTGCTGAACGATCCGGTAGCGATTGAAGCAGATCCAAGCAAAAGCGAGCGCAAAAAGATTCAGCAGTGGTATTACCGCGCCGACAACCTTGAGCACAAAACCAAACTGCTGGTGCATCTGCTTAAGCAGCCGGAAGTGAAGCGCGCCATCGTGTTCGTGCGCAAACGTGAGCGCCTGCATGAGCTGGTGACCTGGATGCACGAAGCCGGCCTGCGCAGCAGCTACCTCGAAGGCGAAATGGTACAGGCTAACCGTAACGAAGCGATCAAACGCCTGAATGACGGTCGCGTTAACGTGCTGGTCGCGACCGATGTCGCCGCGCGCGGTATCGACATTGATAACGTCACCCACGTCATCAACTATGACTTACCGCGCACCGCCGATGTTTATCTGCACCGCATTGGCCGTACCGGCCGCGCCGGACGCAAAGGTACCGCGATCTCGCTGGTAGAGGCACATGACCATCCGCTGCTGGGTAAAATCAGCCGCTACGTCAACGAGCCACTGAAATCGCGCGTAATCGATGAGCTGCGTCCGGAAACGCGTGCACCGAGTGCTAAAGTCACCGGTAAACCGTCGAAAAAGGCGCTTGAGAAGCGCAAAGAGAAGAAAGCGAAAGAAGAAGAGAAACCGCGCGTGAAGAAACGTCACCGCGATACTAAAAATATCGGTAAACGCCGCAAGCCAAGCGGCAGCAGCACACCGGAGAGCGGTGCGGAATAAAACAGCATCGCGGCAATTAAATCGCCTCCCTGAGGCGATTTTTTGCTTTCTGGCCTGCTGAAATCGCAGTTTCGCGGCGTAAAATCCCTCAGTCGGCCCTCTCCTCTCTTCAGGAAATAAAAAAAGCCGCGCCAGTAAGCACCGGCGCGGCCTGTATTGCTGTGTGCGTTTTCGTCAGCCGATCAATTACAGGCTTTCGGTAAAGGTACGGGTGATAACGTCACGCTGCTGTTCTGGCGTCAGCGCGTTAAAGCGCACCGCATAGCCCGACACGCGAATGGTCAGCTGCGGATATTTTTCCGGATGCTTCACCGCATCTTCCAGCGTTTCACGGCGCAGCACGTTAACGTTGAGGTGCTGACCGCCTTCAACGCGCACCTGCGGTTTCTGCTCCAGTGGAATTTCACGGTAAGCAATCTCGCCAAGGTCGCTGACTGCAACAACCTGATCTTCCGTGAAATCGCCTTTTGCGCACAGGCAGCGGGCTTCGGCTTTCTCATTGTCCAGCAGCCAGAACGAGTTCAGCAGCTGCGGATTTTGTGCCTGAGTAATTTGAATACCGGTAATCATAGAGGCCTCCAGGGCTTAGCGCTGCGGCAGGAGCACAGCGCGGTTCTTCGGGTTATGTGATGCTCTGGTATATCACCGCGCTGACCGGCTCGTTTTGACCTGTATCAATTTCGTCCGGCAAGGATTTTTGCTTCTACTCTAATAAATTGATTTATAACAACTTTTCCCATTAACTTTTTCTGCAATTGTTCAACTTATTTTTACCCTTCTGCTGCCCCGCCGGACACGCTAAGCTAAAGGCATCAATTTGCAGGGAGTCAATGATGGCTGAGAAGCTGACCTGGCACGATGTGCTGGCTGAAGAGAAAGAAAAACCTTACTTCGTGGAAACGCTGAAAGCGGTAGCCGAAGAGCGTGCGGCGGGCGTGACGGTCTATCCGCCGCAAAAGGACGTGTTCAACGCGTTCCGTCTCACCGAACTGGGCGATATTAAAGTGGTGATCCTCGGCCAGGATCCGTACCACGGCCCGAATCAGGCGCATGGCCTGGCGTTCTCGGTCCTGCCGGGTGTGGCCATTCCGCCGTCGCTGCTGAATATGTACAAAGAGCTGGAACAGGACATTCCTGGCTTTCAGCGCCCGCAGCACGGCTTTCTTGAAAGCTGGGCGAAACAGGGTGTGCTGCTGCTGAATACGGTGTTAACCGTGGAAGCCGGCAAAGCGCATTCGCACGCGCGTTTCGGCTGGGAAACCTTTACCGACAATGTGATCAGTGCCATCAACACCCATCGCGAAGGGGTGATTTTCCTGCTGTGGGGATCGCATGCGCAGAAGAAAGGCAGCATTATTGATGCGCAGCGTCATCACGTATTGAAAGCACCGCATCCTTCGCCACTTTCGGCGCATCGCGGCTTTTTTGGCTGTCAGCATTTTTCCAAAGCCAATGCGCTGCTGAGCCAGGCCGGCCAGACGCCTATTGACTGGACGCCGGTGCTGCCCTGAAAACACAAACGGCCGCATCAGCGGCCGTTGTTGCACGGGAGCGGCTTAGCCTTTAGCTTTCGATACCGCAACCATCGCCGGACGCAGCAGGCGACCGTTGAGGGTGTAACCGCGCTGCATCACCATCAGCACGTGGTTTGGCGCCACTTCTTCAGACTCCATCATCGACATCGCCTGATGCACATCCGGGTTGAACGGCACATTAGTTTCGCCCACCACTTCCACGCCGAACTTGCGCACCGCACCCAGCAGTGATTTCAGCGTCAGCTCGATGCCTTCAATCATCGAAGCCAGCTCGGTGTTCTCTTTATCCGCCACTTCCAGCGCGCGCTCCAGGCTATCAATCACCGGCAGCAGTTCGTTGGCAAACTTTTCCAGCGCAAACTTGTGCGCTTTTTCCACGTCCATTTCGGCGCGGCGACGGATATTTTCAATCTCAGCCTGCGCGCGCAGCTGGGCGTCACGCACGCCACCCTGCGCCTGCGCTAATTCCGCTTCCAGCTGGGCGATACGCTCATCACGCGGATCCACCTCAGTTGCTGTCTCCGCTTCCGGCTGCTGTTGTTCCTGTTGAATTTCGTCTGAGACTTGCTCGTTTGGGGTGTTCTGTTCTTTACTACTCATGAATTTCTCCGCGTTTTGCACATTCATCTCGCTGGTTGGCTTATTATGGGGATCAGTTTGACGGTTTCAAGTGAACCCATCACATTGCCTGGCCGTTTTGGCTTATGAGGAACACCCGCTAAATGAACAAACACTTTAACTGCATTGGGATCGTCGGCCATCCGCGCCATCCCACTGCGTTAACCACCCATGAAATGCTCTGGAGCTGGCTGACTGACAAAGGCTATGACGTGATCGTGGAACAGCAAATCGCCCGCGAGCTGAACCTGCAGGATGTGCGTACCGGCAGCCTGGCGGATATCGGCCAGTATGCCGATCTGGCGGTGGTGGTCGGCGGCGATGGCAATATGCTGGGCGCCGCGCGCGTGCTGGCTCGTTACGACATCAAGGTGATTGGCATCAACCGCGGCAATCTCGGCTTCCTCACTGACCTCGACCCGGATAACGCGCAGCAGCAGCTGGATGACGTGCTGCAGGGCGATTATTTTGTGGAAAGCCGCTTTTTGCTGGAAGCGCAGGTATGCAAAGATGAGTGTTCGCCGCGCATCGGCAGCGCCATCAATGAAGTGGTGCTGCATCCGGGCAAAGTGGCGCACATGATTGAATTTGAAGTCTATATCGACGAAGTGTTCGCCTTTTCCCAGCGCTCGGACGGGCTGATTATCTCTACGCCAACCGGTTCAACCGCCTATTCGCTGTCGGCGGGCGGGCCGATTTTAACGCCGTCGCTCGATGCGATTGCGCTGGTGCCGATGTTCCCGCACACGCTGTCGGCGCGTCCGCTGGTGATCAACAGTAGCAGCACCATTCGCCTGCGTTTTTCCTCGCTGCGCAGCGACCTGGAGATCAGCTGTGACAGCCAGATCGCCCTGCCGATTCAGGAAGGAGAAGATGTGCTGATTCGCCGCAGCGCCAATCACCTCAATTTAATTCATCCAAAAAATTATAATTATTTTAACACCTTAAGTTCAAAACTCGGATGGTCAAAAAAATTATTCTGAAAAGGCCTGCCGGCTACTTTACTGGATAAAAAACCAGTTTATACTGTATGAAAAACCATATCTGTTTTTACATACAGGTGATTGTATGCTGGCACAACTGACCATCAGTAATTTTGCAATCGTTCGTGAACTGGAGATCGACTTTCATCGTGGCATGACGGCGATCACCGGCGAAACCGGCGCAGGAAAATCCATCGCGATTGATGCGCTGGGCCTGTGCCTTGGCGGCCGTGCTGAAGCAGACATGGTGCGTCAGGGGGCCAGCCGCGCAGATATCTGCGCGCGCTTCCAGCTGAAAGCGTCACCCTCAGCCCAGCGCTGGCTGGCGGAGAACCAGCTCGACGACGGCAACGAATGTCTGTTGCGCCGCGTGATCAGTGCCGATGGCCGCTCACGTGGCTTTATCAACGGCACGTCCGTACCGCTGTCGCAGCTGCGCGAACTCGGTCAGTTACTGATCCAAATCCACGGTCAGCATGCGCATCAGTTGCTGCTTAAAACCGATCACCAGAAACACCTGCTGGATGCCTACGCCGCGCACGACGATCGGCTGGCGGAGATGCGTCAGCACTATCAGCGCTGGCACCACAGCTGCCGCGCGCTGGCACAGCATCAGCAGCTGTCGCAGGAGCGTGAAGCCCGCCGCGAACTGCTTCAGTATCAGCTGAAAGAACTCAACGAGTTTGCGCCGCAGCCAGGCGAGTTTGAGCAGATTGATGAAGAGTACAAGCGCCTGGCGAACAGCGGTCAGCTGCTGTCTACCAGCCAGCAGGCGCTGCAGATTCTTGCCGACAGCGATGACACCAACCTGCAAAGCCTGCTTTACAGCGCGCGTAATATGCTGAGTGAGCTGGTCTCGCTGGACGATAAAGTCAGCGGCGTATTTAACCTGCTGGAAGAAGCCGCGATTCAGCTGAGTGAAGCCAGCGATGAGCTGCGTCACTACTGTGAACGGCTCGACCTCGATCCTAATCGCCTGTACGAGCTGGAGCAGCGTCTGTCGCGGCAGATTGCGCTGGCACGCAAGCACCATGTTTCCCCGGAAGCGCTGCCGGTGCTGTATCAGCAACTGCTGGATGAAGCGGAACAGCTGTCGCAGCAGGAGAGCGATCAGGAAAGCCTGCAGAGCGATGTCGTGGCTCATCATCAGGCTGCGCTGGCCTGTGCCGAAGCCCTGCATCAGCAGCGCGTTGCCTCGGCGCAGGAGCTGAGCCAGCTGATTACGCAAAGCATGCGCACCCTCGCCATGCCGCACGGTGAGTTTGCCATCATGCTGGAATTCAATGCCGATCAGCTGACGGCCGAAGGTGCCAGCCGTATTGATTTCCGTGTCACCACCAACCCGGGCCAGCCGCTGCAGCCGCTGGGTAAAGTGGCCTCAGGGGGTGAACTGTCACGTATTGCGCTGGCGATTCAGGTGATCACCGCACAGAAAATGGAAACTCCGGCGATGATTTTCGATGAGGTTGACGTCGGTATCAGCGGTCCGACGGCCGCTGTCGTTGGCCAGATGCTGCGCCAGCTGGGCGAATCGACTCAGGTAATGTGCGTGACTCACCTGCCGCAGGTGGCGGGCTGTGGGCATCAGCACTTCTTCGTCAGCAAAGAAACCGACGGTGCGATGACCGAAACCCACATGCAGCCGCTGGATAAGCGTGCGCGTCTGCAGGAACTGGCGCGCCTGCTCGGCGGCAGCGAAGTCACACGCAACACGCTGGCGAACGCAAAAGAACTTTTAGCAGCCTGACACCGCACTTTTTTGCGGCCTGGTGGTCATATGCTTGCTCTGTAGAGGTTTCCAATAGCTCAAAGGTTTATTATCATCGGCAGTCATATCGCCATAATAAAGCCTGCCGTATGCAGAGTTCAGAATTTGATGGCAACAAAACTGCCTGATGAAAGGCGTTTGGCCCCAGAAAAGGAATGTATAGATGCGCTGTAAAACGCTGACTGCCGCGGCAGTGGTAATGTTGATGATGACCGCCGGATGTTCCACCCTTGAGCGCGTTGTGTATCGTCCGGATATCAATCAGGGGAATTACCTGGTCGCCAACGACGTTTCGAAGATTCACACCGGCATGACGCAGCAGCAGGTTGCCTACACGCTCGGTACGCCGATGATGCACGACCCGTTTGGCAGCAACGTCTGGTATTACGTGTTCCGTCAGGAGCCAGGTCATGAGAGCGTGAAGCAGCAGACGCTGACGCTGACCTTCGACAGCAACGGTACGCTGACCAACATCGATAACAAACCGCGCCTCACCGGCACTGAAGACTGAGTGAGCCGCAACAAAAAAGGCGCCTGAGCGCCTTTTTTAATGCCTGTAATTTACTTTTTTGTTGCCGCGCGCTCTGCCCGCTGCCGGCGCATCTCTTTTGGATCGGCAATCAGCGGGCGATAAATCTCTACCCGATCGCCATCCTGCAGCGTATCGCTCAGCTTGACCGGACGGCTGAAAATGCCGACCTTGTTGCTGCTCAGGTCGATATCTTTGCGCAGCGTCAGCAGTCCGGATGCCTGAATCGCCTGCTCAACCGTCGCGCCCTCTTCCAGGCTAACCTCACGCAGATACTGCTTATCCGGCAGCGCGTACACCACTTCAACGCTGATGTCAGCCACGGTAAACCTCTTTGGCGCGCTGGGTAAACGCCTGCACCATGCTGTTGGCCAGCTCTTTGAAGATGCGACCAAACGCCATCTCGACCAGCATGTTGGTGAACTCAAAGTCGAGGCTGAGCTCAACCTTGCAGGCATCGTCGCCGAGCGAGATAAATTTCCAGCCACCGGTCAGCATGCGGAACGGCCCATCGACCAGCTGCATATGAATGCTCTGGTTATCGGTCAGGGTGTTACGCGTGGTAAAGGTTTTACTGATGCCGGCTTTGGAGACATCCACCGCGGCGGTCATCTGGTTACCGCTGTTATCCAGCACGCGGCTGCCGGTACAGCCCGGAAGAAATTCAGGATAAGCATCCACATCATTCACGAGCCGGTACATCTGCTCAGCGCTATACGGGACCAGCGCTGAACGGCTAATCTGGGCCATAATGGTTCCTGTTGGTCACAAAACCGTTGAATTATACCATTTTAAGCTACTAAACAAAAATTCACGCCTTTGCCAGCTGTGCTAAAATAGTGTGTTTTTTACCGCCCCGCAGGACAGGGGATGCGCCCACAGACTGAGTGATGTAGACTACGCCGCACTATGACAAAGAAAAAAGCTCACAAACCCGGTTCAGCCACTATTGCCCTCAACAAACGCGCTCGCCATGAATACTTCATTGAAGAGGAGTTCGAGGCCGGCATGGCGTTGCAAGGATGGGAAGTCAAATCACTGCGCGCCGGTAAAGCCAACATTAGCGACAGCTATATTTTGCTGCGCGATGGCGAAGCCTATCTGTTCGGTTCCACTTTTCAGCCGCTGGCAGTGGCATCAAGCCACGTGGTGTGCGATCCCACGCGCAACCGTAAACTGCTGTTGAACCAGCGCGAACTGGACTCCCTGTACGGCCGTGTTAACCGCGAAGGTTACACTGTGGTCGCGCTGTCGCTGTACTGGAAAAACGCCTGGGCCAAGCTGAAGATTGGTGTGGCACGCGGTAAGAAAGAACACGACAAGCGCGCGGACATTAAAGATCGCGAGTGGAAGATGGACAAAGCACGAATTATGAAGAATGCCAGCCGTTAACCACTGGAATCTTTTATAATTTTTTGCTAGAGTAAGAAGTCTTGGGGCTGATTCTGGATTCGACGGGATTCGCGAAACCCAAGGTGCATGCCGAGGTGCGGTAGGCCTCGCTAAAAAACCGCAAAAAAATAGTCGCAAACGACGAAAACTACGCTTTAGCAGCTTAATAACCTGCTTAGGGCCCTCTCTCCCTAGCCTCCGCTCTTAGGACGGGGATCAAGAGAGGTCAAACCTAAAAGAGATCGCGTGGATGCCCTGCCTGGGGTTGAAGCGTTAAAACTAATCAGGCTAGTTTGTTAGTGGCGTGTCTGTCCGCAGCTGGCAAGCGAATGTAAAGACCAGACTAAGCATGTAGTACCGAGGATGTAGGAATTTCGGACGCGGGTTCAACTCCCGCCAGCTCCACCAAACAAAACAAGAGGTTACGTGAAAACGTAACCTCTTTTTTTGTCCATGTCCAATTTGCGTCCACGCAGTTAAAGCCACAGCACCTGCTACAGATGCTGGACCGTCGCGAGCTGCTGAATTAATTGAAGTGCGTGGTAACCGATCGCTGGTATAAACCTCCGATGAGCTTTGACGGTCTGGCGCGCACATTCCGGGCCGCCGTGCATCAACAGCTCGCCGCACAATGTGAAGCGCAATATCCTGACCAGCACGTTTATCCCGCACCCTTTTATAAGCGGGCAGCCGTTCAGCCGATTGATTCATGACTATCCGGTGTTCGGTAATGTCCACCTGGAGAAGCGCACCAACCTCCTCGGCGGCGTGCTGTCGCTTGAACCGGCGCTGGCAAAATTCACCCGTTGTGGCACCGATCTGGACACCTACTGGTTCGCGCAGTATGGCCTGAACACACAGCCTTACCAGTTCGCACCCGGCAGCGTCATTCACCTGATGGAACCGGACCTGAATCAGGAAATCTACGGCCTGCCGGAATACCTGTCCGCCATTCCGTCCACCCTGCTAAACGAGTCGGCCACACTGTTTCGTCGCAAATACTATCTGAACGGCAGCCACGCCGGTTTCATCATGTATATGACCGACGCCGCGCAGAATCAGGAGGACGTGAACAATATCCGTCAGGCAATGAAAAGCGCCAAGGGGCCGGGCAACATTCGCAACCTGTTTATGTACTCACCGAACGGGAAGAAAGACGGGATTCAGATCATCCAGCTGTCAGAGGTGGCAGCTAAGGATGAGTTTCTGAATATCAAAAACGTGAGCCGTGACGACATGATGGCCGCGCATCGCGTGCCGCCGCAGATGATGGGGATTATGCCGAATAATGTTGGAGGGTTTGGGGACGTTGAGAAAGCTATTCGGATTTTCGTGCGAAATGAACTCATTCCGCTTCAAAAGCGATTAAAAGAGTTAAACTCATTGTTGTGTGATGTAGTTATTAATTTTGATACGTATAAACTGGATGAATAATTAAAAGGTCGCCTAGGTGGCGACCGCTCATCACAACCCAAACTTTTTCATTCTAATCTCATTTAATTTACTTTCTGACGATATCCTTTTCAAAGCTGCTCGGGTCTTAACAGCGATTGATTCCATTCTAGCACTGCCATTACTAAATCCACCAAACTTCAGGCAAGTAGATACATGAGATGTGAGCTCTGGCCCATTGATACTTTTAAAATATTCATAAAATTCATCTTCCGATGATATTGAAAGTATCTCTTCATCATCATTACCCCACCCGTTCTGCCCCGATATCTTGTCAAGAACATCTTTTATAGTTCTTTTTGGCTTTTCATGTTTGTAAATACCACTAAACTTTTCTAAAATCTCCTCATCTGTGATCTGACGAACAAAATTAAAACTTTCGGGGTTAAATAATTCAATATCACCTTTACGCTCACTAATAAATTCATCAATCAACTCTGTAGCTTTTGAGCCACTATCCAAATCACGGAGGACGCTGACCAAACCATCCAAGTCACTTGTACCAAGCTGATGAATATTAAGTAGGAAATTATCATATAATTGCTGAACAACTAACTGCTGATTATCATTAAAGCTATTATGAAAAGTATCCCATGCTCTTCGATAACCATTGTTATTTTTACCTTCAATAATTTTCTTATTTGATACTGCCACAACTTCCTTGAATGCATCCCTATCAACATAACCGCTTCTTACTAATTTAGCGATCATAGAGTCTAACTTATCAAAGTTAGTGAACTCATAACTCAGAAGTGAGTTTTTCCAAAGCTTTTCCCTATCGGTCAGATCTTTAGAACTAGAATATTGCCTACTCACTGGCGACTCTATAAAGTCCAAAGTTGGTATATCACTATCATGATTTGAGCAATAATATGCCCAACTAAACAATGATGCGGTGTGCAATAATTGCCTAGTAAGCTCAGGCTCGGTTTTGTCAAAGAAATCTAAAACAATATCTATGTATTTTTCAATCTTCGTTAATACTCTTATGTTTTTTATACCGAGTGAAACAGTGAATTTTGAAAGTTCGCTATGATATGACTTTGAACCATCATACGCCACTTGGGCGCTTTCTTCTGGAGTGGGTGAAAACTCCAGTTCAATATCAATAACCTTTTCCTTATATTTTTCGTAATCAACTGTTTCTTCAGTTCCTGCATTTAACAATAAAACGACCTTACATTTCTTTTTTTCTTTTAGCAACGACACCAAACCTAATACATCTTTTAAATCCAAGCTACTTCCTTTTCTTTCTAAGTCATCAATACAAATTAGGGAATCTGTCACAGACATAAACGAAAATGCTTCAATTGCTGGCGCCGCGGATTTTACAAACGGCATATCTTTGAGTTTACTCCATGAGCCACGACCAAGTATTTCGAGCATACCAAATGTGTTTGCCCTAAGACTTTCAAGATTTGGCTCATGTCCAATTGAGTCTTGCTGAATGGAATTTTCAAATATAGTGTATTTTAGTTTATCTAATGAAGAAATTCCGAACAAGGAAATATATGAGTATCGTTTTCCTGTTATCATACCTCTACTTTTAGCCTCTTTTAATAAAGCTTCCCATCCATAAGTTTTACCAACTCCCCATTCACCTTTGATGGCAATGACCGAAGGTGTAGACTGAGATACGAATTTTAAGACCTGTTCTCTAATAACTTTTAATGACATTGCAATTCCCTTTTGAGTTTAAGACAGTTCTACAATGAATATATGTATTTTTAATGAAAACCACAAAACTCTATCAGGATCTTAACCTTATTGCGCGCGCTCGTACCCCCGCCACGCCTGCACGCTTTATGTAGTGGTTTTCATGCGCCTGCATGACATATGAAAAAGCCCGCCAGAATTGGCGGGCCGGGGTAAATCTGCCGCTATGAGAGCGGCGCATGGCAGGTGATGGAAGCAAAGACGCTGCGGCGGGAAATCGCAGCGCTGTTTCAGAAGGTGCACGCCCCGTTATCCGCCGCCGGTATCGGCAGTGTACTCGACACGCTCAAGCTGATGGTGCCGCAGATGGGCGAACTGTCCCGCCACCTGATTGGCTTCCGTAAGGGCGTGCATGACGTTACGACGGGCACCTTCAGCCCGCACCGCAGTGAGCACTGACTGCACACCGTCAACAGCGTGGACTACACCGCGCCGCGTCCGGGTGTGAACCTTGCAGACCACGCCCCGGCATTTTGGCGCTAGTTAACGCGTGCCGCCGGACACAATTAGGACAGGCAGGAGCGCATCCTCGCGGCGTTATTTATGGTGTTGGCAAACCGCTACGACTGACAGTTGTTTCTTGAGGTGACCGGCCCCGGCGGGAGCGGTAAAAGCGTCATGGCCTCGATTGCCACTCTGCGGGCTGGAAAATCGACCCCAAATACCATGACGCCTACTTCACACTCATTTCGGTGGTAATTCTGGCGGTGAATAACAACCCGATGCGCTTCAGCGATCGTAGCGGCGACGTGTCACGTCGCCGGATAATACTGACCTTCCCGGAGGTGATACCGGCGAAAAAGCGCAGTAGCAGTTTGATAAAATCAACACCGAGCGGGCCGTCATTGTTCGTCATCTGATGCACCGCTTTACGTTATCCGATGAAGCGCGCGAGGTGTTGCAGGCGCAGCAATCATCCGGCGAAGCGCTTGATACAATGCGACGGTCAGATCCGCTGCTCGATTTCTGTGGCGACCTGATGCCGTTGAGCACGCCGAATGGACTGTCCATCGGTAACGCCAATATTCGCCCGATTAACTCGAAGCGCTATCTCTATCACGCGTATTTGTCGTTTATGGTATCGCGCGGCCATCAGCATTCGCTCAGCCTGACGGCTTTCGGCCAGGCTGTGCCGCAAACACTGAAAGAGTATGAACGCGTGTTGCTTAAGCGCAGGACGAATAACGGTATACAGACCAATCTCACATTACACGAGGACAGCGAGGCGGATTGGCTGCCAGCATGCAGCGTTTGATAATATCACTCCACTCATACCGGCTTAGGCCGGTATATTTTTATTTAATGACAAATAAAAATGATGCAATTACTAATTATCGTTAAAGTCAACCAAGAAATAGGAAAGGTAATTCATCCCTTTTAGTCAAATCAATCAAGCCTTAATTTCAACCTAGACCAGTTAATTGATGAAAAATATAGCACAATATTTTTTGGAGGCGCAGATTAATATTGCATCATACTCAGTAGTAGGAGATCCCGGATATAGAACAAAACCGGGATCCCATATCAATATTTAAAATCAGTTAAAACCATAGTTAATAATATCACCTGTCTCCGCGTTAAACTGGCAGTAATAGCTGATATTCTGGGTTGCACCAAAGCCATTTTGAGCTGTAGCATGAGCACCAGACGTTTCAACGATATGCTTTGATTTGTCAATCCAGCGCGCCATGTCGAATTTCTGCTCTAGAGTTCCATCAGTCCATTCAAATTTGTATTTAGCGAGCTTTGGAATCAAACTAGCGCAGCTAAATGATGCATTCTCATTATTTTTAATATAGCACCAAACGTCTTCATTACATTTAGCTTCTTCTGCAGCTTTATTTCTAGCAGCAATAGCCTCATCCAGTGCTTTTTGATCTGCCAAACGTTTTTTTTCAAGTTCTCGTTGCGCCAAAAGCTTCTGATATTCATCAGGTGAAAAAATATTGTTATTTTTTGCATCATTCATATCATGAATTGTCGAGAAACCTAATTCTTTGGTCTGGAGACGATCTTTTATAGCGTCAAGAGAATTTCCAATTATTATTAATAATATAAAAACTGGTATAATCGTATGAACCCTTACAAATCGCTTCCAGCCAACATTCATAGGGGGGCATTTTTCAGCGACCGTGGGAATGGCTAATAATGACCAAGTAATAAATATAAATGATGCTAAAAGCACAAATAATCCAGATGCTATTGAAATGAAGCCAGACCAGACACCAATTCCGGGTTCGCTGAGATTACTCACCAATCGGGTGAATGCAACCATTAGTGAAATCACGCCGATAATGCCATAACCAAAAAAACGTTTTTTATTCACTTGTTATCTCCTTGTATAAACTAGAAAGAATATCGGCTAAATGAGATGGAAATTTAATGGTTTATAGTTAAAAAAATCTAATGTTTGAAGGTGACTTTAGATGCATGTCAAGTGTTCCTGTCAATTCGTAATTTTCTAGGTCATCACATAGGGAATAGTGTTAGGAATGTTCGCTATTGGCAGAGTGCTAAAAAAGCTCCGGAAAAATTGCAATGAAAACGGCTCATAGGATAGGCCAAAATGCATCACGTGATGACGCCACCATCAACCGGCTTAAGCCAGTTTTATAATTCTTAGGTGAAAGTGATCACCCTTAGTGCACATCAGTGTACATCCCGCTTAAAACTCTTCATCTCCTAAGACAATGAATTTAATACATAAAAAACGAAATTGAACACTGTGAACACTTTTCCCTAAAGTCAATTTATTTTGGATTTAGCACCAAACGTTCGCTATCCTAGCCATGCCGTTCCTAGGTGTGAAATCCAATAATCGGTACACGTTTAGGTATACGCTCCAAAGTTGAATTGGAAAAATATACTTACTTTCATAAGCTTATGAAGCTTGTTCAGACTCTGCCAGCAAATATGAGAGACGGGATTCAGATCAACCCGCTGTCAGAGGTGGCGACCAAAGATGAGTTTCTGAACATCGATAACGTCAGCCGCGACGACATGATGGCCGCGCACCGTGTACCACCGGCAGATGCTGGGGATTATCCCGAATAACACCGGCGGATTCGGTGACGTTGAAAAGATCAGCCACGTGTTTGTGCGCAACGAACTGATGCCGCCGCAAAGACGCGTTGAGGGGTTAAACGACTGGCTTGGTGATGAGGTTGTAAGGTTTGCGCCTTACAACCTCAATCTGAAAGATGGCAGCTAATTCACAGCGGCAGGATTGAGTGCCTACGGATACCTTTTATTTATCAGTCCAGTGACCGGCGCGCGCAGAATCAATTAGCAGCTGAATGGTGAGCGGTTTTTCCGCCTTACCATTATCTGCCGGAAAATAACGCCCGAAATTTATTTCTTTCGGGTTGAGAGAAAATCGCTCCGCGAATGTTTCCAGCAGCTCAGCGGCGTCTTCCGGCGCCATCCTGAAATCTTTGTTCAAATCCGTTGTATGTGTCAGTGGAAAACGCTTACGCAGCCAGAAACAGTAACCGTTATATTCTTCAACCAGTGCGAATATCGCCTTTTCAGTATCATCCATCACCAGATTTTATCCTCCGCCTGGACTATCGTGTTGTAACGGTTCATCGACTCCCAGCCTATAACCCCTACGTCTGACGCCATTACAGCCCAGCCAATAACTGGCACGGTCCTGCCAATAAAGATGCCTGTCTTATGAGTCATTATAATTTTCATGTTAAACGGATTTCCAACTATAGTTGGCAGCGGGGGAGGCAGTCTGTATTTTTGCAGCAACCTATCCCTTCTCCAGCCCGCTGCAATCCCATAGGGTGCTCGAAAATTTAGCGTGGAGTTCAGACAACACTCACTATAACCTTCATGTCATTCCCTGAGGTTTCCCGGCCCCCCCTATCAAAAACATTTCCTTCAAATCGCCGGAGCATTGTCATCGCTGGCGCGAAGCGCTGCGAGATCGGCCTGCTGACCGAATATCCCCCAGTTTGCTTCTTCGACTTCATGAATCACCACATAGACAGGCGCGACAGAGGTGCCTGACGGACGACGATCCAGAATCGCGGTTGCTCCCTCGATCAGCTTCTTCTTTGCATCCTCATCCAGGCCACCTTTGATGACATATATCTGAAGGGACACAACCGGCAACCATGCGGGTTTATCTCCCATAAAGACGGCATCAGAAGAGTATTCAGCAAAGTAGGTCCAGACCGTACTACGAACCAGCGGGGAGTCTGGCAGCGCCTCGCAATCAAGTCCTAACTGCGTCAGAGCTCTGGCAACCCGTTGACGCTCAGCCGCATCGAAAGTGCCTGCTGGCGCATAAATGATCATTTTAGGCATCAAATACCTCTTATTGCATCAGGGGAACAGGATGGATTCCGCACCGGGCGGAATCCATCATCGGGCAACTAAATGGACTGCCCGCCGGAGACTTCAATGCGCTGACCGGTGACCCAGCGGTTGTCCGGTCCCAGCAGGCTGGCAATCATCGGACCGATGTCATCAGGCAGGCCCACGCGACCCAGTGCGGTCATGCCGGCAAATGCCTGGTTGTAATCAGGGATGTCACGCACCGCGCCACCCAGGAAGTCGGTCTCAATCGCTCCCGGGGCCACGGTATTCACGGTGATGCCGCGGCTGCCCAGTTCTTTCGCCATATACACGGAGAGAATTTCAACGGCGCCCTTGGCAGCCGAATAGGCTGAGAAGCCCGGGAACGACACGCGGGTCAGCCCCGAAGAGAAGTTGACGATGCGTCCGCCATCGACCAGCAGCGGCAGCAGCGACTGCGTCAGAAAAAACACTCCTTTGACGTGTACGTTAAATAACGCGTCGAACTGCTCTTCCGTGGTTGCGCTAAAGTCGGCCATTTCCCCATGCCCGGCGTTGTTGATCAGATGGTCGAACGTTTCGCGTCCCCAGTCACCTTTCAGGATATTGCCCACGGCGGCGACGAAACCCGGGAAGGACGATACGTTACTGGTGTCCAGTTGCAGCGCAACTGCCTTACGGCCAAGCGCCTGAATTTCATTCACCACGGCATCCGCCGCTTCTTTACCAGTACGATAAGTCACGATGACATCACCACCATGACGGGCAATGCTCAGTGCGGTATTACGGCCAAGACCCCGGCTGGCGCCAGTTACAAGAGAAAGGGTTGTCATGAAATATCTCCTCAATAATGGGAGGGTGATTCTAACAATCGACAAACTTCCAGGGTTGCCCAATAATTTTTAATTATTGCCTGATTATTTTTATATTTTTATTTTATGCCGTATTTACTAGAATAACTGCACCATAAATTTTTATTTTATTGCCTGATAATATGAAAAAGCGTGATCACTCGTATGAGGAACGCACTGCACGGGACGATGAATTCAACTCTGCCGGGAGGATGGCGGCTTTGCTGCAGGCGGCACGACATTACGCTGATGAACACCACAACGGAGCGGGGGTTGCCGCAACGCCAGTTGATGGGGTGTTCATTCTGCGCGAGACCGCGCCTACCGCGTTGCAATTCGCTATCACCAAACCGCTAATCGCAATGGTGCTGCAAGGCAGTAAACGCGTGACCATGGGCACTGATCGTTTTGATTTTGGCGCGGGGGAATCCTTGCTGATCACCATGGACGTGCCAACCGTGAGTCAGGTTATCAGCGCCAGTGCCGACACCCCTTATTATTCTCTGGTCGTGGAACTGGATGCGGCGGTGATTAGTGAACTGATGGCAAATATGGTCGGGCTGGAGGCGGCAACGGATTTGCCCGTAAGCATTGATCAGATCGAAGAAGATGTGGCAGAAGCCGCTTTGCGCCTGCTGAACATGCTCAGCAGACCGCGCGCACTCGCCGTGCTGGGCAGCCAGTTGGTGCGGGAGTTACATTACTGGCTACTGTCAGGACGGCACGGCAGCGCGCTGCGCGCCCTCGGCAGCACTGACAGCCATGCCCGGCGGATTGCGCGGGCAGTCGCGATTATTCGGGCCAATTATGCGCAACCGCTGCGCATGAAAACCCTCGCTGACGCCGCCGGTATGAGCCTCTCGGTATTTCATACGCATTTCCGCCATGTCACCACGCTCACCCCGCTGCAATTCCAGAAACAGCTGCGCCTGCTTGAAGCGCGGAGACTGATGCTGACGGAAGGGACAGCGATCGGTATTGCCGCTAATGCGGTGGGATATGAGAGCGTGACGCAGTTTACTCGTGAATACTCACGGCTGTTTGGTTCACCGCCAGCCCGGAATATTCGGGAAACCCGCGCACTCGAGCGTTCAGTCCTGTCCGGTGAGCCGATAAGGCAATAAATTATTCGAGTCTGTCGCTGCCGGGACGTACATCCTGGCGGGTGACATCTGATCACCCGAACGACGCTGACTGCTTTACCCTCAGTCAGCCGTAACAAACGACAGCTCGCGAAAGCGCCTCTCCCTGCTGCGCATTTATGCCAGAAATTCCCACAGAAACGGTATATTCACTTACAGTTTATTCCTAATGCCCTGCGTTGCGCTCTGTGCCACTCTTAACTACGCTCATAACACTTATGATGCTTAATGAGGGAATATATTATGAAAAAGACGATTATTGCGTTATCCGCCATTCTTCTGACTTCTACGGCGTTTGCCGCCACACACGCAACCGATGAAACCGTCGCTGACGCCAAAGCGGGCGCCAACACGGCGAAAGAGAAACTGCATCAGGCGCAGCATCAGGGTGAAGAGCAGCAGCTCAAAGCCAAACATGCTGCCGAAGGCAAAAGCGATAGCCTGACCAGCAAAGCGAGCGAAAACTCGCAGAAAGCCTGGAACAGCACCAAAGAAGGTACTGAAAAAGGTTGGGACGCCACCAAAGAAGGCGCGCAGAAAGGCTGGAACAAAACCAAAGAAAGTGCCAGCGATCTGAAGAAGAAAGTCTCTGAGTAATTTCTTCTAAAGTAGACAGCGATTGCTCTGCATTCATTTAAATCAAAATGCCAGGTGCTTAGCGCCAGGCATTTTTTTAAGCATTAATGAGGAGCAGGTAAAGACAAATTGGACACGAATTCCAAAGCTAAAGAGTCCCTTTCACTAAAGTAATTTGCCGCTCGTTCCGTCAACCATACTTCATGGAAATGCCTTCTAAAATCATCTAGATATTCAATTGGATATAGTCTTGCAGAGACTTTGCGCCCATCTGGATATTCATGTTCGTAAGAAGGAAAGCTTGCTGGTTCTACATTTCTATTTTCACGTAACCATTTGCAAAAAAGTTTTCCTTCAGAAATATCAGGAACAAGATTATCTGGTAATGTATAGCCAGCCTCTTCCAGTGGGGCAATTAAGCTTAAAGTCATCTCATTCAACATTGAAAAATGGGTATATGGGATCTTAGCTCGATTTTTTGTATACCTTACTATATGTGCAGGTAAAGCTCCTGTCGCTTTATATCCAGTTCTTGTATAGATGAATTCTTTTAGAGATTGAGTCGCTAAATTTCTAAAGTTTCCGCGCGCAATTTCTGCATCAGAGCGACTTTCAAAAGCATAGTACTCGAGAACAGCCATGCAATTATCGGCAGGAATAGCATGGTAAGTTGTACCTTTTACTTTTATTGCTGAATGTAAATCATTTTCAGGGTTCCCTCCATTTCGCGAGATAATTTGACTTATGGCTACTCCTCGCGGGAGCAAACGTTGATTATGCCAATCGTTCACCATTGTAATTATATTACTACGAGCAGTACCGCAAATAAATGCCAACCCGCTAGCTGTTAAATAAGGCGTACCATCACTCATCACCCCCATCTCAAAACCATCAGCCTCAGACTGATGCCTGACAGGCACTAAGGGAATACTGATTTGCTGTTGCATAATATTGTCCTAAACAAAAAAAATTAGCATCTTTTTGATAAAAATATCAAAAAGCTCTCATAAACCGTTAAAAGGCACTTTACTACGCTGATGTTATTTATATCCATTTGGAGACATTTGGATTTGTCATAATATATCGCGTTATTGTGTTATCACATAAGCTTTGCTAAAGTCAATTGAGATCAATTCAAGGAGACAGGGATGGACACCTCACTTTTACAAGTTCTGGATCAGCAGGGACATGAGCGTTTTCAGTCGGAAATCAATGCGCTGCAGGGAGATGTTGCAGCAGCGGCGACACGTTTATCAATTGATCCCCGCCTACGCCTTGAATATTCACGGTTGATCAAAGAGATGGCTAATGATCTTACAACAAAAGTGAATGCTGGTTTAATCAACTGGGAGCAGGCGGCACGGGAAGCTCATGACACCCGTAACTTAATAATGGAAATGATCCGTTCAAGGAGCACTCCATTAGGCAGAGCAATGGCTGAACGACTTAAGCTGACAGGTAAGAGTTTGAATGAATTGGTAGCAAAAAAAACTATTCAAATTTTTGGTCCACATGCGAATTTTAACAATATTTCAATCAGCCAGCAAAATCAGGTATATGCAGCCATTGTAGAATCTGCGGGAAAGTCAAATCCTCAAGTTAACCTGAAAATGATGCGGCTTTCTCGTGTAGCAAAAGGGTTGGTTGTTCTCTCAATTGCTATATCAATTTACGAGATTTATGAATCTGATGACAAAGTTTCCGAAACCGGGAGACAGATAGCGATTAATGGAGCAGGAGTTTTAGGGGCGGCAGCGGGTGGAGCAGTAGCAGGTCTCGCCTGCGGACCGGGTGCGCCGATATGTGTGATGATCGGTGGTTTCGCAGGAGCTGCTCTCGCGGCATGGCAAATGGGATGGATTTGGCGCTGATGCAAATAGTTAATGATGTATCCTTGGTTGAGGTGCAACACGCAACGGACCGCGAACAGGCGAAATCAGAGGTATTAGTCAGCGGTAGTTCTACCGGCATAATCATCCCCGGAAAAATCCTTGAGGCAGCAGTCAAAGTCACTGATAACCGCTATGTGCTGTTTGTCACGGATGACGTGCTCTACGAGGAATCACTGACTATTGTGCTGATTGATTCCTCTCAGGGCATTCAGGAAATTGTCACTATTGGCAATGAGTATAACTCCGGCACATTTGAGCAATTGCACATCAGTGACCATTCACTCCAGTTTCGTTTTATCGGTGATTATATTTGGAGCCTGAAACTGGAAGAATCACCGAAATTCCAGCTGCCATTTTTCAGCGATCCGAAAGGTGTCTCCCGCAGTAAAGCATTTACCCGATTCATGAACATCACGGCTTTACCCGCGTGATAGACACGAACTCATTACCCCAGAAGGCCGCGATGCGGCCTTTTTTGTGCCTGCCAGCAACCGGATTGATACAAAACGCTGCGATCCCGCTCCTGGATTCGGGCAAATTTCTAATCAGTGATTGATTAATAAGCAGGCTGCGCGAATAGTAAGCGAACCGGCCATCGGGTGCCGGCACAAGGAGAAAGCACATGGGATATTACGTACTGAGAAAAAGTGATACAGCATTGTCGCAGAAATACTGGTTTGTGCTTAAAGCCAGCAACGGCGAAACCATCGCCACCAGCGAGATGTACAGTTCTAAACAGGCGGCGGAAAACGGCATCCGCTCGGTGCAGCAGAACGGTGCGTCGACCACCGTTCACGATGAGACCTGACTTCGCGCAGCCTGCGCAGTGATGAAAGAAGGGTTGTCACTGACCGTACAATAAGCCCTGAACCTAAAATAGCGGCGCAATGTATTACGCAATGAATCGCGCCGCTAAGCATCCCCGGCGAGCGGATGCCACGCAGTACCACAGGCACTCTGCCTGAAACGCCACCGACGCTTTGCATCGCCCGGCCTTTGCCCCTACACTTGCCGCATCGCCCTTAACCATTAATTAACTTTATGTCCGATACATTTCAACGCCAGCCGCTGCCCTTGCCGAATGGCCACAATAAAGTGCTGCTGCACTCCTGCTGCGCTCCCTGCTCGGGAGAAGTGATGGAAGCGATGCTGGCATCCGGCATCGATTACACCATCTTCTTCTACAACCCGAACATCCATCCGCTGAAAGAGTACGAGCTGCGCAAAGAGGAGAACATCCGCTTTGCCGAGCAGTTTGGCGTGCCTTTTGTTGATGCCGATTACGACAAAGACAACTGGTTTGAGCGCGCGCGTGGCATGGAGTGGGAGCCGGAGCGCGGCGTGCGCTGCACCATGTGTTTCGACATGCGCTTCGAACGCACCGCGCTGTACGCGCATGAACACGGTTTCCCGGTGATCACCAGTTCACTCGGCATTTCGCGCTGGAAGAATATGCAGCAAATCAACGACTGCGGCGTACGCGCGGCGGCGCGCTATCCGGATATGCTTTACTGGGAGTTTAACTGGCGTAAAGGTGGCGGTTCGTCGCGCATGATTGAGATCAGCAAGCGCGAGCGCTTCTATCAGCAGGAGTATTGCGGCTGCATCTATTCGCTGCGCGATACCAACCGTCACCGCGTAGCAAGCGGTCGCGAACGCATTGAAATCGGCGTGCAGTACTATTCGCCGGATGAGTAAGAAAAAAACCTGCTGGCGCTAACCAGCAGGTTAATCATTACCAGTTCAGCAGCTGGCCGCGGTAATCCACGTAATGATGGCCGCCACGCCCGCTAAACTGCTGCAGCTGCGTGACCATGCCCTGCGCACTCTCGGTAACGCTGATATCCGCGCCCTCTCCGCCCATGTCCGTTTTTACCCAGCCCGGATGCAGTGACAGCAAGGTGCTGCCCTGCTGGTGCATCTGCGTCGCCAGCGCGCGGCTCAGCATATTCAGCGCCGCTTTGCTGGCTGCGTAGAACGGCATCGCCGCGTCACGGTTCTCGTTGAGGCTGGCGAGACGCGACGTGGTCAGGCCCAGCACGCTCTGTTTATCGCGCAGCAGCGGCAGCAGGCTCTCCGCCAGGCGCACCGGCGCCACCGCATTGGTAAAGAACAGCTCGCTGAGCTGCGCATCGTCCACGTCGCGCAGCTGCGATGCGTGCGGACCGAGAATCCCGGCGTTAATCAGGATGCAATCAAAGGGTGCGTCGCCGAGCTGCCGGACCAGCGCGTCACGCTGCGCGCCATCGGTGATATCCAGCGCCAGCCACTGCAGCTGCGGATGCTGAAACGAAACCGCCGTGGAACGGTAGGTGGCGGTCACCTGCCAGCCCGCCTGCAGTAGTTGCTGCACCACGGCCAGGCCAATGCCTTTTGACGCCCCAATAATCAATGCTCGCTGTTGTTGGCTCATCTGTCTCTCGCTGGTTGGTGTGCTACGAAAAAGGGCAGGATACCCTGCCCTGTTGTCCTTACCGGAACACTAACGTTAGCACGACGATGACCACCATAATTATCAGCAGGTGGCACACCGTTTTATCCAGGTTGCGTTGCTTCATCGCGCCTCCTGCACTCAGAACCACTGGCCAAAGCGCTTGATGTACAGCGTTTTCATGCCCTGCGCCACCAGGCAGTAGCCGAGCAGCGTGGCCAGCAGCCACGGGAAATAGCTCCATGGCAGCGGCACCAGGCCGACCATCGCGCCGAGCGGCGAGAACGGCAGCAGAATGCCGGCAATCATTACGCAGGCGGTGGTCAGCAGCACCGGCAGCGCCGCGCGGCTCTGGATAAACGGAATCTTGCGCGTGCGCAGCATGTGCACCACCAGCGTCTGCGACAGCAGCCCTTCAACAAACCAGCCGGACTGGAACAGTGACTGCATCGCTGGGGAATTCGCCGCGAACACGTACCACATCAGCGCAAAGGTGGTGATGTCAAAAATTGACGACGTTGGCCCAATCCACAGCATAAAGCGCTTGATGTTGCGCGCGTCCCATTTGCGTGGTTTGCGCAGGAACTCGCGATCCATTTTGTCCCACGGCAGCGCCAGCTGTGACAGATCGTACATCAGGTTCTGAATCAGCAGATGAATCGCCAGCATCGGCAGGAACGGAATGAATGCGCTCGCCACCAGCACCGAGAACACATTGCCGAAGTTGGAACTGGCGGTCATGTTCAGGTACTTGATGATGTTGCCGAACGTCTCGCGCCCCTTCATCACGCCCTCTTCCAGCACCATCAAATCCTTTTCCAGCAGGATGATGTCAGAAGACTCTTTGGCGATGTCCGCCGCGCTGTCGACCGAGATCCCCACATCGGCGTCACGCAGCGCCGGCGCATCATTAATGCCGTCACCGAGAAAACCCACCGTATGGCCCTGCTGCTGCAGCGCACGCAGAATGCGTGACTTCTGCAGCGGCGTCAGTTTGGCAAACACCGAGCTGCGCGCCGCGGCCTGCGCCAGTTGTTCATCGCTCATCGCCGCAATCGTCTCGCCGGTGAGGATCTCGCCACAGTCGATGCCCACCTGCTGACAGATGCGCGCCGTCACTACCGGATTATCGCCGGTCAGCACTTTGACCGTTACGCCGTTCTCGTTCAGCGCGGTAATCGCCTTCGCCGCACTCTCCTTCGGCGGATCGAGGAAGGTCAGCAGCCCTTCGATGGTCAGCCCCTGTTCATCCGCGACGCTGAGCGCCTGTTGCAGGCCCGGCTCCGCCAGCGCGCGGCTGGCCACCAGCAGCACGCGGAAGCCCTGCTGATTGTACTGATGCGCCAGCGCCAGCAGCTCCGCGCGACGGGTTTCATTGAGCGGCTGAATCAGTTTGCCTTCGCGTTCGGCGCTGGCAATGCTCAGCATCTCCTCGACCGCGCCCTTACAGATCAGCATCTGCTGGTTGAGGCGGCGGTCACGCACCACCACTGAAACGCGGCGACGCACAAAATCAAACGGCAGCTCATCCACTTTGCTGTAGTAGTCGCTCATGTCCGCGCTGATGCGTCCTTTGCCGTAGCGCAGGATGGCGCGGTCCATCAGGTTAGGCGTGCCGCTCTGGTAATGGCTGTTGAGCCAGCTCAGCATCAGGACGCGCGAATTCTCTACCCCGGCACAGTCGAGATGATGCTCCAGGATGATATTGTCCTGCGTCAGCGTGCCGGTTTTGTCGGTACACAAAATGTCCATGGCGCCGAGGTTCTGGATCGCGTTCAGGCGTTTGACGATCACTTTACGGCGCGACATGGCAATCGCCCCTTTGGCCAGATTCGAGCTGACAATCATCGGCAGCATTTCCGGCGTCAGCCCCACCGCCACCGCCAGCGCGAACAACGCAGCATCCAGCCAGTCACCTTTGGTCAGGCCGTTAATCAGCAGCACCACCGGCACCATCACCAGCATGAAACGAATCAGCAGCCAGCTGACGCTGTTCACGCCGCGATCGAAAGCGGTTTGTGTGCGGTTACCAACAATCGATTTCGCCAGGCTGCCGAAGTAAGTTTCCCCGCCGGTCGCCACCACCACCGCTTTGGCGCTGCCGCTGGAGACGTTAGTGCCCATCAGACATACGCTGCCCAGTTCCAGCAGCGACGCATCTTTGTCGCTGGCGCTGGCCTGCTTGCTGGCCACGTGGCCGGTGACATCATATTTCTCCACCGGCAGCGATTCGCCGGTCAGAATCGCCTGGCTGATAAACAGATCGCGTGAGTCGAGCAGTCGCACATCGGCTGGCACCAGATCGCCCGCCGAGAGATAGATGATGTCGCCGGGCACCAGGCTGGTGATGTCCACTTCCTGTTTCTGCGGCGCCTGCTGTACCGATTCCCGGCGCAGCACGGTGGCGGTGGTGCGCACCATCGATTTCAGCGCCTGTGCCGCTTTGTTGGTACGAAACTCCTGCCAGAAGCGCAGCAAACCGCTGAGCGTTACCATCGTCACAATGATGATGACACCGGTCAGATCGGTCTCCTCGCCATGGCGCAGCGGCATCCAGTAGTCGGTGAAAAAGCTCACCAGCGCCAGCGCCAGCAGCACATAGATGAACGGATTATTAAAAGCCTGGATCAGCTGTACCAGCGCCGGTGGCGCTTTATCATGCTCTACCTGATTACGACCATAAATCTGCAGCCGCGCTTCCGCTTCGCGTTCGACCAGCCCCAGCGCATCGCTGCGCAGGCGCAGCAGCGTTTCGTCGGCGGTAAAAGCGGCTTCGTCTTCAATCAGATAGCGTGCGGTTTTCTGACGTGCCGGACGCACGGTGTTCCAGGCTTTTTTTTCCTGGTTGAGTTTCATGTCAGTCATGATGACACTCCTCGTTTATTTTTTTACGGCAATAACGATCCCTGCGCGCCAGGCGCACAAGTCGAAAACATTAATTGTCACGGCGTGACCGGATTAAATTAAAAATAACCTATCGGGAATTTCCATATTACCTCCCGGAAATAATGGGCGAAGAAAGTCGCTCGCTGAATAACGAGTGAAATAACATAATCCTGGATAACGCTGCGCGCAGCAGCAGCCTGAAGCGGCTTAACGCGCAGGGAAGCTCAGCACGCTGAAGATCAGCGCGCGCATCGAGGCGGAGGAAAAAGTGCGTTTAAAATCATGTGCATGATGCTATTCCCACGGGCATCAGCCCGCTATGGTGTCATTATCAGGGAACAATCATCAGAAACAGGTGAGGATTGCTGCCCGCCATGTTGGCAAGCAGCGACAAAAGAATTCGCGCGTCAGCTTGCCTTGTATTGCCATCGATAAGGGTGACTGTCCAACTGAATTCTCCTGTGTGAAGTTGCGGCTATTATAGGAGGGCGAAAAGCGAAGTAAAGTTAATTATTCTGGGGTTCAGGTTGATTTAATTTTCGTTGCGATTTGGTTGATAATGCGTGCGGATATAAGGTGCATCAGGTTAATCCGATCGCGTTACGCCCTCTTGCTTATAACTGAAGCGCACCGCTTAGAACCTTACGGCATATGCATAGCCATAAATTGACTATTCTTCACTGTAGCGCTCTCGTAAACTCGCGTTACTTTTTTAAGGCAAGGAAACAACATGAAAAAAATTATTCCCTCACTGCTGGCGCTGTCGCTGGTAGCCGCCTTCTCCGCGCAGGCCGCCACGCCGAAAGATACGCTGGTGATTGCGCAGTCTACGGATGATGCGGACAGCTTTGATCCGGCCCAGGGCTTTGAACTGACCACGGTGCAAGCGTTCACTAACATTTATCAGCGCCTGGTGCAGTCCGATCCGGCCAATCCGACCGATCTTAAGCCAACGCTGGCCACGTCATGGCAGCCGGGCAGCGATAACCGCAGCCTGACGTTTGCGCTGCGCAAAGACGCGAAATTCGCCAGCGGTAACCCGCTGCGCCCGGAAGATGTCATTTTCTCGCTGGGCCGCGTGGTGAAACTCAACCTCGATCCGTCCTTTATTCTGACCCAGCTCGGCTGGAACAAAGACAACGTTGACAGCTTCCTGAAAAAGGTCGATGAAGACCACGTGCAGATTAGCTGGAGCGCCAACGTCAGCCCGGCCTATGTGCTGAGCCTGCTGTCCGCGCCGGTCTCCTCGATCGTTGATGAAAAAACCGCGCAGGCCAACGCCAAAAACGGTGATTTCGGCCACGCGTGGCTCGGCACCCACTCGGCCGGCAGCGGCCCGTTCCAGATTCGCAAAGTGGTGCTGCATGAAGCGATACTGCTCAGCGCCAACCCGACCTCACCGGCCGGTGCACCGAAGCTGAAAAACATTCTGATCAAAAACGTGCCGGAGCCGGCAGCGCGCCGTCTGCTGCTGGAACAGGGCGATGTCGATATCGCGCGTAACCTCGGTGCTGACCAGATCGCTGCGCTGAAGGGCAAAGCCGGCGTGAAGACCGAAGCGATTCCGATGGCGTCGCTCTACTACATTCAGTTCAACGTCGGTGCCAATCCCGTACTGAAGAACCCGGCGCTGTGGGAAGCAGCACGCTACCTGTTCGACTATAAAGGTATCGCGAATGACCTGCTGAAAGGCCAGTTTGAAGTGCACCAGACCTTCCTGCCGAAGGGTTTCCTCGGTGCGCTGAACGACACGCCTTACAGCTACGATCCAGAGAAGGCCAAAGCGATTCTGCAGAAGGCCGGCCTGACCAACGTCAGCTTTAAGCTCTCCACCAGCAATCAGCCTCCGTACCTCGATATCGCGCAGGCGCTGCAGGGCAGCTTCGCCAAAGGCGGCGTGAAGGTGGAAGTGCAGCCGGGCTTAAGCTCTGAAGTCTCCACCCGCGTGAAGGCGCATCAGTATGAAGCTACGCTCAACGCCTGGGGCGCGGATTACTTCGACCCGAACACCAACGCCGCGTCTTTCGCTTACAATCCGGAAGATGGCAGCAAAACCATTGCTTACCGTTCAGACTGGCACATCCCGGAGCTGAGCAAACAGGCGCTGGCGGCGACGGCCGAAGCCGACAGCAACAAGCGCGTTGCGCTTTATCAGGCGATGCAGCGCGAAGTGCTGAAGAACTCGCCGTACGTGATTGGCCTGCAGGCGCGTAACCTGATTGCGCTGCGCGACAATCTGCAGGGCTATGTGCAGGGGATCAACCCGGACATGGTGTATTACGCGCAGGTTTCGAAGTAATGGCAGCGTCAGCGTCATCGGCCGGGTTCGCCCGGCCACTCTGGCAGCGCTTCAGCCGCCTCGTCACCAGTCTGCTGTCGCTGCTGGTGACGCTGGTGGGTTTGTTAGCGTTTACTTTCATGCTGTCGCACCTGTCGCCAGTCGACCCGGTACAACAAATCGCCGGCGATCACGCCAGCGAGGCCACCTATGCTCAGGTGCGTCACGACCTGGGACTGGATCAGCCGGTGCTGGTGCAGTTCTGGCGCTATATCAGCCATCTGGCGCAGGGCAATCTCGGCCTGTCGCACCTGACCAATCAGCCAGTCAGCGCCGACCTGATGCGCACCTTCCCCGCCACGCTTGAGCTGGCGACCTGTTCGATGATTTTCGCTGCGGTGTTCGGCGTGACGCTCGCGCTGCTGGCGGCGTGGAAACCGGGCAGCGTCATTGATAACGTGGCGCGCTTTATCTCGCTGCTGGGCTACTCGGTGCCGGTGTTCTGGCTCGGCCTGCTAGGCCTGCTGCTGTTTTACGCCGTGCTGCACTGGTCCGCCGGTCCGGGCCAGCTGGATGATATCTGGATTTATACCCTCGAACCGAAGACCGGCTTTGTACTGATTGATAGCTGGCTCTCCGGCGATGCGGAAATGTTTCGCAACGCGATTGCCCATCTGTGGCTGCCGGTGGTGATTCTCGGCCTGCTGGCGATGGCAGGCATTACGCGCCTGCTGCGCGCGGCACTGCTGGAAGAGAGCAGCAAAGAGTATGTGGTGCTGGCGCGCGCGAAAGGCGCTGGCCGGGCGCGCATTCTGCTGCGTCATATTTTCCCCAACGTGCTGGGCACGCTGATCACCGTTATCGCCCTCTCCTACGCCACGCTGCTGGAAGGGTCCGTGCTGACGGAAACCGTATTCGCCTGGCCGGGCGTCGGTCGCTATATGACCAACGCGCTGTTTTCCGCGGATGTTCCGGCGATTCTCGGCGCTACGTTGCTGATTGGCAGCTGCTTTATCCTGCTCAATGCCGTGGCCGACGCCCTCACCTGGTTAACCGATCCGAGAACCCGATGACTCAACAACTTCATGAACTGGAAACCGTGCGCCCGCGCCGGCGCCGGGCGCGTATCACTTCGCTGACCATCGGCCTGACGCTGGTGATCGTGCTGGTGGCCATGGCGCTGCTGGCGCCGCTGCTGGCGCCGTTTGATCCTAACGCGCAGGTGATTGAACAGCGTCTGCTGGCACCGTCGGCGCTGCACTGGTTCGGCACCGACGGCTTCGGGCGCGATTTATTGTCGCGCGTGATTTACGGCGCACGTCCGACGCTGCTGCTGGTGTCGCTGATCCTGGTGCTGACCATCCCGGTTGGCCTGTTAGTCGGCATCACCGCCGGCTACGTCGGCGGCTGGACCGAACGCGTGCTGATGCGCATCACCGATATTTTTCTGTCGCTGCCCAACCTGGTGATTGCGCTGGCGCTGGTGGCAATGCTGGGTCCGGGCCTGATGAACGGCGCACTGGCGCTGGCGCTCACCAGCTGGCCGCCGTTTGCCCGGCAGGCACGCGCGGAAACCCTGGCATTGCGCCGCAGCGATTACCTCGCCGCCGCGCGCATGCAGGGCATTACCGGCCTGCGCCTGATGTTTGGCCACATTCTGCCGCTCTGCCTGCCGACCGCCGTGGTGCGTGCCGCGCTGAGCCTCGGCGGGATTATTCTTTCTGCCGCCGGCCTGGGCTTCCTCGGCATGGGCGTGCAGCCGCCAACCGCCGAATGGGGCTCGATGGTAGCAGAAGGCAGTAAAGTGATTTTCGACCAATGGTGGGTGGCGGCAGCGCCCGGCGCAGCCATTCTGTTCGCCAGCCTGGCGTTTAACCTGACAGGCGACGGCCTGCGTGACCGACTGGATACCCGCCATGCCAAATGATCTGTTAATTGATGCGCAGGGGCTGACGATTCGCAGCCACGACGCGCTGCTGGTGGATAACATCAGCTTTACCCTTGGCCGCGAACGCGTGGCGCTGGTCGGTGAATCCGGCTCGGGCAAATCCCTGACCGCGCGTGCGCTGATGGGCCTGCTGTCGCCCGCGCTGCAGCTGCAGGCTGACCGGCTGCAGGTGGCGGGCGCAGACGCCCTGCACCTGCGCGAGCGCGACTGGATCGGCGTGCGCGGCGGCAAAGTGGCGATGGTCATGCAGGACCCGAAATACGCGCTCAACCCGACGCGCACCATTGGCTGGCAGGTTGAAGAGCCGCTGGTGCTGCACCGCAAGCTGAGCCGCGCCGAGCGCAAAGAGAAAGTGTGCGAGATGCTGGACGCGGTGGGCCTGCCCGATCCGCGCCAGCTGATGAAGCGCTATCCGCATCAGCTCTCCGGCGGCATGGGCCAGCGCGTGATGCTGGCGATCGCGCTGATTACCGATCCCGATCTGCTGATTGCCGATGAGCCCACCTCGGCGCTCGATCACGCCATGCGCGATCAGGTGCTGGCGCTGATTCGTCGCCTGGTGGAGCAGCGCAATATGGGCCTGCTGCTGATCAGTCACGATCTGCAACAGGTCTCCGAGCACTGTCAGCGGGTGATGGTGATGTACAAAGGCCGCCTGCTGGACACGCTGCCGGCGGCGCAGCTGTCGGACGCCAGCCATCCTTATACCCGCACGCTGTGGGCCTGCCGTCCGGGTAAAGCGACGCACGGCGAACGCCTGCCGGTGCTGGATCGCGCGGCGCTGGAGAAGATGCATGATTGAATTAGCCAACCTGAACGTCTCGCATAAACAGGGTTATGAACTGCGCACCGTGGTGCACGATGTGAACCTGCAGGTGGCGGCCGGCGAGTGTTTCGGTCTGGTGGGGCCTTCCGGCTGCGGTAAATCGTCGCTGCTGTGGGTGATGGCCGGACTGAATCCGCACTGGCGCGGCCAGATGACGCTGGCGAATACCGCCGTGCAGCCGGGCAAACCCTTTACCGGCCAGCTGCGGCGCGATGTGCAGATGGTGTTTCAGGATCCCTACGCTTCGCTGCATCCACGCCACCGGCTGCGCCGCACGCTGGCGGAACCGCTTAAGCTGCTGCGACGCGATAACATCGACGATCGCATCAACGCGGGCTTCCGCCATGTCGGGCTGGATCCGGCGCTGGCGGATCGCTATCCGCATCAGCTGTCCGGCGGACAGCGTCAGCGCGTGGCCATCGTGCGCGCCCTGCTGCTGGAGCCTAAGATCCTGCTGCTGGATGAGCCGACATCGGCGCTGGATATGTCTGTGCAGGCCGAGATCCTGAATCTGCTTAACGATCTCAAACAGAATGATGGCCTGACGATGGTGCTGGTCAGCCACGATCCTGACGTGATCGATCATATGTGCGATCGCGCCGCGCGCATGGCGCAGGGCCGGATTGTTGGTTAGCATGGCATGAGCGCAACGCGGCGCGGTTTATCCCGAAGGTAGAGTGCGCCGCTGCCCAACAGCCATTCAGTCATCTAAAGGAACACCGTATGACGGTAAAATTACGTCCGCTGGAGCGGGAAGATCTGCACTTTGTCCATCAGCTGGATAACAATGCCAGCGTGATGCGCTACTGGTTTGAAGAGCCGTACGAAGCGTTTGTGGAGCTTTCTGACCTGTATGACAAGCACATCCACGATCAGACCGAGCGGCGCTTTGTGGTGGAACACGACGGGCAAAAAGCCGGGCTGGTCGAGCTGGTCGAGATCAACCACGTGCATCGCCGGGCGGAGTTTCAGATCATCATCGACCCGGCGCATCAGGGCAAGGGCTTAGCCAGCAGAGCGGCAAAGCTGGCGATGGATTACGGCTTTTCGGTGCTCAATCTCTACAAGCTGTATCTGATTGTCGATCAGGAGAACGAGAAGGCGATTCATATCTACACCAAGCTCGGTTTTGAGGTGGAAGGCGTGCTGAAGCACGAGTTTTTCATCAACGGCGAGTACCGCAACACCATCCGCATGTGCATTTTCCAGCAGCAGTACCTGGCGCAGCATAAATCCGGTAATGCGATGGTGAAACCTACCGCGCAATAAGTCAGTGCCCGTTATGAAACGGTGCGCCTGAAGGCGCACCCTACGAAAAACGGTGAAACGCACCACGTGAGTGTGGTTCAGGTCTGTAGGGTCGCGATTTATGGCGACCTGGCGTTGTCTCGGCAATATGAATGCGAAGGCCCATCTGCCTGTAGGGTCGCCATTCATGGCGACCAGGCATCATGACAGCGCGTTATCCGCCGCGCGCGCCGACCACGTTGAGATGCGGCTGCGGGTGCGCTGGCTTCAGGTCATACATGCCGCCATAAAACGGATCGACCACCAGCCAGCCGGGGAAACCGAGCAGCGGAATATTGCCCAGCACGTACCACAGGTTGGCGCTGGCCTCGATGGGCAGCGTCAGCGGTACATAGCCCGGACTCTCCAGCATCACCTGATAATGTTTCTTACCGAAATAGGTGCCATTGGATTTCGCCAGATCCACCGTCTGCGGCGTATAGCCCTGCGCCACCGCGCGGCCGGTTTCATCCTGCACGGTGAAACGCGCGCCCTGCGGCACAGAGTCAATTTTTACCGGTTGCGTTTCGGTGCCGACAATGGTGGCACAGCCGCTCAGCAGCAGCGCACAGGCGGGAAGAAGATGTCGCAGGTTCATAGCAGGTCCGCTTCAGAATCAGAAAGGACAGTCTAAACTGCCCTCTCTGCCTTTTCACCCGCCTCAATCGCGCTATCAGTGGCGCTTTTCTGCGCTTTATTACGGTTGACAACAGGCGGCAATCGCCGCGATATCCTGTGGCGTGGTGCGGCAGCAGCCGCCAATCAGCCGTGCGCCCGCCTGTTGCCACTCGGGGAACTTATCGTGCAGCGTGCAGCCAGACGGCGCTGAGTGCCAGCTTTTGCTGACCGCATCATACTGCTCGCCGGAGTTAGGATAGACCAGCAGCGGCTTGTCCGTCAGCGCCTGTAGCGTTTGCAGCGCCGGCGTCACGCTCTCCAGCGCCACGCAGTTAAGGCCGACAGCGACCACCTGTGGCGCACCATTGATGACTTCCGCCACCTTGCTCAGCGGCGTGCCGTCACTCAGGTGTTGCGCATCGCGCAGCGTGAAGGAGAACCACGCGCTGCTGTGCGGAAACTCCGCCAGCAGGCTAATCAGCGCCTGAATTTCACCAAACGACGGCAGCGTTTCACACGCCAGCAAATCCACGCCCGCCTCCAGCAGCGCCGCCACGCGCGGACGGTGGAAATCTTTCATTTCAGCAGCCGGTAAGGCGTAGTCGCCACGATACTCGGCGCCGTTGGCCAGATAAGCGCCGTAAGGACCGACCGATCCGGCCACCAGCAACGGTGCCTGGCTGCCTGTGGAGGCACGATAATCGTCGCGCGCCCGCTGGGCCAGCGCCACGCTCTGGCGGATCAGCGCGCTGGCCTGGCCGCTATCCAGTCCGCGGGCGGCGAAGCCCAGCGGCGTCGCCTGATAGCTGGCGGTGATCGCCACATTAGCGCCGGCGGCGAAGTAGTCATAGTGCACCTGATAAATCAGCTCGGGATTTTCCATCAGCACTTTGGCCGACCACAGCGTATCGGCCAGATTACAGCCGCGCGCTTCCAGCTCTGTCGCCAGCGCGCCATCCAGAATCAGGGTATCAGTGTGGGTCAGGGCCGCAGCGATGGGGTTACGCGACATCATCGGTCTCCTTAGCGTTGAAAGCGTGTTGGCGTTTTTGCGTCAGATAATAAGCAGCGTAGCAGAACAGTACAAAAGGAATGCCGCACCATAGCGCGATGCGCTGTGACGGGTCAAAGGCCAGCCCGATGCACGCCAGCAGACACAGGGTAAATCCGAGGATCGGCACCAGCGGATAGAACGGCGCGCGGTACGCCAGCTGCTGCGGCGCATTGCCCGCCTGCAGATAGCGGCGACGGAACATGTAGTGTGAGGCGCAAATGCTCAGCCACACCGCCACCACGGCAAAGCCGGAAATCGCTGACAGCGCCACAAACACCGTATCCGGGGCGATCACGCTGGAAAACAGCGCCAGCAGGCCGCCGAGCATACTGACGGTGATGGCCAGCTGCGGAATGCCACGCCGGTTGACCCGGGCAAAGCAGCGCGGCAGCGTGTTTTCATTGGCCAGCGACCACAGCATCCGTCCCGAGGCGTACAGTCCGGAGTTTGCCGCTGACAGGATCGCGGTGAGGATCACGAAGTTGAAAATATCCGCCGCGTACGGGATGCCGATCTTTTCGAACACCAGTACGAACGGACTTTTAACGATGCCCGCCTGATCCATCGGGATCAGCGCGGCCAGCACAAACACCGTGCCGATAAAGAAGATGATCAGGCGCGCCACGGTGGTGCGAATCGCCAGCGGCAGCGCTTTCTGCGGCTGCTCGGTTTCACCCGCCGCAATGCCGATCAGCTCGGTCCCGGAGAAGGCAAAATTCACCGCCACCATGGTCATCAGAATCGGCAGCGTACCGTGCGGCAGCCAGCCGGAAGCGGTCAGGTTATGTAATCCCGGTGCCGCGCTGCCGTCCTTCATCGGGATGAACCCCAGCATCGCCGCCGCGCCCAGCACGATAAAGGCAATGATGGTGATCACTTTAATGATGGAGAACCAGAACTCCCCCTCGGCAAAGAAGCGCGTCGAAACACTATTCAGCAGATAGATGGCGACACAGAACACCAGGCACCACAGCCACACCGGCACCGTCGGGAACCAGTACTGCATGCAGAAACCGGCGGCGGTCAGGCTGGAGCCGAGCGCCACCGTCCAGGTGAGCCAGTAGAGCCAGGCCACGGTGTAACCGGTCGCCGGACTGAGGTAGCGCGCGGCGTAGACGTGAAACGCGCCGGTTTCCGGCATCGCTACCGCCAGCTCGCCAAGACACACCATCACCAGCCATACCACCAGCGCACCAATCAGATAGGCCAGCAGCGTGCCCGCTGCGCCGGTGGTGGAGATGATGTAGCCGGTGTTGAAAAACAGCCCGGTACCAATCACGCCGCCGAGCGACAGCATCACCAGATGCCGCACCTTCATGCTGCGCTTGAAGTTTGCCTGCGAAGGCGTCGGTTCAGTTTGCATTGTTTATATCCATATGGACGTCTAAACTTCTATATGGACACAGAGTTATACGCATCCGCGCGGTAATTTGCAACGTGGGAAAGGGTAAGGATTGGGAAAGCGTGTGCAGCCCCGCCGCGACGGGGCACACCAGTCAGGCGCCGAAGACGCCCTGCAGATAACGCTCCAGCGCCATGCGCGAGCTAAAACCGTGGGGAATACCGTAATGCTCCTGCGAATCCCCCATCAGGTAGAGAGGGAACTGCGTGTAGTGGTCGCAGGTTTTCATCTCTGATGCGGGTTCAGCGAAGTGCTGACTTTTTTCTTTCAGGGTGGGATGAATGATCAACGCTGTGCGCCCCATGCGGGCTTCGCGATTCACATAGACATAGTTTTCGCCACGGCGATAACCATAAGTTTTGGGTGTCAGGACGTCCATTTCGAATCCTGCTTTTTCCAGTACGCGCGCTACCTCATCCGGACGTAAATACATGCTTGCTCCTCTCTTCTCACAGCCCCGCAACCTTACATCAGCACGACAGCACAGGACATTCGGAATTTCCCTAAAGCCTGGCACACGGCTGCGTTTAGTCACGTTTCGTCTACACTTAGTATTACGTTTTAAGTCAAAGGGAGCGAAAAATGTTTAATCGAACCAGCAAAAACGATGACATTGATATCAATCAGGATGTAAACGAACTGGCCGATTCGCTTGAAGCCTTACTGAAATCTTACGGCAGCGAAGCCAAAGATGAAGTGGATAGCGCACGCAGCCAGGCGCAGGCCCTGCTGAAACAGACGCGCGCTAAACTCAACGGCAGTGGCAACCGCGTGACTCAGGCCGCGCGCGATGCGGGTTATCAGGTGGATGCTTACGTGCATGACAAACCGTGGTACGGCGTGGGTGTCGGTGCCGCCGTCGGTCTGGTGCTGGGCGCGCTGCTGATGTCACGCCGCTAAATCGCTAAAAAATCATCAGGAGCCTCGCGTATGCGGGGCTTTTTTTTGCGCGTCACTCCGCATTAGCGCGCCGATGCGACTGCTGTCAGGCTGGTTAAAATTGCCGCAAAACCCTTTACAAAAATTTTTTCCCTGCGCCAGGGCGCACCATCGCTGGTATTCGCCTTATTCCGACTGCTTAAATCACAAAACCCTATATCTGGTGGGCTTGACCACCAATACCACTACATCTAGTATTCAACACATCAACTCGCTACCAGATGTCAGCAGGGACGACGTTCGCAGCAAAAGGGTTTTTGCTTCGTATCTCGCAACCTGACCACAACCAGAGGGAAATACGAATCATGCGCATTATTATTTACACTAAGAGCCAGTGTGTCCAGTGTGACGCCACCAAAAATGCCATGGATCGCAGTGGCATCGACTATCAGCTGATTAACCTCGATACCCAACCGGAAGCCATCGACCAGCTCAAATCGCTTGGCTATCGCCAGGTGCCCGTGGTGATGACGCACAACGACCACTGGAGCGGCTTCCGTCCCGACAAAATCGCCGGCCTGCGCCAGCTCGCTGCCGTCGGGGGATAAAGCGATGTTTCCACTGGTCTATTTTTCCAGCCAGTCGGAAAACACGCACCGGTTTATCACCCGTCTCGGCCTGCCTGCGCGGCGTATTCCGCTCGACGCCACGCAGCGCCTGCACATCGACCAGCCCTATATTTTAGTGGTGCCGAGCTACGGCGGCGGCAGCGCGCGTGGAGCAGTGCCGAAACAGGTGATTCAGTTCCTTAATGATGACGCCAACCGGCGCGGTATTCGCGGTGTGATTGCTGCAGGCAATCGCAACTTTGGCGCGGGCTTCTGCCTGGCCGGCGACATCATTGCGCAGAAATGTCAGGTTCCTTATCTCTACCGCTTTGAGCTGATGGGAACCGCCGACGATATTGCCCATGTTAAAGCGGGAGTGACCCAATTTTGGCAACGACAGACACCCTGAACAGCACACAGCTGGACTACCACGCGCTCAACGCGATGCTGAACCTGTATGACGCCGATGGCCGCATCCAGTTCAGCAAAGATCATGAAGCCACACGCCAGTTCTTCCTGCAGCACGTCCAGCCGAACAGCGTGCCATTCGACTCGCACGGCGAGCGTCTGCGCTATCTGGTGGCCGAAGGCTATTATGAAGCCGGGGTGCTGAACCAGTACGATTTCGCCTTCCTGTGCCAGCTGCACGAAGAGGCTGACGCCTGGGGCTTCCGTTTTCACACCTTCCTCGGTGCGTGGAAGTTTTATACCAGCTACACGCTAAAAACCTTCGACGGCAAACGCTATCTGGAAACCTTTGAGCAGCGCGCCTGCATGGTGGCGCTGACGCTGGCGCGCGGCAATGAAACGCTGGCGCGGGAACTGCTGGCCGAGATGCTGAGCGGTCGCTTCCAGCCGGCTACGCCGACCTTCCTCAACTGCGGTAAACAGCAGCGCGGCGAGCTGGTCTCCTGCTTCCTGCTGCGCATTGAAGACAATATGGAGTCGATTGGCCGCGCGGTGAATTCGGCGCTGCAGTTGTCGAAGCGCGGTGGCGGCGTGGCGTTTCTGCTCTCCAACCTGCGTGAATCCGGCGCGCCGATCAAGCGCATTGAAAATCAGTCGTCCGGCGTAATTCCGGTGATGAAGATGCTGGAAGATGCATTCTCCTACGCCAATCAGCTTGGTGCGCGTCAGGGCGCGGGCGCGGTGTGGCTGAATGCGCACCATCCGGATATCCTGCGCTTCCTCGATACCAAACGTGAAAACGCTGACGAGAAGATCCGCATCAAAACGCTGTCGCTTGGCGTGGTGATTCCGGATATCACCTTCCAGCTGGCCAAAGAGAACCGCGATATGGCGCTGTTTTCGCCTTACGACGTTGAGCGTATTTACGGCAAGGCGTTTGCTGATATCAGCATCAGCGAGCACTACGAGGCGATGCTGGCCGACGATCGCATCCGCAAAACCTTCATCAAGCCGCGCGACTTCTTCCAGACGCTGGCGGAAATTCAGTTTGAGTCCGGCTATCCCTACATCATGTATGAGGACAGCGTGAACCGCAGCAACCCGATTGCCGGTCGCATCAACATGAGTAATCTGTGTTCGGAGATCCTGCAGGTTAACAGCGCCAGCGAGTATCACGACGACCTGAGCTATCGCCGCGTCGGCAAAGATATCTCCTGTAACCTCGGCTCCCTGAATATCGCCCACGCCATGGACTCGCGTAACCTGGCGCAAACCGTGGAAGTGGCGGTGCGCGCGCTGACGGCGGTCTCCGAGATGAGTGACATCACCTCCGTGCCGTCTGTGGCGGAAGGCAATCGCCGTTCGCACGCTATCGGTCTCGGGCAGATGAACCTGCACGGCTATCTGGCGCGTGAAGGCATGGCTTACGGTTCGCCAGAGGCGCTGGATTTCACCAACCTCTATTTCTACTGCGTGACGTATCACGCCCTGCGCACCTCCAACCTGCTGGCGCAGGAGCGCGGCGCGAGCTTTGACGGCTTTGCGCAGTCGCAGTACGCCAGCGGTGCCTATTTCGACAAATATACCCAACACAGCTGGCAGCCGCGCACTGCCCGGGTGGCGCAGATTTTTGCCGATGCCGGCATCGCCCTGCCCGACCAGGCGGACTGGCAGGCGCTGCGTACGTCGGTGATGCAGCACGGTTTGTATAACCAGAACCTGCAGGCGATTCCGCCGACCGGTTCCATCTCTTACATCAACCACGCCACGTCGAGCATCCACCCGATTGTGTCGCGCATTGAGATCCGTAAAGAGGGCAAGACCGGCCGCGTCTATTACCCGGCTCCGTTTATGACCAATGACAACCTTGAGCTGTATCAGGATGCCTACCAGATTGGTCCCGAAGCGATTATTGATACTTACGCCGAAGCCACCCGGCACGTCGATCAGGGCCTGTCGCTGACGCTGTTTTTCCGCGATGACGTCACGACGCGCGATATCAACAAAGCGCAGATCTACGCCTGGAAGAAAGGCATCAAAACCCTCTATTACATTCGACTGCGTCAGATGGCGCTACAAGGCACGGAGGTACAGGGCTGCGTTTCCTGTGCACTGTGATGATGACTATGCAACTTAAACAGATTCAGGCGATTAACTGGAACCGCATCCAGGACGAGAAAGATCTCGAAGTGTGGAACCGTCTTACCAGCAACTTCTGGCTGCCGGAGAAGGTGCCGCTGTCCAACGATCTGCCGGCATGGCAGTCGCTCGACCCGCAGCAGCAGCAGCTGACGATTCGGGTGTTTACCGGTCTGACGCTGCTCGACACCATTCAGAACGTCATTGGCGCACCGGGACTGATGGAAGATGCGCTGACGCCGCACGAAGAGGCGGTGCTGTCGAACATCAGCTTTATGGAAGCGGTTCACGCGCGCTCTTACAGTTCGATCTTCTCCACGCTGTGTAACACCGCCGATGTGGATGCCGCCTACCGCTGGAGTGAGGAGAATGCCGCCCTGCAGAACAAGGCGAAAATCGTGCTGGATCACTACCGCGCCAGCGATCCGCTGAAGAAGAAAATCGCCAGCGTCTTTCTGGAGTCGTTCCTGTTTTACTCCGGCTTCTGGCTGCCGATGTACTGGTCAAGCCGCGGCAAGCTGACCAATACCGCCGATCTGATTCGGCTGATTATCCGCGATGAAGCGGTACACGGTTATTACATCGGCTATAAGTACCAGAAAGCGCTGGAAACCGTTGACGACGCGCGCCGCTCTGAGCTGCAGCAGTTCGCCATCGATTTACTGCTGGCGCTGTATGAAAACGAGGTGGTGTACACCGAAGCGCTGTATGCCGACGTGGGCTGGGCCGAAGAGGTGAAAACCTTCCTGCATTACAATGCCAACAAGGCGCTGATGAACCTGGGTTACGAAGCGCTGTTCCCGGCGGAGCTGACGGCGGTAAATCCGGCGATTCTGTCGGCGCTGTCGCCCAACGCCGATGAAAACCACGATTTCTTTTCGGGTTCCGGTTCGTCCTATGTGATGGGTAAAGCGGTTGAAACCGAGGACGAGGACTGGAATTTTTAGTCGCGTGCGGTGCGCGGTAAAGGGTGCGCATTGCACCGTAAGCGGTGCGCATGAATGCGCACCCTACGGTTGGGTTAATCATGTCGCCTGAAATGCACCCAGCGGTTAGGTTGATGCATCTGTAGGGTCGGCATTGATGCCGACCGGAACGCGCCCCAGCGGTAATATTGATGCATCTGTGGGTCGGCATTGATGCCGACCAGGTTAATTTCATGCCGATTCCACCACGTTCAGCTCATTCATTTTCCTCTCCTGCATTCCCGCCGTTCCCCTGAAATAAGGTTAATTCCGCGCGTGATTATTTTACCTATTTAGCGCCATTCATCGCCGGAATATTTCGCCTGACTAAGCGTGATTTATCCGCCTTCCAGTGATAATTCTGGCCGGAACCGGTTTAATTTCACAAAAAATTCAGAAAAAATTTATCCCGTCTCATCCCTTGCAGGCACTGGAATTAGCCACTATCGCGCCATACGTGTCACGCCAGATATTTCCGTCAAGGGTTGTCAGATAATCTCACTATGCTACGGTATAGGCGCTTAAATTTACGCAGGGTACAACAAGAAATAGTCAGACATTTAACCAGGAATTTCATTACTGCATGGCAATTAAACTCGAAGTAAAGAATTTATATAAGGTATTTGGCGATCATCCCGAAAAGGCATTTAAGCTGATTGAAAAAGGCGAGAGTAAAGAGAGTATTCTGGCGAAAACCGGCCTCTCACTCGGCGTCAAAAATGCCAGTCTGGCCATTGAAGAAGGCGAGATCTTTGTCATCATGGGGCTGTCCGGCTCCGGCAAGTCCACTATGGTTCGCCTTCTCAATCGTCTGATCGAGCCGACACGCGGCCAGGTGATTATTGATGGCGTAGATATTGCCAAAATATCCGACGCAGAATTGCGTGATGTGCGCAGAAATAAAATCAGCATGGTATTCCAGTCATTCGCACTGATGCCGCACATGACGGTGCTAAATAATACCGCGTTCGGCATGGAATTAGCTGGCGTGGCGCTGCAGGAGCGGCAGGAAAAAGCGCTCGACGCGCTGCGTCAGGTCGGACTGGAAAATTATGCTCACGCCTGGCCCGATGAACTCTCCGGCGGAATGCGTCAGCGTGTTGGATTAGCCCGCGCACTGGCGATTAATCCGGATATATTGCTAATGGACGAAGCCTTTTCCGCACTTGATCCATTAATTCGCACGGAAATGCAGGATGAACTGGTAAAACTGCAGGCGAAACATCAGCGCACCATCGTGTTTATTTCCCACGATCTGGATGAAGCGATGCGTATTGGCGACCGCATCGCCATCATGCAGGGCGGCGAAGTGGTGCAGGTCGGCACGCCGGATGAAATCCTCAATAATCCGGCCAACGATTATGTGCGCACCTTCTTCCGCGGCGTGGATATCAGTCACGTCTTCAGCGCCAAAGATATCGCCCGCCGCAGCGCCGGCGCGCTGATTCGTAAGGCCGCCGGTTTCGGTCCGCGTTCGGCGATCAAACTGCTGCAGGATGAAGACCGCGAATATGGCTACGTGCTGGAGAAACAGAAATTCATCGGCGTCGTCTCCACTGACTCGCTGAAAGCGGCACTCGCCGCCGGTGAAGGGCTGGATAACGCCCTGCTCGACGCACCGCTGGCGGTTCCTGCCGATACCTCGCTCAACGATTTGCTCTCTCACGTCGCGCAGGCACCCTGTGCGGTGCCGGTGATCGGCGAAGATCAGCAGTACGTCGGTATCATTTCCAAAAGCACGCTGTTACGCGCTTTAGATCGTGAAGGAGCCCAGCCATGAGTGCACAAAACGCCAATCCATGGGAAAGCGCCAGCCAGACCAGCGCACCAACCGCCACCAGCAACGCCGCCGCAGCCAGCAGCGATCCGTGGTCCACGACAGGCAGCAGCACACCGACTGACAGCAGCGCCAGCGCCGCCGATGCCTGGGGCAATGCCGCCGGCAGTACATCGGATGCCGCCAGCAGTGGTGGACACGATGCCGTCAGCAGCAGCGACTGGCTGAGCAGCGCACCGGCCGCAGCGCCGGAGCACTTCAGCCTGCTGGATCCGTTCCACACCACGCTGATTCCGCTGGATCGCTGGGTCACCGAAGGCATCGACTGGGTAGTTACCCACTTCCGCCCGCTGTTTCAGGGCATTCGCGTGCCGGTGGATTATATCCTCAGCGCTTTCCAGCAACTGCTGATGGGTCTGCCCGCACCGGTGGCGATCGTCGTGTTTGCGCTGATTGCCTGGCAGATTGCCAGCCCGGCGATGGGCCTCGCCACGCTGATATCGCTGGTGCTGATTGGCATGATCGGCGCCTGGTCCCAGGCGATGGTGACGCTGGCGCTGGTGCTCACCGCCCTGCTGTTCTGCGTACTGATTGGCCTGCCGCTTGGCATCTGGCTGGCGCGCAGTGAGCGCGCGGCGCGTATCGTACGGCCCCTGCTGGATGCAATGCAAACCACGCCGGCGTTCGTCTATCTGGTGCCCATCGTCATGCTGTTTGGTATCGGCAACGTGCCGGGCGTGGTGGTGACGATTATCTTTGCCCTGCCGCCGGTGGTGCGTCTCACCATACTCGGTATTAAGCAGGTGCCGGCTGACCTGATCGAAGCCAGTGAATCTTTCGGTGCCAGCCCGCGCCAGATGCTGTTCAAGGTCCAGCTGCCGCTGGCGATGCCGACCATTATGGCTGGCGTCAATCAGACGCTGATGCTGGCGCTGTCGATGGTGGTTATCGCCTCGATGATTGCCGTTGGCGGTCTGGGCCAGATGGTGCTGCGCGGTATTGGCCGTCTCGATATGGGGCTCGCCAGCGTGGGCGGCGTCGGTATCGTCATCCTCGCCATCATTCTCGACCGCCTGACACAGTCAGTAGGTCGCGACAGCCGCAGCCGTGGCAGCCGCCACTGGTACAGCAGCGGGCCGCTGGGTTTGTTACTGCGTCCATTCAGTAAAAAAGCCTGATTTATTTGGGTGGCCCGCTGCGGTCGCCCGTCTCCGACGTCACACGTAAAATAAGGAATGACTATGCGCAAGACAGCTCTATTCGCCGCCGTCCTGACCACGGTTGCCGCGACGCACGTGTCCGCCGCCGACCTTCCGGGCAAAGGCATTACCGTTAAACCGGCTCAGAGTACCATTTCCGAAGAGACCTTCCAGACGCTGCTGGTGAGCCGCGCGCTGGAAAAGCTCGGCTACACCGTTGAGAAGCCGAGTGAAGTGGATTACAACGTGGCTTACACCACCATTGCCGGCGGTGATGCCACGTTTATCGCCACCAACTGGCAACCGCTGCATGACGACATGTATAAAGCCGCCGGCGGTGATAATAAATTTTATCGCCAGGGCACCTACGTCAGCGGTGCCGCGCAGGGTTACCTGATCGACAAGAAAACCGCCGACCAGTACCACATCACCAACATTGAACAGTTGAAGGATCCAAAGCTGGCCAGACTGTTTGATACCAATGGCGATGGCAAAGCAGACCTGACCGGCTGTACGCCTGGCTGGGGCTGTGAGGCGGTGATTAACCATCAGATCGAGGCCTACAAACTGAGCGATACCGTGGTACACAACCAGGGTAACTACTCGGCGATGATTGCCGACACCATTACGCGCTTCAAACAGGGTAAACCGATTCTCTATTACACCTGGACGCCATACTGGGTCAGCGACGTACTGAAGCCGGGTAAAGATGTGGTGTGGCTGCAGGTGCCGTTCTCCTCACTGCCAGGCGCGCAGAGCAAAGTGGATACCAGACTGGCCAACGGCGCCAACTATGGCTTCCCGGTGAACACCATGCATATCGTGGCCAACAAAGCCTGGGCGGAGAAGAATCCGGCGGCGGCAAAACTGTTTGCTGAAATGAAGCTGCCGATTGGCGACATCAATGCCGAGAACGCCGCGATGCATGCCGGTCACGCCTCAGAAGCGGACATCAACGGCCACGTTGACGGCTGGATCAAAGCTCATCAGGCGGAATTTGATAAATGGGTCAGCGACGCCATGGCGGCGGCGAAATAAGCCCACGCGGCACCTCGTCTCAGCCACGTGGTGCCGCCATTTTCCGCCCTCCCGCCCCGTCAGTAAGCGAAGCGTGCGCTATAGCGCACTGGTACGTCCTGTTAATTAACACAACATTGAAATAATTTTTTGGGTTACTATTACCCACATATGATTATTTACCCGCTTTTCCCACCAGCTATGTCTCCTTTCCGCCGCCCGCATCGGGTCTGTCGCGCCAGGATGAGTCTGCGTTATCGATGGCATTCACCCTGCCACGTGCCGGTTATACGGCAGACGACGAACGGAATTCATCACGCCGCTGGTGCTGGCGCGTTACCCGGACTAACCGGTGCCTTGTCGATTAACCCATTGATTTACTCCGGCAAAGCCGGCCGGGAAAAGTGTTTAGAAAACGTAAAGATCAATGCAAAGTGGTGAGCGATACTGTTCATTGATGATTGGCTTTGTTATGGTTAGCCACACAGTTATTCACCTAAGTTATTTTTACTCGCGAAATTATTCAATCCACTGAAGGTTTCGCTTAGCGAATTGATGACGATGGCGGCTTTGTCTGCAAAGCGGCTGGTCAGGGCGCAGAGCCCAGGGTTATGGACCGACCTGGAACGCCAGGTGCTGACAGTGTGACGGTGCAAACAATCACAGGCGGAAAATATGACTACGCTTAATCTGTCACCCTCATTATTATATTTGTTGCAACTAAGAGGTTTTTAATGGAAAGCTCGTTTACTCCCATTGAGCAGATGCTAAACATCCGTGCTAATCGCCACAAAGATTTTCCGCTGCAGGAGATCATCCTGACCCGTCTGTGCATGCACATGCAGGGTAAGCTGCTGGATAATCGCAACAAAATGTTGAAGGCGCAGGGAATTAACGAAACTTTATTCATGGCGCTGATTACGCTGGACGCGCAGGAAAACCAGAGCATTCAGCCTTCTGAGCTGAGCTCGGCGCTGGGTTCTTCCCGCACCAACGCGACGCGTATCGCTGATGAACTGGAAAAGCGCGGCTGGATCGAGCGTCGTGAGAGCGACAACGATCGCCGTTGCCTGCACCTGCACCTGACGGAAAAAGGTAACGAATTCTTACGTCAGCTGCTGCCACCACAGCATCAGAGCCTGCAGTATCTGTGGTCTTCGCTGACCGATACCGAGCAGGAGCAACTGGAAGCCATCACGCGTAAGTTGCTTAACCGTCTCGATAAAATGGACGAAGATCAGGTTATCGCTTCCCTGTCGCGTTAATAGCAAGAACTGCGACACAATCACCCACCGAAATCGCTATTTTAATCCCCTTTTATCCGGCCAGCGTTGCAAACGCTGGCTTTTTCGACTCGGGCGACCGTGTTGATGGATCAACACATCCCGACTAAATGGCAAACGTGGAGAACGACATGAGTGCGACAGCGGAAGCTCAAAGCCCGCAACAGCCAGCGAACAAAAAGAAGAAGCGCAAAGGTGCGCTGATCCTGCTGGCTATCGTGTTTATCGTGATTGGTGTGGGTTATCTGGCTTACTGGTATCTGGTGCTGCGCCACTTCCAGGAAACCGATGACGCCTACGTGGCAGGCAACCAGGTGCAGGTGATGGCCCAGGTTTCCGGCAGCGTGAATAAAGTGTGGTTCGAGGATACAGATCGGGTGAAAAAAGGCGACATTCTGGTGTCGCTGGATAAAACCGATGCGCAGCAGGCATTCGAGAAAGCGCAGACCGCGCTGGCCACCAGCGTGCGCCAGACGCACCAGCTGATGATCAACGGCAAACAGTATCAGGCCACCATCAAGCTGCAACAGACCGCGCTGGATCAGGCCGAATCCGACCTGAAACGTCGTGAGCCGCTCGGTGCCGCCAATCTGATTGGTCGCGAAGAGCTGCAGCACGCGCGTGATGCCGTGGCCACGGCGAAAGCCCAGCTGGACGTGGCGATTCAGCAGTACAACGCGAACCAGGCGATGATCCTGAATACCGACCTCGAAAACCAGCCGGCGGTAAAACAGAGCGCCGCTGAGCTGCGCGATGCCTGGCTGGCGCTGCAGCGCACCGACATCCGCAGCCCGATGGACGGCTATGTCTCGCGTCGCAGCGTGCAGGTCGGTTCACAGATCTCCACCAGCACACCGCTGCTGGCGGTGGTGCCGGCCACCAACCTGTGGGTTGACGCCAACTTTAAAGAGACGCAGCTGGCAGGCGTGCGCATCGGTCAGCCCGCCACGGTCATCAGTGATATCTACGGCGATGATGTGGAGTATCACGGCAAAGTGGTTGGTCTGGATATGGGCACCGGTAGCGCCTTCTCGCTGCTGCCAGCGCAGAACGCCACCGGTAACTGGATCAAAGTGGTACAGCGCCTGCCGGTGCGTATCGAACTCGATCCGCAGCAAGTGGCGCAACATCCGCTGCGTATCGGCCTGTCCACGCTGGTGAAAGTAGATACCCAGAACAAAGATGGCGCCGCGCTGGCCAGCAATGTCCGCACCCAGGCCGCGTATGAAAGTAACGCGCTGGCAATCGACCTTGCGCCGGTTAACCAGCTGATCGCTGACATTGTCCGTGCCAACGCGCAATAACCTCGCGGGAGGCTGTTATGGCACAAAAGCCGCTTGAAGGTGCGCCGTTAGTTCTGATGACCATCGCCCTGTCGCTGGCGACGTTCATGCAGGTACTCGACTCCACCATCGCTAACGTGGCGATCCCGACCATCGCCGGTAACCTCGGGGCGTCCAACTCGCAGGGCACCTGGGTGATCACCTCGTTCGGGGTGGCGAATGCCATCTCGATCCCGATCACCGGCTGGCTGGCAAAGCGCGTCGGTGAAGTGAAGCTGTTCACCTGGTCGACTATTCTGTTCGCGCTGGCCTCATGGGCGTGCGGCATGTCCGAAAGCCTGGAGATGCTGATCTTCTTCCGCGTGATTCAGGGCGTGGTGGCCGGTCCGCTGATTCCGCTGTCGCAAAGTTTGCTGCTGAACAACTACCCGCCGGCCAAGCGCAGCGTGGCGCTGTCGCTGTGGGCGATGACGGTGATCGTTGCGCCGATCTGCGGTCCGATTCTCGGCGGCTGGATCAGTGATAACTATCACTGGGGCTGGATCTTCTTCATCAACGTGCCAATTGGCGTGGTGGTGGTGATGCTGACGCTGCAAACCCTGCGTGGGCGCGAAACCAAAACTGAGATCCGCCCGATCGATATGGTCGGTCTGGTGCTGCTGGTGGTGGGGATTGGTTCTCTGCAGGTGATGCTTGACCGCGGTAAAGAACTCGACTGGTTTGGCTCAACCGAAATCATCGTGCTGACGGTTGTCGCGGTGGTGTCGCTAGCCGTGCTGCTGGTGTGGGAGCTGACCGACGATCACCCGATTGTCGATTTGTCGCTGTTTAAGAAGCGAAATTTCACCATCGGCTGTCTGTCGATCAGTCTGGCTTACATGCTGTACTTCGGCTCGATCGTCCTGCTGCCGCAGCTGCTCCAGGAGGTATACGGCTATACCGCCACCTGGGCAGGGCTGGCATCGGCGCCGGTGGGGATCATTCCGGTGATTCTGTCGCCGATTATTGGCCGCTTCGCCCATAAGCTGGACATGCGGCGGCTGGTAACCTTTAGTTTTATCATGTACGCGGTGTGCTTCTACTGGCGTGCGTATACGTTTGAGCCGGGGATGGATTTCGGTGCCTCCGCGTGGCCGCAGTTTATCCAGGGGTTCGCGGTGGCCTGCTTCTTTATGCCGCTGACCACCATTACGCTGTCCGGCTTGCCGCCAGAGCGTATGGCGGCGGCCTCCAGCCTGTCGAACTTTGTGCGTACGCTGGCGGGTTCAATCGGAACGTCAATCACCACCACCATGTGGACAGACCGCGAATCGATGCACCACAGCTACCTGTCGGAATCGGTTAATCCATTCAATCCGAATTCGCAGCAAATGTATGACCAGCTGCAAAGCATGGGCATGACGCAGCAGCAGGCGTCGGCTTATATCGCACAGCAAATTACTAATCAGGGCCTGATTATCTCGGCTAACGAGATCTTCTGGGCATCGGCGGGGGTGTTTTTGGTCCTGCTGGTTCTGGTGTGGTTTGCCCGCCCGCCGTTTGGCGCAGGCGGTGGCGGCGGTGGCGCGCACTGAGTGACAGAAACAAAAACGGGCCACAGCGGCCCGTTTTTTTTATTTATGCGTTCTGACGCCACCACTCGGCGAGCAGGATACCGGTCGCGACCGAAACGTTGAGGCTTTCAACGTTGCCGGTACCGCCAATCGACAGGCTGATATCGCCCTGCTGGAATGCGCTGTCTGACAGACCTTCACGCTCCTGACCCAGCACCAGTACCATTTTGGCTGGCAGCGCCGCCTGCGCCAGCGGCGTACCGGCGTGGCTGGATGTGGTCACAATGGTGTAACCGGCTTTGCGGAACGCTTCCAGACCCGCAGCAAAGCTTTCGCCGCTGATTGCCTGGACGTGCTCTGCACCACCTTCAGCCGTGCGGACTGCGGCACCCGACTCCAGCAGCGAGGCATCATTGACCAGCAAACCTTTGACGCCAAAGTGCGCGCAGCTGCGCATGATACCGCCAAGGTTGTGCGGGTTGCTGACATCTTCCAGCGCCAGTACGCAGTCTTTGCTCTGCGCCTGCTGCAACCATTCCGCCACCGGCATGCCCATGCGCTTCTTAATAATGAAGCACACGCCGCCGTGGTGTTCAGTCCCGGACGCTTTCGCCAGCTCGGCGTCGTCCACCACGTGATAGGCTTTGCGGTTTGCCGCCAGCCAGCGCAGGGTTTCGCGGAAGCGCGGCGTGACGCTTTGCACGAACCACGCACGGACAATGCTTTCGGGACGGCTCTGGAACAGCGCCTGGCAGGCGTTTTCGCCGTATACGCGCGTCTCTTCCTGACGCTGACGGCGAATCAGTTCCGGGTCGATAACCGGCTTGCTGCTGGCCGCTTCGTCACCCGCATCCGCTTCAGCGGCGACAGGCGGACGTGACACGGTGCGCCACGGTGAATCACTGAAGCCGCGATCGTCCCGATCGCTGCGGCGACCGCGCGCGCTATCGTCACGCGGACCGCGCGAACGGCCAGCATCGTCACGTGGACCACGCGAACGCCCGGCATCATCGCCACGGGCGGTGCGCGGACGACCGCTCTCTTCATTATTATTACGGGTGCTGCGAGGACCAGAGCGACGATTCTCTTCCTGGCGCGCAGCAGGACGGCCGCCTTTGCCGGTACGGGGATTTGGCTTCTGACCGCCCTCCTCATCACGTACGTACATCACTTTTACCTTGCCGCTTTTGCCTTTAAATTCGTCGTTCATCTGTTCCTCCAGCATTGAGAGCGCGAAGATTACCTGATGTGTCGGCGCTTAGCTATCAACTATTGAACCTATTGCTTAATCCAGATTGAGCATAGCATTCAACCTTTTCATAATGTTCACCAATCCTAAGATTTACAGGTCCGGTTTGAGGTGACGATGAATACTGTATGTGCCTCCTGTCAGGCAACTAACCGCGTTCCCGAGGAACGTCTGGCCGACGGAGCCAAATGCGGTCGCTGCGGCGATGCGCTGTTTAGCGGTGAAGTGGTGAATGCCACGGCGGCCACGCTGGATAAATACCTGCAGGACGATCTGCCGGTCGTGGTCGACTTCTGGGCGCCATGGTGCGGCCCGTGCGTGAACTTCGCGCCGGTGTTTAAAGACGTCGCCGACGAGCGGCGCGGCAAAGTGCGCTTCGTGAAAGTGAACACTGAGGCGGAACCTGCGCTCAGCACGCGTTTTCGCATCCGCAGCATCCCAACCATTATGCTGTTCAAAAACGGTGAGATGGTGGACATGCTGAACGGTGCGATGCCGAAAGCGCCATTCAACGAATGGCTCGACGAATCACTCTAATCCCCCAGGGCCAGCCACGCGCTGGCCTTGTTTTTGCCCTTCTATTACACTGGCGTTTTTCCCTGTCCGCGATGCTATGTCTGATAATGCCGTCCTGCGCCTGCGTGCGCAGCGTTTAGCGCGTGCCACGCGCCCGTTTCTCGCCCGAGGCAACCGCGTGCTGCGCTGTCAGCGCTGCCTGCTGCCGCATAAAAACTGTCTGTGCGCGACCCTGCAGCCGCAACAGGCGCGCAGCCGGTTTTGCCTGGTGATGTTTGATACTGAACCAATGAAACCCAGTAATACCGGTCGGCTGATTGCCGACATTTTGCCGGAAACCCAGGCCTTTGGCTGGTCGCGCACCGAGCCCGACGCCGCGCTGCTGGCGGCGGTGCAGACGGCGGATTATCAGCCGATGGTGGTGTTTCCCGGTGCCTATGCCGATGCCGATCGCCAGGTGCTGACCACGCCACCCACCGGCGGCAAGCCCCCGCTGTTTATTATGCTCGACGGTACCTGGACCGAAGCGCGCAAAATGTTCCGCAAAAGTCCGTGGCTGGATAGCTTTCCGGTGATGTCACTGAATGTGGCGACGCCGTCGCGCTACACGCTGCGCGAAGCCCACGCGCCTGGCCAGCACTGCACCGCCGAAGTGGCCGCCGCGCTGCTGGAACAGGCAGGTGACGCCCCGGCGGCGCAGGCGTTGCAGCAGCACTTTGAACGCTTCCGTCAGGCCTATCTGGCCGGTAAACCCCACCATCCGATACACGCGCAAGCAGATAATTTCTGAAGCTGGCTCGCAGCCTGACATCGACAAATCGGCAACCGGCGCAAAAGCGTTTACAATCATGCCAATCCCGAGAGCAGGAGCGAATGATGAGCCAACGTGGACTGGAAGCGCTGTTACGACCGAAATCAATTGCGGTGCTGGGTGCGTCGGTAAAACCGGGCCGCGCTGGCTATCTGATGATGCGCAACCTGCTGGCGGGCGGCTTTAGCGGTCCGGTGTTGCCGGTCACACCCAAATACAAGGCGGTCAGCGGCGTGCTGGCCTGGCCGGACGTGGCCAGCCTGCCCTTCGCCCCCGACCTCGCGATTATCTGCACCCACGCCAGACGCAATCTGGAACTGTTACAGCAGCTGGGAGAAAAAGGTTGTAAAGCCTGCATTATTCTCTCCGCGCCGGCCAGCCAGCTGGAGGCGCTGAAAGCCTGTGCCAGCCAGTGGCAGATACGCCTGCTGGGCCCCAACAGTCTGGGCCTGTTAGCCCCCTGGCAGGGGCTGAATGCCAGCTTCTCACCGGTACCGATTGCGAAAGGACGCATCGCCTTTATTTCGCAATCGGCGGCGGTTTCCAACACCATTCTCGACTGGGCGCAACAGCGCAACCTGGGCTTTTCGTGGTTTATCGCCCTGGGCGACAGCCTGGATATTGATGTCGACGACCTGCTGGATTTTCTTGCACGCGATGGCAAAACCAGCGCCATTTTGCTCTACCTGGAACACCTGAGCGATGCCCGGCGCTTCGTTTCTGCCTCGCGTAGCGCAGCGCGTAATAAACCGATTCTGGTAATCAAAAGCGGTCGCAGCCATCAGGCACAGGCGATGATCGGCACCGCCAGCGGGCTGGATGCCGCCTGGGATGCCGCCATTCAGCGCGCCGGTCTGCTGCGCGTGCAGGACACGCATGAGCTGTTTTCCGCCGTGGAGTCGCTCAGCCACATGCGCCCGCTGCGCGGTGAGCGCCTGATGATTATCAGCAACGGCGCAGCCCCGGCAGCGCTGGCGCTGGATGAACTCTATGCGCGTAACGGCAAGCTGGCGACGCTGGATGAGTCCACACTGCAGGCGCTGGCGGCCCTGCTGCCGGAGGGCATCGGGCGCGGTAATCCGCTGGATTTGAAAGATCATGCAACGCCCGCGCTGTACGTGGCCTGCGTAACACAGCTGCTCGACAGCCATGAACTGGATGCACTGATGATCATCCATTCACCCAGCGCCGTCTCTCCGGCCAGTGAAACCGCCGCGCAGATTATTGCGGCGGTGGCCGCGCATCCGCGGGGTAAGCAGGTGACGCTGCTGACCAACTGGTGCGGCGAACACTCTTCGCAGGAAGCCCGCCGTGCATTCACCCAGGCCGGCATTCCGACCTGGCGCACGCCAGAAGGCACGGTGACGGCATTTATGCACCAGGTTGAGTATCGGCGTAACCAGAAACAGCTACGCGAAACGCCAGCGCTGCCGCTGGGCCTGACGCAAAACAGCGCCGAGGCACATCAGCTGCTGCAACAGGCACTGGATAGCGGCATTACCACGCTGGATACGCACGAGGTGCAGCCCATACTGCAGGCTTACGGGCTGGCGACGCTGCCAACCTGGATCGCCAGCGACAGCCAGTCTGCCGCTAAGATTGCCGACCAGATTGGTTATCCGGTGGCGCTCAAGCTGCGCTCGCCGGATATTGCACATAAGTCGGATGTACAGGGCGTGATGCTCTATCTGCGCAGCGCGGCAGAAGTTGAACAGGCAGCAGACGCCATCTTCGATCGCGTGCGTGAAACGCATCCGCAGGCGCGCATTAACGGTCTGCTGGTGCAAAGTATGGCGAACCGCGCCGGTGCACAGGAGTTGCGGGTGGTGGTTGAGCATGACCCGCTGTTTGGCCCAATCATCATGCTGGGCGAAGGCGGTGTGGAGTGGCAACCGGACAAGCAGGCCGCCGTGGCGTTGCCGCCGCTGAATATGACGCTGGCGCGCTATCTGGTAATTCAGGCACTGAAGAGCGGCAAAGTGCGCAGCCGCAGTGCACTGCGACCGCTGGACATCACCGGTCTGAGTCAGCTGCTGGTGCAGGTATCAAACCTGGTGGTGGACTGTCCGGAGATTCAGCGGCTGGATATTCATCCGCTGCTGGCATCCGCCAATACCTTTACCCTGCTGGACGTGACGCTGCAGCTGGCTCCGTTTCATGGCGACAGTGAGGCGCGGCTGGCAATTCGTCCCTATCCGCACCATCTGGAAGAGCAGGTACAGCTTAAAGATGGCCAGCGCTGCCTGTTTCGCCCGATTCTGCCGGAGGATGAACCGCAGCTACGTGCCTTCATCGCCCAGGTCACCAAAGAAGACCTTTACTATCGCTACTTCAGTGAGATCAATGAGTTTACCCACGACGATTTGGCGAACATGACGCAGATCGATTACGACCGGGAGATGGCGATTGTCGCAGTACGCCAGCATAACGGTGCCGATGAGATCATCGGCGTGACGCGCGCGATCTCCGATGCTGACAATATCGACGCAGAATTTTCGGTATTGGTGCGTTCCGACCTGAAGGGTTTGGGCATGGGCCGGCGGCTGCTGGAAAAGATGATCCGCTATACGCGCGATCATGGCCTGCAACAATTGAACGGTATCACCATGCCGCACAATACCGGCATGATTACCCTGGCGCGAAAACTCAATTTTCGTGTGAATATTCAACTGGATGATGGCATTGTCAGCCTGAATTTACCGCTGGCTGATACCGGCGACCTGGCTGTAGAGAAAGGTAAAAATCCTCCTTAACCGGCCGGTTGATGTTATTATTTACCGTTAGGATCATGATTTGATGGCAAAAGGCCATACAATGAACAGAGAAGAAGTGCACTGTGATGTTGTCTAAATTCAAACGCAATAAACACCAACAACACCTCGCACAGCTGCCTAAACTGTCACAGTCCGTGTCGGATGTGACCACGCTTTACTCGCCCGCCGAGTTTCGTGAAACCCTGCTGACGAAAATCGCTACGGCAGAAAAACGCATCTGCATCGCCGCCCTGTATCTGGAAAATGATGACGGCGGACGCAGCATCATGCAGGCGCTGTATGCAGCGCGTCAGGCGCGCCCGGAACTGGATATCAGCATTCTGGTGGACTGGCATCGTGCGCAGCGCGGCCGTATCGGTGCCGCGCGCGGCCTGACAAACGCCGACTGGTATTGCGAAATGGCGGCGCAGCATCCCGATATCGCGATTCCGGTGTACGGCATTCCGGTAAACACCCGCGAAGCGCTCGGTGTGCTGCATCTGAAAGGCTTTATCATTGACGATACGCTGCTGTACAGCGGTGCCAGCCTGAACGATGTCTATCTGCATCAGCATGACAAATATCGTTATGACCGTTATCAGCTGATCCGCAATCCGCAGCTGGCGGACACCATGTTTCAGTGGATTGGTGAAAATCTTAAGCACTCTGAAGCGGTCAACCGTCTCGATCAGGCTGAGCGTCCCTCCAGCCCGGAGATCAAGAATGAAACCCGCCAGTTTCGTCAGGAACTGCGTAGCTTTAACTATCAGTTCACGGGTGATGCCGGCAACGAATCGCTGGCGGTTACGCCGCTGGTCGGACTGGGTAAACGCAGCCTGCTGAACAAAACCATTTTTCATCTGATGCCCTGCGCCGAGCAGAAGCTTACGCTGTGCACGCCGTACTTCAACCTGCCGGCTATTCTGGTGCGCAATCTGATCCAGCTGCTGCGTCAGGGCAAAGAGGTCGAGATCATTGTCGGTGACAAAACCGCCAACGATTTCTACATTCCGCCACACGAGCCGTTCAAGATTATCGGTGCGCTGCCCTATCTGTATGAAATCAACCTGCGTCGCTTCCTCAGCCGGTTGCAGTATTACGTTAATAACGGCCAGCTGACGGTACGTTTGTGGAAAGATGGCGACAACAGCTATCACCTGAAAGGCATCTGGGTTGATGACGAGTGGATGATGATCACCGGTAATAACCTCAATCCGCGCGCCTGGCGACTCGACCTGGAAAATGCGGTGCTGATTCACGATCCGCTCAACCAGCTGGCAGAGCAGCGCGATAAGGAACTGGCGTTGATCCGTCAGCACACCACGGTGGTGAAACATTTCCGCGAGCTGGAGAGCATCTCTGATTATCCGGCTAAGGTGCGTAAGCTGATTCGCCGTCTGCGTCGCATCCGTATCGACCGCCTTATTAGCCGTCTGCTGTAGCCGATGCGTGCGCTCATCCTCTGTGCGGTATTACTGTGTAGCGGATGTGCGCATGTGGCGCAGGACAGCTGGACCGGCCAGGATAAAGCACAACACTTTTTCTCCTCTGCCGCTCTGGCTGCCGCCGGCAGTGAGATCTCTCAGCATCAACATCAGGGGCGCGGGCAAAATCTGCGCTTCGGCATGCTCTTTTCGCTGAGCTTCGGCGTAGCTAAAGAAGCCTGGGACAGCCGCCCTGCCGGGAGCGGCTGGAGCTGGAAAGATCTCAGCTGGGATGTCGCCGGTGCGGCCAGCGGCATTGCCCTGTGGAACCTGAGCCAGTAATCACAGCGCAATCCCCTTGCCTTTGCGGTGCAGCATCAGCGATACCAGAAATGCCAGCGCGCCCATTGCCGAGACATACCAGAAGAAGGTGGTTTCGATGCCGTGCTTCTTCAGTAACAGCGCCACGTACTCGGCCGAACCGCCAAAGATAGCGTTAGCTACCGCATAGGAAAGCCCCACGCCGAGCGCCCGCACTTCCGGCGGGAACATCTCCGCTTTAAGGATGCCGCTGATCGCGGTGTAGAAACTGGTAATAATCAGTGCCAGCATCACCAGCACGAACGCCAGCCCGCTACTTTGCACATTCTGCAGCAACATCAAAATCGGCACGGTACAGATAGCCGCGCCAGCGCCAAAGATCATCATTGATGCCCGTCGGCCAATCTTATCTGACAGCGCGCCCACAATTGGCTGAATCAGCATGAATACCAGCAGCGCGCCGGTCATCAACGCACTGGCGCTGCGCGCATCCATACCCGCCGTGTTCACCAGATATTTCTGCATGTAGGTTGTGAAGGTATAGAAGCTCAGCGATCCGCCAGCGGTAAAGCCAAGCACCATCAGGAAGGCGCGCGAATGGTTACGCAGCAGGCCAAGGATGCTGCCGGCATCGCGATGTTCCCGGTGCTTTTTCTCGGAGGTTTCATTCAGTGAGCGACGCAACCACAGAGCGACTACTGCCAGAACCGCGCCAAGAAAGAACGGGATACGCCAGCCCCAGCTGCGCAGCGCTTCATCACTGAGGATTTGTTGCAGTACCACGACCGTCAGCACGGCTAACAGCTGACCGCCAATCAGGGTGACGTACTGGAACGACGCGTAGAAGCCTTTGCGCCCTTCCAGTGCCACCTCACTCATGTAGGTAGCGCTGGTACCATATTCACCACCCACCGATAAGCCCTGAAACATGCGCGCCAGCAGCAAAATCACCGGCGCCGCAATGCCGATTTCGCCATAGCCGGGTAAACAGGCGATGACCAGCGAACCAAAACACATCATGCATATCGAGATCAGCATCGAATTTTTTCGGCCGTGACGGTCCGCGATGTAGCCGAATAGCCAGCCACCGATGGGACGCATTAAGAAGCCCGCCGCAAACACGCCGGCCGTTTGCAGCAGCTGGGTAGTGGTGTCGCCGGCCGGGAAAAATACATGAGCAAAATAGAGCGAGAAGAACGAGTAGACGTAGAAATCAAACCATTCGACCAGATTGCCGGACGACGCGCCGACAATGGCCCAGATGCGTTGTTTACTGACGGCTGCCGCTTCCGGCTGGGCCGATTTTTGTTGTAAGTCGGTCATCTTTTACCTCATTTCCTTGCGAAGAACATCGCTAAAGCAATGAGTAAAGCATCTGGGAGCAGCGCGGGGGAATCAGAGCCCGTTCAGGATGACAAAATGTGACAGAGCTGAAGTTTTAGGGAGAGATTTTGCAAGGGGTGAAGTGGATTTAGCGATCGCCAGACGTAAAAAAGCCCCGGACTCTCGTCCGGGGCTTCTTTACTTATTTGATGCCTGGCAGTTCCCTACTCTCGCATGGGGAGGCCCCACACTACCATCGGCGCTACGGCGTTTCACTTCTGAGTTCGGCATGGGGTCAGGTGGGACCACCGCGCTGTTGCCGCCAGGCAAATTCTGTTTTCGTCCGCGTCTTTCGCGCTCTGACTGCGTTGCCCCGCTCGCGCCGCTCAGTCACATACTCGTGTATGCTCCTTCACGTCGTCTCGCGTGCCGCCTTGTCACAGCACAAAATCCACTGGACGTAATCCGGTGAACAAAGCTGAAAATTCTTTCGGTCTCTCAGACCAAAACGCCTCTGGCGTTGTAAGGTTAAGCCTCACGGGTCATTAGTACCGGTTAGCTCAACGCATCGCTGCGCTTACACACCCGGCCTATCAACGTCGTCGTCTTCAACGTCCCTTCAGGACCCTCAAGGGGTCAGGGAGAACTCATCTCGGGGCAAGTTTCGTGCTTAGATGCTTTCAGCACTTATCTCTTCCGCACTTAGCTACCGGGCAGTGCCATTGGCATGACAACCCGAACACCAGCGGTGCGTTCACTCCGGTCCTCTCGTACTAGGAGCAACCACCCTCAATTCTCCAGCGCCCACGGCAGATAGGGACCGAACTGTCTCACGACGTTCTAAACCCAGCTCGCGTACCACTTTAAACGGCGAACAGCCGTACCCTTGGGACCTACTTCAGCCCCAGGATGTGATGAGCCGACATCGAGGTGCCAAACACCGCCGTCGATATGAACTCTTGGGCGGTATCAGCCTGTTATCCCCGGAGTACCTTTTATCCGTTGAGCGATGGCCCTTCCATTCAGAACCACCGGATCACTATGACCTGCTTTCGCACCTGCTCGAGCCGTCACTCTCGCAGTCAAGCTGGCTTATGCCATTGCACTAACCTCCTGATGTCCGACCAGGATTAGCCAACCTTCGTGCTCCTCCGTTACGCTTTGGGAGGAGACCGCCCCAGTCAAACTACCCACCAGACACTGTCCGCAGCCCGGATTACGGGCCTACGTTAGAACATCAAACATTAAAGGGTGGTATTTCAAGGTTGGCTCCACGCAGACTGGCGTCCGCGCTTCAAAGCCTCCCACCTATCCTACACATCAAGGCTCAATGTTCAGTGTCAAGCTATAGTAAAGGTTCACGGGGTCTTTCCGTCTTGCCGCGGGTACACTGCATCTTCACAGCGATTTCAATTTCACTGAGTCTCGGGTGGAGACAGCCTGGCCATCATTACGCCATTCGTGCAGGTCGGAACTTACCCGACAAGGAATTTCGCTACCTTAGGACCGTTATAGTTACGGCCGCCGTTTACCGGGGCTTCGATCAAGAGCTTCTCCTTGCGGATAACCCCATCAATTAACCTTCCGGCACCGGGCAGGCGTCACACCGTATACGTCCACTTTCGTGTTTGCACAGTGCTGTGTTTTTAATAAACAGTTGCAGCCAGCTGGTATCTTCGACTGGCCTCGGCTCCGGGAGCAAGTCCCTTCACCTACGCGCCAGCGTGCCTTCTCCCGAAGTTACGGCACCATTTTGCCTAGTTCCTTCACCCGAGTTCTCTCAAGCGCCTTGGTATTCTCTACCTGACCACCTGTGTCGGTTTGGGGTACGATTTCGTGTTACCTGGAGCTTAGAGGCTTTTCCTGGAAGCAGGGCATCAGTTACTTCACCGCCGTAGCGGCTCGTCGTCACGCCTCAGTGTTAAAGAAGACCGGATTTGCCTGGTCTTCACACCTGCACGCTTAAACCGGGACAACCGTCGCCCGGATAACCTAGCCTTCTCCGTCCCCCCTTCGCAGTAACACCAAGTACAGGAATATTAACCTGTTTCCCATCGACTACGCTTTTCAGCCTCGCCTTAGGGGTCGACTCACCCTGCCCCGATTAACGTTGGACAGGAACCCTTGGTCTTCCGGCGAGCGGGCTTTTCACCCGCTTTATCGTTACTTATGTCAGCATTCGCACTTCTGATACCTCCAGCATGCCTCACAGCACACCTTCAGCGGCTTACAGAACGCTCCCCTACCCAACAACACATAAGCGTCGCTGCCGCAGCTTCGGTGCATGGTTTAGCCCCGTTACATCTTCCGCGCAGGCCGACTCGACCAGTGAGCTATTACGCTTTCTTTAAATGATGGCTGCTTCTAAGCCAACATCCTGGCTGTCTGTGCCTTCCCACATCGTTTCCCACTTAACCATGACTTTGGGACCTTAGCTGGCGGTCTGGGTTGTTTCCCTCTTCACGACGGACGTTAGCACCCGCCGTGTGTCTCCCGTGATAACATTCTCCGGTATTCGCAGTTTGCATCGGGTTGGTAAGCCGGGATGGCCCCCTAGCCGAAACAGTGCTCTACCCCCGGAGATGAGTTCACGAGGCGCTACCTAAATAGCTTTCGGGGAGAACCAGCTATCTCCCGGTTTGATTGGCCTTTCACCCCCAGCCACAAGTCATCCGCTAATTTTTCAACATTAGTCGGTTCGGTCCTCCAGTTAGTGTTACCCAACCTTCAACCTGCCCATGGCTAGATCACCGGGTTTCGGGTCTATACCCTGCAACTTAACGCCCAATTAAGACTCGGTTTCCCTTCGGCTCCCCTATGCGGTTAACCTTGCTACAGAATATAAGTCGCTGACCCATTATACAAAAGGTACGCAGTCACCTAACAGGTAGGCTCCCACTGCTTGTACGTACACGGTTTCAGGTTCTGTTTCACTCCCCTCGCCGGGGTTCTTTTCGCCTTTCCCTCACGGTACTGGTTTACTATCGGTCAGTCAGGAGTATTTAGCCTTGGAGGATGGTCCCCCCATGTTCAGACAGGATACCACGTGTCCCGCCCTACTCGTCGGACTCACAGCTCATGCATCTTCGTGTACGGGGCTGTCACCCGGTATCGCGCGACTTTCCAGACGCTTCCACTGATGCACAAGCTGATTCAGGTCCTGGGCTGCTCCCCGTTCGCTCGCCGCTACTGGGGGAATCTCGGTTGATTTCTTTTCCTCGGGGTACTTAGATGTTTCAGTTCCCCCGGTTCGCCTCGTTTGACTATGTATTCATCAAACGATGATGCACAGAGTGCACCGGGTTTCCCCATTCGGACATCGACGGCTGTAGCGGTTCATATCACCTTACCGTCGCTTTTCGCAGATTAGCACGTCCTTCATCGCCTCTGACTGCCAGGGCATCCACCGTGTACGCTTAGTCGCTTAACCTCACAACCCACAGGCGTTTTGCAACGCTGCAGACTGCAAGCATTTGAGAGACCCGAACGCATCGTTGCTTCATTCTTATTACGGAGAATGAATACGACGCGTCGTTTCAAATTTTCAGCTTGTTCCGGATTGTTAAAGAGCAAATACTTCGCAGCACACCGTCGCCGGTATACTCTGAAGTAAGTTTCAGTACTGTAATGGTGGAGCTAAGCGGGATCGAACCGCTGACCTCCTGCGTGCAAGGCAGGCGCTCTCCCAGCTGAGCTATAGCCCCATACAGTCACTGCAGAGACCATCTACATCCACTCACCAGGAGTCACGTTTCTCACACGGGAAATGTGATTTCGTCTCAGGCAAGGCATGTTTTCGCGAAGCATAGTGAACTATGCGAGCCGGAAACATAACGCGGCATGAGAAGAAATCTGGTAGGCCTGAGTGGACTTGAACCACCGACCTCACCCTTATCAGGGGTGCGCTCTAACCACCTGAGCTACAAGCCTGTAGAGGTTTTTTCTGCTCGTTACTTTTCTATCAGACAATCTGTGTGAGCACTTCGCGGGAAGGTATCTTCAGGTAAGGAGGTGATCCAACCGCAGGTTCCCCTACGGTTACCTTGTTACGACTTCACCCCAGTCATGAATCACAAAGTGGTAAGCGCCCTCCCGAAGGTTAAGCTACCTACTTCTTTTGCAACCCACTCCCATGGTGTGACGGGCGGTGTGTACAAGGCCCGGGAACGTATTCACCGTAGCATTCTGATCTACGATTACTAGCGATTCCGACTTCATGGAGTCGAGTTGCAGACTCCAATCCGGACTACGACGCACTTTATGAGGTCCGCTTGCTCTCGCGAGGTCGCTTCTCTTTGTATGCGCCATTGTAGCACGTGTGTAGCCCTGGCCGTAAGGGCCATGATGACTTGACGTCATCCCCACCTTCCTCCGGTTTATCACCGGCAGTCTCCTTTGAGTTCCCGGCCGAGCCGCTGGCAACAAAGGATAAGGGTTGCGCTCGTTGCGGGACTTAACCCAACATTTCACAACACGAGCTGACGACAGCCATGCAGCACCTGTCTCAGAGTTCCCGAAGGCACCAAAGCATCTCTGCTAAGTTCTCTGGATGTCAAGGCCAGGTAAGGTTCTTCGCGTTGCATCGAATTAAACCACATGCTCCACCGCTTGTGCGGGCCCCCGTCAATTCATTTGAGTTTTAACCTTGCGGCCGTACTCCCCAGGCGGTCGACTTAACGCGTTAGCTCCGGAAGCCACGCCTCAAGGGCACAACCTCCAAGTCGACATCGTTTACGGCGTGGACTACCAGGGTATCTAATCCTGTTTGCTCCCCACGCTTTCGCACCTGAGCGTCAGTCTTCGTCCAGGGGGCCGCCTTCGCCACCGGTATTCCTCCAGATCTCTACGCATTTCACCGCTACACCTGGAATTCTACCCCCCTCTACGAGACTCAAGCCTGCCAGTTTCAAATGCAGTTCCCAGGTTAAGCCCGGGGATTTCACATCTGACTTAACAGACCGCCTGCGTGCGCTTTACGCCCAGTAATTCCGATTAACGCTTGCACCCTCCGTATTACCGCGGCTGCTGGCACGGAGTTAGCCGGTGCTTCTTCTGCGGGTAACGTCAATCGGCAAGGTTATTAACCTCACCGCCTTCCTCCCCGCTGAAAGTACTTTACAACCCGAAGGCCTTCTTCATACACGCGGCATGGCTGCATCAGGCTTGCGCCCATTGTGCAATATTCCCCACTGCTGCCTCCCGTAGGAGTCTGGACCGTGTCTCAGTTCCAGTGTGGCTGGTCATCCTCTCAGACCAGCTAGGGATCGTCGCCTAGGTGAGCCATTACCCCACCTACTAGCTAATCCCATCTGGGCACATCCGATGGTGTGAGGCCCGAAGGTCCCCCACTTTGGTCTTGCGACGTTATGCGGTATTAGCTACCGTTTCCAGTAGTTATCCCCCTCCATCGGGCAGTTTCCCAGACATTACTCACCCGTCCGCCACTCGCCACCCAAAGAGCAAGCTCTTCTGTGCTGCCGTTCGACTTGCATGTGTTAGGCCTGCCGCCAGCGTTCAATCTGAGCCATGATCAAACTCTTCAATTTAAGTTTGATTTGCTGCAACGAGTGCAGCGATGCTCTGTGAATTAAACTTCGTAATGAATTACGTGTTCACTCAGCAAAGACTTGATATTTTTTAAAGCCCGTAGGCTTGTGATATCAATCCTGCGAGTGCCCACACAGATTGTCTGACAAATTGTTAAAGAGCGGTGCGACGCGGCGTTCGGCCTGCTGTCGCGAGGTGGCGTATATTACGCTTTCCTCCTTCAGAGTCAAACACTTTTTTCAGCGTTTTTCTCCGGCGGGGTGAATCGCTTCACGCCCTGCTGAGCCGCCTGCGTTGCCGCTTTGCCGTCTCAGTGGTGGCGCATTATAGGGACTTCGTTTCGCCTGACAAGCGCTAATTTGCAGTTTTTGCGCGACCGCTCACTTTCCAGGCAACACGTTGCAAAAACCAGCTGATTCTTGCGAAACAGCATAAAAAAACGGGCCCTGAGGCCCGTTTTTGTCACGTTGCGTTATTGACGCGCGACGATGGCATCGTCCTGCACATCCATTTCGATGGTTTTTCCCGGAACCAGCGCGCCAGATAAAATCTTCTGCGCCAGCGGGTTTTCAATCTGCTGCTGAATAGCCCGTTTCAATGGCCGCGCGCCGTAAACCGGATCGTAACCATTTTCGCCCAGCAGTTTCAGCGCCGCGTCGGAAATGTGCAGCTGGTAACCGCGCTCTTCCAGACGCTGATACAGCCGCTGCAGCTGAATCTGCGCAATCGAGGCAATATGTTTTTCGCCCAGCGGATGGAATACCACCACCTCATCAATACGGTTGATAAACTCCGGACGGAAGTGGTGTCCGACGACCGTCATCACCACATCTTTCATTTCCGCGTAATCAAGCGCGCCGAAACGTTCCTGAATCAGATCCGAACCGAGGTTAGATGTCATGATCACCACGGTATTACGGAAGTCCACGGTGCGCCCCTGACCATCGGTCAGACGCCCGTCGTCCAGCACCTGCAGCAGAATGTTGAACACATCCGGATGCGCTTTTTCCACCTCATCCAGCAAAATCACCGAGTAAGGGCGACGACGCACCGCCTCTGTCAGGTAACCACCCTCTTCATAACCGACGTAGCCTGGAGGTGCCCCGACCAGACGCGACACCGAATGTTTCTCCATGAATTCCGACATATCGATACGCACCATCGCGTCGTCGCTATCGAACAGGAAATTAGCCAGCGCCTTACATAACTCGGTTTTACCGACACCGGTCGGCCCAAGGAACAGGAACGATCCGATCGGCCGGTTCGGGTCAGACAAACCGGCGCGGCTGCGGCGAATGGCGTTCGATACCGCTTCAACCGCTTCGTCCTGGCCGATAACCCGGGCATGCAGCTCCTGCTCCATCCGCAACAGTTTATCGCGCTCGCCTTCCATCATGCGGGCCACCGGAATACCGGTCCAGCGCGCCAGCACATCGGCGATCTCGACATCCGTTACGCGGTTGCGTAACAGCTTCATGGTTTTACCTTCAGCCTGCGTGGCGCTTGCCAGCTGTTTTTCCAGCTCCGGAATTTTGCCGTACTGCAGTTCCGACATCTGGCCAAGGTCACCCACACGCCGTGCCTGCTCCATAGCCAGACGCGCCTGCTCCAGCTCGGCTTTGATGTTTTGCGTGCCGGTCAGCGAGGCTTTTTCCGCTTTCCACTCTTCTTCAAGCTCAGCATATTCACGCTCTTTCTGATCCAGCTCGCTTTCCAGCATCTCCAGACGCTTAACGCTGGCGTCATCCGATTCTTTCTTCAGCGCCTGCTGCTCCAGTTTGAGCTGGATGATACGCCGTTCGAGACGATCGAGCGGTTCCGGCTTGGAGTCAATCTGCAAACGAATACTCGACGCCGCCTCATCAATCAGGTCGATGGCTTTGTCCGGCAACTGGCGATCGGCAATATAGCGGTGCGACAACGTTGCCGCAGCGACAATCGCCGGATCGGTAATTTGCACATGGTGATGCAGCTCATAACGCTCTTTCAGGCCACGCAGAATGGCGATGGTGTCTTCCACGCTCGGTTCGGCGACGAACACTTTCTGGAAACGGCGCTCCAGCGCGGCATCTTTCTCAATGTACTGGCGATATTCATCCAGCGTGGTGGCACCCACGCAGTGCAGTTCACCGCGTGCCAGCGCCGGCTTCAGCATGTTGCCGGCATCCATCGCGCCGTCGGCTTTGCCTGCGCCGACCATGGTATGCAGCTCATCGATAAACAGAATGACGTTGCCTTCCTGTTTGGCGAGGTCGTTCAGTACGCCTTTCAGGCGCTCTTCAAACTCGCCGCGATATTTCGCACCGGCCACCAGCGCGCCCATATCCAGCGCCAGAACGCGCCGGCCTTTCAGCCCTTCCGGCACTTCGCCGTTAATGATGCGCTGTGCCAGCCCTTCAACGATGGCGGTTTTACCGACGCCCGGTTCACCGATGAGCACCGGGTTGTTTTTGGTACGACGCTGCAATACCTGAATGGTGCGGCGAATCTCTTCGTCACGCCCGATAACCGGATCTAACTTGCCGAGCTCAGCGCGCTCCGTCAGATCGATGGTGTATTTTTTCAAAGCCTGGCGCTGATCTTCAGCCCCCTGATCGTTCACGTTTTCCCCTCCCCGCAGTTGCTCGATGGCCTTAGCGAGTTTGTCCGCCGTGGCACCGGCAGACTTCAGTAAGTCCGCCAGCGAGCCGCGCGATTCGAGGGCCGCCAGAACAAATAATTCAGATGAAATAAAGTTGTCGCCGCGCTTTTGCGCCAGCTTGTCGCACAGATTCAGTACCCGGACCAAATCCGCTGATGGCTGAACGTCGCCGTCGGTCCCTTCGACCTGCGGCAAACGATTGATGGCTTGTTCGATGCTGGTACGCAGGCTAGCGACATCCGCCCCCGCCGCGCTGAGCAGCGGACGTACCGATCCACCCTCCTGGTTGAGCAGCGCGCTCATCAGGTGCAGGGGTTCGATGAATTGATTATCGTGTCCCAGAGCAAGGGACTGTGCATCGGCCAGGGCCAACTGGAATTTGTTGGTAAGACGATCCAGACGCATGATTCCTCCCATTACAGGTCAAAATGCTACTGGAGATTAAATGAGGTCATCCCTCAAATTTTCAAGGTTAATGACCTGAGTTGTGAGCAAAAAATACGCTTACTGGATCGTCTTGCGGCGTAAGGTTATCTCAGCCAAATCAAAGTTGCCATACGCCCGGTGATTCCGTCGCGTCGGAAGGAGAAAAAATCGGCGCTTTCCTGATAGGTACAGCGCTTCTCAGCCGTGACAGATTGCACGCCAGCGGCCTGCAGACGCTGGGTTGCCAGCAGCCAGATATCGGCAAAATATTTCTCACCGGCCGGGCGAAAAGCCGCATCGGCAGCGGCATCCTGCGCCAGGAACGCACTGCGCACCTCGGCCCCCACTTCAAATGCCTGCGGACCAATCGCCGGACCGAGCCAGGCATGAACCTCGCTCGCCGGGCAGTGAAACTGTGCCAGCGTTTGCTCCAGCACTCCATGACACAACCCGCGCCAGCCGGCATGTACCGCGGCAACTTCGCTGCCATCATGGCTGCAAAACAGCACCGGCAGGCAGTCGGCGGTCATCACTGCACACACCACGCCACTTTCCCGCGTTATCGCCGCATCGGCTCGCGGCAGGGACGCAGCCGCCGGCAGACGCGCCACCGTCTGGCCGTGCACCTGCTCCAGCCACTGCGGCATCGCCGGTAGCGCAAGTTGCTCTACCACGCGCTGACGATTGTGCATCACGCGATCCGCCTCGTCCCCGACGTGCGCGCCGAGGTTGAGGGAATCCCATGGCGCCGCGCTAACGCCGCCGTGCCGCGTGGTCGAATAAGCCTGAACGCGCGCCGGCGCCGGCCACTGCGGCACGATCCAGTCACTCATAGCCAGTCCAGCTGATCGCGGAACTCGTCGGTATCGGCTTTAAGTGCCTCAATCAGATCAACCATGTCCTGCGGCAGTGGCGCGTGCCACTCCATCTCAATCCCGGTGATCGGATGATAAAGACGCAGCATAGTGGCGTGCAGCGCCTGGCGGTCAAAACCGCGCAGCGTACTGATGAAAGCCTCAGAAGCGCCCTTTGGCGGACGCGGACGACCACCGTACAGCGGATCGCCCACCAGCGGATGGTTAATGTGCGCCATGTGCACGCGAATCTGGTGAGTACGGCCAGTTTCCAGGCGCAGGCGTAAACGCGTATGGGCGCGGAAATGCTCCATGATGCGATAGTGCGTGGTGGCCGGTTTACCCATCGGATGCACCGCCATGTGGGTACGCTTGGTAGAGTGACGCGCCATCGGCTCGTTCACCGTACCGCCAGCGGTCATGGTGCCAATCGCCACCGCTTCATATTCGCGGGTGATTTCACGCAGCTGCAGCGTTTCAACCAGATGCGTCTGCGCCGGTACCGTTTTGGCTACCACCATCAGTCCGGTGGTGTCTTTATCCAGACGGTGCACGATGCCGGCGCGCGGCACGTCGGCAATCGCCGGATAGTGATAAAGCAGCGCATTCAGTACCGTGCCGTCCGGATTACCGGCGCCAGGGTGGACCACTAAGTCGCGCGGTTTGTTGATCACCAGGATGTGGTCATCTTCATAAACGATATCCAGCGGAATATTTTGCGCTTCCCAGCGCTGCTCCTCTTCGATCTCGGCATCAATCGCCACCCGCTCACCGCCGAGTACTTTCTCTTTCGGTTTATCGATGATGGTGCCGTTGACGCTGACCCGACGCTCAAGGATCCACTCTTTTATGCGGGAACGTGAATAATCAGGGAACAATTCCGCCAAAGTCTGATCTAAGCGTTGTCCAAGCTGTGCTTCGGACACCGTTGCGGTGAGTTGAACTTGTTGTGCCATATACAGCTTCTTCGTTAACGTTGGGTTTTCACGGCGATGCCGTTTAATATAATGTGCTATCGTACTGGTCATTACCGGGAGCTATACGGACAGCTTCCGCCATAACACTTTGAGGATAATCATTTCGTCATGACGCGTATGAAACATCTGGTGGCTGCTGCCACACTGAGCCTGAGCCTGGCACTGGTGGGCTGTTCCGGCTCATCGGACCCGGTCCCGGACAGCCCGCCGTCTGAAATTTACGCCACAGCGCAGCAAAAGCTGCAGGACGGTAACTTTAAAGCGGCGATTAAGCAACTGGAAGCGCTGGATAACCGTTATCCGTTTGGTCCTTACTCGCAGCAAGTGCAGCTGGATTTGATCTACGCGTACTACAAAAATGCCGATCTGCCACTGGCGCAAGCCGCCATTTCCCGCTTTATGCGCCTGAACCCGACGCACCCTAACATTGATTACGTGATCTATATGAAGGGCCTGACGGACATGGCACTGGATGATTCCGCGCTGCAGGGCTTCTTCGGGATTGATCGTTCCGACCGCGATCCTACCCATGCGCGTGATGCATTCCGTGACTTCTCTCAGCTACTGCGCGGCTATCCAAACAGCCAGTACGCAGCGGATGCGCAGAAACGTCTGGCATTCCTGAAAGATCGCCTGGCGAAGTATGAGCTCTCCGTGGCGCAATTCTATACCAAGCGCGGTGCCTATGTCGCCGTTGTTAATCGGGTTGAAGGTATGATGCGCGATTATCCGGACACCCAGGCCACGCGTGACGCGCTGCCGTTGATGGAAAATGCCTATCGCCAGCTGCAGCTGACGACGGAAGCCGACAAAGTCGCGAAAATCATTGCGGCGAATAGCGCGTCCTGATTTTCGTGCCATTAAAAAAGCAGCCGCTGTGGCTGCTTTTATTTTGGTCAGAAAACCGTTTGTAACGGGTTTTTCCGCTACGTTTAACTCATCAATCTTGCCCCTATCCCCGCTGTGCATCAAGCTTTTTTCGCCCTTTTCCCGGCCTTTCTCACAATTCGCTGGCATTGACAAAAAGTGACATTCCAATGTGATCCAGATCACACATTTTCCTGATTTGCGCGGTATGCTGGTCCTACCCAGACGGAAATGACAGAGAGGTTTAACTATGATTCTGAACATTACCAGCAAACAAATGGAAATCACTGCGGCAATCCGCAACCATGTCGAAGACCGTCTCGCCAAGCTGGAAAAATGGCAAACCCACCTGATAAATCCGCACATTGTGTTATCGAAAGAGCCGAAAGAATTTGTGGCCGATGCCACCATTAACACACCAAACGGCACGCTGGTCGCCAGCGCGAAACACGATGATATGTATACGGCCATCAATGACCTGATCGCCAAGCTGGAGCGCCAGCTAAATAAAGCACAGCACAAGCCTGAAGCTCGGCGCGCCACCAGCAGTGTTAAAGATTTCACCCCTGCCGGGTAATTTATCGCTTTTCAGCAACGCGCCTGCGGGCGCGTTTTTTATTGACAGCTTTTAAGCTGTGCGGTTACTCTCAGTTCACTTTATTGCCGGAATTGATCATGAAACTGCTGCCGTTCTTCTTCGCATTCTTTTTTACCTTCCCCTGATTGGGAGGCGATTCGTCGTGTGAAAATGAATGCGAAGACGAACAACAAAGCCTCCCAACCGGGAGGCTTTTTTATTGGACATTTTACAGGTGAGCCCTATGAATCCCGAGAATCCGCTGCTGGCGTTACGCGATAAGATCAGCGCCGTCGATGCCAGGCTGTTAACGCTGCTGGCTGAACGGCGCGCGCTGGCCGTTGAGGTAGCGCAGGCCAAGCTGGCCACCCATCGCCCGATTCGTGACGTCGAGCGCGAACGCGCCCTGCTGGAAAATCTCATCGCGCTGGGTAAAAAACATCAACTGGATGCGCACTACATCACGCGCCTGTTCCAGTTAGTGATTGAGGATTCGGTGCTGACCCAGCAGGCGCTGCTGCAGAAAAACCTGAATCATCCACATGCGCACGCGCCGCGCATCGCTTTCCTCGGCCCAAAAGGCTCCTATTCGCACCTTGCCGCCCGTAAATACGCCACGCGCCACTTCGATTCGATGGTGGAAATGGGGTGTCTGAAATTCCACGACATCATTCAGCAGGTTGAAAGCGGTCAGGCGGATTACGCGGTGATGCCGATTGAGAACACCAGCTCCGGCTCGATCAATGACGTATACGATCTGCTGCAGCAAACGTCGCTGTCGATCGTCGGCGAGCTGACCATTCCTATCGAACACTGCGTGCTGGTTAGCGGTAATACCGATTTGCAGCAGATTGAAACCGTGTATAGCCATCCGCAGCCGTTCCAGCAGTGCAGCCAGTTCATCAACCGCTTCCCGCAGTGGAAAATCGAATACACCGAAAGCACGGCGGCGGCGATGGAGAAGGTAGCCGCGATGAACTCGCCGCGCGTGGCCGCGCTGGGCAGTGAAGCTGGCGGTGAGCTGTATGGCCTGCAGGTGCTGGAGCGCAACCTGGCGAATCAGCAGCAGAATCATACCCGCTTCATTGTGCTCGCGCGTAAACCGATTGAAGTCTCCAGCCAGGTGCCTGCCAAAACCACGCTGATTATGGCGACGGGCCAGCAGGCCGGCGCACTGGTTGAAGCACTACTGGTGTTGCGTAATCACAATCTGATCATGAGCAAGCTGGAAAACCGGCCAATCAACGGTAACCCATGGGAAGAGATGTTTTACATTGATGTGCAGGGCAATCTGCAGTCGGAGAACATGCAGCAGGCGCTGGAAGAACTGCGCGCGCTCACGCGTTCACTGAAGGTGCTGGGCTGTTATCCGGGTGAGAACGTGGTACCGGTAGAACCACGTCTGTAAAACAAAAAGGCATCCTCGCGGATGCCTTAATCATTACTGGCGACTGTCGTTGGCGGAGCGCAGCATACTGCGGCTCTCGACGAGGAAGCGTTTCGCGTAGTCGCCAAACCAGTGTTCCACGCGCTCAAAGCTGTTGATGAACGCCTGTTTATCGCCCTGCTCCAGTAGCGTGATGGCTTCACCAAAACGCTGATAGTAGCGTTTAATCAGCGCCAGATTACTTTCCGACGACATGATGATGTCGGCGTACAGCTGCGGGTCCTGCGCAAACAGCCGTCCTACCATCGCCAGTTCGAGGCGATAGATAGGCGAGGACAGCGCCAGCAGTTGATCCAGATTGACGTTCTCTTCCGCCAGATGCAAACCGTAAGCAAACGTGGCGAAGTGACGCAGCGCCTGAATGAACGCCATGTTCTGATCGTGCTCAACCGCACTGATGCGGTGTAAGCGAGCGCCCCACACCTGAATCTGCTCCAGGAACCACTGATAGGCTTCCGGCTGACGGCCATCGCACCATACCACCACCTGCTTCGCCAGGCTGCCGCTGTCCGGACCGAACATTGGATGCAGTCCCAGTACCGGACCGCTGTGCGCCGCCAGCATCGCCTGTAGCGGACGGTTCTTCACCGACGCCAGATCCACCAGAATGCAGTCATCAGGCAGCGCTGGCAGATCGGCAATGATCTGTTCGGTCAGATGGATCGGCACGCTGATGATCACCATGCCCGCATCGTGCAGCAGTTCATCCGCGCGCGGCCAGTCATCTTTATCGAGAATACGCACCTGATAACCTGAGAGCGTCAGCATCTTCTCGAACAGACGTCCCATCTGACCGCCGCCGCCGACAATCACCACCGGACGCAGTTCAGGACACAGCGTTTTGAAGCCTTTGTCATTTTCATGCGCATAGGATTCCCGCATCAGACGACGCAGTACATCTTCGATCAGGTCCGGCGACACGCCGAGCGCTTCCGCTTCCTGACGACGCGACGCCAGCATACTGGCCTCGCGCTCAGGCACATAAATCGGTAAACCGTAGCGGCTTTTGACTTCGCCGACTTCGGCCACCAGCGCCAGTCGTTTTGCCAGCAGCCCCAGCAGGGCTTTATCTACTTCATCAATTTGATCGCGCAGCGCGGTCAGTTCAGCCACCATGACTCATTACACCTCGTGTGACAGACGCGCCGACAGCACTCCCTGCAGATCCCGATGGATTTCACGCAGCAAAGTTTCAGTGGTTTCCCAGTTGATGCAGGCATCAGTGACGGAAACCCCGTACTTCATCTCGCTACGCGGTTGCTCAGAAGACTGGTTGCCTTCGTGAATATTACTTTCCAGCATCAGGCCAATGATGGAGCGGTTTCCATCTTTAATCTGCGCGATAGCCGATTCGGCTACGCCAGGCTGACGGCGATAGTCTTTGTTAGAATTGCCATGGCTGCAATCTATCATTAAGGCCGGACGCAGTCCCGCTTTCAGCATCTCTTTTTCGCACTGCGCGACATCTTCCGGGCCGTAGTTTGGCGCTTTACCGCCGCGCAGAATCACGTGACCATCCGGGTTGCCCTGGGTTTGCAGCAGGCATACCTGACCGGCCTGGTTAATACCGACAAAGCGGTGCGGCATCGCAGCGGCGCGCATGGCGTTGATTGCAGTGCCGAGGCTGCCATCGGTACCGTTTTTAAAGCCCACCGGCATCGACAGGCCAGACGCCATTTCACGGTGCGTCTGCGATTCTGTGGTACGCGCCCCAATCGCCGACCAGCTAAACAGATCGCCGAGGTATTGCGGGCTATTGGGGTCGAGCGCTTCGGTGGCCAGCGGCAGGCCCATCTCCACCAGATTGACCAGCAGCTGACGCGCAATGTGCAGGCCGGCTTCCATATCAAACGAGTTGTTCATGTAAGGATCGTTGATTAACCCTTTCCAGCCGACGGTGGTACGGGGTTTTTCAAAATAGACGCGCATAACGATATACAGCTGATCCTTCAACTGTGCAGAGAGTGTTTGTAACTGACGAGCGTAATCCAGTGCGGCTTCGGTATCGTGGATCGAGCAGGGACCGCACACCACCAGCAGACGCGGATCGCGACCCGCGATGATATCCGCGATAGTCTGGCGGGAAGCGGCAATTTGCGCTTCCTGCGCCGCAGTCAGCGGGAACTTCGCTTTCAGTTCCTGTGGCGTGATTAAAATCTGTTCGTCGGCGATATGCACATTGTTCAGCGCGTCTTTTTGCATGATGGCGATCCTTTTTCACTCGTTATGCGGTTTTACGATCCTCACTGAGGATGACGCTTACTTTACCACAGCATGTAAATCATGCAATCCATGCATGTACACTTTTATTACCACCCTCTTTTAAACTACAAAATAAAAGTTAATTAAAATATATAAATCATTAAGTTAACAACATTAAAGCCTGTAAGCTCCATCAAACAAAAGTGTAAAGTTATAATTACATCCATCTGACCAGGCCAGATGTTTTTTCCTTACGATATCGCTAACATGCTGTTATCCATTTGATTAATTCAGGATCGCTTTATGTCCATCCCTGAAGTCGCGCTGCGTCCTTTTATTCTGCAGGATGCCGAAGCATTTACGCATGCCGTTAATCAGTCTCTGAACAGCCTGCTGCCGTGGATGGTATGGGCACACACAGATTACAGCGTCGATGAAGCCGTGAGCTGGATCAACTTCACCCATCTGCAGCGTCAAAAGGGTGAAGCTGAAGAGTTCGCGATTGTCGATGGCAACGATCGATTGCTGGGCGGTGCTGGCTTACGTTATGCGCGCCAGCCCGGTGAGTTCAGTGCGCTGGGTTACTGGGTTCGCAGCGAGGCGCAGCAACAGGGCGTTGCCCGCCGGGCGGTGGCACAGCTGGTGAATCTGGCGTTCGCCCAGCCACATATTGCTGTGCTGGAAATTCTTGCTGCAGAAGAGAATCACGCCAGCCGCGCCGTGGCCCTGCGCAGCGGCTTCTCGTTTGTGGATTACCGCTACGGGTTGATTGTGCTGGAGAGCGGGCCGGTCAACACGGCGATCTATCACCTCAGACGCCCATAAAAAAAGGGGCTGGCCTTATGGCCAACCCCTTGTTTGCTATTAACTTTAGGATGTCGCTTACGCGCCAAGACGCTCTTTGATACGAGCTGACTTACCGGTACGCTCACGCAGGTAGTACAGTTTGGCTTTACGCACAGCACCACGACGTTTGACAGTGATGCTGTCAATTACCGGAGAGTGAGTCTGGAAGACACGCTCAACGCCTTCGCCGTTAGAAATCTTGCGAACAGTGAATGCAGAGTGCAGACCGCGGTTACGAATAGCGATAACCACGCCCTCGAATGCCTGCAGACGTTTCTTAGAACCTTCAACGACCCATACTTTCACTTCCACGGAATCACCCGGACGGAAGGAAGGTACGTCCTGTTTCATCTGCTCTTGTTCAAGTTGCTTGATAATGTTGCTCATAATTAAATCTCTTATCCTGGGTAAACTGATAGTCAGGGAAGATTACTCTTCCACCTCATCGTTTTGTTGCTGCTGATGTTCCCGCTGGAACTCACTTAGCAACCTTGCTTGCTCTTCAGTCAGAGCCAGGTTTTCCAGAAGTTCAGGTCTTCTTAGCCAGGTACGGCCCAGCGACTGTTTCAGGCGCCAGCGGCGAATATCGGCATGGTTGCCCGACAGCAGAACTGGCGGAACCTCCATCCCTTCTAACACTTCAGGTCGGGTATAGTGCGGGCAATCCAGCAAACCTTCCGAGAACGAATCCTCATCGGCTGACGCCTGTTTCCCCAGCACGCCAGGAATAAACCGGGCGACCGAGTCAATTAACGTCATCGCTGGCAGCTCACCGCCACTGAGCACGTAATCACCGATTGACCATTCTTCATCAATCTCAGTGTGAATCACACGCTCATCTATCCCTTCATAACGACCGCAAACCAGAATTAACTTCTGGCTGGTCGCCAGTTCGCAAACGCCTTGCTGGTCAAGTTTGCGACCCTGAGGTGAAAGATAAATCACCTTAGCGCCTTCTCCCGCCGCCGCTTTCGCTGCGTGGATAGCATCCCGTAAGGGTTGCACCATCATCAACATACCCGGTCCGCCGCCGTAAGGACGATCGTCCACGGTACGGTGCCGGTCGTGCGTGAAGTCACGTGGACTCCAGCTCTCTATGTTGAGCAGGCCATTCTTTACTGCCCGGCCAGTTACCCCGTACTCGGTAATAGCGCGAAACATCTCAGGAAACAGGCTAATAACACCAATCCACATCGCGTTCGCCGTTACGTTACCGGATTGTCCGGAGATCAAAAACCAGGATCCCAGTCTACTTCAATGGTGCCAGTAGCGAGATCGACTTTCTTGATAACCTGTTCATCAAGAAACGGTATTAACCGCTCCTGTACACCGAATGCATCTTTCAGGTTTGCCTTTACGACGAGAACGTCGTTCGAGCCGGTCTCCATCAAATCAATGACTTTGCCCATCTCGTAGCCGTCGAGGTTTACCACTTTGCAACCCATCAGGTCTTTCCAGTAGTAATCGCCCTCTTCCAGCGCCGGCAGCTGCGTGGAGTCAACCGTAATTTCGCAATTGGTCAACTGTGCCGCAGCGTCCCGATCGTCAATGCCTTTGACTTTGATGATCAGGTCCTGATTGTGGTGCTTCCAACCCTCAAGCTCGACCTGCTGCCATTGACCGGCGCGCTGGATAAACCAGGGTTGATAGTCGAAGATGCTTTCAGCGTCTTCAGTGGAGGAAAACACTTTGAGCCAACCCCGAATTCCGTAAGCGGCACCCATTTTGCCCAGAATGATTGGGTTAACGGGAGGCTGTGCGGCAGGTTTACTGCTCATGCTCACCACCGTGACAGATTAAGCTGCTTTTTTTGCTTCTTTGATCAGCGCGTTAACGCGATCAGAAAGCGTTGCGCCCTGGCCAACCCAGTGCTCAATACGGTCCAGATCCAGACGCAGACCTTCAGCCTGACCAGAAGCGATCGGGTTGAAGAAACCTACGCGCTCGATGAAACGACCGTTGCGAGCATTGCGGCTGTCAGTGACGACGACCTGATAGAACGGACGCTTTTTAGCGCCGTGACGTGCCAAACGAATGGTTACCATAACATCCTCTTTAGTTAATAAAACAACCGGGCCCCATCGAGGAACGGGGCCCGGGTGCAATATAAAAAGCCCGAAAATTTTACTCATTTTGGCGCAAAAAGCAACCTGAGTGTCTCACTTTTCTGGTTCGGGCTGTGTCGCCTTAGCGGCCGGGGAATCCTGGCGGCATCATGCCTTTCATGCCACGCATCATTTTGGCCATGCCACCCTTCTTCATTTTCTTCATCATGCGCTGCATATCATCAAACTGCTTCAGCAGCCGGTTGACGTCCTGCACCTGCATACCGGAACCGGTAGCGATACGGCGCTTGCGCGAACCTTTGATGATCTCTGGCTTCTCACGCTCTTTGCGCGTCATCGAATTGATGATGGCTTCCATGCGCACCAGCACTTTGTCATCCATCTGCGATTTAACGTTATCCGGCAGCTGGCCCATGCCCGGCAGTTTGCCCATCAGGCTGGCCATGCCGCCCATGTTGCGCATCTGCTTAAGCTGCTCCAGGAAGTCGTTGAGATCAAAGCCGTCGCCGGTTTTCAGCTTCTTCGCCAGCTTTTCCGCCTGCTCGCGGTCAACTTTGCTCTCGATATCTTCAATCAGCGACAGCACGTCGCCCATGCCGAGAATGCGCGATGCAATACGGTCCGGATAGAACGCTTCCAGCGCATCGGTCTTCTCGCCCATCCCCATGAATTTGATTGGCTTGCCAGTGATGTGACGAATCGACAGCGCCGCACCGCCGCGCGCATCGCCGTCGACCTTGGTCAGGATCACACCGGTGAGCGGCAGCGCTTCGTTGAACGCTTTCGCGGTATTGGCGGCATCCTGACCGGTCATGGCATCGACAACAAACAGCGTTTCAACCGGATTGATCGCGGCGTGCACCTGTTTGATCTCATCCATCATCGCTTCGTCAACGTGCAGACGGCCGGCGGTATCCACCAGCAGCACATCGTAGAACTGCAGTCGGGCTTCTTTCAGCGCGTTGTTAACGATATCCACCGGCTTCTGGCTGAGGTCGGACGGACAGAAATCCACACCGACCTGCTGCGCCAGGGTTTCCAGCTGTTTGATCGCCGCCGGGCGGTAGACGTCCGCAGACACCACCAGCACCTTTTTCTTGTGCTTTTCGCGCAGGAATTTACCAAGCTTACCGACGCTGGTGGTTTTACCGGCACCCTGCAGGCCCGCCATCAGCACCACGGCCGGCGGCTGAGCATTAAGGTTCAGCGCGTTATTTTCGGCCCCCATCGCCGCAACCAGTTCGTTGCGCACGATTTTGATAAACTCCTGACCCGGCGTCAGGCTTTTGTTTACATCCTGCCCCACCGCGGCTTCTTTCACGCGGTTAATGAAATCGCGCACTACCGGCAGCGCAACGTCGGCCTCCAGCAGCGCCATACGCACTTCGCGCAGCGTATCTTTGATGTTGTCTTCGGTCAGCCTTCCGCGGCCACTGATATTGCGCAGGGTTTGCGACAAACGATCGGTTAAATTATCAAACATGCTCTCTCACTTAATAGCGTAGCGAGGCCGCCAGGGCGACACAATGCGGCGGATTATAACACGAAGCCAGGCCGATCTCTGCAATTGACCGTGAGATCGTTTGGAGCCTGCTGCCGCTGGCGCTATACTGCTTTTTTCCTTATCTGACCGACACCTGAAAGGATCTATGTTCGTTTTCGCGATCGTGGCGCTGTTCGCCTACTCTCTCAGTCTTGCATTGATCATTCCGAGCCTGCTGAAACGCAACAGCGGCTGGCGGCGTTTTGCCGTGTTATCCGCCTGCGTGGCGCTGATTGCCCATGCGGTAGCGCTGCAGCAACGCATATTTGCCGTCGATAATGGACAAAACCTTAGCCTGCTGAATATTGGTTCGCTGGTCAGTTTGCTCATCTGCGCCATCATGACTATCGTCGCGTCGCGCAATCGCGGCTGGCTGCTGCTGCCGATTGTTTACAGTTTTGCGCTGATCAATCTGGCCTTCGCCACCTTTGTGCCAAACGCCTTTATCACCCATCTTGAGACCACGCCTGGCATGATGGTGCACATCGGTCTGTCGCTGTTTGCCTATGCCACGCTGATCATCGCGGCGCTGTATGCGCTGCAGCTGGCGTGGATCGACTATCAGTTAAAGAACAAAAAGCTGACGTTCACCCAGGATATGCCGCCGCTGCTCAGCATTGAGCGTAAGATGTTCCACATCACGCAGATAGGCGTGGTATTGCTGACGCTGGTGTTGTGCACCGGCCTGTTCTTTATGAATAACCTGTTCAGCCCGGAAAACATTGATAAAGCGGTGCTGTCGATTATCGCCTGGTTTGTCTACATCGTGCTGCTGTGGGGCCACTATCATGAAGGCTGGCGCGGTCGCCGTGTGGTGTGGTTCAACTGCGGCGGTGCGCTGCTGCTGACCATGGCCTATTTCGGCAGCCGCGTTCTGCAGCACCTGCTCACCTCTCACTAAAGGAATTTTTGCGTTGGAACATGTTTCAACCACCACGCTCATTATCACGCTGATCATTATGGTGCTGGTCTCGGCCTACTTCTCGGGTTCAGAGACCGGCATGATGACGCTCAACCGCTACAAACTTCGCCACAAAGCCAAAAGCGGCAACCGCAGCGCGCGTCGCGTTGAGAAACTGCTGCGTCGCCCCGACCGTCTGATTAGCCTGGTGCTGATCGGCAACAACCTCGTGAATATCCTCGCCTCGGCGCTCGGCACCATTGTCGGTATGCGCCTGTACGGCGATGCCGGCGTAGCCATCGCCACCGGCGTGCTGACCTTCGTGGTGCTGGTGTTTGCCGAAGTGCTGCCTAAAACCGTCGCGGCGCTCTATCCGGAAAAAGTTGCGTATCCCAGCAGTTTTCTGCTGGCGCCGCTGCAGTACGTGATGCTGCCGCTGGTGTGGCTGCTCAATACCATTACCCGCATTCTGATGCGCATGGTGGGCATCAAGACCGAAGGGTCGATTAACTCCGCTCTCAGCAAAGAAGAGCTGCGCACCATCGTGTATGAATCCCGCTCGCTGATGTCGCGCCGCAACCAGGACATGCTGCTATCGGTGCTGGACCTTGAGAAGGTCAACGTTGACGACATCATGGTGCCGCGCAATGAGATCGTCGGCATCAATATCAACGATGAGTGGAAGTCGATCGAGCGTCAGCTAAGCAACTCACCGCATGGCCGTATTGTGCTGTTCCGCGACTCACTGGACGATAGCGTTGGCATGCTGCGCGTGCGCGAAGCGTGGCGCATGATGGCCGGGAAAAAAGAGTTCAATAAAGAGCGACTGCTGCGCGCTGCCGATGAAATCTACTACGTGCCGGAAGGAACGCCTCTTAACGTGCAGCTGGTAAAATTCCAGCGCAATAAAAAGAAAGTGGGGCTGGTTATCGATGAGTACGGCGACATCAAAGGACTGGTTACCATCGAAGATATTCTGGAAGAGATCGTCGGCGACTTTACCACCTCCATGTCACCGTCACTGGCCGAAGAAGTGATGCCGCAAAACGACGGTTCGGTACTGATTGAAGGCAGCGCCAACGTGCGGGAAATCAATAAGGCCTTCAACTGGACGCTGCCGGAAGAGGGAGCGCGCACCATCAACGGTATGCTGCTGGAAGCGCTGGAAGAGATCCCGCAGATGGACACGCAAGTACAGGTTGGCCATTACGACATTGATATTCTTGATGTGCAGGACAACATGGTGAAGCAGGTGCGCATTACGCCGCATCAGCCGCTGAAAGCGTCCATCGGTTCCTGAGACGATAAAAACAAAACGCCGCGATAATCGCGGCGTTTTTTATGGCAGAAGCGGCAACTAGAGTTGCAGCTCTTTCAGCTTCTCAGCCGGCAGCTTCAGATCTTCGTTACGGTTAACGCCAATGTCGTGCGCCAGCACGTTGCGCGCAATCTGCTGCGCTTCGTCCAGCGAGTGCAGCTTGTAGCTGCCGCACTGGTATTCGTTCAGTTCCGGAATCTGGTTCTGATCTTTTACCTTCAGCACATCTTCCATCGCGCCTTTCCACGCTTTTGCCACGCGCTGCTCGTCTGGCGTACCAATCAGGCTCATGTAGAAGCCGGTGCGGCAGCCCATCGGTGAGATATCGACGATTTCCACGCCGTCACCGTTGAGGTGGTTACGCATGAAGCCCGCGAACAGGTGCTCCAGCGTGTGGATGCCGCGTTCGGTCAGGATGTCGATGTTCGGACGGCAGAAACGCAGATCGAAAACGGTGATGGTATCGCCATGCGGAGTGTTCATGGTCTTCGCCACGCGTACCGCTGGCGCGCCCATGATGGTGTGATCAACAGTAAAACTATCCAGTAGTGGCATACGTCACCTCCTGTTTTGAGATTTTTTTTAAAACGATGAAACTTTTCTGTTCGCCCAACGTCTGAATATATGAAAGACGCGCATTTGTTATCATCATCCCTGACAACAGAGATGTTAATTTAGGCCACAGTGATGTGGCCATTTTCTTTTCTAGCCTTCGCGACCTGCCAGATAGCTGGCAAAATCCAGTGTATCACTCTGCTCCAGCTGCTGCTGTTTCAGCACCGACTCCTGCGCCTGACGGCTAAAATCGGCTTCGGTGAGAATTTCCAGCGGCTCTTCGCACAGCAGATGACGATACTGCTCGGCCAGCGCCACGCCAGCTCCGGTCAGCCCCTGCTCTTTAATGGCTTGCAGAATGCGCGCCGAATAGGTTAGCTCAGGATCGTCAAACGACGCTACCAGTTGATCGCAAACCTGTTGATATTGCGTGCTGCCGTCGTTGCTATCCAGCACTTCAGCCACCCGGCGCAGATCGGCAAACAGCGCTTTACCGACATCAACCAGCAGATGTTCCGTATCACTGCAGCCCACGCCGATCACCTGACCCGGCTTGCGCCCTTCCAGCACCACGCGGTTCCAGTTTTTCCGGCTGCACAGCAGCTCATCTGCGCTCATCTCCGGCGCATCGGCCAGCGTACACCAAATCAGGAACAGGTCGAGGAAGCGCGCCTGATCGGCATCCACACCAATGGCAGAGAACGGGTTGATGTCCAGTGAACGCACTTCAATATACTCAATGCCGCCGCGCAGCAGCGCATCGGATGGCGCCTCACCCGAGCGGGTCACGCGTTTCGGACGAATCGGTGCGTACAGTTCGTTCTCGATTTGCAGCACGTTGGTATTGAGCTGCAGCCAGTTGCCTTCCGCGTCCTTGGTGCCCATCGCCGCATATTCGGCAGACGGCGTTTTGATCGCCGCTTTCAGCGCAGCGACATACCCTTCCAGCGAGTTGAAGGTAATGCCCAGCCCGCTTTGTGATTTATTGGTGTAGCCCAGATCGCTCAGGCGCAGCGACGTGGCATACGGCAGCCACAATGTTCCTTCGCCGTTGGTTTCGAACGGCAGCTTACTTTCCCGTCCCTGCAGGAAGGAAGAGCAGATGGCTGGCGAAGCGCCAAATAGATAAGGAATCACCCAGCCGTAGCGATAGTAGTTGCGAATCAGGCGCAGATAGCCCGCCGAGATGGTCTCTTTGCCGCTCTCCGCGTCTTTGACATCCGCCCACTCCTGCCAGAACGACAGCGGCAGCGAGAAGTTATAGTGCACGCCAGAAATAATCTGCATCAGCGCGCTGTAGCGGTTTTTCAGCCCCTGACGATACAGGGTTTTCATTTTGCCGATATTGGAGCTGCCGTACTGTGCCAGCTCAATGTTGTCCACATCTTCAACATAGCCCGGCATACTGAACGGCCACATGCGCTCGTCGCCCAGCTCGCGCGCCACGTGACGGTGGATGTCACGCAGAAACGCCAGGGAGCGATCGATGTTCTGATCCACCGGGGTGATGAACTCCAGCAGCGTTTCAGCAAAATCGGTGGTAATCCAGTCGTGCTTCAGCGCAGAACCCAGCGATTCAGGGTGGCCAGTGGTCGCCAGATGACCATTCGGCTGGACGCGAAGTGTTTCACGTTCAATGCCACGGCCGATACCCTTTAACGCGTCGGGATGCGCTTCCAGCCAGGAGAGCGCTTTTGATACGTCCGGGATCACATTAACCTCCCGCTGTGTGAATAATTTATTTTTGTTCAGCATAATGTTAACCGTAGCCTCGAATCTGTGCGAATCAATGCCACCATTGCATACCTTGTAAAGTGGCGGTCGCGATAACGATATAACGCAGCGTTTTACCCAGGGCGAGAAACAGCACGCAGGGCAGCCAGGAGAAGCGCAACCACCCTGCGAGCACGCAGAGTAAATCGCCCACCACTGGCAGCCAGCTAAACAGCAGCGCTGCGGGTCCCCATCGTTGTAGCCACGTCATTGCTGTGTCGTGCCATCGCCCCTGCCCTGTTGCTGGCATCAGGCGACCAAGAAGAATGTTGGTCAGGCCGCCCAGCGTGTTTCCCACTGATGCAGCCAGTAACAATCCATAGACCGACCCTTTCTGGGCGATCAATAACGCAATCAGCACCGCTTCTGAGCTGCCCGGAAGCAGCGTTGCACTCAGAAAGCTACTGCCGAATAACGATCCATACGTCAGAAATTCATTCACAGTAAACGGACATCAACCACATCCATGCCCGCCGCTTTAGCCGCCTGCACGCCAAAGTCAGCATCCTCGAATACCACGCAGCGCGCAGGCGCAACCCCCATCAGCTCCGCACAGCGTAAGAAGGTATCAGGCTGCGGCTTATGACGCTGGACATCGTCCGCGCCGACTACCGCATCAAACAGATGATAAACGTTGAGCGCTTCCAGCAGCGCTTTGGCTAAGCTGTGTTCGCTGCCGGTGCCAACCGCCATCGGACGGCGACCGTGATAGGCTTTGACCACCTGCATCAGCGGCAGCGGACGCACGTCTTGCAGCAGCATCGCTTTCAATGCCGCCGTTTTCTCTGCCGCCAGCTGATGCGGATCGTGCTGCGCCTGATTCTGTTCCAGAATATAGCGGGCCAGTTGCCAGGTGGGTGCCCCGTTGAATGCCACCATCTTTTCTTCGTCCATGGTGAAACCATAGCGGCTCAGCACCTGCTGCCAGGCTTTTCGATGTGTCGGCTCGGTATCAAGAATGGTGCCGTCCATATCGAAAATCAGGGCGTCATAGTGGTCGTACATTGTGACTCCATTAACACCACAAAATTAGCCATTACTTTAGCGTAATGCGCTCAGGTTGTCGCCAGGCAGGCTTAACCGCAAATGCTTTGAAAGCATTAGCAATTTTCGTTTTCAGAATAAGGTCAGACCGCGCGACCGGGGATAAATGGCGGTAAATGCAGTGATTTTTTGATGGAGACGGCGCGTGAGAAAATCTTTCGGAATGCGGATGTTGAATCGGGTCAGGAATGAAGCGGAACAGCGCACAAGGGCAGTTTGCTTTTTATTTGATGGTGCATCCAGGAGGATGATTCGGCTGGCGCCTCACCCTGCGGGCCGTTGCTGAAGCAACGTTATCCTCCTTAGCACGTCCTGAACGATTATCGCATCATGACACACTGAGGCACTTTCCATCTCGGAGAAAATGGTGCATCCAGGAGGATTCGAACCTCCGACCGCTCGGTTCGTAGCCGAGTACTCTATCCAGCTGAGCTATGGATGCATTGAGAGATTTTCTTACGATGGACTAACTGAAATCAATCCGGGAATGATACAAGAATGGTGCATCCAGGAGGATTCGAACCTCCGACCGCTCGGTTCGTAGCCGAGTACTCTATCCAGCTGAGCTATGGATGCATTGAGAGATTTTCTTACGATGGACTAACTGAAATCAACCTGGGAATAATACAAAGAATGGTGCATCCAGGAGGATTATTCGGCTTGCGCCTCACCCTACGGGCCGTTGCTGAAGCAACGTTATCCTCCTTAGCACGTCCTGAACGATTATCGCATCATGACACACTGAGGCACTTTCCATCTCGGAGAAGATGGTGCATCCAGGAGGATTCGAACCTCCGACCGCTCGGTTCGTAGCCGAGTACTCTATCCAGCTGAGCTATGGATGCATTAAATGATTCTTGTACAACGCAGGGTGCTAACAACTCACCATGAAAGGAACTACTCATTCACTCTTACTACTCTGAAGTAAATACCATATCCGAATATGGTGCATCCAGGAGGATTATTCGGCTTGCGCCTCACCCTGCGGGCCGTTGCTGAAGCAACGTTATCCTCCTTAGTACGTCCTGAACGATTATCGCATCATGACACACTGAGGCACTTTCCATCTTGCAGAAGATGGTGCATCCAGGAGGATTCGAACCTCCGACCGCTCGGTTCGTAGCCGAGTACTCTATCCAGCTGAGCTATGGATGCATCGGAAAATGGCGGTGAGGCGGGGATTCGAACCCCGGATGCAGCTTTTGACCGCATACTCCCTTAGCAGGGGAGCGCCTTCAGCCTCTCGGCCACCTCACCTTACGCGTTCTTGCGAACCGTGCTTTTGAACTTTGTTTCCGCTCATCGGCACTGCGTGGCGCACATATTACTTTCCCGGACTTATAAGTCAAACAATTTTTCCCGACTTTTTACCGATTCAGGTTTGATTGCGCAAATGACGTGCAATCCGCATGTTTTGCCGACAAAAAGAGTGATTTATCAACAGTAAAAGCGTGCGGCAGCCGACATAATTCGCGTAAAAATCAGGAGAGCGTGAACGGATAAAAACAACGACGGGAGGAAGAGAAGCGGTAGCGCCTCGCCACATAGCGAGGCACTGAATACGTTATTGAGGTGTAATCTGTGTTTTTTCAGCCTGGATGCGCTGATAGATCTCTTCACGGTGAACCGACACTTCTTTTGGCGCGTTTACGCCTATGCGGACCTGGTTACCCTTAACACCCAGCACCGTTACAGTTACCTCATCACCAATCATGAGGGTTTCACCAACTCGACGAGTTAGAATAAGCATTCTTTGCTCCTTGAAAGATTAAAAGAGTCGGGCCTGTTCGGTCTCCCGGCCATATCCATCATATAACGCTGAACAATGCCTATGACAAATACACCATTGTGTTCTGCCATGCCAATACATTCTGCTGATAGTTAGTTTAGCCGAAATACACTACATCAACCGGACTTTGTCATTACCTGGTGCACACCGCGTTAAAAAGCGCCGAAACAGATGTTCCTGGCGCTCTTCACGATGCTTAATTTTATTTCGTTACAGCCGGTTACTCACCCACTCCGGCACGCCAGCCAGCGCGCCAGAAAGTGCCTGGGCGTCGGTTCCGCCAGCCTGCGCCAGGTCCGGACGCCCGCCGCCTTTACCGCCGACCTGCGCAGCCAGTTCGCCAATCAGCTCACCGGCCTTCACCCGATCGGTCAGATCTTTGGTGACGCCAGCAATCAGCGACACCTTACCTTCTGCAACGGTTGCCAGTACGATGACAGCAGAACCAAGCTGATTTTTCAGATCGTCCACCATCGTGCGCAGCATTTTTGGCTCGACATTGCTGAGTTCGCTTACCAGCAGTTTCGCGCCCTTCACCTCAACCGCTTTGCTACTCAGTGAAGCGCTTTCCTGCGCCGCTTGCTGATCGCGTAGCTGTTGCAGCTCTTTCTCCAGCGCACGCACATTTTCTACCAGTCCGCGCACTTTCTCGTTCAGATTACTGTGGTTGGCTTTCACCACCTGAGCAATATCGGTTAGCTGATCGCTCTGCGCGTGCAGTTGTGCAATCGCGGCTTCACCGGTCACCGCTTCGATACGGCGAATACCCGCCGCCGTGCCGGCTTCGCCCTGAATGCGGAACAGGCCGATGTCACCGGTGCGGGCCGCGTGTGTACCGCCGCACAGCTCAATGGAGTACTCGCCCATGCTGACCACACGCACACGCTGATCGTACTTCTCACCGAACAGCGCGGTGGCGCCCAGCGCTTTCGCCTCTTCCAGGTCCATCACGTTAGTGGTGATAGGCAGGTTGCGGCGAATCTGGGCGTTAACGATATCCTCAACCGCACGAATCTGCTGCGGCTTCATGGCTTCGCCGTGTGAGAAGTCAAAACGCAGGTACTTGTCGTTGTTAAGCGAGCCTTTCTGGCCAACGTGATCGCCCAGCACTTCGCGCAACGCTTCGTGCATCAGATGCGTCGCTGAGTGGTTGAGGATGATGCGCGAACGACGCACTTCATCGACCTGCGCCTGCAGGCGATCGCCCACCCGCAGCTGACCCTGGCGTAGCTTACCGATATGACCAAAGGCTTTGCCATATTTTTGCGTATCCTGCACGCTAAATTCAGCATTTTGCCCGGTCAGAACGCCGGTATCACCCACCTGGCCGCCAGACTCACCGTAGAACGGGGTCTGATCCAGAATCACCACCGCATCCTGCCCGGCAGTAACCTGCTCAACCTGCTCGCCGTCCACAAACAGCGCCTGCACCGTCGCCTCGAGCAAGAGGTGGTCGTAACCTTTGAATTGAGTCGGCGTATCAAAGCGGATAACCGTGTTGTAATCGGTACCGAAGCCGCTGGCTTCACGCGCACGCTGACGCTGCTGCTCCATCGCCGCTTCAAAGCCCGCTTCGTCAATCTTCAGATTGCGCTCACGGCATACGTCAGCAGTCAGGTCCGCCGGGAAGCCGAAGGTGTCATACAGACGGAACACCGTTTCGCCGTCGAGGGTGTCGCCTTTCAGCTTCGCCAGCTCGTCGTCCAGCAGTGCCAGGCCACGCTCCAGCGTTTTAGCAAACTGCTCTTCTTCATTTTTCAGGGCGTTCTCAACGTGCTTCTGCTGACGTTTGAGGTCCTCACCTGCTGCGCCCATCACCTCGATCAGCGGAGCCACCAGTTTGTAGAAGAACGCTTCTTTCGCGCCCAGCATGTTGCCATGACGCACTGCGCGGCGAATGATGCGACGCAGCACATAGCCACGGTTTTCATTCGACGGGATGACACCATCGGCAATCAGGAAGGCACACGAACGGATGTGGTCGGCGATTACGCGCAGTGATTTGTTGTTCAGATCGGTCGCACCGGTTACCTGCGCCACCGCTTTAATCAGCTTCGCGAACAGATCGATTTCATAGTTGGAGTTCACATGCTGCAGTACCGCGGCGATACGCTCAAGGCCCATACCGGTATCCACCGACGGTTTCGGCAGTGGCTGCATGGTGCCGTCGGCCTGACGGTTGAACTGCATGAACACGATGTTCCAGATTTCGATATAGCGATCGCCATCCTCTTCCGGACTGCCCGGAGGACCGCCCCAGATATGGTCGCCGTGATCGTAGAAGATTTCGGTGCACGGACCGCAAGGGCCGGTGTCACCCATCTGCCAGAAGTTGTCAGAAGCGTAAGCACCGCCTTTATTGTCGCCAATGCGGATAATACGTTCGCGCGGTACGCCGATGTCATTAGCCCAGATTTCAAAGGCTTCGTCATCGGTTTCGTATACGGTTACCCACAGACGCTCTTTCGGCAGCTTAAACCACTGCTCGCCCGTCAGCAGTTCCCAGGCGTAGGCAATGGCTTCTTTCTTGAAGTAGTCGCCAAAGCTGAAGTTGCCCAGCATTTCAAAGAAGGTGTGGTGACGCGCGGTGTAGCCGACGTTTTCCAGGTCATTGTGCTTACCGCCGGCACGCACGCAGCGCTGCGACGTGGTGGCACGCGAATAATCGCGCTTGTCCTGACCAAGGAAAACGTCTTTAAATTGCACCATGCCGGCGTTAGTAAACAGCAACGTCGGATCGTTGTTTGGTACGAGGGAGCTGCTGGCTACAACCTGATGTCCCTTGCTATGAAAAAAGTCGAGAAACGCTTGACGGATCTCAGCAGTGCTCTTGCTCATAAAATTCCTGGAATCACGCTAACGAACGTTCCCTTTCGCTGGCAAACCGCATGCGCCCGGCCCGCCACTGACTGAGGAACAAAAAGTGGGAATAAGATAAATTTTCTTCAATGGGAAGTAAAATCCCATCGCCTTTCAGTCGTCAATATTTCTGAAAATCGCCTGAATGTCTTCCATCATAAAGCCTTTCGACATCAGAAAGCGCTGGACTTTGCTTTTTTCCGCCCAGCTTTGCGGCAGCGGTTCGCCGAATTTACGTTTAGCGACCTCGGCCGCGCACTGGCTCCAGTCAACCTCGCTATCGAACAGCGCCTGGTTGATCTCATCGCGGTCGATGCCTTTTTGCTGCAGCTCCATGCGCACCCGCTGTGGACCATAGCCTTTGCGCGCGCGACTCTGAATAAAGCGTTCGGTAAAACGCTGGTCGTTGAGCCAGCCATTCTCCTGACACCAGTCGAGCACTTTCTCCAGCAGCGCTTCCGGTATCGGCTGGCTCTCCTGTTGCTGTAGCCAGGCCGCACGCTGATTGTTCAGCTGCAGTTTGCGTTTCAGCTCGTCGCGGCTATGGTCGCGCTGCGACAAAATACGCATGGCACGATCGAGTACCCGGGAAAAGGTTGGCTCCGGAGCCTGTGATGAGGTCGATGACATAGGATTACCTTGTTGTGACTGTTGCGCAGGGTAAAGCAAGAAGGCAGAGAGGAAAAGCACGGGCGGGAAAAAGCAAAACGGGAGCATTGCTGCTCCCGTGGGTATGATTAGAAGTCTTCGTTGGTTTCGCTGGCTTCTTCGTATTTATCAGCCGCGCTATCCGCTGTTGCCGCTTCTGCCGTTGCACCGGTCAGCAGCATGTCACGCAGCTTAACGTCGAGCTCATTGGCAATCGCCGGATTCTCTTTGAGGAAGTTGGTAGCGTTCGCTTTACCCTGGCCGATTTTATCGCCGTTGTAGCTGTACCACGCACCGGCTTTTTCCACCAGTTTGTGCTTCACACCGAGGTCAACCAGCTCGCCGAAGGTGTTGATGCCTTCACCGTACATGATCTGGAACTCAGCCTGCTTAAACGGTGCTGCCACTTTGTTCTTCACCACTTTAACGCGGGTTTCGCTCCCCACCACTTCGTCGCCCTCTTTAATGGCACCGATACGGCGGATATCCAGACGTACGGAGGCATAGAACTTCAGGGCGTTACCACCGGTGGTGGTTTCCGGGTTACCGAACATCACACCAATCTTCATACGAATCTGGTTGATGAAGATCAGCAGCGTGTTGGACTGCTTAAGGTTACCCGCCAGCTTACGCATCGCCTGGCTCATCATACGCGCAGCCAGACCCATGTGCGAATCACCGATTTCACCTTCGATTTCCGCTTTCGGCGTCAGCGCCGCCACGGAGTCAACGATGATCACGTCTACCGCACCCGAACGGGCCAGCGCATCACAGATCTCCAGCGCCTGCTCACCGGTATCCGGCTGCGAACACAGCAGGTTATCAATGTCGACGCCCAGTTTCTTGGCGTATACCGGATCCAGCGCGTGCTCGGCATCGATAAAGGCACAGGTTTTGCCTTTACGCTGCGCAGCAGCAATGACCTGCAGGGTCAGCGTGGTTTTACCGGAGGACTCAGGTCCGTAGATCTCAACGATACGGCCCATTGGCAGGCCACCCGCGCCCAGCGCGATGTCCAGCGACAGGGAGCCGGTAGAGATGGTTTCAACATCCATCGAGCGGTCTTCACCCAGGCGCATGATGGAGCCTTTACCAAATTGTTTCTCAATCTGGCCCAGCGCGGCAGCTAAAGCCTTCTGTTTGTTCTCGTCAATCGCCATTTCCACTCCTAATCATGCCGGGTGAGCGGGCACCGTGTATGCCTGCTCGTTCTGTTGCCGCTAATTATACTGTATAGTCATACAGTATCAAGTTTAATTTGTCAGAAATTCATCCAGCAGCGCCTGCAGCGCCCAGCTGACCGACTGACGCCGGACAGCATCGCGATCGCCGGCAAACTGCTGGCGCTGCGCCAGCACGCGGCCCTCCGGACCCGCCAGCGCAAACCAGACGGTACCGACCGGCTTTTCAGCCGTGCCGCCATCTGGTCCGGCGATGCCGCTCACCGCAATACCGTAGCCAGCGCCGGCCGCGGCACAGGCGCCGGTCACCATTTCGCGTACCGTTTGCTCACTGACGGCACCATGCTGCGCCAGCGTCGCCGCCTGCACGCCAACCATCTGCTGCTTGGCCTCATTGCTATAGGTAACGAAGCCGCGCTCAAACCAGGCAGAACTGCCGTTGATGTCGGTAAATACCTTGGCAATCCAGCCGCCGGTACAGGACTCCGCCGCCGTCACCGTCGCCTGACGATGCCTGAGCTGTTCGCCAATACGGCGGCTGAGCTGCTGAAGTTGTTCGTCGTTCATCACCTTCTCCTGTTGTGGCGCTTCACGTTAGCAGTAAATGGTGCGGCGACAAGCCCTTTTCAACCGCCGCCGTCGCATTTTGCGCGCTGCGTTCCGGCAGGGTCAGCGCGTTTTCACTGCCACCATAAATAAACGCGGAAAGGCCAGCAAAACCTGTCCATTGCTGCGCGTCGGGTAAGCGGGCAGCAGCGCCTGATGATAGTCGTGTAAAAAGTCAGCCTGCTGCGCCTCATCCAGCGCGGCAAGGAACGGACGCAGCCCGGTGGCACGCAGCCAGCTGATGATCGCCTGCGCATCCGCCATCGGATGATAGTAAGTGGTGCGCCAGATATCGACCTGACAGCCTGCATCGCCTAATAAATCATAGTAGCGATCGCTGCTCAGCAGGCGTTTGCGCTCTGCCGCCTGAGGCGAAATATGCGCCTGCCAGCGTGAGCTGGCGGCTACCTCACGCATCAGACGATGCGACGGCTCCTGCAGGTTATCCGGCATTTGCACCGCCAGTGCACCGCCCGGTGCCAGCTGGTTTACCAGATGCGGCAACAAGGTTTCGTGGTCGGTCAGCCATTGCAGCGACGCGTTGGCATAAATGACCTGTTGCGGCTGCTCAGGCTGCCAGCTGCGGATATCGGCCTGACGAAAATCACAGTCCGGCAGGCGTTGCCGCGCCTGTTCCAGCATCGCCTCAGAGCTGTCGATGCCGGCGATGTACGCCTGCGGCCAGGCCTGCGCCAGCAGTTCCGTGCTGTTGCCCGGGCCACATCCCAGGTCCGTAGCAAAGCGCACCTCGTTGACGGGAATACGCGCCAGCAACTCCTGTGCCGGGCGCGTACGCTCAGATTCAAACTGACGATACAGCTGGGGATTCCAGTCTTGCATAGCAACGCTCCTGTCTGTGTGGAAGAGTCACACACTACCTGTTTTGCTGCGCGAGGCGCGAAGAGAAAAGTGCGGTTGCCGGAAAAGTGTGAGTGGCGCAGCGGAATCAGAGACAGCAGGTTCGGGCGTGGCGATATCGCGCGCTGGTGAGGCTGTGGTTACCAGCCCAACCAGAAGGGGAAAAGCAACAGGACGGCGCATGGCCGTCCTGCAATTAGTTCTTTTTCACAAACTCAGATTTGAGTTTCATCGGACCGAAGCCGTCGATTTTGCAATCGATATTGTGGTCACCTTCAACCAGACGGATGCTTTTCACTTTAGTGCCGATTTTCAGGGTGGAAGAGCTGCCTTTCACCTTGAGATCTTTCACTACAGTTACGCTATCGCCATCTGCCAGCAGGTTACCGTTGGCATCGCGCACCACCAGCCCTTCGCTGCTGTCATCCGCGCTGGCGGACCAGATATGGCCGCAGGAGGGGCAGTTCAGGTTTTCACCCTCCTGCCAGGTGTAATCTGCCTGGCAGGCCGGGCAGGCAGGTAAAGTCGTCATACATATTCCTCAGTGGTCGGTATGCGATGAAGAAGGCACCGCAAAACGGGCGCCATCTTATACCCTCATACTTTATAAGGACAGTATTAAAGCATGTTGCCCTGACGCGCCTGGGCGACCGCCTGCCCCAACTGCCACACCGCCATGGCATAGTGCGTGCTGTGGTTGTAGCGAGTGATCACGTAGAAATTAGGCAGACCGTACCAGTATTGATAGCTGGTGCCGAGATCCAGCCGCAGCAGGCTGACCTGGCTGTTGCCGTCCAGCGAACCCTGCGGTGCCAGACCGCTGGCCGCCAGCGTATTCACTGAATAAGAGGTTTTGAAACCGTTCTCCAGCGCCGGTGCCTGACCGCTGGCGGGCACGGCGACGTTTTCACCGGAACGCCAGCCATGCGCTTTGAAGTAGTTGGCAACGCTGCCGATGGCATCCACCGGATCCCACAGATTGATGTGGCCGTCGCCATTAAAATCGACCGCATACTGCTTATAGGAGGATGGCATAAACTGGCCGTAACCCATGGCACCGGCGAAAGAGCCGCGCAGATCCAGCGGATCGTCCTGCTCGGTGCGCGCCATCAGCAGGAAGGTCTCCAGCTCACTGCTGAAGTAAGCGGCACGGCGCGGATAGCTAAACGAGAGCGTCGCCAGCGCATCCAGCAGACGGGTTTTGCCCATCACCCGACCCCAGCGTGTTTCCACCCCGATAATCCCGACAATGATCTCCGGCGGTACGCCATACACCTGCTGGGCGCGCTGCAGCGCATCCTGATACTGATTCCAGAAGGCGACGCCGTTCTGCACGTTATCCGGGGTGATAAATTTATTGCGATAGCGAATCCACGCGCCGTTCGGCCCACTCGGCGGCGTATAGCTCGGCGCCTGCTGATCCATCAGGCGCAGCACGTAATCCAGTCGCTTCGCCTGACCAATGACCGCATGCAGCTGGTCGCGGTTGAAACCGTGCTTCGCCACCATCTGATCGATAAATTGTTCCGCCGCCGGATTACCGGCAAAGTCGCCAAACATCGGCTGAATGGCGTGAGAAGGTTCCAGTAAAAACCCCCCTTTCGGTGCAGGCACAACGGCGGATTGCTGCTGGGGGGCGGGCTTACTGCTGCAGGCAGCAAGCAAACAAATAAGCGGAAGAAGAGCAACCTTAAAACGCATCGGATATCCATAAGCCAGATGAAACACGAATGCTCATGGTAATCGTTCAACGAAGCGACTTACAGAGCAATGTCGTAAATTTACGCCCGTTGTGATTCTGCAGTTATGACCAGCCCTATCTCTGGTCAGGTAATGAAAACGCCGCTGAGGTAAGGGGTGCACTGACCGAACTGACGCTCACCTGTAGCGCGGCAGCGGCCTCACCCGGCCGCGGCTAAGCGCCGGATTTGCGTGCTGGCTCCACAGTTTTCCCCGCCGCGTAAAATTTGCTTTTTACCGCCTGTCGCAATTTGATATGGTCGCCAGCCAGAAACATCGGCTGGCGGATGAAGCGGGCTGCGCAAAAATGCTAACATCTGCCCTTTCGTTATCCGCCAGTGTGATAACCATCCATCCCCGGCTGCCCCTGTCCAGCCAGCGGAAATCAAAAGAGTGAATCCTGAGTGAGAATGAGATGAAAGGAGCAGAGCAAATGGACTTCAGTGGCCACACCCCCATGATGCAGCAATACCTGCGCCTGAAGGCCGATCATCCTGACATCCTGCTGTTTTATCGCATGGGCGATTTCTATGAGCTGTTCTACGACGATGCCAGACGCGCCTCGCAGCTGCTGGAGATCTCGCTGACCAAACGCGGTGCGTCCGCCGGTGAACCGATCCCGATGGCCGGCGTGCCCTATCATGCCGTTGAGGGCTATCTGGCGAAGCTGGTGCAGCTGGGCGAATCGGTGGCGATCTGTGAACAGATTGGCGATCCGGCACTCAGCAAAGGTCCGGTTGAGCGTAAAGTGGTGCGCATCGTAACGCCCGGCACCATCAGTGATGAAGCGTTACTGCAGGAGCGCCAGGATAACCTGCTGGCAGCCATCTTCCAGAGCCAGCGCGGTTTTGGCTATGCCACGCTGGATATCAGCTCCGGGCGTTTCCGCCTTAGCGAGCCGGGCGATGTCGAGACCATGGCGGCCGAACTGCAGCGCACCAATCCGGCAGAGTTGCTCTATCCGGAGGATTTGCAGGCCATGACGCTGATTGATCAGCGCCGCGGACTGCGGCGGCGTCCGCTGTGGGAATTCGAAATCGACACCGCACGCCAGCAGCTCAACCTGCAGTTTGGCACGCGCGATCTCAGCGGCTTTGGCGTCGAGCAGGCGCATCTGGCGCTGCGCGCGGCGGGCTGTCTGCTGCAGTATGTCAAAGATACGCAGCGCACCTCGCTGCCGCATATTCGCTCGCTGAGTATGGAGCGCCAGCAGGACAGCGTCATTATGGATGCGGCTACCCGGCGCAATCTGGAAATCACCCAGAATCTGGCGGGCGGCAGCGAAAATACGCTCGCGGCGGTACTGGATAAAACCGTCACGCCGATGGGTAGCCGCATGCTGAAGCGCTGGCTGCATATGCCGCTGCGCGACGTGGCCACCATCACGCGCCGCCAGGAATCAATTGCCGAACTGCAGTCGCTGAGCGAAGAACTGCAACCGGTGCTGCGCCAGGTGGGCGATCTGGAGCGTATTCTGGCACGTCTGGCGCTGCGCACCGCGCGTCCGCGCGATCTGGCACGCATGCGTCATGCCTTCCAGCAATTACCAGAACTCAATACCCAGTTAGCGGGCGTGGCCGCGCCCCATCTCAACGCGCTGCGCGATCGGATGGGGGATTTCAGCGAACTGCGCGAACTGCTGGAAAGCGCCATTATTGAATCGCCGCCAGTGCTGGTGCGCGACGGTGGTGTTATCGCGCCCGGCTATAACGCCGAGCTGGACGAGTGGCGCGCGCTGGCCGATGGCGCCAGCGATTACCTTGACCGCCTGGAGATTCGCGAGCGCGAAAAACTGGGGCTGGATACGCTGAAGGTTGGCTTCAACGCTGTGCACGGCTATTACATCCAGGTCAGTCGCGGACAGAGCCATCTGGTGCCTATCCATTACGTCCGCCGCCAGACGCTGAAAAATGCCGAGCGCTATATCATTCCCGAACTGAAAGAGTACGAAGACAAGGTCCTTACGTCGAAAGGTAAAGCGCTGGCGCTGGAAAAGAGCCTGTATGACGAGCTGTTCGATCGCCTGCTGCCGCACCTCGAAGCGCTGCAGCAGAGCGCCGCGGCGCTGGCAGAACTGGACGTACTGGCCAACCTGGCCGAGCGCGCCTGGACGCTCAACTATTGCCGCCCGGTGCTGCAGGAGAAAGCCGGGATTCGCATCACCACCGGTCGCCATCCGGTGGTGGAACAGGTGCTGAAAGAGCCGTTCATTGCTAACCCGCTGTCGCTTTCGATGCAGCGTCGCATGCTGATCATTACCGGCCCCAACATGGGCGGTAAGAGTACTTACATGCGGCAGACGGCCCTGATTGCACTGATGGCCTGGATCGGCAGCTATGTGCCGGCGGAAGAGACGGTGATCGGCCCCATTGATCGTATCTTTACCCGTGTCGGTGCCGCCGACGATCTCGCCTCCGGTCGCTCTACCTTTATGGTCGAGATGACCGAGACCGCCAACATTCTGCATAACGCCACCGAAAACAGCCTGGTGCTGATGGACGAAATCGGCCGCGGGACGTCCACTTATGATGGCCTGTCGCTCGCCTGGGCCTGTGCCGAAAGCCTGGCGAATCGCATCAAAGCCATGACGCTGTTTGCCACCCACTACTTCGAGCTCACGACCCTGCCGGAGAAAATGGAAGGCGTGGTGAATGTGCATCTTGATGCGGTGGAACACGGTGACACCATCGCCTTTATGCACAGCGTGCAGGATGGCGCCGCGAGCAAGAGCTACGGCCTGGCCGTGGCGGCGCTGGCCGGTGTGCCGAAAGAGGTGATTAAGCGTGCGCGCCACAAGTTAAAAGAGCTGGAAGCGCTGTCGGGCAGTTCTGCCGGCTCAACGGTGGAGGGCTCACAGCTGCCGCTGCTGGTGGCGGAAACCTCGCCGGCAGTGGAAGCGCTGGAAGCGCTCGATCCGGACAGCCTGACGCCCAAACAGGCGCTGGAGTGGATTTACCGTCTGAAAACCCTGATGTAACCTGCCACCGGCGCGTGCGCGGCGCGCGCTGGCCTGAATGACAGGCATAAAAAAACGGTGACCTTATGGTCACCGTTTTTATTGCCAGCTACGGCTTATTCGCGGAACAGTGCTTCGATATTCAGACCCTGCGTCTGCAGAATTTCGCGCAGACGACGCAGACCTTCTACCTGAATCTGACGGACACGCTCACGGGTTAAACCGATTTCGCGGCCCACATCTTCCAGCGTTGCCGCTTCATAGCCTAACAGGCCGAAACGACGTGCCAGCACTTCACGCTGCTTGGCATTGAGTTCAAACAACCACTTAACGATGCTCTGTTTCATATCATCGTCCTGCGTGGTGTCTTCCGGACCGTTGTCTTTCTCATCGGCCAGGATATCCAGCAGCGCTTTCTCGGAATCACCGCCTAACGGCGTATCAACCGACGTAATGCGCTCGTTGAGACGCAACATACGGCTTACGTCGTCAACTGGCTTGTCCAGCTGCTCGGCGATCTCTTCCGCACTCGGCTCATGGTCCAGCTTATGCGACAGTTCACGCGCGGTACGCAGGTAAACGTTCAGCTCTTTAACAATGTGAATCGGCAGACGAATAGTACGGGTTTGGTTCATGATAGCCCGTTCAATGGTCTGACGAATCCACCAGGTGGCATAAGTTGAGAAGCGGAACCCGCGTTCCGGGTCAAACTTCTCTACGGCGCGAATCAGGCCGAGATTCCCCTCTTCAATCAGATCCAGCAGCGCCAGACCACGATTGCTATAACGACGGGCAATCTTTACCACCAGGCGTAAGTTACTTTCGATCATGCGACGACGAGAAGGAATGTCACCGCGTAATGCGCGACGGGCGAAGAACACCTCTTCTTCCGCCGTTAACAGTGGTGAATAACCAATCTCGCCGAGGTAAAGCTGCGTCGCATCCAGAACGCGTTGCGTCGCACCCTGTGACAGCAACTCTTCTTCAGCTACTTCATTATCACCAGGTTCGTTCTCAACGAGAGCCTTCTCATCAAAAACCTCAGCTCCGTTCTCCTCGAATTCCGCATCATCGTGTAACTCATTAACTTTCAGCGTATTCTGGCTCATAAGCGGCTCCTACCCGTGATCCAAGGGCAGAACACCTAAGGTTCTGCCGGATTATCGCTGCGGTAAATAACGCAACGGGTTTACGGATTTCCCCTTGTAACGAATTTCAAAGTGCAATCTTACTGAACTGGTTCCGGTGCTACCCATGGTAGCGATTTTTTGCCCCGCCTTAACTTCCTGTTGTTCCCGGACCAGCATGGTATCGTTGTGGGCGTAGGCACTCAGGTAATCATCGTTGTGTTTGATGATGATTAAATTACCGTACCCGCGGAGCGCGTTGCCTGCGTATACCACTCTTCCTGATGCAGTGGCGACGACAGGTTGTCCACGCGACCCGGCGATATCGATCCCTTTGTTTCCGCCTTCCGCAGCGGAGAAGTTATCGATGATCTTCCCATCAGTCGGCCAACGCCAGCTTCCCACTGGTGTTGTGCTATTAGTTGTGCTGCTAACTGTGGGCGGTGCGGTAACCGGAGCTGTGGTCGTTGCCACATTATTTGCCCCTTTCGACGGCAGCATTTTCCCGCCTGTCGAACCCGAATCATCAGAATACGTAATAACAGGTTGCTGTGCAACAGGGGTGGATTTAATTTGCGTCTGATTCGATGCCACCGGAACGCCGCCCTGCGTGGCATCCGCTGCGGTTATCGCGTTACCACCGGTGATGGTCTGACCGTTACCGTTACCCACCTGTAACGTCTGCCCGGCGCTCAGGCTATAGGGCGCCGCGATATTATTGCGCTGTGCCAGATCGCGGAAATCATTGCCGGTAATCCAGGCAATATAGAACAGCGTATCGCCTCGCTTAACGGTGTAGGTTTCACCGCCGTAGCTGCCTTTAGGAATATTCCCATAATTGCGATTGTACACAATACGACCATTTTCGGTGGTCACATTATTATTGCCACTAACCATTCCACCTGCAGGCGCGGCTGATGGTGTACCACCGCTTAACATTCCACCACGCGGCATCGCCGGCACGGTGCTGTTCTGCGCGGCGATCATGCCGCCGCCTGTGGTGGGAGCTGCAGCCATACCGCTATCACCGCTGTTGCTGCCAATCTGGCTGATGGGGGCTTGTGTGTTGTCGCCAGAGCTACAGCCTGCCAGCCAAAAACCGACCAGTGAAAGTGCCGCCAGACGGCGTAATTGAAATACTGTGCTTCCCGTGCTCATTGATCCCCCGTGATGGCAATCCTGGATAAAACTGTGTGTCGACGTTGACCGCATGATTCACTATCTGTGCCGTCAAAAACGCGCTTTCGCATTGATTAACAAGGATAGTAACAATATCAACTGCGCCATGCCATGTAACGATTGTGAAGAAATACGTAAGATGGCTTTATGCCAGATCGCCCTGAACCAGCGGCACAAAGCGCACCGGCTCAATCGTTTCTTCAATGATTTCACCACCCTGACGACGCAGGCGCTTAAGTACCTGCTGGTCCTCACCCACCGGCAGCACCATTTTGCCGCCTTCTCCCAGTTGCGCTATCAGCGCAGTCGGAATTTCTGGCGGTGCGGCAGTCACAATAATGGCATCAAACGGCCCCCGCGCGGCCCAGCCCTGCCAGCCGTCGCCGTGGCGTGTGGAAATGTTATGCAGATCGAGCTGCTTCAGGCGGCGTTTCGCCTGCCACTGCAGCCCTTTGATGCGTTCAACCGAGTAAACGTGGTTAACCAGATGCGCGAGAATGGCGGTCTGATAACCCGAACCGGTGCCAATTTCCAGCACGCGCGAAGTCGGGTTCAGCTCCAGCAGCGCCGTCATGCGCGCCACCATATAAGGCTGAGAAATGGTCTGGCCGTTGCCAATCGGCAGCGCCACATTCTCCCAGGCTTTATGTTCAAAAGCCTCGTCAATAAAGCGTTCACGCGGGACATCAGCGATGGCTTTCAGCAGATGCTCATCGTGAATACCCTGCGTGCGCAGTTGGGCCAGAAGCGTTTCGATGCGCCGGTTTACCATGCCGGGTTCACCTCAGCCTGGTACAGCCCGTCGCCTGCCCTCTTCCGCGCCGCGCCGGCGCCAGGATCAACCTGTCGTAATGTCTTCACGCCAGGGAACACGCCAATGCCGGGAGTCTGAATTCCATCATCGTTGCTGAGCCGTATCCGCATCTGATTCTGACCTTTTTCATTAACCGGTCCACCGACCGCCGCGCCCGTTTTGCGCCTTCAGCGGCGCAAGAGGTCCTGCGCTGGCGGCACAAGGATGTTTGCATTCTAGCGGTGAGGCGCGGGAAGTGGTAGGCGTAAATCACGCAACCGTCGGCAGTTGTCGCAACAATAAGCAGTCAAACGCAATGGCACCCAGTAAAAAGCCCGGCGAAAAGCCGGGCTGATTTATCACCTCAGTGACGATCCGGTAAGCTCACCGCATACAGATACCAGGCCGAGTGCGGCAGCCAGCCTTCCGCCCAGCGCCAGTCGTCATCCTTCCGTGTGACCGCATAACCTTCGTCAAAGGCGATACCGTCTGCCACCTGATTCGACGCGCCGGTGATGCCGTTGACGATACCGCCCGGCAGCGTGGTGTATTTCCACGAATTGAAGAACAGATAGCTGATGTGACGATAGCCGCTGCCGGTCAGCATGCTGACGTCGTACGGATTATGACCGAGGATCCAGTTGAGCTGATCCCAGGCATAGCTCTGCAATTGCTGCGTAAACGCTTTATCGTCCGCAAACAGCGGCATCGCCTGACGGGCGGCGGCGGCCAGCGAGGCGATACGCGCGTTTTCGCCCTGCCACCACGGCGCAGCTTCGCTGTCGTGCGGGAAGAAGAAGCTGGTGCGCTTCACGCCGTCTTTCAGCTGAATCAGCTGGCGCGCATAGCCAAACGGGTTATTGCTCTCTTTAGTCACCGCCAGTTCAAAGCCCAGCGAGCGTTTTACCGTCTGGCGGATGTTCGCCTGCTGCGCCTGCGGCGCGATGCGCGCGTACTCCAGCAGCGCAATCACCGGCAGACCGGCATCGGACGGATGGAAGAACGGGCGTTTTTCGCCGTCGGCACGCCAGTAGTCATGCCAGTTATCCAGCGACGTCAGTCGCGCCATCAGGCTCTCCGCACGCTGCTGCGCCGCAGCCAGATAGACCGCTTTTTGCGAGGCACGATACAGTTCGGTTGCCGCCAGTAGCGCGGTGTAATCATCCACGATGTTCTCTTTACCGTCATTCACCATGAGCAGGTTATTTTTCTGCAGGAAGGCAAAGGCATCTTCTGCGGTTTGCAGATACTGCTGCCGCGTGAAGTTGCCGTCATTCTCCATGGTGCTGGCCAGCGCCAGCGCGGCAATTGACATGCCGGCACCGGAGCGGAAGCTGGCCTGCCACGCCAGCGGGCCGACCGCCTCTTCTTCAACAATGGTGGAATCTGACTCCTTCTCTTTGATCTGCGTGCGCCAGTTGGGATTGGCGATCACCCGGTCCTGAGCCAGCTTCTCTTTGCCCGGCGATGAGATCGCCTGGAAGAAGGATTCCCCCGGCCGCTTCATGCGCACCAGGAAATCGGCACCGTACAGCCCTTCGTCGAGCATGCGCCGGCGATACTCATCAAAGTTCGGGTTGTCACGCGCACCAAGATTTTGATAACCGCGCAGTAAACTCCACGCCACCAGCGGCGCCTGCTGCGGATTGAAATAAGAGGTCAGATTCTGGTGCGACAGGTGCACGCCGTAATCGCCGGTGGCGTCATACCAGCCGCCGTGGACGTCAACCGTACCGCTGCCGGTGCCCGGTGGCAGCGGCAGTTTGCGGTCCGCCTTATCGAACAGGCCGGTGACGCGCTGGCTTTTGAAATAGGCAATCACATCGGACAATGTATAGCGCTCGAGCAGATCGGCACCAATAATGAACGGCCCGGAGCGCACATCGCCGTCGCTGCTGGTGGTTTGCAGCACGTAGCGGCCCGGTGTTTGCCAGCCGGAGAAATCGGCACGATAGAAGGTGCGATCGCCCCAGCCCGGCACGTCACCCTGCGGCTGCAGCGTGCCGCTCAGCACCGCTTTATTGGTCTCATTATCCAGTAGGGTAAATTTCACCGGCGGCTTAGCGCGCGAGTCGCCGGTCAGCTGCACGATGGCGTTTTTCGGCGCGGCAACATCGTAGCCGACCTGATTGATTAAAACGTGGGTTTCGGCGTGCGCCAGCCCGGCCAGTAACAGCGCTGCGGTCAGCGCGGAGAAGCGAATCCTCATGGTCATCATCCTTAGTGTCGTGAGTGATTGAACAGGCTAAAAGGGGCAATCATCATGAATTTGACGTCCTTTTCATCCTGGAAAACGTTGCCATAGCCGCCGCCCCAGCTGGGATTATCGCTATGGTTGTTGTAGGCGGTGAGATGCAGCTTAAATACCGTGTCTTTGGCCCAGCCGGATTGCACCTGCCACACCAGATCGCCGTTGATGGCGGTTTCCGTCAGGCGCTGCTGCTGCGACCAGTCGCCGCCGCGCGCCGGTTTGCCGTCCCAGCCCCAGGCGAATGAACCACCGATGCTGACGCCCGGCCAGACGATGTCGCTGAGATCGATCATCAGGCCCGCGAACAGCGCTTTTTCGCCGTCGGCGTTGAAGTCAGAGCGCGAATCCCACCACATATCGATGCGGCCCGCGGAGTTGGGATAGATCGGCGTCATCGCCACGGTGTAGTAACCCTGTTTCCCCGGTGCGTGCACCGCGCTGCCCTCCAGCCGGAACTGGTAGCGATTCCACTGGTACGCCAGCGTCAGGCCCTGCTGCCAGGCAAACTCATCGTAAACATCATGGCGACCGGTACGATCCTGCGAGCCGTAGAACTGCCAGCTGACGCTGAACGGGTTATCCCACAGCGTGGTCTGACGTGCCGCTTTGGCGAAATATTTGTCGAGATAATGCGGAGATTCCCCCCACGCCAGCTCCAGCGTGTTGCCGTTTTTGAAGTCATACTTCGCGCCCAGCGAGTGCAGATAAGGAATGCGTGTTTGCCGGTCGATTTCGCGAAACTCATACATTTTGCGATACCACGGTGCTTTGTACTTGTTGGCACCCATCCACGACAGTGACAGCGCGCCGGCAGCGCCATAGTCATAGACTGCCCCGACTTCCACGCCCTGGTAGGTGCCGGGCAGAAATCCCCATTGGGTGCCAAGCAGCGTCTGACCGCTCGGCTGGATATAACCGGCCCGCAGCCAGTAGTCGCCGGCTTTGAGTTTCAGCGCGGCACGGTAGAGATCCAGCCCGTTACGTTCGCCGACGCCACGGTCTTCCCACATCGAAGGCCCGTGACTGAAGCTGATCTCGTTGGGATGCGCCGGACTGCCTTCAAACAGATCCCAGGTGGCGAAGGCCGCCACATCAATGCCCACGGTATCGGCCAGATAGCCGGACTGATAATCGAGCGCGCCGGTCAGCGTGCTGTGATGCAGGTTGGTCTGATAGTGCTGATAGTGCGCGCTGTGCGGATCGAGATCTTTACGCTCACGGTGGCGCTGCCAGTAATAGACGGTGCCCTCCAGCGTGCTGTCTTCAACAAATCCTTCCGCCAGCGCCGACGGTGCCGCGCCCAGCATCAGGGTGGCCAGCGGCAGCAGCGCTGCCTTTTTTCTCCTGGTGAATGTGTTCATGACCTTTCCTTAAGGTGCACGCGGCCCTGCGAAGCAGCCGCATGCGATTTCCCTGTTTTGGTGTTAACGAATCAGCGCATCAGGCGCCGGTTTTATTCACGCTGCGCAGCGTCCAGCGGCCGTAAATCAGCGTCAGAATGAATGGGGTGAGGAAAGCCACGGCAATTGCCGCCACTTCATAGATCATCTTCGACTCAGGGCCTTCGAACAGGCCAAGTTCAAACACGTTCAGCACCGGCAGGAAACTGTAGGTTTTCACCTGCAGCAGCCCGGTGATGCCACCGCCGAGCGCCGCGCCGATGCAGCCGAAGATAAACAGCATGCGGTACTTGAGATTGACGCCGTACAGCGCCGGTTCGGTGATGCCAAAGAACGCTGACAGCGACGCCGAGATTGCAATCTGCCGGTCGCGCAGGCTGCGGGCGATGAAGATCGCGCCGGTAACCGCGCCAAACTGCCCCATCACCGCCGACATAAACATCGCCATGATGGTGTCGTAGCCCTGCACCTGAATATTGATCAGCGCCAGCGGGATGATGCCCCAGTGCACACCAAACACCACAAATAGCTGACCAATGCCCGCCAGCAGTGCGCCGGAGATCATCGGGCTGAGCTGATAGAGCCAGCTGTAGCCGCTGGCGATGCCGACGCCAACGTAATCCGCCAGCGGGCCAATCACCGTGAACACCACAAAGCCGCAAATCAGCAGCGACAGGCACGGCACAAATACCAGCGCTGCCACCTCGGGGATCCACTGTTTCAGCCGGCGCTCAACCTTGCTCAGTAGCAGTACCGCCAGAATCGCCGGAATCACCGCGCCACCGTAAATCTTCAGGCTGATGCTCAGGCCGAACAGCGCGAAGTGCGCCGGCAGATCCGGCTGGGTCAGCGGAAACACCATCGCCGCCGTCAGCGCCAGCGCGGTGAAACGGCTGGCACCGAAACGGTCTGCCGCGGTAACCGCAATAAACAGCGGCAGAAAGACAAACACCCCGCTGGCCAGCGCGTTGAACATGGCGAACAGCAGGTCATCGTCCGCCACCCAGCCCTGCGTCTGCAGCAGCACCATGATGCCTTTGATCACACCGATGCCGGCCAGTACGCCAATGTAGGGCGTAAAGATAGCGCCGAGCGTGGCCAGCATTTTACCCGCGACGCCGCGCTCGTCTTTGCCGGGCTTCACCGGTTCGGCCACCGGCGCTGCGCCCTGCTGCATCGCCTGATACAGCTGTTCGACCTGCGGCCCGACCACAATCTGCAGCTGCCCGGACGCGTTCACCACGCGGATGACGCCCGGCAGGCTACTGATGGCCGGCATATCGACACTGGCCAGATCGTTTATCGTCAGCCGCAGCCGCGTGGCGCAGTGTGAAATATGGCTGATATTATCGTCGCCGCCGACCTGTTCCCTGATGGCCTGCGCCAGCTTCACGTAATCGAGTTTCATTGTTGTTATCCTTATGGCTCGCGCCCGGCGTTAGTCGTAATCACCCGGTTTGGTTTTGCTCTTCATCGCCACGCCAAAATCAGTGAATATGCGCTGCGGCAGATTGTTGCCTTTGGCTTCAGCGATGTGATGCGCGAGGATCTGGAACGGAATCACCATCAGCAGCGGCGCTATCCATTCGCTGACCTCCACGCCGAGTGCCAGCGTGCGCGCATCATCACTTTCCCCGAGACACAGACTCCAGACGTGCGGCGTCACGCGCTGCTCATACTGGCGCAGCAGCTGCAGGCGTTCGCGCACCGGCGCCTCGACGTCGATAAAGAACAGCCGGTGCTGCGGATTGATTTCGAAATAGGGGCCATGCATAAACGCTTCCAGTTCAATGCCCTGCGACGGCACGCGCACCGTTTCGCTGAATTTGGTCTCCATCTCTTTGATCACGCCAATCGCCGGTCCAAAGCCAATCGAGATAAAGCGCGGCGCGGCGCTGAGATCGTCCTGCCAGCGCTGCCAGAAGCGTTCGGTGCGGGCGATGATGTCCGGAATCGCGTCAACGCCGTGCTGCAGTTGCGCCAGCGCATGTTGTTCCTGCTCTGCGCTGAGGCGACCGCTGTGGCGCGCGCTGTGCACGCCAATCAGCATCAGCGTCAGAATCGTGGCGACATAGCCTTTAGTGACATAACCGACGCGCTCCTCGCCGTTCATGATGTCTACGGCGTGATCCACCGCCTGGGCCAGCGGACTGGTGATTTTGCTGGTGATGCCCCAGGTTGCCACGCCGTGCTGTTTTTTCAGCGCGTCGATCGCTGCCAGCGTCGAAGTGCTCTCGCCGCTCTGTGAAATCGCGATCACCAGATCGGTCGCCGGATCCCACTGCTCGTAGTGCTGAAAATGGAACGGCTCCTGCACGCTGATGCGTACGCCGGTCAGTTGCTCAACGTAATATTTGGCGCTGAGCGCGGCGTTGATGCTGGAGCCGGTGGCCAGAATCAGCACTGTTTTCGCCTTGCCCAGCACCGGTAATCCCTGCGGATAGCACGCCAGCAGATGGCTCAGCACCTCGGGTTGCTGGTGGATGTAGGTCATCATGGTGGGTTTCATTACCGCTCCTTAAACTGTTTTCCCGCCAACCTGAAAACGTTTTCAGGTTGTGAGCCAACTTATTTAATGGCGCATATTAAGTCAACGTGAGGATCGTGAAATTGCGATCGCGCTAACAAAGCGCAACGAAAGCAGGCGGAACGTTTAAGGGGAGAAGATCAGGCGGATTCGCCGGGGATCAATACCGGCTTTAGCGGTGCGCTGCAGCGCGCATCCGGGCTTAAGCTGCCGTCCAGCTGCGCCATCATCATGGTGATAATGCTTTGCCCCAGCTGCGGATTCTGGTGATCGACGCTGGTCAGGCGCGGGATAAAATATTCGCTGCCGGGAAAGCGCTCGCAGCTGATCACCGCCACCTGCGCAGGCACCTCAATACCGCGATCGCGTAGCGCACGGATCGCGCCCATCGCCACGCGATCGTTGATTGCCACCAGCGCCTGCGGCAGTTCTGCCTGCTGCCACAGCGTCTCCACGGCCTGATAGCCGTGTTCGGGATAGAAGTTATTCAGGCAGATCCAGCTGTCGCGCGGCGTAATGCCAGCCTGCTGCAGCGTGGCGTGAAAATGACTGACGCGCTCGCGCGTGACCCACACTTTACGCGAACCGCCAATGAACGCGATATCACGTAGGCCGCGATCCAGCAGATGATTCACCGCCAGCTCAACGCAGTGCTGCTGGTCGCGCATCACGCACGGCCAGCGGCCAGCAGGATGCGGCTGCCCCACCACCACGACCGCCATTTTGTCCATCAGCGATTCCAGCAGCGTCAGGTAGCCGGATGGAATCGGCGCATAGTCGCTGTGACCGCCGAGCACGATCACCCCATCGATCTGGCTGTCGATAATCGACTGAAAGATCGCGCTTTCGTCATCGGCGTTTTGCGCATTGCGGTTGGCGGACTGGGTATCGTACAGGGTGATTTTATAGCCGATGGCCAGACAGGCCTGCTGAATCTGCGCCACCAGCGTGACGAAGTACGGATTGGTAATATCAGAGACGATCACCGCGAGCGTATAGCTCTGGCGCGATATCATGCCGCGCGCCATCAGGTTGGGGCTGAACTGATGCTCGGCGATCACCTGTTCCACCCGCGTGCGGGTTTTTTCCGACACCCACGCATGCTTATTGAGCACGCGCGAGACGGTGGTAATCGACACACCGGCGAGTACGGCAATATCCTTGATGGTGAGATTTTTGCTCATCGTCGCCGGGTTCGCTTATTCGTCGCCGAGCGGGGCCGCCGCGCCGTTGCTCAGCAGCTCACGCACTACGCTGGTGGCAAAACTGCCGGCCGGCAGCCAGAACTGCAGCTCGAGCGTGACGTCATCCCACCAGTTCCACTGCAGATCTTTCGGCACCACCAGCATGGCGCGCCGCGCGGCATCGACGCGTTCACGCTCCAGCAGGCCGAGCAGATCGGCCGCGCCCGCCAGTTGCTGCTGTTCAAACGCCAGCGTTTCGCCCTGAGTGCCCAGCTCGCCGCGTCCGGCCAGCGGTGCGGTGATGCGCAGCTCGTGGTTATCCACACGCTGTTGCAGCGCAGGTAACTCGTCCGCCCGGGCAACAAACCAGCTGCCGCGCCCGCTGAGCTGCAGCGCATCGCCGGGCTGCACGCGGTCCAGCGCACCTTCACGCTGCAGGCGCGCGCTGGTCAGCTGATTGAACAGCTGGCTGCGCGCCGCCGACAGCAGAATGCCTTTCATACTGCGGTCGCGTGGACGGAATTTCTCCTCTGCCCACAGGCGCGCCTGCGTCAGGTTATTGCCGCCGCGGCCAAAGCGCTGTTCGCCAAAGTAGTTGGGCACGCCCTGCTGCTGAATCTGCTGCAGCCGCGATTCCACCTGCGCGCGATCGGAAACCTGACGTACCACCAGACGAAACGCATTGCCCGCCAGCGCGCCGGTGCGCAGTTTACGCTTGTGGCGAATCACCTGCAGGATCTCTACGCCTTCCAGCTGGAAGCCGGCAAGGTTGGGCATCGCCGTGCCCGGCACGCGGAAGCACAGCGTCTGCTCGGTGACCGCGTGGCGATCTTTCATGCCGGCATAACTGAGATCGCGCTGATGCACGCCGAGGAATTTGGCGATCGCCTCAGCGACAAAACGCGTGTTGCAGCCAATTTTACGGATGCGCACCAGCAGCTGCTCGCCTTCGCCATCATAGGGATAGCCGAGATCTTCAATTACCACGAAATCTTCGGGACTGGCTTTGATTACCCCGGTGGCAGCGGGCACGCCGTGCAGGTAGAGCAGCTCACTCATGCCCGATCGGCCTTCACCAGCAACGCCACGGCTTCGCAGGCAATGCCTTCACCGCGACCGGTGAAGCCCAGCTTCTCGGTGGTGGTGGCTTTGACGTTGACATCATCCATGTGGCAACCGAGATCTTCGGCGATGTTGACGCGCATCTGCGGCACGTGCGGCAGCATTTTCGGTGCCTGAGCGATAATGGTGACATCAACGTTGCCGATGCGGTAGCCCTTCTGCTGGATGCGGCGCCAGGCTTCGCGCAGCAAACCGCGGCTGTCGGCGCCTTTGAATGCCGGATCGGTATCCGGGAACAGTTTGCCGATGTCGCCCATCGCCACCGCGCCCAGCAGCGCGTCGGTCAGCGCATGCAGCGCCACATCGCCGTCGGAATGCGCAATAAAGCCCTGTTCGAAGGGAATACGCACCCCGCCAATCACCAGCGGGCCTTCGCCGCCAAACGCGTGCACGTCAAAACCGTGACCGATACGCATCATGCGTGCTCCTTTAACTGAATCTGAGTGAGATAGAAGGCCGCCAGCGCCAGATCTTCCGGCCGCGTTACCTTAATATTGTCGCTGCGTCCGCTGACCAGCTCAGGATGATAACCGCAATATTCCAGTGCCGAGGCTTCATCGGTGATGGTCGCGCCTTCATTGAGCGCGCGCGTCAGGCAGGCGGTCAGCAGCGCATGCGGGAAAAACTGCGGCGTCAGCGCATGCCATAAGTCATCGCGTTCAACGGTATGCGCAATGGCACCTTTGCCAGGCTCCGCGCGCTTCATGGTGTCGCGCACCGGTGCCGCCAGAATCGCGCCGACTTTGCTGTGCTCACGCACCGCCAGCAAACGCGCTAAATCATCGGGATGCAGGCACGGACGCGCCGCGTCGTGCACCAGCACCCAGGCGCTGTGGCGGATGGTCTGTAATCCGGCCAGCACCGACTCGGCGCGGGTTTCGCCGCCGGTGACGCGCAGTACGCGGGCATCCTGCGCCAGCGGCAGGCTATCGAACCAGCCGTCATCCGGGCTGACTGGCACCACCACCTGCTTTACCGCCGGATGCGCCAGCAGGCGCGCCACGCTGTGCTCGAGCAGGGTTAACGGACCGATGGTGAGATACTGCTTCGGACAGGCGGCCTGCATGCGGCTGCCGATACCGGCAGCCGGCACCACGGCAATCACATCCGCAGAGGAAGAGAGCTGATTCATGGTTTATCGTTGTTGATTCTGCGCCGCTTGTTGCGCATTACGTTTGTTTTGGTCTGGCACCAGACGATAGAAAGTCTCGCCAGGCCTGATCATGCCCAGCTCGCTGCGTGCGCGTTCCTCAATCGCCTCTGAACCGCCATTGAGATCGTCAATTTCGGCAAACAGCTGATCGTTACGCGCTTTGAGTTTGGCGTTATTCGCCTGTTGTGACGCCACGTCTTCGCTGACGCGCGTGTAATCATGGATACCGTTCTTGCCCAGCCACAGAGAGTATTGCAACCATCCCAGCAGCACGAGCAGCAGTAACGTCAGTTTTCCCATCCCCGCCCCCTGAAAAACGGCTCAATCATCCCATAACTTGACGCCGGACTCCACTGCGGCAGCGAAAATGGCGCGCAAGCAGATTTGTCTGGACAAATAATGACGGGGAAAGCGCCGGACGGCAGGTAAAGTTTTGTAACCTGCCGATGCGTTTGCACATCAGCGCCGGATTACCAGCCGGAGAGAAAGGAGAACAGCAGCCAGAACAGGCACACCACCACCAGGGCGGTGATCAGGCCGCTCCACCACAGCCGGCCACGCAGCATCAGGCTGAGCACGATGCCAATCAGCACCGAAACCGGCAGCAGCGCAAGGAAAAAAGGCCAGGTGTAGAGAAAGAAAAACAGCGTGTTAGAGCCGTACAGCAGAAACGGGATGCCCAGCGCACACCAGTACGAGAGAAAGCCGATCACGCCGCCCGGCAACGATGAGCGTGGCTCATCCGGGGTGCGTTCATCTTTGCGTGCCAGCATGGGGGTAACGTTCTGCATAGAGATCCTGTTGACGCTAAAGCGCGGCAAACCGTGAGATTTGCCGCTGTCGGTTCAGGATCTGATGATATCGTGGTGGCGCAGCAGGTCTAACAATTGGCCGGTCAGTTTTGTAACCAATTGTTCACCATCCAGCTGGATTTCCGGCGCGTCCGGCGCCTCGTAAACGCTGTCGATACCGGTGAAGTTACGTAGCTCGCCGGCACGGGCTTTTTTATACAAGCCTTTCGGATCGCGCGCTTCGCACACCGCCAGCGGCGTATCGACGAACACCTCGATAAACTGCCCGTCACCGAGCAGATTGCGCACCATCTGGCGCTCGGCGCGGTGCGGCGAAATGAACGCCGTCAGCACCACCAGTCCGGCATCCACCATCAGTTTCGCCACTTCGCCCACGCGCCGGATATTCTCTTTGCGGTCGTCATCGCTGAAACCGAGATCGCGGCACAGGCCGTGACGCACATTGTCGCCGTCCAGCAGATAGGTGCTGACGCCCAGCCGGTGCAGCGCCTGCTCCAGCGCACCGGCCACGGTAGATTTACCCGAGCCAGAGAGCCCGGTAAACCACAGCACCACGCCACGATGGCCGTGCTGCTGTTCGCGCTCAGTGCGCGTGACCGGGTGGTCATGCCACACCACGTTTTCGTCGTGCTGCGCCATTACTGACCGCCCAGCAGGTCGCGCGCGTTCCAGTGCGGGAAGTGACGGCGCACCAGCGCGTTCAGCTCCAGCTCGAAATCACTGTACTGGCCAGCCTGACTGCGCGCGGCGCTCAGCGGCTGATGGATCATGCCAGCGCCGACGGTCACGTTGCTCAGGCGATCGATAAAGATCATGCCGCCGGTCACCGGGTTCTGCTGGTAAGCATCCAGCACCATCGGTTCATCAAACGTCACTTCTACCAGACCGATGCCGTTGAGCGGCAGGCTGTCGACCGCGCGTTTTTCCAGCGTATTGATCTCCACCTGATGGAGAATCTTTTCGACGCGGCCACGCGCTTTCTTGCCGGCAATTTTCACTTCATAGCTTTGTCCCGGCTGCAGCGGCTGTTCCGCCATCCACACCACGTCGACGGTCGCGGACTGCACCGCCTGCAAATCGGCTGCGGCATCCACCAGCAGATCGCCACGGCTGATGTCGATCTCATCGTTCAGCACCAGGGTAATCGCCTCACCGGCGGCCGCCTGCTGCAGGTCGCCGTCAAAGGTGACGATACGCGCAACGCTGGATTCCATACCGGACGGCAGCACTTTCACTCGCTGGCCGACGCTGACCACGCCCGATGCCAGCGTACCGGCATAGCCACGGAAGTCGAGGTTCGGCCGGTTAACATACTGCACCGGGAAGCGCATCGGCTGCGTGTCGACCACGCGCTTCAGCTCTACCGTTTCCAGCACGTCGAGCAACGTCGGGCCGCTGTACCACGGCATGGTTACGCTCGGGGTGGCGACGTTATCGCCTTCCAGCGCCGACATCGGCACAAAGCGGATATCAAGATCGTCCGGCAGCTGCGCGGCAAAATCGAGGTAATCCTGTTTGATCTGCTCGAAGGTCTCCTGGCTGTACGCCACCAGATCCATCTTGTTGATCGCCACCACCAGATGTTTGATGCCCAGCAGCGTGGCAATAAAGCTGTGGCGACGGGTCTGATCCAGCACGCCTTTGCGCGCATCGATCAGCAGGATCGCCAGATCGCAGGTTGAGGCACCGGTCGCCATGTTGCGGGTGTACTGCTCGTGCCCCGGCGTGTCGGCGATGATGAACTTGCGCTTCTCGGTGGAGAAATAGCGATAGGCCACATCGATAGTGATGCCCTGCTCGCGCTCGGCCTGCAGGCCATCGACCAGCAGCGCCAGATCGAGTTTCTCGCCCTGGGTGCCGTGGCGTTTGCTGTCATTGTGCAGCGACGACAGCTGATCTTCATAAATCTGGCGCGTATCGTGCAGCAGACGGCCAATCAGCGTACTTTTGCCGTCGTCGACGCTGCCGCAGGTGAGGAAACGCAGCAGGCTTTTGTGTTGTTGCGCGGTCAGCCAGGCTTCAACGCCGCCCTGCTCGGCAATCTGTTGGGCAATAACGGTATTCATCGGCGTCTCCTTAGAAATAACCCTGACGTTTTTTCAGTTCCATCGAACCGGCCTGGTCGCGGTCAATCACGCGCCCCTGACGTTCACTGGTGGTGGAGACCAGCATCTCTTCAATGATTTCCGGCAGCGTCTGCGCCTCGGATTCCACCGCGCCGGTCAGCGGCCAGCAGCCGAGGGTACGGAAACGCACCATACGCTGCTTAATCACTTCTCCCGGCTGCAGGTTGATACGATCGTCATCAATCATCATCAGCATGCCGTCGCGCTCCAGTACCGGGCGCGGTGCAGCCAGGTACAGCGGCACGATTTCGATGTTTTCTAGGAAGATGTACTGCCAGATATCCAGCTCGGTCCAGTTGGAGAGCGGGAACACGCGAATGCTTTCGCCTTTGTTGATCTGGCCATTGTAGTTGTGCCACAGCTCCGGACGCTGGTTCTTCGGATCCCAGCGGTGGAAACGATCGCGGAACGAATAGATACGCTCTTTGGCGCGCGACTTCTCTTCGTCACGGCGTGCGCCACCGAATGCCGCATCAAAACCGTATTTGTTCAGCGCCTGCTTCAGACCCTCGGTTTTCATGATGTCGGTGTGTTTGGCGCTGCCGTGCACGAACGGGTTAATACCCATCGCCACGCCTTCCGGGTTACGGTGCACCAGCAGCTCTGCGCCCATCGCTTTCACGGTGCGATCGCGGAACTCGTACATTTCACGGAATTTCCAGCCGGTATCAACGTGCAGCAGCGGAAACGGCAGCGTGCCCGGATAGAAGGCTTTGCGCGCCAGATGCAGCATCACCGAGGAGTCTTTACCGATGGAGTACATCATCACCGGATTGCTGAACTCGGCCGCCACCTCGCGGATGATATGGATACTCTCTGCCTCCAGCTGGCGCAGATGAGTGAGACGATTTTGGTCCATAATTTTTCCTCAAGCCAAATTGACAACGGCGGACTCGCGAGCCCCCTGCTGTGCCGAATGTTGGAACCAGGCAAGTTGCCCGTGCAGATTCACCACTTCGCCAATCACTAATAGCGCTGGCGTTGGCGCGGCAGCTGCCAGCGCCTCGAGTTGTGCTAAGGTGCCGGTCAGCACCTGTTGATCCTGGCGCGTGCCGCGACCAATCACCGCCACTGGCGTTGACGGCGCGCGACCGTGTTCGATCAGCCCGGCGGCAATTTCCGCCGCTTTCACCGTGCCCATGTAAATTGCCAGCGTCTGACGCGCGCGCGCCAGCGACGGCCAGTCGATACCGTCGCCGTCGGCGCGGCAGTGACCGGTAATAAACAGCACGCTCTGGGCATAATCGCGATGGGTTAACGGAATACCGGCATACGCGGTAGCACCCGCGGCCGCGGTGATGCCCGGCACCACCTGGAACGGAATGCCCGCCGCCTGCGCCGCCTGCAGCTCTTCGCCGCCGCGGCCAAAAATAAACGGATCGCCGCCTTTCAGGCGCACCACGCGCTTGCCCTGCTGCGCCAGCGTCACCAGCAGCTGATTGGTCTCTTCCTGCGGCACCGAATGGGCGCCGGCGCGTTTGCCGACGCAGATACGATCGGCATCGCGTCTTACCAGCTCCAGCACCTCGTCGCTGACCAGATGGTCATACAGCACCACATCGGCCAGCTGCATCACCTGCAGCCCGCGCAGCGTCAGCAGACCGCTGTCGCCCGGGCCGGCACCGACCAGCGTGATTTCACCCTGATTATCGGAAGTGTTTTCCAGTTCGCGATCGAGCGTGCGGCGCGCCTCGTTGACGTTACCCGCCGCCATCTGGCTGGCAAACAGGCCATTAAAAGCCCGCTCCCAGAAGCGACGACGGTCAGACATTTTGTGGTAACGCTGTTTGACTTTGTCGCGCCACTGACCGGCCACTTCGGCCATCTGCCCGAGATTGGCGGGCAGCAGCGCTTCGATTTTTTCACGCAGCAGACGCGCCAGCACCGGCGCGGTGCCGCTCGAGGAGATCGCCACTACCAGCGGTGAGCGGTCAACAATCGACGGGAAGATAAAGCTGCATTTTGGCTGGTCGTCGACCACATTCACCAGCTTGTGGCGCGCATTAGCGGCATCAAATACCTGCGCGTTGAGGGCGTTATCGTCGGTGGCGGCAATCACGAGGAAAACATCGTCCAGCTGCGCCGCGTCGAAGTGCTGAGCAATCCACTCGATGGCGTTAATGTCGCGCAGCGCCTGCAGTTCATGGCCGAGCTCGCGCGCGGCTACCCGCACGTGCGCACCGGCACGCCGCAGCAGCTCAATTTTACGCGCAGCGATTTCGCCACCGCCGACCACCAGCACCGGACGGCTTTTGAGATCGGCAAAGAGAGGCAAGTAATCCACGTTAACCTTGTTAGTTTTACAATAAGTTAACGCGACTATACGTCCCCGCCTTCTGGCAGATGAAATTACGAATTAGCATGAGTAGTTACCAAATGGAATAACGCACCGGGATTGCTGATAACAATTTGTGCTTAACAAATGATATTGCTGGTGTTTCGGAGCGATACAAATTGTGCAGGCGGCGTCACAGTTTCATACTAACTTAGAATTTTTTTACCCTGACGGGATGTCAGAAAAGGACAACCACTATGTTTGCCACTCTCCGCCGCAGCGTGCTGGCAGCACTGATTGCCGGCGGTTTGCCTCTTTTGGCGCAGGCTGCAGCGATCGCCCCTGGCCACTTTGCCGAACAGCAGCTGCGCCACATTGCCACCTATTTCCCGGGCCGCATGAGCGGCAGCCCCGCCGAGCTGATGACGGCAGATTATCTGCAGCAGCAGTTCACCCAGCTCGGTTATCAGAGCAATACCCGGCAGTTTAATACCAGCTATAACTGGCTGGAGAAACAGGGCATCACGCGCCGCCATAAAGTGACGGCGACCTCGGTGATCGCCGCACGCGCCGGCAGCGTGCCGCAGGAGATTCTGATCGTCACCCATCTGGATACCTGGACGCCGCTCAGCCAGCACGAGGCAGACAATAATCTCGGCGGCCTGCGTTTGCAGGGCGTGGACGATAACGCTTCCGGGCTGGGCGTGATGCTGGAGCTGGCGCAGGCGCTGAGTCAAACGCCGCTGCACTATGGCGTGCGCTTTGTGGCACTGAGCGCAGGCGAAGCCGGTTTACACGGTATGGATGATTATCTGGCGCGCATGAGCGTGCAGGAGAAGAAAGATACGCTGCTGGTGATCGATCTGAATAGCCTGATCGTTGGCGATCGCCTCTACTTTAATAACGGCATGAATACGCCAGCGGCGGTACGCAAGCAGACCAGCGCGCGCGCCCTGCAGATTGCGCACCGTTACGGCATCACGGCCGCCAGTCACGCGCTGACCGCACGCGACTACCCAGGCGTTAATCCGTTTGATAAAGCCGGGATTCCGCTGCTGGACGTTACCGCAGCCAACTGGGCGCTGGGCAATAAAGCCGGTGAGCAGCAGCGCGCCCGTTCACCGCATTTTCCGGAGGGTACGGTGCGCCACCAGACCGGGCGCGATAATCTGAATTACATCGACCACTGGCTGCCGGGGCGCATCCATCAGCGCACGCGCGACAGCGTACGCATTTTGCAGCCGCTGCTGACGGAGCTGGCTAATCCGACGTTGTAAGATCTTGCCGGTTTTTACGGGTGCGCACCGCTGCGCACCCGCAGCAATTGCGCCCGTCAGCCTTCGTGTAACCCGCATTCGCGTTTGAGGCCGAAAAAGCGTGTCTCTTCCTCAGCCATCCCCGGCTCCCACTTGCGCGTGGTGTGCGTGTCGCCCACGGAGAGGTAACCTTCGTCCCACAGCGGATGGTACTTCAGCCCATGCTGCTTCAGATACTGGTGCACCTGACGGTTATCCCAGTCGATGATCGGCAGGATTTTGAACACGCCACGCTGCACGGCCAGTACCGGCAGGCTGGCACGGCTGCCGGACTGATCGCGGCGCAGGCCGGCAAACCAGGTCTGCGCACCCAGCGTTTGCAGCGCGCGGTTCATCGGCTCGACTTTGTTAAGCTGGTTGTACTGCTCGATCCCTTCAACGCCCTGCTCCCACAGCTTGCCGTAGCGCGCTTCCTGCCACGCCGGTGAGGTTTCGGCGCGGAAGATCTGCAGATTCAGGTTCAGCTGCTGCGTCAGCTCATCAATGAAGCGGTAGGTCTCAGGGAACAGATAACCGGTATCGGTGAGGATCACCGGAATATCCGGGCGCTGCTGCGTGACCATGTGCAACAACACCGCCGCCTGAATACCAAAACTCGACGACAGCACAAAGGCGCCCGGCAGCTGCTCCAGCGCCCAGCTGACGCGCTGTTCGGCAGAGAGCTTTTCCAGCTGGACGTTGCTTTCCGCCAGCGCCATGATGCGATCGACTTTGCTGCCGCTGTTCAGGCTGGCGAGATCGGGTAGTGTCATACTGCCTCCGGGTCCCAGAAATCACGGGCGGGATCGACCACCGGCTGCACAATGCCCGCGCGAATCACGAAGTCACCAAACCCTTCATCCGCCGTGCGCTCGCTGGCCCAGCGCGCCACCAGCTCATCGATGCTGGCGAGGATTTCGTTTTCCGTGATGTTTTCGCGGTACATGCGCGGGATACGCGTGCCGATGCGATTACCACCAATATGCAGGTTGTAACGGCCCGGCGCTTTGCCCACCAGGCCCAGTTCGGCCAGCATGGCACGGCCACAACCGTTCGGACAACCGGTAACGCGTAACACTATGTGCTCTTCGCCGACGCCGTGGCGGTGCATGATCTCCTCCACTTTGCTGACGAAGGACGGCAGGAAGCGTTCGGCTTCAGCCATCGCCAGCGGACAGGTCGGGAAGGCCACGCAGGCCATGGAGTTTTCACGCTGTGGCGTAACCGCTTCCATCAGGCCGTGCTCACGCGCAATGGCTTCAATCTGCGCTTTCTGCGTCTCCGGTACGCCGGCCACAATCAGGTTCTGATTGGCGGTCAGGCGGAAATCGCCCTGATGCACTTTGGCAATCTCCGCGATACCGCGCTTCAGCGGACGGCCCGGATAATCCAGCAGGCGACCGTTTTCGATAAACAGCGTCAGGTGCCATTTTTTGTCGATGCCCTTCACCCAGCCGATGCGATCGCCACGGGTGGTAAATTCGTACGGGCGAATCGGCTCGAAGGTCAGGCCGGCACGCTTCTCGACTTCGGCTTTAAAGGTCTCGACGCCGACGCGCTCCAGCGTGTATTTGGTTTTGGCATTTTTACGATCGGTACGGTTACCCCAGTCGCGCTGCGTGGTGACCACCGCCGCAGCCACATCAAGGATCTTCTCCACCGGCAGGTAGCCAAACTCGCTGGCGGTGCGCGCATAGGTGGCTTTGTTGCCGTGCTCAATCGACAAGCCGCCGCCGACCAGCAGGTTAAAGCCAATCAGCTTGCCATTCTCCGCAATGGCGATGAAGTTCAGATCGTTCGCATGCAGATCGACATCGTTATGCGGCGGCACCACCACGGTGGTTTTAAACTTACGTGGCAGATAGGTCTCACCGAGGATCGGCTCCTGATCGGTGGTGGCGACCTTCTCCTGATCCCACCAGATCTCGGCGTAGGCGCGCGTCTGCGGCAGCAGGTGCTCGGAAAGCTTCTTCGCCCACTCGTACGCTTCCTGATGCAGCTCTGACTCCACCGGGTTCGAGGTACACAGCACGTTACGGTTGACGTCGTTAGCGGTGGCCAGCGCGTCCAGTCCGACTTCATGCAGCATCTGGTGAGTCGGCTTAACGTTCTTCTTCAGAATGCCGTGAAACTGGAATGTCTGACGGTTAGTCAGGCGAATGCTGCCGTACAGCGTTTTGTCGGTGGCAAATTTATCAATCGCCAGCCACTGCGTTGGCGTGATGATGCCGCCCGGCAGACGGCAGCGCAGCATCATCGCATGTCGCGGTTCCAGCTTCTGCGCGGCGCGCTCGGCGCGGATGTCGCGGTCATCCTGCTGGTACATGCCGTGAAAACGGATCAGCAGGAAGTTATCGCCGGTAAAGCCGCCGGTCAGGCCATTGTCGAGATCTTCTAAAATGGTGCCGCGCAGGTAGTTGCTCTGCTTTTTCAGACGCTCGGCGTCGGAAAGTTTGCCTTCAACCACCAGCGGTCCAGGATGTTTTTCGCTCATTAGTAAACGTCTCGCTGATAACGGCGCTCAATGCGCAGCTCACTTAAAAATTCGTCAGCGGTTTCACGATCCATGCCGCCGTGTTCGACCACCACATCCAGTAATGCCTGTTCAACGTCTTTCGCCATGCGATTGGCGTCGCCGCAGACGTACAGGTGCGCGCCCTCTTCAATCCAGCGCCACACTTCCGCCCCTCTGGCGCGGATTTTATCCTGTACGTAAATCTTTTCGGCCTGATCGCGTGACCACGCCAGATCGATATGGGTCAGCAGACCGTCTTTAACGTATTTCTGCCACTCTACCTGATAGAGGAAATCTTCGGTGAAGTGCGGATTACCAAAGAACAGCCAGTTTTTACCACTGGCACCGTCGTTTTCACGCTGCTGCATGAAGGCGCGGAACGGGGCAATGCCGGTGCCCGGGCCGATCATGATCACTGGCGCATCCGGATTGGCCGGCAGGCGGAAATTATCGTTATGCTCGATGAACACGCGGATTTCGCCATCTTCTTCCAGCCGATCGGCCAGCCAGGTGGAAGCGCCGCCGCCGCGCTGACGGCCGTCAATTTCATAACGCACCGCGCCGACGGTGATATGCACTTCGGTTTCGCTCTCCGCCTGCGACGAGGCGATGGAGTAAAGCCGCGGCGTCAGCGGACGCAGCAGGCCAGTCAGCTGGCCGGCGTTCAGTTCGGTGGGCGCCTGGCGCACCATGTCGACAATCGGGAAACTCTGCGCGAAGCTTTGCAGCTTCGGCTTGTCGCCCGCCAGCGCCAGCAGCGCCTCATTGCGCGACAGGGCTGCATACTGCTCGACGATCTGCGGCGTGTTGACCGTCAGCTCAAAATGTTTCTGCAGTGCCTCGGCCAGCGGCAGGGTTTCTCCGCGCACCTCGACCTGCTCATCGCCTTTCAGCCATACCAGCTGCAGCAGCTCCTGCACCAGTTCCGCATCGTTTTCATACCATACGCCGAGCGCATCGCCTGGCTGGTAACGCAGACCGGAACCTCCCAGATCGATTTCAATATGGCGCACGTCTTTATCTGAGTTGCGACCGGTAATTTTCTGGTTCAGAGCAAAGCTGGCGGTGAGCGGCGCTTCTTTGGTGTAAGGACTGCTGTCCACCAGGTTGACGCTGCCAGCCGCGCTGGCTGCCAGCTGCGCTGCCGGTTCCGCCGGCACGCGCGCTTTGAGAATATCGGTGAGCTGCAGACGCCAGGCGCTGGCCAGCTCGCTGTATTCAACATCGGCATCCACGCGATCCAGCAGGCGTTCGCCGCCCAGTTCGGCCAGACGCTGGTCGAAGTCTTTACCGGCCTGACTGAAAAATTCATAGGAGGTATCGCCAAGACCGAACACGGCAAAGGCGGTATCGCTCAGCTTCGGCGCTTTCTTCGACAGCAGGAATTTATGCAGCGCTACCGCCTCTTCCGGCGGTTCGCCCTCGCCCTGCGTTGAGGTCACGATGACCAGCAGTTTTTCCTGACCGATCTGTTTGAATTTATAGTCGCCGGCATTCACCAGGTTGACGCTCAGTTTCGCCGCCAGCAAATCGTCACGCAGCTGCTCGGCCAGCCGGCGCGCATTGCCGGTTTGGGAGGCGGAGATCAGCGTAATGCCCGGCACCTCAGCGGCGACTGGCGCAGGCGCGGCAACGGTGCCCGGTGCCTGATTAACCATGCCCCAGAAGTAGCCAGAGAGCCATGCCAGCTGCGTTGGATTGAAATCGGTGGTCGCGGCCTGTAAGCGCGCAATTTGCTCCGGGGATAGCGGAAGCATCGCTGGGGGTGCCTGAGTCGTCATCGCGTTAAAAATTCCAGTGTCAGAAATCCGTACCGGGAAGCGGCGGAAGAGTGGGTAGGTTACCGGCCTGTATATTAACGATTAAATAAGGCTTCGACATAATAAATAACCAAAATGACTAAGTGGTTTTTTGGGTCAACCTAACCAGTAAAAGTGGTAAATAAAGTTGTAGTAATTCAATCAGTTAATCAACGGCGTAACCGGCAGATCGGCAGAAATGCCCTTTTCAGCGCTGGCGGGTGCGAAAAATCTGCTTTTCAGGTAGACTTCAGCGGTTTTTACGTCTGAGAGCCATTATGTCTACCACGCTGTTTAAAGAGTTCCAGTTTGAAGCGGCCCACCGCTTACCTCACGTGCCGGAAGGGCATAAATGCGGTCGTCTGCACGGCCATTCATTTCTGGTGCGACTGGAAATTACCGGTGAAGTGGATGCGCATACCGGTTGGGTAATGGATTTTGCCGAACTGAAGGCGGCGTTCAGGCCGATCTACGATCGCCTCGATCACCATTATCTCAACGATATTCCCGGTCTGGAGAACCCGACCAGCGAAGTGCTGGCGAAATGGATCTGGGATGAGATGAAGCCGATTCTGCCTGAGCTGAGTGCAGTGATGATCAAAGAGACCTGCACCGCAGGTTGCGTCTATCGCGGCTGACAGCCGCGGTAAAGGTCAGAAGGTCGCCATCAATGGCGACCCTACGGTGTAATGAGTTTTACAGGGTGCGCATTGATGCGCACCAGCCACAATTGCGTTGATTTTGCCGGGTGCGCATCGGGTGAATCAGGCGATGTTCAGGTATTTGTGCGTCTGCATCGAAAGCCGCCAGTTGCGGGCAATGCAGGTTTCAATACACAGTCTGGTCGCTGCCTCGCCACGGCTGATGGGCTGCAGCGCCACAATGCGTTTTTTCTCATCCTGCAGGCCAGCCAGCAGCGCATCCAGCGCTTCCACGTCCCGCTCGCGCGCCACCGGATGTTTGATCTCATCGGCACGCTGCAGCGCCTGCGGCAGCACATCGTAGCCACCCCGCATGTTCACCTTCGGCGACACCGTCACCCAGGTGGCAGCGGAACAGTGCACTTCATGCGTGCCGCTGGTTTCAATCTGACACTGAAAACCGGCCGCTTCCAGCGCTTCGGTCAGTGGACGTAAGTCAAAAATTGCCGGCTCACCGCCGGTGATTACCACATGGCGGGCGGTCCAGCCCTGACGCTGAATGCTCTCAATCAGCGTGGCCGCATCGGCGCTACCCCAGGCATCGCTCTCCACGGTTTTGACCAGAATGTCCCCCAGCGACGTCTCCCGATCCGCCCGCGTTTCCCAGGTATGTTTGGTATCACACCAGCTACAGCCCACCGGACATCCTTGTAAGCGGATAAAGATGGCCGGCACGCCGGTGTAAAAACCTTCGCCCTGCAGCGTCTGGAACATTTCGTTAATCGGGTAGAACATTTTTTACTCACGTCAGAAATTCGAGGCGCAGATTATGGCAGATTTTGTGCGTCGCTTCACAGCTGCTTCGTGCCATAAAAAGCAAAAGCCCCGCACGAGGCAGGGCTTGATGTCAGGCGATGTGGCCGTTTAGCCACATCCGCAGGCGATTACGCCTGGCCTTTAACTTCTTTCAGACCGTTGAACGGCGCTTTGTCACCCAGCGCTTCTTCGATACGAATCAGCTGGTTGTACTTAGCAACGCGGTCAGAACGGCTCATAGAACCGGTTTTGATCTGGCCAGCGGCAGTACCGACCGCCAGGTCAGCGATGGTCGCATCTTCAGTTTCGCCAGAGCGGTGAGAGATGACCGCAGTGTAGCCAGCGTCTTTCGCCATCTTGATCGCAGCCAGGGTTTCGGTCAGAGAACCGATCTGGTTGAATTTGATCAGGATAGAGTTAGCGATGCCTTTCTCGATGCCTTCTTTCAGGATTTTGGTGTTGGTCACGAACAGGTCGTCGCCCACCAGCTGAATTTTGTCGCCCAGCACTTTGGTCTGGTAAGCGAAGCCGTTCCAGTCAGACTCATCCAGACCGTCTTCGATAGAAACGATTGGGTACTGTTTGGTCAGGTCTTCCAGGAAGTGGGTGAACTCTTCAGAAGTGAAGGCTTTGTTGCCTTCACCAGCCAGCACATATTTGCCGTCTTTGTAGAATTCAGATGCTGCGCAGTCCATCGCCAGGGTGATGTCTTTGCCCAGCTCGTAGCCTGCTGCTTTAACAGCTTCGGCGATAACGGCCAGCGCTTCGGCGTTTGAACCCAGGTTTGGCGCGTAGCCACCTTCGTCACCCACCGCGGTGTTCATGCCTTTGGCTTTCAGAACTTTAGCCAGGTGATGGAACACTTCAGAACCCATACGGATGGCTTCTTTCACGGTTTTCGCGCCAACCGGCTGAATCATGAACTCCTGGATATCAACGTTGTTATCCGCGTGCTCACCACCGTTGATGATGTTCATCATTGGCAGTGGCATAGAGTATTTGCCCGGGGTGCCGTTCAGTTCTGCAATGTGTGCGTACAGTGGCAGACCTTTAGAGGCTGCTGCTGCTTTCGCTGCTGCCAGAGAAACCGCCAGAATGGCGTTTGCACCGAAGTTGGATTTGTTGTCAGTACCGTCCAGCTCGATCATGATCTTATCGATGTTCGCCTGGTCTTTGGCATCTTTGCCTTTTACCGCGTCAGCGATTGGGCCGTTAACCGCAGCAACCGCTTTGGTTACGCCTTTGCCCAGGAAACGAGACTTATCACCGTCACGCAGCTCCAGTGCTTCGCGTGAACCGGTTGATGCACCTGATGGCGCAGCAGCCAGACCAACGAAACCGCCTTCCAGATGCACTTCTGCTTCTACAGTCGGGTTGCCACGGGAGTCGATGATTTCGCGACCGATGACTTTAACGATTTTGGACATTCGATTTTCCTCAGTACAAGTTAGTCAATCCTAAGACAAACAACGCGCGAAAAGTTCGCGCGCTGTTCGTTAAACTCTTACTTCGCTAAACGCTTCTGGTGCTCCTGCGCGGCTTTCACAAAGCCAGCGAACAGCGGATGACCATCACGCGGGGTCGACGTGAATTCCGGGTGGAACTGGCAGGCTACAAACCATGGATGATTCGGGATCTCAATGATCTCCACCAGTTGATCGTCGCCGGAACGGCCTGCAATGTGCAGACCCGCCGCTTCAATCTGCTTCAGCAGCAGATTGTTTACTTCGTAACGGTGGCGGTGACGCTCAGTAATGACGTCAGAGCCGTACAGCTGGCGCACTTTGCTTTCCGGCGTCAGCTGGCACTGTTGGCTTCCCAGACGCATGGTGCCGCCCAGATCGCTCTGCTCGGTACGCTGTTCAACGTTACCGTTTTCATCGCGCCATTCGGTGATTAACGCAACCACCGGGTACTTACAGTCTGGCACAAATTCAGTGGAGTTGGCGCCTTCCATCCCGGCCACATTGCGCGCGAATTCCATCAGCGCAATCTGCATGCCAAGGCAAATGCCGAGGTACGGAATGTTGTTTTCACGCGCGTATTGCGCGGTCAGCAATTTTCCTTCCACACCGCGGTAACCGAAGCCACCAGGAATCAGGATAGCATCAAGATCTTTCAGAATTTCGACGCCGCGCGTTTCCACGTCCTGCGAATCGATCAGCTTGATGTTAACGGTGACGCGATTTTTCAGGCCGCCGTGCTTCAGCGCTTCAATCACGGATTTATAGGCATCCGGCAGTTCGACATATTTGCCGACCATACCGATGGTGACTTCGCCGCCCGGATTGGCTTCTTCGTAAATCACCTGCTCCCACTCGGCCAGATTGGCTTCCGGCGCGCTCAGGTTGAAACGCTTGCAGATGTAATCATCCAGACCCTGCGATTTCAGCAGGCCCGGGATCTTGTAGATCGAATCAACGTCTTTCAGCGAGATAACCGCTTTTTCCGGCACGTTACAGAACAGGGCGATCTTCGCGCGCTCGTTAGCGGGCACCGCGCGGTCTGAACGGCAAATCAGCACGTCAGGCTGAATACCAATCGACAGCAGCTCTTTAACCGAGTGCTGGGTTGGCTTGGTTTTCACTTCACCCGCCGCCGCCATGTAAGGCACCAGCGTCAGGTGCATATACATGGTGTGTTCACGGCCAACATCGACCGCCATCTGGCGAATCGCTTCCAGGAACGGCAGGGATTCGATATCGCCCACGGTTCCGCCGATTTCCACCAGCACGACGTCATGACCTTCGCCACCTTCAATGATGCGCTCTTTGATGGCGTTAGTGATGTGTGGGATGACCTGAATGGTCGCGCCCAGATAGTCGCCGCGACGCTCTTTGCGCAGCACTTCTGAGTAGATACGGCCGGTAGTAAAGTTGTTGCGGCGCGACATTTTGGTACGGATGAAGCGCTCGTAGTGACCTAAATCCAGATCGGTCTCGGCCCCGTCATCGGTGACGAACACTTCACCGTGCTGCGTAGGGCTCATGGTACCCGGATCGACGTTGATATACGGATCGAGTTTCATGATGGTCACATTCAGACCACGTGCTTCAAGGATGGCTGCGAGGGAGGCTGCGGCAATGCCTTTGCCCAGAGAGGAAACGACCCCGCCGGTCACAAAAATATAATTCGTTGTCATGCTGAACCTGAGAGTTTAGGTTTAAAGACGGTGGAATAACCAGGACGGGAAAACAGTATACCCGAAGTCGTCCGCAGCCACAATTGATGAATCACACCATCCTCCTCGCATTACAGCCTGTAACATAGCGGAGAGTGCCGGGTGAAATGTTGACGTACGTCACAAAGTTGCCGACTGGCTGAATCGAGTAAGCTCGGCCGGTGATTTTATGCGCAGCGCTGGAATAATCACCTGCGCTGCGCGGTGAGGCTGAAGAAGGTTATTCGCCGGCTTTAACCTGCTGCCAGGCGGCTTCCATCTGCGCCAGCGTAGCCTGTTCCATGCTCAGCCCCTGGGCCTGAATAATATTCTCTACCTGACGGAAGCGGCGCTCAAACTTGTCATTGGCCTTCTGCAACGCGGTTTCCGCTTTGCTGCCGAGATGGCGTGACAGATTGACGGTGGCGAACAGCAGATCGCCAATCTCCTCTTCCAGCTTGTCGCTGTCCACCACGGCCTGCTGCGCTTCATGCATCACTTCGTCGATCTCTTCATGCACTTTATCCAGCACCGGCCCGAGGCTGTCCCAGTCGAAGCCTACGCTGTGACAGCGCTTCTGGATTTTATAGGCGCGCATCAGCGCCGGCAGCGCTTTAGGGATATCGTCCAGCACCGAGTGCTGCGACTTCTCCGCACGCTCGCGCTGCTTGATCGCCTCCCAGTTTTTCAGCACCTCGGCCGTGGAATCGACCTGGACTTCGCCGAAGATGTGCGGATGGCGACGCTCCAGTTTGTCACTGATGGCGTTACAGATGTCATCGAAGTTGAAACGCTGCTGCTCCTCGGCCATGCGGGCGTAGAACACCACCTGAAACAGCAGATCGCCCAGTTCGCCGCGCAGATCGTCAAAGTCTTCGCGCTGGATGGCGTCGATAACTTCATAGGTCTCTTCCAGCGTATACGGCGCGATTGAGGCAAAGGTCTGCTGGCGATCCCACGGGCAGCCGCGCACCGGATCGCGCAGGGTTTGCATGATGGTGAGCAGGCGGTTTAAAGCAGTCATGAAAGTCCCCGGAACAACAAGATAAAAAGCCGCCATTAATGGCGACCCTGCAGGGTAATTACGCGGTTTTGCCCGGGTGCGCATTGCTGCGCACCGGTCTCAGCAGGGCTTAATGTAAGCGGCGCGCATCGATAATATCCGGCACCTGATTAAGGCGCGCCAGCACGCGACCCAGCACCTGCTGGTTATAAATCTCGATATCCATATCGATGGTGGCGAGCTGCTTTTTGGTGTCGCTGCGGCTGGACACGCCCAGCACGTTGACCTTTTCATTGGCCAGGATGGTGGTGATGTCGCGCAGCAGCCCGCTGCGATCGTTGGCCGTCACGCGTACCACCAGCGAATAACCGCTGGAGTAACTTTCGCCCCACACCGCATCGACAATCCGTTCCGGTGCATGCGAAATCAGTTCGCTGAGCTGATCGCAGTCGGCGCGGTGAATCGAAATGCCGCGCCCCTGGGTAATAAACCCGACAATATCATCGCCCGGAATCGGCTGGCAGCAGCGCGCAATGTGGTGCAGCAGATTGCCGACGCCCTCCACCACCACGCGGCCACTCTCTTTGCGCGCCGACGACGGCTGATGTGATTTCTGCGTCAGCTGACGCAGCGCCTCGCGATCTTCCTCTTCGGCGCTCGGCTTGTTGAGCTTCGCCTGCAGGAAGTTAACCATCTGGTTAAGACGGATATCCCCGCCGCCAATCATCGCCAGCAGCTCATCCTGCGAGCTGACGTTATAACGCGGCAGCAGCAGCTTCTCGGCTTCGCGCATGCTGATATCCAGCTGGCCCAGCTCGCTATCCAGGATTTGCCGGCCGGCCGCGATATTTTTGTCGCGATCCTGTTTACGGAACCAGGCATGAATCTTCGAGCGCCCGCGGCTGGTGGTGATATAGCCGAGGTTGGGGTTCAGCCAGTCGCGGCTCGGGTTCGGCTGCTTCTGAGTGATCACCTCAATCTGATCGCCCATCTGCAGCTGATAGGTAAAGGGCACGATACGGCCGCCGATTTTGGCACCGATGCAGCGATGACCAATATCACTGTGAATGTGGTAGGCAAAGTCGAGCGGCGTGGAACCGGCCGGCAAATCGACCACGTCGCCCTTCGGCGTAAACACGTAAACGCGGTCATCAAATACCTGGCTGCGCACCTCTTCCAGCATCTCGCCGGAATCCGCCATCTCTTCCTGCCAGGTAATCAGTTTACGCAGCCAGGCAATGCGCTCTTCGTGCCCTGCGGCACCGCGCGCGTTGCTGGCCGTCGGTCCTTCTTTGTACTTCCAGTGTGCCGCGACGCCCAGTTCAGCGTCCTCGTGCATCTGGCGGGTACGGATCTGAATCTCGACCGTTTTGCCCTGCGGGCCCAGCACCACGGTATGAATCGACTGATAACCGTTTGGCTTGGGATTGGCAACGTAATCGTCGAACTCGCTAGGCAGATGACGATACAGCGTGTGGACGGTGCCGAGCGCGCCGTAGCAGTCCTGCAGGCGTTCAGCGACGATGCGCACTGCGCGCACGTCGAACAGCTCATCAAACGCCAGCGACTTCTTCTGCATTTTGCGCCAGATGCTGTAGATATGCTTGGGACGGCCGTAAACTTCCGCACGCACGCCCTCTTTTTGCATCTCTTTACGCAGGTTATCGACGAAGTTATCAATGTACTGTTCACGATCGATGCGGCGTTCGTGCAGCAGTTTGGCGATGCGTTTGTATTCGTCAGGATGGAGATAGCGGAAGCAGTAATCTTCCAGCTCCCATTTGAGCTGGCCGATCCCGAGACGGTTGGCCAGCGGCGCATAAATGTTGGTGCTCTCTTTCGCCGCCAGCACGCGCTCATCTTCCGGCGCATCTTTCATCTCGCGCAGGTGGGCAATACGTTCTGCCAGCTTGATGACCACGCAGCGGAAATCTTCCACCATCGCCAGCAGCATGCGGCGCACGTTATCCACCTGCTCCGAGGCCATCGAGTCGTTGTGAATGGCTTTCAGCTGACGGATGGCATCCATATCGCGCACGCCGTGCACCAGCGAGACGATGTTTTTGCCAAAGGCCTTTTCCAGATCCTCTTCGCTCACCACGCCCGCATTGGCCAGCGGGAACAGCAGCGCGGCGCGCAGACTGTCGATGTCCATACTGAGCATGGTGAGAATTTCCACCATCTCAATACCGCGCCACAGCAGCAGAGCCTGATCTGGATGGTCGTGCGTTTCGGCTTCACAGTAGCGCCATGTTTCCGCCAGTCGTTCGCAGGATTGCGGATTACTGATACTCAAGCTGGCGATCCACTGGTCAAGGGCAAATTCCCCGGCCGTATTTAAATGCGCACTTCTAACCGCAACCATATCCTCTCCTGCCACAGCGACTTAAACATCGCTTATGTTTTGCTAAACAGCACCATGGATTCGAGATGGCTGGTATGAGGGAACATATCCAGCATCGCGACCCTTTCCAGATGGTAGCCCGCCGACAGTAATGTCTGACTGTCGCGGGCAAGTGTTGTCGGGTTACAGGAAACATAGACCACGCGTTGCGGCGCAAGTTTAACGATATGCGACATCACGCCCGCGGCCCCGGCTCGTGCCGGATCCAGTAACACCTTATTAAATCCCTGCGCCGCCCAGGGCTGGCGCGAGACATCTTCCTCTAAATTATGCTGGAAGAAGCAGACATTTCTGAGATTGTTAAGCTGAGCATTATACTCTGCCTGGCGCACTAATGCTGCAACGCCCTCCACACCCACCGCATTTTGTACGAACTTTCCTAGCGGCAATGTGAAGTTGCCCATGCCGCAGAACAGATCGAGCACCCGATCGTCCGGCTGCAGATCCAGCCAGGCAATCGCCTGTGCCACCATCTGCTGATTCACGCCATCGTTGACCTGTATGAAATCCTGCGGGCTAAAGGTTAGCTGCAAATCAAACGAGCGGTAGTAAGGCTGCTCGGCACCGAGCGCCTGCAGCGCGTCACTGCCGTCCGCCAGCCAGATCATCAGCCGGTGCTCATGCGAAAAACGTTCCAGTTTTGTCCGGTCCGCAGCGGAGAGCGCATCAAGATGGCGCAGCACCATTAGCGGACCGTTATCCGCCAGCACCAGTTCCACATGCCCCAGCCGTTTCACTGCGTGCAGGCTGCTGAGACAGTGGAGCAGCGGCTGCAGCAGCGCCTCAAGCTCGGGCACCAAAACGGGGCATTGCGTCACATCAATCAGATCGTTACTGCCCGCCTGACGGAAGCCCATCTGCAGGCGCTGCTGCTTCGGCAGCCACTGCAAACCGAGACGCGCGCGCCGGCGATAGCCCCAGGGTGCTGCGCTGATGATCTCATCCACCTGCACCGGCAGCGCCGCTTCCTGGCTCAGCATGCGGCCCAGCGCCCGCGCTTTGCTCTCCTGCTGCAGCGCCACGGACACGTGCTGCTGCTGGCAGCCGCCGCACACGCCGAAATGGATGCAGCGCGGTTGCTGGCGCTGCGGGCTCGGTTGTGTAATCTTTTTGGCTTTGCCGCGCGCAAACTGACGCTTATCTTCGGTCAGGATCACCTCGGCCTGTTCGCCGGGCAGCGCGCCGCTGACAAACAGCGTTTTACCGTTATGGCGCGCCACGCCCTGACCAAAGGGATCAAGCTCGTCAATGGTGACGCTGAGACGTTGCTTCGTCGTCACGCGCTGTTTTGCGGAGTAAAATTGCGCCATAGTATTGTGAATTCTCAGTTTTCATTAGGTGTGCAGCCGTATGCGGTTTTTGCACAGGGATAAAATGCCAGGAGTCGCCAGGCCACAATTATGACCAAATACAGCCTGCGGGCGCGAATGATGATTCTGATACTGGCGCCGACGCTGATGATTGGCCTGCTGCTCAGTACCTTCTTCGTGGTGCACCGCTACAACGAACTGCAGCACCAGGTGCGCGATGCCGGCGCTAACATTATCGAACCGCTGGCGGTGTCGAGCGAGTACGGCATGACGTGGCATAATCGTGATGCGATTCGCGAGCTGGTCAGCCTGCTGCATCGCCGTCATTCCGATATTGTCCGTGCCATTACGGTTTTCGACAACAACAATCACATCTACGTCAGCTCCAATAACAACCAGAACCTCGCGCTGCTGCAAAAAGCCGATATTTCCACGCTGTCGGATGGCGTGTCGGTGGAGCGACACGGCAACCTGATGGTGCTGCGCACGCCAATCATCTCTGAACGCTATTCGGTGGACGAACTGCCGGGTGAAGACGCCAAGCCGGCAGGCAATCCGCTGGGTTATGTGGCGATTGAGCTGGATCTGCAGTCGGTGCGGCTGGAGCAGTACAAAGAGGTGTTTGTCGCCACTCTGCTGCTGCTGTTTTGCCTGTGCATCGCCATGCTGTTTGCCTATCGACTGATGCGCGACGTCACCGGCCCGATTCGCAACATGGTTACCACCGTGGACCGCATCCGGCGCGGCCAGCTCGACAGCCGCGTGGATGGCTATATGCTGGGCGAGCTGAGCATCCTGAAAAACGGCATCAACGCCATGGCGATGTCGCTTACTGCCTACCATGAAGAGATGCAGCAGAACATCGACCAGGCAACCTACGATCTGCGCGAAACGCTGGAGCAGCTGGAGATTCAGAACGTCGAGCTGGACCTGGCGAAAAAGCGCGCCCAGGAAGCGGCACGCATCAAGTCGGAGTTTCTCGCCAATATGTCGCACGAGCTGCGCACGCCGCTCAATGGCGTGATTGGCTTTACCCGCCAGATGCTGAAAACCGGTCTGAGCACCAACCAGCGTGATTACATGAGCACCATTGAGCGTTCGGCCAATAACCTGCTGAGCATCATTAACGACGTGCTCGATTTCTCCAAACTGGAAGCCGGTAAGCTGGTGCTGGAGTCGATCCCGTTCCCGCTGCGCGCCACGCTGGATGAAACGCTGGTGCTGCTGGCGCCATCCGCGCATGAGAAAGGGCTCGAGATCACCGTGTGCCTCGAGAAACAGGTGCCGGATAATGTGATTGGCGATCCGCTGCGTCTGCAGCAAATTCTGATCAACCTGATTGGCAACGCCATCAAATTCACCGAGCGCGGCCACATTGATCTGCGCGTCGAGCTGCGTCATCTCAGCATCACGCGGGCGGAACTGGAGATTCAGGTGCACGATACCGGCATCGGTATCTCTGAGCAGCAGCAGTCGCAACTGTTCCAGGCCTTTCGTCAGGCGGATGCCAGTATTTCGCGCCGTCACGGCGGTACCGGTCTTGGCCTGGTGATTACGCAGAAACTGGTACACGAAATGGGCGGTGAGATCGCCTTCCACAGCCGGCAGAATCAGGGCTCCACCTTCTGGGTACAGGTACATCTGGATCTCAATCCTAACGCACCGGCGATTCCACGCATGCTGGACGATCTGCACGCCACGCCGCTGGCTTATATCGAACCCCATCCGGCGGTGGCGAAAGCGGTTCAGGAGATGCTGAGCATTACGCCTCTGCAGGTGCAGCACTTTGCCAGCCTTGACGATCTGCCCGACGCCCATTTCCCGCTGCTGCTGATGGGGCTGCCGGTCAGCGATCCGCATCCGGCTACGCTGTCCGATGCGCTGATTGCCCGCCTGCGCGCACACGCCGACTCGGTGCTGCTGGCGCTGCCGAGCGAAATGATGCTGTTCGCCGATGATTTGCGCGCGCGCGGTATCGCCGGTTGCATTGCCAAACCGGTGTCGCTGACGCGATTGCTGCCGATGCTGCTCGATCTCAACATGCGTCACAGCGACGCCGCCCCGCGCGGCGTAAGACAGCCGCTGACGGTGATGGCGGTGGATGATAATCCGGCCAACCTGAAGCTGATCGGCGCATTGCTGGAGGAGCAGGTCCAGAACATCATTCTGTGCGACAACGCCAGTCAGGCGATTCACCAGGCGCGACAGCAGCGGCTGGACGTGATTCTGATGGATATTCAGATGCCAGACATCGACGGCATCCGCGCCAGCGAGATCATCCGCAGCCTGCCACAGCACGCCAGCACGCCGATTGTCGCGGTCACGGCGCATGCGCTGGATGGCGAACGTGAGCAGCTGATCGCCGCCGGCATGAATGACTATCTCGCCAAGCCGATTGATGAGGACAAGCTGAAGCAGCTGCTGCAGCGCTATGCGCCGGGCAGCGTGGCGAGCGCGGTGCGACAACCGGCGATCGCACCCTCACTTGACTGGGCGCTGGCATTGCGTCAGGCGGCGAATAAAGCCGAGCTGGCGCGCGATCTGCTGCAGATGCTGCTGGATTTTCTGCCGGAAGTGGAGCAGCGCGTGGCGCAGTGTATGGCGCAGAATGACGTCGATGGGCTGCGCGAGATTATTCATAAGCTGCACGGCAGCGCCAGCTACAGCGGCGTGCCACGGCTGAAACAGCTGTGTCAGCAGCTGGAGAAGAGTCTGCATCAGGAGAGCGATATCGCAGCGCTGGAACCAGAGCTGCTGGAGCTGAGCGACGAGATGGCGAATGTGGCGCGCGAAGCGCGTCAGGTGCTGGGCGTGGTGTAGTGAGGGTTATGGGTTGTGTGCTGGGCCCTCACCCTAACCCTCTCCCGGCGGGAGAGGGAACCGTCCGGTGCGATCCAGAGGAACAGCGCGAAATCCAAATCCGTGCACCATCAGCCCCCTCTCCCGCCTGCGGGAGAGGGCTGGGGTGAGGGGAAAACCGCACCGCCTCCCCCCTATAACCCCTGCCCCACCTTGATCGTGGCAGCGACGTTCCTTGCCGTCAGGCGGACATTCTGCGCGGCATTGGCCAGCGCCTCTTCCAGCGAACAGATACCCGACAGCACGCTGTACACTGCGTCGATCCCGTGCTGATGCACCACACCGACATCCGCCGTCAGACTGCCGGCAATGCCGATCACCGGCTTGTTAAACTGCTTCGCCACCTGTGCCACGCCAACCGGCACTTTGCCGTTGACTGACTGACTGTCGATGCGCCCTTCGCCGGTGATCACCAGATCGGCATCCTGCACCTGCTGCGCCAGGCCCAGCGCTTCGGTGACGATCTCAATACCGCGCCGCAGTTCCGCGTGGCAGAACGCATGCAGCGCCGCGCCCATGCCACCGGCTGCACCGCCGCCGGCGATGTGCAGCACATCAATATCCAGATCGCGCTGAATAATCGCGGCGTAATGGCCGAGCGCCGCATCCAGCTGCTGCACCAGCTGCGGCGTGGCACCTTTCTGCGGACCAAAAATCGCCGACGCCCCCTCTTCGCCAATCAGCGGATTGGTCACGTCGCACGCCACTTCAATGCGGCACTGCAGCAGGCGCGGATCCAGATCGGCGATCTCAATCTTCGCCAGCTGCGGCAGTGCCCCGCCGCCGTAGCCAATCCCGCTGCCGTCGCTGTCCAGCAGCCGGGCACCGAGCGCCTGTACCATGCCGGCGCCGCCGTCGTTGGTGGCGCTGCCGCCGATGCCGATGATGATGTGATCGACGCCGCGATCCAGCGCGTTTTTGATCAGTTCACCGGTACCGTAGGAGGTGGTGATCAGCGGATCGCGCTGTGCCGCAGGCACCAGCTCCAGCCCGCTGGCCGCCGCCATCTCAATAAAGGCGGTACGCGCATCACCGGATAATCCGTAAAACGCGTCGACCGGCTCGCCGAGCGGCCCGGTCACCGTCAGTCTGACGATGTTGCCCTGGGTTGCCGCCACCATTGCTTCAACCGTGCCTTCTCCGCCGTCGGCGACCGGTATTTTGACATAGTCAGCGGCGGGGAAAATTTCGCGAAATCCCGCTTCTATCGCGGTAGCCACTTCCAGGGCGGACAAACTCTCTTTGTATGAATCCGGTGCGATGACAATTTTCATAGGCAATCCGAGCGCGGTAGGTGACGGAAATCCGTCTGGCTAAGGCAGTACAGCGTCCGGCATCCGCAGACACCGGACGCGGGCACTACCGGGTGATCTCAACTTTGGCTAATTTTTCATAATAGCAAGCCAGCGCGCTATGATCGGACGTACCCTGCCCGTCGACTTTTAGCGCCTGCATCATCTCCATCACCGCTGCGGTCAGCGGCAGATGTGCGCCAATGTCGTGTGAGGTATCAAGCGCATTGGCTAAATCCTTGATATGCAAATCGATACGGAAGCCAGGCTTAAAGTTGCGATCCAGCACCATGGGCGCTTTGGCATCCAGCACGGTGCTGCCCGCCAGACCGCCGCGAATCGCCTGGTAAACCAGTTCCGGATTGACGCCGGCTTTGGTGGCCAGCGACAGCGCTTCTGACATCGCGGCAATGTTGAGCGCCACAATCACCTGGTTGGCCAGTTTAGTGACGTTGCCCGCGCCGATATCGCCGGTGTGCACCACCGAACCGGCCATCGCCTTAAGAACATCGTAGCACTGATCAAACAGCGCTTTATCACCGCCGACCATTACCGACAGCGTGCCTTCAATCGCTTTTGGCTCACCGCCGCTCACCGGCGCATCCAGCATTCTGATGCCTTTTTCTGCCAGCGCATCATGCACTTCGCGGCTGGCCAGCGGCGCGATAGAGCTCATGTCGATCACTACCACCCCCGGCTTCGCCCCTTCGATGATGCCGTTCTCGCCCAGACATACCTCTTTCACCTGCGGTGAGTTCGGCACCATGGTAATCACCACGTCAACCTGCGCGGCCAGCTCTTTCGGCGTTTTCGCCACGGTGGCACCCAGCTCCACCAGTTCGGCTTCGTTGCTGGCGTTGTGGTCGCGCACCACCAGGGTGTAACCGGCTTTCACCAGGTTTTTACTCATCGGTTTGCCCATGATGCCGAGGCCGATAAATCCAATTTTCATTGCCTTTCCCCTTCGTCAGTTACTGCTTAAATTTGTCGCACAGCGCCTGCGTGGCGTGGCGGAAAACACCCAGGTCGCTGCCGACGGCAACAAAGCTGGCACCCCATTCGAGATAACGGCGTGCGTCAGCCTCTACCGGCGCCAGAATCCCGCTCGGCTTACCGGCAGCTTTGGCGCGCTCAAGGATGTAACGGATCACTTTCAGCACTTCCGGATGCGCCGGCTGGCCGAGATAGCCCAGCGCCGCTGACAGATCGCCCGGGCCGACAAAGATGCCGTCTACGCCATCCACCGCCGCAATGGCGTCAATGTTGTCCACCGCCTGCTGGGTTTCGATTTGCACCAGCACGGTGATGTTGTCATTGATGGTGGCGTTGTAGTCCGCCAGCGTGCCGTACATGTTGCTGCGATGCGAAACCGACACGCCGCGTATACCGGCTGGCGGATAGCGGGTCGATGCCACCGCGCGCGCCGCCTCTTCTGCGGTTTCCACAAAAGGAATCAGGAAGTTATAGAAGCCAATATCCAGCAGACGCTTGATGATGATCGGCTCATTGCACGGCGGTCGCACCACCGGCGCGCTCGGGCTGCCTTTCAGCGCCATCAGCTGCGGAATAAAGGTGGTGATGTCGTTCGGCGCGTGTTCGCCGTCCAGCACCAGCCAGTCAAAGCCCGCCAGCCCCAGCACTTCCGTGGTGAGAGGATTGGCAAGGGCGCACCAGCTGCCAATCAGGGTTTCCCCTGCCAGCAAACGACGACGAAAAGGGTTGGGCCAGACATTGCTCATGATCTCTACTCCTGTTATTTAGCACCGCCGCCCGCGGGCGCGCGGAATAAAATCAGCGCACCAGGCACGGACGCTTGTTATCAAATGTCCAGTTCGGCACGAGGAACTGCATCGCCTGCGCATCGTCGCGCGCGCCCAGTCCATGCTGCTGATACAGCGCATGGGCCTGCATCACCTGATCCATGTCCAGTTCGACGCCAAGGCCCGGCTTCTGCGGCACCTGCACCATGCCACCCTTGATCTGCAACGGCTCTTTGGTCAGGCGCTGGTTGCCCTCCTGCCAGATCCAGTGGGTGTCGATGGCGGTAATGGCGCCCGGTGCGGCGGCGGCCACATGGGTGAACATCGCCAGCGAAACATCGAAATGGTTGTTGGAGTGCGAACCCCAGGTCAGGCCGAAGTCATGACACATCTGCGCCACGCGCACCGAGCCCTGCATGGTCCAGAAGTGCGGATCGGCCAGCGGAATATCGACCGACTGCAGCGACAGCGTGTGGCCCATCTGGCGCCAGTCGGTGGCGATCATATTGGTGGCGGTAGGCAGACCGGTGGCGCGCCGGAACTCGGCCATCACTTCACGTCCGGAGTAACCCTGTTCAGCGCCGCACGGATCTTCTGCATAAGCCAGCACGCCTTTCAGCTGTTTGCCGAGCAGGATGGCCTCATTCAGCGACCAGGCCCCGTTGGGATCGAGCGTCACGCGCGCCTGCGGGAAACGCTTCGCCAGTGCGGTCACCGCTTCGGCCTCTTCACCGCCGCGCAGTACGCCACCTTTCAGTTTGAAATCGTTAAAGCCATATTTTTCATAGGCGGCTTCTGCCAGGCGCACCACCGCGTCCGGCGTCAGCGCTTCCTCATGCCGCAGACGATACCAGTCGCACGGATCATCGGTCTGGCTCTGATACGGCAGTGACGTTTTGCGGCGATCGCCGACGTAAAACAGGTAGCCGAGCATCTCGACGCGGTCACGCTGCTGTCCTTCGCCCAGCAGCGACGCCACGTTGACGCCCAGATGCTGGCCGAGCAGATCCAGCAGCGCCGCTTCGATGCCGGTCACCACGTGAATGGTGGTGCGCAGGTCAAAGGTCTGATTGCCGCGCCCGCTGGCATCGCGATCGGCAAAGGTAGTGCGCACCAGGGTGAGGATATTTTTGTACTCGCCGACGGTTTTTCCGGTTACCAGCGCCGCCGCGTCTTCCAGCGTCTGACGAATTTTCTCGCCGCCGGGGATCTCGCCCACGCCCGTGTGGCCGGCGTTATCTTTCACAATCACGATATTGCGGGTAAAAAACGGCGCGTGGGCACCGCTCAGATTCAGCAGCATGCTGTCGTAACCGGCCACCGGAATGACCTGCATTGCTGTAATTTTCGGGGTGTGACTCATTTCCTGCTCCTTATGCATGGCGGCGTCCAAAAGCCGGACGCTTGCGGTCGAACGACCATCCGGGAACCAGATATTGCATTGCCGTGGCGTCATTACGGGCGCCTGCCGGCAGCGACTGATACAGGGCGTTAGCCTCGCGCAGGCGATCCCAGTCCAGTTCAACGCCGAGGCCGGGTTTGTCCGGCACGGCAATTTTGCCGTTGCGGATCTGCAGCGGCTCTTTGGTCAGGCGCTGGTCGCCCTCCTGCCAAATCCAGTGGGTATCGATGGCGGTCGGTTTACCCGGTGCCGCCGCGCCGACGTGGGTAAACATCGCCAGCGAAATGTCGAAGTGATTATTGGAGTGGCAGCCCCAGGTCAGCCCCCACTCATCACACAGCTGCGCCACGCGTACCGCGCCGCTCAGCGTCCAGAAGTGCGGGTCGGCCAGCGGAATATCGACCGCGTTGAGCATCACCGCGTGGTTCATCTCCCGCCAGTTGGTGGCGATCATATTGGTGGCGACCGGCAGACCGGTGGCGCGGCGGAACTCCGCCATCACTTCGCGCCCGGAATATCCCTGCTCGGCACCGCACGGATCTTCGGCATAGGTCAGCACCTTATCCATGCCTTTGCACAGCGCGATGGCTTCATCCAGATGCCAGGCGCCGTTGGGATCGACGGTGATGCGCGCGTCGGGGAAACGCTGCTTCAGCGCTACCGCCGAGGCAATCTCCTGCTCGCCCGGCAGCACGCCGCCTTTCAGTTTGAAATCTTTGAAGCCGTACCTGTCCTGCGCCGCTTCGGCTAAGCGCACCACCGCGTCCGGCGTCAGCGCCTCCTGATGGCGCAGGTGATACCAGTCGTGACCGGCCGCGTCGCCGCTCTGATACGGCAAATCAGTCTTACGCCGATCGCCAATGTAAAACAGGTAGCCCAGCACCGTGACCTCATCGCGCTGCTGACCCGGCCCCAGCAACTCGGCCACTGGCACGCCGAGGCACTGGCCGAGCAGGTCGAGCAGCGCCGCTTCCAGCGCCGCCACCGCATTGACCCGCAGCTCAAACGTCCAGGCGCCGTTGCCGAAGGTATCGAAATCCGCCGACTGGTTACCTTTGTGCACCTGCTGCACCAGCCGGTTCATGCGCGCCACCTGCTGCCCTTTCACCTGCGGTATTGCCGCGACCAGCGTCTGATAAATGGTTTCACCGCCCGGCGCTTCGCCGACGCCGGTGTGGCCGGCGCTGTCGGTCAGCACCACGATATTGCGGGTGAAGCAGGCGCTGTGCGCGCCGCCGATGTTGAGCAGCATGCTGTCGTAACCCGCCACCGGAACCACCTGCATGTCGGTAATCACCGGGGAACTTTGCGTATTCATATTCGGTTCCTTATTACCGGGGTTTGAGTTCGACACGTTTGATATCGCCGGTTATCACCAGGAAGCTGAACGCCGCCACAAACGCATGGATGCCGACGTAAATCAGCGCCCCTTCAAACGAACCGCTGGTGGCGATGATGTAACCAATGGCAATCGGCGTGACGATGCCAGAGAAGTTACCGAACATATTGAACAGACCGCCGCTCAGGCCGCTGATCTCTTTGGGTGCAGTATCGGCCATCACCGCCCAGCCCAGCGCACCAATGCCTTTACCAAAGAACGCCAGCGCCATAAACAGCACCACTACCCATTCGGTTTCGGTGTAGTTACACATCACCATGCTGATGGAGAGCAGCATACCGATGACAATCGGGGTTTTACGCGCGATGTTCAGCGAGCCGGTTTTACGCATCAGATAATCTGAAATCACGCCGCCCAGCACGCCGCCGAGGAAGCCGCAGATGGCGGGAATCGAGGCGATCATGCCGGCTTTAAGAATCGACATGCCGCGCGCCTGCACCAGATACACCGGGAACCAGGTAATAAAGAAGTAGGTCAGGGCGTTAACGCAGTACTGACCGAGATAGATCCCCCACATCATGCGGGTGGAGAGCAGTTGCTTGATTTGAAACCACTTCTCATCCCAGCTCACTTTACGCTCGGCTTTCTTCGCATCCATGTTGATCAACGCACCGCCCTGCTCCATGTACTCCAGCTCGGCTTTGTTCACGCCAGGGTGATCGTTCGGGTCATGAATCACTTTCAGCCAGATAAAGCTGAGAATGATGCCCAGCCCGCCCATGAACCAGAACACGTGCGCCCAGCCCACCTCGGCCACCAGCCAGCCCATGATCGGTGCGAAAATCACCGTGGCGAAGTATTGGGCGGAGTTAAAGATGGCGACGGCGGTACCGCGCTCCTGCGCCGGGAACCAGGCAGCAACAATACGGCTGTTACCCGGGAAAGACGGCGCTTCCGCCAGTCCCACCATGAAGCGCAGCAGGAACAGCGACACCACAATGCCGAAGCCGCTAAAGATGTCGACAAAGCCCTGTAGCAGGGTAAACAGCGACCACAGGAAGATGCTCCAGAAATAGACGCGTTTGGAGCCGAAGCGGTCCAGCAGCCAGCCGCCAGGAATCTGACCAATAACGTACGCCCACGAGAAGGCGGAGAAGATGTAGCCGAGGCCGACGGAATCGAGACCGATCTCCTTCGACATCGCCGAACCGGCAATCGAAATGGTGGCCCGGTCACCGTAGTTGAACGAGGTGACGATAAATAACATCACCACAATCCAGTAACGGGCGTTGGTGCGCTTCTGCACCGCTGCCGCTGTCTGGCTGTAACTATTCATGATGCACTCCTGAAATATAGCGAACGCTACATTCACTCTGACTGCATACACATCGCGTTGGGTATCAGAATGATGTTGGGTTAAACACGGCGATTGTTGTTATGGCAAAACGATGATGCGTCGTGACGAATAACCAAACGTTGAAGAACGGCAATCAGTATATGAACAGCATCGCCGCGAAACACTGGAGGAACGCCCGAGGATAATCCCCAATCCGGCACAATTTTGTGGCATTTGCCCATAACGCTGCGGCGTGGCTCACGGAACCCGCCATCCAGCCGCCAGATTGCTGCAAAAGTGAACAGCAAGCGTACGCTTTGTGAGGCTCTTCACTTGCGTTTGGTAAAACGAACCAAACTGCGCGCCGATCGCGGCACAAAGCCAGTCAGTTGCACAATGCGTGGGCCAATACCCCTGCTTATACTGAGGCTGGCAAATAACGATGATGTGACGGACGTGATTTCAACCGCACCGCTATGACCGGTGCGACGAACCGGAAGGTGAGCAATGAACCGACCTCTGACAGACAAACCGCGCTACATTAAAGTGCACGACGCCGATAACGTGGCGATAGTGGTCAACGATCAGGGATTGCCCGCAGGCAGCCGCTTTGATGACGGTCTGCAACTGACTGAGCATGTGCCGCAGGGGCACAAAGTGGCGCTGAGCGATATCGCCCTGCATGGCGACATCGTGCGTTACGGTGAAGTGATTGGCACAGCGCTGCGCCCGATTGCGCGCGGCAGCTGGATTGAGGAGTCACTGGTGGCGCTGCCCGCCGCCCCGCCGCTGGCCAGCCTGCCGCTGGCAACCAACGTGCCGCCGCCCCTGCCGCCGCTGGAAGGATACACCTTTGAAGGCTATCGCAACGCCGACGGCAGCGTCGGCACGCGCAATCTGCTCGGCATCACCACCAGCGTGCACTGCGTGGCGGGCGTGGTGGATTACGTGGTGCAGCTGATTGAGCGCGATCTGCTGCCGCGCTACAGCAACGTCGACGGCGTGGTGGCGCTCAACCATTTATATGGCTGCGGCGTGGCGATCAACGCACCGGCGGCGGTGGTGCCCATTCGCACCATTCACAACCTTGCACTGAATCCTAATTTTGGCGGCGAAGTGATGGTGGTGAGCCTCGGCTGCGAGAAATTACAGCCGGAGCGCCTGCTCACCGGTACACCGGACGTGCAGGCCATTTCGCTGGATGAGCGCGATATCGTGCGCCTGCAGGATGAGCGTCACGTGGGCTTTGGCGCGATGGTCGATGAAATTCTGCAGGTGGCCGAGCGCCATCTGAAAAAACTCAACCAGCGTCAGCGCGAAACCTGCCCGGCGTCAGCGCTGGTGGTCGGCACCCAGTGCGGCGGCAGCGATGCGTTTTCCGGCGTGACGGCCAATCCGGCGGTTGGCTTTGCCTCGGATCTGCTGGTGCGCTGTGGTGCGACGGTGATGTTCTCAGAAGTGACCGAGGTACGCGATGCGATCCATCTGCTGACGCCGCGTGTGGTAAACGAAGCGGTGGGCAAACGGCTGCTGGAGGAGATGGCGTGGTACGACGATTATCTGAGCCAGGGGCAAACCGACCGCAGCGCGAATCCGTCGCCGGGCAATAAAAAAGGCGGCCTGGCCAATGTGGTAGAAAAAGCGCTGGGCTCAATTGCCAAATCCGGCCGCAGCCCGATTGTCGAAGTGCTGTCACCCGGACAGCGCCCGACGCAGCGCGGGTTGATTTACGCCGCCACGCCGGCCAGCGATTTTGTCTGTGGCACCCAGCAGATGGCTTCCGGCATTACGCTGCAGGTGTTCACCACCGGGCGCGGTACGCCCTACGGCCTGGCGGCAATTCCGGTGATCAAAATGGCGACGCGCAGCGCGCTGGCGAACCGCTGGCATGACCTGATGGACATCAATGCCGGCACCATCGCGACGGGCGAAGAGAGTATTGAACAGGTCGGCTGGCGGCTGTTTGAGCTGATTCTGGATATCGCCAGCGGACGTAAACAGACGTGGTCAGATCGCTGGGGAATCCGTAATCAGCTGGCGGTATTCAATCCGGCACCGGTGACGTGATGTGCAAAATTAACTTTCGGCGCGATCGGTTCCCTCTCCCGCCTGCGGGAGAGGGTTAGGATGAGGGCCTGATTTACAACAACTTACCCCAGCTCTCCACCCACGGCGTGGTCACTGACTCGGGCTCCGGATTTTCCGTCGCATCCACCAGCAGCACCTCGCCAATACGCTGCGCCTGCTGCTCCTGCAGCGTGGCATCAAAAGTCTTACCGGCCCCACAGAAATGGTCGTAACTGCTGTCGCCTAAAGCGATCACGCCATAGCGCAGCTCAGGCTGATAGCCCAGCTCATCACGCACCTGCACATACAGCCGCGCGATATTGTCCGGAAAATCGCCCTGCCCGGTGGTCGAGGTAACAATTAACGCGACCTCTTTGCTGTAAGCCTGCCAGTCGGCCAGTGACGGATCTTCAAACACCTTCACCTCATGCCCCTGCGCTTCCAGCACCGGCTGCGCCTCTTCGGCAACCAGCAGCGCGTTGCCGTACACCGTACCTGTAAAAATGCCAATCTTTGCCATTTTGCCGCTCCTTTATTCTGTCGGCTTATCCTGGACTGCCTCAGCGGCAAACTCAACCCTCGGCACATCGGGCAGTTGCTGCTGCCAGCCAAACGATTGCAGCATCTGCTGCCAGACGCGATCCAGCCCGGCGCGAATCACCAGCGGTTCGCCAGTCACCGGATGCGTTAGCGTCAGCGCACTGGCGTGCAGCATCAGGCGATCCATGCCAAAGTGGGCTGCGGCACCGCGGTTCTGCCGCAGATCGCCGTGCGAGCTGTCACCAATAATCGGATGACGCAGGTGTGCCATATGGCGCCGCAGCTGATGCTTGCGCCCGGTGTGCGGCGACAGCTCAACCAGCGTATAACGTGCGCTGAGGTACTTGCCGATGGCCACCGGCAGTTCTGCCTGCGCCAGCGCGCGATAATCGGTGACCGCCGGCTGTGGCGCGCGCGGTTCCGTGACAAACTTGTCCGCAATTTTATCCAGCTCTTCCACCAGCGGATAATCCAGCGTTGCGCTACCGTCCAGCCAGCCGCGCACCACTGCGTGATAGGTTTTCTGAATCTGATGCTGCTCAAACTGCTGCGCCAGCAGCCGCCCGATTTCGCTGGAGAGCCCCATTAGCAGCACGCCAGACGTGGGACGATCGAGGCGATGCGCGGTAAATACGTGCTGACCAATCTGATCGCGCACCGTCTGCATCACCACCACTTTCTCTTTGCGATCGAGCCAGCTGCGGTGCACCAGCCAGCCCGCCGGTTTATTTACCGCAACCAGCCATGCATCCTGATAAATGATCTCCAGCATCAGGCGTCCGGCGGCGCAAACAGCGCATCAAGCTGGCTGAGCGTCAGCAGCAGCGCTGCATGGCCCGGCGTGGTGGGCGGCAGGGCCATCTCATAATAAGGCGTAACGGCGAAGTTTTGCGGCAGCGCGGCGCCGGCGTTAAGCAGCGCCTGCATGCGCGGCACCAGGACCCACTGCAGCCATTCGAGCGGCTGCAGGGTATCGAGACAGAAAGGTTGCGTGCTATTAAAGGCTTCAGCCGCCGGGGCGTGCGTCTGCCAGTGGCCGTGTTCGCGCATTACCGCTTCGACCTGCTGCAGCCGCTGAATAATCAGGTGCGTCGACATACGCTACCTCCGCGTCAAAAAGGGGCGGCAAGCATATCATTAGTGGGTGCGCGCGCAAAAACGGCATAAAAAAAGGGAGCACTGTGATTACAGTGCTCCCGGTTCGTTTGCAGCATTCCCGCCACCGCTGTGCTCCCTGCTCATCCATGACAACTGTTCCTGCGCTTTCCGTCGCCTGTCATCGTGACATTGGTCCTTAGCATCCTGGCCCGCCACATCCCGCGTGGCTCTCATTCTCCATCCTGGAGGTGTCCTTTACTCACTCCGGAGTGTCCTGCTTCATCCTGAAGCCTTCCCTGTGACGTAAACTCCGTTACGTTCCTGCCGCCTGGCTGACATTCTCCTGAACGTCTCTCAATCCGTGGCTTCCTGCCAGTGGTGACTATTCTGGCAGAAACCATCGCAATAACAAGTCAGTAAGCGCCGTTAAACGATTAAACCATGTCTTAATTTTCAGATTGATGCCATAACTGCATGATTCACAATATTTTTACATTGCGGACTTCCGGAAGTCTGCGCAATGTTCTGGCGATCTCGCACAACAGTTGTGAGAGATCTCTTACAAGAGCTGCGAGAAAAGTCTGCAACTCACGAACTAACCGGTTGTAAAGCATTAAGAAATGTCTGAATATCCACCGCCAGTTTCTGCCGCTTCTTCGTACCCGGCTGCTCCAGGATCACTTCGCCGGTCAGATTACACACCGCGATAACATCCTGCTCCGAATCTGTCGTGGCGATAAACAGCGTCGGGCTCTGTTTCAGACGGCGCTTCATCACCAGATGACCAATCAGGTTCTCCTGCAGGCGGGTAAAATCGTCCTCGCTCCACACCTGCAGCAGCGTCAGCGGCTGCTGTGCAAACTGCGCGTGCATGTCGCCGGCAAATTGCGTGGTATAGAACATGGTGAGGTCCGGCTGCAGCTGAATATCCAGTGCGCGCTCAACGGCTGCCAGCGAGGCTGGCAGGGTAAAGTCCTGCGGCTGCCACAGGACGCGCTGATCCAGTTCACTGATGATGCAGGGCGACGGCACGCCGTACAGCTCTTCGCTGGCGGGAAAATGGCCGTGCTGCTGCTGCCAGTGCGCTACATAACGGGCGGTAAAATCGCGCAGGGCCTCTGCGGTTTGCTGCATCATTCATCTTCTCGCTGGTGATCGGTTACACTGACTCCCTTTGATGGATTTTAGTGGTAACCGTTATGTCTTCTGAAAACCGGGATACGGCGCTGAGCGGCCTGACTTTGGGTAAGCCCACCGCGTATGTTGATCGCTACGATAACACGCTGCTGCAGGCGGTGCCGCGCAGCCTGAATCGCGAGCCGCTCGGGCTTTATCCCGATAACCTGCCGTTCCACGGCGCAGATATCTGGACGCTGTATGAACTCTCCTGGCTAAACAGCAAAGGCGTGCCGCAGGTCGCGGTCGGCGAAGTAGTGCTAAGCGCCGACAGCGTGAATCTGATCGAGTCCAAAAGCTTCAAACTCTATCTTAACAGCTTTAACCAGACGATTTTCGCCGACTGGGGCGCCGTGCGGCAAACGCTGGAGCGCGATCTCAGCGCCTGCGCTAACGGCCAGGTCAGCGTGGCGCTGTTTCGCCTGAGCGAAGTGGAAGGTCAGCCGATCGGGCACTTCGCTGGCGATGTCATCGACGAGCAGGATATCACCATCAGCGATTACGGTTTTAACGCCGATTACCTCGCCAGCGCAACGGGCAGCGAAGTGGTTGAAGAGACGCTGGTCAGCCATCTGCTGAAATCGAACTGTCTGATCACCAATCAGCCGGACTGGGGTTCAGTGATGATCCGCTATCAGGGCCCGCGTATCGATCGCGAAGCGCTGCTGCGCTATCTGATTTCGTTCCGCCAGCACAATGAGTTTCACGAGCAGTGCGTCGAGCGTATCTTCAACGACATTCAGCGTTTTTGTCAGCCGACGGCGTTGACCGTTTACGCGCGCTACACGCGGCGCGGCGGGCTGGATATCAATCCGTGGCGCAGCAATGTCCCCTTCACGCCGGGCTACTCCCGCCTGGTGCGCCAGTAACAGATTGCGAGATGTCTCGCAGGCCGCCGCACGGATGCGCGGTTCCACTTGAGCATTCGCGGCCGACAACGGTACTCTGGTACAGGCGCGAGGGCGACAGCGTGCTTACCGAAGGATTTTCGTCACTGCGCTCAACGGGTTAAGCGCAGCGTCATCAGTCACGCATTTGCGTGTAAAGGAGTTCTCTTGATTACACATATCAGCCCGCTTGGCTCAATGGATCTGCTCTCCCAGCTGGAAGTCGACATGCTGAAGCGTACTGCCAGTAGCGATCTCTACCAGCTGTTTCGCAACTGCTCGCTGGCGGTACTCAACTCCGGCAGCCAGACCGACAGTAGCCACGAACTGCTTTCCCGCTTTGAAAACTTTGACATCAACGTGCTGCGCCGCGAGCGCGGCGTGAAACTGGAGCTGATCAACCCGCCGGAAGAGGCGTTTGTTGACGGCCGGATTATCCGTTCGCTGCAGGCGAACCTGTTTGCCGTACTGCGCGACATACTGTTTGTTAACGGCCAGCTCTCAGCGGCGGATCGTTTGCAAAATCAGGACGTCACCGACTCCGCGCACATCACCAATCAGGTGTTCTCTATTCTGCGCAACGCGCGCGCGCTGCACGTGGGCGAATATCCCAACACCGTGGTGTGCTGGGGCGGTCACTCCATCAACGCGGTCGAATATCAATATTGCCGCAATGTCGGGACGCAGATGGGCCTGCGCGAACTGAACATCTGTACCGGCTGTGGTCCGGGCGTGATGGAAGCGCCGATGAAAGGGGCAGCGGTAGGCCATGCGCAGCAGCGCTATCACGACAGCCGGTTTATCGGCCTGACCGAACCGTCGATCATCGCTGCGGAGCCACCTAACCCGCTGGTGAATGAACTGATCATCATGCCGGATATTGAAAAGCGTCTGGAAGCCTTTGTGCGCATCGCGCACGGCATCTTGATCTTCCCGGGCGGCGTGGGTACGGCAGAAGAGCTGTTGTATCTGCTGGGCATTCTGATGAATCCGCAGAACAGCGATCAGGTGCTGCCGCTGATCCTCACCGGGCCGAAAGAGAGCGCCGATTACTTCCGCGTGCTGGATGATTTCATCGTTAATACGCTGGGTGAAGCCGCACGCCGGCATTACAAAATCATCATTGATGATGCTGCGGAAGTGGCGCGTCTGATGAAGAAAGCCATGCCGCAGGTGAAAGAGTACCGCCGCGAAACCGGCGATGCCTACAGCTTCAACTGGTCGATTCGCATTGCGCCGGATCTGCAGGTGCCGTTCCTGCCAACCCACGAAAATATGGCCAACCTCAAGCTGTTCCCGAATCAGCCAGCGGAAAAACTGGCGGCGGATCTGCGGCGTGCCTTCTCGGGCATCGTGGCCGGTAACGTCAAAGAGATGGGGATCCGCGAAATCCGGGAAAAAGGTCCGTATCAGCTGCAAGGCGATGCCGATCTGATGCACCGCATGGACGAACTGCTGCAGGGCTTCGTCGCGCAGCAGCGCATGAAACTGCCCGGCAGCGCTTACATCCCCTGCTACGAAATCATCAAATAACCCATCAGGAAGGCAGCCTGCGGGCTGCCGGTATCACTATGTCGCTTCATCTGCTTATTATCGACGCGCTCAATCTGATCCGCCGCCTGCACGCGGTGCAGGGTTCGCCCTGTCGTGAGGCCTGCGTGGCGGCGCTGCATCAGCTGCTGGGTCACACGCGGCCAACGCACGTGGTGGCGGTGTTTGACAGCCATGACCGACAGCCTGGCTGGCGTCATCAGTTATTGCCGGACTACAAAGCGGGTCGCCCGCCGATGCCGGACGATTTACAGCAGGAGATGGCCTCGCTGCAGGCGGCCTTTGAGGCCAGCGGTGTCAGTTGCTGGGTTGCCGAACATGATGAAGCGGACGATCTGGCCGCGACGCTGGCAGTGAAGATGGCCGACGCCGGTCATCAGGCCACCATCGTTTCCACCGATAAAGGTTACTGCCAGCTGCTGGCGCCGAGCATTCGCATCCGCGATTATTTTCAGAAGCGCTGGCTGGACGTGCCGTTTATCGAACAGGAGTTCGGCGTCGCGCCGGCCCAGCTGGCGGATTACTGGGGCTTATGCGGTATCAGCAGCAGCAAAATTCCAGGCGTGCCCGGCATCGGGCCGAAAAGCGCACGGGAACTGCTGCTGCAGTTTGGTTCGCTCGAGGCGCTGTATCAGCAGCTGGATCAGGCACCTGAGAAGTGGCAAAAGAAGTTACGCGATCACCGCGCGACCGCGGAAGTGTGCCGACAGGTGTCAACGCTGAAGCGGGATTTGGTGTTGCAGGGGAATTTAAATACGTTGCGGTATCAGGGTCCGGCGCGTCATTGAGGTCGCCATGAATGGCGCCCCTACAGCAGCACGGCAAGCCTGAGCTGGTCCGGGAAGTTTCAACCCTACTCATTGCGCGATGAATCGCGCCGCTACGGGCTAGTGCAGCTAATTTCTGCGAAATAATTTGTGCTAGCGCAAGGCGGCAAGCCTGAGAGTCCCCGGGAGCATACATTAGTATGTGACCGGGGCGAGCAGGCGCTGCCAACGCCGCGATAGTGCAAAGAATGAAGCAGAAGTTCTGCGAAATAATTTGTGCCACCGCAGGACGGCAAGCCCGAGCTGGTCAGGCAGGTTTCAGCCCCATTCCACACCGGTTGCGGTTTTGGTAGCGGCGCAATTTATTGCGCGATGAATCGCGCCGCTACAAATGTTATGCGGCCTGCAGTTACCTGCATTAATACGAAGCAGCCAATCTGCGAAATAATTTGTGCTAGCGCAAGGCGGCAAGCCTGAGAGTCCCCAGGAGCATACATTAGTATGTGACCGGGGCGAGCAGGCGCAGCCAACGCTGCGGTAGTGCAAAGTATGAAGCAGGCGCAGCCAACGCCGCGATAGCGCAAAGTATGAAGCAGAACTAGCGTTCGTCGCGCCGTCCGCCGACTGCCGCCCAAATCCGGCGCACATGCACGGTCACTTCTTCGCGGTCGTGATACAGCTGGCGCGCCTGGATCTGCGCGTTTACGCCCTTCTCCTTCAGCGCCGCGTCCATCATTGCCAGGTTCTGCGTGACTTCTTCATAGCGCTTTTTCATTGGCAGCTTGAGGTTGAAGATCGCCTCACGGCACCAGCCGTTAACCAGCCATTCGGTCATCAGGCTGGCGACGCGCACCGGTTTTTCCACCATGTCGCACACCAGCCAGCTGATGTTGCTGCGCGGCGGGCGGAATTTGAAGCCGTCTTCGCGGCAGTGCGTAACCTGTCCGGTATCCATCAGGCTCGGCGCCATCGGGCCGTTATCCACCGCGTAGACCCACATGCTGCGCTTCACCAGCTGATAGGTCCAGCCGCCGGGGCAGGCACCAAGATCGACCGCATACATGCCGCTGCCCAACCGTTCATCCCACTCATCGGCCGGCACGAACACATGGAATGCTTCTTCCAGCTTCAGCGTAGAGCGGCTTGGCGCATCGGCCGGGAACTTCAGGCGCGGAATGCCCATGTAAAACGGCGAGTTGTTGTGCGGCAGCGAATAACCAACGTAGCAGGTGCCCGGCGCGATAAAGAACACATGCACTACCGGACGTTTATTGCTCTCATAATTCAGCAGGATTTTGCTGTCGCGCAGGCTGGCGCGCAGCGGTACCGTCAGCTTGCGGCAAAATTTGGTCAGCTCTTTGGCTTCATTGGTGTCGGGCACTTCAACGCGCAGCTCGCCGCCCTTCTCCACTACGCCGCTCAGCATGCCGACGATCGGGGTAATACGATCTTCCGGCGGGAGATCGCGCAGCAGCTCGCCCACCACCAGCATTTGCCGGGCAAAAATCAGCTCTGCGAACGGCAGCGTGGCGATCAGTTTTTCCGCCTCTTCCGGCTGATAGCACTCAAATAGCACGTAACCGGCGTCATCTTTAACACGCGGAAAACCGTAGATTTCGCGTTCCGCTGCTTTGGCACTGATTTCTGCCGCACACTCTTTCTCAAATCCCGGGCGGCAATAGAGTAAAACTTTATTCATGGCGATCTGCCTTTCGTTTCAGACGCAGCGCGCCAATCAACATCAAAAACCAGCCAATCAGGAAGCACAGGCCTCCAACCGGCGTAACAAACACCCAAAACTTCAGGTGCGACAGCGCCAGACAATACAGGCTACCGCTGAACAGGACGATACCCAGCGCCATCGCGGCGCTACTCCAGTAAAACCAGATATTGGCGCGACGCAGCATTGCTGCGCCAATACCGATAATCGCCAGCGTATGATACGCCTGATATTCAAGGCCGGTATGGATCCACGCCATCTCGGCCGCGCCGAGCGCTTTGCTCAGCACGTGCGCCCCAAAAGCACCAAACGCCACCAGCAGAAAGCCGCTGATGGCGGCAAATATAAACATGGCACGACTGGACATTCATTTATCCTCAAGGTGAAACCGCACATCACTGTGCGGCAGGCAACGCGTTAGTGATCGTAGCGGAAGCGGAATTTTTCTTGTTCAGTTGCGGCTTTTTCCAGAATCCACTGCCGAAAGGCGGCTATTTTACCCAGTTCTGCCTGGCTGTCATGACAAACCAGATAAAAAGCATTTTTACTCACTAAGACATCGTTGAAAGGACAGACCAGACGTCCGGCCTCAATTTCACTCTGCGCCATCACATTATTGGCCAGCGCCACGCCCTGGCCGTGGATCGCCGCCTGCAGCACCATGGCGCTGTGGCTGAAGATCGGCCCCTGCTGAACATTGATGTGCTGCAAGCCCAGCTGACGAATATAGGATTGCCAGTCACGGCGCGAAGCGTCATGCAGCAGCGTGAAATGCGCCAGATCGGCCGGTGATTTGAGCGGGTTGTCGCCGGTCAGCAGCAGCGGCGAGCACACCGGCAGCAGATATTCGGCATACAATTTTTCTACCCGCAAACCGGGCCAGTTGCCGCGGCCGTAAAAAATCGCCACGTCGACATCGTCGGCCAGCTTCTCCTCATCACGGTCCACCGCCTGGATACGCACATCAATGCCCGGATAAGCCAGATTAAAGCTGGAGAGGCGCGGAACCAGCCACTGAATGGCGAAACTCGGCAGCAGGCTGACGGTCAGCGCGCCTTTGGCACTGCGCGCCTGCAGCTTACGCGTGGCATCGTTCAGTGCCGAAAAAATTTCTTTGATATCGAGATAGTAGCTTTGACCCTCTTCGGTCAGTAACAGCGAACGATTGCGCCGGCGAAACAGCTTGAGACCGAGAAAATCTTCCAGCGATTTAATCTGATGGCTGACAGCCGCCTGGGTCACAAACAGCTCCTCAGCGGCTTTGGTGAAGCTCAAATGACGGGCCGCAGCGTCGAAGACGCGAAGAGCATTAAGCGGCGGAAGGCGTTTTGACATGGTTTTCCGTACCCGGATTGACAGCGTAACACTGCAACTTATACAAAGTCGTTACGTATTAGATTTTTTAATCCGAGACATTATAATTTGTCCGTTGAGGAAGCTCCAGCAAATACCTATAGTTGCCGCACTTCCTGAGCCGGAACGAAAAGATTTCTGGAAACGTGCGAGAGATCGCAGACTTTTAGAGAGCTTTTGGCTTGTGGTCGTGATGTTGTGTTTGCATTTTGATCTGACGATTGCAGATCAAACTTTTAATTCCTGTAGATTTACCCTGTCTGTCCATAGTGATTTTAAATAGCACCGCAAATTGCGGTGCTTTTTTTTACCTGCTTACCGGGCTTACTGGCCCATTTCCACCATCTCTTTCACATCTGAGCGGTTAATCTGCTGCTCGTTGCCATTGGCATCTTTATAGCTGATCATACCGGTTTCATCGTCAACTTTTGGTTTGCCATCCGCAACAATGGTGCGACCATCATTGGTATGCATGACGTAGTTGCTGGAACAGGCGGCCAGGGTAAAGGCCATGGTGCACACGGCCAGCACTGCGGCGAGTTTATTCATCTTCTATCTCCTTGCAGATTGATTGCATTAAACCACCCGCGTGCGCTGACCAGTGGCAGCAAACAGAGCGATCGACTGGAACAGACCGATTCGTTATGCGGGTTTCGGTTCAAACCTTGCAATAATTAGCATAACGCGCTTTTCCAGCTTTGCCAGGCCACGGCGTGGCTTTCAGCCTGGTCCTAACATCCAAGTAAGTGAGCTGAGTATGACCCATTTCTCTCCTGGCGAGTTTCGTCAGCAGTTTCCCGCGCTGAGCGATGCGGGTGTCTATCTCGACAGCGCTGCCACCGCGCTGAAGCCGCAGGCGGTGATTGACGCGACCGCGCAGTTTTATTCGCTGAGCGGCGGCACCGTCCACCGCAGCCAGTTCGCCGCTGCCCGCGCGCTGACGGCACAATATGAACAGGCGCGCGCGCGCGTGGCGCACTGGCTGCAGGCGGCGGACGATCGGCAAATCGTCTGGACGCGTGGCACCACGGAGGCCATCAACCTGGTGGCGCACAGCTGGCTGGCGCCGCGCCTGCAGCCGGGCGACGAGATTGTGGTGAGCGAAGCCGAGCACCACGCCAATCTGGTGCCGTGGCTGATGGTGGCCCAGGCCAGCGGTGCGAAAGTGATAAAGTGGCCGATTGGCGCAGACCGGCGGCCTGATATCGCCCTGCTGCCGCAGTTACTTAACGCACGCACCCGGCTGCTGGCGATAGGTCAGATGTCTAATGTGACCGGCGGCTGTCCGGATCTGGCGCAGGCGATTACGCTGGCGCACGGCGTCGGGGCGAAAGTGATGGTGGATGGCGCGCAGGGCGTGGTGCACTGCCCGCCGGATGTGCAGGCGCTGGATATCGACTTCTACGCCTTTTCCGCGCACAAGCTGTATGGTCCGATGGGCACTGGCGTGCTGTACGGTAAAGCGGAGCTGCTGGACGCGATGCCGCCGTGGCAGGGCGGCGGCAAAATGCTGACGCAGGTCGATTTCAGCGGCTTCACGCCGCAGCCGGTGCCGTGGCGCTTTGAAGCAGGCACGCCGAACGTGGCGGGCGTGGTCGGGCTGAGTGCGGCGCTGGACTGGCTGGGGCAGTACGATGCGGAAAAAGCCGAACGCTGGAGCCAGCAGCTGGCCAGCCTTGCCGAAGAACAACTCAGCGCTATTCCCGGCTTCCGCAGTTTCCGCTGCGGCAGCGCCAGCCTGCTGGCGTTTGATATCGCCGGTATTCACCACAGCGATATCGTGACGCTGCTGGCGGAACAGGGCATCGCGCTGCGCGCCGGCCAGCACTGTGCCCAGCCGCTGATGGCGGCGCTTGGCGTCAGCGGCACGCTGCGCGTCTCATTTGCCCCCTATAATAATCTGCAGGACGTGGACGCGCTGGTGCGCGCCATGCACCATGCCGTGGATTTACTGAGTGAGTAACGTAATGACATCAGCCCTGCTTGCCCCCCATCCGTTTGGTGATCTGATTACCGAAGCCAGCCTGACGGAGAAGTTTGCCCATTTTCATCAGTGGGAAGATCGCTATCGCCAGCTGATTCAGCTCAGCCGCCAGCTGCCGGCGCTGCCGGAAGCGCTGAAAACGGCGGAAATTGAGCTCTCCGGCTGCGAAAACCGCGTCTGGCTCAGCAGCCAGCAGCGGGCCGACGGCACGCTGCATTTTTACGGCGACAGTGAGGGGCGCATTGTGCGCGGATTGCTGGCGGTGCTACTGACAGCGGTGGAAGGAAAAACGCCCGCGGCGCTGTTAGCCACAGACCAGCTGGCGCTGTTTGATACCTTAGGGCTGCGCGCGCAGCTGAGCGCCTCGCGCAGCAGTGGTTTACAGGCGCTGGCTGAGGCGGTACAGCGTGCTGCCCGCGCGCATCAGGCAGACTGACGCGCCGCGCGCGCGAGAAATTTTTTCAGCGCGTGCGACACTGCAACAAAACCAAAGGTGGCGGTCACCATGGTGGCCGCACCAAAGCCGGCGGCACAGTCCATGCGCTTTGGCCCTTCCGCCGTGCTGCGCGAAGCGCATACGCTGCCGTCCGGCTGCGGATATACCAGGGCTTCGGTAGAGAACACGCAGTCGATCCCCAGTTTACCCTTGCTGTTTTTCACTACGCCAAAATCACTTTTCAGCCGCTCGCGCAGTTTGGCAGCCAGCGGATCCTGAATGGTTTTGGCTAAGTCACTGACCTGAATCTGCGTCGGATCAATCTGTCCGCCGGCGCCACCGGTGGTGATCAGCGGGATCTTATTACGCCGGCACCAGGCGATCAGCGCAGCCTTGGGGCGCACGCTATCAATCGCGTCAATCACATAGTCGAACCCCGCCGCCATCAGCTCCGCGGTATTGTCCGGCGTGATAAAGTCATCGATGCAGATCACCTCACACTCCGGATTGATGGCGTGAATACGCTGCGCCATCACCTCGGTTTTCGCCTGACCGACATGCCCCTGCAACGCATGAATCTGACGGTTGGTATTGGTAATACACACATCGTCCATGTCAATCAGGGTAATTTTACCGATGCCGGTGCGCGCCAGCGCTTCGGCCGCCCAGGAACCGACGCCGCCAATGCCGATGACGCAGAAATGCGCGTCGGCAAAACGCTGCAGTGCTTCCTGCCCGTAGAGACGCGCCGTGCCGCCAAATCGCTGGCGCCAGGCGTCGCTGACAACTTTCATAGCTAACCTTTTAGTACGATGCGCGGACGCGCACCCGACAAACCCAGGGTGCGCAGCCTATCAATTTGCGCCGATAATCAATGAACCATTATTGCCGTTTTGCGGATTGCTGAACAGCGGCTGGCCGGTTCCCGGTGCGGCTTTCAGCACCCAGACGCGGCCATAATGGTTGTAGAAGCCCGCCAGATGCGCCGCATCCGGGCCGACGCCCTGGTAGATATCGAAGTGCTGGCCTTTGATCGCGCCGCCCACGTCCAGCGCGACCATCAGGCGCATCTCATATTTGCCGTTGAATTTGCCCTTATCATTCAGCTGCGGCACTTCAGCCAGCAGCGCCGTGCCGGCGGGAATCAGTGAACGATCGGACGCCACCGAGGCTTTGGCAATCAGCGGTACCGCGCTGGCACCGCGCACCGGCACATACTCTTCCGGCTTAAAGAACACGAACGACTGGTTGGTTTCCAGTACGTTGCGCACTTCCTGCGGCGAGTGCTCCTGCGCCCACTGCCGAATCGCCTGCATCGACATATCTTCGCGCTTCACTTCACCGCGATCGATCAGCTCTTTACCAATACTGTGGTAAGCCCAGCCGTTCTTGCCGCCGTAGCCGAAGAAGCGCAGCGGACGGCCATCGCCGAAATCGACATAGCCGCTGCCCTGCACGTCCATCATAAAGTTGTCGATCAGCGAATTGCTCCAGGCAATCACATAACGCTCATCCAGTGCGCCACTATAGATAGAAGCGCGGCTTGGCAGCTTCTGTCCGCGTGGACGCGGCGGCATGCGATAAATCGGATACTGGAATTCACCCTGACGGGTATAACGCGCTTCCACCACCGGCGTGTAGTAACCGGTAAACTGTACGTTGCCGTAGCTGTCGGTGCCTTCCATCTGATAGGCGTTCAGGCCGAACTGGCGTAGCTGACGCGTATCAGCGCCGGAGAGCAGCCAGTTCTGAATCGCACTGTAAGTGCCGAGGTTGCGGCCATACAGACCGGACGACGCCGACTGGATCTGCTGCACCTGCAGGCCGAAATCACGGCCATTGACCGGACGCCCTTTGGCGTTCGGCTCATTCACCAGCCCGAGCGGTTGCTCCAGCTTGCCATCAATATATTGCTGACCGCGATCGGTCGGCTTAGAGCTACAACCGGCTAACAGCGCCAGAAATGCGCCAGTAAGTGCATACTTCGCCCAATGTCCTTTCATTACCTTCTCTTTTTAAGCTGGTTGTTTGCACGGCGACGATAGCAAAGGGGCAGACAGAATGAAATCTGCCACAGGCTAGCGCGCTCACATCTGTATAATAAATCGCCCAATGGCCAAATAATTCAGCAACTGTTTGTCTATTTAGCGCTTTAACGCAAAAAAGGGGTTGCATCATCATACGCCCGGTGTATAGTGCGCATCCACGGACGCGGGGTGGAGCAGCCTGGTAGCTCGTCGGGCTCATAACCCGAAGGTCGTCGGTTCAAATCCGGCCCCCGCAACCAATTCTTCGTGATGAAGAGACAATGTGGCAAGTCGCTTAGCGCGACAGACGGACGCGGGGTGGAGCAGCCTGGTAGCTCGTCGGGCTCATAACCCGAAGGTCGTCGGTTCGAATCCGGCCCCCGCAACCAATTGTCTTAACGAAGAATACAATGTGCAAGGTCGCTCAGTGCGACAGACGGACGCGGGGTGGAGCAGCCTGGTAGCTCGTCGGGCTCATAACCCGAAGGTCGTCGGTTCGAATCCGGCCCCCGCAACCACTTCTTCTGCGTAAGAACATCACAACACCCTGACGGGTGTTTTTTTGTTTCTGCGCCCGGTAAAAAGCGGCATCGCTGCCGCCCTGCCCTAACGCCGTGCCAGCACGCCGCCTTTGTCAAAATATGCCTTGATGCCGTGCAGAATGGCTTCCGCCACCTGATGCTGATAACGCGGCGTACGCAGCTTCCGCTCCTCTTCAACGTTACTGATAAACGCCGTTTCCACCAGAATCGACGGGATATCCGGCGCTTTCAGCACCGCAAAGCCGGCCTGATCCACCGTGCGTTTATGCAGGTGGTTAATGTGGCCCATGCGCGTCAGCACTTCTTTGCCAAACTTCAGACTGTCGCTGATGGTCTGCCGCTGCACCATATCGAACATGGTGTGGTCGAGATAGCGATCGCCGCTCATGCTGACCCCGCCGATCAAATCCGCTTCGTTCTGCGTCTGGGCGAGAAAGCGCGCGGCGGCCGAGGTTGCGCCGCTGGTGGAGAGCGCGAAGACCGAAGAGCCGCGCGCCGCCCGGCTGGTAAAGGCGTCGGCGTGAATTGAGACAAACAGATCGGCGCGCTGCTTGCGCGCTTTCGCGACCCGCACGCGCAGCGGTATAAACACATCTTCGTTGCGCGTCATGTAAGCCTTCATATTACGTTCTTTGTCGATCAGCGCTTTCAGATAGCGTCCAATCTTCAGCACGATATCTTTCTCGCGCGTTTTGTACTTGCCGTGCGCGCCGGGATCTTCCCCGCCGTGACCGGGATCGATCATGATAATAATCGGTCGATCGCGCCCGGCTTTACCCGGTAGCGGCGCCTGCGCCGGTTGATCGCGCTCCAGTTCACCCTGGTTGTAATCCTTCAGTAACGCCAGCAGCGGATCCTCTTCCTGTGACGACTGGCTGGGATAGAGATCGACCACCAGCCGGTGGCGAATACCCGCGACCGGATCGAGGGTGAAGGTTTTTGGTGCCACGCTGCGCTTCAGCTCCAGCACCACGCGCACCGTGGTGGGATCGAACTGACCGACGCGCGCGGTTTTAATGTAGGGATCGTCCACCCGCACCAGCTTATCAATGCCTTTCAGCGCGCTGTTGATATGCAGGTTCTGGATATCGATCACCAGCCGTTCGGGATTGCTCAGCGTGAACTGCTTATAGTGCAGCGCGACGTTGGATTCCAGCGTCACGCGCGAGTAAGTCGAGGATGGCCAGATGCGCACGGCCACAATGTGCTGACTGGCCGCAAAACCGCTGCGCGTCACGCTCAGCAACCACAGCGCACCTGCGCCCTGTAAAAGTCGTCTTCGGGTAAAAGCTTCGGACATGCCGCTCCAGCTACTGTGTTATGTCTAAAAAATCGTCAGTTGACGAGCAGAAGGCGAAAACTTTATTCAATGAGGAATGTCTTGTCTTGCCGGAAAAACCAGATAATGCAGTCTGTTAGCGTGGCTTGCATCAGGAAAATCGTAAAGTAACGTCAGGTCCGATGCTTGCAAAAAGCGGCGAAAGAGCATAAAAATACATAAATTTCGAATAACCATTCACAGAGGGTTTGCCGTGAAGGAACGCAGTACCGAACTGGTTCAGGGTTTTCGCCATACCGTTCCCTATATTAATGCCCACCGTGACAAGACGTTTGTCATCATGCTGGGTGGCGAGGCCATCGAGCATGAGAACTTCTCCAGCATCGTTAACGATATCGGCCTGTTGCATAGTCTCGGCATTCGCCTGGTGGTGGTTTATGGCGCGCGGCCGCAGATCGATGCCAGCCTCGCGCAGCAGCAGCTGGAACCGATTTATCACAAACACACCCGCGTGACCGATGCCCAATCGCTGGAGCTGGTGAAGCAGGCGGCCGGGCGTTTACAGCTCGATATTACGGCGCGTCTGTCGATGAGCCTGAATAATACGCCGCTACAGGGCGCGCATATTAATGTGGTGAGCGGTAATTTTATCATCGCTCAGCCGCTGGGCGTGGATGACGGCGTCGATTACTGCCACAGCGGCCGCATCCGCCGGATTGACGAAGAGGCGATCCATCGTCAGCTGGATAACAATGCCATTGTGCTGCTGGGGCCGGTGGCGGTCTCGGTGACCGGCGAGAGCTTTAACCTGACCTCGGAAGAGGTAGCGACGCAGCTGGCGATTAAGCTGAAAGCCGAGAAGATGATCGGTTTCTGCTCCGAACAGGGCGTAACCGACCGCGAAGGCACCATCATTTCCGAGCTGTTCCCGAACGAGGCGCAGACGCGTATTGATGAAATGGAGAGCGACGGTGATTTTCTCTCCGGTACCGTGCGCTTCCTGCGTGGCGCGGTCAAAGCCTGCCGCAGCGGCGTGCGCCGCAGCCATCTGATTAGCTATCAGGAAGATGGCGCACTGCTGCAGGAGCTGTTCTCGCGTGACGGTATCGGTACGCAAATTGTCATGGAGTCGGCCGAGCAGATTCGCCGCGCCAACATCAACGACATCGGCGGGATTCTCGAACTGATTCGTCCGCTGGAGCAGCAGGGCATTCTGGTGCGCCGTTCGCGCGAGCAGCTGGAGATGGAGATCGACAAATTCACCATTATTCAGCGCGACAATATGACCATCGCCTGCGCGGCGCTCTATCCGTTCCCGGACGAGCAAATCGGCGAGATGGCCTGCGTGGCGGTGCACCCCGACTATCGCAGCTCTTCGCGCGGCGAGCTGCTGCTGGAGCGCGTGGCGCTGCAGGCGCGGCAGATGGGGCTGAAGAAGCTGTTCGTGCTGACCACGCGCAGTATCCACTGGTTCCAGGAGCGCGGCTTCACGCCGGTGGATATTGAGTCGCTGCCTGAAAGCAAAAAGCAGATGTACAACTATCAGCGTCGTTCCAAAGTGCTGATGGCAGACTTACGCTAAGCGCCAGCGCACCTTACGCGCCGCTGAGGGCTATTCCCCGCGGCGGCGCAATCATCTGCCCTCTTCTCCCCCTAAGCGATCCAGCAACCCGCTGCGCCGCTGCGTGCGCAACTGCACCGCGCGCCGGAACACCGCTTCATCACTGAAAAGCGTCAGCTGGCTGCGCGCCCGGGTAATAGCCGTGTATATCAGCTCGCGCGTCAGTACCGGCAGGAACTGAGCCGGCATCACCAGCGCGGTGTGGTCAAACTCCGAACCCTGTGATTTGTGCACCGTCATCGCCCATGCCGTGTCATGGGCCGGCAGGCGACTTGGCTGTACCGCTTTGATGCTGCCATCAGGCAGCGGGAAAAACACCTTGAGCAGCCCTTCCTCATCGAACAGCGTAATGCCGATGTCACCATTGAACAGGCCGAGCGCGCTGTCGTTACGCGTCACCATCACCGGACGCCCCTGATACCAGCGGCTGCCCCCTGCCGGACGACGAATCAGCTGCAGCTGCATCAGCTTGTGCTCAATACGCTGATTGAGCCCCTGCACGCCAAATGGCCCTTCGCGCAGCGCGCACAGCAGCTGATAACGGCCAAACGCAGCAATCACCTCGGCCGGTGCGGCACGCTGGTTAATCAGCTGGAGAAATGGCCGATAGCCTTCGGCAATCTGCGTCAGCATCGCCTGATACGCTTCGGCATCGTTGAGCGGCTGGCGCACGATATCACTGAAGCCCGCCTGAAAGGCCGCCTCGACCGCCTGCGCTTCGCCGGCGTTGACCGCCGCAGCCAGCTGACCGATGCCGGAGTGCGCCGCGAAACGGTAGCTTTTGCGCAGCAGGCAGATGGCATCGCGCACCGCCGGGGCCACCGCATCATCGGTGCCGGCAACCTCGCAGCCGGTCAGCGTGGTGAGCTGCAACGCGCGCACCGGACTGTAGCCCGCCTCGGCACAGCGGCAGATATCCCCGAGTACCGCACCGGCTTCAACCGAGGCCAGCTGGTCGCGATCGCCGAGAAAAATCACCCGCGCATGAGCGGGCAGCGCGGCGATCAGGTTTGCCATCATGCCGAGATCGACCATTGAGGCCTCATCGACCACCAGCACGTCGAGATGCAGCGGATTACCGGCGTGGTAGCGCAGGCGCTGCGTCTCCGGCTGAGCGCCGAGTAAACGGTGCAGCGTGGTGGCTTCTGCCGGAAAACGCTGGCGCTCCGCATCGCTGACGTCGAGACTGCGCAGCGCCTTACCCAGCGACTCGGTGAGCCGCGCCGCCGCCTTGCCGGTAGGGGCGGCCAGCTGAATGCGCAGCGTTCCCTCACTGAGGCGAATCAGCGCCGCCAGCAGCTTCGCCACCGTGGTGGTTTTGCCGGTGCCAGGCCCGCCGGAGATCACCGCGGTTTTTTGCGTCAGCGCCACCGCCGCCGCAATTTTCTGCCAGTCCTCAGGCTGGCAGCCGAAAAAGGTATCCAGCACGCTGCGCACCTGTTCGGGCGCAAACAGCTGCGGCGCCGCCTGTGGCTGGAAGAAGCGCGCCACTTCCCCTTCGTGATGCCAGAGCCGGTGCAGATAGAGCCGGTTATCACGCAGCACCACCGGTGCCGGGCGATCGCTGGCGCTGAGCGCCTGCCAGTCCGCCAGCAGCGTTGGCCAGTCCTGCGGCTCGCCGGCGGCCTGCCAGATGGCGTGCGCCAGCTCCGGATGACGACCGCTGAACAGCCCTTCGCGGGTAAGCTGCGACAACGGCAGGCAGACGTGACCGTCACCGGCTTCCGCGCTGAGACAGGCAGCCGCCAGCAGATGCGCGGGCCGATCGTCGTCGGCCAGCAGCCGGGCAAACTGAATATCCAGCGCCCGCAGCAGGCGCAGTTCTGCCGCCTGTGCCAATAGCGTACTCATGCTACTCATGCTGCTGCTCCCGGCCCGCGAAACAGGCTATCCAGTTGTGAAACGAAATCTGACGTCGGTCGGGTATGGAACACCCCGTTATCCGGCGAGCTGCCATCCATGCCGCGTAAAAACAGATAGAATACGCCGCCAAAATGCTGTTCATAATCGTAATCCGTCAGGCGGTGCTGCAAATAGCGATGCAGCGCCAGCGTATACAGCTGATACTGCAAATCGTAACGGTGGTCGATCATCGCCTGCGCCATCGCCTGCGGTGTGTATGCCTGATGGCTCTCGCCCAGCCAGTTAGATTTGTAATCCAGCAGATAGTATTTGCCCTGCCAGCGAAATACCAGGTCGATGAAGCCTTTCAGCATGCCCTGCACCTGACGGAAGTCGAGCGGCGGCGCCTGACGCGACAGCGGATCCTGTCGCATCAACGCGTCCAGCGCCGGTGCCGTCAGCAGTCCATCAATCGGCAGATAGAACTCCATCTCGATCAGGCGATTGCCCGGTGTGATGTCGCTCAGCCGGATCCCTTCAGTGTTGAGCGGCGTGTTCACCACGCGGGTAATCCACTCGCTCAGCATCGGCTGCCAGTGCAGCGGATAGCCGCTCTGCTGCAACTGCTGTTCCAGCTGCGGCGCTGAAGGCGGCTGGGTGAAGTCGAGCGATTCAAACAGCGTATGCAGGAAAGTCCCGGGCGCTGCGCCGCGCGGGAAATGGTGCGGCGTCAGCGCGGCTTCCAGCACTTCCGCCTCGCGATCTTCCCCGACCGCTTCCGCATCGAAGCCCGGCATCACATCCAGCAGACGGTGACTGCCGTGCTGCTGCAGCCCGGAGTAGCTGGTAACCCGCCACGGATCGGCCAGCGCACGCGTGATACTGCGCGCATCCAGCGTATCGTCAATCTCGTCCGGCGTCTGCCAGCGTTCGTGGCCCTGCGGCTGCGCCAGCACCACTTCGGTGCCCGTCACGTCGATGTCGTGCAGCAGGGTCGCCAGCTGTTCTGCCGTAGCCGGCTCGCCGCGCTGCAGCAGAAAACCCAGCGCGCTTTTGTGCACATCGCTTTCGCCCTCTTTCTTACGCGTACCGCGAAACAGCGGGGCGACACCTACACTGCAGTGATGCACCGAACGCGTCAGCGCCACGTACAGCAGACGCAAATCCTCTGCCAGCCGCTCCTGCTCTGCCAGCGCCAGACTTTGCTCATCATTCTGCAAATCCAGCACCGCGTTGTAATGCTCGCGGTCGTGATAGAGCGCGATATCGGCCTCGCGGAAACCGGCGGCAAACGGCAGCCACACCAGCGGATACTGTAACCCCTTGGATTTATGGATAGTGACAATCTGCACCAGGTGGCGGTCGCTCTCCAGCCGCAGCTGCTGGCTGGCCGACTGGCTGTCTGGTCGGGCGATCTGCTGCGCCAGATAACGCACCAGCGCGTGCGGACTGTCGAGCTGGGCCGCCGCCTCCTGCAGCAGTTCGCCGAGGTGCAGCAGATCGGTCAGGCGACGCTCGCCATTCTCTGAGGCCAGCAGGTTTTCTGCCAGCTGGCGCTCCAGCATCAGCTGACGCAGCATCGGCAGTACGCCACGCTGGTGCCACAATTGCTGCCAGCGGGCAAAGGTATCCACCAGCGCATCCCAGCCGCGCGCATCCTGATCCAGCGCGTCCAGCTGCGCGGCATCAAAGGCAAACAGCGACGTGGCCAGCGCGGTGCGCAGCATCCGCTCCTGCTCGGGCGCGAGGATCGCCTGCAGCAGCCACAGCAGTTCTCGCGCCTCGGGCGTGGTATACACGCTGTCGCGGTTGGAGAGGTACACCGAAGGGATGCCGAGCTGATTGAGCGCGGCGCGAATCAGATTGGCTTCGTTCCGGCTGCGCACCAGTACCGTGATGTCCGAGGCCTGCACCGGCCGCTGATCGGGGGGTTTGCCCAGCAGCGCGCGCTGTTGCTGACCCGCCTGCAGCCAGCGGCTGATATCAGCGGCGCACTGCTGCGCCATCAGCTGCTGGTATTCGCTGACGCTGCAGCCTGCGCCCGGCTGTAGCCAGAAGCGCAGCGCAGCCTGCTCCTCGCCGTCGATACTCAGCGACAAACGCTGATTGGGCGGCGCGGCATTGACCGGCAGAAACGGGATGTCCGCAAACAGAAACGGGGCGGGCTGGCGCATAAACAGCTGATTGACGCTCTCCACCATCGCCGGTGACGAGCGCCAGTTGGTATCCAGCGTGTAATGCGCCTGAACTTCACTGCGCGCGCGGATATAGGTAAAGATGTCCGCACCGCGGAAGGCGTAGATAGCCTGTTTCGGGTCGCCAATCAGCAGCAGCGCATGCTGCGGCTGCTGTAAATAGAGCGTGCGGAATATACGGTACTGCAGCGGGTCGGTATCCTGGAATTCGTCAATCAGCGCCACCGGAAAGCGCTGGCGAATCGCCTGCGCCAGCTGCTCGCCGCCGGGCTGTTGCAGCGCCTCGTCCAGCCGGCTCAGCAGATCGTCAAACCCCAGCAGCGCCTGCAGGCGTTTCTCTTTACGCACCGCGTGACGCACCTCCACCAGCGCGCGTGCAATCACCAAATCGCGCAGCGACAGCGGCTGCGCCAGGAATGTATCAATGGCGGCAAACAACGGGTGCTGCGGTGGCGCGCCCTTTTTGGTTTTTTCATTGAGCACCTGCTGACCGAAACGCGCCAGCTCGGTGGGAATCTGGTAATCCGCGGTCTCGCTCTGCGCCCAGGCGCTGACTTTGCTGACCCACAGCGGCAGGTTTTTACTGCTGTAGCTGCGCTTATCAACATCAGACTGCCCGACCAGCGTCAGCACCTCTTCGCCCAGCGCCCGCCACTGCGCTTTCATTTCGGCAATGCGTGCCAGGTTGCTGCTGTGGCGCGATGTCAGGGTTTCACTGTCGTGCGGCGCCAGGCGCAGGCTGGGCGACTCGCCCTGCAGCCACGGGCGCAGCGTCGATAACAGCTGTTCCGGCCCGCTCCATTCCGCAACGATGACGCGCGCAATATCCAGCGTCAGCGGATAGCAGTGGCGCCGCCAGAAATCCGCCGTCGCCTGACGCAACAGCTGCTGTTCATCTTCAATCAGCTGCTGCTCGAACAGCATACCGGACTCAAACGCGTTGAGATTGAGCATGCGCTGGCAGAAGCCGTGAATGGTGAAAATCGCCGCCTCGTCCATCTGACGTTCCGCCGCCAGCAACAGCGAGGCCGCCTCAGCGGGCTGGGCAATGTCGGCCAGCAGCTGCATCAGCATCGGATTTGCGCTGACGCCGCGCAGACACGCCAGCCGCAGCTCATGAATATTTTCCCGGATACGGCCGCGCAGTTCGGCGGTGGCGGCTTCGGTAAAGGTCACCACCAGAATCTCTTCCACCGACAGCGGGCGCGCATAGGCATTCGGTCCGCCAAGTCCCAATAGCAAACGCAGGTAGAGCAGACCAATGGTAAAGGTCTTACCGGTGCCGGCGGAGGCCTCGATCAGACGCTCACCCTGCAGCGGCAGCGTCAGGGGATTGAGCGATTCAGGGCGCTGACTCATGGCGCATCACTCTTCACGGAGAGCGACTGCTGCAGCCGGGCGACTTCATCCCAGGTGGTAAAGCCCGGCAGCGGCGCGTAATCCGCATCGTGGGTGCCATCGTGACTGCCGCCAATCTGCGAGATCATCGCCATGCCCTGCTGCGCCAGCACGGCCTGATGGAAAAAGTCAGCCAGGCTGGCCGGTGTCAGCTGCTGAATTTGCGCAATGGCTTTTTCGCGCGTATCAAACGCGAAGTTCTGGCGATTGAAATCACGGCTGTAACGGTTGGCTTCTTCATCCAGCGTTTGCGGACGCTGTTTCAGATCGTTGATCAGTGCCTGCTGATACTGGGCGAAATCTTCCGCTTTCATGCTGCGCAGACGCTGTTCCGCCTGCGGATAGAACGCCTGGAAACGCTGCAGCAGATAAGCGGGCGCTTTACTGTTGCTTTGCAGCAGGAAGCCAATGCCCCACTGGCGACCAATCGGCATCTGATAAGCGAACACCGCATAGCCCAGCTGCTCCTCGGTGCGCAGCTGATTGTAGAACCACGGCTGCACAATCTGGCTCAGCATGGTGCTGTTAGCCATACTTTGATACTCGCTGTAGCCGAGCGGCACATACAGCGTCGCCAGCGCTGAGTCGGTGCTGCTGCCGGTTTTCTGCAGGTTGGCTTTGATCGGCTTATCCACCACCACATAATTGCTGTGCCAGTAACCGTGCCCCGTGCTGTGCAGCTGCTGTTTAAGCTCTTCGCCCAGCTGCCTGACGCGATCGGCCGACAGGTTGCCGACCACCATCATTTCCGGCGTGGCGTGCTGGATCAGCGCATCGCGGTAATCCATCACCTCCTGCAGCGTGATCTGTTTCACCAGCTGGCGTCGCGCCTCACGCTGGGTATAAGGCAGCTGGGACAGCATTTGCATCGGCTGAATCGCCTGTTCAAACGCTTTGCCCTTTTCCGCTGCTTCCAGCCGATCCAGATACCAGGATTTCGCCTGCTCCAGCTGCTGCGCATCCGGCTGGAAGCTGGCGTAGCCTTCAACCAGCTTTTTCAGCAGCTCCGGCAGGCGCTGGGTGAAGCCGCTGGCATTGAATACCAGCCCGTCGTCCTCACCGGTGGAGAAGCTGATGCCGCCCACCGAAGCCTGCGAATTCAGCTCATCCAGCGCCAGGCTGGAGAGGTAGTCGTTGAGACCAAACAACACCTGCTGGCGCGCATCGCTGATCGCGGATTTGTTACGCAGCGCGAGCGTAATAGCGGCCTTCGGCTCGCTGGCGTAGAACTGGCTCGGCATCCAGTAGATGCGCATGCTGTCGCCATTGGTCAGCGCCACCGGATGATCGTAATGCTTATCGTCAGACGGGATGAGGGAGAAATCTGACGGAATGTAGGGATTCAGGGTCGGCAGCGACAGCGGAATCAGCTGCGCCTGCTGCTGCCAGTCGCTGAACTGCGCGGCGCTGATTTTATCCACCTGATAAGGCGCATTCACAAAGTAAGCCTGTTTGTTGTGCGGCTCAGCGGGACTGATGTACCAGATGCGGGCGTTCTGCGGCGTCATCTCAGCCAGACGAGCGTTGATCGCGGCCGCATCATAGCGGTCGGCCAGATAAGGCGCATCCAGCGTGTGCGTCACCGGCACGCGCAGCATGGTATCCACCAGCCACTCAATGTAATCCATATCGCGGGTAATTGATGGATAGCGGAAATCCAGCGCCAGCACGTGCGCAACTTCATCGAAATAGCGCTTGTCGATGCCTTGCTTGCGCAGCATATCAAGGTAGCTGAATACCGCAGCCACCACGCGATCGCGCTGCGCCAGGCCTTTGTCGGTCAGCGAAACCGAGATGGCAAACACGCCGCTGTTGCGCTCGGTCATCGGATCCGCGCCGGCATTGACGCCATCCGCCAGTCCCTGCTGCTGCAGCCAGTCGTTCAGGGTATTTTTGCTGCGGTTGCCCAGCAGATAACTGATTAAGGTGTCGGTTTTGCTGCGGAACTGGTCGCTGTCGTTGGCGATGCGAAACTCAATTTTCAGCTGCTTGCGCGGCTGTGCTGGCACGTAATGAATGATGATGCCTTTCTGCGCATCGGTGACCACCGGCACGGTAATGTCCGGCACGCTGGCCTGATGATTGGCCACGCGACCAAAGGTCTGTGCAGCGATCGTCGCCATCTCCGGCAGCGGTTTGTTACTGTAAATCACCGCTTTCATCAGATTCGCCGAGTAGTGGCGGTGATAGAAATCGAGCAGCGCCTGATGCAGGTTGCTGTCGGGTTTGTCACTCAGAGTATCAAGGTTACCGCCCGAATAACGCGAACCGGGGTGCGCCGGATTGAGGGTTTCCGCGCCAACCTGCGCCATACGCAGCCCATCGCGCGAGCGTGCCATCGTCAGCTCAGCGTTAACCGCATGCCGCTCGCGGTCCGCATTGGTTGGGTCGAGCAGGGGTTGCGCAATTGCATCCGCCAGACGATCCACCGCCGGTTGCAGCGCATCGTTTTCGACTTCCAGATAAAACGCGGTGCGGTACGAGGCTGTGCTGGCATTGTGGCTGCCACCGTGCTTCTTGAGAAACTCCGCCAGGTTATCCGGCTGCGGATAATTTTTTGATCCCATCAGCACCATGTGTTCCAGATAGTGTGCCAGGCCCAGCTGACTGTCGGGATCGTCCAGAGAACCGATCGGTAACGTCAGCGCTGCCAGCGATTTCGGCGCGGCAGCATCTGACACCAGCAGCACCGTCATGCCGTTGCTCAGGGTAATGGCCTGATAACTGCGCGGATCGTGATCGCTCTTGCGGATGGTTTCATCAATCGGCTGCCAGCCGCGCCCGTCGTCGGCAAAGGCATTCAGCGCCAGCATGCTCAGCAGCAGCGCTCCTATCCAGCGTGCGTAAATCCGCATTTCAACCCCTTAACGTTACCCTTATCCGCCGGCGTTGCGCCGGTCGGGATACTCAAACACTTTCTTATAAGACGGTGGCTGCCAAGGTACAGGCCGCACTTCCGTTGCTATTCATCATCCTGATGCGCGAGGCGCACCGGCAAATACCACTGACGCGCCGCAGCGATGATCTGCTGCTGCGTCGGCTCGTCCAGCGTGCGGCACAGGCGCTGCAGATAGGGATCGCTGCCCTCGCCTTCAACCTGGTAGCCACCCTGCCACGCCTGCAACAGCTTGTTGAGCGCCTTTTTCTGCGTGGCGTCATCTTCCTGAAGCTGGCCGGATTTGCTGTCAAAGCTGGCGTCCAGCCACGCGCCGCCGGATTTATTCAGCAGCAGCAGCGGCTGCGCCAGACCCGCCTCACAGGCGGCCACATATTCAGCCAGCTGCGCCTGCGCCTGGGCAGGTGCCACGGCCGCGAAGCGCCAGCGGCTCTGTTTGCGACCATACATGCGGCTGGTGCCGTTGCCGCCCAGCGCACAATACACCAGATGTTCCAGCCACAGCAGCAGGCCATCGTTGATGTTGAGCACGCCCGGACGCCAGCGTAACAGCCCATCAGCTTGCACCTGAGTCAGCCAGCCGGTCAACTGCGTTGCGCCCAGCGTCAGGTTGACTTCCCAGCTCTCCGCCGGCAGCCGCTGCGCGCTCACTTCCGCCGCCACTTCCTGCATCTCTTCGGTCTGGCTTTGCCAGAAAAGTTCCCCGAAGGCGCCGTAAGGCAGATTACCGGCGGCGCGATGGTGCGCATACAGCTGGGCCGGATCGTCACCGTTGACCAGCGTATTGAGCAGTTCAGCGTTGATCTGATAGCGCTCCAGGCTGTCCGGTGCGAACGGTTCGCTGTCCGGCAGCTCGCTCTCCTCCATCCAGAAAGCCACGCCGAGCCGCTGCTGAAACCACGCCCGCACCGGATGACGCCAGAAGCGCAGCAGCTGCTCCAGCGACAGCGTGGTCAGCGGCTGAACCGGCAGCGGCTGGACAAACCCGGGCTGCGCCACGCCGCTGCCGGTCGCCGCCGGCAACCATTCTGCGGCGAAGCTCTGCACGTGGCTTCCCGGCTGGAAATTTTCCGCTGCAAACGGCATGCGGCTGTGCAGGCGTTGCAAATGTGCCCGCACCCGCTGCTCACTGACGTCCGGCTCACAGGCTTCATCGCCCGGCAGACAGAAGCTTTGCGCCAGATAATCCACCAGTTCAGTCACCAGCACCGAGGGATAGCGCTCGGTGTTGTCCTGAATCGCCCGGCCAATGTAGCTGATGTACAGCTGCTGCTGCGCCGAGATCAGCGCTTCAAGGAACAGATAGCGGTCATCATCACGCCGGCTGCGATCGCCTTTCCGCGTCTGCTGCTGCATCAGGTCAAAACCGAGCGGCGCCAGGGTGCGCGGATATACACCGTCGTTCATGCCCAGCAGGCACACCACTTTAAACGGGATGGAGCGCATCGGCATCAGCGTACAGAAGTTGATCGGCCCGGCCAGGAAACGCTGGCTGATGCGCTGCTGATCGAGGCGCGCACGCAGCTCATCGCGCAGCAGCGTGACCGGAATCGGCTGCTGATAAGCGGCCTGCATCCCCTGTTCAATGATCTCCTGCCACTGCGTTTCGACCAGCAGCAGCGCCGCCTCGCTGTCGGCATCGCCGCTGAAGAAGCTGTCGATCAGCTCGCGGCACAGCGGCAGCCATTCGGCCAGGGTGCGTGTCTGCGCAAGGCGCGTGCGCCAGTTGTCGAGCCGCGCCAGCAGCTCGGCCAGATGGCCCGCCAGCTCGGCGATCAGGCCGCTGGATTCGTCATACGGCAGAATGCCCTGCCAGTCGCCGTTGCGGCTTTCCAGCGCGTAGCCCAGCAGCATACGCTGCAGGCCGAAGCGCCAGGTGTGCTGGCCGGTGACCGGCAGCGCCAGCGCTTCCACGCTGGCATCATCCAGTCCCCAGCGGATGCCGGATTCCATCACCCAGCGGCGCAGCAGGCGCAGGCCGCTCTCCTCGACGGAGAAACGCTGTGCCAGCGCCGGCACCTCCAGCAGCGCCAGCACCTCTTCTGAGGCAAAGCGACTGTCCGGCAGTGCCAGCAGGCTGAGCAGCGCGAGGATGGCCGGATGCGCCTGACTGGCGCGCCGGTCAGAAATGGCGAACGGCAGATAGCGCTCAGGCGGCGCACTGGCAAAAGCCGCCTGAATAAAAGGCGCGTAGCTGTCGATGTCTGCCACCATGACGATGATATCGCGCGGCTTCAGCTCCGGGTCGGCTTCCATCAGCGCCAGCAGGTGATCCTGCAGCACTTCCACTTCACGCTGGGCGCTGTGACACACCTGGAGCGTGATGGAGCGATCGTGCGGATCGAGCCGGCGCTTGTCCATGCTGTCGGCCAGCTCGCCAGCGCTGAGCCCAATCACCGCGCGATCGTCAAGATTGAGCAGATCGGCCTGCAGGCAGTGCAGCAGATTATCCGGTGACATCTCCACAAACGCATCGATGTCGTTGGCGGCTGACTCCATCTGGCTCAGCAGAAACAGGTTGTCACGGCCCAGCTTGCCCCACGAGGCCAGCAGTGGATTGGTCAGCTGCTGCTCGCCCAGTTCGTTAAACAGCGCTGGCGCGGCATCCGGATCGCGGAACAGCGGCTGCGTCTCCTGCGAATGCAGGCGCAGCCGCTGGCGGCTCTGCAGCTTCGCGAGGAAGGCGTAATCCTGAATGTCGCCCCAGTAGTGACGACAGGGATTGGTAAACAGCAGGTGAATATCAATGTGGCGGCCCAGCGCTTCCAGCGCCTGCAGATAAACCGGCGGCAGCGCAGAGATACCGCAGATGAAGACGCGCTGCGGCAGCCCCGGCGGCGGCGTTGACGCCTGCTCCAGCGCCTGAATAAACCGTGCATAGAGGTTGGCACGATGCCACATCGGCTGACCGAGGCTGCGCGTGAATTCGACCAGATCGCGCCACAGCGCCGCCTGCCACTGCTGAGCATCGCTCAGCCCGTCCACCTGTTCGCCGCGCTCCCAGCGGTTCAGCCAGTCGGAGCGGTAGACCAGATACTGGTCGAACAGATCCGCCACACGCGCGCTGAGCTGGTAGAGTTTGCGCTGATCGTCGTCGTCATGCAGATAGCTGCGCAGCGGCTGAAACGCCTCCTGCTCCAGCAGCACCGGCAGCCGGTGCATCAGCTTCCAGCTCATGCTGGCTTTGGTGAAAGCGCTCTCTTCCGGGATATCCGGCAGCACTTTAACGAACATGCTCCAGATAAAGCTGGCGGGCAGCGGAAAATCAATGTTGGCGGCAATGTTAAAGCGGTTAGCCAGCTCCATCTGCAGCCACTGCGCCATGCCCGGGCTCTGTACCAGCACCTGCTCAGCCGCGAGCGGATCGGCCAGCGGCTGGAGTTTTATCAGCTCTACCGCTAAGTCTTTCAATAAATCTAACCGATTGGAGTGGTAAACCCGGAACATAAAACTCCTTAAAGAAGGGAAAGCGCAGCCCGGTCACTCTACCCTTAATCGTCTGGCCTGCCTACCCGCCGGCATCACCTTCGCGGCAATTGAGCCGCGCCAGCGACGCCGTGCGCTGATGGGGTCCGGTGACGGTAACGCGATCCAGCACGCAGCCACCAGGTAAACTCTGCGGCTGGTGCACAATGTGCCAGCCGGCGGTATCACGCCCTAGCAGCGCCTGCCCGGCTACCTGCCACGCCTGGCGCTGCTGCCACTGCTGGCTAAATCCCAGCGCCAGTGCGCGATGATACTGCAGCAGCGTGCTGATGGTCATCGCCAGCAGCAGCATCGCGACCAGCGTTTCCGCCAGGCTAAAACCCTGCTGTCGCCTCTGGCAACTGACACTGCTCCGCCTTTGCCAGCGGGCAGTAGTCGATCCAGCCATGCGGCTGTGGCTGCAGCTGACCGTTGTGCAGCGACACCCACTGATAGAGCACGAGCGCGCGTCCGGTGCCGCGCGCCGATAATAAGCCATGATTCTCCTCCTGCCGCAGCAGACAGCTTTGCCACGCGCCGGCCAGAGCGGTCTGACACTGCCAGCCCGCGGCCTGCGGCCAGTTTTGCTGTCGGCCCCACGTTAAAGCGGCCTGCGCCTGCCAGAAATCCTGCTGATGCTGCTGCTCGTCGGCGACCAGCGCCATGCCCTGCGCCAGCTGCGTGCGCGCGGCGTGCAGCGTGAGCCCGCCCATCAGCAGTAACATCACCACCATGCCAAGCGTGCTGTTGCCGCGCTGCTTCACAGATTCAGCCCCTCCGCTATTATCGTCAGCTCTGCCTGCTGGCGGCCCGCCGTGGCGGCCAGCTGCAACAGCAGCCGCGTGCCCTGGCGCTCAACCCGGAAGGTGCTGAGGGTGAGGAATGCCGGATCGGTGATGCGCTCCCAGCCGTTGCTGTTGCACTCGTCCACGCCGCGCTGCATCTCCAGCTGTCCGTTGCGCAGACGATAGCCGTAATAATCGCTTTCACTGTGATCGACGCCTTCCCAGCGTCCGTTACTGTTTTCGTCCCAGCGCAGCAGTACACAGCTGCCGCCGCTCACCAGCGTGAGCGCCGCACCGCCGCACTGACCGTGACAGTAACCGGCACGGCGCAGCGCTTTGGCCAGCGAGCCGGCAATCTGCTGCAGCTCCTGTTGCAGCTGGACCCGCTGCTGCAGGCGCAGGTTCTGTTCCAGCAGCAGCGGCAGAAAGCGGCCGACGCTGACCATCAGCACCGCGCCAATCGCCATGGCGATCAGCATCTCCAGCAGACTGAAGCCCCCCTGCGTTATTCGCATCCCTTCTCTCCCGGCTGGCAGACCCGGATGCGCGCCCGGGCGGAGAGGATGACGCGCCAGCGGCCAGCTGCGCTCTCCAGTTCGACACTGCCGGGCCGGGCCACATCGCGTCGGCCGTAAAAGCCTGGCTCGCCGACCAGCGCGGTGATGCGCACTTCGCGATAAGGCGGCCGGAATAGCCAGCGGGACGGCAGCTGACACCCTTCTGCGGGCTGCGGCCCGGTGCCGAGGCAGCCGTTTTCGCCCGGTTGCAGCCACAGGCTGAGGTCGCGGTTATGCCAGCTGGCGTGCGCGCGCAGCCGCAGCAAAAAGCTCTGCAGTTGCAGTACGCTCTCACGCAGTTGCTGATACTGTTGCCAGCGCTGCCAGCCCTGTAAGGCTGCGATGCTGAGGATGCCGGCAATCACCATAACCAGTAGTAGTTCCGGCAGCGTAAAGCCGGCGTTTTGGGTTCTGTTCATAACCGGCACTCTGCGCCTGCCGGACGAAAAGCAACAGTGGCAAACAGAGAAGATGGAAAGCGTGCCGCAGGAAAGTTATGCCCGGTGCAGACAACACCCTTTTTTTGCGCGTCGGATTCAGAAAATCCCCGCAGAAGCGGGCGGAGGCCAGGCAAAAAAAAAGCCCTGCGCGATGGCAGGGCCTGATGCTGAAGAGCGGCAGATTACACGGCGACCGGCGCTTTGATCGCCGGATGCGGATCGTAGCCTTCGATCTCAAAATCATCGAACTGGTAATCAAAAATCGACGCGGGCTTACGCTTAATCACCAGTTTCGGCAGCGGTCGCGGTTCACGCGTCAGCTGCAGTCGCGCCTGTTCGAGATGGTTGCTGTACAGGTGCGTATCGCCGCCGGTCCAGACGAAATCGCCCACCTCAAGATCGCACTGCTGTGCCACCATATGCACCAGCAGCGCATAGCTGGCGATATTGAACGGCAGGCCGAGGAAGATATCGCACGAACGCTGGTACAGCTGGCACGACAGCTTGCCATTCGCCACGTAGAACTGGAAAAACGCGTGGCACGGCGCCAGCGCCATCTGATCCAGCTCACCGACGTTCCATGCCGAAACGATAATGCGGCGCGAATCCGGATCGCGTTTCAGCTGCTCAATCACCTTGCTGATTTGATCGATCTCTTCGCCGGAAGCCTTGCCCCAGCTGCGCCACTGCTTGCCGTAGACCGGTCCCAGATCGCCGTTTTCATCCGCCCATTCGTCCCAGATGGTGACCTTGTTCTCTTTCAGGTAGCCGATGTTGGTGTCGCCTTTTAGGAACCACAGCAGCTCATGAATGATTGAGCGCAGATGCACCTTCTTGGTGGTGACCAGCGGAAAACCGTCCTGCAAATTGAAACGCATCTGGTGGCCAAAGATGGAGAGCGTGCCGGTACCGGTACGGTCGGCCTTTTCTGCGCCTTCATTCAGCACATGTTGCATCAAATCCAGATACTGTTTCATTTTACCTCACGCGTTTGTTGCTGCGGGCGACGACGATACGCCCAGACCATCATAATCACTCCGGCCAGAATCATCGGGATCGACAGAATCTGGCCCATACTGATACCGCCTTCGAACAGGCCAAGCTGGGCATCCGGCTGGCGGAAAAACTCCACGATAATGCGGAATGCGCCGTAGCCAATCAGGAACAGGCCGGAGACGCTGCCCATCGGGCGCGGCTTGCGAATAAACAGGTTGAGAATGATAAACAGCACGATGCCTTCCAGGCACAGCTCGTACAGCTGTGACGGATGGCGCGGCAGCACGCCGTACGTGTTCAGCAGTTCCTGATATTGCGGGTTATTGGCCGCCAGCGCGAGGTCTTCGCTGCGCGAACCCGGGAACAGCATGGCGAATTTAAACTCAGGCGCCACGCGGCCCCACAGTTCGCCGTTGATGAAGTTGCCGAGACGGCCAGCACCGAGGCCAAACGGGATCAGCGGCGCAATGAAATCAGAGACCTGGAAGAAGGTGCGTTTGGTACGGCGGGCGAAGATCAGCATCACCACGATCACCCCAATCAGACCACCGTGGAATGACATGCCCCCGTCCCACACTTTGAACAGATAGAGTGGGTTGTCGAGGAACAGCGGCAGGTTATAGAACAGCACGTAGCCGATGCGGCCGCCGAGGAACACGCCGAGGAAGCCCGCGTACAGCAGGTTTTCAACTTCTTCTTTTTTCCAGCCGCTACCGGGTTTGTTGGCGCGGCGCACTGCCAGCCACATAGCAAACACAAAGCCTACCAGATACATCAGGCCGTACCAGTGCAGCGAAACCGGTCCGATGGAGAAGATCACCGGATCGAATTGGGGAAATGAAATGTAGCCGTTAGTCATCTTTCACCATGTTTTTTCTGCCCGCAAAAGGGCGTGGCTAAAGGGCCATACAATAAAAGGCTGCGCATCATAGCACAGCCGCTTTTCACAATTTCCGCAGAAATGTAAACAGTTAACGTCCGCCGCGAATCAGTCCGCCCAGGCCGCGCCGCTCCATGAAGGCCGACACCAGATGGCGCACTTCCGTTGCGGTGTGCGCCATCACGCCCTGCTGGCTCAGTTTCTGCGCCTCTTCATAATCGAGGTGGCGCAGCAGGTATTTGACGCGCGGAATGTTCTTGCCGTTCATGCTGAGATGGTGATAACCCAGACCCACCAGCAGCGCGACGCACATCGGATCGCCCGCCATTTCACCACACAGGCATAGCTCCAGTTTGGCCTGGCGGGCTTCACTGGCGATGGTTTGCAACGCCCGCAGCATCGCCGGATGCAGCGAATCATAAAGGTTGGCAACGCGGGTATTGTTGCGATCGACCGCCAGCAGATACTGGGTAAGATCGTTGGTGCCGACGGAGATAAAGTCCACGCGTTGCGCCAGATGCGGGATCAGGAACAGCATCGACGGCACTTCAATCATCACGCCAATACGCGGTTTTGGAATGGCATAACCGAGCATCTCTTCCACTTCGCGACCGGCGCGATCGATCAGGCGCCGCGCCTCTTCGATCTCGTCAATATGACTGATCATCGGCAGCAGAATGCTCAGGTTGCCCGAAGCGACGTTGGCGCGCAGCATGGCGCGCACCTGCACCAGGAAGATCTCCGGCTGGTCGAGCGTCAGACGAATGCCACGCCAGCCGAGACAGGGGTTCTCTTCACTAATCGGCATGTAAGGCAGCTGTTTGTCAGCGCCGACATCCAGCGTACGCAGCGTCACCGGTTTGTCGTAAAACAGTTGCAGCATGCCCTGATATTGCGCCACCTGCTCCTCTTCCGACGGGAAGCCGCTTTGCAGCATGAACGGAATTTCGGTGCGATACAGGCCGATGCCGTCAACCCAGTTGTCGAGCGCCTGTTCGTGTTCCGGGCTGAGACCGGCGTTGAGCATTACCTGCACGCGCTCGCCGCTTTTCAGCTCGCCGGGCTGCTCCACCACGTCTTCGGCCATTTTGCTCAGCGCGTTCTCTTCGCTGATCAGCCGCTGATACTCCTGCACCAGCACCGGCTCTGGATCGATCAGCACTTCGCCGCGATAGCCGTCCACGATCAGCAGCCGCTTGTTGAGCTGCGACGGCAGGATATCCGCGCCCATCACGGTTGGAATACCCATGGCGCGCGTGAGGATCGCCGCGTGCGAGTTGGCTGCGCCATCGCGCACCACTACGCCCGCCAGCCGCTCCTGCGGCAGCTCCGCCAGCGTGGTGGCGGTGAGTTCATCGGCCACCAGCACAAAGCGTTCCGGCCAGGCATTGGTGCCCACCAGCGTGTCGTCAAGGTGGAACAGCAGGCGCTGGCCGAGCACGCGCAAATCCCCGGCGCGCTCGCGTAAATAGTGATCCTGCAGGCTGGCAAACTGTGCGGCAAACTTCTCGATCACCGTTTTAACCGCCCACTCGGCTACCGATCCGCGCTCGATCTCGGCAAACAGATCTTTTTTCAGTCGCGCATCGGTGAGCAGGTGCGAGTAGAGATCGAAGATCGCCGCGCTCTCTTTCTGCACGCTGGCCGCGAAACGCTTGCTGAAGCGGCGAAACTCGTTGCCCGCCTCGCCCATGGCGACAATCAGGCGCTCGCGTTCACGCTGTGGATCGAGCGTAGAGGCGGCGGACACCTGGTCGAGCAGCGGCTGCGTTTCATCAACCCAGCCAGGTGCAACGGCGACGCCCGGCGCGGCGGCAATCGCTTTGACGCGCGTCTGGCGGAACTGACCGAACAGCTGGCCAAGCTGCGACTGCGACAGCAGCGCGGCCATCTGCGTGGCCAGCGTAACCAGAAATGACTCTTCGCTTTCGTCGAACTGACGATGCTCTCGCTGTTGCACCACCAGCACGCCGAGCAGTTGACGCCGGCTGATGATTGGCACACCCAGAAACGAGCGGTAGCGCTCTTCTTTGACGGAGGGAATGTATTTGAAGCTGGGATGACTTTGCGCATCGGCGAGGTTGATAGGTTCGGCCAGGCGGCCCACCAGACCGACGATACCTTCGTCGAACGCCAGCGTAACCGTGCGGCCGCGCGGCTTTTTCAGGCCGCGCGTTGCCATCAGGTAGTAGCAACGCCGATCGTGATCGGCGAGGTAAACCGAGCAGACCTCGGTCTCCATCGCCAGGCATATTTCGTTGACCAGAATGTCGAGTGCTTCATTCAGACGCGGTGCACTCGCCACTTTTTCTACAATTTCGCGCAACTGAGTGAGCATAAAGGGCGTGGCCTATCCTCTTTTACGTCGATGGGCGGCGTTGTTATTGCGCTGCCCCGCACTCTCCTGCATAGACATCACCACGCCAGCGAATTCCTTCATGACGCGGCGATACACATCGCGCTTGAAAGAGACAACCTGACGTACCGGATACCAGAAGCTGACCCAGCGCCAGCCATCGAACTCCGGCGTGCTGCTGTGTTGCACATTGATATCCGCGTCACTACAAATCAACTGCAGAAGAAACCACTTTTGTTTCTGGCCGATACACACCGGCTTTGTGTCCCAACGCACCAAACGTTTTGGCAACTTGTAACGTAACCAGTTACGGGTTGAAGCAAGTATTCGAACATCTTTGCGGTGTAAACCCACTTCTTCGAACAGTTCGCGATACATCGCCTGTTCAGCGGTTTCACCCGGATTGATGCCTCCCTGAGGAAACTGCCAGGAGTGCTGTCCAAAGCGCCTGGCCCATAACACTTGTCCTTGCCTGTTACAGATTACGATACCAACATTCGGGCGGTAGCCATCATCATCGATCACTGGACTACCTCAAAGCTAAATTTGAATAGCCTGATTGTTTCATACTCCTTACAGGCGGTAAACCACTGGATATCCGCGCCGCTGACCGGATAACAATGGGATAACTCACAGATAATAGCCATGTTATAAACAGACAAGGGCATTTAACGGCGATCTTATTCACCTTTTCTGTGGATAGCTTTGTGCAGAACACGGGAATGAGTTGAATAACCGCTTCGGAAAATTCTCATGCACGGCGGGGAGAATAGCACTAAAACCACCATTTATCATAGCGATAGCCTATTAACCCGTTCAGATACACAGCGTGAAAGCCGGTTATTCTTCCCCACGCGGTTACCGCTGCTCAAAGATCCATCACCGTTGATTTTATCCACAGAGAATGTCCTAAACCTGGGCAGAGAATGGAAAAAAAGCGCGCAGTTCGGCAAAGTCAAGGCTGTAAATGGAAACAGGGGTGGGCAAAACGTGGGGTTATCCCACTTTTCTGTGGATAACTGGGTTTAAGATCCTGTTCATTGTCGATAACAAACCGGGATAACCGCCTCTTACCCTGGTGAGCGCCAGGTCAATCGCGCTAAAAAAGCATGCTGAATCATGCTATTATCACGTTTACATTGTCCGGCACGGTGTGGACAACACGTGCTGACCTTTACTGACCATATTTTGACCAATGCGAGTTTTATCATGAATTGCCCTGCCGCCTTGCCTGCTGCGCCCCGTAACGAAGCCGAACTGCTCCAGCGTGCCCAACAGCTGGCTGGTCAGAGCTTTGCCGCGCTGGCCGCGCAGCTTGGCCTGCCGATGCCTGCCGATTTACGCCGTGACAAAGGCTGGGTTGGCATGCTGCTGGAGCTGCTGCTTGGCGCCAGTGCCGGCAGTAAAGCCGAGCAGGATTTTGCGCATCTGGGTATTGAACTCAAAACCATTCCGGTCGACGCGCTGGGTAAGCCGCTGGAAACCACCTTTGTCTGCGTGGCACCGCTCACCGGCAACAGCGGCGTTACCTGGCAAACCAGCCACGTGCGCCACAAGCTGGCGCGGGTACTGTGGATCCCGGTGGAGGGCGATCGCGCCATTCCACTGGCCGAGCGCCGCGTGGGTTCGCCGCTGCTGTGGCAGCCGAATGCGCAGGAAGAGCAGCAGTTACGTGAGGACTGGGAAGAGCTGATGGACATGATCGTGCTCGGCCAGGTGGAGCGCATCAGCGCCCGCCACGGTGCGTGGCTGCAAATCCGGCCAAAAGCGGCCAACAGCAAAGCGCTGACCGAAGCCATCGGCGAACACGGCGAGCCGATCATGACGCTGCCGCGCGGTTTTTATCTCAAGAAGAGCTTTACCGGACCGCTGCTGGCGCGGCATTTTCTGCTGTAATTCCCGGTACAACCTCGCCCTTGCAGGATCGCTTTAGGCAGCGCCGCCTGCGCCGTGTATAATTCCCGTTTACTTTTCGTTTAGGAATGAAGGATTCATGTTTGACTGGATTGCTGATCCCAACGCCTGGCTGGCGCTGGGAACATTAACCATTCTGGAAGTGGTGCTGGGTATCGATAACATTATTTTCCTGTCTCTGGTGGTCGCAAAACTGCCGCAGCACCAGCAAAACCGGGCGCGCCGGCTGGGTCTGATGGGGGCGATGTTGATGCGCCTCGGGCTGCTGGCCTCCATCGCCTGGGTGGTGAGACTGACGCAGCCGTTGTTTTCTATCATGGACCACGCCTTCTCCGCGCGCGATCTGATTCTGCTGTTCGGCGGCCTGTTCCTGCTGTGGAAGTCGAGCATGGAGATCCATGAAACCATCGAAGGCGGCGAAGAAGAGCACAAAACCAATGTGCACTCTTTCTTCGGCGCCATCGTGCAGATCATGCTGCTCGACATCATCTTCAGCCTGGATTCAGTGATCACTGCCGTCGGTCTGTCCGATCACCTGTTCATTATGATGGCGGCGGTGGTCATCGCAGTGCTGATGATGATGGTAGCCGCGCGCGCGATTGGTGAGTTTGTTGAGCGGCATCCGTCGGTCAAAATGCTGGCGCTGGCGTTTCTGATTCTGGTCGGCTTTACCCTGATCCTCGAGAGTTTTGGTATGCATGTACCAAAAGGTTACATTTATTTTGCGATGTTCTTCTCCATGGCGGTAGAGTGTCTGAACCTGATGCGCAGCAGGAAAAACAAAGCGTAACCTGTCAAGGGCGAGCGCATCTCGCCCTGTTATTTTAGGAATGATGCGATTACTCCAGCTGGCAAAAGCATTTATTACTACACTTTTGCTGTTGAAGTGGCTTGAGGGAGCTGAGAATGAAAGGGTTGGTAAGTGCAGTGGGCCTGCTGCTGGCGGCGCTGGCATTAAGCGGTTGCAGCAGTGATTACGTTATGGCCACCAAAGATGGCCGCATGATTATGACCGAAGGTAAGCCGTCGATTGATAAAGAAACCGGTCTGGTGCAGTACACCGACGAACAGGGCCATGTTATGCAAATTAATGGTGACGAGGTTTCCACCATCATTGAGCGTTAAGTGCCAAATTGCCTCGCCTGTACGCGTTTTCCCCCTGTGCAGGCGATTTCCCGAACTTTCCCCCCTTCCTTCTGCGCCACTTCACAGGCTATAGTCCCAGAGAACACAACATTCCATTTCATAATGAAAAAAGGAAGCCGGCAATGCATTATCACCGTATCCCCCATAGCACGCTGGAAGTCAGTCAGCTGGGGTTAGGCACGATGACGTTTGGTGAGCAGAATAGCGAAGCCGACGCCCACCAGCAGCTTGATTACGCCGTTAGCCAGGGTATTAACCTGATTGATACCGCCGAGATGTATCCGGTGCCACCGCGTCCGGAAACCCAGGGCCTGACCGAAAAATACATTGGCAGCTGGCTGCAAAAGCGCGGCAGCCGCGACAAAATCATTCTGGCGAGTAAAGTCGCCGGCCCGGTGCGCGGCAGCGATGCGCTGATTCGCCCCAACCAGGCGCTGGACCGCAAGAACATCCGCGAAGCGCTGGACGCCAGCCTGAAGCGCCTCAATACCGATTACCTCGACCTCTACCAGCTGCACTGGCCGCAGCGCCAGACCAACTACTTTGGCAAGCTCGGTTATCAGTACAGTGATAACACCGCCACCGTTACGCTGCTGGAGACGCTGGAAGCGCTGACCGAACAGGTGCGCGCGGGCAAGATCCGTTACATTGGCGTCTCGAACGAAACGGCCTGGGGCGTGATGCGCTACCTGCAACTGGCGGAGAAGCACGAGCTGCCGCGTATCGTCACCATTCAGAATCCGTACAGCCTGCTGAACCGCAGTTTTGAAGTGGGTCTGGCAGAGATTAGCCAGCATGAGGGCGTGGAACTGCTGGCTTATTCCAGCCTGGCCTTTGGTACGCTGAGCGGTAAATACCTCAACGGGGCGAAACCGGCCGGCGCGCGCAATACGCTGTTCAGCCGCTTTACCCGCTACAGCGGCGAGCAGTCACAGCAGGCGATTGCTGCTTACGTGGCGCTGGCGAAACAGCACAACCTTGATCCGTCACAGATGGCGCTGGCCTATGTGCGGCAGCAGCCGTTTGTGGCCAGCACCCTGCTCGGTGCCACCACCATGGAACAGCTGAAGGTTAACGTGGAGAGTTTCAATCTGACGCTGAGCGGCGAGGTGTTAGAGGCGCTGGAAGCAATTCACCGTCAGTATACGTATCCGGCACCGTAATCTCCCTGGTGCGCGTTAATGCGCACCCTACAGGGTTTGTTAGCCTGGCGTACCTGCTGTGGTTTTGGTGCGCCTTAACGCGCACCCTACAGGGTTTGTGACCTTCGCGTACCTGCTGTGGTTTTAGCGTACGCGCCAGTCCAGGGTAGGGTCGCCATTCATGGCGACCTGGTCCCTTTCTGCGCCGCTCAGCGACGCGTTCTCCACCACAGCACGGCAATCGACATGGCGAACAGCGCGCCGAAGCCTACGCCCGTCGCGACCGCCGGCGCCCCCAGCTTAATCGCCACGGTATACAGCCCCAGCATCAGCAGCATCGCGCTGTTTTCACCCAGGTTTTGCACCGCAATCGCATTACCAGAACCCACGGTATCTTTGCCGCGCTCCTGCAACAGCGCGTTGAGCGGCACCACAAAGAAGCCGCCGAGCGCACCAATCAGCATCAGCAGCAGATACGCATTCAGCAGGCTATGCTGCAGCGAGAACAGCACCACCATCACGCCAATCAGCACGCCGGCTGGCATGCAGCGCCGCACCGTTTGCAGCGTGACCAGTTTTGCCGCCGCGGCCGCGCCGATAACGATACCGATCGCCACCATGGCATTTAGCGTGGTCGGCGTTTTGTTGTCCGTGATGCCGAGCGCTACCGGCACCCACAGCACCAGCAGGAAGCGCAGCGTGACGCCGGCGCCCCAGAACAGGCTGGTGCCGAGTAGCGAGAAGCGGGTTTCACCGTTACGCCACAGCAGCTGTGCCGAGGCGATAAAGCTGCGCAGCATCGCGCCAGCGTGCCAGCTCTGGCCGGGGCGCGCTGCCTGCAGACGCGGAATGAACAGGTTCGCCACCACCGCCAGTGCGTAAGTGAGTGCACACACCACCAGTGCTGCCAGCAGATGCCAGTCGGCGAGCACGCCGCCTGCCACCGAGCCGAGCAGAATCGCCGCGATAGTCGACGACTCCATCAGCCCGTTGGCTTTCACCAGCCGCGCGCCGCTGGTGATCTCCGTCAGGATGCCGTATTTCGCCGGCGAATACGCCGCTGCGCCGACGCCTACCAGCGTGTAGCCGAGAAACGGATTAAAGCCGAAGCAGATCACCAGCGCACCGAGCAGCTTAAGGCTGTTGGCAAACATCATCACCCGCCCTTTGGCAAAGCTGTCGGCCATCTGCCCGACAAACGGCGCGAGCAGAATGTAAGTGGCCACAAACAGCATCTGCAGGATCGGCTGGCTCCAGTCCGGATAGAACTGACTTTTCAGCAGCGCCAGCGTGGCGAACAGCAGCGCGTTGTCGCCAAAGGCAGAGAAAAACTGTGCCACGATCACCGCCAGCATACTGCGCGACAGCAACGGGGCGTCCGGATTCACCGACTGACTCATGCCCGCTCCTCTTCTGCCAGCTGTTTCAGGCTGACGTAGTCTGGTTTACCGCTGCCCAGCATCGGCAGCTGTTTCATGAAGCGAATGTCGCGCGGCACGGCCAGCTCTGGCGCACCCATCTCACGCGCAGCCTGCTGCAGCCGCTCGCGGCTGAGTTCACTGTCAGTGGTAAACAGCACCAGCGCTTCGCCACGCTGGCCATCGGGCCGCAGCGACGCCGCGTGCTGTTTCTCCGCCGAGGCTTTCAGGGCAATCTGCTCCACGCTCTCCAGCGACACCATCTCTCCGGCGATTTTGGCGAAGCGTTTAGCGCGCCCCTGAATCTGACAGAAACCGCCCTCGTCAAAGCTGACAATATCCCCGGTATCGTACCAGCCCGCTTCCTGTTCGCCTTCGCCGTTATCCGCCACCGGTGGCTCCAGCACGCCGGGATTTTCCACCCGCAGGTAGCCGTTCATGACGTTCGGACCGCGCAGCTGCAGCCGTCCGCCCTGCTCAATGCCGGGCACCGCAATCAGACGTGAATCCATGCCCGGCAGAATACGCCCGACGGTATGCGATTTGGCGGCCATCGGCACGTTGATTGCCACCACTGGCGCACACTCGGTCACGCCGTAACCTTCGAGGATGCGGATGCCGTACTTCTCCATGTAGATCTGGCGCGTGCCTTCCTGCAGCTTCTCGGCACCGGCCACCACGTAGCGCAGCCGGGCGAAATCGTACGGGCTGGCAAAGCGCGCATAGTTGCCGAGGAAGGTGGAGGTGCCAAACAGCACGGTGCAGTTACGGTCGTATACCAGCTCCGGCACGATGCGATAGTGCAGCGGGCTGGGATAGAGGAACACCTGCGCGCCGGTCAGCAGCGGCGTGAACAGCCCGACGGTGAGGCCGAAGGCGTGGAACAGCGGCAGCGCCGACATAAAGCGGTCGCGCGGGGTGAAATCCGCCACGGTGCGAATCTGCTCCACGTTCGCCAGCAGGCTTTTATGCGAGTGCACCACACCTTTGGGATTGCCTTCCGAGCCGGAGGTAAACAGCACCATTGCCGCGTCTTCTGGCTGCTGCGCAACCTGTGCCCGGCGTGGCAGCAGCAGGTGCGCGAGGATCCACAGTTTGTCCTGCAGCGTGACGGTATCCTTCAGATCCTCCAGATAGATCCACTGCACCTCCGTCAGCCCCTGCGGCAGGTGCCACAGGTTGCCCTTCTCGAGGAACTGGCGCGAGGTAAACACGGTTTTCACCTGCGAGGCGGTCAGCGCCGCGCGCATGCCGTTGATGCCGGCGGTGTAGTTGAGCATCGCCGGCACGCGCCCGCGCAGTGAAGCCCCCAGAATCGCCGCCGCGGTCACCGTGGCATTCGGCAGCAGCAGACCTACGAATTCGCCCTGCTGGCTGTAGCGCTCCAGAATGCGTCCGACACCGAGCGCTTTTTTCAGCAGCCCGGTGTAGCTGTCCGGCTTAAAGTTGATGTCTTCGATGCAGGGTTTGCTCAGCCCGTAACGGGTGCGCGCATTGAGAAAAGCGTCGAACAGCGTTTCGCGCGGGCGCACCGCCATGCGCGCTTCCATCATCACATGATGTAAATGCTCACCGGCCAGCACGCGGCGGTCGCGCGCGCGTTTCGCTTCCGGCATAGGAATTACCGTGGCCGGCAGCACCGTCAGGGTAATGCGCGGGAACAGGCGACGTTTAAATACCCCGGCCAGGCGGCCAAACGGCGTGTACTCTGCGCCTTCAATACGCATCGGCACCACGGTGGCGGCGGATTTCGCCGCGACGAAGCCAGCGCCGCTGTAGATTTTCATCAATGAGCCGGTGACGGTAATGCGCCCTTCCGGAAAGATCACCACCGGACGCCCTTCGTTGATCATGCGCACCAGATGTTTGATCGACATCGGTTTGGTGGGGTCGAGCGGCACGAAGTCGATGACCGGCCTGAGCAGGCGCATATACCACTGTTCGCTGATCGAAGAATAGACGGCGAACACCGGTTTGATGGGCAGAAACAGCGCCAGCAGCACGCCATCGAGAAACGACATATGGTTTGGCGTGATCAGCACTTTTTCTTTGTGCAGGGCAGTCAGATCGCCACGCAGCTCAACGCGCCATAACAGGCGACAGAGGAAACGCAGAACGGTAAATAGCATGCCAGCTCCTTAGCAGCGGTAAAAAATGGTTCTTACCTTGCAGGATCCGGGGATGTTCGACAAGTAGCGCAGTGATTTATCGTGATGAATTCAGGGTGATTCGCCCTGCCAGCCGCCGCCCAGTGCGGCGATCAGCGCCACGCTACTCACCCACTGGCTGCTCTGCAGCGACAGCAGGCTCTGCTGCTCGCTCAGGCTGCTGTTTTCCGTGGTAGCGACATCAAGGTAATCAATCATGCCGGCGTCATACTGGTTGCGCGTTACGCGTGCTGACGCCTGTGCCGCCACGGCGGCGCGCTGCTGCGCGGCGATTTCCCCCTGTAGGGTATTCAGTTCCACCAGGTTATCTTCCACTTCTCCCAGCGCGCTCAGCACCGTCTGGCGATAGGTGGCCACGCTGGCATCATAGGCGGCACGCGCCTGCGCCACTTTCGCCGAGGTCGCGCCAAAGTCGAGCAGCGTACCGCTGAGCTCCGGCCCCAGCGACCAGGCGCGATTCGGCAGCGACAATAAACTGTGGATCGCTGAGGCGGTCACGCCACCGCTGGCGCTGAGCGTCAGGTCGGGATAATAACCGGCAATCGCCACTCCGACCGCCGCGTTGGCGGCCGCCACGTTACGTTCGGCATAGGCGATGTCCGGACGGCGCTGCAGCAGCGCCGAAGGCAGGCTCTGCGGAATGGACGGCAGCGTGGCATCCAGCTTCGCCACCGGCAACGTAAAGTCGGCTGGCGCACGCCCCAGCAGCAGCGCCACCGCGTGCTCCAGTTGCGCGCGCTGCCACTGATAATCCTGCGCCGAAGCGCGGGCGCTCTCCAGCTGCATCTGCGCCTGCGCCAGAGTGGCGCGGGATTCGCTACCGGCGCGGTACTTGTTGTTAATCACGCTGAGATAGCGCTGATAAGCTTCAATGCTGCGCTGATAGAGCGCGATCTTTTCGTCGATGATGCGCAGCTGAAAATAGTCCTGCGCCAGCTCTGACTGGGCGCTCAGCGTGACATTGGCCAGTTCAGCCTGGCTGGCCTGCGCACTGGCCTTATCCTCTTCCTGGGTGCGGCGCAGTTTGCCCCACAGATCCAGCTCCCAGCTGGCACTCAGCGTAGCGCTGTGGCTGTTGCTGACGCTGCGCTGACCGCTGGTGCTGGCACGGCTGCCGCTGCGCGTGCTGCTGGCATCGTAGTCGAGTGAGGGAAACAGCGCCGCGCGCGACTGCGCGCTCAGCGCCTGGGCTTCGCGATACTGCGCCGCATAACTGGCGACGTTCTGGTTGGAGATGCTCACCTGGCGCAGCAGGCTGGACAAGGTGGCATCGTGATACACCGTCCACCACTCCCCTTTGCGACTGGCGTCCTGCGGCGTAGCCTGCGTCCAGCCTTTGGCCTCTTTATAGTGCGTCGGCAGCGCCATCGCCGGACGCTGATAATCGGGGCCAACGCTACAGCCAGCAACCAGTAGCGCCGCCGTCAGCGCGCCGATGTTCATCATTTTCATCAATCAGGATTCCACATGACGCACGCGCCGCCACTGACGCTGGGTGGCGCGGCTGAGACGATCCAGCCAGAGATAGACTACTGGCGTGGTAAACAGGGTCAGCAGCTGGCTCAGGGCCAGACCGCCGGCAATCGCAATCCCCAGCGGACTGCGTAAATCAGCGTCGCCACCGCTGCCCAGCGCCAGCGGCAGAGCGCCGAAGAAGGCGGCCAGCGTGGTCATCATGATCGGCCGAAAGCGCATCAGGCACGCCTGCGTAATCGCCTGCTGCGGCGACAGCCCCTGGCTGCGCTCGGCATGCAGGGCAAAATCGATCATCATGATGGCGTTTTTCTTGACGATACCGATCAGCAAAATGATGCCGATCAGCGCAATCACCGTCAGCTGCGTATTGGTCAGCAGCAACAGCAGCAGCGCCCCGACGCCTGCCGACGGCAGCGTGGAGAGAATGGTCAGCGGGTGAATGTAACTCTCATACAGTACGCCCAGGACGATATACACCGCCGCCAGCGCCGCAATAATCAGCCACGGCATGGTGGCGGTGAGCTGAGAGAACGCTGCGGCGGTGCCGGCAAAGCCCGCCTGAATGCTGGAGGGCAACCCCAGCTGTGCCATCGCTTGCTTAATCAGCGTCTGCGCCTGCTCCAGCGACACGCCGTCGTTGAGGTTGAAGGCGATGGTGCTGGTCGCTGACTGGCCCTGATGCGCAACCGACAGCGGCGCGTTGCCGCCGCTGAAGCGGGCAAAGGCCGCCAGCGGCACGCGATCGCCGCTGTCGTTAATCACATACAGTTGTTGCAGCATGGCCGGATCGCGCGTGTCGCTGTCCTGCAGGGCCATCACCACATGGTACTGATTGAGCGTGTGATAGAGCGTGGCAATCTGTCGCTGGCTAAAGGCATTGTTCAGCAGCGTGTCCAGCATCTGCACGTTAACGCCCAGCCGCGTGGCGCGGTCGCGATCGATATTGATCACCACCTCCTGTCCGCCGGTTTGCGCATCGGAATCCACGCTGTTGAGTTGCGGTATCGCGGCCAGCGCCGCCTGGACTTTCGGCGTCCAGCGGCGCAGCAGATCGAGATCGTCAGCCTGCAGGCTGTACTGATAAGTGGCGTTGGCGCTGCGCCCGCCGATGTGCAGATCCTGCGCGGCCATCAGGAACAGCTGCGCCCCGGCAATATGGCGGGTTTTCTGGCTCAGCCGGTTAGCCACTTCGGTGGCACTGGCGCTGCGCTGGTCAAAATCTTTCAGCCGGACAAAAAAGTTGGCGCTATTGCGCGAGCCAAACATGCCGCTGCCCATTGACGACATCACGCTGTCTACCGCCGGATCGGCCTCAATGATTTTGGTGAACGCCAGCATCTTTGGCTTCATCGCCTGGAAGGAGATGTTCTGGTCAGCGCGCAGGGCGCCCATCAGCAGGCCGGTGTCCTGATTGGGGAAAAAGCCCTTTTGCACCACGCTAAACAGAAACAGATTGAGCAGCACGGTGAGCAGCAAACTCAGCAGGGTAATCTTCTGGTGCGCCATCACCCACGCCAGGCCACGCGCGTAGGCGGCCAGCAGCGCGTTGAGCGCATTTTCGATTAGCTGATAGAGCGGATGCGGCCGCCGGGTGACCTGCGGCTTCGGCCGCAGCAGTCGGGCGCACAGCATCGGGGTCAGGCTGAGCGAGACAAACATGGAGATCAGCAGCGAGACCGTCAGCGTCACCGCAAATTCCCGGAACAGGCGGCCAACAATACTACCCATCAGCAGAATCGGGATAAACACCGCCACCAGCGACACCGTCATCGACAGCACAGTAAAGCTCACCTCATGGGCACCGCGCAGGGCGGCACGCAGCGGACTCAGACCGGCTTCGATGTGCCGGGTGATATTTTCCAGCACCACGATGGCGTCATCAACGACAAAACCCGTGGCGATGATCAGCGCCATCAGCGACAGGTTATCGAGACTGTAGCCGAGCAGATACATCACCGCGCAGGTGCCGATTAACGACACCGGCAGCGCCAGCGCCGGAATCACCACCGCCTGCAAATTACGCAGGAAGACAAATACCACGGCAATCACCAGCAGCATCGCCACCAGCAGCGTCTCTTCGGTGTCATACAGGGAGGCGCGCACCGTTGGCGAACGGTCTACCACCACTTTGAGCTGGGTATCGGCAGGCAGATCTTTCTCCAGCTGTGGCAGCTGCGCTTTGATGGCGTCAATGGTGTCGAGCATGTTAGCGCCGGCCTGACGCTTGATGGCGATCATCACCGACGGCTGTGAATTGAGAAAGCCGGCCTGATACTGATCCTCCACCGAGTCATACACCGTGGCGACGTCATGCAGTCGCACCGCCTTACCCGCGTGGTAGCTGACTATCAGGTCGCGGTACTGTGCCGCTTTGTCCAGCTGGCCGTTGCCGTCCACCATCCAGGACTGGCTGCTGCCCTGCAGCATGCCTTTCGGCAGATTGGTGGTGCTGCTGGCGACGGCGCTACGCACCGTATCCAGCGCAATGCCATAGTGCGTCAGCTGTTGCGGCTGCAGATCGATGCGGACCGCCGGCAGCGCGCTGCCCATCAGCGACACCTCGCCCACGCCCCTGACCTGGCCCATCGCCTGTTCAATTTTGCTTTCGGCGAGGTCATACAGTTCACCCGGCGTGCGCGTGGCGGAGGTAAGCGCCAGCATCACAATCGGCGCGTCCGAGGGATTCGCTTTGCGATAGGTCGGCAGCGACTCCATAGCACTCGGTAACAGGCTGCGCGCCGCGTTTATCGCTGCCTGCACGTCGCGCGCCGCGCCATTGATATCGCGGTCAAGTTCAAACTGCAGTATCACGCTGGTCGAGCCCTGCGAGCTGGTCGACGTCATCTCCGTCACACCGGCAATCTGGCCGAGCGAACGCTCCAGCGGCGTCGCCACCGTGGCCGCCATGGTTTCCGGGCTGGCACCGGCCAGGCTGGCGCTGACCATGATGGTAGGAAAATCCACCTGCGGCAGCGGCGCGACGGGCAGCAGCCGGTAGCCCAGCGCCCCGAGCAGCAGGATCGCCAGCGTCAGCAGCAGCGTGGCAACCGGGCGAAAGATGAACAGCCGGGTGATGTTCATGGCTCGCCCCGCGCCTGCTGCTGCCGGCGCTGCACGTAGCGCTTACCGCGCTGCGCCAGCCCATCAAACCACAGATAGATCACCGGGGTGGAGAACAGCGTCAGCACCTGGCTCACCAGCAGGCCACCAACAATCACCAGCCCGAGCGGCTGACGCAGTTCAGCACCCGAACCGGAGGCCAGCATCAGCGGCAGCGCCCCAAGCAGCGCCGCCATGGTGGTCATCAGAATCGGCCGGAAGCGCAGCAGGCAGGCTTGGTGAATCGCTTCGCGCGGCGTCATATGCTGCTTATGCTGCGCCTCCAGCGCGAAGTCGATCATCATAATGGCGTTCTTTTTAACGATGCCAATCAGCAGAATGACGCCAATCAGCGCGATCAGGCTGAATTCGCTGCCCGCCAGCATCAGCGTCAGCAGCGCCCCGACCGCCGCCGACGGCAGCGTGGAAAGAATGGTCACCGGATGAATAAAGCTTTCATACAGAATGCCCAGCACCACGTACATGGTGATCAGCGCCGCCAGAATCAGCCACAGCGTGTTGCCGGTGGCACTCTGAAACGCCGCGGTTTCACCCTGATAGCGCAGCGTTATGCTGGCGGGCAGTTTAAGCTGCTGCGTGACCTGCGCAATCGCCCGCTGCCCCTCCTCCAGCGAATAACCGGGGTTAAGATTGAACGACACCATCACCGCCGGGAACTGATTCAGACGCATGTGCATCAGCGCCCCGGTCCGCGCATGCACGCTGGCGATGGCGGTGAGTTTCACCATGCCGGTGGTGGTGGTCTCACTGTCGCTGTCGCTGCTGGTTGATGCACTGCTGCTCACCGGCAGATAAACGTCATCAAAAGACGCCGGCGACTGCTGATACTGCGGCGCCACTTCCAGCACCACGCGATACTGATTCGCCTGGGTAAAAATGGTGGAAACCAGCCGCTGCCCAAAGCTGTTGTACAGCGCGGTATCGACGTCAGCTGCCGTGATACCGTAGCGCGCCGCTTTATCGCGATTCAGCTCCACATAGGCCACGCGCCCCTGATCCTGCAGGTTGCTGACCACGCCATTAAACTCCGGGCGCTGCTGCAGCGCAGCTATCAGCTGCGGCGTCCAGCGCACCAGGTTTTCGCTGTCGGCATCATCAAGGGTGAACTGGTACTGGCTCGGCGTCACCTGATCGTTGACCGTCAGGTCCTGTGCTGGCTGCAGATAAAGCTGAATGCCGGCGACCTGGCGCGCCGCCTGCTGTAGCTGCGCAATCACCTCATCGGCTTTGACGTCGCGCTGGTCAAACGCTTTCAGGTTGATCTGCAGGCGCCCGCTATTGAGGCTGGTGTTATTACCGTCGATACCAATGGTTGAGGACACACTCTCGACCGCCGGATTTTGCAGGATCACCGTTGCCAGCGCCTGCTGACGCTGCGCCATCGCCGTGAAGGAGACATCCTGCGACGCCACGGTCACCCCCTGAATCAGCCCGGTATCCTGGGTGGGAAAGAACCCTTTCGGGATGGCCAGATACAGCAGCGCGGTGAGTGCAAAGGTTGCCAGTGCCACCAGCAGCGTCAGCTTCTGATGGTTGAGCACTACGCTGAGCAGGCGGTCATAGCCGCGGACCAGTTTGTCAAACAGCTCGCCGCCTTTGCGCGCAAAGCGTGACTGTTGCGACTCCGGAATATGCCTTAACAGCCAGGCACACAGCATCGGCGTCAGCGTCAGCGACACCACCATCGACACCAGAATCGAGACGGCTAGGGTGATGGCGAATTCGCGGAACAGCCGGCCGACCACATCGCCCATAAACAGCAGCGGAATCAGGACCGCAATCAGGGAAAACGTCAGGGAAATAATGGTGAAGCCAATCTGCTGCGAGCCTTTCAGCGCGGCCTGCATCGGCGTTTCCCCCTGCTCCAGCCGGCGTGAAATGTTCTCCACCACCACAATCGCGTCATCAATGACAAACCCGGTGGCGATGGTCAGCGCCATTAGCGACAGGTTGTTGAGGCTGAAATCGGCGAGATACATCACGCCAAAGGTGCCAATCAGCGACAGCGGTACTGCCACGCTGGGAATCAGCGTCGCCGCCACGTTGCGCAGAAACAGGAAGGTCACCATCACCACCAGTGCGATCGACAGCATCAGTTCAAACTGTACGTCGCTGATCGAGGCGCGGATGGTCTGCGTGCGATCGGCGAGCACACGCATTTTCACGCCATCCGGCAGCGCCGCCTGCAAAACGGGCAGCTGTTTTTTAATGCTATCCACCACCTGAATGACGTTGGCGCCAGGCTGGCGCTGCACGCTGATGACAATCGCCGGACGGTTATTGGCCCACGCCGACTGAAAGCGATTCTCCGGCCCCTGCTCGATATGGGCGATATCTTTCAGCCGCAGCGCCGCACCGTTCTGCCAGGTGAGAATCAGATTGCCGTATTCGGCCGCGGTGCGCAGCTGGTCGTTGGCGTCGATGGTCACAGAGTGATATTTGCCGTCGAAACCGCCTTTCGAACCGTTGACGTTGCTGTTGGCGATCAGCGTATTGACGTCTTCCAGCGACAGCTTGTGCGCCGCCAGCGCTTTTGGATCCATCTGCACGCGAATCGCCGGCTGATTGCCGCCCGCCAGGGTCACCATCCCCACACCGTTGATTTGCGACAGCTTCAGCGCCACGCGCGTGTTCACCAGATCCTGCACCTCAGTCAGCGGCAGCGTGTCGGAACTGGCGGCCAGCGTGATCACCGCACTGTCGGCCGGATTGACCTTTTTATACGTCGGCGGATTGGGCAGATCGTCCGGTAGCAGATTATTCGCCGCGTTGATTGCCGCCTGGACTTCCTGTTCGGCGACGTCGAGCGACAGATCGAGGCTGAACTTCAGGGTGATAATCGATGATCCGCCCGAGCTGGCAGACGTCATCTGGCTAAGACCGGCCATCTGACCGAGCTGACGCTCCAGCGGCGAGGTCACGGACGAGGCCATCACGTCCGGGCTGGCGCCAGGATAAAGGGTGGTAACCTGAATGGTCGGATAATCCACCTGCGGCAGCGCCGAGGTGGAGAGAAAGCGATAAGCGAACAGGCCGGCGATCAGCACGCCGATCATCAGCAGAATCGTCGCCACCGGGCGCAGGATAAACAGACGAGACGGATTCATGGCTGGGTACTTTTGCTGTCGTCAGCCAGCTGGACTTTGCTGCCGTTAGTCAGACGATCGATCCCCTCGGTCACCAGACGATCGCCTGGCGCAACACCCTGCAGGATCGCCTGACGATCTTCCCCCAGTGCCGGTCCGGTGGTGACCGCTTTGCGCGTCACGCTATTGTCTTTGTTGATAATAAACACAAAGCTCCCGTCGCTGCTCAGCTGCAGCGCCTGCGCCGGAATCACCGTCGCGTTTTTCAGCGTGCCAGTTTGCAAACGCAGATTAACGAACTGGTTGGCAAACAGCGCTTCGTCCTGGTTAGGAAAGCTGGCTTTCAGTTCGATGGTGCCGGTGCTGGTATCGATCTGATTGCTGATGTACTTCACATCACCCTGCGCCAGTATGGTGCTGTTGTCCTGATCGAAGGCCGTCGCGGGCAGGCTCTGGCCGTTGCGCAGTGCGCGCGTCAGCTGCGCGATGTAACTTTGCGGCACGCTGAACGTCACGGCGGCAGGCTGCATTTGCGTCACCACCACAATGCCGGTGGTGTCGCTGGTCTGCACCATATTGCCGGGATCGACCAGCCGCAGACCTACGCGGCCGCTGATCGGCGAGGTGATGCGGGCATACTCAATATCCAGTTTTGCGCTGGCGATTTGCGCCTGATCCGCCGCCACCGCGCCCTGATACTGGCCGACGGTAGCAATCTGGCTATCCAGATCCTGGCGCGACAGCGAGTCCTGCGCTGCCAGCTTTTTGTAGCGTGCCAGCGTCAGTTGCGCACTGTGCAGCAGCGCCTGGTTCTGGCTGAGATCGCCCTGATACTGCGCCAGCGTCGCCTGATAACTGCGCGGATCGATCTGCGCCAGCAGCTGACCGGCGCTGACTTTCTGCCCTTCAGTAAAGAACACCTGCTGCAGCTGCCCGGCCACGCGGCTGGTGACGGTGACGCTGGCGTTGGGGATCACCGTGCCGAGCGCATTCAGGTACACCGGCACGTCGGCCGTCGCGGCAATGCCGCTGTGCACCAGCGTTGCCGGGCCGCTCATCTGCGCCGCGCCGCGATGACCGCCTGGCGGCAGGTCGCCGGGTACTGCGCCCCGCTTGCCGCCTGCCACACGCCAGATCACGCCTGCCGCGATCAGCAGCACCAGCAACACAAGCAGCCATTTCAGCCAGCGGGAGAAACCAGAACGGGGAGCATGGATAGTCATCAGCGTCTTCAGATCAGCAAAAGTGTGGGTAAAAACCCCGGTAAGCAGGGGATTATTTCAGCGAAAATCATCACGACGCGCATTATCGGCGGATCGCCAGAACGTTTTCTATACGCAAACCGTAAGCGTTTCGTTAAGAGATGCAGGATTTAAACCGCGCCCGGCAACGGCCGGTGATAGCGCGCGCAGGCGCAATAAACGGGAGAGGAGGACAACTTACAGGCAAAAAAAACCCACGCATCCGCGTGGGTCGGTGCAACCGAACAGGGTGAATACCACAAGGGTATCGCTGCCACAGCAGCCGATCTTCACACCAATCAATACCTCTGGGACCTTTATCGTCGCGCAATGGCGGCGCGGATAACAGCCGCAAATCGCAACGGAGTTCGGCGAAATGCAACGAGGTGTGAAAAGCTCGACTGCGCGTTTACATCCTGATTTCGTTAAGATTTATCTGATGCCGGTTTACTGTAAATCGCGTCGGGTGCCACGTTCATGTGTTTCAGCACCGGCCCCATGATGTTGCCAAATACCGGCGCGGCCACCGAGCCGCCAAAGTGATCGCCAGCGGTAGGATGGTTAATCATCACCACCAGCGCCACTTCCGGATGGCTGGCCGGCGCGATGCCGGCGGTGTAGTTGACATAGCCGCCATCATATTTGCCGCTGCTGCCCATCTTCTCCGCGGTGCCGGTTTTGGTCGCCAGCCGGTAGCCCGGTACCGCCGCTTTCACCCCGGTACCGCCCGGCAGCACGTCACTCTCCAGCATGTGCACCACGGTTTGCACGATCTGCGGATCCGCCACCTGCCTGCCCAGTACCGGTGGCGTCACTTTGGTGATCGACAGCGGGCGATAGACGCCATACGAACCGAGCGTGGCGTACTCACGCGCAATCTGCAGCGGCGTTACGCGCAGACCGTAGCCGAACGAGAAGGTGGCGCGCTCAATGTCCGCCCAGCGCTGGCGATGCAGCGGGAAGTAGCCCACACTCTCACCGGTCAGTCCCAGCCCGGTCGGCTTGCCAAGACCAAACGCCTGATAGGTGTTCACCAGCGCTTCCGCCGGCATCGCCAGCGCGATGTGCGACACGCCGATGTCGCTGGATTTCTGCAAAATGCCGGTCATGGTCAGCCGCGGCCAGTGGCCGACATCGCGAATCAGGTGGCCGTTGACGCTGTAGGGCGTGGTGTCGATCACCGAATCGGGACGCACCAGATGACGCTGCAGCCCTTCCATCACCACCAGCGGCTTCACCGTCGAACCGGGCTCGTAGCTGTCATTGATGGCGGTATTGCGCATTTGCGCCGGCGTGGCGTTGTCATAATTGTTGGGGTTGAACGACGGATAAGACGCCATAGCGAGGATTTCGCCGGTGTCGATCTTCACCAGCACCGCCGCGCCTGAATCGGCCTTGTTGAGCAGCACGCCGTCGCGCAGCTTGCTGTACAGCGTAAACTGGTCAAACTTATCGATGCTGAGCTGCACCGTCGGCGGCTGCTTCGGCGGCTCGTAATCGATCATCGCAATAATGTTGCCGTCCCCATCCTGGCGATACACCTCTTTACCCGGCTCGCCCTGCAGTACCCGGTCAAAGCCCTTCTCCAGCCCGTTAAGCCCGTTATTGTCCGCCCCGACGATGCCAATCAGCGGCGCCGCGGCTTCACTCATCGGATAAAAACGGCTGTCGTCATACACCGAGCTGATGCCTTTCAGATGCAGCTCAGCAATATCTTTGGCAATGCCCAGCTCGATTTTGCGCCCGAGATAGAGGAAGCGCTTTTTCGGATTGGCGGTGATCTGCGTGCGCAGCTCGTCCGGTCGCAGATTCAGCGCCGCCGCCAGATAGCTCCATTTGGCGCTGGTGAAATCGGGATTGGCCTCCAGCACGCGCAGCGGATCGGCGATGATATCGCGCGATGGCACGCTGAGCGCCAGCGCCTGGCCGTCGCGGTCGAGCAGCGTGCCACGGTTGGTCGGCAGCGTCACGGTACGCAGCGAGCGCTGGTCGGCCTCGTGCTCCAGCATCGGATGATTGATCAGCTGCAGATCCCCGACGCGCGCCAGCAGCAGGCCCATGCAGCCTAATACGCCCAGACAAATCAGACGAAAACGAAACGGGTTAAACGGGGCTTTAATCTGGTCTTTTCCCAGAAATTTTTTAATCGGGGGCATGGCGATCCGCTGCGATAAAAGATGAATCCAAAGGGGTTAGCTGCAGTTATAAAGAAAGGTAAAGCGAGTTGACAGGAAAACAATGTATCAGTTCGTTTATGCCCGAGTGAGGTCACCGCAACGGGACGCATCACACCGGCAGATCGCAGGCAAAAAAAACCTGCGCATCTGCGCAGGTCGGTGTAATCAAGAAAACTGTTGATGTTCACCCATCAATACCTCTGGGACCCTGACTGTAGCAAGTTGCTCAGCGCAGAAACTATCACTCAAACGCAACAGTTACCGGCAAAATGTAACCAGCGGTGAGATTGTTAGCCGATTGTGCAACTGGCGTGTTTTTTGATTTCCACCAGGCAGCTCATGGCGTTCGGGCCCTGAGTTAACGACGAGGTTCCGATGTCGAGCGTCAGCACGTTAGGGTTGCCGGCGCGGTCCCACGGCTGCCACGCTTTGCCAAAACCGGGATCGAACCAGGCACCGGTGGCGATGATCACCACGCCGGGCGTCAGGCCGTCCGTCAGGCGAACGCCAGCCAGCATACGGCCACGCGCGTTGCTCACTTCAATCTCATCGCCGTCACTGATACCGCGCGCGGCGGCATCGTCAACGTGCATATACAGCGTTTCGTGACCGGCAGTTTTGCCGGCCTGCACCGTGGCGGTGGCATCCAGCTGACTGTGCAGGCGATCCGCAGGCTGCACCGAAATCATGTGCAGCGGGAACTGCGCGCTGAGCGCTGCGCCAAGCCACTCCTGCGGCGCGCGCCACTCCGGATGCCCGGCGAAATCCGCCAGCTGGTAATCGGCGATGGTCTGGCAAAACAGCTCAATTTTGCCGCTGGCGGTGTGAATCGGATGCGCCTGCGGGTCGGCGCGGAAATCATCCATAAACACGTACGGCTTGCCGCCCTGCGGAATCTCAACAAAGCCGCGCTGCCAGAATGCCTCAAACTCCGGGAACGCGATGTCCAGCTGCGCATGCGCCTGCGCGCACTGCTGGTAAAGATGCTCAATCCACTGCATCTCGTTGCGTCCTTCGGTAAAGCGATCACGGTAGCCAAGGCGATCGGCCAGATCGGCAAAAATATCAAAGTCGTTACGCGCCTGATGCTGCGGTTTAATCGCCTGGTGCATCGCCAGCACGAAGCGGTCACGCGACGAGCCGCCAATGTCGTTGCGCTCCAGCGTGGTGGTGGCCGGCAGCACGATGTCCGCCATCTGCGCCGCGGGCGTCCAGACGATATCCTGCACGATGACCGTATCCGGGCGCTGCCAGCCCTCGACCAGCCGGTTGAGCTGCTGGTGATGGTGGAACGGATTGCCGCCTGCCCAGTGCACCAGGTGAATGTCGGGATAGTGCAGCGTCTCGCCCTGAAACGCATACGGCTGGCCGGGATTGAGCAGCATGTCGCTGATGCGCGCCACCGGGATCGACAGGTTCGCCGGATTCGGGCCGGTGCTCATCAGCGGCGCCGGGCCTTCCTGGCGCGGATTGCCGACGCTGTTCATTGAACCATGGCCAAAAGAGAAGCCGCCGCCCGGCAGTCCCGGCTGGCCCAGCATCGACGAGAGCGCAATCATCATCCAGTACGGCTGCTCGCCGCGATGGGCGCGCTGCACCGCATAAGCACAGGTGATGAAGCTGCGTTTGCCCGCCAGCTGCTGCGCCAGCAGCGCGATACGCGCTGCCGGGATGCCGGTTATCGCACTGGCCCACGCGGGCGTTTTCGCCACGCCGTCGCTTTCGCCCAGCAGATAGGCACGCAGCTGCGGCCAGCCGGTGCAGTGGCTGGCGAGGAAAGCCTCATCGATCGCGTTCCGCCGGGTAATTTCATAGCCGAGCGCCAGCATCAGCGCCACGTCGGTGTTCGGGCGAATCGGAATCCACTCGGCGTTAACGAACGCCGGGCAGTCATCGCGCATCGGGCTGATATTAATGATCGGCGTGCCTTTGGCGCTCAGCTGCTGCAGCGCCGGTTTCAGGCTGTGCTCGCCAGCGCCGCCGGAGGCCACCTGCGCATTTTTCAGCGCCAGGCCGCCAAAGGCGACGAAAATTTCTGCATGATCCACCACCTGCGGCCAGTCGGTGACGCGGCCGGTGAGTGGCATATAAGTGCCAATCACGTACGGCAGAAAGAATTGTGCCGCGCCCCAGCTGTAGTTACCCTGCTGATCAACGCCACCGCCGCCCTGGAAATAGAAGCGACGAATCAGGGTGCGCGCGTGGTTAACGCGACCGGCTGATGACCAGCCGTACGAACCGTTGAAAATGCCGGAAGCGCCGTAGCGGTCGCGCACCCGGCGGTTCTCTTCCGCCACCAGATCGAGCGCGGTGTCCCAGTCCACGGCGACAAAATCTTCCCGGCCGCGCAGCGTGCGATCGCTGTTTTCACGCGACTTCAGCCACGAACGGCGCACCATCGGCTGACGGATGCGTTTATCCGAGTACACCAGTTCAGGGAGAGTGTGGATCATCGGGGAAGGATCGGCATCGGCGAAGAAAGGTTCGCAGGCAATCAGGCGCTGATTTTCGGTGACGGCGGTAAACGCGCCCCAGTGCGCAAGGTGCGGCACACGAGTTTTCATGGTTATGGGTCCGGCAGGCAGGTGTGATTCAGGCTGGCAGCATAGCACGGTGCCGTTACCGGGCTAAAGCCTCACCGTGAGCGTCTGATTTTCCGCACTTTTGCGACAGCGCTGACATTCTGGCGGGTTGCGGCTGCCGGGCTTTTCCGTAACACTGAGAGCATGTGTAAACGTTTTCCCGGATGTCGACCATTGCATGGCTACTATTAAGGATGTTGCCCGCATGGCGGGGGTGTCGGTCGCGACCGTGTCCCGCGTCATCAATAATTCGCCCAAAGCCAGCGAGAGTTCGCGCCTCGCCGTTACCCAGGCCATGGAACAGCTGCAGTATCACCCGAACGCCAATGCCCGCGCGCTGGCGCAGCAATCCACCGAAACGCTCGGGCTGGTGGTAGGCGATGTGTCAGACCCGTTTTTTGGCGCGATGGTGAAAGCGGTCGATGAAGTCGCCGGGCAAACCGGCAACTTTCTGCTGATTGGTAACGGTTACCATAATGAGCAGAAAGAGCGTCAGGCTATTGAACAGCTGATGCGCCATCGCTGTGCCGCCCTGGTGGTGCACGCCAAGAAAATTCCCGATGACGATTTAGAGCTGCTGATGAAGCAGGTGCCAGGTATGGTGCTGCTGAACCGGCTGCTGCAGGGGTTTGAGTCGCGCTGCATTGCGCTGGATGACCGCTACGGCGCCTGGCTGGCCACGCGCCACCTGATTCAGCAGGGTCATACGCAGATCGCCTTTATCTGCTCGACGCACACCATCTCTGACGCCGAAGATCGGCTGCAGGGCTACTACGATGCGCTGAAGGAGCACGGTCTGCCGTGCAACGACCGGCTGGTGGCGTGGGGAGAACCGGATGAGGTCGGTGGCGAGCAGGCAATGACGGAACTGCTCGGACGCGGCAAGCAGGTGAGCGCGGTGGCGTGCTACAACGATTCGATGGCCGCCGGTGCGCTGGCGGTGCTGAGCGACAACGGCATTCGCGTGCCCGAAGAGATGTCGCTGATTGGCTTTGATGATGTGCTGGTGTCGCGCTACGTGCGTCCGCGCCTGACCACGGTGCGCTATCCGATTGTGACCATGGCGCAGCAGGCCGCGCAGCTGGCGCTGGCGCTGGCCAACGGCACCGCGCTGCCGGAGGTAACCAATATGTTTAGCCCGACGCTGGTCAGGCGGCATTCGGTGGGTGGACCAGGTTAAACGGGTGCGGGCTTTCCCTCACCCTAACCCTCTCCCTGAGGGAGAGGGAACGTTCCAGAGCGCGGTCAGCCCCCTCGCCCGCTTGCGGGAGAGGGTTGGGGTGAGGGCCAGCGTGCACCCAACCCACTATAAATCCTGCGAATACACCTTCACCTGCACCTCAGGAAACTCCAGCGCATCACACTGATACTGCCAGCCGAATCGCTCGTAGTAGCCGCCAAACGTCGACCACAGCCACACCGTTGCATAGCCGCGCTGGCGGGCATAATCCAGCACGTGCTGCTGCAGGGCGGCACTCAGTCCCTGCCCGCGCGCCGCTTCATCCACATACAGCGCGGCAACCCACGGATAGAGATCCTGACGGCTAATTAAATCACAGCGCCAGAACCCTACCGTGCCGTGCGGCACATCATCCTCGTCCAGCGCAACAAAGGTCACCGGAAACGCGGCACCGTTCAGGCTACTGCGAACAATGCTGTCGTAAAACGCGCGCGAGGTGCCATCACCAAACGCCTGCCACAGCCAGTCGGTGATCTGGCTGGCGTGATGCGGCACGCTGCTGAGCGGCACGATGCGCATCAGTTCAGCTCCAGCGCCAGCAGTTCCTGAATGGTCTGCGCACGGCGAATCTCACGCGGCACGCCCTGCTCAAACAGCACTTCCGGGATCAGCGGACGGCTGTTGTAGTTGGAGGACATTGATGCGCCGTAAGCGCCGGTATCATGGAACACCAGATAATCGCCGACCTGTGCCGCTGGCAGCGCGCGGGTTTCCACTTTGCCGCCTTCCAGCTGGGTAAACACATCTCCCGACTCACACAGCGGCCCGGCCACCACGCTCTCCACATGCGCGTCACCCGGCGCGCTGCCATCGGCAGGCAGCAGCGAAATATGGTGATAGCTGCCGTACATCGACGGACGCATCAGATCGCTGAAACCGGCATCCACCAGCACAAAGTGACGGCTGCCCATCTGCTTCACCGCCCGCACCTGCGACACCAGCACGCCCGATTCCGCCACCAGGAAGCGGCCCGGCTCGATCTCCAGCTTCACCGCATGGCCGAGGTGCGCAGCGATACGCTCGCGCGCGCCGTTCCACAGCCCGTAATAGTGCTGCGTATCAATCGCCTCCTCACCAAAGCGGTAAGGAATCGACAGCCCGCCGCCCGCCGAGATGGCCTGCAGGTCCTGGCCAAAGGCCACTACCTGATCGACCATCGCGTCGCACACCTGCTGCAGATGGCCGTAATCGACGCCGGAACCAATGTGCATATGTAAACCTACCAGCTGCAGGCCATGCTGCTGGATCGCCGCCAGCGCCAGCGGCAGATCGCTGTGCCAGATGCCGTGCTTACTGTTTTCGCCGCCGGTATTGGTTTTCTGGCTGTGACCGTGGCCAAAGCCCGGATTAATGCGCAGCCAGACGCTGTGACCCGGCGAAACCGCGCCGAGCTGATGCAGCATATCCACGGAGCCGGCATTCACCGGCACCTTCAGCTCGGCGATGCGCGCCAGCGTCGGTGAGTCCAGCACATCGGCGGTGAACACAATATCCTCGCCGCCCGGCTGAAAACCGGCGGCCAGCGCACGTTCGATCTCGCCGAGCGAGACCGAATCGACCTTGACGCCGGCAGCGCGCATCAGGCGCAGAATATGAATATTCGAGCAGGCCTTTTGCGCAAAGCGCACCACGTCAAACGCGCTGAGCTGCGCAATACGCTGCTGAATGATTTCGGCATCGTAAGCCCAGAACGGGCCGCTGTAGCGCTGCGCCAGCGGCAGCAGATTTGTGGCGTTAAGCGCCGTCTGGGAATCATTAAGTGGACGTGGCATGAGCATTCTCCTGAGTCGTTGCTGTCATTTAGCCACAGCACAGTGATGCAGAAAAATATCTGTTTAAGCATCAGCTATGCAAATATGATATGGATGACATGGAGGCGACGATGGCAAAAATTAACTGGCGGCATATCGAAATCTTTCACGCGGTGATGACCAGCGGCAATCTGACCCAGGCTGCCACGCTGCTGCACACCTCGCAGCCAACGGTGAGCCGCGAACTGGCGCGGCTGGAGCAGCAGCTGGGCTTACAGCTGTTTGAGCGGGTGCGCGGCCGCCTGCAGCCCACCGTGCAGGGGCTGCGGCTGTACGAAGAGGTGCAGCGCTCGTGGTACGGTCTGGATCGCATCATGGATGCCGCCGAAGGGCTGCGCAATTTCCGCCAGGGCGAGCTGTCCATCGCCTGCCTGCCGGTTTTTTCCCAGTCGCTGTTACCGCCGCTGCTGCAGCCGTTTTTACAGCGCTATCCGCAGGTGAGCCTGAATATTATTCCGCAGGAGTCGCCGCTGCTGGAGGAGTGGTTGTCGGCGCAACGCTACGATCTCGGTCTGACCGAAACCCAGCATGCACCCGCCGGGACTGAACGCCTGGCATTGTTGACCTGTGATGAAGTGTGCGTGCTGCCACCGCAGCATCCGCTGTGTCAGCGGGCGGTGCTGACGCCGCAGGATTTTCACGGTGAAAACTATGTCAGCCTGTCGCGCAGCGATAGCTATCGTCAGTTGCTGGATGCGCTGTTCCATGAGCAGCAGGTGGAGCGGCGGCTGGTGCTGGAGACGCACAGCGCCGCATCGGTGTGCGCGATGGTGCGCGCCGGAGTGGGTATTTCGATTGTTAATCCGCTGACGGCGCTGGATTACGCCGACAGCGGTGTGGTGATGCGCCGCTTCAGTATTGCCGTGCCGTTCACGGTGAGCCTGGTGCGGCCACAGCATCGGCCGGCATCGGCGCTGGTCGATCACTTCTGCGACCACCTGCAGCAGCAGGTGGCCACCTTTCCGCAGCGCATCGCCCAGCGGCTGGCTTAAGCGCGCACCGTCTCGCGCTGACCGCCCGATTTGCGGAAGGTCAGCAGACAAACCACTAATCCCGCTGCCGCCAGCGCTGCTGCCGCGACCGGCACCGCCGTCAGGCCATAGCCTTTGTCGATCACTGCGCCGCCCACCCACGCACCGAGTGCGTTACCGACGTTAAAGGCCGAGATGTTGAGCGTCGACACCAGATTTGGCGCCTCTTTACCGTGGCGCACCACGTTGATTTGCAGGCCCGGCACGGTGGCGAAGGTCGCCATCGCCCACAGGAACAGGGTTACCTCTGCCAGCCACAGCGCATGGCTGGTCCAGCTGAACAGCAGCGAAAACACGGCGATCAGCGAGAAGCTGAGGATCAGGCTGAACGACACTTTCCAGTCCGCCAGTTTCCCGCCAACAATGTTACCCACCGTCAGGCCGGCGCCAATCAGGAACAGCGTCCAGCTGACACCGCGATCGCTGATGCCGGTCACCTGCAGCAGCAGCGGCGCAATGTAGCTGAACAGCGCAAACATCGCGGCGGCAAAACACACTGTCATAAGCAGTGACAGCCACAGTTTGCCGTTGGCCAGCGCGCTGATTTCGCTCGCCAGGTGCACCGGTTTTTCATCTTTGTTAGTCGGCAGGCTGACAATCAGCGCGATGAACGCGAGGATGCCGATAATCGCCACGCCCCAGAAGGTGGCGCGCCAGCCAAACAGCTGACCAAACCAGGTGCCGAGCGGCACGCCCAGCACGTTGGCCAGCGTCAGACCGGTAAACATCAGCGCCACCGCCGACGCCTGACGGCTCGGCGCCACCAGGCTGGCCGCGACCACTGAACCGATGCCGAAGAACGCACCGTGACACAACGCGGTAATGACGCGCGCCAGCATCAGCAGGTTATAGGTATAAGCCAGCGCACAGAGTACGTTGCCGATGATGAAGATGATCATCAGCAGAATCAGGGTACGTTTACGCGGCAGTTTCGCGGTCAGCAGCGCCATGATTGGCGCGCCGATAGCCACGCCCAGCGCATAGCCGCTGATCAGCCAGCCCGCAGAAGGAATCGACACCTGCAGGTCACCCGCCACTTCCGGCAGTAACCCCATGATGACGAACTCCGTGGTGCCGATGGCGAACGCACTCAGCGCCAGCGCCAGTAATGCAACAGGCATAACACACTCTCCCAAAATAATTTTGCAGGCGGGCCGCACGACGAACGCCGTACGGTTAAGACAGACGCGTATCCCTCCGACAGTGCGGAGATGTTTATTTTTGAACTGCGTCACAGTCTGCTATTAAAGCACAGCCTCTGACTCTCAACCACCCGGGCGGCAGCAAGGCTATTTTGCCTGCGCGGCAATAATGCCGGCGCTAAAAAGTGTCGCTTATGCATCACTGAGACAGGACGGCGATAACAGACTACGCTTGATAATAGGTTGTGATCGCTGTCACAGCGACGGCGCTTTCTGGCGTTAAATCAGGCAGTAAAGGATGGTCGCACATTGCCGATACCCCAATGGATTGCCCGGTAATGCGGCGTCAACACAACAGGGGGACAGAGTTATGCGATGGATCATCGCGCTGACGATCGGCGGCTTAAGCGGCTGCTCGGTCGGGCACTATGAATACAGCTCAGAAGCGGCCAGGCGCGTCGATATGACCGTCACCGGCATCCCCACCGTGCTCGGCATGGGTGCGCTGGGCACCACTATCCCCCTGACGCGCGAATACAGCCTGACGGCGGCGCACGTGGCCAAATATTCGCTGTATCGGGTGAAGGCGTGGCATCCGGAGTGCGATATCGCCGTGGTTTACCATGCGAATAAAGAAGCCAACCTGCCCCCGCAGTTCCGCAACAGCCATATCGGCGACAACGTTAATCTGTATGGGTATAGCTTTATCTCCGCGCTGCCGGTGGCATCAAGCGGCAAAAACCTGATCAATACGACGCTGAGCAATGACTGGAATAAGGCCAGCTGCGTGGTGGTGGCGGCCAATGCCGGCGTGGTGAAAGGCATGTCCGGCGGCGCGGTGTATAACGCCAGCGACGACACGCTGGCCGGGGTGATTGTCGGCTATAGTAGTCGGATTGATGATAATAAAAGCGGCAAAACGCTGTTTAAAGATGTGGCGCTGTATGTGCCTTATGCGCGGTTCCAGTCGTGGCTGGAGGGCGTGGTGAAGTCTTAGGTTGGGTGCGCGCTGATGCCCTCACCCCGGCCCTCTCCCACAGGGAGAGGGAGAAAACCAGAGCGGCCTTCTGCCTCGGGGAGAGGGAGAAAACCACAGCGGCCCTCTCCCACCGGGGTACGGGCAAGTCCCCTCTCCCCATGGGAGAGGGTTAGGGTGAGGGTGAAGGCAACCTGATTACTTACCGGTCGGGCGCAGAGCCGGGAACAGGATCACGTCACGAATGGTGTGGCTGTTGGTGAACAGCATGACCAGACGGTCAATACCAATGCCCAGACCCGCAGTCGGTGGCAGACCGTGCTCCAGCGCGGTGACGTAGTCTTCGTCGTAGAACATCGCTTCGTCATCACCGGCGTCCTTCGCGTTAACTTGCTGCAGGAAACGCTCGGCCTGATCTTCCGCATCGTTCAGCTCGGAGAAGCCGTTACCGATTTCACGGCCGCCGATGAAGAACTCAAAGCGGTCGGTGATTTCCGGGTTCTCGTCATTACGACGCGCCAGCGGTGACACTTCTGCCGGATACTCGGTGATGAAGGTTGGCTGAATCAGGTGCGCTTCTGCGGTCTCTTCGAAGATCTCGGTCACCACGCGGCCCAGACCCCAGCTCTTCTCCACTTTGATGTGCAGCGTATTGGCAATCGCCACGGCTTTATCAAAGTCATCCAGATCGGCGAGGTCCGTTTCCGGACGGTATTTCTTGATCGCTTCACGCATGGTGAGCTTCTCAAACGGCTTGCCGAAATCGAAGGTGTGGTCACCGTAAGGCACTTCCGTCGTGCCCAGCACGTCCTGCGCCAGGGTACGGAACAGACTCTCGGTCAGTTCGATCAGATCTTTGTAATCCGCATACGCCATATAGAGTTCCATCATGGTGAACTCTGGATTGTGGCGCGGCGAAATCCCTTCATTACGGAAGTTACGGTTGATCTCAAACACGCGATCGAAACCGCCAATCACCAGACGCTTCAGATACAGCTCCGGCGCAATACGCAGGTACATGTCGATGTCGAGCGCGTTGTGATGAGTGATGAACGGACGCGCGGATGCGCCGCCAGGAATCACCTGCATCATCGGCGTTTCTACTTCCATAAAGTCGCGGTTAACCATGAACTGACGAATGCCGGCCATGATTTGTGAGCGAATTTTGAAGGTCTTACGCGAATCGTCGTTGGAGATCAGGTCAAGGTAACGCTGACGGTAACGGGTTTCCTGATCGGCGAGGCCGTGGAATTTGTCCGGCAGCGGACGCAGCGCTTTGGTCAGCAGGCGCAGCTCAGAGATATGGATCGACAGCTCGCCGGTTTTGGTTTTGAACAGCTTACCGCGCGCGCCGAGGATATCGCCGAGATCCCATTTTTTGAACTGCTCGTTGTAGACGCCTTCCGGCAGATCGTCACGGGAAACGTAGATCTGGATCTGACCGCCCACATCCTGCAGGGTGGCGAACGACGCCTTACCCATGATGCGGCGGGTCATCATACGACCGGCTACGCTCACCTCAACGCCGAGCGCTTCCAGCTCGTCGTTCTCTTTGCTGTCATAGTCGGCATGCAGACGATCGGAGGTGGTGTCACGGCGGAAATCGTTAGGAAACGCCACGCCCTTTTCACGCAGCGCGCTGAGTTTTTCGCGACGCGCTTTCAGTTCGTTGTTTAACTCAAGGGCGGCATCAGCGCTCTGCGGTTGTTGTTCAGACATGTCGGTTCCTTATAGCCCTGCTTTTAAACTTGCTTCAATAAAACGGTCAAGATCGCCATCCAGTACGGCCTGGGTGTTACGCGTTTCTACGCTGGTACGCAGATCCTTGATGCGCGAATCGTCAAGAACGTATGAACGGATCTGGCTGCCCCAGCCGATGTCCGACTTGTTCTCTTCCGCCGCCTGCTTGTCGGCATTCTTCTTCTGCATTTCGTATTCATACAGCTTGGCACGCAGCTGTTTGAAGGCCTGATCTTTGTTCTTATGCTGCGAGCGGTCGTTCTGGCACTGCACCACAATGTTGGTCGGCAGGTGGGTAATACGCACCGCTGACTCGGTTTTGTTAACGTGCTGACCACCGGCACCCGAGGCGCGATAGACGTCGATACGCAGGTCGGCCGGGTTGATTTCGATGTCGATGTTGTCATCCACTTCCGGGTAAATAAATACCGAACTGAATGAGGTGTGACGACGACCGCCGGAGTCGAACGGGCTCTTACGCACCAGACGATGAACGCCGGTTTCGGTACGCAGCCAGCCGTAAGCGTAATCACCGATGATTTTGATGGTGGCTGATTTGGTACCGGCCACTTCGCCTTCGGACTCTTCGATGATCTCGGTTTTGAAGCCTTTGGCTTCCGCCCAGCGCAGATACATACGCAGCAGCATGCTGGCCCAGTCCTGCGCTTCGGTGCCGCCGGAGCCGGCCTGAATATCCATGTAGCAGTCGGCGCTGTCGTATTCGCCGGAGAACATGCGGCGGAACTCCAGTTCACCCAGCTTCACGTCCAGCGCGTCCAGCTCGACCACGGCTTCGTTGAAGGTCTCTTCGTCGTCGGCTTCAACCGCCAGCTCCAGCAGACCCTGCACATCTTCCAGCCCCTGCTGCATCTGGTCGAGCGTTTCAACTACCGCTTCCAGCGAGGCGCGCTCTTTGCCCAGCGCCTGCGCGCGTTCAGGTTCGTTCCAGACGTCCGGCTGTTCCAGCTCGGCGTTTACTTCTTCGAGGCGTTCTTTCTTGGCATCGTAGTCAAAGATACCCCCTAAGAACGCTGCTGCGCTCGCTGAGGTCCTGGATACGATTTTTGACCGGATTAATTTCAAACATGGCTTTTCAGTCTTTTTTGACGATTCGGTGAGAGGAGATAAAAGTAACGCGCTAGTTTACCCGAAAGCGCGCCTGGTTTGTAGCTTTGCACATCAATGGCTATACCGCGTATGAACCGGCAGAAAATAATTGCGTCAGTTCTGGAAACCGGCAGGTAGCGTGGTTGCCAGAAATCCCGCTGTCACTCGCCACCTACGCGGTGCGCCTTCAGAATTTTCCTACATAATCACGGCAATAAACGCCAGCTGGCGTCATTAAACACCATGATTTCTCAAACAAAATCGTTAAAACTCCACCATCAGAAATGTCTGGTTCGAAGCGTGATATAGCGCGATTAGCCTGCGCAATGCTGCGCTGTCCTGGCCATCAACCGGCCAGTGCGCACCTTATCCTTTCTGCACCCTGGCGGAATCCCAGGGGTTCGTGCTTCATCTATTGCGTTCTGTCTGTCAGCCACGTTGCTCAGGAGTATTCGTGACAGGGAAAGACTGCATTCAGGCCCGTTAACGTGAACGGGCGACAACATGCCCTGAGAGGCATGAGGAGTTGCCATGCATTATCCTGTTGTTACTTTTCGACCCTCACCGCGCCTGCTGGCGCTCCTCATCCCGTTTCTGCTCAGCGCCTGTGGTGGCGGTGGTGGCGGCGGCGGTAGTAGCGGCGGCGGCAGCACCCTGACCCCGGTCACGCCGGTCGTTGAACCTGCGGTGCCGGCCACGGCCGCCAGCAATAAAGTAGGCATCATTGACTCTGGTCTGGCCCCGGGCCGCAGCGAAATTAATTACGCCAACGTGAATTTCTCCAGTTATGTCAACAGCAACACCGCGCTGAATGACAACATGGGGATCAACGGGCACGGCACGCTGGTGGCGATGACGCTGCTGGGGCTGTCGCCTGACAGCGCGCTGTATGTGGCGCAGGCGTCACAAAATAATATTTTCAGCTACGACAATACTGCGCGCGCCGTGCAGGGCTTAGTGGCACAGGGCGTACGCATCTTCAATATGTCCTACGGTTCGCAGGAGCGCCTCACCAGCCAGCAGGCGTTAACCGATGCGCGCCAGCGCTATCAGTCACTGTATCAGGGGCTCAACGCGGTGGCTGCGGCAGATGGGCTGGCGGTGATGATCACCGGCAACAACAGCGGCGCCACGCCGGCACCGGACGTGCTGACACCGCTGATGTATAACGACCCGCAGCTGGCACGTAATCTGCTGGCGGTGACCGGTATCCTGAGTCATACCGGTTATGACCTGCCAGGCCGCGCAGCCGGCACCGGACCGTTTGACGCCTGCGGCGCGGCCGCCGCGTGGTGCCTGACCGCGCCGGGCTATACCGATTACCTGTATCAAAACTCCGACGGCAGCTGGGTGCAGGCGCGCAGCTACGGCACCTCGTTTGCCGCACCGCGCGTGACGGCTGCGGCCTCGCAGCTGCTGCAGCGTTTCCCGTGGATGAGCGGCCATAACCTGCAGCAAACCCTGCTGACCACCGCCACCTACCGCAGTGATGCGCACGATAACGTCGCCGACAGCGCCAACGGGCGGCCATACAATGAGACGTTCGGCTGGGGCGATCTTAACGCCGCCAAAGCCTTAAACGGGCCGGGACAATTCTGGGCAGAGGACTTCAGTGCGCGCCTCGACGGCGGCCAGTATGTGTTCAGCAATGACATCAGCGGCGATCGCGGGCTGGTGCTGGACGGCAGCGAACGCGGCGGTACGCTGCAGCTGACCGGCAACAACAGCTATCAGGGCCTGACGCAGGTCTCCGCCAATAGCCTGCTGATTGACGGTACGATTGCCGGCAATGCGCTGGTAAACGGCAGCGGCAAACTGGGTGGCAGCGGACGCATCGGCGGCAATCTGGTCAACCAGGGATCGGTTAACGGCGGCCTGCAGGTAGCGGGCAATTATCAGCAGAGCGCCGACGGTACGCTCAACGTCACGCTGAACAATCCGCTGCGCGTGACCGGCAACGCGGCGCTTGACGGCACGCTAAACCTGGCGCCGCCCTCCGCCAGCTACGTGGTGAAACAGCAGGAAACGTTGCTGACCAGCGGCGGCGGCGTGAGCGGTCAGTTTAGCCAGGTCAATACCGGCGTATTTCTCGACGGTTCCGTCAGCTATGACGCCCACAGCGTTACCGGCCAGCTAACGCGTAAAAACACCGCCGCGGCGGCACAGGCGATGGGAATCGATAGCACCAGCGCGCAGCAAACCAGCCGCAACCTGGAGCAGGCGTTTGAGCTGGCGGACCGCTGGCAGGGTAAGGCGACGCTGAGCAGTGCGCAGCAGTCAGCGCTGGCGGCCGCAGGCGCCTTCCAGACGCTGGCGGACACCCGCAGCGCACAGGCGGCGATCAACTCCCTGTCCGGCCAGGCGCATGCCTCCGGCAATGCGGTGCTGTTCAACGCGCTTGATTATCAGACGCGCCTGCTCAACAACCGCATCGATGATGCCAGCGAACAGGGGCGCTTCGGCTTCTGGCTGGAGAGCGGTCAGCTGCGCGGTTCGCTCGATCAGGATGGCTATCTCGGCAACCGCTATCGCAATACCCTGACCGCGCTGGGTGCCGACAGCGATTTTGGCCTGCCCGGCCTGCGCCTCGGCATCGCCTGGACGCACACTCAGCTTGATGCCACCTATGACGACACCGGCGGCAACAGCCAGAACAGCCTGCAGGGCGTAATGCTGTATGGGCGCTATGCGGTGACGCCAGCCTGGTACTGGCAGGGCAATCTCAGCTATCAGCATGGACGCGACAAACTGCAGCGCCTGGTGCTGCTGGATGAAGCTGCACCGGTCTCCTCTTCCGCCCGCACTGACAGCTGGCAGGCAGCGTTACAGAGCGGCTATCGCTGGACGCTGCAGGAGGATTATCGCATTGAGCCCTATCTCGGCTGGCGTGAAACCGGCCTGCAAACCGGCAGCTTCAGCGACAGCGGCAGCGCGTTTGGTCTGCAGGGCGACGGCGACAGCTATCGCCGCAGCGTCGGTTACGGCGGCCTGAATCTCAGCGCGCGCCAGGACTGGTCGGCGGGCTGGTGGAGCATGCTGAGCCTGTATGGCGAATACCAGTACGCGTTCAGCAATCCGTCGATGGACGTCAGCGCGCGCTGGAGCGGCTTCGGCAGCGGTCAGCAGAGCTTTACCATCCCAGGTATGCAGCTCGATCGCCGCTCGCAGTGGTTTGGTGCGCGGGTTGATCTGGTGCAGTCGGCACGCGCGCGGCTGTTTCTGCGTGCCGACCGCCACGTGGCCGATCGCGGCGATGAGAAGGTGCTGCGCGGCGGTGTCGACGTCACGTTCTAAAGGTTACGACTGCGGCCAGATATGGTCGATGATCAGCTGTACCGAGCGATTGCCGCGGTATTCGTTGATATCCAGCTTGTAGGCCAGCTGCACCTGACGCACGCTGCTGTCTGGCCACAGGCTGGTGTCGACGTTAAAAGCGATACCATCCAGTAACGGGCCGCCGCCCAGCGGCTCGACCATCACCTTAAGGTGACGCTCGCCCACCAGACGCTGCTGCAACAGCTTAAACTGACCGTCGAACACCGGCTCCGGAAACGCCTGGCCCCAGGGGCCGGCTTCCCGCAGCATTTCCGCGGTGTGCAGGGTGAACTCCTGCGCATGCAGTTCGCCATCGGACCACATCACGCCCTGCAGCGCCTCGCCTTCCAGCCATTCGTCGATCAGCGCGGCAAAGCGCTGGCGGAACTCATCGTACTTCGCCTCTTCCAGCGACAGCCCCGCCGCCATGGCGTGTCCGCCAAATTTGATGATCAGGCCAGGATAGAGTGTGTCGATACGTTCCAGCGCGTCGCGCAGGTGCAGCCCGGCAATCGAACGGCCAGAGCCCTTCAGCGTGCCGTCACCGGCGGGTGCGAAGGCGATCACCGGGCGGTGGAAGCGCTCTTTCAGGCGTGACGCGAGGATGCCAACTACGCCCTGATGCCACTCCGGGTGATAAAACGCCAGCCCGAGCGGCAGATCGCGATGCTGGCGCTCCAGCTCATCGCACAGCGCCAGCGCCTCGCTCTTCATGCCCTGCTCAATCTCTTTGCGCGTCTGATTGAGCGCATCAAGTTCGCTGGCCAGCATGCGCGCCTGGGCAATATCTTCCGTCAGCAGCAGCGCAACGCCAACCGACATGTCGTCCAGCCGGCCGGCAGCATTGAGGCGTGGCCCGACGGCAAAACCGAGGTCGCTGGCCGCCAGCTGACGCGCATCGCGGTTAGCAATCTCCAGCAGCGCGCGGATGCCGGCACGGCATTTGCCGGCGCGGATGCGGCTCAGCCCCTGCCACACCAGAATGCGGTTGTTGGCATCCAGCGGCACCACGTCGGCCACGGTACCGAGCGCCACCAGATCCAGCAGTTCGGCCAGATTGGGTTCACTGCGCCCGTCGCTGAACCAGCTCTGCTGACGCAGATGGGCACGCAGCGCCAGCATCAGATAAAACGCCACGCCGACGCCCGCCAGCGAACGTGACGGAAATGCGCTGTCGCTCAGGTTAGGGTTAACGATGGCCTCGGCCGCCGGCAGCGTTTCGCCCGGCAGATGGTGATCGGTGATCAGCACCGGAATCCCGTGCTGGTGCGCGGTGTCGACGCCCGCGTGCGACGAAATGCCGTTATCCACGGTGAGGATCAGCTCGGCGCCACGCGCGCGCGCCTGCTCCACCACTTCCGGGCTCAGGCCATAGCCGTCCTCAAAGCGGTTCGGCACCAGATAATCGACGTTGCCGCCCATGCTGCGCAGCGCCAGCACGGTGAGCGCAGTGCTGGTGGCACCATCGGCATCGAAATCGCCCACCACCACGATGCGGCGTTGCTGCTGCAGCATCTGGTGCAGCAGCGTCACGGCGCGCTCAATGCCGCCAAGGCTTTGCCACGGCAGCAGGAATTTCGCGCCGCGTTCCAGTTCGGCGGCGTCTTTGACACCGCGCTGCAGGTAGAGACGACGCAGCAGCGGCGGTAAATCATCGGGTAACTGCGCGTCGGCCTGGGCTTCACGCCGACGCAATTCTACAGAGTGCATCACTGTGTCTTAACCACCACGCTTCTGGCCGTCCAGCACCTGCTTCAGCTCCTGCGGTCCCTGGTAGCCAGGAATCATCATGCCGCTGTCGGTGAGGATGGCGGGCGTGCCCTGAATACCAAACAGAATGCCCAGCTTGTAGTGCTGGTCGAGATTGATTTTGCAGCTTGCCGGCGCATCCATTTGCGGTGCGTCGCCTTTCATTGCGGCATCAAACGCCTTGTTGCGATCGGCGCTGCACCAGATGGCGGTCATGGCTTTCTCCACCTGGCCGTGCAGGCCTTCACGCGGGAACGCCAGATAGCGCACGGTGATGCCCAGCGCGTTGTAGTCAGCCATCTGCTCGTGCAGCTTGCGGCAGTAACCGCAGGTGATGTCGGTGAACACGGTGATCACGTGCTGCTCTTTCGGCGCTTTGTAGACAATCATTTCCGGTGCCAGCGCGGCGACTTTTTTCTCCAGCAGCTGATTGGTGACATTCACCGGCTGCGCGCCGCTGACATCGTACAGCGGGCCCTGAATCATGTGTTTGCCGTCTTCGGTGACGTACAGCACGCCGCTTTCGGTCATCACCGTTTTGATACCCGGCAGCGGCGACGGCTGGATTTCCGCCTGCTGCATACCCAGTTTTTTCAGTGATTGCTGAATCGCGCTGTCATCGGCATGGGCCAGCGCAGAAAAGGCGCTGACCAGCAGAGCCAGCGTCGTAACGGTTTTTTTCATCTCAAATCCTTGTTGCCGCTGCTCAGGCGCGCGGATGATGCTGTTGATGTAACTGACGCAGGCGCTCGGTCGCCACGTGCGTGTAAATCTGGGTGGTCGACAGGTCGCTGTGCCCCAGCAACATCTGTACGACGCGTAAATCGGCACCATGGTTCAGTAAATGTGTGGCAAATGCGTGGCGCAGCACGTGCGGTGACAGCTTTTCGCTGTCGATGCCGGCAAGGGTGGCATAGTGTTTGATGCGATGCCAGAAGGTCTGGCGTGTCATCTGCTGCGCGCGGTTGCTGGGGAACAGCACGTCAATGGTCTGCCCGTTTAGCAGCCACGGCCGCCCGTGTTCCATATAGTGCTCCAGCCAGTAAATTGCTTCTTCACCTAATGGCACCAGCCGCTCTTTATTGCCTTTACCGATGACGCGCACCACGCCCTGACGCAGGCTGACATCACTCAACGTCAGACCGACCAGCTCAGAGACGCGCAGCCCGGTAGCGTACAGCAGCTCCAGCATCGCTTTGTCACGCAGTTCAAGCGGTATGTCCGTCGCTGGAGCCTGTAACAGGCGCTCGACCTGATTTTCTGACAGGTCTTTTGGCAGGCGCTGCGGCAATTTCGGCGCTGATAACAGCGCGCTGGGATCGTCACTGCGCAGCTTTTCGCGGTACAGATACTGAAACAGACGGCGCATCGCGCTCAGGGTACGCGCTGAGCTGGTGGCTTTGTAACCGCCCTCAATCCGCTCAGCCAGAAACTGCTGTAAATCAGCGGCTTCCAGCGTCAGCAGCGTGCGCTCATGGTGGTGCAGCCAGGCAGTGAGCGTCTGCAAATCCTGACGATAGGACGCCAGCGTGTTCTGCGCCAGGTTGCGCTCAATCCAGAGCGCGTCGAGAAACTGTTCTATCAGATCGCTGTCCTGCACTGTTGCCCCTCGCCGTGTGAAATCGTGCTCATTATGCCTGAAACTGGCCTGCTTCTGGTACAATTGCGCCAGAGTGAGTTTCAGTCAGAGCATTAATTGCATGAATATCGGTCTGTTTTACGGTTCCAGTACCTGTTACACCGAGATGACGGCGGAGAAAATCCGCGACTTTATCGGTGAAGAATTAGTCACACTGCATAACCTGAAAGATGACGATCCGTCGCTGATGGAGCAGTACGATTTACTGATTCTCGGTATTCCGACCTGGGATTTCGGCGAACTGCAGGAGGACTGGGAAGCGGTGTGGCAACAGCTGCCAGCACTCAACCTGCAGGGCAAAATTGTGGCGCTGTACGGCATGGGCGACCAGGTCGAGTACAGCGAATGGTTCCTTGATGCGCTGGGTATGCTGCACGAACTGCTGCTGCCGATGGGCGTGCAGTTTGTCGGTTACTGGCCGCTCGACGGCTACCAGTTCACCAGTAAAAAACCACTGACCGCCGATGGTCAGCAGTTTGTCGGTCTGGCGCTCGACGACGTTAATCAGTTTGAGCTGAGCGAAGAGCGCGTCGAGCAGTGGTGCGAACAGATTCTGACCGAAACCGCCGCGCTGCTTTAATGCGGCGTCGCGCCATCCAGCAAAAAACAGCGGGCGCGTAACGCGCGCCACGCGTCGGGCGGCATGCTGTCGTGCAGCAGCCACAGCCGCCAGCGCTGCCCGCGCCGGTTACGCAGCACCAGCAACACGCCCCACGGTAGCCAGTCCGGCGTCCGTTGCGCCTGCCAGCGCTCACCGCGCCAGTACCAGTCACCCTTGTCATCCAGCATGAGCGCTCCGCAGCGCTGCTGCAGGCGACGCGCGTTACGCCAGTACTGCAGTGTCAGCAGAATCACTACCGCGATCTGAACCCAGGCCCAGCCCGCCGGCCAGCGACAGCTCAGCAACAGCGCGCCACCCAGCCCGAACAGCGTCACATTCAGCACCCGCGCGCTGCGTGACGCGCGCAGATCACATTGCCACCGGCCCGCGTTCACGGTTGCGCTGCTGAATCAGTTTCACCATGCGTTTGAACTCGGGATCGGCCGGTTCGCCGTGGTTCATCATCCAGTTAAACAGGTCCGGATCGTCGCTCTTCAGCAGCGCGACAAACACCTGCTTGTCGCTGTCGCTCAGCGAATCATACTCATATTTAAAGAACGGCATGATCGAGACATCCAGCTCCAGCATGCCGCGACGGCATGCCCACTGGACGCGCGCTTTGTCATGAATATCCATGTGTCTTCTTCCACAGCTGATAACAGTGGCGCTCAGTGTACCTGCTTTTTCGCCGCGCTGCAGGCGTGCAACCAGACGCTGCGCGCGGTGACGCACAGCAATGCCACCGGTTACAGGGTTATCACGCGATTTGTGCGCCAGATTCCGCAAACAGGTTGCAATGGCGCACTGCTCTTTTAACATTGGTAAGCATATTACTGGATAAACCTTATTGATCAGGACGGACTCATGCCGATTTTCACCCTTCCGCCTCGCCAGCCCGCTGCGGCGTCGCGCCTGCCTTTAACGCTAATGTCGCTCGACGAGTGGGCGCTGGTATCGGTGCAGGGCAAAGATAGCACCTCTTATCTGCAGGGTCAGCTGACGCTGGACGTGGCGGCGCTGGACGCAGCGCAGCATCGCCCGGCAGCGCACTGTGATGCCAAAGGCAAAATGTGGAGCAATCTGCGTCTGTTCCATCGTGGAGAAGGTTATGCCTATGTTGTGCGGCGCAATCTGCGCGAGCAGCAGGTGACCGAACTGAAGAAGTATGCGGTGTTCGCCAAAGTGACCATTGCGGCCGATGATGACGCAGTCCTGCTCGGCGTTGCCGGTTTTCAGGCGCGCGCCGCGCTGGCTAACGTTTTCGCCACGCTGCCGGATGCCACAACCCCAGTGGTACAGCAGGATGACACCACCCTGCTGTGGTTCGCCGAGCCAGCCGAGCGTTTTCTGCTGATCACCACGCCGGCGCAGGCCGAAGCGCTGCAGCAGAAGCTGGCCGGGGAAGCGCAGCTGAATGACAGCACGCAGTGGCTGGCGCTGGATATTGCGGCGGGCGTGCCGGTGATCGACAGCGCCACCACGGCGCAGCTGATTCCGCAAGCCACCAACCTGCAGGCGCTGGATGCCATCAGCTTTAAAAAAGGCTGTTATACCGGCCAGGAGATGGTGGCGCGCGCCAAATTCCGCGGCGCCAATAAACGTGCGCTCTACTGGCTGGCGGGCAGCGCCAGCAAAGTACCGGACGCAGCCAGTTCGCTGGAGTTGCAGATGGGCGACAAATGGCGTCGCACCGGCACGGTGCTGAGCGGCGTACAGCTGGATGATGGCAGCGTGTGGGTGCAGGCGGTGCTGAACAACGATCTGGAGCCGGATAGCGTGCTGCGCGTTGAAGGCGATGAAAACGGTAAGCTGACCATTCAGCCGCTGCCCTATTCGCTGGAAGAGTAACGGTTACGGCTGGTATGCCGCAGGGTCGCCATCAGTGGCGACCCTGGCCTTGTTAAATCACGTAAAAATAGATGGCGCAAAAGTGCAGCACGCTGCCGCCCAGCACGAAACCGTGCCAGATGGCATGATTGTACGGGATACGGCGCGACACATAGAAAATTACCCCGAGTGAATAGACAATCCCGCCCGCCGCCAACAGCCAGACGCCGCCGGCCGACAGTTTGGTTGCCAGCTGATAAATCACTACCAGCGACAGCCAGCCCATGCTGAGATAGGTCACCAGCGACAGCACTTTAAAGCGATGCGCAATGGTCAGCTTAAAGATGATGCCCGCCAGCGCCAGACTCCAGATCACCACCATCAATCCCTGCGCCAGCGGCGATTGCAGCCCGACCAGCAGAAACGGCGTGTAAGTCCCGGCGATCAGCAAATAGATGGCGCAGTGGTCAAATTTCTTCAGCCAGTATTTGGCACGCTGATGCGGAATGGCGTGATACAGCGTCGAGGCGAGGAACAGCAGAATCATGCTGCCACCGTACAGGCTATAGCTGGTAATGGCAGTGATATTCGCCTGCATTTCAACGGCCTGGGTCAACAGCAACACCAGCCCCACGATGCCAAACACACAGCCCAGGCCGTGGCTGATGCTGTTGGCGATCTCTTCGGCCAGTGAATAGCCCTGGGCAATAAGTCGGTTCTGTACCATGGCGTCGGATTCCTGAACATCGTAACGAAAGTTGTGCTTTTTCTGTGCACCAGAGTAGCGAAGAACAATTTCAGAGTACACATGTACGCTAAAATTATTCTGTGAAGAGGTGTGACAACCCAGCGGCAAACCAATCTGTTACACTGAGGCTTCTTTTTGCCGTGAGCGCCGCCCGAATGTTTTCACACAGCGACCTGTCCCGTTTGAATGACCTTGAGATGCAGGTTTATCACTTCATCATCAAACACCGGGAAAGTGTCAGTTATATGACCATCCGCGAACTGGCGGCGCAGGCGGGCGTCTCGACCACCACGGTGCTGCGCTTCTGCCGCAAAATGCACTGTGACGGCTGGTCAGAATTCCGTATCCGTTTTCGCCTGGCGCAGGAGGAAAGCGCGCCGGTGCTGCTGCCCTCCGGTGTCGGTGAAATGCTGAGCTTTTTTAAAAGCATCAATAACGCAGAATTTGATCAGCAGATTGCCACCGCGGCGCAAATGATTATTGAGGCTGAGCACATTTTCTTTATTGGTGCTGGTACTTCAGGCAGCCTTGGCAAATATGGTGCGCGCTATTTTTCTAATATTGGCAAATTCAGCCATCACATCGATGATCCTTATTACCCGGTGAGTAAGAGCGCCTGGGAAAATGCGCTGGCGATTATTTTATCCGTTTCTGGCGAAACCGAAGAGATCCTGCGCTTTGCCAGCCAGTTCAGTCTGCATCACTGTAAAATCATCTCCATCACCAATCACGACAACTGCTCGCTGGCGAAAATGGCGGATTTCAATCTCTCCTATCATGTGCCGCAGGAGAAACTGCCTGACCGCTACGATATTACCACTCAGGTACCGGTCATTTATATTCTGGAGACGCTGGGCCGTTATATTGCCCGCCTCACGCAGGTATAAAACAGCCTGTTTTTCGGCGGTAACAAGTCACATTTCCGCGCCGGTGTTATAGCGTGACTTTGCTATTTCAGTTGTTACACTGCGGGCAGTATTATTTTCGCCAACAGCGTGACGAGGTATTGAAATGAGTGAAGGATTGCAGTTACCCAGCGGATTTCTCTGGGGCGGCGCGGTGGCAGCCCATCAGGTTGAGGGCGGCTGGGATCAGGGCGGCAAAGGCGTCAGTATCGCCGATGTTCTCACCGGCGGCGCACACGGCGTTGATCGCGTCATCACGCCCGGCGTCCAGCCCGGCCAGCACTATCCCAACCATCAGGCGGTGGAATTCTATTCACACTACAAACAGGACGTGGCGCTGTTTGCTGAGATGGGTTTCAAATGCTTCCGCACCTCGATTGCCTGGACGCGCATTTTCCCCAACGGCGATGAACTGCAACCCAATGAAGCCGGCCTGCAATTTTACGACGACCTGTTTGATGAACTGCTGAAATATGGCATCGAACCGGTGATTACCCTGTCGCACTTTGAGATGCCTTATCATCTGGTTAAAGAGTATGGCGGCTGGGCCAATCGCAAAGTGGTCGATTTCTTTGTGCGCTTCAGTGACGTGGTGATGACGCGCTATCGCCACAAGGTGAAGTACTGGATGACCTTCAATGAAATCAATAACCAGCGCAACTGGCAGTATCCGCTGTTCGGCTACTGCTGCTCCGGCGTCGTATTCACAGAGCATGAAAAGCCGGAGCAGACGATGTATCAGGTGATGCATCATCAGTTCGTTGCCAGTGCCAAAGTGGTGAAGCGCGGCCACGAAATCAACCCGGATTTCCAGATTGGCTGCATGATCGCCATGGTACCGGTCTATCCGTTCTCCTGCCATCCAGACGACGTGATGCGCGCGCAGGAGTCGATGCATCAGCGCTACGTGTTCAGCGACGTGCAGATGCGCGGCGCGTACCCGGCTTATACGCTGAAAGAGTGGGCGCGCAAGGGCTATCACATTGAGATGGAAGCCGATGACGCCGAAACGCTGCGTCAGGGCTGCTGCGATTACATCGGTTTCAGCTACTACATGAGCAATGCGGTGGACACCAAAGCCAGCGGCGTCGACGACCCGATCACCGGCTTCGACGGCGTAGTGCCTAACCCACATGTGAAAGCGTCCGACTGGGGCTGGCAGATTGATCCGGTCGGCCTGCGCTACGTGCTTAACGCGCTGTATGAGCGCTACCAGAAGCCGCTGTTTATTGTTGAGAACGGCTTTGGTGCCATTGATAAAGCCAATGCTGAGGGCGTAATCGAAGATGACTACCGCATTGATTATCTGCGCGCGCACATTGAAGAGATGAAAAAAGCGGTGGCGCTGGATGGTGTCGATCTGCTGGGCTATACGCCGTGGGGCTGCATCGACTGCGTCTCCTTTACTACCGGCCAGTACAGCAAGCGCTACGGCTTTATCCACGTTGATAAAAACGATGACGGCAGCGGCAGCTTTGCCCGTTCGAAGAAGAAGAGTTTCGCCTGGTATCAGCAGGTGATTGCCAGCAATGGTGAAGTGCTGTAACCGCTTATAGCGCGCGACGTAAAAATGTACGCCGCGCGCAGACAGGCTGTGGCGTGCGGCTCAACGGCCGCCTGATGCATCAATAAAGCTGCCGGTGACGTAGGAAGCGGCGTCACTGGCCAGCCAGATGATGGCGGCAGCGATCTCTTCCGCCTGGCCGCCGCGCTGCATCGGCAGCGATGCCGCGAGACGATCAACGCGCCCCGGCTCACCGCCGTCGGCATGCATATCGGTGTAGATCAGCCCTGGCCGCACGCTATTGACGCGAATCCCCTGCGCTGCCACTTCCAGTGACAATCCTCTGGTCAGCGTATCCATCGCGCCTTTCGACGCCGCGTAATCGACATACTCATTGGGCGAGCCGGTACGAGCGGCCGCTGACGAGACGTTAACAATAGCGCCGCCCTGACCGCCGTGTGCGGTGCTCATCCGTTTTACCGCTTCGCGGCAGCAGATAAACGTGCCGGTGACATTGGTTGCCAGCACGCGCTGAATGCGCGCAGCATCCAGATCCTCAACCCGGCACTGGGAGAAGAGAATACCGGCGTTATTCACCAGCACGCGCAGCGCGCCCGGCTGCTGATCCAGCTGGCGGAACATGCGCACCACCTGCGCTTCATCGGCAATATCCGCCTGTAAGGCAAACGCGCTGCCGCCCTGCGCTTCGATATCTGCTAACACCTGCAACGCTTCTGCTGCGCGCTGCCGGAAATTGATTGCCACGCGATAACCCGCCTGCGCCAGCAGCAGCGATGTTGCCCGTCCAATTCCGCGGCTACCGCCGGTGACCAGTGCCAGATCCATATGCTTCTCCCATAAAAAAAAGGCCGACAAATCGGCCTTTAGTATTACTGAAGGGTTTGGATTACGCCTGCAGATTACTGGTATTCGCTCATCGGAACGCATGAACAGAACACATTGCGATCGCCAAACACATCGTCGAGACGCTTAACGGTCGGCCAGTATTTGTTGGCGCTGCCGGCCGGGAAGACCGCCAGCTCGCGGCTGTACGGATGAGTCCAGTCGCCGACGATTTCCATCTGGGTATGCGGTGCATTCACCAGCGGGTTGTCGTCAGCCGGCCATTCACCGTCGGCCACGCGATCGATTTCCATGCGGATCGCCAGCATCGCGTCAATAAAGCGGTCCAGCTCGATTTTGCTCTCGGATTCGGTCGGCTCGACCATCAGCGTGCCGGCGACCGGGAACGACATTGTCGGCGCATGGAAGCCGTAGTCGATCAGGCGTTTCGCGATATCCAGCTCGCTGATGCCGGTCTGCTCTTTCAGCGGACGAATGTCGAGAATGCACTCATGCGCCACGCGGCCGTCGCGGCCGGCGTACAGAATCGGGTACGCTGACTGCAGCCGGCTGGCGATGTAGTTGGCGTTGAGAATCGCCACCGAGCTGGCCTGCTTCAGCCCTTCTGCGCCCATCATGCGAATGTACATCCAGCTGATGGGCAGAATAGATGCGCTGCCGAACGGCGCCGCAGAAACCGCGCCCTGCTGGGTCAGCACGCCGTCAATCTGCACCACGCTATGGCCCGGTACGAATGGTGCCAGATGCGCTTTTACCCCGATGGGCCCCATGCCCGGACCGCCACCGCCGTGCGGAATGCAGAAGGTTTTGTGCAGGTTGAGATGCGACACGTCAGCGCCAATGTAGCCAGGCGTGGTGATCCCGACCTGCGCGTTCATGTTTGCGCCGTCGAGGTACACCTGGCCGCCGTACTGATGCACGATCTGGCACACTTCGCGAATGGTCTCTTCGTAGACGCCGTGCGTCGACGGATAGGTCACCATGATGCACGACAGCGCATCACCGGCCTGCGCTGCTTTTTCACGCAGATCGCCGAGATCGATGTTGCCCTGCTTATCACAGGCCACCACCACGACCGCCATGCCCGCCATCTGCGCGGACGCCGGGTTGGTGCCATGTGCCGAACTCGGGATCAGACAGATCGTGCGGCCCGCTTCATTACGGCTCTCATGATAGCGACGGATGGCCAGCAGACCGGCGTATTCGCCCTGCGCACCAGAGTTCGGCTGCATGCACAGCGCATCGTACCCGGTGAGCTGAACCAGCCACTGGGACAGCTGGCCGATCATCTGCAGATAACCGCTCGCCTGCTCTGCCGGGCAGAACGGGTGCAGTTCAGCGAATTCCGGCCAGGTGATCGGAATCATTTCGGCGGCGGCATTCAGTTTCATGGTGCATGAGCCGAGCGGGATCATTGCCTGATTCAGCGCCAGATCCTTTTTCTCCAGGCTGTGCATATAGCGCATCATCTCAGTTTCGCTGTGATGACGGTTGAACACCGGATGGGTAAGGAATTCGCTGGTACGCTGCTGGCCTGCCGGAATGGCGCTATTTTCCGCCGCCACCGCGGCGTCCAGCGCCTCGATATCCTGGCCGTGCGCATCGCCCAGCAGAATGGCAAACAGCGCCAGCACGTCTTCACGCGTGGTGGTTTCATCCAGCGTGATACCGACCGCATTGAGGATATCGCTGCGCAGGTTGACGCCGAAGCTCAGCGCACGGTTCAGCACCGCCGCTTTATCGGCAACTTCAACGGTCAGCGTATCGAACCAGCTGTGATGGCGCAGCTTCAGGCCGCCGTTTTGCAGGCCTGCTGCCAGAATCGAGGTCAGACGGTGAATGCGCGAGGCGATGCGCTTCAGTCCGGCCGGGCCATGGTAAACCGCGTACAGGCCGGCGATATTCGCCAGCAGCACCTGTGAAGTACAGATGTTGGAGTTGGCTTTCTCACGGCGGATGTGCTGTTCGCGCGTCTGCATCGCCATGCGCAGTGCAGTGTTACCTGCGGCATCGCGTGACACACCGATGATACGGCCCGGCATGGAGCGCTTGTGCTCATCACGGCTGGCAAAGAAGGCCGCGTGCGGACCGCCGTAGCCCATCGGTACGCCAAAGCGCTGGGCGGAACCAAAGACAATATCAGCACCCTGTTTGCCCGGCGCTTCCAGCTGCACCAGCGCCATGAAATCCGCCGCCACGCTCACTACCACTTTGCGGCTTTTCAGCTCAGCAATCAGTTCACGGTAGTCGTGCACTTCTCCGCTGGTACCGACCTGCTGCAGCAGCACGCCAAACAGATCGTCGTGCTCGCGGGCTTTTTCGGCGCGATCGATAATCAGCTCAAAGCCAAAGGTTTCGGCGCGGGTGCGCACCACATCCAGCGTTTGCGGATGGATGTCATCGGCGATAAAGAATTTGGTCGCGTTTTTCAGCTTGCTGACGCGTTTAGCCATCGCCATCGCTTCGGCGGCCGCGGTGGCTTCATCCAGCAGCGAAGCTGAAGCGATATCCAGCCCGGTGAGATCGAGCGTCAGGGTCTGGAAATTAAGCAGCGCTTCCAGACGGCCCTGCGACACTTCCGGCTGATACGGCGTGTAGGCCGTGTACCAGCCCGGGTTTTCCAGCATGTTGCGCAGAATCACCGGCGGGGTGATCACGGCGCTGTAACCCATTCCAATCCAGGATTTGTAACGCTGATTCTGGCTGGCAATGGCTTTCAGCTCTGCCAGCGCCTGCTGTTCAGTCGCGGCATCGCCTACCGCCGGCGGGCCTGGCAGCTGGATATCAGCAGGCACAATTGAAGCGATCAGCGAAGCCAGCGAGCTGGCACCAATCGCTTCCAGCATGGTGGCCTGCTGCGCGGCATCAGGACCGATATGGCGCTCAATAAAAGCACCGTTATGTTCGAGCTGGCTGAGAGTCTGAGTCATTTACAGTACATCCTGAATCGGGCTGGGTGACAAAATGGCATTAAATCAGGCAGATAAAAAAGAAGGCGCCGCAGTGCAGCACCTTCAGAGACTACCGGTTACTCATCGATGGACGCTTTGTAGGCGGCAGCATCAAGCATCGCGTCGAGCTCGGACTCGTCGCTGGCTTTGATGCGGAACAGCCAGCCGGCGGCGTACGGTTCGCTGTTCACCAGCTCCGGGGCATCGCCCAGCTCTTCGTTGACCGCCACGATTTCACCGCTCAGCGGGGCATAGATATCCGATGCCGCTTTCACGGATTCGGCTACCGCACAGTCGTCACCGGCGGCAAAACTGGCGCCCACGTCTGGCAGGTCGACAAACACCATGTCGCCCAGCAGTTCCTGCGCGTGTTCGGTGATGCCCACGGTAAACGTACCGTCAGCTTCTTTACGCACCCACTCGTGGCTATCACGGTACTTCAATTCATTTGGCACATTGCTCATCGCCATTTCTCCTGAAAAAAATTACTGAGCGACCGGCTTGCCGGCGCGAACAAAAATAGGTTTAGTCACTTTCACCGGCATTTCACGATTGCGGATTTCAACAATCGCCTGCTCACCGATACTGGCCGACACGCGCGCCAGCGCAATGCTGTAGCCCAGCGTTGGCGAGAAGGAGCCGCTGGTAATGATGCCCTGCTGCGGCTGTCCCTGCGCATCGGTAAAGCGCACCGTCAGACCGTTACGCAGCACGCCTTTTTCGGTCATCACCAGCCCGACCAGTTTTTCCGTGCCGTTCTCGCGCTGCGCTTCCAGCGCTTCACGGCCAATGAAATCACGGTCGGCGGGCTCCCAGCTGATGGTCCAGCCCATGTTGGCGGCCAGCGGCGAAACGCCTTCATCCATCTCATGACCATACAGATTCATGCCAGCTTCGAGACGCAGCGTATCGCGTGCGCCCAGCCCGGCTGGTTTCACGCCGGCGGCCAGCAGCTGCTGCCAGAAATCTGCGGCCTGAGCGGCAGGCAGGGCGATTTCATAACCGGCTTCACCGGTATAACCGGTCGTGGCGATAAACAGATCGCCGGCCTGTACGCCAAAGAACGGCTTCATGCCTGCCACCGCGTCACGCTGTGCCGCGCTTAACAGGCTCTGTGCTTTTTGCTGCGCGTTCGGCCCCTGTACGGCGATTAGCGCCAGATCGTCACGCTCGGTGAGCGCAACCCCAAACGGCTGCGCATGCTCAGCGATCCACGCCAGATCCTTCTCGCGCGTGGCGGAGTTGACCACCAGGCGGAAGAAATCTTCGCTCATAAAGTAAACAATTAAATCATCAATGACGCCAGCTGAAGCATTCAGCATGCCGGTATAGAGGGCTTTGCCGGGCTGGGTCAGTTTGGCGACGTCGTTGGCCAGCAGGTAACGCAGAAATTCACGGGTGCGCGCGCCGTGCAGATCGACAATGGTCATGTGGGAAACGTCAAACATTCCGGCATCGTTACGCACCGCATGGTGCTCATCCATTTGCGAGCCGTAGTGCAGCGGCATCATCCAGCCGTGGAAATCCACCATGCGGGCACCGCAGGCCTGATGCTGTTCGAATAGAGGCGTTTGCTGAGTCATAACCATCCTGTGAAGACAAGTGAGTGTGACGCGCCTGCGCCGTCAGTTTTGAGCGACGCAAACGTTCTCTTTAAGCTGAAGTTACCACCGAATACGGCAATTAACCATAAGCAAAACGAGGGTGAAACCTTATCATCCTTTGTGCTGCCCCGGCAGCCACGCCAGCACATCTCACTGCATTTATGTGATTTACCGCGCATATAATTCACCTGTTGCGCAGTAATTCAGCCGAATAATGGAACCTGTGCCGCAGACAAGGGAAATGGTTCGGGAGCAAAAAGCATTTTGGATTAGTTAAAGTAATGCGAATTGAGACCTGAAATTAGAATAAATCAAATGAAGGGCAATTTGGGTGCAGCGATGCACAATAATGGTGCCGGGGCGGGTTTTGCAGTGACATTACCGGGTGCGCACAGGGTCGCGATGGATGGCGACAACGCTGTGCAGTTCGGTGATTCATGAGCGGCAGCCGACTGCCACACCCACCCTTGAGGGCGATCGCGTAACGTCAGTGCAGGAAAAACGGCACCTGAAACGGTGCCGTAATAAGGAGGGTTAGCGGATCCAGCCGGGCAGGTCGTTGAGGCCCATGGCCTGCTTCAGCAGTAACGGCTTTACGCCAGGCAGCGTGTCGGCCAGCTTCAGCCCGACGTCGCGCAGCAGTTTTTTTGCCGGATGGTGGCCGGCAAACAGCTCACGGAAACCCTGCATGCCGGCCAGCATCAGCGCTGCGCTGTGCTTGCGGCTGCGTTCATAACGACGCAAATAGAGATGCTGGCCGATATCTTTGCCCTGCTGATGCAGACGGCGGATTTCGCCAATCAGCTCGGCGGCATCCATGAAGCCGAGGTTAACCCCCTGCCCGGCCAGCGGATGGATGGTATGCGCCGCATCGCCCACCAGCGCCAGCCGGTGCGCAGCAAAGTTGCGGGCGTAACGCGCCGTCAGCGGGAAGGTTTTACGTTCGCTTTCCACCTGGCACAGACCAAGGCGCATATCGAATGCTACCGACAGCTGCTGGTTAAACAGCGCTTCCGGCATGGATTGCAGTCGCGCCGCTTCCTGCGGTGACAGCGACCAGACGATGGAACACAGGTGCGGATCCTGCATCGGCAGGAAGGCCAGAATGCCGTCGCCGTGGAACACCTGACGCGCGATGGCATCGTGCGGCATATCGGTGCGTACATTGGCCACCAGCGCGTGATGTTCGTAATCCCAGAAAGTAATCGGGATATCCGCTTTGTCACGCAGCCACGAGTTTGCCCCGTCCGCAGCAATCAGCAGGCGCGCGCTCATCATGCTGCCGTCCTGCAGGGTAATAAAGGCTTCGTTATCGCCAAACGCCACCTGCTGCAGCTGAGCCGGTGCAATCAGCGTCACCTCGTTGCACTGGCTGGCGCGCTGCCACAGCGCACTGTGAATCACCTCGTTTTCAATGATATGTCCGAGGTGCGATAGCCCCTGCTGCTCGTCATCAAAGCTGATCGAGCCAAAGCTGTCCTGATCCCACACTTCCATGCCGTGATACGCGCTGGCGCGCAGCGCGAGAATGGTCGACCAGACATCAAGTTTTTGCAGCAGACGCTCGCTGGCGGCGTTGATGGCCGAGACGCGAACCGACGCTGGCGCCGCCGCATCAAATTGTGGCTCAGGCGCTTTTTCCAGCACCGCAACGCGCAGGCCGCTGCCCTGTAAGCCACAGGCCACCGCCAGACCGACCATGCCGCCACCGGCAATCGCCACATCAAATGTTTGCATTGCTGCCCCTTAATTCATGCTTAACGCTTAACCCAGCCGAGCGTGCGCACGGCAAGTGGGTTTCGCAGCCATGGCAGGTGGTCCATTGCCACCAGCCCAAGATTTCGTCCTGCCACCAGCGGGGCATAACGGTTGGCGAACAGCCGCACCAGACCGTCGGTGACGCCAATGGTCGCCGCACGATCCGGCTGGCGGCGCGCAGCAAAATGGTGCAATACCGCGTGGCTGCCCGGATCCTGCTGGTGACGATGCGCCGCCGCAAGGGTTTCCGCCAGCGACATCACATCGCGCAGTCCGAGGTTAAAGCCCTGCCCGGCGATCGGATGCAGCGTCTGGGCCGCATTGCCGACCAGCGCCAGCCGGTGCGTCACCTGACGCTCTGCGGTCTGCAGCGCCAGCGGATAGATTTCGCGCTGGCCGGCGTGAGTAAAGCGCCCCAGCCGCCAGCCAAAGGCGCGCTGTAATTCATGCAGGAAGGTGGCATCGTCCCACTGCTTAACCGTGGCTTCGGCCGCCGCCGGATGACACCACACCAGCGATAGACGGTTGCCGGACATCGGTAACAGCGCCAGCGGGCCATGCTGCGTGAAGCGCTCAAACGCGCGGCCCTGATGCGGCACCTGCGTCGCGACGTTGGCAATCACCGCCAGCTGCTGGTAGTCGTCGCGCTGCCAGCGCATGCCGCAGGATGCTGCCAGCGGCGAGCGTGCGCCGTCAGCGGCCACCAGCAGCGCGCCCTGTAACGTTGCGCCGCTGCTGAGCGTCGCCTGCACGCTATCGGCGCTGCGGGTTACTGAGGTAACGTGATCCGGGCAGCACAGCGTCACGCCGGGTGCCTCACGCAGACGTTTAAACAGGCGCTGTCCCACGTCATACAGCTCGACCACGTTGCCCAACGCCGACAGCTGATAATCCTCAGCCTGCAGCTGAACAAACCCGCTGTGCCCGCGATCGGAAACGTGGATGTGGGTAATGGGCGTGGCGCAATCCGCCAGCGACCGCCACAGGTCAATCTCCGCCAGCTGCTGACAGGTGCCCGCCGCCAGCGCGATGGCGCGCCCGTCAAAGCCCGGGTGCGCGCGGCTGTCCGGCTGATGACGTTCAATCAGCGTCACCGGCAACTGGCCCTGCGTCAGATGCGAAATCGCCAGTGCCAGCGTGGCGCCGGTCATGCCGCCGCCTGCAATCAGGATACTCATACGCTGCGCGCCGCCGCCATCAGTGCTTCGATCGCCTCAGCGTCTTTTACCACGCTGTCGGTCAGGTTTTCATTACCGTCGGCGGTGATAACGATGTCGTCTTCGATACGGATACCGATGCCGCGATATTGTGCCGGCACTTTGGCATCCGGCGCGATATACAGGCCCGGTTCAACGGTGAGCACCATGCCGGGCTCAAGCAGGCGGTCGCGGCTGGGCGTGCCGTAGTGGCCGACGTCATGCACGTCCAGCCCCAGCCAGTGACCAAGGCCGTGCATAAAGAACGGACGGTGCGCCTGCTCTTCAAACAGCGTATCGATATTGCCTTCCAGAATGCCCAGATCGACCAGACCGGTGATCATGATACGCACCACTTCGTCGTTGACTTCATGGATGCTGATGCCCGGGCGGAACATCGACAGCGCCTTATACAGCGAGGCGAGCACGATGTCGTAGATCTCGCGCTGCGGCTGGCTGAATTTACCGTTAACCGGGAAGGTGCGGGTGATATCGCCGGCGTAGCCATGGAATTCGCAACCGGCATCAATCAGCACCAGATCGCCGTCGCGCATTTCGCTTTCGTTTTCGGTGTAGTGCAGAATGCAGCCGTTCTCACCGGAGCCCACGATGGTGTTGTAAGACGGAAAGCGCGCGCCGTGGCGGGTGAATTCGTGATGGATTTCGCCTTCCAGTTGATATTCAAACATGCCGGGACGGCACGCCTGCATCGCACGGGTATGTGCCAGCGCGCTGATTTTTCCTGCGCGGCGCAGAATGGCGATCTCGTCTTCGCTTTTAAACAGGCGCATCTCATGCACCCAGGGACGCCAGTCGGTCAGCGTCGCCGGCGCGCTGAGGTTTTGCCGGAAACCGCGGCGCAGTTTCTCCAGCGCGCTGAACACCAGCGTATCCGCTTCCGCGTATTCACCCTGTGCGTGATAGACCACATCGAGTCCGTTGAGCAGCTGGTGCAGCTGCTCGTCAATCGCATCCCACGGGAGCGCGCGGTCAACGCCCAGCTTCGCCGGTGCGGCTTCCTGACCAAGCCGACGCCCGAACCAGATCTCTGCCGTCAGGTCGCGTACGCGGTTAAACAGCACGCTGTGGTTATGATTGTCATCGCTCTTGATTAATACCAGCAGCGCCTGCGGCTCGTTGAAGCCGGTGAAGTACCAGAAGTCGCTGTTCTGGCGAAAGGGATATTCGGTGTCGTTGCTGCGCGTCACTTCAGGTGCAGCAAAAATCAAAGCCGCGCTGCCGGGTGCCATGCGGGCGATCAGCGCCTGACGACGTTGCCGGAAGGATTCCAGTGTAATCATATTTGCACTCCCTGTAGAAAACGGGCAGCGACCTGCCCACGATGACGCGCTTAGTGTAGCGTAGGTTTTTGCACTTCCGGTGCGGTCGGCGTGCGTGGCCGGGTGAAGGTGTCATGGCACAGCAGCGCGGCAACGCGCACGTACTCAATCACCTCTTCCAGCGACTGTTCGAGCTCTTCCTGATCTTCATCTTCATCGTAGCCAAGTTGCGCAATGGTGCGCAGATCGTCAATCGCTTCGCCGGTCTCACCGGTCACTTTGTCCAGCTTCGGCTGCGTCACGCCCAGGCCCAGCAGGAAGTGATTGACCCAGCCGGCCAGCGCGTCAGCACGATCGAACACCGTGATGTCATCCTCATCCGGCAGCATCAGCTGGAACAGGAAACCCTCTTCATCCAGCGTGTTGGCCAGGTTTTCATGCAGCGCCTGCAGCGGCTGCGACAGGCTTTGCGAGAACGCCATGCCCTCGTTAGTCAGGTCGTGCACCAGGGTTTTCCAGCTGCTGTCCTGATTGCCGCCGCACAGAATGCCACACAGCAGTCCGTGCATCTCGGCGGGCGTCATGCCTACGCCCTGCTGGGAAAGTGCCGCGGCCAGCGCGTTGTAAGTGGGTGTTGCGTTCTGTAAAGACATAAGCTTTGGTCGTCGTTGGCAGAATAAGTTCGTGTTATGCTACCACCAGGTGCCTCAGGGTTTCCAGAAAAGGGGTTGTAACTTATCACGCGGGTCTATATAGTTGCGCACCTCCCAACCCATTGACAGGTAAGGGAGATGCGAACGAAGTAATCAGTCAGGATGGTGGCATGTCTGCACAACCGGTAGATATTCAGATTTTTGGTCGTTCATTGAGAGTGAATTGTCCGCCTGAACAGCAAGATGCGCTGAATCTGGCCGCAGAGGATCTCAATCAACGGTTGCAAGATTTAAAAGTTCGCACTAGAGTCACAAATACAGAGCAGCTGGTGTTCATCGCCGCGTTAAACATTTGCCACGAGCTGGCACAAGAGAAAGGTAAAACGCGCGATTACGCAGCCAATATGGAACAACGCATCCGTATGCTGCAGCAGACCATTGAGCAGGCATTAGTTGAGCAAGGTCGCATAACTGAACGTCAGGGCCCTAAATTCGAATAACACTTCATGGTACTCGTGTTAGAGTAACGGTGAAGTCAATTTTCTCTGAGATGTTTGCAAGCGGGCCAGTCCCCTGAGCCGATATTTCATACCAACAGAGTGTGACGCTCTGTAACCTGTGAGCATGCTCGGTCCGTCCGAGAAGCCTGATGGTTACGACGGCATACTCACCTTGAACCAAGGGTTCAAGGGTTACAGCCTGCGGCGGCATCTCGGAGATCTCCTCTTAGTTCCACCCTGTTATTCCCGGTGTGATAATGTGGCTATCAACAGCCTTATCAGCCGGGGACATCATGCCAGCACCTTCTCTTCTCGACCGTCAGGATATTCGTCAGCATGTGCGCCATCTGCGCCGCAATCTTACGCCTGAGCAACAGGTTGAGGCCGCCGATCTGCTGGCTGAACATGCCATCAATTTTGCCCCGCTGGCCAGCGCACAACGCATCGCGCTGTTTCTCTCCGTCGATGGCGAAATCAATACCCGACCGCTGATTGCCAAACTGTGGCAGCAAAAGAAGCAGGTCTTTCTGCCGGTGCTGCACCCATTTGCGCCCGGTCACCTGCTTTTTTTGCGCTATACGCCAGAAACCCCGCTGCGACCTAACAAGCTGCGCATCCCTGAGCCGCCGCTGGATATCACGCAGCTGGCCACACTCGATCAGCTGGATGTGATGCTGGTACCGCTGGTGGCGTTTGACGCGCAGGGACAACGCTTAGGCATGGGCGGGGGTTTTTACGATCGCACGCTACAGCACTGGCAACAGCATGGCTTTTTACCGCTGGGTATTGCGCACGACTGCCAGCGCGTGGATGCGCTGCCGGTGGCGGCCTGGGATGTGCCATTGCCGGCAATTCTGACGCCGTCAAAGCTGTGGCAGTGGGAAACGCTGGCGGGATAAAGACAGGGCGCCCAGCGGCGCCCTGCACTGTCAGTACAGCAGACGGGCGCGAATAGTGCCCGGAATCGCCTTCATCAGCTGCAGCGCTTTCTCCGCTACATCTTCTTCGGCATCAATATCGATAACCACATAGCCCATCACTGGCGAGGTTTGCAGATACTGAGCGGCAATGTTGATGCCCTGCTCGGCAAAGATCTGGTTGATGGCGGTCAGCACGCCCGGGCGGTTTTCATGGATGTGCAGCAGGCGGCTGGCGCTGGCAGCGTGCATCGGCAGCGAGACTTCCGGGAAGTTTACTGCGGAGAGCGTCGAGCCGTTGTCAGAGTACTTGGCCAGCTTGCCAGACACTTCCAGACCGATGTTCTCCTGCGCTTCCTGCGTTGATCCACCGATGTGCGGCGTCAGGATCACGTTGTCGAATTCGCACAGCGGCGAGTTGAACGGATCGCTGTTGGTTGCAGGTTCAACCGGGAAGACGTCGATGGCGGCACCGGCGAGGTGCTTGCTGGCCAGCGCATTACACAGCGCCGGGATGTCGATCACGGTGCCGCGCGCGGCGTTGATCAGCAGCGCGCCGGGCTTCATCAGCGCCAGCTCTTCGCTGCCAATCATGTTCTGCGTGGACGGCGTTTCCGGCACGTGCAGGCTGACCACATCACTCATGTTCAGCAGGTCAGAGAGATGGCGCACCTGGGTGGCATTGCCCAGCGGCAGCTTGTTTTCGATATCGTAGAAAAATACGTGCATGCCGAGGCTTTCCGCCAGCACGCCGAGCTGCATCCCGATATGGCCGTAGCCAATGATCCCCAGCTTCTTACCACGCGCTTCGTACGAACCGGTGGCGATTTTATTCCAGATGCCGCGGTGTGCTTTGGCGTTGGCTTCCGGAATGCCGCGCAGCATCAGCAGCATTTCGCCGATCACCAGTTCCGCGACTGAACGGGTATTGGAGAACGGGGCGTTGAACACCGGCACGCCGCGTTTCGCTGCCGCGCTGAGATCAACCTGGTTAGTACCGATACAGAAGCAGCCCACCGCCACCAGCTTTTCAGCCGCCGCGAAGATCTCTTCAGTCAGTTGGGTACGGGAACGGATACCAATGAAGTGGGCATCGCGGATGGAGGACTTCAGCGTCTCAGCATCCAGTGCGCCTTTGTGGAACTCGATGTTGGTGTAACCTGCGGCGCGCAGATTATCCAGCGCACTCTGGTGAACGCCTTCCACCAGCAGGAACTTAATCTTGTCTTTTTCCAGTGATACCTTTGCCATTTCCCGACCCTATTCAGAATTCAACGAGGACTACCATAAGGTAGCCTTCTGTCAAAATATCAAAATTTTCCGGCGCGGCAATACAAACGATTGCCTGCACGCCAGCACGCGCCCACGTGCAGACAACACAAATCCACACAAAATCGTGAGATGACGAGAGCGCAAAGTACGAACCTGCTGTTGATGAATCATTTGTGACATAAGTCACCAAATTTCACTGCAGCAAGAAAAGATGTTTTGCGGATGGAAATAACCGGCGCTGGCGGCGCGCCGGTGAGATCAATTGGTGATGGTTTTCACGCCGTCCGGCGTGCCAATCAGCGCGATATCCGCTCCGCGCGCGGCAAACAGCCCCACGGTGACGACGCCCGGCAACGCATTGATAGTTTTTTCCAGCGCAATCGGGTCAAGGATGCGCAGATTATGTACGTCGAGAATAATGTTGCCGTTATCCGTAACCACGTGCTGACGATACTCCGGCAGGCCGCCCAGCTTCACCAGCTCCCGCGCCACATAAGCGCGCGCCATCGGAATCACCTCCACCGGAAGCGGGAAGTTGCCCAGCACATCGACCTGCTTGGACGCATCAGCGATGCAGATAAATTTCTGCGCCACCGCCGCGACAATTTTCTCACGCGTCAGCGCTGCGCCGCCGCCCTTAATCATCTGCATCTGTGGATTGATCTCATCAGCCCCGTCGACATACACCGACAGCGCATCCACGTTGTTGAGATCGAACACCGGAATGCCCAGCGATTTGAGCTTTTCGGTTGAGGCTTCCGAACTGGAAACCGCGCCCTCGATCTGATCCCTGATGGTACCAAGCGCGTCAATAAAGTGCGCCGCCGTTGAACCGGTGCCTACGCCAACAATGGTGCCTGGCTGCACGTACTGCAGCGCTGCCCAACCTACCGCTTTTTTCAGTTCATCCTGGGTCATGGTATGTTTAAAACCTGTGCGACATCGAAGTGCGCGTAGTATAAAACAAGGCGCTGTCAAAAAGCGCGGCTGACCGACGTTGGATGTAAGCCTTTGGAAGCCAGCCCGCAAAAACGCGTCGGCCGCACAGCTTCGCCGTTTTATGGCATAGTAGTTTCCACCCTGAACGAGAGAGAACAATAATGAAACGCCCGGATTATCGAACGCTTCAGGCGCTGGATGCTGTGATTCGCGAACGCGGCTTTGAGCGTGCCGCCCAGAAGCTGTGCATCACGCAGTCTGCGGTGTCGCAGCGCATTAAACAGCTGGAAAATTTATTCGGTCAGCCACTGCTGGTGCGTACCGTGCCGCCGCGACCGACCGAGCAGGGACAAAAATTGCTGGCGCTGCTGCATCAGGTGGAGCTGCTGGAAGAGGAGTGGCTGGGCGATGATAACGGTGGCACCACGCCGCTGCTGCTGTCGCTGGCGGTGAACGCCGACAGTCTTGCTACCTGGCTGCTGCCGGCGCTGAAAGATGTGCTGGCCGACTCGCCGGTGCGCCTGAATCTGCAGGTGGAAGATGAAACCCGCACGCAGGAGCGTTTACGGCGCGGTGAAGTGGTCGGCGCGGTGAGTATCCAGCCGCAGCCGTTGCCAAGTTGCCTGGTGGATCAGCTGGGTGCGCTGGACTATCTGTTCTGCGCCTCGCCGGAGTTTGCCGCGCGCTATTTCCCCAATGGCGTGACACGCTCGGCGCTGCTAAAAGCCCCGGCGGTGGCGTTTGATCACCTCGACGATATGCATCAGGCCTTTTTGCAGCAGAACTTTGATTTATCGCCGGGCAGCGTGCCGTGCCACATCGTGAACTCGTCAGAGGCTTTTGTGCAGCTGGCGCGTCAGGGATCGGTGTGCTGTATGATTCCGCACCTGCAGATTGAGCGCGAGCTGGCGCAGGGAGAGCTGGTCGATTTGACGCCGGGTCTGTATCAGCGCCGGATGCTGTACTGGCACCGTTTCGCGCCGGAAAGCCGCCTGATGCGCAGCGTGACCGATGCGCTGATTGCCCACGGCCACCGCGTATTGCGCCAGGATGAAGTTGCGGCTTAGCGCCCTTCAGATTAGCGCACAATAGTCGTAGCGGCGCGATTCATCGCGCGATTTGACAGCGGTTCTGCTGCTGGAGAGCGCGATGAATCGCGCCGCTACAATTTTACAGGCTAACTTACTGCGCCGTATTCGGTTTGATTTCGAACACCACATCCACCTGATCGTCAAAATGGATGCTCTGCTGCTCGTAGGTCTGCTGCGCGGTGGTGTCCGCTGCGGCACCGGCCGCTTTGTACATGCGCGCCATCGGCATCGGCTGGTAGTTAGCCACGTGATAGCGAATGCTGTACACCGAGCCCAGTTTGGCATTGAAGCCTTCCGCCAGGGCGCTCGCTTGCTGTGTGGCATTGGCAATCGCCGCTTTACGCGCCTGATCTTTGTAGCTGTCTGCGTTAGCCACGCCCAGCTCAACAGAACGAATCTCATTCAGGCCCGACTTCAGCGCGCCGTCCAGCAGCTCATTCAGCTTATCCAGCTGGCGCAGCGTCACTTCCACCTGACGCACCGCACGGTAGCCTTTCAGCACCGATTTACCCTCTTTGGTGTAGTCATACTCCGGCTGGGTGCTGAGATTAGCCGCATCAATATCTTTCTTCTCGATGCCGTTCTTTTGCAGGAAATCAAAATATTGCGCCACGCGGTCGTCAGCCTGTTTTTTTGCATCCGCCGCGTCTTTCGACGAAACATTCACCACGATGGAGAGCGTAGCCATATCCGGACGGGCATCCACGCTGGCCTGTCCTGATGTCACCACGTGCGGTCCGTTCGGCACTTCTCCCGCCTGGACCAGACCGGACAGTGCGCCCGTGCTCATTACGGCGGCCAGCGCCAGTGCTTTCAGTTTCACGAAAGTCCTCCTTGAAGGGTTCAATTTGCAGGTCGCCACTATGGCGAAACCCAAAACACATTACTATGCGTGATGGTCTGAGTTTGAAATTAGCAAAAAGTTCGGCTTTGCTCAGGTTTAACGTATCCGCGATCGCAAATTTATCGCTACAGATTCGCTGAAAAGCGCCGCCTGCGTTTCTATTAAAGAAACACTTCTGCCCCTCGGGAGAGTTGTATTATGACAGAACAGCCACTTAGCCAAAGCGCGGTCAGCGTGCGAGCCGGACGCACTCGCTTTATGATGCTGGCACTGGTGTTTATCAACATCATCATTAACTACATGGATCGCACCAACCTGTCGGTGGCCGCCACGCAGATGGCCGGTGAACTGCGCTTCACGCCGCTGGAGATGGGCCTGATCTTCTCGGCGTTCGGCTGGATCTATGCGGCGCTGCAGATTCCCGGCGGATTTCTGATCGATCGTCTCGGCGCGCGGCTGGTATACGGCGCGGGGCTGTTTGCCTGGTCGCTAATCACCGCGCTGCACGCTTTTGCCAGCAGCTTCGGCGCGCTGTTCGGTCTGCGCCTCGGCGTCGGCGCCTTCGAAGCGCCGGTGATGCCGGCTAACAATCGGGTGATTTCCAGCTGGTTCCCCGAGCAGGAGCGTGCCAGTGCAATTGGCATCTACTCGTCCGCACAGTTTGTTGGCCTCGCCTGTATGACGCCGCTGCTGTTTCACGTGCAGGCTGCGTTTGGCTGGCGCGGGCTGTTTCTGATTACCGGCGTGGCGGGCATGATTTGGGCGCTGGTGTGGTATCTGCTGTATCGCGAGCCGCACCAGCACAAAGGTGTATCAGAGGCTGAACTTAACTATCTGCGTGACAACGGCGCACTGCTGGAAAAGCGTCACGGCTGCCAGCCGCCGCGCGCGCGCTGGGCCGATCTGGCGCAGATGTTTCGCAGCCGCAAGCTGGTCGGCATCTATATTGGCCAGTTCACCATCTCGGCCACCTTCTGGTTTTTCCTCACCTGGTTTCCCACCTATCTGGTGGAATATCGCCACATGGACTTCATTAAGAGCGGCTACGTGGCGTCGCTGCCCTACTTCGCGGCGTTTTGTGGCGTGCTGCTGGCTGGCTTTGCCTCAGACCGCATGATCCGGCGCGGCATGTCAGCAAGCGTGGCGCGCAAGCTGCCGGTGATCCTCGGTCTGTTTCTCACGCTGTTCATTCTGGGTGCTAACTACACCGAAGATTCGCGGCTGATCATCCTGTTTATGTCGCTGGCGTTTTTTGGTAATGGCCTGGCGACCATCACCTGGGTGTTTGTTACCGCGCTGGCGCCGCGCCATCTGATCGGTCTGGCCGGCGGCGTATTTAACTTTACCGGCGCGCTGTCATCGATCGTGGTGCCCATCGCCATCGGCGCCCTGATTGACGGCAGCAACTTCGCGCCGGCGCTGGCCTTTATCGCCGTGCTGGCCGCTATTGGCATCTGCAGCTATCTGTTTGTGGTAGGAAAAATTGACCATGTCAGCGCGCGCTGATGAGTCGTTTCGCCAGCGCGTGCAGCTGTTGCAGACGCTGCGCCAGCTGGGCTTCATCGGCCTGCCATATTTTGGCGAAGGCCAGCGCCGCGCGGTTGTTATTGATAGGCTGCGCCATACTGATTTCGCCGTCCTCGCGATGCCACACCAGATAATCCCCGGTGCGTTTGCGCGCCAGCAGCGGCGCAATTTGCGCCCACTGTTCGTCACTGAAGCGTGGCCGCAGCACCTCGTCACTTTCCGCCGCCAGCAGCGCGACGCCAATCACCGACTGCCACGCTGGCAGCATGCGGAATCCGGCCAGCGCCTGGCTGGTACTGGTACGCTCGCCGGGCTCCGAGTGCCAGATGTAGATGACCTGGTCCTCCCACAGCACGCCAAGCGCCACCACGATATCGCGCGGCGCGTGCGCCTCCAGCTGCGGCAGTGCCGAAGCAAACAGCGACGATCCACGAATGGCCTGCGCCGCCAGCGCATGAATGCCCGGGCCCGGCAGATAGCGCCGGTGTTCATCCTGAATCGTCAGGCCGATGGACGCCATGGTCATCAGCAGACGGTTTACCCGCGTGCTGTTCATCCCCATCTGACGCGCCAGTTCACGGCCGCCGACCGCTTTGTCACTGGAGACCAGATATTGCAGGCAGCGAATTCCGTCAATCAGGCTCTGGTTGGGTTGCGAAGACATAAATCACCTTGTGACGGTAAAAATTCAATCTTAGCAGCCTTCAGGCGGGAGTAACCTCATGATGCAAACTTTCTCTTCTCAGGCCGCGCGTGCCTTTCCGTTGCAGTCGTTACACGCCGATGTGCTGGTCGCCGGTGGCGGTCTGGCGGGCGTGTGCGCCGCGCTGGCTGCGGCACGCGCGGGCCAGCAGGTGGTGCTGATTCAGGATCGCCCGGTCCCCGGCGGCAACGCCTCCAGCGAAGTGCGGCTGTGGGCCAACGGCGCGACGTCGCATATGGGTAATAACAACCGCTGGGCGCGTGAAGGCGGCATCATGGGCGAGATCATGGAGGAGAACCTGTGGCGCAACAAAGAGGGCAACCCGGTGCTGTTTGACATGGTGCTGCTGGACATCGTGCAGGCGCAGCCGCGCCTGACGCTGCTGCTCAATACCGTGGTCAGCGACATCGAAAAATCCGCGCAGCGCCTGCAGGCGGTTCAGGCTTTCAACGCCATCAATCAGACCCGCTATCGCGTGACGGCCGACCAGTTTATCGATGCCAGCGGCGACGGCGTGCTCGGCTATCTGGCCGGGGCAGCGCACCGTGTCGGCGCAGAATCACCGCAGGAGTTTGGCGAAAAAATGGCGCCGGGCGAGCAGTTTGGCCACAAGCTCGGCCACTCGATTTATTTTTATACCAAACGCAGCGCGCAGCCGGTGCGCTTTGTACCGCCATCCTTCGCGCTGAAAGAGATCACCGCCATTCCGCGCTATAAACGCCTGAGCTCCGATCTCAACGGCTGCGATCTGTGGTGGCTTGAGTGGGGCGGCCGGCTGGATACCGTGCATGAAAGCGAAACCATCAAGTGGGAGCTGTGGAAGATTGTCTGGGGCGTGTGGGATTACATCAAAAACTCCGGCGAGTTTGCCGATGCCGACACGCTGACCATTGAATGGGTTGGGCTGATTCCCGGCAAGCGCGAGAGCCGACGCTTTCTCGGCGATACTCTGCTGTGTCAGCAGGATATCATCGCGCAGCGCGACCACTACGATGCGGTGGCCTACGGCGGCTGGTCGATTGACCTGCATCCGGCCGAAGGCGTGTACAGCGCTCACGACGGCTGCCGCCAGTTCCACAGCAAAGGCACTTACACCATTCCGTTTCGGGCGCTGTACAGCCAGTCGCTGGATAATCTGCTGCTGACCGGCCGGCTCATCTCTGCCACGCACGTTGCCTTTGGCAGCGCGCGCGTGATGTGCACCTGTGGCGTGCTGGGCGAAGTGGTGGGCCGCGCGGCGGCGCTGTGTCAGCAGCATAACCAGACACCGCGTCAGCTGGCGCAGCCGGAGCATATTGGTCAGCTGCAGCAACAGCTGCTGCGCCACGGCGCGTTCATTCCGCGTCAGCAGCTGGCGCATCCGGCCGGTGCCGCTCAGGTTAGCGCCAGCAGCACCTTCGCGCTGCACGCTCTGCCCGCGGATGGCGGCTGGCACGCCCTTACCTCACGCTGCGCCCTGCTGCTGCCGCTTAAAGCCGGAGAACGCCTGCCGGCGCTGACGGTGCGGCTGCGGGCGTCATCCGCGCAGACGCTGCAGGTTTCACTGCTGACCAGCGACAATCCGGCCAATACCTGCGGCGATCGGCTGCTGGCCACGCACAGCCTGCAGATTGACGGTGAAGAGGCGTATTCGCTGCCGTTTGACTACCGTGCGGAGTGCGATCGCTACCTGTTTATCGCCTTTGAAGAAAATCCGGCGATTGAAGTGGCGCTCACCCGCCAGCGCCTGCCGGGCATCATGATGGTATTCAACAGCCTCAATCCGCGCGTCGCGAAACGCACCCGGCAAGTAAACGACGGCGATTACGGCGTGGATGAGTTTGATTTCTGGCTACCGCGGCGCGCCCCCCATCAGATCCTGATCGCGTTTAGTCTGGCGACGCCGCTGCGGCTGTGGCATTGCGACTATTTGCTCAACGGTAAACTGCGGCCGGAAAGCCACACCAACGGCTGGCTACCGGCGGCGGACGATCGCCAGCCGTGGGTGTGCTGGCAGTGGCCGGACGCGCAGCGCGCCAGCCAGATTACGTTGCTGTTCGATAACGATTTCGATCATGCGATGGAAACGGTGCAGATGGGCCATGCGCAGGCGGTGACGCCGCACTGCACTACCCATTATCGCCTGTGGCTGGATGACAGGCTGCTGGCGGAGGTCAGCGATAATCATCACTCGCTGTGCCATCATGCGCTGCCCCCGGATACCACGTTCCGCCAGATTCGGCTGGAGCTGCTGGCCAGCGCAGGCGCCCTGCCCGCGCTTTACGGCCTGCATGTGCATCACCAGCCGGCGATGCCCTGACGCGCCAGCTGCAGGGCGATAAACCACATCACGCCGCCCACCAGCAGATTAATGATGCGCTGCGCGCGCACGGTGCGCAGGCGCGGCGACAGCCAGGCGGCCAGCAGCGCCAGACCGAAAAACCACAGCAGCGAGGCGCTGGCGGTGCCGAAAGCAAACCAGCGGCGCGCCTCCGCCGACGGCAGCTGACTGCCGAGGCTGCCGAGCACCACGAAGGTGTCGAGATAGACATGCGGATTGAGCCAGGTCACCGCCAGCATAGTGGCGACAATGCGCCAGCGCCCCTGTTTCAGCGCCGCCTCTGACGCCAGCGTGACATCGCCCTGCCAGGCACTGCGCAGCGCGCCCCAGCCGTACCATAGCAGAAACGCCACGCCAGCCCAGGTGATCAGCATCAGCAGAACCGGCGACTGCTGCAACAGCGCGCTGCCGCCAAATATTCCGCCGCAGATCAGCGCAATATCGCTCAGTGTGCACAACGATGCGGTCATCAAATGGTAGTGGCGCTTAATGCCCTGGTTCAGGACGAAGGCGTTCTGCGGGCCTAACGGCAGGATCAGCGCAGCACCAAGGGCAAGCCCTTGTAAGTAAACAGATAACACAGAGGAGTTCCTGAAAAAGTGGTGTTGCTGTGCAGTATAGTGAGGCGGGGATATTAGCGGAAATGGAAAGAATTAATCGGTCATTAGCGTAGCTGATAAAACAAGGGCACCCGCCGGTGCCCTGATAACTTACTCGCTGCGCGCAGGCTGCTGCGCCTCGCTCTGCACCTGATGCAGGTGCACGTCCATCTGCGGATAAGGAATACCGATACCGTGCGCATCCAGCGTGCGCTTGAAGTTCTTCATCAGATCCCAGTAGACGTTCTGCAGATCTCCGCTTTTGCTCCAGCAGCGCACCACAAAGTTCAGCGACGATGCCGCCAGTTCGTTCAGGCCAATCTGAATACCCAGATCTTTCAGTACGCGCTCGTCCGCTTCCACCACGTCACGCAGCAGTGCGATCACCTGATCGACATCCGCATCGTAGGCGACGCCAATAATGAACTCGTTGCGGCGGATAGGTTCGCGCGAAAAGTTGACGATGTTGCCGGCGATGATTTTGCCGTTTGGCACCACCACAATTTTGCCGTCAGCGGTTTTCAGCGTGGTCGAGAAGATCTGTACATTCTGTACGGTACCCATCACGCCACCGAGATCGACGAACTCACCGGTGCGGAATGGACGGAAGGTCACCAGCAGTACGCCTGCCGCCAGGTTGGAGAGCGACCCCTGCAGTGCCAGACCGACGGCCAGACCGGCAGCACCGAGCACGGCGATCACCGAGGCAGTCTGCACGCCGACACGGCCCAGCGCGGCAATAATCGTGAAGGCAATGATACCGTAGCGCACCAGCGCCGAGAGGAAATCAGCCACGGTGGCATCAATATGACGCGCGACCAGCAGGCGATTGACGCCGTTCGATACCACGCGCGCAATAATCATCCCGACAATAATGATGGCGATAGCCGCCACGATGTTCACCGCATAGCTGAGGATCAGCGCCTGGTTGCGCACCAGCCAGCCACCTGCATTGTTAATGCCGTCAACGACGTTAAGATCTTCCATTTGTTAGCCCTGTTGTTGAGTTTCCCGCAGGAAAGTACAAAAACTGCCAGATTTAATCCGACACTCCCGAGTACAAGGGTAAACAATAATGGGGCGAAGCGCCAAAAATGTGCTGTATAAACCGGGATTTCCAGACGGGACGCATAAAAAAAGGCCCTTTCGGGCCTTTTTTGTACGGTAAGCAAAAATTACAGTACGTCGACAGCGTTCAGCTCTTTGAAAGCCTGCTCTAAGCGCACAACCATGGAAGATTGTGCCGCACGCAGCCAGACGCGTGGGTCGTAGTATTTTTTGTTCGGGCTGTCAGCGCCGTTCGGGTTGCCAAGCTGACCCTGCAGGTACGCTTCGTTGGTTTTGTAGTACTGCAGGATGCCGTCCCAGGTTGCCCACTGGGTATCGGTATCGATGTTCATCTTGATCACGCCGTAGCTGATAGACTCTTCGATTTCTGCAGCAGAAGAACCGGAACCGCCGTGGAACACGAAGTCCAGCGCGTTGTGCGGCAGGCCGTGTTTCTCTGAAACGTATTTCTGCGAATCACGCAGAATGGTTGGGGTCAGTTTCACGTTGCCTGGCTTGTACACGCCGTGCACGTTACCGAAGGACGCAGCGATGGTGAAACGCGGGCTGATTTTGCTCAGCTCGGTGTAAGCGTAATCCACGTCTTCTGGCTGAGTGTACAGTGCAGAAGCGTCCATGTGGCTGTTGTCCACACCATCTTCTTCACCACCGGTGCAGCCCAGTTCGATTTCCAGCGTCATATCCAGTTTTGCCATGCGCGCCAGATATTTAGAAGAAATCTCGATGTTCTCTTCCAGTGACTCTTCAGACAGGTCGATCATGTGTGAAGAGAACAGAGGTTTACCGGTTTTCTTGAAGTGCTCTTCGCCAGCATCCAGCAGGCCGTCGATCCACGGCAGCAGTTTCTTCGCACAGTGGTCGGTGTGCAGGATTACTGGCACGCCGTACTGTTCAGCCATCAGATGCACATGGTGTGCACCAGCGATTGCGCCGAAAATCGCAGCGCCCTGTGGTTTGTCGGTTTTGAAACCTTTACCGGCGATGAAGGCAGCACCACCGTTGGAGAACTGAACGATGACCGGCGCTTTAACTTTAGCCGCAGCTTCCAGTACCGCGTTGATGGAATCCGTGCCGACGCAGTTAACGGCTGGCAGAGCGAATTTGTTTTCTTTCGCTACTTTGAAGATTTTCTGAACGTCATCACCAGTGACAACGCCGGGTTTTACGAAATCAAAAATTTTAGACATGGTTGTGTCCTGTTTCGTTTATCGTCCACTCCCCAATGGGAATGCGATCTGTTCGCCCACAGCGGGCAAGCCTTCAGACAGCGCCGAAGCGCTGCCCCCAAAAATTACTGCTTCGCGCGCTCTTCCAGCATGGCAACTGCCGGCAGTTTTTTGCCTTCCACGAACTCGAGGAACGCACCGCCACCGGTAGAGATGTAGGAGATTTTGTCCTCGATACCGAACAGGTCGATAGCCGCCAGGGTATCACCGCCGCCGGCAACAGAGAACGCGTCGCTGTCTGCGATAGCGTTGGCAACGATTTCGGTGCCCTTACGGAAGTTCGGGAACTCAAACACGCCAACCGGACCGTTCCACAGAATGGTTTTTGCGTCTTTCAGCAGTTTCGCCATGTTCTGTGCGGTTTCGTCACCGAAGTCCATAATTTCTTCGTTATCCGCTACTTCGGAAACCTTTTTCACGGTTGCCGGGGCAGTTTCGGAGAATTCCGTGCCGACGCGTGAATCGGTCGGTACCGGAATGCCGTACTGGTCGCGCAGGCCTTTAGCGGCCTCAACGAAGTCTGGCTCGTACAGCGATTTGCCGACGTTGTTGTCGATCGCCACGAAGGTGTTAGCGATACCGCCACCGACAATCACGGTGTCAGCGATTTTCACCAGCGACTGCAGCACGTCGAATTTGGTCGACACTTTAGAACCACCCACCACGGCGACCAGCGGACGCTGTGGATTGCTCATCACTTTGCCCAGCGCTTCCAGTTCGGCAGACAGCAGCGGACCGGCACAGGCGATAGGGGCGAATTTGCCCACGCCGTGAGTGGACGCCTGCGCGCGGTGCGCGGTGCCGAATGCATCCATGACGAACACGTCACACAGCGCGGCATATTTCTTCGACAGGGTTTCGTCGTCTTTTTTCTCGCCTTTGTTGAAGCGAACGTTTTCCAGCACCACCAGTTCACCCGCGCCCACTTCAACGCCGTCGAGGTAGTCTTTCGCCAGGGTCACGTTAGTGCCGTTCAGTTTTTCTTTCAGGTAGTTAACAACCGGCAGGAGGGAGAACTCTTCGTTGTATTCACCTTCGGTCGGGCGACCCAGGTGAGAGGTAACCATCACTTTCGCGCCCTGTTTCAACGCCGCTTCGATGGTAGGCAGAGAAGCACGAATACGTGCATCTGACGTCACTTTCCCTTCTTTCACTGGTACGTTGAGATCGGCACGGATCAGAACGCGTTTACCAGCAAGATCCAGATCGGTCATCTTAATTACAGACATGGTGAACCCTCTCGTTGATTCTCATAAGTTTTGCCAGACGCAGTCCGCGTCTTACCTGAAACCGCTTGCGGCCATTGCTAACGTGGTGTCGATCATGCGGTTAGCAAAGCCCCATTCGTTGTCACACCAGACCAGGGTTTTGATCAGGTGGTGACCGCTGACCCGCGTTTGCGTGCCGTCCACTATGGCACTGTGCGGATCGTGGTTAAAATCTACTGAGACTAACGGTAATTCCGTATAGTCAACTATACCACGAAATGCCCCCTCTGACGCGTTTTGCAGCAACGCGTTGACCTCACACGCCTTCACCGCCTGGCGCACCGAAACGCTCAGATCAATGGCGGTCACGTTGATCGTCGGCACGCGCACCGCGATAGCCTCGAAGCGATCGTTAAATTTCGGAAAAATACGGGTAATGCCAGCGGCAAGACGCGTATCGACCGGAATGATCGACTGACTGGCGGCACGGGTACGGCGCAGGTCGCTGTGATACGCGTCAATCACCTGCTGATCGTGCATCGCCGAGTGAATGGTGGTCACGGTGCCCGACTCAATGCCAAAGGCGTCATCCAGCAGCTTGATCACCGGAATAATGCAGTTGGTGGTGCAGGATGCGTTGGAGACAATGCGGTCAGTTTGTTTAAGAGCCTGTTCGTTAACGCCGAACACTACGGTGGCATCCAAATCGTTGCCGCCGGGATGCGAGAACAACACTTTCTTCGCGCCAGCCTGCAGATGCGCTTCACCATCGTCGCGGCTGCCGTACACGCCGGTGCAGTCCAGCACGATATCGACATTCAGCTCGCGCCACGGCAGCGCGGCAATCTCAGCCTGATGCAGGATACGGATGGTATCTTCGCCAACCCACAGCTGATCGCGCTCCTGGCGTACGTCAAAGGCAAAGCGGCCGTGGCTGGTGTCGTACTTCAGCAGATGCGCCATGCCAGCCGCTTCCGCCAGTTCGTTAATCGCCACTACGGTGATTTCCGCCCGGCGACCGGTTTCATACAGCGCACGCAACACGTTGCGCCCGATACGACCAAAACCATTTATTGCGATACGAATGGTCATCTCACTTCCTGCAGCCACACCTGAAAAAACGTGCCAAATACCTTGAGCGTTTCGCTGCGTTTTGTACAGGGAATTCTTGCCCGGTTACGGTTGCTGACGGAGAGCACACGGCTGCAACTGAAACGGTTCAGCGAGAATAAAGCATGGAAGGAATAACAGGAATGATTGCGATCAACTGTGCTGCTGATTATTGGATCTGCGTCACAAATTCAGGCGATGATAATTATTACTGCAGGAATAATTGAACCGTTTCAGGTTCAGGCGATAACAGGGCCGGCGATCTGCACATCAGTGTCGCAGCGCAATTTATTGCGCGTGGTTTAGCATGAGGATGGCAACAGAAATGCGCGATGAATCGCGCCGCTACAACGCGCAGCGGCGCGACGGATTACGCGAAATTACAGAATCGATTTCGCGGTTTTCACCACGTTGGCCACGGTGAAGCCGAACTCTTCGAACAGCTTCTCAGCTGGCGCTGACTCACCGAAGGTGGTCATGCCAACGATGGCACCGTGCAGGCCGGTGTATTTGAACCAGTAATCCGCAATACCGGCTTCGATAGCAACGCGTGCGCCAACTGCTTTCGGCAGCACCGACTCACGATACGCCGCATCCTGCTTATCAAACGCATCGGTAGACGGCATGGACACCACGCGCACCTTACGACCTTCCGCGCTCAGCTGCTCGTAAGCGCCGACCGCCAGCTCAACTTCAGAACCGGTCGCAATCAGAATCAGCTCCGGCGTGCCGTCGCAATCTTTCAGCACGTAACCACCGCGCGCCACGTTAGCCAGCTGCTCAGCGCTACGATCCTGCTGCGCCAGGTTCTGACGCGAGAAGATCAGGGCTGATGGGCCGTCAACGCGCTCGATAGCATATTTCCACGCCACCGCAGATTCGACCTGGTCACACGGACGCCACAGGCTCATGTTCGGGGTGGTGCGCAGGCTGGCCATCTGCTCAACCGGCTGGTGCGTCGGGCCATCTTCACCCAGGCCGATAGAGTCGTGGGTATAAACCATCACCTGACGGATTTTCATCAGCGCCGCCATACGTGCCGCGTTACGCGCATACTCGACGAACATCAGGAAGGTTGCGGTGTACGGCAGGAAGCCACCGTGCAGCGCAATACCGTTGGCGATGGCAGTCATACCAAACTCACGCACGCCGTAATGAATGTAGTTGCCTGCGGCATCTTCATTGATCGGCTTCGAGCCGGACCACATGGTCAGGTTGCTTGGCGCCAGGTCAGCCGAGCCGCCCAGATATTCCGGCAGCAGCTTACCGAAGGCTTCGATGGCATTCTGCGACGCTTTACGGCTGGCGATTTTTGCCGGATTAGCCTGCAGCTGCTCGATGAACTTCTGCGATTCCGCCTGCCAGTTAGCGGGCAGCTCGTTGTTCACGCGGCGTTTGAACTCTGTGGCCAGTTCCGGATGCGCAGCGGCGTAAGCAGCAAACTTCTCGTCCCAGGCTTTCTCTTTCGCCTGGCCGGCTTCTTTGGCATCCCACTGTGCGTAGATATCAGAAGGAATTTCAAATGGCGCGTAGTTCCAGCCCAGCTGTTTACGGGTCAGCGCGATTTCGTCGTCACCCAGCGGGGCACCGTGCGAATCGTGCGTACCGGCTTTGTTCGGGGAACCGAAACCGATGATGGTTTTGCACATCAGCAGCGATGGCTTGTCGGTGACTGCTTTGGCTTCTTCCACCGCTTTTTTGATCGCGTCGGCGTCGTGACCGTCCACGCCACGCACCACGTGCCAGCCGTAGGCTTCGAAGCGTTTGGCGGTGTCGTCGGTGAACCAGCCATCCACGTGACCGTCGATAGAGATGCCGTTGTCGTCATAGAACGCCACCAGCTTGCCGAGCTTCAGGGTACCGGCGATGGAGCACACTTCGTGTGAGATGCCTTCCATCATGCAGCCGTCGCCCATGAACACGTAAGTGTGATGGTCTACGATGTCATGGCCCGGACGGTTGAACTGCGCCGCCAGCGTGCGCTCAGCAATGGCGAAGCCCACGGCGTTCGCGATGCCCTGACCCAGTGGGCCGGTGGTGGTTTCCACGCCTGCGGTGTAACCGTATTCCGGGTGACCTGGGGTTTTAGAGTGCAGCTGACGGAAGTTCTGCAGCTCGCTCATCGGCAGGTCATAGCCGGTGAGGTGCAGCAGGCTGTAAATCAGCATCGAGCCGTGGCCGTTGGACAGCACGAAACGGTCGCGATCTGCCCACAGCGGGTTAGTTGGATTGTGGTTCAGGAAATCACGCCACAGCACTTCAGCGATATCGGCCATGCCCATTGGGGCACCCGGATGTCCCGATTTCGCTTTCTGTACTGCATCCATACTTAACGCGCGAATGGCGTTGGCAAGCTCTTTACGAGAGGGCATCTTCTACTCCAGGTCGGATTAATGCTCCGCCACGCTTAACTGATTGTAATTAATGAGTTATAAGGCGAAGCGAGAAAAAAGTCGCACATCAATGTACATGAAAATCGGGGCAAAAGTACATGTATCAGGATGCTAAATCTGCGGTTCAGGGTTGCATTTCGGGGCCTGTCTGCTAGCCAATCCGCCCCTGGCACGCTATAACCAATGCATTTAAACACCTGCGTGGTTTTTCAGGTGTTTGTTTTCTCTACTTGTTACTCAAAGGATGCTGATATGAAAATTCGCGCCATGGTTGTCGCGCTGGGAATGGTTTCGCTGCTGAGCGGCTGCGAAGGAATGGATAATAACGCACTGTTGCAGTCTGGCGCGCAGGCGTTTCAGGCTTACTCGCTGAATGATGCCCAGGTTAAAGAGCTGAGCGATCAGTCATGTGCCCAGATGGATAAAGAGAACCAGCTGGCACCGGCCAACAGCAGCTATCAGCAGCGGCTGAACAAAATCGCCGCCGCGCTGGGCGATAACATCAACGGTGTACCGGCCAACTACAAGGTGTATCTGACCAAAGACGTCAACGCCTGGGCGATGGCCAATGGCTGTATCCGCGTTTATAGCGGTCTGATGGATATGATGAGCGACAACGAAGTGGAAGGCGTGCTCGGCCATGAAATGGGCCACGTCGCGCTCGGCCACACGCGCAAAGCAATGCAGGTGGCTTTCGCGACCACGGCGGCACGCAACGCTGCGGCGTCGGTGGGCGGCGTGATTGGTTCGCTATCGCAGTCACAACTGGGCGAGATGGGCGAGAAACTGGTTAACGCGCAGTTCTCACAGACCCAGGAGTCGCAGGCGGATGACTATTCGTACGATCTGCTGAAGAAGCGCGGCATTAATCCGCTTGGTCTGGCGACCAGCTTCGAGAAGCTGGCGAAGCTGGATCAGGGCCGCCAGAGCTCAATGTTTGACTCGCATCCGGATTCTGAGTCGCGCGCGCAGCATATTCGCGACCGCATCGCGGCGGATGGTAAGTAGTCGCCGCTCTTCCCCTCACCCCAGCCCTCTCCCGCTCGCGGGAGAGGGAGCAGTCCGTGCTGTTCTCACCTCCCGCTCGATCGGTTCCCTCTCCCGCATGCGGGAGAGGAAGCGGTCCGTGCTGTTCTCACCTCCCGCTCGATCGGTTCCCTCTCCCGCATGCGGGAGAGGAAGCGGTCCGTGCTGTTCTCACCGCCCGCTCGATCGGTTCCCTCTCCCGCACGCGGGAGAGGGAGCAGTCCGTGCTGTTTTCACCGCCCGCTCGATCGGTTCCCTCTCCTGGGGGAGAGGGTCAGGGTGAGGGCAGCCGTCCGCACCGCCGCTTAACCTTTATTCGCCGCCTGCACGTGCAGCATATCCAGCGCCAGCGTGGCAGCAGCCAGTGAGGTCAGGTCGGCGTGATCGTAGCCCGGTGCCACTTCCACCAGATCCATCCCCACAATGTTCATGCCCTGCAGGCCGCGAATCAGCTTGGTGGCTTTATCGCTGGTCAGGCCGCCAATCACTGGCGTACCGGTGCCTGGCGCATGGGCCGGATCGAGGCAGTCGATATCAAACGTCAGGTACACCGGCAAATCGCCCACGGTGCGCTTCACTTCGGCCAGAATGTCGTCCACGCTGCGGTCATTAACCTGCGCGGCGTCCAGTACGTTGAAGCCCAGGCTCTTATCGAACTCAGTACGGATACCAATCTGCACCGAATGCTGCGGATCGATCAGCCCTTCCTGCGGCGCAGTGTAGAACATGGTGCCGTGGTCAAAAGTCGGGCCGTTGGAGTAAGTATCGGTATGCGCATCGAAGTGCACCAGCGCCATCTTGCCGAAGTGTTTGGCGTGCGCGCGCAGCAGCGGCAGCGTGACATAGTGATCACCGCCAAAAGTCAGCATGCGTTTGCCATTTGCCAGCAGCTTTTCCGCGTGCGCCTGCAGCTTGTCGGACAGATCCTGTGAATCGCCGAAGGCGTACACCAGATCGCCGCAGTCCACCACGTTGAGGCGTTGACGCAGATCGAAATCCCACGGCCAGCGGCAGCCTTCCCACGCCAGGTTAGTGGAGATCTGACGGATCGCGCCCGGCCCTAAACGGCTGCCCGGCCGGCCTGACGTTGCGGCATCAAACGGCACACCGGTAATCACCCACTCGGCGTCGCTATCGTAAGGCTGGAAGTTCAGCGGAAAGCGCATGAAACCGAAGGCGTTAGAAACCAGGGAGTTGTCGTACTGATTGCCCAGCGTGTTGTACATAACGAGTCCTCTTAAATCCTTAAATCGGTTAGCCAGTTAAGGTATAGATGAAAAAAATCCCCTCCGCGTCGTTAGGCCCGACGAGGAAGGGATTGATGGGCGTGATTATCGCCGAGATTGCCGCGCATCGCAATTAGCGCTCTCGCATCGCCTCTTTGGCCTTGTTAAACGGTTTGACCAGATAATCCATGATGCTCTTCTCGCCGGTTTTGATATCCACGGTGGATACCATGCCAGGGCTGATGGAAAAGCGCCGGCCAGCCTTGTTCTGCACATAGTCGTTATCAGTACGAATAAACACGCGGTAGTAGTAAATCTCCGGTTTGACTTCGTCCTGGATGGTATCCGGCGAAATGCTTTCCACCACGCCGTTCAGGCCGCCGTAGATGGCGTAATCGTAAGCGGAGATTTTTACCACCGCGCGCTGGCCGGGATGGATAAAAGCAATATCGCGCGGCGACAGGCGTGCTTCAATCAGCAGCCGATCGTTCATCGGTACGATGTTCATCAACTCACCGTTGGGCGGAATCACCCCGCCCACCGTCGAGACTTTGATGTTTTTCACGATGCCGCGCATCGGCGCGCGGATGGTCAGACGCGTTACGGTATCTTCGCGTCCTTTAATCACCTGCGCCAGGCTGTCGGCTTCGGCGCTGGCCTTCGCCAGCTCTTCGCGCGCCTGCACATAATACTGCGAGCGCATATCGGTAAGTTTCAGCTCGAGGTCGGACTTATCGCGCTGTAAGCGCAGCACTTCCACGCTGCTGGCGGCACCGGTTTTCGCCAGTCGCTGAGTAATAGCCAGTTCGCGATTAGCCAGCGCCAGCGACTCCTTAAACTGCCGGGTTGCATCATTGAGCTGGGCGCGTTTGGTGTTATACAGCCGGGTTTCCGCCGCGATAAGATCCGGGTAGCCCTTCAGCTCGGCGGGAAACGTAAGCGGATCATCGTTCACTTCCGCACGCAGGCGCGAGGCCGCTGCCAGTGCGGCCCGGTAGCGCGCCGCGCTCTCGCCGACGCTGGACTGCGAGCGCGTGGCATCCAGTTTCGCCACGATCTGCCCGGCCTGCACGCGATCGCCCTCATGCACGTACAGTTCCGTGAGAATGCCGCCCTCCAGCGACTGCAGCACCTGCTCGCGCGAACTGGGGATCACCTTCCCGGTGCCGGTTGAGACCTCATCCAGCATGCCAAACCACGCCCACACCAGCGCCACCACGATCAGCGCCGTGCTGATGACGATCAGCCGCACTGCGCCGGTGTAGTGGCTTTCCGATTTCAGTTCGCCGAGCAGATCGTCGGACGAATCCACTTCCGCGGCGGTCACCAGCCGCAGTTTTGCCGGCAATTGTTTCATCATGCCTGTCCCTCCCCCGCCGCTCCGCTGGCGCGCGGTGCCGGCAGCGCGTTCTCTTTCGGGCTATCCATTACCAGCTGCCCCTCTTTCAGCACCAGTATGCGATCGACCAGCGACAGAATCGCCGCGCGGTGCGTCGCCACGATCAGCGTGCGGCCATTCAGCCAGGCGCCCAGCCGCTCAATAAAATCCTTCTCGGTATGATCGTCGAGCGAAGCGGTCGGCTCATCCAGCAACACGATATTAGGATCGCGCAGTAGCATGCGCGCCAGCAGCAGCGACTGGCGCTGGCCGCCGGACAGCCCAACGCCGCCCTCCATGACCGGATGATCAAGCCCGAGCGGCAGACGGCGAATAAAATCGGCCCCGCCACTGACCGTCAGCGCGGCAAAAATCGCTTCGTCGGTGGCGTGCGCCGCGCCCATGGTGAGGTTTTCCCGCAGCGTACCGTGGAACAGCCGCGCGTTCTGCGTCAGTAGCCCGACGTTGCGCCGCACGTCCGCGACATCAATATGCGGCAGGCTGAGGTTGTCCAGCCGCAGCTCGCCGCCCACCAGATCCATGCCGCCGGCCATCGCCTGCAGCAGCGTGGATTTGCCGGAGCCGTTGCGCCCCAGCACGGCGATGCGCTCACCCGGCTTGATGGTCAGCGTCTTGATGCGCAGCGCCACCGTCAGCGAATCGCTGTAGTAGCGGAACATGGCATCGGTGAACTGATAGTGGCCAAACAGCACCGGACAGTGAATGCGCGTTTCGTCTTTACTGTTCTCCACCGGCAGATTCATCAGCGCATCGAGGCTGCTCTTCGCCGCTTTTACCTGCTGCCAGCGCGCCAGCACGCCACACAGCGTCGCCATCGGCGCAATCATGCGCGAAGACAGCAGCGACGCGGCGACAATCGCCCCGGTGGTGATATCGCCGTTGATCACCATCGGCGCCCCGACCACGATCACGCTGGCGTACACCAGCCCCTGAATGGTGACGCCCCAGCTAATCAGCGCATGCATCACTTTGCGCATCTCGACGCCCGACTGCGCGGTGATGCGGATATAGCTGTTCCACTGCTGCAGAAAACGATCCTCCGCCTGCATTAGCTTGATATCTTCCAGCCCCTGCACGCTCTCCACCAGCACCGCGTTGCGCAGCGTCGACTCTTTCAGGTTTTGCTGCGCCAGCTTCGCCAGTTTTTTCTGGCTCAGCACGCCGGGCAGAATCATCAGCAGCACCGCCACCGGCGCGATCCACGCCAGCTGCGGTGCGATGATCGCCATCACCAGCATAAACAGCAGGAAGAACGGCATATCGACGATCGCAGTCACCGTGGTCGACGTCACCATTTCGCGCACCGCTTCCAGCTCGCGCAGCTGCGAGATAAAGGTACCGGTCGATCGCGGTACCGCGCTGTTACGCAGCCGCAGCGCGTGGCCGAACACGCGGTCGGAGACGCGCATATCGGCGCGCTTGCCGAGCAGATCGGTGACGTGATCGCGACCGACGCGCAGAATATAGGTGAACACCACCGAGAGGATCACCCCGATATACAGCACGTACAGCGTGGGGTACGACTGCGCCGGGATCACCCGATCGTACACCTGCATCGAGAAGATGATGCCGACCAGCGCCAGCAGGTTGATCAGAAACGATCCCAGCATCACGTAGCCGTAAGGACGCATGTCGTGCAGCACCAGGCGGCGCAGCCAGTCCGGCCGGACCGTGGCGAGATAGCGATCGACACGGCTATCTTTGGCGGCCGTCACCGGACGCAGCGCCGCGGCGTAGCAGATCTGCGGCAGCAGCGTGTTCAGCGCGATCGGCGCCGGTTGTTCATCGCCAGCCAGGTGCACGCGCACCGTGTCATCACCATCAAAGCTGGTGATGACGCCGACCTGGCCGTCGCTCAGTTCCACCGCCAGCGGCAAGCGCCAGCTGCTAATCTCCCACTGATGCTCTTCATACAGCTGCAGCGACAGCCCGGCCTGACGCGCCAGATGGCGCAGCGCTTTATCACGTGACTGTTTGCCCTGCCATTCGCTGGCAGCCATGATCATGCCCGGCGAGCACGGCAGGCGATAATGGGTCGCGATGAGAATAATGGCGGTGGCCCAGCCGTGTAGCGGCACCTCGCCACCGGCGGCGCTGGCGGGATTGCCATTGGGGGCGTCCGGAATCTGTAATTGCGTCATGGCTGGATCTCCACGGACTGGATGCGCTGGTTATTCAGCGCAAACGCTGACCGCATCTGCCCGGTGCTGTATAAGCAGTCGAGCTGCAGTGAACGTAACTGACTGATGGTTTGCTGCATGGCGAAGCGCGTCTGAAACACTTCCTGTTCGGCATTGAGCACGTCCAGCAGCGGACGGGTGCCGAGCTGCAGATACTGGTCCTGATAAAGCTGCTGCGTCTTCTCGCCCAGCGTCTGCTGACGCGACATGATCGCCAGGCTCTGCGACAGGCTCAGCGCTTCGGTTTGCGATTCGCTGAGCTGCTGCTGCGCTTTGAGGCGCGCCGAGTTCACCGCCGCATTGGCCGCCTGCAGCGCGCTGGCCGCCGCATCGCGCGCCGCGGTAATGCCGCCGCCCTGATACAGCGGCATCTCAACTTTGACGAACGCGGAATACTGGGTGCGGTCGAGCGTTTCGCTGCCGGAGTAGTGATTGTTGAGGTAATGCGTGACCTGAGGTTCCAGCGAAATGGTGGGTAAATTCTGCGCGTTGGCGTTATCCAGTTTAGCCTGCGCCTGCCGCGCCTGCGCCCACGCCGCCAGCACCGCCGGATTGGATTTGTCGTCGGCTTTGCCCACCTCGCAGGCGCGCGTCAGGCTGGGCGGAAACGCATCGCTGACCTTTTTCACCATTGGCCAGCCGAGATAGCTGGCCAGCGTGGCACGCCAGCGGTTGAGGCTGGCCTGATACTGGGTCAGCGTGGTGCGCGCCCCTTCGATACGCGCGTCGGTCTGCGTGGCGTCCGAGAGCGATGCTGCCCCCTCTTCATTGCGCTGACGCGCCAGATCGCCAATCTTACTCAGCGCCGTCAGCTGATCCTGGGCGATCTTCACCAGCTGCTGATAGCCCTGCACCTGCACCAGCGCGGCGGCGGTGTCGTGCGCGACGGTATCGATACTCACCAGCACGCTGGCCTGCTCCTGCGCCACCCCGGCTTCGGCGGAGCGCACCGAACTGCTGACTTTGCCGAAGTCATACAGCATCTGTGATACCGACAGCACAAATGACGGGCTGAAGCCTTTTTCGCTGTAGGCGTTGCTGTAGCCGTTGTTCATGCCGGCACTGATTTGCGGATAGTATTTGGCCTGCGCCACATCGACCTGGCTGGCCTGCTCCAGCATTTTGCCAATCGCCTGTGCGATGTCCGGATGCCACTGGATGGCACGCTGCACTGCCTGGTTAAGGGTTAAGGTATCCGGCACGTTAGCCAGCGCGGGTTCGGCCACCTGACCGGTTAAGGAGGGAAGATCCTGCTGCTGCGCCAGACCGGCTGAGGTTATGCGCCCCGCCTGCGTCACGGCATCACTGGCAGCCATAAGATGAGAACTGTGAAAAAACACAATGCCAGCACACAGGGCGCTGAGCTTACAGGTACGGCGAGTTGTTGCGCCTGATTGCATCAGATCCATCGATTGTTCACCAGTAAAAGAGAGAAAGGGGCACCTCCCTGTGCCCGTTATGCTTCCCTGCGTTACACCCACTAAGCCGTGTGGTTTTGATGCGGTTGCTGCAGCAACTCCTCCAGTGAGACGTTTACGCCTTCCAGGGTAATCAGCTGCGTACTGCTGTACCCCGTGCCGCTGCCGTCACGGTCAATCGACAACACCGTATTGCCGTCCGCGGTATGATCCACTTTCACAAAGTCATTGATATTACTGGTGGAATCATTCCAGCCGATCAGCAGACTGCTGACGTCGATCTTGTCACCCTGCGCGACGCTGAAGTCGGTCCAGGTGTCGTGACCGTTGCCGCCGGTGGCATCTGCGCTGCTCAGCAGGTGGTAAACCAGCGTATCTGCGCCGGCACCGCTGGTAATGGTGTCGTCGTAGGCGCTGCTGGTGAGGCTGTCAGCCGCGGCGCTGCCCGTGATGGTCGGGTGAAGCTCAATGGTAAAGGTGTTGCTGGTGATGGTGCCGTCGGACGACGCCAGGGTGTAGGTAAACACCTCCTTATGCGTGATGTTCTGGATATTCACATCCGCGTTCAGGGTATAGGTATAGCTACCGTTGGCGGCGATGGTCAGCACACCAAAGTCCCCGGCCACCGCCGTGCTGCCCACGCTGCTCACGGTGGTGAGATCGCCGTGCTCATTGAGGATGCTCAGCGTGCCGCTGTGGCTGACATTGCTGTCTCCCCAGATGCTGCCGCTGGCATCATGCTCGCTGCTGGTGGTGGTTTCCGCCGCCAGACTGGTGGTGGCGAACAGCGCGGTGGCCGCACCGTTATGCAGCGTCACCGTCAGCGTCGCCGAGGTCACTGCACCGCTGGCATCCCGCACCGAGTAGGTGAAGGTGTCTGCGGATGGCAGGGTATCGATATCCAGCCCGGCCTTCAGCGTGTAGGTGTAGTTACCCTTCGCATCAATGGTCAGCGTACCGTAGGTGGTGTTGATCACCGTATTGCCGCTGGACGCCACCGTGCTGCTGCCCACCGACGCCACCGCCGTGCCGGACGGAATCGTCCCGGCGATGGAGCTGGTGTCGTTGGTCAGCAGGTTACCGGTGACCGTCGCGGCGGTGGTGACCGCCAGCGTGGTGAAATCCGACACCGTACTTACCGTGGTGGTTGGCAACACGCTAATGTTGGTGGTGGCTGCAACCACCACCGCATAGTTGCCGGTCCCCAGTCCGGTGTAGGTGACGTTTGCCCCTTTCAGCGTACCGATCGTCAGCAGCGCGTTAATGTAGTTGGTCTTGATACTGATCAACTGCCACGAGCCGTTCGCCTGCTGTTCGTACAGGTTTAACGAATAGTTGGCGGCCACGCCGAGACTGGTCACCGAACCGTTGAGCGTCACGGTACGGCTGTCATCGTTACCCACGCTGAACAGGTAAGCATTACCGTTGTTCAGTACGCTGGCATTGAGCACCGTACCCAGCCCCACGGTCAGCAGCGCGGTGTGCGACGAGTTGACCGTACCGTTGTTCACCGTTGCCTGCGTGCTGGTGTAATCCACCTCGTTGCTGTCGTTAGTCGCCACGATGCGAATCGCACCGGTCAGCGAGGCCCCCGGCGAGACGTTGCCTGCGCGATCCGTCTGGATCACCGAGAGCGGCGCACCGGTGATCTGCGCGGTGGTGAGCGTCACCGACCAGTTGCCGCCGCTGCCGACCGTGGTGGTGCCGAGCGCGTTGCCGCTGGCATCGCGCACCGTCACCGTGGCCCCCACTTCACCGCTACCGGTGACAAGGGTACCGGCGCTGTTGATCGCCAGCCCGCTTACCGCCGCCGGAGGCAGGGTATCGACGTTCACCGTCGCCGTGATGTTGCCGGTGCTGACGTTACCTGCCGCATCGGTCACCGTGGTGCTCAGCGTGTGCGCGCCGTTCGCCAGCGTGGCAGTGGTGAAGCTCCAGCTGCCATCACTCCCCGCGGTCACAGAACCAATGGCGCTGGCACCGTCGTAGATGGTGACCACAGCACCCGCTTCCGTGGTGCCGCGCAGCGTTGGCGTGGTATCGCGCGTAAAGGCGCCGTTCGCCAGCGTCACCGGCGTACCGCTGATGTCATCAATGATGGTCAGCGTACTGGCGACCGGCACCACGGTATCGACGATCAGCGTGGTCGACACCTGCGGGCTGACGTTGCCCGCCGGGTCGGTCTGCGTCACGTTCAGCGTGTGGCTGCCGTTGCTCAGCGCGTTGCCCACCACGAAGCTCCAGCTGCCGTTGCTGCCCACCGTGGTGGTGCCCAGCAATGTGGTGCCGTCGTACACCGTGATGCGCGCGCCCGCCTCGCCGTTGCCGCTTAGCAGCGGCGTGCTGTCGTTGGTGACGCCATTATTCGGAATGGTCACCGCCGTGCTGCCGTTGTTGTTGAGCGCCAGCAGATTGGTGATGGCCGCCGGTGCCGTGGTATCGATGATCACCGTGGCCGCGGTGGTGCCGCTGACGTTACCTGCGGCATCCGTTACCGTCACCGTGATCGGGTGCGGCCCGGCGCTCAGCGCCGCCAGTGGCGTGAAGCTCCAGCTGCCGTCCCCCTGCACGATCGCCGTGCCCAGTGCCAGACCGTTGTCCAGAATGGTGACGCGTGCCCCGGCCTCCGCCGCGCTGACGCTGCCGCGCAGCGTTGGCGTGGTGTCGTTGGTCGCACCACCGTTGACGATGGTGGCACCGGTCGCATCATTAATAATGGTGAGACTGGTGTTCGCTGGCGCCACCGTATCCACGGTGAGGTTAATCACCTCGGAACGGGGACTGACGTTGCCCGCGCTATCGGTCACCGTCACGCTCAGCGCGTGGGCGGCATTGCTCAGCGTCGGCGAGACAAAGCTCCAGCTGCCGCTGGCGTTAGCCTGCACCGTTCCGAGCAGCGTGTTGCCATCGTAAACCGTGACAATCACGTTCGCTTCCGCCGTGCCCTGCAGCGTCGGCGTGCTGTCGTTGGTGACTCCGTTATTGACGATAGCCACACCGGTGACGTCGTTGGTCAGCGTCAGCCCGGTTGCCGCCAGCGGCGGCGCGGTGTCGACGGTCAGCGCAAGGGACGCTGCGGGACCGGTATTGCCGGCCGCATCGGTGGCCGTCACGCTGAAGGAGTGTAAACCGTCAGACAAGGTGCCAGTGACGAAGCTCCAGCTGCCGTTGCTGGCGGCGGTTACCGAACCCAGCACCGTATCACCATCGCGGATGGTCACAATGCTGTTGGCTTCCGCCGTGCCGCTCAGGCGTGGCGTGCTGTCATTAGTGACGCCACCCGCCGCAATCGCCACCGGCGTGCTGCCGTTGTTGTTTACCGCTGCCAGCCCGGTGATAGCCACCGGCGGCGTGGTGTCGATCACCAGCGTGGCGCTGGTGGTGGCACTGACGTTACCGGCCGCATCGGTGACCGTGACGTTGAGCGTATGGAGCGTTTCGCTCAGCGCCGTGGCTGGCGTCAGCGTCCAGTTACCATCACTGCCCACCAGCGCGGAACCGACCAGCGTGGTGCCATCCAGCACGGTGACGATGCTGCCCGCCTCCGCCCGACCGCTCAGCACCGGCGTGGTATCGCTGGTGACGCCGCCATTCGGGATGACGCTGCCGCTGACGTCGTTGGTGACCACCAGCGTGGCCGCGCCCGGCGCAACGGTATCGACGGTGATGGTCACCGGCGTGGTGCGCGGGCCGGTATTGCCCGCCGCATCGGTGACCGCCACGCTCAGCGCATGCGCGCCGTTACCCAGTGTCGGTGAGACAAAGCTCCATGCGCCGCTGCCGTTCACGAGCGCTGTGCCGAGCAGCGTGTTGCCGTCATACACGCTAACCGTGGCGTTGACCTCGGCGCTGCCGCTCAGCGTTGGCGTGGTGTCGTTAGTCGCGCCGCCAGCCGGTATGCTGACGCCGGTAACATCGTTAGTGATGGTCAGGTTGGTGGCCACCAGCGGTGGCGTCGCATCAACGATCAGCGTCACGCTGAGCGCCTCGCCGGTGTTACCCGCCGCGTCCGTTTCCGTGACGCTGAAGGTATGGCTGCCGTCGCTCAGTGCCGCAGAGGTGTAACTCCAGTTACCGCTGCTGCCGACCGTCAGCGAGGCTACCACATCGCCATCGAGGCGAATGGTCACCACGCTGCCCGCTTCTGCCACACCGCGTAACAGCGGCGTGTTGTCATTAGTGGTACCGCCGTCAGCAATCGTCACCGGCGTGCTGCCGTTGTTGTTGCTGGCCGTCAGCGTCAGATCGTCCGGCGCCAGGGTATCAACGATCACCGTCGCGCTGGTGCTGGTGCTGACGTTGCCCGCCGCATCGGTCACCGAAACGCTCAGGGTGTGCGATCCTTCAATCAGCGCTGTCGCTGGCGTGTAGCTCCAGTTGCCGCTGGACGGCACGGTCAGCGTGGTCAGCACATCACCATTGTTGAGGATGGTGACCGTGCTGCCCGCTTCCGCTACGCCGCTCAGGGTTGGCGTGGCATCGCTGCTGTAGCCGCCGTTAAGCACCGGCTGCGCGGTATCATCGTTGGTGATGACCAGCGTCGAAGCATTCGGTGCGATGCTGTCCACAGTGAAGCTAAGCGCCGGGGTGAGAGCACTGCTGTTACCTGCTGCATCGCTGACGCCCACGCTCAGCGCGTGCGCCCCTTCGCTCAATGCAGGCGTGGTCAGCGTCCAGCTTCCCCCTGCGCCCACCACCACCGACGCGATAGCGGTGTTGCCATCGTACACTGTGACCAGGCTGCCCACTTCGGCGCTGCCGCTGAGTACCGGCGTGTTGTCATTGATGACGCTGCCGTCGCTAATCGGCACCGCCGTGCCGCTGCGATCGTTGCTGATCACCACATCAGCGGCCACCGCCGGCGCGGTGATATCCACGGTGAAGCCGAGGGTAGCCGAGGGCGTCCCCTCATCACCGCCAGGGTTTTGCGCGGTGATGTAGTATGCGTAGCTGCCTTCAGCCAGCGTCGGCGTATAGCTCCACTGGCCGTTAGCATTCGCCGTAACGCTGGTGATTACCGCATCCGTATTAGCGTTATAAATACGAATCAGCTGACCGGGTTCGGCAGAGCCGCTGAGCGTTGGCGTGGTGTCGCGGGTTACCGCGTTGTCTGCCAGCGTAACAGGCATAGGCCCGCTGTCATCGGTGATTTGCAGCGTCGAGGTGGCTGGCGGCAAATCAGCCTGTATGTTCAGGTTGAACACTGGAGTAGCCGCACTGACGTTGCCCGCAGGGTCTGACACGGTGACGGTAAAATTGTGCTCACCGTTACTCAATATACTCGGTGTAAAGCTCCAGGCCCCGCCCGAGCCGGCCAGCGCAGTGCCCAGCAGCGTGGTGCCATCGTAGATGCTCACCGTGCTGCCGGCTTCTGCCGTGCCGCTCAGGGTTGGCGTGTTGTCATCGGTCGACGCGCCGTCATCCAGCGGGCCCGTCGTGCCGCCCACGTTATCGGCGACCACCAGGTCAGGAACCGCGTCTGGCACCAGCGTATCGATGGTGACATTCACCGGACCCACCGGCTCGCTGACGTTGCCAGCGGCATCCACCACCTGCACCGAGAAGGCGTAGCTGCCATCCTGCAGCGCGCTGGTTTCAAAGCGCCATACGCCATTGGCATCGGCGACCACCGAGCCAATCACCGTATCGTCCTGCAGCAGATTGATGATGGCACCAGCCTGCGCCGTTCCGCTCAGTACCGGCGTGGTGTCGTTGGTAAAGCTGCCATCCACCAGCGGCAGAGCGGTCGGACCGTTATTGGCGTTGACCTCAAACGACAGCACCGGATCCGGCCCGACGGTGTTAACCGTTACGCCAATGCTTACCGGGTCGCTGACATTACCCGCGTTGTCACTGACGACGACCGTCAGCGTGTAGTTGCCGTTATCCAGCGGCAAGGTGTTCAGGCTCCAGTTGCCTTCGCTGTCCACCGTCGCCGACCCCACCAGCACGTTGCCGTTGTACACGTTGACGAGAGCACCCGGCTCACCGCTGCCGCTCAGCAGCGGCGTGTTGTCGTTGGTGGCGCCACCGTTGGCGATGGTGACTGGATTATCCGGATCGTTGTCATTCTGCAGCAGCACGGCGCCGACCGGCTGCGGCGGCGTAGCATCAACCTGAACGGTGAAGCTGGAAGACGGCGCACTGACGTTGCCGAGGCTGTCCGTCACCGTGGCCGTAAGGGTGTGCTGACCATCGGTGAGCACGGGCGACAGGAACACCCATTCGCCGTCCGCATTGGCGGTGGTCGAACCCAGCACCACATTGCCATCGTAAATGGTCACCAGGCTGCCAGCCTCCGCCGTACCGCTCAGGCGTGGCGTGTTGTCATTGGTATAGGTGCCATCGGGCACCAGTACCAGATCGGTACCGTTGTCGTTATTCACTTCCAGCGTGGCCTGGGCCGGAGCCTGGCTATCCACGGTAAAGGTAATCGGTGTCGACGCCGGTCCGGTGTTACCGGCCGCATCGGTGACCGTCACCGTCAGGCTGTGCGCCGCGTTGGTGAGGGTTGGCACGTTGAAACTCCACGCGCCGTCACTGCCCGCAATCGCCGTACCAATCAGCGCGCCATTATCCAGAATGTTCACCGTGCTGCCCGGCTCAGCAACGCCCGCCAGCAACGGCGTGGTATCGCTGGTGGTCGATCCCGACGGAATATCTACCAGCGCACTGCCGTTGTCATTGGAGAGACTGATTTCCGTCACCTGATCCGGGGCGGTGGCATCAATCACCAGCTGTGCCGTGACCGGCGCGCTGACGTTGCCCGCCGCGTCGCGCGCCACAACGGTTAAGGTGTAGCTGCCGTCACTCAGCGCACTGGCCGGTGTGAAGCTCCAGCTGCCGCTGCTGCCGACAGTGACGCTGCCCACCGGACCGTTCTGCGAGGTAATCACAATCAGGCTGCCCGGATCGCCGCTGCCGCTCAGCACCGGCGTGTTGTCACTGGTTAAGCCGCCGTTCGGGATGGTGACCGGATCGCCGTTGCCATTGTCGCTGGCGACGCTCAACTGGGTGACCGCCGACGGTGCTACGGTATCGACGGTGATCGCCACGCTGGCGCTCGGTGCGCTGACATTGCCAGCGACGTCGGTAACCGTCACGCTGAGGCTGTGCGAGCCATCGGTCAGTTCAGGTGAGAAGGTCCATGCGCCGTCGTTATCTGCCGTCGCCGTGCCGATAGGCGTCTGTCCGTCATAGACGATGATGGTGCTGTTCGGCTCCGCCGTTCCGCTGAGCAGCGGCGTGCTGTCATTGGTATTGCTGCCTGAGGTGATCGGCGTGGCCGGATCGACATTGTTGTTCACCAGCAGCAGATCGACGACCGCGTCCGGCGCCGTGGTATCCACGGTAAAGCTAATCGGCGCGGAAGGATCGCTGACGTTACCCGCCGCATCAGTCACCGTTACCGTCAGGCTGTGATCGCCCTCGTCCAGCGTACCGGTAACAAACTGCCAGCTGCCATCGGCGCCCACGGTCACCGAACCGATCGGCGTCGTGCTGTCGCCATCGTAGACCGTGATGATACTGCCCGCCGTGGCGCTGCCGGAGAGCTGCGGCGTGGTGTCGTTGGTCGCGCCATTGGCGGCAATCGCCACCAGCGTGCTGCCGTCGTTATTGCTCAGCACCACGTCCACTGGCGCTGCCGGTGGCGTGAGATCGACGGTGAAGGTGTACGGCGCGGACTCCGGCCCGACATTGCCTGCCGGATCGGTGACGCTGGCCGTCAGGCTGTGACTGCCCGCTTCCAGGGCGGTATCAGGCGTGAAGCGCCAGCTGCCGTCATTGCCGGCGGTAGCCGAGCCGATGATCACGCCGTTATCGCGCACGATCACCACGCTGTCAGGCTCGGCGCTACCGCTCAACACTGGTGTGGTGTCGTTGGTCGCCCCGCCAGAGGCCACCGGTACGGCCGGATCAACCTCATCGTTCACCAGCAGCAGGCCGGTCGGCTCGGCCGGTGCCGTGGTATCCACGGTAAAATCAATCGCCGCGGACGGTGCGCTAACGTTGCCCGCCGGGCTGGTAACCGTGGTGGTCAGGCTATGTTCGCCCTGGCTCAGCGCCGGTACCGCATAGCTCCATGTGCCACCGGCACCCACCAGCACGCTGCCCAGCACCGTGTTGCCATCGAGGATGGTGACGGTACTGCCGGCATCGGCGGTGCCGCTCAGCTGCGGCGTGGTGTCGTTGGTCGCGGTGCCGCTGTTAATCGGCTGCAGCGTCTCGCCGTTATCGTTGTTCAGCACGACATCAGCGGCGGCAGTCGGCGTGGTGAGATCGATAGTGAAAGCAAACGCATCAGACGCCGGCCCGCTGTTGCCCGCCGTGTCGGTGACAATGGTGGTCAGGCTATGCGTGCCCGCCTCCAGTGCCGGATCCGGCGTGAAGCTCCAGTTGCCGTTTGCATCGGCCTGCGCCGAGCCAATCACGCTGCCATTGTCGTAAATCGCGACGAGACTGCCCGGCTCCGCGCTTCCGCTGAACAGCGGCGTGGTGTCATTAGTGACGCCGTCCGCCGCGATCGGCAGCGGCGTTGCGCCCTGATCGTTAATCAGCAGCAAGTCTGCGGCGGGCGCCGGATCGGTGAGATCGATGTTCACCTCCAGCGGAGCAGAAGGTGCGCTGGTATTGCCAGCCGGACTGGTTTCGGTCGCCGTCAGGCTGTGCTGCCCCTCGCCCAGCGCGGTGGCTGGCGTGAAGCTCCAGCTGCCGTCGTCGTTGACTGTGGTGGTGCCCAGCACGGTATTGCCATCCGAGACGGTGATGGTGCTGCCGGCGGTGCCGCTGCCGCTCAGGACTGGGGTGGTGTCGTTAGTAGCACCGCTGGTGATCAGCACCGGCGTGCCGCTCTGATCATCACTGAGCTGCACATTGCCCGGCGCGGCTGGCGTGGTGGTATCGATGGTAAAGCTGAGGGCGGCCGAGGGTTCGCTGGTATTGCCAGCGGTATCGGTCACCGTCGTCGTCAGGCTATGGTCGCCCGCTGCCAGCACCGGTGCGGTGAAGCTCCAGCTGCCGTCGTTGCCGACGGTGGCGGTGCCCAGTACCGTATCGCCATCGGAAATGGTCACGGTGCTGCCCGGTTCCGCGCGGCCACTGAGCACCGGCGTGGTGTCATTGGTGAGGCCATTGCTGACCGGCACCGGTGTGCCGCTCTGGTCATTGCTGAGCAGCAGCTCGCTGGCCACAGCGGGTGCGCTGGTATCGACGATGACAATCACCGCCGTACTGCCCGGCCCGGTATTGCCCGCCGTGTCGGTAACGGTGGACGTCAGGTTATGTTGCCCTTCGCTCAGCGGATCGGTCGGGGTGAAGCTCCAGCTGCCGTCGCTGCCTGCCGTCGCTGTGCCCAGCACCGTATCGCCGTCGCTGACGGTCACCGTGCTACCGGGTTCAGCGGTACCGCTCAGGGTTGGCGTGGTGTCATTGGTGCTGCCGCCCGCGGCAACCGGTGTGCCGTCGCCATTGCTGAGCTGCAGATTGCCTGCCGCCGCCGGTGCCTGCGTATCGACGGTGACGGTTACCGGTGTTGACGCCGGTCCGGTGTTGCCAGCCGCATCGGTCACGGTGCTGGTCAGGCTGTGGCTGCCATCGCTGAGGGGCGGCGTGGTGAAGCTCCAGTTGCCATCGTTGCCCACCGTGGTGCTGCCAATCACCGTGCCGCCATCGGAGATAATCACCACACCGCCAGCTTCGCCGCTGCCGCTCAGGGTTGGCGCAGCGACGTTAGTGCTGCCTGTGCCCAGCGGATCGCCGTCATCGTTGGTCAGCTGGATGCCTGTCGGTGCCGCGGGCGCGACGGTGTCGATGGTGATGGTGATTACCGGCGAATCCGTCACCGTGCCGCTGCCGTTATCGGCGCTGGCGCGGAATGCGTAGGTGCCGTCGGCCAGCGCCGCTGGCGTGAAGCTCCACTGTCCGTTGCTGCCCGCGACCACGCTGCCCAAAACCGTGCTGCCGTTGTACAGGGTGACGAGATCGCCCGCCCCGGCCTGGCCGCTGAGAATCGGCGTGCTGTCGGTGGTGCTGTCGTTATTGGCCAGTTCGACCAGCGTGCTGCCGTTATCATCGGTGACAATCAGCAGGCTGCTGGTGGCCGGCACGCCCGCCTCAATGTTGACCGTGAACACCGGCGATGCCGGGCTGACGTTGCCGGCCGCGTCAGTCACCGTGGTGGTCAGGCTGTGCTGCCCGTTGGTGAGCGCATCTGGCGTAAAGCTCCAGCTGCCGTTGCTGCCGGCGGTAACGCTACCGAGCAGCGTGGTGCCGTCATAGATACGCACCACCGCGCCCGCTTCTGCCGAACCGCTCAGGGTTGGCGTGCGATCGTCGGTGGTCTGGCCGGAATCCAGCGCGCCGGTGGCGCTGCCCGCGTTATCCGTCACCTGCAGGCCGCTGACGGCGGCAGGCGCGGTGGTGTCAACGCTAAAGGCGATCGGCGTTGATGCCGGGCTGACGTTGCCGGCGGCATCGGTCACCGTGGTGCTCAGGCTGTGATTGCCCTCGCCCAGCGCTGGCGTGGTGAAGCTCCAGCTGCCGTTACTGGCCACGCTGACGCTGCCGAGAACGGTGTTGCCATCGCGAATCGTGACAATACTGCCGGCTTCCGCCGTGCCGCTCAGCAGCGGTGTCGCATCGTTAATCGCGCTGCCGCCCGTCACCGGCTGTGCGGTACTGCCGGCATCGTTCAGCAGTGCCAGATCGCTGGCTGCCGCCGGTGGCGTGGTATCAACCGTAATGTTCAGGGTGACGGTGTCAATCACATTGCCGTCAACGTCGGTAATGGTGGCGCTGAACGCGTGGCCGCCCTCACTCAGATTGCTCAGGGCAAAGCTCCACTGCCCATTGCCGTCGGCGGTGGTGCTGCCGAGCAGATTGCCGCCGTCAAAGATGCGGACGAGGCTGCCCGCCCGGGTCAGGCCGGCGAGGGTCGGGCTGTCGTCATTGGTGACGGCGCCGTTTTGCAGTGAGACGAGGGTATTGCCGCTGTCGCCCACCAGCTCAATGCTGGCGCTGGCGGGTGGCAGCGCAGCGTCCACATTGACCACAAATTCCGCGGTCGCGCTGCTGACGTTGCCCGCCGCATCGGTTTGCGTAACGGTCAGGCTGTGGCTGCCGTTGCTGAGCGCTGGCGTGGTAAAGCTCCAGCTGCCGTTGGCCCCGACAAGGGTATTGCCCAGGAGCGTGCTGCCGTCGTAAATGCTGATCAGCGCACCGGCTTCGCCGCTACCGCTCAGGGTAGGTGTATTGTCATCGGTGGTAGCGCCCGACGTCAGCGGGCCCTGGCTGGCACCCACGCTGTCGATCACCTGCAGATCGCCGATCGCCGCCGGTGCGGTGGTATCGACGGTGACCACGATAGCCGCTGACGCCGGACCGGTGTTGCCGGCGCTGTCGGTTACCGTGGTAGTCAGGCTGTGATTGCCGTCGCTGAGCGCTGGCGTGGTGAAGCTCCAGCTGCCGTTACTGCCGACGATAGCCGTGCCGAGCACGACGTTGCCATCGCGTACCGTAACGGTGCTGCCGGCCTCAGCTGTGCCGCTCAGCACCAGCGTGTTGTCATTGCTGCTGCCGCCAGCGGCAATCGGCGTCACGGTGCCATTGCTGTCGCCGGTCAGCAGCAGATCGCCTGCCGCGCCGGGCGCCACGGTATCAATGGTGACCGTCAGGGTGACGGAGGTGGTGACGTTACCGGCAGCGTCGGTGGCAACCGCGCGGAACGCGTAAGTACCATCTGCCAGCGTGGCGGGAGTGAAGCGCCACTGACCGCTGCCGTCGGCAATAGTACTGCCCAGCAGCGTGGTGCCGTTGTACAGCGTGATGACGGCGTTAGCGCTCGCCAGGCCGCTCAGCACCGGCGTGCTGTCTTTGGTGCTGGCGCCATCGCTCAGCGTGCGCAGCGTGGCATCGCTATCGTCGGTAATTTGCAGCGAACTGCTGGTTGAGGGCAGGCCCGCCTGAATCGTCACCACAAACGGCGAGGACGCAGCGCTGACATTGCCGGCAGCGTCCGTCAGCGTCACGGTCAGGCTGTGGCTGCCATTGCTCAGCGCTGGCGTGGTAAAACTCCAGTTGCCGTTCGCGCCCACCAGCGCGGTGCCGAGCAGCGTCTGACCATCGTAAACGCTGACGACAGCGCCCGCTTCACCGCGGCCGCTCAGGGTCGGCGTGTTATCATCGCTGCTCGATCCGTTTGGTACCGGCGTGGTGCTGCCGCCGTTGTTGTTGGTCAGGGACACGTCCGTGGCAACTGCCGGTGGCTGCGTATCGACAGTGAAATCAACCGGGCTGGTGGCCGGACTGGTGTTGCCGGCAGCATCGGTGACGGTAACCGTCAGGCTGTGCTGCCCTTCACCCAGGGCGGGTGTCGTGAAGCTCCAGCGGCCATCGGCACCGACGGTGACCGTACCCAGCAGCGTGGTGCCGTCGTAAATACTGACAATGGTCCCCGCTTCGGCCGTGCCGCTCAGCGTAGGCGTGTTGTCATCAGTGCTGGTGCCGCCCGTGATAGCGCCCTGCACGCTGCCCGCGTTATCCGTGATCAGCAGATCGCTGACTGCCGCCGGTGCCGTGGTATCACCGCCGCCGCCATTGTCGCCGCCGCCGTTATCCCCACCACCGCCGCCACCGCCGTTGTTACCGGCGATCAGCGCACCGATACCGGCCAGTGCGGCGCCGGCGATACCAAAGGCGGTCAGTGTTCCGTCACCCGTGACGTTTTCCGCTAACAGCCCTTCCGTGCTGTCGATAGAGACAAACTGGAAGCCTTCTGTGCCGGGATCTTCCACCCACCACAGCGCGCCTTTGTCGTCCTGCAGCACCAGATCGCTGTCGCCGTTAGCATCGTAGAATTTATGAATAACAACGACTTCACCGGATTTAGTGGTGACCACTAAATCACTACCATTGCGTGTGAAAGACTTAATATCAGCCTGATTAAGGTTGAGCTTAACCACACTGGGAGCAGTCAAATTAACCTGATTACCGCTCACTTCAGTAGCAATCGTTCCGCCTTTAGGCGTTACAGAGATATTGTTCATTTTATCGATATCCCGCGCAGTTATAAGCTTAATGGCATCCATAAAAACGCCCGGTATCGCCAGACACCGGTATTCTTCGCGAATAATTCAATGAATTACTCACATCCTCTCCAGGCCGGTTTCATCTGCCAGAGGCACAGTGAAAACGCGCTGAGTCGTTATTTGCCGCCCGCCCGAAAAAACAGCTATGCCGAACTCTTTTCAGACTTGCGCCAACAAATCAGTGAGATAGACGCTCTTCCAGTGGTAGCCTTGCATGCCGTAAATTGATTTTTGCGACAGCAAATCAACCTGACGTTGATGTTCAACGCCCTCAATAATCACGCCGCGACATAATTGATTGAGGTGGTCGAGCAGAATGTCGAAAGTGCGATCTTCGCCAAATTGCCAAAAAAATTTTTTATCAATCTTGACGATGTTGAATATTCCGCTATCGAGCATGGTCAGGTTGGAATAACCCGGACCAAAGTCATCGAGCCATAACGGGGCCGGCGTGATTTTGGCTACGCCTTTCAGGATCAGCAGGTCGGCACTATTAAAACGTGCGGTGAAGAAGGCAGAGATTTCCAGCCGTAATCGCGTCAGCGCGGCCAGTTTTCTTTGTATTTCAGCATCTTTAAAAATGCCTGAAACAATATCTCTGTCTACATTAACGCTGATGACCTGCTCAAACCCCGCATGGTAAAGCTGAATAAGTTTTTCGACCTGGTGGAGGAATAACTGCCATTTTTCGTCAGCAGAAAGCCGACTGAAGAACCCTGCATCCCTGTCAGGGTTACGCTTATTATTGGTATCTGCATCATCTGCGAAACGCGTCAACAATTCCCATGCCACCACTTCACCGGAAATAGCGTGAACCGGCTCCAGCATCAGAATGTAGTCGGATTTGCAGCGCATTTTACGATCCTTACACTGGCTGATAGCGCGTTAAACCGTCAGCTTTTCTCATGTGATTCGTAAGGGAAACATCGATAAAACTTAACACCTTAACTGAAGATTAACTTACAACTTACATTTTGAAAAATAGATTTCAGTGAACAACAGCGTGAACTTTAATCGTTTAAACCAATCAATAAAGCTACATTTTCACTGTATGCTTCACATAAAGATCAGATAATTCTTAGAATCTGGATTTTTGCTTATCGGCCTTGACAAAAAATAAAATCAACACTCAATTGATTAATAAGCAATAAATTATACAGCGTTGGTATAAATTCTGGCTTTGTGCTTAAGATGGGATATTGCACTGCTTAAAGCGGGATTCCAGAAAGCGTCAAAAAACCGACAGCCCGCACAGCGCTCACCAAACGCCTTATGCTTAAATTTTTATTATAGATAGCCAGAAACTCATAAAAGAAAGATTGGTCATTTGCGGGCAGGTGCAACACTAAGCCCCAGATTTAAAAAACGTTTTTTTCGCTGCCGATGCGCTTTCGCTGCTGAATTAAGCAGATAGCTTTTGTTAATAAACGGTTTGAATTTGCTGTTTCGGCCGGGATAATTTCAGAGTGATAGCGATCACGAATTGAATAAATGGCGGGAAGGATTGTCAGGGAAGGTGATAATAACGGGCTCCAGCCGGAGCCCGTTGCGGGAAATACACTTACTCGTCTTCGAGATAGGTGTAGCCGTAAAGTCCACTCTCAAACTCTTCAAGGAACTGCGCCCGCAGCTCTTCGTCAATATCCTGCTGCTGTTTTACCTGATCGCGGAATAACGTCATCAGATCGTTAGGGTTGAGCTGCACGTATTGCAGCATATCCGCCACGGTATCCCCTTCATCAGACAGCTGCACTTCTACGCTGCCATCCGGGAAGGCGAAGACGTCAACCGCTTCGGTATCGCCAAACAGGTTATGCATATTGCCGAGGATTTCCTGATACGCCCCGACCATGAAGAAGCCCAGCATCGGTGGATTATCCACATCGTACTCCGGCATTGGCATGGTGGTGGCAATACCGTCGCCGTCAACATAGTGATCGATGGTGCCATCGGAATCACAGGTGATATCCAGCAGTACCGCACGACGCTGCGGAGTTTTGTTCAGCCCTTCCAGCGGCAGCACCGGGAACAGCTGATCGATGCCCCACGCATCCGGCATCGACTGGAACAGCGAGAAGTTGACGTAAATCTTGTCCGCCATACGCTCCTGCAGTTCATCGATGATCGGCCGATGGGCGCGGTTGCTCGGGTCAAGGTGCTGCTGAATATAGTGGCAGATGCTGAGATACAGCTGCTCTGCCCAGGCGCGCTGACCGAGATCGTAGGTGCCTGACGAATAGCCGGTATGGATGTCGAACAGGTCCATCTGGCTGTCATGCAGCCATTCACGCAGCGAACGGCGTACGCTTGGCTCGTGCATCTCCTGCCAGGTATCCCACAGGCTCTGAATCGGGCGCGGTGAGTCGGCATCCGGTGCGACCGGCGTACTGAATTCATTGCGCTCAACGCCGATGATGTTGGAGACCAGCACGGTATGGTGCGCAGTCACCGCACGCCCCGATTCCGTAATCACGGTCGGATGCTCCAGACCGTGCTCTTCACAGGCGTCGCCGATGGCCCAGATCACGTTATTGGCGTATTCGTTCAGGCCGTAGTTGACTGAGCAGTCTGACTGCGAACGCGTGCCTTCGTAGTCAACCCCAAGCCCGCCGCCGACGTCAAAGCACTTGATGTTGACGCCCAGCTTCGCCAGCTCAACATAGAAGCGCGCCGATTCACGCACGCCGGTGGCGATATCGCGAATATTGGACATCTGCGAGCCGAGGTGGAAATGCAGCAGCTGCAGGCTGTCGAGACGACCCGCTTTGCGCATGATATCGACCAGCTGCAGCACCTGCGATGCCGCCAGACCAAATTTGGATTTCTCGCCGCCGCTCGACTGCCACTTGCCGGAACCCTGCGATGCCAGACGGGCGCGAATGCCGAGACGCGGCACCACGTTCAGCCGCTCGGCTTCTTCCAGCACCAGGCGCACTTCGGTCATCTTCTCAATCACCAGATAGACTTTATGGCCGAGCTTTTCACCAATCAGCGCCAGACGGATATATTCGCGGTCTTTGTAGCCGTTACACACAATCACCGAGCGGGTTTTCCCGGCGTGCGCCAGCACCGCCATCAGCTCAGCTTTGGAACCCGCCTCCAGCCCCAGCGGCTCGCCGGAGTTGACCAGTGATTCAATCACGCGCTTATGCTGGTTAACTTTGATCGGGTAAACCAGGAAGTAGTCGCCCTTATAGCCGTAGGATTCACGCGCGCGTTTAAAGGCGGCATTAATCGAACGCAGACGGTGCTGCAGAATTTGCGGGAAGCAGAACAGCGCAGGCAGGCGCTGGCCGTCGGCCTCGCGCTCTTTAACCAGCTTCGCCAGGTCAACGCGCACTTCCGGCTGATCCGGATCCGGGCAGACGCTGATGTGGCCGAGTTCGTTGACGTCGTAATAGTTGTTTCCCCACCAGGCAATGTTGTAGGTGCGCAGCATTCTGCTTGCGTCCTGATCGTTCATCGCCACCTCCTGCATCGAGCGGAGTACACCCTGTTCGCCAGCTGACGAACCCTTGATATTCTTCATGTCGTCAGACATCACGAACCTCAATTTTCCGTTGAAATATGAAAAAGTTGCCGGATTTTGCTGCTACTGCGCCGGATGGAAATTTCCTCATTCTGCTTATCTTGCCTCAGCAGGTTACCGTGCGCCTTACTGAGGTTAAGTGTAAAACACCGTGCCGGAAGCGGTGAACAACGGGGCAAAATCGTCCCGCATCACCTCACCACAGGCGAGTGAAACACAGCAGAGAAACTGGGGGAATAGCTTAGCCGGCGCTCGTGTCGGGATAATTACCGCAGCGCAGAAAACTTCGACGAGAGAAAAGAGCAGAACTGGAAATGGAAAGGCGTGCCAGCGCGCCAGAACGGCGCCGTGAACCGAAGAGAGCGAAAATGTGGTTCATTGTTTTTATCACCTCCAGCGCCTGCTAACAGCATGCGGAAACGGAGTGGATGAAAATCAGAGCAACAGCCTCTGACAGCGCGACGCACGGGGGCGTCATCCATGGGACAACAGCGGCGTTTTATACAGTCTGACGCGGCAAAATGCAAAATCTTTGTCGGCGCGCTGCGGCGGGTGTCAGGAAAATATTCCAGTTGATCTGTAGCGATAAATGCGGATGGCGAAAAAGCACTGGAAAAACGCGCACTGAGTGACCTAAAATAGCCGTCCAGATGGTTTTCCATCTAAACTGATTAACATCCAGGCGGTGTGAGCCTGGTACGCTGACACTTCCTACTGCTTGCGGCTTTGCCTGAAGGGGCGTCGAGCTGGCATCATCCCGCTTACGCTATGCAGTCGAATTCAAACCATTTGCAAGGTAAAGAACAGAATGGCTAAACACCTTTTTACATCCGAGTCCGTATCAGAAGGACATCCTGATAAAATCGCCGATCAGATTTCCGATGCCGTGCTGGACGCCATCCTTGAACAGGATCCCAAAGCACGCGTCGCCTGCGAAACCTACGTAAAAACCGGGATGGTGCTGGTTGGCGGTGAGATCACCACCAGCGCCTGGGTCGATATCGAAGAGATCACCCGTAATACCGTACGTGAAATCGGCTATGTTCATTCCGATATGGGCTTTGATGCTAACTCCTGTGCGGTGCTGAGCGCGATTGGTAAACAGTCGCCGGACATCAACCAGGGCGTAGACCGTACCGATCCGCTGGAACAGGGCGCGGGCGACCAGGGCCTGATGTTTGGTTACGCCACCAATGAAACCGACGTGCTGATGCCGGCACCGGTGACCTACGCGCACCGTCTGGTGCAGCGTCAGGCTGAAGTGCGTAAAAACGGCACGCTGCCATGGCTGCGCCCTGATGCCAAAAGCCAGATTACCTTCCAGTACGACGGCGGCAGGATTGTCGGTATCGATGCGGTAGTGCTGTCAACTCAGCATTCAGAAGAGATTTCTCAGGCCGATCTGCGTGAAGCGGTGATGGAAGAGATCATCAAGCCGGTACTGCCGACCGAGTGGATCAACGCCAGCACCAAATACCACATCAACCCAACCGGTCGTTTCGTGATCGGCGGCCCGATGGGCGACTGCGGCCTGACCGGTCGTAAAATCATCGTCGATACCTACGGCGGCATGGCTCGTCACGGCGGCGGCGCGTTCTCCGGTAAAGATCCATCGAAGGTTGACCGTTCAGCGGCTTACGCTGCACGCTACGTGGCAAAAAACATCGTTGCCGCTGGCCTGGCCGATCGCTGCGAAATCCAGGTTTCTTACGCGATTGGTGTGGCAGAACCGACCTCAATTATGGTGGAAACCTTCGGTACTGAGAAAGTTTCAACCGAACAGCTGACGCTGCTGGTGCGTGAGTTCTTCGACCTGCGTCCATACGGTCTGATTCAGATGATGAATCTGCTGAAGCCAATCTACAAAGAAACCGCTGCCTACGGTCACTTTGGTCGTGAACACTTCCCGTGGGAACAGACCGACAAAGCCGCCCAGCTGCGCGAGGCCGCAGGCCTGTAATCTCCGCGGGTGCGGGCAACGGCTCTCACCCCGATCTTCTCTTAGCGGAGAAGGTAAAATCGAGCCCGCGCAAGCGGGCTTTTTTACTGGCGAAATTTCCACGCTTTCGTCCCTGACCGCTTCCCCTATCCCGCCTCTGCACCATCACACTTTTTGTCTATACCACCGCAGGCGCATTTTTCAGCGCTGTCTACACTGTTAGCACTGCGCTTACAACAAAGTGTTAACGATTACATTTTGAAATCCTTTTAATATCTTCAATTTAGAGATTTTTCAGCGTAGTAACGGTGATGAAAATGCGTTATTTTCAGCGTCATCTGATAGCCAATATTTATAGTGATGTCAGAAACTTAAAGGGTGCTATACCTTACTGGTTATGTGACTGATTCGGGCAAAAAATGCTGGATTACAGGGTTTCAGCGTGTGTAACCGATTACATCGATGTGATCGCACTCACTTTTTCCCGCAGGCAGCTTACTTAACATTGATAAAAACAAAGATGGATAAACTTCGGAGGCAATATGCCTGGTAATACTCACAAAAGCAGAACCTCAAACAAGGCGATGACCCTGTTTGTCTGCTTTCTGGCCGCTCTGGCGGGCCTGCTGTTCGGTCTGGATATCGGCGTTATCGCCGGTGCCCTGCCCTTCATCGCGAAAGATTTCAACGTTACCGCACATCAGCAGGAGTGGATCGTCAGCTCAATGATGTTCGGTGCTGCGGTTGGTGCCGTGGGCAGCGGCTGGATGTCTTCGCGTCTCGGCCGTAAAAAGAGCCTGATGGCCGGTGCCATCCTGTTCGTTATCGGTTCACTGTGGTCGGCGATGGCGCCAAACCCGGAAATGCTGATTGCCGCACGCGTGGTGCTCGGCCTTGCCGTCGGCGTTGCCTCTTATACCGCCCCGCTGTATCTCTCGGAAATCGCACCGGAGAAGATCCGCGGCAGTATGATTTCCCTGTATCAGCTGATGATCACCATCGGTATTCTCGGCGCTTACCTGTCTGACACCGCGTTCAGTGCCTCGGGCGACTGGCGCTGGATGCTGGGCATCATCACTATTCCGGCGGTGCTGCTGCTGGTTGGCGTGGTGTTCCTGCCAAACAGCCCGCGCTGGCTGGCGGCGAAAGGTGACTTCCGCGATGCACAGCGCGTGCTGGACCGCCTGCGTGACACCAGCGAGCAGGCGAAACGCGAGCTGGATGAGATCCGCGAAAGCCTGAAGATCAAACAGTCCGGCTGGCAGCTGTTCCAGAGCAACAGCAACTTCCGCCGCGCGGTGTTCCTCGGCGTGCTGTTGCAGGTGATGCAGCAGTTCACCGGCATGAACGTCATCATGTACTACGCACCGAAAATCTTCGAAATCGCCGGCTTCGCCAATACCACGCAGCAAATGTGGGGCACCGTGATCGTAGGTCTGGTGAACGTGCTGGCCACCTTTATTGCTATCGGTCTGGTGGATCGCTGGGGCCGTAAACCAACGCTGGTGCTGGGCTTCCTGGTGATGGCAGCCGGTATGGGTATCCTCGGTACCATGCTGCACATTGGCATTAACTCTGCCGGTGAGCAGTACTTTGCCATCGCCATGCTGCTGATGTTCATTGTTGGCTTCGCGATGTCAGCCGGTCCGCTGATTTGGGTACTGTGTTCTGAAATTCAGCCGCTGAAAGGGCGTGATTTTGGTATCACCGTCTCTACCGCGACCAACTGGATTGCCAACATGATCGTTGGTGCCACCTTCCTGACCATGCTGAACTCGCTGGGCAACGCGCCGACTTTCTGGGTCTACGCCGCGCTGAACGTGTTCTTTATTCTGCTGACAGTCGCGCTGATTCCGGAGACCAAAAACGTCTCGCTGGAGCACATCGAGCGCAACCTGATGTCGGGCAAAAAACTGCGCGACATCGGCCAGCAGTAAGGCCAGATGCGTTAACCGGGGCTGCCGCAGGGCGGCCCTTTTTTTATCTGCCGCCTGTGCGCATGCAGTTGCGTCACTTGCTGCAACGCCTTATGCTGCCGCACATGAAAACGCCACGTCTGCCCATCGCCCTGCAACAAGCCGTCATGCGCTCGCTGCGCCATTTTTTGCAGCTGGCTCAGCAAAAACTCGAACGTCATTTCGAAGAGCCTACGCTGGTTTATCAGCAGCGCGGCACGGCCGCAGGCACCGCGTGGCTGGAGCAGTGGCAAATTCGCCTCAACCCGGTGCTGCTGCTGGAAAACCAGCAGGCTTTTATTGATGAAGTGGTGCCGCATGAGCTGGCGCATCTGCTGGTGTGGAAAACCTTCGGCCGCGTACCGCCGCACGGCAAAGAGTGGAAGTGGATGATGGAGGACGTGCTGGGCGTGCCCGCCCGCCGCACCCACCAGTTCGCCATCACTTCGGTGCGCAGCAATACCTTCCCCTATCGCTGTCGCTGCCAGCAACATCAGCTGACGGTACGCCGCCACAACCGCGTGTTGCGTGGTGAGAGCGAATATCGCTGCGTGCATTGCGGTACCCTGCTGCAACCCGGTGAATACGCAGCGGATTAGTCCGCGATTCTCATTCCCCGCGCCCGACCATTCTGTTACCCTGCCGCCCTTTTTCGGTACCAGGTTACTTTTTGGAATATGTCTCGCAAAACGCTGTTATTACTCTCTCTGCTGGTCGCGCCGCTCAGCGCGTACAGCCTCAGTCTCACCCATTACAACCAGAACAATTTTCAGCAGGCGAAAGTGGTCGCGGCAAAGATCAACGCGGATGCGCCAGCGGATTTTTACTGCGGCTGCAAAATCAGCTGGCACGGTAAAAAAGGCGTGCCGGATCTGAGCAGCTGCGGCTATAGCGTGCGCAAGAACGCCAACCGCGCGGAACGCATCGAGTGGGAACACGTCATGCCGGCGTGGGAGTTTGGTCATCAGCGTCAGTGCTGGCAAAACGGCGGACGCAAAAACTGCAGCAAAGACGCAGATTACCGCCGCATCGAAAGCGATCTGCACAACCTGCAGCCAGCCATCGGTGAAGTGAACGGTGACCGCAACAACTTCCAGTACAGCCAGTGGAACGGTGGCGAGCAGCAGTACGGTCAGTGCAGCATGAAGATCGATTTTAAGCAGAAGCGCGCCGAGCCTCCCGAGCGCGCGCGCGGCGCCATCGCCCGCACCTACTTCTATATGCGCGACCAGTATCATCTGCGCCTGTCACGCCAGCAAACCCAGCTGTTCACCGCGTGGAACAAGCAGTATCCGGTCACGCCGTGGGAGTGCGAACGCGACCAGCGCATCGCCGCAGTGCAGGGAAATCACAATTCCTGGGTACAGCAGGCTTGCCAGCGCTGAAAGCGCTACCCTACACTAGCTTTTTTCGATTGGGCCGCATCGCGCGATGCGGCATAACGCCGGCAGGAACCGCATGCGCATACCCCGCATTTATCACCCCGAAGCTCTAACCGTTAACAGTGAAGTTCTGCTTGATGAGGATGCCGCCAACCACGTCGGCCGCGTGCTGCGCATGAGCGCCGGACAGCAGATCGAGCTGTTTGATGGCAGTAATCTGACTTTTAGCGCCGAAATCACCCAGGCCGACAAAAAGCGTGTAAAAGTAAAGGTCCTTGCCAGCCAGCCTGACGATCGCGAATCCCCGCTGCACTTACACCTCGGTCAGGTGATGTCGCGCGGTGAAAAAATGGAATTCACTATCCAGAAATCGATCGAACTGGGCGTGAATGTGATTACGCCCTTGTTTTCTGAACGCTGTGGCGTAAAGCTGGATGCCGAACGCCTGGCGAAAAAGATTCAGCAGTGGCAGAAAATTGCCATCGCCGCCTGCGAGCAGTGCGGTCGTAATCGCGTGCCGGAAATCCGCGCCGCGATGACGCTCGAAGCCTGGTGCGCCGAAGCGGATGACGGCCTGAAGCTCAATCTGCATCCGCGCGCCAGTCACAGCATCAATACGCTGCCGCAGCCGGTTGAGCGCGTACGGCTGCTGATTGGCCCGGAAGGCGGCCTGTCGGCAGAGGAAATTGCCATGACGGCGCAGCACGGCTTTACCGATATCCTGCTCGGTCCGCGCGTTTTGCGCACCGAAACCACGGCGCTCACCGCCATCACGGCACTTCAGGTGAGGTTTGGTGACCTCGGTTAAGGGATACTTTCAGCCCGAAGACACACGCAGATAACTGACCAGCACAACGCTTTCGCACGGAACGGGGTGGCTGAATTCCCCTTTGAGGAGAGAATAATGATTAAGCTTGGCATCGTTATGGACCCGATTTCGTCCATCAACATTAAAAAAGACTCCAGCTTCGCCATGTTGCTGGAAGCACAGCGCCGCGGTTATGAAATTCACTACATGGAGATGGGCGATCTGTCGCTGCGCGGTGGCGTGACTTACGCGCGCACCCGGCTGCTGAGCGTCGAGCAGAACTACGATCAGTGGTACACGTTTGGCAGCGAGCAGACTATCCCGCTGGCCGATCTTAACGTGGTGCTGATGCGTAAAGACCCGCCGTTTGATACCGAGTTTATCTACGCAACCTATCTGCTGGAGCGCGCGGAAGAGCAAGGCACGCTGATCGTTAACAAACCGCAGAGCCTGCGTGACTGCAACGAAAAACTCTACACCGCCTGGTTTGCCGACCTGACGCCAGACACGCTGGTGACGCGCAACAAAGAGCAGCTGCGCGCGTTCTGGCAGGAGCATGGCGATGTGATCTTCAAGCCGCTCGACGGCATGGGCGGCGCGTCGATTTTCCGCATCAAAAAAGATGATGCCAACTTCGGCGTGATCACTGAAACGCTGACCAACCACGGTCAGTTCTTCTGCATGGCGCAAAATTATCTGCCGGCGATCAAAGACGGTGATAAACGCGTGCTGGTGGTCGATGGTGAACCGGTGCCATACTGCCTGGCACGCATTCCGCAGGGCGGCGAAACCCGTGGCAACCTCGCCGCCGGTGGCCGCGGCGAAGCCCGTCCGCTGAGCGACAGCGACTGGGAAATTGCCCGCCGCGTAGGTCCGACATTGAAAGCCAAAGGGCTGATTTTTGTCGGCCTCGATATTATCGGTGATAAACTGACAGAAGTTAACGTCACCAGCCCAACCTGCATCCGCGAAATCGAGGCGGCGTTCCCGGTCTCCATCACCGGCATGCTGATGGACGCGATTGAAAAACGTTTGGGCTGAGGATGCCGCAGGAGTGAGAGCTCCGTGAACCACCCAAAGCCGGTGCAGCCGTTCAGCACCGGCTATTTTTGGTAAACGAGTGAGAATGAATTTACAGCACCATTTCTTGATTGCGATGCCGTCGCTGCAGGACCCTTTCTTCAAACGCTCGGTGGTGTATATCTGCGAGCATAACGAAGAGGGTGCCATGGGTTTGATCGTTAACAAGCCGATGGACAACCTGACGGTCGAAGGCATCCTGAAAAAACTTAAGATCAGCCCATCAGAACGCGATCCTGCCATCAAACTGGACAAACCGGTGTTTGCCGGTGGTCCGCTGGCGGAAGATCGTGGCTTTATTCTGCACTCGGCCCAGCGCGTGTTCTCCTCCAGTATTCGCATTTCTGACAATACCGTGATCACCACTTCACGCGATGTGCTGGAAGCGATCGGCACGCGTGAACAGCCAGAGAACGTGCTGGTAGCGCTGGGTTATTGCGCATGGGAGAAGGATCAGCTGGAAAATGAGCTGCTGGAGAATGCCTGGCTGACCACGCCGGCCAATACGCAGATCCTCTTCCAGACGCCGATTGCCGAACGCTGGCGTGAAGCCGCGCGCAGCATGGGTGTGGACATCCATAACATGACCAGCGATGCAGGGCACGCCTGATGGCCAGTGAAACGCTGCTCGGTTTCGACTTCGGTACCAAAAGCATCGGCGTTGCCATCGGGCAACAGCTGACCGGCACTGCGCGCCCGCTCACCGCGCTGAAAGCGCAGGACGGCACGCCGGACTGGGAACTCATTGGTAAGCTGCTGAAAGAGTGGCAGCCGGATTACGTGGTGGTTGGCCTGCCACTCAACATGGACGGCAGCGAACAGCCGCTGACGGCGCGCGCGCGTAAGTTTGCTAACCGGCTGCACGGCCGCTTCGGCGTGCGTGTGGAGCTGCAGGATGAGCGCCTGAGCACCGTTGAAGCGCGTGCCGACCTGTTCGAACGCGGCGGCTATCGCGCGCTGCAAAAAGGCCATATCGATTCGCAGTCCGCGGTGATTATCCTGCAGGACTGGTTCGAGACGCATTAAATCAGCCCGGACGCGGCCGCGCGGTTTCGCGCCGCCGTGTCGGCGCTTCTCAGGGCACGTCCCCGCTCAAATTAATCCCGCCTCGCGCCGGGCCTGCTCGCTCTGAGCGAAAGTCTGCATCCCTGCCTGCGCGCCGGTCTGCAACACACCGGGCAGCTGATGCATTTTGCCTTCGCGGATCAGGTTAGCGACCGCCGGCGTCGCCACCAGCACTTCAAACAGGCCAATGCGGCCACCGGCTTTGGCGGCGACTAAACGCTGCGCCAGCACCGCTTTCAGGCTGCCAGCCAGCTGCGTGCGCACGAGGTTTTTCTCCTCGGCCGGAAACACATCCACCAGCCGGTCCACCGCCTGCGTCGCGCCGCGCGTATGCAGCGTGGCCAGCACCAGATGGCCGGTCTCGGCAGCGGTCAGCGCCAGCCGGATGGTTTCGCTGTCGCGCAGCTCACCCAGCAGGATCACATCCGGATCTTCACGCAGCGCCGCTTTTAATCCGAGCTGAAACGAAGCGCAGTGCGCGCCGATTTCGCGCTGCTGAATCAGCGAACGCTGGCTGTGGTGGACGAACTCGATCGGATCTTCCAGCGTGATAATGTGGCGCGCCTGCTGACGATTGAGGCTATCCACCAGCGCCGCCAGCGTGGTGGATTTGCCGCTGCCGGTCGCGCCGGTGATGAGGATAAGCCCTTCCTCCAGCTGCAGCAGCGAGCGCACCACGTCCGGCAGCTGCAGGCGCGCTATATCCGGTGGCTGACTGGCAATCAGCCGCAGCGCCAGCGCCAGTCCGTGACGCTGGCGGAACAGATTGGCGCGCAGCCGGCTGCCGTTGCCGAGCGTGATGGCGAAATCGACGTGACCGCTGCTGGCTAACTCGCTGCGCTGCGCGGCGCTAAGCCACTGCTCGCTAAAGGCCTGCAGCCAGCGCTCAGGCAAGCTGTGCTGTTGCGGTATTGGCTCCAGCACGCCCTGCCGGCGCCAGTGCGGTAAATGTCCGCTGCAAAGGTGCAGATCGGCCGCATTATGCTTTACACTAAGCGCCACAACGTCATCCAAATCCATTTAACTTCTCCTGACTATGACTTCCATTGAGCACAACTTACAGCAAGTGCGCGAGCGGATCGCTGCTGCCGCCGCACGTTGCGGCCGCGCGCCAGAAGAAATTACGCTGCTTGCAGTGAGCAAAACCAAACCTGCGAGCGCTATCGCAGAAGCCATTGCCGCCGGACAGCGCGCCTTCGGTGAAAATTACGTGCAGGAAGGGGTTGAAAAAGTTGCCGAACTGGCCGCACATCCTGATCTGCAATGGCACTTTATCGGGCCGTTACAATCCAATAAAAGCCGTCTGGTGGCGGAAAACTTTGCCTGGTGCCATACCGTTGACCGTCTGCGTATCGCGCAGCGGCTGAACGATCAGCGTCCGGCCGCGCTGCCGCCGCTTAACGTGTTAATTCAGGTAAATATCAGTGACGAGCACAGCAAATCTGGCATCATGCTGGAGGCCGTCGCCGGGCTGGCGCAACAGATTGCCGCCCTGCCGCGTTTGCGCCTGCGTGGACTGATGGCGATTCCGGCGCCCGAGCAGGATTACGCGCGCCAGCTGGCGGTGTGCCAGCAGATGGCCAGCGCGTTTCGCGCCTTGCAACAGGACTATCCAGGTGTCGATACGCTTTCTCTGGGAATGAGCGACGATATGGATGCGGCGATTGCCGCAGGCAGTACGATGGTGCGCATCGGCACCGCGGTATTTGGCGCGCGGGATTATGCACGCCCTTCACAACAATAATTGAGGAACCTCATGTTAACACTGACGTTTTTAGTCAAAACGCTGATTGATCTGTACGTGATGGTGCTGCTGCTGCGCATCTGGATGCAGTGGTCACGCTGTGACTTTTACAATCCGCTGGCGCAGTTTGTCGTGAAGATCACCCAGCCGATTGTCAAACCGCTGCGTCGCATTTTGCCGGCGCTGGGACCGATTGACACCGCGTCGCTGCTGCTGGCATTCGTGCTGACCACGCTGAAATATCCGATTCTGCTGCTGATTCAGGTCGGGGTGTTCTCCGTCGATCCGACCAACCTGCTGGTGGGCCTGCTGTCACTGGTCAAATCCGCCGGTTATCTGGTGTTCTGGGTGATCATCATTCGCTCGCTGATGAGCTGGATCAGTCAGGGACGCGGTGCGATGGATTATGTGCTAATCCAGCTGACCGAACCGCTGATGGCACCGATTCGCCGTATTTTGCCGGCGATGGGCGGCATCGATTTCTCGGCGATGATCGTGATTCTGGTGCTGTATGCGCTGAACTTCCTCGGTATGGACCTGTTCCCGGGTCTCTGGTACCTGCTGTAATTCGTTAATCTGGAACTGTTATGCAAAAAGTTGTGCTCGCCACCGGTAATCCGGGCAAAGTACGTGAACTGGCCGATCTGTTAGCGGCCTTCGGCCTGGATATCGTGGCGCAAACCGAGCTGGGCGTAGAGTCTGCCGAAGAGACCGGGCTGACCTTTATCGAAAACGCCATCCTGAAAGCGCGTCACGCGGCGCAGATCACCGGCCTGCCGGCGATTGCTGATGACTCCGGGCTGGCGGTCGATGCGCTGGGCGGCGCGCCGGGCATTTACTCGGCGCGCTATGCCGGCGTTGATGCCAGCGACCAGCAGAATCTCGACAAACTGCTGCAGGCGCTGGAGCAGGTGCCGGACGGCGAGCGCCAGGCACAGTTCCACTGCGTACTGGTGTACGTGCGTCACGCCGCCGACCCGACGCCGCTGGTGTTCCACGGCAGCTGGGCCGGGGAGATTACCCGCGCGGCCGCCGGTGAAGGCGGTTTCGGTTATGATCCGATCTTCTACGTGCCGGCGCTGGGTAAAACCGCCGCCGAGCTAAGCAAGGATGAAAAGCGTGCCGTGTCGCACCGGGGTAAAGCATTGACGCTGCTGCTGGAAGCGATGCGCAATGCCTGAGTTACCACCGTTAAGCCTTTATATCCACATCCCGTGGTGCGTGCAGAAATGTCCGTACTGCGACTTCAACTCGCACGCGCTCAAAGGCGAAGTGCCGCATAGCGAGTATGTACAGCATCTGCTCAAGGATCTTGACCAGGATCTGCCGCTGACCGCCGGGCGCGAAGTGCGCACCATCTTTATCGGCGGCGGCACGCCCAGCCTGCTGAGCAGCGAGGCGATGCAGCAGCTGATGGACGGCGTGCGTGCGCGCCTGCCGCTGGCGGCGGACGCCGAAATCACCATGGAAGCCAATCCGGGCACGGTGGAAGCCGATCGCTTCAGCGGCTATCAGCGGGCGGGCATTAACCGGATTTCGATTGGCGTGCAGAGTTTCAGTCCGCAAAAGCTGACGCGCCTGGGCCGCATCCACGGTCCGGACGAGGCGGTCCGCGCGGCACAGCTGGCGGCCGGTCTCGGCCTGCGCAGCTTTAACCTCGACCTGATGCACGGCCTGCCGGATCAGTCGCTGGAAGAGGCGCTGGACGATTTGCGCCAGGCGATTGCCCTCAACCCGCCGCATCTGTCGTGGTATCAGCTGACCATTGAGCCCAACACGCTGTTTGGTTCACGCCCGCCGGTTTTGCCGGATGACGATGCGCTGTGGGATATCTTTGAGCAGGGTCATCAGCTGCTGAGCGCCGCAGGCTATCAGCAGTATGAAACCTCGGCCTACGCCAAACCGGGCTATCGCTGCGAGCATAACCTGAACTACTGGCGCTTCGGTGATTACCTCGGCATCGGCTGTGGCGCGCACGGCAAGCTGACGCAGCCGGACGGGCGCATCGTGCGCACGGTGAAAACCCGTCACCCGCGCGGTTTTATGAAGGGCAACTATCTGGATAAGCAGCATGACGTGCCGGACGAGGACAAGCCGTTCGAGTTCTTTATGAACCGTTTCCGCCTGCTGGAAGCCGCGCCGCGCGCCGACTTTCAGCGCTACACCGGGCTGGAAGAGGCAGTGATTCGCCCGCAGATCGACGCAGCCATCGCCGCCGGTTATGTGCAGGAGCAGCCAGAGCACTGGCAGATCACCGAAAAAGGCAAACTGTTCCTCAATTCGCTGCTGGAGCTGTTCATGTAAATTCAGCGGAGAAGGCGCGCACCTTTTCCGCTGGCAGCCGTGCTGTGCGGCACGGCTGCATCTGTTACGCTCAGGCGACCATCACCTCATTATTGATTAACAGCGTTGCGCTGTGGTCGGGACTCTCAAACACCTGCCACACTTTGCCACCGCTCTGCTGCGCCCCCTGCTGCTGCCACTGCTGATAAAATTGCGTGCTATCGCTGAGCTGCACCACGTCACCGGCATCACCATCAATCAGCCAGCTGCGCGTGCGCTCTGGCAGCAACACATCCTGATGCGCCTGCTGCAACAGCTGCTGCGCATCCAGCTGCAGCAGATTGTCTCCGGAGCCGGTGAGATCGATATGCTGCAGGCCGCTGATATGCTGCGTCAGCTGCTGATAATCAAGTTGCTGATGTTCTCCTTCCAGCACCAGCGCAGAGAAGCCCTGCAGCGGTTGTCCACTGTGCGCCGCCAGCCACTGCTGCACATCATTCAGATGCAGCTGCGCGCCCTCCTGTTCCTGCGTTTCCGGCAGCGTATGGTGCTGTACCAGGCTCTCGTCTTTGCCCCAGCGCACAGTATCAATAATCCAGCCGACATCGCGCTTCACCAGCACGTTCCAGCACAGCACTTTTTTATAGGTATCCGGATCTTCGCCCGAATGGACGTCAATATAGCCAATCTGCTGGCCCGCCGGAGCCTGCCAGCTAAAGGAGTTCAGGCCCTGCTCAGACCGGCTGGCGCCGCCGGGCTGCAGGTATTCGCGCCCCAGCAGCTCACCGCTGGGTGAAAAGATATCCACGTAGGTATCGCAATTGTGGAGATAGCCATAATTGAACTCCACGTAATTGGTGGCGCCAAAATCAAACTGCACGACCGAATGATCCAGCATCTCAATCGCTTTGCTTTCATAGCCATCCGGCCGGTTCATGATGCCGGTATAGAAACAGTTGTTGGTGGTGCCATGTTTCAGTTCGGTGACTTTCAACCCGCCGTACTGATACACACGGCCGGTTTGCCAGCTGGTATTGGCGCGACAGTTCCAGTTCTCTTCGCCAGAACTGTGCTTTACGCCAGAGTCATAGTTAATCGCCCAGTTGGGCGCATAGTCACTGACGTTACCCGCCACATCGACCGCTTTTACCGTAAAGTTGTTGCTGCCCGGCTGCATGTCGCGGTCCGGGGTAATCTGCCAGCGCCCATCGGCCCCCACCGTCGCGCTGCCGGCTGCCACGCCGTTCTGGTACAGCGTCACCTGACTGTAAGGCTCGGCCTGTCCGGAAAAATCGAGCCGCTTATCGTCGGTGGTCTGGCCCGGCAGCACCGGCTGGATGGTGCCGACGTCATCGATAGCCTGCAGGATGGTGGGCGTGTTGATACGGGTGTCGATGGTCAGCGTCCAGCTGTCGCTCCATTGACTGACGTTGCCGGCTTTATCGCTGCTGCGGCTGCGAAAACGCCAGTCGCCGTCCGGCAGCAGATCCTGCGGCGGTGTCCAGTGCCAGTGGCCGCTGCTGTCGACGGTGGCCGTACCGCCGACAATCCACTTTCCGCCCGGTGCGGCATACTGAATGCGCACCACGCTGCCGGGCTCGGCTTCGCCGTGCAGTTCCGGCCGGACATCATCGGTGGGTTTGCCGCGGCCAAACTGGCCCTGATACAGCCCGCGATTGTCGTCGTAATAGCTGAACGTCGGCGTTTCCGGGGTAAGCGTATCGAGATGAAAGGTCCACTTCGGCGACGGCTGACTGCGGTTGTCGGCGCGGTCCTCGGCCTGCGCCGTCAGGTTATAGGTTCCGTCCTGCGGCAGATCGAGTTGTGCCTGCCAGTTGCCCTGCGCATCGGCACGGACAGAGGCGAGAAGTTGGTTGCCATTATAGAGATAAACCAGCGCGTTGGCTTCGGCCTGCCCGCGTACCACCGGCTGATCATCGTTGGTATAGCCGTTACGGCGGATGCTGTTACCGTCCTCCACGCCGCCGGCAACGTGGTCTTCAATCGCTTCAATGATCGGTCTGGCGGGCGGATGGGTATCGATATTGTAATCCACGCGCGTGGGTGCGCTGTGATTGCCGGCGGCATCCACGGCGGTGAAGGTGAGCTGGTATTCACCATCGGCCATCGGCTGCGGCGGCATCCACTCGAAGTGGCCATTGATCACCGGCACGTGTAGCGGATTGCCACCGTTAACCGTCACGATGACTTCAACGGCGTCCGGCGTTTGTACCGTTCCCTGCCAGCGTTTTTGCGGATCGTTGTACCAGCCGCGTTCGGCAACGATAACCACAGGGGGTGATAAAACCGGGTGTGAACTGGAAGCAGAGGTGTCAGAAAATAACATAAAATTTCCTTAAAAATTAATAAGTTAAATAGGCTGAATGCCCGTTGATATAGTTATTAATGCGGAAATTTTGTCGTTATCAGATTCGTCCCGAATATAAGACAACCCGTTAAATCATGGCTTAAAAGTTGCGGGGATAAAAAAGGCGCCACTGTTCAGAAGAACAATGACGCCGTGATGTTCCGTGCATTCAGCGGCAACGCGGCTGGCTTAGCCCTTTACGTTCTGCATCAGCGTCTTGCGCTGGCTCTCCAGTGCGGTCACCCGGTTACACACTTCATGACCGAAGTTCTGGAAATCCTGCTCCTGATTGTTCCATTCAGTCTGAATCGACTGCTGTAGCCCGCCGAGGTTGCCCATCAGCGCCTGTAGCGGATTGCTGCCGCTGGCGGCCTGTTTGGTACCCATCTCGTTCAGGCTATCCTGCAACACCCCGCCCAGCGTGCTCTGCACCAGCTTCTCGCCGTCGGCGCGCACCTGCTCAATGGCCTGATGGTGGAAGGTCAGGCCATCCGGGCGATGCTCGATGATGCGGTTCATCTGCTGCCTGAGCTGGCCGTTCAGCGTGGTCAGGCGATTGCGCACATTGCTGTCCGCCCCGAGTTTTTCGACGATCACTTTATCCAGCGCCACGCGGCCCCGCTCCAGACGGGTGGTTGCGCCGCTGTCGACCCACGGCAGATCGCGACGCAGCGCGTTCTGGTAGTCAATCGCCTGCTGGCGCGTGGCGTTATCGACGCTCACCGCCTTGCCGTTGAACTGCACATCGCCCTGCGGCGTGATTTCAAGGTTGCCGTTGCTGCCCACCACCTGCACGCTCTGGGGTTTGATGATCACATCATCCTTTGGATTGACGCTGCACTGATAGTCAGCATGCGCCTGAGCTGCCGCCAGCAGCAGCGCGGCGAGAAGAGCCTTACGAACCATGAAATCTCCTGCAGATGTGAATAGTCTGATAAGCGGTGGCATTGTGCTGCGTCTGGCGATGCGCAATAAATTGCGCCGCTACGAAAGGTGCATTGGACAAGCGAATCAACCAACACGCACTGAATGTGTAGCGGCGCGATTCATCGCGCGAAGTTATCGCCAGTGGTGATACTTAGTCCCACCAAACGTCGAAGAGTTCAGTGACCTGAATATCGGCGAGATTTTTCTTTTCCAGCCAGTTACGCACCAGCTCGCGGTGCGCGTCGGTGCATTTGCCGGTCTGCTGCAGACACACCAGCCCTTCCCACACCAGATAGCCGCTGCCGTCATAGGCCAGACCATTCGGATCGATCACCTCATTGATGAACTGATCGAGCGTGGCATCCACCTCTTCCTCACTGGTGCCTTCGGCAAAACGCCAGGCAACAGAGAAGCCCAGCTCCTGAAACTCATCAACATGCAACTTTTTACGTAAACGGCGGCTACGTTTTACAGCCATTATTTCACCCTCTCAAACATCAGATCCCATACGCCATGGCCCAGTCGCTGCCCGCGCTGCTCAAATTTGGTTAACGGACGCGTTTCCGGACGCGGCACGTAATTCTGGCTCTCCGACTGATTGCTGTAGCCATCGATGCTGCTCATCACTTCCAGCATGTGCGTGGCGTACTCTTCCCAGTCGGTCGCCATGTGGAACACGCCGCCCAGCTTCAGCTTGCGCAGCACCAGCTCGGCAAACGGTACCTGGACGATGCGGCGCTTGTTGTGGCGCGCCTTATGCCATGGATCCGGGAAAAACAGCTGCACCATGCGCAGCGAATTGTCCGGCACCATGTTTTCCAGCACTTCCACCGCGTCGTGACACATCACGCGCAGATTCTGCACGCCTGCCTCTTTGGCCGAGGCCAGACAGGCACCGACACCCGGCGCATGCACTTCAATGCCGAGGAAGTTCTGATGCGGATTGTTCTGCGCCATGGTCACCAGCGAGGCGCCCATGCCAAAACCAATCTCCAGCACCAGCGGCGCTTCGCGGCCAAACAGCGCAACCATGTCCAGCGGCTGCGGCTGATACTCGACGCCCATCTCCGGCCAGTAATTGTCGAGCGCGAGCTGCTGTCCTTTCGTTAAGCGCCCCTGGCGGCGCACAAAACTGCGGATACGGCGTAAAGGCCGCCCGTTCTCATCAAATTCCGGGGTGATGACGTCATTAATCATGTTGAAACCTGCTGGTTAGCCTGTTCAGGGAAACGGGCATTATGCAAAGTTAAGTAACAGAAGCAAGCCTTTGCAATCTTCCGGTTTACACCCTGATGTCTCTGTGCTGGAATTCCTGCCTGATTGTAGAGTAAACACGGAAAATTTCCTTCTTATGATGCAGGCGCCGCAGTTCGCGCAACAGGTGCTGGAGTGGTATCAACGCTTTGGCCGTAAAACTCTGCCGTGGCAGTTGGAGAAAACGCCCTATAAGGTGTGGCTCTCCGAAGTGATGCTGCAGCAGACGCAGGTTGCCACCGTTATTCCCTATTTCGAACGCTTTATGGCGCGCTTCCCCACGGTTGCTGACCTGGCCGCCGCGCCGCTTGATGAAGTGCTGCATCTGTGGACCGGCCTCGGCTATTACGCACGGGCGCGTAACCTGCACAAGGCGGCTAAACAGGTGGTTGAGCTGCACGGCGGCGTATTCCCGCCTCATTTCGATGACGTCGCGGCGCTGCCGGGCGTCGGCCGCTCCACGGCGGGCGCGATTCTGTCGCTGTCGCTCGGCCTGCATTTCCCGATCCTCGACGGCAACGTAAAACGCGTTCTGGCGCGCTGCTATGCAGTGAGCGGCTGGCCGGGCAAAAAAGAGGTGGAGAAGCGGCTGTGGCAGATCAGTGAAGACGTCACGCCAGCGGAAGGCGTCAGCCAGTTCAATCAGGCGATGATGGATCTCGGCGCGTTAGTGTGTACTCGCTCCCGCCCGAAATGCGACATCTGCCCGCTGAATAGCGGCTGCGCGGCTTATGCACAAGGCAACTGGGCTGATTATCCCGGTAAGAAACCGAAAGTCACGCTGCCAGAGCGCAGCGGCTGGTTCCTGATGCTGCAGCACGGCGACGAGGTGTTTCTGGAACAGCGTCCGCCGGTGGGTTTGTGGGGCGGCCTGTTCTGCTTCCCGCAGTTCACCAGTGAGCAAGCGCTGACTGACTGGCTGGCGGCGCGCGGCATCCACGCGAAACCGCAGCAGCTTACCGCGTTCCGCCACACCTTCAGCCATTTCCACTTAGATATTGTGCCTATGTGGCTGGCGTGGCCTTCCTCCGGGTCGCTGATGGATGAAGCCGGCGGTCTCTGGTATAACTTAGCGCAACCACCGTCAGTGGGGCTGGCCGCGCCGGTAGAGCGCCTGCTGCATGAGCTGCGCCATCCCCGGCAGCTTCAACTGCGAACCAGTTTGACCGAAGAGGAAGAGTAATGAGCCGCACCATTTTTTGTACTTATCTGCAACGCGACGCTGAAGGCCAGGACTTTCAGCTCTATCCTGGCGAACTGGGTAAGCGCATCTACAATGAGATTTCCAAAGAAGCCTGGCAGCAGTGGATGTCTAAGCAGACCATGTTGATCAACGAGAAGAAGCTCAACATGATGAACCCGGAAGATCGCAAAGTGCTGGAGAAGGAGATGGTGAATTTCCTGTTCGAAGGCAAAGATGTGCACATTGAAGGTTACACCCCGCCAGAAAAATAAACGTTCAGGGCCTCCCTTTGAGGCCCTCTTTTTCGAGTCAGGCACGCATTCACAATGAATAAAAAACTGATAGCACTGCTGGTCATCGCACCCCTGTTAGTCTCCTGCTCCGGACAAAAAAAATCGCAGTACCATGAAGAGTGGGTTAAGGACACCAACGGTTTTGACATTCTGATGGGGCAATTTGCCGCCAACATCGAGAATATCTGGGGAATCAATGAGGTTCTGATCGCCGGACCCAAGGACTACGTCAAATACAGCGATAACTATTACACCCGCAGTCACATCAACTTCGACAGCGGTAGCATCACCATTGAGACCATTTCCGGCACCGATCCGATGGCCAGCCTGCGTCAGGCCATCATCACCACGCTGTTGATTGGTGACGATCCGGGCAACGTCGATCTCTACTCCGACGCCAACGATATTCAGATCAGTAAAGAGCCGCTGCTGTACGGCCAGGTGCTGGATAACACCGGTCAGCCGATCCGCTGGCAGGGACGCGCCGGTAACTTTGCTGATTACCTGATCCAGAACAAACTGCAGAAACGCACCTCCGGGCTGCACGTTATCTGGTCGGTGACCATTCCGATGGTGCCTAACCACCTCGACAAACGTGCGCATAAATATCTGCCGCTGGTGCGCAAAGCCGCCGAACAGTATGGCGTTGATGCCTCGCTGATTCTGGCGATCATGCAGACCGAATCGAGCTTCAACCCTTATGCGGTAAGCAACGCCGATGCGCTGGGTCTGATGCAGGTGGTGCAGCATACTGCCGGGGTCGATGTGTTCCGCATGAAGGGCAAATGGGGTAAACCGAGCCGCAGCTATCTGCTCGATCCGGCCAATAACATTGATGCCGGTACCGCATATCTGTCGCTGCTGCAGAAGAGCTATCTCGGCGGGATTCAGGATCCGCTGTCGCGCCGTTACGCAGTGATCACCGCTTATAACGGCGGGGCGGGCAGCGTGCTGCGCGTGTTCTCCAGCGATAAAGACCGCGCCTTCGCCACCATCAACGGCATGTCACCGAGCCAGGTGTATCAGACGCTGACCACCAACCATCCGTCGGCCGAGTCGCGCCGCTATCTGTACAAAGTGAGCCAGGCACAGCGCAGCTACCACCGTTATTGATTCGCGCTCATCGCCACCTTCTCCCGCCTGCGGGAGAAGGTGCCGTGCGGTAGGGAACAGCCCCCTCCTACAACATCATATTCGCCACTAACCGCTTGTGCCCGCTGTCATCCTCCTCGGTGTAAACCCCCTGCAACTCCGGTGAAAAGCCCGGCAGCAGATTGATACCCGCTTCCAGCGCGAGGAAATAGCGTTGCACTGCCCCGCCCCAGGTTTCGCCTGGCACCACGCACAGCACACCCGGCGGATACGGCAGCGCCCCCTCGGCGGCAATGCGCCCTTCGGCGCTGGCGATCGGCACCAGCTCAACGTCACCGCGAATATACGCCTGATGCGCATCCTGCGGATTGACCTCGACTTTCGGGAAACACGCCTGGCGGAACATGTCGCGCTGCAGATCCTTAACGTCGTAGCTGACGTACAAATCGTGCATCTCCTGGCACAGGCGACGCAGCGTGTAGCCCTGATAGCGCTCGACGTGCCTGCGATACACGCTCGGCAGCACTTCGGCCAGCAGCGCATCTTCCCGCACGTGCTGTTCAAACTGCTCCAGCATCGCCACCAGGTGTGCCATTTTTTCCGGCGTTTCCGCTGGGGTCAGCAGGAACAGGATTGAGTTAAGATCGCACTTCTCCGGTACGATACCGTTCTCGCGCAGATAGTTGGCGAGAATGGTGGCCGGAATGCCAAAGCGGGTGTATTCGCCGCTGGTGGCATCGATGCCTGGCGTGGTGAGCAGCAGTTTGCACGGGTCCACCAGATACTGTCCGGCATCGTAACCGGCAAAACCGTGCCACTTCGCGCCCGGTTCGAAGCTGAAATACGCCGGATCGGCGGCGATGGTGGCGGTTTCTGCCGCCTGCCATGGCTTGCCGTACACCTGCTCCGGCAGGAAGGGCTGAATCAGGCTGCAGCGCTCAAGGATCGCTTTGCGTGCCTCAATGCCCAGCGTGACGCAGTCGTGCCACATGCTGCGCCCCGCTTCGCCCTGATGCATTCTGGCGTTGATATCCAGCGCAGCGAACAGCGGATAGAACGGGCTGGTTGAGGCGTGCAGCATAAACGCGTTGTTCAGCCGCTTGTGTGGGCAGAAACGTTTCTGGCCGCGAATATGGTTATCTTTCTTGTGAATCTGCGAAGTCTGCGAGAAGCCCGCCAGCTGCTTATGCACCGACTGGGTGACAAAAATCCCCGGATCGTTCTCATTGAGCTCCAGCGTCAGCGGCGAGCAGCCGGCCATTAGCGGAATAAACTGCTCATAACCCAGCCATGCCGAATCAAACAGAATGTAGTCACACAGATGCCCGATGCGATCCACCACCTGGCGCGCGTTGTATACCGTGCCATCGTAGGTACCAAGCTGGATGATCGCCAGCCGGAACGGACGCGGCTGATCCGCGCGCTGTGGCGTGACCTGGCGCACCTGCTCGCGCAGATACGTCTCGTCGAAACAGTGCGCATCGATGCCGCCAATAAAGCCAAACGGGTTACGCGCCGCTTCCAGATAAACCGGCGTGGCGCCTGCCTGGATCAGCGCACCGTGGTGGTTAGATTTATGGTTATTGCGGTCAAACAGCACCAGATCGCCGCGCGTCAGCAGCGCATTGGTCACCACTTTGTTGGCGCTGGAGGTGCCGTTCAGCACGAAGTAGGTTTTATCGGCGTTGAACACGCGCGCGGCATATTTCTGCGCATCCTTGGCCGAGCCTTCGTGGATCAGTAAATCGCCCAGCTTGACGTCCGCGTTACACATATCGGAGCGAAAGACGTTCTCGCCGTAGAACTCATAAAACTGACGTCCGGCCGGATGGCGGCGGAAAAACGCCCCGCCCTGATGGCCCGGACAGGCAAAGGTGCTGTTCTGCATATCGACATAGCGCGTCAGGGTGTCGAAAAACGGCGGCAGCAGTTCCGCCTCGTACGCCTGCGCCGCCTGCTCCAGCGCCTGCCACTCTTCCGCTGCGCCGTTGATCTCTCCGGTCACGCCCGGCAGCGTCAGCACCGCGTCATCAAAGGCGTTCGCGACAAACACCGGCAGATTGAAGCCAGTCTGGCGCAGCAAAGTCAGCACGCCGCTGCGTGTATCGGCCAGAGAGACCACTACCGCGGCTACGTCGGTGAAATCGGTATTATCCAGCGTCACCACGTCGCGCGCGGTGTTGAGACTCAGGCTTGGCGCTACCGCTACGCTGGCAGCAATTTTCAATGGGTTCATAACACAAATCCCCGTAATGAAGGATGAGTGGGTGCCAGTGGCACAGCAATGAGGAAATTTCCCCGGCGAATAACGTCCGGCGGCCGCAACCGATAGACATCAGTAAAGCCAGATCGCGTCTGTCTTTACTCATATCCAACAGCGAACGGGGCGTAGCCTCACCGCATGGTGAGCGGGAAATGCGAACAACAGATGACAGAGGCGCGCTTGTCATGAAGCGCACGGCGACAAGTGCAGATGTGCATTGTACCGGACATGGCGGCGTCCTCAGCGATGAAGATGGGGAATAAATTCGGGCGACATGATGGCATCTTTTTTTCCCGCGAACAACCAATCAGGGCGGAATTTTGATGCAGAACGCCAATGCGCTACTTCATTGATTTACATGAATAATAGTTAAGGCGTCTATTTTTAACTGCCTGAATAGTCGAAGATTACGCAAAGTTATGCAGAATGTAACACCGGTGCGATAGCGACCGCCTGCCGCGCCCATCCGCCTGGCACTCCCTGCGGCAGAAGCGTACTATGGAGCGCACTTCTCCCAACCAGCCGGAGGCTGCATGTTCAAGGCACTGGTCATTGAAAATGATGAACAGGGATACCGCACATCCCTGCAGGATCTGTCAGAGCAACAATTGCCCGATCAGGATGTTACCCTCGAAGTAAGCTACTCCACCCTCAACTACAAAGACGCGCTGGCCATCTGCAATAAAGGGCCGATTGTGCGCCAGTTTCCCATGGTGCCGGGCATCGATTTTGTTGGCCGGGTGATCCACAGCCGTCATCCGGAGTGGCAGCAGGACGATGTTGCGCTGCTCACCGGCTGGGGCGTGGGTGAAAAACACTGGGGCGGGCTGGCGCAGAAAGCCAGCGTCTCCGGCGACTGGCTGGTCAAGGTTCCGGCGGCGCTCAGCCCGCTGCAAACCATGGCGATTGGCACCGCCGGCTTTACCGCGATGCTGTGCGTGCTGGCGCTGGAAAAACAGGGCATCACACCGCAGCACGGTCCGGTACTGGTTACCGGTGCCAGCGGCGGCGTGGGCAGCTTCAGCGTGAGCCTGCTGGCACGTCTCGGCTATGAGGTCGTGGCATCCAGCGGCCGCGCCAGCGACAGCGCCTACCTGCTCGATACGCTCGGCGCCTCCGCGATTATCGACCGTAACGAACTGAGCGCGCCCGGCAAACCGCTGGCGAAAGAGCGCTGGGCAGCCGCGATCGATAGCGTCGGCAGCCACACGCTGGCCAATGTGTTAGCCGGGATCCAGCGCGACGGCGTGGTCGCCGCCTGCGGCATGGCGCAGGGCCTCGATCTGCCCACCAGCGTCGCGCCGTTTATTCTGCGCGGCGTTACGCTGGCCGGCGTGGACAGCGTGATGTGCGCCAAACCGCTGCGTCAGCAGGCGTGGCAGCGTCTGGCGGAGCTGGTTGACGGCGCGCTGCTGGAGCAGATGACCAAAGTGATTCCACTGAGCGAGGCGCGCACAGGCGCAGAACAGCTGCTGGCGGGCCAGGTGCGTGGGCGGCTGATTGTCGATTGCCGCCAGGCGCCCTGACCCGGTGCAGGGTGCAGTTATGGCCGCAGCTGTATCTGCGGCCGATCCTGCGCTGGCGGCGTAACCACCTGCAGGTCGGCCTGATACCAGCGCGTCAGGATCGGTTCGGTCATCACCGCGTGCGGTGCGCCCTGCGCCACCAGCTGGCCGTGGTGTAACAATAACACCCGATCCGACCACAGTGAGGCCAGATTCAAATCGTGCAGCACCGCGCAGACGCTAAAATGGCCATTGCGCGTCAGCCGGTGCAGCAGGCGCAGAGTGGACTGCTGCCAGTAGAGATCGAGCGCGGAGGTGGGTTCATCCAGCAGCAGCCAGCCGCGCGGGCCGTCGTCATGCCACAGCTGCGCCAGCACCCGGGCCAGCTGCACGCGCTGCTGTTCCCCGCCCGACAGCGAGCGATAGTCGCGCTGCGCCAGCGGCGCGCTGCCGGTTAACTGCATCACCTCCTGCACCACCGCCTGGCAGTTACCGGTCGGCCAGGGTGCGCGCCCCATCGCCACCACGTCGGCAGCCGGCAGCGGAAAGGTGACGCTGTTTTGCTGGCGCATCACCGCGCGGCGCTGCGCCAGCGGTTCGCGTGGCCAGGCCGCCAGTGGACGATCGCCCAGCCAGCATTCGCCAGCGTCCGCGTGCAGAAAGCCGGTCAGCAGCCGCAGCAGCGTCGACTTACCGGCACCGTTAGGACCGATCAGGGCAACCATCTCGCCTGGCGGCAGCGTCAGGGAAACATCATCGATTAAGGTACGCGTTCCCTGGCAAAACCGCAGTCCGCGCGCCTGCAACTGCTCACTCATTCAGCCCCCTTTGCTGGCGCAGAATCTGCCACAGGAACCACGGCCCGCCCAGCAGACTGGTTAGCAGCCCGACCGGCATTTCGGCCGGAATCACCACGGTGCGCGCCAGCGTATCCGCCAGCAACAGCAGAATCGCTCCCGCCAGCGCTGCGCCCGGCAGCAGCCAGCGGTGGTCACTGCCGAGACAAAAACGCATCACGTGCGGCACCACCAGCCCGACAAAACCGATAATGCCGCTGACCGCCACCGCCGTGCCCACCAGCAGCGCACTCAGCACCAACAGCTGGCGCTGCGTGCGTTTAACATCGACGCCCATATAGTGCGCGTCCTCTTCGCCCAGCTGCAGCAGATTGAGGCGACGCGCGCGCGTCTGTACCAGCAGCAGCGCCGGAACAATCATCAGCGCGCACACCAGCAGGCTCGGCCACTGGGCACCCGTCAGGCTGCCCATGCCCCACAGCGACAGCTGACGCAGCTGCTGGTCGTTGCTCAGCCACGACAGCACGCCAACCGCCGCGCCGCATAGCGCATTAATCGCAATGCCCACCAGCAGCAGGCGCGCCAGCTGGCCCTGCGCCAGCCGGCTAAAGCTGAAGATCAGCAGCGTTACTACCAGGCTGCCGGCAAACGCTGCCAGCGAGGGCAGCCACAGCGCCAGCAGCGGCGGCAGGCTGAGCGGCAACACCACTGAGAGCGCCACCGCCAGCCCGGCACCGCTGCTGATACCCAGCAGTCCGGGATCGGCCAGCGGATTACGAAACAGCCCCTGCATCACCGCGCCGGACACCGCCAGCGCCATGCCAGTCAGCACCGCCAGCAATACGCGCGGCAGGCGAATTGTGAGCCAGATTTGCCAGGCCAGATCGCTAAGCGGCGCCTGCCACAGCGTGCGCAGCGACAGCGGCATCGCGCCGAGGTTGGCCGCCAGCAGCATGCACACCAGCATGCTGATACTCATTAACATCAGCCAGCGCATCATCAGGCGGTTAATCATGCTGCACGGCTTCCGCCGCATGGCGCAGGCGCAAAATCGCGTCCGGCGTATCGAGGCCGAAACTCAGCAGCGCCATCTCATCAATCACCAGCAGCGCGTGATGCTGGCCGGCCGGCGTGAGCTGCAGGCCCGGCAGCGCCCACACCGCCTGTTCGCCTCCCAGCGTGCGCAGCCCTTCTTCGCCGACCACCACCAAATCCGGTGCTGCCGCCACGACGCCCTCCTGCGACAGCTGCTGATAATGCGGCACCGCGCCCATGGCATTAACCAGGCCGGCAGCGCGAATTGCGCCGTCAGCGCCGGTCTGCGCACCAGCCGCCTGGGTGCGTAAACCGCCGTGCGCCATGATAAACAGCACTTTCACCGGCAGCGGCTGCTGCGGTAGCTGCGCACGCTGTTTGTTGACCTTGTCGATCAACGCGCGGGCCGCCTGTTCACGCTGCAGCGCTTTGCCAATAGTGGCGATTTTGTCCGTGATGGCATCGAGGCGGTTATCCCCACTGACCTCCACCACCGTTACCCCGGCGTCCGCCACCTGCTGCAACACCAGCGATGGTTTAGCCAGCGCGCTGGCCAGTACCAGCGTCGGTTTCAGTGCCAGAATGCCTTCCGCGTTGAGCTGGCGCATATAGCCGATATCCGGCAGCCTGGTGGCCGCCGCCGGATGCTGGCTGGTGCTGTCGCGTGCCACCAGCTGCGCCTGCGCATCCAGCGCATAGACGATCTGCGTTACATCGCCCCCGATAGTAATGATGCGCTGCGCCGCCCACGCCGGCAGCGTCAGCAGAGCAAGCAGTGTCAGGATCAGCGCTTTCATGCGGCGGCTCCTGTCGGCGTCAGCGCCATCACCTGCTCGCGCCAGCGTGCCTGTTCCGGCGTGCCCTCGCTGCGCTGGCCGTACAGCTGGGCAATCTGCGTGCCATCGGCAGCGAACAGCTCCAGACTGGTGACGAAGCCATCGCCGCCCGGCTTGCGCGTCACCCAGCTCTCGTGAATGCGATCCGCCATCAGATGCAGCGTGAATGTGGGGTTAAAAACGTTAATCCAGTTATCCAGCGGCACCACTTTCCCGATAGTGCCGGTAAAGATCTGGGTACAGCCGCGATTGCCGACGAAGATCATGATTTCATTGCCATCCTGCTGTACCTGGGCCAGCAGCGTTGCCAGCGCGGTGTTGCTCACCTGACGCGCTAAATCATCCGGCACCGCGCGAAACGCCTGCGGCCGCGAGAGATGGTGACGCTTCAGCAGGCCAAAGAACTGATGCACATCGGTCATGGCACGCCACTCCGCTTCGACAGTGCCGGCATCCACCCTGTCGCTGAACGGCGTGGCGCTGACCGGCTGCGGCTGCAGCTGAGGCGCGTGCGCCAGCCGGAAGCGCTCAATCAATGCCTGCCACGCCGGCATCTCCGTTTGCGCGGTGGTGTAGATTTTCAGCACCGCATCAGCGTGACGATCGAAAATCTGTATGCTCTGTCGTTCGCCGTGCGCGGTCTGCTCGCGCAGGAAGAAAGCACTGTGCCACTGCGCGGGAAACAGACGCTGGTCGAGCGCACGCGGATTAAGCACCAGCCCGCCATGTTCGCCGAGATGCAGATTGCTGTAGGTTCCCACCTGTTCGTGCACCGCCCAGGCATTGCGCGTAATACTTTTGGTCTCACCCACTGCCGCCAGCGCCGTCAGCAGCGCCGGAAAATCGGCGCGCAGCGGCTGCGCGTCGTGGCCCACGCGCGCTTCGCACAGCTGTGCTTCCCCTATGCCCATCAGCGCGGCTAAATCACGCGCGTACATTTTTGGCTGCTGGCCTTTCAGCGCCAGATAGTGTTGATAGCGTTGATGCATTGCGCTTGCTCCCGTGAAAATGCCCTGCGCCACCGCAGGGCGAAAAGTGATTAGAAGTCGACGTTCACGCCCAGTTGCCAGGTGCGTCCCGGCATCACGGCCAGATTGATGTCGTTGCGCTCCTGCGCGCTGGCGCTGGTCAGCGTGCGGCTGCTGAGGTAATCCCAGTATTTACGATCGGTAATGTTGTAGACACCGCCGCTCAGCCTGACATTTTTCGTCAGCTGCCAGTACGCGGTGGCATCGATCAGGCCGTAGCCCGGCACGCGCATGTATTCGCTGCTGGCGTCGCTGATGGCCGCCCCGCTGTTGCTGTAGCTCTCTCGGTTGGTGGCGCTGGCCTGTTTGCCTTTGACAAAGGTGGCGGTGAGCGCCGCGCCGTAACCGCGCGCTTTGTCGTCCCACGCGATGCCGACAATCGCTTTTAGCGGCGCGACACTGTCGAGATCGATGTATTTGTCGCCCAGATAGCGGGATTTCGCTTTACCCTCGCTGTAGCCGAGCGCAAACGTGCTGCTCAGGCCATCCACGGTCGGGAACCAGCTGCCGTAGTTGAAGCGGGTGCTGATCTCCGCCCCATAAATGTAGGCTTTGTCGCGGTTCTCAGCCTGATAGCTGGTGTAGATGTTGGCCGGAACATTGACGAACATCGCCGGATTGGTGGCGCGGCGATAGCGGGTGTAGGCAATAAAGTTTTTGTAGGTGTTGTAGAACACCGAGGTATTGAGGGTGATGCCGTCGGTCGGCTGTCCTTTCAGACCCCACTCAAAATTGTTGCTGGTCTCGGTTTTCAGATCGGCATTACCAATCAGCGCATACTGCGCGCTGCCGGCGTAGCTTGAACCAAGGTTCCACGAGCCGTACAGCTGGCTGGTGGTCGGAAACTCCACGCCGCGCTTATATTGCAGCCAGGTGGTTAGCGCCGGATTGATATCGTACTGGAAGGTCAGTGACGGCAGCACTTCGGTGTCTGAATTGGTCTTGCCGTACAGTTTTTCCACCTGCTCTTCGGTCAGCACCGTGCTGCCGTTGGTCAGATCGCCGAGGTTCTTCGGTTTGGTGCTTTGATGAATAACGCGCACGCCGGGAATCACCGCGAAATTGTGGCTATCGAGATCGAAATTGATTTTATCCTGCAGATAACCGGCCACGGTCCAGGAACGGCTGTCCGACTGTGGCTGGGTGATGGTGCCGAAGGTGCCCGGGTTCGGCTCCTGGCGGAACGGACGCTCGCTGTTCTCCACGCGCGCGTTGACGCCGCCGCTCAGTTCGTGGCGGCCGAGGGTTTTGCTGGCGCGCGTGTCAAACCCTAAGGTATCGACGTTGTAGTCAGAGTAGACGAAGCCGTACTGACTGGCGCTGGTCGGTAACCAGGTGGTGTCGTGCGCCTGGGTTTGCTGCCAGTAAACCCGCGTGGTCAGCGTATCGATCACCTCGTTGTACGGCGTCCACTCATCGGCAAGGTTAATGCCCCAGCGGCGCGAATCGCTCTGCTGTTGCGCAGTGCCCCAAATAGTGTTGCCGCTGCTGCTGTCCCAGGTATCGTAGTGGGTGTGATTGGTTTTGTGGTAGTAGTCGAAGGTGGCGCTCAGCTTGTGCTGATCGTTTGGCTGCCAGATGCCCGACGTCATAAAGGCATCCGAGTGCCAGTTGGCCGGGTAGGCGTCTTTTACGCCGCTGTTGTTGCGCGTCTGCTGGCCGTCGCGGCGGCTGTAGACAAACAGGCCGCGCAGTTCATCATCCCCTGCCGCCGCAGTGATGCCGTTGTGCCAGCTGCGATCTGCCGAACTGTAGTCGCTCTGATAACCGAAATAGTGGGTTTTATCGCTGCTGAGGTAGTCGTCCGGCGACTTGTTATGAAACGATACGTTACCGCCGATTGCGGTGTTAGGTTGTTCCACCGATGTAGCGCCCTTCTCAATTTCGACGCTGCCAAACATATACGGGTCGATGTAGTCGCGACCGATACCGAAGGTATTGTTACCGGCGCGACTGACGTACGGACGACCGGTGGCGTCCGGTACCGGAATGCCATCAATATCCAGACCGACACGGTTACTTTCCAGCCCGCGAATGTTGTAGCCGGTATAGCCTGCACGGTCAAAGCCGCTTTTACCGGCTGACGAACCGCCCGCCGCGCCAGTGGCGCTGACCAGCGGCTCATAACGCATGATCGAACCGAAGTCATTGGCGCCGCGTTTTTGCAGATCGCTGGCGGTGAGCGTGGTTTTGCTGCCGGCCTGCTGCTTAGGTGCGGTAACGGTCATTACCGGTTCATTACTGCTGTTGTTCTCTGCGGAACGCGCCAGCGTACTGCTGTCGCTGGCGGCATAGCTGCAGGCTGCGTGAATGGCTGAAGCAAGGACAGCGACGTTAAACAGACGCTGCCGGAAATTTCCCTGAAGGTGTAAAGACATGCGCGAAATACCTGGTTAATTGTTAGTATTCGCTCACTTATTTGCTGCCAGAAAACCACGGCTTTATGCTAAAAACCGTGAAACAGCGCGTCACGCTGGCCAGATAATGTTATCGATCCCGGCACCTGTGGCACAGTGTCATGCGCGCTTCAGTGCACAGCTGCCGTGTATAACTGGCCGCGGCGCCGCAGGAATGCCTGCGGGATTTATAGAGAGTAAAATGATGGCGAAAACAATTTAATGCAATTGGTAATCATTATCAATATCATTTGCATCAAGATGTATCTTTGTGCGCACAATTTGTTAACCCATGATTAATCAAGCACTAACAGGAGGGATAGGATGGCAGATAAACCGGCAGTAACCATTCACTACTGTACCCAATGTAACTGGCTGCTGCGTTCGGCGTGGATGGCGCAGGAGCTGCTGCATACCTTTGCCGGCGATCTTAGCGCAGTCACGCTCCAGCCCGGCAGCGGCGGCGTGTTCGAGATTAGCATTGATGGTCAGGTAATTTGGGAACGCAAACAGGAAGGCGGCTTTCCCGATGCGGCAGCACTGAAGCAGCGGGTGCGCGATGTCTGCTGGCCGGATCGCGAACTGGGGCACGTGGACAAGAAGAAACCGTAACGCGCTTAGCTGTTGGCGATCTTCTCTGCCGCGTCCTGCAGCGCCGCCACGACAATGTCCACCGTGGCCGGTGAAATCTGCTCCTGCGATAACCGGTGATTGAGCGTATAGCGAAGCGTATGGATCGCCTGCTCCACCTGCGGAATGCTGCGGTTGTTGACCAGGATCGCCAGCGAAGTGAGCCGCCCGATAATCACCGCCACGTTTTCGCCATTTTCCGCCAGCAGCGCGCGGCCCGCATCGTTGAGCGCGTAGGCTTTGCGCGTGGCCTGGGCATCCACCACGCGAATGGCGTCCATCTCTTCCAGCAGCGTCAGGTTGGGATAAATAATGCCGGGGCTGGGGGAATATTCGCCTTTCGACAACTCTTCCACCGATTTGATCAGCTCATAACCGTGCGCCGCGCCGCTGGCCAGAAAGTGCAGCATCAGCAGGCGAATATCACTGGCATCCAGCATCCTTTCGCGCCGCTTTCTGCGTGCGCCGGCACAGCTGGCACGCTGTGCCGCATCGGCGTGCTCTGGAACATCCCGCTGCTGTTTCATCGCCTTCCCGGGGTCAGTTGAGGGAGGTTGATAGTAGTCTGGTGCCTGGTAAAATTCAACACAGGCGGCAGCGGGCGGGCGCCGGTTATTTCTGATGCCAGTAAGCGACGGCGCGCACCAGGTCGCTGTGCGCCGCGCGCTGCTGAGTAAAGTAATCGCTCAGCTGTTTCACCGCCGCGCCTTCGCCGGTCAGCCAGATAAAGTAGTCATCAGCAGGCAGCACAATCGGGTCCAGCAGCGGCGTCAGCGCCTCAGCCTGCATGTTGCCGCTGCCAAGCCAGCTCACCGTGACGTCCGGCAGGTCGCCAAGATACGCGCGGCCGACTGGCTCATCAACACAGGCCAGCAGATGAATCTGTTGTGCCTGCATTTCCTGATAGCGGCGCTTAAATGCCGGCAGACCGGTCTCATCACAGACATAAATCTGACAGGCATAATCCACCGGCACGACGCATGAGCCGCGCGGGCCGCCCATCGCAATGCGATCGCCCGGCTGAGCGGCACTCGCCCAGCTGCTGGCGACGCCGCCGTCGTGGATGTAAAAATCCAGCGTCAGCGAATCGCTGCCATTAAAAGCCAGCGGCGTATAGTCGCGCGCCGCCGGACGTACGCCGTCAGGCCAGACGATGCCTTCGTCGGTCATGTGTGGCAGCGCCAGCGCACCGCCCGGCGTATCCGGGAAAAACACTTTGATGTGGTCGTCAAAAGAGGGCGAGTGGAACCCCGCCAGATCGCTGCCGCTAAAGACGATGCGCCAGAAGGCATCGGCCACCCGCGTTTTGCTGGCGACGGTGATGTGACGGAAGCGTAATTCATTGCGCACGCGTTGTGGAGCGCGGTGGTGAGTCGGGTTTGGCAACGTTTCTCTCCCTGCAGCGACGGTCCCGCGCTACTGCGCTGCCGCACACCGCTAATGGTGCATGTTATCGAAAATCATTCTCATTAAACGCCTTGCAAGATACCTATGATATATTTTCGACGCAATGCCGAAAAATGCTATTGGCGAAAACGGAACCAGTTTTTGCAAGGTGAGGGGGCGTTTGTTGGCGGGGATTTTCACGGCTTGAGGTAGTCGCAAGCCGCACGATATTTGTAGCGGCGCGATTTATCGCGCAATAAATTGCGTCACTAGCGAAAATGCTGCCGTTTTGACAGGAGGTGAGCTGTTAAAGCGTTGAATGACTAAAAACAATGCCGTTGAATATTTGCACGGCAGAACTGCGCATAAAAAAAGCGGAGAGTTGCCTCTCCGCTTGTTACTGTCTGCGCACCCGATTAGCGGGTCAAATCGTCAAAGAACTTCTTTACGCCGTCGAAGAAGCTTTTCGAACGCGGGCTGTTTTTCTCGCCGGTCGGACCGCCGAAGCTCTCTTCCAGCTCGCGCAGCAGCGCTTTTTGCTTGTCGTTGAGGCTGACCGGGGTTTCCACCACCACGCGACACAGCAGATCGCCGACCGCACCGCCGCGCACCGACTTCACGCCTTTGCCGCGCATGCGGAACAGCTTGCCGGTCTGGGTTTCTGCCGGCACTTTCAGCTTCACGCGACCGTCAAGCGTCGGCACTTCAATCTCGCCGCCCAGCGCTGCCATGGCAAAGTTGATCGGCACTTCGCAGTACAGGTTGTTATCTTCACGCTCGAAGATCGGGTGTTTCTTCACCGAAACCTGCACGTACAGATCGCCAGCCGGTGCGCCGTGTTCGCCCGCTTCACCTTCTCCGCTGAGGCGGATACGGTCGCCGGTATCGACGCCTGCCGGGATTTTCACCGACAGCGTTTTCTGGCGCTCAACGCGGCCATGGCCGTGACAGGCGTTGCACGGATCTTTAATCACCGAGCCGCGACCGTGACAGGTCGGACAGGCTTGCTGCACGGTAAAGAAGCCCTGACGCATCTGTACCTGGCCCGCACCGTGACAGGTCGGACAGGTCTGCGGCTGGGTGCCCGCTTTGGCGCCGCTGCCGTGGCAGACATCACACTCTTCCAGCGTTGGAATGCGGATCTCTTTGGTCACGCCGCGTACCGCTTCTTCCAGCGTCAGTTCCATGTTGTAGCGTAAATCGGCGCCGCGTGAGGCGCGCTGACGGCGACCACCACCAAAGATATCGCCGAACACGTCGCCAAAGATATCGCTGAAGTCGGCACCGCCGCCACCAAAGCCGCCGCCGAAGCCGCCACCACCGCCCTGCTCAAACGCCGCATGACCGTACTGATCGTAAGCTGCACGCTTCTGCGCATCGGTGAGGATTTCGTAGGCTTCCTTGACCTCTTTGAATTTCGTCTCGGCCTCTTTATCGCCCGGATTACGGTCCGGGTGATACTTCATCGCCAGGCGCTTATAGGCCTTTTTGATTTCGCGCTCATCGGCGGATTTTGAGACGCCTAAGATCTCGTAAAAATCACTCTTAGCCATTTTTCTCTGCCCTTAACATGATCGCACGGGCGTGGAGAGATCTCCGACGCCCGTGCTGGTTTCAACGGCTGTCAGGCCAGCCGTCGCGCCCGGTCAGGGGCAATTATTTTTTATCTTTCACTTCTTCGAATTCAGCGTCGACAACGTCGTCATCTTTCTTCGCCGAAGCGTCGCCGGCATCCGCTGCGCCGGCCTGAGCCTGTTGCTGCGCCAGTTCCATCAGCTTGCTGGACACTTCCATCAGCGCCTGCATTTTGGCTTCGATTTCTGCTTTATCTTCGCCTTTCAGCGCGGTGTTCAGCTCGTTCAGGGCAGACTCGATCGGTGCTTTGTCTTCCGCTGACAGTTTGTCACCGGCTTCGTCCAGCTGCTTACGCGTGCTGTGCGCAATCTGGTCGCCCTGGTTACGCGTCTGCACCAGCTCTTCGAATTTACGGTCTGACTCGGCGTTAGCTTCCGCGTCACGAACCATTTTTTCGATCTCTTCCTCGTTCAGGCCAGAAGACGCTTTGATGGTGATCTTCTGCTCTTTACCGCTGTTTTTGTCCTTCGCAGACACGTGCAGAATACCGTCAGCATCGATGTCGAAGGTCACTTCGATCTGTGGCATACCGCGCGGCGCAGGCTGAATACCGTCGAGGTTGAACTGGCCCAGCGATTTGTTATCCGCTGAACGCTTACGCTCACCCTGCAGCACGTGAATGGTCACGGCAGACTGGTTGTCTTCAGCAGTCGAGAACACCTGGCTGTGCTTGGTTGGGATCGTGGTGTTCTTGCTGATCAGCGACGTCATCACGCCACCCATGGTTTCGATACCCAGCGACAGCGGGGTTACGTCCAGCAGCAGAACGTCTTTTACTTCACCAGCCAGCACGCCGCCCTGTACCGCAGCACCCACAGCGACCGCTTCGTCCGGGTTCACGTCTTTACGTGGCTCTTTACCGAAGAACTCCGCCACTTTCGCCTGCACCATTGGCATACGCGTCTGACCACCGACCAGGATCACGTCGTTGATGTCAGAAACCGACAGGCCAGCGTCGTTCAGCGCCACTTTCAGCGGCTCAATCGAACGGGTAACCAGATCTTCCACCAGTGATTCCAGCTTCGCGCGGGTCACTTTAATGTTCAGGTGCTTAGGACCAGTCGCATCCGCCGTGATGTACGGCAGGTTAACGTCGGTCTGCTGCGCAGAAGAGAGCTCGATTTTCGCTTTCTCTGCCGCTTCTTTCAGGCGCTGCATCGCCAGCGGATCGTTGTGCAGATCGATGCCCTGATCTTTCTTGAATTCGGCAACCAGGTAGTTGATCAGACGGCTGTCGAAGTCTTCACCACCCAGGTGGGTATCACCGTTGGTCGCCAGTACTTCAAAGGTTTTCTCGCCGTCGACTTCGTCGATCTCAATGATAGAGATATCGAAGGTACCGCCACCCAGGTCATATACTGCGATGGTGCGGTTGCCCTGACCTTTATCCAGGCCGTAAGCCAGTGCCGCTGCGGTCGGTTCGTTGATGATACGTTTTACGTCCAGACCCGCGATACGGCCGGCGTCTTTGGTCGCCTGACGCTGCGCATCGTTGAAGTAGGCTGGTACGGTGATAACCGCTTCGGTTACCGGCTCACCGAGGAAATCTTCCGCGGTTTTCTTCATTTTTTTCAGCACTTCTGCAGAGATCTGCGGCGGTGCCATTTTCTGGCCTTTCACGTCCAGCCAGGCGTCACCGTTGTCAGAACCGATGATTTTGTACGGCATGATTTTGATATCACGCTGCACTTCTTCGTCCTGGAAACGACGGCCGATCAGGCGCTTGATTGCAAACAGGGTGTTCTGCGGGTTGGTCACCGCCTGACGTTTAGCCGGTTGACCGACCAGAGTTTCGCCATCCCCGGTATATGCAATGATTGACGGTGTGGTGCGATCGCCTTCGGCGTTTTCAAGCACGCGTGCTTTGCCACCGTCCATAATCGCCACACATGAGTTGGTTGTACCCAGGTCAATACCAATAATCTTACCCATCTAAACGTCTCCCACTTAAATTCTTTGCCAAATTGGGTTGTGAAGCAGAGATGCGGTCACGCTGACCACTTTCAACTGCTGCGGCAGATTTTTTTGCTGCCTCACAATGCTTGATGACAACTAAATGGGGCCGCTTCGAAGCGCATCAAGGGTTAAAACTAAAAAAAATTTAGATTCTCTTACCGCGTGAGATCAAAGTGCGGCAAAAGCCACCTGATTATGATGCAGCGCCCCGCGCCCCACCGCTGTTGGCGCGGGCGTTAAACCAATAAACAATAACGCTGCTGCTGAGGAATTATGGGCAACACCACGCTGGCGAATCCCGCCCCACTGGGCCTGATGGGTTTTGGTATGACCACCATCCTGCTCAACTTACACAACACCGGTCTGTTTGAAATGGATGTAATTATCCTGGCGATGGGCCTCTTTTACGGCGGCATCGCGCAAATCCTTGCCGGGCTGCTGGAGTATAAAAAAGGCAACACCTTCGGCCTGACCGCCTTTACCTCGTACGGCAGCTTCTGGCTGACGCTGGTGGCGATTCTGCTGCTGCCGAAAATGGGACTGGCCGCGGCCGCCGATGGCCATTTCCTCGGCGCTTATCTGGCGCTGTGGGGCCTCTTCACGCTGTTTCTGTTCTTTGGCACGCTGCGGGCCGCAAAAATGCTGCAGTTTGTGTTTGCCAGCCTGACGCTGCTGTTTGCGCTGCTGGCTATCGGTCATCTGCTGGATCACGCGGCGCTGCTGCGCATCGCCGGCTGGGTGGGCATCGTCTGTGGTGCCAGCGCCTTTTATCTGGCGATGGGCGAAGTGCTGAACGAGAAGTTTGAGCGCAGCGTGTTGCCGATTGGCGAATAATCAACAGCGCGCGGAGCCGTGCCGCTCCGCGTGCTGTAATTACGATGAATGCAGCGAGACATCCAGCTGCGCATTAGCCTGGCGGCTGTCATGCCATAACCACAGCGCCACCAGCATGCCGATCAGCGCCAGCGCCAGCACGTACCAGGCCGGCGCCATCGGCGTCAGCGACATCATCAGCGTCACGCTGATCGGCGTCAGGCCGCCAAAGATGGCATACGACACGTTGTAAGAGAAGGAAATGCCGGTGAAGCGCACCGCCGCCGGAAACGCCCGCACCATGACAAACGGCACCACGCCGACCACGCCCACGCTCAGTCCCGCCAGACCGTACCAGATGAACAGCATCTGCGGCGTGCCGCCAAGCTGCTGGAAAAAGCTCCAGCTGCACAGAGCCAGCAGCAGCGAACCAATCAGTAAGGTACGCGCCGCACCGTAGCGATCGACAATCCAGCCCGCCAGCACGCAGCCGATCAGCAGCATCACGGTCGCGAAACTGTTGGCCTGCAGACTGAGCGCCGCCGGCACGCCATGCTGCTTCTGCATCAGCGTCGGCGCCATCAGAATCACCACCACAATACAGGCTGATAATAGCCAGGTAAGCAGCATCGACACCGCAATGCCGCGCTTATGGCTGGCAAGAATGGTTTGTAGCGGCAGCTTTTCCGCCAGCGCTTTGCGCTGCTGCATCTGACGAAATACCGGGGTTTCATGCAGCCAGCGACGCAGATACATCGCCAGCAGGCCAAACAGGCCGCCGAGGAAGAAAGGAATGCGCCAGCCGTGATCGCGTATCGCCGCCGGCGAGAGCGAAGTATTCAGCACCGTCGCCACCAGCGACCCGAGCAGAATGCCGGCGGTTAAGCCTGCAGTCAGCGTGCCGCAGGCAAAACCGATACGCTTCTCCGGCACATGCTCCGCAACAAACACCCACGCGCCCGGCACCTCGCCGCCAATGGCCGCGCCCTGCAATACGCGCATCAGCAGCATCAGTAACGGTGCGGCAATGCCAATGCTGGCGTAGGTGGGCAGCGCGCCCATCGCCAGCGTCGGCAGCGCCATCAGCAGAATACTCAGGCTGAACATCTTCTTGCGCCCGACTTTGTCGCCAAAGTGCGCCATGATGATGCCACCCAGCGGACGCGCCAGATAACCGGCAGCGAAGATGGCAAAGGTCTGCACCTGACGCAGCCATTCCGGGATGTCTGGCGGAAAGAACAGCTCGCCAATCACCGCAGCGAAGAAGACGAAGATGATAAAATCGTAGAATTCCAGCGCCCCGCCCAGGGCAGCCAGCGCCAGAGTTTTGTAGTCCTGGCGGTTGAGTCGACGCGTTGTCAGCGAATCCATAAGAGTGCGATATCCAGAGGCTATGTCAGTATAGTTGTAAAGCTGAGGTTACTATACCGTCAATATTTTGCCACACCAGTCACTCTGCATTTTATGCCTGAAAACGGCAATTTTCAGACGTTTGTCTCACGTCGTGCGCTTTTCGGGCGAAAAGCTGCTACCACCTCCGGGTAGGTTTCGACGTAAGGCCCTTCCAGCAGCTGTAAACAATAGGGTACAGCCGCGAAAATCCCTGGCACTTTCACCGTGCCGTCATCCGCTTTCAACCCTTCCAGCGTCTCTTTAATCGATTTCGGCTGTCCCGGCAGGTTGAGGATCAGCGACTGCTTGCGGATCACGCCCACCTGGCGTGACAGAATCGCGGTCGGCACAAACTGCAGGCTGATCTGCCGCATCTGCTCGCCAAAGCCGGGCATCTCGCGGTCGGCTACCGCTAAGGTCGCATCCGGCGTGACGTCGCGCCGGGCCGGACCGGTACCGCCGGTGGTCAGCACCAGATGGCAAAAACGTTCGTCGACCAGCTCGCAGATCGCCTGCTCAATCATCGGCTGTTCATCCGGAACCAGGCGGGTGTCAATCTCAAACGGTGTCGCCAGCGCAGCGCTAAGCCAGCTTTCCAGCGCCGGAATGCCCTGATCCTGATAGATGCCGTTAGCGGCCCGATCGGACACGGAAATTAAGCCAATACGTAAAGTATCCATAGAGTTATCGCTGTGTTGACCGCGGGGCGGTGAGAAAAAGGGGAATGGCAGAAAGGATAATACAAAGCATCAGCGAGGGAAACGCGAAAACCGTGGCGACCGGCAGCCGCCACGGCACATCACCTTACAGCAGTTCGGCGATCATCTTCTCAAGTTTGCCCTGGTCGATGGCAAAGTTGCGGATACCTTCGGCCAGTTTGGTCACTGCCATTGGATCCTGATTGTGCTGCCACAGGAATTCCGCTTCGGTCATTTTAGCCGGACGCGCTTTCACTTCGCCGCTGTAGCTCAGTTTACGCTCTACGCTGCCTTCGCTCTCGGCCAGCTCTTTCAGCAGGCCCGGAGAGATAGTCAGGCGGTCGCAACCGGCCAGCTCGATGATTTCGCCGACGTTACGGAAGCTGGCGCCCATCACCACGGTTTCATAGCCGTGCTGCTTGTAGTAGTTGTAGATCTCAGACACGGATACCACGCCTGGATCTTCATGCGCTGCGTACTCTTTCTTGTCGGTGTTCTGCTTGTACCAGTCGAGGATACGGCCAACAAATGGCGAAATCAGGAACACGCCCGCTTCGGCACAGGCACGCGCCTGGGCGAAGGAGAACAGCAGCGTCAGGTTACAGTTGATGCCTTCTTTCTCCAGCTGCTCCGCCGCGCGGATGCCCTGCCAGGTTGAGGCCAGTTTGATCAGAATACGATCGTTGCTGATGCCGGCATCGTTGTACAGCTTGATCAGGCTGCGTGCTTTCGCGATGCTCGCTTCGGTGTCGTAAGAGAGACGCGCGTCAACTTCAGTAGAGATACGTCCCGGGATCAGTTTGAGAATTTCCAGACCAATGTTGACGGCCAGCTTGTCAGAAACCAGCGCCAGCTGCTCTTCTTTGTTGCTGCTCTGCTGACGTGCCCAGCTAATGGCTTCGTCAATCAGTTTGCGGTATTCAGGGATTTGCGCAGCGTTGAGGATCAAAGAAGGGTTAGTGGTGGCATCCTGCGGTTGGTAGAGTTTCATTGCCGCGATATCACCGGTGTCGGCGACCACAGTAGTCAGCTGACGCAAGGAAGTAAGTTTGTCCGTCATGGTTCTCTTTTCTCTTAAGTTGACTGTCAGGGTGTAAAAGGCTGTTGCGATAATATCACGCAGGCTAAGCGGCGCAACATCGCCGCGTGCCCTTTACGATAGCGCTAACAAATGGGAGCGATTTGCCGATCCGTGCAGCTTTTTTGCTACACTCGTCGCGACATTTTTCCCATCCATCCCCTGAAAACAGCGGGTCAAAGAGGACAGACACAATGCTGATGGTTATCTCGCCAGCCAAGACACTGGATTATGAAAGCCCGCTGGCAACGTCACGGTTTACCCAACCGGCGCTGTTAGAAAAATCACAGCAGCTGATTGACGTGGCGCGCGATCTTTCCCCGGCGCAAATCGCTTCGCTGATGGGCATCAGCGACAAACTGGCGCACCTCAACGCCGACCGTTTCAGCCAGTGGCAGCCGCCCTTCTCACCCGATAATGCGCGGCAGGCAATTCTGGCCTTCAAAGGTGATGTTTATACCGGTTTGCAGGCCGAGACCTTCAGCGAAGCCGACTTTGATTTTGCCCAAAAACACCTGCGCATGCTTTCGGGGCTGTACGGCCTGCTGCGCCCGCTGGATTTGATGCAGCCGTACCGTTTAGAGATGGGCATCAAACTGGCGAATCCGGCCGGCAAAGATCTCTACAGCTTCTGGGGCGACCTGCTGACGCAAAAGCTCAACGACGCGCTGGCGGAACAGGGCGATGACGTGCTGATCAACCTCGCCTCCGATGAGTATTTCAAAGCCATCAAGCCGAAGCAGCTGAATGCCGAGCTGGTTAAGCCGGTGTTCCTTGATGAGAAAAACGGTAAGTTCAAGGTGATCAGTTTCTACGCCAAAAAGGCGCGCGGGCTGATGAGCCGTTACGTGATTGAGAAGCGCCTGACGAAACCAACGCAGCTGAAGAAGTTTGATGTTGACGGTTATTTCTTTGATGCGGCGGAGAGTAAGGGTAACGAGCTGGTATTTAAGCGCCGCGAGCAATAACGCCAGCTTCACCTGAATCGTAGCGGCGCAAATCATTGCGCGTCTGTTAAAAACCCGCGCGTTAAATCGCGCCGCCAGAAAAATGCATAACGGGCCGATGTGACCGGCCCGTTGGGTATTTACTTCAGCAAAAACGCCCGCAGCGCGGCGAAATCCGCCTTCATGGCATGCGACAGCAGCGGCAAATCGGCGCGCGCGGCCAGCGCTTCCGGCAGCGGCAGCGGCTGGCCGAGAATCTCTTCCACGCTCTCCTTAAACTTCGCCGGATGCGCAGTGCCGAGGAACAGGCCAAACTCCCCTTCCTGCAGCTGATCGCGCAGCAGACGATAGGCAATCGCCGCGTGCGGTTCTGACAGGTAACCCAGCTCTGCCAGCTCGCGCATGGTGGCTTTGGTGGTCTCATCCGACACCGCGCCGTAAGCCAGATCGGTCAGGCGCCAGGTTTTGCGGCGGAACAGCTCTTCCACGCGCGGCCAGTTGTTAGGCTGGCTGACATCCATCGCGTTCGACAGCGTTGCCACGGTCGCGTTCGGCTGCCACTGACCGTCGGCGAGGAAGCGCGGCACGGTATCGTTAGCATTGGTCGCGGCGATAAAGCGCTTGATCGGCAGACCGAGCGATTTCGCCAGCAGACCGGCCGTGAGATCGCCGAAGTTGCCGCTCGGCACCGACACCACCAGCTGATTGCGTTTCTCCTGCGGCAGCTGCGCCACCGCTTCGAAGTAATAGCAAATCTGTGCCAGCAGACGGCTGATGTTGATGGAGTTTGCGGAATTCAGGCCGATGGCTTTCTTCAGCTCTTCGTCATCAAACGCCTGCTTCACCAGCGCCTGACAGGCATCGAAGTCGCCGTCGATAGCGATGGTTTCGATGTTGCCGCCCAGCGTACAGAACAGCTTCTCCTGCAGCGGGCTGATTTTGCCCTGCGGATACAGGATGACCACGCGCACGTTTTCCATGCCGTAGAACGCGTGCGCCACCGCTGCGCCGGTATCGCCGGAGGTCGCGGTCAGAATGGTGATCTGCTCATCCGCGCCAGACACGTACGACAGCATCTGCGCCATAAAGCGCCCGCCGAAATCTTTAAACGCCAGCGTCGGACCGTGGAACAGTTCCAGGCAGGCCACATCGTCGCTCACCTGGCTCACCGGTGCCGGGAAAGCAAAGGCGTTCTTCACGCGCTCGGCCAGCTGGTGCGCGGCAATTTCATCGCCGATGTAAGCAGAGAGAATCTTGCTGCTGCGGCTGACGAAATCCATCTCCAGCATCGCATCAATGTCGGTCAGCTCGAATTCCGGCAGTTCCAGCGGGAAAAACAGCCCCTGCTGCGAGCCGAGGCCCTGTTTCACAGCCTGCGCGAAGCTAACCTGCTCGTTATGATCCTTAAGGTTGTAGAGTTTCATGCGTTATCCCAGTTTACGTGCGCCAGCCGTATCAAGACGGCAGATATGGACGAAGCCTTCCTCATTCTGCAGATAGTGCTGGCTCAGCCAGTCCGCCATCCGCTGTGCCGTTGCCATCTCGTTGCAAACGGCGAAAAGTGTCGGGCCAGAGCCCGAAATACCGCAGGCCAGCGCGCCAATGTCGCTGGCAGCCTGCCGCGCCTCAGCAAAGCCCGGCAGCAGTTTGGTGCGATACGGCTCGGCGATCACATCCTGCATCAGTTTAGCCGCCAGCAGCGGCTGACGGGTGTGGCAGGCGTGAATAAAGCCGGCCAGCAGACGACCATGTTTGATGGCATCCTGCTTGCGATACTGCGCCGGCAGAATGGCGCGTGCTTCCGCCGTGGAGACTTTGATGCCCGGATAAGCCATTACCCACAGCCAGTCATCAAAGCACGGCACCTCCTGGCTGATGATTCCGTTCTCTTCAATCATCAGCTGTACGCCGCCGAGGAAGCACGGCGCGACGTTGTCATAGTGCACGCTGCCGGAGATGCGCCCTTCCAGCTCGCCCATCAGCGCCAGCAGCTCGGTGTCGTTAAGCGGCTGGCCGCAGAACTCATTCATCGCCATCAGGCCGGCCACCACCGAGCAGGCGCTGGAACCGAGGCCTGAACCAATCGGCATGTTTTTCTCCAGCGTCATCGCCACCGGAACGTCTTTACCAATCGCCTGGCAGAAACGCTGCCAGCACTGGTAAACGATGTTTTCCTGCGGATCGGCGGGCAGTTTGCTGACAAAGCGCCCTTTATTCTGCAGGCTAAACTGGTCTGCCGCTTCGACCGACACGCAGTCGCCCAGCAGAGAGCCATCCACCGGCGAAACCGCCGCGCCCAGCACATCAAAGCCGACGCTGACGTTACCTATCGAGGCCGGTGCATAAATTTTTACCATCATTAAACTCCCAACTTCCACGTCAGCGTGCGCAGCAAATCGGCAAACACACCCGCCGCGGTGACATCATTCCCCGCGCCATATCCGCGCAGAACCAGCGGGATCGGCTGATAATAGCGGCTGTAAAACGCCAGTGCGTTCTCGCCGTTCTTCACTTTGTACAGCGGATCGTTGCCGTCCACCGCATCGATTTTAACTTTGCAGGCGCCGCCCTCTTCAATCGCGCCGACGAAGCGTAACACTTTACCCTCATCACGCGCTTTGGCAACGCGCGCGGCAAAGGCGTTGTCCAGCTCCGGCAGCCGCGCCATAAACTGATCGACATCGGCGATCTCCGTCAGGCTGGCGGGCAGCAGCGGTTCGATGTCGATGTCGCTCAGCTCCAGCTGATGACCCGCCTCACGCGCCAGAATCAGCAGCTTACGCGCCACGTCAGTACCGGACAGGTCGTCACGCGGATCCGGCTCGGTAAAGCCCAGCTCGCGCGCCATGCGGGTGGCTTCGGACAGCGTCACGCCCTCATCCAGCTTGCCGAAGATAAACGACAGCGAGCCCGACAGGATGCCGGAGAATTTGATCAGCTCATCGCCGGCGTTCAGCAGGTTCTGCAGGTTTTCAATCACCGGCAGACCGGCACCGACGTTGGTATCGTAAAGGAACTTACGGCGCGATTTCGCCGCCGCCGCACGCATCTGCTGGTAGTAATTCCACGACGAGGTATTGGCCTTTTTATTCGGCGTGACCACGTGGAAACCTTCGGCGAGGAAGTCTGCGTACTGATCGGCCACCGCCTGGCTGGAGGTACAGTCGACAATTACCGGGTTGAGCAGATGGTACTCTTTCACCAGACGAATCAGCCGGCCGAGGTTAAACGGCTCTTTGGCTTCCGCCAGCGCCGCCTTCCAGTTGCTGAGGTCGATGCCGTGCACGTTGGTCAGCAGCGCATGCGAATTGGCGATGCCGCACACGCGCAGATCGATATGCTTGCCCTTTAGCCACGCCTGCTGACGGTGCAGCTGCTCAAGCAGCGCGCCGCCGACGCCGCCGACGCCCACCACAAACACTTCGATCACCTGATCGGTGGCGAACAGCATCTGATGCACCACGCGCACGCCGGTGGTGACGTCATCGTTGCTGACTACGACCGAAATGGAGCGCTCAGAGGAGCCCTGGGCAATCGCCACGATATTGATGTTGGCGCGTGCCAGCGCCGAGAAGAATTTAGCGGAGATGCCGCGCAGCGTGCGCATGCCGTCGCCCACCACCGAAATCACCGCCAGCTGCTCCAGCACGTCGAGCGGATCGAGCAGGCCATCTTTCAGTTCGAGGTAGAATTCCTCTTCCAGTACGCGACGCGCGCGCGCCTGCTCGCTCTGCGGCACGCAGAAGCTGATGCTGTATTCGGAAGAGGATTGGGTAATCAGCACCACAGAAATGCCGGTGCGCGACATCGCGGCAAACACGCGCGCCGCCATGCCCACCATCCCTTTCATGCCCGGACCGGAGACGTTAAACATCGCCATGTTATTCAGATTGGTGATGCCTTTTACCGGGTTCTCATCCACTTCGCCTTCGCCGCCAATCAGAGTGCCCGGCGCCTGAGGATTGGCGGTATTTTTGATTAAGCACGGAATCTGGAACTGAGCAATCGGCGCGATGGTGCGCGGGTGCAGCACTTTGGCACCAAAGTAGGAGAGCTCCATCGCCTCCTGATAGGACATCGACTTCAGCAGACGCGCATCCGGTACCTGACGCGGATCGCAGGTGTAAACGCCATCGACATCGGTCCAGATTTCACAGCAGTCCGCGCGCAGACACGCCGCCAGCACGGCCGCCGAGTAGTCGGAGCCATTACGCCCCAGCACCACCAGCTCGCCCTTCTCATTGCCGGCGGTGAAGCCCGCCATCAGGATCATGTGGTCGGTCGGGATCTGGCTGGCCGCGATACGCCGGGTGGATTCGGCGATATCTACGGTTGATTCAAGATAGTGGCCCACCGCCAGCAGTTTTTCGACCGGATCGATCACCGTCACTTTGTGGCCGCGCGCCTGCAGCAGCGCTTCCATGATGGCAATCGACAACTTCTCACCACGACAGATAATGGCGGCGTTGACGGCATCCGGGCACTGCCCCAGCAGGCTGATGCCGTGCAGCACCTGTTTCAGCTGGGCAAACTCCAGCTCAACGCGGGTTTTCAGGCCATCGTAATCGAAACCTGGCTGAGCGTCGGCCAGCCCCTGCAGCAGTTCGGCAAAAATGCGTTCGGCATCGCTGATATTCGGCAGTGCATCCTGACCGCTGATGGTTTTCTCAATCATCGCTACCAGATGATTGGTAATTTTCGCTGGCGCAGAGAGCACGGTGGCAACCTGTCCCTGTTGCGCATTGCTTTCCAGAATATCTGCCACGCGGAGAAAACGTTCCGCATTGGCTACCGAGGTTCCGCCGAATTTCAGCACTCGCATGATTGAAGCTCTCCTGAATTTTTGCCGAAAAAAAAGCCCGCACTGTTGAGGTGCGGGCTTCTTTCTTTTGTTTTTCCTGTATGCGTCAGCCCGCACCGTTACCTGTGGTAATGGTGGTGGTAATAATAATGGTGGTGTTCAGGCTGTGGTTACGCATTGAGATTTTTTCTGTCTGTCTTTGTCTTGTCCGTCTGCCTTCCAGAAGTAAAGCAAAGCGCACGTTAAGTCAACGAATTTGTCTTTGCACCCGAATGGTGCTGCTGCGCAGTGCTGCGCCGCAGACGCCGAAACGGATTGCGATCGTTCAGGCAGCGTCAAAGACGCCCGATCACTCACTGTCCGGAGCCGGTTTTCCCGAGCAATTATCTATAAGTTTTTTTTCTACGTCGTGCAGCAAACGGTGCAGCATGGCGCTATCGCGCTGCTCCAGCAGACCGATGCGCTGATCGATCCAGTCCGCCAGCTTGGCATCATTGCTGACTTCCAGCGTCACCAGCAGCTGATGAAAACGCTGGCGCAGCGCCTGCAGCTGCTGCGCGTTAGCCGCCTCAACCGGCGCGGCCGCTACCTGGTGCAGCGCCGACAGCTGATAGCAGTACACCATCACCGCCTGGCCGAGATTCAGTGAAGGATAGTCCTGCGCCATCGGAATGCCGGTCAGCAGATCGACCTGTTCCAGCTCCTCATTAGTCAGCCCGCTGTCTTCACGGCCAAACACCAGCGCGATACGATTCAGCCACTGACGCTTCTCCTGCAGGATGGTTTCGACCTGCGCCGGCGTGGCGTAATAGCGAAACTTCGCCCGGCTGCGGGCGGTAGTGGCCACGGAAAAATCGACATCCGCCAGCGCGGCGCTCAGCGTGTCATAGGTTTTCACGTGGTCAAGAATCTCACCGGCGCCGTGGGCCACACGCCGCGCGGCCGGATCCTGCCAGGCGTCACTGGCGACAATACGCAACTCGCTAAATCCCATGGTTTTCATGGCGCGGGCGGCCGCGCCGATATTCTCCGGGCGAGCGGGTGAGACAAGGATCAGGGGGAAATGCATGATTTTTCCATCGAACGGTTAATAACCCGACCTATGTTGGCATGCAGGCGACAAAATACCAACCGCACGGGCCTGAGAAAATAAGATGTTAAGGATGTTAAAACAGGGCAAAAATGCCGGGCAGGCGTAATTATGCGTAATAAGCAAAATTTATGCGCTAAACCCATATTAAAACATTATTTTTCATGCAATTGAAAAGTTATTACCTGCAGGTTTTACTTTTGCGCTGATGCAGCTGAAATGTAGCGAAAATGCTGCTTTTTGTGAGCTAAGCTGGCATTCCAGTAGAAGTTTTTCATAAAAGTGTTAACGTGCTACACTTGCATTTGATATAAGTCAACGAAGCGTTGTTTTTATGCTTATCGGTTGTTGTTGGTGCTGTTAGGTTGCTGTTAATACGGTTAGGATAAGCGCCAGTCCGATACCCACGGGGCACGCAAATATTCATCCTGACTGGCTGAGCTAACACTGAAGTTGACGTAGATGGATGGTGTATTCCGAAGATCATTTCGTACACCGGTTGCGAACGGCCCACTGTTCAGTGGAACAGTTATGGCAACCGCCGTACGCCCTGTTTTCGATTTGTTGGCAAATTTTAGGTAGCGAAACATGCAGACCCCGCACATTCTTATCGTTGAAGACGAACTGGTCACGCGTAACACCCTCAAAAGTATTTTTGAGGCCGAAGGTTACGTGGTCTATGAAGCCACCGACGGCGCCGAGATGCATCAGGTTTTGACCGATAACGACGTCAACCTGGTGATTATGGATATCAACCTGCCGGGCAAAAACGGTTTACTGCTGGCGCGTGAACTGCGCGAACAGGCTAACGTCGCCCTGATGTTCCTCACCGGCCGTGATAACGAAGTGGATAAAATCCTCGGTCTGGAGATCGGTGCCGACGACTACATCACCAAGCCATTTAATCCACGTGAGCTGACGATTCGTGCGCGCAACCTGCTGTCGCGTACCATGAATCTGGCGATGCCGAGCGAAGAGCGCCGTCAGGTCGAGAGCTATCGCTTCAACGGCTGGGAACTGGATATTAACAGCCGCTCGCTGATCAGCCCGAACGGCGATCAGTACAAGCTGCCGCGCAGTGAGTTCCGCGCCATGCTGCACTTCTGTGAAAACCCAGGCAAAATCCAGACGCGAGCTGACCTGCTGAAGAAGATGACCGGTCGCGAGCTGAAGCCGCATGACCGCACGGTGGATGTCACCATTCGCCGCATCCGCAAACACTTTGAGTCGACGCCGGATACGCCGGAAATCATCGCCACTATCCACGGCGAAGGCTACCGCTTCTGCGGCGAGCTGCAGGATTAAGCGTCCGTCGCGAAACAAAAAAACGCCCGTCAGGGCGTTTTTTTATCGGCTCAGTGCCACGGCATAATCGGCACCGCGCTCAGCGCATTTTTCGGTGAACCATCGACCACTTTATCCGAATAGCTCAGGTACACCAGCGCATGACGTTTCTGGTCAAAGAAGCGCACCACCTGCAGCTTTTTAAACACCAGCGAAGTGCGTTTGCGGAACACCACTTCACCCTGCGCCTTGCCCTGCGCGATTTTATCGCTAAGCTCTATCGGTCCCACCTGCTGACAGGAGATGGCCGCGTCGGAAGTATCTTCCGCCAGACCCAGTCCGCCCTTAATACCGCCGGTTTTTGCCCGGCTGATATAACAGGTTACATTTTTAACGTCGGGGTCGTCGAAGGCTTCCACCACGATCTTATGATCGGGGCCAAACATCTTGAATACGGTGTCAACGGAGCCGATCTCCTCGGCCAGCACGCTCTGACTCAACATAAATGTTGCCAGCGTGACTATAAGATTGCGAGCTATTGTCATTGAGTTACCATTGCAAACGGAATAGATGTGAATGTAATGTACTGTTAATCGAACCGAGAACCAAACCTAACGGGTTACAACCCGCATTGATGTAGCACAGTTAACTGGCAAACCACCCCCGCGCCGTTGTGCAATTCGTGCTACTATTCGGTGACTTCATCGTTGCGCCACCAGAGAGTTATGAGGATGTTTTATGGACCAAGCCGGTATCATTCGCGATTTGCTTGTCTGGCTGGAAAGCCATCTGGATCAACCCCTTTCGCTCGATAACGTTGCGCTAAAAGCGGGCTATTCCAAGTGGCACCTGCAGCGAATGTTCAAGGAAGTTACTGGCCACGCCATCGGCGCGTATATCCGCGCCCGCCGGCTGTCCAAGGCCGCCGTTGCGCTGCGTCTCACCAGCCGGCCGATCCTCGACATTGCGCTGCAGTATCGCTTCGATTCGCAGCAAACCTTTACCCGCGCGTTTAAAAAGCAGTTCAATCAGACACCTGCGTGGTATCGCCGCTCATCAGAGTGGAATTCGTACGGCATTCGCCCGCCGATTCGCCTCGATGATTACCCGATGCCGCAGGCGCAGTTCGTCACGCTGCCGGAAACGGTGCTGGTGGGGCAAACACAAAGCTATACCTGTACGCTGGAGCAGATCTCCAGCTACCGCGACGAGATGCGCATCCACTTCTGGAAGCAGTTCCTGCTGGAGACCGATACCGTGCCGCCGGTGCTGTACGGCCTGCATCAGGTACGCGCCAGCCATGAGAAGGATGATGAGCAGGAAATTCTGTACACCACGGCGGTGCCGGCCGACCAGCAGGCGCTGAGCATGCAGTCAAACCAGAGCGTGATTCTGGAAGCCGGGGATTATGTGCAGTTCAGCTATCAGGGACCGCGCACTGCGCTGCAGGAGTTTATTCTGCTGCTGTACGGCACCTGTATGCCGACCCTCGGCCTGGTGCGCCGTCAGGGCCAGGATATTGAGCGCTTCTATACGCACGGTGGCAAAAAGCGCAGCGAGCCGCCAATGGAGATTCGCTGCGAATATCTGATTCCGATTCGTCCGCAGCAGTAACGGGCGTTGCCGATGGTCGCCATGAATGGCGACCCTACAGAAAATTCACCGTTTGTCGCCGATGCGGATTGCCCATGCCCTCGTAGGGTGCGCATTCATGCGCACCGATACGCGATCATTGATACGCACCGATTCAACCGCAGCCTCATGCCTAACCGTTTGTCGCCGATGCGGATTGCCCGTGCACCCCGTAGGGTGCGCATTCATGCGCACCGATTCAACCGCAGCAACAACCCCTACCGTTTGTCGCCGATGCGCATTGCCCATGCCCCCGTAGGGTGCGCATTCATGCGCACCGATACGCGATCATTTGATACGCACCGATACGCGATCATTTGATACGCACCGATACGCGGTCATTCTGCGCCATGCGCTACCGCGCTTAACGCTGCAGCTCATCCAGCGCCGGGGCATCCAGATGCGACACATCACCGGCCGTCTCCACCACCCAGCCGGCGGCGAGCCAGGCGCTTTGCTGATGATCGACGCGCGAAATCGAGCAGTTACGCAGACGCAAACGGCGCTCCGCATGGGCCGGCAGCCCGAGAATGGTACTCACCAGCACACCCAGCGCCATGCCGTGGCTCACCAGCAGCGGACGGCTACCCGCCGGCAGATCGAGACAGGCGTTGAGCGCGGCATGCATGCGCGTCGCCATCTCTTCCATCGACTCGCCGCCCGGAATCCGGCCGCCTTCGGTGCCATCCACCAGCGCTTTACGCCAGCTCTCCTCTTCCGCCGTCAGGCCGTCGAGCGGACGCTGCTCCAGACAGCCCATATTGAGCTCGCGCAGGCGGGCATCCAGCGTTACCGTACAACCGCAGGCATCAGCGATAATCTCCGCGGTGCGCCGGGTACGTCCTAAATCGCTGGCAATCACGTGAGTAATGCCCAGCGATTTCACGCGCTCGCCCACCTGATGCGCCTGCTGCTCACCTTTATCCGTCAGCGGACTGTCGGACTGCCCCTGAATGCGTCGGGCCGCATTCCAAACCGTTTCACCGTGACGAACAAGATAGACCTGTAACATGCTTAATTTCCGTTATACTGCGACAAATTTGTCTTGAGGGTTCAGGTAATTATGTACCATGTTGTCGCAGCCACCATCAATCCGGCAAAAATCCGCGCAATTGCTCAGGCGTTCAACGACGTTTTCGGCGAAGGATCCTGCCATATTGAAGGGGTCGAGGTCGAGAGCGGCGTCGCCGCGCAGCCCTTAAGCGATGCCGAAACGCGAACTGGCGCACGCCAGCGCGTGGCGAACGCGCGGCATGTGCGGCCACAGGCGGATTACTGGGTGGCGATTGAAGCCGGCATTGAAGGCGACTGCGCCTTTGCCTGGATGGTGGTGGAGAATGCGCAGCAGCGCGGCGAATCCCGCTCTGCCAGCTTTACGCTGCCACCGGTGGTGATGGCCGGTCTGGCTGCCGGGCATGAGCTCGGTGACGAAATGGCGCGCTTAACCGGCGTGGAGAATATCAAACACAAGGGCGGTGCGATTGGCGCCTTCACCCACGGCCTGCTGAGCCGCTCCAGTGTCTATCATCAGGCCCTGATTCTGGCGCTCTGTCCGTTGACTCACCCGCTATATCAGCAGTGATCAGCTGCGCCCGAGGCGCGCTTCCAGCCAGCGTTTAAGCTCGGGCGGCGCCTCTTTCAGGCTGTTGGATCCGCGGGTGATGGTGGCAATCCCGACGCCCAATTCGTTTTTCAGCTCGCGCTGACTGATATCACCGTTGATCAACGCTTCGATAATGCGCAGGCGCGTGCCTAAGGCTTCGCGCTCATCCGGCGTCATCATCAGCTGCAGGAGTGGCAGCGCTACGTCATCGGAAAACGCGTTGTGCATCAGGTCGATGAAACGCAGCCAGTTGTCTTCAACCGGCTGCGGGGAAAGGGGTTGGCTCATGAAGGCTTCCGTACTCATTAACGAGTACGGAAGCATAACACAGTCAGTAACGGCGATTCCACTCACCGTCGGCGAGAATCTTATCCGGCTTGCCCATGAAGTAGCGGTAATAGGCATCGTAGGCCAGCACGTTTTTCACGTAGCCGCGGGTTTCCGAGAAGGGAATGGTTTCGATAAACGCCACCGCATCCAGTTTGCCGCCGCTGGTATTCAGCCAGCTGCGCACCCGCCCCGGGCCGGCATTATAGGCGGCAGAAGAGAAGATGCGGTTCTGACCAAACTGCTGATAGACATACTCCAGATACTGCGTACCAATCTGAATATTGGTCTGCGGATCGAGCAGCTGGCTGCTGTTAACGTAACCCGGAATGTTGTACATCTTCACGGTATGGCTGGCGGTGCCAGGCATCACCTGCATCAGGCCACTGGCGCCAACCGGTGAGCGCGCTTTCGGGTTCCACGCACTCTCCTGACGAGAGATCGCCATGGCGTAGCTTGGCGTGATGCCTTTATCGCTGGTGTATTGCTGATACAGATTGCGCCACGCCAGCGGGAAACGCTCTTTCAGGCTGTCCCACATTTTCGCGGTGATGGTGGCCTGCACGCTGAGATCCCACCAGTCCTGTTCATTGGCGTAGCGCGCCAGCATCTGCTGCTGGGTATGAGTTTTGCTGCTGATCAGGTTGGCCCACTCGCTGCGCGCCAGGTTATCCAGCCCCCAGTACATCAGCTCGCGCACGCGCGCCATCTCCGGCCCCTGCACCACGCTATTGTCCGCCGCCGGGGCCTGATCCACCTGCAGCGGATACTCGACGCCCAGACGCTGTGCCGCCACCATCGGATAGAAACCGCGCTGCTGCATCAGCTTACGCAGAATCTCTTCCGCTTCCTCTTTGCGCCCCTGCGCCATCAGTAAATCGGCCTGCCAGTATTGCCACTCATCTTTCTCTTTGGCTTCCACCGGCAGACGGGCAATCCAGGTGTTCAGGCCGCGACGGTCGTTTTCACTCAGCGCCAGCCGCACGCGCCGCTCAATCAGCGCGGTGGATTCGCTGTTCATCACCACCGCATCGCGCCAGCGCGCCTGCTCCGAGGTGAGATCGGCACCCATCATGCGCCACACCACCGTCTCTTTCAGATCCTGCTCTTCTGCCGGGCTCATCTTCTGCGCCTGGACCAGCTGCGGGATCATCATGCGCGCGTTGTCCATATCCTGACGCGCCACGCGGGCAAAGGCGTAGCTGGTGGCCATGCGGGTAAAATCGGTCGGGCCGAGGGTGCTGGCAAAGGTGGTGACGGTCTGGGGATTCTGCTGCAGCGCAATCAGCGCGCTGGCGGTAGTTTGGTAATCCGCCGGCAGCATTTTCGCCAGGTAATTAACCAGGCTGTCGTTGCCGGCTTTCATCGCCAGGCGGATGCGTTCGAGGATGGTGATCGGCGACAGCTGCCCTGACGCCTGCCACACCGAGAACAGCTTGTCGCAGTCGTTCGGTAACGCTGTGCCGCGCAGCCAGATGGCTTTGGCCCCGTCAAACGCCGCCTGCTGCTGGCCGGTCGCCCATTTGGCGTAGTACCAGTTACAGCGCGCCTGCACCGGCTTTGGCTCATCCGGGCTGAAGCTGAGCACGCCCGGCCAGTCCTGGCGGTGCGCCAGCACGTTAACAAAGCGCGTCTGCAGCGAACGCGCCGGCGGCAGCGTCGGATACTGCTGAATAAAGTTTTTCACCGCCAGCCCGGTCTCCTGATCGAGATCCTGCGCCAGCAGGCGGTACTGCAGGTACGGATAGAGCGGATAATCCTGCAGCGTTGGCATCAGCTGCTCAACCTGGTCCATCTGTTTGTTGTCCCAGGCCTGTTTGATCTGCGCATAGCGCTGTCGTTGCTGATCCAGCGAATCGGCCCACACGCTGCCGGCCGTGCTGACCAGACAGATCCCTATCATCCAGTTACGCCACTTCTCCACTCCGCTCTCCTCATTGCTGCGCTCCAGCTTATGCCGGACTCCCTTCATGCTAACCAGGCCAACCGGCTCTTGCCACGTTCTTCACAAAATTTACCCAGGCGCACCGTGATTGTTCAGCGCCTGCGCCGCAATTGTGCAAATAATCATCAGAAAAACTTATTACCCATCAAATAGCTACGCGTTTTCATTCAGTTACAACTCTGGCACGCGCTTTGCTCTGTTGAATGCCATCTTGTATACCAGCTGGAATTCACTCATGGCATCGACCTTCGGTTTTACGCTTCAGGACTGGCAACGTTGCGCACAGCAGGATGCACAGCAGATCCCTGCACTGCTGGCCGCACATCTCGACGCACTCGATAACCAGGATAATGCCTGGCTGTACCTCGCTTCGCCGGCCCAGCTACTGGCGCAGGTTGAACCGCTGCTGGCGGCGTATCAGCGCAATCCGGCCACGCTGCCGCTGTTTGGCGTGCCGTTTGCCGTCAAAGACAACATCGACGTGGCAGGCTGGCCGACCACTGCCGCCTGCCCGGCGCTGACGTATCAGGCCGCAGCCGATGCCTTCGTGGTGGCCAGGCTGAAAGCGGCAGGCGCTATCGTCATCGGTAAAACCAACCTCGACCAGTACGCGACCGGTCTGGTTGGCACCCGCTCGCCGTATGGCGCGGTGAGCAACACCTTTAATCCGGCCTACGTCAGCGGCGGCTCCAGCTCCGGCTCCGCGTCTGTGCTGGCGCGCGGCCTGGTCGGCTTCTCGCTCGGCACTGATACCGCCGGCTCCGGCCGCGTGCCGGCAGGTTTTAACAATATCGTCGGGCTGAAGCCGACCAAAGGCTGGTTCTCGGCCAGCGGTGTGGTACCGGCCTGCCGCCTCAATGACACCATCTCGGTGTTTGCCCTGACGGTTGCCGATGCCTTTAGCGTCGCCAGCATTGCGGGCGGCTACGACGCCGGTGACGCCTATGCGCGCCAGTCGCCACGCAGCGCACCGGCCAGTTTCCAGCCGCAGCCCTCGCTGGCGATCCCTGCCGCGCCACAGTTTTACGGTGACCAGCAGGCGGAAGCGGCGTGGCTCAGCGCGCTGGAGCAGCTCACGGCGAGCGGTGCGACGCTGCACCCTATCGACTTCGCCCCTTTCCACCAGCTGGCGGAGCAGCTCTATTACGGCCCGTGGGTGGCTGAGCGCACCGTGGCGGTCGGTGAGATGCTCGACCGCCCGGAAGAGATGGATCCGGTGGTGTACGGCATCGTCAGCAGCGGCCGCCAGTACAGCGCCGTCGAGGCGTATCAGGCGGAATACCTGCGTGCCGAACTGACGCGCCAGATCCAGCAGACGCTGGCCCGGTTCGATGCACTGGTGGTGCCGACCTCGCCCACCATTCATACGCTGGAAGAGATGCAGCAGGAGCCGGTGCACTACAACTCGCAGTTCGGCACCTATACCAACTTCACGAACCTGGCCGACCTCAGCGCGCTGGCGCTGCCTGGCCCGTTCCGCGCCGATGGGCTGCCCGCGGGCATCACGCTGATCGCCCCGGCGTGGCACGACCGCGCGCTGGCGACGTTTGGCCTGCGCTGGCAGCAGCAGTTGGCGCTGCCGCTCGGGGCCACCGGCAAAGCGCTGCCGCCACAGCCCGCCGCGCTGCCGCCGTCGCCTGACCACGTGCGCGTGGCGGTGGTCGGTGCCCATCTCACCGGCATGCCGCTGAATTTCCAGCTCACCACGCGTCAGGCGGTGTGGGTCGAAGAGACGCAAACCGCCAGCCACTATCGCCTGTTCGCCCTGCTTGATGGCCCGATCAAAAAGCCCGGCCTGCTACGCGGCGACAGCGGTGCCGCCATCACCGTCGAACTGTGGGACATCCCGCTGGCGCGCTTTGGCGAATTCGTCGCGGAAATCCCGGCGCCGCTCGGCATCGGTTCGCTGACGCTGGCGGATGGACGCATCGTGAAAGGCTTTATCTGCGAACCGGCAGCGCTGACCCAGGCGCTGGAAATCACTGAATTCGGCGGCTGGCGCAACTGGCTGACGTCACAGGGGAATCACTAATCATGTTCAGCACCGTTCTGATTGCTAACCGTGGCGAAATCGCCTGTCGTGCCATCCGCACCCTGAAGCGCCTCGGCGTAACCAGCGTGGCGGTCTATTCGGATGCCGACCGCAATGCGCGTCACGTTACCGAAGCCGATGTGGCTATCGCCCTTGGCGGTGACAAAGCCAGCGACAGCTATCTGCGCATCGACAAAATTCTGGCCGCTGCGCAGCAAAGCGGCGCGCAGGCCATCTGGCCCGGCTACGGTTTTCTCTCCGAGAGCCTGCCGTTCGCCGCCGCCTGCGAAGAGGCCGGCATCGCGTTTGTCGGCCCGACCGCGCAGCAGATTGGCGAATTTGGTCTCAAGCATCGCGCCCGTGAGCTGGCCGCCAGCGCCGGCGTGCCGATGACGCCGGGCACGCCGCTGCTCAGTTCGCTGCAGGACGCACTCAGCGCGGCGGAAGACATTGGCTATCCGGTGATGCTGAAAAGCACCGCTGGCGGTGGCGGCATCGGTCTGACCCGCTGCGCCGACGCCACGGCCCTGGAGAACGCGTGGGAGAGCGTGCGCCGTCTGGGCGAGCAGTTTTTCAGCGATGCCGGCGTGTTTCTTGAACGCTGCATCGACCGCGCGCGCCATGTGGAAGTGCAGATTTTTGGCGACGGCAAGGGCAAGGTGATTGCGCTGGGCGAACGCGACTGTTCGCTGCAGCGCCGCAATCAGAAGGTGGTGGAAGAGACGCCGGCCCCTAATCTGCCGCAGGCCACGCGTGAAGCGCTGCTGGCTTCAGCGGTGCGGCTGGGCGAACTGGTTAATTACCGCAGCGCCGGCACCGTGGAGTACATCTATGACGCCGCGCAGGACGCGTTTTATTTCCTCGAAGTGAACACCCGCCTGCAGGTGGAGCATCCGGTGACCGAGTGCGTCACCGGCCTTGACCTGGTGGAGTGCATGCTGCAGGTGGCGGCGGACGATGCCATCGACTGGGATCGTCTGCAGCAGGCACCGCACGGCGCATCAATTGAGGTGCGGCTGTACGCCGAAGATCCGCTGAAAAACTTCCAGCCGAGCCCGGGCGTGTTAACCCACGTCAGCTTCCCGCCGGGGGTGCGCGTCGACGGCTGGATCGGGACCGGCAGCGAAGTGACGGCGTTTTACGATCCGATGGTAGCCAAACTGATCGTGCATGGCGAAACGCGCGACGCCGCGCTGGCGAAGCTGCAGCAGGCGCTCGACGCCACCCAACTGCACGGCATCGCCACCAATCTCGATTATCTGCGTCAGATCGTGGCGACCGACGCCTTCCGCAGCGGCAACGTCTGGACGCGCTTCCTTGACGGCTTTACGCCGGCGGCCAGCGTCATCGAAGTGCTGCAGCCGGGGACGTTCAGCAGCATTCAGGACTTTCCCGGCCGCCTGGGCTACTGGGACATCGGCGTGCCGCCGTCCGGCCCGATGGATGACTTCGCCTTCCGCCTGGCCAACCGTATCGTCGGCAACCACGCCAGCGCCGCCGGGCTGGAGTTCACCCTGCAGGGCCCGACGCTGCGCTTCCACAGCGATGCACTGATCGCGCTGACCGGTGCCGACTGTCCGGCCGATCTCGACGGCAGCGCGGTCAACTACTGGCAGCCGGTGGCGGTGAAAGCCGGACAAACCCTGACGCTGGGCCGCGCGCAGAGCGGCTGCCGCACCTATTTAGCGGTGCGTAATGGTTTCGACGTGCCGGAGTATCTCGGCAGCCGCGCCACCTTCTCGCTGGGCCAGTTTGGCGGCCACGCCGGACGCACGCTGCGCGTCGCCGACATGCTGCCGATCTCCCAGCCGGCGCTCGCCGCCTGCACCACGCCAGCCCCGGTCAGCGAACCTGAAGCGCTGGATCGCGCGCTGGTGCCGCACTACGGCAGCGAATGGCGCATTGGCGTGCTGTACGGCCCGCACGGCGCACCGGATTTCTTCACCCAGGCCGCCATCGATGAGTTCTTTGCCAGCGACTGGCAGGTGCATTACAACTCCAACCGGCTGGGCGTCCGTCTGGTCGGGCCTAAACCCAGCTGGACGCGCGCCAATGGCGGTGAAGCCGGGCTGCATCCGTCTAACGTACACGACTGCGAATACGCCATCGGCGCGGTGAACTTTACCGGTGATTTCCCGGTGATCCTGACGCACGACGGCCCAAGCCTTGGTGGCTTCGTCTGCCCGGTCACCATCGCCAAAGCCGAGCTGTGGAAAGTCGGCCAGGTCAAACCGGGCGATCGCATCCGCTTCCACCCGATCAGCGCCGACGAAGCGGTCGCGCTGGAGAAAGCCCAGGCGCACAGCGTAACCACGCTGCGCAGCCAGCACGCAGCGGCCTTCGCGGTGCCGTCGCTGGCGGCGAGCAACATCGGTTCTGCCACCCTGTTAGCGGCGCTGCCGGCGACCGCCACCACGCCTGCGGCGGTCTACCGCCAGGCGGGCGACAAATATGTGCTGATTGAGTACGGCGATAACGTGCTGGATCTGGCGCTGCGCCTGCGCGTACACCTGCTGATGCAGGCGCTGCGCCAGCGTGCAGAGCCCGGCATCGAAGAGCTGTCGCCCGGCGTGCGCTCGCTGCAGGTGCGCTATGACAGCCTGGTGATCGGTCAGCTGCAGCTGATGACGCTGCTGCTGGAGCTGGAAGCCGGGCTGGGCGACGTCAGCGCGCTGAAAGTGCCGTCGCGCATCGTCTGGCTGCCGATGGCGTTTGAAGACAGCGCCACGCTCGGTGCGGTGGAGCGTTACAAAGAGACGGTTCGCGCCAGCGCGCCGTGGCTGCCGAACAACGTTGACTTCATTCAGCGCATCAATGGACTGGCGAGCCGCGAAGCGGTACGCGACACCCTGTTTGCCGCCAGCTATCTGATTCTCGGTCTCGGCGATGTCTATCTCGGCGCGCCGTGCGCGGTACCGATCGATCCGCGCCATCGCCTGCTGAGTTCCAAATACAGCCCGGCGCGCACCTTTACCGCCGAAGGCACGGTGGGCATTGGCGGCATGTACATGTGCATCTACGGCATGGATTCACCGGGCGGCTATCAGCTGGTGGGGCGCACGCTGCCCATCTGGAATAAGTTCCTGCAAAACGATCAGTTTGCCGCCGGCGAACCCTGGCTGCTGCGCTTCTTTGACCAGGTGCGTTTCTATCCGGTGAGCGAAGCGGAACTGACGCAGCTGCGCGACGATTTCCGCGCCGGTCGTGCCCGCATCCGCATCGAGCAGAGCGAGTTTGATTTCGCGGCGCATCAGCAATTCCTCGCCGACAACGCGCCGGAAATCAGTGCCTTCCGTGAACGCCAGGCCGCGGCGTTTGAGCAGGAAGTGACGCTGTGGGCGCAGGAAGAGCAGGAAGCGCCGCTCACCAGTGAAGAGACGCTGGTGGTCGCCGACGCAGAGGACGATGCGCTGGCAGTGTGCGCTGACATGAACGGCAACATCTGGAAAGTGCTGGTTGCGCCGGGCGATACGGTGCAGGCCGGTCAGACGCTGATCATCGTGGAAGCGATGAAGATGGAGCTGGCGATTGTCGCGCCGCAGGCCGGCACGGTGAAACGCATTGCCTGCCAGGCGGGCCGTCCGGTAAGTCCGGGCGACACCCTGCTGTGGCTGGCTTAAGGAGCAGGTATGAACAGTAGCGCGCCCCGCAGCAAAGGCCGTCCCGAAGCGCTGGCCGAAAAGGTTTATCAGGCGCTGAAGCAGGACATCTTTGAATTCCGTCTGATGCCGGGTGACCGCTTCAGCGAAAACGAAATCGCCGAGCGGCTGGCGGTGAGCCGCACGCCGGTGCGTCAGGCACTGTTCTGGCTGGAGCGCGAAGGCTACGTCGAGGTGTGGTTTCGCAGCGGCTGGCAGGTGCGGCCGTTCGATTTCGCCTACTTCGAGGAGCTGTACGACTTCCGCACCGTGCTGGAACGCGAAGCGGTGCGCCGCCTGTGCGCGCTGCCGCCGCTGGCCTGCGCGGAAACCCTGACCGCGCTGAAAACCTTCTGGATCGACGATGCCCGGCTGGAAGATGGCAAAGCGGTATCAGCGCACGACGAAGCCTTTCACATGGCGCTGGTGGCGGCGGCGGGCAATCAGGAGATGGCGCGCATCCACGCCGAGCTGACAGAAAAAATCCGCATCATTCGCCGTCTCGACTTCACGCGGGATGACCGGGTCGATGCCACGTACCGCGAGCACGCTCAGATCTTACGGGCGATTTTTCAGCAACACACCGAGGAGGCACAGCGCATTTTAACCGACCACATTGCCGTCAGTAAGGCCGAGGTCAGGAAGATTACGTTGCATATGTTACAGCAGGCTCGGCTTCAACCCATTGAATAACAACAGATAACACAGTTAGGGGTTTAAATGATGAAACGACGTTCGTTGCTTAAAGCTTTCACGCTCTCCGCTACCGTTGCCAGTATGGGCTTCGCCTTTACCGCACAGGCGGCAGACACCATCAAAGTCGGCATTATGCATTCGCTGTCCGGCACCATGGCGATTTCCGAAACGCCGCTGAAAGATGTGGCGCTGATGACCATCGATGAGATCAACGCCAAAGGCGGTGTGCTGGGCAAGAAGCTGGAACCGGTGGTAGTCGATCCGGCCTCTAACTGGCCGCTGTTCGCCGAAAAAGCGCGCCAGCTGCTGACTCAGGACAAAGTGGCGGTGGTGTTTGGCTGCTGGACGTCAGTCTCGCGCAAATCGGTGCTGCCGGTGTTTGAAGAGCTGAACGGCCTGCTGTTTTATCCGGTGCAGTACGAAGGCGAAGAGATGTCGCCGAACGTGTTCTACACCGGCGCCGCGCCGAACCAGCAGGCGATCCCGGCGGTGCAGTATCTGATGAGCGAAGATGGCGGCAGCGCCAAACGCTTCTTCCTGCTCGGCACTGACTATGTCTATCCGCGCACCACTAACAAGATTCTGCGTGCCTTCCTGCATAGCAAAGGCGTGCAGGATAAGGATATCGAAGAGGTTTACACGCCGTTTGGTTACAGCGATTACCAGACCATCGTGTCCAATATCAAGAAATTCTCCGCTGGTGGCAAAACCGCGGTGATCTCCACCATCAACGGTGATTCCAACGTACCGTTCTACAAAGAGCTGGCGAACCAGGGCATTAAAGCAACCGACATTCCGGTGATTGCCTTCTCGGTGGGGGAAGAAGAGCTGCGCGGCATCGACACCAAACCGCTGGTCGGTCAGCTGGCAGCGTGGAACTACTTTGAGTCAGTGGATAACCCGACTAATGCGAAGTTCGTGGCCGACTACCGCGCTTACGCCAAAGCGCACAACCTGCCGAACGCCAGCACCGTAGTGACCAACGATCCGATGGAAGCCACCTACGTTGGCCTGCACATGTGGGCACAGGCGGTAGAGAAAGCCGGCACCACCGATGTGGATAAAGTGCGCGCCGCGATGGCCGGACAGACGTTCAAAGCACCGGACGGCTTCACGCTGACCATGGACAAAACCAACCACCATCTGCACAAGCCGGTGATGATTGGTGAAGTGGAGGAGAACGGCCAGTTCAACGTGGTGTGGCAGACCGAACAGCCGGTACGCGCCCAGCCGTGGAGCCCGTACATCGCCGGGAATGATAAGAAGCCGGACTATCCGGTGAAGTCGGCGCAGTAAGGGGAGGCTGATGGTCCTCGCCCTATGGCCCGCTGGCCCTCACCCTAACCCTCTCCCGCTGGCGGGAGAGGGAACCGATCGAGCCAGCACGCCGCTACCGAACTCACCTGTAGCAGCGTCTCCTTCTCCCTGTGGGAGAGGGCCGGGGTGAGGGCCTTGCACCGCACTCACCCGTTTTTCTCCCTCTCCCTCCGGGAGAGGGCCGGGGTGAGGGCCAGACAACGCCCTAACCCTGATGAGGGCCACACCGCACCCAACGTAACCATAACAGGATGATCACCATGACACTCCGCCGTATTCTCAGCTGCCTGCTGTTACTGCTGCCGTGGCTGGCGCAGGCCGGTGATGGCGCTGACTTCGCCGCTGCCAGCCGCACGCAGCAGGCGACATTGCTGCAGCAGTGGGCTGCGGCGCCGCAGGCCAGCCGCTTGCCGCTGCTGCAGGCGCTGCGCAATGAAAGCGTGGTTATCGACCAGAACAAACAGCCGTTCAGCAAACAGGCTGACCAGCTTCTGCCGCTCGACAGCGCCCGGCAGCCGGACGGCGAAACCAAAAAACTCTTCATGAACAACCGGCTGCGCGTGCTGATTGCCAGCGCCCTCGCCGCCCACCAGCTGGTGAGTGATGATGCGGCGATTCGCCTGCGCGCGGCGCAGCAGTTACAAAACGATGCCGCGCCTGACCAGCTGCCGCTGATTGAACAGCGCCTTGCCGCCGAGCAGGACAGCAAAGTACGCGCGGTGCTGGCGATGGCCGCCGCGAATCTGCAGCTCGCCAGCCCGGACGCCGCGCTGCGCCTGAAAGCGGTCACGCTGCTCGGTGAATCGGGCGATCCGGCGATGCAGGCCAGCCTGACGCGCTTAACCCAGGCCAGCAACGAACCCGATGCGCAGGTGCGCGCCGCTGCGGCCGCCAGCCTGCAGCACATCAGGCAGCGCCTGATGTGGGGCGATTGGCTCGGCCAGGCGTTTACCGGCCTGTCGCTCGGCTCCATTCTGCTGCTGGCCGCGCTCGGCCTGGCGATCACCTACGGCCTGCTGGGCGTGATCAACATGGCGCACGGCGAGATGCTGATGCTCGGCGCCTACGCCACCTGGCTGGTGCAGAATCTGTTCCAGCAGTTTGCCCCGCAGTGGCTGGCATGGTACCCGCTGCTGGCGCTGCCGGTGGCCTTCACCGTCACCGCCGCGATGGGCATGCTGCTGGAACGCACCATCATCCGCCATTTGTATGGTCGACCGCTGGAGACGCTGCTCGCCACCTGGGGCATCAGCCTGATGCTGATTCAGCTGGTGCGCATGCTGTTTGGTGCGCAGAACCTCGAAGTGGCCAATCCGGGCTGGCTGTCCGGTGGCTGGCAGCTGCTGCCGAATCTGGTGCTGCCGTATAACCGCATCGCGGTGATCCTGTTTGTCATAGCGGTGCTGGCGCTCACCTGGCTGCTGCTGAATAAAACCCGGTTGGGGCTGAATGTGCGGGCGGTCACGCAGAACCGCGCCATGGCGGACTGCTGCGGTGTGCCGACCGGGCGCATCGATATGCTGGCGTTTGGCCTCGGTTCCGGCATTGCCGGACTCGGCGGCGTCGCGCTGTCGCAGCTGGGCAATGTCGGGCCGGAACTGGGTCAGGGCTACATCATCGACTCATTCCTCGTGGTGGTGCTCGGCGGCGTCGGTCAGCTGGCCGGCACCGTGGTGGCGGCTTTTGGTCTCGGCATCCTCAACAAAGTGCTGGAGCCGCAGATTGGCGCGGTGCTCGGCAAAATCCTGATCCTCGTGCTGATTGTGCTGTTTATCCAGAAACGTCCCCAGGGTCTGTTTGCCGTTAAAGGGAGGGTGATTGACTGATGAGCCAGCCACTGACCTTACGCGCGGTGCGCAAAGCGCCACGCCTCAGCCTGATTCTCGGCGTCATCGTGACCGCGCTGCTGCTGGTGCTGCCGTTCTGCGCCCTGCTGCCCGCCAGCCATCCGCTGGCGATCTCCACCTATACGCTGACGCTGGTGGGCAAAATCCTCTGCTATGCGATTGTCGCGGTGGCACTGGATCTGGTGTGGGGCTACGCCGGGCTGCTGTCGCTTGGCCACGGGCTGTTTTTTGCCCTCGGCGGCTATGCCATGGGCATGTACCTGATGCGCCAGGCCGCAGGCAGCGGTTTGCCGGCGTTTATGTCGTTTCTGTCGTGGAATGAACTGCCATGGTTCTGGGCCGGCAGCCAGCACTTTCTCTGGGCGCTGTGCCTGATTGTACTGGTGCCGGGCTTGCTGGCACTGCTGTTTGGCTTCTTCGCCTTTCGCTCCAGAATCAAAGGCGTCTACTTTTCCATCATGACGCAGGCGCTGACTTACGCTGGCATGCTGCTGTTTTTCCGCAACGAAACCGGCTTTGGCGGCAACAACGGCTTTACCGGTTTTACTACCCTGCTCGGTTTCAGCGTCACCGCCACCGGCACGCGTATCGCACTGTTTATCGCGACCGTGCTATTGCTGCTGTTCAGCCTGGCGCTGGGCTTTGCCCTGGCGCGCAGTAAGTTTGGTCGCGTGCTGACGGCGGTGCGCGATGCGGAAAACCGCCTGATGTTTATTGGTTACGATCCGAAGGGCTTCAAGCTATTCGTCTGGACACTCTCCGCCGTGCTGTGCGGGCTGGCTGGTGCGCTGTACGTGCCGCAGGTCGGCATCATCAACCCGAGTGAAATGTCGCCGACCAACTCGATTGAAGCGGCGATTTGGGTGGCGCTCGGCGGACGCGGCACGCTGATTGGCCCGCTGCTGGGTGCGGCCATCGTCAACGGTGCCAAAAGCTGGTTCACCGTCGCCTTCCCGGAATACTGGCTGTTTTTCCTGGGCCTGATGTTCATCCTGGTCACGCTTTTTCTGCCGCGTGGCGTAATTGGCCTGCTGCGCCGGAGGCGTCATGACTGAGCAACTGTTTACCCAACCGCACCCGGCGGATCGCCATCGTCAGCAAACCGATCCGGTGCTGCAGCTGGAGAACATCAACGTCTCGTTTGACGGCTTCCGCGCGCTGACCGATCTGTCATTGCAGATTGGCGTCGGCGAACTGCGCTGCGTGATTGGCCCGAACGGCGCGGGAAAAACCACGCTGATGGACGTGATCACCGGCAAAACCCGGCCGGACAGCGGCCAGGTGATCTACGACCAGGATACCGATCTGCGCCAGCTGTCGCCGGTCGAAATTGCCCGCGCCGGCATTGGCCGCAAGTTTCAGAAACCCACGGTGTTTGAAGCACTGACGGTGTTTGAAAACCTCGAAATCGCGCTAAAAAACGATAAATCGGTGTGGGCCAGCCTGCGCGCCCGGCTTAGCGGCGAGCAGCGCGATCGCATCGACGAGGTGCTGAAACTGCTGCGGCTCGGCGGCGAACGCCAGCGGCAGGCGGGTCTGCTGTCGCACGGGCAGAAGCAGTTTCTCGAAATCGGCATGCTGCTGGTGCAGGAGCCGCACCTGCTGCTGCTGGACGAACCGGCAGCTGGCATGACCGATGCCGAAACCGACTACACCGCCGAGCTGTTCCGCAGCCTGGCGGGCAAACACTCGCTGATGGTGGTGGAACATGACATGGGCTTTGTGGAAACCATTGCCGACCACGTGACGGTGCTGCATCAGGGCCAGGTGCTGGCTGAGGGATCGCTGCGCGAGGTACAGGCGGACGATCGGGTTATCGACGTATATCTGGGGCGCTGAGATGTTACAGGTAGCAGAACTGCATCAATATTACGGCGGCAGCCATATCCTGCGCGGTCTGTCGTTTGAGGCTCGCCCGGGCGAGATCACCTGCCTGCTGGGGCGCAACGGCGTGGGCAAAACCACGCTGCTGAAGTGTCTGATGGGGCTGATTCCGGTCAAATCCGGCGAGGTTCGCTGGCAAAACCAGCTGATTAACACGCGCAAGCCACACCAGCGCGTGCAGGCCGGCATTGCTTATGTGCCGCAGGGACGCGAAATTTTTCCGCGTCTGACGGTGGAAGAGAACCTGCTGATGGGGCTGGCGCGCTTCTCCGGCGCCCAGGCCAGCCGGGTACCGGAGGAGATCTACCAGCTGTTTCCGGTGCTGCGCGAGATGAAAACGCGGCGCGGTGGCGATCTGTCAGGCGGCCAGCAGCAGCAGCTGGCGATCGGCCGGGCGCTGGCCTGCCAGCCGCAGCTGTTGATCCTCGATGAGCCGACCGAAGGGATCCAGCCGTCGGTGATCAAAGAGATCGGTGCGGTGATCCGCCAGCTGGCACAGCGCGGTGACATGGCGATCCTGCTGGTTGAGCAGTTTTATGATTTCGCCGCCGAACTGGCCGACAGCTATCTGGTGATGTCGCGCGGCGAAATTGTGCAGCGTGGCGCAGGGGCGAATATGGAGAGCGAGGGCGTGCGCGGGCTGGTGGCGATTTAGCCGTGCGGCGGGCGGGCAGGCAGAAGACAGGTTGTTAATCTGCAAGAAAAAACTTATGTTTACCCTCCACCGGCCATTCCGGCCGCAGCGAAGGTTGAGCGAACTGTTACTGATGGAAACCCGCCGCGACGAACGAATCAATAAGCTGGCGCAGGCGCTGAAACACAGCGACACCCTGCACTTAAAACAGGCCGCGCAACTGCTGGGCGTGTCAGAAATGACCATCCGCCGCGATTTAACCGGCGCGACGCAGGGCGTGGTGCTGCTGGGTGGCTATGTGATGCGCGACCCGCGGCAGAACGTGGCGCACTATTTTGTCAGCGACCAGCAAAACCTCAACGTCAGCAAGAAACGTCTGCTGGCACAGCGGGCTGCCGCGCTGGTACAGGCCAACGACACGGTGTTTTTCGACTGCGGCACCACATTGCCGCTGGTGATAGAAGCGATCGATAACGATCTGCCCTTCACCGCCATCTGCAGCGCGATCAACACCTTTCTGGCGTTAAAAGAGAAGCCGCACTGTCGGGTGATTCTGTGCGGCGGCGAATTCCACGCCGATAACGCCGTGTTTACCCCGCTCGAGCAGGTCACGGTGCTGGATGCGCTCTGCCCCAATAAAGCCTTCATCTCTGCCGCCGGCATGGACGCCGCGCAGGGTGCCACCTGTTATAACCTCAATGAACTGCCCATCAAGCATCTGGCGCTGCAGCGGGCGCAGACCAAAATCGTGGTCGGCGACAGCAGCAAGTACGGCAAGGTACTGCCGGCGCGCATTGGCGACTTCTCGCTGTTTGATATGCTGGTCAGCGACAGCCCGCCTCCGCCCGCGCTGCTCGCCGTGCTGCAGGCGGCCAGGCTCACCCTGCACTGCGGCTAGCATTATTCCGCCGCTGCGGAAGATTGCGCGCAATGCGGCTGTGATTGCCGGGTGAAAACGGCTAAACTTCAGCATCTGACGTTCCACCCATTACAGACCAAGAGGCTCATCACAACGTGGCTCAATTCGTCTATAGCATGCATCGCGTCGGCAAAGTGGTTCCGCCGAAGCGTCACATTCTGAAGAATATCTCCCTTAGCTTTTTCCCTGGCGCCAAAATTGGCGTACTCGGCCTGAACGGCGCGGGTAAATCGACCCTGCTGCGCATCATGGCCGGCATTGATAAAGATATCGAAGGGGAAGCCCGCCCGCAGCCGGGCATCAAAGTCGGCTATCTGCCGCAGGAACCTCAGCTGAACCCGGAACACACCGTGCGTGAGTCGGTGGAAGAAGCCGTCGCGGAAGTGGTTGGCGCGCTGAAGCGTCTCGACGAAGTGTACGCGCTGTACGCCGATCCGGATGCCGACTTCGACAAGCTGGCCGCTGAGCAGGGTCGTCTGGAAGAAGTGATCCAGGCACACGACGGGCACAACCTGGAAACCCAGCTGAACCGTGCTGCCGATGCCATGCGTCTACCGGAGTGGGATGCCAAAATCGCCAACCTGTCCGGTGGTGAACGCCGCCGCGTCGCGCTGTGCCGTCTGCTGCTGGAAAAGCCAGACATGCTGCTGCTCGACGAACCGACCAACCACCTGGATGCCGAATCCGTCGCGTGGCTGGAGCGTTTCCTGCACGATTTCGAAGGCACCGTGGTAGCCATCACCCACGACCGTTACTTCCTCGATAACGTTGCCGGCTGGATTCTGGAGCTGGACCGTGGTGAAGGCATTCCATGGGAAGGCAACTACTCCTCATGGCTGGAGCAGAAAGATCAGCGTCTGGCGCAGGAAGCTTCTCAGGAAGCGGCGCGTCGCAAATCGATCGAGAAAGAGCTGGAGTGGGTGCGTCAGGGCGCGAAAGGCCGTCAGTCTAAGGGCAAAGCCCGTCTGGCGCGCTTTGAAGAGCTCAACAACACCGATTATCAGAAACGTAACGAGACCAACGAACTGTTCATTCCACCTGGCGCGCGCCTCGGCGACAAAGTGCTGGAAGTGAAGAACCTGAGCAAAGCGTATGGCGATCGCGTGCTGATTGACGATCTGTCGTTCTCGCTGCCGAAAGGCGCCATCGTCGGCATCATCGGTCCTAACGGCGCCGGTAAATCGACGCTGTTCCGCATGATGTCAGGCCAGGAACAGCCGGATTCCGGCAGCATCGAGCTGGGCGAAACCGTGAAGCTGGCGTCGGTCGATCAGTTCCGCGATGCGATGGATAATTCCAAAACCGTGTGGGAAGAAGTTTCTGGCGGTCAGGACATTATGCGCATCGGCAACACCGAAATGCCAAGCCGCGCTTATGTCGGTCGCTTTAACTTCAAGGGCACCGATCAGGGCAAACGCGTCGGCGAACTGTCCGGCGGTGAGCGTGGTCGTCTGCACCTGGCGAAACTGCTGCAGGTGGGCGGCAACCTGCTGCTGCTCGATGAGCCAACCAACGACCTGGATATCGAAACCCTGCGCGCACTGGAAAACGCCCTGCTGGAGTTCCCGGGCTGCGCAATGGTGATCTCGCACGACCGCTGGTTCCTCGACCGTATCGCCACCCACATCATCGACTATCAGGATGAAGGTAAGGTGGAGTTCTTCGAAGGTAACTTTACCGAGTACGAAGAGTACAAGAAACGCACCCTCGGCGCCGAAGCGCTGGAGCCGAAGCGTATCAAGTACAAGCGCATGGCGAAGTAATCGCTGTGATAACAAAAAGGCGCCGCGGCGCCTTTTTTGTTGTGCTGCGCTAGCTGCCCAGCATCTGCTTCACCAGCTCGACGCAGCGCAGGAAGCGTGTGTCGTAGTCATCCTCTTTGACGTGCACATATTCAATGTGATTTTCACGCAGCATGGTGACCAGCATCGACTGGAACTCGCGGCGATCCATTGAACTGCCGAGACTGCGCAGGCCGTCGGCCACCCACGGTACGTTATTTTCCAGCAGAATCACCAGGTCAAAGCGGTACTCATCGATCAGCGCCTGCACGAACGGGTGCTCGCGTCCTTCATACTTGAGGCAGAACGCCTGGGTAGTGATGAAGTCGGTATCGATAAACGCCACTTTGTTGGCATATTTGACGGCAAAATCGATGTACTGCGCCTGGCCGAGCGCGATTTTGTCGTAGTCGGAGTATTGCAGCGCCATCTCGTCGCCGCCGAGGTGCGAGAAGACATAATCGCGGCCATACTCCCACGCGCTGGTGGTGTTGAAGATGTTGGCCAGCTTGTTGACCAGCGTCGATTTGCCGCTCGATTCACCGCCGAGCACCGCCACGGTGCGCACGAAGAACGGCTTCACTTCAGTCGGGATGTACTCCCAGTAGCGGAACGGATCCTGACGAATCTGGCTGCCGCTGATGTTCATAAACGATCGATGCGGATCGATCACCACCGCCGGAATGCCCAGATGCTGCTGATACATCGGCGCATCCGGTTCTTCGCTGGTATAGACGCAGTCGGGCTCAATGCCCTGCTCCGCGAGGAAGGTTTTCACACCGGCGCTCCACACGTCCCAGCCGTGCGGATAGGGCTCGATTCCCTCTTCGTTGAACGAATGGATACGGATGTTTTTCTGGTACTTGAAGGTCTGCAGCAGCCAGCGCAGACGATCGCTGATGGTGGGCTGCTGCGACATGGCGCTGTTCTCAAACAGCTGACGATCGCGCGGATCGTCATGGCCCATGATGATGTGCAGCTCATCGACCTGGCTACAGGCGCGCTGGATCAGGTAGATGTGGCCAGTGTGCAGCGGATAGAACTTCCCGAACACCACGCCCACGGTTTTGTCGCGACGCGGGAATTCCAGCCCGAGAAAACGGTGCAGCGCTTCCAGCTTCTGCGCGCTCGGGCTTTTGATTTTGGCATTCAGCAACTGGCTCAGATAGCCTTTGGTCATCCCGCTGGCATCAGCCACCTGCTGCAATGTATGTCCCTGCTGGCGAATCGCGGTTTTCAGATAGTCAAACGATGACATGTGGTGCCTCCTGCATGGAATTAGAGGGATGGTGCGCGTGGGCCCTCACCCCGGCCCTCTCCCGCCCGCGGGAGAGGGGGAAAATCCTGAACAGAGCGATAAATGGCAGATCAACGCCGTACTTCCCGCCGCTCCGATCGGTCTCCTCTCCCGCCCAGCGGGAGAGGAGGAAAATCCTGAACAGAGCGGTAAATGGCAGAACAACGCCGTACTTTCCGCCTCTCCGATCGGTCCCCTCTCCCGCAAGCGGGAGAGGGTTAGGGTGAGGGAAAAGGTGGAGCCACAAGCCAAACCCCCTCCCCAACAACCCACCTTACAGTTCGTCCAGAATCGCCAGCGCGTCCGCCAGTTTCTTCGCGCTATACACCTTCATACCGTCAATCGCCTTCTTCGGCGCATTCCCTGCCGGCACAATGGCGCGCTTAAAGCCGTGCTTGGCCGCTTCGGAAATGCGCTCCTGGCCGCTCGGCACCGGACGAATCTCCCCGGCCAGCCCGACTTCGCCAAAAATCACCAGATCCTGTGGCAGCGGGCGATCGCGCAGGCTCGACACCATCGCCAGCAGCAGCGCCAGGTCTGCACTGGTCTCGGTGACTTTGACGCCGCCGACCACGTTCACAAATACATCCTGATCGGCCATCTGCAGACCGCCGTGACGGTGCAGCACCGCCAGCAGAATCGCCAGACGGTTCTGCTCCAGTCCAACCGCCACGCGGCGCGGGTTGCCCATCATCGAATGATCCACCAGCGCCTGAATCTCAACCAGCAGCGGGCGCGTGCCCTCCCAGACCACCATTACCGAACTGCCGGAGGTGATCTCATCGCCGCGTGACAAAAAGATAGCAGACGGGTTACTGACTTCGCGCATGCCCTGCTCGGTCATGGCAAATACGCCCAGCTCATTCACCGCACCAAAGCGGTTTTTGTGGCTGCGCAGCGTGCGGAAGCGCGAATCGGCATCGCCGTCCAGCAGCACCGAACAGTCGATGCAGTGCTCCAGCACCTTCGGCCCGGCCAGCGAGCCATCTTTGGTGACGTGACCGACCATGATGATCGCCACGCCGCGCGTTTTGGCGAAGCGCGTCAGGTAAGCGGCGGTTTCCCGCACCTGCGCCACGCTGCCCGGCGATGACTGGATCTCCGCCATGTGCATCACCTGGATCGAGTCGATCACCATCAGCTTCGGCTGCTCCTGCTCGGCGATCAGGCAGATCTGCTCAATGCTGGTTTCCGACAGCATATTGAGGTTTTCCGTCGGCAATCCCAGACGATGGGCGCGCATCGCCACCTGCTGCAGCGACTCTTCGCCGGTGACGTACAGGGTTTTCATCCCTTCCGCCAGCTTACACATCACCTGCAACAGCAGCGTCGATTTACCGGCACCAGGGTTACCGCCAATCAGTATCGCGCTGCCCGGCACCACGCCGCCGCCCAGCACGCGGTCAAACTCTTTAAAACTGGTCGAGAAACGCGGCAGCGCTTCCAGACTGATCTCCGACAGCTTCTGCACCCGGCTGGTGCCGGCGCTACCGGCATAGCCGCTCAGGCGCTCATTGCGCGCGGCCGCAGGCGAGGCGGCAATGCGCACCTCGGTAATGGTATTCCAGGCGTGGCAGGCGCTGCATTGCCCCTGCCAGCGCGGATAGTCAGCGCCGCATTCGTTACAGACGAAGGCGCGTTTTGCCGCTTTGGCCAAATCAAATCCTCAGTTAACGCTCTTCGTGAATCAGGCTGCCGGTGAGAATGCAGAACACTCCCATCAGGTCAGCGTGGCGGATAATCACTTCCGTCTGCTCATTCACTTTGGGTTTAGCATGATAGGCGATACCCAGCGCCGCCGTTTTAATCATCGGCAGATCGTTAGCACCATCGCCAATCGCCACGGTTTGTTCCGGTGCGATGTCAAAGCGCTGGGCCAGACTGTTCAGGGTATCGGCTTTAAATTGCGCGTCGACGATTTGCCCCAGCACTTCGCCGGTCAGCTTACCGTCACGCATTTCCAGTTCGTTGGCCACCGCAGCGGCCAGATGCAGCGTCTGCCGCAGGTGATCGGCATAGAAGGTGAACCCGCCCGAGGCAATCGCCACCTGCCAGCCCAGCGCCTGCAACTTGTGCACCAGCGTGGTCAGGCCCGGCATCAGCGGCAGCGTGTCGCGTACCTGCTTCAGGATGTTGGCGTCAGCGCCAGCCAGCTTCGCCACGCGTTCGCGCAGACTGGCTTTAAAATCCAGCTCGCCGCGCATCGCGCGCTCCGTCACTTCCGCCACCTGCTCGCCGCAGCCCGCCAGTTTGGCGATCTCATCGATGCACTCGATCTGGATGGCGGTGGAATCCATGTCCATTACCAGCAGCCCTGGCGTTTTCAGATGGGGAATTTTGCCAAGCGGCGCCACATCAAAGCCAGCCTCATGCGCCAGCTTGCTGGCACGCGGTGTCAGCGAGCCCGCCAGCCGGATTACCTGATACTCATCGACATTCCACGCGCTGACGATCACCATCGCCGCGCCCAGCTGATGCTGATAATCGGTCAGTTTTTGTTTATCGAGCCCGCGCCCATACAGTAACCAGCCAGTCCGACCGGCACGGTAATCCAGCGGCATCACTTCATCACCGCTCAGGGAAAGGGGTAAACCCGGCCAAAGAGAGACATCGGCGGGCAGATCGCACCAGGTAAGACGATTTGGCATTACAGCTCCTGTAGGGACAACAAAACCACGCAAGAGGCTACCTTGTCTGCGCGGGTTCTGGCAACATAATTGCCAGCCTTTCTGCTGTTACGTCACACGGGTTTCTGATGGTCAAAACCGCACTGAAATTTCGCCTGCATCGCACGGTGATCGTTCTTATCTCGCTGGCGCTGTTAGTGGTGCTGATGCAGGGCGCATCATGGTTTAGTCTTGGCCATCAGATGGCCCGTTCCGAACAGGTCGAGGAGCTGGCGCACACGCTGACGCGCCAGGTGGCGTTCAGCCTGAAACCGCTCATGGATAACAGCGACGATAACCGCACGCAGATTGAAGCCATCCTGAATCAGATGACGGATAACAGCCGTGTGCTGGACGCTTCGGTCTATGCCGACGACGGCAGCCTGGTGGCCCACAGCGGCGAGAGCATTAATGTGCGCGACCGCCTGGCGCTCGACGGTAAACGTGCCGGTAGCTATTTCAATCATCAGATTGTCCAGCCGCTGGAAGGGAAAGAGGGTCCGCAGGGTTTTCTGCGTATCACGCTGGATACCCATGTGCTGGTGACGGAATCGCGTCAGGTGGATAACACCACTAATATTCTGCGCCTGATGATGCTGCTGGCGCTGGCGATCGGCATTATCCTGACCCGTACCCTGCTGCGCGATCGCCGTACCCGCTGGCAGCAATCACCGTTCCTGCTGACGGCCAGCAGAACGGTGAAAGAAGATAAAGAGGAAGAGACGGCGGCGGAGAGTGTGGAGACGGAGAGGAAAGGGGGTTGAGTTCATATGGGAGGTGCGGTCTGATCGCTTGCTGAAACGAGATTGGACACCGGTCGGGCGATGACAGTCAGGATAGAGGCGGTTGCATGATCCTGACGGCGGGCGGCTAAAACAAAAAAAGCCGGAAGAATCATTGAGATCGCTTCCGGCTTAGAGTTAATTGTTATTCACAATATCCCATATGTTATCCTTTATCTTTTGATATATTTTATTTAACCGGACTCTTTCATCAAAATCATCCCGCCATATATAATATTCAGAAAAAGAACCATTTCCTTTATCCATCGTTTTCCATGTGTCACAAGCACTGTAAAAAAAAGATTCAGGGTCATTACATCTATTGTCATTAGACCATTCTAGTTTTTCTATTATTGACTCGACACCGCGAATCCAGTTAATTTCCTTCTCACTTATGAGAATGTCTCTCAACTTTTTAAATTCATTTAATAGATCTTCTGACAATATCTTACTATGCATATCACTACCTTAAAGGCCAGCTATCCATTATCTTAACCCCTGCCAGTTGCCAAGGCTGCTCAACAAATATCTGAGTAACATTTTGACCACCAAAATAAGAGCCTCCCTGATAACCCACTGGGCCCTCGTATATAGTTGTTCCTTTAGGTATTAAAACTTTGTATACAGATTCTAAAGGAGAAGTACCAGTTAATACTCCTTCGTTATCAATCCATTGGGGTTTAACAGCTAAATCAACACGAACTTTTGCTGCTGACTCAGCAGGGTCTCTCGTGAACCACTGGCCAAAAGCATTTTTCCCACCGCCAGCCTTTCCTGCTCGATATAAAACAAGATCTTCTTTTAAGATATTCTTATTATATTTACCGCCTGCAAAATTTTCAGCTGGATTATTTCTTAATTTAGCAAGTGGGCCAAGGTTATTAACCATATCATATTTATAATCGCCCTTGCACCTGCTTAGGCCTAATGGATCCACCCACCCCAGCGCATTCGGCGCATACTGGTACAGGTTCAGCCCACCCGCCAGCCCTATCGGGTCGTAAACCGCGCACTGTCCGGATCGTAGTAACGAAACAGATTGTAGTGCAGTCCGGTTTCACGGTCCAGGTACTGGCCCTGCATATGCAGGTTCTGGTCGTAGGCGGGCAGTTGCTGATGAGAGAAGGTGGAAAGGGATTACCTGATCCTGACAGCGGGCGGCTAAAGAGAAAAAAGCCGGAAGGATCATTCAGATCGCTTCCGGCTTATTTTAATACTTCCTTATTTTCTCATACTGATAGGCAATATCGACTAATTCCTCTATCAGTCCATCTTCATCTGGCCAATCTAAAATAAAACGTGGATAACCAGGCATATAATCCTTTGGATCCATTACCTTTATCATCTCTTCCAGTTCTTTTTTTACCTGCATCAATGCCTGGACTGAAAGAGGTGCTGTTTCGTTACGCTCATGCCGACTTATAGCATCAAGTAACTTTTTAAGGACGTTTTTTCAATAAAAATTCGAAAGAAGAAATCATAACAAAGATCCATATTTCCAAGGCTGAAGAACAAAAATCTGTTCTGCTCCTCCACTATATTGAGCACCATACTCAAATTGCGGTGCCGCTTTACCTATTATCATCGTTGCCCATGGTTTTATCTGCCATTGTTTGATTCCAGTCATACCATTCCATTCATGAGGTAATGCCAAACCAGCCCTGTTCGTCTGAGGTGTAAATGTTTAAAAAAATATTGACCTTCAGCTCTGGCAGTTTTTCCATAATCATGGAAGCGAGTTCCAAATTGATTATTCCCAGCTTTTTGAACGGATAAGGTATCTAAATCAAAGGAATCAATTATTTGTTTTCTCTGCGCATTATTCACCCCCATGGAACGAAGGTATGCAGATGCATCTTTTGCACTTTTATAAGGATCCGAGCGGCCATCACCTGAACACTTACTCAACCCCAGCGGATCTATCCAACTGAACGCATTCGGCGCATAAGCATACAAGTTCAGCCCGCCCGCCAGTCCTATCGAGTTATAGGGACGATTCTAGTGCGTCATATTTTTTAGCTAAGTTAAGATTCTGATGTGACTCATTTTTCGCGGACAGCTTTTCCTACGTTCTGCCGCCCGTTTACACGCTGATTTCGACGCGCATTTTTTACTCGCGAATTCATTTTAAATCAGTAAGATAGCAAATCATGGACCATAAAAATGCATTAAAGTATCAATATCATCCTTATCTTTTACAGTTAATGTATTTTTTTCCATGCGGTCATATTTATGTCTAATTCCTTTCATTGGAATAGAATTATTGTTAGTTTTTGCTAAATCCATTAATTCATCAATATCAGACTTATTCTTTAAAGTCCTTTTCAGCAGTGCTAATAGCATTATTTCTGCATCTTTTTTATTTAGCGTAAACATTTTATCAATCCGGTAGTATTTTAATTGAGTCAAAATGGATAACTTGTCCATCTGCATGTAACTGCACAGCACCCCCTTTACCATATTCTGGGTATGCAGAGGCAAAGGGTTCTAATCTGGTTGGATGAGTATTACCATCCCATTTTGGAACAAAAGCTGTAGGCTTACCATTTTGATATAACTGTAAAGTATTGAACGTACCACGCATGCGGGCATCACTCCATGCCGGGGCAATCTGGAAACCATTTCTGGCAGCACTACCCGAAGCATATTTATCAAATCCAAAATACGTAACCGGAGCAGCTTTATTCTCTATTGTGGAGGATACAAACTTATTAATTGATCCGTCAGACTCCATATACTTCATGTGCCGATAAGCAGTAGAAGGCATTGTCGCACTTGGTCCATCAGGCCCCACATAAAAATCAGGTTTATCTTTGCCGCCGCCGCTACAGTTACGACTTAACCCCCCACGGATCCACCCACCCCAGCGCATTCGGCGCAAACTGGTACAGGTTCAGCCCACCCGCCAGCCCTATCGGGTCATGGGAACCATCCCGACACCATCGTACTTTTTAGCACGCCACAACCCGCGCCACGCCTGCGTTTTTAAAGAGCCTTTTTTACAGCATTAACAACATGTTAACCCGCCGTGCCCGACGCGCGTTTTTTCGCCCGTTCACCATAACACTCCCCTCTCCGCTGTCACTGTATCGGGTTCTTCATCGCGGTGGCCGGACGGGCGCGGGCTGGCGAGGCCCGCAAGCGCTGCCCTGCGGCGCTCTGAAGCGCGGGAGCTGAAGGGAGCGCGGGGCCTGCATGACAGCTCAGGGGCCGGAACGTCACCCTGCCTTAGCCGCCGCAACGCTGATGCCTGAGGGAACGCCGGGTTTGCATGGCCGCACGGACCAGGGGTGGGCAGCGGAGCAGCAGACTGGCGGCTGAAAGTAAAAAGCCGGAAGGATCTTGATGATCGCTTCCGGCTTTTTCTTATGGATTGGACTTAATCACAGCAATTGCATTATTTACAACACCATTTAATAACTCTTCCTCTTTATAGGTAAAGTCACCATATTGAGCCATTGCTCTACAGGTTGATAACTCCTTTACCGCATCATAATTAATAACGTTACCCTTTATGGAATTATAACGGTCAATAAAAAATAATGCCGACTGATATTTTCCGGTTTTTTTTAACTCTGCGATTAACTTTTCAAGTGATGATAGTAAATCCTGAATATTCATTACCAAGGAACCTTCATTGTGTTAATAATCCATGATTTAGGTAAGTTAGATACAACTGCCTGATACCCCAAGCCGGGATATCCTGCTCCCTGAGCGGCGGCAGGTCCCTCACTAATCCAGGTGCCCTGAGGTACTTTAAACTCAGATACTTTTGTAATAACAACTCCCCAGTCATGTCGGATGGCGAGTTCTTGCCTCAATACTTCCTCTGAATTATAACGCTCATTTGTTATCCATGAATATTTCCTACCCGTCCTATTATTCACACCATGATATTTATAAAAAGTTTCAGGTGTATTTAGCTGTCTATTTCGATAAAGACCTTTATCAAACGTATCAGCAATACTTCCGGGAAGTTGCGGGCCTTTATAAGATGGTTTATTAGCACTACATTTCATCAACCCCAGCGGATCCACCCAGTTCAGCGGGTTCGGCGCATACGCATACTCATTCAGCCCACCCGCCAGCCCTATCGGGTCCTGCTGCGTAAACCGCGCACTGTCCGGATCGTAGTAACGAAACAGATTGTAGTGCAGTCCGGTTTCACGGTCCAGGTACTGGCCCTGCATACGCAGGTTCTGGTCGTAGCCGGGCAGTTGCTGATGAGTTTCGCGCAGCAGTTTGCCCCATGCGTTATTGATGCCTTCCCAGCTGATGCGGCCTTCGCTGTCTGTCAGGCGTTCCGGCATACCGTTAGCGGCATTGTGGAACCAGAAAATCTCCGCGCCCTCATTGCCGTCAATACGCGCCAGCGGTTCATAGCTGTTTGCGTCGCTGTATACGTAGGTCAGTGGCACTTCGTCGTGTATTTCCTGCAGCAGACGAAAACCGTCCCAGACGAAGCGGGTGAGGGTCGCTGCTCCGGCCGGCTTGCCGTGCAGTAAACGCTGCACGCGCTTGCTGATGCGGCGCCCGAGCGGATCGTAGCGGAAACTCACCTGCACCTGAGGCTTGTTGCGATCGCGCGGTTCGCTGACGACTTCGATCAGGCGATGCTCGTCATCATAGCGGTAGCGCCAGCGCGTCTGACCATCATCCTTTTCACTGGTGCGACCGTGCACGTCGTAGCGCCAGCGGATGCCGTTCAGCTGCGTAACACGGTTGTACGTTACCGCTGCTGCCGAGCTGCGGTCCAGCGGATTGCCCGCGCCATCCCACTGCCACGTATCATTACCGGGCTGTGCACCTTCCTGCGCCAGCAGACGGCCCGCGCTGTCGTAGTGCCAGAGCGTCTGGCTGAAAGGATTGTCGTCGCGCTGTTCGCGGATCAGGTTGTTGCCGTAGTCGAAATCACGCCGGCGTGACCAGCGGCGCGGTGCCGGGCGCTGTGCCTCACCGTCGAACACATCGCGACGCACCAGCCGACCTAGCCGATCGTAATCGCTGCGCGTGGTCAGTCCGCCCTGACTGCGGCTCAGCTCGCGGTGCAGCGTATCGCGCGTAAATTCGCTGACCGGCAGGTTATCCAGCGCAATGCTCAGCAGATGGCCACTGCCGTAATACAACTGTTTCAGCTGGCGGCCATCCGGCAACGTCAGCGCAGTGCAGTTGCCCAGCGCGTCGTACTGCCACGCCAGGCTGCCCTGATCGCCCTGCTCCGCTATCACGCGACCAGCCTTGTCATACGCGAAGGTAATCGCCTGCTCGGCTTCACGGCTCCACTGGTTTTCCCCCAGCGGCAGATGCTGCGCTACGCTTGCCAGCTGGCCCGCCGCGGTATAGTCATAGCGCGTCTGGCCTTCCGGGGTGATGCGTGCCATCAGTTGCCCTGCCGGGCTGAAGGCGAAGCGGTGCGTAATGGCCTGCGGATGACCGGCGGCGAAAGTGCGGGCTACTGCGCGTCCGGCGGCATCGTAGTCATAGCGTGTTGCCACACCGTCCAGCCCGATCTGCGCAAGCAACAGCGAATCTGCGCCCCATTCGAAGTGGTAGCTTTCACCGTTCTGATTTTGCAGCGAGATTAAACGTCCACGGCTGTCCCAGCGGCGCTGCACCTCTTCGCCCTGCGCGTTGCGCGAGAGAGTCAGTCTGCCGGCCTGGTCGTAAGCGAATTCGCTGCGTTTACCGTCTGCCGAGGCATACGCCACTGGCAGACCACGTTCGCTCCACTCCAGACGTTCTTCCCAGCCTTCAGCACGTTCCATCTGCCGGGGCCGCCCGGCGGCATCATAGTAGTATCGCGTTTCTTCGCCATCGGCTGCTGTAACACAACTCAGCCAGCCCAGCGGATGATAACAGTAACGCGTAGTCTGGCCGGAGCAGTCCGTCTCGCGAATGACCTGCCCGGCATCGTTATACTCACGGCGATAGCGATTGCCCGCCGCATCAATCTCTTCTGTGATCAGCCCAAACTCATCGCGCAGATAACGCGTGCTGTGCCCGAGCGCATCGACCACCCGTTCCAGTCCGTGATGAATGTCGTAGTAATAACGGATGGCAGCGCCGCCAGACTGGGTGATGACGCTGGGCAGGGCACGATGCGTTAACCACTCTGTGGTCTGCGCATTGCCATCGGCATCCTGCTCTTCAATGCGGTTGCCGAGCTCGTCATAGGTAAAGTTCACCGCATGGCCGAGCGGGTCAATACGGCGCGTCAGCAGTTCATTGTCATCCCACTCGTAGCGCCATTGCTCGCCGCGCTCGTCGATGTAGCAGGTAATCAATCCCTGTGCATTCCAGTGATGCTCGCGCTGCTGACCATCGTAGGTAGAAACGCGGGTAATGCCCGCCGCGAGATCGTAATGCATACGGCAGCCATCGCCGCTGCTGGTGCGGTTTTCTGTCACCCGCCAGTGATCAAACAGCTGCCAGCGATACTCACTCTCCAGCCCGCCCGGCAGGCGGTGCCACACCATCAGGCCATCCACGTTATAACGGAAACGGCGCGTCTCAATGCCTGCCGCATCGGTGACGCTGGCCAGCTGGCCGTGATCATCAAAGCTCCAGCGCATCAGCGGCCAGTGCTGTTCACCGTCAAAGTGACTGGCAGCGGTAACGCGTTGCGGATGGCGTTCGTCGTTGTAGTGCAGCGTCACGTCAATCGCCAGCGGTTCATCATGGATGCGCACCAGCCGGTTCTGCTCATCCCAGCCCATCTCCAGCGCGTTGCCGTACTCGTCACTCAGCGAGGCGAGGCGCAAGAGCTGCGGGTTTCTGGCGGTGGGTTTGTACAAGCGCCATACCCCGCCGTCATCGTCAGCGATTGCCACGTCACCGTGCGCATTGCGTCGCACCATCAGTCCTTCGCTGATGCTGTAAAGCACCTCTTTTTCACCGGGCAAGGCAAAACGCAGTTCGCGGCCGTTGTCATCAAACCAGGTGGCCTGATTGCCTTCCAGCATCAGATAGCTGTCGAACACCGTCGACCAGCCGCGGCCAAACAGGCCGGCGCGCTGCGTCAGGCTGTTATAGCTGCGCTGCCAGCGCAGGGGAAAACGTCCCGGCAGCGAGAAATCACGCTCGGCATCATCATTCAGCACTTTCACGCCGGTAGCGGCATGTACCGGGTGCAGCGCGGAGAATATCGCGTTGATAGACATATCGGCCAGCATGCCGCCGCCCGCCATTGCCAGCGCGCACGGCATATTTTTCAGGATCTGACCGGGGCGACCGCGGATCAGCGACAGGCCGATCATCGCCAGCGCCAGACCGGGCTGTTTGCCGCTTTTGATATCCCGCACCGTTAGCGTTTCACCGCCAATGATGACGTTGGCGGAAACATCATCGCTGATGGTCGCGCCACAGGTGGTGCGATCTTTAGCACGTGCCGCCGGCTGGCCGTTGATAAATACGCTTTTAGATCCTTCAGCGAGATACTGTGGTCCGCTGTGTTTCTCGCACGCAACTTTATCCTGTTCCAGCGGCGAGGTACCTGCGGCAGCGGAGGCAATCGTCGGCTGCCACATCGCCCCGGCGAACTGGTCGGCAACCGCCAGCAGTTTGCCGGCATAGTCGGCAAAAAATCCGGCCGACTGCGCTTCCGGTGGCGGCGTATCGCCTGCCGTCAGTTCGCCTGCCGCGCGAGCCGCCGCTAAGCCATTGATGATCACATTATCCGAACCGCTGGCAATGACACCCGCAGGCGACGGCGGAAACAGCATGTCGCCAATACCATCCGCAGCCGCGCTGATGTCGTCCGTGATGCCTGCCACATTCGCCACCGCACCTGCGATGATACCGCTCAGCAGACAGCTACTGCCTACCGCCGCCAGCGCACCCACGCCAACCAGCGGAGCAGCTACGGTAGCCACACCGGCAACAATCGCGCCCATCGCGGCGTAGACCGCACCTTCAGCGACGATACTGGTGATATCAGCGAAAATACTGGAATGAATGATGTCATCGCCCTGGCGGGCCGCGTGCTTATCCATAATTATCCCTTCCGTGGGGCGTTCAGCGTCAGGCTCTGTTTGAAGGCATGCCAGCGTGCCCCGTCTTCTTCATCAAAAGGCCGCATGGCTGAAAAAGTAAATATCATCAACATATTGGTTTCAGGCACGTTTACTGCCAGCTGACGTTGCCAGAGTGCCTGACCATTGCGATCAAAAGCCGTTTCCACTTCGATGGCGCGCAACGTGTTGTCGGCTCCCGCCAGCACACGTGCAAATTCGCTCTGCTCTACATGGCCCATCTGGCTGCGCAACGTATCCCACTGACGGTGAAACTCCTGCTCAAAATCGCTGCCTTCAGCGATTGGCCCACGGCTGACGATCAGCGCCAGCCCGGTGGCTTCATCGCGCAAAATATTCATGCTGGTGTCCTGCCAGCCCGCCGGAAACAGGGCGAACGCGCCCTCGTTGAATTGGTAGTGCATGTTGGATATCCGTTAGAGGAAATAAGTAGAAGTTGTGGGAAATATTGGCTGGTGAGTTTTGGAACACTCGGCTTAACGTTTATTTTTCGAAAAAATACATTTCACCACAAATGGAAAGCAAAGAGTAATTTAAAATTTTAGAATAAGCCTGGATGTTTTAGTAGATCTTTCAGTTATTTTTCTCACACCTCAATTCCCTTGCACCTAAAAAGACACCGCTCGGTTTGTACAAGCAGCGCCTTTATTCTCAACTCACTGATAAAATGCAGAGAAATGAAATTCAGTCATCTATATTAAAGACCATCATGATATGACTAACTTTGCCGCGTTCAATTTGGAATAAAATACGCTTTCCATCACCGTCATAATAGAGCCAGTATTGATTATCACTGTCATCCACCGCGCCATTTCCATACTTACTTTCCAACTGCACCTTGCTATCGCCAACTGAAATGCCTCTGGCCGTTTTGACACCCGGCTTGTTAAGGGTTATCTGTGCAATTATGTAACTATCTATATCACGATTCTGCTTATCCCATAGTAAATTAGAAGAATAAACATCGTAACAATCGTAATGATGTTGGTAATATTTGTAACTACTTTCGCCGGAAGGTATTTCCCCCGTAAAGCTCTCGCTGAGTTGAACCCCTGCATTTTTCTTTGCAGACTCATTCCACGTAGCCCCTAATGCAAAAGGATGATTGTTAATTTGCACGGTAAAATCTGAAGATGAGATAGGTGAAATTGCACTTGCATGATTAATAATTTTCTCCGCAGCATTTGCAGTTAACATTGATGCTGACGCAATAAAAATCAGTAAATACATTTTTTTAAAAAAAGAAATCATCCAACCATCCTTCTTATTTAAATTCCGGAACATCATATGAGAGATTTGCATTCGGAAAACTATCAAACATTCTCTTCATACTTTTAGTTTGCGCTGTCGCCCAGTTAACATCAGTTGCATATTGGTGTGTACCTGGAGATGCAGGATTCCAGCGCATTTTATACAATGTATTTTGACCTGATCCAACAAATTTATCGGATATCCACTTTGCGCCGCCATCAATAGCTTTTTCTGGAGTTGTCCAACCTTGTTTATACGCGTAATTTGCTCCTGTATTTACAGCGTTACCATCAAGCGCACCAATGCCATACATATTGTAAACTTTGGTACCATTAACCATTACACCTTTAGCAAGCTCACTTGTGCCATTACCGGTTTCCAGTGCAGAGTGTGCTGCCAGGTAAGCCTCGTTTATATTATATTTTTTTGCCGCGTCAAGGTAAGTTTGCTCCTGTCCGGCAAGAGTTCCTTTCCCTTCGAGGAAATTACTCATATCATCTTTACTAATCCCAGAAGATGATGATAAATCAACAAATTGATATTTGTCTGTTCCGTTCATATGGTTGGCAGGATCGACATACTTTTTGATGTCAGCTTCAGTTGCTGGGACAAAACCTTTTTTGGTATTGCTCCACTTAACTGGGGTTGCTTTAAGTCCCTTTTGTTTCTTGACCATATCATCTACAGAATAATCATACTTACTCTTTTTATCGGTGGAACCCTCTGTTTTACCTACACTAGTATCTTTAGATTTTTCTGCAGCTTTCGGCGCAGCCGGAGCCGCCTGTCCTTTCTGTTTAGGGGGGAACAGGTTCTCCACCGCTTTACTGATATTCTGTTTGTGATCAGCACCTGGCGCACCGGTGCCGGGCTTCGCACCGTCAGTATTCAGGTTCAGCTTGCCGCCGGACGTTGTAATATGGCCATCGCCCTGCACGAAAATATTGAAGCCTTTACCGACGATATTAATGTGACCGTTAGCGTTGAGTTCAATGGCGCTTTCACCGCACTCCAGACGCAGTTTGGTGCCGGATCCCAGAACATAAGTATCAACTGCCGCGTCCAGCTTGCCTTGTCCGGTCAACAGCTCCTCGCCGCCTTTGATACCGTGTACACGGTTGGTCTCAACGCGGTACAGCTCATTGCCGCCAGCATAATGGCTGTGGTTGTTGGCGACCGAGTGGCTGGCATCGTTTTTAACGTGCGTATCCATGTTTTTCTGCGCCTGGATCCAAAGATGCTCCTCGCCTGCCTTGTCCTCGAAGCGCAGCGCGTTTGCCGTGTCCGCCGTGCCGTCCTTCGAACGGCTTAAAAAGCCCATCTGCGTCGCCGCCGCCGGCAGCGCCCACGGCGGCATGCTCGCCTCGTTGTACACGCGACCGATGATCAGCGGCCGGTCCGGGTCGCCGTTAATGAAGTCCACCACCACCTCATCGTTCACGCGCGGGATCTGCACCCCGCCGAAACCCTGGCCCGCCCACGCGCTCGACACCCGCACCCAGCACGAGCTCGTGTCGTCGCCCTTCGCCAGGCGGTCCCAGTGGAACTTCACCTTCACCCGGCCGTAGCGGTCCGTCCAGATCGACTCTCCCGCCGGGCCCACCACCTTCGCCGTCTGCGGCCCGTGCGTCTTCGGCCACGCCGTCGCCGGCTCCGCGCGGTACGTCACCGACGACGGCAGCACCGTGAACGCGATGTTGTGCCGCGCTCCGCCGCCGCCGCTCGCGTACCCGTTCTCCTCGAAGTCGTACCGCGCCGACGTCACCAGATACTCTCCGTTGTCGCTGAAGTGCGGCGCGTTCACGATGCCGAACCGGTACCCCGGCGCGATGCCCGTCGCCGTCCCCGTTCCGCTCACGCTGTGGTGCGCCACCTGCCACACCTCCTGGCGGATGCGCGTGTAAAACTCGCCGTGGCTGTGGTCGACAAAATGGCCCGGCCAGTCGTACACGTCCACCGCCCCCGGCACCGGCGACACCGGGTTCTGCCGCGCCTGCAGCATCCACGCGTTCGGCTTGCGGAAGTCGTAGTCGTCCGTGCTGTACATCCCCGGCGTCACGCTCTCGCACAGCGACCACTGGCTGATGCCCTCCTCCGTCACGCTCCCCCCCGACGCCGTCACGTGGTACGGTATCGTCTCGTAGCCCGCGAACGCCTCGTGCTGGTCCGCCCCGTCGCACAGCACCATCACGTGACGCTCCGCCTCGTGGCGGAACCAGTAGTAAATCCCCTCCAGCTCCATCAGCCGGCTGATGAAGTCGAAGCTGCTCTCCTGGTACTGCACGCAGTACTCCCACACCCGGTAGCTGCTGCCCAGCCGCGTCTCCACGTTCACCCCGTTCTCCTGCAGCAGCGTCTGCACTATCTGCGGCACCGTCTGACCCTGGAATATCCGCAGGTTGCGGTCCCGGCGCATCGGCCACAGGTCCGGCTCCACCCGCAGCTGGTACACCGCGTAGCGCGTCCCGCTCAGCTCCTCGCTGCGCACCGCCACCCGCGTGATTTTGCCGTTGAGGTAGCGCGGCGACAGCAGGCTCTGCGTCGGCAGCGTGAACGTGACCGGCTGCCCCAGCAGCGCGTGCCGGTCGATGCGCGCGTCCGTGGCCAGCAGCTCGGCGTTCAGCTCAAACGACTGCGACAGCGCCTCGGCGCCGGTGAGTTTCCAGAACAGCAGGCCGTCCATCGGCAGCTGCGCGGTGATGCGTGAGAACATAAGCAGATTCCGTAACTTATTTAAGTGATTGAGTCATCGGGGGAGGTTAAACGCCAGGGTGAGAAATGCAGCATATAAGCATTACGCTAAAAATTAACAAGCGGTCTTATAGTGCTTTTTTCTTATTTCATATTCGGGAAGTGTTCGATGACCCGGGTATTGCTCGCTACCAGGCAATACCCGCAGGTCAGACAAGCGTCTTTTACTGTTGCAGCGGATCACATAACGAGTTTAAAAGAGGTGCCATTATACTTTTTTCTACGAAGCGGAATGCCAGCTAAAACATGATTAATCGACAGCAATTGTCATTATTTCACGTTGATTTTTAGTGTTGCCAGAATAATTTCCAGGCAGCGTTTATTCGCTTCATAGTAATAATTTTTATCATTCCTGTGCTGCCCCACCAGCTCAACGTAGCACCACAATCCTGAACAATTGAATATGTAGCTCTGGTAAAAGGCGCGCATTTTCTCTTCGTCGCTGTAGAGTTCACCTGTACAGGTCAATATCGAACCAAGCGCAGCATTAATATCATTAGGAATGGGTTCCAGCTCGTTTGCCGCCAGCGTGACGGAATGCTCATGCTCCTGGAAACGTAGCGTCGATTTTTCAAAAGCATCTTCTGCGGAATGGCATACCGCGCCAGAATAAAAGTAAAAATTAATGACCCCATAGTTTACGCCATCTATAGTATGATCAACGATAAGCCTGTTCTCAGCAATAACCTTGACATTCCATGAAACCGGTATTCTAAAAGCGCTTTCCCCATCCAGGTTTACCGAGGTTAGCAACTCCGCCATGGCTAAGTTACTGCGATGCAGCAGATCCCAGTTAACCACTGTAAAATAGATGTCATTGGCAAGCGAAGGATAGTCGCGTGCCGCACATGACGCTTTTAATAAGAAGTAGTTCCCACCGCCACTGTCCCGGTTGTAATCTTTTTGAACAGTGTATCGTGAGATCACGTCGTCACCGGAGGCGTGCGTTTTTAGGGTTAATACATCCGCGAAAATACCGTTTTCTGATGCCTTACCGACAAGACGGCGGTTCAGCACTTTTTCGCCCATCATGGCAAGTTTTTTAAACAACCAGTCAGACGCATTCATCTCCCACTGGCAGCGTTCATACGCGGCCCAAACTTCCAGATAGGGTGAGTCATCCGTGGTTAAGTAGCGTCCGATATTGGTTAAACCGATATCAGGGAAAGCAACCGGTTCCAGTTCCGCTGGCTTGAGGCTTTTTGGCAGCACAACCCAGTAATGCAGCATTTCTTCTCTGGCCGATGTATAAAGGCATTTCCAGAAGCGCAGTTCAATCTCTTCTTTAGAGAAACCCGGCGTAAGGGGAAAAGCATAGTCCGTATCAATATTCATAGCCTGTTTCCCTTCTTAATTTAGTTCGTCAGCCAAATACCGTAATAAATAACTATAGATCCAAGTGAAAGAATGATCTTTGAGAAAATGAACAGCCCTGGTGCCAGTTTATTGGTAGCCGGTGAAAATCTCTTGTAATTATCAGCATTATATTTCTTGTGAAAATCCATAATATTGCCAAACATATTACACAATGCAACTAGTATAAACTTCATCCCCCATATAAAAAGTAATGAAGCACCTAGCTCCTCCATTAAATCCCCTGCGGCGTCCTTGGTAAAACCTGGAATTATCGCTGCCAGTCCTTTAAGCACAAAACCAATAGCGATGATGGCGATAAAAACCCCGATAAAAGCTTTCCCTATACCAGCCAGCGTTTTTTTTCCATAGGAAATCTTACTACTCCAGATAAAATATACCGTCACTAACCAGAAGAATAAAAATGCTACAATTTCCATGTTGTTGCCGCCCTTTTAAAAAATCAATTGCCAATCAGAACCGTTTTACAGCCGCTAATGATAGCACCATCACCACCACCTCCATTCTCGGAATTATCTGAACTCCCTTCCTTGCCAATAATTAAATCACGCAGAGGCTTTATGACAACTTTCAAATCCACCTCACCTGCTAACCCCAATAATACAGCAAATCTGCCGTTGGCTTTTAGCGTGACTGAATAATCTGTTTTATCAAAATAAGCAGCAGCGCCTGCTGACGCCCCTACCGCCCCCAAATGCGCTTCAGCTTTCGCTTTTGCTATCACCAGGCCAAACAGGCTTACCTTTGCGCCTACTTTCTCTTTGACTGCTGCAAGCCCTCCACCGCCGCCAAGATTGAACCCATAGCGACCTTTATTTCCGGTATAAACTTCTGCAGTGGCTTTTGCATCAGCAGTAGCTATGGTTACATCACCGGTAGCATTCGCATACAAAGTACCCTCGCTCCCTGCCGCTCCTGTAACACCATATTGCATACCCGTCGCTGTGGCTGTACCATTTATCCCATAAATATTGCTGTCACCGTTGTAAAAAGCTCCGGTTGCATCAGCGTCCGCTATTTTATTGCGGAATTCGCCTCTAAACAGATCGTGACTTTTAATATTTCCCATCGTAAGGTTTTCCAGTGAAAACCCTGTCGACACAGTGTCATAACTGCCATCATTAGTACTGTCTTTCAGGCTGGCATACGCTCCTAAAATTCGCGCATCGTAGTGCTCACCATGCAACATCCCATCCTCACCAGCCTTCTTCGCCAGCGAGCCCCCCCAATATTGCGGGGGCGCAGGTTTACATTTCGCAGGTGCCGACGCCCCGCCTGCATGACACTGTGTCTTATCACCCTGACGGGCCAGCGCCATACCGTTAACGAATACGCTGCCGGAGCCGCTGACGATAATACCGCCTCCGTGTTGCTTACAGGAAAATTCATCACCTTTTCGGGCGGCGGGAAATCCACCAATGATAACGTCAGGACTGCCACACTGAATTGGGCCATCGTGAGCCGCTTTATCCACAAAAGCTCTGGCCACAGGCATACCCATACCGATATTCCTTCCAATAAGCGATTAACTGTTAATTTTGACGACCGCGCTTTTGATGTCGGTGATGTTCGTGCCGGTAATGCTTACCGTATCATTTGCCTTTAATTCAGCATCTTTACCAGTACCTAAAGTGGTCAGCTCATTGCCCTTAAACAATGCCTGCAACTCGCTCTCAGCATGGATATTTCCATTATTCACCTGGATTTGAATGGCGTCGGGGGTGATCAGGAGGTAATTCTCTTTCACTTTTAACTTGATGCTTGTGTTGGCTTCAAGCAGCGCATTGCCCTCTTTATCCATAGTCAGCACCGTTTCGCCTTCGCCAACATTTATAACGTGCTGGACGCCCGTATTGCTTAGCGCATGTTCACCCACGTCTGCCTGACGATTGCGCTTTATTGAGACCTTCTCGTCACGGCCTATAGTTTTATGCCGATCCATCCCAACATGGTGCGTCTCACAGCTTTCCACTTCCGTATCCATATTTTTTTCGGCGTGAATCCAAATCTGCTCATGCCCCGCTTTATCCTCGAAGCGCAGCGCGTTTGCCGTGTCCCTGTGACCATCTTTGCTGCGGCTGTAAAAGCCCATCTGCGTCGCCGCCGCCGGCAGCGCCCACGGCGGCATATTGCCATCGTTGTAGACACGACCGGTTACGATGGGCCGGTCCGGGTCGCCGTTGATGAAGTCCACCACCACCTCATCGCCCACGCGCGGGATCTGCACACTGCCGTACCCCTGGCCCGCCCACGCGCTCGACACCCGCACCCAGCACGAGCTCGTGTCGTCGCCCTTCGCCAGGCGGTCCCAGTGGAACTTCACCTTCACCCGGCCGTAGCGGTCCGTCCAGATTGACTCTCCCGCCGGGCCCACCACCTTCGCCGTCTGCGGCCCGTGCGTCTTCGGCCACGCCGTCGCCGGCTCCGCGCGGTACGTCACCGACGACGGCAGCACCGTGAACGCGATGTTGTGCCGCGCTCCGCCGCCGCCGCTCGCGTACCCGTTCTCCTCGAAGTCGTACCGCGCCGACGTCACCAGGTACTCTCCGTTGTCGCTGAAGTGTGGCGCGTTCACGATGCCGAACCGGTACCCCGGCGCGATGCCCGTCGCCGTCCCCGTTCCGCTCACGCTGTGGTGCGCAACCTGCCACACCTCCTGGCGGATGCGCGTGTAAAACTCCCCGTGGCTGTGGTCGACAAAATGGCCCGGCCAGTCGTACACGTCCACCGCCCCCGGCACCGGCGACACCGGGTTCTGCCGCGCCTGCAGCATCCACGCGTTCGGCTTGCGGAAGTCGTAGTCGTCCGTGCTGTACATCCCCGGCGTCACGCTCTCGCACAGCGACCACTGGCTGATGCCCTCCTCCGTCACGCTCCCCCCCGACGCCGTCACGTGGTACGGTATCGTCTCATAGCCCGCGAACGCCTCGTGCTGGTCCGCCCCGTCGCACAGCACCATCACGTGACGCTCCGCCTCGTGGCGGAACCAGTAGTAAATCCCCTCCAGCTCCATCAGCCGGCTGATGAAGTCGAAGCTGCTCTCCTGGTACTGCACGCAGTACTCCCACACCCGGTAGCTGCTGCCCAGCCGCGTCTCCACGTTCACCCCGTTCTCCTGCAGCAGCGTCTGCACTATCTGCGGCACCGTCTGACCCTGGAATATCCGCAGGTTGCGGTCCCGGCGCATCGGCCACAGGTCCGGCTCCACCCGCAGCTGGTACACCGCGTAGCGCGTCCCGCTCAGCTCCTCGCTGCGCACCGCCACCCGTGTGATTTTGCCGTTGAGGTAGCGCGGCGACAGCAGGCTCTGCGTCGGCAGCGTGAACGTGACCGGCTGCCCCAGCAGCGCGTGCCGGTCGATGCGCGCGTCCGTGGCCAGCAGCTCGGCGTTCAGCTCAAACGACTGCGACAGCGCCTCGGCGCCGGTGAGTTTCCAGAACAGCAGGCCGTCCATCGGCAGCTGCGCGGTGATGCGTGAGAACATAATAAATCCCTGATGATTAACTGTGTGGATCGAGCAACCAGACGCCTTCTTCGCTGATGGTCAGCGTTTGCTCGCGCGTGCCGCCCTGGCCGCTGATGGCAAAGGTATAATTGCCTGGCGCCAGCTGCAGCGCGGCAAAACCATTGGCAGCAGGCACCAGCGCCTGCGGTTTGCCATTCACCTGGACGCGTTCGCCCTGCTGCAGCTTGATGTAAACCTGCGCTACCGGCTCCGGCGGCGGAGCAGGTTGCGGCTCCGCTTCGCGCGGTTTTTCCGGCGTTACCGCTGCCGTTGCGGCTGGCGCTGACGGCGCTGAAGGTGAAACTGCCGGATCAGCAGCTGGCGCGCTGTTTTGCACCGTCTCTGCCGGCGCCGCAGGCTCATCGCCTCCGGACATCAGCAGCCCCACGCACAATCCCACCAGCACGCCCGCGGCCACCAGCCCCGGCAGCGCAAAGCGATGGCGCAGCAGCGATTTCACCGGCGAAAGCGTTTCGGCTTCGTTCGCCTCTTCCACCGGCACCAGCATGGTGCCCGGTCCGCTGATTTTGGCGCTCAGCAGCGGTTCCGGTTCGCGCTCTGGCAGCGCCATCAGCCCGGCAAAAGCATCAATATCCTGCGGCCGATCTTCCGGTTTGAGCGCCAGCGCGCTGTCTACCGCCGTCAGCAATGCCTGGGAGTAGCCCGGCAGGCGGCGCGCGGCCAGCGGCTGGTAGTTATCTTCGATGCTGCGCACCACGCTCACCGGCGGTGGCGCCCCGGTGATCAGCGTATGCAGCACCGCGCCCAGCGCGTAGATATCCGTCCACGCGCCCTGTTCGCTTTCGTCGTTATCGCTGTATTGCTCGATGGGCGCATAGCCCGGACGCAGCATGGTTTCGCTCTCATCCGAGAGGTTGCCGATGGTTTTACGCGCGGAGCCAAAGTCCAGCAGCACCGGCTCGCCGCTGCTCTGAATCTGGATGTTATCCAGCGAGATATCGCGGTGCAGGTAACCGGCGTCGTGGATGGTTTTGATCGCACCCAGCAGCGGCGGCAGCAGGCGACGAATCCAGGCTTCATCCACCAGCTGCGGATTGCGCTCGCGCAGGTTCGATAAGGTGGTGCCGCTGTAAAACACCGTGCCCATATAAGCGGTGTCGTTCTGCACCCAGAAACGCAGCACGTGCAGCAGATTTGGATGGTTGAAGCGGGCCAGCAGGCGCGCCTCCTGAATAAAGCTGTTCAGCCCGGCATGAAAGGTTTTGCTGAAGCGTTCGCTGCGCAGCACCAGATTCAGATCATCGCTGCGCACCGCCAGCGAAGCCGGCATAAACTCTTTGATGGCGATATCACGCTCCAGCTGATGATCCCAGGCACGATAAACAATGCCAAAGCCGCCACCACCGATCACTTCTTTAATTTCAAACTCATTGAAACGGTAACCCACCGGCAGAGCGTTGGGTACGTTGAGGGGATTATCGTGTTCCGACATTTTCGAAAACTCTCTGATCACTAACGGCTTTAGACATCGAACTGGCAAACAAACTCGCCCTGCTCACAGCGTACCTGCACGCGACGATAGCGTTCATCGCGGGCGTGGGCGCTGAGCAGCATCTGGCTCATCTGCGGCAACAGGGTATTGGTAAGGATGGCGTCGACCATGCGGCCACCGGACTCCACTTCCGTGCAGCGCTGCACGATCTGGCTGATGACCGAATCGTCAATCTGCGCGCTGATGCCGTGGTTGTCGGCGAGGCGCTGAACAATACGGCCCAGCTGCAGCCGGACGATTTCCGCCAGCATCGCGTCGCTCAGCGGGTAATACGGCACCACCAGCAGGCGACCCAGCAGCGCTGGCGGGAAGACCTCCAGCAGCGGTTTGCGCAGTGCGGTGCTCAGCGCTTCCGGATCCGGCATCAGCTCCGGATCGGCACACATCGCACTGATCAGCTGCGTACCGACGTTGGAGGTCAGGATAATGATGGTGTTACGGAAGTCGATGTGGCGCCCTTCGCCATCCTCCATCCAGCCTTTATCGAACACCTGGAAGAACAGCTCGTGCACATCCGGATGCGCCTTCTCAATCTCATCCAGCAGCACCACGCTGTAGGGACGACGCCGCACCGCTTCGGTCAGCACGCCGCCTTCGCCATAGCCCACGTAGCCCGGCGGTGCGCCTTTCAGGGTGGAAACGGTGTGGGCTTCCTGAAACTCGCTCATGTTGATGGTGATGATGTTCTGCTCGCCGCCGTACAGCGACTCGGCCAGCGCCAGCGCGGTTTCGGTTTTGCCGACGCCGGAGGGACCGCACAGCATAAAGACGCCGACCGGTTTGTTCGGATTGTCGAGGCGCGCGCGTGAGGTGCGCACGCGTTTGGCGATCAGATCGAGACCGTGACGCTGGCCAATCACGCGCTGGTTGAGCGTATCGGCGAGATTGAGCACCGCGTCGATTTCGTTTTTCACCATGCGCCCCAGCGGAATCCCGGTCCAGTCTGCGACCACGGCGGCCACCACGCTGGCATCCACGGCGGCAAACAGCAGCGGCGCTTCGCCCTGCAGCTGTTGCAGCTGCTGTTGCGTCGCGTCCAGCTCATCGCGCAGCGCGGCTTCGCCCTCCGTCACGCAGCGCGCCCGCAGCGCAATCAGCTGATCGACCAGTTCACGCTCCTGCTGCCAGCGCTGCTGCAGCGCATCGCGCTCGGTTTCCAGCGTTGCGCGCTGGGCGGCAACCGCCTGCGAACGCGCCGCATCGCCCAGCCCGACTTTGCTTTCGCGCGCAATGATCTCCGCTTCAATCTCCAGCGCGGCCAGACGATGCAGGCAATCTTCCAGTGCCGCAGGCTGTGCGCCCTGGCTCACCGCCACGCGTGCGCAGGCGGTGTCCAGCAGCGCCACCGCTTTGTCCGGCAGCTGGCGCGCCGGAATGTAACGGTGCGACAGCTTCACCGCCGCGCTGACCGCCTCATCCAGCAGCAGTACCTGATGATGCTTCTCCAGCGCGCTGACGGTGCTGCGCAGCATCAGAATCGCTTTGGCTTCATCCGGCTCCTGCACCTGCACGGTCTGGAAACGACGCGTCAGCGCCGGATCTTTCTCAATGTACTTTTTGTATTCGGCCCATGTGGTGGCACCGATGGTGCGCAGCTGGCCGCGCGCCAGCGCCGGTTTCAGCAGGTTGGCGGCATCGCCGGTGCCCTGCTGGCCGCCGGCACCGACCAGCGTGTGAATCTCGTCGACGAACAGTACAATCGGCGTCGGGCTGGACTGCACTTCATTAATCAGCGCCTGCAGGCGCGCTTCAAACTCGCCTTTCATGCCGGCACCGGCCTGCAGCATGCCGATATCCAGCAGCCACAGCTGCACATCCCGCAGCGGAGCCGGTACGTCGCCTGCGGCAATACGCAGCGCCAGGCCTTCGACCACCGCGGTTTTGCCAACGCCCGCTTCGCCGGTCAGCAGCGGGTTGTTCTGCCGGCGACGCATCAGAATATCCACCATCTGGCGGATCTCTTCATCACGGCCGGTGACCGGATCGATGCGTCCTTCGCGTGCACGCGCGGTGAGATCCTGCGCGTACTGCGCCAGCGTGCTGGTGCTGGCTGCGGGTGCGGCACTCTCCGCGCCCGGCTGTGCCACCAGCGCCTGCTGTGCTTCTTTACTGCTGGCGAGCAGCGTGTCGAACTGCTCCAGCAGCGCATCGGCATTGATACGGCCAAACTGGCCGGAGATGCCTTTCAGCACGCTGGCGAGGTTGAAGGTTTTGAGCATGCCAATCAGCAGATGGCCGCCGCGAATGCGCGTCGCACCGTACTTCAGCGAGGCGTAGACCCAGGCGCGCTCGACGGCACTGTCGATGTGTTCGGCGAGATCGGAAACCGCGCTCGCACCGCGCGGCAGGCGGTCGAGCGCCGCGACGATATCCCGCGTCAGCGCGTTTTCATCCAGTGAAAAATGGCTGATCACCCGCTGTAAGTCGCCATCCTGCTGCTGCATCAGCTGGTGCAGCCAGTGCACCAGCTCAACATAAGGATTGCCGCGCAGTTTACAAAAGGCGGTGGCGCTTTCCAGCGAGGTAAATAACAGCGTATCCAGTTTGCCGAATAACACGGCACGGCTGATTTCTGACATATCGGGTCTCTTTAATGAAAGAAGCAGGCTGTGTAACAGGGAAAAGCGATTGGGCTAGCTTGCGGCTGCCTCAACCTCAAACATGAAATCTTCGCGATCCTGCGGCTGTGGCGCGTGTCCCAGCCAGCTGGTGTAGCCCAGCCGGGCATTGCCTCCCAGCGTGACGCTTTGCACCTCTTCCGCCGCCAGGATCAGGCTGAGGTCCCACTGCATCTCGATGCCGAGATAGTGACGCACCCAGTCGCGCACTTCGCGCGCGCCCGGCGCATCCGGCAGAAAGTGGGCATACTGCTGCGCGCTCAGCGGACCGAGCCGCAGGCGAAAACGGTGCTGCACATCGCGCACCGCCACACCCAGGAACGCCGATTCGCCCAGCCGCGGCATCTGGCGTCCGGCTCCCAGCCGCGCCTGATCGCGCGCGTCCAGCGTCAGCCACTGCGGCACGTTCTGTGCCAGCTGCACCGGTACGCCAAAGTAGTGACGCAGAATGCGTACCAGCCCTTCGGCATCGTGACCGTGGCGGCTGAGGTGGCCGACCAGCATCAGCCGCGCATGCAGGCTAAGCGAACTGGCCTGCTGCTGCGCCGGTAAACCGATGCCGGCCAGACAGGCAAGGTAATCGACAAAGCGACTGTTATCGGCGCGATCCAGCGAGACGGCCGGCTGCGCATCGGCCCAGGCGCGATAAAACAGCAGCGTGGCGCGATGGTGAAAGATGTCGGCAAACGCCGCCAGGCTGTGATCCTGATGGTGCACGATGCGCTCGTGCACATATTCCGTCAGATGGGTCGGCAGCGGACCGTTGGGGCCAAACAGGCCAAAGCTGTAAATCGCCACGTCATGGCGCGCGTCCTCTGCGCGCGGCTGCACGCTGGCCAGCGTTGCCGGGGCAAACGCCAGCGACGGTTGCTGACCAATGCGCAGCGCTTCGAACTTCGGCAGCGGCGCGCGTCCCAGCGGATAGCGCTGGCCGCCCTGCGCATCCAGCCGGCGCAGCAGCTGAAACAGATCGTAGCGCCACGGTGCCGCCATCACTGCCTGCCAGAAATCGTCCGGCAGCCGCTGGGCGCGCTGCAGCGGAATGATCTGCGCCTCGCTCATAGCAGCGCCTTCCTGCCCATGCGCGGCGGCCAGTAGCCCACCTCGCCGCGCTGCTGGCTGTTGAGGGTGAATTCGGTAAAGCTATTCAGCGCCACCAGCCGGCTGCACACGCGTTCCAGCACGCTGCCGAGCAGCCACGGGCTGGCACCGGAAAACGCCTGTTCGTCGACCTCCAGCGTGATGCTGACGCCGCGCGCAAACACCACCGGGCCCGGTTCCGGCACCCGGCGATTGACCGCGCTAAGCTGGCAGTGGCGAATACCGTCAATCTGGCGCGCCACCGCCGCTTCGGCGAGATTAGCGTACAGGCTCAGCAGCTGGCGCAGCGCGGCGGCGCCCTGACCGTCGCTGCTGTCCATCAGGCTCAGGTAGTTCATCTGCAGGTGGCTGATCAGACGCCACGCGGAGAGCCCTTCGGCCAGCGCCGGACGCGGCGGCGTCGGGCCTTTACACAATTTCAGCTGACCGACCGGGATCGAATCCGGCATGACGAAATTGCCCTGCTCCTGCTGCAACAGCATCAGCGGCAGGTCGCGGCTGGTGCAGAGCACGTCTGCCGACAGGTAGCGCATGTCGTCGCGCCACGGCGTGTGATGCTCATCCACCAGCGACAAAAACACTTCCGAGCCGATATAGCCGGTGCGCGTGCCGTAACGCTGCGCCTGCTCAGACAGCGTGCGCTGCTCGCGGCGCAGCGAGAAATAGGCACCGTAATCGCCGTCGTCGCCGCTGAAGGTGCTCCAGAACGGACGGAATATCTGCTCTTCGCGCTTGCCCTCAATGGTGGCGAACAACCGCTGCACCGAGTGCACTTCGTAGTCCAGCGGCCGGATGTTATCCACCACCAGATGATATTCGTGCTGGCTGTCGCTAACCTTCAGACGCTCAGCCGTTTTGGGAAACAGGTTGATCACCGGCGTGCAGTGCAGCGCCAGATGGCTGCTGTCCACCACGCTTTCCAGCGCGCTGTCGGCCTTATCCAGCAGGATGATAATGTCGAATTCCTGCGCGTTATCGCAGCGGCGCAGAAACGGTGCCAGCTGGCTCAGGCTGATGAACTGGAAGCGCGCCGGAAAGGCAAAATACTCCTGCAGCAGCCGGTAGCCGTCGAAGTTACGCAGATCGTCCGGCAGCAGCGCCTGCTCCGGCGCAAAGCCTTCCTGCTGTAGCGAGTCATCCGGCAGCACCTGGCGCAGCGGCTTGTGTTCGACCGATTGCAGCACGATGCCGACGCGGTGCTGTATCAGCAGCTCCAGCAGTTTCTGCGCCTGAATGTCCGGGCCGCTGAGATACAGCGTTAAATCGGCGACATTCAGCTGGCTGAGCGACGAGATGCCTTCGCAGGCGATACGCACGCGCAGCGCGCTGGCGGCACCGCGACCGCTGAGCTTCAGTTCGCCCAGCGGCAGATCGCCCGGCACGCCGCCGAGTGAAACGTCGCTGATGCGCAGCGGATGCAGCGTGACATCGTGCGCCGTGGTGTAGCTGCAGGTTACGCCGCTTTTTTTCAGGTGCTGGCTCTCCATCATGGTGCCGCGCGGCACGTGGAAGCCATTGCTAATGTCGCCTTTGCGGCTGTCCGGCGTGAGCTGTGCAATCGCCATCGACGGCGTAGGTGACAGATAAGACGGCGCAATCATCTCCAGCAGCCGCTGCGAAAAGCGCGGGAACTCGGCGTCCATTTTGAGCTGCACGCGCGACGTGAGGAAAGCAAAGCCCTCCATCAGCCGCTCAACGTAAGGATCGGCGACTTCGATGCCGCGCATCCCCAGCCGCCCGGCGACTTTCGGATAGCGCGCAGCGAACTCCGCGCCCAGCTCACGCAGATAGGCCAGTTCGCGGTTGTAGTAGTCGAGCAGTTTGCTGTCCATGATTAACCTGCATCCAGTAGTTCAAAATGACCGCTTTCCAGATCAACCTGGGTGCGGAACAGAAACTCCAGCGGATAAGGCACGCACCACAGGCGGCCTTTTATTTCAATCGATAACACGTTGTGCAGGCTGAGCGACTTCAGATCGCTGACGCAGCGTACCTGCAGCCCCTGCGGCAGAATGCGCGGCTCGAAATGCAGAATGGCATCGGTCATTTTGCGCTGCATATCCTGCCATTCGATGTCAGAGATGTTCTGTCCGGCCAGCGGCGCCACGCCAAAATTCCACACCGAGCGCTGCACTTCACCAAAGGCGCTGAGATCCTGCTGGGCTTCGTTGTTGATGGTGTTAAACAGCCACTGCAGATCGCGCAGCACGTGGCGGCGCAGCGTGCTGTGGGAAATCAGCGTGGTGTTGCTGGCTTCGCTCTGCTTGTCCGGCGCGTTGTCAGTCAGACGATCGAGTAACGAGGATTGCAGCTTGTCGCGCGCGGTTAGCGCGTCGCGATTTTTACGCGCGCGGAAACCGCCATGCAGCTGGGCATAGCCGTCGTTGTGCGAGCTGTTATCACGGCTCATCGCTGCCGCCTGGCTGGAACGTCAGCTGCTGCAGCGTCAGCAGCGGATACTCGCCGCTATCGCTCAGCCACAGCTTCTGGCCATGGCCAGTAAACTGGCTGTCATCGTGGCCCAGCGGCTGCCATTCCGTGACGCTGGCGCGCAGATAACGCTCATCCGCCCCCGGCAGCAACGGATAGCGCACCGGGATCTGGCAAATCTGCTCGCTGCCATCCACCAGCTGCACCCGCGTGTGGCGCCAGACCAAATCGGTCACGCTGGCGGGTGCCTGAAATTCCATCTCGCGGATCGCGGCGAATGGAATCCAGTAATAGCGGCCGTTGGCGATGGCTTCGCACACCGGCCCGAAGCGGCTGTCGCCGTCCATCAGCCACGCGAAGTCTGTCGTCTGTTCCTGCTGGTGCAGCTGACCCGGATTGGCTTCGGCCTGCGCCAGCGCGGCAGCTCGTTGCTCCGCACCCAGCGCGAAGTCACCGCGGATGTCGGCGGTCAGCGCAGCCAGCAGGGTTTCACACCATGCCCACGCGCTGCCCGGCAGCTGCGGCTGCACCGCGCCGCGCAGTACCGCTTCACGCTGCTGCTCACCGGCAATGGCCTGCTGCAGTAAGGTGACGGTCGGCTGCGCCTGGGGCGTCAGCGCCAGCCATGATTGCAGTTGGGTTTGCGCGCGCGTCCAGTTGCCCGCCAGGCACAGCAGCTGCACAAACGCCGCGCGCAGGTCGGCATTGGCCGGGCTGGCCTGAATCTGGCGGGTGATATCGGCGAGGTTATCGGCCAGTGAGGCACTGGCCAGGCGCGATTGTAACGAATCCATGCAAGCTCCTTTTGCGTTAGTTGATGGTGCGGTAAACCGCGGCAGCGGGATCTTTCAGCTCCGGATGCAGCTGCTCTACCAGCTGGACTTTCAGCGGTGCGCTGGCGCTCAGCCACGGCGACCACACTTTGCGCACTTCCTGCAGCCGTGCGCGCAGTGCGCTCTCATCGGCGGCATCGCTGGCGGGCATCTGCACCACCACCTGATCCGGTGCCTGCCAGCCGTTGAACTGGCTGCTGAACGGCAGCACCAGCCAGCTGTCTGGCGACTTCTCGTTGCTCAGCACCATGCGTTCGCTGTTGACGGTAGTGATGCTGAGCTCGGCGCTCTGCTGTTTGTTATTCAGGCCGGCAATCGGGAAGCCCTGCAGGAACGTCACCACCACGCTTTTCGCCGCACCGTTGCCCATCTGCGTCAGGCTGCTGCGGCCGCTCAGCCAGCCATCCTGACCGCAGCTCAGCCCCTGTTTGGACGGCACGAACAGCGCGCTGGTCTGCGCCGGATGCTGCCACCAGGTGCGGAAGTGACAGCCGTCGAGCAGGCTGAACTGCAGCCACGGCGTGGTATCGGCCTGCGGCGAGTTGAGCACCGGCGCGGCAGGGGCAACCGCAGCGGTCTCTGGCTGCTGCACGGGCGCGGGCGGCGGCGTTACCACCGTTTGCCACTGCTGCGCTTTGGCCGCGCTGCCGCTGGCGATCGGGTTGCCGTCATCATCATTGAGCGCCCAGTTGAGCTGCTGCAGCGCTTTACACTGCGATGCCATCAGCCCGGCGACGCGCGGCAGAAAATCCTCCAGCGCCGCGACGTTTTTCGCGCCGTGGGTGACGATGCGCAGATCAACATTGCGCTTACACCAGCTCGCCAGCTGGTTATCTTTCACGTCATCAATCCAGACATCCAGTTTCTGTGCCGGGGACTGCACGATGCGATAGTTCTCAGCAAATGCGTGCGTGCTGAGCAGCAGCGCAGCCAGACCCAGTAATCCATGTTTCATGTTGGCGTTCTCAATCTCGAAGAGGGAAAAACTGCGCCGCTTCGGACAGCGAGTGCAGTAAGGTGGTGTCCTGCGGTGAGCCAATCCAGACGGCCAGCGCGCTGAAGTTATCCTGCTGACCGTTATCCGGCTGACCGTTGCGGATGATTTGCTGCATCAGCGTCAGCCACTCTTCCGGCGTATTGACCATGTGCAGCGACTGCTGCATCTGCTCCAGCGTCACGCCGTGCCAGAAGCCATCGGTGCACAGTAAAAAGGCGTCGCCGTCTTCTATTTCCACCACATCGCTGTAGCTGGCGTCGCGCTGCTCATCGCCCATGCCGAGGGCAAAATAGAGCAGGTTACTGTTGATACCTTCGGTCTGGTGACCGGCATCTTTCATCTGCTGCACCAGGCTATGGTCGGTCGTCACGTGATAGAGGTAGCCGCGGCGAAACAGATACAGCCGGCTGTCGCCCGCGTGCGCCCAGTAGGCCAGCTCGTAGTCGCGGTCGACAAACAGGCTGACCAGCGTGGTGCCCATGCGGCTGTGCTCGCTGCTGGCTTTCTGCTGCTGGCGAATCGCGTGATTCGCGTGGTTGACGTAGTTGCGAATCGACTGCGCATCCAGGTGCGCGTTACCGTCGAACGCCTCCATCAGGCTGCTGCGCGCGATGCGGGCGGCCACGTCGCCGCCGGGAAATCCTGCTACGCCGTCGCACACCACGAAGCAGGCTGAGCGTTCGCCGATTACCTCACCGGTTTGGTCCTGATTGCTGGCGCGGTCGCCCTGATTCGACGTGGAAGCAATGGTGATATTCATGCGTCATCCGTGTGGGTTTGTGAATCTTTGTACTGATTAACTTCCAGGTCGTAGGCATGCAGGAAAGCTTCGCCGAACAGGGTATGGAAATCGTCCTCAATCTCGCCCGCTGTCTCGCCGTAGCGCTCAACAAAATGCTCCCACAGCGCGGCTTTGCGGCTGCCCGGCAGGCCGAGGCGCGACAGCGATCCCGCCTGGCGTGCTTCCTCTTCCAGCTGATCCGGATTAAAGGATTGCAGCATCGAAGCGATAATGGCGCGGATCCCGGCGATCATGCCGAGCTGATGCGCCTGCAGATCGATCAGCGCATCACGCACCGCCTGACGCGGCGGCATGAAGCCCGGCATGCGGCTGCCAAACATCTGCATCAGCACGGTTTTGCCGGACGGCAGCAGTTTGAACGGGTTGTTGGCGTCATCGAGGATTACCGTCATATCCGCTTTAACGCCACGCTTGAGAATCGAGCGTGACGACAGCAGCGCAACGGTGCCCTGCGAGAACATGCTCAGCATCTGGCCAAACTGCAGCATCTGCTCACGGTCGAACTGCGGCGTGGGTTGCAGATCGCGCAGCCCCATGCCTTCCAGCAGTGCATCCAGCAGTTCGCCTTTCAGCGCGTCGCCGCTGCTGTGGCTGGCTGTCGCCTGACTGGCGGGTGCCGCGTTCTGATGGCTGGAAGCCACCGGATCGATACGCAGCCGCCCTTTCGGCGTCGGCGACGGTACACGTTGCACCGCCTGCGGCGTGGGCAGCGTAATGCCGCCGTAATCCATCTGCGGCGCGACCGTCTCTGGCTGCTCCGCCTGCGGTTCGATCAGCGGCGGCGTGGCCTGGGTTTCGGTGTCATCAAACAGTGGCGAACTGCTGAGATCCGCCAGCTCGACCGGTGCCGTCTCCGGCGAGGGTTCACTGTGCGTTTCCGGCTGGGCGACGGGCTGCGGTTGAACCGTCTGTGCCGGCGCGATCTCCGGCTGCGCCAGCGGAACTGCATTGCCCATCATCAGGCCAAGCGGATCGTCGTGGTTGCGCACGTCGCTGCTGCTCTGGCTGCCAAACAGGCTGAGCGGATCGAGCTCGATGGCACTCTCAACCTGCGGCTGCGCGGCGGCATTCTGCTGCGCCGACAGCGTGCTGGGGGTGCGATCGTCGAAGATACTTTCCTGCGCAAACAGCGCATCGCCTTCATCGAACAGGCTGGTGTTTTTCGGCTGCTGGCCAATATCCAGCGGCGCATCGTTCACCAGCTGAGCCAGCGGATCCTCCGGGTTGCGATCGAGGCTGGCCGGCGCAGTGAGCGGATTGGCCTCCGGCAGCACCTCGGCCGCTGCTTTGCGCTTCGACAGATCGTCAGAGATCGAGAACTCTTTGGCGAGGCTGTCCCAGATCTCGCTGGGGATCGCGGCGGTGCTGGCATCTTTTTCCGCCGGTTGCGCATCAGCCATTACCGGCGCCTGCACCACCGGCTGCGGTGCCAGCGTGGCGGCCTGCGGCTGCTGCGCGCCGTTGAGATCGTTGACCAGCAGCTGGTAATCATCGATACCCAGCACGTCGCCATCCTGTAATTCCACCTGACGCCCGCGCTCCAGCGGGATGTCATTGAGCAGCACGCGCGTCACGTTGCCCCGGTTCGTGAGGCGGCATTCGCCAGCGGCGGTGATATGCACAATCGCCTGCAGGCGAGAAATGGTGCGATCGTCATCCGGCAGAACCAGATTGTTGTCCACCCCGCGGCCAATGGTGCCGCCGGGCGGCATAAAGTCACAGCGGGTTTGCGGCGGCTGGTGGCCGGGTTTAGTCGTTATTATCGTAAAGCGCATAACGGGTTCCTGCGGTTAGCGGTTCGGCATCTATATTGCGCGGCTCTCAGGGAAAGACGCGGAATATAGGAAGCGGGTGATACGATGCTGTGTGCGATATCAGGTGATTGAGGCTGTGCTTTAAAACGCGATGCGCTGTGTCATATTTGTCATTTAGAATTTTCGTTGGCTTAGAAATCATTGCAATTTTGTAGCGTTACTATGGATTGCGCGATGAATCGCGCCGCTACAATATGTGCGCGGTGCTTTGTCAGTACACCGGTTCAAGACGATTAGCCGGGATGTAGCGACAACTGATTTATTCATTATTAATAATGAAAGCAGAAATAGATAATTCTGAAAACTTCATTCAGTATCCTGAAGAAATCAGTTTATATACTTATGAATTTAAATAGTCGCAGCACCCACAGATAACACCAGCAAACCTGTTATTGATAGTAATTTATCTACAGTGGCTTCTATAATCATTGTCTTCGCAACTTCAGAAACTATGCTCATCAAAGATGATGCAAGTGATTAACTATAATAGTGCCTCCAGATTATAAACCCCACGCCTCCCCCAATCATAAAAAAGGCAGTAACCAGGTTTAAAGTATGCAGACGCAGCAACCAGTTTATTTTTTCTTTAGGCAGGGACTGAATGAAATCATAGGTTTCCTTGTTTACCCTTTCATTTCTTTTATGATAGAGCATGACACCTTTATAAAGATAAGCAAAATAAGCTATTTTAAGCGGATGAAAGGATGCGCTAAAGTAAGAGGAAATGTTCGTCGTGATGTCTAGCTGAAGATTTCTCTGTCGAAATTCAGACAAAATAACTTCGAATTTTTTGATATTTTTTCTAAAAATCACATAACCAGCAATTTGGAGAGCGATCGATAACAGGAAAGAAAATACAGATAGAGAAATTAAAACATCTGAAAGACTCATAAAGCATAATTCATTATTTATTCCGTTGCTCACTATACAAACGTCAGAAGTTTTTTCGGTATTATATTATAAAAAATCGCGGAAAAAAATTTTAGCTTATTAAATAAAGCCAATAATAAAACCGATACCCACGCCTGAAAACAAAAGAAAAAAACTGATAAGATTTAAATTATGAAGCCTCAGCATCCATGATATATTTTCTTTAGGCTGAGACTGGATGAAATTGTATGTATTCTTACTTACAGGCTTTCCTTTCGCTAAATTCATCGCTTTCCCATTATAAAGATCAATAAAATAGACTATCTTATTGGCATTAAATAGAGGCCCCAAAAAAGAATAGATATTCGTTACTATATCCAGGTCGAGATCACGGCGTCTAAACTCACTGATCAACTCAACGTATTTACGTTCATTCTTTTTAAAGATGTAGTATGAAAAAACCTGCATAATTAACGCAAAGAAAATCAATAGGAAAGCTAAATAAAGAAAAAAATCAGCTCCATTCATAGGATTTTCTCCATAACCTTTTTTACTATTTTTTCAGTGCCTTTAGACGCAATTAACCCGCCAGCAACGGAGCTTACCACATTACACGTTAAAAAACCTACCGGCCCTGTAGCAACACCAAACGCCAGACAAGCACCTCGCATAGCGATACTTGCACCCATAGCACCGTATAATCCGGCAAATGTGCTACCAACAAAAGCAGAGTATTCGGTAACTGCAACTTGCAAACACTCGTTTTTACGGTTAACTGTACATGCATCATACACGGTGTTTGTGGTATTCAAAGCGCTGAAACCTACCGCTATCCAACCGCCTGTCTTGATAATCCTTGCGGCTTTTGCAGCACCGTCTACATATGTTGAGTAACCACGAATAGCACCAACCCCCGCAGTTTGCCAATCATGTACAATCGAAGAACTCGAAAGGTTGAGGGCACTTTTAAGCTTATCGTAGGGTCTTAAATTAATAATCAATCTTGAAAATCTATTTAATAAACTATCAAGCTCTGAAAACAATCGACTTCTTTCCGCATAAAACTGCTCACTGATAAGCGAACCCGAAGTTATATATTGATTTTGATAAGCGACTTCTATAGCGGTTAACTTTTTGCTAATTTCATTGAAATACTTTTCGCCTGCATCACTAATTAAACCAGACGCTGTATCCATGAAATTTGTAATTGCTGCGATGGATTTATAATGTTGATGAAAAAAACTCGCCTCATCAACGGATAGATGCGCCAGACTATTGTTGGTTGTCGCTTTTGCCGTTGCCAGGGCACTCATTGCCGCAGGATGATTGTTTCCTTCCGGATCAGCAACGATCAGGATTTGTCCCGGTTTAGCCCATGCGACATCAGCATTTAACTGCAAAAAGTAATTTGCCGCCGGCATGTTGCGCGTACCGTACAGCCACATCGCTTGCTCGGTGAGGCTTCCAGGGCGTTGCACTACACAAAATCCCGGTTCGATGGAAGTTTTACCTGTCATCACAATCTCCTTTTGCAGTTAAATATTTATTTAGTTAAAAGATAATCTTATTAACATCTCTTCTGTAAGTTGTATCCCGCTCAATTAAATTTTCAGATAAGTATTCTGAAATATTTATAGCGGCCCCACAGGGCCGCTTAATAAAGCAATTACGCTTCTTTATTTTCTTTGATGTTCCAGCCAGCGCTGCTTTCAGCGCCTTTACCACCTGAAGAGCTCTGCTCCCAGTATTGCTGCTTCACTTTGGCAGCCTGGAACGCGTAAGTCACGCTCAGGGTATCGCCATTAGCAGCACCGGTATAATCAACTTTTGACACCAGCACATCTTCCAGTGTGATACGTGCGTATTCAATCTGTGTGCCGCCTGCTTTGCATACGGACAGCTCTACTTTGCTGATATGCTTACCGCTGGCGCAATTTTTCAGGATTGCAGTGGTGGATTTGTCAATCAGTGCATTTACGCTCAGGTCAGCAAAATTTACTTTACCTGCACCACCGCCGCCGCCAACAGACATATTACCCGGCTGGTTAGCACCCCAGTTGAAAGAGGTAATATCAGTCCAGCCGGTGTGGTTGGAGTCTTTAGACTCGCCGGTCACACCATCAACTTTTAAAAACATATCAATAGCCATAATTATCTTCTCTTGCTTGATTTACGTTCTGCTTTGATAAAGCATCGTTATGGCAAACAGGAAAGCATGGGGCTGAATAAAACAGTCCATATTTTACCTCTGCCTCGTTTTCTGAATATCGCTACATGGTTTATTCAGAGAGTGTTTTTATTGTCCCACTGGATGGAGCAATAAAAAATAGTGAATCCTTTAGTTCCTCGATATTAATATCGAAACGTGGAGCCGGCTCGCAAATAAGCGTTTTGCGTCTGCACGTTAACTGCAAAGCTTTGTGAGCATTAAGACCGCCATATATGACGGCCTGATGCAGTTAATCAATTCTCATTCGATTTGAGTGAAGGCAGTTTCGATACCAGACGCAGTGACACCGTCAGGCCTTCCAGCTGGTAGTGCGGACGCAGGAAGAATTTCGCGGCGTAGTAGCCCGGGTTATCTTCCTGCTCTTCCACGCTCACCTCGGCGGCAGCCAGCGGCTTACGCGATTTGGTTTCCTGTGACGAGTTCGCCGGGTCGCCGTCGACGTAGCTCATCACCCAATCGTTCAGCCAGCGCTCCATTTCATCACGCTCGCGGAATGAACCGATCTTGTCGCGCACGATGCACTTGAGGTAGTGCGCGAAGCGGCAGCAGGCAAACAGATACGGCAGGCGTGCAGCCAGACGTGCGTTGGCGGTCGCATCGGCATCATGGTATTCCGCAGGCTTTTGCAGCGACTGCGCACCAATAAAGGCAGCAAAGTCGGAGTTTTTGCGGTGCACCAGTGGCATGAAGCCGTTTTTCGCCAGCTCGGCTTCACGACGATCGCTGATGGCAATCTCCGTCGGGCATTTCATGTCTACGCCGCCGTCATCACTCGGGAAGGTGTGGCACGGCAGGTTTTCAACCGCACCGCCAGACTCGACGCCGCGGATCGCGGTGCACCAGCCGTACTCTTTGAACGAGCGGTTGATGTTGGCTGCCATGGCGTAGGCGGCGTTGCTCCAGGTGTAGCCGTTGTGATTTGAGCCATCGGTCTGCTCTTCAAAATCAAAGCTATCCACCGGATTGGTGCGAATGCCATACGGCAGGCGCGCCAGGAAGCGCGGCATGACCAGGCCGAGATAACGGGCATCTTCCGATTCACGCAGACTGCGCCAGGCGGCATATTCGGTGTTCTGGAAGATTTTGGTCAGATCGCGCGGGTTCGCCAGCTCCTGCCATGACTCCATCTGCATGACGGTCGGCGCGGTACCGGTGATGAACGGGCAGTGTGCCGCCGCGCTGATACGCGCCATTTCGCCCAGCAGCTCCACGTCCTGCGGGCTGTGATCGAAATAGTAATCGCCCACCAGGCAGCCAAACGGTTCACCACCGAACTGACCGTACTCCTGCTCATAAATCTTCTTAAACAGCGGACTCTGATCCCAGCCAGCGCCTTTAAAACGCTTCAGGCTGCGTCCCAGCTCCTGCTTGGAGATGCTCATGAAACGGATTTTCAGCATCTCGTCGGTTTCGGTGTTATTCACCAGGTAGCTCAGACCGCGCCACGCGCTCTCCAGCTGCTGAAACTCTTCATGATGAATAATCTGGTTGATCTGCTGTGACAGCTTGTCGTCAATCTCAGCGATCAGCGCCTGGATGGTGCGATAGGTATCATTCGAGATGGTGACGGTGTTTTCCAGCGCCTGCTGCGCCAGCGTCTTCACGGCACTTTCGACGGCTGCACGCGCCTGATCGCTGGTTGGACGAAATTCTTTGTTCAGCAGGGCGCTGAGTTCATTCTCGCTGTAGTGCGAGGCGCCCTGTTGCTGCTGATGCGAAGACTGGGTCATGATTACTCCTCCTTACCTTCAGCGTTTGCATCCTGCTTCGGCAGGTGGGTCAGCGCTTTCAACAGCGTTGGATCCTGCAGAATCTTACCGATCAGCTCTTCCGCACCGTTTTTGCCGTCCATGTAGGTCAGCAGATTCGAAAGCTGGGTACGCGCTTCCAGCAGGTTGCTCAGCGGTTCGACTTTACGGGCAATCGCATCCGGTGAGAAATCGTCCATGCTCTCAAAGGTCAGTTCGACGTTAAGTTTGCCTTCGCCGTTGAGCGTGTTATCCACCTGAAACGCCGCGCGCGGCTTCAGCGCTTTCATGCGCTCATCGAAGTTATCGATATCAATTTCCAGGAATTTACGCTCATCAAGGCTCGCCTGCGGCTCGAGTGGTTTACCGACCAGGTCCGCCATGACGCCCATCACAAACGGCAGCTGAATTTTGCGTTCCGCGCCATAAATTTCCACGTCGTATTCAATCTGAACGCGAGGCGCGCGATTGCGGGCAATGAACTTCTGCCCACTGGATTTCGTTGGTGCCATGGTTTTCTCCATTAAGGGTGCGCGGGTAAAGTTTCGCAGGAGGCGCGCAGGTCTCGCTGCGTTGAGTTGTTACGCTCGCTTAGTCGCGGCGTCCAAAGATATTTTCCAGCTGATGCACGCCGTCTGGCGCCAGATCGCGGATGATGTCCATAAAATCGAGCTCAATCAGCCGCTGTACGCGGTCGATCATCAGCGGTGCCGGATGGCTGGGTTCGTGCTGAGCAAAGTAGTGCTTCACCTTCTCCAGCATCAGCTGCGCATCGGCGCGCGAACTGAGCTGCACGCTGCGCCAGTCAGCCGTGCGAACCGCTGCTGCGGGCGCGGCGACGCTCGGTTCCGGCGGCGGCTCTGTTACCACGGCCGGCTGCAGCGTGCTGAGGTCAGTGGCCTGACAGCGTTCGGCGATCATAGCGATCTGCCTGCGCAGCTGCGACAGCTCCGGCACCGCCGCTTCACCCAGCTGTTCGGTCAGAGTTTCGGTAATGGTTTGCAAACGCTCACTTATCTGTAGCACCGCTTCAATACCGGGCTGCTCGCCGCGCGCCAGCTCATCGGTCAGGCGCGGCAGACCGCCAGGATAGTCCGCGACTTCGGTCTTGCTGCCGTCGCACAGCGCGGCGGCATCGCGCAGCGTGATGCCATCCGAGGCGTAGCGCAGCAGCCAGCTCTGGCGTACCGCGCTGCTCAGCGCTGATTTATCGCCCAGCAACGCCACCGCGTTGATGCGGTAAAACGGATCCTGTTCGCCGTACTCTTCCAGTCGCGGCCACAGCGGCTCCCAGTACAGCAGCAGCGCCTGCTCAATCAGCTTCAGCCCCTGCGCATAGCCCGGCAGCCCTTTCAGCTCGGTCCAGGCGTGAGTAAGCGCTAACATCACTCGCAGGTCTTTGCTGCGGCTGAGCAAGTCAATCGCCAGCTTTTCGACTTTATTCCAGTCCGCTGATTCAGCCGGGATAATGGTCTCGCCAAACTGCTGTTCAGCTTTACCGGTACTGGCCTGCTCCATCGCCTGGTAATCCGCGTGATACTCCAGGTTGTCGCCGCAGGGGTTATCACTGCTGACCGGCGCCAGCAGCGCGTCAATATTTATCGTCATAGCGGTTGGCCTCAGGATTCAAACATCGGAGGATAAAGTCCGTTTCGTCCGGGTTTTGCCCCGCCGGCCGGGTCGAACAGCAGTGAGAACAGCTGTGCGGTGAAGTTGCCGCTGTGCACCTGGGTGTAAAGCGGGAAACCGTCGCTCTGGTTTGTCCACCAGAAGCTGGTGTAAAACTGCGGGTCGAAGCTGTCACCCGGCAGTTTCCAGTTGAGCGTCGACGGCTCGCCGTCACCAATCACCTGTAAAATGTCCGATTGTTCGCCGTCAGTTTGCGGCTGCTGGGGCTGCGGAATACTCAGCAGCGCCTGGTCGAGCTGCTCTGGCGTACCGCCGTTTTGCACCACGCGCAGCAGCATATTGCCGACCTGCTGATACCACTCGCCCGAGCGGGCCAGCAGCGCCGGTGACCACTCGGCGGGCGTAAAATGGCGCAGCGCGCACAGCGGATAGTTGCGACCGACGCTGTCGCGGGCGGCAATCAGGCAGCCCATCTGGATCAGCTGACTGCCGAGCATCGGCGGCACGACAAAATTCCACACCGGCGCTTTGAGAAAGGCGCGCGACGGGGCGTTTTTACTCTCTTCACTGGTTTGCCAGTGATGCAGTCCGACCTGAAACCAGTTCGACCACTGCCGGTACAGCACATCGGGGAAGCGTCGCTTCACAAAGTCACCCGAGCTGGGCAATTTGCCGTACCAGCCGGGTGCTGCGTAATGAGTCATTATCAGGTCCTGTTTCAGGGGCAGCTAAAGCCGGGAAGCTGGAACGGGTTACGAATACTGCCAGGGGTGAACGACAACGTGACCTGATGGCCATCGATGTTAAAACTGGCCTCGCGGGTCAGGCCACCGACCGCGGTTAAACGAGCGCGATCGAAGAAGCGGTTCAGTGCCCACGGACCGCTGGTCACCAGCGTTGAGGTGGTGCCGTTGGTCAGACCAAGCTGCATCCGCACCTGGCTGGTGCCGCCCGGTCCGGGCCAGCTCACCATCTGCACCGCCTGCGGGCCGTGGCTGTAACGCAGAATCTGGCCATCGACGTCGAGCGTCAGGTTGAGAATGTCGTTATCCATTTTCACCGTACGCAGCGTGACGCGGAACGACGGCGTGGTCGCCCCGTTAGCAAAGAAGGCATCACGAATCGACTGCGCCTGCTGGAACGGACGCAGCAGCGCCTCACCGCCCGGCAGCGTTTTGCCGTCGATGCCTGGCGTGAAACGCCACGCCGCGTTGGTGGTATCCACTTTGCTGGCCAGATTGTCGCGGAAGAAGCTGTCCATCAGCCCGCTGCCCGGCGCGAACATGCGCGCCAGATCGTCCGGCGTCACTTCGCTGCGCGCATTGCGCACCAGCGGATAACGGCCAGCAATCGCCTGGCGGCAGAAGCTGCCCACTTCCATGGTGATGCGCTTGCGCACGTTATCCATATCGCGGCGCTGTGCATCGCTGCTGGCGCCCACGGCCATGCTGGAAACCATATTCTGCAGCGAGCCCGGTAAGCGGCCGGCGCTGGCCTGCAGACGACTGATGGCATCGCCGGAAGGCGGCGGCATGCCACTGTTGGCGGCGTCCTGCACCGCCGTCAGATAGCGGTAGAGATCGTCGATCTGATGCAGAAAATCATCCACCGCCAGCACTTTACTGCCCTGCTGCAGTGGCTGTGCCAGCTCCAGCACAGGCGCGAAGTGCACCGCCACCGCCTGCTCCGGTGCCTGCTGGGCGGCGCCCTGGCCCGGCGCCGCGCTGGCTTTGGAGGAACTGAACAGCGCTTCTAAAGTGCGCGTGGCGCTGTTGCCCGTCGCCGGCTGTGCCTGGGCACTTTGCTCATCCGGCTGTGCGCGGTTCAGCGTCAGCAGCTTACTGAGGTTAACCACCAGCTGGCGCAGCGGCGAGTGGTTGCCCGACAGCAGACGTGCGGTGTTGATGCGCTGCGACAAATCCGCGCTGCTGTTGAGCTGGATATCGCTGAGGAACTGCTCCCACTGGCGGATGTAATCCTGCACGTAGAGCTGGCGCACCGCGAGATCGGTCTGCTGACTGTTCTCCGGCGACGCAACGCCGCCCAGCACCCAGACATCATCCTGGAACAGCGCCTGCGTGACCGGCGCGATTTGTTTATCAACGTGCTGCCAGTAACCGTCTGGCGTGAACAGGCCGGCCACGCCGTCATTGACTGATTTGCCGCTTTTGCGTGAAAACACCAGCTCACTCTGCGGCCCGCCCAGCGCCGCGAGGGTGACCGGTTGCAGGCTGCCGTCACGCTGCAGCAGGCGCTTCAGACGTCCGTAGACGCGCTGCGACAGCGGCATTTGGTTAATCAGCGCCTGCTCGCGCTTTACCAGCGCATCATCCTTCGCGTATGGCGAGGACTGAATCTGTGTCTCCAGCAGCTGCTGCAGATGCCACGCCAGCTGTTTCACTTCCTGCTGCGTCACGTTTTGCGGCAGTTCGCGGCTAATATTCAGCATCAGCCAGGCATGCAGGAACTTGCCGTCATAATGTTTTGGCTGATACAGCATCTGGTAAGCTTTCAGCGCTTCGTAGCTGTAATCCGCATCGCTACCGTTGTCGTTACGCAGCCAGCGGGTGATGTTTTGCGCCACCTGCGGCAGCAGCAGCTGTTTTAGCGCTTTGTCATACAGGGTGCGCGTGGCGTCGCTGACTTCGGTACCGCGATACAGCCCCATGCGGCGCGTCAGCGGGGGATCTTCCAGCGAGAAGTCGGCGCTTTTCGGCAGCTGCAGCAGCGTGTTGAGATACGGCACCAGCGCAAACAGATCGCCATTGCCCTGGCGTTCCAGCTGTTGTCCCAGCTGTTCCACCTGCGGCGTTTTACCCGCCATCTCCTGTAAATAGGCTTTGTTTTTGCTGTAGCTGGTGAGCCACAGCGCTCCGGCAATCAGTACCAGCACCAGCAGCGCCAGATAGCCGGACCACAATCCGGCGCGATTGCGCAGCTCCCACCAGCGGTTACTGCCCGCCAGGCCCGACTCCTGGAAGATGACATTTTCCAGCACGCCTTTCAGGAAGAAGCTCTGGCCTTTGTTCGGCGGGATCGGTGACTCTTTGTCGACCTGGTCCCAGCTGCCGGATTCGCCGCTGCGCTGTCCCGGCAGATGCAGGGCGCGGCTCAGTTCGCCCATCACGCGGTCAAACGGCAGCCCTTCCTGCGTCCCGCTGGCGAAATAGATACCGCGCGGCGCGAACTGGGTTTCGAAATCAGAGCGGGCAAACAGCGTATCCAGCGCCTCCGCCAGCAGCGGGCGCAGCGCGGCGAACTCCTGCGGGAACAGATAGCTCTCCGCCCGTGCCTGCGCATCGCTTTCCGCCAGCAGCGTATCGGCCAGACCGGCATCCAGACGCTGCTGCAGCAGTGAATACTCCTGCTGAAACTGGCTGTTGAGCTCAAACTCTGCGGTCGATGCCTGCGCCCACGGGAAGGTAAAGCCCCAGATTTGCTCGCGCTGGGTTTTATCCAGCGAAGCGAAGTAGCTGCGGAAACCTTTGAGCAGGTCGGTTTTGGTGACCAGCACATAAACCGGGAAGCGAATGCCGAGGCGATCGTGCAGCTCCATCAGCCGCTGACGCAGTGCGATCGCCTGATTGCGCTGCGCTTCCGGCGATTGCGTCAGTAAATCGGACACGCTGAGCGTGACAATCACGCCATTGACGGGCTGACGGCCGCGATATTTGCGCAGCAGGTCGAGAAAGTGATGCCACTCGCTGGCGTCGCGCTCCTGCTGGCTCTCCTGAGTGGTATAGCGGCCAGCGGTATCCAGCAACACCGCTTCGTTGGTGAACCACCAGTCACAGTTGCGCGTGCCGCCGATGCCGCGCAGCGCCGCTTTGCCGAACTTGTCCGCCAGCGGGAACTGCAGCCCGGAGTTGACCAGCGCGGTGGTTTTACCAGCACCCGGTGCGCCAATGATCATGTACCACGGCAGCTGGTAGAGGTATTGATGGCTGAAGCGCTGCGCCCAGAAAGGCGCGCCCTTGCTGCTGGCGCGCTGAAAGTGCGCTTTTTTCAGCATGTCGGTGGCTTCGGAGAAACGGCTCGCCAGCACCTGTTCTTCATTGGTCAGGCGTTTGCGGTCCTGCTCCGGCGCATCGCTTTTGCTGGTTTCGAGGCTCGACATCAGTTTGCGGTTGAGCCAGAAGTTATACAGGCGCGGAATCGCCTGGCTCAGCCCCCACACCAGATAGAGCAGCGCAATACTGATGATGCGGTTCTGCTCTGGCTCCAGCGGCCGCGAGTCAACAATGGAAAACACCGGGCCAATCACCCAGATGATAAAGGAGAGCGCGGTAATACCGACAAAACCCCAGGCGAGGCGGCTGGTCAGCACCGCAAAAAGCATATTCAGCATGGATTAGTTCCCTCTCGCCAGGCCGTTGAGTTCCGCTTGCGTCGCATCCGGCGCGACCAGCAGAGTAATTTCTACGCGACGGTTGCGGGCGCGATTCTCCGCGCTGGTGTTCGGCACCAGCGGATGGCTTTCGCCACGCCCTTCGGCTTTAACCCGCGACGGTTGTGCCAGCTGCTGCTGCAGCAGGGTTTGCACCGACTGCGCGCGCGCCAGCGAGAGTTCATAGTTGGAGGCGAAGCGGGCACTGCGAATCGGCACGTTGTCGCTGTAGCCAATCACCAGAATCTTCCCGCTGACGTTATTCATCGCGGCGGCAATGCGCTGAATCACCGCATCGTAGCGGCCACGCACTTCGGTGGATGCCGAGGCGAACAGGCCATCGCCCTTGAGCGTGACCACGCTCTGGTCGGCTTCATCGCGCACCGCCACCAGGCCGGCATCAATTTCCGGCTTGAGGAACGCTTTCAGATTCAGCGTGGCGGGCGGCGGCGGTGCCGGATTGCTGATTTTGACTTCCGGCAGCGCGGTCTGATAGATGCTGGCCAGCACCGGCGAGGTGTAGTCGCCGAGACGCCAGTTCAGGACGATGTAGAACAGGCAGGCAGCAAAGCCGGCCACCGCCGCACAGGCCCACAGTGGAATCATCGGCCGCCACAGCTTGCGCAGCACCGGCTGATCGGTGGGATGCGGTGACAGCGCCGCCGGGTAACTGCCGCGCACGCTTTTGATCATCTGCAGCAGACGCTGTTTGATGGTTTCCAGCTGCGAACGCCCGTTATCCAGCACGCGGTAGCGCCCTTCAAAGCCGAGCAGCAGACAGAAATAGATCAGCTCCAGCAGCAGGATGTGCTGACGCGGGTTTTGCGACAGCTTGGCCAGCAGCTGAAAGAACTTCTCACCGCCCCAGGTTTCATTGTGAAACGTCACCAGCAGGCCGTTGCTGGTCCACACGCCGCGGCTGCCCCACGGCGTCAGCGCCGCCGCTTCATCCAGCGCGGTGCACAGGCAGTAGCGCGCGCCGACGATCACTTCATAACTCAGCCCCGACTGCTGGCAGCTGAGCTCAAAGCGACGGATCTGATCGATCAGCTGCTGGCGCAGTCGCGCCGGATCGTCGTGCGAGACGGAGTGGCGAATCTGCGGGATCGCGTTAATCAGCGGATTCGCCGCGGCGACCAGCACATTCTGATGGCTGACATCCTGCTGTGTGACGTCACTGTTCGGTTTCTGTTGTTCCTGCATCATGCGGCGTGCTCAGTTTTGATTATTCTGACTGACTACGAATGGCCCAGAACTCCATGTTCAGGCCCGGAAACTCACCGGCCAGATGCAGCGCAAAGGCACCTGAGCGCTCCATCTCCTGCCACAGCTCGCTGTTCTTATCGAGCTCGAAATAGCTGTAGCCGGCATGCCACGGGATTTGCGGCGGCGCGCCCGGCATGGCTTTCAGCGCCAGTCCCGGCAGCTGCAGCTGTACCAGATCGCGGATTTTGGTAACGGGCGCGACTTTCATCTGCGCCGGGAAGTGGGTTTTCAGCGCCTCGGCCGGCACGCTGGCTTTGACCGCCAGCACAAAGCCGAACTCGCGCACCATGCTGCTTTCCGGCACCGTGGCCACGTTGAGGCCGTGCGAGCGCTGCGTCAGCGGCAGCTGGATGGCGCTCTCTTCCATCACCTGCGACAGTCCCTGGCGCAGCAGCAGCGTTAAGCGGGTAAAGCAGCTGTACAGATCGTCATGGTCATACAGCGGCAGCGCGTCCGGGGTGCGCGCCGGCATCCAGCTGCTCAATTCAGCAGCCAGCTGCAGCCAGTGACTGTAGAGCGTTTCCGGGTGCAGCAGCGGCAGATGCTGTAAGTGCGCGTGCAGGCCAAGCTGACGGTTGAGTAAGGTCAGCAGCATAAAATCGACCATGTCGGCACTGTTAAAACGGCCGGTACCCGGCGTGCGCTGACTCAGCTGCTGGCTGCGCTGCTGAATCAGGCCGTGCAGGTCATTGAGCATGCTTTGCAGCGGCCGGCTCGCGTTGAGCGTCAGCATCGGCGGAATGTAGTCGGTGTCGAGGCGCACGTGGTTATCGCTGCGTTTTTCAATCACCTGCGCCACGCCCATCGCCGTCCACTCCGCGGTGAGATCCTGTTCCAGCATCAGGCGCAGGCGCAGTTTGCCGAACTGAACGGTGGCAGCGCCGACCGCCTGAGCGTTGTCATCTTCGACTTCGGCTTCCCACGCCAGATAGCGCGCCAGTGAATCCTGCGTCTCCTGAAACGCCACCGCTTCGCGCCCGTTGCGCCGGGCCGGGATCGCCAGCACCACTTTGCTGCGATCGACATTCGCTGGCAGATCCAGCGGGGCCGGACCGTGCTGTGGCTGGCTGAAAGAGAAGAAGGTGCCGTCAGGCAGACATCCGCTGGCGGCACTCAGCGCCAGTTTTCCCTGGCGCAGCAGCGCTTCATCAAATTCGAGGTCAAAAAAACCCCAGGTGTAGGAGCGCTGCGACTGCCCCCACTCGCGCAGGGTGCTGTGTAGAAAATTTTCCGACTGCTGGAAATGGTGAGGGCGCAGGAACATCCCCTCGGTCCAGACAACCTTTTCGGCTCGGTTCATAGGCATCCTTACTGCTTAACCACGCGCAGGCCGTTGATATCCGCCACGACGCGGGCATTCAACTCACCATCGTTATTTTTCCAGAACTGCCAGAATGCGCTGTCGTCGCCATCCGGAAAGGGCAGCGCAAGACGCCAGACTTTACCGTCCAGCGCCTGATACTCGGCCATGATGCCGATGAAGCGCGCTTCCGGCAGGCTTTTCGCGCTGAGGGTTTTACTCAGCTGACCTGACATCAGGAAGAACTGCTGATTGTTGAGCAGCGTGCTGCCCAACGCGGTGGCGGGCTGGTTCTGCAGGGAGTAGAAATCAGCGGACATGAATTCCGCATCGGAGGTCAGCAACATCACCCGGACTTTGAGCGGCGCGCCCGCGTTGATCTGCGGATGCGCCTGAAAGTCGAGATTGTAGCGTGCAACCGGCGCCGGACTGTTGCTGCTGCAGGCAGCCAGCAGGCAAGCCAGCAGCAGTAAGCCGGCGCGGCGGAGAGAAATCATCGTCATTATTCAGCCCTCCCTGCTTACCGTGTTAGTTGATGATCCAGGTGCCGCTGTTGCTGTTCTGGCACGCTTTGCTGTCGCCATCCACCGCGACGCAGGTCTTTTTCTTGCTGCTGGCGCGGGCGCGACGCTTCGGCTGGTCCGCTTTGATGGTCTGCTCATACAGCGCGCTTTTCACCACCGCGCGGAACGGGACATAACCGATCAGCTGTACCGCAGGCTGAGCCGCCGGCTGCTGCGCTTTTTTGTCATCGGCCGGTGCAGTCTCAGGCTGCGCTTCGTCTGCGGCCTGCGCCGACTCGCCAAGTGCCAGCCAGTTGTTTTCAACCTGGCCAATCACGGTGTAGGTTTCACCGCTTTTCAGCGTATCCACCACTTTGCCGCCGAAGCTGGGGCGGGTCATGATCGAAGCCGGATAGAGCGCGCGATAAGCCTCGTTCACCGGGCTGAACTGTGCCGGCGGCTGGACGGCATAACGGTGCGACAGCGTGACGCCGTCAACGGTGCTGCTGACAATCGTGTCGTCTGTCATCTTTGGCGGTGCTTTACAGCCAGCCACTGCGAAAACAAACATCAGGCCCAACGCCATACGGAGATTCACCATTTTCTTCATGTTTAGTTCCATTAACGCCTAAAAAGTGGCCAGAGGCCGGTTAAGAGCAAAATGAACCGTGCGCACGGCTGAAGCCGGCGTCGATTCAGTACCAGTTAAAAAGTTTACCCTTTAATGAGTGTGGCTAACGCATCGCGCCAGCGAGGCAAAAATTGATCAGTCTGAATTAAGTATTAAAAATGCAACATTAGTGACAGGGATGATGTCGGAAGAATTCTGATCGTTTCACAAACGATCAGCAACATGATCAATTTTTGCTAAGCGAAGGGGTCGGCCACAGCCAAACCTCGGTTTCTCTTATGCCATCCCTGGGTTAAAAACTATCACGTTCAATGAATCTGGTTAATCGGTAACGATTAAGAGGATAACAGCAACAACTTACGGCATTCGCTGACAGTATTGCTATTTATTGAGATATATCAACAACATATAAAAGACTGGAAACATCATAGCTACCGCACGAGCCAGGTAAAACCTGCCCGTGAGCATGCAATCACAATCCATTTGTTAATGTCTGACGGAAGTTTACAGAAGCCTGACAAAATTTCAACGCGCCGCTAGCAGAGGAAATTAGTTCAGTAAAGGTTAACAAATATTTTTAATGCAAATTTGCGTCACTTTTGCCCGTAAACCTAAGACTATTCTTAGCAATCCATTAAAACTGTGAAAGATTGTAAATGAAAGATGAAATTTTGCTCGCGCGATCATTAAAAATTGTCATAAAAAAAATGGCGCTGAGCGGCACGCATTTTGTCTGCGCGCGATAAAACCCAGGCAGGCGGTGAAAAAGGGGTGATAAAGACAAACTGGCAGTTAAAAAAACCAGCCAGGCGGACCAGGCTGGTTTAATTCGCTAAAATAGCAGGTATCGGGATTGTTAAGCAGTCAGAATAGATTGCAGCTCAGGCAAGGTTTTCACCTGCCAGGTGGGCGTGATGTGCGCCGGCAGCGGACGCGTGCCGTGATCGATCCAGCAGGTTTTCACGCCGGCATTCATACCACCGAGAATATCCGATTCCGGCGTGTCGCCGACCATTAATACCCGGCGGCGATCGGGATTGCCCAGCAGCTGCAGCGTATGGTCAAAAATCGCCGCGTCCGGCTTGGGTACGCCCACCTGTTCGGAGATCACCAGCGCGTCAAAGTAGTCACGGAAACCGGTGCGTTCAAGGCGCGCCTGCTGCAGCGCCGTAAAACCGTTGGTGATGATGGCGATTTTTACCTTGCCCTTGAGCGTATCCAGCAGGCGGGCTGCGCCATCCAGCGGCAGGCAGATCTCGGCCATCGCATTAAGAAAGTCGCTGTTAAGCACTTCCGGTGCCACGCGCAGTTTTTCGCCCCACAGCGTGAAGCGGCGCGTCTGGAGCTGTAACGCTGAAATGGTGCCGTTCTGGTAATCGACCCACAGCGGTTTGTTGACGGCCTGATAATCAGCGTAATCCTGATCGCTGAAGTGCACGTCGTAGCTGGCAAACATGCGCTGCAGGCCGGCGAAGGCGTCAAAGTGGAAAAGTGTGTCATCCGCATCGAACAGGATGCAGTCCCAGTCGTTTAACATAGTGCCCCTTTTGAATAACGTCAGAGCGTGAGCGCCATGATGATGGCATCCTCGCGCCCGCTGGCGGTGGGATAGTAGTTTGGCCGCACGCTGACCTGATGAAAATCCAGCTGCTGATACAGCGCAATGGCGGGCTGATTGGAGGCGCGCACCTCCAGCCACAGCGTCATTACCGCACGCTGCTCCAGTTCGGCAATCAGCTGCTGTAGCAGCTGACGCGCATAGCCGCGGCGCTGGAACGCGGGATCAACCGCGATGTTGAACAGCGACGCTTCATCCAGCACCACCTGGGTGATGGCGAAGCCGGCCAGCTGGCCGTCCGCGTGCAGGCAAAGATTGACGTAACGTTCGCCCTGATTGCTGGCAAAGGTCTGCTCGCTCCACGGAAACGCATGCGCGCGGCGCTCGATCTCCAGCAGCCGCGGCTGTAAATCAGGGGTGATGAAAGAGATGGCTGTCATGGTTACACATCTGTTGCCACAGCGCGCGTTTGGCCGCGCCGCTGCTGATTAATTCATTGAAAACGGCGCTGGTGAACGTGATGCCGTTAAAAGGATGATCGCTGGTCACACCCAGCAGCCAGCCGGCACAGTCGACCTGCTCCGGCAGCATTGGCAGCTGTTCTGGCGTCAGCGTCATTACCTGCCCCGGCTGAATGCTCAGCGTCCGCAGTACGTCACGCACCAGCGGCTCCTGCAGATCCGGCGCCTGCTCAGCGACCAGCACCAGCCGCGTGTCCGGCGTTAGCGTGACGGCAATTTCACCTTGCAGCACGCGCGGACGTCGCAGCTGATACTGCGTAATCCCCATTTGCTGTAGAAGCCAGTCGCGCCTTGTGCTCATGCTGTTACCTGTAATCCTGCCAGAATGCGACGCTATGCTAGCAAACCCATCGAACATGCGCCAACAAAGCACTATAATCGCCGCTCTGATTTAACAGGAGCGTTCCATGTCTGCTTTTACCCCGGCCAGCGAAGTGATTCTGCGCCACAGTGATGAATTTACCGCCCGCCACGTACTGTTCGCCGGCGACCTGCAGGATGACCTGCCCGCCCAGCTGGAGACCGCGTCGAGCCGCGTGCACACTCAGCAGTACCATCACTGGCAGAACCTCAGCCGTCGCCTCGGTGAACGGGCAGTGTACGGGCTGGTGGCCGGTGCGGCCGACGTAGCCGGTTGCGACACGCTGGTCTATTTCTGGCCGAAGAACAAACCGGAAGCGCAATTCCAGCTGCAAAACCTGCTGTCGCTGCTGCCGCTGGGCTGCGATATTTTTGTCGTCGGTGAAAACCGCAGCGGCGTGCGCAGCGCCGAAGGCATGCTGGAGAGCTGGGCCACGCTGGAGAAGATCGACAGCGCGCGCCGCTGCGGGCTGTATCACGGTCAGTTGACGCAGCAGGCCAGCTTTGACGCCAGCGCGTTCGGCAATCGCTATCAGCTGGACGATCTCACCATTCATACCCTGCCGGGCGTGTTCAGCCGCGACGGGCTAGATATCGGCAGCGATCTGCTGCTTTCCACGCTGACGCCGCACACCAAAGGCAAAGTGCTGGATATCGGCTGTGGCAGTGGCGTATTAGCCGCCGCGCTGGCGCAGCATTCGCCGAAAGTCCGGCTGTGGCTGTGCGATGTGCACGCCGCCGCCATCGAGGCGAGTAAAGCCACGCTGGCCGCTAACGGTCTGGAAGGCGAAGTGTTTGCCAGTAACGTGTTCTCGGACGTCAGCGGCCGTTTTGATCTGATCATCTCTAACCCGCCGTTCCATGACGGTCTGCAAACCAGCCTTGATGCCGCCCACACGCTGATTCGCGGTGCGGTGAAACATCTTAACAGCGGCGGCGAGCTGCGCATCGTGGCCAACGCCTTCCTGCCTTATCCGCAGGTTCTGGATGAAACCTTCGGTAACCATGAAGTGCTGGCGCAGACCGGCCGCTTCAAAGTGTATCGCGCCGTATATGGCCGCGGCGCGAAAGCGCGCTAAGCGTAGTAAAATCCGCGATGCGACGGGGAAAACGTTGCTTTTTGCAGCAGTCGTTTCACCGTCGCAAAATATGTGTTGACGCAATGAGTAAAATCTCTAAAATGCGCCTCCGTGGTTAGCGATACTGTAATGTATTGCAGGCAGGCGAAGGTGGCGGAATTGGTAGACGCGCTAGCTTCAGGTGTTAGTGTCCTTACGGACGTGAGGGTTCAAGTCCCTCTCTTCGCACCAATAATCACAGAGTTTATATCGCGTGCACTGCGCGAAGGTGGCGGAATTGGTAGACGCGCTAGCTTCAGGTGTTAGTGTTCTTACGGACGTGAGGGTTCAAGTCCCTCTCTTCGCACCATGCGGTGATATAAACAGACAACTACGATGCGAAGGTGGCGGAATTGGTAGACGCGCTAGCTTCAGGTGTTAGTGTTCTTACGGACGTGAGGGTTCAAGTCCCTCTCTTCGCACCAACGTTGTCACACTTCTTCTGCAGTACATCCCCATTGATTGTTACCGCTGCTATCACGCCTTTGCGTGATATTGTCGTTTCTGCTCGCCGTTAAATGACGTGAAAATTCACCGAGATAGCCGCCAGACCGCCAGCCAGCGCCAGGCAGGAAGGCAGCAGCAGATAATGACGCAGACGATGGTGGAACAGCATCACCACGGTAAGCAGCAGCGCGACAATCATCACTAAGCGCCACTGGCTGAAACTCGGCTCCCACAGCGCAAACACCGGCATGGCCGCACAGGGCAGCAATACGCCCCAGCCGCTATCCAGACGTTTACCCATCACCCAGCTTACGCCCCACAAGCCGCAGGCGGCCATCATCGCCATGATCATCGCGCAACCCTTCAAATGATAAATATTCCCATTATCATATGACAATATTTCTCATCTTGCAGCGAATTTTTTGCCCTGCCCGCGCCGGATGACAGAATTACTGGAAAATGATAGATTGCCGCCGATAACTATTTTGATAACACAGCAAAAACGTGCTCACTATCCGCGTTGTGGGATTATTTCCTGCGGGTAGCGCTTTGATATTTCAGGGCTGTCACGAGTAATAATAATGAAATTACAATCTTATGATGAGTTGAAACACAGCAAGTATCGGCTGTCGCTGATGCTATTTTTGTTTTTGAATGTCGCCGTTTCGCTTTTTTGTCTGCTGCCGTTTTTCGGCACGGATAATCCCATCAATTCGCTGCCGGTGACGCTGGTGGCGGGCTTTAGCACCACGCTGCTGGCGCTATGTTTAATCGCGCCGAATCTAAAATTCCCGTTATTAAATCCTGTCGCATTGCTATTAGGCGCGCTATGGGCCTGGCATATCAATCATCGTTACCATCTGGTGTTTTATTTTGACGGTAGCTTTTTAATAATCAGTCTGCTGAGCGTATTTTTTATCAGCGCGATTGCCCTGAGTGATTATTTGCTTGCGTTCTGTTTACATATTACGCCACCGGTATTAACCGTACTGTTACTGGATGATGGTCAGCATTTAATGACCATTCTGTTCACCATTACGCTGCCGCTGATCGGCTTCTCGCTGCACCACTTGATGCGCCGCCGCTTCGACACCTTCACCCTGCGGCTGGTGCGCCAGCTGTATGAGGAGAAGCAAAGTTTTAGCGATTTGAGCATGCTCGATCCGCTCACTGGCCTGTATAACCGGCGCGGGCTGAAGAACCGGCTGGATACCATCATGGAAAATCATGCCGGCAGCCACTTTGTGCTGCTGCTGGATATCGATCACTTCAAGGCCTACAACGATAACTACGGTCATGCCATGGGCGATCAGGCGCTGGCGCGGGTGTCGGTTGCGATTCGCGATGCGGTGCGCTCGCGCGATGTGGTGACGCGCTACGGCGGCGAAGAGTTTCTGGTGCTGATGACCAACGTTAACGCCTCGATTGCCATGAAGCTGGCCGAACGCATCCGCCAGTACGTGGTTGATCTGGAAATTCCCCACCGCTTCAATGATAAAGTCTCGACCCACGTGACCATCAGCGCCGGTATCGCGCCGATTTTCGCAGAAGACTTCGACCAGGCGGTGGCCAACGCCGACCGCGCGCTGTACGTGGCGAAGAATCAGGGACGTAACACCATTCTGGCGTGGGAGGATTTACCGAAGCTGGCGCCGGTAAGCAGCGATCTGGTGTAAGCGGTGCGGCGACAACGCCGCGCCCTCTCCGCAGGATTTCACGCAAAATGCGCGGCGGCCTGGCAGTGAGCGTTGCTGGCATCTTGCTCAGTGAATCGGGAACGATTATCATTTGTTTTTCGCTTCCCGTTTTCACTCAGGAGCCGCATGGCCATCATCACGCGTCAGGATCATCGCTTTAGCGCGCATCCGTTGATCTTTATGCAGAGCGATCGCAGCTTAGCCAGCGCGCTGGAAGATCTGATGTGCGACCAGCGTAGCTACATGCGGGAAAACGTGAAGCTGGGCCAGCCGGCCCCCGCAGGCACGCTGACGCTGGCCGAATGGTCCACGCCGTTTCACTATCGCCGCCTGACGCAGCGCTACAGCGACTATCTCTATCGCCACCATCCCGATGTTCCGCAGGAAGCCAAACCGCTGCAGTCGCTGTGGGCCCAGTGGTATTTTGGCCTGCTGCTGCCGCCATTAATACTGGCGCTGCTGCAGGAGCCGCGCGCGCTCGACTGCTCGCCGCAGCGCATCCACGTTGAGTTCCACGAAAACGGCCATCCCTGCGCCTTCTGGATTGATGTGCAGGAGGATGAGGATGCGCGCTATCTCAATCCGCAGCAGCGTATCGAACGCCTGATTCAGCACAGCCTGATCCCCGCCGTCAACGGCATGGCGCAGCACGGTGACATCAACGCTCGGCTGATCTGGAACAACTTAGGCTTCTCGTTTTACTGGTTCCTTGGCGAACTGCAGCAGCAGCTGCCTGCGGCTACCCGGCATCAACTGGAACAGGCGCTGTTTTTCAGCAAATCCCTGTCCGACGGCAGTGATAATCCGCTGTATCGCACCATGATCCCGCGTAACGGCGCGATGGAGCGGCGCAGCTGCTGCCAGCGCTATCGCATTCCGGACGTCGAACGCTGCGGTAACTGCACGTTAAATGCCGTGTAAGCGCGGCGTATTCTGTTACAGATTCTCCGTTTCTCCCGTTTACAGCTTTCCCGCCTTATGGCAGCTTTTACGCTCTGTTTTTACCGGAGAAAAAAATGAGCCTGGAGTCGGTACGGCACTTCTTTGCCGAACACGCACCGGATATCGACATCATCGAGATGCCGGAAAGCACTGCCACCGTAGAACTGGCCGCACGCGTACATGGCGTGACGCCGGGGCAAATCGCCAAAACCCTGTCGCTGAAAGTGAAAGAAAGCGTGGTGCTGATTGTCACACGCGGCGACGCCCGGCTGGACAATCGCAAGCTGAAGGCGGCGCTCGGGGCAAAAGCGCGCATGCTGAGCGTGGATGAAGTGGTGAACTGGACCGGCCATCCGGTCGGCGGCGTGTGCCCGTTCGGGCTGGAAAATCCACTGACCGTCTATTGCGATGTGTCGCTGCGCAGTTTCGATGAAGTGTTACCTGCGGCCGGTTCGATTCACAGCGCGGTGCGCATTTCGCCGCAGCGCATGGCTGAGCTCACGGCGGCGAAATGGATTGACGTCTGCGAGGCGCGTTAACGCGTCTCTTTCGCCACCGCCCCGGATATTTCGATGCCGCGCGTCTCGCGGCCAAACGCCACGAACACGCAAATCAGCACCGCCACCGTGCCGGCGACAATCGCCATGCCCAGTCCGTAGTTACCGCCGTGGGCTTCGGCGATGCGGGACTGCAGCGTGGCGTTGACCGAAGCAATTAAATTCCCCAGCTGGTAAACGAAGCCCGGCAGTACCGCACGCGCATTGGCCGGCACCAGCTCGGTTAGGTAGGTCGGCACCACGCCCCATGCGCCCTGCACCATAAACTGCATCAGGAACGCGCCGATACCAATCGCCCAGGAACCGCTGGAGAACGCCCACAGCGGCAGCACCGGCAGCGCCAGAAACGACGCCAGCATGATGGCTTTTTTACGCCCGATACGCTCGGACAGCGAGCCGAACGTAATGCCGCCGAGCATCGCCGCGATGTTATAGCCGATGGCGATAATACTCACCGTGTGGGCGTCAAACTGGTGCTGCACTTTCAGGAACGTCGGGTAGAGATCCTGCGTGCCGTGGCTGAAGAAGTTAAAACAGGCCATCAGCAGCACCATGTAAATACAGATTTTCCAGTGCTGGCGGATGATGGGCAGCAGCGCGTGATTCTCTTTACGCTCGCGCGCCGCCAGCCATACCGGCGATTCCGGCACTTTAAAATAGATAAACGGCAGCAGCAGAATCGGCAGCGCGCCAATCAGGAACATGCCGCGCCAGCCCACCTGTTCGAAGAACAGGCCAAACACTATCGACGCCAGCAGATAGCCGCACGGATAACCGGCCTGGAAGATGCCGGACATCAGGCCGCGCGAACGGTCGGGAATGGTTTCCATCGCCAGCGAAGAGGCCACGCCCCAGATGCCACCCATCGCCACGCCGTAAATCACGCGGAAGGTCAGGAAGGCAGCAAAGTTGGGCGACCATGCCGACAGCAACTCAAACAGCGAAAACAGCACGATGTTGAGCATCAGGATCGGCCGGCGGCCATATTTTTCCGCCAGCCGGCCAAAGATCAATGCGCCCACCGGTCGTACGGCCAGCGTCAGCATAATGGCAATGGAAACATCGGAGACGCTGGTGTTGAAGTAGCGCGCAAGATCGCTGAGCACAAACACCAGAATAAAGAAGTCGAACGCATCCAGCGTCCAGCTGGCGAAACTGGCGAAAGCCACGTTGCGCTGGGTCGCAGTCCAGTTAAACATAAGGGTATCCTGTCTGATTGCTTCCGGCTCGCGGCCAGATTTTTATTGGAACGTTATCCAGCGAATGGTTGCACTGGTTATTATTGTGTTAACCATTTGTATATAGCATGTCAGAAAGGCGCCGCGCGGCGGGGAATTGTCAGCGAGTGATTCGCGATGTAAGGAAGCGTGTCGGCAGGAAAGCGGCGCACGGTACTCCGGCCGGGAGACCGCGCGCCGCAGCAAAATCTCAGCGTTTCAATCCGTTGAACGTCTGCTCAATCACTTCCAGCAGCAGCGGATTGTTTACGTTCTGCATCACATGCACCAGTGCGCCCGCGTCCGCCGGCACGCCGACGTCCAGCCGCAGCGGCGTGCGGTAGCGCCAGGTCTTGCCGCGCGTGGCACCGGGACGCAACTCAATATCGACGTGATAATCCACACCGTCCGCCACGCGCTGGTTGAGCAGCCAGGCAATGACCAGCGCATCGTGGATCCAGCAACCCGGCAGATGGCGGGTGCGGATGGAGTAATCAATCCACGGTCGCAGCGTTTCGCGTACAAACTGCGGCAGTGGATGATCGCAGGCGGTCAGGCGCGTCAGATCCTGATGGGTCAGCAGCGTCTGCGTGGTGGCATCCATCGGCACCAGCGTGATGGTGGCGCCGCTGTGCAGCACCTGATGCGCCGCTTCCGGATCGAGGCCAAAATTGGTGTCTTTGATGTAGTCATCCAGCGCGAATACGCCGCCCATGATGACGATCTCCGCTACGCAATCCGCCATCTGCGGATAGCGCTGCAGCGCCTGCGCCACGTTGGTCAGCGGGCCTATTGCCACCAGCGTAAACTCGCCGGGATTGTCACAAATCAGCTGGCCCATCACGCCCGCCGCATCGTTGCCGTCCGCTGCCACCGTCTGCGGCTGACGCACGCCGCGCCACAGTTCGCCCAGCGCCGGGTCGGCGACGTTATCCAGCCGCGCGCGCCACGGCGCCGGATCTTCGCGCAGCGCCTGCAGCGCGCCCTGCACTACCGGAATGTTCAGTCCGAGCCGCTGCAGCAGATCTTTAGCCACCCGCGCTCCCACCGCGCTCGGCGTGTTGCCACTCACGGTGGTGATCAGCTCAACGGCCAGCGCGCGTGACGCCAGCGCTAAGGCCAGCGCCAGCCCGTCATCGGTGTTAGCGCCAGCAATACCATTCCCCGGATCACAATCAATAATTAGTCTTTTCATAATGTTATATATTTATTTTTGTTGAGATAGCTGGCAGCCACAGGACTCACCGATCTCCAGATGGTGAGGAAATTCGGCCAGCTGCGCCTCGCCATGACCGTTTTTCAGCATGGCGATGGCGCTGCGTGCCATTTCGCGCAGCGGCTGGCGCACGGTGGTGAGCGTGGGCACATGAAAGGCCGACTGCTCGGTACCGTTGAAACACACCAGCGCAACATCGTGCGGCACGCGCAGACCATGTTCGGACAGCGCGCGGATACAGCCAATCGCCTGCCCTTCGTTACTGGTAAACAGCGCGCGCGGCACCCGGCCGCTGGCAATCATGCGCTGCCCGGCGTCGTAACCGCCCTGGCGCGAATAGCCGGCCGGAAAAATCAGCGCTTCATCTACCGTCAGCCCGTGCTGCGCCATGGCGTCGCGCCAGCCCTGAATACGATCCTGCGCGTTAAGCATCTCACGCGGACCGCTGATCATGCCGACCTGCTGATAGCCGTGGCTGAGCAGATGCGCCGTGACCTGGCGCGCCGCTTCACGTTCGTTAACGCACAGCATGCTGACGCCGGGACGCGGTTCGATGCGGTCCAGCATCACCAGCGGCGTTCCGCTCGCCTGGATGACATCAATATAGGGATGGCGATCGACGCTGGTGTAAAACAGGCCATCAACCTGACGATTCAGCAGACCCTGAATCAGCTCCAGCTCGCGCTGGCGGTCGTCGCCGGCATCGCCCAGCAGCATTACGTGGCCGTGGTTCAGCGACTCCTGCAGCAGCACGTGCGCCATTGAGGCGACAAACGGGTTTGCGATATTTGGCACGATCAGGCCAAAGGTTTTGGTACTGCCGGAGGCCAGCGCGCGCGCCACCGCATTCGGGCGATAGCCGGTTTGCTGGATGGCGGCCAGCACGCGCTGACGCGTGGCTTCGGCCACCGGACGCGGTCCGTTGTTTATCACATAGCTGACCACCGCCACCGAGGTTCCGGCGGCTTTGGCGACGTCACTGCGTGTCACATTTCCGGTTGGGGATTTCGCCAATATTGCCTCTGCGTTAATGCCGCTGGCCGGGAGTACCGGCCAGCGTAATCAAAGAATGTTGCACGATCCTGCGCGTCAGATAGCATCCTCCGGCAGATTCAGATCGCGTCCGCGCGTTTCCGGTGCCACAAAGGTGGTGAGGAAACCGATGGTCGCCATGGCCGAGAAGTACACGGCAATCGGCCACCAGTGGCCGGTAAACGACAGCAGCGCCGCCGCCACCAGCGGTGCGGTGCCTCCTGAAAGAATAGACCCCAGCTCTTTGGCAACCGCCATTTTGGTGTAACGGTGTTTGACGCCAAACATCTCCACGCCCCACGCCGCCTGCACGCCAAAGATGCCCAGCGACGCCAGCGCCATGCCCACTACAATCACCGGAATCACGATGGCCGGCTCGCGGCTGTCCATCAGGCTAAAGGCGGGCCAGGCGTAGACCATCAGTAACAGGCAGAAGCCGCGATAGGTGATGCGTCGGCCAAAGCGATCTGACAGCCAGCCGGCAAACGGGATGATCAGAAAACCGAGCAGCGAGGCGATGAACACCGCGGTGGTCGGCACCGATTTGTCCAGCATCAGCACTTTGGCGACGTAGCCGACGATAAAGCCCTGTGCCAGATAGGACGGGCCGTTCTCACCGATGCGCAGGCCCACCATGGTCCAGAAGGCGCGGCTACGCTGCCAGAAGCTGCGGCTGTCGGGTTGCGTCGAGCTTTGCGCCAGCGTTTCATGGCGCTGCGCCTGCAGTTCCGCCTGCTGACGCTCAAATACCGGCGTTTCACGCAGATGACGGCGAATCCACAGCGCGACCGCAGCAATCAGCACGCTGCTGAGGAACGGAATACGCCAGCCCCAGTCGAGCAGCGTGGCTTTATCCATCTGAATCACCGCCAGCCACACCAGCGACGCAATCAGCGTGCCGCTGTTGGAACCAAGCGCAATCACCGACGACACCAGGCCACGGCGCTCAACCGGCGCGTATTCACCCAGCATCACCGTGCCGCCCGAGAGCTCTGCGCCGGCGCCCAGCCCCTGCGTGAAACGCAGCAGCACCAGGCAGGCCGGCGCCCACAGGCCAATCGTTGCATAGGAAGGAATCAGGCCGATCAGCGTGGTTGAAGCACCCATCAGAATGATGGTGCTGATCATCACGACCTTGCGGCCCTTGCGATCGCCAATCCAGCCAAACAGCAGCGCCCCGATCGGGCGCGCAATAAAGCCGACCGACCAGGTGGCAAAGCTGGAGAGCAGCGCCATTGCCGGGGTGGCTTCGGGGAAGAATACATCGCCAAAAATGATGCCGGCAGCGAGGCCATACAGGGCGAAATCCGCGTATTCCATCGCGGTGCCCAGCCAGCAGGAGAAGGTAGCGCGCCAGAAATCTTTGCGCCCGGAGGTGGTTTCCAGCCGCGCATCGGCGGCGGAAGCGGGTGAACCTTGTTGCGTAACGGAGTGATGTACCGTCATAACCATTTCCCTGAAAGAGGTGAAAACAGTAAACGCCCATCCGTGGGTCGGTTCCCTGGCAACAAGCGGAACTCCCCGGTGGCGACGTTCAGTAGGCAAACCTGGATGAAAGGTCAGTAAAGAATTCCCTGGTGTTGGAATTCATCTATTTGCCTGATTTCGCCGATGTTTTTTTCATCGATCGCATTAGCACGGCAAATGTAACTGGGTCATCTCAAGGCCAACTTCGTCTCTGGCACCGTGAGTTGTCACTGTGAAGACAGTCTATCTACGCGCGTAGATAAATCAAGTGATCAACAGGAAAATAATTAACTTATCTTCACAATGGTGCATGAGAAAAAGATAAAAACGTCGTTAATTCATGACATTACATTACATTACAGCCAGCGTCATTAAAAAATCCACGCACGCTGCGTGATTAACGACTATTGCTTATCATTGGCAAAAACGGCGACCAAACTTTCACCGCGCCGTTTTCGCACATTTCAGTTAAGTTTTGATGACACCCGGGCATTATTCTTAAAACCGCCCGGGCCGCGCGAAATCCTGCGTGCCTGCAGTAGACTGGATGACCTTCACTCAGGAGCATTATGACCATTATCCTCATGCGACACGGCAAGCCAGACCATCCGGTAAGCGGGCGCTTTACGGCGCGGGCGCTGGCGGACTGGTGTGAAGGCTACGACCAGGCGGTGATTTGTGATGCGCCGCCGCCGCGCAGTATGGCGATTGCGCGCATGGCCAGCGTGATTGCCTGCAGCCCGTTGCCGCGCGCGCGTTCGTCGCTGGCGCGGCTCGGCCTGCAGGCGCAGGACGTGGATGAGGTGTTCAGTGAAGTGGCGATGCCGCTGCTGCCGTTCGCGCGCCTGCATCTGCCGCTGACGCTGTGGCTGGCGCTGCTGCGCCTGCTGTGGCTATGCGGTTACGCCGGACGCGTGGAATCAGTGCAGCATGCCCGGCAGCGCGCGCAGCGGGCGGCAGACAAACTGATTGCCCTGTCGCAACAGGGCACGGTGCTGCTGGTGGGCCACGGTATTATGAACAAACTGATTGCGCGCCAACTGCGCAAGCGCGGCTGGCAGGCAGAAAAACACGCCAGCAGCCGCCACTGGAGCAGCGCGATTTATCACCGGCCATTTATTTGATGGCGGCCGTCGCACTCAGGACGACAGCTGAAAGTAGCTCAGGACTTCGCAGCCGGTGCCAGCCTGCGGCGTGGCGATGACCTTCATCTGCGTCAGATCGATCAGGCTAAGCGAACCGTCACCCTGATTAGCGATCAGCAGGCTGCGGTTATCGGCGCTAAAACAGCCATCCATCGGCTGATTGCCGACCGCAACGTCACCCAATGGATTAAGCAAGTCGTCAAACAGCGTCACCACTCCTTCCCCGTCGCCAATCGCCACCAGCCGCTCACCGCTGGCGCTGAAGCGCACCACCTGGCACGGCTGCTGATGGCCGGGCAGCGTGATGCGCTGGCGGATACGGTGACTCTGACGATCCACCACGTACAGCAGCGGCGCGTCTGCCGCGCTGGCCACCAGATAGGGGTGCTTTGGCGAGGCGGCAATGCCGGCAATCGGTCCCGGCAGCAGGATGTTGTCAATGATGCGCCCTTCCGCCTCGCACAAATCCACCACCGTGATGCTGGCATCCTCTTCGTTTTCAGTAAACAGCTTGCGGCCGCTGGGCGACAGCGTCAGCCGGTGCGCGTTGTGCGACGGCAGCCGGATGGTTTTCTCCAGCGTGTCGCTGTGCGGATCGATCACTGCCACCGCGGCACTGTGTTCACAGCACAGATACACTTTGCCATCGCGCCCCAGCTGGCCGCTGTGCGGTGCCTTGAGCGGTGACAGATCGATAAAGCCGCTAATCTGCCGCCGGCGCAAATCGATAATCGCCACCTTATGCCCCGGATGCGGATTGTCGCCGTGGACGCCATCACCGTAGATCGGCACATACGCCTTCTCCAGCGCGGGCAGCATCAGCAGCTCATGCGGTCGCGGCGGTAAGGCATTCAGCTCCTGCTCAACGGCGAAGCTGTCGGGATTGAGAAACAGCACGCGGTTGCCCTGCTTATCAACCGCCAGTAACCCACGCTTGTGTGGCTGCATAGTGCCTCCTTTTTTTCGTTGCCTGCTCTAAGCGTAGCTAACCTGCCTCCGCGTTGGGCAAGCGGCGGCCAGGCCAGGGGAAAATACAGCGCCGTTAACGGACCGCCGATCGCTCATTTTTATTCCGCGCCGCGGCCTGTGCCTGCAGAGGGTTATTTTATTAGGAATAGTCTTAATCGAGCAAAAATAAAAAACGCATTCCCTCATCATTTTATTGATACCTCTTTTTAGCCATCCCGGATCCCGGCGTTTCCGGTAAATCTGAAAGCGAAAAAAATTCGTAGCCTTGCCGCTGCGGATCGATTATTAAGCAAGGGTAGTCTTTTTACACACAGCCGTCAGGACACATAAGCGCGCTCAAGCCGCCAGCATCAGGGAATCCTTGCTCCCCATAATCACAATAATCAGGTGCATCATGACAAAAAAACGTCTCCAGCCAGCCCTTACGCTCTGGCAACACTGGCAGAGAATCGCCTTTACCGGCCAGACATTACTGCAGAAAAAACAGCATACTGCGCTCTGCGCGCCGGAATATGATCCCAGCGAAGAGGACAATATCGTGTTGCTTTCGGGTGAGAAAGCGCTGCCGGAAATACCCAAAAAAGTCTGGATGTACTGGGACAATGAATATTTACCGAAATCGATGGCGTTAAATATCCAGCAGCTGCGTCAGGATAATCCCGACCATCAGGTGTATGTATTAAACCGTTTAACGCTTAAAGAAGTCCTGCCGGATTTTATTTTTACCTCGACACAATTAAGTGAGCAGCAAAAAAGTGAAGTCATTCGCCTCGAATTATTATTACGCTACGGCGGGATTGCGATTGACTGCAGCACGCTGTTATTTGAAGACCTGAGCTGGGTGCACCGTGCGCATCAGGAACGCCGCATGGATGTGATTGGCTATTACCGCGAAATTGCCACCGTCAACTATCTGGCACCGGTGATTGAAAACTGGTTTCTCGCCGCTGCGCCCAATAATCCTTTTATTCGCGAGTGGCAAAAACAGTACGCGCCGATCAAGCATCTGGGGGCGCACAACTATTTTAATGAGCTGGCAAAGCGCGATGATTTTGCCCTGCTGACTCAGAAAATCGCCGAGCCCGCACAGCAGCTGGGTTCGCTGGCGCAGCAGGCGGCGATGCGCGAACATCGCCGCGTGAACCTGTATCTGCGTAAATGTGAGGCCAACGCGTATTACTATCAGCGGCTGAGCAACTGGCAAAGTGACGCCTTTGCGCACACGGTGCTATTCCATCAGCGCCCGCATACGCCGCCGCCGGTGATCAAGCTGAGCGGCATTGAGCAGCTGCATCTCGACTTCAATCTGCGTCTCGGTAACTATAACCGTCGCAGCCTGCTGGGGGCGATGATGCAGCCCACAGCACCGCTCAGCGCGCCGCTGGCCTCACCCATCAACAAAGCGCGTGCGTAGCCAGTGGATAAAGGTGGTGACGGCACGCGGTACCTGCGCTGCGTAAGGCCGCACCACCCACAGGCGGTCGGCAAAGGCATCGACCGCCTGCCACTCCGGCAGCACCTGCTGCAGCGTGCCGCTGGCCAGCGCCGCGCTGGCGCTGAAGTCCGGCAGCATGGCAATGCCCAGCCCCTGCAGCGCAGCGTCACGAATCGACTCGCTGTTATTAGTGGCGAAATTACCCTGAATCTTCACCTGCACCGTTTCGTTGTCATCGCTGTGCAGACGAAAGCGCCACTGCGGCGACTCCAGCCCGCGCGGATAATAGAGGCAGTTATGCTGCTGCAGCGCCTGCGGCGTATCTGGCGTACCGTGACGGGTCAGATAATCCGGCGCGGCCACCAGCAGCGTGCGCGTTTCACACAGCGGCAGCGCGACGTGCGTTTCCGGCAGCTGCTGGCTGTGGCGAATGGCGAGATCGAATCCTTCGCTGCCCAGCGACACCAGCCGATCGCTGACGTTAAGCTGCAACCGCACCTGCGGGTAGTCGCGCAGAAAGTCGCCGATAATCGGCACCAGCTGCTGCCGGGCAAACGCCACCGGCGCGCTGATGCGCACCAGGCCGCGCACCGGCCCGGCTTCGTCACGCACGCTGAAGAAGCTCTGCGCAATGCGCGCAAACGGCTCACGCAGGTCGTCCACCAGCTTTTCACCGGCCGACGTCAGCCGCACGCTGCGCGTGGTGCGCTGCACCAGCGCCACGCCCGCCATCTGCTCCAGTTCTTTGATTTTCTGGCTCATCGCCGCTTTACTGACATCCAGGCGTTCAGCCGCGCGGGTAAAACTGCCCTGTTCCGCCAGCACCGTCAGCCAGTGCAAATGCACCCAGAGTGCATCGGTTTTAATTTCTTTCATCAGGATTGTTCAAAATAATAAATAATCATTTTAATCAGCGCGCTTTTTCTTTCCGGCAGCAAGCGGCAGCATAGCGTTTCATCCTACTCTTTCCGCGTGGGCAAAAACGAGGATTTATTGATGCCGTTACTGACTTTTGATGTTATTCAGGGCCGTTCTGAAGCAGAGATTCGCACCTTACTCGACGCCGCGCATCGCGCAGTACTCACGGCATTTAAGGTTCCGGCGCGCGATCGTTACCAGATTGTTCATGAAAACAAGCGTTATCAGATGGTCTTTCAGGATACCGGGCTGGGCTTTGCGCGCAGCGACAATCTGGTGATGGTACGCGTGTACACCAGCCCAAGAAGTGAAGAACAGAAAACGCACTTCATGGCAGAGTTAGCGCGCGAGTTGCGGGAGAATTGTGGCGTGCAGGGCAACGATCTGATGATCAGTTTTATCACCAACAGCAAAGGTGACTGGAGCTTTGCCGACGGCGAAGCGCAGTATCTCACCGGTAAGTTGTAACGCCCGCGCCCGCCCTGGCTGGCAGCAGCGCGCCGGTTGCTGCCAGACTAAATCAGACTCCGCCTAAACTCGCCTTAAACGATTCGCAATGCATCGCACAAATCTGGTTGGATGTGTTGCAGCCCTGTGACAGCCAATATAGATTGACGCAAAACCCCCGCAGAGGGCCGCAGACGCAGGTAACGCGTTCTTTTTACTTAATGTGAGGATCTGCCGTTGGAGTTGCTTTCAATAGTGCTCTTTTTGGCTGCGATCGCAGTCTATTCGTATAAAGCCGGGCGAAATAAATTCTGGTTTATCCTGATCTTGCTGCTGCTCACCCTGTTCATCGTGCTCAACGCCACGCTGTATGCCAGCAACTATTTTACCGGCGATGGCATCAACGATGCGGTGCTCTACACCCTGACCAACAGCCTGACCGGCGCGGGCGTGAGCAAATATGTGGTACCGGCGCTTGGCTTGATCATCGGCCTGTTTTTACTGTTCTGTTTTCTCTCCTGGGTGCTGCGCCGGCATAAACGTCCGCATCATCTCGGCTGGAGCCTGCTGGCGATCGCCTGTGCTGCCGGCTCGGTGCAAACCACGCCGGCGTTTCGCCAGGTGAAAGAGCTGATCGCTTCTCACGCGCGTCAGGCCGATTCGGATTTCGAAACCTATTACAAAACGCCGAATAAGCAGATTAACGCGCCGAAGCTCAACCTGGTGTATATCTACGGCGAAAGCCTTGAGCGCACCTACTTCGATCAACAGGCTTTTCCTGGCCTGGCACCGGAACTCAGCCGCGAAAAAGATCACAGCATTGACTTCAGCAACACCGAGCAACTGCCCGGCACCGATTACACCATCGCCGGCATGGTAGCGTCGCAGTGCGGTATTCCGCTATTTGCGCCGTTCGACGGCAACGCCTCGGCTTCGCTTTCCAGCTTCTATCCGCAAAATATCTGCCTCGGCGATATCCTCAAACACTCCGGCTATGAGAACTGGTTTATTCAGGGCGCAGACCTGCGCTTTGCCGGCAAAGACACCTTTTTGCTGTCGCACGGTTTTGATGCCGCCAACATGTACGGCTCGCAGGAGCTGAAGAGCCGCGTCGCCGACCCCAGCTACCGTAACAACTGGGGCTTTTACGACGATACGGTGATGGATGAAGTGTTTGAAAAGTATGAGGAGCTGTCGCGTCAGCAGAAACGCTTTGCGCTGTTTACGCTCACCGTGGACACTCACCATCCGGACGGCTTTATTTCGCGCAGCTGCCAGCGCAAAAGTTACAGCTATGACGGTAAACCCAATCAGTCGTTTAGCGCGGTGGCCTGTTCCCAGGAGCACGTGGCGCGCCTGATTGCCCGCATCAAAGCCTCGCCGTGGTTTAAAAACACCGTGATTGTGGTGAGTTCCGATCATCTGGCGATGAATAACACGGCGCATCAGTATCTGATCAAGCAGCCGCGCCGCGATCTGTTTATGGTGATCCGCGGCGACCAGCCGCAGGCCGAGGTGCTGGACGGCAAGCGCAGCACGCTGGATAACGGCGCCACGGTGCTGGATATTCTCGGCGGGGATAACGCGATTGGCCTTGGCCGCAGCGGGCTGTCTTCAGCCTCGCTCTCCAGCCAGTTCGATGACATGGCGAAGAAGGTCACGGCGTGGAAAGCCGATATCATTCAGCTGTGGAATTTCCCCAGCCAGATGAAGACGTTCACCATCGACCAGCCCAAAAATACCTTTAGCTTCTCGGGCGCGACGTTCAGGCTGCCGATCCTGTTCCGCGTATCCGATCATCAGGTAGAGCCGCTGCCGGAAGGCGAATACGCCGCGCCGCTGCGCTTCCAGCTGGCCGATTTTGCCGCCAGCGATAAGTTTGTCTGGGTCGATCGCTGCTTCAAAATGGGCCGGCTGTGGCAGCCGGCGCTGGCGCTCTCGACCGATCTCTGCTTGGCGATGGGCCAGACCGGCGGACAGCCCACGGTGACGCGCATCGACCAGCCGGTGTGGCAGGGTAAAGCGCAGTTCCCGCAGGTGAAGGTCAGCGCGGCGACCTACCAGCTCAACGAGCAGCAAATGCGCATCGAGGATAATGCCATTCGCTACCAGGCGGACAGCTTCCTGCTGACCGTGCCGGGCGCGCCGGCCAGCGTGAAGCGCTTTAGCGGTATTTCACGGCCGGAAAGCTGGGGGCGCTGGTCGAACGCCAACCTCGCGCCGGAGGTGAACATTGAATATGTCGATCCGCTGCCGGCGCGTTTTGACGTGGTGATCACCGCACGCGCCTATGGGGCTAACGCCCATCGACCGATTCCGGTGCGCGTCGGCGAGCAAGTGCAGCAGCTCAATCTGGGTGACGCGTTCTCCACGCAAACGCTGCATTTCACCAACCCCGGCGCCAGCCGCAACCTGATCATCACGCCGCCAGAACCACAGCTGTCTAATCTCGGCAACATTACCGGTCAGGATCCACGCAAACTCGGTATCGGCATGGCGGAGATAAAAATAATTCCGCAGCCCGAAAAGTGATAAAAATGCGTGCCAGACCAGGGCCTGCCAGCGTGCAGGCCCTTTTTATTGCCGCTTAGCGTTACTCATTGTACGAATTGATATTTTTCGAGACGTCGCGCAAAATCCACATCATCACATGGTGCAACTATCACCACCTGGATAACCTTGCAGGCAACAGGAAAGGCGACCAGGAGCAACAGGGATGATACCGACGATGATGAACACCCATAAGGCATTCAAAGCGCTGCAGCAGGCGGGCGTGGCCGATCACCAGGCCGAAGTGATGGTCGACATTTTTGCCGAAATGCAGCAGGAAAACAGCCTGACCAAAACGCACCTTTTGCAGGCTATGGAAGGCGTGATGCGGGCAAATCACGCCACCTCGCAACGTGTCGATAAACTGGCACAGAGCCTCAGGCATTTTGAAAATGAGGTCCGCCATACGTTTAAAGCCATTGAGCTGCGATTTGACAACGTCGATGAGCAATTCCGGAAAATTGATCAACGCTTTGAACAAATCGATCAACGCTTCGAAAAGATGGATGCGCAATTCAAGCAAATCGATAAACGCTTAGAAAAAGTGGATGCGCAATTCAGGACAATCGATCAGCGTTTTGAACAAATCGATGAACAATTCAGGAAAATTGATCAACGCTTTGAAAAGATGGATGAGCAATTCAGGAAAATCGATCAACACTTTGAACAAATCGATGAGCAATTCAGGAAAATCGATCAACGCTTTGAACAAATCGATGAGCAATTCAGGAAAATCGATCAGCGTTTTGAACAAATCGATGAGCGATTCAGGCAAATTGATAAACGCTTTGAAAAGATGGATGAGCAATTCAGGCAAATTGATAAACGCTTTGAAAAAGTGGATGAGCGCCTGCTGGATCTCGACCATCGCATGCAGCTCGGTTTCAATGAGCTCAAACGCGATAATCTCTGGCATCGGCGGCTGATGATGGCGATGGCCAGCGCCTTTGTGTTGTCAGCCGCCAAATATATTTTTGCCGGTTAGCCGGGTAGCCAGCCCGGCGCGCGCGTCAGGCCTGACGTAATGTCTCCAGCCTGGCGCGTTGCTGCCCACGGGCGTCGAAATTGTCTGCCGCCAGCCAGCGCTCAAAGCCCAACTTCACCTGCGGCCATTCGCTGTCGATGATAGAGAACCAGGCGGTATCCCGGCTGCGATTTTTATACACCACCACCTGACGGAACGTGCCTTCATAACGGAAGCCCAGCCGCAGTGCGGCGTTGTACGACGGCTGGTTACAGCTGTCGCATTTCCACTCGTAGCGACGATAGCCGAGTTGTTCGAAGGCGTAACGCATCAGCAGATAGTGGGCTTCGGTGGCCATGCGGGTTTGCTTCAGCAACGGAGAGAACACCACAAAGCCGACTTCCATCACACCGTGCTGCGGTTCAATGCGCATCAGCGCCAGCGAGCCGATCGCCTGCCCGCTTTGCCGGTCAATAACCGCGAAGTGCAGGTAATCCGGACTCTGCTGGCACTGCTGCGCAAACGCCAGATAAGACGCTTCATCGTCAAAGCGCCCGACCGGCAGCCAGGTCCAGTCGCGGTCATCTTCCGCCAGCGCATAAGCCGCATACAGCTCGCGACCGTGACGTGCGGCATCCAGCGGCTCCAGCCGGCAATATTGTCCGGTGAAAATCTGCCCCTGCGGCAGCGGGCGCGGCTGCCACGCCTCCAGCGCCGGGCCGATGGGTTGTCCATAACGATTGGTCTGCGATGACATACGGCGATTCCTTCTGTGTGAGAGTGACAGCGTGCAGCGTGCCACTTTGCTGGTTCAGGAAAAAGCGCCACAATGTGACAAATCGATAGATCCACGGAGGCGCCAATGCGCGCATTAAACCGGCATTCGCTGCTGCTGGCACCGTTAGAGGCCGACGGCAGCCTGACGCTGCAACAGCAGCTGTATCAGCGGCTGCGCCAGGCGATACTGAATGGTCAGCTGGCGGCGGGCACTCGCCTGCCGGCGACCCGCCAGCTGGCGGCTGAACTGCAGGTGTCGCGCAATACGGTGATCGCCGTCTGGTCACAGCTGCAGGCGGAAGGATTTATCCTCAGCGACCGCCAGGGAAGCCGCGTCAGCCGACTGGCGCACACGCCGCTGCCAGCGCAGGCGTCCGACGACAGCGCCGACTGGCCGGTTTCCGCGCGCGCTTCCCGGTTGCACTCGCTGCATCGCCTCTCCAGCCAGGAGCTGGCGCTGCGCCCGAGCACGCCGGCGCTGGCGCATTTCCCGCTGGCGCAGTGGCGTCGCGCGCTCAATCAAACCGCGCAGCAGGCACAGCTGCTGGGCTATGGCGATCCGCTGGGTGAGCTGGCGCTGCGTGAGGCGCTGGCGCAGCATCTGGCGCTGGCGCGCGGCGTGCGCTGTGCGCCGCAGCAGATTGTGATTACCGAAGGTGCGCAGCAGGCGCTGACGCTATGCGTCGCGCTGCTCACCAATCGTGGTGACACCGGCTGGGTGGAAGAGCCGGGCTATCGCGGCGCCAAAGCGGCGATGCGCCTCGGCGATCTGCAGATCGAACCGATTGCCGTAGATGCGCAGGGACTGGCACCGACAGCGCAGGACTGGCAACAGCGCCCGCCGCGGCTGATTTACACCACGCCGACGCATCAGTATCCCACCGGCGCGATCATGAGCGCCGCGCGCCGGCTGGCGCTGCTCGCGGCGGCACAGCGGCATCAGGCGTGGATTATCGAAGATGATTACGACAGCGATTTTCGCTACAGCGGCGAGCCCATCGCCGCGATGCAGGGCATGGCGCAGCCGACGCCGGTGATTTACATCGGCTCCTTCAGCAAAACCCTGTTTCCGGCGCTGCGCATCGGCTACATGGTGCTGCCTGCCCCGCTACTGCCACGGCTGCGGCCGGCCTTGCATGAGCTGTTACGCGGCGGTAACCGGCCGGAACAGCAGGCGCTGGCGCTGTTTTTACGCAGCGGGGATTTCAATCGCCACCTGAGCAAAATGCGCCGTCTGTATCGTCAGCGGCAGGCCACGTTGCGGGCTGCGCTACAGGAGACATATGGTACTCAGGTGCCGCTGCTGGGCGGTGAGTGCGGCATGCATCTGGTGTTGCCGCTGGCGGATACGGTGGATGATGTGGCGCTGACGGCGCAGCTGTTTCGCCATGGCTATGCGCCTGGCGCGCTGTCCGGCTTTTATCTGGGCGGGCAAAAACAGCAGGGACTGGTGCTGGGATACGGTAATACCAGCACCAGTCAGATAATGGCAGGCGTGGCGCAGTTAGCGCGCCTGCTGCCGGGCATTAACCCTTGAAGAAAATGTCGCCGGATTTGCCCATCACGATCTTGCCGCTGTCGTCGGTGATCAGGATGTAGTTAGCGTTGATGTAAGCCCAGTGCGTGCCTTCCTGCGGTGCAGGCAGGTGGCGCGGCTGCCACTCAACGATGGTGTACTGCTTTTTACGGTACTCATCCGGCACGACGTCACCGACTTTATACTCTTTGTAATCGATGATGATAGTGTGTAGATCGTAATTATTGGCGGCGGATGGCGCTTCACCCGGACCGTTTTGTGACGGGCGAATCGGCGCGACATCGCCACTGGATTCTGCCGGTTCACTGCTGGCGGGCGCATCGCTGGTGGCCGCTGGCGCTGAGGCGTCCGGTGCGGTTTGCTGCACCTGCGGCGGCATCGGTACGCTATCGGTTTGCTCACCTTCTGCCAGCGCTGCTGGCGTCAGGCTTAAAGCGCCCAGAAAAATTCCTGCTGAAAGAAGGGTGACGTGTGTCCTGCGCATTGGTGATTTCCACTCTGGTTAATTATTTAACTGTCCCATTTACTGACAAGCGCCACGTGCGGAAGGTTCCCGCGCCGCGCTTTGCGCGTCAAATTTCGCTCCACAGCATACCTCAGGCGGCGCGCTTTGCTGAGCAGCAAAATTGCAAGCAACCGTGTTCAGCACCCGGCGATCTTTACGCGCCAAATCACGCAGCAGCGCAATGCCGAGATAGTTGCTCCAGTTGAAGGCGTTTTGCAGCACCACGATGGCATTGCCGTGGGCGCGATCGTAGCCAATAAAGCTGGCATAACCGCCAATATACCCCACCTGATAAGTGATCTGCTGCTGACCATAGGTATCGGTTACCCAGGCGATATTCTGCGCCTGATTGCCATGCTGCTCATAAGGATGATTGACCTGCGCCAGCGCCTGGCCGAGCGCGCCCTGTGCATCGCTGTGCAGATGCGCATCGAGGTAGCGAATCAGATCGCGCGCATTGCTGTACAGGCTGGCGGCCGCCACCATATTGCCGCGAAAGGCCCAGTCCGGCGTCAGCTGACCGCGCGCGATCAGTTTCGGCTGATCGCCGGCGTGGCCCAGCGCGCGCCACGGATAGCCGCGCAGGGTTTGTGGATGGAAGCTGCTGCTGGTCATGCCGAGCGGACCAAACAGCTGATGCTGCGCCAGCGTTTCAATGTCCTGATGCAGGCGATGCTGCAGAATGTAGCCCAGCAGCGCATAGCCGAGATTGGAGTACTGTGCCGCCGGGTGTGCGGGGGCGCTGAAATCCGCCAGATAACTCAGCACGGCATCGCTATCCAGATTGCCGTAAAAGTTCTCGCCGCTGCGCAGGTAAGCCATAAATTTCAGGAACATCGGCAGATCCATATCCTGACGCGGCAGCCCTGAGGTGTGGGTAACCAGCTGCAGCAGCGTGATGCGTTTTGCATCCTCACTCAGCGGCACGCCGCACGGCAGCAGCGTGGCCAGCGTGTCGTTCCAGTGCAGCTCCCCGCGATCCACCAGCCCGATAATGACCTCCGCGGTAATGCCTTTGCTCAGCGAGCCCAGCGCAAACAGCGTATCCGGCGTGATGGGATAGCGCTGGCGCGCATCGGTGACGCCATAGCTGTAAAACTGCGGCGCGCCGCGCTGGTGAATGATGGCGATGCTGATGCCCGTCACCTGCTTCTGCTGCATGTAGTGGCGCACAATGTCATCGACGTTTTCATGGAAGGTGGCGTGGGACAGGTACACGCGATCGCTCACCGGTGCGGACGTTTGCGACAGTGTCCCGCAGCCGCTGAGCAGCAGACACAGGGCTGGCAGTAACAGGCGATACAGCGCGCGGGAAAGCGTCAGTCGCTGAAGTCTGACGAAGCGGTAAATAGCCATCAATTGATAAGTTATTTTTTATGTTATGCAGCAGGTGCCACTGGTGTTGGTGGCGAAATATACCACAGAACAGCGGGTGCGCCACCTGTCAGCCACAGGTGGCGCCGGGCATTATTGATTAACCGGAATAACCGATCCTTTATAGTGCTGGTTGATAAATTCAGCAGTTTGCTTTGATTCGAGATCTTTCGCTAACGCGAGTATGCGCGGGTCATTAGCCAGCTTTGGCGTGGTGACCAGCACGTTGGCATACGGATTATCCTTTGCCTGCTCCAGCGCCAGCGCGTCTTTCGATGGCACCAGCCCGGCCTGCAGGGCATAGTTACCGTTAATAATCGCCAGCTGCACATCATCCAGCGCGCGCGGCAGCTGCGGCGCTTCAACCTCAATGATCTTCAGATGGTGCGGGTTGTCACTAATGTCCGCCGTGGTCACCAGCGTCGTGGCGCTGCGGCTTTTCAGCGTAATCAGGCCGCTGGCCTGCAGCAGATAGAGCGCGCGGCTCAGGTTAGTCACGTTGTTGGGCACCGCCACCTGCGCGCCATCAGGCAAATCTTTCAGTGATTTCACTTTGTGCGAGTAGATACCGAGTGGCTCAATATGCACGCTCGCCACCACGGCAAATTTTTCGCCCAGCGCTTTTTCCTGATCGCGCAGATAAGGCACATGCTGGAAATAGTTGGCATCGACGTCGCCACGCGCCAGCAGCTCGTTGGCGTTTAAATTGCCGTTAAGCTCGATCACCTTCAGATCGAGCTGTTTGTCGGTTTGTTTGATGTAGTTGAGAATCTCACTGTGCGGCACCGGATCGGCGGCCACGCGCAGTGCCGCGGCGGACGCCACGCTGCTGAACAGGGCCATCAGGGCCAGTGACGCTATCATCGTTTTCTGCATGGGCTTTCCTTACGTTTCTTATGATTTCACTGTGCTTAATGCATCAGCGTAATAGCGCTGCGCCACATCGCGATGGGAACGCAGACGCCCTTTGAGGTAGTTCCAGCCCACTTCACGCAGCAGCGGATTGTCAGGATCGCTGGTCGGGCCGTGGGCTTCTGCCGCCAGCTGCGGCGGCAACTGATACAGCGGTACTTCGGCGTCCAGCTGCGCACCGAGGAAAAAAGCGATCGACACGCGTTCACGATTAGCCGGCGGCGACACCACGCGGTGCACGGTGGCGCGCAGATACCCATTGCTGGCAATCTCCAGCAGTTCACCGATGTTGACCACAAACGCGCCCGGTTTTGGCAACGCATCCACCCAGTGACCGGGTGACACTTCCACCTGTAAACCGGGCTGATCGTCCTGCAGCAAAAAGGTGAGGAAGCCGGAGTCTTTGTGTGCGCCGACGCCCTGCTTGCTGGCTTCTGCTGCCTGACCGGGATAACGAATCAGCTTGATGTGCTCATTAGGCTGGGTGCCATACAACGCGTCGAACGCATCCGGCGGCAGCGCCAGCGCTTTGGCAAAGGCCCGCAACAGGCGCAGCGCGATGGCGGTCATCGCCTGCTGCCAGGCGTGCATCACCGGACGCAATTGCGGTAACGCCTCCGGCCATAAGTTAGGCCCCTGCAGCCGTTTCCACGCCGGATCGCCCGGCTGCAGCGTCAGCGCCGCGCGTTCGGCACCGATATCAAACTGTTCACGCTGATCGCGCTGGTCGCGGGTGTATTCCACACCGGCGTGGTTGTAGCCGCGAAAATGCGGCGAGTGGATCATCGCCACGCGCTGCTTCTCCGCCTGCGGCAGGGCAAAAAACGCCCGCGTGATACTCTGCACGTTGTGCAGCAGTTGCGGGTTAATGCCGTGATTAACCAGATAGAAAAAACCGACGTCACGTGCGGTCTCCCGCAGCTGCGCCAGGTAAGCTGCCTGCTCTGCGTCGGGTAGTTCCAGCAGGGCCAGATCCAGTACTGGCAGAGTATCCGCCATGATGTTGTCTCCTCGCTATCGGTAAATCCTGCGTTTACGCTGACATTCGCCGCCGTTTCCCGCCAATACTGTTGCGCGATAAGTTATGGCGATTCCTTTTTAGGCGCACTTCGGCTATCGATATGCAAAAAGCGGTAAATCCGGCGCGCTGCCGCTATAATCGCGCCCAGCAATTTTTGCCCACCAATGCACACCGCAGGAGACGCCGGATGAATCAGGGTCCGTTAACCGAAAAAGAGCTGAACTGGCTTGATGACATGCTGGAAAAATATGGCAACGAACACTCCGTGGTGGACACCGCCGAACTGGACGGCATGCTGACCGCCCTGCTCTCCGGCCCGAACGATATCGAACCGAGCGAATGGCTGGTGGCGATTTGGGGCGGTGAGAAGAAGATTCCTCAGTGGGCGAACGCGCGCGAAATGGACCGCTTCATGGCGCTGACTTTCCAGCACTTCAATGACATCGCCGAGCGGCTGGCGGAGTATCCGGAGCAGTTCGATCCGCTGTTCGGCGAGCAGGAGATGGAAGGCCAGCTGTTTACCGTGGTGGAAGACTGGTGCTACGGCTACATGCGCGGCGTGGCGCTGGATGCGGACTGGGCGCAGCTGCCGGCGGCACAGCAACCGGCGCTGCAGGCGATTGCGCTGCACGGCAGTGAAGCGCAGCTGGCGCAGCGTGAAGCCTTCACCCCGGACGCGTTTGAGGCCAGCATCGAGGCGATTCGTCCGGCGGCGCTGGAACTGCACGAATACTGGCAGGAACAGCGCATGGCGCAGCCCGATCCGGCTCAGCAGCTGCCGCATTTTGCCGGTGAAAAAACCGGCCGCAACGATCCCTGCCCGTGCGGCAGCGGCAAAAAGTTTAAGCAGTGCTGCCTGAATAAAGCCTGAGACATTCACGTCAACGCAGGCCAGCGCTAAAACTGGCCTGCGCACCGCGTTATTTCCCGGACGCGAGAAACTCCATCACCGCCGCATTCAGCGGCGCGGGGCACTCTTCAGGTAACCAGTGACCGCAGCCAGGTAATACTTTGCCGGTGACGTGCGAGGCGTAGCGGCTGACCACCTGCTGCTCATAGGCACCCAGTCCGCCGTGACCGCCACCGCCAATCGCCAGCATCGGCACGGCAATTTTCTCGCGGGAAAGCACTTTATTGTCCGCCACTCCCTGATTCAGCACCCGGTAATATTCAAAGGCGGCATTCAGGCTGTGCGGTTTTGCATAGGATTTGCTGTAAAGATCGAGTAGCGCCGGGGTGAACACCGCTTTGTTGGCGGCATGTTCTTTGATGAAATGCTCGAAGAACAGGCGCTCTTTACCGGCGATCAGCTGTTCAGCCAGCTGTCCCTGCGCCGCAAAGAAGCTGAAGTGCCACACCAGGGATTCGCCTTCGGGCGTAAAGGCCGGGAACTGATAGATGCTTTCATCCGGGATCGGCGCTTCCATAAAGATGGCGCGGCGGATGCTGTCCTGATGTTTCACCAGCAGCGGATAGGTATTCCAGATGCCAATGTCGTGCGCCACCAGATCGAACTTTTTGCCGCCGGCAAAGTGCTGTGCCAGCTGATAAAGCAGCGGCGCGACATCGGTGGCGCGATACGAATGCGGCACGTCAGACTGCCCCAGCCCCGGCAGATCCACCGCCACGACGGTGTGGTTTTTTGCCAGTTCCGGCATCAGCTGGTGCCATTCGTACCACGTCTGTCCGAAACCGTGCACCAGATACACCAGCGGTCCGCTGCCGCCCTTCACATAATGCAGGCGCACGCCATCCACAGTTTGATAGCTGCTGGTGAAACCGGCGGGCAGCGGGAATTCATCCGCGGCGGTGCTGGCGGCGGAAAACAGCGCGGCCGAGGTAAGCAGCAGGGTTAACAGTAATTTTTTGAACACGTGATTGATCTCCATTTTGTGATAATGCCATTTAAAACAGTGAATTAAATTTTCATATGCGCACGGCTGGTCAGTGACCTTGTACGCGCTGGTGCCGCGCGCCGGCCTGGAAACCGTGCTGACGCGCCTGCAGTGCGATGATGAAGCCAATCGCCAGCAGCAACAGCAGCGCCAGCGGGAAAGACGCCACGCCCCAGTGGGTAAGCAACACGCCACCGGCCAGACCGCCGCCGGCAATCGCACTGTTCCACACCACCACGTTCATCGACAGCGCCACATCCGCGCCCTCGCCCGCCGCATCCGCCAGCGCCGTTTGCAGCAGCGTGGCCGCACCACCAAACGTCAGCCCCCACAGCGCCACGCCGACATAAACCAGCAGCGGCAAGCGCGCCAGCCAGATGAACAGCAGCGAGACCAGCGCAAACAGCGCCAGACTGCCGAGCACGGCGACGCGCAGGTGGTGATCGACGAGGCGACCGGCCAGACCGATAGCCGCCAGCGCCGCGATGCCAAACACCAGCAGCACGCTGTCCACCTGCCCGGCGAGACCCGCCTGGGTAACAAACGGCGCGATGTAGGTGTAGAGAATGTTGTGCGCCGTCATCCACGCCAGCACCACGCCCAGCACCGGACGCACGCCTGGCGTCATGAACACCGTGCGCAGCGGCAGACGCTGATCGCTGCTTTGTCCCGGATAGTCAGGCACCCGCAGCAGCACCCAGCCGATCAGCAGCAGCGTCAGCGCCGACATGATGCCGAACGCCGTGCGCCAGCCCACCGCCGTGCCCAGCCAGGTGCCGACGGGAACGCCCAGCGCCAGCGCAATCGGTGTGCCGACCATCGCCACGGCGAGCGCTTTGCCCTGCTGATGGACCGGCACCATGCGCCGCGCATAGCCGGCCAGCAGGCTCCAGGCGAGTCCCGCCGCTGCGCCGGCGAAAAAGCGCGCCACCAGCGTCAGTACGAAGTGGGTCGAGAACGTGGTGATGGAGTTGAAAATCAGGAAACCGACGATAGCCAGCAACAGCACGTTACGGCGACGCCAGCCCTGAGTGGCGATGGTCAGCGGAATCGCCGCCAGCAGCGAGCCAAGCGCATAAACGGTTACGGTCTGCCCGGCCAGCGCGGTGGAAATACCGAGGCCCGCCGCCATCTGCGGCAGCAGTCCGGCCGGTAAGGTTTCGGTGATGATGCAGATAAAACCGGTCATGGCCAGCGCCAGCAGCGCGCCCAGCGGTAGCGGCCGGGTTTTATCCGCGGCGGTATTCAAAGTCGTCACAATCAGCGTTCCCGATGTCATCAGCGTGCAGGTGAGGCGCGCGCCTGTCGTTGAAATTATATGTACCGATCAGTATATAAATTGGCGAAGTGCGACAACCTGTTACGGTTCAGGAACAACCCTGCGGATACGCTATCCGCCGCCCGCCGGCACAAATATATACTAATCGATACATTAATTGACGTGCGAGACCGTTGTCAACGACTTATGTATCGATTAGTATTTAAACATTGAGCTTAACGGAGCACTGAGATGGCCACTATGGGACGGCCGCGTACGTTCGATCGTGATGCGGCCATTGAACAGGCGATGAAGATTTTCTGGCAGCACGGCTATGAGTCGACATCGTTAACACAGCTGAAGGCGGGAATTGCCGGCGGTATTTCTGCACCGAGCTTTTACGCGGCTTTTGGCTCGAAGCAGGCGCTGTTTCAGGAGTGTGTGCAGCGCTATCTGTCGACTTACGCCCAAGTGGTGGAGCCGCTGTGGGATAATAGCCTGCCGCCCCGTACCGCAATGGAGACCGCGCTGCGGCGCTCTGCAAGCATGCAGTGTGAGTCTGGCCATCCGCTGGGATGTATGGTCGGCCTGGGCGTGATGAGTGCACCTTCCGCCGAACACGCGGATGTCACGCAGCCGCTGGCGCGCTCCCGTGCCCGCACGCTGGCAGGCATGACGGCCTGCGTGCAGCGCGGCATCGACAGCGGCGAACTGCGCGCCGACACCGATGCCGCCGCCCTTGCCATCGCCCTCGACGCTTTTCTGCTGGGCGTGTCGGTGCTGGTGCGCGATGGCGTCAACGGCGCGCAAATTGATACCGCCATCGCCCACGTCATGACCGTGTGGGATGCGGCAAAATCCGTGACGGATTAAGCATCCCTGCCGTCTGGCGACGCGCGCTGAGTATTACCCCGCCGGTTTGACTTCGGTGACCAGCGTTGGCAGCTGCCATGCGCCGCCGGCGCGGATAGCACGACACATGCCGGTGGTGGCCTCGCTGCTCTGCACGAACTGGCGGCCGTCCCACACCCATGCCGCAGTGCTCCAGCAGTCACCAATGCCGCGCCCTTTCTGCGCCTCGCTGATCACGCCGTCATGATAATCAGATCCGGAATCGGTGATCAGCTGCGGCGTGCTCTGCAGCGCGTTATCCAGCAGCCAGAAACCATAGCCTTCGTTGTAAGCCCCGCGCCAGCACAGTGCGGCGATCAGCACGTGCTGCGCATCCACCGGCGTCAGCGTAGGCGGTTCTGCGCCCTCTTCCGGCTGATCGTCGGACGGCGCGAGATTGTCACAGCTGTCGTCATCGGTCAGCGAGGCAATCAGCTTTGGCTTGACCTGTGCCAGTTCGTCCGGCGTCAGCGGGCGCGGCGCGGCTTTCAGCACCTGGACCTGCTGGATCACCGGCATCGCCAGTGCCGCCGGTACGCTGGCTTCCGGCTGATTGCCCTTGCGCACCAGCGCGCCCGGCGTGTTCAGCCGGCCCTGCGCCTCGTCCATTTTCAACAGCGTGGCAAAAGCCCCGTTGCCGGAGAGCTCAAACGGCTCGGCCGCACCGCGAAACTCCACTCTGGCGCTGCCTTTGATGGCGGCGATCAGCGCCTGGGTTTGCGCGTCGCTTAGCGTCCACTCATCGTTCTCCGCTTTGCTGACTTCGCCCAGCGCGCGATCGTCAATCCACAGCGCCAGCGCATTTACCTGCTGCGCATCATCGTCGCCGGTATCGGCCAGCACCACGCGCCCGTGCGTCAGGCTGTCTGGCCCGCCGGCGCGCGTCAGCAGTACCGATCCGCCCGCGCCCTCTTCGGCGCTGTAGCCGGCGGCGCGGCAGGTCAGCGTATTATCACAAGCCAGCTCCCAGTCTTTATGGCTAAACGAGACGCCTTCGTCGGCCCACAACGGCGTGCTCAGGCTGGCGAACAGCATCAGTGCCAGCAGCAATCGGCTTTTCATGCCATCTCTCCCTAATGGTAAAGGTGGCTAGTGTGATGATTTTTGCGGCGCGGGAGAAGTGAATTTTTTGCGGCGGGTCTTATTCCATCGCTGCCTGTGGTTGTGGCTGACGCGCCATCAGGCTCAGCGCCACCAGCATTGCCAGCGCCACGGCAATCGCGCCAGCGAGATACACCGAAGCCACACCGCGGTGGGCGGCCAGCGCGCCCGCCAGCGGACTGGTGACCGCCAGCGCGATATCGAGAAACGCCACGTAAGCCCCCATCGCCAGGCTGCGGGTGTGCGGCGGTGCACGCCGCACCGCTTCCACGCCGAACGCCGGAAAGGCCAGCGAATAGCCAAAACCGGTCAGCGCCGCGCCGAGATAAACCAGCGTCGCGTCATCAGCGCCCCAAATCAGCAGCTGACCGCAGGCTTCAATCAGCACGCATACCAGCGCGACGCGCGCGCCGCCCAGCTTATCCGGCAGATGGGCAAAGAACAGGCGCGCCGCGATAAACGCCACGCCAAACGCGGTGAACGCCAGCGACGCGTTGCCCCAGGCCCTGGCCGCAAACAGCAGCGCGATAAACGCGGTGATCATGCCAAAGCCGACGCTGGCGAGCGCCAGACCCAGTCCCGGCCGCCACACCGCGCCCATGACTTTGTAGAACGGCGTGCGTTTGGTCGAGGTCGGCGCGACGGCGCGCACCTGGGTGATAAACATCAGCGGCAGCAGCGGTACCACGATGATAGCCATGGCGATGCCGGTGAAGTGCCAGCCGTGATAAATCGCCACGCCCAGCGGCGCACCCAGCGCCCAGGCGCCGTAAATCGCGATACCGATCCACGCCATCACTTTACCGGCATTGGCCGGTCCCACCAGCCCGAGTCCCCAGCCGAGCGCGCCGGTGGCCAGCAGGCTCTCGCCCAGCGCCAGCACCACACGCCCCAGCAGCAGGATGGCCACCGAGCTGGCAGGCCGATCAACGAACAGCAGCGAAATCAGGTAGATCACGCCGGAACTTGCCACCACCAACAGCCCGGCCAGTACCGCACGTTTCGCGCCGCGCATATCGGCGAAGTTGCCCGCCCACGAACGCGTCAGCAACGACGCGACAAACTGCGCGCCGATGACCGTGCCGATCGCCAGCGTATCCATGCCGAGGTTCTGCTGCAGATGCAGCGGCAGCACCGGCAGCTGCATCCCCATGGTGAGAAAAGCGATAAACACCGCCAGCGTCACCGGCAGCAAGGTGATAAATACATTATTTTTCATCGATATAATCCAGAAAAACTGCCGCGCGCAGCGGCAGCGTGATATCAGAGATGGGTGTAATAGGCAGGCGTATCGAGCTCGCTCAGCAGGTCCGGGCGGGTTGCAGACCAGTCCAGCAGCGTGCGCGTGCGCTGGCTGGAGACCGCCATGTTGCCCGCCGCCATGTTGGCGAACCAGCCAAAATGTGCCCGGTCGCGCTCGCCGCTGGGTAATCCGAGCTGGCGTCCAATCGTCTCCGCGATTGCGCGGAACGGCACCGCCTCATCGGCCACCGCGTGATAAACGCGTTCGGTGACGCCCTGCTCCAGCGCCAGCCGATAGACGCGCGCCGCATCGCGACGGTGCACGCCGGACCAGCAGTTCTCACCGCTGCCGCACCAGGCGGAAATCCCGCTCTCACGCGCCAGCCGCACCAGAATCGGCACAAAACCGTGGTCGCCGAGGCCATGTACCGACGGCGCCAGCCGCACTGTCGCCACATGCACGCCGCGCTGCGACAGCGCCTGCGCCGCCGCTTCCGACTGACGCGGTGACACCGGCTGCGGCTGATCCAGTTCCGTCGCCCCGCGCGCCATACCGGACAGGCCGGACGTCACCAGCAGCATGCGATCCGATCCGGCAATCGCCTCGCCGAGCAGCTCGATTACCTGGCGATCCTGCTCGCAGTTCTGTACGAAGCGCGAGAAATCGTGGTTGAACGCGGTATGAATGATGGCGTCCGCGGATTGCGCGGCGTCACGCAGCACGTCAGCATCTTCCAGCGAACCGCGAATAACCTGTGCGCCAGTGACGGCCAGCGCCACGGCTTTTTCCGCCGAACGCGCCAGCCCTGTCACCTGATGGCCCGCCGCGATCAACTCTTCCACCACCGCTGAACCTACCCAGCCGGTGGCCCCGGTGACAAATATCTGCATGGTCTTTTCTCCTGCACGTTAAAACGCGAGTATTTCGTCGTGTTGATATGATGCGTGCTGTGGAGCGGTGGCGCTAATCGCATCAGCAATGCAGGAGCAAGCCTTGTCGGACAAGGCCTTAGGGCATGAAGACCGCGACTTATTCGGCGAGAGTTCAGGTTTACAGCGCCGCCACAATTTGCTGGCGCAGCCATTGCTGGGCGGGATCGCGATGCAGGCGCTCGTGCCACAGCATCAGGATGTCAAACCCTTCAATCTGTAGCGGCGGTGCAAGCACGCGGAGCTGCGGCGCGTTTCGCACCAGGCGCTCCGGCAGCACGGCGACCAAATCACTGTTGGCCAGCGTGTCGAGCATAAACAGGAAATGCGGCACCGAGAGCGCGACGCGGCGCGTGCGGCCGAGCCTGGCCAGCGCGCGATCGGTGGCTGCACTGAAGCCGCCGCCATCCGGCGAAACCATCACAAACTCCAGCTGGCAAAAGCGATCCAGCGTCAGGGGTTGCTGCAGTTGCGGATGATCGCGCCGGCCGGCCAGCACGTAGCGCTCGCTGAACAAGCGGCGCTGATGCAGCGTCGGCGGCGCGTTGTCGCCGGTGTGAAACACCATATCCAGCTCGCCCTTCTCCAGCTGCTGCGCCACCTGTGGCGGATTGAGCGCGAATACCGCCATGCGGCTGCGCGGTGCCGCTTCACGAATGAGTTTCAGCGCCGGCAGGATCAGCGCCGATGACATGTAATCGGTGGCGGCAATGCACCAGGTGAGCTCCGCGCGTGCCGGATCGAACGCTGCCGGCGGTGCCACCGCGCGCTCAAGCGCTTCCAGCGCCAGACGCAGCGGCTCGCGCAGGGCCTCGGCGCGGGCGGTGGGCAGCATGCCGCGCGGACCAGGCAACAGCAGCGGATCGTCAAACAGCACCCGCAGGCGCGCCAGCTGAGCACTTACCGACGGCTGCGACAGATTGAGGCGCTGCGCCGCGCGCGTCACGTTCTGCTCCACCAGCAGCACGTCTAAGGTGTGCAGCAGATTCAAATCCAGCGCGTGCATATTCATGCTAGCTATACCTGAGATATCAGTAATTGATTTCTACTATAGCCAGCACTGGCTTAACCTGCAGCGGTTTTCATCTCACAGGATACCGCCATGAATGTTTTGATTGTGTATGCCCATCCGGAACCGCGCTCGCTGAACGGATCGCTGAAAGACTTTGCCGTGAATCATCTGCAGCAGACGGGCCATCAGGTGCAGGTGTCAGATCTGTACGCCATGCAGTGGAAAGCGCAGCTGGATGCCGCCGATACGCTGGCGCCCCCGGTGAGCGCGCATTTTGATGCCACGCTGGATTCGCGTTTCGCCTACGACAACCAGCTGCAGGCAACGGACATTGCCGCCGAGCAGGAGAAACTGCGCTGGGCCGACACGGTGATTTTCCAGTTTCCGCTGTGGTGGTTTTCGATGCCGGCAATCATGAAAGGCTGGTTTGACCGCGTGTATGCCAACGGTTTTGCCTATGGCGTCGGCGAGCACAACGATCATCACTGGGGCGACCGCTACGGCGAAGGCACGCTCGCTGGCAAGCGCGCCATGCTGGTGGTGACCACCGGCGGCTGGGAGTCGCACTACGCGCCGCGCGGCATCAACGGCCCGATAGAGGATCTGCTGTTCCCGATCCAGCACGGCATGCTGTTCTATCCCGGCTTCAGCGTGTTGCCACCGCTGGTGTTGTATCGCGTGCAGAAGTCGGCGCAGGAACGCTTTGCTGACTGGTGCGTCGCGCTGGCGCAACGACTGGATCGCTTAGCGCAGGATCAACCGATTGCCTTCCGTCGCCAGAACGGTGGTGAATATGCGATTCCGGCGCTGACGCTGTGCGAGGATCTTGCGGAAGGCGAGCGCGGATTTGGCGTGCACGTGGCGCGCTGAGCCGCAGGCCGCCAAACCGCAGCGGCGCGCTGCCGCATTATTCAAACAGCCAGCGCCCCGCCTGCGCCGACGCAATCAGCATGCCCAGCGTGAAATCCGGCACCACCGGCACTTCACGTTTGTTGAACGGGTTGAGGATTTGCGCCAGCGACGGTTCGTCCGGGTAGTAGGTTTCAATGGCGAAATTCGCGCGATCGACCGCGAACTCGCTGAAAAACTCCTCCATCAGCGCGGCGGCTTCGTCGCGCTCGAAGTTGAGATCGCTGTCGATATCAATCTGCGGCGTGAGCGTTTTCTGCTTGAACAGATACACGCCGTCATAGCGCCGCACCAGTTCATAGATACGCTGTTCGAGTTGCTCTGTCATCGTCGCTTCTTCGCCTGTGCTGATAGGATCGCAGGGCATTTTGCCATGCCTTGCCGCGAGGCAGGAGGAAAAAAATGTCAGCCGTGAATACGTATCGCAATCCTGCATAAAAATCCCGATAGCCATTGCTACCGGGACCCTTATCATTTAAGCGGCAGATAGATATCCGTCAGCAATTCGTGTTCCGCCACCTCATGCACGAAGTTGTGATAGTGGAAGAACAGCGGGAAATCGCGCAGCTCTTCACCGCTGGCCGGCAACCATTCGCTGTAGAGCGATCGCGCCAGCTCGGTCAGTGCACTGTGCGAGCCGTGATGACGCAGCACCGCGCAACGTCCGCCGGGAATGGTGCTGTTAACGACGCCAAAGGCGTTGTCTTCGTTAACCGGTGCAGTCACCGAACCGCAGAGATGATACTGAAAATCCGCGGCTGGCGTGCTGGCCGGATCGTGCGGCGCGACGCCGAACGTCTGGCTGCTGCGCACCGGCGACGCTCCGCTGCTTTTGCGCCAGGCAATAAACTGCGCCGCAGTTTCGTTGATGCGCTGCGGATCGCCGTGATGGGTGAGCATCGCCACCGGCGTGGTGGGAAACATTTTAATCTCAACTGACATACTCTCTCTCCGTTTGACGGGTGGCTGAGGCATGCGCTGATGCCAGGTAATCCACACCGGCTGCTGACGAAACTCACTCGGCGTCACGTCAAATACCTGTTTAAAGGCGCGACTGAATGATTCGGCATGCTGAAAACCGGCATCGAGCGCAATCTCAATGATTTTCTCGTGCGGATTGAATGCCAGCCGGTACGACGCCCGTTTGAGCCGCATCAACTGGATGTAACGCCCCGGCGGCATGCCGCACCAGGCGCTGAACTGGCGGTGAAAGTGGTACGGCGAAAAGTGCGCCACTTCACTCAGTTGCTCCAGCAGCAGCGCTTCATCAAGATGGCGTTCGATGTAGTCGAACACCTTGTCAAAGCGCTTGCGGTAGGTCTCACGGTGATCGTTTTTGTTTACTGGCATAGCATCCTCTCTGGGGAATGAGTATGCCCGTGTAGCTGGGAGTGGGCCTGATGGATCTTGCGGAGTTTTGAGGGAGAGTAAAGAGCGGGGAAGATTTTTGTAGGGAATGATTGGGGATGATTATGCGCTTATGCTGCGCGATTATTTGAGGGCGTAGCAGGTTCGGGATTCATGCTTTTTAGGCACTAAATAGGATAGATGAACGGTTAATGCTAAATGGTGCGAAGGCCGGACTCGAATTACTCACACAACCGACTGATGTCAATGTAATTTATAAGCATGAATAAATAGTTCTATCTTGCTTGCAGCCACAAGTTGAAATCGATATAAAAAAAGATATCACTAGTGATGTATAGAGCCGTATTAGTAGAACACCTACATAACTTTGAATGCAAAACATAGGTAGGAAAAGCTGTTTCCCTCAAGGGAAACAACTGAACATAATCACCTGAGAGAAAGGTAGTGAGCTATAATCCAAAATGGAGTCATTAGCTAGAACACATGTCAACCTTGGATGGATAACAGAATATGGAAAATAACAGAACAAACAGAGGATTTATAAAATTACGCGCTTGGTTTTTAACAATCCTTACACCTGCATTCGCATCAACTTCTATTGCAGCATTGTTTGTATGGTCGCACCTTGCGCGTATTGGACAAACAGGACTTTTTTTTGACAGCATCTCTTTTTCATCATTGTTTAGTTATCTGATGGTCTTTGCGTGTGTCAGCATGCTCCTTTTTTGCATTGTATTATTTATGCCCTCACTACTGACAGGACTCTTTATTTCCAACTATCAGGGGGAAAGTGGTTTCCGGAATGAGGTGACAGAAAACAATATCAAAATCGTTCTTCTAACCTCACTATTTTCAACATTGATATTTTTTGGCTATTTTTTTCTCATGCATACCGCAGGAAAAGAAGTTGCACAGGATGTGTCACTTCAGTTAAGTACTATTTGGCTTTGCAGCTTTATACTTTCCCTGTGGTTCAATGGCTCTATTACTTATAGACAGATAAGCACAGAGGGTAAGTGGAAGAAGATAAAAAAGGTTCTTTTCATGCATGTTTTACAACCAGTGCTCTTCTCCATTACAGCCTGCATATATATTTTCCCTCTTGAGTTATTTCTTCGTACGCTGGAGTTTCCGGACGGAACAAACGAGATCTGGCAGGCATTGACTGTTATAGCGCTATCCATTTTCCTGATTATTTTCTCACTTATTCCCGGCGTTGTTTTCCTCAGGTTAAGAACCCGCACCAGCTTGTTACATCAGGTGACGGTTACGGGTGGAATCATGGCTGGAATACTATTCATAATTTTTACGTTTGTGCATATGGTACCAGCACTGATACTAACGATGTTCCTTAAAACATCAGGAATAATGGACCTGAACCCTCATTTTTATGGGGTGCCGACTGCCTCATATCCTGCTGAATATTTTAGAGATTCAGCCTGGCAGGGCGTGCGCTCTTCAGATGAGAAATACTATTTACTTAAGGCAGTAAAAATTTATTCACTCGGAGATATACGCCTTATCTGTCCACTAAATATCATTCAATCATACCACGATAGTCTTCAATACCAACTGTTCGATACCGACTATGATAATAGCGTTCGTGGCAAACTTCAGGATGCTGTTTCTCAATGCCGTAGGGTAAAGAGTCAGGAACTGCTTACACTTGAAAAATTAGCACAGGCAGAAAACAAAAAGTAAACTAGCAAGTAATGCGCAGCGATGTCCATTCAAGAAAAAAAGTGAACATCGCCGCGATGCTGGGAGGGAATTACCCATCAATCATATGGCCAACTATGGGAAAGAGAATAGCAGGGATTTTAAATCAAGCTTTTCTCATCAGGGAAACGCAGGCCAGAAGTTTGCAAACTGTCACCAATGAAAAATGGCACAACCCATAAACGCAGTGGGTTTTCCTTTTGATGGCTGAATTCATAGGGATGAGGTAACGGCTGACTAAAACCCTCATGCGAAGGATAAATCAGCAGCATATCCCCTATTCCCTCCTGATAGTTCACACCGTAGGCCAGCATCTGGTAAAGGTCAGCCTGCGACTGTTCGAGTGTCGCCTTTCCTCCCTCCACCATTTTCCATTTAACGTCACAAATCATCACCTGCTCCTCATACTCCCCACGAAGTTGTAGATAGATATCGGGCCTAAGCTTAAATACTCCTTTACCATTGAGACGAACCAAGGTATGCGAATCTACCTGTGCCTTCACATGCCAGTTATCGTTATAACGATGACGCATCCATGCAGTCACAAAAGATTCAAAAACAGCCTCCATTGGGAAAAGCAGTGAAATAGCGTTAGCATCACCCTGCATACAGTGAGGCGACTGCCCCAGAAGAATATGCTTCGCCCATGCCAACGCATGTTCATAATGGTTCATATGCCGGTCGAGATGAATCTGGTCGAAGGCAACACTGACATCACCAACAGGTGTAATGTCGTCAAAATACATCTTCAAGGGGTTGAGCTGCAGGAGTAGTTGAGGATTGCTGACTTGGCGATAGATTTTATCAATCGCAGTTTTGAGTATCCGGTTTTCAGTACGATCGGCGCTGTATTCATCAAACTCCACCTGAAAACGACCCCGACGCACGCAGTTTTTGCTTAGCTGCGCTGAGACCCTTAACTTTCCTTTCATCCAGGGGAGATTTTCCTGCTGGCGTATATAGTCGCACGTGAGGCCCTTCCTCACAATCTGCTGCAAACTATCGATAAACTGCTGAATAAAAATATCCATCAGCGGCATCTTCGAGGTTCTGACACTGGATTCGGACGTGGCGATATGACGAAAGGATTTTAGCGTACGCAGCATCATCAAAAGCTGCTGGCGTGCGGTGTCAACGTTATCATCATGCCGCCCGGTTTTAGGCAACACTTCGATAAACGCATTTCCCGGAAGAGAGATAACGCCAGCATAGTTTCTTACCTGCAGCGTTTTCACGCCACGTTGACTACGCAGGGTGAGCAGACGATGGGTATTATCCGCGTCATCCCTCAGGCAGCGCTGTTCAAGCCACTCGAACAGATGTGCAGGCAGTGCGAGCGCATAATTTACGCGCCCGCTGTCTTTGTCATTGACCAGATATCCATATTCAAAGACTGTAAAACTCTGCCGCGATCTCATTCCCTCGGCTCCGCATCCTCTTTATATGGAACATAGATTTGTTGCCAAGCCAGCGGATTATCCCAAACCTCATCTTCTTCAGGAGTAAGCTGGAAGCTGGCACCGATCTCATGCAGTTCATCGGTCCCGCTCAGACCAAAGAGGTCGGCAAACTGTTTCTGGTCTTTTGCCTCACGCACAAACTGAAGGTGTGATTTGTTATCCTTTTGGTTATCACCCAGCACCATACGGATTTTTTGCCAGTCGTTGTAGAAATATTCTTCCAGCAGCGGCAGCACCTTGTTTCGCATGATCCGTTTGAGTCGCTCAAATGCCAGGTCCTCATCATCCTTCGCCTGAACAACCGGGATGAAAAAGGCATGGCCCAGGCTATGCTCACGGTCATACAGCACCTGGATACGATCATTCAGGGTCTGTAGCAGACGTTTCAGGTCGATACCTTTAACAACGGTGTCTTTCAGAACATCGGTGTCAGGTAGCATGGCCTGAAACTCGAATCGACGACGCAGGGCAGTGTCCAGTGCGGTAAGCGAACGATCGGCGGTATTCATGGTGCCAATCAGATAGAGGTTGTTCGGTACGCTAAACGGGTCATGGGAATAAGGCAGCATCACACTCAACGCCTCTGGCTCTCCGGCACGTTTAGAAGTCTCTATTAAGGTGATCAGTTCACCGAATATTTTGGAGATATTGCCACGATTAATCTCATCAATAATCAGGACGTAGTTTTGCCGCATTTCCGGTTCCGCCTCCTCTGAGTGTGCAGGAATTTTTTCCTTTTCAATCAGGTAATTAAGGATACTTCTCACATAGGACGGGTTGTGTACTTTTATCTGCGGGTCTTGGTACATGAGACGGATATCTTTAAGGTAAGCATTGTAACCCTTCCCTAAATCCGCTTTTTTCGATTGCGACGGGAAAATGCCAAAGCAGGTCTTGAGTTTGTAAGCAAGCTGGAAGGCCTTACCATGCTGCGTTTTCAGGGTAATATTCCCCTCTTCAGCCAGACGCTCTTGCAGACGGATTAGCGCATCATCAAGCTTCTGCTGAACCCCGGCGTGTCCAAAAGTGGCATCTTCACAAATTTGCTTAAAAATGCCCGGTTTGATTTCGTAGCTAACGTCGCCATCTTCGGTGGTTTCGGCTCTTAGTCCCTCGATAAACTCTTCATAGCCAAAACTCTGATGGAAGGTAATAAAACGAACTCGTTTTTCAGCAACCAGACGATCATAAATCGTTTTCAGCTCGCGACGCCTTTCGCTTTCATCTTTACCCAACTGCTGGGAATAAGCTGCAGGATCGCAAGCGCGGACAGCTAGATCGATAGTACGGTACGTTTTACCGGTGCCTGGAGGGCCGTATAGGATCGTATTTTTGGGCAGTTGTGGGGTGGCAATCTCCTCTTCCTGATCGTCCTCGGCCACATCAGCCTCGCTGCCAATAGAGGCAATATCATTCTTCTTCGGGATCACCTGCTCGTAGAGATGCCAGAGTGACATATTCAGTTCAATAGGGTCGACATCATCCCCCAGCGCCTGGTGCAAGGTTTGTTTCAGTACCAGATTGCTGACGAACCACGCCTGCCCTTGAGGGAGACCTAGATGAAAATAGTTATTACAGTAGTTATAACTGCTGAAAAAGTTGCTGATATTCACGATGCTGGTAATTTGCGACGGGTAGAACGCAGCAAAAGCACGATGGCAAAGCGCCCGGTAGACCTTTTTCAATACTCCGTTTATCTTCAGTTGAATCAAGCGCTCAATCACCCGTTCATAACTCTCCTGCGTGCATCCTTTAGCAATCTGCCGAGTAAGATCGAGCAACTCGTCCTGCGCATTTTCGAATTCAAACAGAGACATGCCACCCTGCCTGAGGCTAGTGATACCATTGCTGCGTTCGTACCAAATCTGCCGGATCGTATCCGCCGAGAAATTGGGTTTTTCGGCCTGGATCTGCTCTACTAACTGGTGATAGGGCTTTCCCCAACTTGGGTTGTATTGATTATTTTTTGCAATATGAGAACGAAAGAAAGGGGCTAATGCAGCGAAATCCTGAACCATCACTTACTCCGTGTGTAGGGCATTTGAGAAATGGGACATTCACATCTTATCGGATTAATCTTAATTCAACCACTATCTGTCATAGGAATCAAAAGAACTTATTAGATATTTTTCATTAAATTCAGAACTTTAGTCAAAGAAACGCTCAATTCGATATCCAACGACTTTAAAATTACTGCTATTGTCCCAGCATCCCCGAATAGTTCTTCGCAATAATTTCATTCATCCTTTCAATCAACTACAGACATTTTAATGTTAAATGAGCCGTACTATTCTGAAAGTAACGCATTCTAAAAAATCCATCTTCGTAAAGGTTCTTAGCCGGATTATCTCTAATATGCTCCATCAACCAGGTGGAGATATCACTCAGGTTGTCAGGCATGGGTTTGCCATCCAGCAGAAACAGCATTCTCTCCAGGTCCGCCAGTTGATCCAGTCGCCAACACCAGTTAAGACTTAAGCCCCAGTGACCCTGACCCCGAATATGATCTATGCATAATCAGGAATAACCGGCTTCAGGTTGGTTGCTTATTCTGGCAACCGGCAGATTTTTCGGCGAATTAGGATGGGGTCATCCAGCCCAGTGCAGAATGGGGACGACTCTGGTTATAGTGTATGTGCCAGGCCTCGATTTCGCACCGGGCAGCCAGTTTCACACAATGCGGTTTTGACTGAATACGGGAAATGCGGACGCCATGCAGATTTCGAGGATGTGGGAAGCCGCACACCACGCAAGAGCAAAAGCCGCATCCTCTTTAATAACGGCGCACCACTTGAGCACATTACAAACTTACTGGGCCAGGCCAACCCCGCCGCCTCCCTGTTTTATATCGGATTCACGCAAAAGACTGCGGATACACTATCGGAGGAGTTTTCTCTCGGTGAGGAATGGTAATGATGATGGAACGCATAGTGGCACTAAGAAAATTTATAGCCCTGCTGGGAGAACCATTTATAGGAAGAAAAATAATGCTCACAGATAAACTGGCAACGAATCCTTTCGAAGCCAGTTAATATTATGCTAATCATTATGCAATGATAATGGTATTTTTTTAATTATCTGTATCTTCTTCATGATAGACGCGATTTAAAAAATCATCATACTTGTCTGGCAGTAAAGCAACCTCACCCCACCCTAACTCAGGTGTAATGAAACCCAATCCAGCCCCATGAACTTTACTGTAAAATATTGCGATGCGACCAACATTTCTATCGTTCAAAAAACCTCGCCCCTCAGCTGTGTCGTTTGTTATTCTTATACGAAAATCACGATATAGCGTGCTATTGTCAATCCTTAGCCAAATATTAGAGTGCCCTTTAAATTTCTCAACCCTGAAAACCGAACCAAATAAAAATCGAGGTTCATCACATTTTTCTCTAAGTTCATTTATATTTTTTAGAGAGTCACAAAACCTATATCTTTTAGCTCTTCCATCTTCGTCTAAAAGATATATTTCACGATAATAATTGTGAATGAAGTTTGCACACAAAGACTGGATACTGGTTATCTGACTTGGGACGCGGAAAGATTCACCATTATGGCGAGCTATTGGAAGAGAAACTTCTTTTCCATCCTCTCTCTCAAAATGAGAGTCGATAGGTACTTCATCCCCTCCAAAATCGGCCCTTGGATTATTTTCAGGACGGGTCTGGAGAAAGCCGCTGATAACTATTAGTTCTTCATCTTCAATGGCCTTTTTTGCATCTTCTTGTGTAGCATATTTTTTATATTGTATTGAACCGCATCGTAAACTACATGGTGGTGCATCGTCATCTTTAAGATGTTTATAATATGCAGGAACTTCGTTAGATGTCATTTCCTTTTCAGGATCTGCTGGTACTCGTGTAAGATGCTCATAACAAGAAGGACAAAAAAGGAATCCTTTCATATGAGACAAATAAGCCAGAGGTTCAACGGTATTTCTTTTTAGAGCAGCGAGTGAGTGCGAAAGTTTCACCCACTCTGGATCATAATATGCGTATGCAATTCTTCTAATAGCCATCTTAAACTCCGTGTGTAGTATCAATCGAAATAAAACACTCAGAGCACTTGATAAACTCCTGAGTGTTTTTCCCTGATAAAAAAATCTTACTATTATTTTAGCTTTATAGAGACGACATTTTCTTTGTCAGAAAAGATCTCAGATTTCGAAATTTTTGTTATAGTGACAAAATCAGCATCAGGCAACCCTGACATCTCGTAAAGTTCACCTTTAGAAATTATATTATTTTCATCAAGAAGATGAGCAAGTCTATTGATTAACTTAGGCTCTTCATGCTTGATAATGTCATCCAAAGGCTCTTTTTTACGGTAAGGTGCTAGTTGTCTGAAAACATACTCTTTTTGATTGTCATTTATCAGATGCAAGCTCGATGCTCGCATAGTGATTGCTCCTATCGAAACTCCCCAACGTTCTTTTAACTTTATTAATCCCTGCAAATTTGGTGAGAAAAACTCATTGCCAAATGTGGAAGCAGGAAGCAAGAAGCAAGAAGCAAAGTAATCCGCTTGTTTCTCCACTTTCTTGAAAAGCTCTTTATCGTCAAGATAATCGTCCTGAACCGAACGGTGCAATATCAAATGTCCCAATTCATGAGCAATAGTAAATCTCAACCGCACTGCCGTACTATTTTTATCAGCAACGATGACTGGCCCGGAGTTAGTCCAAAATGAAAAGGCATCCACCCTATCTCCGGCATGAATATTTGAGACAACAACACCTTTATTTTCAAGAAGTTGAGTAAGGTTTTTAATCGGACCATCACCCAATCCCCAATATCTACGGGTTTGCGTTGCGATATGCTCAAGATCGCTTGGCGTGAGCATTTCAAAATCATCAATATCAATAGGCGGTAATTTCAATTCAGGCAAAATTGCATATTGAAGCAGATTAGAGAGTATACCTGACACCCATCTTCCCTTCGTTGTGCCCATCAAGCGTTCCTTTTTACTTGCAGAAGCGCGACTACGAAAATGGACAGCACCTTTAATACTGGGTGAAGACTCGGCAGCTAAAAAGAAAGCCTCAGGGAAACTCAATACCCTTGAAATCTGATTTAATGTCTCATGGGATGGGTTTTTCAGTCCTTTCTCAAACGCAGAAATAGCTTGCCGAGAGATCTCAAGCAAACGCGCAAGGTCAGCCATAGTTAACCCTTTAGCCTCCCTTGCCTCGGTAAGACGTTCAGGATTGATTAATTTGTCACGATTCTGCGAAATAAGCGGGCTTACATTCATTTTTGTTTTCTTAGCAATTCATCGACCCTAAGGGCGATTTTTTCATCAAGTTCATCTTCAATAGTTTCTTCCTCAACTTCATAAGAAGAAACCAACTCTAATGGTTCAGCATACAGCACAGCACGCAAATCTGGAGTAGGAATGGTCAAACTTATCGCCCCCAAGGAACTACCAACGCCATCATGTAATAGATAAACGTGACCACCTACACTTAGAAGCGCATTATCGCTGTCTTCGAATCCTTCAAAAAGATCGTAATTCATGCTTTGTGCATATGCAGCTCGGTAGCGAGCCTTACGCGGTAATTGTCCCGGTCCGTTAACATGGTGAGCCGTGAGAGTCCAGTTGTTAGACTTAATCGATAAGTGTCGGCAGTTACGGGCTGCATTTGGTGCGGCGTGAAAATCCAACCCAAGATTGATAGCTGTTTTTTCCAGTAATGCTTCACAATAGAACCAGCGAAGATACGGTTGTGCCTCACGAGAAAACACACCAAATTCGCGGCTACGCTCGGCAGACATCAGGTAAGCCTGAGATATAGAACGAGTCATGGAACTACGATGATTTACATCAAAGGCGGTCATTAATACTGTTCGATAATTGCTCATAACGGCTTACCTTGGTAAAATCTTGTCAACCATATTTACGAAAAACATAAATTTTGTCAACCGTGAAAATTAGATTGAACCACAATTGGTAGGTAAAGATTTGTGCGGGAGGCACATTTACGAGACCAAAAACTTTGGTAGAGCATTAGCAATCCCCTTTTAGTCATCTACGGTTAGATGAATTTGCTGGCTTCTGCCACCAATTTTAACTCCGCTTCTTCTGACTTCTTCTGTTCAAGGCAGGCTTTACCTTCCGGTGTTGCAATAAACTTACGAGCGTGAATTTTACGGTTGTTGCGTTTGGTTACTGCTGCATTCTTCACCATGATTGCCGCTAGGTCGGCCCGCTGCTGGCCCACAAAGGCAGGCTACAGAAATTCGCAGTGACAAATTTAGATACTAAAATACCCTACCAAATGATGCCGAAGGCAATAAGTGACTTTTACGTGCCGTGTTGGGCACATAAGGAGAGGCGGTGCGAAGCGACATCAGCAAGTATGATCCCTTCGCGAGAATGATGACGCCTTATCATGGCTTCTTATCAGGTAGCCTCTGTGATCCGATGGCTGAAACTGTGGCAGAGCCGGATTCTTTCCCGCTCTGGTTAGTCTTCCCAACATTAAGCCTGTTTATTCGCTGCAACGTCATCTCGACGTGTTGCATCATGGAGCACCACACGAAGCGCGAGCCACATTGACAAGGGTTATGGGAAAAGGATTAGAGACGCTGGCGGCGTCTTCCGGCTTCAAAGGAAAAGCGCAACGGATAGACCAGTGACATAAAATTAAGTCCTCAACTCTGACCGTTCACATTTTGTACAGGGTTGAGCAAGGAAACTACTTGCCGCTGCGTGATAACATCTCAAAAGCCACTACCAAACATGGCGGCAATCGTTGGTGATATTATTCAACCAAAAAACACAGGCAGGAAAGGTAGAGTAATTTGAGTCACCCTTTGCTTATAAAGGGTTTTTTCTTTATTGGTGCCGAAGGCCGGACTCGAACCGGCACGTATTTCTACGGTTGATTTTGAATCAACTGCGTCTACCGATTTCGCCACTTCGGCACTGAAGAGGATGCGGAAAACGTGGGCGATTATACCGTTACGCGCTTGCGGCGCAACCGGAATCGATGGGGATGTGCGCTAAGCGTCGAAAAAAGCAGCGCTGCCAAAAACGCTGCGTAAAACCCCAGCAATCGCCTCCGGAACACTCCCAAACTCGCGCGCGGCGGCCACTTCTCCGGAACTTTCTGCCGCCGCATGCCTCTTAACCACAACTGACGCAGTCAGACGTATAAGCACAACGAGGTTGAGATGAAAAAAGCAACACAACGATTAGTTTGGGGATGGGGTATCGCGGCGGCTCTGGTGGCCGGTAGCGCATCGGCGGCGAGCTGGCAGGATCAGCTGAGCAGCGCCGCATCGCAGCTGTCGCAGCAGAACAGCGGCAACACCGCCACCAGCAGCACGCAGAACGGCGGGCTGTCGCTCTCTTCGCTCAGCGGCCTGCTGAACGGCGGCGATAAAGCGGTGAGCGCCAACAGCATGACCAACGCCGCCGGGGTGATGGAATATTGCGTGCAGCACAACGTGGTGGATAACAACGTGAAGTCAGTGAAGGATCAGGTGCTGAGCAAGCTGGGCCTGAGCAGCACCACGGCGCAGCAGCAGAAAACCGATTACCAGCAGGGGATTCAGGGCCTGCTGAACACCGGCAACGGCCAGCAGCTGAATCTGCAGAGCCTGAGCAACTCGCCGATGGGTGAGAAGCTGAAAACCAAAGCCTGTGATGTAGTGCTGAAGCAGGGCAAAAAATACATCGGCATGTGATTCCTTCGCGCAGGTTCAGAGGCCGCCTTCCTGCCGTCTGAATCGCCGCTCACCTTATGCCAGCCGGCGCGGGCTGTCCCCCGCGCCCTCTTCTCCTCACGTTGCCGCTATATCGCCAGCAACGCCCGCGTCGCATTCGCCACGCGCGCCAGCAGCGCCCTCGCCTGTTCAAACGACTGAATATTGGTGTAGCCAATCACCAGGCCATAGCGCTTTTGCGTCTGCGCGTACCAGCCCGACAGCGGCCGCACGTACAACGCCTGCTGCGCCCACAGCGTCGCCAGCGCCACGTCCTGCGTGCCGCGCCGCAGAAACGCCACGATGTGCATACCGCCGTCGGTCAGCTCAAAGGTAAACAGCCCCGGAAAGCTGGCTTCGATGGCCTCCAGCATCATGCGGCGGCGCTGCTGATACAGGATGCGCATCTTCTTAATGTGGCGATAAAAATGCCCTTCGCTGAGGAACTGCGCGAGGATCTTCTGCGGCAGCAGCGGCAGGCCGGTTTCCAGAATCTCGCCCAGCTCGCCGAACTGCGCCAGCGTCTGCTGCGGCATCACCAGATAGCCGATGCGCATCGCCGGCATCATGGTTTTGCTGAAGGTGCCGGTGTAGATCACCCGGTCGTGCACATCCAGGCTTTTCAGCGCCGGAATCACCTTACGCGTGTAGTGAAATTCGCCGTCGTAATCATCCTCAATAATCCAGCTGTCATGCTGCTGCGCCCACGCCAGCAGCTGATGCTTGCGCGGCAGCGACAGGCTGACCGCCAGCGGGCTCTGGTGCGTTGGCGTTACCACCGCAAAGCGCGCGTCGGCGTGATAGCGCAGCAGATAATCCACGTCGACGCCCTGCCCATCCACCGGCACATAGTGCAGGTTGGGTGCGATGCGCTTCAGCAGCTGCTGGCCGAAGAAGTAGCCGGGATCTTCGAACAGCACTTTGTCTCCCGGCTGCGCCAGCACCGCCAGAATCAGCCGCAGGTTGGCGCGGTAACCGCTGGTGATGAAGATCTGCTCCGGCTGGCAGTTGAGGCCGCGCGAAATGTTCAGGTAGCTGGCGATGGCCGCCCGCAGCGGCGCATATCCCATCACCGGCGGTATCATCATCTCGTCCGGCCGCAGGCTGCGCGCCGCTTTCGCCGACATCAGCCGCCACTTCTTGTGCGGAAACTCGTCCAGCGCCGGGATGCCGAGCCGCAGCTCGCCTTTGCCCTCGGTCACCGGCAGCAGCGCGGGCGTCGTCGCCGGTGCGCGCGTTGGCGTGGCTGCGCTCGCCAGCTTCAGCTGCGGATTGACGCGCGTGCCCTTCGCGCCCTGGCTGACAAAATAGCCTTCACCGATGAGGATTTCATAGGCGGCCTCCACCGTTTTGCGCGCCACCTGCAGTTCGCCCGCCAGCATGCGGATCGCCGGTACGCGATCGCCCGGCCGGAGCTGTCCGGCAAGAATCTGCTGCCGGAAGCGCTGGTAAATCTCTTTGTAACCCACGCGTCACTCCTTTCTCAGCCACTGCGCTATGTCCTACCTGTTTTCACGCGTAATGGCCCTGTTCGCTCAGACATAGCAGTTTAAGATGCAGGCATTCCCCCCGCAATACGGATGACAGCCATGAAGATTGTGCATTACGCCACCGCAGAACAACTCGCGCGCTGCTACCCGCTGATGCGTGCGCTGCGCGGGCGGCTGGCGGATGAGGCGCAGTTTATCGCCCAGGCGCAGCGTCAGCAGGCGCAGGGTTATCGCCTCGCCGGTATCGAACATCAGGGACAGCCAGCGGTGCTGGCCGGTTATCGCCTGCTGGAGAATTTTATCCACGGCAGCTTCTGCTACGTCGATGACCTGGTGAGCGATCCAGCGCTGCGCGGTCAGGGCTTCGGCGCCGCGCTGCTCGACGGCTTAGCGGTGCTGGCGCGTGAGTACGGCTGTAGCCGCATGGTGCTGGATACCGCAATCAGTAATACCCGGGCGCAGGCGTTTTATCAGCGCTGCGGCTATCAGGCGCTCGGCCTGCATTTTTATCGCTCTATCGTATGAGGAATCACTGCATGAATGTGCTGCACATTAAAGTCAGCCCGGATCTGACGGGATCGGCGTCGCGCATCGCCTCGGCGCGTCTGATCGAAAAGCTGCGCAGCCGCCATCACGATCTGCATGAGACGGTGCTGGATCTGGCGCAACAGCCGCTGCCGCATCTGGATGCCTTTACCATCAGGGCTTTTTTTACCCCACCGGAGGCGCGTGATGAAGCGCAGCGTGACGCCATTCGCACTTCGGAACAACTGGTGGATCAGCTGTTTGCCTGCGACACCCTGGTTATCTCATCGCCGATGTGGAACCTCGGGCTGCCGTCGGTGCTGAAAGCCTGGTTCGACCATATTACCCGCGCCGGCCGTACCTTCGCCTTTACGCCTGAAGGCACCAAAGTCGGGCTGGTGAGCGACAAGAAAGTTTACTGCGTGATGGCCAGCGGCAGCGTGTTTGCCCACGGGCCCTTTATGCAGGATGACCAGTTCACGCCGTACGTGCGCGCGGCGCTGGCGTACATCGGTATCAGCGATGTGCAGTTTATCCGCGTCGACGGCACGCACGATCCGCTCAGCCGTGCCCGCGCGTTACCCGAAGCACTCGAAACCATTGAACGTCTGTTCTGACGGAGGAAAATCATGACTCAACGCGTTAACCATTTCAAAACCACCCCGGCGCTGGCCAAAGCGATGTCGGATTTGTCGAACAGCGTCGCCAGCGCGTCGCTGGAGAAGTCGCTCAGGCATCTGGTGGATATCCGCGCCTCGCAGCTCAACCATTGCGCGTTCTGCCTCGATATGCACATCAAGCAGGCGGCGATTGACGGCGAGCACGAGCTGCGGCTGCACCATGTGGCGATCTGGCGTGAATCGCCGCTGTTCAGCGCGCGGGAGAAAACCGCCTTTGCCCTGACCGAAGCGCTGACGCGCATTGGCGAGCACGGCGTTGACGAGGCGCTGTACGGCGAGCTGCGCGCGCACTTCTCCGAGGTGGAGATCAGCGAGCTGACCTTTAAGATCGCGGTGATCAATACCTGGAACCGGCTGATGATCCTGTCGCAGATGGCACCCGGCGCGCTCGACAGCGCTTACGGGCTGGATCGTGCTGATTTGCGGTAATTTTTATCGCCAGTGGCTGCGGCTGCTGGCGATAGCATGTTTTTCTGCGCGCCCTGACGCTATAGTGAAGTTTTGCACCACACAGGACACCGCGCATGAAAGGCATCAACATTGCGATTTACTTCGATCCCGACCTGATTCGCATCTGCGTTCACCAGCCGGATGACAGCTACCTCAGCCAGACGTTTCATTACGCCGACAGCGTGATTGAGGAGATTTATCAATGGCTGGAGCAGTTCACGCCGGGTCGCACCCACATTTGCCTGATTGAGCACGACACCGCCGATATCCTCGCCGATGAGCTGGTGGACAACGGTTATCACGTGCATCAGGTGAGCCAGCATGCGCTGCTTAGCTGGTTCGCCAGTGAACCGCCCGCCACGCCGGACGGCTCGCCGGTGCGCGCGCTGCTGCGCTATCTGGAGAACGAGAAGCCGGCAGAGTATCAATCACGCACGCCGCAGATTGAAGCGCTGATGGAGTTGCTGGATGAGCTGGACGATCTGGAAGGCGTAGAGAGCGAGGAAGATGAGGATAACCTGCCGGATAACGTGCTGCGCCTGATGAAGCAGAAGAAAATCAGCGCCAGCGACGCCGCCCAGCGCCTGTTGCCAGACGTGAATGAACGCATTCGCGAGCATCTGATTCATTATCCCGAGCTGATGACGCCGGATCTGCTGGAAGATTTTTTCCCCGAGCTGCTGGAAGCGATGGAAACGCCGAAGCATTGATGCTTTACGCCGCGACAGGGAATGCAGATGACTGATTCTGCCCCCGTTAATCGCACATTCTGTAGCGGCGCGATTTTTCGCGCGCCCTGGACAGCCGCATCGCTGTCTGATGCGCAATAAATTGCGCCGCTACGGGTTGGGTGCAATAAGAGCGCGTCTGAATGCTTTGCGCCACGATGGGAAATGCAGATGACTGATTCTGCCCCCGTTAATCGCACATTCTGTAGCGGCGCGATTTTTCGCGCGCCCTGGACAGCCGCATCGCTGTCTGATGCGCAATAAATTGCGCCGCTACGGGTTGGGTGCAATAAGAGCGCGTCTGAATGCTTTGCGCCGCGACGGGGAATGCAGATGACTGATTCTGCCCCCCGTTAATCGCACATTCTGTAGCGGCGCGATTTTTCGCGCGCCCTGGACAGCTGCATCGCTGTCTGATGCGCAATAAATTGCGCCGCTACAGGTTGGGTGCAATAAGAGCGCGTCTGAATGATGTGCCTGTTAACCGCGCCATTATGGGCGCACCTGGATGTGGAATAAATCATGCTGGAACTGTTCAAAGCCATTGGGCTCGGCCTGGTGGTGATTTTGCCGCTTGCTAACCCGTTAACCACCGTGGCGCTGTTTCTCGGCCTCGCGGGTGACATGAACTTTCAGGAACGCAATCGCCAGGCGCTGCAGGCGTCGATCTACGTGTTCCTGATTATGATGGTCGCCTGGTACGCCGGTAACGCGGTGCTGCACACTTTTGGCATCTCGATTCCCGGCCTGCGCATGGCCGGCGGGCTGATTGTCGCCTTTATCGGCTTCCGCATGCTGTTTCCCGCCAAACCAGTCGGGCATTCGGTGGAGGCCAAACACAAGCTGGATGAACTCGACGCCAGCGACGACCCGCGCGAAACGGTGAATATCGCCTTTGTGCCGCTGGCAATGCCGAGCACCGCCGGACCGGGCACCATCGCGATGATCATCAGTTCGGCCTCGACGGTGAAAGCCGGCGTCGATTTCCCAGCGTGGGTGGTGGCCATCGCGCCGGTGCTGACGTTCCTGGCGGTGGCGGTGATTTTATGGATTTCGCTGCGCAGCTCCGGCGCCATCATGAAGCTGGTCGGCAAAGGCGGCATCGAAGCAATTTCGCGCCTGATGGGCTTTTTACTGGTGTGTATGGGCGTGCAATTTGTCATCAACGGCGTGCTGGAAGTGGCGCACACCTTTCATTAAAAATAAAAAATCACACCGTACGGTAGCGGCGTGATTCATCGCGCAATGCCCGCCATCACGCGACGCCGGGCATTGCCATCAGGACAGCGCGACAGGTCGCGCCGCTACGTTTTAGTGCAGCGTTTTCCGCACATCCGCCACCTGTTCTTTCGTTACTGCCGGCGCGTGGTTGCTCCAGCCCTGACGAATAAAGGTGGCCAGCTGCGCCACTTCATCATCGCTCAGACGATACGCAAACGGCGGCATTGCCAGCGTCGACGGCGCTTTCTCTGTTGAGGGCTGCTGCGCACCGACCAGAATGGTGTGAATCAACCCGCTGGGATCCTGCGCATTGACGATAGTGGCCTGATCCAGCTCCGGGAAGATGCCCGGTGCGCCTTTGCCGGTGACAAAGTGACAGGCACCGCAGTTGTCGAGATACAGACGCTCGCCTTCGGACAGATTCTTCGCCGCCGTCAGCTTCGCTTCGGTCTTCTGCTGCGCCTGCACGTCGTACGCCTGCAGCGGCGGATTGCCACCGAGGAACTTCAGGTAAGCGGCAATTGCTTGCAGATCGGCATCCGTCATGTGCGAGCTGGAGTGCTCCACCACCGACGTCATCTCGCCGCCCACCGCGGCTTTATCGTTACGTCCGGTTTGCAGATAATCGACAATCTCCTGCTCGCTCCAGCGTGGCACACCGCGCAGCGACGGCACCTCCCAGTTATTCAGGCTGCCGCCGGCGAGGAAGCGATCGTCGCTGCTGTCCAGCGCCTTCTCGTTCATGCCGAGGCCGCGCGGCGTGTGGCAGCTGCCGCAGTGGCCGAGGCTTTCCACGATGTAAGCACCGCGATTAACCTGCGCTGACGCACCGCCAATCGCCTGGAACGGCTTGTCTGAGGTAAACGCCCAGTTCCAGAAACGCATGCCCCAGCGCTGGCTGAACGGGAAGCTCAGCTTTGTTTCCGGCGGCTGCGCGCTATCCGGCTTCACGCCCTGCATGAAGTAGACGTACAGCGCGTGCAGGTCTTCATCGCTGATTTTGGCGTAATCCGGGTACGGCATCGCCGGGTAGAGGCGCGAGCCGTCCGGCAGTACGCCTTTGCGCACCGCGTCCGAGAACTGCTGCTCGCTGTAGTTGCCGATGCCGTGCTGTTTATCCGGCGTGATGTTGGTGGAGTAAATGGTGCCGAGGTTCGACTCAATCGCCAGCCCGCCAGCGTAATCCGCTTTGCCCGCCACGGTGTGGCACGCCATGCAGTCGCCGAGGCGCGCCAGATACTCGCCCTTTTTAATCAGTGATGCGTCATCTGCTGCCTGCGCCTGCACCGCACAGCTGCCCAGCAGCACCGCGTGAGCGATTAACAATGATTTTAATTTCATGTGCTTATGCCTGTACCAGTGGGCCGGGATTCTGCAAATAGTGCTCTTTAATAGCCTGCGCCGCCATCAGGGTAATCGCGCCGATGGTGTCGGTCGGGTTCGCCTGGAAGTTCTGCGGGAAGGCGTTACCGCCCGGCACAAACACGTTGTGCACATCCCAGCTTTGCAGGTACTTGTTCAGCGCCGAGGTTTTCGGGTTGTCGCCCATCACCGCGCCGCCCACGTTGTGGGTAGAGACGTATTTGGTCAGGTCAAAGTCAGCGCCCATCGGCAGGAAGCTCATGCTCATGCTGTCCGGATTCAGCTCTTTGGCGATATCGCCAACGATGCCTTTCAGGTGCTGCTGCAGCTTGAGCTCGTTCTGTTTCCAGTTAAAGGTCATGCGCAGCAGCGGCTGACCGCGATGGTCGGTGTAGTGCGGATCCAGATCCAGATAGATATCGCGGTACGACTGGCAGGTGGTGGTGATGCTGATCTTCATCGAATGGTTGTACCACTGCTCCAGACCCTCTTTGTACCCCATGCCCCAGCTCGGTGTGCCTTTCGGCAGCGCGGTGCCAATCGGCGTACCGGTTGCCTGCGAACTGTGGATTTTGGCGCCGCCCAGGAAGCCGAGTCCCGGACCGTCGAAGTTGCCGGGCGAGATGTCGTTAAACATCTGACCGGTCGCGCCAGCGGTGGCGAAGGCATTGAAGTTCTTGTCTTTGAAGAACAGCGTGGCGCCGCCGTTGGACAGAAACGCATAGTTACGCCCGACGACGCCCTCTTCGGTAATCGGGTTGTAGGGCTTGCCGATGCCGGACAGCAGCATCAGGCGCACGTTGTACAGCTGGAAGCTGGAGAGCACCACAATCTTCGCCGGCTGGAACACTTCGTTGCCGTCGGCATCGAAATAGAGCACGCCTTTCGCAGTTTTGCCGTCGTCGTGCAGCACCACTTTGTACACTTCCGCGTGCACTTCGTACGAGAAGTTCGGCATGCGCTTCAGCGCATCCATCACTGCCGTCTGCGGCGAGGCTTTTGAGTAGTTCAGGCACGGATATTTCGAGCAGTAGCCGCAGTAGTTGCAGGGAGCGATCTGGTTGCCGTACGGGTTTTTCCACGCGCGCGAGACGCAGGCTGACGGGTTCGGGAACGGATGATAGCCCAGCTTCTTCGCCGCCTCTTTGAACATCACGTTATTCAGCGTATCGTCCAGCGCCGGCAGCGGATACGGCTCAGAACGCGGGCCTTCAAACGGGTCGCCGCCTTCCAGAATTTGCCCGCGCAGGTTGCCGGTGGTGCCCGACTGGCCGCAAATCAGCTCAAACTTGTAGAAATACGGCTCGATCTCATCCCAGGTGAACGGGAAGTCCATCACGCGCATGTCATCCTGCAGGATGCCGGGCTTATAGGCCTGATCGACGTAGGTTTTCAGTTTGATATCGGTGGGCGTGGGGCGAATCAGTACCGCCGTCCAGTGCATGCCCGCGCCGCCGACGCCGGTACCCGGGGCAAACGCGCCCCATTTACGGGTTGGCAGCGCCGTCTGGTCCATGTTGTAACGCACGGTGACCGCCACCTCTTTCGGCGTGGCGAACACTTTGTTGCGCACGTTATAGGCGTACTCATCGGCCGGTTTCGGGTAGGCGAAATCCGGGTAGTCGCGCTCGCCGCCGCGCTCAAGGGCGCGCACGTTCAGTCCGGCCATTGCCAGCTCGATGCTCATCAGCGAGCCGGCCCAGCCGAGGCCGCACACCACGACGTCGACTTCTTTCTTTGTAATCTGTGCCATGTTTTTCTGTCTCACATACCAAATACGGGGATTCAGGCGCGTTCGCCCATCAGGCTGACCGGTCCGAGCGGATACGGCACGTTGTGCTGCTTCACCCACTCGGTGAAGCTGGCGCGTGCCCCCGGGAAGCCGATGGCGATCCAGGCTTTCATGCCTTTGTTGCCGCCGTACATCGGGTCAGCGAGGTAGCCGTGTTTGGTATCGGAAAGCAGCTGGCTGAAGAACTGCGAGGCTTTCAGGTTCGGTTCGCCCAGCGCGGCGAAGTCGATACCGTCGTTTTTATTCACTTTGGTCAGCACCGCGTCTTTCTCTGCCAGCGTCAGTTGAGAGAACGCTTTGTGGTAGGTGCTCTGCGTCCACTGCTCCACCAGTTTGATGCCGGTGCGATACATCTGCTGCGGCGTGAACGGGATCTGATAGCCCATGGTGGCGGGCGCGTGCACGTCAAACGGCCCCTGCAGGTAGATCTCTGCGCCGAACTCCGGGCTGTGCAGCTGCTGGTCAATGAAGATCGGCACGTTGGTTTCCAGCGCACCCGGCGCTTTGCCGTTGCCACCGGCAGGGATCAGGCGATCGGTGGCGGCCAGAATAAATTGCCACTCCTCAGCGCTAAAAAAGATCGGTTTATAGTCGGCAAGGTCCGGTGCTGCCATTTCCGCAGCCTGGGCTGCAGTCAGTCCTTTTAAAACCAGGTCGCTTAATGGCAAAGCCAGCAACGACCCAAGTAAAAACTTACGTCTGGTGGTCGGTTTTTCTAAAAGCATGGCACGACGACTCTCACTTGCTAAGAAAGGAAATTATTTTTGTTAATAGATTTATAAATCGGCAAACAAGCTGGCAATCTTATGGATACAGATATTTCAGGATGTAACCATTAAATTAGAAATGTGTTTTGATGAGAAACCATCAACCTGGCAGAAAATCGCCATATGCTGTGGACGCGCTTTCGCAGCGGGAATTGCGCTTTTAACCGTACAAATGCCAGGAGATTAGCGCCAGAGACTGGGCAAATGACTGAAACAAATCGGCGTGAGAAATAGTCGCTCAGCTTAATTAATCAGAAAAAATCATACTTCCATACCAGAGCTTATTCTTATCAATAACAGCTTACTGGTTAAATGAACAACGCCTGACCAGTTTATTTCCTGAATATGACAGCGCGCGCACAAAAATAACGCCATTAGTTAATTTCCGGTATTAATTGTTATTTCCGGCACAGCTCAGAACAAACCGGCATTTAGCCTGCAGCGCGACAGCGATAAAGTCGCTGAATCAATCACTCAGGATAAACATGATGCGAGCACTCTTGTTGTTGTTCACCTTATTCAGCAGCGCCTTTACCCTGCAGGCCGCCACGCCAAAAGACACGCTGGTGGTGGCCGTGCCGCTCGACGGCATTATCAGCTTCGACCCGGCAGAAAGTTTTGAGACCGTCAGCAACAGCGTGCAGCGCAATATTTATCAGACGCTGGTAGAAGCCGATCGCGATGCGCCACAAAAACTCGCGCCGCTGCTCGCCACCTCATGGCAGCCCGGCAGCACGCCGCACAGCCTGGTGTTCAATCTGAAACCGGATGCGCATTTCGTTAGCGGTAACCCGGTGACCGCGCAGGACGTGGTGTTTTCGCTGACGCGCGCGGTGCAGCTCAATAAAGCCCCGTCGTTTATTCTCGCTGAGTTTGGCTGGACGGCGGACAACATCGCCAGCCAGCTGCGGGTTGTGAACGATCATCAGCTGGAGATTCAGTGGCCGGCGCAGATTGGTCAGGACCTGGCGCTGCGCCTGCTGACCGCGCCGGTAGCCTCGGTGGTGGACAGCAAAACCGTGCAGCAGCACATCACCGCCAACGACAGCGGCAACGGCTGGCTGCACACTCACTCCGCAGGCAGCGGCGCATTCAGCATCCAGCAATACGTGCCGCAACAGGCGCTGGTGCTGAGCGCAAATCCGCACGCCAGCCCGCAGCCGCAGTTAAAACGTATCCTGTTAAAAGGCGTGGCCGATGCCGGTGCGCGTCGCCTGCTGATTCAGCAGGGCGATGTCGATGTGGCTTATCAGCTGGGCCCGGACCAGATCGATGCGCTGAAAAACGACCAGCAGCTGCGCATCGAGGCATTCCCGTCAAGCCTGGTCTATTACCTGGCGTTTAATACGCAAAACAAAGCCCAGCCGGCGCTGGGTAATCCGGCGCTGTGGCAGGCGGCGCGCTGGCTGGTGGATTACAACGCCATTTCACGCGATCTGCTGAAAGGCCAGTACCGTATTCACCAGAGCTTCCTGCCGCAGGGCTTTGATGGCGCGCTGGAGAATCAGCCGTTCCATTACGATGTGGCCAAAGCCAAAGCGATTCTGGCGCAGGGCGGTATCAGGCCCGGCAGCAAATTTTCGCTGACGGTGATCAACCAGCCGCCGTACATTGACGTGGCGCAGGCGCTGCAGGCCAGCTTTGCCAAAGCCGACGTGCAGATTGAACTGCAGCCGGTGGCGGAATCGGAACTGTGGAGCAAAATGCGCGGCCGTGACTTCCAGTCGATCTTTATTTACTGGGGCGCGGACTATGTGGATCCAAATACCAACGCCAGCGCCTTTGCTTATAACGTACCGGGCGGCTCGAAAACGCTGGCGTGGCGCGTCGGCTGGGAGATTCCCGAACTGAGCGCGCAGACGCGCGCCGCAGCCGGTGAGAGCGACGCCAGCCAGCGCCGCGCTCTGTATACCGCACTGCAACAGCGCGTGCAGCAGGATTCCCCGTTCGTGGTGATGCTGCAGGGCGCGCAGCAGGTGGCGGTGCGGAATAATGTCAGCCACGTGCAGCAGGGCATCGGCGTGAGCCTGCTGTTTTTCGATGCGGTAGAGAAGAGGTAGGTTGGTGCGCGCTGTCCCTCATCCCAGCCTTCTCCCGCCCGCGGGAGAAGGGGCCGATCGCGCGGGCAGCAACCGGCACCCCCTTATTTTTCACCCAAATATCCCTCTCTCTCCCGCGCACCGCTTGCTATTCTTTGAGTCATTACGCAATGCCGGAGAACGCAACCATCATGACTACCCCACTGCTGATCGCCCAGACGCCTGACCTTCAACTGCATCTGCTGCCCGCCATGGCTAACCGTCACGGACTGATAACCGGCGCGACCGGCACCGGTAAAACCGTGACGCTGCAAAAGCTGGCGGAATCGTTTTCCGCCATCGGCGTGCCGGTGTTTATGGCCGACGTCAAAGGCGATCTCAGCGGCATCGCGGCGCCAGGCGACGGTTCAGAAAAGCTGCTGGCGCGGCTGGCAAAGATTGGCGTCACCGACTGGCAGGCGCAGAAAAATCCGGTGATGCTGTGGGATATCTTCGGCCAGCAGGGCCATCCGGTGCGCGCGACGGTGTCCGATCTCGGCCCGCTGCTGCTGGCGCGACTGCTCAGCCTCAACGAGGTGCAGTCCGGCGTGCTGCAAATTATCTTCCGTATCGCCGACGATCAGGGCCTGCTGCTGCTGGACTTCAAAGATTTGCGCGCCATGACGCAATATATCGGTGACAACGCCAAAGCATTTCAGACGCAGTACGGCAATATCAGCAGCGCCTCGGTGGGCGCCATTCAGCGCGGCCTGCTGGCGCTGGAGCAGCAAGGGGCTGAACACTTCTTTGGCGAGCCAATGCTGGATATCCGTGACTGGATGCGCTGCGACGCTGACGGCAAAGGCTTCATCAATATCCTGGCGGCGGAAAAGCTTTATCAGCAGCCGAAACTTTACGCCACCAGCCTGCTGTGGCTGCTGGCGGAACTGTATGAACAGCTGCCGGAAGCCGGCGATCTGGACAAACCGAAGATGGTGTTCTTCTTTGACGAAGCGCATCTGCTGTTTAACGACGCGCCGCCGGTGCTGCTGGAGAAAGTGGAACAGGTAATTCGCCTGATTCGCTCGAAAGGCGTTGGCGTGTACTTTGTCACGCAGAACCCGGCGGACATTCCGGATAATGTGCTCGGTCAGCTGGGTAACCGCGTGCAGCATGCGCTGCGTGCCTTCACGCCGAAAGACCAGAAAGCGGTGAAAAGCGCCGCCGAAACCATGCGCGCCAACCCGGCGTTCAATACCGTGGAGGCGATTCAGGCGCTGGGCACCGGCGAGGCGCTAATCTCCTTCCTCGATGAGAAAGGCAGCCCGTCGATGGTGCAGCGCGCCATGGTGATCGCGCCGGGCTCGCGCATGGGGCCGGCCACTCCTGATGAACGCAACAGCCTGATCAACCATTCGCCGCTGTACGGCAAATACGACAGTGCCGTCGATCGCGAATCGGCGTTCGAAATGTTACAGCAAGGCGTGCAGGCCGCGCCGCAGCAGGCCGATGCGCCGCCCAGCAAAGGCAATAGCGTGGCGGTGGATGACGGCATTCTGGGCGGGCTGAAAGAGATTCTGTTCGGCAGCACCGGGCCGCGCGGCGGCAAGCGCGACGGCGTAGTGCAGAGCGTGGCGAAAAGCGCGGCGCGCCAGGTGACCAATCAGATCATCCGCGGCGTGCTGGGCAGTCTGCTCGGTGGACGCCGCCGTTAATCGCCCTCTGCTATGATCGTGGTATGGATAAATATCAACAATTAAAACGGAGCAAGCGTCTGGCCCTGTCGCTGCTGCTGATCGCCGCCGCGACCTTTGTCGTGACGCTGTTTCTGCCGCCCACGTTCTGGGTGCTGGGGCTGAAGGCGATTGCCGAAGCGGCGATGGTCGGTGCGCTGGCCGACTGGTTTGCGGTGGTGGCGCTGTTTCGTCGCGTGCCGGTACCGTTCATCTCGCGCCATACGGCAATCATTCCACGCAACAAAGATCGCATCGGCGAGAATCTTGGCCGCTTCGTGCAGGAGAAGTTTCTCGATACCGATTCGCTGCTGGCACTGATTCGCCGCCACGATCCGTCACAGCTGCTGGCGCAGTGGCTCAATACGCCGGGCAACGCCGATCGCATTGGTCGCCATCTGCTGCAGGTGATGCGCGGTTTCCTCGATCTTACTGACGATCAGCGTATTCAGCGCTTTTTGCGCCGCGCGGTGCATCGCGCACTGGATAAGGTCGATCTGACCCAGTCCAGCGCGCTGCTGCTGGACAGCCTGACCAAAAACAATCGCCATCAGGAGCTGCTGGACGCAGCTGTGCAACAGCTGCTGCGTCTGCTGCACAAACCCGGCACGCGCGAGTTTATCGCGCTGCAGATTGTGCGCTGGCTGAAACGCGAACATCCGATCAAGGCCAAAGTGCTGCCGACCGAATGGCTGGGCGAACACAGCGCCGAGCTGGTCGCCAACGCGGTGGATTCGATTCTGGATGAAGTGGCGCGCGACCAGGGCCACGAATTCCGCCTCGGTTTTAACCGCGCGGTACAGCGCCTGATAGAGCGACTGAAAAGCGATCCGGAGATGGCCGAACGGGCTGAGACCATCAAATACTGGCTGAAAGAGGATGAGTCGTTTAACCGTTATATCGGCGAGCTGTGGCAGGACCTGCGCCGCTGGCTGAAGAGCGACCTCAACAGTGACGATTCGCGCGTGCAGGAGCGGGTGCGGCTGGCGGCGCTGTGGCTGGGCGAAACGCTCGCCGCCGATGAAGCACTGCGTACTTCAATGAATCAGCATCTGGAAGACGCTGCGCGCAGTGTCGCGCCGGAGTTTGCGGCTTTTCTCACCCGTCACATCAGCGATACGGTGAAGAGCTGGGATGCGCGCGAGATGTCGCAACAGATTGAGCTGAACATTGGCCGTGATTTGCAGTTTATCCGCATCAACGGCACGCTGGTGGGCGGTACCATTGGCCTGGTGCTGTTTTTGCTGTCGCAGCTGCCGGGCTGGGTGCAGACGTTGCGCTAACGGTGCGGGCATCGACCTGGTCGCCATGAATAAAAAAAGGTCGCCATGAATGGCGACCCTACGGTAACGGTGCGGGAATGACAGGGGCACCCTGAATCGCGCCCCTGCAACCATCACTACCGCCGCTTCAGCAACAGGTACAAACTGATGGCGAAGAACGCGCCGCTTGGCAGAATCGCGCCCAGCACCGGCGGCAAACCGTACACCAGACTCAGTGGCCCGAAGATCTGATCCAGCACGTAGAACAGGAAGCCAAAGCTGATGCCGGTGACCACGCGCACGCCCATCGATACGCTTCGCAGCGGACCAAAGATAAACGACAGCGCCATCAGCATCATCACCGCCACCGACAGCGGCTGGAAGATTTTGCCCCACATATTCAGCAGGTAGCGCCCGGATTCCTGGCCGCTCTGTTTGAGATATTTGCTGTAGTTATACAGACCGCTGATCGACAGCGCGTCCGGGTCCAGCGCCACCACGCCCAGCTTGTCTGGCGTCAGATTGGTTTTCCATTCGCCGCTCAGGCTCTGTGAACCGGTAATCTGCTTCGGATCTTTCAGGTCCGACTCATCCACCTGCGACAGCTCCCACAGTTTGCGATCTTTATTCCAGACCGCGGTGGCAGCATAGCGCACGCTCAGCAGACGCCGCTGGTCGGTAAAGCGATAGATACTGACGCCGTCGATCTCGTTGTCGCCTTTAATGCGCTCAATGTAGATAAAGTCGTTGCCGTCTTTCGCCCACAGGCCGTTTTGCGTCGATACCAGCGAGCCGCCATACAGCTGCTGCGCCCGGTAGTTACGCGCCATCTGCTCGCCCTGCGGGGCGACAAATTCGCCCACCGCCATGGTCAGCAGCACCAGCGGAATCGCGGTTTTCATTACCGCCAGCGCCACCTGCAGACGGGTAAAGCCGGAGGCCTGCATCACCACCAGTTCGCTGCGCTGCGCCAGCGTGCCCAGCCCCAGCAGCGCGCCCAGCAGCGCCGCCATCGGGAAGAAGATCTCGATATCTTTCGGCACGCTGAGCAGCGTGTAGTAACCGGCATCCAGCGCGGTATATGCGCCCTGCCCGGTTTTACGCAGCTGATCGACGAACTTAATGATGCCCGACAGCGACACCAGCATGAACAGCGTCATCATGATGGTGTTGAAGATGGTTTTGCCGATATAGCGGTCAAGGACCTTAAACATCACACGGATCCTCCACGGCTAAAGCGCGCGCGGAAACGGCGCATCGGTACGGTATCCCATACGTTGAGCGCCACCGCCAGCGCCAGATACGCCAGGTTGACCACCCACATCCAGATCGCCGGATCAAACCGGCCTTTCGCCGCGTTGGAGCGCAGCGAACTCTGCAGCAGGAAGAAGATCAGGTAGAGTAACATTGCCGGCAGCATCGACAGCACGCGGCCCTGACGCGGGTTAACCACGCTGAGCGGCACCACCATCAGCGCCATCACCAGCACAGCGAACACCAGCGTCAGACGCCAGTGCAGCTCCGCCTGGAACTGCGGCGTTTTGGTTTTTATCAGCGTGCTGATATCGGCCTGATCGGCATCGTTAGGATCGAGCACCGCCTCTTTGTACCCCACCAGCGCCTGATAATTGACGAAGTCGGTAATACGGAAGTCACGCAGCAGCGCCGTGCCTTCAAAGCGCGTGCCTTTGTCCAGCGTCACGGTCTGCGAGCCATCTTTGTGCTGCTCCATGTGACCGCTGTCGGCCAGCACCACCGATGGCCGTGCATTGCCCTTCGGTCGCAGCTGCGCCAGGAACACGCTGCCGAACTTGTTGCCTTTCACGTCTTCGACGAACAGCACGGTATTGCCGTCGCTGGAGGTCTGGAACTGCCCCGCCGCCAGCGCAGCCGCTCCCGGGTTGGCTTTGGCATTTTGTGTCACTTCATCCTGATAGCGCGAGGACCACGGGCCAAGCCAGATCACGTTGACCGCCGCCACCAGCGAGGTGAACAGCATCAGGATCATCGCCGCTTTAATCAGGACACCTTTACCCAGCCCGCAGGCGTGCATCACCGTAATTTCACTTTCGGTGTACAGCCGCCCAAGGGTCATTAAAATCGCCAGAAACAAGCTTAGGGGCAGGATAAGTTGTGCCATTTCAGGCACGCCAAGTCCTAACAATGTCAGAACCAGATTTGTTGGGATTTCGCCATCCACCGCCGCACCCAAAATCCTGACTAACTTCTGGCAAAAGAAGATAAGTAGCAGGATGAACAGGATAGCCAGCTGGCTTTTGAGCGTTTCCCGAACCAGATATCTAATGATGATCACGCTTAGTACGCCTGTGAAAACTTGTCTTTTTGCAGGAAAATCGCTAGTTTCAACGCTTATCAGCCATTTTTCTTCATCAATGGCCGTCATGGTAGCTAAAATAGTATGACGAACGCGTTAGGGTGGTGAAAAAACAACACATTGTCACCCCACTCATTATGGCCGCCGGCGTTAAATTGTCATGGCGTCGCAACAAATTAATGGGTTACGAACGCGCTACATTCTAACGACAGCTAAGGCCGTTGTCTTTAAGATTCAGGAGAGTGCATGGAGTTCAGTGTAAAAAGCGGTAGCCCGGAAAAACAGCGCAGCGCCTGCATTGTGGTTGGCGTTTTCGAACCGCGTCGTCTGTCACCGATTGCCGAGCAGCTGGATAAGATCAGCGATGGCTACATCAGCGCGCTGCTGCGCCGCGGTGAGCTGGAGGGCAAAGTGGGTCAGACGCTGCTGCTGCACCATGTGCCAAATATCCTGTCCGAACGTATCCTGCTGATCGGCTGTGGTAAAGAGCGCGAGCTGGATGAGCGCCAGTACAAACAGGTGATTCAGAAAACCATCAATACCCTGAACGACACCGGTTCAATGGAAGCGGTGTGCTTCCTGACCGAACTGCACGTTAAAGGGCGCAATACCTACTGGAAAGTGCGCCAGGCGGTAGAAACCTCTAAAGAGGCGCTGTACAACTTCGACCAGCTGAAAAGCAACAAAGTCGAGCCGCGCCGTCCGCTGCGCAAGCTGGTGTTCAACGTGCCGACCCGCCGTGAGCTGACCAGCGGTGAGCGCGCAATTCAGCACGGTCTGGCCGTTGCCGCCGGCGTCAAAGCGGCGAAAGACCTGAGCAATATGCCGCCGAATATTTGTAACGCCGCGTATCTGGCATCGCAGGCACGTCAGCTGGCCGATGCGTACAGCAAAAACGTCACCACCCGCGTGATTGGCGAACAGCAGATGAAAGAGCTGGGCATGAACGCCTATCTGGCGGTCGGTGCCGGTTCGCACAACGAGTCGCTGATGTCAGTGATTGAGTACAAAGGCAGCAGCGACGCCGATGCGCGCCCTATCGTGCTGGTAGGTAAAGGGCTAACCTTTGACTCCGGCGGCATCTCCATCAAGCCTGCCGAGGCGATGGATGAGATGAAATATGACATGTGCGGCGCGGCGTCGGTGTACGGCGTGATGCGCATGGTGGCGGAGCTGAATCTGCCGCTGAACGTGGTCGGCGTGCTGGTGGGCTGTGAGAACATGCCGGACGGGCGCGCGATGCGTCCGGGCGACGTGCTGACCACCATGTCCGGTCAGACGGTTGAAGTGCTGAATACCGATGCCGAGGGCCGGCTGGTGCTGTGCGATGCGCTGACCTACGTTGAGCGCTTCGATCCGGAAGTGGTGATTGACGTCGCTACCCTGACTGGTGCCTGCGTGATCGCGCTGGGCCATCACGTCAGCGGGTTGATGTCGAACCACAATCCGCTGGCGCACGAGCTGATCAGCGCATCAGAGCAGTCGGGCGACCGCGCGTGGCGTCTGCCGATGGCCGATGAGTATCAGGAGCAGCTGGAATCTAACTTTGCCGATATGGCTAACATCGGTGGCCGTCCGGGCGGCGCAATTACCGCCGCCTGCTTCCTGGCACGCTTTGCACGCAAGTTTAACTGGGCGCACCTGGATATCGCCGGCACCGCCTGGCGCTCCGGCAAAGCCAAAGGCGCGACCGGCCGTCCGGTGCCACTGCTGTCGCAGTTCCTGCTGAACCGCGCTGGCCTGAACGGCGACGATTAAGAGCCGGAGCGAATGCTGAGACGGTACGTATGAATGCGTTTGACACCCTGCGGCCATTGGAACGGTGCGCATGAATGCGCACCCTACGGGTGTGATGGTGCGTATAAATGCGTTAAATACCGTGCGGCCATTGATACGGTGCGCATGAATGCGCACCCTACGGGTGTAGGGTCGCCATTTATGGCGACCTGATTATCAGCCGCACGGTTTACAGGGTCGCCATTGATGGCGACCTTATTATTGGACGCCGCAATCTTACTGTCGCACAATGCGCCCCACTGTCATTGATGGAAATAACCTGCCATGAAAAACGCCACCTTCTTCGTCATGGAGTCTGAAAGCGCCAGCGACGGCTTAAGCGCCATCGAAGCGCTGGTGTGCGATTTGGCCGCCAGCCGCTGGCGAGACGGTAAGCGCATCCTGATTGCCTGCGAAGATGAACAGCAGGCCAATCGGCTGGATGAAGCACTGTGGCAGCGTCCGGCCAACGCTTTTGTGCCGCACAACCTGGCCGGCGAAGGCCCGCGCTACGGCGCGCCGGTTGAGCTGGCCTGGCCGCAGCGACGCGGCAGTGCGCCGCGCGATCTGCTGATCAGCCTGCTGCCGCAGTTTGCAGATTTTGCTACCGGTTTCCATGAAGTGATAGACTTCGTACCTTATGAAGAATCCCTGAAACAACTGGCGCGCGACCGCTATAAAGCGTATCGCAGCGTTGGTTTCCAATTGAATACGGCGACGCCACCCCCGCCGCAAACGACATAGCAGATATGGAAAAAACATATAACCCGCAAGATATCGAGCAGCCGCTCTACGAGCACTGGGAACAGCAGGGCTACTTCAAACCGAATGGCGATACCAGCCAGGAAAGCTTTTGCATCATGATCCCGCCGCCGAACGTCACCGGTAGCTTGCATATGGGTCACGCCTTCCAGCAAACCATCATGGATACCATGATCCGCTACCAGCGCATGCAGGGTAAAAACACCCTGTGGCAGGCAGGTACGGACCACGCCGGTATCGCCACGCAGATGGTGGTTGAGCGCAAGATCGCCGCTGAAGAGGGCAAAACGCGTCAGGATTACGGTCGTGACGCCTTTATCGAAAAAATCTGGCAGTGGAAGGCTGAATCCGGCGGCACCATCACCCGCCAGATGCGTCGCCTCGGCAACTCGGTTGACTGGGAGCGCGAGCGCTTCACCATGGATGAAGGCCTGTCCAACGCGGTGAAAGAAGTCTTCGTCCGTCTGTACAAAGAAAACCTGATTTACCGTGGCAAGCGCCTGGTGAACTGGGACCCGAAACTGCGCACGGCGATCTCTGACCTCGAAGTGGAAAACCGCGAGAGCAAAGGCTCGATGTGGCACATTCGCTATCCGCTGGCGGACGGCGTGAAAACCGCCGAAGGCAAAGATTACCTGGTGGTGGCCACCACCCGTCCGGAAACCCTGCTGGGCGATACCGGCGTGGCGGTCAACCCGGAAGATCCACGTTATAAAGATCTGATCGGCAAAGAGGTGATCCTGCCGCTGGTGAACCGTCGTATTCCGATCGTCGGCGACGAACACGCCGATATGGATAAAGGCACCGGCTGCGTGAAGATCACCCCGGCGCACGACTTCAACGACTACGAAGTGGGCCGTCGTCACAAGCTGCCGATGATCAACATCCTGACCTTTGATGGCGACATCCGCGAGCGTGCGGAAGTGTTCGACACAAACGGTGAAGTCAGCGATGCCTGTTCCGATGAAATTCCGCCGCAGTTCCAGAAGATGGAGCGTTTTGCCGCGCGTAAAGCGATTGTCGCCGCCGTTGACGAGCTCGGCCTGCTCGACGAAATCAAACCACACGATCTGACGGTGCCGTACGGCGACCGCGGCGGCGTGGTGATCGAACCGATGCTGACCGATCAGTGGTACGTGCGCACGGCCCCGCTGGCGAAAGTCGCGGTGGAAGCGGTAGAAAACGGCGACATTCAGTTTGTGCCGAAGCAGTACGAAAACATGTACTTCTCGTGGATGCGCGACATCCAGGACTGGTGCATTTCGCGTCAGCTGTGGTGGGGCCACCGTATTCCGGCCTGGTACGACAACAACGGTAACGTCTATGTCGGCCGCAGCGAAGAAGAAGTGCGTCAGGAAAACAATCTGGCCGCTGGCGTGACGCTGCGCCAGGATGACGACGTGCTCGACACCTGGTTCTCTTCCGGCCTGTGGACGTTCTCGACTCTCGGCTGGCCGGAGAACACCGAAGCGCTGCGCACCTTCCATCCTACCAGCGTGCTGGTGAGCGGCTTCGACATCATCTTCTTCTGGATTGCGCGCATGGTCATGCTGACCATGCACTTCATCAAAGATGAGAACGGCAAGCCGCAGGTACCGTTTAAAACCGTCTACATGACCGGTTTGATCCGCGATGAAGAAGGCCAGAAGATGTCCAAGTCGAAAGGCAACGTCATCGATCCGCTGGATATGGTGGACGGTATTTCGCTGGAAGATCTGCTGGAGAAACGCACCGGCAACATGATGCAGCCGCAGCTGGCCGAGAAGATTCGCAAACGCACCGAGAAGCAGTTCCCGGACGGTATCGTGCCTTCCGGCACCGATGCGCTGCGCTTCACCCTCGCCGCGCTGGCGTCCACCGGTCGTGACATCAACTGGGATATGAAGCGACTGGAAGGCTACCGCAACTTCTGTAACAAGCTGTGGAACGCCAGCCGCTTCGTGCTGATGAACACCGAAGATCAGGATTGCGGCCAGAACGGCGGCGAGCTGAAGCTGTCGCTGGCGGATCGCTGGATCCTGACGGAATTCAACAGCACCGTGAAAGCGTACCGTGAAGCGCTGGATAGCTATCGCTTTGATATCGCTGCCAACATTCTGTACGACTTCACCTGGAACCAGTTCTGTGACTGGTATCTGGAGCTGACCAAGCCGGTGATGAACAGCGGCAGCGAAGCGGAGCTGCGCGGCACGCGCAACACGCTGGTGACGGTACTGGAAGCGTTGCTGCGCCTGGCGCATCCGATCATCCCGTTCATTACCGAGACCATCTGGCAGCGCGTAAAAGTGCTGAAGAACATCGACCACGATACCATCATGCTGCAGCCGTTCCCGCAGTATGACGCGGCGAAGGAAGATGCGGAGGCCAAAGCCGATATCGAGTGGATGAAGCAGGCGATTGTGGCGGTGCGTAATATCCGTGCCGAAATGAATATCGCGCCGAGCAAGCCGCTCGACGTGCTGCTGCGCGACTGCTCGCCGGCGGCGCAGCGTCGTGTTGAAGAGAACCGCAACTTCCTGTCGCGCCTGGCGCGTCTGGAGAGCCTGACCATTCTGCCAGCCGGCGAGAAAGGTCCGGTATCGGTGACCAAGATTGTTGATGGCGCAGAGCTGCTGATCCCGATGGCGGATCTGGTCAACAAGGAAGCCGAGCTGGAGCGTCTGGCGAAAGAGCTGGTGAAGCTGGATGTCGAGATCGAGAAGATTCAGACCAAACTGGCTAACGAAGGCTTTGTATCGCGCGCACCGGAAGCGGTGGTGGCGAAAGAGCGCGAGCGCGTTGCCGAGCTGGAGCAATCAAAAGCAAAACTGATTGAACAGCAGGGCGTGATTGCGGCATTGTAAGCGCTTCAGTCCTGACGCTTAATCGAAGCCGGGCACTGCCCGGCTTTTTTCTATCGGAAGATTATGATGACCACCGCCACGCCACTTAACCTGCAGGTGCGCCCGATTGTCGCCGCCGATAATCCGCGGATTGCGCAGGTGATCCGCGATGTCTCCGCCGAGTTCGGCCTGACGGCGGATAAAGGTTATACCGTGTCCGACCCGCAGCTCGATCGGTTGTTTGAGCTGTACAGTGCGGCGGACAGCGCCTATTGGATCGTGGAGCATGAGGGTCAGGTGGTCGGCGGCGGCGGCGTGGCACCGCTCGCCTGCAGCGCACCGGATATCTGTGAGTTGCAGAAGATGTATTTCCTGCCGTCGGTGCGCGGGCTGGGTTTAGCGCGCGAACTGGCGCTGCGCGCAATGGATTTTGCCCGCCAGCGCGGGTTCCGGCGCTGCTACCTGGAGACCACCGGCAGCCTGACGCGCGCCATTAAGCTCTACCAATCGCTGGGCTTTGAACAGATTGCGGACGCGATGGGCTGTACCGGCCACGTGGATTGCGAAGTGAGAATGCTGCGGGTGTTGTGAGGGAAAAACCACTCACTTCTTTACCGCAACACTCTGCGCCAGCTGACCAATCAACGCTCCCAGCGTCTCTACCGCCGCCTCAGCGCGTGCATCCCACGGCCAGGCGGTGTTGAAGCGGAAGCAGTGGCTAAAACTCTCGCTACTGGAAAACAGCTGGCCCGGCGCAATACTGATGCCCTGCTGTAGCGCCAGATGATACAGCTGCGTGGTGTTGATCTGCTCCGGCAAGGTAATCCACAAAAAGTAGCCTCCGGGCGTATCGCTGATGTGCGCCTCGGCGGGCAGCACGCGGCGCAGCGCTTGCTGTGCCAGCTGTTTGCGCTTCGCCAGCGTCTGACGCAGCTTTTTCAGATGCGTATCGTAGCTGCGGGTGCTGAGAAAATCCGCCAGCGCCAGCTGCATCGGCGCGCTGGTCGAGAGCGTACTCATCATCTGAATACGCTGCACGCGCTGCGCGTAGCGCCCCGCCGCGACCCAGCCCACGCGAAATCCCGCCACCAGATTTTTCGAAAAGCTGCCGCAGTGCAGCACGTAACCCTCGCGATCGAACGCTCTGGCCGGCAACGGCTTATCGTGGCCGTGATACAGGTCGCTGTAGACGTCGTCCTCTATCATCGCCACCTGATAACGCGTCAGCAGTGCCACCAGCTGCTGTTTGCGCCCGGCGCTAAGCGTGAAGCCGAGCGGATTCTGCCGGTTGGTCATCAGCCAGCAGGCTTTCACCGGCCAGCGCTGCAGCGCCTGCTCCAGCTCATCAAGATCGATGCCCTGCTCCACATCGCTGGCGATAGCTATCGCGTTCAGCTTGAGCCGTTCAATCGCCTGCAACGCGCCATAGAAGGAAGGGTTCTCGATCACCACCCAGTCGCCCGGTTCGGTCACCGCCTGCAGGCTGAGGTTCAGCGCTTCCATCGCACCGTTGGTAATAACGATGTCATCCGGCGACAGCGTAATGCCCTGTTGCGCATAACGCTGGGCGAGGATTTTTCGCAGCGCTTCATTACCGGGCGGCAGATTATTCAGGGCATCGGTGGGTTTAAGATTGTGCGAGACCTTCACCAGCGAGCGCATCAGCTGGCGCTGGGGAAACAGTTCCGGATCGGGGAAGGCAGAACCAAACGGCATGATGGCCGGATCGCGCGTCGCCTGCAGCACATCGAACACGAAGCTGTTGGTATCGGCCTGATCGGTTTTAGCGATCGCCTGGGTTGGCAAACGCGGACGGCTCTCCGCCGCGCGCGGTGCCACGTAATAGCCCGACTGCGGCTTCGACACAATCCAGCCCTGGCTCTCCAGCACTTCGTAAGCGTGCATCACCGTCATCAGGCTTAACCCGCTCTGCTCCGCCTGCTGGCGCAGCGACGGCAGCTTTTCACCCGGCGGCCAGATGCGTGCTTCGATTTGCGTACGTAGCTGATCTACCAGCTGCTGGTATTTGGCCATGGCGCCTCCGCTGCGGAAATGTCGCGCGCCAGTTTACATGGATTGGTTCGGAGAGGATATCGCGTCCTCAGAGACATTCAGAACTGATGTTGCACCGTACGACTGGAAGCTGAGCGAAGGTGTCGGGGATGCTGCGGCTTTTTGTTGGGTTGGGTGCGGTCTGGCCCTCACCCCGGCCCTCTCCCGCACGCGGGTGAGGGAGAAAAGACACGCAGCGCGCACGCGGGAGAGGGAGAAAAGACACGCAGCACGCACGCGAGAGAGAGGAGCTACAGGCGGCAGAAAACAGCCCCTACTCCGCTGTCAGCGCCGCGGGTTTGTCCTTCACAAAGTCCGGCAGCTCGCTGATGCGCTCTGGCGGCAGCGGTTTGCCCAGCAGGAAGCCCTGCAGGGTGTCGCAGCCGAGCCCGGTGAGGAACGCCTGCTGATCCTGGGTTTCCACGCCTTCGGCCACCACTTTGAGATCCAGCGACTGCGCCAGCGCGACGATGGTGGAGACGATGGTGGCATCTTCCGATTTCGCCTGCAGCTCGTTAACAAAAGCGCGGTCGATTTTCAGCTCGCTGGCCGGTAAGCGCTTGAGATACAGCAGGCTGGAGTAGCCGGTGCCGAAGTCATCAATCGAGGCTTTTACCCCCATACTGGTCAGCTCGGTGAGGATGCGCACGCTCTCTTCCGGATCGCGCATCGCCGTGGTTTCGGTGACTTCCAGCGTCAGCAGCTCTGCCGGGATCTGGTGCTGTTCCAGCGCCTGCGTCACGGTGTCGACCAGGTTGCACTGCTCAAACTGCAAGGCAGAGAGGTTCACCGCCACCGACCAGTGCGGATGGCCCTGCTGGTGCCAGATGTGCAACTGGCGGCAGGCCTCGTTGATCACCCAGTTGCCGATATTAATGATCATGCCGGTCTTCTCGGCAATCGGCAAAAACTTGTCCGGCGTCAGCAGGCCGCGCGTCGGGTGCTGCCAGCGCAGCAGCGCTTCGAAGCCAATGATCGGCCCGCTCGGCGCGCAGTACTTAGGCTGATAGAACAGACGCAGCTCGTTGCTATCCAGCGCCTGCCACAGGTCGTTATTAAGCTGTAGCTGCGACTGTGCCAGCGTGTTCATGGACGGCTGGAAGAAGTTGTAGCCGTTGCGGCCGTTGTTCTTGGTGTGATACATCGCGGCGTCGGCGTTAAACATCAGCTCGCGCTCGTCCTTGCCATCACCAGGATAAACGGCGATGCCGATACTCAGCGACACCATCAGCTCGTAGCGTGACACGCTAAACGGGCGATCCACGGCTTTTACCAGCGCATCCGCCACCGCTGCGGCATCGTTGGGATCGCCGATCTCAATCAGCAGCACGAACTCATCACCGCCCAGTCGCGCCAGCGTGTAATGCCCTTTCATCTGGTCGGTCATGCGTTCGGTTACTGCAATCAGCAGGTTATCGCCGACGTGGTGACCAAAGGCATCGTTGACCGCTTTGAAACCGTCGAGATCCATAAACATCAGCGCAAACTGCGAGCGCTCGCGGTTGGCCTTGTTGATCGCCTGCTCGAGGCGATCCTCCAGCAGGATGCGGTTCGGCAGTCGCGTCAGGTTATCGTGCAGCGCCAGTTGTGCCAGCTCACGGTTGGCCTCCGCCAGCGAGCGCGCGAGGATTGAGGTGCGTGCCTGCATACGTGCGTCGAGCATCGAAACCAGCAGCGTAATGCCGAGGATCGCCAGCGTCACCACCGTGACCAGCATCGCCAGCCAGTCGCTGTTCACGCCGTGATGCGTGGCGTGACTGTGCATCGGAAAGTTCGCCGCCGCCATGCCGGTATAGTGCATACCGGCAATGGCACAGCCCATCACCACGGCCGCCCCGACGCGCAGTAGCGTGACGCGGCCATGCCCTTCGCGCAGGTTGAACGCCAGCCACAGCGCGGCACCGGAAGCCACCAGTGCAATCAGCACCGAAACCGCAATCCAGCCCCAGTTCCAGCTGATGCCCGGCTCAAACATCAGCGCCGCCATGCCGGTGTAGTGCATCGCCACCACGCCGGAACCCAGTACCAGCGCGCCGCCCAGCAGTCGTCGCCACGGCAAGTCGCCGGACGAGCACACCAGCCACAGGGCAAAGATGGAGGCAAGAATCGCCACCACCATTGAGGCGGCGGTGAGCAGCGGATCGTAGCTCATCACCATATCCAGGCTCATCGACAGCATGCCGATAAAGTGCATGGCCCAGATGCCCACGCCCATGGCGAAGCCGCCGCCCAGCAGCCAGACCAGCGCCACCCGGCCGGTGGAGGAAGCGACGCGTCCCGCCATATCCAGCGCGGTAAACGAGGCCAGCATCGCTACCAGTATCGAAACGAGAACGGTAAACGCATCGTACGAAGTCACTAACATAGTGATTTCCCATATAAAAAAGCTGTGTTAAGTCAGCTGTGGTGTTGTTGAAATGAAAAAGAAAATGTTGGTTTTATAATTGAAATTATCGGCAGACCGGCTGCCGATATGAGTCACTGAACGATGAAAGCTTCCGATGTGAAGGAGAACAAAAATTGCTGGTCAGGCGCCGGTGAGCGGCAGCACGTTATCAGGATACAGCGCCGTCACTGGCGGTGATGTGGTGAATTCGCCGATGCGCTCCGCCGGCGTCGGTTTGCCCAGCAGATACCCCTGCAGCGTGTCAAAGCCGAGACCGGTCAGCAGGCGCTGCTGCTCTTCGGTCTCCACGCCCTCCGCTACCATGCGCAGGTTAAGGCTTTGCGCCAGCGTCAGCATGGCGGTTACCACGGTTGCATCCTCGCTGTCGGCACGCAGGCTATTAATAAAGGCACGATCAATTTTCAGCTCGCTGGCCTCAAGATGCTTGAGGTGCAGCAGATTGGCGTAGCCAATGCCGAAGTTGTCGATGGCCACTTTGACGCCAAGCCGCTGCAGTTCGGCGATGCGCTGCTGGCTGAACTGCGGGTCGCGCATGGCGATGTTTTCCGTGATTTCCAGCATCAGCGCGCCTTCCGGCAGCTGATAGCGCTGCAGCGTCTGGCGCAGCGTGTCGATCAGATCGCGCTGATGAAACTGCAGTGCGGACAGGTTAACCGAGACGCTCCAGTCACGGTTGCCCTCGTCCTGCCACTGTCGCAGCTGGCGGCAGGCTTCGTTGATCACCCAGTTGCCGAGCGCCACAATCTGGCCGGTTTTCTCGGCGCGCGCCAGAAACATATCCGGCATCAGCAAGCCGCGGCGCGGATGCTGCCAGCGCAGTAACGCCTCAAAACCCATCAGAATGGTCCCGCCTGCGCGAAACTTCGGCTGGTAGAACAGGCGCATCTCCTGGCACTCCAGCGCGTTCCATAAATCGTTGGCCAGCGCCAGCTGATGCTGCGCCACCGCGCTCATCACTGGCTCAAACAGGCTCCAGCCGTTACGCCCGCTGTGCTTGGTGTGATACATGGCCGAGTCAGCGTTAAACATCATCTCCTGCGGGCTGCGGCCATGCTGCGGGAAGATCACGATGCCGATGCTGAGCGAGACGCGCAGCGAGTAACGATCCAGCTCAAACGGTGCATCAATGCTGTGCACCAGCCGCTGCGCCAGCGCTTCAGCCTGGGTTGCCGCGTACTGCGGACACAGCATGACAAACTCATCGCCGCCAAGGCGCGCCAGCAAAATGTCCGCTTCCAGCTGGGTGCGCAGCCGTTCCGCCACGGCAACCAGCAAACGATCGCCGACGTGATGCCCCCAGGTATCGTTCACCGCTTTGAAGCCATCGAGATCCATAAACATCAGGGCAAAGGGCTGGTCATCCAGCGTCGCCTGTTTGATTTGCGTGCTGAGCTGCTGGTCGAGCATCACGCGATTGGGCAGTGCGGTGAGAGTATCGTGCAGCGCCAGCTGGCGCAGCTCGCTGTTGGCGCGCCGCAGCCGGGCGGCAAGACGCGCCGCGCGCAGCTGGGCATCCAGCATCGAGATCAGCAGCGTCAGACCGAGAATGGTGAGCGTGATGATGGTTACCCACACCGCCAGCCCCTCCTGTCCCATGCCGTGGTGCTGCATGCTGCCGGGCGCGCTGAACTGCGCGGCCGCCATGCCGGTGTAGTGCATGCCGGCAATCGCCACCCCCATCGCCAGCGCCGCGCAGGCGCGCATCAGCAGCAGGCTCTCGCCATGGCGCAGATGGAATGCCAGCCACAGCGCGGCACCGGATGCGCCGTAGGCAATCAGTACCGACAACGCCACCAGGCGCAAATCCCAGTGAATGGCGGGTTCGATCAGCAGCGCCAGCATGCCGAGATAGTGCATGGCAACCACGCCGCTGCCGAGGATCACCGTGCCACGCAGCAGCCGGCGGCGCGTCAGATGGCTGCCCTGCAGGCCCTGCGCAAAGGCGAAGATGCTGGTGAGAATTGCCAGCAGCAGCGAGAAGGCGGTGAGCGGAATGTCATAGCGCATGGTCATCGGCATCATCATCGCCAGCATGCCAATGAAGTGCATCGCCCAGATGCCAATGCCCATCGCCGTACCGCCGGCCACCAGCCACAGCTTCGCCAGCAGGCCGCGCGACACGGCGACGCGCCCGGCGGTATCCAGCGCCGTAAACGCCGCGATAAACGCCACAATCAGCGAAACGGCAACCAGAACGCTATCCCAGGTAACCAGCAACATGTGCGCTCCTCAACTCAACCCGCGGCAGCGCAGGTGCGGTATCGTCAATTAACAACAGAAAAAGTGAAAACATCAATGAGAGGCAGCTAATGACCACCCGCGCTGTGGCGACACAAAAACAGCTCCATAAATAACTGGAGGTATTGCACGGCTATTTTTTATTCTCATCGTCTGTCGCGGCCGGGAAAAGTAATGATATCTGATTAATGCATGAACATAGCATTGAACCTGAAGTCGCGGTAGAGGGGGAAAACACTTGCCGTTTGGTTTTTTTAACGGGCCGCCAGCCCTTGTTATGACTGCGTTATCGGCGAAAAGGGAGAATTGATTAGCGAAAATTCTCCGGGGCGTTGTACAAGCGGCAAAAGGGTGTTCTATAGTAAATAAAACTGATATAAATCACTAACTCAGCCTTTAAGAATTTTCTTAGGTGACAGGGCATTAAGTTTGTTTGCCGATCGCGGCGTCTTGTTATTTACGGGTTCGTTTCATTAATAAATCACCAGGCGAAAAAGCACTGACCTTGGATAATCAGTAAGGATTGATTATGAAACTCAAGCTTTTTCTTTTGGCTACCAGCCTGAGCGCCGCGCTCGCCCCTGCAACGGTTTTTGCTGCCACCACAACGGGAACCATCAATGCCACATTGACGCTCACCACCGGCTGTCTGGTGAACGGTCAGTCTGCCACCAGCGGAGTTAACTTCGGTACCCTGAACTTCGGTAGCAGCGCTGCAACCTTTGATACCTTAAACGCCACCCTGGTGGGCGCATCCGGGAACGGCATTTTTGTCCGCTGCACCACCGGGCAAACCTTCAATGTGCAGGTCACCAGCAGTAATCCGGCACCGGCCACTATTTACGGTACGGTGAGCGGCCAGCCGCGTTACCTGATCCTCGGCTCCAACAATACGCAGGGCATTGCTTACACGCTGTACAGCGACGCCGCGTTTACCACCGCCATCGCCAACAACACCAACATTGCCGCCAGCGGCACCACCGATCCGACGCTCGGCACCAACTATGCCATTTACGGTCGGGTAGTCGGCGGCGGCTTTAACCCACTTATTCCGGCCGGTACCTACACCGATACCATTAACGTGGCGGTGAATTACTGACGCCAGCGGTGGGGTAAGAAGGATGGTCTGGCTGCTGCGTGCTGGCAGCCTGGCCCTGCTGATAGGGAGCGTCCCGGCCTGGAGTTTGCCGACGGCCACCTTCCAGGTCTCTGCGTCAGTGGTGGCAGGCTGCGTGATTTCCGGTACCAATACCGGCGTGTTTGGCACGCTGAATTTTGGTACCCAGTCGGGCGTGGCGAGCAGCAGCGTCAGCGCCAGCTACGTGCAAAGCACCACCCTCACCCTCGCCTGCACGCCGGGTACCGCCCTCAGCATGAGCATCAACGGCGGCAGCAATTACACCAGCAGCCGCAATCTCAAACACACCAGTAACACCGATACCGTGGCCTACAGCCTGTATACCAACGCAGCGCACACCACGGCGATTCCGGTTAACTCGCCGGTGGCGCTGAGTTACAGCAACGCCAATAACATCGTGCTGCCGATTTACGGCCTGTTAACCCTGCCCGGCCCGACGCGCGCCGGGACCTATACCGATACGTTAACCGTCACCCTGAGCTGGTGACGGCAGCATAAAAAAGGATGAAAGATGATGAGCCTGCGCGCCCTGCTTCTGTGGTTTCTTCTGGCCCTGTCGCCCGCCAGCTTCGCTGCCAACTCGCTGATGATCTGGCCGATCGATCCCGCCATCAACCCACAGGAAAAAGCCAGCGAACTGTGGCTGGAGAATCGCGGTAACGCCACCACCATCATGCAGGTGCGCATCTTCAACTGGCAGCAGATTGACGGCCAGGAGCAGTATCAAACGCAGCAGCAGGTGGTCGCCAGCCCGCCGATGGTGCGGCTGGAACCGGGGCAGAAGCAGCTGGTGCGCCTGATTCGCCAGAGCGCGCCGCCTGCAGGCGTAGAGCAAGCCTATCGCGTGGTGCTGGATGAGATCCCGACGCCGAGCTCGCCAGGCGAGAATCAGGCCGGGCTGACGTTTCAGATGCGCTATTCGGTGCCGCTGTTTGTCTATGGCGATGGCCTGACGCGCGACAGCGCCAAAGCCGATCTCAGCTGGCGTCAGGTCAGCCGCGACGGCAAACGCTGGCTGGAGCTGACCAATCGCGGCAACGGCCACGCGCGCCTGAGCAACGTCACCGTCGGCGGTCGCGCGCTCGGCAACGGCCTGTTTGGCTATGTGCTGGCTAACAGCAGCCACCGCTGGCCGCTGAACAGCCCGGTGAGCGGTGAACTCGCGGCCGAGGTGAATAAAAATCACTGGCGCAGCGCTGCCGCGCGCTGATGAAGCTGACGCCGCCTCCCTGCGCGCTGGCGGTGACCAGCGTGCTGTGCTTTTCCCCGCTGAGCAGCGCAGAGACTTTCTCTGAGCTGCCACCGCCGCCTGCCGTCAGCCACAGCGCCAGCGGCCAGCAATACATGCTGGAACTGGTGGTGAACCAGCGCGAACGGGGCGAGATTGTGCCGGTAGAGCGGCGCGACGGTGAGTTCTGGCTGCGCAGCGGCGATCTGCAGCGCGCCGGCATTCCGGCGGCGAAGCTGGCTGGCGAACAGGTCGCTCCCGGTCAGTTGGGTGAGGTTAAAGTGGAATACGATGAACGCCGTCAGCGCCTGCTGCTGACGGTACCGCCCGCCTGGCTGCCAGAGCAGACGCTTGGTCAGCCGCAAAACGGTCCGCGCTATCCCGGCCAGGCCAGCAACGGCGCGCTGCTCAACTACGACTTCTACGCTACGCGCACCGACAACGCCGGTTCGCGCCTCTCCAGCTGGAACGAGCTACGCCTGTTCGGCCCGGCCGGCCAGTTCTCCAGCAACGGTGTCTATATCCAGCAGCTTGCGGGCGATACCCGCGGCCAGCAGCAGGGTTATATTCGCTACGACACCTGGTACAGCAACGAGAACGAGAACGCCGCGCTGAGCTGGCGCGCCGGGGATTTGATTACGGATGCGCTGGGCTGGAGCAACAGCGTGCGCCTTGGCGGCGTGCAGATCGCGCGTGACTTCAGCGTACGGCCGGATCTGGTCACCTACCCGCTGCCGGCCTTTAGCGGCCAGGCGGCGGTGCCGTCGTCAGTCGATCTGTTTATCAATGGTTACCGCAGCGCACAGGCCAGCGTGCAGCCGGGACCGTGGTCGCTGACCAATGTGCCATTCGTTAACGGGGCGGGCGATGCGGTGATCACCACCACCGACGCGGTCGGCCGTCAGGTGACGACGACGCTGCCGTTCTACGTCTCCAGCAGCCTGCTGAAAACCGGCCTGTCCGATTACGCCTTCTCCGCCGGGGCGATTCGCGAGAATTACGGCATCAAAAACTTTGATTACGGCGCGGCGGCGGCCAGCGGCTCCTATCGCTACGGCCTGCGCGACTGGCTGACGCTGGAATCGCACGCCGAAGGCAGCAGTGACGTGGCGATGGGCGGTGCCGGCGCACTGGTGAAGCTGGGCAGTCTGGGCGTCATCAACGCCGCGCTGGCGCAGAGCCAGCTGGACGGCAGGCCCGGTACCCAGTACAGCTGGGGTTACCAGTACAACAACAGCTGGTTCAGCCTCGGCACCCAGCACACGCTGCGCAGCGCGGATTTCGGCAACCTGGCGCTGGTCGGCAGCCGCGGCGACAGCGCCAATACCAGCTATTCGCTCGCCAGACGCAGCGCGCAGTACACCGCCAGCCTGTCGCTCAGCCAGTACGGCAGCCTCGGTCTGGCGTATCTGGACATCGCCGGCGGCAGCGGCGATCGCACCCGCCTGTGGAATTTATCGTGGAGTAAAAACCTGTGGGGCAACAGCAGTCTGTACATCTCCGCCAGCCGCGACCAGCAACAGGGCGACTGGAGCGGCGCGATTTCGCTGGTGATTCCGTTTGGCGAACAGAGCAGCGCATCGATCAGCGTCGAGCGCGATCAGCAGGGACAAAGCAATCAGCGCCTGTACGTGTCGCGCGCCATGCCGAGCGACGGCGGTTTTGCTTATGATGCGTCATGGGCGCATCAGGGCGGCGACAGCGGCGATTATCGTCAGGGCAGCCTGCGCTATCGCAATAACAAGATCGATACTTCCGCCGGCTTTTACGGCGACGATGACAACACCACGCAATGGGCCGATTTCACCGGCTCGCTGGTGCTGATGGACAACCATGTGTTCGCCGCCAACAACATCAACGATGCCTTTGTGGTGGTGAAAACCCGCTATCCGGACGTGACGGTGCGCTACGAAAACCAGACGATGGGCCGCACCGATGACGCTGGCTATTTGCTGGTGCCGTCCATCAGCAGCTACTACGGTGCGAAGTACGATATCGATACCCTCGATCTGCCGGCTGACATGACCGCGCCGAGAGTGGAGCAGCGCTTCGCGGTGAAGCGCAAAAGTGGCTATCTGCTGAATTTCCCGGTGGAGCGTCTGCGCGCCGCCAGCGTGATCCTGCACGACAGCGACGGCCAGCCGCTGCCGGTCTCCAGCCAGGTGTTGCGCCGCGATCGCGCCACTGAATCTGTCGGCTGGGACGGCCTCGTGTGGATGGAAGATCTCAGCGCCAGCAACCCGATGCGCGTGGTGACGCCGGACGGCCGCCAGTGCGAGACCACGCTGGCTATCGCTGAGGGTCAGCCTAAAGCGCTGCAAACTTACGGTCCACTCACCTGCCCGCTGCCGCCTGCCGCGCCCGGTACGACCGTGGATGCCGCCAACAACTCACAGTCAGGGATCTCGCCATGAGGAAATTTCTGTTCTTGCTGCTGTGGCTGCTGCCGGCCAGCAGCTACGCGCTCTGTTCGCTTTCGGCCCCCAGCGCCAGCTTTGGCACGCAAACCACGTTTTACGTGCAATCCACGGCGGTCAATACCTCCAGTAACACCAACGTTAACTGCGGCACCGGCACACTCAACCTGCTGGGCAGCGATTACGTCGCCTATGCGTTTACCACCGCCAACTACCTGAGCGGCACGCGCGCCACTATGAAGGCGTCTGCCAGCGGCACCGATAACGTGCCGATTCAGCTGTGCATCGACAGTGCCTGTGCCACCGAACTGCGCCAGGGCGGCAGCTATCGCTGGAACTCTTCCGCGCTGCTGGCGCTCGGCAACAGCCTCAATTTTGTCATTCCACTCTATTTCCGCACCGTGCCTGGCCAGGTGATTGCCGCCGGCAGTTACACCACCACCATCACGCTGACGGTGAGTTATAACGTGTGCGCCGGGTTGAACGTGGCCGGCGTGTGCGTCGGCACAGTACAGAGCAGCAGCGGGACGGCGATGCCGATCACCGTGAATATGGTGATCACTAACGACTGCACCACGATTACGGCGCCGAACGTCAGCTTCGGCAGTGCGCCGCTGGTCGGCAGTTTTTCTACTGTGCAGCAGACGATTAACGTGGTGTGTTCAAAGGGCAGCACGTATACGGTGGGACTGAGTAATGGCAGCTATTTCAGCGGCACCACGCGCCAGATGGCGAGCGGCACCAACCGGCTGGCGTACGATATTTATAAAGGCACCACCACCACTAATCGCTGGGGCCCGAGCGGCAGCGACCGCTGGAGCAGCGCGACCTCGACATCGCTCAACGCGGATACCGTGACGCGCAATTTTACCTATACGGCGCAGATTCTGACTACGCAGAATACGCCCGCAGCGGGCAATTACAGCGATAGCGTGGTGGTGGATGTGGCGTTTTAGCGGGCGGGTAAGGAGTGGCTGATTCCCTCATTCCCCGCCTTCTCCCGCCAGCGGGAGAAGGGGCCGATCGCGCGGGTGTTGAGGTGAAGCGCAGGTTGGTGAAACCGCACTGAACGGTTCCCTCTCCCGCATGCGGGAGAGGGTTAGGGTGAGGGCCTGCAGGCAGAGCAGGAGCTCGCTGGCACCCTCATCCCCCGCCTTCTCCCGCCAGCGGGAGAAGGGGCTGATCGCGCGGGCGTTGAGGTGAAGTGCAGGTCTGCAAAACCGCACTGAGCGGTTCCCTCTCCCGCGTGCGGGAGAAGGGGCCGATCGCGCGGGTGTTGAGGTGAAGCGCAGGTCTGTGAAACCGCACCGAACGGTTCCCTCTCCCGCGTGCGGGAGAGGGTTAGGGTGAGGGCCAGCGGGAGAAGAGGCCGATCGAGCGAGTGTTAAGGTGAAATACAGGTCTGCGAAACCGCACCGAGCGGTTCCCTCTCCCGCGTGCGGGAGAGGGTTAGGGTGAGGGCCAGTGAGAGAAAGTCAGGGTGAGTCCAGCGCGCGCGCACTCTAACTACAGCGACGCGCCCACTACCGTTGCGCTGTGCCGCGCCTGATACTGTTTCACCATACGGCCGATCAGCAGCGTGCCCACCAGGCCGCACACCGCGGCAAACGACAGCCAGACGCCCGGCATCGCTTTATCGCCAGTAGCATGAATCAGATAGCTCGAAATCGCCGGCGTAAAACCACCAAACAGAGCGGTCGCCAGGCTGTAGGCCAGCGAAAAGCCCGAAGCACGCACTTCAGCCGGCATGATCTCCGCCAGATACACCACCATCGCGCCGTTATAGCTGGCGTACAGGAACGATAACCACAGCTCCGCTTCCACCAGGTGCGCGAAGGTCGGCGATCCCACCAGCCCGTGCAGCACCGGCCAGGTCGTCAGGATCATCAACACGGTAAAGGTAATCAGCAGCGGCCGCCGCCCAACGCGGTCCGACAGCGCGCCCATCACCGGCAGCCAGAACAGGTTCGAGATGCCGACAAACAGCGTCACGAGGAAGCTCTGTTTGTCACTCATCATCAGCACGGTTTTACCAAAGGTCGGGGTGAATGCGGTGATCATGTAGAACATCACCGTGGTGGTGACCACCATCAGCATGCCGGCCAGCACCAGCGCCCAGTTCTGTCCCACTGAACGCACAATCTGGCCCATCGACGGGTGCGATTTACGCTGGCTAAAGGCTTCGGTCTCTTCCAGCATGCGGCGAATCCAGAACAGGAACGGCACAATCAGACAGCCGACCACAAACGGAATACGCCAGCCCCATTCGGTCACCGCGTCCTTCGCCAGCAGATGATTAAGCCCCAGCCCCAGCAGCGCGGCAAAGATTACCGCTACCTGCTGGCTGCCCGACTGCCAGCTGACGTAAAAGCCTTTGCGGCCTTTAGGAGCCACTTCAGACAGATAAACCGAAACGCCGCCCAGCTCCACGCCTGCCGAGAAACCCTGCAGCAGGCGACCCAGCAGAATCAGAATCGGTGCCGCCGCGCCCAGCGTGGCGTAGCCTGGTACCAGCGCGATAGTCAGCGTACCGAGCGCCATCAGGCCGAGCGTCAGTAGCAGCCCTTTGCGCCGCCCGTGATGGTCAATGTAGGCCCCCAGTATAATCGCCCCGAGCGGACGCATCAGGAAGCCGGCGCCAAAGGTCATCAGCGTCAGCATCAGCGAGGCAAACGGATCGTCGCCCGGGAAAAAGGTTTTTGAAATGGCGGTGGCGTAGTAGCCAAACACCATAAAATCGTACATCTCAAGGAAGTTACCGCTGGTAACGCTAAAGATGGTTTTGGCACCGCCCTGCGATGACTTTTGTAAAGCGTGACTTGAGCTCATATCGTCCTTCCTGGTTTTTCTCCTGTTTTAGCCTGCCGGCGCGCGAATAGATGTGATCCTGTTCACCATTGCACTTTACAAAAGTACAAACAAAGGTAACAAATAATTAACACAGCCGGTCCGATCAGCTTATGAGGAAAGTTAATAATTCTGAGCTTTCCAGGTGACAGGTGCAGCACAGACTATCGACTTTACCAGTGGTATAAATTCAGCGATATCAAACCCCAGCAAGCAATATCATGAGCCTTATCCTGCTCTTTTTAATGCCTTTTTCATTAGCAGAACTTATTAAGATCAGTCTTAGAAACGAGACGATTCTGGTACATGGCGCCATCCCCTCCCCCGTTATGCTGGGCAGGCAACGGTAATCACGCCGTTGATGATTTTGGTGGAGAATACTTATGCTAACACCTCTCAGCTTTGACCCCTTTTCATCCATTAATACCTTGCGAGTGGGCACACCTTATCCGCTGCTGAGCGGCAGCCTGCCGGCGCAGGCCGGTGAAATCATTGAATTCATTATCAACGATCACCGCTACAGCACGCCGATTGCCGCCGACGGCAGCTGGTCATTTCAGCCGCCGTTCTCTCTGAGCGAAGGCAGCCACGACATGGTGGCGCAAATCGGCAACAGCGGCGAACCGCATCCGTTCTCTGTCGATGTCGCGCTCTCGGTGCCGGACAAACCGGCAATCACCGCACTGTTTGATGATGTCGGCAGCGAAACCGGCCCGGTCGGGCGCGGTCACACCATTGATGACACCACGCCCAAAGTGCAGGGCTATGCGCTGCCGGGCAGCACGGTGCGGCTGTACGATCACGACAGGTTGATTGGCAGCACCGTGGCCAGTAAAAGCGGCGAATGGTCGCTGGAGCCGCTGCTGGGCGCGGGCGGTCATCAGCTAACCGTCACTGCCACCGACGAGTTTGGCCGCGTCAGCGAACCTTCTGACCACTTTGACATCACTGTGGTTGAGAGCGGACCGGTGCCGCCGACCATCAGCTACGCGATTGACGATGTCGGCACCGTGCAGGGCCAGCTCGCCAGCGGTTCCACCACCGACGACTTCTCGCCGCTGATCGTGGGCCGCGCGGAGCCGAACAGCATCGTTTATCTGTTCGCGCAGAACGATCACGGCGGCATCGGCTATAAAGGCAGCGTTAAAACCGATGCCAACGGCGACTGGGTAATTCAGTCACGCGCGATGATCAGCGGTGACGGCATCTACACCTTCTACGCTTCCTACGAGAACAGCAAAGACGACTACCGTCCTGATTTCAGCCTTAATATGTCGGCGCTGGAAAATCTGCGTCCGGCTATCGACTGTGCGCGTGACGATACCGGCGCCCATACCGGCCAGGTGTACCATCGCGGCACCACCGACGATAAAACGCCGGTGCTGGAAGGTCGCGGTGCGCCGGGCAGCATCGTTGAGATTGAGTACAACCTGAGTAACAGCGGCTGGCACAGCGCGGGCAGCGTGACAGTCGATGCGCAGGGCAACTGGCAGTTCGCCGGCTTCGAACTCACCTATTTTGGCGAATGGGGTTTCCGCTCGCGCGGCGTGGCCGATGGCAAAGCCAGCGCGTGGAGCGATAAGTTTGAGCTGCTGGTGATCCCCGGCGCGCCGCTGGAACCGACCATCGACTACGCCTGGGACAACGCGGGTCCGCTACAGGGGCCGGTTTATCAGCATGACTCAACCGATGACACCACGCCAACGCTGCACGGCAGCGGCACGCCGGGCCAGGTGATTGAGATCGAATATGGCGTGCAGGGTGAAGGCCTGCGCCACGCCGGCAGCGTGCTGGTCGATGCCGACGGCAAATGGAGCTTCACCTCGCCGTATCTGCATCAGCCTGGCGTGTGGGAATATCAGGCGCGCGCCTCGACCGGTGAGATGAAGAGCAACTGGAGCAGCAAATTCGTGCTCGACGTCAGCCCGGACGCCGCGTTCGATCAGCAGGCGCAGGATGAAGCCCAGCCGGACGCGCTGACGCTCCACCAGCTGCTGAGCGAAGGTGGCAAAGGGCTGTTCATTGAGGATGACAGCACCCAGCTGCTGGTGAAAGGCAAGCCGGGCGACAGCGTGCAGCTGCAGGATATTCTGCCGGTAGGCGAAGCGGTTGATGGCTGGACGCAGCAGACCGGCACCCTGACCATCGCCGGTACGCAATACCACGTCTGGAGTCACGGCGACGCCGAACTGCTGGTGCAGGACGGCGTGCAACTGCAACTGGTGTAACCCCCGATGCCGTGCGCTTAGCACGGCATCACCCTGCCCTCTTTCCCCGGCTTTTCACCCGTTCGGACTTTTCTCCCTTCGGGACAGGTCTCATACAGCGTTTTACGTCATCTATTACAAAATGCGCACTTTATAACAAGGCGCAGCGGGCTTTGCTGCAATAGACCCAACATAAAACACAGGAAAAACTCCATGGATCTGTTTGATTTTAAAGAGGTGAAGTACCTCGAGCGCGACACCAACACCCCAACGTTTTTCGGTAAAATCGATTCAGAAGTAGGTAAAGGCGGCCAGGTAATGATTACGCTTGGCGACAGGAATTTCTTTGTTGACATCAACCCGCAGGACGGCAGCTGGAAGTGGACGCCACCGGAAGCGCTGGCCGACGGTGAATACAGCCTCTCCTTTATGACCATCGATACCGCCGGTAACCTCAGTACGCCGTCGCAGCGCACACTGATCGTCGATACCACGCCGCCGGTCGCACCGACGCTGCTCAACCTGTACGACGATCAGGGCGCCATCACCGGCAGCTTTGACGCCGGTAAAATGACCGACGATCGCCGCCCGACCCTGACCGGCATCGCCGAAAAAGGCACCGTGGTGTATCTGAAAGAGGGCAACACCGTGATCGGCAGCGCCAAAGCCGACGAGAAAACTGGTCTGTGGACCCTGGAGCCGACGGTGGATCTGGCGGATGGTCGTCACAACCTGACGCTGGTAGCTGCGGAAACCTTTGCGGATAAGCTGCGCGAGGGTAAGCCGTCGGACGAGTTCAGTATTATCATTGGTAAAGACGGCGACGTGCCGAGCGATCCGGGCGGCGTGGCCAAAATCATTGAGGCGATCGACAATGCCGGCAGCCTGACCGGCTCTTTGAAAAGCGGCGGCATTACCGATGACACCACGCCAGAGCTGCGCGGCAGAGCGCCGGAAGGCAGCGTGGTGCGTATTCAGTACCGTAACGATAAAGGTGAATGGATCGACGGCGGCAATGCGGTAATGAACGGCACCAGCTGGAGCTGGACGCCAGACCCGGCGCTGGGTGCCGGTAACTGGGAATTCCGCGCCAACGCCGGCAGCGGCTGGACCGACGAATTTAAGCTGGATATCGATCTCGCACCGGCGGCAAAAACGGAAATCACCCACGCTTACGATGACTTTGGCCCGTTCACCGGCACGCTGGGCAACGGCGCCATCACCGATGACCGCACGCCAAACCTGCACGGCCGCGCCGAATCAAACAGCCTGGTGTATATCCATTATCGCAACGCATCAGGCGCATGGGCTCTGCTGGACAGCGTGACTGCTGGTGCCGATGGGCGTTGGGAATATGAGTCGGATCGTTTGACGCCGGGTACGTATGAGTTCCAGGCGGGGACGTCAGCAACTCGTGACAGTAGCGGTAAGCCATTCGGCTTAAAAATTGTTGCACCAGGCAGCACTATTCCTGTCATTGAAGGTGCATGGGATGACTCTGGCATGCTTCATGGCAAAATCAGTGATAGTTACACTGATGATCAAACACCTACCCTGAAAGGCCTGGCAGAAGCTAATGGAATAGTTGTAATCGAATATCAAAAAGTCAATGATGCTCGCATTTATACCGCTTCCGTAACCGCCGACAGTAACGGTCACTGGAGCTTTACTCCACCGGACAATTTAAATTACGGCAACTGGACATTTAAGGCCAAAGCTGAAAATGGCTATGACTGGAGTAGTGACTTTATACTGGAAATCAATCCTAATGAATTTCGCACTAATAAGTTTAACTATGAAAGTGGAATAACTGAACTTTTAACTGGCGAGAGCATTAATTTCCTGGAAAACTTCACAATGAAAGTTATTTCCGGAAAAATATCCGAGCATGAAACCGGCTACTCACTTGATCCAATCTTGGGAAAAAAAGAGCTCAGAGTGGAAGACAAGACCACATTTGAATTGAAATTCAAAGGCGTTAAGGATTTCACATTTGATACTTATGGCATTGGATCGACAATGGCTGGAACCAATCCTGGTAATTTTAAAGTCACTTATTTTGACAAGAATGGAAATGTAATTGGACATGAGCTTGTAAACCTTCCTACTGGATACCAAAACAAAATATACACACATACGTTCTCATCAAATTCAGGTCTTATATTTGGTGCATTGATTGAAGTGAACGATCCAGGATCGTTATATATAGATAACTTTCACTGGACCCCAGGAATCAAAGCACTACCTATGATTGATTCCATATGGGATAATTATGGTCAATATCAGGGAGCTGTCTATGACAGCTATACGGATGATCGCACGCCAACATTGAAAGGATACTCACAGCCTAACAATATTGTAATGGTTAAATATCAGTTAGAGAACGATCCCGCTGTATATACAGCCACTGTTGTTGCTGATTCACAAGGAAACTGGACATTTACCCCAACTACATCACTGGATTATGGGAATTGGTCTTTTAATGTGAAAGCGCAAAGTGATACCGCATGGAGTGAAACTAAAAAATTAGAAATCAGCCCTATAGAATTTAAAAGCACCAGCCATGAATATAACGGTGGAATGCCCACACTTACTGCCGGAGATGAATTTGAATTTTCAAAAAATATTTCCATCAATATCATTCACGGCATGGCCTCTGATTTTACAACAGACAACAACCTTCGCCCGAATCTTGGAAGCCATTATATACGAGTCGAACCGGACACCACCTTTGAATTAAAGTTCAAAGGCGTTTTAGACTTCTCATTCGACATGTCAGGATTAGGTAGTGGCACTGGAGGCGAAAAGCCAGGAAAAATAAAAGCAACTTACTATAACATTAACGGTGAAATTATTGGGACTGAAACCATTCAACCTCCTGGAGGTTATATGTATGACATTTATCGCCATAAATTTTCTGCAGGAGGACAGCTTATTTATAATGTAACTTTAGAGACAAACGATCCGGGTGCAATGTACATTGACAATTTCAGTTGGACACCTGGTATGACTAACAATGATCCGTCAGCTAATACAATGTCTAACGAAGCCACAGCAATTATGGATTTGAATGATGATGTAGACAGCGTTATATCATTAAGCCTTAAAGAGCTACTCTCAACCGGTCAAAAAGATCTCTTCATCGACGACGGCAAAACCCAGCTGATGGTCAACGGCAATCAAGGCGACACCGTGCGCCTCGAAGACATCCTGCCGGAGGGCAGTGAGCAGAACGGCTGGGCCGAGCAGGCTGGCACCGTGACTATTGCCGGCACCCAGTATCACGTCTGGAGCAACGGCGACGCTGAGCTGCTGGTGCAGGACGGCGTGAAAACCGAGCTGGTGTAAGGGAGAGCCATCATGAACCAGATTCTTAATGCATCTTACCGCTACACCGACGATCCGCGCCGCGGCTACAGCGGCACCGCCGCGCAGGCGCGCAACGGCTTCGCGGAAATCGCTATTGATGGCCAGCCGCCGTACACCGTCAAGGTCGATGCAGAGGGCCGCTGGAGCTGGACGCCGCCCGCCGACTGGACGCCGGGCGAGCACATCGTGTCGGTGCGCATGATTGATGCCGCCGGCAACATTGGTAATCCCGCCCAGTTCATTCAGGTGGTCGACTACACGGCGCCGGACGCGCCGCGCCTGCTCAACATGTACGATGACCAGGGCGACATCACCGGCAGCTTCGATGCCGGGCGCATGACCGATGACCGTCGCCCTACCCTGACCGGCGTCGCCGAAAAGGGCACCGTGGTGTACCTCAAAGAGGGCGATACGGTGATCGGCAGCGCGCAGGCCGACGCCATCACCGGTATCTGGACGCTGGAGCCGGACGCCGACCTGAGCGACGGCACCCATCAGCTGACGCTGGTGGCGGTCGAAACCTTTAACGGCAAGCTGCGCGAGGGCGAACCTTCTGCGCCGTTTGAGCTGCTGATTGGTCGCGACGGCGCTGCCGCCACGGTCATTTCCCACGCGGTGGATGACGCCGGCCCGGTCACCGGTTCGCTGCTGAGCGGCGCGCTCACCGACGACGCCACGCCGCAGCTGCACGGCAGCGCCCCGGCGGGCAGCACGGTTTTCGTGCAGTACCGCAACGCCAGCGGCGAGTGGGTTGACGGCGGCGCGGCGCAGATCGACGGCACCCGCTGGAGCTGGACGCCACCGGCTGAGCTGGACGCCGGCAGCTGGGAGTTCCGCGCCGGTCAGGAAGGCAGCTGGAGCGACAGCTTTACGCTCGATATCGCCTTCGCCGGCAGCGACGCGCTGCACGCCACGCTGACCCACGCCACCGACGATTTCGGGCCGGTCACCGGCACGCTGCTGAGCGGTGCGCTCACCGATGACACCACGCCAACCCTTAGCGGGCGCGGCGAAGCCAACAGCAACGTGGTGGTGCGCTACGGCATTGCTGGCGAGTTCACCCATTCCGTGGTGGTGACAGTGGGCGCGGACAGCAACTGGAGCTTCACACCGCCGGCGCTGGAGTACGGCGTCTGGTCGTTTGCCGCGCAGGCGCAGGGCGACAGCCAGTGGAGCGACACCTTTGAGCTCATCCTGATGCCGGGCGGCCAGCACACGCCAGAAATCCTCCGCGTGTACGATGACGTGGCGCTGTATATCGGCGAAGTCAGCAACGGCGGCATCACTAATGACCGCCAGCCGGAGCTGAGCGGTGTTGCCGAGGCTAACAGCGTGCTCAACGTCTACGACGGCAGCACGCTGATCGGCAGCGTGCAGGTCGGCGCAGACGGCAACTGGCGCTTTATCACGCCAGAGCTCAGCGATGACTCGCACAGCCTCAGCGTCAGCTACGGCGCTTACGACGCTGGCCTGCCGGCGTACAGCATCGTCGTGGACGCCACGCCTCCGGGCGAGGTGGAAATCAACGCGCTCGCCCCGCTCGGCCTGACGCTCAGTGACGTGGTGGAAGCCGGCCAGCAGGACCTGTTCATTGACGACGGCAAAACCCAGCTGCGCGTCAGCGGCCAGGCCGGCGACAGCGTGCAGCTCAGCGACATCCTGCCGGAAGGCGAAGCGGTCAGCGGCTGGACGCAGCAGGCGGGCACCGTCACCATCGCCGGCAGCCAGTACCACGTGTTCAGCCACGGCGACGCCGAGTTGCTGGTACAGGACGACGTGAAAATCGAGCTGGTGTAACCCCCCGATGCCGTGCGCACAGCACGGCATCATCTTCTCCTTTTCCTCTGTTTTGAATTCGTTCGGATTTTTCTCCCTTCGGGACGTATCTCATACGGCGTGTTACGTCATCTATTACAAAATGCGCTTTCAATAACAAAGCGCGGCGGCTTTCGCTGCAATAAACCAACGACCAACACAGGAATATCTTCCATGGAACTGTTCAATTATGAAGAGGTGAAATACCTCGAGCGCGACACCAACACCCCCACGTTTTTTGGCTATGCAAATTCAGAAATTGGTAAGGGCGGCACCATGCTGATTACCGTCGGCAAAGAGACCTTTTCGGTAGATATCGACCCTGCCAACGGCTACTGGAGCTGGACACCTGCAACACCGCTGGAGGATGGTTACTACAACATGTCTTTTCAGTCGGTTGATAAGGCCGGCAACGTCAGTACACCCAGTCTGCGTACGCTGATTGTTGATACCACACCGCCAGCAGCGCCGACGCTGCTGAACATGTACGACGATCAGGGTGACATCACCGGCAGTTTTGATTCTGGCAAAATGACCGACGACCGCCGCCCCACCCTGACCGGTATCGCGGAAAAAGGCGTAATTGTTTATCTGAAAGAAGGCAATACGGTTATCGGCAGCGCGAAGGCGGATGAAAATACCGGGATGTGGAAGATCGAGCCGGAGATTGACCTCACCGACGGCCAGCATGATTTGACGCTGGTGGCGAGTGAAACCTTTGCCGGTAAGGTGCGTGAGGGTGAGGTTTCGGATGCTTTTAGTATCATCATCGGAAAAGATGGCTCAACCCCGCCCGATCCCGGCGCCATTCTGGAAATCACTCACGCAATAGATAATGTCGGCAATGCAACTGGCGAATTGAAAAGTGGCGGACTGACTGATGACACCATGCCGGAGCTGCATGGCACCGCAGCGGAAGGCAGTACGGTGCGCATCCAGTACCGAAATGCGCGGGGCGAGTGGGTTGACGGCGGCAACGCAGTGATGGACGGTACCCACTGGGTCTGGACGCCAAACCCGGCGCTGGGCGCCGGAAGTTGGGAATTCCGCGCTAACGCTGGCAGCGGCTGGAGTGATGAATTTACCCTGGATATTAATCTTTCTGCGTCCACGAAGACAGAAATTACTCATGCCTGGGACGATTTTGGTTTATATACTGGCATGCTCGGTAACGGCGCCATTACCGATGACCAAATGTTAGATCTGCATGGCCGCGCCGAGTCGAACAGCATCGTTTATATCCATAACCGTAATACACTTGGCACCTGGCAGTTACTGGGCAGCGTCATCGCAGGTGCCGACGGCCGCTGGCAATACGACGCGCCACGTCTGACATCCGGCAAATATGAATTTCAGGCGGGAGCCTCTGCTACGCGGGATACGAATGGCAAACTTTTTGAACTGACCATTGCGGCATCAGGCAGCATCGTTCCGGCAATTCATTCAGCATGGGACGATGCCGGTCTTTATCATGGCGTGATTAAAAATGGCGGTTTCACCGACGACACCACACCTACCCTGTCAGGAAAGGCTGAAGCAAACAGCATCGTTATTATTGAGTTTACGGATAACACTGTTACGCATACTGCATCGGTTCAGGCAGATTACAAAGGGAACTGGTCTTATACGCCAGGCCAGCTTGAAATTGGAAAGTGGACATTTTCCTCAAAGACTCAGGGGAGTACCGAAAAAAGCGCTGGTTATGTTATCCATGTTGAAACAAAAGAATATGTTATGTCAGGGTGTAACTTTGACTACATTCCGGCCCATTTAAATGAATTTCTTCCTAAAACCTTCGAAGCTATTGGGAAAAATTTTAGCATGTATGAAACCTATGTATTTGACAATGGTTTCTCTTTTCGCTCGAATTATGGATATGCCTACTTATCCAATTACAACTACTTTGACGGAAGCCATAACCTTTATATCGCTTACGGTGCAGATATTAGGTTCACAATACCCGGTTCAAAAAAATTTGAACTAGATTTTGCTCATGGGCATGGTGGCTATTTCTCTATCTCATTTTATGACAAAGATGGCCGACTCATCAGCCAGGAAAAAATAACCGCACCTCGAGATGGAGTACACCATAAAGAATTTTACTTTGAAGATAAAATAATAAGTTATTTTGACATCAAGGTTATGAATGTGAACGGCCTTTTCTTTGATAACTTCGCATGGAATAAACAAATCAACTCAATAACAGATATTGAAGACAATGCAACTTCAGTATTTGATTTTAACAGCGAAAACATTCTCAAAGATTTCTCCATGGAAGATGTCCTATCCAAAGGCCAAAAGGATCATTTCATTGACGACGGCAAAACCCAGTTAATGGTCAACGGCAACCAGGGCGATACCGTACGTCTCGAAGATATCCTGCCTGAAGGCCGCGAGCAGAAGGGCTGGACTGAGCAAACCGGCACCGTCACCATCGCCGGCAACCAGTACCACGTGTTCAGCCACGGCGACGCGGAACTGCTGGTGCAGGACGGCGTAACGGTGAATCTGGTTTAACCGCGGTTCGCCACCGCATAATGACATGGCGGCCTGCTCTGGCCGCCATAATAAAAAAGGTCGTCATGAATGACGACCCTACAGATATGGTGCTGGTATTACGCCGGTGAAACTATTTCTTCACCGTCTCCATGCCCATTAAACCAATCTTCAGATAACCCGCTTCACGCAGCTGATCCATCACCGACATCAGCGTTTCATAATCGACTGATTTGTCCGCCTGGAAGAAGATGGTGGTCTCTTTGTTGCCTTCGGTTTGCGCGGTGAGCGCATTCACCAGCGTCTCTTTGGTCACCGCATCGTTACCGATGTAAATCTGTTTATCCGCTTTGATCGACAGATAAACCGGCTTCTCCGGACGCGGCTGTGGCGCGCTGGTGGAAGCAGGCAGATTGACGCGCACATCCACCGTGGCGAGCGGCGCGGCGACCATGAAGATGATCAGCAGCACCAGCATGACGTCGATAAACGGCGTTACGTTGATTTCGTGCATTTCGCCATCGCCGACCGCATCATCGTTTAAACGCATCGCCATAATACTTACCCTACGCGCAGTTTCTGGGCCGCCGCCGGACGGTTAACTTCTTTTGCGGTATCGACGTTGCCGAGGTCCAGATCGCGGCTCTGCAGCAGCAGTACCTGCGCCGCCACGTCGCCGAGCGACGCTTTGTAGCTGGCGATCATGCGGGCGAAGACGTTATAGATCACCACAGCCGGGATTGCCGCTACCAGGCCAATCGCCGTCGCCAGCAGCGCTTCCGCGATGCCCGGTGCCACCACCGCGAGGTTGGTGGTCTGGGTTTTCGCGATACCGATAAAGCTGTTCATGATGCCCCACACGGTACCGAACAGACCGATAAACGGCGCGACGGAACCGATGGTGGCGAGGAAGCCGTTACCGCGACCGGCGTGGCGGCTGAAGCCTGCAACGCGACGCTCAAGGCGGAAGCTGGTGCGCTCTTTGATGCCGTCGAGGTCTTCGCTGCCAGCGGAGAGTTCCAGTTCGTTACGCGTGTCGGCGAGCAGCACAGCACTGTGGCTGTTGGCTTTGAAGTTTTCGGCAGCGCGATACGCGTCATTCAGTGAGCGCGCTTCGCCCAGCGCCAGCTGTTCACGCTTCAGGCGACGTTTCGCCCCGCTCAGCTCCGCGTATTTGCCAAAGAAAATCGCCCAGGTGACGACCGAGGCCAGCAACAGGCCGATCATCACAATTTTTACCACGATATCGGCATGCTGATACATGCCCCAAACGGAGAGGTCCGTTTGCATCAAGTCACTGGCTACCACGCTGCGTCTCCGACTTCTGTTGCACCGTTCACGATTGAAGCGCGGATCATAGCAAAAAAACCGACCGAAGTGATAGTGGTTCTCATTACTATTTACAAAGCTGTAACCCGCTGAATTGATACGGCGCAATATTTAGCGCGATAAATCGCGCCGCTACGGTTTGGTGCGGTCTGTGGGATGGAGCAGCAGTCACGGTTGCGCGATGAATCGCGCCGCTACGGTTGGGTGCGATTTGCGGAAGGGAGCAACAGGCGTAGCTGCGCGATAAATCGCGCCGCTACGGTTTGGTGCGGTTTGTGGAATAGAGCAACAGGCACGATTGCGCGATAAATCGCGCCGCTACGGTTGGGTGCGGTTTGTGGAATAGACCAACAGGCACGGTTGCGCGATGAATCGCGCCGCTACGGTTTGGTGCGGTTTGTGGAATAGAGCAACAGGCACGATTGCGCGATAAATCGCGCCGCTACGATTTGGTGCGGCTTGCGGGATGGAGCAACAGGCACGGTTGCGCGATAAATCGCGCCGCTTCGGTTGGGTGCGGTCTGTGGGATGCAGCAGCAGGCACGGTCGCGCGATGAATCGCGCCGCTACGGTTAGATGCGGTTTGCGGAATGGTGCAACTGGCATGGACGAACATCCCGCACGGGTTGTAGCGGCGCAATTTATTGCGCTTTGCTTTTCCGCCGCGTAATAAAAGCCGCAATCAGCCTCTTTCCGCGATTGTGCTGGCGTCACTCTGATATTCGGCAAACGGGCTCAACCCCGCGCCGCGATTCGTGGTAAGTTGAATGCTTTGTGAGACGTGTCAGGAAAGGCAGTGATGGCAACGAAAAAAATTGATACCCGGCTTGTCACCGCGGGACGCAGCAAACGTTACACTCAGGGCTCGGTTAACAGCGTCATTCAGCGCGCATCCTCACTGGTTTTTGACTCCGTCGCGGACAAACAACGCGCCACCGCCGGACGCGCCAGCGGTGAACTGTTTTATGGCCGGCGCGGCACCCTCACCCATTTTTCCTTCCAGGATGCGATGACCGAACTGGAAGGCGGCGCCGGCTGCGTGCTCTATCCGTGCGGTGCGGCCGCGGTCGCCAATGCCATCCTCGCGTTTGTCACCAGTGGCGATCATATTCTGGTCAGCGGCGCGGTATACGAACCCACCCAGGATTTCTGCACCAAAATTCTCGCGAAGCTTAACGTCACCACCACCTGGTTTGATCACTGCATCGGCAGTGAAATCGGCGAGCTGGTGCAGCCGAACACTCGCGTGGTGTTCTTTGAATCACCGGCTTCCATCACCATGGAAGTGCAGGATATTCCGGCGATTGTCGCGGCGGTGCGCGCCAAAGCGCCAGATGCGGTGATCATGATTGATAATACCTGGGCGGCGGGCGTGCTGTTTAACGCGCTGGAGCATGGCATCGACATTTCTATCCAGGCCGGCACCAAATACATCATCGGCCACAGCGATGCGATGATCGGCACTGCGGTGGCCAACGAACGTTGCTGGGCGCAGCTGCGCGAAAACTCCTACCTGATGGGCCAGATGGTGGATGCGGACACCGCGTACATGGCCAGCCGTGGCCTGCGCACGCTGGCTACGCGTCTGCGTCAGCACGAAGAAAGCGGTCTGCGCGTGGCCGAATGGCTGGCGGCGCAGCCGGAAGTGGCGCGCGTCAACCATCCGGCGCTGGCGCAGTGCAAAGGCCACGAGTTCTGGCGGCGCGACTTCAGCGGCAGCAGCGGGCTGTTCTCATTCATCCTGCATGAAAAACTCACCCCGGCGCAGCTGGCAAATTATCTCGATCGCTTCCACCATTTCAGTATGGCCTACTCGTGGGGCGGCTTTGAATCGCTGATTCTGGCGAACCAGCCGGAAGAGCTGGCGGCAATTCGTCCGGCGGGCGGCGTGGATTTTGACGGCACGCTGGTGCGTCTGCATATCGGGCTCGAGCACGTTGACGATCTGCTGGATGACCTGAAAGCCGGTTTTGCCCGCCTGAAAGCGTAAAAAGATAAACCAAACTTAAACCATCCGGTGCGGCGTAGCGGAGATCAACGATTACGCCGTCCCGGACGGTTAAAATACAAGCCTTGTGACTCGATGGGATAGCTGATGGGTGTTTTACATGAGATTGTCCAGGCGCTGTGGCATCAGGATTTTGCCGCGCTGGCCAATCCGGATGTAGTGTGGATTGTCTACGGCGTGATGTTTCTGACGCTGTTCCTGGAAAACGGTTTGCTGCCTGCCTCGTTCCTGCCCGGCGACAGCCTGCTGCTGCTGGCAGGGGCGATGATCGCCAAAGGCGTGATGGATTTTGTGCCAACCATGGTGATTCTGACCACCGCTGCCAGCCTCGGCTGCTGGCTGAGCTATCTGCAGGGGCGCTGGCTTGGTAATACTAAAATCGTCAAAAGCTGGCTGATGCATTTGCCAGCGCAGTACCATCAGCGCGCCTGGCACCTGTTCAACCGCCACGGCCTGATGGCACTGCTGGTTGGCCGCTTTCTGGCCTTTGTGCGTACGCTGCTGCCCACCATGGCGGGCATTTCGGGTTTGCAGAACGGGCGTTTTCAGTTCTTCAACTGGCTGAGCGGCGCGCTGTGGGTCGGGATTGTGGTGGCGATGGGCTATGGCATCAGCCAGGTGCCGTTTATCAAGCGCCACGAAGATCAGGTGATGGCGATCCTGATGGTGCTGCCTATTGTGCTGCTGTTTCTCGGCCTCGGCGGCAGCATTGTGGTGATCTGGAAAAAGCGGCGCCAGAAAGCCTGACCTCTGTAAAGCGCCGCCGTTTCAGGCGGCGTCAAACGGCTGCAGCGCCCCGGTCTGGCGCGCGCGGCTCGCCTCTTCTCCCGGCGTCACGCCAAAGTACCGTTTAAACTCCCGCGAAAACTGTGACGGGCTTTCATAGCCGACGCGCACGGCGGCGGCGCTGGCCTTCAGCCCATCCTGCAGCATCATTAACCGCGCCTGATGCAGCCGGTAACGCTTGAGATACTGCAGCGGCGAGGTCTGGGTCACCGCCTTAAAGTTATGGTGAAACGCCGAGACGCTCATGTTGACCTCTGCCGCCAGCATTTCCACGCTCAGGCTTTCGGCAAAGTGGTTCTCGATGCGGCGCAGCGCCCGGGCCACCTGGCTGAACTGCGTCTGGCGATTGACCAGCGACAGCAGCGCGCCGCCAATCGGTCCGGTCAGTACGTAATAGATGATTTCACGCACCAGCTGCGGGCCGAGCACGCGGGCGTCACGCGGTTTATCCATCACATCCAGCAGCCGTTCCGCGGCGCACAGCATCTCCTCGCTCAGGAACGCAGAGTGAATGCCGGAGGTTTGCGGCTGCGGCTGAAACTGCTCGTCATCGCCAATGCTTAACAGCAGATCCTGCAAACTGGCCGGATCCACGGTGAGGCTCATGCCGGCCAGCGGCTGCTGCGGCGTGGCGTCAGTTTCGCACTCCACCGGCAGCGTAACCGTGAGCATCAGATATTTGGTGGCGTCGTAGCGAAACACCGTGCTGCCGAGGTAGCCGGTTTTGTGTCCCTGAAACAGGATCACGATGCCCGCCGGATACAACATCGGCGTACGCGGCAGCGGTTCCTCTGCGTAGATTAACCGCACGTTTTCTACCGCACACAGCGGCTTTTGTGGCTCGCGCATCAACGTGATCACGCGCTGCGCCAGCTGGCGGCAAAGGGCATCGTTCGGCATGGCACTCTCTCGGGCAGCAAAAAACGCAGTGTGCCGCATTGCTGCATAAAGCTCCAGATGGCTGGAGAATCAGGCAAGATTTTTGCAGGATTGCACCGGGCGAAAGTGCCGTTCGGTTGCCACAATGATCCTCAGGTCAGGTTTGTTGACTAGACTTAAGCACATCGTTTTTACGGTAAGTCACTGCAACCGATAAGGAGTCACTATGGCAGAGCAACCCCGGATTAAACTGCACGACGGCAACATGATGCCGCAACTCGGCCTTGGCGTCTGGCAGGCCAGCATTGATGAAGCGCGCAATGCCGTGCTGGAAGCGCTGAAGGTCGGCTATCGCTCCATCGATACCGCCGCCGCGTATAAAAATGAAGAGGCGATTGGCCAGGCGCTGCAGGAAACCGACGTGGCGCGCGATGAGATCTTTATCACCACCAAACTGTGGAATGATGACCAGCAGAACGTTGAGCAGGCGATGGAGACCAGCCTGAAGAAGCTGCAGCTGGAGCAGGTGGACCTGTATCTGATGCACTGGCCGTGCCCGCAGAAAGACCACTACGTCGATGCGTGGAAGAAAATGGTGGAACTGCAGCAGCAGGGCCTGGCGAAAAGCATCGGCGTGTGTAACTTCCATGAAGCGCATCTCAAGCGGCTGATTGATGAAACCGGCGTGTCGCCGGTGGTGAATCAGATCGAACTGCATCCGATGCTGCAGCAACGCACGCTGCATGCGTGGAATGCGTTGCATCAGATTCAGACCGAGTCGTGGAGCCCACTGGCGCAGGGCGGTGAAGGCGTGTTTGATCAGGAGATCATTCGCGAGCTGGCGAAGAAGTACAGTAAGACGCCGGCGCAGATTGTGATTCGCTGGCATCTGGACAGCGGCCTGGTGGTGATTCCGAAGTCGGTAACGCCGGCACGCATTCAGGAGAACTTCCAGGTGTTTGATTTCCGGCTGGATAAGTCAGAAGTGAGCGAGATCGCGAAGTTGGATAAAGGCAAGCGGCTGGGACCGGATCCGGAAGAGTTTAATGGGTGACGTGGGTTAAGGATGCGATGGGTGAAAGGTGCGGTTTGCCCCCTCACCCCGGCCCTCTCCGCATGCGGGACAGGGAGATGTCCGCGCAAATCTGAAGCGGTGTGCCAGTGGGTAACACTGTGCAACCAGGCACCCTCACCCCGGCCCTCTCCCGCACGCGGGAGAGGGAGATGTCCGCGCAAATCTGAAACGGTGTGCCAGTGTGTAATATTGCACAAAACGGTTCCCTCTCCCGCTGGCGGGAGAGGGTTAGGGTGAGGGAAAAGAAACGCACCTCACCCGACCGGATTCACCACCATCTGCCCTGCCGTGCCGCGATCGGCGAGTTCCAGCGTCTGGCTGTAATAGACAAACGGGAAATGCTCTGACGAACTCTGCGGGAAACTCACCAGCAGTTCGACATCGCCATCCACCCACACCGTATCTTTCCAGCCGCGATCTTCTCCCATCGACTGCGCGCCGTTGACGCTCTTAATCAGGAACATCACGCCCTGAATATGCAGCGACTGCGGACGATCGGCGTGAATGATCCAACGCTCAAAGGTGCCCTGCTGCACCGTCGTATCGATGCGATTCATGTCCCACAGCACACCGTTAATCCCCGGCGTACCGTCGCCGAGGCGGAATTCACGCGTGCGCACCGCCACGCCATCAAGAATCTGATCCGCCAGCAGGCGCATCGGCAGATTGTCGGTCACCAGCGGCAGCAGGCCGGTTGGACGCAGCGTCAGCACCAGCGTATTGGTCAGAATCGATGAGGGCTCAAACAGCCCGCGCAGACGATCCATAATGCCTGCCGCCGTGCCTGCGCTGATCGACACTTCATCGCCCTGCGACATATCCACCAGCACTTCGCGGCGTTCGCCCGGTGCGAGCGACAGCGTCTGCACCGCTACCGGCGCGGGCAGGAAGCCCTGATCGCTGGCGATCACCGTAAACGGCCGGTTGTCGCTAAAGCTAAGATCGAAACGGCGCGCGTTGGCCGCATTCAGCAGGCGCAAACGCACCCAGCCGCGCGACACTTCGACATACGGGTTTTGCACGCCGTTAACCAGCAGCGTATCGCCGAGGAAACCGCCGTCCGACGGTGGGTTATAAACCGGCGTGGCAAAGTTATCGAGGCGCTTGTCCTGAATAATCAGCGGGAAATCATCGACGCCATAATGCTTCGGCAGCGGCAGCGCTTTGCTGATGTCATCTTCAATCAGCCACATGCCCGCCAGGCCGTTATAGACGTGCGGCGCCATGCGATTCGGCGTGTTGGCATGATACCACAGCGTGGCTGCGCCCTGACGAATCGGCAGCACCGGTGCCCAGTCTACGCCGGCGGACATCATGCGCGGCGCACCGCCCATCAGCGCGCCCGGCACCTGCAAACCGCTGACGGTCATCGCCACCGGTTCATTGAGGCGGTTGCTGTAGATCAGTTTGACATCATCGCCGCTGTAAACGCGCACCGTCGGGCCAAGGTACAGGCCGTTAATGCCCCATACCGGCACTTTGTTGCTGTTGCCGTTGAAGGACCAGTGGCTGCGCTGCAGCGTGAGGAACAGCGGCTGACCGCGGCGTGATTCGATCAGCGGCGGCACCGGCAAAGGCACATCGCCCAATGGCGCGGCGGCGCGGGCGGCGTAAGGCATAACGCTGGAAGCCAGCGCCATACCGGCAGAAAGCTGAATAAACTGACGTCTGCTGCAAGACATAAAACTTCAGACCTTTTGAGCGTGGCGTGAAGACGCCGTGTCCATGTTGTTATTTTTAATCGTGTTGTGAAGCGCCCGAAAGGCGCGGCTGTGTGTCCGGGTCAGGTAAATGCGCATCCGGGACCCGGTGCGCATGAATGCGCACCCTACAAATGGCGGGATCCGCAGCAAAGCAATGCACCCGACAGATCGAGCCATAGCGCTGCGGGTGAGCCATTTTTTGCCGGCTAGATTTTACCGTTTTTTTCGCGTTCGGCGACTTCAGCGTTCAACTCTTCCAGCTTAGCAGACATTAATTCACGGCAGTGGGTCGCCAGTTTACGTACCGACGTGGTTTCAAACTGCGTGGTATCCACTGGCGGCAGCATTTCTACGATCACTAAGCCATTGTTCCAGCGATTCAGTTTGATTTTGCCGTGAGTATTAGAGACCACCACCGGGATGATCGGCACGCCCGCCGCCACCGCCGCATGGAAGGCGCCGGTCTTGAACGGCAGCAGACCGCGTCCGCGGCTGCGCGTCCCTTCCGGGAACATCCAGAAGGAAATTTTCTTCTTTTTAAACTGCGCCACCAGCTCGCCGATGGTGCCGTGCGCTTTGGCGCGGTTATCGCGGTCGATCAGCAGGTTACCGGTCAGCCAGTAGAGCTGGCCAAAGAACGGGATCCACAGCAGGCTTTTCTTGCCCACCGTGACCGTGGTCGGCTGCACGATATTGGCAGCGGTGATCATGTCGTAGTTGTTCTGATGGTTAGCGATGTAAATCGCGTTACCGTAGCTTTCGGCATCCGCCGGTTTACGCAGTTCGACTTTGACGCCAAACACCGTCGACAGACGACCAAACATGTGACCAAAGGTCGCCACGTGGCGCGGATTACGCGGTGAAAACAGACACCAGATGCTGCCTAATATACAAACCAGAATCGAATAAATCACAACGATCAACGTGCGTAAAATTAGTAACATAGCTTCCTCAAATGTGGCAGTCCTTCGCCTTTTCAGTCTTACTCTTCGCTATTCGCGTCACTTTTTGGCCGCGCTGGCGCATTCACTTCCACGCTATCGATCCGCTGCAGTCCGCGCGATACACTACCGCGACGGCCGCGCTCAGCACGCACTTTCTGCAGATCTTCATCACGCATGATCAGCTTACGCTTGCCGACGTAGATAGTGATGGAACTGCCCGGCGGCAGAATCAGCAGCCACTGCAGCTTGTCCACGCCCGCGGCGGCGTCCGCGGACGGAATCGAGATAATCTTGTTGCCCTTGCCTTTCGACATCTGCGGCAGATCGGCCACCGGGAACATCAGCATCCGCCCCGCCTGGGTGATGGCCAGCAGCATGTCGTCGCCAGAGTGCACCGCCAGCGGCGTCATCACTTTGGCGTTTTCAGGCAACGTCAGCAGCGCTTTACCGGCGCGGTTGCGCGACACCAGATCGGCAAAGGTACAGATGAAGCCGTAGCCGGCATCGGAGGCCATCAGCAGCTTCTGATCGTCCGCTTCCATCAGCACCTGCTCAATCACCGCACCTGGCGGTGGCGTCAGCTTGCCGGTGAGCGGCTCACCCTGCCCGCGTGCCGACGGCAGCGAGGTCGGATCCAGCGTATAGCTGCGGCCGGTGGAGTCAATAAACGCCACCGGCTGGTTGCTCTTGCCGCGCGCGGCGGCACGGTAGCTGTCGCCCGCTTTGTAGCTTAATCCTGCCGGATCGATATCGTGACCTTTGGCGCTGCGCACCCAGCCCATCTGCGACAGCACAATGGTGACCGGCTCAGCGCTCACCAGCTCGTTCTCGCTCAGCGCTTTCGCTTCTTCACGTTCGTGCAGCGGTGAACGGCGATCGTCGCCGTAGGTCTGGCTATCGGCCAGCAGTTCTTTCTTCAGCAGGTTACTCATTTTGCGATCGGAGGCGAGGATCGCCTGCAGCTGATCGCGCTCTTTTTCCAGCTCGGCCTGTTCACCGCGAATCTTCATCTCTTCCAGTTTGGCGAGATGGCGCAGTTTCAGTTCCAGAATCGCTTCGGCCTGGGTTTCGCTGATGTCAAAGCGCGACATCAGTACCGGCTTCGGCTCATCCTCGCTGCGGATGATGTGAATCACCTCATCAATATTGAGGAACGCCACCAGCAAACCTTCGAGGATATGCAGACGACGCAGCACACGTTCCAGACGATGATTGAGACGGCGCGTCACGGTATCGCGGCGGTACACCAGCCATTCCGAGAGGATCTCCAGCAGGTTTTTCACCGCCGGACGGTTATCCAGCCCGATCATGTTGAGGTTAACACGGTAGCTCTTCTCCAGATCGGTGGTGGCAAACAGGTGGTTCATCACCTGATCGAGATCCACCCGGTTGGAGCGCGGCACAATCACCAGCCGCGTCGGGTTTTCGTGATCCGATTCATCGCGCAGATCCTCCACCATCGGCAGCTTTTTATTGCGCATCTGGCTGGCGATCTGCTCCAGCACGCGCGCACCCGACACCTGATGCGGCAGCGCGGTGATCACCACCTCGCCGTCTTCTTTTTTCCACACCGCACGCTGGCGGATTGAACCACGGCCGTTCTGGTAGATCTTGCGGATCTCGTCGCGCGGCGTGATGATCTCGGCTTCGGTCGGGAAGTCCGGCCCCTGCACGATTTCCAGCAGCTCATCCAGCGTGGTGTTGGGCTTGTCGATCAGGCGCACCGCGGCTTCGGCCACTTCGCGCAGGTTGTGCGGCGGAATATCGGTCGCCATACCCACGGCGATGCCAGTGGTGCCGTTGAGCAGGATGTTCGGCAGGCGCGCCGGCAGCATTTTCGGCTCCTGCAGCGTGCCGTCGAAGTTCGGGATGTAATCCACCGTGCCCTGCCCCAGTTCGCTGAGCAGCACTTCGGCATATTTCGACAGGCGCGATTCGGTGTAACGCATCGCCGCAAAGGATTTTGGATCGTCCGGCGCACCCCAGTTGCCCTGACCATCCACCAGCGGATAACGGTAGGAGAACGGCTGCGCCATCAGCACCATGGCTTCGTAGCAGGCGCTGTCGCCGTGCGGATGGTATTTACCCAGCACGTCACCCACGGTACGCGCCGATTTCTTGAATTTTGCGCTGGCATTAAGCCCCAGCTCGGACATGGCATAAACAATGCGGCGCTGCACCGGCTTGAGACCGTCACCGATGTACGGCAGCGCACGGTCCATGATCACGTACATGGAGTAGTTCAGGTACGCGTTTTCAGTAAACTTGTGCAGGGCAAGACGCTCTGCGCCATCCTGTGTCATTTCACTCATTAAGCTGGCATCCTCACTTCGTGGCCCGCAACGGCGGGTCATCCGGCGGTCATTTGGCGAGGATAGTACCTTATTCGCGGGATTTAGTCACAGGGAAGCCGTTGAGGACAGAAAGAATCTCCCGGCTTTAAATAACGTGACGCCGGTTGGAAAAATAAAAAGGATTGGGAGCATCATCACACTTATTTAGCGCGTCATTGTGTGAGCAAACTCGCATTTAATTTCCTGTCATCGCGGTGTATTAATGCTGTCCGCCTGACGGGACAACATTTAGTATTGTTGCTACCGCCATCCTTTCCTAAATTCATACTCCATACGACACACCTTTTTCGCGACGGCTTGCTGGCAATGAAATAAATGCCACAAGGAAAAATCCCATTAGGTTTTACCAAAATAAAGGGTGACCGAATGCAAATACTGACTTCGCGACAACACCGGTTAGTGAAATTGCTGTTGCAACAGGCGGCGCCGCAGCCGATTGGTCAGCTGGCGTTACAGCTCGGTGTCTCCGGAAAGACCATTCAGCGCGACCTGCAGTGGCTGGAGAGCTGGCTCAGCAACTGGGCGCTGACGCTGGAGAAAACCCCTGGCCGCGGTGTGCGGCTGCGGGTTGAGGATATGCAGCAGCGTTTGCAGCTGGAGCAGCAGCTGAACGGCGACGAGGCCGGCGACGCGCTCAGTCATAACAGCCGGCGGATAAAAATCGCCTCCCAGCTCCTGAGCGATGCGCCGCGTGCTACGTCAATCAGCAAGCTGTCCGAGCGCTACTTTATCAGCCACGCCTCGATTGTGAATGACCTGAAAGTGATTGAAGAGTGGCTGCAGCCGCTGGGATTAACGCTGCAGCGCGGCCCGGGCGGTACGCATATAGAGGGCCATGAGCAGGCGCTGCGTCAGGCGATGGTGTCGCTGATCAACGATGTGATGCAGCAACAGGTCGCCGGTACGCCGCTGCTGCCGCGGCTCGATCCCGGCAGCCAGCAGGCGCTGGTGCACTATTTTGGCGAAGAGGATGTGGCCTTTGTGCAGAAGCTGCTGCAACAGATGGAGCAGCAGCTGAGTTATCCGCTGGGCGATGCCTGGTATCTCAATCTGTGCACGCACATCCTGATCATGATGCACCGCATGGCGCAGGGCAACGCGCTGGCGCTGGACATTCTCACCACCGCGCACGATCTCGATCAGTCGATTCTCACCATTGCCCGGCAGATGGTGGTGCGCATTGAGCAGCGCATCGGCTGTGCATTGCCAGCCGATGAAGTCGGTTTTATTTATCAATATATCGTCTCCTCCGGCATTGTGGTGGAAGAGCGTGGCGATCAGGTGACGCTGCATAATCAATTTTCTACTGCCGAGTCGGTTAAAATAACCTGCGAATTAATTGATCGTTTCTCGGCGTTTATTCAGCAGGACTTATCTCAGGACCGTTTATTATTTGACGGTTTACTGGTGCACATAAAACCATTATTAAACCGGCTTAAATATCACATTCATATTCGCAATCCGCTGCTGGATGATATTAAACAGGAAATGAAAGAGATATTTTCTCTGACTCAGCAGGCAATGCAGCTGACCGCGCGCACCTTCGCCCTGTCGCCGGTGGCTGAGGATGAAATTGGTTATCTGTGCGTTCATTTCCAGGCGGCACTGGAGCGGCAGATTGCTCATAAACGCATCCTAGTGGTGTGCTCCAGCGGCGTGGGCACCTCACACCTGCTCAAGAGCCGCATTTTACGCGCCTTTCCGGACTGGGAAATTGCCGGCGTGGTGTCAGCCAGCAATCAGGCGGCGTTTTGTCAGCACCACGCGGTGGATTTGGTGATCACCACCATCCACCTCGACGCCGGTGCCATTCCGGCCGTGTATGTCAGCGCCTTTTTTAATGATGACGATATCCGGCGGGTCACTGACGCCATGATTGGCAGCCAGCTGCCCAACGGCACGCCCTGCGCGTTGGCCGCACACTGATTGAATGAGGAGCAACCATGGACATTTCCCGCATTCTGACGCCGCGCCGCGTTAACCTGGCGCTCAGCGCCACCAGTAAAGAAGAGGCGATCAACGAACTCACCGATCTGCTGGTGAGTGACGGCGCCATCAGCGATCGCGCCGCGTTTATTGCCGATGTCTGGCTGCGTGAAGCGGAAGGCTCGACCGGCTTCGAAAACCATATCGCGATTCCGCACGGCAAATCGTCGGCGGTCAAACAAACCACGCTCGCCATCGGCCGCACCCAGCAGGACATTCCGTGGGAAACGCTGGATGGCAGCCAGGTGCGCTGCATCATCCTGTTCGCCGTGCGGCTGGAAGATCAGAACACCACCCATATTCGCCTGTTGTCGCAGGTGGCCAGCGCGCTGGCCGATGATGAGGTGATAGCCCGACTGCTGGCGGAGAATGACCCCGGCAATATCATCCGGCTGTTTAGTCAGTACGCCGAAACCGACCTCTGTTAACACCCAACATCTTGAGGTGCCACATGAATATCGTCTGTGTAGCGGCCTGCACCGCAGGCATCGCGCATACCTACATTGCGCGCGAAAAACTGATTAAGGGGGCTCACGCGCTGGGCCACACCATCCACGTTGAAACCCAGGGCACCATCGGCACTGAAACGCCGCTGACGCGCGAGCAGATCGACGCCGCTGACGTGGTGATCCTCGCGGTTGACGTCAAGATCAACGGCGAAGAGCGCTTTCAGGGCAAACCCATCGTGCGAGTGAAAACCGAAGTGGTGATCAAGTCACCGGTGAAATTCCTCGAAAAAGTGGCGGATTCACTGGCGCGCGCCTGAGGAGATCGATCATGAGCGATCACAAACGTCAGTACGGCCAGGAGATCAAAGGCCATCTGCTCACCGGCATCTCATGGATGATCCCGCTGATCGTCGCCGCCGGCATCTGCATCGCGCTCGGGCAGGTGATTGGCGGGCCGGACGTCGGCAAGCAGACCGGCAGCATTGCGTGGATGCTGAACCAGATCGGCGGCTGGGGCATGGGGCTGATTGTGCCGCTGATCAGCGCCGCCATCGCCTACTCGATTGCCGATCGTCCCGGCTTTGCGCCTGGCCTGATCGTCGGCTTTATCTGCGGCCAGATCGGCACCGGCTTTATCGGCGGCATTCTGGGCGGTTTCCTCGTCGGCTATACCGTGCTGCTGCTGCGCCGGGTGATCAGGCTGCCGCAGTCGATGCAGGGGCTGATGCCGATCATGGTGCTGCCGCTGCTCAGCACCATTATCGCCGGGCTGCTGATGATGACCTTTATCGGCCAGCCGATCGTCTGGCTGCAAAAGACGCTGATTCATCTGCTGGAGTCCATGCAGGGCGGCTCAAAGTTCGTGATGGGCGCCATCCTCGGCGCGATGGCCACCTTCGACTTTGGCGGGCCGATCAATAAGACCATGTCGCTGTTCGCCGACGGCATGCTGGTCGACGGCATTTACGGTCCGGAAGCGGTGAAATTTGTCGGCTCCATCATTCCGCCGTTCGGCATCACCCTCTCTTATCTGCTGACGCGCCACAAATACACCAAAGCAGAGAAAGAGGCGCTGAAAGCCGCCTTCCCGATGGGCATCTGCATGATTACCGAAGGTGTGATTCCGATTGCGGCACGCGACCTGCTGCGCGTAGTGGCCAGCTGCGTGGTGGCCTCAGCGCTGGCCGGCGGACTGATTATGGTGTGGGGCGTGGAAGCGCCGGTGCCGCACGGTGGCATGTTCGTGGTGCCGCTGTTCACCAAACCGTGGCTGTTCTGCCTGGCGCTCGGCATTGGCACCGTGGTGTGCGGCGTGATGCTGTCGGTGATGAAAAAACCGGTCACGCAGCAGGATGAAGAGTTCGATGACGTGGAAGCACCCGGCGTCCGCGATGAAGAGATCAAATTCACTCTGGAATAAGGAGCCCGCATGTTTGCCATGATGAATGACCTGATTCAGGCCGCCTTCCAGCACAAGTACGCGGTGCTGGCGATCAACTGCTTCAACCTCGAAACCGCCCGCGCGGCGATTCAGGCGGCGGAACAGCAGCGCGCGCCACTGATCCTCAATGTGTATCAGGGTCACAGCGCGCATTTTCCGCCAGCGGTGGCGGCGCCGCTGGTACAGGCGCTGGCCGCTCAGGCCGCGGTGCCGGTGGCGCTGGCGCTCGACCACGGCAAAGCTTTTCCGCTGATTGGTCAGGCGTTTCGCGCCGGCTTTACCGGGCTGATGATTGACGCATCGGCCGAGCCGCTGGCGGACAACATTCGTCAGACCGCAGCGGTAGTGAAGATGGCGCATACCGCTGGCGTGTGCGTTGAAGGCGAACTGGGGCATATCGCCGATGCGCCCACATATGAACTGGCCGATGCCGCCGTGAAAATGACGCGGGTAGAAGACGTGCTGCCGTTTATTGAGCAGACCGGCATCGATCTGCTGGCGATTTCGGTCGGTACCGCGCACGGGCTTTATCCGCCGGGCGTAAAGCCGAAGATCGACTTCGAGCGACTGCAGCAGCTGCACGCGGTGACGACGCGGCCGCTGGCGCTGCACGGCGGCTCGGGCACCCCGGCGGAGGATATACGCCGCGTCAGCGCCTGTGGCGTCGCCAAGATCAACGTCGGCGCTGCGGTGTTCGACGCCGGTAAGCACGCGGTGCAGCAGGCGCTGCGCCAGCATCCGCAGGCCGAGCTGGCAGATGTGCTGGCGCTGATGGAATCCGCCTGTCGCGAAGTGGTTATTGAATATCTGAGCTGGTCAGGGTCGGCAAACCGCTACTGACGCCCCGATCGCAGCGCAATCTCCACCGGTTTCTTTTTATCCCTCATCGGGTCGGCGCGTGCGCCGGCTCTGGTAAAACTCACGCTAAGGAAACATAAACATGTTGATTTCAATGAAAGAGATGCTGGCCCCGACCCGTGAACATCGCTTCGCCATCGGCGCATTTAACGTCGCTGACAGCTGCTTTATCCGGGCCGTGGTGGAAGAAGCCGAAGCCACCAATACGCCCGCCATTATTTCTATCCATCCGAGCGAACTGGAATTTGTCACTGATGAATTTTTTGGCTACGTGCGCGAACGCACTCTGAAAAGCCGCGTGCCGTTTACCATTCACCTCGATCACGGCGCTTCAATTGCGCAGGTGCTGCGCGCTATTCAGTGCGGCTTTACCTCGGTGATGATTGACGGCTCGCTGCTGCCGTACGAAGAGAACGTGGCGCTGACCAAAGAGGTGGTGAAGCTGGCGCACGCGGTGGGCGTGTCGGTGGAAGGCGAGCTCGGCACCATCGGCGATACCGGCACCACGGTGGAAGGCGGCGTGAGCAAGGTGATCTACACCGAACCGGCGCAGGCGGAAGATTTTGTGCAGCGCACCGGCGTCGATACGCTGGCGGTGGCGATTGGCACCGCGCACGGTATCTATCCCAAAGATATGAAACCCGAGCTGCAGATGCACATTCTGAAGGATATCTCCCAGCGCGTAGACATTCCGCTGGTGCTGCACGGCGGTTCGGCCAATCCGGACGCGGAGATCGCCGAGGCGGTGACGCTAGGCGTGGGCAAGATCAATATCTCCAGCGACATGAAGTTTGCCTATTTCGCCCGACTGCGCGAGATCCTCGCGCGGGAGAGCTGGTGGGATCCGAATGTGATTTATCCGGACGCCATCGCCGCCGCGAAAGCGGTGATTCGCTACAAGATGAATCTGTTTGGCGGGCTGGGTAAAGCCGGATTGTATCGTTGATTTCAAAACAATAAATAGGGCCGCTACGCAAGTGCAGGATGTCAGTTGCACATGCCGTAGCGGCGCGATTGATCACACGTATTCACCCGCCTCACTGCTGCTGATTGCGCAATAAATTGCGCCGCGACAGGACGGTAACGCCTGTCGTAATACCCTTTATCGCTAACGATTACTTCACCACGCCCAGCCACTGTCTGGCGATCTGCGCATATTCGCCGGTGGCGGTGCTGAGGTGCAGCCACTGATCGACATACAGCTTCCAGCTCATATCATCACGCGGAATCATGTAAGCCTTCTCGCCATATTGCATCGGCTGTTGCGGATTGATGGCGCACAGCGACGGATAGTGCTGCTGCTGGAACAGCGCTTCGGAAGCATCGGTGATCATCACGTCGGCTTTGTTATCCACCAGCTGCTGGAAAATGCCGGTGTTCTCCGCCAGCTGCAGGCTGGCCTGCGGCAAATGACCGTGCACAAACGCTTCGTTGGTGCCACCAGCCGGCTCGATTACCCGCACCTGCGGCTGGTTGATCTGTTCAACCGTCTGGTACTTCGCTTTATCCGCGCAGCGCACCAGCGGAATCTTGCCATCGACACCCAGCGGCTGGGCGAACCAGGCGATCTGCTGACGTTTAAGCGTCACCGAAACACCGCCCAGCGCGATATCACACTGCTTCGCTACAAAATCCTCGCTCAGGGTTTTCCACGTGGTCGGCACCCACTCTACTTTTGCGCCGAGGCTGGCGGCCAGCGACTGCGCCATGCTGATATCCAGCCCTTCATACTGGCCGTCGCTGCGCAGAAAGGTGTAAGGCTTGTAATCGCCGGTGGTGCAGACCTTCAGGGTTTTGCTCTGGCGAACGTTATCAAGGTGGGATTGCGCCTGAGCCGCGCCGGCCATCAGTAGTAAAGCACTCAGTATCACAGTTTTCATGGTGTGTTCTTTTTAAGTGGATGTTGGTTTGCGTGCGGATTGTTGCATAAGTGACGGCATTATTGCTTTAAGAGCAAAAGTCTTGTGATCAATCACGCATTTTTTTGCCCCGCGCGCGCGCGTAGAGTGGGCGGCATCTATGAGAAACGGAGCGAATTATCCATGAGCAATATTTTGATTATCGACGGCGGCAAGACCTTTGCCCATTCCAAAGGCGAGCTGAACCATACCCTGACCGAAGTGGCGGCCAGCCAGCTGCGCGATCTGGGCCATGAGGTTCAGGTGACCGTTGCTGATAGCGACTACAACGTGGCGGACGAAGTGCAGAAATACCTCGACAGCGACGTGGTGATTTATCAGATGCCGGGCTGGTGGATGGGCGAGCCGTGGACGGTGAAAAAGTACATCGATGAGGTGTTTACTCTGGGCCACGGCGCGCTGTACGCCAGCGATGGCCGTTCGCGCAGCGATGCCAGCAAAAAATACGGTTCCGGCGGCCTGATTCAGGGCAAAAAATACATGCTGTCGCTGACCTGGAACGCGCCGCTGGAAGCCTTTACCGATCCCGACCAGTTCTTCGAAGGCGTCGGCGTGGACGGTCTGTACCTGCACTTCCATAAAGCCAATCAGTTCCTCGGTATGGAAAGTCTGCCGACCTTTATCTGTAACGACGTGATTAAACAGCCTGACGTGCCGCGCGATATCGCACGTTATCGGACTCATCTCAGCCAGATCTTTGCTTAACTGTAAGCACACCGGGAAAAAACAGAAGGAAGCGTTATGTTAACTGTGGTTGCAGAAATTTGCGTTAAGCCGGGCCGCCGTCAGGAGGTACTGGAGGCGATTAATAAACTGATCCCTGTCGTGCTGGAAGAAGAGGGTTGCCATCAGTACGATGCGCTGGTCGATCACCAGGCGCAGGTGCCGTGGAAGCAGAACTCGCCAGACTCGATCTTTATGCTCGAGCAGTGGGAATCGCTGCGCCATCTGGAGCAGCATCAGCAGATGCCGCACATGGATGCGCACCGCGCCACCATCAAAGATGACGTGGTAGACGTGAAAATCCTGGTGCTGGAACCGACCGCCTGATTTTCTCCGATGCAGGCATAAAAAAAGCCCCGGTTTTGCGACCGGGGCTTTTGTTTAGCAGCTAATCAATGATCAGTGCTGTTCGTTGTGCAGGTTCTGCACCAGCAGTTCCGCATCACCGTTGCTGTAGACGTTATACTCGGTGCCGCCGACGGTGACGGTACCTGTCGCCTGCTGCCAGGAGCTGGCATCTTCACCGGCTGGCAGGATGTCTTCCAGCGTCAGCGCCTCGCCCTGTTTAGCGTTCACTACCAGCTGTGACTTGCCGTTGTCGATGAACAGTGAATCCTGACCCTGCGTCATGATGTCGTTCAGCGACATGCTCATCAGCCCTTCTACATCCGTAGCACCCGCAGCGAAGATCGAGTTGATTTCTGGCGGCGGCGGCGGGGTGACGTCGACGTTGGTCTTAACGGTATGGTCGATGACCAGTTCGTTTCCGGCTGCATCGCGAACCGTGACGTTAAAGGCATAATCTCCTTCTGCCAGTTTGTCTGACTCATAGCGCCACACGCCGTTTTCTACCACGGTAGAACCGATCAGCTGGGTACGCGCTTCGTCGCCCCAAATCATCACGATAGTACCGTCTTCTGAGCCCTTACCTCTGAAGATCAGCGTGTCATCGTTGGTGTCCGGCCGCACTGGGATTTCAGTGCCGGTTTTATCCGCGAAGACGCCTTCGAAGTTAGCCTTGTCGCCGCCTTCTACTGGCTCCGGCTTAGTGGTATCAACGTCAAAGTTAATCGCCGCCTCTTTATCGCCTTTCACACCGGACTGGCTCACTGGCTGTACTTCAACTTTATGGTTGCCCTCGCCCAGTTCTGGCAGCTCATAGCTCCACTTGCCATCCTTAACATCAACCACGACAGGTTCCCGATCGTCGATGTAGATGATGACCTGCGACAGATCCGGTGACGTGCCCTTCAGCGTTGGCTGTTTGTCATCGGTGACCGTGCCATTTTCGATCTCACCCTGGATAGGACCGACGTTATCCTCCAGTATGTACGAACCTTCCATTGAGCCTGGTTTTTTGGTGTCGATGATCAGATCGATAGGATCGGATGGCTGCGATTCGTTACCGGCCGGATCGGTGATCTCGATGATAACCTGATAGTTACCGTCATCGATTGGGTTCTCAGGTTTCACTTCCCACTTGCCGTCTTCGCCCACGATACCGGTACCAATCACCACCGGATTACCTTTACCGTCATCAATGATGACTTCCACTTTGTCGCCAGGGGTACCGCCTTCGCCGCCGAAACCTGGACGGTTGTCATCAATTGGCTTACCTGGTTCAACCGGACCGGTGTTGTCACCTTCGTTATCGACAATCGTTGGTGGTTGCGGCTGATCCGGAGGCGTAATATCGATAATCACGTTAATTGGATCTGAGGTCGGTGACTCTTTGCCGGTGGATGGATCTTTAGCGATCAGTTCAATATCGTGTGAACCTTCCGCCAGCTCTGGCAATTCAATTTCCCATTTACCATCTTTAACGACAGTTGAAGCCACCGGCTCTTTTTCGCCGTCAACAATTACATAGATGATGTCGCCGTCGTTGCCTTCACCGCGCAGCACTGGCGTGGTGTCGTTAGTGGAATCGCCTGGCTGCAGAACACGCTCTTCATCACCGTTGTTGGCGACCATCTCATCCACCACCGGTGCCGGCAGGATGTTGCTGTCGATAACCAGTTTGAACGGATCGGTTTTCTCAGAAACGGTGCCGCCTTTGCTGATGGAATCCACGACCAGCGAGTGCTCACCTTCACCCAGCTCAATATCCAGACTCCACTGACCGCGGTTGTTCGCCACGGTAGAGCCAATCAGTTTGTCGCCATCCCACACGCGCACAATCACGCCCGCATCTGCCACGCCCGACAGGGTTGGGGTTTTGTCATCGGTGATGTCACCTGACTTCAGCGGACCGGTAACGCGTCCTTCATCATCGTAAACCTGAGCCAGCTCTGGCGTACCCGGTACGGAAGTATCCAGCGACAGCGTAAAGTTGTCAGAACGCGGGCTCTCGGCGCCGAAGCGGTCAGTGTAGCTGGCGCTAAACACGTGGGTGCCATCGGTGGTCAGTTCCGGCGTGAAGCTCCAGCGGCCATCGGCACCGGCTTTTACGCTGCCAATCACATTGGAGCGAATATCGTAGATTTTTACTACGCTGTCCGGCTGAGCAACACCGTACAGGGTTGGTGTTTTGTCGTTGGTGTAGTTGCCCGGCGTCAGATAGCTATCCGCGCTGCCTTCATTATCGATCACGCGCATAATCTGCGGTGCTTCTGGTGCAGAGGTGTCGATATTGCGGATAAGCTGAGTCGATGGTCCCCAGTTGCCCGCACGGTCCAGATAACGAATGCCGGCAACGTGCAAACCCTCTTTCAGCTCCGGTGACTCAAACTGCCATTTGCCGCTGGCATCAGCACGGGTAGTGTAAACTGTATCATCAATAACGATCTGTACTAATGCATTGGGTTCAGCATTATCAGCACTCAACGAGATAATGTTTTTATTGATGGTTTTAATGGGTTTACCCGGAAACGGATCCGCGTCCATAGTGATTGATTCTGCCGGCGTTTCAGATACCGCTTCGTTCACTGCCTGAGTGATCACACCGTCGGCAATCGTCAGGTTGAAAGCATCAGAAACCGGGCTTTCATGGCCAACCTTATCTTTCGCCATCACGGTCAGTTTGTGCTCGCCGTCTGCCAGCTCCGGCGTGATGCTCCATGCACCCATTTTGTCTGCTACCACTGAACCGATCTCTTCACCGTTATCGTACAGGGTAACAATGGTGCCAGGCTCTGCCACACCGGACAGCGCCGGCGTTTTATCGCTGGTGGCATCACCCGGCGTCAGATAGTGATCTTCCGCCGCATTATCAATTACGCGCCAGATTTCCGGTTTCGCCGGAGGCGTTGTATCCATATCAAGAATATAGATAGCCGGGTCGCTCGGATTAGTCGCTTTATCAATCGATACCAGCTGAATGACATGGGTGCCGTCTAACCAGCTGGTTTTCGGGTCGAATGACCATTTACCGTCCTCGCTGATATCAACCATGTGCACTTCACCATCAATTGTGATTTCCAGCTTGCCGCCGTTGGCATTTTTTACTTCCTTATCGATCCAATTATAAAACTGATCTTTGGTCGAGATAACGCGGGCGTTCTCTAATTTACCTTGAATATTAGCCATGATGTGCATTCCTTTTACGTTAAATAATGCTTCGGGATTTCCAGCCGAATACAGGTTTAATTTCGCTTTTTATGCCTGCAGACAATACGAGAAACGTCTTAATCGATTAAGTTATATGAACCCTTAATAACTTTATCGAGGCACAGTGCCTCACACCTCATCAATATGAGATGTGAGAATGTGCTGCTAAAATAATTAAATCAGATCACTTATTTTCTACACTGATAATAACCCGGCGCTCGCTGGCATAGCATGCTTTCTGCTCCTGCAGGCTGCCTGAACAATTAGTTTCGACCTGAGATTCACCCATGCTCTGCGCGGTGATATTGGCCGCATTCATTCCCTGAGCGATCAGCAGTGTTTTCACCGCCTCAGCGCGACGCTGGCCCAGCGCCATATTGCTGCTGTCGCTGCCAATAGGATCGGTAAAGCCGGTGACGATGATGTGGCGTTGAGCGGCACTTTCCTTTTTCAGCATGCCGGCAAAGCTGCTGAGTGCTTCGCGCCCCTGTGCAGAAATGTCGTTGCTGTTGGCACTGCCAAAACGGAACAGCAGGTCGGATGAAAACGCATAGTTATCATAAGATTCAGTCGTTCGTTCCTGACAGCGCTGTACCGACGATGCGCGCGACAGCAGATGAGCCTGCCGTTTGGTGCTCAGTAACTCCTGCTGCGCCTGCTGCTGGCTGACCACCAGCGGACGACCGCTGTCATCGAGGTTAGCACGAATATAGTAGGTTTTACCGGCAGCCAGTTTATCAGTCCACGATTGCGCGCGTTTACCCTGATAATCTGGCGCATCGTTGACATAACTGCCCAGCGAATGCGTTCCCGGCGCAACACAAAACACCGTATAGCCACCGGCCAGTAACGACGTATGGAATTCACCGTCGACATAAATATTCGCCGGTTTTTCCCCGGTTAATGAAGCCGGACGATAATAAACCACCCGCGCCTGCTCTGCCGATACCGGCGATAAACTACGCCATGCGGCACCAAATGAATTTTGCGCCTGGGTTGAAAAAGTCGTGAATACTGGCGCACACACCAGTGAAGCTAAAAGTAATTTTTTTGCAATTTTCATTTAAGTTTCACAGGTGCAATAAATTGCACCTGTATGCTCCAGATAAATTAGAATTGTTCGATTTCGTTCTGTAAGAACAGCGCATCTGATTGGGAATTATTTTCAGCTATCACACCACTCTGGCTTTCCTGATTATTCCAGTCATTAAACGCATCGTTATTAAGCTGCAGTAATTCCGCATTAATCGGCTGCGGCTGATCGTCGGCCTCATTGAACAGTTCATGATTGTCCAGGGAAAGCAGAGCGGAAATATCAAGACCGGCCAGCTCAAGCGCATTAATCTCCGGCGGCGGCGGTGGAATGGTGTCGACTTCCACTTCATAAATGTCCGTTTTGCCGGTCACTTCGCCATCGCTGGAGAACACGCCGCGCAGTTGATAAACATCATCCGCCAGATCCGGCGTCGTCAGCTCCCATTTGCCGTCAGCCCCAATCGTGGTAGTGAAGCTGTAGCTGTTCTCGAGACCGACAATGTAGATGGTTACCAGTTCACCCGGCACGCCTTTACCGGCCACAATGATGCTCGGATCGTTCATCGCGCCGCCGTTTTCGATTGGCGTACGCACGCCGGCGTCGTTGTTGTCTTTAAAGATATGCTCAATCATGCCAGAAACCGGAACGTCCGGATCGGGCAGGCCGTCGACAGGATCAGGATCGCCCGGCACTTGCGTGTCGCCTTCAAACCCAATAGTGACCTTTTCTGAGGCCGGCGATTCGTTACCGGCCGGATCGCGCACCACGATTTCCAGCTCGTGCTCGCCCGGTTTCAGATTGTTTTCTGGCGTGAAGGTCCACTTGCCGTCTTCTACAATCACCGAACCAATGGGCTTGCCGTTGTCGATAATCACCACGATATCGCCATCTTCACCGGTGCCTTCCAGCGTCGGACGCAGATCTTTTGTGGTGGAACCGTCTTCCAGCGGATTACCTTCGCTGTCTTTGATCACGCCAATGCCCGGATTTTCCGGCGCCACGGTGTCCACATCAACGATGAACGGATCGGATGGCAGAGATTTGTTACCCACCTGATCGACCACCACGATGCTCAGCTCGTGTCGCCCATCCTGCAGCGCCGGAGCCGTAAAGGTCCAGTTACCCTCGGCGTCCACCTTTGCGGTGCCCAGCTTCACGCCATCGTTCCAGATTTCTACCGTCGAGCCCGCTTCAGCTTTACCGGTCAGCGTTGGCGTATTGTCTTTCGTCACGCCGCCTTTTTCGATCAGCACCGGCGGATCCTGCATATCGTCCATCACGCTGCCGATGGTGCCTTTGGCTGGTGCAGTCAGATCGATGATGAATTCCCACGGATCGCTCTCTTCACCCACCACGCCTTCGGCGTTACGCTCGGCGGTAACGATGCTGTGATTGCCAGCCGCCAGCGGTTTTTCCGGCGTAAAGGTCCAGTTACCCTCGTCATCCACCAGCACTTCACCCAGCAGCGTCTCACCATCCCATATTTCAATGGTATTGCCTGGCGTACCGGTGCCGTTGAAGGTGGGCATGGTGTCGTCGGTGCGGCCGCCATTTGCTACCGAACCGGTTACGTCGCCGATATCATCAATCACATCGCTGATGGTGGGCTTGCTGATATCGCCGCCGCCGCTGCCACCGCCGCCTTCACCTTTGCCGCTGTGGCTGCCGTCGTTATTGTCGTAGTGGTGTTTCGCCGCGACATAGCCGAGGCCTGCCGCTGCCGCGATAGCCGCCAGGCCACCCAGCGCAATCAGCGCCGGCGACCATTCAAAGCCGCTGGCCAGTGCGTAGCCGGAATTATCATCAACGCTGCCTTCACCCAGCGCCAGCGCGGTGGTTTCGCCGTCGGCCAGCGCGGCCGCTTCGTGGTCGGCATTGCCGTCCGTCGCGACGTAAGCGTGCATTTCGCCGTCTTCCGCTTTACCCACTAAGGTGCCGGATTTAGCGAAGAAATCTTCGATAATCAGATCCGGCTTGCTGGCGTCTGAGCCTTCCAGCATCACCAGCAGGTTTTTCCCTGCGCGTTTAACGGTGATGTTTTCAGGCGCGGTGCCGTCCTGGTTCTGCGTCAGCAGATATTTACCGTTGGTAATTGCCTGAATCTTCACTGCTTTGCCGTCTTTACCGGCGCGCAGCACTTCCGCTTTGGTTATGGTTTTCTTATCGATAACCGCCACACTTACGGGTGAAACGTTCATGATTCTTCCTTCCGTCGATTAATTTTGACTGCGCGTTTGCAGGCAAGCGCCGCAATCTCCCTGGCTCTGCCCACGGGTGGGCTCAAAGTTGCGACATAATCCGGAAAGAGATAAATCCGAGACATAAGAAATGTCCCGTTAGGAAAAAATTCTTAAATGGGCGGCCGAAAGATAGCTAAATCATTAACCGATTGAATTAAAGCGTTTTTATCGATGAGGGCAGAACATAACAGGAAAGGTTATTCAAACAGAACAGGACTATAACAGATGATTTTCCTGAATTTTTTCCCGTAAAAAATCCAGAAAACAGGTGATGCGGGAACTGAGCGACTGGTTGCGATAGTACACCGCGTGAATCGGCAGGCGCAGTTCGCGCGTGTCATTTTCCAGCACCTGCACCAGCCGGCCGCTGGCGCGATCCTCGCGGCTGACAAAATCCGATAGCCGCACAATGCCCTGCCCGGCCAGCGCCAGCTGGCGCAGGGTTTCGCCGCTCGACGCGCACAGCGTGGGTTTGATGCGCAAAAACTCGCCTTCACGCTGCCATACCGGCCAGACATTGTGCGCGTCCAGCTGGCTGAATCCCAGCAGCTGGTGCGTCAGCAGATCTTCCACGCTCTGCGGCGCGCCGGCTTTTTCCAGATAGGCCGGACTGGCCAGCAGGCGAATCGCGCTGCTGCCCAGCACGCGCGCGCGCAGCGTGGAGTCGCGCAGTTCACCAATGCGAATAGCGATATCAGTTTGCTGCTCAAGCAGGTCGATGACAATGTCATCGGTGTTCAGCTCCAGCTGAATTTGCGGATAGCGCGCGCAAAATTCGGCAACCAACGGCACGATAACATGCAGGGTAAATGGCGTATTGGCGTTGACGCGCAGCCGTCCGGAGGGAATGTCGCGCCGCTGCGCGATATGCTCTTCGGCCTGCTCCACCGACGCGAGGATTTGCCGCGCGTGATCGAGAAAAATCAGCCCCTCTTCGGTCAGCGCCAGGCGACGCGTGGTGCGGTGCAGCAGTGTGGTTTGCAGTTTGCTTTCGAGGCGGCTCAGCGCCCGGCTGATGCCGGAGCTGGTTTGATCCAGCTGTTCCGCTGCGGCGGTAATCGAACCGGTGTCCACCACCGCGACCCAGGCGCGTAACTCTTCCAGTGTGATTTTCACTCTTCCTACCTCAGCGCATTGCTACTTCGAGACCGGTCTTAGCCTCGTTCTCACGGCTGCTGAGGTAGATTGCTCCACGTTCAGCAGCGGCAGGATACCACAATGCAGCAAAACGCAGGGATTATCGCTGACCCGGGTCAGCAGGCGGCCTGGTTATGCCGCGCACACGCGGTTTTTATTAACGGACATGCGGCGATGGGATAGATCGGGACGGGCAGCGATAGCGCGTGTTGCCGGCATAAAAAAGGGACGCCGCAGCGTCCCGTTTGCATCACACTTCGAGGTCGGCGAGGTCGCCTTTTTCCTGTAGCCAGTTGCGGCGGTCTTCCGAGCGTTTCTTCGCCAGCAGCATGTCCATCATCCGTAACGTCTGCTCGACGTCTTCTTCGTCGACCGTCAGTTGCACCAGACGACGGGTATTGGGATCGAGCGTGGTTTCGCGCAGCTGCAGCGGGTTCATCTCACCCAGACCTTTAAAGCGCTGCACGTTCGGCTTGCCTTTTTTCCGCTTCAGCTGCTCCAGAACGCCCTCTTTTTCGTCTTCATCAAGCGCGTAATACACCTCTTTACCGAGGTCGATGCGGTACAGCGGCGGCATCGCCACATAGACGTGGCCCTGCTGCACCAGCGAGCGGAAGTGCCTCACAAACAGCGCGCACAGCAGCGTGGCAATGTGCAGGCCGTCAGAGTCGGCATCCGCGAGGATACAGATTTTGCCGTAGCGCAGCTGGCTGAGATCTTCACTGTCCGGATCGATACCGATCGCCACCGAAATATCATGCACTTCCTGCGACGCCAGCACTTCGTCCGACGACACTTCCCAGGTGTTGAGGATCTTGCCTTTCAGCGGCATGATCGCCTGATATTCACGGTCGCGCGCCTGCTTGGCGGAGCCGCCCGCAGAATCCCCTTCCACCAGGAACAGTTCGGTTTTATTCAGATCCTGCGCGGTACAGTCGGCCAGCTTGCCGGGCAGCGCCGGTCCGCTGGTCAGCTTTTTACGCACCACCTTTTTCGCCGCGCGCATACGACGCTGTGCGCTGGAGATCGCCAGCTCGGCCAGCATTTCGGCAGCCTGCACGTTCTGGTTGAGCCACAGGCTGAAGGCATCTTTCACTACCGCCGAGACAAACGCCGCGCACTGGCGTGAGGAGAGACGCTCTTTGGTCTGTCCGGCAAACTGCGGATCCTGCATTTTGACCGACAGCACGTAGGCGCAGCGATCCCAGATATCCTCCGCCGACAGCTTCACGCCGCGCGGCAGAATATTGCGGTATTCACAGAATTCGCGCATCGCGTCGAGCAAGCCCTGACGCAGGCCGTTAACGTGCGTTCCGCCCTGCATGGTTGGGATCAGGTTGACGTAGCTTTCGGTCAGCAGCTCGCCGCCCTCCGGCAGCCACAGCAGCGCCCAGTCGACCGCCTCCACATCGCCGGCAAAGCTGCCGACAAACGGTTTTTCCGGCAGCGTTGGCAGGCCGTTCACCGCTTCGCTCAGGTAATCCGTCAGGCCATCCTGATACAGCCAGGTTTGCTCGGTATCGTTCACCTTGTCTTTAAAGACAATTTCGACGCCCGGGCACAGCACCGCTTTGGCTTTCAGCAGGTGCTTGAGGCGGGAGACCGAGAAGCGCGGGCTGTCGAAGAAGCTTTCGTCTGGCCAGAAGTGAACGCTGGTGCCGGTGTTACGTTTGCCTACCGTACCAATCACCGCCAGATCCTGCACTTTATCGCCGTTTTCGAAGGCGATCTGGTAAATCTCACCGTTGCGGCGCACCGTGACTTCCACACGCTTCGACAGGGCGTTGACCACCGAAATCCCCACGCCGTGCAGGCCGCCGGAGAACTGGTAGTTTTTGTTGGAGAATTTACCGCCGGCGTGCAGGCGACAGAGAATCAGTTCGACCGCTGGCACGCCCTCTTCCGGGTGGATATCGACGGGCATACCACGGCCATCATCGATCACTTCCAGCGACTGATCGGCGTGCAGGATGACTTCCACGCGTTTGGCGTGACCGGCCAGCGCCTCATCGACGCTGTTATCGATCACTTCCTGGCCCAGATGGTTAGGGCGTGTGGTATCGGTGTACATGCCCGGACGGCGACGTACCGGTTCGAGGCCGGTTAAAACCTCAATGGCGTCAGCATTATAGCTAGATTGGCTCATCGTAACAGTCTGATTAGCAATAGGAAAATGGGCCCATCCCGCAGCATCAGGGAGTATTCAGTCCCAGAAAATCAATCATCTGCGCAAAATGGCGTTCGAATCCGATATAGGCATGATTGCCGCCCTCTTCTACCGTCTGACGGCACGCGCTGTAGTAATCCAGCGCCTGGCGATAGTCGAGCACTTCATCGCCGGTTTGTTGCAGCAGCCAGAGTAGATCGGGCGCTTCCAGAGGGTCAATCTGCATCACTTTCAGATCGTAAATGTGGCGAGACTCTAACACATATTGCTGGCCGGTGTAGGGATTCCGGTTTTCACCCAGATAATCCACCAGCAGTTCAAACGGCCGCACCGCCGGATTCACCACCACCGCCGGCAGCATGAAACACTGCGACAGCCAGGTGGCAAAATAACCACCGAGCGATGACCCCACCAGCCCGAGCGGTTCCCCGGCATACTGCATCACCAACTCTTCCAGCAGCGCAGCAGCCTCAGCGGGAAAAGTCGGCAGCTGCGGCACCAGCACCTCAATGTGCGGATGCTGCGCCTGACACCACTGCTGTAACTGCGTCGCTTTAGCCGACTGCGGTGAGCTGTTGAATCCGTGCAGATAAATCAGCGCCGCCATGGTTTAGTAGCCCTCGGAATCCAGATCCGGACGGAACAGATCGCTCTGCAGACGATTCACTTCGGTGTGCAGCGTGCCATCCGCCTGCAGCGTCAGCCAGCGCCAGCCGGGCGCCACGGTATCAATGGTGAAGTTGGTGCAGTGCGGTTTGAACTGGACGCAGGTCGAAGGCGACGCCAGTACGCGGCGGCCGTGCCAGTCGAGATCCAGCTCCTGATGAATGTGGCCGCACACCAGGTGGCGCGCCAGCGGGAAGTTTTGCAGCACCGCATCCAGCTGATGCGGATTGCGCAGGCTGTGCTGGTCAAGCCAGGTACAGCCAGAGGCCAGCGGATGATGGTGCAGCAGCACCAGCGTGTAGCGTTCGGGGAACTGACGCAGCGTGCGGTCCAGCCACTCCAGCTGATAGTCGCTCAGCATGCCGTGCGGCACGCCAAAAACCTGGCTGTCCAGCAACACCAGCTGCCAGTGCTCGCCGAGCAGCACATGCTTGTCCGCGGCGATGCCGGCCTGTGCCAGCGTATCCACCATCGCTGGCTGAAAATCGTGATTGCCCGGCAGCCAGACGCACGGCTTCGGCAGACGCGCAATGCCCGCAACAAAATGCTGATAAGCTTCGACGGTGTGATCCTGGGCGAGATCGCCAGTGGCGATAATCAGATCGTAATCGCGCTGTTGCGCCGCGATGGCGTCCAGCACCGCATCAAAACTCGACCAGGTATTCACTCCAAGCAGCGATTGATGTTTTCCCGCGAAAAGATGGGTATCCGTAATTTGTAAAATCCTGATATCGGACCCATTTGCCGCAGGAAGAGTTAGCAGGCTATCCAAAGCGTTTCCTTTCTCTCCACGCTATCGTTGCGTTATATACCCGTGCGGATTCAGGGTATCGCTATCAGCACACCGGCACGGCCATCGCGCCGTGCGCCAGGCAGTACCGCAACCAGTCGGCAAGGAACTGGTTAATCTGATGTTTTTCATCGCGCTGATGCAATTTTTTATTAGGATAATCATAGCGCGCTTTGAAGCGATAGATCTGCTGAGTGGAACACACTTCAGCCACCATCGCATCATGGTAGAGCCGCACCGACATGGACGGCAGGCTCCAGTAGCTCACTGCGGGTGCCACCTGGCGGATCTCCACCAGCGTGGTATAGCGCGTCGACTCTTCAATAGTCAGCTGATAACTGGCGCCGTTCACCTGATACATCACCGACGCACCTGCCTCGTCACTGCGCGGCAGCAGGCGGCGCAGCTGAGCGAAATTGGTTTCGCACAGACGCATCATTTCGGGGAAATCAGGGGTATAGCGCTGTTTCATGTTGGCTTCCACTCTTCTCTTAGTTTCTCATGGTGCAACGCCAGCCATTGCAGAGCGATGACAGATGCCGCGTTATCAATAATCCCCTCTTCCACCCAGCGATAAGCCTGTTCGCGGCTTACCACATGCACAAGAATATCCTCATTCTCTTCCTCCAGCCCGTGATTTCCCTCTGCCTGGCTGGCATCCACTTCGCCCACCAGCACCGACAAACGCTCAGAGGTTCCGCCGGGGCTGGCTAAGTAATTCACTATCGGTTTGACGCGGCCAACCTTGAGGCCAGCCTCTTCGACCGCTTCACGACGCACCACATCTTCCGGCGTTTCACCCGGTTCAATGATGCCGGCCACCATCTCCAGCAGCCAGGGCGTGGCGCTGGAATCATAGGCCGGGATGCGGATCTGTTCGATCAGCACTACTTCGTCGCGCAGGGGATCATAGGGTAGCAGCACGGCAGCGTGTCCGCGCTCAAAAACTTCGCGCACCACTTCACCGCTCATGTCGCCATTGAAACGGCGGTGGCGGAAGCGGTAACTGACGATGGAAAAAAAACCATCGTAGCGAGTATCGCGTGCAATAATTTCTACATCGTTTTTTGTGAAAGTCACAGGGGATTTTTTTTCACCCGCCATCATCTGGTTCCTTATGCAGATTGGGATGGAGCGAAGAAAAGCCAACCCTTGTGCTCCGTCCGAGTGGTTCTTTCTGAATTATTTACGTAAATTAGGGGGAGAAGGCACGTTCAGCCAACTTATCTCTGACGCCGCCTCTGTAGAATCGGCGATTATTTTTTGGCTTACCTGCAGCACACTCTCTGTGCATTTGCTGCAACACAAGGAATGCAAATGAAAAAACTGCTCCCACTTTTTATTGGACTGAGCCTGGGCGGTTTCAGCCTTGCCAGCCAGGCAGAAAACCTGTTGCAGGTCTACCAGCAGGCGCGCCTCAGCAACCCGGATCTGCGTGCTTCAGCCGCCGATCGCGACGCTGCTTTTGAGAAAATTAACGAAGCGCGTAGCCCGTTGCTGCCGCAGCTGGGTCTGGGTGCAGATTATACCTATAACAGCGGCTATCGCGACAACAGCGGTCTCCATTCCAACACGACCAGCGCCTCGCTGCAATTAACGCAAACGATTTTCGACATGTCGAAATGGCGTGCGCTGACGCTGCAGGAAAAAACGGCCGGCATTCAGGACGTTACTTATCAGGTAGCGCAGCAGGATCTGATCCTGAACACCGCAACCGCCTATTTCAACGTGCTGAAGGCCATTGATACGCTTTCTTACACTGAAGCGCAGAAACAGTCGATCTACCGCGAGCTGGATCAGACCACCCAGCGTTTTAACGTCGGTCTGGTGGCCATCACCGATGTGCAGAACGCCCGTGCTCAATACGATAGCGTGCTGGCCAACGAAGTAACCGCGCGTAACGATCTGGATAACGCGGTGGAATCGCTGCGTCAGATCACCGGCATGGATTATCTGTCGCTAGCGTCACTGAATATCGATCGTTTCAAAACGGCGCGTCCGGAAGCGGTGTCCAGTCTGCTGAAACAGGCTGAGAGCCGTAACCTCAACCTGCTGTCTGCCCGTCTGAGCCAGGATCTGGCGCGTGAGCAGATTCGCTCCGCCGAGTCCGGCCACATGCCGACGCTGGATCTGACCGCTTCTACCGGTCTGTCGAACAGCAAATACGGCGGCAGTCGCGCTAATCAGAGCGCCGGTACCACTGATTCAATCACGGGCTCCAACCAGGTTGGCCTGAGCTTCTCACTGCCTCTGTACAGCGGCGGTTCAGTGACCTCGCAGGTGAAACAGGCGCAGTATAACTTTGTCGCCGCCAGCGAGCAGCTGGAAGGCGCGCATCGTAGCGCGATCCAGACCGTCCGTTCTTCGTTCAATAACGTGAACGCTTCGATCAGCAGCATCGACGCTTACAAACAGTCGGTTATCTCGGCGCAGAGCTCATTAGATGCCTCGGAAGCCGGTTATCAGGTGGGTACGCGTACCATCGTTGATGTGTTAGACGCGACCACCACGCTGTTTAACGCTAAACAGCAGCTGTCGAATGCGCGTTACAGCTACCTGATCAACCAGCTGAACATCAAATATGCGCTGGGCACGCTGAACGAGCAGGATCTGCAGCAGCTGAACAGCACGCTGGGCAAAGAAGTGACGACCTCGCCAGAAGTGGTCGCGCCGGAAAACAGCCAGCAGGCCGCGCGCGTGGATAACGGCCCGAAAGCGACCTCCGCTTCCGCCGCCGCTCAGGCCCGTCCGGCCGCGGCACGTAACAGTGCCAATCCTTTCGCTAATTAAGCCTTCAAGGGGCCGCTTGCGGCCCCTTTCGCATTCAAACGTATAACAACGTAAAGATCCCCTTGCCACCCGGCTTCCCGCTTCATTTTCCACCACTCATCACCTATCCTAAGCCCCACCTTTGGGCACAGGATGAAGATAATGAAACGGACAAAAAATATTCGTCATGCCGCTTTCCGTAAAAGCTGGCAGGCACGCCATTTAACGCCGGTCGCACTGGCGGTCACCGCCGTGTTTATGCTGGCAGGCTGCGAACAGAGCGATGAAACGGTTTCGATGTACCAGAACGCCGATGATTGTGCGAAAGCCAATCCGGGCCAAAGCGCCCAGTGCACCACCGCTTACAACAACGCGCTGAAAGAGGCTGAGCGCACCGCGCCAAAATACGCCACGCGTGAAGATTGCGTCGCGGAATTCGGCGAAAACCAGTGTCAGCAAACCCCGGCACAGGCGGGCGTCGGTACCACGGCGAACAACGCTGAAGCGCAGCAGAGCGGCAGCTTCTGGATGCCTCTGATGGCCGGCTACATGATGGGTCGTCTGATGGGCGGCGGTGCCGGCTTTGCGCAGCAGCCGCTGTTCTCGCCAAAAACCCCTAACAGCCCGGCAAACGGCCAGTTTGTTGATGCTTCCGGTAAGAACTACGGTGCGGCCACCTCCGGCCGGACGGTAAACGTGCCGAAAACCGCGCTGGCGCCGAAACCGGCCACTACGTCCACCATCACCCGTGGCGGCTTTGGTGAGACGGTAGCCAAACAGAACACCATGCAGCGTAGCAGTGCCACCAGCACCGGCAGCCGCTCGCTGGGAGGCTAAGCCCGCGCATGCAACGTATTGCTATCAGCGAACGTCCGAACTGGCGCGAAAAGGCGACCGAGTACGGCTTTCAGTTTCACACCATGTATGGCGAACCCTACTGGTGCGAAGACGCTTATTACCAGTTTACGCTGGCGCAAATTGAACAGCTGGAAGCGGCCACCGCCGAACTGCACCAGATGTGCCTGCAGGCGGTCGAAAAAGTGGTGAACAGCGAAGCGCTGCTCACCCGTTTCTGTATTCCGAAACACACCTGGGACTTCGTGCGCGAATCCTGGCAGCAGCGTCAGCCGTCGCTCTATTCACGTCTCGATCTGGCGTGGGATGGCACAGGCGAGATCAAGCTGCTGGAGAACAACGCCGATACGCCAACCTCGCTGTACGAAGCGGCGTTTTTCCAGTGGATCTGGCTGGAGGATCAGCTCAACGCCGGCAACCTGCCGCAGGGCAGCGATCAATTCAACAGCCTGCAAGAGCAGTTGATTGAGCGCTTCGCCACGCTGCACCAGCAGCACGGTTTTAACTGGCTGCACTTTGCCTGCTGTCGCGATACGGAAGAGGATCGCGCCACGGTACAGTATCTGCAGGATTGCGCCACTGAAGCCGGTCTGCCGAGTGAATTTCTCTACATTGATGAGATCGGGCTGGGCGAAAAAGGTCAGTTTACCGATCAGCACGATCAGGTGATCAGTAACCTGTTCAAGCTCTATCCGTGGGAATTCATGCTGCGCGAGATGTTCTCGACCAAGCTGGCCGATGCCGGCGTGCGCTGGCTGGAGCCGGCGTGGAAAAGCATTCTCTCCAACAAAGCGCTGCTGCCGCTGCTGTGGGAGATGTTCCCCAACCATCCTAACCTGCTGCCCGCCTGGTTTGCCGATGATGCCAGCGCGCCGCAGATGGAAAAATATGTGGTGAAACCGCTGTTTTCCCGCGAAGGTGCCAATATCACCATCGTGGAAAACGGTCAGGAAATCGCGCGCGCCGATGGCCCTTATGGCGAAGAGGGCATGATCGTCCAGCAGTTCTGGCCGCTGCCGAAGTTTGGCGACAGCTATACGCTGATTGGCAGCTGGCTGATTGACGATCAGCCTGCCGGTATCGGTCTGCGCGAAGATCGTGCGCTGATCACCCAGGATCTGTCGCGTTTCTATCCGCACACATTTATTGAGTAATGCACGTGCCGCCCGGTCTGCGGGCGGCACAGGTGTCAGCCAACCTGCACTGACAGCATACTGATCGAACCCATCTCCATGCCTTCCACCGGGATGCTCACCGCCTCACCTTCAGCTCGCGCGCCGAGAATATACAGCAGCGGCAGATAGTGCTCCGGCGTCGGGTTAGCCAGCTGCGCGCCTTCATGCTGCTGATAATTCACCAGCGGATGCTGCGCCGCCTCGCCTTCATAGTCCAGATTATCGCGCACAAACTGGTTGAAGCTCTCCGCCCACGGATAAGCGCTTTCCGCACCCTGCCAGCGAATCATGCGCAGGTTATGCACCACGTTGCCGCTGGCCACCAGCATCACACCTTCGTCACGCAGCGCCGCCAGTTTACGTCCCAGCGCAAAATGCCACGCCGCCGGCTGGGTGCCATCGATGCTGAGCTGAATCAACGGAATGTCCGCTTGTGGATACATCTTCGCCAGCACGCCCCACGAGCCGTGATCAAAGCCCCACTGCTGATCGGCCTGCACCGCCACCGGCGCCAGCAGATCGATAACGCGCTGTGCCAGCGCTGGCGAACCCGGCGCCGGATAGCGCACGTCGAACAGCGCCTGCGGGAAGCCACCAAAATCATGGATGGTGCGCGGATTGCTCATCGCCGTCACCGCCGTGCCGCGCGTGTACCAGTGCGCCGAGATGGCGAGAATAGCGCGCGGACGCGGCAGGGTTTCGCCCAGCTGCTGCCATACGCGGGTATAACGGTTGTCTTCTAATACGTTCATCGGGCTGCCGTGGCCGAGAAACAGAGCGGGCATGCGGGTCATTATTCATCCTCTGGCGTCGGGATCGCGTTAATGACTGTCACGATACGCGCTTTCGCCAGGGGAAAAACGCTGATAAGCGTGATGATGTTTATCAGCAAATTTGAACAAGATTTTGCCGACATAACTTTACGCTAAATAACTCGATATTTTATGGGGTTAACTATATTGTAACTGGTAATCATTATCATTAAGGAGCCCATTATGTCAGTACCTTTGCTGCTAACCATCCTGGCTGGCGGTGCCACCTTCGTCGGCGCTATTTTTGGCGTGCTCGGTCAAAAGCCGTCGAACCGCGTACTGGCCTTTGCGCTCGGCTTTGCCGCCGGCATCATGTTGCTGATTTCCCTGATGGAGATGCTGCCCGCCGCGCTGCATGCGGAAGGGATGTCGCCGGTGCTTGGCTACGGCATGTTCATGCTCGGCTTACTGGGTTATTTCGCCATGGATCGCCTGCTGCCGCACCAGCATCCGCAGGACCTGATGGCGGTCAATCGCCGCCCCACCAACCTGAAACGCACCGCGATCCTGCTGACGCTCGGTATCAGCCTGCATAACTTTCCCGAAGGCATTGCCACCTTTGTCACCGCCAGCAGCGACATGGAACTGGGGCTGGGCATCGCGCTGGCCGTCGCGATCCATAATATTCCGGAAGGGCTGGCGGTGGCCGGACCGATGTACGCCGCCACCGGCTCGAAAGCCAAAGCGCTGTTCTGGGCCTGCCTGTCCGGCATGGCGGAGATTCTTGGTGGCATCATCGCCTTTCTGCTGCTGGGGCCGGCGGTCTCACCGGTGATGATTGCGGCGATTATGGCGGCGGTGGCGGGCATTATGGTGGCGCTGTCCGTGGATGAACTGATGCCGCTGGCGCGCGAAATCGACCCGCATAACAATCCCAGCTACGGCGTACTGTGCGGCATGACGGTGATGGGCCTGAGCCTGACGTTGCTGCAAACCAGCGGGGTAGGCTGACGCGAGATTCGTCTCATTCATCACCACTTCGGCCTTATCTCTCAACGGGTTAGGCTTGTTAAGGCGTAGTCGAGACGGGTCTTGTTAACACCCGACGGCGGGCTCATTACACTCCACGCGACTCTTAGAAAGCAGTGGAGTGTTATGTTAATTCAGGGAGCCATTTTATGCCTGGCGATGAATATCTATCATGAAGCGCGCGGCGAACCGGTAAAGGGGCAGATTGCCGTCGGCACTGTCACCATGAACCGGGCTAACTGGGACGTCAAAGAGATCTGTCCGGTGGTGTACGCACCCAAACAGTTCTCCTGGACGTCTCTGCACAAACATCCCCATCGCCATCCGCCGCAGCATGACAAAAGCTGGCAGCGCGCGCAGCGCCTGGCCCAGCGGATTGTCGAGGGTAAGCTGGCGGATGTGACAAAGGGCGCGACCTTCTTTCATGCGCACAGCGCCAGACCGGCGTGGCGCCACGCCTTCCAGCGTACCGTGGTGATAGGTAATCACGTTTTTTACGCCAGCCGTTAATCATAAAAAAAGGCCGGATGCATCACATCCGGCCTTATTTATTTCACGTCGGCTTAACTGGCCTGACGGGTTTCATGCTGGCGGCGCCAGGCCACCAGGTCTTCAATGGTCACCACCGGCATGGCGTGCTGCTTCGCAAACGCAATCACTTCCGGCGCGTGCGCCATGCTGCCGTCATCATTGGTCAGTTCGCACAGCACACCCGCAGGTTTGAAGCCCGCCAGCGTCACCAGATCGAGCGTCGCTTCGGTGTGGCCGCCGCGTGCCAGTACGCCGCCGTCGCGCGCGCGCAGCGGGAATACGTGGCCGGGACGATTCAGATCGGACGGTTTAGCGTCATCGGCAATCGCCGCGCGGATGGTGGTAATACGGTCGGAGGCCGATACGCCGGTCGTCACGCCGCTGGCCGCTTCAATAGTCACGGTGAAACCGGTGCCGTAAGAGCTGGTGTTGTTCTCTACCATCATCGGCAGATCCAGCTGCTGGCGGCGCGCTTCGTTAATGCACAGGCAGACAATGCCGCTGCCGTGACGAATGCTCAGCGCCATCTGTTCCACGGTCATGGTTTCGGCGGCGAAGATCATATCGCCTTCGTTTTCGCGATTTTCATCGTCCAGCACCATCACGCCGCGCCCGTTGCGCAGCGCATCAATGGCGCGTTCTACACGCTGTTCCGGCGTGCCAAATTCAGAAAGAAGCGTCTGATTCATGGTAAAAAAACCTTATTAATAAAATATGAGTTACCAGAACCAGGGCGAGCTTAGGAGTGCGTAGAAAACACATGGCAATAACGTGACGCGGGCGCAGCCCGGCTGATGTCGTTACCCTCTCCCATCCGGACTTTAACCGTCGGCCCCGGAATTACACCGGATCTGCTGACCTTTCACTGTACAGCGAAAGCGCTCGCGGGCTTTCAGCCGAAGCTGATTTACCGCCGGTGGGGAATTTCGCCCCGCCCTGAGAATAAGCGGAATTACTATAGCGCCAATCACCTGGTCGGGCAATCAACAAAAGTGCAAATGCTTTTGCACTTCATGCGTTGCGGATTTCGGGTTTAACCTTTTCGTTTCTGGCATTACACTTAATGCTTGATGAGTCGGAACACGCGCTGTTATCAGCCACCGTAACCAGGAAACAACCATGATCGACACGAAAAAAATTGAACAACTGGCGCGCCAGGTGCACGAAGCGATGCCAAAAGGTATTCGCGACTTTGGCGACGATGTGGAAAAGAAAATTCGTCAGGTATTGCAGGCGCAGTTAACCCGCATGGATCTGGTTAATCGTGAAGAGTTTGACGTGCAGACCCAGGTTTTGCTGCGCACGCGTGAAAAACTGGCGGCGCTGGAGCAGCGTCTGGCGAAGCTGGAAAGTGAAAGTCCGGCGGCCCCGGCTCCGGCGGTGATCACGCCAGATCCGGCAGGCAAAATCGATACGCCTCAATAAGGTTTACGCGGCGGGAGTTCGCTCCCGCCGGCTACGTGTTTACTGATTGCGAATGGTTTTGATGATGTTGGTGGTGGAGATACCGTCTTCAAAGTTGAGCACCCGCACGTCACCGCCGTTGGCCCACACCTCTTTACTGCCCGCGATATCTTCCGGCTTATAATCACCGCCTTTCACCAGCAGATCCGGCAGCACTTCGGCAATCAGCCGCTGTGGCGTATCCTCTTCAAACAGCACCACCCAGTCTACGGCTTCCAGCGCACCCAGCACGATCATGCGGTTTTCCTGCGGGTTCACCGGGCGGGTTTCGCCCTTAAGACGTTTGGTGGAAGCATCGCTGTTGACCGCCACGATCAGGCGATCGCCCAGTTTGCGCGCGTTGGCCAGGTAAGAGACATGGCCGGCGTGTAAAATGTCGAACACGCCGTTGGTCATTACTACTTTCTCACCGCGCTGGCGCGCCTGCGCCACCGCCACTTTCAGCTCGGCTTCGGTCATCACGCCAAAGCCGCTGTCCGGCCGCGCGTGAATCGCATTCTCCAGCTCCACGGTACTGACGGTTGAAGTCCCGAGCTTGCCGACCACCACGCCAGCCGCAGCATTGGCGAGGAAGCAGGCATCCTCCAGACTTTCACCGGCAGCCAGCACTGCGGCCAGCACGCCGATCACCGTATCGCCGGCACCGGTGACGTCATACACTTCCTGCGCCTGAGTGGGCAGATGCAGCGGCGCTTTGCCCGGCTGCAGCAGCGTCATCCCGTTTTCCGAACGCGTCACCAGCAGCGCGGAGAGATCGTAATCGGCAATCAGCTGCATACCGCGGCTGACAATCTCCTCTTCGCTTTTGCACTTGCCCACCACCGCTTCGAACTCGGACAGATTGGGCGTCAGCAGCGTCGCGCCGCGATAGCGTTCAAAATCGGTGCCTTTCGGGTCGATCAGTACAGGCACCTGCGCCGCACGCGCCAGCTGAATCATGGTCTGCACGCTGCTCAGCGCGCCTTTGGCATAATCAGACAGCACCAGCGCGCCCGCCTGTGCCAGCGACTGACGCAGGCGATCGTGAATCGGCTGCGGGTCGACCTGCTCAAAGCCCTCTTCAAAGTCGAGGCGAATCAGCTGCTGGTTGCGCGACAGCACGCGCAGCTTGGTGATGGTCGGATGGCTATCAAGGGCGACGAAATCGCACTCAACCTTCACCTGCGCCAGCGTTTCGCGCAGCACGCGCGCAGCGTCATCTGCACCGGTCAGGCCGATAAGGCGCGAGTCCGCACCGAGTGCAGCGATATTCATCGCCACGTTGGCCGCGCCGCCCGGACGCTCTTCAATGGTATCCACTTTAACCACCGGCACCGGGGCTTCCGGTGAGATCCGGCTGGTCGGGCCGTACCAGTAGCGGTCTAACATCACATCGCCGACAACCAGCACAGCGGCCTTGCCAAACGCGGGCAGTGTTACTTTCATGCAGAGACTCCAGACTTCAACGTTCAGTCAAAATAATGCGCGGATAATAGCATAGAAGCCGCCAGGCTCACTGCTCCGTGTCATCCGCGTCGCTCGCGGCCAGCCAGCGCTGCCAGCTGGCGTGCACCACGGCGCGTTCGTCAGCGAACGATGCCGGATCGACATGACCCGGCAGTTCCTGCAGCGCCAGATGGTGCAGCGCATCGCGCAGCGTGACGTAAGCGTGCGTCAGCGCCTGCGCTTCCTCATCAGCCATGATGCCGTGGCGCGCCATCAGTTCAAAAATGCGCACGTTATCCGACCAGCGCGTCAGCGCCGGCTGGCTGGCGGCGTAACCTAAGACCAGATACTGCGCAATGAATTCAATATCGGTGATACCGCCCTCATCGGTTTTAATCTCCCAGCGGCCTTTGTGCTTGTTACTGAGGTGCGCGCGCATTTTCTCACGCATCTCACGCACTTCGGTTTGCAGCTTCGCGCCTTCACGCGGCAGGCACAGAATACCGCGCCGGATCGCATCGAAGCGCTCACACAGCGCCGGTTCGCCAAACACGATGCGCGCGCGCACCAGCGCCTGATGTTCCCACGTCCAGGCTTCATGGCGCTGATAGTCGTCAAAGGCAGCAAAGGTGCTGACCAGCATGCCGGCCGCGCCAGAGGGGCGCAGGCGCGCGTCCACCTCATACAAAATGCCGGACGAGGTGCGGGTGCTGAACAGATGCATGACGCGCTGGGCGAGACGCAGGTAAAACTGACGCCCGTCGATAACGCGTTCACCGTCGGTTTCGGCATCGTCCGGACAGTCATGCAGAAACACCAGATCGAGATCCGAGCTGTAACCCAGTTCCCAGCCGCCCAGTTTGCCGTAGCCGACCACGGCGAAGCCGCGCTCGCTGTCGCTGGTGAGGTGCGAAGGGCGACCATAGCGCTGCACCATCATCTGCCACGCCTGCTGCACCACCGATTCAATGATCGCTTCCGCCAGCCAGGTTAAGTGATCGCTCACTTTCATCACCGGCAGGGTTCCGGCGATGTCGGCGGCGGCGATACGCAGATGCTGTGCCTGCTTGAACTGGCGCAGCGCTTCCAGCTGCTGCTCTTCATCATCGGTGGGAATGCGCAGCAGATACTGGCGCAGTTCATCACGATAGGCATCGGTGGCAGTGGGCTGATACAACGTGGCCGGATCGAGCAGTTCATCCAGCAGCAGCGGATAGCGCGCCAGCTGGCTGGCAATCATCGGCGAAGCGCCACACAGGCGAATCAGATGACGCAGCGCGCCGTGATACTCGGTCAATAACTCGAGATAGGTGCTGCGCGTTAATACGCCAAGCAGCAGCGGTGTCAGGCGCGCCAGCACCACATCGGCATCGTCACGCGCGCACACTTCGCTTAGCAGGCGCGGCATTAATTGATCGAGCGCCAGCCGGCCGCGCGGGCCGATGGTGCGGCGACTGACATCCTGACGGAAATCATTCAGCGCCCGATACAGCGCATGGCGCTGTTCCGCCTGCAGCTGCGGTACCACCGGCAGCAAATCGCTCTCTTCCAGCGCGTCCTGCCACAGGCTGGCGAACTCCGCCAGCTGCGGCTGATCGTCGATATCCGGCGCATCATCGCCTATCAGCTCGTCGAAAATGTGGCGCACGCCGGCCATGTGCTGTTCCAGCTGTGCCAGCAGCGTCGCCCAGTCCGCCATGCCCATCGCCCAGGCCAGGCGCTGGCGATCGAGCGGATTTTCCGGCAGCGTCTGCGTCTGCTCATCGTTGATGCTCTGCAGCAGATTCTCCAGCCGGCGTAAAAACAGGTAGGCGTCACGCAGATGGTCAACCTGCTCCGGCATTAACAGTGCCAGCTCACCGATGGCCTGCAGCGTCGGCAGCAGCGAACGCAGCTGAAGTGAGCGCTCACGTCCACCTCGAATCAGTTGAAACACCTGGACAATGAATTCGGTTTCGCGAATGCCGCCGGCGCCGAGTTTGATGTTGTCCTTCAGGCCGCGCCGCCGTACTTCGCGGGCAATCATGCCTTTCATGTTACGCAGCGACTGGATCACACTGAAATCAATGTAGCGGCGATAGACGAACGGGCGCAACATCTGCTGCAGCTCCTGGCTCCAGTGGCCGCCGTCGTCGCCCATCAGGCGCGCTTTCACCATCGCGTAGCGCTCCCAGTCACGACCCTGCTCCTGGTAGTAATCCTCCAGCGCGGCAAAGCTCAGCACCAGCGGACCGCTGTCACCGAACGGGCGCAGGCGCATATCCACGCGATAAACAAAGGCATCGACGGTAGGTTGATCCAGCACCTTGATCAGGCGCTGCCCCATGCGGGTAAAGAACTGCGCGTTGTCGAGCTCGCGCCGGCCGCCGCGGGTGACGCCGTTTTCCGGCCAGGCAAAGATCAGGTCAATATCGGAAGAGAAGTTGAGTTCACCGCCGCCCAGCTTGCCCATACCGAGAATCAGCATCGGCTGGGCTTCGCCGGCGGCGTTGCACGGCGTACCGAAATCGCGGCAGCAATCCTGCCACACCCAGTCGCGCGCGGCGGTAATCAGCACTTCCGCCAGCGTGCTGAGCTGCGTCAGGCTCTGCCCGGTGCTGGCCTGCTCCAGCGCCTGCATCCACGCGATGCGCACCAGCATATGACGACGGAACAGGCGCAGTTCGCGCATCAGGGAGGCTTCGTTATCCACCGGCTGCAGCGCCGCTGCCAGCCAGGCCGCATAGTGCTGCCACTCTTCGGGCTGCGGCGGTTGCTGCTGCAGCTGTTGCCACCACGCCGGATGCTGCTGCAGGTTGTCCACGATAAAGTCACTAAAGGTCAGTGCGGCAGCCTGCTGCGGCGTGATCGCCGTCAGCGGCAGGCCCAGACGTTCTGCCACGCTGGCGAGCTGCGCCTGCATCAGCGCCGGTAACGGTAACGACATCTTCCCTCCCTGATGATTGATGGTGCCGTAGCCTTAGCGTTTCGCACCGTTATTTAGCCAGAACGGCGGTTGACGGATCGCCAGATTGACCAGCTGAATCAGACCGCGCTCCTGTTTTTCACGAATGGCGTGCTGCAACTCCTGCCAGCCTGCCAGCCACTGGCTGACTTCTTCAGCCGGATATGCACCCGCCAGCAGATGCACCGCCAGCAGCTGGCGGTTCAGGCGCGTAGCTTTGTCCTGAAATTCATTGAACAGCTGCACGTCGACGAAGGTTTCACGCAGATCCGCGCCGATGCGCCCCAGCATGATGTCGCTGAAGCGTTTAAACGAGCCCTGTAGCTTGCTTTTGTTCTTCTCGTCCAGCCACGGCTGCCACTGCGACTCCACCAGCCAGTGAGTAAGTGCTAACTGGGCTTCAACCGAGGTCGGTGAGAAGCAGACGGTTTCTACGCTGGCCTCGCTGTCCGCCAGCAGCTCTTCCAGCCGGGTCAGCTTCTGACGCAGTTCGCTATTGGCCTTGCGCGGCACCAGCGTGCCAAACAGGGAAAACGCCTGACGCAGCGTTTCCAGCGCTTCAATTACCCGTGCCCGGGCGTCTTCGTTACCGCGCAGCCAGACCTCTTCATGGTACTGCCAGTGGCCGAGCGCCGCGCTCATGGCGTGAACCATGCCCTGCTCCACTGTGGCTTTGGCGGCAATTTTCTGCAGCGGCAGCGCGCGCAGCGGTCGCGGCGCGTTGCCCTGCGCCAGCTGATAACCGCGTGCCGCTTTGCTCAGGCTGCCGAGGCGCAGGCCGCCCGTGGCGATCAGCGCACTGGCGAAGGTCAGCATATCGCTGCGGGTTCCACGCTTAAGCTCCAGCTCCACTTCATACAACGGCTCGCTCAGCTCCCCTGCGGCAACGCTGCCGCAATCGAAAGCCACTTCAATTTCGCTGTCGCCAACGCTCACCAGCCAGGTTTCACGCTGGAAATGGGTGCTGAACAGCGGCTGCAAACGCGGCTGCAGCGCGGCAATATCGGTACCCTGCGGCCAGATCTCTGCCGGCAGGCGGGCAATGTCCAGCTGCGGCTCGCTGAGGTCGACGTTGTATTCCGGACGCTGATGCAGGCCGCCCAGCGTTTTGCCGGCGGTTTTCAGCGTCATTTCATAGCGCTGATCCACGCCGCGAATCCGCAGGCCCATATCCCAGCGGCGCAGCTGGTTGTCATCGGTTTCGTAATAGATGTTGGTCAGCTCACGCGCGGCGTGGTGCTGATGTGGCCAGGCGGCAAGCGTCTGCGCCAGTTTTTCGGCGGCTTGCGGGGTGGCAATGAACTTTAATTCGATTTCGATGGTCATAATTTTTTATTCAATACGCTGCTGGCACTTACGAGTTTAATCTGGCGAAGAGTAATGCACCGCAAGCCTGCTGTCTCTGCTTTCTTGTGCTTTTACGACCCTTTTCGCACCGCATTGAGACCAGGATAGTTCTCATTCAGATTTATGCGAAGCGACTCCAGACTGTGCCGGTAAATTTACGCCCATCATGAAAAAACGATATCGAATGAAAAAAATCTCACTTGCCGCCCTCTCTTTGCTGGCTTTCAGCGCCATCGCACCGGCCCACGCGGCCGATGAAAAACGTTACATCTCCGACGAATTATCCACCTGGGTACGCAGCGGCCCTGGCGATCAGTATCGCCTGGTTGGCAAGCTGAATGCCGGGGAGGAAGTCACGCTGCTGCAAACCAATAATGACTCGCAGTACGCGCAAATCCGCGATGCAGAAGGCAAAACTAACTGGATCCCGCTGTCGCAGCTCAGCGCCTCCCCCAGCCTGCGCACCCGCGTGCCGCAGCTGGAGCAGCAGGTCAAAGAGCTGACCGACAAACTGGCGAACATTGATAACAGCTGGAATCAGCGTACGTCAGAGATGCAGAACAAGGTGGCCAACAGCGACGGCACCATCAACGGCCTGAAAGAAGAGAATCAGAAGCTGCGCAACGAGCTGATTGTGGCGCAGAAGAAGGTCAGCGCCGCTAACGTTCAGCTGGATGACAAACAGCGCACCATCATCATGCAGTGGTTTATGTATGGCGGCGGCGTGCTCGGCGTCGGTCTGCTGCTCGGTCTGCTGCTGCCGCACATGGTGCCGCGCCGCAAGAAAAACGATCGCTGGATGAATTAAAGCCACCACGCCATTTGTGGTTTGCCTGGAGGGGATCGTAAGATGCCCCTTTTGGCATGCCCGCTTTTTCGCCAAAGTATGCAACAATAACGTAACAAGCGTGCGCAGCACGCAAAAGTGGATTGCCTCTGGAGTGGTTGAGTGAAGACGTTTCTGGTCGGTGGCGCAGTGCGTGATGCCTTACTGCGTTTGCCGGTAAAAGATAGAGATTGGGTGGTGGTGGGCGCAACGCCCGACAGCATGCTGGCGCAGGGCTATCAGCAGGTGGGCCGGGATTTTCCGGTTTTTTTACACCCTGAAAGCCGCGAAGAGTATGCGCTGGCGCGCACCGAGCGCAAAAGCGGCAACGGTTATACCGGCTTCGTGACCCAGTTCGCGCCGGACGTGACGCTGGAGCAGGATTTACAGCGTCGCGATCTGACCATCAATGCCATCGCGCAGGCCGCTGACGGCACGCTGATCGACCCTTATCACGGCCAGCAGGATTTGCAGCAGCGCACCCTGCGTCACGTGTCGGCAGCTTTTAATGAAGATCCGCTGCGCGTGCTGCGCGTGGCGCGTTTTGCTGCCCGTTTCGCCCACCTCAATTTCCGTGTGGCCCCCGAAACCCAGGCGCTGATGCGCGAGATGGCGCACAGCGGTGAACTGGCGCATCTCACTGCAGAGCGGGTGTGGAAAGAGACGGAAAAAGCGCTGCTGACGCGCAATCCTCAGGTCTATTTCCAGCTGCTGCGCGACTGCGATGCATTGCAGGTGCTGTTCCCGGAAATCGACAACCTGTACGGCATTCCGGCCCCCGTTAAGTGGCATCCGGAGATCGATACCGGCGTCCACGCGCTGATGACGCTGACCATGGCCGCAGCGCTCTCCGACCAGCTTGACGTGCGCTTCGCCACGCTGTTCCACGATGTGGGTAAAGCGCTGACGCCGCCAGAGAAGTGGCCGAGCCATCATGGTCACGGCCCGGCCGGTGTACCGATTGTTGAAGCGCTGTGCCGGCGACTGCGCGTGCCGAACCAGGTGCGCGATCTGGCCCTGGTAGTGACGGAGTTTCACGATGTGGTGCACACCATTGAACGCCAGCCGGCTGACGCGCTGGTGGCACTGTTTGACCGCATCGACGCCTGGCGCAAGCCCGATCGCGTGGAAAAGATGGCACTGACCAGCGAAGCCGACGCACGTGGGCGCACGACGCTGGAGAGCATGGCTTATCCGCAGGGCGATTATCTGCGGCGCGCGTTTGCGCTGGCGCAGGCGGTGCCCACCAAAGCGGTGGTCGAGGCCGGTTTCACAGGCGCGGCGGTGCGGGAAGAGCTGACGCGTCGGCGCGTGCTGGCGTTGCAGGAAGGGTTAATCGACGCGCGGCCAGCGTAACCGGCCGCGCCTCGCGTATTACATAAAGATGGCGTAAACCGCTGCCGCGACGATAAAGCGGTAGATGGCAAACGACACAAACGAGATACGTTTGATCAGCTCAAGGAACACTTTGATCGCCAGCAGCGCGACAATAAAGGCGGTCACGAAGCCCACGGCAAACATCGGGAAATCCTGCATCGTCAGGAAACCCATGCTCTTGTAGAGATCGAGTCCGGTAGCACCGATCATCATCGGTACCGCGAGGATGAAGGAAAACTCGGACGCCGCATAGCGGCTGACGCCCATCAGCATACCGCCGGAAATGGTGGCACCGGAACGCGAGAAGCCCGGCCACAGCGCCAGACACTGGAAGCAGCCAATCATAAACGCCTGGCGATAGGTGATGTCATCAATGCCGACCGCTTTCGGCTGCTTTGGCTTGAGATATTCCGCCGCCAGCAGCAGCACGCCGCCCACCACCAGCGCGTACATCACGTTGATCGGGTTAAACAGGGTTTTAATCTGGTCATGCAGTACCAGGCCAATCACTACCGCCGGCACCATACCCAGCAGGATGTGAATCAGCGTCAGTTTTCCGCTGCCGACGCCTTCGTGGCGCTCCTGGCCGAAGTGAATGCCGATCAGGCCAAACAGCCTGCGCCAGAACATCACCACTACGGCGAGGATGGAGCCCAGCTGGATTACCACTTCAAAGGTTTCCGCCTTCTCACCCTCGAACCCCAGCAAATGGCCAACAATAATCATGTGGCCTGTGGATGAGACCGGCAGGAACTCCGTAAGGCCTTCCACAACCCCCAGGATTGCAGCTACCCATAGCTGATGAATGTCTGCCATCAAATTTTACCCTCTATCCGTTTTAAACAGTAAAAAGGCGGTCGCGCACCGCTACCGCCTGAAATTATGCCTGCACCTTGCTGAAGGAAACCTTAAGGATTTCGGTCACTTCCCCTTCATCAGCGCAGCGGCCTCCACTGAGACACACCATAATTTGGTTTGGTTTCATTGTGATGGCAATCACGCAGGATTTATTTAGGAATAGTCCCGCGCTCAATTCTCACGCCCACGCTCGCCGCCTGGGCGACAGCCCCCGGTTTACCTACCTTCACGCGTACACCGGGCGTTTTGAAACGATTCATCAACAGATCGGCGATTTCTTCTGCCACCCGTTCGACCAGCGCAAAACGCTGCCCCTGCAGATGACTGAGGATTGCTTCGGTGACATCGGCGTAGCTCAGACAGTGGTTCACATCGTCGCTCACCGCCGCCTGACGGTTGTCCCACGCCATTTCGACATCGAGCACCAGCTTCTGCTGCATGCCCTGTTCCCAGTCGTAAACGCCAATGGTGGTGAACACGGTGAGTTGTTCTATAAATACGATATCCATGATGTCACTCTCTGTTTTTGGCTTAGCCGGATACCACTTCCGGCGGATTATGCGTATTATCCACGCTTATCGAGAACAAAACGACCCAAAAGGAACGGTACGAAGCTATGAGTGCTATCGCGCTTGGTATGATTATTTTCGCGTATCTTTGCGGCTCGATTTCCAGTGCGATCCTGGTTTGTAAACTCGCTGGTTTACCCGATCCCCGCAGCGCAGGCTCTGGCAATCCAGGCGCCACCAACGTGTTACGTATTGGCGGTAAAGCCGCCGCTGCCGCGGTACTGATTTTCGACGTGGCGAAGGGAATGGTGCCGGTATGGATCGCCTGGTGGCTGCACGTCACGCCGATGTATCTTGGCCTCACGGCCATCGCCGCCTGCCTCGGCCATATCTATCCGGTGTTTTTCCGCTTTCGTGGCGGCAAAGGTGTGGCCACCGCGTTTGGGGCCATCGCGCCGATTGGCTGGGACCTGACCGGCCTGATGACCGGCACCTGGCTGCTGACGGTGCTGCTCAGCGGCTACTCATCGCTGGGCGCGATCGTCAGCGCGTTAATTGCCCCGTTTTATGTCTGGTGGTTTAAGCCGCAGTTCACCTTTCCGGTGTCGATGCTGTCATGCCTGATTTTGCTGCGCCATCACGACAATATTCAGCGCCTGTGGCGCGGTCAGGAAAACCGCGTGTGGAAGCGTAAAAAGAAGAAATAAAAAAACCGGCGCGCAGCCGGTTTTTTATCATCAGATGGCCGGTAATTCCGCCAGCGGCCAGCGTGGCCGCACGCTGACGCCCAGCTCACCGCGCGTGCCGCCTTTCAGCCGCACCATGCCGGCATAGGCAATCATCGCGCCGTTGTCGGTGCAGAACTCCGGACGAGCATAAAACACCTCGCCGCCGCGCGCGCTCATCATGGTTGCCATGCGTTCACGCAGCGTGCGGTTGGCACTCACGCCGCCGGCAATCACCAGGCGTTTGAAGCCGGTCTGCTCCAGCGCACGCTTGCATTTGATCATCAGCGTATCCACTACCGCATCTTCAAAGGCGCGGGCGATATCGGCGCGCGCCTGTTCGTCACCGTCATGTTCGCGAATGGTATTCGCCGCAAAGGTTTTCAGGCCGGAGAAGCTGAAGTCCAGTCCCGGACGATCGGTCATCGGGCGCGGGAACTTAAAGCGATCCGGCGTGCCCTGCTGTGCCATGCGCGACAGCATCGGGCCGCCCGGATAATCCAGCCCCAGCAGCTTGGCGGTTTTATCGAACGCTTCCCCGGCGGCATCATCAATCGATTCGCCCAGCAGCGTATATTCACCAATACCGGTGACGCTGATCAGCTGCGTGTGGCCGCCGGAGACCAGCAGTGCCACGAACGGGAATGCCGGTGGGTTGTCTTCCAGCATCGGCGCCAGCAGATGGCCTTCCATGTGATGCACCGGCACCGCCGGCACGTTCCAGGCGAACGCCAGCGCGCGGCCAATGGTGGCACCAACCAGCAGCGCACCGACCAGGCCGGGACCGGCGGTGTACGCCACGGCGTCAATCTCTCCGGCCTGCAAGCCCGCCTGTTTCAGCGCGGCCTGAATCAACGGCACGGTTTTCCGCACGTGATCGCGCGAGGCCAGTTCCGGCACCACGCCACCGTAATCGGCATGTAATTTCACCTGGCTATATAATTGATTCGCCAGCAGACCGGACGCATCGTCATAAATCGCGATGCCGGTTTCATCGCAGGACGTTTCAATACCCAGAACTCGCATAGCTTTATCACCCTCTTCTTGCGGCGCGCAGTGTAGCACAGGCCGGCTGACGCCTGCCCCCTTCCGCACGCGAAAAAGTGTTTTTCTGTCGCGCAAAGAGTGCGCTATACTCCACGGCCTGAAAAAACCGGCAGCCGCACAGGCAAACGCTCCTGTTGGTTCTAAATTGTCCATGGTGCTTTACAAGCCAGCCGCGCCTGGAGTAAAATGCTGCACCATTTTGAAAAGTGCTGGCGCCGCAGTCAGCAGCAAAAACCGAATTTTATCGAGGTGAGAGTTACATGCCGGTAATTAAAGTACGTGAAAACGAGCCATTCGACGTAGCACTGCGTCGCTTCAAGCGTTCCTGCGAGAAAGCAGGCGTTCTGGCTGAAGTTCGTCGTCGTGAGTTCTATGAAAAACCAACGACTGAACGTAAGCGCGCTAAAGCGTCTGCTGTTAAGCGTCACGCCAAGAAACTGGCTCGCGAAAACGCACGCCGCACTCGTCTGTACTAATTTCTTTCGGAAGTTCGCTTCCGCCGCGTGTTAAACGCAGACAGAGTCAAGTAAGAGGCCGTGCTTTCCGAAAGGAAGCGCGGCTTGTTGCCGTTTATGAGCTGAAAAACCGGGGCTTATGGCTGGACGAATTCCACGCGTATTTATCAATGATTTACTTGCCCGCACGGACATCGTGGATCTTATCGATGCCCGCGTTAAGCTGAAAAAGCAGGGTAAGAACTATCACGCGTGCTGTCCTTTCCATAACGAAAAAAACCCCTCTTTCACCGTAAGCGGTGAAAAGCAGTTCTACTACTGCTTTGGCTGTGGTGCCAAAGGCAACGCCATCGACTTCCTGATGAATCACGATCGTCTGGATTTCGTCGAGAGCGTTGAGGAACTTGCCACGCAGCACGGCTTAGAAGTGCCGTACGAAGCGGGCAATGGTCCGAGCCCGATGGAGCGCCATCAGCGCCAGAGCCTGTATCAGCTGCTGGAAGGTTTAGACAGCTTTTATCAGCAGAGCCTGCGCAATCCGCAGGCAAAATCAGCACAACAGTATCTCGCCACACGCGGGCTAAGCCAGCAGGTGATCGATCACTTTGCCATTGGCTATGCGCCAGCCGGCTGGGACAACGTCCTGAAGCGTTTCGGTCAGCAGAAAGAAGATCGTGAATCGCTGATGGAAGCGGGCATGCTGGTCAGCAATGACAGCGGCCGCACCTACGATCGTTTCCGCGATCGCGTGATGTTTCCGATTCGCGACAAGCGCGGACGCGTGATTGGTTTTGGTGGCCGCGTGCTGGGCAACGATACGCCCAAGTACCTGAACTCACCGGAAACACCGATTTTCCATAAAGGCCGCCAGTTATACGGCCTGTATGAAGCGCAAAAAAATCATCCGCAACCGGCACGTCTGCTGGTGGTGGAAGGCTATATGGACGTGGTTGCGCTGGCGCAGTTCGGCATTGATTATGCTGTCGCCTCGCTGGGCACCTCGACCACAGCGGAACATATCCAGCTTTTGTTCCGCTCGACCGATAACGTGATCTGCTGCTACGACGGCGACCGCGCCGGTCGTGAAGCTGCATGGCGTGCGCTGGAAACCGCATTGCCTTACATGAATGACGGTCGTCAGCTACGCTTTATGTTTTTGCCCGATGGCGAAGACCCGGATACCCTGGTGCGTAAAGAGGGCAAAGCAGTGTTCGAAGCGCGGATGGAGCAGGCTATGCCGCTCTCCACGTTTCTGTTCGACAGCCTGATGCCGCAGGTGGATCTGAGTACGCGCGACGGCCGTACCAAGCTGGCAACGCTCGCGCTGCCGCTGATTAGCCAGATTCCGGGCGAAACGCTGCGGATTTATATGCGTCAGACGCTGGGTAATAAACTCGGCATTCTGGACGATAACCAGTTAGACAAGCTGATGCCGAAGCAGGCGGAAAGCGGTACCGCGCCGGTGGCGCCACCGATGAAACGCACCACCATGCGCGTGCTGATTGCGTTGCTGGTGCAGAATCCGCAATTTGCCGCCATCGTGCCTGCGCTGGACGGGCTGGAGCAGTCTAAATTAGCGGGATTGCCACTGTTTGTGGAGTTAGTCCGCCGTTGTACTGAGAATCCTGGCCTGACCACCGGACAGCTACTAGAGTTATATCGCGGGACAGAATTTAGCCAGCCCCTTGAAACACTGGCCACCTGGAACCACATGATCGTAGATGACGAAGCGGAAGAAGTGTTCCAGGACTCGCTGGCAAGCATCTATGATGCTGCGCTGGAGCAGCGCCTCGAAGCACTGATTGCGCGCGATCGGACTGAGGGCCTGAGCGCCGCCGAACGCCGTGAATTCTGGGCATTAAGCCAGGCATTAGCCAAAAAATAAGATTTTACCGGGTCAGAACGATGAAGGCTGATAGCGCCGCCGTTCTTGCCTGATGTTTCTGGTTTATGGTCGCTGTAAGCGAAGCCGGAAGCAATGCATACATACCAGAGGCGTTAACGTCGCTGTCAGTTTCAAGGCTGCCAGCGCGCAGCAACCGGAGCGTACTGGCGTACGTGAGGATTGCGGGCACTGCCAGCATTGAAAATGGCAAGTGAGTTAGCGCCGGACAGAATATTAAGCGGCTTAAGTGCCGATTTACGATGGGCCAAAGCCCTGGCCGCGTTGAAGGCAGCGGCAAAAACACAACGCCTTCACTGTTATAGTTGGCTCGCTGCCGACCGACACCAATCTAATTAACAGAAGTGTGGATACCGTCTTATGGAGCAAAACCCGCAGTCACAGCTTAAGCTGCTTGTCACCCGTGGTAAGGAGCAGGGCTATCTGACCTATGCTGAGGTCAATGACCATCTGCCGGAAGATATCGTCGACTCCGATCAGATCGAAGACATCATCCAAATGATCAACGATATGGGTATTCAGGTGGTGGAAGAAGCCCCGGATGCCGATGATCTGATGCTGAATGAAAACAGCACCGATACTGACGAAGATGCCGCGGAAGCTGCCGCTCAGGTATTATCCAGCGTTGAATCTGAAATTGGCCGTACCACCGACCCGGTGCGCATGTACATGCGTGAAATGGGTACCGTTGAGCTGCTGACGCGCGAAGGCGAAATCGACATCGCCAAGCGTATCGAAGACGGTATCAACCAGGTGCAATGCTCTGTCGCCGAATACCCGGAAGCAATCACCTACCTGCTCGATCAGTACGATCGCGTTGAAGCGGGCGAGTCACGCCTGTCTGACCTGATCACCGGTTTCGTCGATCCGAACGCCGAGGAAGATCTGGCACCGACCGCGACCCACGTTGGTTCTGAGCTGTCAGAAGAAGACCGCGACGACGACGAAGAGGAAGACGAAGAGAGCGACGACGACAGCTCCGACGACGATAACTCTATCGATCCGGAACTGGCGCGCGAGAAGTTTAACGACCTGCGTACGCAGTACGAAACCACGCGCAACGTGATCAAAGCCAAAGGCCGCAGCCATGCGGACGCCGTGGCCGAGATTAATAATCTCTCTGAAGTGTTTAAACAGTTCCGCCTGGTGCCGAAGCAGTTCGACTACCTGGTGAACAACATGCGTGAAATGATGGAGCGCGTGCGCACGCAAGAGCGCCTGATCATGAAGCTGTGTGTTGAACTGTGCAAAATGCCGAAGAAAAACTTCATCACCCTGTTTACCGGTAATGAAACCAGCGAAAGCTGGTTCAAAGCGGCACTGGCCATGAACAAACCGTGGTCAGAAAAACTGCAGGAAGTGGAAGAAGATGTCATGCGTTCGCTGCAGAAACTGCTGCAGATTGAAGAAGAGACCGGCCTGACCATTGAGCAGGTGAAAGACATCAACCGTCGTATGTCGATCGGCGAAGCCAAAGCGCGTCGTGCGAAGAAAGAGATGGTTGAGGCTAACCTGCGTCTGGTGATCTCCATCGCCAAGAAGTACACCAACCGTGGCCTGCAGTTCCTCGATCTGATTCAGGAAGGCAACATCGGTCTGATGAAAGCGGTGGATAAGTTTGAATATCGCCGTGGCTATAAGTTCTCAACTTACGCCACCTGGTGGATCCGTCAGGCTATCACCCGTTCTATCGCCGACCAGGCGCGTACCATCCGTATTCCGGTGCACATGATTGAGACCATTAACAAACTCAACCGTATTTCGCGCCAGATGCTGCAGGAGATGGGCCGCGAGCCAACGCCGGAAGAGCTGGCTGAGCGCATGCTGATGCCGGAAGATAAAATCCGTAAGGTGCTGAAAATCGCTAAAGAGCCGATCTCCATGGAGACGCCGATTGGTGATGATGAAGATTCGCATCTGGGCGACTTTATCGAAGACACCACGCTGGAGTTGCCGCTGGATTCCGCGACCTCGGAAAGCCTGCGTTCTGCCACCCACGACGTGCTGGCTGGCCTGACCGCGCGTGAAGCCAAAGTCCTGCGTATGCGTTTCGGTATCGATATGAATACCGACCACACGCTGGAAGAGGTGGGCAAACAGTTTGACGTAACGCGTGAGCGTATCCGTCAGATTGAAGCCAAAGCGCTGCGTAAACTGCGCCATCCGAGCCGCTCGGAAGTGCTGCGTAGCTTCCTCGACGATTAATCGTCGTGGTCAGTAAAAACCCCGGCTTGCCGGGGTTTTTTATTGCCTTCAGTATGGCGTCAGCCCTTTCTCCTGCATCACGCTGCGCGCTTTGTCGCTCTGCAGGTATTTCACGAACTTCGCCGCGGCCTGCTGCTGCTGGCTGCTGCGCGTGATCACCGCACCGTACAGCGTATCCTGCTGTGCCGCCGACGGAATCAGTCCCACGACAGTAATACCCTTCACCGCCTTCAGCTCGCTGTTCTGCTGGAAGCCCAGCTCGGCTTTGCCCTGCGCGACCGCCTCACCCACCGGCGTGGCCGGAATCACGGTGATCTTCGCCGCCGTTTTTGGGCCCAGCTGCAGCTTATCCAGCATCTTGCTCTGAATATATTTGCCGCTGGCGCTGTCAGACACGGCGATACTTGAGGCGGAGGTCAGCACCTGTTTGAACTTCGCGACGGTACTGATATCCGGCGGCGTGGTGCCCTGCTTCACCGCCATGGCAATATACGAGTGCGCCAGCACCTGATGGCTGGCGCTATCCACCCATTTCGCCTGCTCCAGCGGCTTGATGGCGTAATCCACCATCACCAGCACATCCGCGCTTTCATGGCGTTTGAGGCGATTAGGAATCGCCTGCGCCGTGTCACCCATCGACGGCGCCGCTTCCAGCTCAATGCTGTCACCGCTCTGCTGCTGATAATCCTGCTTCAGGCTTTCAATCACCGGGTACATACCGCCGGAACTGAATACCTTCAGCGTTGCGGCCTGGACGCCCGGTTGCGCCGCCAGCAGCAGTGCCGCCAGAACCATGGTGCGTTGCTTCATCTCCCTGCTCCTTTTTTTCGCGTGGAGCATTCGGTGTAGCCAGAAACAAAACGATGAACAACGTTATTACTTTGTGAAACAGAGCCAGCTCACGCCTTATTCTGTAACCAATCATGAAGCTGGCGATAAGCGGAGACCATCTCCTCCAGCGAAGCGCGGTTTAATCCGCTGGGATTGGGCAGCACCCATAAACGGGTTTCGCCCAGCAACTGCGGCTGCTCGCCCCACGCCACATTGCGCTGACGAAACGCCTTCTGAAACGCATCCTTACCCAGCACCGCCAGCGCGCGCGGCTGAAAGCGCAGCACCTTTTCCTGCAGACGCGCGCCGCCGTCACGCAGCTCCGCGCCCGCCAGCTCGCTGGCCTGAATGGTGGGGCGCTCTACCAGCATGGTGATGCCGCAGCCGGTCTCCAGCAGCCGCTGTTCCTGCTCCGGCAGCAGCTGCTCGCGGGTGAATCCGGCCTGATGGATCACCTTCCAGAAGCGGTTGCCGGGATGCGCAAAGTGAAAGCCGGTATGCGCCGAGGATTTGCCCGGATTGATGCCGCAAAACAGCACCTGCAAATCGGGTGCGATAATGTCGCGGATGTCGTGATCGCTCATGCTGTCACCAGCCCGGCGCGCAGTTTGACTGCCTGACGCGTCACATCCAGCATCTGGCGCGCTTCCGCTTCATCGGTGCAGGCGCGCGCCAGCGCCAGCGCACCAACCATTTCGGCCTGCATGCTGCTGGCGATACTCTCCGCCTGCGCATGTCCCAGCTGCTGCAGCGCCTGCACCAGCTGCCGCCGCACCGCTTCGCGCTTCGCCGAAAACAGCGCCCGCGCATCCGGCGGTAAATGCGCCACTTCGCTGACCAGCGCCGGTATCGGACAGCCCTCACCCGGCGCGCCACAGTGCTGGTCCGACAGATAGCGGTCGATCCACTGGTTCAGCCGTTCAGCCGGGTCCTCAACCGCCAGCACGGCGGCAAAACGCTGCGCCGAGTCGGCAAACATCTCGCTAATCACCGCTTCGACCAGCGCTTCACGTGAGGCAAAGTGTGCATAAAACCCGCCGTGCGTCAGGCCGACGCGCTTCATCAGCGCTGCCACGCCAATGCCTTCGGTGCCGCATTCGCGCATCACCACCGCCGCTTCTTCCAGAATGCGCTGCCGCGTGCGCGCCTTATGGCTTAGCTTTTCCATCGGTTATCACCCTGCTCATCGCTAATGGCAATCAGTGTAATTATTACGATCGTCATATTCCAGCTTGACGATGCATATGATGGTCGTCATATTATCAGCACACCAATATGACGACCATCATACAGAGGGCTTTTCCATGTCACACCAACTGGCTTTAATCACCGGCGCTTCCAGCGGTATCGGCGCAACTTACGCTAAACAGCTGGCCGCACGCGGCAACGACCTGATTCTGGTGGCGCGCGATGCTGCACGTCTGAGCGCACTGGCGCAGTCGCTGCACGAAGCGCACGGCGTGGAAGTCAGCGTGCTGGCCGCGGATCTGACGCGCCATGAGGATCTGGCGCGTATTGATAGCGAGCTGCGAGACAATACGCGTATTACCACGCTGATCAACAATGCGGGCATGACGGTGGAAGGCGAGTTTATCGACGCCAGCATCGACCAGACGCAAACCATGCTGGCACTGAACGTGGTGGCGCTGACGCAGCTCTCTCATACGGCTGCGCAGGTTTTCCGCAGCCGCAACGCGGGCACCATCGTGAACGTGGCGTCGGTACTGGCGCTGGTCAACGAACAGGCGAACGGAGCCTACAATGCGACAAAAGCTTTTGTGCTCTCGCTGACGCGGAATATGCAGCGTGAGCTGGCGGGCCACAACGTACGCGTGCAGGCGCTGCTGCCGGGCCTGACGCGCACCGAAATCTTTCAGCGCACCGGGCGCTCGGTGGATGACCTGCCGGCAGAGATGGTAATGGAGGTCGACGACTTAGTCGCCGCCGCGCTGCGCGGTCTGGATGACGGCGAAGCGATCACCATCCCTTCGGTAGAAGATATGGGCCTGTGGCACAGCTTTGAGCAGGCGCGCGGCGCCATCCTGCCATTTATCTCGCTGAATAAGCCCGCCACGCGCTATCGCTGAACCTGCGCATCCGGAGACAAGGCAGCAGCAAGCCTTGTCTCAAAAACGCGACAGCAGTGGGCGCTTATTGCGCGCATCTGTCAGGGTTGCGGGATTTTTTGCTGTGAGATCAAGGACTCAGTGATTGCGGGAATTTTCACCAACCGATTGCGCAACGCTGGATCGCCCCACCGAGATACTTTATAATCCCCGCTCCGCTGGCCCCTTAGCTCAGTGGTTAGAGCAGGCGACTCATAATCGCTTGGTCGCTGGTTCAAACCCAGCAGGGGCCACCAAATCTTCATAAATCATGTATTTAAATCACTTCTATGGTGATTTTTCCGTCCTCATTTTGGATGGTGCCGCTTTAAATATATGTAACTGCAAAGCCTGACCAGACTAATCGCTTTAAATGATTGAATGGTGATTAGTAAGCTTATGAAATGACTTAACAAAAGGAATCGTTATGTCTTACAGCTGCTATCTGTTATTAAATCGTCGTGAAATGACTTCACTCAATTGTCCGGGCATTGGTGTTTTTCCCGCATTTTCAGGCCAGAAAGATGGCCGTAATAATCCTGATAAAACTCATGTCCCCGATATTGGCCCATTAGTGCGCGGACGTTATTACATCGTTGAGCGGCCATCAGGTGGAAGATTAGGTCCCTGGCGTGAGAGGTTTTTGAAAGAAATATACGGAACGGATCGGACTACCTGGTTTGGTCTTTACCGCGATGACGGCAAAATTGATGATTACACGTTTGTGGAGGGCGTCAGACGTGGGAATTTCAGGCTCCATCCCATAGGACCGCTCGGTCTTAGCGAAGGCTGTATTACACTTGCTCATCCTATCCAGTTTCAGTACATGCGCGATATGTTCCTGCGAGCCGGCCCCACTCTCAATATTCCAGGTAGTCAATTGAAAGCCTATGGAACGGTAAAGGTGTACTGATGATGCGTATTATTTTACTCATTTTGTTATTTATCATCTGTTGCGTGGCAATCTCTAAAGCGATCGCGTTATTAGTTCCTGCATCAATATTTTATTCAATCGCCAACGCCCTGCAGATCTATGGTGATGAGTCGGTTATTGATTTTATATTAATAGTCAATATTTCTATATCGATTCTGCTTTCTCTAATACTGGTAATCCTTCTAAAGCGTAAAAAATGAAGATAAGAGGCTCCGGAGCCAGGTTTCATCAACTGAGAGCCGGTTTAAGAGATTTTTAAAGGTGTTGTCGTTGCTGTAGTCACCCACTACGTAACAGTGATCAGCCCAGGAATATGAAGTAGAAGCGTATTGAGGATTTTGATTACCAATTCGTAATAGACTAACTACGCTTGTTTTTGTCGTACCTTAGCTATCGCGCAATAATGCTTTTACAAATAATTTTACTGAGCTTATATCCCTTTTTTCGGTGAAAATCATATGCAAAGTGAGATAACTTTTGAATTGTCGAATTTTGTTCGAACATAAAACGGTGTTTTAGGGAGGATGAGAGCCAATCTGGTCAGATTTCTCTGTGTAAAAATGAGCTAAAGGTAAGCCAGACGGTGCCGATAACCGAAAAATTACCGGCTGAATTGCCATCAAGCAGGAAAGCGCAGAAGCTATTCAAACCATGCTATTCAGCATTTAGAAAGGCTATGCAACACGCTGGTATCGAGACACCTGCCGGGCAGCTAACGCACGTTTTATGCCACACATTTGCCTCTCATTTTATGATGAACGGCGGAAACATTCTTGTACTTCAGCGAATATTAGGCCATACGGACATAAAGGTAACTATGCGATATGCACATTTTGCGCCAGATCATTTAGCTGAAGCAGCGTTACTCAATCCTCTACAGAAAATGGAAAAAGAAAAATGAATGAAATTGAAGAAGATAATAACTCTGTTCGAACCAAACGCACTGGAATACCAATTTTCCATAAATTTGCCACAAGACCAAAAGTTATACTCTCCGGCATTTTAATTTATGTAGGATTGGGCATTGCAATTCTATTTAGCTCAGATATGGGCCCATCATATTTTATTGAGAAATTTGGCCCAATCATGTTAGGAGTATGCATTGCCATCCCAGGGTTTATAATGATAAGCGGCGAGATGAGCAAGTTGACCAAGCTAAGAAGAGAAGACAAGTTTATTGATGTAGACGACAGTAGAGACAATGAATCTCAAATTTTTGAAAAAAAAATACTCAATGAGTTGAATTATCTCAAAGCAAATTCTAACAACTTCTCTGAGCAAAGCATTGAAGAGATTGTATCTAAAGTAATTGAATCCAAGACATTAGATCAAGGAAACATGTTTGACTCATTCGAAAATTACTTTAATGAAATTCGCCGTGTTTTATTAGAGCAAGCTTATACTTCAGATAAGAAAGCTTCAATTCTTTTAGATAAGGGAACATCTTATTCAAAAGGCGGGATAACTTTTTTTATAATATCCATTATAACGTGGCAAACTTTATCATGGCTCACAGACTTCAAAGAACAATATATCTATGGAATGGTATCTTGCTCTTTATTATTTATCTTCATCGAATTTTTATCTGCTTGGTTTCTTAAACAATATCGTCACTTTGTTGATACCTCGACCTATCATATAAAAGTGAAGTCTATTTTTGACAAATACATGATGTCATATTTGGCTATTAAAAGCCTTAGTGACGAAAGTAGTAGTAATGATATAAAATATAAAGCCATGCTTAAAATACTTGAAGAAGAATTGAAATGGCCCGAAACCTATCTATTGAAGAAATCAGAAGTAAGTTTTGCCAGGGAGGCAATTGAAACGATGTCTCACTTTGCAAAAGCAATCAAGTCAGAGGCAAAGAGTAAGGGTAACGAGTAAAATGCATTCAATGTTTTAATAAATTCTAGGGGAGTGTAAAAAGTGAGAGCCATAGATGATGCCAATTTCTTAATTGCCTCCTCATTTAAACAGGCTGCCTACCTCAATTTGACTGTAATATTTATGTAAATCAAACTTAAGATGACTATTTGAAGTGGCACCAAAGTGGCAGCAGAGCTCAACGCTATGTGTCACTTTTCATCACTATTCAGCCAAAAAAATATAAAAATCAGTAAATTACTGATTTAATTCACTTCAAATTGGGACTCATAATCGCTTGTTCGGTGGTTCGAACTTGGCGAAGGCCGCCAATCACTTGTTCATCTGATTGACTTAAGTCACCCTTAAACAGGTGGCTTTGCTATTTAGATTTAAACAATAGCGATGTAAGGTCAGCGCTTTTTGCTGATACAGTTAAAACTCCAATGCGCAGCACCCTTCCCACTTTCAACCTGAAATCACCTGTCTTGCCGGCCTTTCCGGCTCATACTGCCTCACGCTGTCATTGTGTTAACAATCGCCACTTACAAACAACGACGCGAGAATCTATCTCATTAAGCCTGCATGCAGCCTCAACTTCCTACAGAACCACACATTTGCACACCAAGCGTGGCACATCCCAGTGACTGCCAGCTATTTACTTGCTAACATAACTACTCAAAAACTATTCATATATCTATTCACAAAACTATTCAAAAGCTACTCAAACACATGTCATTACATTCAAAAAACATACGCCAGCTTCTCTATAGCGGGCCGATGACAGCAAGGCAAATCATTGAAAAAATGGGTATAAGCCAGCCTACGCTTTCCCGTGCGATTAGAGAACTGGGTGATGGCATAGTCAAAATCGGGGCGGGTCCATCTATTCAATATGCCCTGCGGGATGCGTTTCGCGGATTCCGCTCGGCCCCGATTTACCGCGTTACCGATGAGGGGCAAATCAAACCTCTCGGCGAGCTGATTCCGGTTCGTCCGGAAGGGTTCGTGATGGTGCAGGCGGACCATAAAAGCTTTCACAGTGACGGGCTGCCGTGGTGGCTGTTTGACATGCGACCACAGGGCTATCTCGGCAGAGCGTATGCCTCGACTTATGCCAGCGGGCTCGGTCTGCCGGCAAATCCCGAACAATGGGCGGACGCAGATGTGGTCAGAGCGCTGCTGGCGCAAGGTCATGATGCGATCGGCAACCTGCTGATCGGCGAGCAGGCGCGCAGCCGTTTCCTGGAAATGCCCGAACCGACTCCCGTGGAGCGCGAGACGGCGTATCCCGAGCTGGCGCGGGCCGCGGGCGCTGGTGAGGTGCCGGGCTCATCTGCGGGTGGCGAGCAGCCAAAATTCTGCACCTATACCGAACGCGGTCATGTGCTGGTGAAATTCACCGCAGCAGATGACAACCCAGTCAGCGAACGCTGGCGCGATCTGCTGATGGCTGAACATCTGGCCCTGAAAGTACTGGATGTTGAGACCGACGTGTTTGATATTGCAGGGCAGCGCTTCCTCGAAATCCCCCGCTTTGATCGGGTGGGCAAAATGGGCCGTATCGGCGTGTTTTCGCTGCGGGCGCTTGATGCGGAGTTCGTCGGCAATGCCAGCGCAAGCTGGCCGGTCCTCGTCAACCAGCTTGTGGCGGAAAAGTGTGTCCATTCTGAGGCCGCTAATAGCACGGCAAGGCTTTGGGCATTCGGCATGCTGATCGGCAATACCGACATGCACGCCGGTAACCTGTCATTCATCAGTCGCCATGGCCGTCCATACCACCTCGCGCCGGCTTATGACATTCTGCCGATGGGCTTTGCGCCCAGAGCGGGCGGCGCCATCGTGAATACGCTGCGGCCTGCGTCCCTGCCGGAAGTGGTCAGCAGCGATACATGGCGGGAAGCGCTAGCTTTGGCGGAGGAATTTTTGTCTCTGGCGAACAGTTGCGATGGCTTCTCCGATCATTTTGTGCCCTGCCTAGCCGCGTTACAACAGCATCTGGATGAGGCCCGATCGCGCATCGCCCGACTGGGCTAAGCGCGTTTCCTGATTGATAATTTCTTCAAAGCTGCATCCTCGAAACAGGCGGTGATTAACCGCCTCGCACCCGTTTTTCGCTCCCGCAACTTTGCAAAAGTAAAACGATCGGTTTACTTTTTAAGGTATGCGTAAAAAACAACACATCCTGAACGCTGCCGAGCGGCTGTTCTACAACAACGGTTTTCATGCCACCAGCACCGATTACATTTGCCGTGAGGCGAAGGTCTCCACGCGTACGCTCTATCAGCACTTTCCGTCGCGCGAGCGGTTAACTGCCGCGGTGATGACCGCGCGCCGGCAGCGCTTTGCCGATTTATTGTCAGAGCCAGACGATCCGGTAGCCATCAGCCAGCTGTTTTCGGTGCTGGAACAGTGGATGCAGGCGGAAGGATCGCTCGGCTGCTTTTTTGCCAAAGCGTACGGTGAGTATGCGGAGCAGGATGCTGAGCTGGCGGCGCAGGCGCTGGATTATCGCTACTGGCAGCGCGGCTACATCCGTGCCTGCGTGGCGCACTCGCACAGAAATTCGCCGTCAGCGCTGGCCGATGCCATCTGGATACTGTTTGAAGGGGCGATTATGGCCGGGTTGGTTGACGGTCCGCAGGCCGCGGTCACTGCGCGTCTGGCGGCTGAGCAACTGATGGCGAATACGCCATGAAAGCTTCACTCCGCCTGACGCTAAGCGGCTTTATGCTGATCGCCGTGACCTACGGACTGGCACGTTTTGCCTGGGGAATGATGATGCCGCAGGTGGCGCAGCAGATCAGCTTCAGCCCGCGCGCATCGGGCATGCTGGCCGCCTGCAGCTATCTGGCTTACTGCCTGGCCACGCCCGGCGCCACGCTGCTGCTGGCGCGCTGGGGCGTGCGCAGCACCGCCATACTGGCAGCGCTGACGGCTATGTTCGGCTTACTGCTGCTGGCCGCTGCCAGCAGCGCATGGCTGATTGCCGGTGGGCTGCTTATCGCCGGTCTCGGTGCCGGACTGGCTTCGCCGGCGCTCGCCAGTGCCGTGAGCCGGCAAATTGACGCGTCGCGGCAAACCGCCGCTAATACGCTCATCAACGCCGGCACCGGCGCGGGCATTATTGTGTCAGTGCCCATTTTTATGCTGATGCCCGGCGGCTGGCGCGCGGCCTGCTGCTGTTTTGCCGCGCTGGCGTTAATCAGCCTGTTGCTGGCACGCTATTGCCTGCCCGCCGGTCGTGCCGATCCACCGGGATCGCCGGTTGGCTGGCGCGATCGGCTGCACAATCATGCGCTGCAGCGGGTGATTATCATCGCTTTTCTTAGCGGTGTCGCCAGCGCGGCGTGGTGGTGTTTTGGACCGGATGTGTTACGCCAGCACAGCCACCTGAACGAAGGCCACGCCAGTATGCTGTGGCTGGTTAGCGGCGCGGCCGGCATTCTCGGCGCGCTGACCGGCCCGCTGGCACGCTGCATCGGTATGCGTCAGGTATACTGGCTGGCGCAGCTGGCGATGGCCGTTCCGCTGCTATTGCTGGCGGCACTCACCCACTTTAGCTACTGGCTGGTACCGGCGGCGGCACTGTGCGGCGCGGGATATGTCACGCTGTCGGGTATTCTGCTGGTTGCGGGTGCCGCCGCCACGCCACAGAATGCGGCCTCTGGCGTGGCGGCGGCGTTTCTGACGCTGGCGATTGGGCAAATTGTCGGGGCGATACTCTTTGCGCAGATCTACAGCAGCAGCGCCGCCACAGCCCTGCTGCCGTTCGCTGCCATCCCGGTTGCGCTGCTGTTTCTGATACCGGCTAACCCGCCACAGCGCGCTGACGCTTAACGTCCGGTGGTGAGCCAGCGGCTGAGGATGCCGGCACTGGAGTAGCCGCGAATGATCGCCGCGTAGCTGTCAAAGCGATTGCTCACTTCGCTCACCTGGTTGTTATACAGATCGCTCTCGGCGCTCAGGACATCCAGCAGCGAGCGGCGTCCGAGGTGATACCACTGATCGAAAAAGTCTTTGCGGATGCGGTCAGACTCGACAATCAGACTCTTATACAGCGCGGCGCGATCGGCCATGGAGTGTGCATCCTGGCTGGCGGCGCGCACGCGATTTTCCAGATCACGTCGCTGCTCCTGTACCTGCTGACGGCTGGCTTCGGCGCGTTTAATCGCCGCAATCTCCTGCGCGTTGGTTGAACCACCGCGGAACAGGCCCCAGCTAACGTTGATGCCGGTTTGCCACGCCTGCTGGCGACCGAGCTGATCCTCACGCGTGCTTTTGGTTACCGTCCAGTTGAGTTTTGGCAGGCCGGAAGCTTTAATCGCCTCCGCTTCTTTAAACCCCGCTCGCGTTTCCGCGCTGGCGCGCAGGATCAGCGGATGATAATCCAGGCTGGCCAGCTGACGATTGAGATCGCCAAAATTCATCGCCCAGCGATCGCTGGCTGGCAGCGTCACGCGACTGTTGCCCATCAGGCGGTTCAGCGTGATCTCGACATCGCGCGCGCGCGACTCGGCATTCTCCAGATAGCTCTGCGCCTGCAGCAATCGGCCTTTGGCCTGCGTCAGCTCGCTGCGGCGGCCTGTATCCGACTGCACAATGCCGCTCAGCATGGTAGTCAGTTCGGTCATGCGCGCCACGTACTGCTGGCTGATGGCAATGATCCGCTGCTGCTTGTTCCACTCAATCAGCGCGTTGCTGACCTGCATCGCCAGCTCTTCACGCTGCGCCTGCGCCGCCTGCTGCGCCGAGGTCACGCGCTCTTCGCGGCTCTCGATGGTGCGGCTGGTCTGACCGAAATCAATCAGGTTGGTCGCCATCGACACGCCGAGCGCCGGCACGTTGCTCTGACTACCGTCGCTTTTTACCCCGCCACCAAACTCTTTGGTCGCCGAGCTGGCGCTGACATCCAGCTGCGGCCAGCGCTGCCCTTTCGCCTCATCCACGCTGGCGGCGGCGGCATCGGTCTGCGCCACGGACGATTTCAGCGCCGGGCTGATGCGCCAGGTGATGCGCGCGGCCGAGAGGAATTTCTGCCGCAGCTCGGATTCAGCCACGGTTTCATCCACCGCGCCGCTCAGGCTGACCGGTGAACGCGCCACGGCGGCATCGGCGGCAGTGGTTCTGGTTTCCGCTACTGGCGGACTGACATAACTGAACTCGCTCTGTGCTTTTACTTCTGCTTCATTCACCGGCACCGGCGCAGGCTGCTGTGGGTTGAAAGTGCGTACCGATTTCAGCAGCGGATTCGTCTGCCTGGGTTCCGGCTGGCGCTGCTCCTCCGTCAGAAAACCGCCGCCCTGTACCGGCTGCACTGGCGGTGGTGCAATCGGCGCTGCTGGCGCTGGGGCCGGTGAAGGTGCCGGCGCTGGTGCCGGCTGAGCGCGTGGCGCGGCGACCGGTGGTGCAACCGGCGCGGCCTGAGGTTGCGTAAACATCGGTTGCGGTGCCGGCGCGGTTGCAAAGCGCTGGGCTGGCGCAACGGGCACGCGCTGTACCGGCACGCTGCGTACCGGTGCCGCAGCGGGGGCGGCCGGGCGATGTCCGCTCATCTCGGCAAACATCATCAGTTCACTGGTCGAATCGGCCATTACGCTGATGGCCGGAGCCATCATGACCGTAATGCAACCGGCAAGCAAAGAGAGGCGCCGCGCCGCTGCGCGACGGTGCATATTATTATTTTTCATGGTTATTAACGCTCGCGGAAGGCTTCTTTCGCCTTAAGTACCGGCTTCAGCAGGTAATCAAGGATGGTTTTCTCGCCGGTGCGGATTTCCACCGTGGCCACCATGCCGGGAATGATCGGCAGATCTTTATTGCCTGCGTGCAGCGTGCTTTTATCGGTGAGGATCAACACGCGGTAATAAGTGTCATCCGGGCGGCCGGAAGCGGCTTTCTGATCGTCTTTCAGCGTATCCGGACTGATGTATTCCACATGGCCATCCAGTCCACCGTAGATGGCGAAGTCGTAGGCGGTGATTTTCACTTTGGCCGGCAGCCCCGGACGCAGGAAGGCGACATCAGAAGGACGGATTTTCCCCTCCACCAGCAGTTGCTCTTCCAGCGGCACGATTTCCAGGATGTGCTCACCGGGCTGAATGACGCCGCCGATGGTGTTGACGCGCACGTTTTTCACCGTGCCGCGCACCGGTGCGGTAATGGTGGTGCGCTCGACCACGTCCGCGCGGCCAATCAGGTTTTCGCTTACCTGGCTGAGCTCCAGCTCCAGCCGCGCCAGTTCGGTGTTGGCATCAGACTGGTAACGGTTACGCCGCTCGACAATCTGCGCCTGGATGTCGTTCGCCTGGCGCTGCATGCGCAGCAGTTCAACCTCAGACAGTAATCCTTTCGCCGCCAGCGGCTCCGCCAGGCGAATTTCACGCATCGACAGGGCATAGCTGCGCTGCAGTGAGTTAATGCTGTCGTTCAGCGCGCGCTTGCGTGATTCATAGGCTTTGGTCTCCTGCGCAACCACGGCGGGATCGCTCTGCACTTGCTCGTCAAACGTCAGCGGCTGCGCGTAGGCTTCGGCACGCAGACGCGCAATGCTGCCCTTCAGGCCAATCACCTTGCTCAGCGCCTCACGATAGCTTGATTGCGCACGCGTCGGATCGATTTTCAGCAGGACGTCGCCCCGGTTGACCACCGTGCCTTCACGCACGTTCATTTCGGCGAGAATGCCACCTTCCAGACTCTGAATCACCTGCTCGCGGCTGCGGGAAATCACTTTTCCGTCGCCTTTGGTGATCTCCTCTACCCGCGCATAGTTTGCCCAGGTGAGACCGATGCCAATCACCGCGATGATGATCCACATCACCAGTTTCGATCCCGGCGTGGTTTGCGACAGCAGGGACGCCTGCACGTCATTCATGAATTCGGCATCCGCAGCTGAGAGATTTTTGCTGCGGCTGCGCCATGGCATTAACTTGATCATACTGCGGCCTCCTCTGCCGCGGCGACGGCGGGCTCTGACGTTGCCGAAGCATCGTTAGCCGGCGCGGGTGCGCGCGCCGCCTGCTCTACCGCCTGACGCGGCGGCTGGCGGGTTTTACCTTTACCTTCCAGCGCGGCCAGCACCTGCTCTTTCGGGCCATCCGCGACAATTTTTCCTTCCTCAACCACGATGATGCGGTCGACCAGCGCCAGAATTGACGGACGATGCGTCACGACGATCAGCGTGTGGCCTTCGCTGGCGCGACGCAGATGCGCAAGGAACTGGCTTTCGGTCATGCTGTCCATGGCGCTGGTCGGTTCATCCATCAGCAGCACTTTGGGCCGCGTCAGCAGGGTTCGCGCCAGCGACACTAACTGACGCTGACCGCCCGACAGCCCTTCACCGCCCTCACCGACCGACAGGTTGATGCCGCTCGGATGGCGCGCCGCCACGTGATCGAGACCGGTCAGATTCAGCACACGCAGCAGTTCATTCGCGGTGGCATCCGGCCGGCCAATCATCACGTTCTCGCGCAGCGTGCCGTAGAACAGGCGCGCATCCTGGCTGACGAAGCCCACTGCTTTGCGCCAGTCGGCCGGATCGATCTGGTTAACATCGAGTCCGTCGGCGGAGATCTGCCCTTTCACCGGCTGATACAGACGCGCCATCACGCGTAACAGCGTCGATTTACCGCTACCGATGCGGCCAAGAATCGCCACGCGCTCACCGGCCTTAATGGTCAGCGAGATATCTTTGAGGATTTCCGGATTGGGCTTCATCGGCGGTGCCGGATAGGAGAAGCTGACATTGCTCAGCGAGATCTCGCCGGTCAGCGGCGGATCGGTCAGGTAGGTTTTGCTGCTGTCGCGATCGACCGGCATCTCCATCAGCTTATTCAGCGAGGTCAGCGCCGCTTTGGCCTGCTGATAACGCACCGCCAGACCAATCACCTGACCCAGCGGGCCAGTGGCGCGGCTGGCCAGCATCACGGTGGCGATCATCGCACCCATGGTGAAGGTGCCAGCGTTGATCAGATAAACCCCGGCCACCACCAGCATCACGGTCTGAAACTGCTGCAGAAAGGTCACCACGCCGGTTGCCAGCGTCGAATAGCGTTTTGACTTCATTGAGTTAGCCGACTGCAGCGCGCTGAAGTTCTCCCAGCGGCGCTGCATATGCGCTTCACCGCCCACGGCTTTCAGCGTTTCCATGCCTTCAACCGACTCAATCAGCACGCCCTGTTTCAGCGACGCATCGCGCAGATTCTCTTTCATGATGCGCGCCAGCGGCCACTGGATCGCGGCGCTGACGATGATGATCAGCGGGATCATCATCAACGGAATAATCGCCAGCGGACCGCTGATAAAGAAGATCACGCCGACGAACATCAGGATAAACGGCAGATCCGAAATCGCCGCCAGCGTCGCCGAAGCAACAAAATCGCGCACCGATTCGTATTCACGGATCTGGTTGGCGAAAGTGCCTGATGAGGCCGGCTTGTGCTCCATCTGGATCGACAACGCCTGACGGAACAGCATGCTGCCCAGCACCAGGTCGGCCTTTTTGCCCGCCATGTCCAGCAGATGCGCCCGCACAAAGCGGGTAATGGCTTCGAAGATCATGGCGATGGTGACGCCAATCGCCAGCGACCACAGCGTAACAAACGCCTGGTTCGGCACCACGCGATCGTAGACGTTCATGGTGAAGAAGATGCTGGAAAGTGCCAGTACGTTGATCAGCACGGCGGCGATGGCGGCGCTGCGGTAGTAACGGCGGTAGCGCCACAGGGTGCTGAACAGCCAGTGGCCTTTGACCTCCGGCAGCATTTCGCTGGCGCGCTCATCCAGTACCGCCGCCGGTTTCGCCATCACCGCAAAGCCGGCGTAAATCTCGTTGAGCTCCGCCAGGCTCATCTCCACCGCTTTATCACTCACCTCCGGCATGATCAGCTGGAAGCGCAGCTCGCGCTGATTCTCCTCATTGGTGTGAATGCGCCGCGACAGCACAATGCAGCCGCCGCCGTTCTGCCGCAGCAGTATCATCGGCATCAGCTGCTCCGGCAGATCCTGCAGGCGGCGTTCGACCATGCCGCCGGTAATGCCAGCGTTCTCCAGGGCGGTCATGGCCTGTGACGGCGACAGCAGCGTCGCTTTCGGCAGGCCGGCGACCAGCGCCTCTTCACTCTTCTCGCGTTTGTAGTGTTTGCAAATCCACGCCACGCTTTTTAACAGCGTGTCATCCACGGTGGTTTCGATACGAGCAACAGAACGCGCATCCTGCTCCACGGCATTCTGCTTCTGGTCCATCATTTCCCGACTCCTGTAAACCTGACAAAAAACGGTGGACGCATCGTCCACCGCAGACTTTTCTTTGAATTGGGAAAATTCTGACAGAAGGCAGCTTTCAGGCCGTCCAAGACTTGTCTCAAACGGTGGAGAATATTTATGAATAAAGTGGGCAAAGCCCGATTGAATGCGGTCTGGCGACCGATCGATTGCAGAATAATCGCGGCGCTGTTGAGCGCTGTCCTGGGCGTGTTATCTTAGCTGCTCGCTTTACTGCAACCGGACAAAGAGCAATGGCAAAACAGCGGGTAGGTATCGTATTTGGCGGCAAGTCGGCTGAACATGAAGTGTCGTTACAGTCGGCCAAAAATATTCTTGAGGCGATCGATAAAAACAAATACGACGTGGTTCTGCTGGGGATCGACAAACAGGGCGAGTGGCATCTCAATGACGCTTCAGGCTTTCTGCTCAACGCCGACAATCCGGCGCTGATTGCCCTGAACCGCTCCGGTGAAAACGTGGCGCTGGTGCCCGGCAGCCGCGCGGAACAGCTGATTACGCGGCAGCAGGCGCAGCCGCTGTCGCAGCTGGATGTCATCTTCCCGATTGTGCACGGCACGCTGGGCGAAGATGGCTCGCTGCAGGGACTGCTGCGCATGGCCAATCTGCCGTTTGTCGGGTCGGATGTGCTGGGTTCCGCGGTCAGCATGGACAAAGATTTCACCAAACGCCTGCTGCGCGATGCCGGCCTGAAAGTGGCGCCGTGGCTAAGCGTCACCCAGACGCAGCGCGCGACGCTGGATGTGCAGGCGGTGATCGCGCGCTTTGGCCTGCCGCTGTTTATCAAGCCAGCCAATCAGGGATCATCCGTTGGGGTGAGCAAAGTGACGCAGCCGGACGAATTCGACGCAGCGCTGGATCTGGCGTTCCGCTTTGACCGCAAGGTGCTGATTGAACAGGGCATCAGCGGCCGTGAGATTGAGTGCGCGGTGCTGGGTAACGAGGCGCCAGAAGCCAGCCCGTGCGGTGAAATTGTGGTGCACGACGCCTTCTACTCGTATGACACCAAATATATCAGCGAGAGCGGCGCGCAGGTGGTTGTCCCGGCTGACATCAGTGCGGAAGCCAGCGAGGCCATTCGGGCTGTAGCGATTACCGCGTTCCAGGCGCTGGAGTGCTTTGGCATGGCGCGCGTCGATGTGTTCCTCACCGAAACGGGCGACATTATTGTCAACGAAGTGAATACTTTACCCGGCTTCACCAACATCAGCATGTATCCCAAACTGTGGCAGGCGGCCGGCCTGAGCTACAGCGATCTGATTACCCGCCTGATTGAGCTGGCGCAGCAGCGGCATCAGCAATCCAGCCAGCTGAAAAGCAGCGTGTAACCTGCGATGGCGTGGCTCAGGCCACGTCATGCGCCATGCTGCGCGGCGCGATTGCCGGTGAGGTCTGATTGCGGCCGTTGCGCTTGGCAACGTAAAGGTGTTTATCAGCCGCTGACACCAGCCGGTTGATTACCCCCGGCCATTCACGTTCGTTAACCGCACCGCCGCGCGCCAGGCCGAGGCTGACCGTCACGGTCACGGTGTTGCCCTGAATCCAGAACTTCTCTTTCACCATTGCCTGACGAATCACTTCAGCCAGCTGAAACAGCTGGCTGTGGGTGTAATCAAACACCACCACCACGAATTCTTCGCCGCCAAAGCGGCACACCAGGCCACGACTGCCGACCACGTGCTGAATACGACGCGCAATCTCCTCAAGCACGCCATCGCCGGCATCATGGCCGAAATTGTCATTAATGGCTTTGAAGTAGTCGACATCCAGCATAATCACGCCGGCTTCACGCTGCAGGGAAAACGGCTGCTGGCGCAGGTTTTCATACAGGCCGGAGCGCGACAGTAGCTGGGTGAGGAAATCGTAATTGGCGCGCAATGCCAGCCGATGGTTAAGCTGGCGAATGGCGTCCATGCTCACTGCCACCAGCAGCGGGCTGAGCGCCACGGTGGCCACGCCGAGCCGTGCAGAAGTGAGATGGCTGATGGGCAGCAGCGAATCATCGCCCTGAATATTCATCACGCCGTGCGAGACCAGCACAATCTCGGTGATGCCGGTGAACAGAATCACCAGGCTGGTGATCGGAATCGGCAGAACAATGGCGCACCAGATCAGCGCCGGTACCGGGAAGGTCAGACTGCCCGCGCCACCAATCAGCGCCCCCACCGTGAGCGACAGCGCCACGGCGAGCAGCGGCAGCAGCCTGGCCGGATGAATCAGCGTCCGCAGCGGCACGCTGCGCAGCGGACGCGTCAGCATCACCGGCAGCAGCATCAGCGAGGTGGAGAACTGCTCGCTGAACCAGTCGGCCCACGCCACCACAAAGCGCGCGTTGAAGTCGATATCCTGCGCCCACGCCCCCCAGGTGGCGCAGGCTGCCGCGCCGAGCAGGCACGCCGGAAAGATGCGCATGGCGTTGAACACCTGGCTGTTTGCGGTTGGCGATTGCAGATGCTTAATCAGCATGCTGACTGACACCAGAATAAACAGGATATTGGCAAAATTAATCGTCACCGCTGGCAGTGCCCAGCCGGAAAAGACCGTATCGTTGAAAATCATGGCGGCAAAACACACCAGATAACTGGAGGTGGTGTGTAAAAACGGGTTGCGCACCATCAAACCGGCGATGAGGGCATTCACCGGCCAGAACAGGGAAAACTCTTCGGGAATACGCAGGTGGCTGCCAATAAAGCAGAAGAACAGCGTAATAAGACACAGCGAAAGAGCATTCTTTTTAACATTATTCTCTTCAAACAGCTTAACGCGCATACGTCTGAACCCTGTAACCTGAAATCGCTGCCATCCGTCGCTGGCATCAGCAATCATTTAACCTGAAAAATCCGTGCGATAATTCGCTAATTAACCCGGTATTCGTCGCCCTGCTCTGCGACTGAGCGGCGCTCACTCTGCCATGAAAGCCAGAGACGAGCTACCAGCCCCGCCGGCAGCATGTGAAACAGGCAGGCGCAGTGAGCGGCAATTATGCCGTATAAATAAAAAAATCGGATATCCGGGATATCCGATTCTGGCGAAAAAAACTGCATGAGTGCGCGCGGGAACGTTATTTCACCGCCACCGGCCACTGGCTCAGCCGGATGCCGCGCTCACCGGCGCTATCCCCGAAATCCTGCAGCACCGCTTTCACGTCCGGATCCATATACTCGGCGTTATCGTGATCGACAATCACCACGCTATTTTCCGGGATCTCCGCCAGCAGCCCCTGCAACTTCGGGTTGTGCATAAAGGTCAGGTTTTGCTGAAAGCGCAGCACGTAATGGTCGTCATAGCGGGTAAGCTGCAGCGCGTTGCGGTGGCTTTGGTAGATGCTGCACAGAATCTGCGTCGCGATACCGATACCAATCCCGGCCAGCATGCCAAACACAATGATGCCGCCGATGGTGGCAAGAAACGGCACGTACTGCTGCGCGCCCATGCGAATCTGTTCGACGAACAGGCGCGGCGTTGCCAGCTTATAGCCGGTATACAGCAGCACCGCCGCCAGGCTGGCGAGCGGAATCGCGTTAAGCAGGGCGCTGAACCACAAGCCACAAATCAGCAGCAGCACGCCGTGCAGCAGAATCGACAGTTTGGTTTGGGCACCCACGCTGACGTTGACCGAACTGCGCACAATCACCGCGGTAATGGGCATCGCGCCGAGCAAGCCAGCGGTCAGGTTACCGATGCCCTGCGCGAACATCTCTTTATTCGGTGACGCCGCCGGGTGCTGCGGACGCAGTTTTTTCAGCGCCTCCTGGCTGAGCAGCGTTTCAAGGCTGGCCACCAGCGCCAGCGTAATCGCTACTACCCACACCGACGGATTCTGCCACGCCAGCCAGTCTGGGGTTTCCAGCTCCGCCACCAGCGCCGACATACTGTCAAACGCCGGCAGTACGATACGCGGCAGGCCTTCGCCGAGGCTGGGAAACAGGCGATCGCCCAACACCGTGGCGAGGCAGCCAAACAGCACCGCCACCAGCGGGCCGGGGATCCAGCTCAGCGCTTTAACCGCCTTGATCGCGGGCGTGGTCCATAGCCACAGAATCAGCAGCCCGCTACCAGCCACCAGCATCGCGCTGAGCGAAAACGAAAACTCCCCGCTAACCAGCGACTGCAGACCGGCATCGCTCGCTGCGCCCAGCGCCACGGGAATCTGCTGCATAATCAACAGCAGGCCAATGGCCGCCAGCATCCCTTTGATGACGCTGCCTGGCACCAGTGAGATAAAACGACCGGCGCGCAGCAGGCCGAGCATGCACTGCAGCACGCCAGCCAGAATCAGCGCGGTGAGAAACGCGGAAAAGCTGCCGAGCGTCTGGATTGACGCCACAACAATAGTCACCAGCCCCGCCGCCGGGCCGCTCACGGCAAAGCGCGAGGGACTGAGCGCGGTAACCAGCAGACCGCCGATCACCCCGGTGAGCAGACCGGCAAAGGGCGGCAGACCGCTGGCCTGCGCGATGCCCAGACACAGTGGCAGCGCCACCAGAAACACCACCAGACCAGCAGGAATATCCTGACGAAGCGTTTGCAGATTCATGATGAGGGTTCCTCTGACGATTGCTGTATTAACTCTTTCAGATGGCCGGACTGCAGGTCATATACGCAGCCAAATACATCCAGCTGCTGTCCGGCCTGCCAGGCCTGTTGCACCGGCTCGCAGCGCACCAGCTGGCTAAACTGGGCGATAACATTGGCTTCAACCAGCCGGTTAAGCTTGCTGCTCTCCTCTTCCTGCGCGGGACTGGCGTGATACGCCACTAATCCCTGCTGCAACGCGCGGCGCAGCGCGGCAATGCGCCGGGCAAGCGCCGAATCCTCCTGCGCTAACGGGCTGGCAGGCAGACCCAGCGCCGCCTGCACGCCGCCGCAGCCGTAGTGACCGCACAGCACAATGCGCTCGACGCCGAGATAAAAAATCGCGTACTGCAGCACGCTGAGAAAGTTGTCATCATCGGGTAGTACCATATTGGCGATATTGCGGTGCACGAATAGCTCGCCCGGATGCGAGCCGGTCAGCACTTCTGCCGGTACGCGACTGTCGGAACAGCCAATCCATAAGGAGTGGGGTTTCTGCTGATGCAGATATTGTTCAAAGTAATCTGGATTACGCTCGCGGCGCTGGAGTGCCCAACTGCGATTTTTCGCTAATAAGGGTTTAAGGGTCGTCACAATTATCTTCTCTCTGTATCCGCAAATAGCGCTTCCGGGCAAATAAATGCATGGCGCAGCACGGTTTTAGCGTTCTGTGGCAGGTGAATACGGCGCTTTCTCACAGAAATTGGTTATAGACGCTTATGAATTGGTTTGCACCAGGAATATTTCAGCCAGGCAGAAGAAGCGACCTTATGTAAAATAAGTGTCAGCAAATGTCATGGCAAAGTAAGTTAATGCAAGTGACGCAAAAAGAGAGTCCCTTATTAAAAATCAATATAATCAGATTATTAAAATTAATTTTTAAAACGCCTTTCGGATGCGCTGACAAATATATACACGTAAAACTTTTGCGCCTTTACGCTGGTATGGTGGATTATGCTCTGCTCGCTGAGAAAAATCCTAATTACTAAATTTATGAATAGTGTTATCAGCTGGTTTTAACGTTATTTGCGGTGATATTTCACTGAAGGCGGCGGAAAGATTAAGTAAGAGATCGGGAAAATGATAAGCAGAATAATAATTACAAAGAAACGTAAATATCACTGGCGCTGACCGCCTGTAATAAGCGCCCGCCAGGGCAGGCGCTATTTCGCTTGACGAATTATTTACCGTTCCAGGCTTTCATGCGGGATTCACGCACCTGCAGCTGCTGTTCCGGGGTTAACTTATTGTAGTTTTCAGCCATGCCGCTCTCCCAGTCGCCGTACAGTGGATTGGGCAGCACAATGAACTGGGTGCCAAAACGCTGATGGTTGAGCGTGACAAACTGCTGGCGCTGCGCGTTGCCCTGATGCCAGGTGGCGCCGCCGAAGTCATTCAGGTTATCGCCGATATACAGCACCACGTTGTAGCCGGCATTTTTAATTGCGTCGAAACGCGCCTGTTTGTTGGAGTTGCCGGTACTGAGACGCACAGTTTTGTCGCTTACGCCGCTGAAGCCCAGCTTGTTGAGGTTATCGACCGTGGCCGCGTAGTCTTTCTGATCGCGGTTCGAGACGTAGAACATGGTGCCGCCGTGGCTATTCACGTAGTTGGCAAATTCGACGGCACCGGGCACCGCGGTCGCCTGGCGCGCCTGCGTCCACGCTGACCAGGTTTTCCCGGAGAACGGCTGGCCGTTTTTTGCCTGCCACGCGCTGTAGGCACTGTTATCGATCATGGTTTCATCCAGATCAACAATCACCGCTTTGGGTTTGCCGGTGAGCGAAGGAGCGTTATCAAACGCCATGCGTGCCGTGTTGAACGCCTGCCAGCTCAGCGCCTGATACTCGCCAGACTGCTGAAACCAGTTGACTGCCAGCACCGACTGCTGACCAAGTTGCTGCTGAGCCTGCTGTTTTTGCGGTTGGGCACAGCCGGTGAGCGTCAGGGCAATCAGGCCTGCCGCGGTTAGCCAGGAGGTGTTTTTCATCATGTCGTCCTTAAGTGATTATGGTCAGTTTTTGTAAAGCTTTAAAAATGTAGCAGTTAACGTAAGCTGTGGGCAGAGGAAAACCGGGGACAGGTCACAGGAGACACTTATGGATAATCGCGGGCCGCGCTCGGCGCTGCTGGAGAGTCAACGCTGGCTGGAGTATGCCTTCCAGCCTGCCGGTCAGCCGGCACCGGCCGCTGCGGCGTACGGACAGCAGCGGCACAGCGCAAAAGTGGTGCTGGCCGGACAAAACCGGCCGCCGAAAAGTTGTGAATCCGATGGGGTGATCGGTGACGATCATCAGCCGGTTGCGGTTTACACCGCTGACTGTCTGCCGGTGCTGTTCGCCGATGTGAAAACGCATCAGGTGGCGGCGGTACATGCCGGCTTGCAGGGTACGCTCGGCGGCGTGCTGAGCAGTGCCCTCGATCAACTGATGGCGGGTGGCGCGACGCCGGCATCCCTGCTGGTGGCGATCGGTCCGGCAATCGGCCCGTGCTGCTATGAACTGGGCGTTGATCGCATCGCACAGATGCAGCAGCGCCCGGACCTGCCGGCGCTAAGCTGGTCACAGCAACAGCCGCATAATCCGCAGGCGATCCGACCTCAGGCACAGGCGCATCATCAGGGAGTATGGTTTGATTTGCCTCAGCTGGCGCAGAGCCTGCTGTTACAGCGCGGCATTCCGGCGGCGCAGATTGATCGCGTGGCGGTGTGTACTTATTGCATGGCGGAGGCGGGTTCGAGCTATCGCTATAACACCCATTTTGACAGCGGCTATCAGTCACGTTTCTCGTGGATTCGCCGCCGCGCGTAAGCACGCTTCACCTCCCTGTGAAGCGCGGGCCTTAGTGAATGATGGCGTTGAGCGCCAGCACACCGGCGAGGCCGAGGATGGAGATCAGCGTTTCCATTACCGTCCAGGTTTTCAGGGTTTCAACCACGCTCAGGTTGAAATAGCCTTTGAACAGCCAGAAACCCGGATCGTTCACGTGCGAAGCGATCACGCTGCCTGAACCAACCGCCAGCACCATCAGCGCCGGATCGGTATGGGTGGCGGCAATGATCGGCGTCACGATGCCGGCGGTGGTGATCGCCGCGACGGTGGCCGATCCCAGCGCGATGCGCAGCATTGCCGCCACCGTCCAGCACATCAGCAGCGGTGACAGCGATGATCCTTTCATCAGATCGGCGATGTAATTACCGACACCGCTATCCACCAGCACCTGCTTAAAGGCGCCGCCGCCGGCAATGATAAAGACGATCATGGCGATGGCGGCAATCGAATCGCCACACATATCCATCACCTGCTCCATTTTGCGCCCGTTGCGCAGACCGAGGGTAAACACCGCAATTACCACGGCGATAAACAGCGCCACCGCCGGGTTGCCGATAAATTCAAAGAACTGGCGCAGCGCATTCTCTTTCGGCATCGTCAGTTCGCAGACTGCCGCAATCGCCATCAGTACCACCGGAATCACTGCGGCAAAGATGCTGATAAAGAAGCCCGGCATCTCCTCTTCGGTGAAGATTTTAGGGTTATACAGCCCTTCCGGCGGCGACTTTTCAAAGCTTTTAAGAAACTTTGAGAAGAGCGGGCCGGCAATGATCACCGTCGGGATGGTAATGATTAAGCCGTACAGCAGCGTGGTGCCGAGATTGGCACCAAAGATGGTGGCAATGGCGGTTGGGCCGGGATGCGGCGGCAGGAAGCAGTGCGTCACCGACAGCGCTGCCACCATTGGCACGCCGACGTACAGCAGCGGCAGTCCGGCTGCCGCAACGATGGTGAACACCAGCGGCAGCAACAGTACAAAACCGACTTCATAGAACATCGCCAGACCAACGATCAGTCCGGTGACCACCAGCGCCCACTGCAGCCGCTGTTTACCAAACGCGGCAATCAGCGTGGTGGCCACCCGCTGGGCAGCGCCGGTGTCGGACACCAGCCGCCCGAGCATGGCACCAAAGCCGAGGATCATCGCCAGGCCGCCGAGCGTGGAACCAATACCTTTCTGAATCGAGGCCATCACATTGAGCGGCGTCATGCCTTCGGCGATACCTACCACCGCCGAGACAAACACCAGCGCAATGAAGCCGTTGACCTTGAAGACAATCATCAGAACCAGCAGCAGTATCACACCCAGCACAATTATGGTTATTGGCATTTTTTATTATCCTTAGGAAGACAGAGGGGTGTTTAAGGTTTAGGCGCGCGCCGGCAATTACGCCAGCCGCGCCACGGCATTACACGGCGACGCGCATACCGCCATCAACAAACAGCAGATGGCCATTGACGAAATCAGATGCGCCCGACGCCAGGAACACCGCCGCGCCAATCAGCTCTTCCGGCTTGCCCCAGCGTGCGGCCGGTGTACGTTTAGTCAGCCAGCCGGTGAAGGCCGGATCGTCAGCCAGCGTCTGGGTCATCTCGGTGACGAAATAGCCCGGCGCAATGGCGTTAACCTGAATATTGTGGCGCGCCAGCTCCACGCACATGCCGCGCGTCAGCATGGTGACCGCGCCCTTGGAGGCGGCATACGGCGTGATGGTGTCGCGCCCCAGTTCGCTCTGCATTGAGCCGATGTTGATGATTTTTCCGCGCTGACGCTGCACCATTCTTTTCGCCACGGTTTGTGACACCAGAAACACTGCTGTCTGGTTGACGGCAATCACGTCGTTCCAGTCCTGCTCGGGAAACTCAAGAAACGGCCGGCGGCGCTGAATGCCGGCATTGTTCACCAGGATATCAATCGCGCCCCACTGACTTTCAATCTCCTCCACCGCCTGCTGAACCTGCGCCGACTGCGTGACGTCGAAGGCCTTCGCCCGCGCGTGATAACCCAGCTCGCGCAGTTTCGCCGCGCCCTGCTCTGCGCCGCCCTCGGTGGTGGCGTTGATGATCACTTCCGCGCCCGCCTCCGCCAGACCGCGCGCCAGCAGAAAACCGATGCCGCGCGCCGAACCGGTGAGCAGCACACGCTTGCCCGCCAGGGAAAATAGCTGACTCATACTGACTCCTTAAAACGTTAACTGGACTTTCGCCGCCCGGGTTTTATCACCGGCAAACTGCAGCGCCGCGTCGATATCCTGTAAGTCATACTCCCCGCTGAACAGCGGCAGCGGATTGACCACGCCGCGTGCCAGCCAGTCAACCGCCGTGTTGAATTCGTGGGTGAAACGGAAAGAACCGACCAGATTGATCTCTTTGGCGATCAGCGTCATCAGCGGAAAATCCGGAATGGTGCCGCCCATGCCAACCTGTACCAGCGTGCCTTTGGCGCACACCACGTCGAGACAGCGCTGCAGCGAAGATGGATGGCCGGAAGCCTCGAAAGCGACATCAAAGAAGCCTTTATCTGCAAGGTAGGGCGTGAAATCACCGTTAGCCGCGTGGATCACGCCGGTCGCACCCATCTGCTGTGCCAGGCTGAGCGAGCGTTCACTGATATCGCTGCAAATAATCTCCGCGGCTCCGCGGGCTTTGGCAGCGGCGGCAATCAGACAGCCAATCGGCCCGACGCCGGAAATGAACACGGTTTTGCCGCTCAGATCGCCCGCCTGCTGCGTGGCGTGGATGCACACGGCCAGTGGTTCAGCAAACACCATTACGCTGTCATCTGCCTCCTGCGGAAACGGCACGCACTGCGCGCTATCGACCACTTTGTATTGCGTGAAGCCGCCATCCACGTGCGGCAGATACATGGCGCTGCCGAAAAAGCGCATTGAGGTGCACTGATTTTGCTGCTCGCGCAGGCAGTATTTACAACTGCCGCACGGCTTTGAGGGATTGACCGCCACTTTCTGGTTGGGCTGGAGCTGCGGATCGTCGCTCTCCACCACGTAGCCGATCACTTCATGGCCGAGGATCATCGGCATCTTCACTTCGAAGCTGCCGACTTTACCTTCCTGATAGTAGTGCAGATCGGACCCGCAGATGCCGCCGCGCGTGATGCGCACCAGCGTGCCGGTGCCGTCCCACTGCACCTGCTGCTGTGCGACGCTGACCTGTTTTTTGCCGGTAATGACGCAGGATTGCGTTTCAATGTTCATTGTAGCCCCTTCAGTGCTGTAGCAATGGGGGCTATCACAGCGGGATACGGCCGGCGAAACTGTGACGGACATCACTCAAAGCGATGTTACAAAACGGCTGTTACCGGGAACGTGATGCAGAGAGGCGGAAAAGCAGACGGCGGCCATCCCTGACCGCCTTAAAGAAAGATTAGCTGCCCGACATCAGGTCGTGGCTGTATTTGAACAATTCCGAATCCGAGCGCAGGCCGAGCTTTTTCAGCGCCGACTGCTTTTGTCCGCTCACGGTTTTACGGCTGCGCTTAAACTTCACGGCGATTTGCGACACGCTGAGCCCATCGAGAAAACAGCGCACCACTTCTACTTCGCGCGGGCTGAGGGTTTTGACCTTCTCATACATATTGCCTTTGCTGGAGAGATCGAGGTTTTCGTTGATGGCGTCTTCATTCATCACGTAGAGGTTTTCCACCTCGTACGCCACTTCCTGCGACAAAAATAGCCGCCCCTGCGCCACCTGACGAATCGCCTGGACGATCTCCTGCATATTGTGGCTTTTTCCAATAAAGCCCTTAACGCCGGCGCTCAGCACCATTTTGACAATCGCCGGACTCTCCATGGACGATGAGATCAAAATCTTTTGCTGCGGATAGTGATTTCGCAGCTGTTTCACCAGGGCCAGGCCATCCAGTTCCCGCTCGCCCAGCAAAAAGTCCAGCACCAGCACATCCACCGTAGTGCTGCGCAGCTGACTAAACAATTCATTACTTGAAGACCAGGTCCCGACCAGATGAATATCGGGTTCGTGTTTCAGGCATAACTCGAAAACGGTACGAACCATCGGGTGATCATCAAGGACAGCGACACGCACCTGTTTATTATGTGCATATACCATTCTTTTATTCCTTTATTACAGTCTCAATTTTGTCCAGTACTGATAACCACACCAGTGAAAATGACCTGAAAGTATGCGCTGACCGCTGCCGGGAAAATCGCTTGCAACGGTTTAAACCAAACGTCACCAGGTTAACAAAAATTAGAATTTTGCTTACGCGTTTAACTTATTACCGCTAATTAAAAGGTAGTTTTACCAGATGAATGGACAGCAGCGGTTAGCGGCCCCGGAAAAACTGCGAAAATTCTGACGTAACTCTGCGAATGGACCACATAAGAATTGTCTTGAAAGGTCATTTTATGGATAAACCGTTGAAATATTTGAAATCAAAGCAAAAGCAATATCTAAAAAAAACCACGGATGTTAATAATAAGTTAAACATTCGAGAATGGTCGCAAAATATCCTTAATGCGGCATTAGATCAGGCAGGCGGGAAAAATCTCTTTATACTCCTTTTCCCTTATCGGCATTAATGACTTTATTTTCTTCAGGAACGCACGGTGTTTAATCCTGTTAATTTCATCCGTCTGACGGGCGTGGTCCTGTTTATTTTTTTTGCCGGCGCGCTGCAGGCGCAGGTCAAACCATTGCAGCTTTTAGCGCGTTACGATACCGCACAGCCCGCGCTGCAGCTGGCTGAGCCCATCTCTTCTGCCTTTCGAAATAAAGTGATTAAAGTCGCAGTGGCCGGTAAATCACAGCCACCAATATATATGGATACCGATACGCGCCGCTTCGAAGGCCTGAGCGCCGACTACCTGTCGCTGATTCAAAGCATGCTGGAGACCAGTATTGAGCTTTATCACTTCCCGAGTCATAGCGCCGCGCAGCAGGCGGTGCTGAAAGGCGAAATGCATATGCTGGCGATTTACGTCGCCCAGCCATCGTCACAGTCGCAGCCGCTGCTGGCCAGCGCCCCGTGGATGCTGGATTACAGCGTGATGGGATTGAAGACCGACAGCGACCTTTTTCTCAATAACGGCATGCCCGAGCAAATCGCCTGGTCAGGCACGCCGCTGCAGCGCCAGTACCTGGAAGAGACATACGAAAACGCGCAGCTGGTGCGTTTCCCGGGCTACTATGATGCCGTCGCCGCCACCGTTTATGGTCAGACGGCGCGCGTCTGGGGAAATGCGGCGACGCTGACACACCTCAACCGCTATCTGTTTGCCAACGCGCTTACTATTCTGGCCGATGAGCATACGATTCCGCTCAACGTCGGTTTCGGCATCAGTCCGCTGTATCCTGCGCTGGCCGACGCCATCAACCAGGCGCTGCCGCAGATTCCGCTGTCTATCCGCATGCAGATTGCCAAACGCTGGCAGCTCGATCCCCATCATGTACTACAACGCAATCCGCTGGCGCTGACCGCCGACGAAGAGCAGTGGCTGCAAAACAACATACACATCGAGACCACCTTGCCGCTGGCACAGGCACCGCTCAGTAGCCGGACGCCGGCAGAGCAGTTTCGCGGCATGGCGCCGGACGTGCTGGAGCTGATCACCAGCCAGACCGGCCTGAATTTTGTGGCGCACGCCAGTAATGAACACCCCGGCGGACGTTCTTTGCCAAAGCTGTTTCCGCTGGAAATTCTGGAGCCTCAGTTCGAAGCACAACCGGCTCTGATTACGCGTCCGTGGCTGGTTTCGCATTGGGTGATCATCCGCAATCAGCAGCCGGGAAACATTATGGCGCGCGACACCTTTCCGTTTGGTTCGGCGCTGATGCTAAAAAATCCGCTAATGAAAAGCTGGCTGCAGGAGCACTATCCGCACCTGTCGGTCAGCGATACCGATCGTCCGCTGGATGCGCTGCGCCAGCTGCTGGCGCGCAAGGTCGATGCGGTGATCGTGCCGAAAATTTTTGCCGACTACCATCTGCGCAACCATTTTGGCAGCGGGCTGATCGTCGAGGGTACGCTGGGCGCCGATCCCGCGCGCTTTGTGATGCGCGTAGAGCCAGGCAATGAGACGCTGGTCAGCATTCTCGATAAAGCGCTGCTGGCCATCCCGCCGGAAACGCTGTTTAAGCTGATGGCGCAGTGGCGTCAGGCGGAACCGCCGTTTCTCAGCGGCTCGTGGCAGAACTATAAGCAAACGATTCTGCTGATTGTTTCGGTATCGCTGGGATTGATTCTGTTGATCCTGCTGTGGAACCACCATCTGCGCAAAGTGATTCAGCAGCGAATGCAGGCAGAGAATGCGCTGAAAAATCAGCTCAATTTTACCCACACGCTGTTTAATGACTCGCCGGTGGCAATGTACATCCGCGATAAGCAAACGCGGCTGGTGGACTGTAACAATGCCTATCTGCGCTTTTTGCACATCAAACGCGACGAGGTAATCGGCAAACGACTGTCGGACGTATTCAACACCAATAACGCCAGCATTCACACAATCGAAGATGGTTATCAGCAGACACTGCTGGATGGTGAAGCGGTAATGCGCGACGTCCAGCTGATGTTTGGCCAGCAGGCCTTCCATCTGTATCACTGGACGCTGCCATTTCGCGATCGGCTGGGGGAAGTTGCCGGGGTGATCGGCGGCTGGGTCGATGTCACCGAACGTAACGCGCTGTTGCAGGAGCTGCAGCTGGCCAAGGACACCGCAGACAAAGCCAACCGCTCCAAAAGTGAGTTTCTCGCCAGCATGAGCCATGAGATCCGCACGCCGCTGCACGCCATCATTGGTTTGCTGGAGCTGGAAACCCGCTCGCAGCCGTGTGAGACGCTGTCAGAGAATATTCGCGTCGCCTACAGTTCGGCGCGTGCGCTGCTGTCGCTGATCGGCGATATCCTCGATCTGTCAAAGATCGAATCTGGCCAGTATCAACCCACGCCGGAAACCGTTTACCTGCCGGATGTGATCGATCAGGCGGTGACGCTGTTCCGCAACAAGGCCGAAAGCAAAGGGATCGATCTGCGCGTAGAGATGGACATCGCGGCCTACTGGGTACAGACCGATCCGCTGATGATCAACCAGATCCTGTCTAACCTGTTGAGTAACGCCATTAAATTTACCGATCGCGGCAGCGTAACCGTGGTGCTGATGCAGGGGATTGGCCAGGAAGAGGAAGGTTGTGAGTTCGTCATAGAAGTGAGCGATGACGGCTGCGGCATGACTGAGGAGCAGCAGCAGGCGATCTTTGAGCCATTTGTCCAGGTCGGTGAACGTCAGCAGCAGCAGATTGGCACCGGTCTTGGCCTGAGCATCTGCCGCAATCTGGCAGAGCTGCTGGATGGCGAACTGATTGTGGAGAGTACGCCAGGTGAAGGATCGGTGTTCTCCTTCTACTTCCGCGCGCCGGCCGGCGAACCGCGCGATCAAACCCAACCGCATCTGTCACAGCCGCTGGTCACCGACAAGCTGTCAGTGCTGGTGATTGATGATCATGCGCCTAATCGCCTGCTGCTGGGTAAACAGCTGGAGCTGGCGGGCCATCAGGTGGTGGTGAGCGAAAGCGCCGTCGAAGCGCTGAAACTGTGGCAGCAGGATCCGCTGCGCTTTGACTTGATCATTACCGACTGCAATATGCCCGGTATGAACGGGTTTGAATTTGCCCAGGCGCTGCGCCAGCATGAACGCCACCATCATCTGCCGCCGATCACGCTATACGGCCTGACCGCCTCCGCCGAGCAGCACATCATGCAGCGCTGCCTGCAGGCTGGCATGAACGACTGTCTGTTCAAGCCGCTGAATCTGGATACGTTGCTGGCGCAAATCACCCACTGTCCGCGCCGCACGCCAAACGCTCCTGACAGCGAGGCTGCAGCCGGCGTAACCGGGCAACCTGTTGCTGATACCGCCGTCGCCGCGCTGCCGGCCCCTGTGGCGGTTCCGACTTTTGCGCCGCTGCTGATGCAGCTGGCTGAGCGCGATCCCGCCAGCTGCATCACCCTGCTGGAAAGTATTCGCACCAGCCACGATGAATTGCTGGCGGCGCTGCAGCAAACCACTGATGCTCACGCGCTGTCACAGCTTGGCCATAAGCTGAAAGGCGGTGCCAGTATTCTTAATGCCAGCGCGCTGATGGAGCTGGGGCGCAAGCTGGAGAAACACCAGCAGGAAGGACACGATGTCGCGCAGCTGATTGCCGCCATCGCGTGCGAAATTAACGCCGTCAATGAAACATTAATTATCTTTGAACAATATCGGCTGAAAAATCAGCAGGTTTTATAAAAACATAATCTTATCAAGACATTTCTCGGTTCGCCGGGATAAGCCGCCAGACATAATGTCCGCCAGCGCCATCATATCGGTGTCGTAAAAGGGAGATCTATGTTTAATGCAAAAATTCTCATCGTTGATGAGCATCGCCTTGTTGCGGCTGGGGTGCAGGCTTTATTATTAATGAATGGCTTTAATTGTGTCACTACAGCAAACACAATTAATGATGGTATTGACGATGTTATTCATCAGCACATCGACATCCTGATTTTAGATCCTGATTTCAAAGAGAAAAATGGCATCGCCTTTTTACGCGATATCGTAAAATCTAAAACCTGGATGAAAGTCATTCTGCTCAGTCAGAGCAGTAACAATCACCTGCTTATACAATCGCTTAGTCAGGGTGCTAACGGCTTCGTGTCGAAATACGATCCGATTCAGACGCTGATCGCCGCCATTGGCTGCGTATTTAACAATGTAAATTATCTGCCCGGCGATATTCTTGACCGGCGCCAGCGTTATGTTAATGAACAGGATATGCTGTCGCGCCTGACCGAGCGGGAAACGCTTATTTTACGTCAGCTGGCGCAGGGAAAATCCAATAAAATCATTGCCTGTGAATTAGGATTAAATAACAAAACTATCAGTACTTATAAAACTAAAATTTTTCAAAAGCTCGAATCAAAGAATCTGGTCGATATTATCGAACTGGCACGGCGAAACGGTGCCTGCTGAAGCCAAAATCAAGACCAGTCTTGCGGATTAATTCGACTGAGGCATGGCATCATCACCTCGTCCTCACCCGGGATTGTTATAGAGATTGAGTCATACAGGAATTTATAACCACAGAGCTAATTTATTAGCCCAATCTTCATGCCATTACAGGGCGCGCAGGTTTCTTCCCGTGCCTGGCGAAAGTGGTCCGATACTTTCGTCTGCGACTTGCCGCCCTGCTTTTTTTTGATGTTTCTCACAGGCTGAGCGCCGCAAATTTCCAGCCCGCACTTTTCCCGCTAGAGTTCACTCATCCGACCACTCACTGAGTAAGTGATCATGACTGAGCGTTATCCGCATCTGTTTGCCCCGCTGGATCTGGGCTTTACGCAACTGAAAAACCGTTTCCTGATGGGCTCAATGCACACCGGTCTGGAAGAGCATGCTGATGGCGCTCAGCGCCTCGCTGCCTTCTACGCCGAGCGCGCCCGGGAAGGCGTTGCGCTGATTGTGACCGGCGGCATCGCGCCCAATGCGCAGGGCGTGGTGGCGCAGGGCGGAGCCATGCTCACGGACGAAACCCAGTGCGGCTGGCACCGCCAGATAACCGATGCGGTACATGCACAGGGGGGCAAAATTGCGCTGCAGATCCTGCACGCCGGACGTTACAGCTATCAGCGCGATCTGGTGGCGCCCTCGGCGTTACAGGCGCCCATCAACCCGTTTACACCGCAGGCACTGAGCGAAGCGCAGATTGAACAAACCATCGCGGATTTCGCGCGCTGCGCCCGGCTGGCGCAGCAGGCCGGTTACGACGGTGTCGAAATCATGGGTTCCGAAGGCTACCTGATTAATCAGTTCCTGGTCGCCCATACCAATCAGCGCGACGACGGCTGGGGCGGTGATGTGGCGCGGCGGCAGCGCTTTGCACTGGAAGTGACGCAGGCGGTGCGCGCCGCCGTCGGCGAAGCCTTCATCATTATTTTTCGCCTGTCGATGCTCGACCTGGTGAATAACGGCAGCTCACTGCAGGAGACGCTGCAGCTTGCCACGGCGCTGGAGCAACGCGGCGTGACGCTGTTCAACAGCGGCATTGGCTGGCATGAAGCACGCATTCCCACCATTGCCACCTGCGTGCCGCGTGCCGGTTTCGCCTGGGTCACGCAGCATCTGCGCCAGCACGTCAGCGTACCGGTTATCGCTACCAACCGTATCAATCATCCTCAGGTAGCGGAGGAGATTGTGCGCGACGGTATTGCCGACATGGTGTCGATGGCGCGGCCATTTCTTGCCGATGCCGCGTTTGTCAGCAAAGCGCAGGCGGGCCAGCCCGACGCCATCAATACCTGCATCGCCTGTAATCAGGCCTGTCTCGATCAAATCTTTGCCGGCAAGGTCACTTCCTGCCTGGTCAATCCGCGCGCCTGTCATGAAACGCTGATGCCGGTCATCGCCGCCGCGCAGCCAAAACGCCTGGCGGTGGTAGGTGCCGGTCCGGCCGGTATGGCGTTCGCGCTGCAGGCGGCGCAGCGCGGCCATCACGTCACCCTGTATGAAGCCGATGCGCAGATTGGCGGCCAGTTTAATATTGCCCGCCAGATCCCCGGCAAGGCGGAGTTCAGCGAAACGCTGCGCTATTTCCGCCATCAGCTGGCAGCCGCAGGTGTTGAGCTGTGCCTGAATCATCGCGTCAGCGCCGACGAACTGGAACAGGCGGATGAAGTCATCATCGCGACCGGCATCACACCGCGCCAGCTGGCGATTCCGGGCATCGATCACCCCAGCGTGCTGAGCTATCTCGAGGTGATACGCGACAAAAAACCGGTTGGCCGGCGCGTGGCGATTATCGGTGCCGGCGGCATTGGTTTCGACACCGCGGAGTTTCTGCTGCAGCACGCCGATCGCGAGGAAGACTTCTACCAAAGCTGGGGCATCGATCGCAGCCTGCAGGCGCGCGGCGGTTTAGTGCGTCCACAGCCGGCTCCTGCCGATCGCCAGATCTGGCTGCTGCAGCGTAAATCCGGCAAGCCGGGCGCCGGGCTGGCGAAAACCACCGGCTGGATCCATCGCGCCAGCCTGCAGGCGCACGGCGTGCAGATGTGGGGCGATGTCGAGTATCTGAAGATTGATGATGACGGGCTGCACCTGCGCCATCAGGGGGAAGCGCTGACGCTGGCGGTAGATAACGTCGTGATTTGCGCCGGTCAGGAACCGCTGCGTACGCTGGCGCAGGCGCTGGCCGCACGCGGCAAAGCCGTGCGGCTGATCGGCGGTGCCGACGTCGCGCAGGAGCTGGATGCACGGCGCGCCATTGCTCAGGCCACCGAACTGGCGCTCAGCCTGTGATTAACGCAGCTTGACCGAACGCAGCACCACAAATTTGGCGTTAGAGGCCACCAGCTCGCAGTTGCCAAACAGCTTCTTCATTTTCTGATGATAGCCAAGGTGGCGGTTGCCGACGATGCGCAGCTCGCCGCCATACTGCAGGCAGCGTTTGGCGTCACGCAGCATCTGCCACGCCAGGTGGTCGGTCACCGCGTGCTGCTGATGGAACGGCGGATTGCACAGCACCGCATGCAGCCGGTCCGACGGAAAACCGCTCAGCACGTTGTTAACCCGAAACTGGCAGCGCGCCAGATCCTGTGGCCGGTTGAGCTCAACGTTAAGCTGGCTGGAAGCCACCGCCATGTAAGATTCATCGACGAACAGCACCTCGGCCTGCGGATTCTGTTCCAGTGCCTGCAGGCCGATCACGCCGTTACCGCAGCCGAGATCGACGATTTCGCCCTCAATATCGTGCGGCAGGTGTTGCAGAAAGAAGCGCGCGCCAATATCCAGCGCCGCGCGGGCGAACACATTGGCGTGATTGTGGATATGATACGGCGTCTCGTCGAGCGGCCACACGGTGGTCGCCGGCACGTCCGCCAGCGCCGGCGCGCTGAAATGGCTGTAAATCAGACGCGCTTTTTTCCACGCCAGTGAGGTTTTGCTCTCACCGAGAATGCGTTCAAACAGCTGCAGCGTGGAATTATGGATATCTTTGGCTTTACCGGCCGCCAGAATCAGGGTATCCGGCGTGACGACCGTCCGCAGCGCGCGCAGCTGGTGCTCAAGCAGCGCCAGCGCTTTGGGCAGCTTAATCAGTACCGCCGCCGGGGCAGCCGGCAACGGCGCCAGGCTATCAAGAAAGTGTACCGACGCTTCATCCAGACCGTTGAGACGCAGATTCTGCCGGGCGGCCTGCTGGCTGAGCCACGAGTCGCTGACGTGCCAGATTTCCCGATCGTTCAGCCCGCAGGTCAGCGCGCCAAAGCTGTCATTGAATACCAGCACCGGGCCTGCCGGCAGCGCCTGCTGAAGCAAATATTCATCTGCGGCGTCCCACGCCTGTAGCGGGCTCTCTTCGCGCATCGGCGGGAAGCGCTGAAGCGTCAGCGTGCGATCGGTCAGTTCAAGTTGGCTCATGGAATCTCCGGCGTGGTACACTTTGCGCGATTTTCGCCCTGAAAAGGGGGCGCAGTATACTGTCTTTCGTCGGGAATCCCAATGTCATTAATCTATCTGCAGGGTTACCCTGAAAACATCCTCGAACAGGTGCAAGTGCTGATTGATAATCAGCGATTAGCCGCCTTTTTGCAGCAGCGCTATCCCGATACGCACGACGTCGTCAGCGACCGCGCGCTTTATGACTACACGCAGGCGCTGAAAAACCGCTATATGCGCAGCGCACCGCCGGTGAGCAAGGTCATCTGGGATAATAAAATCAAAGTGATGAAGCATGCACTTGGCCTGCATACCGCCATTTCCCGCGTACAGGGCGGTAACCTGAAAGCCAAGGCCGAAATTCGCATCTCGACCTTTTTCCGCCTCGCGCCGGAACCCTTTCTGCGCATGATCGTGGTGCACGAACTGGCGCACCTGAAAGAGAAAGATCACAGCAAAGCCTTTTATCAGCTGTGCTGCCACATGGAACCGGACTACCACCAGCTGGAGTTCGACGCGCGCCTGTGGATGACCGAACAGGCGCTGCGCGGCAACGCAGCCTAAAGAAACTCCTGCGCTTTCTGAATCAGACTGGTTTTGGTCAATGCGCCAAGGAAGCGACGCTCCTGCGCATTATTCAGCACCGGTAAACGCTCCAGCGTCACGCGCGCAAACGCCTCCCAGCCTTCACGCATGCTCTGGTGCTGGTAAATGCAGGGGAAATTATCATCCATCACGCTGCTGACCGGCGAATCCAGCGTGATCTCCTGTGCCAGCACTTTGCGCGAAATGTCATGAATTGATACTACGCCGAGAAACTGACCGGCCTGATTAATGACGTAGACGTAGCGCTCGCGCTTGAGCGAACTCACCGCCAGCGCCTGCCCGACCGATTCCGCCGGCTGCAGCGCCGCGCCGGGGATGATCAGCTGATCAACCCGCATATTATCAAAATCATATTTCGCTTCTGAACGATTAAGGTGATGGCTTACCACCGGATAGGTACTGGCAGACTGCAGCCGGTAGACCAGCATTGACGCCAGCACCGAGGCGATCATCAGTGGGAACAGCAGGCTGCTGTTGAGCGTCATCTCCAGCACCATCAGCATCGCCATCAGCGGCGCCTGACTGACCGCTGCCAGCACCGCCGCCATGCCCACCGCCGCATACAGCAGTGTATTGCCCACCGGCAAATGCAGCAGCACGCCAGTCTGCGCCAGCGCCACGCCGAGCAGCGCACCAATCAATAATGAGGGCGTGAACAGGCCGCCTACCGCGTTGGAGCCGACCGAGAGCGTGGTCGCCAGCATTTTCAGCACCAGCAGGCCGAGCAGACCCGCCAGCAGATAGTTGCCTTCAATGATTTTCACGATCACTTCATAGCCGTTACCGAGGATATCGGTGGAGATCAGCGCCAGTAAGCCAACCGCAAAGCCGCCTGCGCCCAGCCTGAACGGCAGCGAGTGCACGCGGCTGAATAACGCTTTGCTGCGCGCAATCAGCTTGATTAACAGCCAGCCTGCCACGCCCGCAGCAAACCCAATGATTACCGTCATCAGCAGGCTGGTGAGATCCATTTGAAACAGCGTGTCGGAGAGCGGATAGAGCGCGCTGCGAAAGCCCAGTGACCACATGGTCATCACCGCCACTGCCGAGGCGACAATCAGCGGAATCAGCCGCTGTAGCGCAGAGATACCAAACGCAATTTCCGCGACAAAAATCGCCGACGCCAGCGGGGCGTGATACACCGACGACAGACCGGCGGCGGCGGCCATCGCGACGATGTCGCTGTTGCGCATATTGAGGGACGCTGGCAGCCAGCGCCCCAGCAGGCTGCCGCTCAGCGCCGACAACTGCACCATCGGCCCCTCTTTACCAATCGACGCCCCGCTGCCGATACTGGCAATCGACGACAGTGCGCGAAACAGCGAGGTTTTGGTGGGCACCGCATCCAGCCGCGCGTTAATCACTTCAAGGTAATCGGTTTTCACCGTCTCCTGCTGCTCAATCGCCACCGCGTAGCGCAGGAACCAGCCGGCCAGCAGCCCGCCTGCGCCCACCAGCAGCGGCCAGAAGATCCACGGCCAGACGTGCATCGCGACCGTGATTTCGCTGTCGCTGTGAAACAGCAGATGATTGATGAGATCGATGATGCCGCGAAACGCCAGCGTGACCAGTGAGGCCACCAGGCCCACCGGAATGGCGATCAGCAGTGTGGTCCAGTTCAGTGCGTGTTTGCTTCCGCTCACCCGGCGTCCCCGCATGTCGGTTAAAAAAGGGTTTGGCATCATCATATTGGAATGCGGATCGCAGGATCAAATTTCGCCTGCCTGCGCCGCCAGGGAACATGCTACTCTGCCGCTTTCAGAGTGCAGGAGAGCCAGCCGTGATACGTTTTGCCATTGTGGGAACCAACTGGATTACCCGCCAGTTTATCGATGCCGCGCATGAGAGCGGCAAAATGAAACTGAGCGCCGTCTATTCACGCAGCCAGCAGCAGGCCGACGCCTTTGTCGCGGATTATCCCTGTCCGCTGACCTTTACCTCACTGGAGGCGCTGGCGGCAAGTCCGGAAATCGACGCGGTGTATATCGCCAGCCCCAATGCGCTGCACTGTGAGCAGGCGCTGCTGTTCATGTCGCACGGCAAACACGTCATCTGCGAAAAACCGCTGGCCTCTAACCTGCGTGAAGCTGAGGCGATGATTGCCTGTGCGCGTCAGCATCAGGTGGTGCTGTTTGAGGCGTTCAAAACCGCCAGTCTGCCGACGTTCCTGCGCCTGCAACAGGCATTGCCGCAGCTGGGCACACTGCGCAAAGCGCTGTTCAACTACTGTCAGTACTCATCACGCTATCAGCGCTATCTCGACGGTGAGAACCCGAATACCTTTAACCCGCGCTGGTCCAACGGTTCGATCATGGATATTGGCTACTACTGTCTCGCCGCTGCCGTTACCCTGTGGGGTGCGCCGCAGCAGGTGAAAGCGGAGGCCTCGCTGCTGGCAAGCGGCGTCGATGCGCACGGCGTGGTAGTGCTGGACTACAGCGATTTCGACGTCACGCTGCTGCACTCGAAAGTCAGTGATTCCCTGATTCCCAGCGAAATCCAGGGCGAAGCCGGCTCGATAGTGATTGAGAAAATTTCCGAGTGCCAGCAGCTGCGCCTGATTCCGCGCGGCGGCGAGAGCCAGAACCTGACGCAGCCACAGCACATCAATACTATGCTGTATGAAGCAGAGACCTTCGCCCGGCTGGTGGAAACGCGCCAGGTGGAGCACCCTGCGCTGGAGGTGTCACGCATTACCGCCCGGTTGCTGACAGAGATTCGTCGCCAGACCGGCGTGGTGTTTCCGGCGGATCGGAAAGAAGTGTAAATATTGCAAAATATTACAGCTCCCCCATTGAATCTGCTCGCGGTTGCACGTATGTTGGCCGCAGCAAAGGGGAGTAACTTGTAAGCTGACCGATCGTCATTACGATGCGTAGCGCATCCGGTCGTCAGGCAACCCGGAATTGATTCTGTGTTGTAAGTGAGACCTTGCCGGAAGGCGAGGTTTGCTTGCAGCTCTATAAAGCGGCTGACGTCTTCTGACTCAGCCGTTTTTTCATTTTCAGGACAGGATACGACTATGCACTCTGTAGGCACACCGTTACTCTGGGGCAGCTTCGCTGTCGTCGTGCTCATCATGCTGGCGATCGATCTCTTCTTACAGGGACGACGCGGCGCACAAACCATGTCATTCAAACAGGCCGCCGTCTGGTCGCTGGTGTGGATCTCCGTTTCTTTGCTGTTTGCCGCCGCGTTCTGGTGGTATCTCGACGGCAGCGCCGGGCGCGAAGTCGCGACGGCACAAACCCTGGCGTTCCTCACCGGTTACGTGCTGGAAAAAGCGCTGGCGGTCGATAACGTCTTCGTCTGGCTGATGCTGTTCAGCTACTTCGCCATTCCGTCTAATATTCAGCGCCGCGTGCTGATTTACGGCGTGCTGGGCGCGATTGTGCTGCGTACCATCATGATCTTTGCCGGCAGCTGGCTGGTCACACAGTTCAGCTGGATCCTCTACATCTTCGGCGCTTTCCTGCTGTTTACCGGCATCAAAATGGCCTTCGCGAAAGAGGACGATGATGCTGCTGTCGGCGATAAGCCGGTGGTGCGCTGGCTGCGTAAGCATCTGCGCATGACCGATGAACTGCACGGCGAAAAGTTCTTCACCCGCAAAAACGGCGTGCTGTTTGCCACACCGCTGCTGCTGGTGCTGATTATGGTGGAGCTGAGCGATGTTATTTTCGCTGTCGACAGTATTCCGGCTATTTTTGCCGTCACTACCGACCCGTTCATCGTGCTGACCTCTAACCTGTTCGCCATCCTTGGCCTGCGCGCTATGTACTTCCTGCTGGCCAACGTGGCAGAGCGCTTCTCGATGCTGAAGTACGGTCTGGCGATCGTGCTGGTGTTTATCGGTATCAAGATGCTGATTGTCGAGTTCTATCACATTCCGGTGGCGATCTCGCTGACGGTGGTCGGCGTGATTCTCGGCGGTACGCTGCTGATTAACGCCTGGGTAAACCACAGAAACGACCAGAAAGGCATCTCACAATAATCTTCTGCAGGGGCGCTAATCGCCCCTGCTTTGTTTCGCCAGCGCCAACCTTCGCGTTTCATATCTCTGTCACACTTCCCGTCATCAGCAGATCAAAAAACCGATCTGGCGCGCACCGACAGAATTATCTCTTTTCTCGCCAGGACTTTTCCTTATACTCCGCCGGGCAAACCGTTTGGCGCGGAGCAACCGCGCACAACACTCATACCGCAATAAAAGACCGTAATATGCTAAATAATCTTCTTCGACCGCTGGGCATCCTGTTCTCAGGCAGTCTGGTAAAACAAATCATGATCGGCCTGGTTGCCGGCGTGGCGCTGGCGTGGCTTTCACGCGATGCCGCGTTAGCCGTCGGTCTGCTGGGCGAACTGTTCGTGCGCGCGCTGAAAGCCGTGGCACCGCTGCTGGTGCTGGTGCTGGTGATCTCTTCGATTGCCAACCATCAGCAGGGGCAAAAAACCAGAATTCGCCCGATCATTATGCTGTATCTGCTCAGTACCTTCTTCGCGGCGGTGGTCGCGGTAATTTTCAGCCATCTGTTCCCGCAGACGCTGTCGATGGACGTCGGCGCGACCGAAATTACCCCGCCGTCCGGCATCACCGAAGTGCTGCACGGCCTGCTGATGAGCATGGTCGCCAATCCGATTGAAGCGCTGATGAACGCCAACTACATTGGCATTCTGGTGTGGGCGATTGGTCTTGGCCTGGCGTTTCGTCATGCCAGCCCGAGCAGCAAAGCCTTCCTGAACGACGCGTCGAATGCCGCGACCTGGGTGGTGCGCTGTGTGATTCGCTGCGCGCCGCTGGGCATTTTTGGCCTGGTGGCATCGATTCTGGCCTCAACCGGCTTCGGTGCGCTGTGGCAATATGCCCACCTGCTGACGCTGCTGATTGGCTGCATGCTGATTATGGCGCTGGTGGTCAACCCGATGCTGGTGTTTCAGAAAATCCGCCGCAATCCTTATCCGCTGGTGTTTACCTGCCTGCGCGAAAGCGGCGTAACGGCGTTCTTTACCCGCAGCTCGGCCGCGAATATTCCGGTCAACATGGCGCTGGCGAAACGCCTGAATCTGGATGAAGACACCTATTCGGTATCGATTCCGCTCGGTGCCACCATCAGCATGGCGGGCGCGTCAATCACCATTACCGTACTGACGCTGGCTGCGGTGCACACGCTGGGCATTGCCGTGGACGTACCCACCGCTATTCTGCTGAGCCTTGTCGCCTCGCTGTGTGCCTGCGGTGCGTCCGGCGTGGCGGGCGGTTCGCTGCTGCTGATTCCGGTTGCCTGCAACATGTTTGGCATCCCTAACGATCTGGCGATGCAGGTGGTTGCGGTCGGTTTTATCATCGGCGTACTGCAGGATTCCGCCGAAACCGCACTGAACTCCTCAACCGACATTCTGTTTACCGCCGCCGTATGTCAGGCGGAAGCGGAACGTCAGCCGCGTACTGCCGGTTAACCCGCGTCGCGGCACGCTCCGGTGCCGCGCTTTAACCGCTGACGCATTAAAGCGTCACGCCACTTTTGAAAATCGCCAGCTCGCGGAAATCATTCGCTTCATTACGCGCCGGCTGGCCGTTCGCAATCGCCACAATAGTCTCAACAAACTCCGCCAGCAGCGTCTCCATGCTGGTGCCCTCCAGCAGTCGCCCGGCATTGAAATCAATCCAGTGCGGCTTTTTCTCCGCCAGCGGCGTGTTGGTGGCGATTTTCACGGTGGGCACGAAGCCACCGTACGGCGTGCCGCGTCCGGTGGTAAACAGCACCATATGGCAGCCGGCTCCGGCCAGCGCGCTGGTGGCGACCGCATCATTACCGGGCGCGCTGAGCAAATTGAGCCCCGGCGTGCGCAGCCGCTCACCGTATTTCAGCACATCCACCACCTGACTCTGCCCGGCTTTTTGCGTACAGCCCAGCGACTTCTCCTCCAGCGTGGTGATGCCGCCCGCCTTGTTGCCCGGCGATGGATTTTCATAAATCGGCTGCTGATGATCGATAAAATAGCGCTTGAAGTCGTTAATCATCGCCACCGTTTTGTCGAAAATCGCCGCATCACGGCAGCGGCTCATCAGGATGCGCTCGGCACCAAACATCTCTGGTACTTCGGTCAGCACCGTGGTGCCGCCGTTGGCGATCATCTGGTCAGAGAAACAGCCGAGCAGCGGATTGGCGGTGATGCCGGAAAAGCCGTCCGAGCCACCGCATTCGAGACCAAACTTCAGCTCGCTCAGTTTGCCCGGCTGGCGGCGGTCGTGACGCATCACGTTGTACAGCGCATGCAACCGCTGCAGGCCGGCTTCCACTTCATCATCCTGTTTCTGACACTCCATAAACTGCACGCGCTGACTGTCGAAGTCGCCCAGCGTGTCGCGAAAGATATCGACCTGATTGTTTTCGCAGCCGAGTCCAATCACCAGCACCGCGCCGGCATTGGGATGACGCACCATATTTTGCAGCATGGTGCGGGTATTTTCGTGATCCTGCCCCAGCTGTGAACAGCCGAAGGGATGGCTGAACAGGTGCAAGCCGTCGATGCCGGCCGCGTCGTCACTTTCCCGCAGAAAACGTGACACAATCTGCCGGGCGATACCGTTCACGCAGCCGACGGTCGGTAAAATCCACAGCTCGTTACGAATGCCAACCTCGCCCGTGGCGCGACGATAAATCTGCACCTCACGATCCGCCGCCTGCGCTGGCAGCGCAATGTATTCCGGCTGGTATTCATACTCATCAACATCGCTCAGATTGGTGCGCGCGTTGCTGGAGTGAATCAGCTCGCCGACGGCGATCGGTTGAGTGGCATGGGCAATCGGCAGCCCATACTTAATCACCTGCTCGCCACTGTTGAGCGATTGCAGCGCAAACTTGTGGCCGCGCCCAATATCCTGCTGCAGCGCAATAAGCTGTTCAGCCACGGCAACCTGCATACCGGCAACTAAATCCTGCAGCGCCACGGCGACGTTGTCGCGTGAGTGTATTTTGATCGCATCTTGCATCGCGTTATCTCAGTTGGCTAAGGGCCGTCCGCATGCCGTGGACGAGAATGTTATGCAGCTGCTGGCTGACCGCCGGGACCAGGCCGGGCCGCTGGGTTAAATCTTCGCCCCAGTGCTGCGCGTCGCTCAGTACGTCGCTCACCAGCTGCTGCGGGGTGAGTTCATCGGTGAGGACCGCCGGCCACAGCCGGGCAAAACGCTGCAGCCAGTGCGCGTCATCCTGCAGCGGCCACTGCCGGTCATCCTGCTGGCCGCGATAAAACGCCAGCAGCGCGGCAAAGGCAAAGGTGAGCCGCGGTGGCCAGTCGCCGCACTGCTGTTGCGCCTGTAACAGCGCCGGCAGCAGGCGCGTGCGGAATTTGGTCATGCCGTTGAGCGCAATCGCCAGCAGCGCATGGTGAACAAACGGATTGCGAAAGCGGCGCTGCACCGCATCGGCAAAGGCGTGCAGCTCATCACGCGGCAAATTCAGCGTCGGAATCACCTCTTCGCGCAGCAGCACATTGACGAACGCTGCCAGCTGCGCATCGTTCATGGCCTCGCCCACGCTCGCCAGCCCGGCCTGAAACGCCACCGGCACCAGCGCAGTGTGCGCCCCGTTGAGGATCGCCACCTTCTGCGCTTTGTACGGCGTGATGTCATCTACCCGCCTGACGGCTGGCGCCAGCGCCGTCAGCTGCAGCTCGTGCATCAGCGCATCCGGTCCCTCAAGCACCAGCTGGTAGTCGCGCTCCCCGGCCACCAGATAGCGGTCGTCATAACCCAGTTGGGCCGCGATCTGTGCGCCATCCGGCGGATAGCCGCTTACAATGCGATCCACCAGCGTGTTGTAAAAGGCGCAGTGCTGCGTCACCCACTGCGTAAAGGCCGCGGGCAACTGCCACTGCTGGCTGTAACGCAGCACCAGCGCGCGCAGCGTGTCGCCGTTATGGTCGATTAGCTCACACGGCACGATCAGCCAGCCTTTATCGGTGGCGCCGGCAAAGTGCTGATAACGCGCCCACAGCAGCTGCGTCAGTTTGCCGGGAAACGACGACGCGGGTTGATCCTCCAGCCGATCCTGTTCGGCATACGCGATGCCGGCCTCGGTGGTATTGGAGAACACAAAACGCATCTGCGGCGCGCGTGCCAGAGCCAGGAATTCTTCGAACTGCTGATAAGGCTGGATTTCACGATTAAGGCTGCGGATCAGCCGGGTTTCACTGAGCGGTTGCCCCGCTTCATTCAGGCCGCGCAGCAGCGTGGTGTAGAGGCCATCCTGCTGATTGAGCGTCTCCGTCTGCATCCGGTTGCGCGGTCGCACCACCACCACACCGGCATCGGTGCCCTGATGTTCATTAAGCCAGTCGAGCTGCCAGTCGATAAAGGCACGTAAAAAGTTGCCTTCGCCGAACTGGATCACGCGTTCGCTATAGCGTGCGCCGGGGAAATCGCGGCGGTTGAGTCGCAACATGTCGCTTCCTTGAAGATGAAATCGGTCAGCTAATGCGCAAAAGTTATCATACCAATTTCAGCGAAAGGGAGATTTGTTTGCCAACTGCGTCACATTATCCATCATTGCCATACGGCGAAAGCCGGCGTGCATCTTATTTCAATAAACTTAAACCTATGTATATTATATAAATTAAAGATAAAACCTGAGCATGAGCGCAGGTTTTTAACTTGCCAGATGGTATAATAGCTTCAGAGCTTTGCGACATCGCAGAGTAAGTGGTATAACAACTTACCGTCTTTCACAGAACCGAAAAATCATGGATCTGAACGAATCCCGCCGCCTCTACCAGCAACTCGCCAGCGAACTCAAGCAGCGCATCGAAGCGGGCAGTTATGCCGTGGGGGCAAAGTTACCGGCAGAGCGGATGATTGCGGAGGCGCACCAGGTGAGCCGCACAGTGGTAAGGGAAGCGATCATCATGCTGGAGGTGGAAGGCTACGTGGAGGTGCGCAAAGGGTCCGGCATTCATGTGATCAGCGACCAGCCACAACCGCGCGACAGCGCCGCCGATCAGCTGGAGTTTGCCAGCTATGGCCCCTTTGAACTGCTGCAGGCGCGCCAGCTGATTGAGAGCAATGTCGCCGAATTTGCCGCCACGCAGATCCGTCCACAGGACATCGTGGCGCTGCTGGCAATTCAGGAAAAAGCCCGGCAGGAAGATCACGCGCGCGATTCGACATGGGATATGGAGTTTCACGTGCGCATTGCCCAGGCCACCCAAAACAGCGCGCTGGCCACCATCGTAGAGAAAATGTGGCGGCACCGGCTGCATAATCCTTACTGGCTCAAACTGCACGAGCACATTGACGCGCGCCATATCACCAGCTGGTGCGACGATCACGATCAGATCTTAAAAGCGCTGATGCGCAAAGATCCCGCCGCCAGCAAACTGGCGATGTGGCAGCATCTGGAAAATACTAAACAGATGCTGTTCGACGCCACCGCCGATGATTTCGAATTCAACGTCGACCGCTACATGTTCGCAGAAAATCCGGTGATCCTGCCCTGAAGCCGCAATGGCAGAAACGCTGCATTTTCAGGCTAAAAAGTCAGTTAATCTGCAATAGTGTCAGCTCGTGTAAAGCTCCTTTTGACCATCTGCGTCAAAAGGTAAAACTCCTGTGCGACCGCGACTTTACACTGTCTGAATCCCGCGATTTTTGTTACAGTTATCGCCCTTTTCTTACCCTTTGCGACAGGGCTATAAAAAGTCGCTGATTTAACAATCAATTCTGGATGGATCCGGAAATCCTGCTCAGGTGGCATACCTAAAATGTATAACTTAACCCGCCTGCGCCTAAGCCCCTCACGGGCACGTTTAACAATGATGTTCAGGAATGATTGATGGATATTTTGCAAGCATTGCTGCATGCCCTGTGGCAGCAGGATTACGAAATGCTCTCCGACCCCACGCTGGTGTGGGCGATTTATGGCGTGTTGTTCATGATTCTGTTTCTCGAAAATGGCCTGCTGCCCGCCGCGTTTCTGCCCGGTGATAGTCTGCTGATTCTGGTCGGCGTGCTGATCGCGAAAGGCACCATGAGCTTTCCGCTGACCCTGCTGGTGCTGACCACCGGCGCCAGCCTTGGCTGCTGGGTCAGTTACATTCAGGGCCGCTGGCTTGGCAATACGCCGACGGTGCAGAAATGGCTCTCCCATCTGCCCGCGCAGTATCATCAGCGCGCCCATAGTCTGTTCCACCGCCACGGCTTGTCTGCGCTGCTGATTGGCCGCTTTATCGCGTTTGTCCGTACCCTGCTACCGACCATTGCCGGCCTCTCTGGCCTGAGCAATGCCCGCTTCCAGTTCTTTAACTGGATGAGCGGCTTCCTGTGGGTGCTGATTCTTACCGTGCTCGGCTTTGCGCTGGGGAAAACCCCCATTTTCCGCCGCTATGAAGATGAGCTGATGTTCTGCCTGATGCTGCTGCCGCTGGTGCTGCTGGTCATCGGTCTGGTGGGTTCACTGGTAGTGCTGTGGCGTAAACGTCAGGCGGGTCAGAACGGGAAGTCACAGTAATGACAGGGTTGCGTAATTTCCCCAGGCGTTTACTCCCCTGGCTGTGCGCTGGTGTGCTGGCGCTGCTGGCTATCGGCATTGTGCCCAAACTGATGCAGCATGAAACGGTGGTGAAGATCCGCGTGGCACACAGCGGCACCAATCTGCCGGACGGCTTTTATCTCTACCAGCAGCTTTCGGCGCAGGGCGTGCGGATTAAAAGCATTACCTCGGCAGGCGATGCGCTGGTCATTCATTTTGAGAATGAAGAGCAGAGCCTGGCCGCGCAGAAAGTACTGCGCCGCCTGCTGCCACAGGGCTTTGTCGTGGCGGCGGGTCCGCAGGCGTCACAGCAGGTGGTGGACGCTAATCGCCCCACCTATAGCTGATCCCCGCCGTCGGGTTCATCGCCCGGCGGCACCTCAATCCTCGCTATCCCCGCGTGTTTTTTGAATTTTTTCGTCTGCTGTCTATTCTTAAGTAAGCGCGAGCAGACGACAAGCTGGGATGCCCCTCCTGTCCGGTTTGCGACAGGTCGTCAACAATGGAAGGTAAAAACCTGATGAAACAACAACTACTGCTGGGTGCGATTCTTTTCTCTCTCTCGGGTTCACTGCTGGCAGCGGAATCGCTGTGTCAGCAAAAACAGCAGGATATTCAGCGTGAAATTGAGATGGCGAAACAGCACGACAACCAGCGCCGGGTCACCGGACTGGAACGCGCACTGACTGAAGTCCGCGCCAACTGCACTGACGAGAAACTGAAATCCGCCCACGCTGAACGCATTGAAGCCCAGCAGCATAAAGTGGCTGAGCGCGAGCGCGAACTGCAGCAGGATCGCCAGGAAGGCAAAGACCAGGAGAAGATCGGTAAGCGCGAACGGAAGCTGGAAGAGGCACGCCAGGAGCTGAAAAAGCTGCAGGCCGAGCCTTATTAATCGGACTTAAATAAATGATGTAATGGAGAACACCATGGCTAAAGACACCACATCTGAACATCTGCGTGCGGAACTGAAAAACCTTGCCGACACCCTGGAAGAAGTGCTGAGCAGCTCGGCTGATAAGTCGAAAAGCGAGCTGGATAAACTGCGTCACAAAGCACGCGGTGCCATTGAAAGTTCACGCGAGCGGCTGGGCGAATCCGGCGAACGCATCGCGCAGACCACGCGTGAAGCGGCGGAAAAAGCGGACGTCTACGTGCGTGAAAATCCGTGGCACGGCGTGGGTATCGGCGCAGCAGTCGGCGTGCTGATCGGCATCCTGATTTCACGTCGTTGATATGAGCGAGAATCAGAGCCACGGCCCAGGCAAAGGGGTCTTCAATGTAGGTCAGCGCGTGGTGACAACGCTGGTTGGCATGGTCGAGACACGCGTGCGGCTGGCCGTTGCCGAGCTGGAAGAGGAAAAGGCCAATCTGATCCAGATGCTGCTCATGATAGGCCTGACCATGCTGTTTACCGCTTTCGGATTGATGAGCCTGATGGTGCTGATTATCTGGGCGGTGGATGCGCAGTACCGGCTGATGGCGATTGCCATCACCACCGGCGTACTGTTCGCGCTGGCGCTGATTTTTGGTTTATGGACGTTGCGTAAATCCCGGCAGTCCACGCTGCTGCGCCATACGCGCAAAGAGCTGGACACCGATCGCACCTTACTCGAGGAGCATCGCTCATGAGTCAGCGTGAACGTGAAGCACGCATTCATGAATTGCTTAATCAGGTACAGCAGCAGCGGCTGGATCTCAGCGCTGCCCGCCGCGACTGGCTGGAAAGCACCGCGCAGTATGATCGCGGCTGGCTGACGTTTCTCAGCCTGCGCCGCTATCTGGCGATTGGCAGCAGCGCGCTCGCCATCTGGTCGATCCGCAGCCCCAACCGCATCATGCGCTGGGCCAAACGCGGACTCGGCCTGTGGAGCACCTGGCGCATGATCAAATCGGCAATGCCGCCACGCTAACTTCCTCACCTTAAACCGGATCGAAAAGGTTCGGTTTTCCTCCTTCAGAATTCCTGAATAACATCGACAGTTTATCTCGCTTACAACTATTGCTGCGCGCGACTATCATCTCCCTCCATCAGCCCGACGAACTGTTTAACGCGGTTTAGCGGGAAAATAACCCGGCAGGCCAACAACCTGCGCCAAAAACCTTGTTGGAGTAAATGATGAAAAAATTCGAAGACTCAGGCCTGCTGCTGGCACGCGTATTAATGACCATCCTGTTTATTACTGCCGGCTGGGGCAAAATCACCGCCTATGCAGGCACCGCACAGTACATGCAGGCGATGGGCGTGCCCGGCTTCCTGCTGCCGCTGGTGATTCTGCTGGAACTGGGCGGCGGCCTGGCGATTCTGTTCGGTTTCCTGACGCGCTTCACCGCGCTGTTCACCGCCGGCTTCACGCTGCTGACCGCGTTCCTGTTCCACAGCAACTTTGCGGAAGGCGTTAACCAGCTGATGTTCATGAAAAACCTGTCCATCGCCGGTGGTTTCCTGGTGCTGGGTCTGGTGGGTCCGGGCGCCTACAGCATTGACCGCCTGATTCGTCAGCGCTTTATGCCAGCAACCGCACGCTAAGCACACAAGCCGTGCAACAGCACATATACTGAATAGCAGGGGCGGGGATTTTCCTCGCCCCGTTTTTTTTATGGAGGGCTTATGGGACAACTGATTGACGGTGTCTGGCATGATACCTGGTACGATACGAAGTCAACCGGTGGCCGCTTCAAACGCACAGAAGCAGTCTGGCGTAACTGGATCACGGCAGACGGCAGCGCCGGGCCAACCGGCAAAGCCGGCTTTGCCGCCGAGCGCGATCGTTATCATTTATACGTTTCGCTGGCCTGCCCGTGGGCGCATCGCACCCTGCTGATGCGTCAGCTGAAAGGGTTAGAAGAGATGATTTCGGTGTCAGTGGTGCACCCGCTGATGCTGGAGAACGGCTGGACCTTCGACGATGATTTCCCCGCCGCGACCGGCGATTCGCTGTATCAGAACGAATTCCTCTATCAGCTCTATCTGCATGCCGATCCGCAGTACAGCGGGCGCGTGACCGTGCCGGTGCTGTGGGATAAAAAGCAGCACACTATCGTCAGTAATGAATCCGCCGATATCATCCGTATGTTCAACAGCGCCTTCGACGCACAGGGCGCTCGCGCCGGCGATTACTACCCGCCCGAGCTGCGTGACAAGATCGACGAACTCAACGGCTGGATTTATGACACCGTCAATAACGGCGTCTACAAAAGTGGGTTTGCCACGTCACAGTCGGCTTATGATGAAGCCGTAACCGCGCTGTTCCATTCGCTGGCACGGCTGGAGCAGATTTTGGGTCAGCATCGCTATCTGACCGGCGATCGCCTCACCGAAGCCGATCTGCGCCTGTGGACCACGCTGGTGCGCTTTGACCCGGTCTACGTGACCCACTTTAAGTGCGATCGTCATCGCATCAGCGATTACCGTAACCTGAACGGCTTCCTGCGCGATATTTATCAGATGCCGGGCATTGCCGATACGGTGAACCTGCCGCACATCCGCCATCACTACTACTGCAGCCACAAGACCATCAATCCGAACGGCGTTATTTCGCTGGGACCGGCTTTTGACTGGGATGAGCCGCACGGCCGCGGTTAACGGCTGGCTTACGCATGCCTGCCCTTCTCTCCCACTATTGGGAAAGGAAGGCAGGCTGTATTGCGCTGCCTCAGGCAAATTTGATCAACACCATCCCGGCCAGCAGCAGTACCACGCCCAGCCAGCCGCGGGTGTTCAGACGTTGTCCGAACAGGATCCAGCCTGCCGCTACGGTAGCCACCAGACCGAAACCGCCCCACAAGGCGTAGGCCACCGAGAGATCGATCCCCTTCACTGCCTGCGACAGGGCACTGAATGCCGCCAGGACAGCCACCAGCGATACCACGCCATACAGCGGACGACGGAAGCCGTTGGCGTATTTCAGCGCGATGTTCGCCACAATTTCCAGCACGATGGCCAGTGCCAGCCAGGCCAGATGCACGACGTTAAGCGTGGTCATGACGCAGCTCCTTACGGCTGAATGTCCCTGCTTTGATCAGCGCGATACCCGCGATCAGCGTGATCAAACCCGCCGCCTTCATCACCGACAGCGCCTCGTCAAACAGCATCACGCTGAACAGGGTGATAAACAGAATACCGACGCCTTCCCACATGGCATAAGCCACGCCAAGGGCAATACGTTTAACGGCAAAGGTGAGGAAGATGTATGACAGGGCGATCATCAACAGCATAAAAATATAGCCGGCGCTGCCGCCATTGACGCTGGCCCATTTCATTGACACGGTGCCTGTAATTTCGGCAGCAATCGCTAACGCTAATAAAATCCAGTACAGCATGATTTCTCTCCTGTGAGAAATAAACGCCATCCACGCGCAAACCGCAGCGTGATAGCTGAAAAAGATAAAAAGCTAAGAAGGAGAGAAAAAACTACAGCGCGAAGCGCCAGTGCCGATCGCTCAGTGAGCAGGAGAAAACGCAGGTGGGTGAAGAGGTTAATACGTAAAGTGTAACGAAATGGTTATCCATAATTTTACAACTTATCCACGTTGTTGCTTTTCCCGGTGTGGATGAAAAATTGTCCTCAGTAGTTGAACACGCGCCTATTCTGGCACAGGGAAAAGAATGTTTTTGCGGATTTGCTTTTCTTTACGCAGGGAAAGGGGTTTTTGTGCGGTTTTATCTGGCTTCGTGCGGTTTTCTGCCCTCACCCTAACCCTCTCCCATGGGGAGAGGGAATAGTCTGCTGCGGTTTTCTGACCTCGTGCCACATGAGGGAATAGTCAGATGCGGTCTGGCAGGGCGAGTACTCAACTCGCCACACGCACAATCGGTCCCTTCTCCCGCCTGCGGGAGAAGATTAGGATGAGGGACAGCACGCACCTTCCCCAAAAACAAGACGCCCGCAGATTCTCACCTGCGGGCGTCTTTATAAAAAAGTCGAAACTGACCGATAAGCCGGGTTCTGTCGTGGACAGTCATTCATCTAGGCCAGCAATCGCTCACTGGCTCAAGCAGCCTACCCGGGTTCAGTACGGGCCGTACCATGTGAACCCCTATTTGGCCTTGCTCCGGGTGGAGTTTACCGTGCCACGGACTGTTGCCAGCCGCGCGGTGCGCTCTTACCGCACCCTTTCACCCTTACCTGATCCCATTACTGGGCCATCGGCGGTTTGCTCTCTGTTGCACTGGTCGTAGGCTTGCGCCCCCCAGGCGTTACCTGGCACCCTGCCCTATGGAGCCCGGACTTTCCTCCCCTCTGCCCGTCTCCCCCGAAAGGGACGACGACAAAGCGGCGACTGTCTGGTCAGCTTCGGCGCGGGATAATAGGCGATCCGCCCGCGTTTGTCACGCCTCTTGCTGCTCCAGCGCATACTTGTACAGGGCGTTTTTCTTAACCCCATGAATTTCCGCCGTCAGCGCCGCCGCCTTTTTCAGCGGCAGTTCAGTCTGCAGCAGCGCCAGCGTGCGCAACGCCTCTGCCGGCAGCGTCTCTTCATCCGCTTTATGGCCTTCGACAATCAGCACCATCTCGCCCTTGCGGCGATTCTCATCCGCCTGCACCCACGCCAGCAATTCACCTACCGGCGCACCGTACAATGACTCCCAGGTTTTGGTCAGCTCTCGTGCCAGCACCACGTAGCGCGCCGCGCCCCATACGCTGACCATATCCTGTAGCGTATCCAGCACGCGATGGGTCGATTCGTAGAAAATCAGCGTGCGCGGCTCATCACTCAGGGCACGCAGCGCATCGCAACGCCCTTTACTTTTGGCCGGCAGAAACCCTTCGTAACAGAAACGATCGGACGGTAATCCCGCCGCACTCAATGCTGTGATCGCCGCGCAGGCACCGGGCAACGGCACCACACGCACCCCGGCCTCGCGGCAACGACGCACCAGATGGTAGCCCGGATCGTTGATTAACGGCGTGCCCGCATCGGAAACCAGCGCAATGCTCTGGCCCTCCTGCAGCTTCGCTAACAGCACGTCGGCCTTCTGCTGTTCGTTATGGTCGTGAAGTGCGAACAGTCGCGCATTGATGGCGAAATGTTGTAGCAACAGCCCGGTATGACGTGTATCTTCCGCAGCGACCAGATCGACGCTCGCAAGCACCGTCAGCGCACGCTGCGTGATATCACCCAGGTTACCGATCGGGGTAGGAACGATATAGAGCGTGCTGGCAGAAATCTCTGCCCGATCGAGTTGTTTCATTGTTTCATCCGAATTGCCGATTTAATATTGAGCATCTTGAAAAAAACATCACTGGATACAGTATGCTTCCTTCGAAAGTCGTACGTCATAAATCAGGACGCCTGGTCCCTGTTTTGCTCGCGGGCCTGATTCTGGCCGCCTGTAGCGGCCAGGGACCGCAGCAAACCTCAAGCGTAAACGTGCAGGGTCCTGCCACGGGCCGCTCTGACTATTATCTGCAGCAGGTGCAGCAAAGCAGCGATGATAGCAAGACCGACTGGCAATTACTTGCCATCCGTGCCCTGCTGAAGGAAGGAAAGTATCCGCAGGCGCAAAATCAGCTCGGTCAGCTGCCACAGCAGCTCTCTGACGTACAACAGCAGGAACTGCTGCTGCTGCGCGCCCAGCTGCAAATTGCCCAGCAGGATTTCAACGGTGCTCAGCAGCTGCTGGGACAGATAAAAGCCGCTGATCTGTCGCAGGATCAGCAGGTGCGCTACTACGCGCTGCAGATTGCCGCTGCGCAAAATCGACCTTCGCTCGCGCTGCTGCGCGCCTATATTGCTCAGGAACCGCTGCTGAAAGGCGCCGATCACCAGAGCAATATTGACGCCACCTGGCAGGCGCTGACCCAGCTAACCCAGGATCAGCTCAACAGCGTGGTGATCAACGCCGACGAAAATACGCTGCAGGGCTGGCTCGACCTGCTGAATACCTGGCACGCCAACAGTCAGGATGCCCAGATGCTGAAAGCCGCCATTAGCGACTGGCAGACGCGCTATCCGCAAAACCCTGGCGCGAAAACCCTGCCGACCCAGCTCAGCCAGGTGCAGAACTTCACTAAAGCTTCGACCAGCACTATCGCGCTGCTGCTGCCGCTTAATGGTCAGGCGCAGGTGTTCGCCAGTGCCATCCAGAAAGGCTTCAACGATGCGAAAAACGGTGTGCTGACTGCGCCGGCAGCCCCTGCCGCACCCGCCAGCAGCGATGCCAGCGCCTCCACGCAACAGCCCGCCAGCACGGCAACACCAGCCAGTGGCGATGCCAACGCGGTAGTCAGTCCGTCGGCCGCGGCCATCACGCCGTCAGACAGCGCACAGCCGCAGCAGCCCGCCGCACAGCCAGCCGTCGCGCAGCCTGCCAGCAGCGCCCAGGTGAAAGTGTATGACACCAGCAGCCAGCCGATTGCTCAGGTGATGCAGCAGGCGCAGCAGGATGGTGCCACCCTGGTGGTTGGTCCGCTGCTGAAAAATAACGTGGAACAGGTCGCCAACAGCCAGACACCGCTGAACGTGCTGGCGCTCAACGAACCAGAGCAGATCCAGAACCATCCGAATATTTGCTATTTTGCGCTTTCTCCTGAAGACGAAGCGCGCGATGCCGCGCACCATATCTGGGATCAGGGCAAACGCCAGCCGTTGCTGCTGATGCCGCGCAGTAGCTATGGCGACCGCGTGGGCAAAGCGTTTGCGCAGGAGTGGCAGAAGCTGGGCGGCGCAACCGTGCTGCAGCAGCGTTTCGGCGGCGTGGGCGAGCTGAAACAGGGCATCAACAGCGGCGCCGGTATTGCACTGAGCGGCACGCCGCTGACGGTACAGCCGGACCAGCCGCAGGGCGTGGCGGTCGCCGGTCTGACGATTCCGGCACCGCAGACCAGCGCTCCGGCACCTGAGAGCGCCAGCAGCAGCGGCAGCGTTGATGCGGTTTACATTATTGCCACTCAGGACGAACTGCAGCTGATCAAGCCGATGATTGCCATGCGCACCAGCAGCCGCAATAACATCGCCCTGTATGCCAGCTCGCGCAGCGCGCAGGCTGGTGCCGGTCCGGACTTCCGGCTGGAGATGGATGGCCTGCAGTTCAGCGATATTCCGCTGCTGTCCGGCGCCAATCCAGGCCTGATGCAGCAGGCGGCGCGTAGCTTTAACAACGACTATTCGCTGGTACGCCTGTATGCGATGGGCATTGATGCCTGGACGCTGGCGAACCAGTTTAACCAGATGCGTCAGGTACCGGGCTTCGCCATTGATGGCAACACCGGCAAGCTGAGCGCCGACACGGATTGCGTGATCAACAGGAAGTTGGCATGGAACCAGTATCGTCAGGGACAAATCGTTCCGGTGCAGTAAACCGCCAGCGCCTCGGCGCTGAGCAGGAGCAGCAGGCGCGTCGCTACCTTGAGCGCGCCGGACTGCAGTGGGAAGCCAGCAATGTGCGCTGCCGCAGCGGTGAAATCGACCTGATTATGCGCGACGCGGATTGCTGGGTGTTTGTTGAAGTGCGCTATCGGCGCGATGCACGTTTTGGTGGCGCGGCTGCCAGCGTGACGCGTCAGAAACAACAAAAGCTGCTGCGTACCGCTGCGCTGTGGTTGCTGGCACGCGGCGGCAGTTTTGATACGGTGAATTGCCGTTTTGACATCATCGCCATCACCGGGCGCGAACTGGTGTGGCTGGCCGATGCCTTTCGTGCGGATGGATAGAACCAGGTGGTCTTGTGCAGGACAGAATTAAAGCGTGTTTTACCGAAAGTATTCAGACGCAAATCGCCGCAGCCGAAGCGCTGCCAGATGCGATTTCCCGCGCCGCGATGACGCTGGTGCAGTCACTGCTGAACGGCAACAAAATCCTCAGCTGCGGTAACGGCGCCTCGGCGGCTAACGCCCAGCATTTTGCCGCCAGCATGATTAACCGTTTTGAGACTGAGCGTCCCAGCCTGCCGGCGCTGGCGCTGAGTGCGGACAATGTGATGCTGACGGCAATCGGTAACGACCGTCTGCACGACGAAATTTATGCCAAGCAGGTTCGTGCGCTTGGACAGGCCGGCGACGTTCTGCTGGCCATCTCCACCCGTGGCAACACCCGCGATATTGTTAAAGCGGTGGAAGCTGCGGTTACCCGCGATATGACTATCGTCGCGCTGACCGGCCATGACGGCGGTGAGCTGGCGGGCCTGCTCGGTCCGCACGATGTGGAAATTCGCATTCCGTCACATCGCAGCGCACGCATTCAGGAGATGCATATGCTGACGCTAAACTGCCTGTGCGATTTGATTGATAACACCTTGTTCCCACACCAGGAATGACTGAAGGAGCTCAAATGAAAGCATTGAACGCTATCGCCATTCTGTTAACCGCCATGCTGCTGCAGGGCTGCGTGGCGGTTGTCGCCGGCGGCGCTGCGGTCGCCACCAAAACCGCCACCGACCCACGTACCGTGGGCACGCAGGTTGATGACGGCACGCTGGAGCTGCGCGTCACTAACGCGCTGGCAAAAGATGAACAGATCAAAAATCAGGCGCGCGTGGTCGTGACCGCGTATCAGGGCAAAGTACTGCTGACCGGTCAGGCACCGTCAGCCGATCTCGCCAGCCGGGCGAAACAGATCGCCATGGGCGTTGATGGCGCGACAGAGGTGTATAACGAGATTCGCACCGGGCAGAAAGTGAGCCTCGGCACGTCTTCATCAGATACGTGGATCACCACCAAAATCCGCTCGCAGCTGCTGGGCAGCGATCAGGTGAAATCGTCCAACGTGAAAGTCACCACTGAGAACGGGGAAGTGTTCCTGCTGGGTCTGGTAACGCAGGAAGAAGCGAAGGCAGCAGCGGATATCGCCAGCCGTGTCAGCGGCGTGAAGCACGTCACCACCGCCTTTACCATTCTGAAATAATGCCACAGGCGGCCAGCAGGGCCGCCTTTTTTATACCGGAATATCAATCACCAGCGCGCGCAGCGGCGTTTCCGCCTGCAGCGTAATCTGCGCCTCTTCACTGACAAACGCCCCATCACCACAGCGCAGCTGTTCCTGATGCGCACTGCTGGCCCGTACCTCAAGCGCACCGTGAATCGACTGCAAATAGGCGCGCGGTCCGTGCAGCGCCAGGCTGTACTGCTCGCCCGGTGCCAGCGTGACCTGATGTACCCACACCTGCTGGCGCAGCTGCAAACTGCCGTCCGCGCCATCCGGTGACGCAATCAGTACATGGGTTTGCTGCGGCAGCGCGCGTTTTTGCAGCAGCGGATTTTCCCGTTCCGGACAGGCGGCCAGCCACAGCTGCATGCGCGTCAGTGGGCGCTCCTTGCTGATATTGTGTTCGCTGTAATTGACGCCCTGGCGAGCCGACAGCAGCATCGCTTCGCCCTCGCGCGCCACCAGGTGATTGCCTTCGCTGTCGCGGTATTCGGCTTCACCCTGCAGCACCAGGTTGAGCACATCCACCTGCGGATAGGTGCGCGGCTGAAATGCCGCACCGGGTGCCAGCACTTCCTGATTCAGCACGCGCAGCGAGGCGTAGCCCATCAGCTGGGGATCAAAATAGTGGCCAAATGAGAAGCTATAGCGCGCCTGCAACCAACCGAAATCGGCCTGGCCACATGCGGACGCGCAGCGGGTTGTCATCATGCTTTACCTCCGACGCACTGCGGTGAGAATCCACCACAGGCTTTATACGTCAATGGTAAAAGGCTGGACGCCGGATTGTTAGCCAGTTAATCTGCCTGGCATATTCAAATTTACTGACAGAGAGTCGGCATGGCTAAAGAGCGCGCGTTAACCCTGGAAGCTTTACGTGTGATGGATGCTATTGACCGTCGCGGCAGCTTCGCCGCGGCGGCCGACGAGCTGGGACGCGTGCCATCGGCGCTGAGCTACACCATGCAGAAGCTGGAAGAGGAGCTGGATGTAGTGCTGTTTGACCGCTCCGGCCATCGCACCAAATTCACCAACGTCGGGCGAATGCTGCTGGAACGCGGCCGCGTGCTGCTGGAAGCCGCCGATAAACTCACCACCGATGCCGAAGCGCTGGCGCGCGGCTGGGAAACCCATCTGACCATCGTGGCCGAAGCGCTGATCCCGACCGAGCTGCTGTTCCCGCTGGTAGAGAAGCTGGCCGAGAAAGCCAATACGCAGATTTCGCTGGTCACCGAAGTACTGGCGGGCGCGTGGGAACGCCTGGAACAGGGGCGCGCCGACATCGTGATCGCGCCGGATTTGCATTTTCGCGCGTCCACCGAAATCAACACGCGCAAGCTGTACAGCATTATGAGCGTGTATGTTGCCAGTCCGGATCACCCGATTCATCAGGAAGCCGAGCCGCTGTCCGAGGTCACGCGCGTTAAGTATCGCGGCATCGCTGTGGCGGACACCGCGCGCGAACGTCCGGTGTTGACGGTGCAGCTGCTGGACAAACAGCAGCGTCTGACGGTAAGCAGCATGGATGATAAACGCCGCGCGCTGCTGGCCGGTCTCGGCGTAGCGACCATGCCCTATCCGATGGTGGAGAAAGATATCGCCGAAGGCCGCCTGCGCGTTGTCAGCGCCGAGTATACCCGTGAGGTGGATATTATTATGGCGTGGCGCCGCGATAGCATGGGTGAAGCCAAAGCCTGGTGCCTGCGTGAGATTCCAAAACTGCTGGCGAAACGCGGCTGATTTTGGGTGCTGGCGGCATTTCGCCCTCACCCCAGCCCTCTCCCGCACGCGGGAGAGGGAGCCGTCCTGGCGTGGTTTGAGGGCCAGAATTCAGTCAATCCACCGGGCGCTAAGGATCAGCAACTGAACTCACACGCCGCTGGATCGGTCCCCTCGCCCGCTTGCGGGAGAGGGTTAGCGTGAGGGACAAACCGCACCCATCCCCCATCACAACCGGCTCAGACAATCCATTGCCACCGCTTTAAAGCTGACGAAATCAGCGCAGTCGCGCAATCTTGTCACCGCCCTTTCGCGCAGGAAGGTGACAAACAGATCGTAAATCGCCATCGCCTCCTCATATTCACTCTTACTGATCGCCAGCAGGAAAATCACTGAGGCCGTCTCATCGCCCCAGCTCACGCCGTGCGGTGCCAGCACGGTATAAACCACGGTTTTTTTAGCCAGTAATCCCAGCGAGTGTGGCAGCGCAATCCCTTCGCCCAGCATGGTACTGACAATCGCTTCACGCTCTTCGACTGAAGGATAAAAATCAGCATCGACATAGCCCTCCGCCTCGAGCCGATCGCACAGCAGGCGGAACAGCGCCGACTGGCTCATTGGCCGGTCGAGCACCATGAAATGCTGCGCGTCGAAGTACTTCTCCAGCATGTAAGGCCGGGTGCGATCCACCAGCACCAGCTTGCCGAGCTGTTCCAGCTGAAACTCCGTAGGGAACGGCGACATCATCACTACCGGCTTGTTCTTCTCGCTGAGCCGCGCGGTTGAAATAACAAAATCTTCATCAATGTGCGCACGCACTTCGTAGTCACGCTGCGACAGCCGCGCCGTCACCACCAGCTGCGGGTATTTGCGCAGCAGCAGCGCCTCGATCATGCGCAGCGTGGAGTTGCCGCTGTCGCAAACCAGCAACACCTGCGGGTGTCGCTGATAGCCGACATCGTAATGTCGCTCCAGCCCGACGCCAATGTGCAGCACCAGAAAGCCAATCTCGTTTTCGCTGATGGTATACGGCGTGTATTTGCCCCAGCTGGTGACGGCCGCCAGCGTTACATCGTAGGCCATCGGATAGTGCTGCTTGATGTTACTCAGCAGCGGATTAGGGATGTGGATCTGATAGCGCACGCGGGTGATCATGGTTTTGATGTGCGTGAGCAGATCGGCGCGCAGCTGCTCATCCTGCTGCAGCCGGTAGTTGTAATGGGTGTTGATGTAGTTAAGCAGGTAATCCACCAGCGCATCCGCGTCATCGGCGTTGATGGTGCTGGGGGCCAGCGCCTGAATCTGCCGCGCCGCAATGTTAACGCGCAGCCAGTTCTCTTCCGCCTGCGAGATGCCTTTGCCCACCAGCGGACGCATCAGATTAACCAGATCGTGCGCCGCCTCGCGTATCTCCTCGCCGACATCCTCCGCGCCGGGATCGCTGAGCGGGAAGCCTTCGCTGATGCGGCGCACCGCCACCGCGCAGTAAATCAGCAGATAGCGCTCGCCTTCATCGCTCAGCCGGATGGCGTGTTGCGTGAAGCACTGCGCCAGCAGCGGCTGCAGCTGCGCCAGCATGCCGCTGTGCAGCGCCTCGACCGTCAGCAGCGGGCTGTCCGGCGTCTGCTGGTCGATTTGCCACAGCAGATCGGTCAGGCAGGTGCGAATCGCCGCCTCGCTGCCAAACAGTTTCATACCGTAGCGCGGCTTGGTTTCGATATTGAGATGATAGCGGCCCAGCCACTCGCGCACTTCCGCCATATCGCTCTGCAGCGTGGCGCGGCTGACGAACCACTCTTCCGACAGATCTTCCAGCTTGAGCGAATACGCGGCGGTGAGAAAGCGGCTCAGCAAATAGCGCACCCGATCCTGCGAGGTGCGCGGCACCCGCAGCGGTGCCGCACTCTCCTGCTGCAGGCGGCCGAAGCGCACCGCGTCGTCGATTTTTAGCTGATAGCCCGCGCCGCGCGCCAGCACGAACTGAGCGCCGTGCTGTTCCAGCAGCGCATTGAGCGCGGTGATGTCGGTGCGCACCGTGCGCGTTGAAACGGAAAAACGCCGCGCCAGCTCATCCTGTGGCAGCGTTTCGCTTTGCAGCGCCGCGAAGAGTTGAGCTAAACGCTGATTGGGAAATCTCACGGAGCCTCACCTGTTACTCATTTGTTACAGCAGTTTCTTGCACGTTGCCAGAAGCTGACGCACATCGTCAATGCGCGTGTCGCCGCTGGCGCTATCAATAATTGAGCTGTAAACGTGCGGGATGACTTTACTGACCCCGGCCTCCAGAGCAATCCGCACAATCTCTTCGAAATTACTGAGATCGATACCGCCGGTCGGCTCCAGCCAGAAATCATGGCGCGCACAGGCGTCCGCCACCGCGCGATACTCCTCCACCGCGTTCAGGCCGCCCATCGGGAAATACTTTACCGAACTGCCGCCCATATCCTGCAGCATGGCGATCGCTGTGGCGATCGGCACAATGCCGTCCGCCGCCTGCGAACTGCGCGGACCGGTGGAGATTTTCACCTTGCCCGGCGTGCCGGTTGGTGAAACCAGACCGTTCACGATGGTGTGTGGCTGTCCGAGCAGCGCGCGGCTGGTGGCCACGCCGGTAAAGACCTGATTAACGTGCTGCGGCTGCAGTTCTGCCGAGATTTCACTGACCATCGCCGACTGATTCGGGTCGCCCGCGCCCAGCCCGACCGACAGCGCATTATCAATCAGCGCCGCATACTCGCGCATATCGGCAATCGCGGCCTCATTCGAGGCATAGTTCTTCGACAAAACGCCGACCAGCACATGCCCTTCTGCCGCCTGCCAGATCGCCTGCGCATTCTGCTTTGAACCGGCCAGCACGTTGAGGCACAGACGGCCCTGATAGAAATTGGGGTTGAGATTCATGCGCGTTTTCCTCCGCTGAGCAGCGCCTGGATGCGGCTAAAGATGATGTGCAGCTGTTCCGCGCTGACGCTGCGCACATCCGCTTCGATAATGCCTTCGTTGGCTTTATAGCCGCGGAAATAGATGGCGATGTCGCCGTTTTTCAGCGCCTGCACCAGCTCGCCGGTTGGCCAGCCCGTCACCGCTTCATCAAATTTGATCTCAGCGCGGGCGATATCACGACCGGCCGCATCCCACACCACGCGCGCGCTGACGCCGTTCAGCGTGTTGAGGTTATCGATAAAGGGCGTCATCTTCGCCACCATGTCGGCACCGCTGGTTTTGCTCTGCAGCAGATAGTTTTCAATCGCCTGAGTCAGACCGAGAATGCCCTCTTTGCCAACTTTCATCGCGCGGCCAATGCCGTTGCTCTGGCGTTTCACCCACTCGACGTACTGGCTGCGGCCAATCACCAGGCCGCTGGTTGGCCCTTCAATCGCTTTGGCACCGCTGTAGATCACCAGGTCGGCCCCCATCTGGTAATAGCACTGCAAATCCTCTTCGGCCGCCGCATCGACAATCAGCGGAATACCGTGTTTGCGCGCGACTACTGCCGCCTGTTCGACGCTGAGATGGCTTTTCTGCACACAGTGATGCGACTTGACGTACAGCAGCGCCGCGGTGGTCGGCGTGATGGCCGCCGCCAGCTGTTCTGGCGAGCACTCGTTGCTGTAGCCGGCCTCAATCAGGCGTCCGCCGCCCAGCGCCACCATGCTGCCCACCGGCGCGCCGTAGTTCACGTTATGGCCTTTCGGCACCACAATGTCGTGCGGCACGCTGAGCGGCGCGGCGTGCAGGTTATCCAGCAGCCAGTCGTTATCTTTAACGATCACCGCCGCTACGCACTGGGCAATACCGGCCGAGGCGCAGGACACCACCACCGCGTTTTCGACTTCCAGCAGGCGCGCGATGTAGGCACCGGTTTTGTTGACCAGATCTTTGATCTCAAAGTAGTGATTGAGGCCGTAGCTGACGGTATCCACCACGTTGGCGGACGGCGTCGACACGCCAAGAATGGTCATACGGCCGGAGGCGTTGATCACCTGTTTCAGGTCATATTTCTCATAAATCGAAGACATGATGCGCTTTCCCTTCCTCAGTCAGATGCCACTGGCCCGCGATCACCACGGCCAGCGGCAGCAAATGTTGCTCACCCGTGACCCGTTCGCCTTCAGCATCGACGAACGGGCGGGCTTCCTCTTTGACGGTAAAAATGGTCAGATCGGCGTCATAACCGGCGGTCAGATGCCCTTTACCGGCCAGACGCAGACCCGCTGCGGCATTAACGGTGACGCAGGCGATCACCTGCGGCAGCGTCATGCCGATGGAGAAAAATTTCGACATCACGTGCGCCAGGCTGTGCACCGGGCCGTTGATGCGGTTGCGACAATAGATATCGGAGCTGATGGTGTCCGGCAGAATGCCCTGGGCAATCGCCTCGCGCGCCACCGCAAAACTGAAGCTGGCGCTGCCGTGGCCGATATCCAGCTTCACGCCGCGCGCGATCGCCTGCTTAACCGCCGCTTTCAGCTCGCCCTGCGGTGACAGAATGCGGTTCGGCTTGCCGTTGAAGCAGTGAGTGATGATGTCGCCGGAAGTGAGCAGCGCGGCTATCTCCTCCAGCACCGGCGGGTTGTTACCGATGTGCACCATCAGCGGCAGATTGCCCGCCGCCTGCTGAATGGCTTTGGCGCGCACCAGCGGCTGAATGCCGTTGTCGCCGACCACGCTGCTGCTCATGCGTGCCTTCAGGCCGACGATAAAGTCCGGGCGACGCTGTACCGCCTGCACCACCGCTTCGCCATCAATCTGCGCCATGTCGGCCAGCTCGTTCTGCGTGACGATGCCGGTGCGCGAGATGTTGATCAGCGCGCGCACTTCGGTCTTCGCGCTGCGCGTCAGCTGATAAAAGTCGTCGATGTGATCGGCACCGGTGCTGCCCGCATCCACCACGGTGGTGACGCCCTGCGCCACGCCAATCGCGTCGGCTTCGTCGTGGTAAATCGGTGATTTGGGATAGCAGTGTACGTGGCTGTCAATCCAGCCGGCGCTGACGTAGTAGCGGCCGCCGAGATCGCGCTCCTGTTGCGCTGCGCCGTCCACCTTACCGACCGCCGCGATTTTGCCGGCGCGAATCGCGATATCCACCAGCTGTTCATCACACAGACGCGCGCGGCGCAGAATCAGATCAAACATAAAACCCCCATTTACAGAGCGCACATGCCGTAGCGGCGCAATTTATTGCGCGATAAATCGCGCCGCTACGGGATTGTGCAGCCATTTCGCGCTTACAGCGAAACCGGGAAGATAGCGCCGAGCACCATGGCACCGAGAATTGCGCCGCCGGTAATCGGCTTGTTCCACAGGTAAAACAGCAGTGCACCGACCAGCGAACCGAGGCCGATCGGAATCGACGCCGCCATAGCGGACAGAATAATCAGTGGACCAAGGAAGCGACCGGAGGCATTCCCGGCGCCCATCATTACGTCCGCGCCGTAGGTGGAATCGCTCTGGTTGATGGTGAATTTGCGTGCAAGGATAATCACGTAGCCAATCGCCACGCCAATCACCAGCCCGGTTGCCAGCGAGGCGGCAAAGTTCGCCACCGGAAACACGATACCGGCTCCCAGCAGCAGCGCTGGCACACCGAGGCCGACGCCGGTCTGAATCGCGCCGCCGATATCCAGAATCCCTACCAGCGAGCCTTCAATGATGCGCGCAAACAAGAAGCTGGCACCAAACGCCGCCACCGCACCGTACACGCCGGTCTCCATGCCGGAGCGCAGCATCGAAACGAATGCCACTTCGTTAAAAGCACCGATGCCGTACAGGTAGTACATGTGCGTCCCGGCGAATACGCCGGAGGAGAGCAGGCCGACAAACAGCGGAAAAGACCAGTCGGCGTACCAGAACCCTTTGTTTTCGTTCTCGTTCATACTGAAGGCTCCTTATTTGCCACTCAGGCTGTTGTGGATCATGTCGAGCCAGCCAGGGATGCCGAGCTGGAAGGATTGCAGCAGTTTCACATCGAAGCCACGGAAGAAGCCGCTCAGCACAAACAGCAGGACAATCGCAGCCATCATCACTTTGGTGACTTTGTTCCAGCCGCTCTCTTCCACGCCTTTACCGATCAGAATGCCCAGCACCAGACCCGGCACGGCGTTACCCATGATCAACTGCGCCAGACCACCAAAAATGGTTGCCCAGAAGCCCGATTTCTTACCGGCATCTATCGCCGCCAGCCAGAAGATCACCGGCATCACCGTGTTCACCAGCAGATTCGCCGCCGGCACCAGCACTTTTACCGCGGTCACCTGCAGCGCAGCCGGTACGGCAGAAGCGGTACTGTTCAGGAAGGCCACCACGATCATGCCGATGATGCCGCAGGCAATCGCCATGCGCTTCGGGTTATGCAGCGTTTCCGCGACGTTGCGGTTCTTTACCATCAGTGCGGCCGCGCCCCAGTTCGGCAGAATGCGGTGATCCACATCCTGCGTGAAGGAGCCCGCGGCAACGGAGGATGCCCAGGCGTTAAAGAAGAAGCCGAGACCAAAGGAGAAGTGCGAAGCCGGATCGCCCTCGCAGGAGTTGAGCTCGCCCAGCGTACGGAAGGCACCCATCCCCTGCGTGACGGGCGCGTGGAACATGCGCGCCGCGCCCGCTCCAACGCCCACGCCGACTAATCCACCGATGATCAACGACTTAAACAAAATGATTAAAAACATATTGTTACCCTTGTTGTCGTTATTCTTACGTTGCTGTGAAGGTCACGCTCTCGGTGTCGATCACAGTGACGCTGACAGTAATTTCCAGCTCCACGCTGTAATTCCGCCGTTCACGCGCGAGGAAGAAGAACAGAAATTTCTCCTTCCGCACGCTCTCCTGCGCGCGCAGCACCCGCACATCGAGCGGTTCAATGCGCAACAGAATTTTCTGGCTGGTGCGCAGCACCTGCTGCTGCACCTTGCTGAGCGCATCGGCGAAGGCTTTTGCTTTGCTGTCGCCTTTGCCCTGCACCGTGACCTGCGTCTCATACTGTTGTTTCATGCTTAGCTGCCGTGTTTTTTATTCCAGGCCTGCACCAGACGCTCACCCAGCTCTTCTTTATCCATGAAGCCAAAACCGAGCACGGTGGCACCTTCGTTGATGGCGGTTACCCCTTCGTCAACCGAACGCATGCCGTGTTTGGCTTTGTAGCCGTACTTGTTCTGCGCGGTGATGGCACCGGCACCGCCGCTGCCGCAGAAGGAGATGCCGAAATCAGCGTTTTCCGCCTTCATCACATCGCCCAGTTTCATATCCGCCGCCACGCCCGGCACCACTACTGCCCGGCCGCCGGCTTTTTCCACGCCAGCTGCCACTTTCTGTCCTTTACCCAGACGATCGCCAATCACTACCGTTACCATATTCCGTTCCTCTCTCAATTCATGCTTCGTTCGATTTCGCCACTTCGATATGCACCGACAGCAGCCAGGCTTCTTCGACAGGCAAATTGCCAAACAGATCCACCACCTGCTGCGCCAGCGCCATGGTCTCAGGCGAGATGTCCTCAAACAGTTCGGCTTCGACGTCCGGCAGCGCCTCTCCGGTGAGAGAGCGAGCCGCCATGGCGCGGACATGTGAGGCCAGCATTTGCTGTTGCACCGCATTGGCTGCAATGTGGTGCGCGGCATACAGCGCCGCGATTTGATTCATCACCTTATCCGCCAGCGCCTGGATTGCCTCCGGCGTGCTCGGTTTCAGCGGGACAGCATCACTCCTCACCTTGTTACTCCTGTTTACAGCGGACAATGTCAGATAATTCGCGTTGAGAAGAAATTACGCTGTCTGCCTGGGAGTGTGGAGACGCAACATTTCCACCTCAAAGTGGAAATCCCACGGGCGACTGTGCGCCAGATCGCACGATGCACGAACTATGCGAGTTCGCTCACGAAATGCATGAAATGAGGTAAAAAGCGGGATAAAAACGGTGGAATGACGCGAGGCCGCGGCAGGAATAAGGCCAGCCTGCAGGCTGGCCCGGTTTATCAGCGGAATTTCTTATGGTTGGCGTTACGGATGTCTTCCAGTTTCTTCGCTTCGGTTTTCGCCTCGTCCAGCTTGTTAGCCTGCGCCAGCTGGTCGACAACGTCGATCTGGGCAATCAGTGAGTCCAGACCGGCGTGGTAATCCTTGATCTGTGCGCTGTCAGCGCCCTGACCTTCGAGTTTTTCCGGCGTGGATTTTTTTGCATCCTGCGCAGCGGCACGCATCTTGCCCAGTGCAGCGTGCATTTCCTGGGCGTCAGAGGTTTTCTTAACGACACTCAGCCCGTCTTTCAGGGTATCCATATCCTGCTCCAGGTCAGCCGCGAACAGGCTGGCTGAAGAGAACAGCAACGACAAAGACAACATAGCAATCACATGCTTACGCATAACGTTTTCCTTTAATTATTATCAGGCGAAAAAAAAGCAGCCGCTGTGGGCTGCTTTCATCAAGCGATGTCTTTATTGTCCGGCGATTTTCATCTCCGGCAGCAGCACCGATCCGCATTGTATATTGCTGCGCGTTTCAATGTCGTTACCGACCGTTACCATATTGAGCCACATATCTTTGAGGTTGCCCGCAATTGTGATCTCGCTCACAGGGTATTGAATTTCACCGTTTTCAACCCAGAAGCCAGCCGCACCGCGTGAGTAGTCGCCGGTCATGGCGCTGACGCTGGAACCCATCATCTCGGTAACGATCAAACCGCGCCCCATCTGCTTCACCAGATCGTCAAAGCTGTGGCCCTGACCGGCGATGCGCCAGTTATGAATGCCGCCCGCGTGGCCGGTGCTTTGCAGGCCAAGCTTACGCGCCGAATAGCTGGTCAGCAGCCAGTTCTGCAGCACGCCATCTTTCACGATTTCGCGCGCTTCGGTGCGTACGCCTTCGCTGTCGAACGGCGTCGAGGCCAGCCCTTTCAGCAGGTGCGGCTTCTCTTCAATCGTCAGCCACGACGGCAGAATCTGCTGGCCCAGCGCGTCGAGCAGGAAGGTGGATTTGCGGTAAACGCTGCTGCCGCTGATCATGCCCACCAGATGGCCGAACAGGCCAGTGGCCACTTCCGGCGCAAACAGCACCGGCGCTTTCATGGTCGGCAGCTTACGTGGCGAAAGACGTGACAGCACGCGGCGCGCGCACTCCGCGCCCACCCAGTCGGCGCTTTGCAGATCGCCCATCGCGCGGCCGATGGTGTAGGCGTAGTCGCGCTCCATGTCACCGTTGTGCTCGGCAATGACGCAGCTCGACAGCGAATGCCGGCTCGAGCAGTAGCTCTGCAGCATGCCGTGGCTGTTACCAAAGACTTTGATGCCGACGTGGCTGTTAAAGCTGCCACCTTCAGTATTGGTGATGCGCTTATCAGCCTGCAGCGCGGCCTGCTCGGCCTGCGCGGCCAGCTCAATGGCGCGATCGGCGTCGATCTCCCACGGGTGATAGAGATCGAGATCCGGCGCCTCGAACGCCAGCAGATCGCGCTCGGCCGGCGCAGCACAGGGATCGGGCGAGGTGTAGCGCGCGATATCGATCGCCGCCTGCACGGTGCGTTTAATCGCGTCCGGGCTGAGATCGGTCGAGGAAGCACTGCCTTTGCGGTTTTGGTGATAGACGGTGATGCCAAGCGCGCCATCGCTGTTGAATTCGACGTTTTCCACTTCGCCGTAGCGGGTACTGACACCGATTCCGGTGGTTTTGGTGACCGCCACTTCTGCTCCGTCGGTGCTGGCTTGCGCCAGTTCCAGCGCCTGCGCGACAGCCTGTTCCAACACTTTACGTTGTTCTGCAACCTGAGTAGATACGTTCATCGACCTGCCGTCTAATCTTAAGTATGAATTTATTGAGTCTATCAGACTCAGAGAACAATTTCGCAGTCGCCCGATAAACTGGTAGGATTAGCCTCTTTTTTTAGGGAGCCAACAGATGACGAAGCAGCCCGAAGACTGGCTCGACGATGTGCCGGATAATCAGGAAGAAGAAGACGAAGAGATTATCTGGGTCAGTAAAAGTGAAATTAAACGCGACGCCGAGGAGCTGAAACGCCTGGGCGCCGAGTTAGTGGATTTAGGGAAAAACTCCCTGGATAAGATCCCGCTTGATGAACAGCTGCGTGACGCCATTGAACTGGCGCAGCGCATTAAGAAGGAAGGCCGCCGCCGCCAGCTGCAGCTGATTGGTAAAATGCTGCGTCAGCGCGACGAAGAGCCAATCCGCCTGGCGCTGGATAAGCTGAAGAACCGCCACAACCAGCAGGTTGCGCTGTTCCATAAGCTGGAGCAGCTGCGCGATCGGCTGATTGAACAGGGTGATGACGCGGTGGCGGAAGTGCTGAATCTCTATCCGCACGCTGACCGTCAGCAGCTGCGCAGTATGATCCGCAACGCGCAGAAAGAGAAAGCCGCCAGTAAGCCGCCAAAAGCCGCCCGCCAGATTTTCCAGTACCTGCGCGAGCTGGCTGAAGCGTAAGTCCGCTGCGGACGGCTGCCCTGCCCTCACCCTAACCCTCTCCCGCAAGCGGGAGAGGGGATATAAAGTACAGTGCCGGGTTAGAAGCAGAGTGCTGAGGTAGCTGAGGACGAGCGCTGGATGTGACGTCCGCACCGGGCGACCCCTTCTCCCGCTTGCGGGAGAAGGCTGGGATGAGGGCAGATCGCCTCTCGGCCCTAAACCGGCCACGCATTACTTACCTAACCGCTCCAGCAGTTTCTGATGAATCCCGCCAAAGCCGCCGTTGCTCATCACCAGAATCGAATCACCCGGCTGCGCCGCTTTAGCCACCATCTCCACCAGCGTATCAATGTCCGCGCTCCAGTGCGCCGGCTGAATGCAGGCGTCCGCAACGTCCGCAACCTGCCACGGAATGTGGTGCGGCTGGAACAGGAACACCTCATCGGCACGCCCTAACGAAGGGGCCAGTTCGTTCTTGCTCACACCCATCTTCATGGTATTAGAGCGCGGCTCAAGCACCGCCAGAATGCGTGCGGTGCCGCCGACTTTACTGCGCAGCGCCGCCAGCGTAGCGAGAATAGCCGTTGGGTGATGGGCAAAATCGTCATACACCTTAATCGCGTTCACTTCGCCGCGTAGCTCGAGGCGACGACGCGCGTTAATGAAGCTGTTCAGCGCCTCACCGGCATCGCACGGCTTCACGCCAACATGACGTGCGGCGGCAATCGCCATCAGGCCGTTGTGCATATTGTGTTCGCCGACCAGCGCCCAGTTCACTTCCGCCACTTTCTCACCGTCGAGCCAGGCTTCCCAGCGCGAGGCATCCGGCACCAGCTTCTTCGCCTGCCAGCGGCCGTTGTCGCCCACGCTCTCCTGCTCGCTCCAGCAGCCCATCGCCATCACCTGCTTAATGTTGTGATCGTGTTCCGGCAGCAGGATCTTGCCCTGACCCGGCACGATGCGCACCAGATGGTGGAACTGCTTCTGGATCGCCCGCAGATCGTCGAAGATGTCGGCATGATCGAACTCAAGATTGTTGAGGATCAGGGTGCGCGGGCAGTAATGTACAAACTTGGAACGCTTGTCGAAAAACGCGCAGTCGTACTCATCCGCCTCAATGACGAAGAATGGACTTTTTCCTAATTTTGCCGATACGTCGAAGTTACCCGGCACCCCACCAATAATAAAGCCCGGTTCCAGGCCGCAGGCCTCGAGAATCCACGCTGCCATGCCGGCTGTGGTGGTTTTGCCATGGGTACCGGCCACCGCCATCACCCAGCGATCGCGCAGCACGAAATCGTGCAGCCATTGCGGTCCGGAGAGGTAAGGAATGTTGCGTTCCAGCACCGCTTCCACGCACGGGTTGCCGCGCGTCATGGCGTTGCCGATGATCACCAGGTCCGGTGCCGGATCCAGCTGCGAGGCGTCGTAACCTTCAGTTAATTCAATGCCTTGCTGTTGCAGCAGCGTGCTCATCGGCGGATAGACATTGGCATCTGAACCGGTCACTTCGTGTCCGAGCGAGCGGGCCAGCATCGCCAGTCCGCCCATAAAAGTGCCACAAATCCCAAGGATGTGAATGCGCATAAAAAGATCCATTACTCAAAAGTTCGGCGCACAGTGTAACGCCGAGTCCGGAGGGAAGAAACGGATTAGGACTATGGTTTTTGAAGTTCAATCGGCTAAACTGCGTACGCATACGTTGGTAGCTTGTTACAGCTGCTGCCACTCCATCGTAGATTCAGGGAATGTGTTATGAAAACGTTAGGCGAATTCATCGTCGAGAAGCAACACGACTTTCCTCACGCCACAGGTGAACTGACGGCGCTGATTTCCTCCATCAAGCTGGGCGCAAAAATCATCCACCGCGACATCAACAAAGCGGGTCTGGTGGATATTCTTGGTGCCAGCGGCGTAGAGAACGTGCAGGGTGAGCAGCAGATGAAGCTGGATCTGTTCGCTAACGAAAAGCTGAAAGCGGCACTGAAGGCGCGCGGTGTGGTCGCGGGGATTGCTTCCGAAGAAGAAGATGAGTTTGTCATCTTTGAAGGTTCGGAGAACGGTAAGTACGTAGTATTGATGGACCCGCTGGATGGTTCCTCGAACATCGACGTTAACGTTTCCGTCGGCACCATTTTCTCGATTTATCATCGTATTAGTGAGCCAGGCACGCCAATCACTGAAGCCGATTTCATGCAACCGGGCCACAAGCAGGTTGCCGCAGGTTACGTGGTGTACGGTTCCTCAACCATGATGGTGTACACCACCGGCGTGGGCGTTCATGCCTTCACTTACGATCCGTCGCTCGGCGTGTTCTGCCTGAGCCACGAACGCATGACCTTCCCGGAAAAAGGCTACACCTACTCGATCAACGAAGGGAACTACATCCGCTTCCCGCAGGGCGTGAAAAAGTACCTGAAGTTCTGCCAGGAAGAAGATGTTTCAACGAAGCGCCCTTACACCTCGCGATACATCGGTTCGCTGGTGGCGGATTTCCACCGTAACCTGCTGAAAGGCGGCATTTATCTCTATCCCAGCACCGCCAGCCACCCGAAAGGCAAGCTGCGCCTGCTGTATGAGTGCAACCCGATGGCCTTCCTCGCCGAACAGGCGGGCGGTAAAGCCAGCGACGGTAAAAACCGTATCCTTGATATTCAGCCGGAAACGCTGCACCAGCGCTGCCCGTTCTTCTGCGGTAATGATGCGATGGTCGACGACGTTGAACGCTTTATGCGTGAGTTCCCGGACGAACATCAGGCGTAAGTAAGCGGGCAGTTAAAATGCCTGCGTGTGTGATGCCTGTCAGTAAATGATTTTCGGTCGCCATTAATGGCGACCCTACAGGTCGATGGCACGGTTTATGTTGGGTGCGCATGAATGCGCACCGGCATACAGAAATTAATTGCCACTTAATCGGCATTACGCCGGCGCCCAGGCTTAATTATTTTTTATTTCTGATTCTTGCCTGACGATTAATTAATTCACCATTCTCCGCATAATAACGACTCGGCCAGATCTCAGCCGGCGAAATACCAATTGCTTCGGCAATAATTAATTCCCCTTTCGGCCACGGACGCGCCAGCGCGTTGGCTAACGTGGTGGAACATAATCCCGCCTGTCGGGATAACGCCGCCATTGAGGTTCCCTTTTTACGCAGCGCCGCAATGATATCGGCCGGATGCCAGTCTGACTTCGCATTATTCACGCAACTCTCCTTAGTTCGCTTATCCATTCCCGTAACGATACTACGTTACTCGTAGTATCTGACAAGCGCTAAATCTACGATTCTCGTAGTCATGAAACCGACCTCCTCGCTGCAAGACACTTTTTGTCGACGCCTGAAACAAGCGCGTCTGGCGAAAGGTTTGTCGCAGAAAGGATTGGGTATTGCCGCAGGGATTGAAGAGTTTTCTGCCAGCGCGCGTATTAATCGCTATGAACTGGGCGTGCATAAACCGGACTTATTAACGCTGCAATTACTGGCGCAGGTGCTGGAAGTGCCGGCAGCCTATTTTCTGGCGGAAGATGATCGGCTGGCCGCCATGATTCTGGCATTTCCCGCCGGTCTGAACAGCGGTGCGCCATAAGGCGCACCGCGTAAATTACCGCTTTACCTTCTCCCGCGTCGCCATCCATCAGGGCGAACACAGGCAACGTTACCGGTCATCCCTGACCACATCATAACTATGCCGCCTGCACGCGGAACTGTGCCATGGATGCCTGCAACTGCTGCGACTGCGCTTCGAGCGACTGCGTAGCGGCGCTGGCCTGCTCCACCAGCGCCGCGTTTTGCTGTGCGGCTTCATCCATCTGCGTCACCGCCTGGTTAACCTGTTCAATACCGCGGCTCTGCTCTTCCGAGGCGATGGAGATCTCCTTCATCAGCGCGGTGACCCGCATCACTTCACTGGAGATCTCATCCATGGTTTTGCCGGCGCGCGTGGCCATGTCACTGCCCTCTTTGACCCGCGTCTGTGATTCGCTGATCAACTCACGAATCTCTTTGGCGGCGCTGGCGCTGCGCCCGGCCAGGGTGCGCACTTCGTTGGCAACCACGGCAAAACCGCGCCCCTGCTCACCGGCACGCGCCGCTTCCACCGAGGCGTTGAGCGCCAGGATGTTGGTCTGGAACGCAATGCCGTCGATCACGCTGAGAATATCGGCGATCCGATCGGAGCTGTGGGTGATCTCACGCATCTTCTCCATCACGTAGCACACCACTTCTGCGCCGCGATCGGCGGTATCGGACACGCTACTGGCCAGCTGGTTGGCCTGCTGCGCGTTGCTGGCGTTAAGCCGGACGGTAGCCGTGAGCTGCTCCATGCTGGCGGCAGTCTGCTCCAGCGAGGCCGCCGACTCTTCCGTGCGCTGCGACAGATGCACCGTGCCCGCGGACAGCTCGCGGCTGCCGACGTCAATCTGCAGGCTGGCTTCACGCACCTGGCTGACCGAGTTGCGCAGCGCCAGCTGCATTCCCGTCAGCGCCTGGTTCAGGCGGCCGATTTCGTTATTGGCCGCTGCCGGCAGCGGCTGCGACAGATCGCCGTCTGCAATCTGCTCCAGATGCTGGATCGCCCCGTCCAGCGGATGCAGTAGCGCGCGGCGCAGCAGCAGCCAGGCCAGCGCAATCAGCAACAGGGTCAGCGCGACGGCGACGCCAATCATGATCTTCATCTGCAGTTCATTGTGCGCCGCTGCCGCCAGACGTGCGGCAGAGACTTCGTCGGCATACAGGCTGAAGTCGTTCACTGCCTTCGAATAGTTAGCCGCCAGCTGCGACAGGTTGCCTTCCAGCACCTGGTAATACTCATCGGTATACTGCTTTTGCAGCGCATCCATCATGGGTGCCATGGCACCTTTCTGATACGCGTTGAACGCGGCCGCGACCGCATCGGCGAGGCTTTTGCCCTGCGCGGTGACGGTACCGGCATCAATAAACGCGGTCAGATGGCGTTGCGAGCTGGCGACATCTGCCTGCGCTTGTTTAGTAACTGTGGCGCCCTCATCCAGCAGGCCGATTTCGATTTTGCGCACCGCCAGCGCGGCGCTGGCGCGGGCACGCATCAGATCGGCGTTGCTCTGATACAGGCTGTTGAGTTCAATGCCCTGAATACGGTTGATGGCGTCAAGTGACTGGTTGCCGGAATTGATGGCGTAGATGCCCATAGCGCTCACTGCCAGCAGCAGCAGCGTCATAAAGGCCAGAAGAGAGAGTAAAGCCGTGCGTATAGATAGCTGTGTGATCATGATAATTCCCGTGCGCTTTAAAAAAGGGAGAATCCAGTAGCCCTAAAACGGAGAGATTATCGGCAGTGACCGGGGGAAACTTTATCCTTCATTGATGGTCAACCTGATTACGATCATCTACGCTTCAGATTTCCTGAAGTTCGTAGCGCTAAAAGCAAGGAATGTAACGATGAAAAAATGGCTTCCGCTCGCCTGTCTGTTCGCGTCCAGCGTGGCAATGGCACAGCAAAACCCTATCGATCAGCAGCTCAATCAATGCCTGAATAAAGAGTCCAGCACCGCCGGCATGTCGCAGTGCTACAGCTCGGCCAATAAGGCGTGGGACAAAGAGATGAATGCGCAATATAGCCAGCTGATGAAGAAATTAACCGGTGAGCCCAAAGACAAACTGCGCAATGCGCAGCGCGCCTGGCTGGCCTTCCGTGATAGCTGGACCGATGCCAGCCGCAGCTATTTCCTCAGCAGTCAGGGCTCCATGGCGGCGCTGTCAGTGGGCGCGCAGGGCGTCAGTCTGGTGCGCAACCAGGCACTGATGCTGCAATCAATCAACAAAGGCAGTTGCGCCAATCCTGATGATTGTTGATAAATGGGGGCGTTAAACACGCTTAGCGCTGGCCACGGTCAGCGCGCCCATTATTCACGGAGAAACCATGGCTGCCTACGCCTCGACCCTCATACTTATCTGCCTCGCCATCCTGAGCTACTTCGTCCACAACAGCGCCGTCACCATTTCGATTCTCATCCTGCTGGTGATTAAGCTCACGCCGCTGGCACAGTTCTTTCCCTACGTCGAAAAGCAGGGCATCCAGATTGGTATCATTATTCTCACCGTGGCCGTCATGGCACCGCTGGCAAGCGGCACGCTGCCAGCCTCGTCGCTGCTGAAATCCTTTGCTAACTGGCAATCCATTGTGGCGATTATCGTTGGTGTGTTTGTTGCCTGGCTCGGCGGTCGCGGCGTCAGTTTAATGAGCGTGCAGCCGTCGGTGATTGGCGGGTTGCTGATTGGCACGGTGATTGGTGTGGCGTTCTTTCGTGGCGTGCCGGTCGGGCCGCTAATCGCCGCAGGGATTGTGTCGCTGTTTGTCACCACGAAGTAGCCTGCTGGACCATTCCGAAACGCCAAAAAGGGGGCATACTTTCAGAGTCAGTTGGCTATAATAGCCGTCACTCAACTTACGACTAATGAAGGAAAGCCAGATGAGTTTGAACCAGGTGCCTGCAGGTAAAGATCTGCCAGAAGATATCTATGTCGTCATCGAGATCCCGGCCAACGCCGATCCGATCAAATATGAAGTGGACAAAGAGTCTGGCGCCCTGTTTGTAGACCGTTTCATGTCTACCGCCATGTTCTATCCGTGCAACTACGGTTACATCAACCACACGCTGTCTCTGGATGGTGACCCGGTTGACGTACTGGTGCCAACCCCGTATCCGCTGCAGCCAGGTTCAGTGATCCGCTGCCGTCCGGTGGGCGTGCTGAAGATGACCGACGAATCAGGTGAAGATGCCAAACTGGTAGCGGTTCCGCACACCAAGCTGAGCAAAGAGTACGATCACATTAAAGATGTGAACGACCTGCCAGAACTGCTGAAAGCGCAGATCACCCACTTCTTCGAGCACTACAAAGATCTGGAAAAAGGCAAATGGGTGAAGGTTGACGGCTGGGACAACGCGGAAGCGGCTAAAGCTGAAATCATCTCCTCTTTCGAGCGCGCACAGAAGAAGTAAGTTTTCTGTCAGCGCTGCCGCATCGCTATGTATGGCGATCGGCAGATAAAAAAACACCGCCCACTGGGCGGTGTTTTTATTTACGCTTCTGCGGCGTCATCGCGCCGTAACCAGTCGCCACTCGCGATGCGGGTGCGACCGGCAATCGAACGCTGATACACGTACAGCCAGGCGCTGCCGTAGGGCGTCTGGATCAGCTGGCGCTTATACTCGCCGTTCTTGCTGCGCAAGGCATCCAGTTCGCCGAGGGTGCTGGCGTCGATGCGATACACTTCGCAGTACACCGTGCCGTCCCCCTCAACCACGCCCGGATAGTGACCGAGATTGTAGAGCGCAAACCCTTCAATCTGATGGTCGCCGAGCCATTGCGCATTGGTCATCCAATGACTATTTCCCTGTTTGCGCCGTAAACTGCCGTAGACAATTATTCGCATTGCTAAAACTCAAACTGATAGAGCAAATCCAGTGCCTGATCGAGACCCGACACGGCTTCCAAATAGAGTTTGGGCATCAGGCGATAACGCAAAGTGAGCGTCGCCAGTGAATCAAATATGCCAACACCGTATTTTACCTGCAGACCCGGCAGCACATAACCACTCACCTGCACCTGCTGGCTGTCGCCGACACCGGTGGTATCAAGCGCAAGGTTACTGACGCCGAAGGTCTCGCCGATTTTACCCATAACCTGACCACTTTGTGCAACCCCCAGTCCAACCAGCGCCGAGGTTAAGGCGTTGCTGTCGCCATCGCTGCTGAGTCCCTGACCGCGTAACAGGTAAGACAGCGCCTCCTGCTGCGACATTGCCGGGTCGGAGAAGACCTCCACCTTCGGCTCGTCGGCCAGCCCGGTGACGCGCAGACCGGCTGTCACATCATCCTCGGTGGCTTCCGGGTTACGAATCGCCTCCAGGTTGACGTACGGCTGATCCGGCGGACCGGCGAACTGCAGCTCGCCTTTACGCACAATCAGATCCTGACCATACGCGTGGAAACGGCCAGAAGGAATATTGATTTGTCCGTTTAAGCCCAGGCCGGTTTTATCCTGCACCAGTTTGAGATCGCCGTTGAGGCGCGCTTTCAGGCCAAAGGCCGAGAGGCGCACATCGTTGCCGACGTGGATCACCAGATTGCTGTTGATCGGGATTGCGGCAGTTTTCGGCTGAATCGGCTTGAGGTTCTCATCCAGCATCACCTCATCCGACGACACGCCGGTAGCGCTCTCCGGCACTTCCTGCACCGTGATGCGCGCCCACGGAATATCAACCTTGCCGTCAAGATTGAACGCCGCCGGTGTGGCTTCAAACGCCAGGTCCGGCGAAACGTCCATCCGCACCATCGGCGGAACGGTAACGCGAATACGGCTGCCCTGCGCAGTAACGCGCGCGCGCCAGTTATCCAGCTGGCTCCAGTCCGCGTTGCCACCCAGATTGAGGTTACCCTGCTGCGTCTGGATCAGGCCGTTGAGCGTGGAACTCATGCCGTTAAACACCAGGTTGAGATTGGCCGAGGTGAGATCGACTGGCATAAAGCTGCCGTCCACATCAACATCGCTCAGTCCCAGCTGACCAAAGATCTGCGGCTGCTGCAACGTGCCGCCGAGACGCAGATTGCTGTTGAGGTTGCCTTTGATCTTCTCGCCCTGCATCAGCGCCGGGTTGAGCATCGCCAGCGAAATGTTGCTGATGCCGATGTTGCCTGACAGCTGGCGGCGATTCTCCGGATCGGCGATCTGCACGTTGCCGCTCAGCTGACCGTTATTCACGATGTGAATCAGCCAGTCGAGCTGCGCGCGTCCATTACGCAGCGCCGCATTCAGGTTGAGCGTGTCGAAGGCGATCGGCAGGTTATTCCCCTGCACATCCTGCACCACTTTTACGCCGTTTCCTTTAAGCGATACCGTGCCGGTCGGCAGCGCGCCGTCGGCGGTCCAGTTCACGCGCGCATCACCGCTGAATACGCCGTTCAGCTGGGTGGCATCGGTAAGGAACGGCTTAACCATCGCCAGATCGAAGCGGTTCAGCACCACGTGCGCATGGCCGCTGGCACCGGCCTCGATCGGCTCCGGCACGCACAGCTGCGCGTTGGGGTTTTGCCAGCAGTGCGGCCCGATGGTGGCGCTCTGTTTGCTGTTCAGGTAGTCAATCGTCATCGCGCGCGTCAGGCGCCATTCGCCCACCGGCGTGTCAAAACGCGTATTGTTGAGATTGCCCTGCCAGCGCTGCGTCTGGCGGTCAAAGCTGCCGTTGAGCGCCAGCTGGCCGGAGACCGGCTCGCCCTGCACGTTGAGTTTCAGCTGATGCTGCTTCTCGTTACCGTCGGCGCTGAGCGTCAGCAGGCCGATCTTAAACGCGTCCTGCTGCAGCTGCTCCACGCGCAGCTGCAGTTTACCGGCGACCTGGTCGCTGGATTTCACGTCGCTCTGCAGCGTGACACGGCGGATCTGCAACTGCTGCCAGCGCAGACCGCTGGCGGTAAGATCGGCCAGCAGCTGGGGCGCCTGCAGCGTACCGCGCGCTTTGATGGTGCCTTTGGCTACGCCGCCGAGGCCCGGCAGCGCGTTATCCAGATGCGGCGCATCGACACTGGCATCGAGATTTAGCGCATCGCCCAGTTCGCCCTTCACGTCGAGATGGTTGCGCCCCAGCGCAATGTTAATGCCCGGGATTTTCCACTGGTTGTAACTGTTGCCGGTTAGCGAGCCTTCGGCGCTCACCGCGTTCTGCTTCACATTGCCCTTCAGCGCCAGCTGCGGCACGCTGAGCTGCCAGCTTCCGCCGTACAGGCTGCCGCGCGTGGTGATTTTACCGTCGAGCTTCGCCGGCCAGTCAGGATACTGTTTAGCGGTATTGATGCCCGCCAGCGTCAGTTCGCTGCGCCAGCTGATGGCTTTGCTCCAGTCCACCAGCGCGCTAAGGTCAATGTTGCCCTGCAGCGCCGCCACACGCAGTTTATCCAGACTGAACTGCTGCACGTTGCCTTTACCGTCCAGCGTAATGGTGGCCGGCGGCACCGCTTCGCCCTTCACCGCGGTGCGCAGCGACATCACGTAGTCGGTAGCTTTGCCGCTGAACTGGTAGTCGAGATTATCCGCCTGATACTGCACCGGACCGGTCAGCGGCCAGCGCAGCTGCGGGCTGGTGAGTTTGAGCGACAGCGGCAGACCGGCGACCGCCGGCTGCGCGGCGGCGTCCAGCTGGGCACGCACCGGCCCCGAGAGATTCAGGCCCAGCTTCAGCTCGTCACGCATCGCCCCGGCGAGGTTCAGTTTGATCTTCTCGCCTTTAATCGGATCGAGATTCAGCGAGCCGTTGAGCACAAAATTGACCGGCCAGTTATCCGCCAGCCGGGCATCGCCGCTGGCGTTGATCTGTCCCTGCGGCGAGTCGACGTCAAAGGTCTCCAGCTGCACATGCCGGTCGGTAGTTTTGGCCTTCAGCAGCAGACGCGTAATCGCCACATCCGTATCGCCAGTGATGCGCAACTGCTCACCCAACAGCTGCTGCACGTTGATATCGAGCGGCAACTGGAAATCCGGCAGTGCCGGCAGCAGCGGCTCGGCAAACATCGCCCGCAGCGTTTCGCCCAGCGGTTTCTCATCCGGCTGCGGCTGCTGCACTTTAGGCTGCACCACCTGTTCGTCCGCCACTTTCGCCGCCTTCGGCAGCGCGATCAGCAGGCTCTGGATATGGGTGGGGTTGAGCGTCAGCGCGCGATCCTGCCACTGCAGGCCACTGGTGAAGTCGAGCAGCGAAATGGCGGTGTCATCGACTTTAACGTTGATGTTATGCAGGCTGACCCGGCTCAGGGTAATCGGGTATGGCGTGCTGAGATTGCTGCTGCCGCTCTCCTCTTCCGGCGGCGGCGCACTGGCGGGCGTCATTTTTTTGCTGTCGACCACCACGCTGACGTCCTGCAGCGCGATATCGTTCACGCACACCGAGGAGTGCAGCAGGCAGTTGAGGTTGAGCGCCAGATGGAAGCGCCCGGCATCCACGCTGACGCCCGGCATCTGGTATTTCACGCCGCTCAGCGTCAGATCGCGCCAGCCGCCTTCCACCTTGTTAATCGACAGGCCCGGCACCCAGCGATCGGCACCTTTAAACAACAGATGCAATCCGGGCGTGGTGCCCACCAGAAACGCCACGCTGGCCAACAGCACCAGCAGGAAAATACCAATACCGATCAGGACCTTTTTCCACAGCTTCATAGTTCAGGCCCCAGTCCTACATAAAATTGCAATCCATGCTCCTTGTCGTCACCAATCGGGCGCGCGATATCAAACTTGATCGGCCCTACCGGAGAAGACCAGCGCACGCCGAAGCCTGCACCGGTTTTAACGTTACTCTGCTTGATGTCGTTGACCGCTTCACCGGAGTCGACGAATACCGCGCCCCACCATTTGCCGGAGACGTTGTACTGATACTCGAGCGAGCCGGTGGCCAGTTTTGAGGCACCGGTGAGTTTGCCTTCGTCATCGCGCGGCGAGATATCTTTGTATTTATAGCCGCGAATGCTGCGGTCACCGCCGGCGAAGAAGCGCAGATCGGGCGGCACTTTTTCGAAATTGTTGGTTTCAATCCAGCCAAGGTTACCGCGCGCCACAAAGCGATGCTTCTCGCCCAGCGTGCGGATCCACACGTTCTGCGCCTGCAGGATCAGGAAGTCGACGTCCGAGCCCCAGGTGGTGTCCGACACGTCTACCGAGTAGCGCTGTGAATCGCCCCAGGTCGGCATCAGGCCGCCGCGCGAACGGGTGCGGTTCAGGCTGACGCCCGGATAGAGCAGCATGGTGGTGTTGGTGACGCTGCCCTGAGTAAAGTGGTCGAGGCTCCAGCGCAGGTTAACCGCGCGCTGCCAGCCGGAGCTGCTGTCCCAGTTACGCGACATCGCCAGCGTGGTAGTGTCCGATTTGGTGTCGTTGAGATCGGTGCGTTTCAGGCCGCCGGAGAAGGTGTAGTACTGCTCCAGCGGACTTTTCAGCAGCGGCACTTTATAGCTGAGATCAAGCTGCTGCTCCGGCGCGGAGATATAGGCGCTGGAGGTCAGGCTGTGGCCGCTGTCGTTGATCCACGGCTTTTTCCACGTGCCTTTCAGCCGCGGTCCGACGTCCGTCGAGTAACCGACGCCGGCTTCGATGGTGTTCTCCACGCGCGGCGACACGGCGGCGCTGAGCGGCAGCACTTTGGTCTGGCGCCCTTTATCGAACTCGGGCGCCACGACGACAGAATTAAACCAGCCGGTGGCGGAGAGGCGACGATTGAGTTCGGCCAGATCGCGTGAGCTGTAGGGATCGCCCTTTTTAAACGGCACCAGGTTGCGCAGATAGGCTTCATTGATTTGCGAGCCTTCAAAGCTGACATCGCCGAAGCGATAGCGCGGGCCGCTGTCGTAGTCGATATCCCAGAACGCTAAGCGCCGTTCTACCGAAACGCCAAGCTGGCTCTGCTTAAAGTCACCGTCGAAGTAACCATTACGCAGCGCCAGGCTGGAGAAGCCGTTTTTGAATTTATCGTAGTCGCCGTGATTAAGCTGGCTGCCGACTTTCGGCCTGCCCTGCTTCACCCACGCCTGATAATCAGGATCGTCTTTTGCGGCACCTTCCACCACAATGGTGCTGCCGCCAATCTTCACCGGCTCACCGGCGGTGACGCGGGCAATCAGCACTGGACGGCCACCCTGCGGCGGTGCCGGGCGTGATTCAAAGTCGATCTGCGGCTCGTAATAGCCGAGCGCGCGTAGGCCTTCTTTGATCGCGGCAGCCACGCGCGCCTGGAAACGGCCGTCGTTCGACACCTCGTCACTGCCGATAGTGGACAAGCGCGCCCTGACGTTTTTCTGTAACTCCCCGGTCAGGCCTTCCAGCTGCAGTCGCACTTTGGCTGCCTCAACAGCAGGTGCGGCAAGCAGCAGGCTGGCCAAGCAATAAGCATGAAATCGCGGCACGCGTACTCCTGTTAATAATGCCTGCCCCTATTCCGCAGGGGCGTTAACTCTGGTGGAAAGGGTATCACCACACCTTGCATACCCATCAGCATAGCCGCTCTTTTTTGCGAGCGGCTGCGTAAAAACGGCCGCTAAGCCAAATCGACTGCTATTGTCGGTAAATGTGCGTACCGATACAACAGCGAAGCCGTGCTTCTGCGCACCGCCAGCCGCCACTCGGATTAATCCGAGCCAGCCAATCACGCCGCTGGCGGCAGCAATAGCGCTGCTGCTATAATCAGCGACCAGCAGGCCTCGCCTGCACGCATTTCTGCCCCGACGTTAACGTGACTTTGTCGAACTGGCGCAGACATTTTTGGCACGGATAGCCCTGTTTGACGGGTAAGTACCGGATGTACGCCTCTTCGCGCTGCCCAGGCCAAAAATGACAAGTGATTAACCCAACGGATCTTTTATGCTTGATAGCCTGCTTGTCATTCTTTTACTGATCGTAATCAGTTCATTTTTTTCTCTGTCGGAGATCTCGCTGGCGGCTGCCCGTAAGATCAAACTGAAACTGCTGGCCGATGAAGGCAACATCAACGCGCAGCGCGTGCTGAAGATGCAGGAACAGCCTGGCATGTTCTTCACCGTGGTACAGATTGGCCTCAACGCCGTCGCGATTCTCGGCGGTATCGTCGGCGATGCGGCGTTTTCGCCCGCCTTCAGCAGCCTGTTCAATCGCTTTATGGAGCCGGAACTGGCGGATCAACTCAGCTTTATCTGCTCCTTCACCATCGTCACCAGCCTGTTTATTCTGTTTGCCGACCTGACGCCAAAACGCGTCGGCATGATCGCGCCGGAAGCCATCGCGCTGCGCATCATCAATCCGATGCGCTTCTGCCTGCTGGTTTTCCGCCCGCTGGTATGGCTGTTCAATGGCCTGGCCAACGTGTTCTTTCGCATCTTTAAGCTGCCGATGGTGCGTAAAGATGACATCACCTCAGATGACATTTACGCGGTGGTAGAAGCGGGCGCGCTGGCCGGCGTGCTGCGCAAGCAGGAGCACGAGCTGATCGAGAACGTGTTTGAGCTGGAATCACGCACCGTGCCTTCGTCCATGACCTCGCGTGAAAATATCGTGTGGTTCGATCTGCACGAAGACGAAACCAGCCTGAAAACCAAAATCGCGCAACACCCGCATTCGAAGTTTCTGGTGTGCGACGGCGATATCGACCATATCGTCGGTTACGTTGATTCCAAAGAGCTGCTGCTGCGCGTGCTGGGCAACCAGAGCATGACGCTCAACAGCGGCGTGCAGATTCGTTCGGCGCTGATTGTGCCGGATACGCTGACGCTGTCAGAGGCGCTGGAGAGTTTTAAAACCGCCGGCGAAGACTTCGCGGTGATCATGAACGAATATGCGCTGGTGGTCGGGATTATCACGCTTAACGACGTGATGACCACGCTGATGGGCGATCTGGTCGGTCAGGGGCTGGAAGAGCAGATTGTAGCGCGTGACGAGAACTCCTGGCTGGTGGAAGGCGGTACGCCGATTGATGACGTGATGCGCGTGCTGGATATCGACGAGTTCCCGCAGTCCGGCAACTACGAGACCATCGGCGGCTTCATGATGTATATGCTGCGTAAGATCCCCAAACGCACCGATTTCGTCAAATTCTCCGGCTACAAATTCGAGGTGGTGGATATCGACAGCTACCGCATCGACCAGCTGCTGGTGACGCGCATTGATGACCGCCCGCCGGTGCTGAATGTGTCGAAGAGTACGCTGGATGAGTCTGAAGGGCCTGCCGCATAGCAGTGATCGTGCGGTTACAGAAAGATTCAGGGCGCCAGCGGCGCCCTTTCTTTTGCTTAGTTGTACTCGGCTTGCAGCCGCAGCACCTGGCGGTTGATTTCTGACATCACGCTAAGGTGCTGTTTATCCTTGACGCGCGGCAACATGACTTTGCCTTTGTCGAACTCAAACGCGCCAACATCCTTGATGTACAACCTTCCTTTAAATAGCGTCTTTACATATTTCGCAATTTGCAGCGGATTATAGCGCTGGAAGATCTTCATGCTGTTTAACTCCTGAACAGATGTAATACGCTTCGCCGTTGCCAAATTCGGTACGAGCCCTTGAAGCGCAAATGAGGCATAACTATAGAACATGATTCCTTGCCGATGTTCCGAAAAAATGGATTTTTTACTGAATTGACACATCATTACAGAGAACTCTGTCATAACGATCACAAAATCCAGTATAAACCTTCATTGGTTAAGGAATTGTGGCATGGGTTACAAAGCTGCTATCTCATCGCGACAGGCGCATCATCCACGCCTAATATTGCAAAAACATGAATAACTGGTCGGATCACTAAGGAGCATTACCATGCGTTTGGCACATTCCGTGATAGCCCTGGCGCTGCTGCTGCCCAGCCTTGCCTCAGCCCACGCGTTTAAGGTTGGCGAGCGCGTACCGGCAGTCGGTGTTAACGACAAAGGAGAACTGCTGTATCAGCAGGAGAAGTTTCGCTACCAGCCCTGGAACAGCGCCCAGCTGAGTGGCAAAGTGCGGGTCATCCTGCATATTGCCGGACGCTCGTCAGCCAAAGAACAGAACGCCGCGCTGATTGAAGCCATCAAAGCCGCCCAGCTGCCGCACGACCGCTATCAAACCACCACGGTGGTTAATACCGATGATGCCATTCCCGGCACCGGGATGTTTGTGCGCAGCAGCATTGAGAGCAATAAACAGCAGTATCCGTGGTCACAGTTTATTGTCGACAGCAACGGCAACGCGCGCAAGGCGTGGCAGCTGGAGAAAGGCGGTTCGGCGATTGTGATTCTGGATAAGACCGGCCATGTGCGTTACGCCAAGGACGGTCCGCTGACGCAGGATGAAGTGCAGCAGGCGATGAAACTGATCCATCAGCTGCTGCAGGCGTGATCGCGCCACAGCGGGTGGCGCGCATAGCGTATCAGAACAGCGAGACGCGGAAGCCCGGATTCAGGAACGACTCGCGCGGGGCGTAGTCGAGGGTTTTGCCCTGCCAGTCATGTACGTGCGCGCCAGCGGCAATGGCTACCGCATGGCCGGCACCGGTATCCCAGATATTGGTCGGCCCGAAGCGCGGATAGAGCTGCGCCTTGCCCTCTGCCACCAGGCAGAACTTGAGCGAGGAGCCAATAGCGGTGGTCTGATGCTCGCCCAGCTGGGTCAGATACTCTTTCAGCTCTTCGTCTTTATCGGCGTGCGAACGGCTCACCACCACCAGCAGCGGTCGCGCTTCACGCACGTGGATCTGCGTGGTGTGGCCGCCCTCTTCTTTCCACGCTTTGCCTTCGGCCGCAGAATACATCACCCCCAGCGCCGGCGCGTACACCACGCCCAGCACCGGTTTGCCGTGCTCAATCAGCGCGATATTGACCGTGAACTCGCCGTTACGCTTGATGAACTCTTTGGTGCCGTCGAGCGGATCGACCAGCCAGTATTGCTGCCAGTGCTGACGCACATCCCAGCCGGGTGGATCCTCTTCCGACAGCACCGGCACGTCAGGCGTCAGGGCCGCTAAGCCCTGCACGATAACCTGATGTGCCGCCAGATCGGCCGCCGTGACCGGTGAATCATCCGATTTACGCGTCACGTCCAGCGGTTGTGCGCCATCGTAGACCTGCATAATGGCATCGCCCGCGCTGCGCGCCAGCTGGCAAATTTTATCTAACATTGTTCACCTCATTTCGGCTGATGCTGCCGCTGAACCCCGGCAGCCCGTCTCCAGATATTTTAGCAGGTGCGCTGTGACAGCCGCAGCTAAGCGTATTCGCTTTGATTATCAATATCATAGTTCGCTCGTGACGGCTATGGCGCAATGCTGAATGGCAGGCACTCCGTCAGCTTGCCCAGGAAAGAGGCAAAACCCCGAGCCTCATCACAAATTGAAATGATAATTCGTCATGGTTTTACATTATTTTGAGAGGCCCATTAAAGCGAACAAGGAGCAAGCCATGTTCAAAGCGAGCATGTCGTTACTGGCACTGTGCGTTGCAGCCGCCACGGTGCAGGCTGCCACGGTGGATTTACGCATTCTGGAAACCACCGATCTGCACAGCAACATGATGGATTTCGATTACTACAAAGACACGCCGACCGAAAAGTTTGGTCTGGTGCGCACCGCCACGCTCATCCAGCAGGCGCGCGGCGAAGTAGCAAACAGCGTGCTGGTGGATAACGGCGACATTATTCAGGGCAGCCCGCTGGGTGATTACATGGCGGCCAAAGGCCTGCAGCCGGGAGAAATCCATCCGGTGTATAAAGCCCTTAATACGCTGGATTATGCGGTAGGCAATCTGGGTAACCACGAATTTAACTACGGCCTGCCCTATCTGCAGCAGGCGATTGCCGGGGCACGTTTTCCCTACATCAATGCCAACGTTATCGATGAAACCAGTGGCAAGCCGCTGTTTACCCCCTATTTAATTAAAGAAACCACGGTAAAAGACCGCGACGGCAAGCCGCATACGCTGAAAATCGGCTATATCGGCTTCGTACCACCGCAGATTATGGTGTGGGATCGCAACAATCTGCAGGGTAAAGTGCGCGTTGATGACATCACCGAGACAGCGAAGCGCTATGTGCCGGAAATGCGCGCAAAAGGTGCTGAAATAATCATCGCTATTCCGCACTCCGGTCTGAGCAGTGAGCCGTACCATGCCATGGCGGAAAACTCGGTGTATTACCTCAGTCAGGTGCCAGGTATCAATGCCATCATGTTCGGCCATGCGCACGCGGTGTTTCCCGGCAAAGAGTTTGCGGAGATTAAAGGCGCGGATATCGCTCAGGGCACGCTTAACGGCGTACCGGCGGTAATGCCCGGCATGTGGGGCGATCATCTCGGCGTAGTTGACCTGGTGCTGAAAAATGACAGCGGCAACTGGCAGGTGACCCTGGGTAAAGCCGAAGCGCGGCCAGTTTATGATGCGGTGGCGAAAAAATCGCTGGCGGCGGAAGATGCCGATCTGGTGAAAGTGCTGGCCGACGATCATCGCGCTACGCGTGAGTTTGTGGCAAAACCGATCGGCAAGTCGGCGGATGTGATGTACAGCTATCTGTCGCTGGTGCAGGACGATCCCACCGTGCAGATCGTCAATAATGCGCAGCGTGCTTACGTCGAACGCTTCATTCAGGGCGATCCCGATCTGGGCCGCTTACCGGTGCTCTCGGCAGCGGCCCCGTTCAAGGCCGGCGGCCGTAAGAACGATCCGGCCAGCTACGTTGAAGTGGAAAAAGGCGATCTTACCTTCCGTAATGCCGCCGATCTCTATCTCTACCCGAATACGCTGGTGGTGATGAAAGTCAGCGGCGCGCAGGTGAAAGAGTGGCTGGAGTGCTCGGCAGCGCAGTTTAATCAGATCGACGTGCATCGTCGTCAGCCGCAGTCGCTGATCAACTGGGATTTCCGCACCTACAATTTTGATGTAATTGACGGCGTGCAGTATCAGATCGATGTAACGCAACCGGCGCGCTACGACGCCGAATGCCAACTGATTAACCCGGCGGCATCACGTATTCAGGATCTGCGCTGGCAGGGCAAACCGATCGACCCCAAAGCGACCTTCCTCGTTGCCACCAATAATTACCGTGCCTGGGGCGGGAAATTTGCCGGTACCGGTGAGCAGTATGTTGCGTTTGCTTCGCCGGATGAGAACCGCTCGGTGGTGGCCGCCTACATCAGCAGCGAAACCCGCGCCCACGGCGCGGTGCAGCCACAGGCCGATCACAACTGGCGGCTGGCACCGATCGCCAGCGCAACGCCGCTGGATATTCGCTTTGAGACCGCGCCGGGCGCAAAAGCCACGCAGTTTATTGAGAAGTATGCTGATTATCCGATGAAAGCCGTCGGCAGTGATGAAACGGGCTTTGCCATCTGGCAGGTAGATCTACAGAAGCAGGCAGAGAAGAAGTAGTGACCGCGGGCGCCAGATATGGCGCCCGCTGTTTATTACAGGATTTCCAGCAGCTCGACTTCGAAAATCAGGGTGCTGAATGGCGGGATAGAGGCACCCGCGCCGCGCTCGCCGTAAGCGAGATTGTGCGGAATGGCCAGCTCCCACTTCGAACCAACCGGCATCAGGGTCAGCGCTTCAATCCAGCCGGCAATCACGCCGCTGACCGGGAATTCAGCCGGTTCGCCACGGGCAACGGAGCTATCAAACACGGTGCCGTCAATCAGCTTACCGGTGTAGTGCACGCGTACGCGATCCTGACGTGATGGGATCGGACCATCGCCCTGGGTGATGACGCTGAACTGCAGGCCGGATTCGGTGCTGCTCACACCTTCACGCTGTGCATTCTGCTCGAGGAACTGCTGACCTTCGGCCGCCATGGCTTCGACGCGCTCACGACGTACGCCTTCGGCACGCTCGTGGACTTCACGCAGCGCACGGTGTACCACGTCAACCGGAACTGCCGGTGAGTTCCCTTCCAGCGCGTCGCGCAGGCCCGCAAGCAGCGCTTCTGGCTGCAGACCCTGCAGTCCAGACTCTTGCAGCTGCTGACCAACCTGTAAACCGATACCGTAACTTGCTTGTGATTCGACGCTGTCAAATGAAGGGGTCGTCATCTTGTTTCCTTAATCCCGGAGAAAATAGAACCGGCAGCATAACAGCGCAGGCGGCTGGCGTAAAATCTCGCGCGCCGCGGATGACATTTCCCGGGGAAAGAGAAACAATATGCAGGTCAAATTTTTCAATGCTGGCAGGCACTTCGCGCCCGCTTTGCCCATACTATAGAACAAGAGAGCATCCATGGGCCAAATCGCCCCACGACGTCGCAGGACGCGCGCACCGCGTACCTTATTTTCCCGGTTGCAACGCTGGCTGCCTGACAGGCGCGTCACGACCGCCAGCGAGGAGGAGGAAAGAATGGCTTCTGAAACCCCGTCGCGTATACCCGCTGTGCTGCAGCGCATCTGGCATCTGCTGGATAACGTACGCTGGATGGATCCGCTGCCGCCGCTGCACCGACGCGGTATCGTTATTGCCCTGCTGGTGATGCTGCTGGCGTTTCTCTGGCCTGCCAGCACGCCGCAGTATCCGGTGGAACGTCCGGCAGAGAGCAGCGGCAAAGAGGTGCCGATGCAGGCGGAAATCTACGATAACAATGCGCAGCCGCCGCAGAATACGACGCCGAAAAGTGATGCCCAGGGCGAATGGCACAGCTATACCGTGGCCTCGGGCCAGACGCTGGCACAGCTGTTCCGTGACAACAATCTGCCAGTCAATGATGTGTTTGCCATGGCGCGGGTGGAAGGCGATGGGCAGCCGCTGAGCGCGCTGCAGAGTGGTCAGCAGGTGAAGATTCGTCAGAACGCGCAGGGCGTGGTGACCGGCTTAACGGTCGAGAGCAGTAACGGTCCGGTGTTGTTTACCCGCCAGCCGGACGGCAGCTTTATCCGCGCACAGTAAGCGACAGAAACAAAAACGCCGGCACAAGGCCGGCGCTTTCAAACTAAGTAAAAAATTACTCAGCTACTACATTCACAACCAGTTTCGCGAATACTTCGCTGTGAACCTGGAAGTCAACTTCGTGCTCACCGGTGGTGCGCAGAACGCCGTTTGGCAGGCGAACTTCGCTCTTCGCCACTTCAACGCCAGCGGCAGTAACTGCATCAGCGATGTCGCGGGTACCGATGGAACCGAACAGTTTACCTTCGTCGCCTGCTTTAGACGCGAGAGTAACGGTGCCCAGTGCATTGATTTTCTCTGCACGTGCGTTAGCAGCAGCCAGAACGTCAGCCAGTTTGGCTTCCAGTTCAGCGCGACGCGCTTCGAAGAACTCAACGTTTTTCTTTGTAGCAGGAACAGCTTTACCCTGTGGAACCAGGAAGTTACGAGCGTAGCCCGCTTTAACGTTAACCTGATCACCCAGGCTGCCCAGGTTTGCTACTTTATCAAGCAGAATAACTTGCATTACCTTATCCTCTTAAAGTCGTTAATGGACAGTTGCCGATTACTGATGACGATCAGTGTACGGCAGCAGAGACAGGTAACGCGCGCGCTTGATAGCACGAGCCAGCTGACGCTGGTATTTTGCACGAGTACCGGTGATACGGCTTGGAACAATCTTGCCGCTTTCAGTGATGTAGTTTTTCAGCGTTGCGATATCTTTATAATCGATCTCTTGAACGCCTTCCGCGGTGAAACGGCAGAACTTGCGACGACGGAAATAACGTGCCATTTGGCTAGTCTCCAGAATCTATCAATTCAATCTGCTCGGCATGTAACACAAGTTTGCTCTGGCCATTGCGTGCCTGATGGCAGCTAATAAAACCTTCGAGTGTGAGTTGCGTGCCGACCGTTATATGTTGAGTAATCGCCTGATGGGCGCTGCCGCTGATAATCACCGGCATCTGACACCAGGCTTGCCGGTGAAACCCGGCTTCCTCCTGCACAGAACGATGCTCAAGCACGAACTGGCAGTGAGGAATCCCTGACGGACTGACTTTTCGAACTGGCGTCTTGCACACGGTGCCAGACAGGCGCAGCCGATTGGCCGTCATCGTGGATTACTCTTCAGAATCCCCAGCATCTGAGTCTTCTGCCGATTCGTTAGCGAAGTCTTCGCGGCGCTCACGACGCTCGTCTTTCGCTTTAACCATCGGAGAAGCTTCAGTTACCGCGTGCTTAACGCGCATAACCATGCTGCGGATAACGGCGTCGTTGAAGCGGAAGTTAGTTTCCAGCTCGTCGATCACTTCCTGCGGTGCTTCTACGTTCAGCAGAACGTAGTGTGCTTTGTGCAGTTTGTTGATCGGGTAAGCCAGCTGACGGCGACCCCAGTCTTCCAGACGGTGGATCGTGCCCTGTGCACCAGTGATAGCACCAGTGTAACGCTCGATCATGCCCGGAACCTGCTCGCTCTGGTCAGGATGGACCATAAATACGATTTCGTAATGACGCATCGATAGCTCCTTACGGATTATTCAGCCTCCTGTCAGGGTCAGCTGCGGCCCACGGAAGCAAGGAACGTTATAGGTTGCGAATCACCCAAAAGATGAAACACACCTCTGAATGCAGCTGAAAAATTGACGCGTAATCATACTGACCTCGCCGGGGAAACTCAAGCGCACAATTCATCAAATTGTCGCTGCCGTGCCAGGCGGGGACACCTTTCGTGCTAAGGATTGAGATTCAGCAGGTTAGTCAGAGATTGTTCAAAATCCCTGAACGAGGCGTTCAGCACGACGATCTGGCGTCGTACTGGTGAAGAACTAAACTCTCTACAGGCGCAACGGTTTGGCTTAATCAGCGCGCCTGAGAGTGAAATCCCTGGAGTGAGGAGTCGATTATGAAAGCAGTCATTATCGCCACTTTACTGGGTCTCTTCCTGTCTACCCCCGCTCTTGCCAGCTCCGCTGACCAGGCGCTGCAGATGAGAAGTAACAGCAGCAAAGCGGCTTCAGGCTATGTCTACGTTAACCGGCTGGATGCGCCAGGCGGTAACCCGGTCAGCGCGAACACCAGCGCCGCCGACCGCTTGTCGTCACAACTGTAGTCCGGCCTGTCTTTAGGGCTGGCGTGCTCCGCGCCGCCAGCCCGTTCCGTTTTACAAATGATGTTTAAAGAAACTGACCAGCGCGGTGAGCGCTGGCGGCGTGATTTTGTGCCCGATCTGCTTTTCTGCCAGAAAAGTGAGCCGACTGTCTAGCTGCGCCTCGCGCAACGCCTTCTCCAGTCGTACCGTTTCGGCAAACGGTACGACTTCATCCGCTTCACCGTGCCATAACAGCAGCGGCCGGTTAGCCAGCTGCGCCAGCTGCTGACAGGGATCGTAGGCTGCCAGCGGGGCCAGCCGCGCCTGTAACGCCGCTTTTTGCTCTGGCGTGTGCGCCACCAGCGGCGGGAACAGCGTCTGACTGAGCTGCATGAAGTAGCCGGAGCCCATCAGACAGGCAACGCTGTGCAGGTGTGGATAGCGCGCCATCGCGCCCAGCGCGGTCATGCCGCCCATTGAGGCGCCGGCAATGGCGAAACGCTCATCCGCCACCCAATCGTTGTCGCGCAGCGCTGCTTCCAGCAGCGGCACTTCATCGATGTTCTGGCGCAAAATCTCCCAGAAGTGCGTCATGCGCGCGTCGGTATCACCGTTGTAGCGCGCGCCATGCATCTCTGCATCCGGCATCACCACACGGAAACCGGCCTGTGCCAGCGCCACGGCGAAGTAGCTGTAGACCTCTTTCGATGAGGTAAAGCCGTGATAAAACAGGATGGTGGGTAAGCGCGCCAGCCGCTGTCCGGCCGGTGCCGCGTGAATACACTCAATGCCCGCCAGGTTCTCCGTTGCCAACTCAATCATACCGTCTCCGTTGAGAATGATTATCACTGGTCTCAGTGTACGTGCTGCCGGCCAAAACGCGAGCCACATCACATTTATTTCGATTAATTTCTGCCCTAAACATTTGCCGCATTTTGCCGTTGATCCTGTACCCCTCCAGTTATTTATTAAAGGTACTTTATGAAGCGTCTCTCTCTCAGCGCCATGAGTCTCGGAATTAAGCTGTCTGTATTGACGTCTTTCAGTGTGGCAATCGTGCTGTTTGCCCTGACGTTAACGCTCAGCCATAACGCCGCGCGCCAGCTGGAGCAGCTGGCTGTCGACGATATGCAAAACCAGGTGCTCGGCATTAATGAAATGGCCACGATGTTTAACGCGACCTTATCGGAAGAAGTGGCGAACTATACCCGGCTGTTTCAAAGCTTTTTACCCAAGCGATTCAGCCGTGACGACAGCTCACGCATTCAGGTGGGATCGTTCAGCACGCCGACGCTGCGTGCCGGGCTGAAAACCCTCAACCTCGATCAGATCGCCGTGGACGATTTTCTCGATCGTACCGGTGCAGTCTCCACCATTTTTGTGCGCGACGGCGAGGATTACATTCGCATCGCGACCTCACTGAAGAAAGAGGATGGCAGCCGCGCGGTGGGCACCCAGCTTGATCGCAGCAGCGCGGCGTGGCGCAGCGTGAATAAGGGCGAAGTGTATCGCGGCCTGGCGACGCTGTTCGGCCATCGCTATATCACCCAATACCAGCCGGTGCAGGACGACAGCGGCGCAGTCATCGCCATTCTGTTTGTTGGCGTGCAGATTGATAAACAGTACGCGCTGATGCGAGAGAAAGTGCTGGCGCGACGTCTCGGCGACAGCGGCAGCTTCTTCGTGCTGAACGGCACGCCGGGCAGCGCACAGGGCCAGTATCTGTTTGCCCGTCAGTCAGAAGGCAAGCTGCCGGACTGGGATCGCAGCGTACAGCAGCAGATCCTGACGCAGCCGCACGGCCTGCTGGAGATCGCGCATCAGGGCGAAACCCGCCTGCTGGCGTGGCAGCAACTGCCGGGCTGGAACTGGATTATCGCCGGTGAAGTCAGCCGCGCCAGCCTGCTGGCACCGATCACCCACAGCCGCAATCTGTTCATGCTGATTGGCCTGGCGCTGGTGCTCGCCTTTGCCATTGGCTTTGTGCTGTATAGCCGGCGCGCCATTACCCGGCCGCTGCAGCAGGTGATCCATCTGGCCGAGCAGTATGCGGCGGGTAATCTGCAGGCGCACCTCGACTCAGCGCGCCGCGACGAGATCGGCCAGCTGGTGAGCGCGATTAACGGCATTGGCGACGGCCTGGAGAAAGTGGTAGGCCAGGTACGCGCCGCCGCGCGTGAGATCAGCGACGGCACCGACACCATTGCGGCCAGCAGTTCCAGCATCAGCGAGCAGATTGGCCGCCAGGCGAGCAGCGTCGAAGAGACCTCGGCCAGCATGGAGCAGTTTGGCGCAACCGTGGCGCAAACCGCCGCTAATGTGCGTCAGGCGATGGCGCTGGTCGGTGAAGCCGCCAGCACCGTCAGCCAGGGCGGCAGCACCGTGGCGCGCTCGGTAGAGACCATGGCGGAGATTCGCATTGCCTCGCAGAGCATCGCCGACATTACCCACGTGATCGAGTCGATTGCCTTCCAGACCAATATTCTGGCGCTCAACGCTGCGGTTGAGGCGGCGCGCGCCGGTGAGCACGGCAAAGGCTTCGCGGTCGTCGCTGCGGAAGTGCGTGCGCTGGCGCAGCGCAGCGCTAATGCGGCGAAGGAGATTGACGGGCTGATTGCCAGTTCGATCGACAAAGTGGCCGCCGGCCATGCGCTCTCGGAACAAACACGTGACGCCATGAGCCATATTGTCAGCCATATCGAACAGGTGAAAACCCTGATGGGGGAAATCAATATCGCTGCCCAGGAGCAGGCTGCGGGCATTGGTCAGGTCAATCTGGCGATGAACCACATCAGCCATGCGACCCATCAGAGCAGCGATATGATTAACCAGTCCGAGCACACAGCGCAGCACCTGAGTCAGAAAGGCCACCATCTGACCCAGCTGGTGAGTATTTTCCGTCTCAACGACTGATGAGCACGGGCAGATGGCTTACACTTGAGTCATCTGCCTGTTTTCCGGAGCCACCATGCGTACGCTTATTCTGCTGCTGGGCCTGCTGCTGAGCGGCTGTGCCGCACTGCACACCACGCCACAACCCCCGCCAGCGCCCACCACTCAGGCGCAGGAGATCACCCGCGCGCAAAGCTATGGCCTGCCGAAGCTTGGCACCGTCAGCGCCCATTCACGCGGCTCGCCGGATGATGTGCAGCGTGCAATCGCTGCACGCGCCAATCAGAGCGGTGCGGTTTACTATCAGATCCTGATGGTCGATGAGACCACCATGCCTGGCTTCTGGTATGCCACCGCCATTCTGTACGGCGCGCCCTCAGGCGGCAGTAGCACGCTGCAGTAAGCGTGCGCTCAGATCATCACTCAGCGCCTGTGCCGGGCGCGAGGAGAGATAACGCGCGCACCAGCTGTCCGCCAGCGGCGGTTCTGCCGCTTTCAGCAGCACCGCGGCACTCGCCAGCCGAATCAGCATGTCGCTGACCTGCCGTCCCTGCTCTTCGCGCAGGTTGCCGAGTTGCAACCGCAGCTGACGCCAGCAGCGATCGAAGTGGCGATTGCTGCCCTTCACCGCATCAAACTCATCCTGCAACATGCTAAGCACCTCTGCATGCCGTCCCAGTACACGCAGCACATCCAGGCACATCACGTTACCCGAGCCCTCCCAGATGCTGTTCACCGGCATCTCGCGATACAGGCGCGGCAGTTCACTCTCTTCGCAGTAGCCAATGCCGCCCAGCACCTCCATGGCTTCAGCCACAAACGGCATACCGGCTTTGCAGATCACGAACTTGGCCGCCGGGGTGAACAGGCGTGCATACAGCCGTTCATGCGCGCTGGCCGGCGTTGACCAGGCACGCGCCAGACGCAGCAGCAGCGCGGTTTGTCCCTCCAGCTGCAGTGCCTGCTGCGCCAGCACCGCGCGCATCAGCGGCTGATCGCTAAGGTTTTTGCCCATCACCTGGCGCTGACCGGCGTGATGCAGCGCAATCGCCAGCGCGCGTCGCATCTGGCCATGGCTGCCGAGCGCGCAGTCAAAGCGCGTCATACCGCCCATTTTCAGGATCAGCCGCACGCCATCGCCCTCCTCACCCATCAACCAGCCGAAGGCATCCTGAAACTCCACTTCGGCACTGGCATTGGCGCGGTTGCCCAGCTTGTCTTTCAGACGTTCAAGACGAATGGCGTTGCGCGTGCCGTCCGGCAGCAGGCGCGGCAGAAAGAAGCAGCTCAGCCCCGCGGCGGTCTGCGCCAGAATCAGGTGCGCGTCGCTTTGCGGCACCGAGAAAAACCACTTGTGGCCGGTGATGCGCCAGGGTTCGCCCGGCGCACGCGTGCCAGGCGGTTCGGCGCGTGTGGTGTTGCTCAGCACATCGGTGCCGCCCTGCTTCTCCGTCATGCCCATGCCAATCAGCAGGCCGCGCTTCTGGCTGCCGGGCAGATGATGCGCATCATACCGATCGCTCAGCAGTCGATCGTGCCAGTCGGCGTAGGGAGCGGGCAGATGGGTTTGCAGCAGCGGGATCGCGGCGTGAGTCATGGTTACCGGGCAGAGTGAACCGGCTTCCACCTGCGCATGCAGAATGAAACGCGCCGCGCGCGCTACCATGGCGCTGCCCTGCACGTCAGGCTGCCAGCTCAGGTTATGTAACCGGCTGGCGCACACGCCCTGCATCAGCAGATGCCAGGCAGGATGAAAGCGCACCTCGTCGAGTCGCTCACCGCGCGCGTCGTAACGCAGCAGCTCCGGCGGCTGTGCATTGGCCAGGCGACCTAATTCCAGTGACTCCGCGCTGCCGAGCTGCAGGCCGACGGACGCCAGCCATTCGCGGTCCCAGCCGGCCCCTTCACGCACCACCGCCTCGCACAGCGCGCTATCGCCGGTGAAGAGATTGCTGTTGCTGAGCGGAGATGGTTGATTGAATACGCTGTGAGTGGTCCAGGCCATGGCACTCTCCTCTCCTGTTGCCCGTACTGATGTGGCTATAAGTATGGAGAGGATGTGCAGTTATGCCTGGTACAGCTGAGGTTTTGCGGCGGCGATCACGCCTGGCGCTGACGCACCGCTTCGAACAGACAAACGCCGGTGGCCACCGAAACGTTGAGGGAAGAGACGCTGCCGGCCATCGGGATGCTGATCAGCTCATCGCAGTGTTCGCGCGTCAGGCGGCGCATGCCCTCTCCTTCCGCACCCATCACCAGCGCCATCGCGCCGGTCATTTTGCTCTGATACAGCGTGTGGTCTGCTTCACCAGCCGTGCCGACGATCCAGACGTTGTACTCCTGCAGCAGACGCATGGTGCGCGCCAGATTGGTGACGCGAATCAGCGGCACGTTTTCCGCCGCCCCGCTGGCGACTTTTTTCGCCGTGGCGTTGAGTGGTGCCGAACGGTCTTTCGGTACGATCACCGCATGCACACCCGCCGCATCGGCGCTGCGCAGGCAGGCGCCCAGGTTATGCGGATCGGTGACGCCATCCAGAATCAGCAGGAACGGCTGATCCAGTGAGGCCAGCAGATCCGGCAGATCGCCTTCCTGATAGTTTTTACCCGGCTTAACGCGCGCCACGATGCCCTGGTGCACGCCGCCTTCGACCTGGCCGTCGAGCCACTGGCGGTTGGCCAGCTGAATCACAATTCCCTGAGCTTCCAGTGCGGCGATCAGCGGCTGCAGGCGGCGATCATCGCGGCCTTTAAGGATAAAGACTTCCTGAAAACGCTGGGGATCACGCTCCAGCAGCGCCTGCACGGCGTGAATGCCAAAAATTATTTCACTCATTACTTTGCTCAAGGTTGGATGTATATCGTTGAATACAGAACATTAATCAGGCTGCGCGTTGGGGCGCAGCCTGCGAAACAGGTTGAGCAAGGTGCGTCAGCGCTGACGCACCTGGCCGCTGGCGGGTGAAGAGGCCATCAGGCTTCGCTGGCCTTCTTCTTCACTGCGCGCTTCGCCTTGGTTGCGGCGGCGATTTTACGGGTTTTTTCGGAGACTTTTTTGCTTTTTTTCTCGCTTTTATTCGCCGCAGGTGGCTGCTTCTCACCGCGGAAAGCGGCGTCCGGCTCAAAGTTGCCCTTGCGACCCGCGTCGCGACGCCGCTTCGCCGGTGGCTTGCCGCCACGCTTCTCACGCTCGCGCGCGGTTTTCCCTTCACCGCGCGGTACGCGTTTGCTGGAGATCAGCGCGAAATCGATCTTGCGCTCATCCATGTGCACCGCGTCAACGCGCACTTCCACCGCATCACCCAGACGGTAAGTGCGACCGCCGGATTCGCCAATCAGACGCTGGCCCACCGGATCGAAGCGGTAGTAATCATTGTCCAGCGTGGAGACGTGCACCAGGCCATCAATGAACAGATCGTTGAGGCGAACAAAGAAGCCAAAGCCGGTCACGCTGGAGATCACGCCGTTGAATACGTTACCCACCTGATCCTGCATAAAGTCACACTTCAGCCAGTCGGCCACATCGCGCGTCGCTTCATCGGCACGGCGTTCGGTCATCGAACAGTGCTGACCCAGCTGCAGCATCTGCTGCATATCGTAATGATAACCACCGGTTGCCGTGGTGTTGCCTTTTACCGTGCCCTGCTCTTTAGCCAGCAGGTACTTGATGGCACGGTGCAGCAGCAGATCCGGATAGCGACGGATTGGCGAGGTAAAGTGCGCATACGACGCCAGCGCCAGGCCAAAGTGACCGCGATTTTCCGGATCGTACACCGCCTGCTTCATCGAACGCAGCAGCATGGTTTGCAGCATTTCAGCATCCGGACGGTCGGCAATCTGCGTCAGCAGATCGGCATAATCGATCGGCTGCGGTTTCGACCCACCCGGCAGGCTGAGGCCCAGCTCGCCCAGCACGGTACGGAAGCTGGTGATGCTGTCTTCGCTCGGGCGATCGTGATCGCGGAACAGCGCCGGCTCCTGATGTTTCTCAACGAAACGCGCGGAGGCGATGTTGGCCAGAATCATGCACTCTTCAATCAGCTTGTGCGCATCGTTACGTACGGTGCGCTCCACGCGCTCAATGCGACGCTCAGCGTTGAAGATGAATTTGGCTTCGTCGGTTTCAAACGAGATGCCACCGCGCTGTTCGCGGGCGGTTTCCAGCACCTCATACATGCGGTGCAGCTCTTCGAGGTGCTTCACCTGCGCCGCATACTGTTCACGCAGCTCCGGGTTGCCCTGCAGAATGCTCCACACTTTGTTGTAGGTCAGACGCGCATGTGAGTTCATCACCGCTTCGTAATGTTTGAAGCCGGTGAGTTTACCGCTGGCCGAGATGGTCATCTCGCACACCATGCACAGGCGATCCACCTGCGGATTGAGCGAGCACAGGCCGTTCGAGAGGATCTCCGGCAGCATCGGTATCACCTGCGACGGGAAGTAGACCGAGGTGCCGCGCTGCTGCGCTTCGTTATCCAGCGCGGTGCCGGGACGCACGTAATAGCTGACGTCGGCAATCGCCACCCACAGGCGCCAGCCGCCGCCGCGTTTTTTCTCGCAGTAAACGGCGTCATCGAAGTCACGCGCGTCTTCACCGTCGATGGTCACCAGCGGCAGTTCACGCAGGTCGACACGGCCTTTTTTCGCCGATTCCGGTACCTGCTCTTTCAGCCTGGAAATCTCTTTCTCAACTTCTTCCGGCCATGAGTGGGGAATTTCATGGGTGCGCAGCGCCATATCCACGGCCAGACCGGTGCCCATGTTGTCGCCGAGAATTTCTGTAATTTTGCCGATAGCTTTGCTGCGGCGCGTCGCGCGCTGCACGATCTCCACCACAACCACCGATCCCATGCGCGCATTCAGCGTCTCTTCCGCCGGGATCAGAATGTCAAAACTCAGACGGCTGTCGTCCGGTACCACGAAGCCGGTGCCGGCATCGGTGAAGTAGCGGCCAACAATCTGGCTGTTGCGCGGTTCCAGCACGCGGACCACGCGCGCTTCACGCCGCCCTTTGCGATCGGAGCCGCCCGGCTGGGCGAGGATGACATCACCGTGCAGACAGAACTTCATCTGCTCCGCCGAGAGGTAGAAGTCATCTTTCTGACCATCAACGCGCAGGAAGCCGTAGCCATCGCGATGGCCAATCACTTTGCCGCGCAGTAAATCCAGACGCTCCGGCAGGGCGTAGCACTGGCGACGGGTGAACACCAGCTGGCCGTCACGCTCCATGGCGCGCAGGCGGCGACGCAGCGCTTCAAGCTGATCTTCGCTGGTGATGTTTAACTCTTCGGCGATCTCTTCGCGACTCGCCGGCTTTTCACGCTTTTCTAATAGCGCGAGGATAAATTCCCGACTGGGAATAGGATTTTCGTACTTTTCAGCTTCTCTATCCTGAAAGGGATCTTTTGACATTACGGTTCCTCCGATGTCATTTATGTGGAATTGCCACCGGCGGTTCGGACAATAAGATGTGGTAAAGCGAATCGTTGTTTTGCACCAGGTCGGCGAGCGTATATTTATCCAGCTCCTGCAGGAACAGCTGGACCGCATTATTCAGCGCGCTACGCAGGCGACAGGCGGGATTTATCGCACACTCTTTACAGTTTACCAGCTGCAAAGGCTCCATTTTTCTCACGACATCGCCAATGACGATTTTTTCCGGGTCCATGCCTAAACGAATTCCGCCGTTTTTACCGCGTGTCGCGGCAACAAAGCCGGCCCGGCTCAGTTGATTGATGATTTTAACCATATGGTTACGCGATACCCCGTAGGTATCGGTGACTTCGGTAATGTTGGTCTGCTGACCTTGCGGCAATGTCGCCATGTAAATCAGGGCGCGCAGACCGAAATCGGTAAAACTTGTTAGCTGCACATGTACCTCAGTGAATCATCGATATTGTTGTTATAACGCCCGTGAGCGCTTCGATTAACATTGATGATAAACCAGTGTGGAAAACCCGGAGCGCTTTTTTCCTGCAACTCCCGAAACCAGCAGGAAAAAATGAAGTGAGCGGAGTCAAAGAGCAGATAAACGAAGGCCGGACAGTGTCCGGCCTGCAAAACGTGATTAAGCGTCGAACGGATCGCGCAGAATCATGGTCTCACTACGGTCGGGACCGGTTGAAATAATATCAATCGGCACGCCAGTCACTTCTTCAACACGTTTGATGTAATCACGTGCTGCCTGCGGCAGGCCTTCCAGTGTTTTAACACCAAAGGTGTTTTCACTCCAGCCCGGCAGAGTTTCATAAATCGGCTCGATGCCTTCCCAGCCTTCTGCCGCCAGCGGCGTGGTGGTCATCTCGCGGCCATCCGGCATACGGTAACCGACGCAGATTTTCACCTCTTTCAGGCCATCCAGCACGTCCAGTTTGGTCATGCAGAAGCCGGACAGGGAGTTGATCTGCACCGCGCGGCGCACAGCTACCGCATCCAGCCAGCCGGTACGACGACGACGGCCGGTGGTGGCACCGAACTCATTACCTTTCTCACACAGGAACTCGCCAGTTTCATCAAACAGTTCGGTCGGGAATGGACCGGCACCAACGCGGGTGGAGTAAGCTTTGACGATGCCCAGCACGTAATCCACGTAGCGTGGACCGATACCTGAACCGGTCGCCACGCCACCGGCAGTGGTGTTGGACGAAGTCACGTACGGATACGTACCGTGGTCGATATCCAGCAGCGTACCCTGTGCGCCTTCGAACATGATCAGGTCGCCACGCTTACGCGCGCCGTCCAGCAGTTCAGACACGTCGACGACCATGCCGGTCAGGATGTCGGCCACCGCCAGTACATCGCTCAGCACTTTATCGTAGTCTACTGCATCTTCTTTGTAGTAGTTCACCAGCTGGAAGTTGTAGAAATCAACGATCTCTTTCAGCTTCACGGCGAAGGTTTCTTTGTTGAACAGGTCGCTGACGCGCAGACCGCGACGGGCAACTTTATCTTCGTAGGCTGGGCCGATACCACGACCGGTGGTACCGATAGCTTTGGCACCGCGCGCTTTTTCACGCGCCAGGTCCATCGCCACATGGTATTGCAGAATCAGCGGACAAGCTTCAGAGATCAGCAGACGTTCACGTACCGGCACACCGCGCGCTTCCAGACCGTTCATCTCTTTCATCAGGGCTTCAGGCGACAGCACAACACCATTACCAATGATGCTGGTGACGTTTTCACGCAGGATGCCAGAGGGAATTAAGTGGAGGACGGTTTTCTCACCGTTGATGACAAGTGTATGGCCTGCATTGTGGCCACCCTGGTAACGCACAACATATTTCGCGCGTTCAGTCAGAAGGTCTACGATCTTACCTTTACCTTCATCACCCCATTGGGTGCCCAGTACGACGACGTTCTTACCCATTTTCTAAAATCACCGATTGCTTAAAAATGGATTCTACCATCGGATTTTCACTCTTTCAGCACTTTTAGCATACGATTGCGCTGTTTTTTGCCTGAGTTTTGATCACTACAACATGTTGGGGGCAATGCTCTGCAGCAGACACAATTTAGCCGTGCGGCAGCGCGCAGATTATTGCTCAGCCATTCGCGTGCGTGCTCAGCATGGCGTAAATCACCACGCCCGCCACCACCAGCCCGCCGCCAAAACGGTGCAGTATACGGTCCGGTAACTGCGTCATCGCCAGAATCATGCGACGCCACAGACGCGGCAGCAGCATCGGTCCTAATCCCTCCAGCACCAGCACCAAAGCCAGCGCCATCCAGACGGTTGTGTTCATTCTGTTTTCCCAAAAAAAAGGCCGACATCAGTGTCGGCCTCAAGGTTATAACAGTTATTAACGCGAGACGTTAGTTGGCGCCTTCATATAGCGGAAGAAATCGCTATCCGGGCTCAGCACCATCACGTCCTGATTGTCCGCGAAGCTGTTCTCATAGGCACGCAGGCTGCGGATAAAGGCATAGAAATCAGGATCCTGGCTGAAGGCGTCAGCGAACAGCTTGGCCGCTTCACCATCCCCTTCACCACGGCTGATCAGCGCCTGACGCTGCGCTTCTGCCAGCGTACGGGTTACCTGATAATCGGCCTGGGCGCGCAGTTTTTCCGCCTCTTCCTGACCCTGTGAGCGCTGGCTACGTGCTACCGCTTCACGCTCGGCGCGCATACGGTTGTAGATCGCGTCCGACACTTCGGTCGGCAGGTTGATCTGCTTGATGCGCACGTCGACCACCTGAATACCCAGCGCCGCCATACTGTTCGGGTTTGGCGCTGGCTCATTGCTGTTGGTCTCGCGCTCAACGCGGGCAGCCGCGCTGGCAATCGCATCGTCAGCGGCTGGCGTCTGCACTTCGTCGTCATTGCCGGCACTGCCGGTGTTCAGCGCATCGCGCACGTCGGTGGTCAGACGGCCACGCGAGTCGGTGACGATGTCTTTCACATCAAGACGGCCCATTTCTGAACGCAGACGGTCGCTGAACTTACGTTTCAGCAGCACTTCCGCCTGAGAAACGTCGCCACCGCCGGTCGCAAGGTAGTAACGGCTGAAATCGCTGATGCGCCACTTGATGTAAGAGTCCACAATCAGGTCTTTCTTCTCTTTGGTGACGAAACGATCGGCCTGGTTATCCATGGTCTGGATGCGCGCATCCAGCGACTTCACGGTTTCAATAAACGGAATTTTGAAGTGCAGGCCCGGTGCGTACACCTGCGGCTTGTTCTCATCATCACGCAGTACTTTACCAAAGCGCAGCACGATACCGCGCTGGCCTTCCTGCACCACGAACAGTGAGGCGTACAGCACCACCAGAACAACAATAATTACGGCGATGATTGGCTTACGCATCGATTACTCCCTCCCTTCGCGCTGGGTATCGTTACGCAGCGCATTGGCGCGACGCTGATCCATGATGCTGTCCGGACTGTAGGATGAAGTGTCGCCGCGGCCGGCATTGCTGCCCGGTGACGACGGTAACTTCATCAGATTGGCATTGTTCTGACCGCTCTGGCCGCCTGCCTGGCCGCCGCGCATCAGCTGATCCAGCGGCAGCACCATCAGGCTGTTGCCACGGTCGTTAACCAGCACTTTGCGGGTATGGCTGAGCACGCGCTCCATGCTTTCAATGTAGAGACGTTCTTTGGTGATCTGCGGTGCGGCTTTGTACTCCGGCAGCAGACGCGCGAACCGCGCCACTTCACCCTGCGCTTCCAGCACGGTACGCTCTTTGTAGGCACGCGCCTCTTCAAGAATACGCTGCGCCTGGCCGTTTGCACGCGGCTGCACTTCGTTGGCGTACGCTTCAGCTTCACGCACGTACTGCTCGCGGTTTTCGCGAGCGGCAATCGCATCGTCAAACGCGGCTTTGACCTCTTCCGGTGGACGCGCCGCCTGGAAGTTGACGTCAAGCAGCGTAATACCCATGTTGTAAGGACGAATGGTTTCGTCGATTTCACGCTGGGTATCGCTACGCACGACGGTACGGCCTTCAGTGAGGATACGGTCCATGGTCGAGCGGCCAATCACGCCGCGCAGCGCGCTGTCAGTGGCCTGACGCAGGCTGTCATCGGCACTGGTCACCGCATACAGGTAGCGCTCCGGATCGGTCACGCGGTACTGCACGTTCATCTCCACGCGCACCACGTTCTCGTCCGAAGTCAGCATCACGCCCGACGCCGCCAGCTCACGCACCGCTTCGACGTTGACGGCCCGCACCTGATCGATAAAGGTCGGTTTCCAGTTGAGGCCAGGCTCAACCAGATGGCTGAATTTGCCGAAACGCGTCACGACCCCGCGTTCCGCTTCTTTGATGGTGTAGAAACCACTGGCTGCCCAGATGACCACTGCCGCCACGGCGACAATGCCAACCAGTTTGCCACCGCTGCCGCCGCTGCGCTGGCCGTTATCGCTCTGTTTGCCACCGCCCAGTCCGCCGAGTTTTTTACTCAGCTTACGGAAGATATCATCCAGATCAGGAGGTCCCTGATCGCGACCTCCTTTATTTCCCCCAGAGTTGCCGCCTTGGTTATTGCTGCTTCCCCACGGGTCGCGGTCCTGTCCGTTATTTCCGGGCTGATTCCACGCCATGTCTCTACTCCATTTATTGTATATAAGTTTACCCTGCCACGTGCCGGGCACGTCTTGGGGTAAATGAGTTGGGCAACGGTCAAACAATATAACTGGCGAGCTGCGGTTCCTGCTTGCACAAGCGGCGCCAGTCAACAATCGGCATTCGCACCTGCAAACCTACGCAGCCATCTTCTTCATTCCACTCTTTTTCAATCGCCTGCAGCTGATAGAAGCGGCTGCGCAGGCGGCCCGCTTCCGGCGGCAGACGTAAATCATACTGCGCCACTTCACCGGCTAAGCGCTCGGACAGCGCCTGCCACAGCAGCGGCAAACCGGCACCGCTCTGCGCCGACAGCCACACGCGCGTCGGCCGGTTCTCCTCGTCGCGATCGATACGCGGCTCAAAGCCATCCAGCATATCGATCTTGTTCATCACCAGCAGCACCGGAATCTCATCGGCTTCAATCTCTGCCAGCACTTCGTTTACGGCGTCGATGTTGTCATTGACGCGCAAATCCGCGGCGTCAATCACGTGCAGCAGCAGCGACGCCTGACGGGTTTCCTGCAGGGTGGCTTTAAATGCCGCCACTAAGTCATGCGGCAGGTGACGGATAAAGCCTACCGTATCCGCCAGCACCACTTCGCCGACATCGGCCACATTCAGGCGGCGCAGCGTCGGGTCCAGCGTGGCGAACAGCTGGTCGGCAGCATACACGTTGGCTGAAGTGATGGCGTTGAACAGGGTGGATTTGCCGGCGTTGGTGTAGCCCACCAGGGAGACGGTCGGCACATCGGCTTTCGCACGCGCCTGACGTCCCTGCTCACGCTGTTTTTCCACGCGTTCAAGGCGGGACAGAATCTGGCTGATGCGGCCGCGCAGTAAGCGACGGTCGGTTTCCAGCTGGGTTTCACCCGGTCCACGCAGGCCGATACCGCCTTTCTGCCGCTCAAGGTGAGTCCATCCGCGCACCAGACGGGTGGCAAGATGGCGTAACTGTGCCAGCTCGACCTGCAATTTCCCTTCATGGGTGCGGGCGCGCTGGGCAAAAATATCGAGAATTAAGCCGGTGCGATCGATTACGCGACATTCGCACAGCCGCTCAAGATTACGTTCCTGAGCAGGGGATAAGGCATGATCGAATAAAACGACCGATGCTCCACTCGCTTTCACCGCATCGGCAATTTCAACTGCCTTTCCTTCACCGACAAAATATTTGGGATGTGGCGCTTTACGGCTGCCGGTAATCACTTGCAGCGCATCGACGCCCGCAGAAGAGACAAGAGTTTCAAACTCCTGCAAATCTTCCAGCTCTTTGTCTTGGGAGAACCAGATGTGTACCAGTACGGCCTGCTCACCGGCATCATAACGGTCAAACAAGCTATAACCTCGCTAAAATAAAATAACCAGGACGGGAAAACGCACTCGCTCCCCAGCCCTGGCTTTACGGCCGTGCAGAATTACTCTGCGTTATCGCCGTCTTGTTGTGGCTGCGACTGAGCGCCCTGGTTGCTTCCGCCATGGTGGTAGTTACTGCCACCGCTGCCGCCCGCGTTGTTGCTATGGTGCGAAACCGGACGAGAAGGAACCACTGTAGAGATGGCGTGCTTATACACCATCTGGCTTACCGTGTTTTTCAACAGAATGACGAACTGATCAAAGGATTCAATTTGTCCCTGCAGCTTAATACCATTCACCAAATAGATCGAAACCGGTACACGTTCACGACGCAATGCGTTCAAAAACGGGTCTTGTAATGATTGCCCCTTAGCCATTCTATCTTTTCCTTATATGCTTGTTGTTTGTTACTTTGTGAACCGTGGTTCAGAAAAACTGCGTAAAAATTTGCGCACGATAACGGACCAATTGTACACAATCATCCCTGCTACGCACTAACAACCTGAAGCACCGCATTACGCGCTAATTCTGGCGCGTCACTGTCTAACCAGTGGACGTCGGGCCAGCCACGTAACCAGGTCATCTGGCGTTTAGCGAGCTGCCGGGTGGCGCAAATTCCCCGATAAACCATTTCGTCGTAATCGATTTCGCCAGACAGATAAGACCACATCTGACGGTAACCAACACAGCGAATGGAAGGCATGTCCGTATGCAAATCACCTCGTGCAAACAGTGCCCGAGCCTCCGCTTCAAAACCTGACGCTAACATCTGGTCGTAACGCAACGCGATGCGCTGGTGTAACAGTTCGCGGCTCGCCGGAGCGATAGCAAACTGGTACACATCGTAGGGTAACGCTTCACCGGCCGTTTTTGTCAGTTCCGTTAAAGTTTTACCCGAAATAAAAAAAACTTCCAGTGCTCGCGAAAGTCTCTGCGGATCATTCGGATGAATACGACTACCGGCGACCGGATCGATTTCACACAGCTGGCGGTGCAGGGCTTCCCAGCCTTTTTCCGCCGCCATTTGCTCTATTCGCTGACGCACTTCCGGATCGGCCGAGGGCAGCGGCGACAATCCTTCCAGCAACGCTTTGAAGTAAAGCATGGTTCCACCAACAAGCAGCGGAATCTTACCTTTTTGGGTAATCTCCGCCATTTCTGCCAGCGCATCGCGACGAAACTCAGCAGCGGAATAGCTCTCCGCCGGGTCGCGAATGTCCAGCAAGCGATGGGGTGCCTGCGCCAACTCCTGTGCCGACGGTTTCGCCGTGCCAATATCCATCCCGCGATAGATTAAGGCAGAGTCAACGCTAATAAGTTCCACCGGAAGTTGCTGACGCAGCGCAATGGCTAATGCCGTCTTACCGGAGGCGGTCGGCCCCATCAAAAAAATTGCCTTTGGCCGGCTAGCCTGGTTCAGTTCACTCATGCTTCAACGCGTTTAGCGCGCTCTCAATCTCAAGGGTCTGTAACAGACCTGAAGGCGGCGATTTCAGCAGATGCGGACAGAGCCGTTCGAGCTCTGCCAGCAGCGTGATCGCCTGCGAGTGATTCCAGTGAGGTTCTGCCGCATCGTCGCGTCGCGCCAGCCACTGGGCCAGTGCGGAAGCAGAAACCTCTTGCTGCCGGGCGAGATAGCCTAACAGGTCTGGAATCAAGATTTGTAAATTTTGTGTTCGTAACGGTAAAGGGACAGCGCGCAGCGTCACATGCTGTCCTTCCCGTTGTAAATCAATGCCCATCTGGCTTAACAGCGCCGCCTGGGCATCAATCACGCTTAACTCTTCGTGAGCGATTTTCAGCCGTACCGGGATCAGCAGCGGCTGCGGTTTGAGCCTCTCATCGCCGGGTTGCAGCTGGGCCTGTTTGAGCCAGCGCGCCGCCACGCTTAATGACAGCAGCTGCAATGTCTCCCCGCGCTCCAGCAGCGCATAGCGCTCGCGTACCACGCTGAGCACCCGGCCAAAACTTTGCATATGGGCGGCCAGCGGCGCTTCACGCGCGGGTGCCGGGCGTGGCGCGGGCGCGGGTTCAGCGGCCGGTGCGCGTGGCGTCTCCGCCGCCGGTGTTTTTATCAGCTGCTGATAAACCGCCCCTTCACGCGCGCGATAGCCCGGCTCTTTCGGCTGCCACTGGCCGCCCGTGCCGCCGGATGCCGCACTGCCACCGCTGCGCGCGCCGGTTGCCGGCTGGGCAAAGTGATTCGCTCCGGCGGCCTGGCGGTTCTCAGGCTGCCACTGCGGCGGTGGCTCTTCGGCATGGGCCAGCGGCAATTCGGCGCTGCGACTGGCCTGCAGCACGCTCATCACGCCCTGCCAGATAAAGTCATGCACCAGACGCGACTGATGAAAACGCACCTCATGCTTCGCGGGATGCACGTTGACATCCACCTGGTGCGGGTCAATCTCCAGATACAGCACATAGGCTGGCTGCTGATCTTCACCGAGCTGGGTTTGATAGGCCTGGCGGATGGCGTGATTAATCAGCTTGTCGCGCATCATGCGACCGTTAACGTAGCAGTACTGCAGGTCGGTAACCTGACGCGACCCCGCCGGATCGGCCACCCAGCCGCGCAGCGCCAGATCGTCGTGCTGCCAGTCAATGCGCAGCGCGTGCTGCATGAAAGGCGTTCCGCAGATGGCGCCCAGACGCCGCTCTCGCTGCGCCTCCTGCGCGCCGCGATACTGACGCACCAGCTTGCCGTTGTGCGTCAGCGAAATGGCGACGTCGAAACGCGCCAGCGCAATGCGGCGAATCACCTCATCAATATGGGTGAACTCGGTCTTTTCGGTGCGCATGAATTTACGGCGGGCAGGCGTGTTGTAGAACAGATCGAGCACTTCCAGCGAGGTTCCCACCGGGTGGGCGGCGGGTTTGACCGTCACCGCCATATCGCGCCCTTCGGCATAGGCCTGCCAGGCTTCCTGCTGATCGGCGGTGCGCGACGTTAGCGTCAGGCGCGACACCGAGCTGATACTCGCCAGCGCTTCGCCGCGAAAGCCGAGGCTGACAATCGCCTCCAGATCATCCAGCGAGGCGATCTTGCTGGTGGCATGGCGGGCCAGCGCCATCGCCAGTTCATCTCTGGCAATGCCGCAGCCGTTGTCGCGGATGCGGATCAGCTTTGCACCGCCCTTCTCAATATCGACCTCAATGCGCGTCGCTCCGGCATCAAGGCTGTTTTCCACCAGCTCTTTTACGACCGAGGCCGGGCGCTCAACCACTTCGCCAGCGGCAATCTGGTTCGCCAGCTGAGGCGGTAAAATCTGTATTGGCATGGTGGTGATCCTTATCAGGTATGGGCTGCGCGCAGCCCCTCATCAGGATTGTGGAATCTTTAAATTTTGCCCCAGCATCACGTTGCTCGACTTCATGTTATTCGCCTGCATGATGGCTTTCGGGCTGACGCCGTACTTCGCGGCAATCGCCGTCAGCGAATCCCCGCGCACCACTTTGTGCCGCGCCGGACGGCTGGCCGCGCTGCTGACGCCGGAACCGGCCGGCACTTTCAGCCGCTGGCCGACCCACACCACATCGCGCTTCAGGTTATTCAGCTCGCGCAGCGTCGCCATGCTGACACCGTATCGCGCGGCGATGCCGGATAGCGTCTCGCCGCGCGTCACGGTATGGCGCTGGGTAGCACCGGTGTACTGCACGGTGCCGGTCGCCGGGTTGCTGGCGACGCTAACCGCTGGTGCGCGATCCAGCGGCCGGTTTTCCTCCTTTGGGACCGATTGCAGCGGATGCGCGAGGAAATAGTTGCGCAGTCCTTTGTAAATCGACTGGGCAATCTTTTCCTGATACGCGCTGCTGCCTAGCAGCCGCTCCTCCCCGGCGTTACTGATAAAGCCGGTTTCAACCAGTAAAGAAGGGATGTCCGGCGAACGCAGCACGCCGAGGCTGGCATGTTCCGGCAGACGCTTGTGCAGCGGCGTTACGCCGCGCAGCTGCTGCAATACTTTGACCGCCACGTCATAGCCGACGCGCTGTGAATGGCCAAACTGCAGATCCAGCACCGCCTGGCTCAGGTAAGGATCGGCCTGGCTGTTCGCCAGCAGATCGCCCGCGCCGCCCAGCAGCTCAGACTGTTTCTCTTTCTGCTCCAGCCAGTTAGCCATTTCGCTGTTGGCGCGACGGTTGGACAGCACCCAAACCGAAGCCCCGGTGGCAGAGTGATTCGGTGCGGCGTCGGCGTGAATCGATACCAGCAGGTTAGCGTTCTCTTTACGCGCCACCTCGGAACGGCCCATCACCGAAATAAAGTAGTCGCCGTTACGCGTCAGCACCGGTTTAAACATCGGGTCCTGATCCATCAGCGCTTTGAGCTTCCGCGCGATAGCGATGGTGACATTCTTTTCATGTAAGCCGTGCTGGCCCGACGCGCCAGGATCCTGACCGCCGTGACCGGCATCAATCGCCACGATCACCGCATCATTACGGCTGACAGCACCGCCCGGACGCACCGTGGTGTTGCTGCTGGTCACCGCCGTCACCGGATTGGCGTTGAACGGATTGCCCTGGCTGGTCGTAGCGCTGTCGCTCTGGCGCGCACGCGTCACCGGTGCCGCCGCGGTGCTGCGTCTGGCAGGCTGGGTGCCGCTGATGGTGAAGACCACGCGGTACTGATTGCCGTCGCGCTGCGTACTGGCGCGCGTTTTCGCCGCCTGGGTCAGCTCAAACACCAGCCGGATGCTTTGCTTATCCTTTGGCTGGCTATTACGAATCCGTTTAACGATGTTTTCGCCGCTAAAGTTGAGCGGCAGCCCCTGAATATTGCCGCTCTGGCGAATATCCAGCACCACCCGGTTCGGGTTGTGCAGCGGAAAGAAGCCATACACCGGCTGGCCGTTGAAGCTCAGGGTCACCGTCGCCTGGCTGTCGCCGTTATCGACTTTGATATCCGATAGTGTCGCGGCCAGCGCCGACGAGGAGAACAGACACAGCAGGGCGAGCATCATCCCGGTAACGCGTGACATCATGCCGGTTCCCTGCCCTGCTGAAACTGCTGCAGCAGCGTATCGCCCAGCGGCGAATGCGCGCTGATTTCCGCTGCGCGCGCGCTGGCAACGTAGCTTAGCGTCAGTGCCAGATCCGGCTCTGGCAGCACACCCGCGCCCTGCTGCGGCCACTCAACCAGGCACAGCGCGTCGCCGCTGAAGTAGTCACGGATGCCCATAAACTCCAGCTCTTCCGGGTCGGCGAGGCGATAGAGATCGAAATGGTACAGGCTGCGGTCGCCCAGCTGATAGGGCTCAACCAGCGTATAGGTTGGACTTTTGACGTTGCCCTGATGGCCAAGCGCCTGCAAAAAGCCGCGGCTGAAGGTGGTTTTACCGGCACCCAGATCGCCATACAGATAGATCACCACCGCGCTGCTGCAAACGCGGGCCAGTTGCGCACCCAGATTCAGGGTTGCCGCCTCATCGGGCAAAGGAATAACACAGGTCTTCATGCTTTATTGTTGGATCATCTCTGGATTAACAAACTGCCACAGCAGTGCGAACAAATCAGTGGCTAACATGCCGCGCGTCCCGCGCTGTCGCGCTACCGCATCCGCCGCGGCACCATGCGCGACACAGCCCGCACAGGCGGCGTCAAACAGGGTGGCCTGCTGGCCCAACAGGGCGGCGATAATACCGCTTAGCACATCGCCCATACCGCCGGACGCCATGCCTGCATTGCCGACATCCGCAATCGCCATGTCGCCCGTCGCGCTGGCAATTACCGTACCGGCACCTTTCAGCACCACCACGCCGCCATAGCGGTTTGCCAGGGTTTGCGCGGCGTGTAAGCGGTCACTCTCAATCTCTGCGGTTTTCACCCCGAGCAGGCGTGCTGCCTCGCCGGGATGCGGCGTAATGATGCGATTCTGACGGTTATCTGCATTGATTGCCAGCAGGTTAAGCGCATCAGCATCCCAAAGCATCGGCTTTTCACTCAGTGCCACCTTTTTCAGTGCCTTCTGAGCCCATTCACGCTGGCCAAGACCGGGGCCGATGGCGATGACATCCGCCCACGCCAGCGCGTCGTCCAGCCGCGCGTCGCTCAGGGCATCCACCATTAGCTCCGGTCGTGCGCTGAGAATCGGACCAATATTATCTTCATGCGTTAACACCCGCACAAGCCCGGCACCGCTGCGCAGCGCCGCTTCGCCGGTCATGCGGATGGCGCCGGCCGTACCGCTGTCGCCGCCAACCACCAGCAAACGGCCGTGATCGCCCTTATGCGAGGTGGCTTTGCGCGGCTTCAGCCAGCGCGGTAAATCCGCTGCAGCGTAGCGATGAATCGGCGCCGGCTCGCCAGCCAGAAACGCGTCCAGACCAAGCGTCGCGCAATGCAGCACGCCGACGTGGTCACGCGCTTTGCCGGTGAGCTGACCGGGCTTCAGCGCAATCATACTTAACGTACAGTCCGCCACGACCGCCGCCCCTGGCGTGGTGCCGGTCGCCGCCACCAGCCCGGAAGGGATATCGACGGCAAACACCGGCGCGGCGTGCGCATTGATCTGTTCGATCAGCGACTGATAAGGCGCGGCAGGCGCGCGATTCAGCCCGGTGCCCAGCAGCGCATCAACAATTACGTCGATGTGTTCCGGCCAGGCAGCGTCGGCGGCATGAATCACGCCGCCCGCCGCCAGCCAGCCGTCGCGCGCCTGCTGTGCTTCTTCCGGCAGCGGACGTTCGCTGTCACAGGCCAGCAGCGTCACGCTCAGCCCGGCGGCCTGCGCCAGCCGCGCCACCACGTAGCCATCGCCGCCGTTATTACCGTGGCCGCATAAAATCAGCCAGTGCTGCGCCTGCGGCCACTGCTGGCGAATCCGTTCATAACTGGCCTGCCCGGCACGCTGCATCAGTTCATACAGCGTCAGTCCCAGGCTATCGGCGGCGTCGCACTCCAGTTGCGGCATGGCCTGCGCAGGCCAGACAGAGTGTGGTAAACTGCGTGCGTTTGCTTCAATTGCCTGGTCTCTCATGTCATACCCTCTCGATCTTCAACAGCTCGCTCAACAGATTAAACAGTGGGGGCGCGAACTCGGCTTTCAGCAGGTGGGGATTTGCGATACCGACCTGAGCGCCGAAGAGCCGAAACTGCAGCAGTGGCTGGAGAAACAGTATCACGGCGAGATGGACTGGATGGCGCATCACGGCATGATGCGCGCCCGTCCGCATGAACTGCTGCCCGGCACGCTGCGCGTGATCAGCGTACGCATGAACTATCTTCCGGCCAAAGCCGCGTTTGCCAGCACGTTAAAAAACCCACAGCTGGGTTATGTCAGCCGCTACGCGCTGGGCCGCGATTACCACAAAGTATTGCGCAATCGACTGAAAAAGCTCGGAGAAAAAATCCATGCCCACTGCGGCGAACTCAATTTTCGTCCGTTTGTCGACTCCGCACCGATTCTGGAGCGGCCGATTGCCGTCAAAGCCGGACTCGGCTGGACCGGCAAACATTCGCTGGTGCTGAATCGCGAAGCCGGCTCGTGGTTTTTCCTCGGCGAACTGCTGATTGATCTACCGCTGCCGGTGGATGAGCCGCAGCAAGAGCAGTGCGGCCGCTGCGTCGCCTGCATGACCATCTGCCCGACCGGCGCCATCGTCGAACCTTATGTCGTCGATGCGCGCCGCTGCATCTCCTATCTCACCATTGAACTGGAAGGCGCCATTCCCGAAGCGCTGCGTCCGCTGATCGGCAACCGCATTTACGGCTGTGACGACTGCCAGCTGATCTGTCCGTGGAACCGCTATGGTCAGCTGACCGATGAAGAGGATTTTTCGCCGCGCGCTGTGCTGCACGCGCCGCAGCTGGTCGAACTGTTCGGCTGGGATGAAGCCCGTTTTCTGCGCGTCACGGAAGGCTCTGCCATTCGCCGCATCGGCCATCTGCGCTGGCTGCGTAACGTAGCGGTGGCGCTGGGTAATGCGCCCTGGGCACCCGAGAATCTTACGGCATTAGAACAGCGGCGCGGTGAACATCCGCTGCTGGATGAGCACATTGACTGGGCGATAGCGCAGCAGCGGCAAAAGCGCGCGGCGCAGGCGATAGAGGTGCAATCGGCACAGCAGCAGCGGCTGGTGCGCGCCGTCGAGAAAGGGTTACCGCGTGATGCATGATTGAGCAATCGCGCAGGATATTATGCTTTTCCACATGCTGTGAATAAAATTATTTCCCCGAATAGTGACGTGGATCGTTATTTCGTCTAAAAGGGGCATTCACAGTCTGAAATATCATTTACCCAATAAAAAACATAGAGTTAGATAATTACTGTAAACATTTACGTCGGGTTTTGCGCGCAGGGGCTTGTCCAGATCTTGTGGATAACTCTGTTCAAAACGGTTTTGCAGATAGGGTAAAACGCCGTCAGCACGTTGCGGGCGCATTGTGGATAACCTGTAAGATTACTGCAACAGACGCAGACATCTCAGGCACTCACGCGGCGTGCAAAATTTCCAGATAACAAACGGAACCGCACAGGTAAAACGACTGCAGCAGTTGTATGTCTGATTGTGCCCGGGGGCAAATAACTTTAGTGAATATGAAAATCTGGAGCGGGAAACGAGACTCGAACTCGCGACCCCGACCTTGGCAAGGTCGTGCTCTACCAACTGAGCTATTCCCGCATAATCTTCGTATTTTAGTCTGCCACGGCGTTGGCTGCCTTCGCTCACCCAGGTCACTTACTCGTGTAAGCTCCCAGGGATTCGCTCAGTTGCCGCCTTGTTGCAAACTCAAAGACTCGATTATGTACCGGCATTCTTAAGTCACAACAACCGCAAAAAGACTAAATCCGTGATTTGGATGGCGTACTGCAACAGAGACTGGAGCGGGAAACGAGACTCGAACTCGCGACCCCGACCTTGGCAAGGTCGTGCTCTACCAACTGAGCTATTCCCGCATAATCGTCGTCTTTCATTGCGCTGCGGCTTTAACGGCCTGGACGCAGTTGAAATCCTTAATTCTGATGCATTACTTTTTACTGCACGTTCTGGAGCGGGAAACGAGACTCGAACTCGCGACCCCGACCTTGGCAAGGTCGTGCTCTACCAACTGAGCTATTCCCGCATCATTGTCTTTCAATCTGCTGCGGCGTTGACCGCCTTAGCGCAACTGAACTACCTGATTCAGAACATTTGTTACTTTTACTGCTCCGTACCTGTTGTAAATTCTTCACCGGTACGGGGTGCGCATTATACGAGAATTCCTTCCCGCCGCAAGCGTTGCAAAGCAAAATTTTGCGCTTTGCGCGCGTTTGCTGTTTTAATCGGCAAACTGCTGCTTTCCTGCGCACCCGCGTTGATTTACAGCTGCAGGAAGTGCTCGCGGTAGTAGGCCAGCTCGGCAATGGACTCACGAATGTCGTCCAGCGCCTGATGCGTACCGGCCTTTTTAAAGCCTGGCAGAATCTCTGGCTTCCAGCGGCGCGCCAGCTCTTTAAGCGTGCTGACATCCAGATAGCGGTAGTGGAAATAGGCTTCCAGCTCTGGCATGTACTTAAACAGGAAGCGGCGATCCTGGCCAATGCTGTTGCCGCAAATCGGTGAGGTGTTGGCCGGAACCCACTGCTGCAGAAACGCAATCGTCGCCTGCTCCGCCGCACGATCGTCATGCTGGCTGGCCTTCACGCGCGCAACCAGCCCGCTATTGGTGTGAGTGCGTACATTCCAGTCATCCATCAGCGCCAGCTGCGCATCGGACTGATGCACCGCCAGCACCGGCCCTTCAGCCAGAATGTTGAGGTTGGCGTCCGTTACAATGGTGGCGATCTCAATAATGCGATCGCGCTCCGGATCCAGTCCGGTCATTTCCAGGTCGATCCAAATCAGATTGTTTTCATTTCCCGCTGTCATGCATTTCCCGCCTGTTGCCAAAGTCGTCATTAGCCTGAATTAAGGTGTATCATAGACGTTTTGCCCAGCGGGGCGAAGCCTGGCGAAAGCGTGAGAGGATGCGTGAGCAAAAATAAATTGTCGAAGGGTCAACAACGTCGCGTCAGCGCCAACCATCAGCGTCGTCTGCAGCAACGGAACGAAAAGCCGGAACCGGACGACAGCCTGTTTGGTGAAGCCTCTGAGGGCGTAGTGATCAGCCGCTTTGGCATGCACGCGGATGTGGAAGACAGCGCCGGCGAGGTACATCGCTGTAATATCCGCCGCACCATTCGCTCGCTGGTCACCGGCGACCGCGTGGTGTGGCGCGCCGCGGGTGAAAACGGCGGCAAAGGTATTGTTGAAGCCGTACACCCGCGCCAGACGGTGCTGACGCGCCCGGACTTCTATGACGGCGTGAAACCAATCGCCGCTAACATTGATCAGATCATAATTGTGTCGGCGATCCTGCCAGAGCTGTCGCTGAACATTATCGATCGCTATCTGGTGGCCAGCGAAACGCTCGGCGTGGAGCCGCTGCTGGTACTGAATAAAACCGATCTGCTGGATGACGACGCGCGGGCGTTTGTCGATGAGCAGATGGATATCTATCGCCACATTGGCTATCGCGTACTGATGGTGTCGAGCCGCGCCAAAGATGGACTGAAGGATCTGGAAGCGGCGCTCACCGGCCGGGTCAGCATTTTTGCCGGCCAGTCAGGCGTGGGTAAATCCAGCCTGCTGAACAATCTGCTCGGCCTCGACCTGGCAGGCGATGAGATCCTGACCAATGATGTGTCGGACGTGTCCGGCCTCGGCCAGCACACCACCACCGCCTCACGGCTGTATCACTTCCCGCACGGCGGCGATGTCATCGATTCACCTGGCGTGCGCGAGTTCGGTTTGTGGCATCTGGAGCCGGAACAAATTACCCAGGGATTTGTCGAATTTCGTGAATTTCTCGGCGGTTGCAAGTTCCGTGACTGCAAGCACGACAACGACCCAGGCTGCGCCATCCGCGAAGCGGTGGAGAACGGGATCATCGACATTTCACGCTTCGATAACTACCACCGTATTCTGGAGAGCATGGCGCAGGTAAAAACGCGTAAAAACTTTTCCGCCAGCGAAGATTAACGGGTACAACGGCACATTCGCCAACTGACCGGGGCGCTGCTACAATCCGCCCCCTTTTGTGTAAACCAAACGTTATTAAGCCAGGAGGCAACGGTGTTTGATCGTTTTAAACTCGGCCTGAATCACATTCTGCCTAAAAAAGCGCTGACCGAACTCGCCGGTTGGGGCGCCAGCCGCCGCGCTGGCTGGCTGACCAAAGCGGTCATCGACATTTTTGTCTGGTTCTACAAAGTGGATATGGCGGAAGCCAGCAAGCCGCACACCGGCAGCTACCGCACCTTTAATGACTTCTTTGTACGCCCGTTAAAAGAGGGTGCGCGCCCTATCGATCCGGACGCTTCGCTGCTGGCCTTGCCAGCGGATGGCGCCATCAGCCAGCTGGGCCGTATTGCTGGCGATCAGATCTTCCAGGCCAAAGGCCACACCTACTCGCTGCAGGCGCTGCTGGCCGGCAATGACGACCTGGCGGAAAAATTTGTCGACGGTGAGTTCGTTACCACGTACCTCGCGCCGCGCGACTACCACCGCGTGCACATGCCGTGTAACGGCATCCTGCGCGAAATGATCTACGTGCCGGGCGATCTCTACTCGGTTAACCCGCTGACCGCGCGCAACATCCCGAACCTGTTTGCCCGTAACGAACGCGTGATCTGCGTATTCGATACCGATCACGGCCCGATGGTGCAAATTCTGGTGGGCGCCACCATCGTCGGCAGCATCGAAACCGTCTGGGCCGGCACCGTGACGCCGCCGCGCGAAGGGGTGATCAAACGCTGGCGCTACCCATCGGCCGATCATGATGGCGCGGTCGTGCTGCTGAAAGGTCAGGAGATGGGCCGCTTTAAGCTGGGCTCGACGGTGATCAACCTGTTTGCGCCGAACCGCGTTAAGCTGGCTGAAAGCCTTGAAGCCGAAAGCAAAACCCGCCTGGGTCAGCCGCTGGCTATCGCCCTGCCGCAGCCCGGCGACAGCGCTCCGCTCATCGACTAATTCCGGGAAACACCGCCGTGCGCGCCTCTCTTTTTCTGCTGCTGAGCCTGGTGCTCAGCAGCACCGTCTTTGCCGCCACCGTTCCACCCGCCAGCCAGCTGAAACAGGATCTGGAAACGGCGAAATCCGCGAAAAGCTCGCCCAGCCAGGCCGAACAGGTGCAGGCGCTGGAAGCAGCAATTAACTTTCTGTCCGAACGCGACGACTCGCTGGAACGGGCGAAACAGTATCAGCAGGTGATCGATGATTTCCCGCGGCTGGCGCGCGAGCTACGTCAGCAAATCGCCACGCTGACCGACAGCAGCAAGCCAGTGCGCAGCAACATGAGCAATGCCGAGCTGGATCAGGAGATCCTGCAGGTTAGCAGCCAGCTGCTGGAGGAGAGCCGCCAGGCGCAGCAGGAGCAGGATCGCGCCCGCGAAATCAGCGATTCTCTGTCGCAGCTGCCGCAGCAGCAGACCGATGCGCGGCGCGCCATGACCGAAAGCGAACGGCGCGCACAGGGCGTGGCGGCTGCCGCTACCCCGCTGGCACAGGCGCAGATTTATGCGCGTCAGACCGAGAGCGCTGCCAGTAAAGCGCGGGTAGATGAGCTGGAGCTGGCGCAGCTGTCGGCCAATAACCGTCAGGAGCTGGCACGCATGCGCGCGGAAGTGCATCAGCGCAAAGCCACCCAGCTGGATAACTATCTGCAGGCGCTGCGCAATCAGCTCAATAACCAGCGCCAGCGTGAAGCCGAACTGGCGCTGGAGCGCACCGAACAGCTGGCGGAAAACAGCGGCGATCTGCCGGCCTCCATCAGCGATCAGTTCCGCGTTAACCGCGAGCTCTCCGCCGATCTGAATCAGCAGGCGCAGCGTATGGATCTGGTGGCCTCGCAGCAGCGTCTCGCCACCAATCAGACATTGCAGGTGCGACAGGCGCTGAGCACGCTGCGCGAGCAGTCACAGTGGCTGGGCGTGTCGAACCTGCTGGGAGAAGCGCTGCGCGCGCAGGTGGCGCGCCTGCCGGAGATGCCGAAATCCCAGCAGATCGACAGTGAAATGGGCCAGCTGCGCGTGCAGCGGCTGCATTATGAAGACCTGCTGGAGCGCCAGCAGGCGCTGCGCAAAGAGAAACAGGCGGACGGCACGCCGTTCACCAGTGAACAGACGCGCATTCTGGATGCCCAGCTGAAAACCCAGCGTGAACTGCTGAACTCACTGATTTCCGGCTGCGACACGCTGATTCTGGAAATTACCAAGCTGAAGGTTTCCAATACGCAGCTGCAGGACGCGCTGAGTGAAGTCAAAGAGGCGACGCACCGCTATCTGTTCTGGACCGCCGACGTCAGCCCGGTTGGCCTGAAATATCCGCTGGATGTGGCCACCGACCTGACGCGCCTGCTGTCGCTGGACACGCTGGGCCAGCTAGGCAAAGCGCTGGCGATGATGTTCACTAACCGCGAAACGGTGCTGCCGATTATTGGTGCCATTCTGCTGGTGGGCTTTAGCATCAGCACGCGTCGTCACTACAACGCCTTTATGGCGCGCGCGGCCAGCCGCGTGGGGAAAGTAACGCAGGACCGCTTCAGCCTGACGCTGCGCACCGTCTTCTGGTCGATTCTGGTCGCGGTGCCGCTGCCGGTGCTGTGGGCCGCGCTCGGCTTTGGCCTGCAGCACGCCTGGCCTTACCCGTTTGCCGTGGCGATTGGCGATGGCATCACTGCCACCCTGCCGCTGCTGTGGGCATTCATGATTAGCGCGGCTTTTGCCCGTCCTGACGGCCTGTTTGTCGTGCACTTCCGCTGGCCGCAGGCGCGGGTCGCGCGCGCCATGCGTTATTACTCGCTGACGGTCGGCCTGATCGTACCGCTGATTATGCTGCTGATTGCTTTCGCCAACCTCGACGATCCGCAGTTCTCCGCCACGCTGGGGCGCCTGTGCTTTATTCTGATCTGCGGGGCGCTGAGCATTGTCACCGTCAGCCTGAAACGCGCCGGTATCCCGCTCTATTTAGATAAAGAGGGCAACGGCGACAACTTCGTTAACCGGATTCTGTGGAACCTGATGATCGCCATCCCGCTGGTGGCGGCGCTGGCCTCCTGCATTGGCTATCTGGCCACCGCGCAGGCGCTGCTGGCGCGTCTGGAAACCTCGGTCGGCATCTGGTTCTTCCTGCTGGTGATTTACCACATCATTCGCCGCTGGATGCTGATTCAGCGCCGCCGCATCGCCTTTGACCGCGCGCGCCAGCGTCGTGCCGATATGCTGGCCAACCGCGCGCGCAGCGAAGAGGAAAAAGAGCAGCAGTCTGCCGTCAGCACCGATACCGTGGAAGTCGAAGAGCCGATCATCGATCTGGATGCGATCAGCGCGCAGTCGCTGCGGCTGGTCCGCTCGATTCTGACGCTGATTGCGCTGGTGTCGGTGATTGTGCTGTGGTCTGAGATTCACTCCGCGTTCAGCTTCCTCGACAACATTCCGCTGTGGGATGCCAGCACCACGGTGCAGGGCGTCGAGAGCGTACAGCCCATTACGCTGGGTGCCGTGCTGATCGCCATCCTGATCTTTATCATTACCACCCAGCTGGTGCGCAATATGCCGGCGCTGCTGGAGCTGGCGCTGCTGCAACACCTCAGCCTGTCGCCCGGTACCGGTTACGCCATTACCACCCTGACCAAATACGCGCTGATGCTGGTCGGCGGTCTGATTGGCTTTTCGATTATTGGCGTGGAGTGGTCAAAACTGCAGTGGCTGGTAGCGGCGCTGGGTCTGGGACTGGGCTTTGGGATGCAGGAGATCTTTGCCAACTTTATCTCCGGCCTGATCATCCTGTTTGAGAAACCGATCCGTATCGGCGATACCGTGACAATTCGCGATTTGACCGGCAGCATCACCCGCATCAATACGCGCGCCACCACCATTACCGACTGGGACCGCAAAGAGATTATTGTGCCGAACAAGGCCTTTATCACCGAGCAGTTCGTCAACTGGTCGCTGTCGGATTCGGTGACGCGCGTGGTGCTGACCATTCCGGCACCGGCCCACGTTAACAGCGAAGAGGTGACGACCATCCTGAAGCAGGCGGCCGATCGCTGTACCTACGTGCTGGATATGCCAGCGCCGGATGTGTTCCTGGTGGATCTGCAGCAGGGCATTCAGCTGTTTGAGCTGCGCGTGCACGCGGCGGAGATGGGTCATCGCATGCCGCTGCGTCATGAGCTGCATCAGCTGATTCTGCGCGGCTTTGAAGAGCATGGCATTGAGATGCCGTTCCCGCCGTTCCAGGTTCGCATGGAAACGCTGGGGCGCAAAACGCCGGCCAGCAACGGTTCGACTGCCAGCCGGACCTTCAAATCCGGAGGCCTGTAAAACAAAACGCCCGGCATGCGCCGGGCGTTTTTTCTTTACGCGCGAGTTACTTCACAAACTCTTCGCCCTGCGCGATATCTTTTTTCAGCGTCTCCAGCATGCCGTTAAGCGCCTGCTGTTCGAAATCACTGAGCGGCCCGAGCGGACGGCGTTCGGCGATACCGTTTTTGCCCAGCAGCAGCGGCTGCGAGAAGAAGCGCGCGTACTCGCCGTCGCCTTCCACATAGGCGCATTCAACGACATTGGCTTCGCCCTGCAGTGCACGAATCAGCGACAGACCAAAGCGCGCAGCCGCCTGGCCCATCGACAGCGTCGCCGAGCCGCCACCGGCTTTGGCTTCCACCACTTCGGTACCGGCATTCTGAATACGTTTCGTCAGGTCGGCGATCTCCTGCTCGCTGAAGCTGACGCCTTTAACCTGCGACAGCAACGGCAGAATGGTCACGCCTGAATGCCCGCCGACCACCGGCACTTCAATCTCCGTAGGCTGTTTGCCCTTCAGGGCAGCGACAAAGGTGTTGGCGCGAATCACATCCAGCGTTGAGACGCCAAACAGACGGTTTTTATCGTACACACCGGCTTTTTTCAGCACTTCGGCGGCAATCGCCACCGTGGTATTTACCGGGTTAGTGATGACGCCAATCAGCGCTTTTGGCGCGGTGGTCGCCACCTGTTCAATCAGGTTACGCACGATACCGGCGTTGACGTTAAACAGATCGGCGCGGTCCATGCCAGGTTTGCGTGCCACACCGGCCGAGATCAGCACCACATCGGCGCCGTGCAGAGCCGGCGTCGCATCTTCGCCACTGAACCCTTCAACTTTCACGGCGGTAGGAATGTGGCTGAGATCAACCGCGACGCCTGGCGTCACCGGGGCAATGTCATACAGTGAGAGGGCTGAACCTGCGGGTAATTGGGTCTTGAGCAGCAGAGCGAGTGCCTGGCCAATACCACCAGCTGCACCGAGAACGGCAACTTTCATCCTGAACTCCTTATTAAGGTGGGGCAGAGATATGCCGGAAATCCATCAGGTTACGAGTTTAATCAACTTCTCAGGCGATAGCGACACACCTGTCGCGCAATAACATTACGCCGCAATCGGCTCCCGAGACATCTCCACTTCAGAAGTCGCCTGAATGATCCAGTCGCAGCCAGAAGACTATGGACGGCAATGATCATCGTTTTGTTGTTACCACTTCAATAATATAACAACTTTGCAACCTTCGCTTTGCGCGCCAGCGCGCGATTTTGGTGCAGGATAAAACTCTGTTATCATGCCCGCCCCACACGCGCTTGCCGTGAATTCACGCATCCGCTTATTGCATAAAAATTCATCTAAATGCATAATAATTTATCTGCGACGGGCCTGTTGCCTGCTGCAACCCTCTTTTATTGGTAGCTTATGCGAAACCCATCTAAACAAGACGATCTGATAAAGGCGTTCAAAGCCTTACTGAAAGAAGAAAAGTTCAGCTCTCAGGGCGAAATCGTCCAGGCGCTGCAGGAAGACGGCTTCGGCAACATCAACCAGTCAAAAGTTTCTCGTATGCTGACCAAGTTTGGCGCGGTGCGCACGCGTAACGCCAAAATGGAGATGGTGTACTGCCTGCCTGCCGAACTGGGCGTGCCTACCACCACCAGCCCGCTGAAGAATCTGGTGCTGGATATCGACTATAACGATGCGCTGGTAGTGATTCATACCAGCCCGGGCGCGGCCCAGCTGATCGCCCGCCTGCTCGACTCCCTCGGCAAAGCCGAAGGCATTCTCGGCACCATCGCCGGTGACGACACCATTTTTATTACACCAGCGCGCGCCTTTACGGTGAAGCAGCTGTATGACGCCGTGCTGGTGTTATTCGAACAGGAACTATAAAACCCTGTCTGTTACCGGCGGTTCACCTGCCGGTAACCTTGCCCGCCCGCCCGCGTTTCTCCCGCTGTTTTATCGCCAACACCTTACAAAATAACCGCTTAGCCATATTCCGCCGGGTTCTCAATGCGCGAAAGTATTGGTACGACCTTTTCGCCTGCTTAACCCTTTGCGCTATTTTACGCTGCTTTACAATTAGTGCTCAGCGGTTATCTCTTGCTTTTAGCGCACAGCCAGCTTGATCAACCACATTGTTTCGCACAAAAAGATAATTTGATGCAGATCATTGTTTTTGCATGGAAATACACCCTCCTGGTTAAGATCCAGGCGGTTCTAATAACTTTGCGTTATAAAAATGTGCCATAAGGATAAAGAATTACAACCAATCATTATTAGCGGGATATTAATTTCATGGGTGATTAGATCTATAATTCTTTTCGTGATGCAAATCACACGAAATCAAAAAGAGAAAAACAGAAGACGAGGAAAAATACCATGAACGTTAAAACTACTATCGCCACCCTGAGTGTTCTATCTGCCCTGTCATTTGGTGCTTTCGCCGCAGATTCTATCAATGCCGAACAGGCAGTGAACCTGCAGCCGGTCGGCACCATCAGCGTCAGCGGCATTGGCGGCTCACCGATGGATATCCATCAGCAGCTGAACGCCAAAGCTGAAGCGCAAGGTGCTAAAGCCTATCGCGTTGTTGAGGCTTATAACGACAACAGCTACCACGCAACCGCGGAACTTTATAAATAAGTTTGCCGGAACAAGATGCAGTGTGAACGGCGACCCGTTTGAGAGGCGTTTGCCTCTCAGGTTGCCCACCCCATTTCAGGAGAGTGAATCATGAAAACCAAATTATCTATTGCTGTACTGAGTCTGGCTTCCGTTCTGTCTTTTGGCGCCAGTGCTGCCACCCTGGTAACCAACACCCAGGCTGAAAATCTGCAGCCGCTGAATCAGACCATTAGCGTGAGCGGCGTCGACGGCGACCAGACCAATATCCGTCAGGAACTGTCCCAGAAAGCCGATGCTCAGGGTGCGAGCCATTACCGCATCATTGAGAACAATCAGGACAACACCTTCCACGTGACGGCTGAACTGTACAAATAAACTTTAACTATCGATCCGGCGTTATGCAGTCGCCGGGAGAAGATCGACGACCCGCTTACCCTCTTCGTGCCGCAGGTTGTTGATTCTAATGAGGAGACGAATTATGAAAATCAAAACAACCATCGCAACCGCTACGCTGCTTTCTCTGTTCGCTTTTGGCGCTTCGGCTGCCCAACTGGTAACGGATGAATCCGCGCAGAATCTGCAATCTACCGGCCAGACCATTACCGTTAGCGGAACAGGCGGCTCACCTATGGATTACCGCGCTCAGCTTTCTCAGAAAGCCGATGAGCAGGGTGCCAGCGCGTATAAAGTGATTGAAGCGCGCACCGGTGACAGCTATCACCTGACTGCAGAGCTGTACAAATAATTCCTCGTCAATTCTGACGAACCCTTTGGCCCCGCCTGCCGGGGCCCTTTTTGGTTGTGCTACTGAACATTAAAGCGGAGCTGGCCTTCCAGCTCCTCTTCTGCCTCATCGAATAGCAATATCAGCGCACCATAGCGGCGTTTCTGCCCTTTTCCCAGATTGATGAACGCAATTTCCAGCGGCAGCGGGATCTGCTCGCCGATGATCATTTCCCACAGATCGTCCAGATCCTGAATGGTGCGATCCGCCAGCGCGAAACGTTCGCAAAACTGACGGTAGAAATGAGCCTGATCGACGATTTCATTGAAGTCGAAACGCTCGGTTCTCATGGTGACATCCTCTCGCTACGCCAGACCGCCGAGGTGCAGCGCTTTGACTTCCAGATACTCTTCCATGCCCAGCACCGATCCTTCGCGTCCCAGTCCGGACTCTTTCACGCCGCCAAACGGCGCCAGCTCGGTCGAGACCGCGCACTCGTTGATCCCAATCATGCCGGCTTCCAGCGCCGCCGAAACGCGAAACACGCGCTGCAGATTCTGCGTATAGAAGTAAGCCGCCAGACCGTATTCGGTGTTGTTGGCGCGCGCGATTACCTCAGCTTCATCGTCAAAGCGGAAGCAGGCGGCCACCGGACCGAAGGTCTCTTCCCGCGCCAGCTGCATCTCTTCATGCGCATCGGCAATCACCGTCGGCTGCCAGAAGTTGCCGCCCAGCGGATGGCGCTCGCCGCCCACCAGCAGTTTCCCGCCTTTGCTCAGCGCATCTTTGACATGCTCCGCCACTTTCTCCACCGCAGACGGCTCAATCAGCGGCCCGACCACCACGCCCGGCTCCACGCCATTGCCCACTTTTAGTTTGCCCACCGCCTCAGCCAACTGATGCACAAAGCGGTCGTATATTGCGTTGTGGATATAGAAGCGGTTAACGCTGACGCACACCTGGCCGGCGTTACGGAATTTGTTGGCGATAGCCCCCTGCACCGCCGCGTCGATATCGGCATCGTCAAACACGATATAGGGCGCGTTGCCGCCCAGCTCCATCGAGACTTTCTTCATGGTTTCGGCCGCGTTCCGCATCAGCGTTTTCCCCACTGCGGTGGAACCGGTAAAGGAGATTTTACGCACCGCGCGGGAAGCCATAATGGCGTCGCTGATGGCGTGCGTGTCGCCAGCTACCGCGTTCAGCACGCCGTCCGGCACGCCCGCCTTTTGTGCCAGCGCCACCAGCGCAAAGGCGCTGAGCGGGGTGTTATTGGCCGGCTTGATGATGCCGGTGCAGCCGACCGCCAGCGCCGGTCCGAGTTTGCGCGTCAGCATCGCCATCGGGAAATTCCACGGCGTGATGGCCGCGACGACGCCAATCGGCTCGCGCGTCGCCAGAATGCGTGAACCGGCTTTGGCCGGCGGGATAATTTCGCCGTTGGCGCGCTTCGCCTGCTCGGCAAACCATTGAATAAAGCTGGCGGCGTACTCTACTTCCCCCTCGGCTTCCTGCAGCGGTTTGCCCTGCTCGGCGGTCATCAGCTGGCCCAGCCAGCTTTTGTGCTCAATGATCAGCTGGTACCAGCGATATAGGATTTCGCTGCGCTGTTTGGCGGTTTTGTCGCGCCACGCCGGAAAAGCGCGCTGTGCGGCGGCAATCGCCTGTTCGGTTTCAGCCTTGCCGGCTTTCGCCACCTGCGCCAGTACCTCGCCGGTGGCCGGATTGGTGACATCAAAGGTGCTGCTGGCGGTGTGCCACTGGCCGTCAGCGAAGTAGCCAGTGTTGAACAGTTCGTGTTGTTGCAGGGAAGTGGACATCGTTATTCTCCTGTCAGTAAGCATCCTGTCAGGAAAGTATAGATGGCAATAATCGGGCAATGAGGGTCAGCGTGGCATCAGGCCAGCCGCTGCGCCAGGCAGCGGCCAGTTTCAGATTTGGATGAGGGTGTTCTGGTACTTATCCAGCATCATCGACAGCCGTTTCACCGGTTCCGTCACGCTGGCCGGGGCGGCATAGTGCTGCAGCTTCTGCTGATAAACGTCCAGCTCCTGCAGCAGGCGCTCAAAGTAGTAGCGCCGTTTATCATCGCTGCTGGCCGCAATAATGCGGTCGGCGGTGGCGCGCAGCTGGCGGTGATACGCCGACAGGTCGGCATTGACCGGTACCTCCGCGTTGCGCAGGCGCTGATGACCAATAATCAGCGTGAGCGCAATCCGGTACTTGTCGATATCGCCCGGGAACAAATTAAGCAGCAGGAACAGCTGCTGATAAAGCGCCGGTAAATGGTTTTCCCGCCGGCGCGCCTGATTGGTGGTCAGCGCTGCCACCGCAGCATACATAAAGCGATTCAGCAGCTTGCGTCCGGTGCGGGCTTTGGATTTGTCACGAATCAGTAAAATCACCATCATCGCCACAAAGCTGCCAATCCACTGGCCGAGCGCGTTGTCGAGAAACACGTTGAACTCAAACTTCATCGGGTTATCCAGCACCAGCACGTTGATGGTGCCGATCAGCGCGCCCAGCGTACCAATCTGCCGCCGCTGTACAAAGATGCCGCCGATAAAGCCGAGTGCGCCAATCGCGATACACAACAGCAAGGCACTTTGCTGGGTGCCCGGCAATACCCAGATGAAGTAGAGCATGCCCAGCGGCACCGCAAAGGCCATGCCGTAGAAGAAGTCTTTCGCCATCATCAGCGGATTCGGCATACGCATCGCCAGCGCGGTAATCACCGCCAGCATCACCATGCAGCCGCTGCCGGAAGTCCAGCCGGTATACAGCCAGAACAGCGAACCGAGCGCGGTGGCGACAAAAGTGCGCACGCCATTGATCATCGCATGATGCGTCTCCGCTGAACGCGCCTGGATCACCACTTCACGCTGCAGAATGCTCTCCTCCAGCGTGGTGATACGGCTGTTACTTTTGACGCCATTGATCAGCAGCAGATATTCGGTTGCTGCGCCGACCCAGCTGGCCAGGGTAAACGGCACGCTTTTACTGCTGACGCCGATAACGCGGCGCATCAGCTTCATGCGCTTATGTACGTCACTGACGCTGGTTACCTCTTTTTCAATCAGCAGGCGATACTGCGGCGGGATGTAATCCGGGCGCGAATTCTGAATCAGGAAGGTCTCAGCGGCCTGAGTAATCAGCGTCAGCGATAGCGTGTTGAGCATTTGCAGCCGGCGGCTGGTGTTGCTCCAGCGCGACGACTCCATCAGCAGCTGGCTGCGCATACCGTTGAGCGCGGTCGTGCGGCGCACCAGTGCGCTCCAGGCTTTGTCGACTTCCTCTTTATCCTCGTGTGCCACGCACAGCTGCAGCAGGCGGTAGTGCGCTACCAGCAGCGCATCCACTTCCGCATCAATCACTTTCTTGATCGAGCGCGGAGAGAACAGCATGTCGGCGAGAATGGCGCACAGGATACCGAGCACAATTTCGCTGCAGCGCTCCACGGCGAACTGCGGCGCCAGCGTCAGACCGCCGCTGGCATCTGCGGTCACCACGATAATCAGCGCAGTGTAGCCGGCGAGGCCCAGCGCGTAGGAGTTTTCGACTTTAATCAGCGATGAGAGCCAGACGCACATGCCGGCCCACAGGCAGCACAGCAGCAGCATCACCACCGGCGCGCGCACCGTCGCAATCATGATGGTGAGTGCCGCGATACAGCCGATAAAGGTGCCGATAATACGCAGAACGCCACGGTAGCGCAGCGCGCCAGAGTAGGGATCGCCGCCCGCGGCAAAGGCGGTGCCGCCAGCCACGATGCCGGCGGTCATCACCGCCCAGCGCGGCGTTTCCAGATTGAAGTGAAAGCCAATCATCAGCGCCGCCACCAGCGCGAAGGTCAGCTTTACCGGGAAACGCAAAAACTCAATCATAACGCCCCCGCTTAACCAAACTCACGCAGGCGGTTGAACAGCTGCGCCATCGGCGACACTTTGGTCTGGCGGTCTTTATCACCGGTGATCACCACGGTGGCGGTGGTCCCCGCCGGGAAGCGGTTGCCGGGTTGATCGTCAAGGCGAATACGCACCGGTACGCGCTGCGCCAGACGCACCCACTCGAGGTTGGAGTCCACGGTGGCCATGCCTTTACTGTCAACGCTGCTGCTGCTGTTGGTCACGCCAGCCGCGATACTGTCAACCGTGCCGCGCAGCACCGTGTTGCTGCCCAGCGGGGTAATCTCCGCGTGGAAGCCGGGACGCACGCCATCCAGCTTGGTCTCTTCCATGTAGGCCAGCACGTAGAACGAGTGCTGCTGCACCAGCGCCACGGCCACCGAGCCGCGCGTGATGAATTCACCCTGGTAGACGTTGAGGTTGGTGACCCAGCCGTCGGACGGTGCTTTGATGGTGGTGCGATCGAGGTCGATCACCGCCAGATCGCGCGTCGCCACCGCTTTGGCCAGCTGATGTTCACTGGTCTGCAGGTCGCTGTTCGACTGCTCAATAGCTTCACGCGACATCGCGCTGGTACCGAGCTGGTTACGGCGCGCCGCTTCACGGCGTTTTTCACTAACCAGCGCCTGGTAATATTCGACATCCGCCTGCGCCTCATCCAGCGCTTTCTGGTAGCGCGGACGGTCGACGATAAACAGCGTATCGCCTTTTTTCACCAGCTGGTTGTCGTGTACCGGGACGTCGGTGATCAGTCCGGTCACGTCCGGGGAGATCGCCACCACGTCGGCGGAGAATTTGGCGTCACGCGTCCACGGCGACTCGGTATAGAACACCCAGGCGCGGAAGATGATAACAACAGCGATGATAACCAGCAGGAGCGTAATGGCGTAACGCGCGATTTTTCTTATTAGCGCTTTCACTTAAAACCTCAGACGAATAGACGGGATACAAGGTAAAACACACAGCAATACAGCGCTGTGTTAAAAAGTGCCGGGTGCCACACCAGATCGTAAATCCCGCTGGGCGTCAGCACGCGTTTCACCAGCCAGAACAGCGCCAGCGAAACCAGTAGTTCAATGAAGATGGGCGGAAAAGACAGCCCGAATACGACAAATACCGGAAGCACACTCATTTCGGTTCCTTAGTTCGACCTTGCCGGATTGCACCGATACCTGCCCTCATGCCCTCTGGCACGTCGGGTTGATGATAGTGGGATGACGGATAATCTGATGACAACATTCAGGCCGCGTTGAGCTAATCATAGCGTATCATCGGGTAAACACTGCCGTGTTCAGGTGCGGTGAAGAGACCCAGCGTGCGTATAGTAACGCGCTTGACTATACGTTTTCTACATATTGTGAGCTAAATCACTTTTTAGCCAGAGTAAACAATGGAACGACTCAAAGGCATGTCCATTTTCGCCAAAGTGGTTGAATTGGGCTCATTTACCGCCGCCGCACGCCAGCTACAGCTCAGCGTCTCGTCAATCAGCCAGATTGTTGCCAGACTGGAAGATGAGCTGCAGGTGAAACTGCTTAACCGCAGCACCCGCAGTCTGGGCCTGACCGAAGCCGGTAAGATTTATTATCAGGGCTGCCGCCGCATGCTGGCAGAGGCCTCACAGGTGCACGAACAGCTGTACGCCTTCAACAATACGCCGATCGGGATTTTACGCATCGGCTGCTCAACCACCATGGCGCAAAATGTCCTGTCCGCCATGACCAGCGAGATGCTGCACGAATACCCGGGACTGAGCGTCAACCTGATGACCGGCATACCGGCGCCGGACCTGATTGCTAACGGGCTGGATGTGGTGATACGCGTCGGTGAGCTGCAGGATTCCAACCTGTTCTCGCGCCGGCTGGGTGCCATGCCGATGGTGGTATGCGCGGCGAAGAGTTACCTGGCCCAGCACGGCACGCCGGAAAAGCCGGCTGAAATCGACAACTTTTCCTGGCTGGAGTACAGCGTGCGCCCGGATAACACCTTCGAGCTGGTGGCGCCGGAAGGCCTGGTGACGCGCCTGACACCGCAGGGCCGTTTTGTCACCAATGATTCGCAGACGCTGATTCGCTGGCTGAAAGCGGGCTGCGGTATCGCCTATGTGCCGCTAATGTGGGTGATTGATGAGATTAACGCCGGTGAGATCGATATTTTGTTCCCGCAGTATCACTCGGAGCCGCGCCCGGTGTATGCCGTCTATACCGAGAAGGATAAGCTGCCGCTCAAGGTGCAGGTGTGCATCAATTATCTGACCGAGTATTTCAGGCAGGTGGCGAGGCAGTATCAGCAGCACCGCAAAAGTTAGCCGCCGTCTGGCGCTGGTGTGGTCGGCCTGAAGGGTGCATACGGGAAAATGCGGGGCAGTTATGCATGCCAGGTCACCCTGAAAGGTGACCTGGCAAAACAATTGCGTAATGCCGATCAGTTAAGTACCAAATTCAATTACCGCAGATTTCGTAGCGGCGCGATTAATCGCGCGTACTACTAGCAGCACCGTTCCCATCCATGCTTCGCGCAATAAATTGCGCCGCTACCAAAGTGTGCGTGCTGTTTACTCATAACTGACAAGCATTGTACAAACCCATTGCGCGGTTTTGACAGGGTGCGCACTGATGCGCACCAGCATGAACCTTAAGCCGTTCCGCCCACGGTAATTTTATCCAGCTTCAGCGTGGGCTGACCTACGCCGACCGGCACGCTCTGGCCCTCTTTACCGCACACGCCGACGCCCTTATCCAGCGCCAGATCGTTCCCGACCATGGAAATCTGCTGCATCGCCTCAATGCCGGAGCCGATCAGCGTAGCGCCTTTCACCGGTTTGGTGACTTTGCCGTTCTCGATCAGATAAGCCTCGGAGGTGGAGAATACAAACTTGCCGGAGGTGATATCGACCTGGCCGCCGCCAAAGTTAGGGGCATACAGACCATACTCCACACTCTCAATGATCTCCTGCGGCGTCGATTTGCCCGCCAGCATATAGGTGTTGGTCATGCGCGGCATCGGCAGGTGCGCATAGGATTCACGACGCCCGTTACCGGTAGGCGGCACGCCCATCAGACGCGCATTAAGCTTATCCTGCATGTAGCCTTTCAGCACGCCGTTTTCGATCAGCACGTTGTACTGTCCCGGCACGCCTTCATCATCCACCGCCAGCGAACCGCGCAGCCCTTCAAGGGTACCGTCGTCAACCACGGTGCAGAGTTCGGACGCCACCAGCTGGCCCATCTTACCGCTGAAGACGGAAGTCTCGCGGCGGTTGAAATCCCCTTCCAGACCGTGGCCCACCGCTTCGTGCAGTAGCACGCCTGGCCAGCCCGCACCCAGCACCACCGGCAGCGTACCGGCTGGCGCCGCGACGGCGGACAGGTTAACCAGCGCCATGCGCACCGCTTCGCGCGCCCAGACATCGGCCCGTACATCACCGCTCTCATCGGCAAGGAAGAATTCGTAGCCGGTACGCGCACCGCCGCCGCTGGCGCCGCGCTCGCGTTTACCTTGATCTTCGACCTGAACGCTAATGGACAGGCGCACCAGCGGGCGAATATCCGCCGCCAGCGTACCGTCGGTGGCGGCGACCAGCACCTGCTCGTAGACGCCGCTCAGGCTGGCATTCACTTCCTGCACGCGCGGATCGGCAGCGCGTGCCACTTTATCAACCCGGTGCAGCAGCGCGATTTTGTCTTCGCGCGTCAGGCTGTCCAGCGGATTGACCGGCGCGTACAGCGAACGGTTAAGCACCGCGGAGAGCGCGTGCGCTTTGCCATTGCCCTGCTCGCGCACGATACTGCGCGCCGCTTCGGACGACTGGCGCAGGGCGTTGAGGCTGATTTGATCGGCATAGGCAAAACCGGTTTTCTCCCCGCTTACCGCGCGGACGCCCACGCCCTGATCGATGTGATAAGAGCCATCTTTAATGATTTTGTCTTCCAGCACCCAGGATTCATGGAAGCTGGACTGAAAATAGAGATCGGCATAGTCCAGACGACGTTCTGAAAGCTGCCCTAACAGGGAAAAAAGGTCCTGCTGATTAATGCTGTTCGCAGCTAGTAACTGCTCACTTACCAGATTCAGAGTCATCGTTTCTCACTCATTATGTGCTCGGATAGTCATAGCCTGCGGCAATTCCCCGACGGCGTCAAATTCACTTCTTATCGGCTTCGCGCGGTTTGCGCAGCACTTCATTGATTTCCGGCTTATCCAGCGGTCCACTGATGTGATAGCGCAGCAGCGAAATCTTATTCCACAACGGTGCCAGCACCTTGCTGGCGGCAAATACCGCCGCGCCGACCACCGGGTTAATCACAAACGCGGTGGCCACGCCAACCGAGGCGCCGATCTCTGGTGCCACCACCGCTTCCATGTCGATTTGCCGCTGCACCAGATCTATTTTGCCCTGCATGGCGATATCCGCTTCGAGGCCATCCACCAGCAGGTTATCGGTACGCATCACGCCGTTTTCAATCCACGCCGTGCCGTTGATCGAATCAAACCAGAAACCTTCATTAAAGGTATCGCTAAAATCGAAGCGCAGCTTACGCAGCAGGGCATCGAAGCTCACCAGCCGCAACAACTGTCCGGCACGACCGGTGTTCACATCCGCAATCTGCCCTTTGCCGAAGTGAGTTTTCAGCGTGCCGCTCAGCGTCTTTTCTGAAGGCTGCCACGGTGCGGAGCGCCAGTGCAGGTCATAATCAATTTTAAACGGCGCATCGCGCAGCGGCGTGTTCATGCCAAACCAGTTGGTGGCATCATTGATATTTTTGCCGCTCAGGCTGCCTTTTAACGAGGTGCGCTGCTCGCCCGCTTTGTTCACCCATTCACCCGCGACATTGAGCTTCGAGCTGCCGGTATCGACGCTGCCGTTAGTGAGTGCTAACGTCTCTCCCTGCGGCTGGAGCCTGGCCTGGATGTGGCCGAACTTCTGCCCGCGCAGCCAGCACTCAGCGCAGTTGAGCTGCAGCGCTGGCCAGCTGCGGAAATCAATGCCGCTGTCCCCGCTGAACGGCGAGGAGGCCTTGCCCGCTTCGTCGTCACTCCATTGCGGATTGTAATAAAGATAGCTCAGGTCGATTTGCCACGGCGCGTGTTGTGCAGTTCGCAGGCTGCCGCGCGCTTCGCGGCTCTCCAGCTGCAGTTGCGTGCTGCCGCCCGCCCCCTGAGTCACCGTGGCATTAACATCGTGCCACTGCTGGCCGCCGAGCGTCAGGGCCGGGGTGCGCAACGTCACATCGCCCGGCAGCAGTGCGCCGCCGATGTCCGTCTCGCCCTGCGCATTGCGTGAACCCGTCGCGCCGGTCATCAGCCCCAGCCAGGCTTCGCCGTCCAGCGCCGGCAGATTGAGTACCATCCCGCGCCGATCCGGTAGCGCCGGCGTGCTTTTGGCATCATTCAGCCAGATACCGCGATCGACGCGCAGCTGCGGCTCCAGCAGCCAGCGGCTGTTAAAGCGATGGTGCTCACGCACGCTGCCGCTGAGGTTAAAACTGTGCAAATCGCCGCTGGCATTAATGGCGATGGGCAGTGCCTCACCGGCCTCTTTATCCAGTGGTGGAGGTAAGTGACTGCTCACTGTCTTGCCGTCACCGTTGATATCAACCTTGTAGCGCGCCCCACCCTGATGCGGCAGCGTGATGTCGACATTGCCCTGCCACGCCAGACTGCCGCCCAGCTTACTGCTTACGCTGACAGGCAGCATGGCCAGTTTTGCCGGCTGCCAGTCGCCCAGCAGTTTGACGTTAACGCCAAAATCATCGGGATTTTCCGTGGTGCTGAAACGCACGCCGGTGGGCTGACCGAACCAGTTGGCCTGCAGCTCTTCACTCTCCAGGTTCCCGTTGTTGTAGCGGAAACGTCCGGTCAGGTTTTTCAGCGTGGTGTTGAGCGGCTTAATGTGCAGGCTGCTGTTATTCAGCACCACGTTACCGCTGGCGTGCACCAGTTCCCCATCCAGCGGAATATCCAGGTTGAGCGAACCACGCACGTTGCCGCCAATCTGCAGCTGCTCCAGCGCCGCACCCAGCGTGGATTTAAGTGGCGTGCGGGCGAAATAGTCGGCGATATCTTTACCTTCGCCGCTCAAATCACCGTCAATGATCAGCTTCTCTTTCAGGTAATCCGGGATTACCGCACTGACGTTGCGCGCGTCCACCGTGCCCAGCCGGGTTTGCGCCGCCTTCATCCACAGACCGTCGTTGATAAAATCGAGGTCGATATCGAGATTTTGCAGCGCCGGCCAGCCTGGCTGGAACTGGAAGGTAGCATTGCGCACCGGCACGGCCACTTCAAACATGCCGTCGTGGTGCTTGAACGGGAACAGACGCGGATCGCCGGCAAACAGCAGCGTGGCATTCTCCACCTGGCCGCCTTTGACCGCTTCGCTGAGATACTGCGTCAGATCGTGGCCCATCAGCGGCTCGGGGAAGTAGCGCCAGGCATCACCGGCGTCGGTGACGCGGATCCCGGCAAGAATGTCGAGCCGCGGCGCTTTACCGACATTTTGCTGATAGCGGAAATCGCCGCGCGCCCACAGCGAACGTGCCTGCACGTCCAGCTGCTGGCCATCCAGCGTCAGGCCGTTGCCATCGCGCAGCCAGTTAATCCTGCCGGTGACCTGCTGAATCTGTAACGGCGCCTGGAACATATCGCCGTACGGCACTTCTGCCTGGCCCATCTGCACATCCAGCTGGCCGTGGTTCAGACTGCCGCTGGCGCTGCCGCTCAGATTGCTGATGCCCGGCAAAAGCTGCCAGTGCTGCCACGCCAGATCGCGCCAGCGCGCCTGCAAACGCGTCTGCTCCGGCTGCGCCAGCGGAATATCCAGCGCCAGCGCGTCGATATAGCCGCGCGGCTGCAGCGCCCGCCAGTTGTCCAGCAGTGTAGGTGAGAGCGGCGCAAACAGCGGCACCAGCGGTGCCAGACGCTGCAGATCAAGACGGGTGGCGCGCACCCGCACTTCCGCTGCACTGTTCGCGCCGATCATCTGTTTATCTTCCGGCTTCCACAGCAGGGCGATATGGCCGGCATCCCAGGCCACGCCGTCAGTCATCAGCCGGGTTTGCGGCACCGTCAGGCTCCAGCCATTCTGGTAGCGCGCCAGATGCGCGGTCAGGCCATCCACCTGCAGCTGATGATCACCCTGCTCGCCGCGCCAGCGTGCGCCGCCTTTGCTCAGCAGCAGATCGCCTGCGTACACCTCACCGTCGCGCAGGTTGACCCACGCGGCCAGGCTGAAACGCGCGCTTTGCAGGCTGGTATTATCACGCAGCCAGCGGCCAATCCACGGGCGCACGTCCACGTCATCGGCCTGCATCCAGATGCGGCCGTCGTTGAGTAAGCCGTTAGTATCGTTAAGATCGAGCCGTACCTGCACCACGCCGTGCTGGCCGGTGAAGCTGGACAGGCTCACTTCGCCTTCGGCGCGATGGCGGTTGTCCTCGTTCAGCCAGGTAAGGCGGGGAATCGCCAGTTCGGCATGCTGGCCGGATGGCGTGAGAAAACGGATGCTGCTGTCGCGCAGATCGAAATGGTCAAACTGGCGTAAGAACAGATCGTTGATTTGGGCCGGTTTGAAGCTGTTTTTTTGCTCGTCGCTGGTGAGCAACGGACGGTTGGTTGCCAGCCGCAGCTGCCAGAAGGTGAGATCGCGGAACTGCCAGCGCCAGTGCAGCAGCGACTGCCACACATTGAGCGCCAGCGTAACGCGGCCAATCTGCAGCTCGCCATCTTTATCCATGTCGATACGCAGATCGCGCACCTGCAGGGTCGGGCCAAAATTCTCCCATTTTCCCTGAACTTCACTGGCATCGATGGTGACGCCGCTGACGCGCGAAAGGGTGTGCAGCACCTCGCCGCGATAGCTGTTGAGATGCGGCATCACAAGGCGCAGCCCGCTGACCAGCAGCGCCACAATGACGATGATTGCGGCGAGCAGCAGTAACAAAATCCCCGGCAACCGCCTCACACACCTCTCCTTGCTTTCCGTTGGGTTACGGCGTTCAACCTCACGACTTACATCATGACGACGTCAAACTGCTCCTGCGTGTAGAGCGGTTCAACCTGTACTTTGACCTGCTTGCCGACAAAAATTTCCACTTCGGCCAGCGCGTGCGACTCATCGCTTTTCAGCGCTTCACCCACTGCGGGCGACACGTACACCAGGAAGCTGTCGGAGTCGTAAGCGTGATGGACGCGGACGATTTCACGCATGATTTCATAGCACACGGTCTCCACCGTCTTCAGCGAACCGCGTCCCTGGCACACCGGGCAATCGGCACACAGCACATGCTCAATGCTTTCGCGCGTGCGTTTGCGCGTCATCTCGACCAGCCCCAGCGCGGAGAAGCCGTTGATGCTGGTCTTGACGCGATCTTTGCTCAGCGCGCTCTCCAGCGAGTGCAGCACGCGCCGGCGATGATCGTCATTATTCATGTCGATAAAGTCGATGATGATAATGCCGCCGAGATTACGCAGCCGCAGCTGGCGCGCAATCGCCTGCGTGGCTTCGATATTAGTATTAAAAATGGTTTCGTCGAGGTTGCGGTGGCCGACAAACGCACCGGTGTTAATGTCCACCGTGGTCATCGCTTCGGTCTGGTCGATAATCAGGTAACCGCCAGATTTCAGTTCCACCTTGCGCTCCAGCGAGCGCTGAATCTCGTTTTCCACATCATAGAGATCGAAAATCGGCTGCTTGCCGTTGTACAGCTCCAGCTTGCTGGCCATCTCCGGAATATATTCACTGGTAAATTCCACCAGCAGATCGCAGGTCAGGCGCGAATCGACGCGGATGCGATCCAGCGCTGCGCCGGCGAAATCGCGCAGCACGCGCTGCGCCAGCGCCAGCTCGCCGTACAGCAGGCAGCGCGTCTGGTTGCGCTTTTTACGCTCGCTGACTTTGGTCCACAGGCGCTTTAAAAATGCCGCGTCCTGCGCCAGCTCTTCTGCGCCAATGCCTTCTGCGGCGGTACGAATAATAAAGCCGCCGAGATCGTCACAGTAAGCGGCAACCACCGCTTTCAGCCGCTCACGTTCGGCTTCGCTTTCAATGCGCTGTGAGACGCCCACGTGCGAAGCCCCCGGCATAAAGACCAGGTAGCGCGACGGCAGCGTAATATCGGTGGTGAGACGGGCACCTTTGGTGCCGAGCGGATCTTTCACCACCTGCACCATTAAATCCTGTCCCTGACGCACCAGCTCGGCGATATCGCGCACGATAAAGTTCTTCTTCTCATCACCCGCCACGCATTCGGTGTGCGGCATGATGTCCGAGGCGTGCAGAAAGGCCGCTTTGTCCATCCCGATATCGACAAATGCCGCCTGCATGCCCGGCAGTACCCGGCTGACGCGCCCTTTGTAGATATTGCCGACAATACCGCGCCGCGCTTCGCGCTCAATATGGATTTCCTGCAGAATGCCGCCGTCAATATAGGCAACACGGGTTTCAGAAGGTGTCACATTTACCAGCAGTTCAGCCGTCATCTTGTCCCCTTAACGCACGCAGCGACTGAAAATGGCTCAGCAGTTCGCTGGTTTCCACCAGCGGCAATCCCACTACGGCGTGATAACTTCCATTGATGCGGCGCACAAAGTTGCCGCCCAGGCCCTGAATTCCGTACGCGCCGGCTTTATCCATCGGCTCGCCGCTGGCGATATAGTGCGAAATTTCCTCTGCCGTGATAGTGCGGAATGTCACGTCTGTGGTCACCAGGCAATCCAGCTCGCCCTGCGCATCGGCCAGCGCCACGGCCGTCATGACCTGATGGGTTTGCCCGGCCAGTTTACCCAGCATCTGCGCGGCATGCGCCGCATCGCGCGGTTTCTCCAGCACTTCGCCATTTAGCACCACGATGGTGTCAGCGCCCAGCACCGGCAGATCCTGCGGTGCTATCTGCACGCCGGCCCGCGCCTTATCGCTGGCCAGACGCCGCACATAAGACTCCGCCGCTTCGCCCGGCTGACGCTGCTCTTCAACATTGGTAATCAGGCGCTCAAACTGCAGGCCAAGCTGCGTTAACAGCTCGCGCCGACGCGGTGAGCCGGAAGCCAGGTAGAGGGTTATCATTGTATTCCTTATTGCACAGCAAACTGACGGCGAATCTTTCTCATCAGTAAGAATAGCCAGGGCCACAGGATACCGTCGACCACGCTACTCCAGAAGATTTCCGGGCGGAAGGAGACGTTGATGACCAGAAATTCTGCCCAGAAAACAATCACATCAACCGCCAGCGACAGCACCATAACCATTAATGCCTGCTGCCACAACGCCAGATTACGGAATAGCTGAAATTTAAAGGCCACCAGATAGGCGATAATGCTGAACGCCAGCGCACGCACGCCCAGCGTTGAGCCGGCGACCAGATCCATAATGGCGCCGAGGAAAAAGCCGGTGCCCACATTGACCCGGTGCGGCAGCGCCAGCACCCAGTAGATCAGGATCAGCAATAGCCACGATGGCCGGAACATGTAAATCTGATCCGGCCACGGCATGATTTGCAGGATAAGCGCAACAAGGAAGGACAGCCAGATCACCCAACGCCCCTGGCTGCGATATCGACTCAAGGCTGGCCTCCGCGCGAGTTCGCCGGATTACCCTGCGAACGGCTGCTGGCGGCGGGCTGTGGCGGCCCCATCTGCTGATTTTGCTGCATCATGGCGGGTGCCGGCGGCCCCATTTCGCCCGCGGGCGGCAGCACCTGCGGCATCATCTGCATCAGGCGTTCGTTGGCCACGCGATGCACTTCGTCCGGTGCCATCGGCATGTCGCCGTTCTTATCCGCACCCCACAGCAGCAGCAGGTAGCGCAGACGCTGCAGACCGGCAGTCGGACGCGCCTGAATCACGGTATAGGCACGCTGCGTATCCACTTTCACTGACGACACCACGCCGACCGGATACCCTTCCGGGAAGCGTCCGCCCAGGCCCGACGTCACCAGCACATCACCGACGCGAATATCCGTATTGCCCGGCAGATGCTCCAGTTGCAGATCTTCGCTGCAGCCGTTACCGGCGGCGATGACGCGAATATCGTTACGCAGCACCTGAATCGGCAGGGCGTGCGAGGCATCACAAATCAGCAGCACGCGGCTGGTCATCTGCCCTACCGCCACCACCTGGCCGACCACGCCTTTATCGCTGATCACCGGCTGGCCTTCATACACGCCGTTGACGCTGCCTTTATCGATGATCACCTGATCGGTGTAAGGATCGGTGCCGGTGGAGATCACCTGGGTCACCATTTTGTGCTCATCCTGACGCAGCGGCGAGCCGAGCAGCTCGCGCAGACGCGCGTTTTCCTGCTTGTATTGCCCCAGCATCAGCAGGTCACTGTTTTTCAGGAAGAGCTCACGGCGCAGCGCTTTGTTTTCCAGCTCCAGCTGCTGGCGCGAGGCCAGCGTTTCGGAAACACCGTCAAGAAGCTGTCGTGGCCCGTTGGCCAGGAAGTAAAATGGACTGACCGACGTGTCCAGGTAGTTGCGGATCTGGGAGAACGTGCTGATCCGGCTGTCGGCGACAATAATCGCGATAGCCACAATCACGGCCAGAAACAGGCGCAACTGCAGGGAAGGTCCCCTGCTAAAAATCGGCTTCATAAATTCTGCGAATTCCTCGACATCAGGGAAGAAGCGTGAGTGTCAGCACTCACGCCTCCAGGGCTGGACGCTATACGCCGTCGTGCGCAGCGTCGCCAGTTACCCCGCATCCTGCAAACCGCAGTGACGACGTTGTGCCGCTGCTGCCCGGTGCCTGCTGCTGAGGCTGCCGTGCGGCATGCGATGGCCATCGTCCTGCCGTTGTGCTGATTTTGGGTATCGTCGCTATTCCCTGCGCAATTTGACCACGGTCTCAGCCGGAGAGGAATTACTCCTCGCTGAACAAATCGCCGCCATGCATGTCGATCATTTCCAGTGCTTTACCGCCGCCGCGCGCTACGCAGGTCAGCGGATCTTCTGCGACTACCACCGGAATACCGGTCTCTTCCATCAGCAGACGATCCAGGTTACGCAGCAGCGCGCCGCCACCGGTCAGCACCATACCGCGCTCGGAGATGTCAGACGCCAGCTCCGGCGGGCACTGCTCCAGCGCGACCATCACGGCACTGACGATACCGGTCAGTGGCTCCTGCAGCGCTTCCAGGATTTCATTCGAGTTCAGCGTAAAGCCACGCGGCACGCCCTCAGCCAGGTTACGGCCGCGCACTTCGATCTCGCGCACTTCGTCACCCGGATAAGCAGAACCGATCTCATGCTTGATACGCTCAGCGGTGGCTTCACCAATCAGCGAGCCGTAATTACGGCGCACGTAGTTAATGATAGCTTCATCGAAGCGATCGCCACCAATACGCACAGAAGAAGAGTAAACCACGCCGTTCAGGGAGATAACCGCGACTTCGGTCGTACCGCCACCGATATCCACCACCATCGAGCCGGTCGCTTCTGACACTGGCAGACCCGCGCCGATTGCTGCGGCCATGGGTTCTTCAATCAGGAACACTTCACGGGCACCGGCGCCCTGCGCCGATTCGCGGATGGCACGACGCTCAACCTGGGTCGCACCGACCGGCACGCACACCAGCACGCGTGGGCTGGGGCGCATAAAGCTGTTGCTGTGCACTTGCTTGATGAAGTGCTGGAGCATTTTTTCAGTCACGAAGAAGTCGGCGATAACGCCATCTTTCATCGGACGGATTGCTGCGATGTTACCCGGCGTACGGCCAAGCATCTGCTTTGCATCATGACCAACAGCCGCTACGCTCTTTGGGGAGCCGGCGCGATCCTGACGAATGGCAACCACAGAAGGCTCGTTCAGCACGATGCCTTGTCCTTTTACGTAAATCAGGGTATTCGCGGTACCCAGGTCAATGGACAAGTCATTGGAAAACATGCCACGAAATTTTTTAAACATACTAAGGGATAATCCTGCAAGCTGGGGGCGGAAAATAAAATCCGCCTACTTTACCAACCACGCGAAGCCGCTACAAGGCGCAAAAACGTTCTGCTTCGGTGAAAAACCAGGCTGAATAATTTTTCGCGGCGGTGCTGCCGTCCGACACCGGCGTTAAACGGCGCTAAGCTGCCGCTCTAAACGCAAATTCACCCGCCGGTCGCGGGTGAATTCCGACATAAAATCTAACATTTCCCGCCGCCGATCGCGCCGGCTGCGCACGGCATAAAGGCGAAAAATAGCCGCCTGCTGCCGTATCTGTGGCTGACGCGCTAAATCCGGTAACGTTGTGAGTGTTTCTTCACGTTACTGTTCACCGGCAGCGAAGGAGCAAAAAAGTCGCCCTGGCCGCCCGCGACGCCCAGCCCGGCCAGCGTTTGCCACTCCGCGCGCGTGCGTACTCCGGCGGCAAAGACTTTGGTGGGCGTGGATTTACACACCTCCAGCAAACTTTGCACGAACAGCTGATTTTCTGTACGGCGCTCAATGTTGCGAATCAGACCCGGGTCGAGCTTGATCAGCTCAATCGGGAACTGCTTGATGTAAGCGCTACTCACTACCGTTAATCCGGCCTGATCTACCGCAATCCGACAGCCAAACGCGGTCAGCATACGGAAAACCGGCACTAAACGATTGATGTGTTGACAAACATCCGCCTCAGCAAGTTCAAATAAAAATCGTTTTCTTTGCGATTTACTGCACTGCAGCAGCAATTTTTGCAGCCAGCGCTGGAACGGCCGTTGCAGCAGCGAATCGATATTCACCGGCAGCGCCAGCGTTTCATCCGGCCAGACCTCCGACAGCGCCGCAATACGCATGACCAGCTGGCGATCCCAGCTGTCGGCCATGCCAAGCTGCAGCACCAGCGGCATGAATTCTGCCGACACCACCTCTTTATCGCCGTCGAACACGCGCGCCAGCATTTCACGGTGATGCACTTTGCCGTCCAGCAGCACCGCCGGTTTCTGGTACAGACGCGGGCCGCCGCGGTTCACGGTGTTTTCCAGCAGGGTGCGCCAGCGCACGCTGCCGCGCCCCATCTCCAGCGTATTGCCCTCGCCCACCGACCAGTTGTTGCCGCCCTGCAGCGCCGCCCGCCGCGTGGCCAGTTCGACATTCTCCATCACCTGCGACACCGACTCGCCGCTGCGCCAGGCGCTGATGCCAATGTGGATCAGATCATCGCGATCCACCATGCGCATCGGCGGCAGCGAATCCACCGCGTTGATCAGCTGGTCGGCAATGCTGTTGGCCTCTTTCAAAGTGCGGTGCGGCAGCAGTACGGCAAAGTCGCTGCGGAAATAGCGCGCCAGCAGCGCACCCGGATAGCGCAGCACGAAGGTGGAGAGCATGTTTACCAGGTCGAACAGGTATTCATCGACCAGCGTCGGTCCGAGGGTTTCATGCAGGGTATCGAGGTCCGGCAGCCGCACCATCATCACCACACCGTGCGTGCCAACGTCTTCCTGGTCTTCCAGCAACGTGGCCAGTTGGTTATCGAAAAACAGGCGATTATTCAGGCCGGTACGCGAATCCTGCGCGGCAAAGGTGCGGATTAAGGTGTCGATACGCAGACGCTGCTCGCCGGCTTCCTGTAAATCCCCCAGCAGCAGATCGATAGCGCGGCTGGCTTTCGGCGGCCATTCGGCGATGGTATCGCTGCGTGGCGCGCGCTCGCCAGCCAGAATGCGCTCCGCGCGCGCCTCCAGCCGCTCCATATGCTGCCAGCGGCGGTTAAGCCAGCGGTGCGTCATCACCAGCAGCGCCGACATGATCGCCACCACCGTCAGCAGGATAATCAGCGTGTAGGCACCGGTGAACGAGCGGAACCAGGTTTTGGCGGGATCGAGCACCACCACGCGCAGCGCCATGCCCGGCGCGTGCACCAGCGGCACATCCAGTTGAATGAAACGGTTGGGCTCGTCTTCCAGCATCGGATTTTCATGACGCGCGAGGCGGAACAGCACGCTATCATCGTGATGCAGTTCCAGCTGTTCGGCATTGATGACGGGCATCAGGCGCGTCAGCCACTGCGTCAGTTCCTGCGGTGACTGGCTGGCCAGCGCTTTATCGACTTCCGTCGCCAGCGTCTGCACGCGGTTCTCTACGCGCTGCTGCGACAGCCAGATAAAACTAAAAGCGCAGCCTACCAGCATCAGTAACATCGCCAGTAAGCTTAATAAGGTAATAAACGCAGAAAACTTGGTTGTTAATCGCATCCCTGTGCCTGTATCACTGCGGTTTATGAACGCCAGCCCACGGTTCGCGCCAGCCGCGCTGGTGCAAACCTGAGCAAATTATCACAATTACCGATCCAAATCAGCGCCCGCCCGGCGCCGGGTTTCGCCACCCTGCGGCGCGAGTATAACGTCAAAGTGTGAAGCGCTGGCTTCCGGGGCGGCTTTTTCGTCCTATTCTCAACAGAACGCACCGGCCAGGAAATTTCACATTTTGCCAGCGAAAGTGGCGCGCCGGGCAGCGTTTGATCATGCTAGCTGCAGTTAATCGATTTGCCGGAGAACGCCATGAAGCGCACGCACATCCTTACCGAAGCCGATGTTACGCCGGAAAGCATTTTTAATTTGCGCCGCCGCCAGGTGCTGAAAGCGCTGGGGCTAGGCGCTGCCGCGGCCAGTCTGCCCGGCGGCGCACAGGCCGATGTGCTGAGCTGGTTTAAGGGCAATGACAGGCCGCCGGCGCCTGCCGGACGCGATCTGCAGTTCAGTAAACCGGCCCAGTGGCAGGCGGACCTGCCGCTGACGCCGTTTGATAAAGTCGCTGGCTACAACAACTTCTACGAATTTGGTCTCGACAAAGCCGATCCTGCCGCCAATGCCGGCACGCTGAAAACTGACCCGTGGCAATTGCGCATTGAGGGCGAAGTGGCGAAGCCGATGACGCTGGATATGGACGACATCTTCAAACGCTTCGCCATGGAGCAGCGTATCTATCGCATGCGCTGCGTTGAAGCCTGGTCGATGGTGATTCCCTGGGTAGGCTTTGAACTCAACAAGCTGCTGCTGCTGGCTGAACCCACCAGCAATGCCCGCTATGTCGCCTTCCAGACGCTATACGCGCCCGATCAGATGCCAGGACAAAAGGACCGCTTTATCGGCGGCGGGCTGGATTATCCCTATGTTGAAGGCTTGCGGCTGGACGAAGCGATGCATCCGCTGACGCTGCTCAGCACCGGCGTTTACGGCAAAGCGCTGCCGCCGCAAAACGGCGCGCCGATTCGCCTGACGGTGCCGTGGAAATATGGCTTCAAAGGGATTAAGTCGATCGTCAAAATTACCCTGACGCACGATCGTCCGCCCACCACCTGGAGCCAGATCGCCGCTAACGAGTATGGCTTCTACGCTAACGTGAATCCGCACGTCAACCACCCGCGCTGGTCGCAGGCTACTGAGCGCTTTATCGGTGCGGGCGGCATTCTCAAGGTGGAACGCCAGCCGACGCTGCTGTTCAACGGTTATGCTAAAGAGGTGGCCTCGCTGTATCGCGGTCTCGATTTACGGGAGAACTACTGAGTGCGCCTGACATTACGCCACGTTACGCTGCTGAAAGTGGTGCTGCATCTGGCGGCGTTTCTGCCGCTGGTGTACCTGTTTCTGGCGGCAAATCAGGGCTGGCTGAGCGCCGATCCGGCGAAAGATATCCAGCATTTTACCGGCCGCATGGCGCTGAAGCTGCTGCTGGCGACGCTGCTGGTGAGCCCGCTGACGCGTTATCTGAAGCAGCCGCTGCTGATTCGTACCCGCCGGCTGCTCGGCCTATGGTGCTTTGCCTGGGCCTGTCTGCATCTCACCAGCTACTATCTGCTGGAACTGGGCTACGATCATCTGCGATTACTCGGCAGTGAGATTGTCTCGCGCCCCTATTTGTTACTGGGCATGATCAGCTGGATTATTCTGTTTGCTCTCGCCATCACCTCTTTTCAGCGCGCCCAGCGCAAACTGGGACGCCGCTGGCAAACGCTGCACAACGGCATCTATCTGGTCGCGATCCTCGCGCCTGTCCACTATCTTTGGTCAGTGAAAGTGCTGTCACCGCAGCCGTGGATTTATGCCCTGCTGGCGCTGGCGCTGTTAGGCTGGCGTTACAATAAGTTGCGTAAACTTCTGCGCCGATAATCCCCGCAAGGTTGTTTTCCTGCTGCGAGATCTGTTAAAAGGTGTGGCCTTCGGGCCTCGCCGGATCAACTTCGCAGATAAGACCAGTATTTTGCTGCGAATTGCCTCGAAACGGATATAATGCCCGGCTTTATTGCAAGCGAAGTCTTCTTTTTCACTCTGAAGAGTGACAAATGAAGGATGTCGCGGTATTTTACGCGATGCCTCACTGATTGCAGGAGATAGCCGCAAGATGGCGCATAAATTTCACATACTGCTGTTAAACGGACCCAACCTGAACCTGTTGGGAACGCGCGAGCCTGACAAGTATGGTCACACCACGCTGGCGCAGATTGTCAGCGATCTGACGCAACAGGCCGACCAGCACCATGTGAAATTGAGTCATTTGCAATCGAATGCGGAATACCAGCTGATTGATCGTATTCACGAAGCCCGCGGCAACGTCGATTACATCATCATCAACCCGGCTGCGTTTACGCACACCAGCGTTGCCCTGCGCGATGCGCTGTTGGCGGTTAGCATTCCTTTTATTGAGGTGCATCTCTCAAATGTGCATGCACGCGAACCGTTCCGACATCACTCCTATCTTTCCGATGTATCTGCCGGCGTCATCTGCGGACTGGGCGCCGACGGCTACTCGTGGGCTTTACAAACGGCCGTAAAACGCCTGTCACATTCCAATTAAACAGAGTACGGAACCACACTCATGGATATTCGTAAAATTAAGAAACTGATCGAACTGGTTGAAGAGTCCGGCATCGCTGAGCTGGAAATCTCTGAAGGCGAAGAGTCAGTTCGCATCAGCCGTTCACCTGCCAATGTCGGTTACCCTATGATGCAGCAGGCTTATGCTGTTCCGGCTCCACAGCCTGCGCTGGCTGCTGCGGTTGCACCTGCTGCTGCGCCTGTCGCTGCAGAAGCGGCTAAACCTGAAGTCAGCGGCCACATCGTGCGTTCGCCGATGGTCGGTACCTTCTATCGCACCCCAAGCCCGGACGCCAAAGCGTTTGTGGAAGTGGGTCAGAAAGTGAACGCTGGCGACACCCTGTGCATCGTTGAAGCGATGAAAATGATGAACCAGATCGAAGCCGATAAATCCGGCGTTGTGAAGGCGATCCTGGTGGAAAGCGGCCAGCCGGTTGAATTCGACGAGCCGCTGGTCGTCATCGAATAACGAGGCGAAGCATGCTGGATAAAATTGTCATTGCTAACCGTGGTGAGATTGCGCTGCGCATTCTGCGTGCCTGTAAAGAACTGGGCATCAAGACTGTGGCGGTACACTCCACGGCAGACCGCGACCTGAAGCACGTGCTGCTGGCGGACGAAACCGTCTGCATCGGCCCGGCGCAGTCGGTCAAAAGTTATCTTAATATCCCGGCGCTGATCTCCGCCGCCGAAATCACCGGCGCGGTTGCGATCCACCCGGGCTACGGCTTCCTTTCTGAGAACGCCGATTTCGCCGAGCAGGTTGAGCGCTCTGGCTTTATCTTCATCGGTCCGAAAGCCGACACCATTCGCCTGATGGGCGACAAAGTGTCAGCGATCAACGCGATGAAAAAAGCCGGCGTACCGACCGTACCAGGCTCTGACGGTTCGCTGACCGACGACATGGAGAAAAACCGTGCCATCGCTAAGCGCATCGGCTATCCGGTGATCATCAAAGCCTCTGGCGGCGGCGGCGGTCGTGGTATGCGCGTTGTGCGCAGCGACAAGGATCTTGAGCAGTCCATCAACATGACGAAAGCGGAAGCCAAAGCGGCTTTCAACAACGACATGGTGTACATGGAGAAATTCCTCGAGAATCCACGCCACATCGAGATTCAGGTTCTGGCCGACGGTCAGGGCAACGCCATCTATCTGGCCGAACGTGACTGCTCCATGCAGCGCCGCCACCAGAAAGTGGTCGAAGAAGCACCAGCACCCGGCATCACGCCGGAACTGCGTCGCTACATCGGCGAGCGCTGCTCTAACGCCTGCGTGGAGATCGGCTATCGCGGTGCCGGTACCTTCGAGTTCCTGTATGAAAACGGTGAGTTCTACTTCATCGAGATGAACACCCGTATTCAGGTGGAACATCCGGTCACCGAGATGATCACTGGCGTCGACCTGATCAAAGAGCAGCTGCGTATTGCTGCCGGTCAGCCGCTGTCAATCAAACAGGAAGATGTGGTGGTGCGCGGTCATGCGGTCGAGTGCCGTATCAACGCCGAAGACCCAAACACCTTCCTGCCGAGCCCGGGCAAGATCACCCGTTTCCACGCGCCAGGCGGTTTTGGCGTGCGCTGGGAATCGCACATCTATGCCGGCTACAGCGTGCCGCCGTATTACGACTCAATGATTGGTAAGCTGATCACCTACGGCGAAAACCGTGACGTGGCTATCGCGCGCATGAAAAATGCGCTGGCGGAACTGATCATCGACGGCATCAAGACCAACGTCGATCTGCAGATGCGCATCATGACCGACGAAAACTTCCAGCAGGGTGGTACTAACATCCACTATCTGGAGAAAAAACTCGGCCTGCACGAGAAGTAAGCGCAGCGCAGAGCAATGCAGAGGCCGGTTAAACCGGCCTTTTTCATTTTTGTTGCCTTTGAGGTTGCATGATGGATGGGCGTTTTTTGCAAGCTAACAAAGAGGCGCGCTGGTCGCTGTACCTGACGCTGGCGTACCTCGCCGTCTGGGGCGTGTCCGCCTGGCTCGGCGGCACACAAAGCGGTATCACCGGCTTACCGCGCTGGTTTGAGTTCTCCTGCGTGTTCGCGCCCGTGCTGTTCATCGGCCTGTGCTGGCTGATGGTGCGCGTGGTGTTCCGCGATATGTCTCTGGAGGACCACAATGGAAACTGAAATCATTCTGCCGCTGCTGGCCTATCTGGTGGTAATCGCCGGGCTGTCAGTATTTGCCATGCGCAAGCAGCGTCAGGGCAACTTTCTCACCGAATATTTCCTCGGTAGTCGCTCAATGGGTGGCTTTGTGCTGGCGATGACCATCACCACCACTTACATCAGCGCCAGCTCATTTATTGGCGGGCCGGGCGCGGCGTATAAATACGGCCTGGGCTGGGTACTGCTGGCGATGATCCAGGTGCCGGCGGTCTGGCTGTCGCTCGGCGTGCTGGGCAAAAAATTCGCGATTCTGGCGCGACGCTACAACGCGGTGACGCTCAACGACATGCTGTATGGCCGCTACCGCAGCCCGCTGCTTATCTGGCTGGCCAGTATCAGCCTGCTGGTGGCGTTTATTGGTGCCATGACGGTGCAGTTTATCGGCGGCGCACGCCTGCTGGAAACCGCCGCCGGTATTCCTTATGACACCGGCCTGCTGATTTTTGGCGGCACCATCGCGCTGTATACCGCGTTTGGCGGCTTTCGTGCCAGCGTACTTAACGATGCCATGCAAGGGCTGGTGATGCTGATTGGCACCTTCCTGCTGCTGTTTGCCGTCATCCACCAGGCAGGCGGCCTGGCAACGGCGGTCACCAAACTGCGCAGCATCGATCCGCAGCTGGTGTCACCGGAAGGCGTCGGCAACGTCATCAATCCGACCTTCCTCAGCTCGTTTGCCGTGCTGGTGTGCTTTGGCGTGATTGGGCTGCCGCATACCGCCGTGCGCTGTATTTCCTACAAAGACAGCAAAGCGCTGCACCGTGGAATTATCCTTGGCACTATCGTGGTAGTGATACTGATGCTCGGCATGCATCTGGCCGGCGCACTCGGCCGCGCGGTACTGCCGGATCTGGCGATTCCGGATCGCGTGATCCCGACGCTGATGATCACCGTGCTGCCACCGATGGCGGCTGGCGTGTTCCTCGCGGCGCCAATGGCGGCGATCATGTCGACGATTAACGCGCAGCTGCTGCAATCGTCCGCTACGCTGATCAAAGATCTTTACCTGCGTATCGCGCCGCAGCACAGCGAGAACGAGGCGCGTCTGCGGCTGCTCTCCGGCACCATCACCTTTGTGCTCGGCCTGCTGCTGCTGCTGGCGGCCTGGAATCCGCCAGATATGATTATCTGGCTCAACCTGCTGGCGTTCGGTGGCCTTGAAGCGGTCTTTCTGTGGCCGCTGGTGCTGGGACTGTACTGGGAGCGCGCCAATGCGGCGGGCGCCATCAGTAGCATGCTGGTGGGAGCCGGATGTTATACGCTGCTTGCCAGCCTGAAAATCGAACTGTGGGGCTTTCACCCTATCGTGCCATCGTTGACATTAAGCCTGCTGGCCTTCCTGGTAGGTAATATGTTCGGCAGCGCGCCTGACGCACGCGATGCTGCCCTGGAATAAAAGAGAAACGCTATGCCATGGATTCAAATCAAAATTAACAGCACCGGCGAGCACGCCGAAACCCTCAGTGATGCGCTGATGGACGCCGGTGCGGTGTCAGTCACCTTTCAGGACACGCACGACAACCCGGTATATGAGCCGCTGCCCGGTGAAACCCGCCTGTGGGGCGATACCGATGTGATTGGCCTGTTCGACGCGGAAACCGCCATGGATGATGTTGTGGCTGAACTGAGCCAGCATCCGCTGCTGGGATCGGGTTTCCGCCATAAGATCGAACAGATCGAGGATAAAGACTGGGAGCGCGAATGGATGGATAACTTCCATCCGATGCGCTTCGGTGAACGCCTGTGGATCTGCCCAAGCTGGCGCGACGTGCCGGATCCGGATGCAGTCAACGTGATGCTTGATCCCGGTCTGGCCTTTGGTACCGGCACCCATCCCACCACGTCGCTGTGTCTGAGCTGGCTGGATGGTCTCGATCTGCAGGGCAAAACGGTGATCGATTTCGGCTGTGGCTCCGGCATTCTGGCCATCGCCGCGCTGAAACTCGGCGCAGCTCAGGCGATCGGCATTGATATCGATCCGCAGGCGATCCAGGCCAGCCGCGATAACGCGGAGCGCAACGGCGTGGCCGACCGCCTGTCGCTGTATCTGCCGCACCAGCAGCCGGAAAACCTGCAGGCGGATGTGGTGGTCGCCAATATCCTCGCCGGTCCGCTGCGCGAACTGGCGCCGCTGATTGGCGTGCTGCCGAAAGCCGGCGGCCATCTCGGCCTGTCCGGCGTGCTGGCCAGCCAGGCGGAAAGCGTGTGTGAAGCCTATGCGGAGCGCTTTGCGCTGGACGCCGTGGCGGAAAAAGAAGAGTGGTGTCGCATCACTGGCGTGCGCCGCTAACCGACGCATGGGCCAGCGACTGCTGGCCCGATTTTCCCCGCCTGAGACCTGTCTCAAATCCCCGCCAGCCCCGTTTTCCTGCCGTTTCTTTACATTGAAATCAGTAGACTGCTGCACCAGGCGATAGCGCTATCCCTGTTAACCGTGCCGTGCGCGGCACATAACACTGATATATCGCTTAGTGAATAAATGATGATGAAAAGCAAACACACACTGATCGCTCTGCTGCTGGCAGCAGCGCCTTTTGCTCACGTTCAGGCTGCCGCCTGGGATTATGCTCAGCCACAGCAGTGGGGCGACCTGTCCCCTGATTTTCACGTCTGCAAGCAGGGCGTGAATCAGTCGCCGATTGATATTCGCCAGGCGCTGCATGCCAGTCTGCCGGCGCTGACGCTGGAACTGCAGGCGCGCCAGGCCGCCATTGTTAACAACGGCCACACCGTGCAGATCAACCTGCAGCAGGGCGATACGCTGACGCTGGACGGCGAGACCTTCACGCTGAAGCAGTTTCACTTCCACACCCCGAGCGAAAACCTGATCGACGGCAAACGCTATCCGCTTGAGGGCCACTTTGTATTCAGTGACGAGCAGCAGCAGCTGGCGGTGATCGGGGTGATGTTCGAAGCCGGTGCGGCAAATCCGGTGCTGACGACGCTGCTGGATACGCTGCCGGCGCAGGTCAATCAGCCGGCTACGCTGCAGCAGGATGTCGATATTACGCCACTGCTACCCGCCGATCGCCGTTACTACCGCTTCAGCGGTTCACTCACCACGCCACCGTGCAGTGAAGGCGTGCGCTGGCTGGTGATGAAGCAACCGGTAACGGCTTCCGCACAGCAGTTGCAGGCCTTTAGCGCGGTGCTGGGTGAACACGGTAACAGCCGCCCGGTGCAGCCGCTCAATGGCCGGCTGGTGGTTGAGTAACGAAATACTCACCAAACGTAAATAAAGCGTTCACTTTTCAATCAAATCACCGCCATTTCTCTTGCCGATTCGCGGAAGTGGCGGTTTTTATGTTGTGATTCAGCGCATATTTTTGGAAAAACTTTTGCTCACAATTTCAGCGTATTTTTGTAATACACTGAATTTAAACAAGTAATGACTAATACCCCGCTGCTAAGCCCCATTTCCCTGATCTTAAACGGCGAATTGTTCAAAGTTTGGCCTTTCATCTTCCGGAAAAAATGCGTAATATACGCCGCCTTGCGAACAGTTAGGGTCACTTCTTTTTCATGCGCATTGGACATCACCAGCTACGTAATCGACTCATCGCTGCGCCTATGGCCGGAGTATCCGACAAGCCATTTCGCACTCTGTGTTATGACAACGGCGCCGGTATGACTGTCTCCGAGATGCTGTCATCGAACCCGGAAGTCTGGGCCAGTGACAAATCGCGTTTGCGTATGGTGCATAGTGACGAGCCCGGTATTCGCGCCGTGCAAATTGCGGGTTGCGATCCCGATGAGATGGCCGCCGCCGCGCGCATTAATGTTGCGTCCGGTGCACAGGTTATCGACATCAACATGGGCTGCCCGGCTAAAAAAGTGAATCGTAAGATGGCAGGTTCAGCGCTGCTGCAGCATCCGCAGCTGGTGGAGTCAATCCTCCGTGCGGTGGTGAACGCAGTCGATGTACCGGTTACGCTGAAGATTCGCACCGGCTGGGACAAAGAAAATCGTAATTGTGTAGAGATTGCCCAATTGGCTGAACGCTGTGGTATTCAGGCCCTGACCATTCATGGCCGCACGCGCGCCTGTTTGTTTGAAGGGCAAGCTGAATACGACAGCATTCGGACAGTTAAGCAGAGCGTCGCTATTCCGATTATCGCGAATGGTGACATTACTGACCCGCACAAAGCCAGGGCAGTGCTCGACTACACCGGAGCCGATGCTCTGATGGTGGGACGCGCTGCTCAGGGAAGACCGTGGATCTTCCGGGAAATCCAGCATTATCTGGACACAGGGGAGCTGCTGGCACCGAAGCCGCTGGCTGAAGTGAAGCATATGCTGATTGGACACATACGGGAGCTGCACGACTTTTACGGTCAGCGCAAGGGATACCGTATTGCCCGAAAACACGTTTCCTGGTATTTGCAGGAAAGTGCCCCTGACGACCAGTTTCGGCGCACATTCAACGCCATAGAGGATGCCAGCGAACAGCTGGAGGCGTTGGAGGCATACTTCGAAAATCTTGCGTAAACGAAATAAAGAGCTGAAAGAACTATGTTCGAACAACGCGTAAATTCTGACGTACTGACCGTTTCTACCGTTAACTCACAGGATCAGGTGACGCAAAAGCCTCTGCGTGATTCGGTTAAACAGGCACTGAAGAACTATTTTGCTCAACTGAACGGTCAGGATGTAAGTGACCTGTATGAGCTGGTACTGGCTGAAGTCGAGCAGCCTCTGTTGGACATGGTGATGCAGTATACCCGTGGCAACCAGACCCGCGCTGCCCTGATGATGGGCATCAACCGCGGTACGCTGCGTAAGAAGCTGAAAAAATACGGCATGAACTAAGCGTTCTGGTTCCTTGCTGCGATAACGCCAGCCTTTGGGCTGGCGTTTTTGTTGCTGCTGTTTGTGCGTTAACACCGCGTGAAACGATTATCGTCAAAATGGTAACGATAGTTGCAATCGCCGGCGTGATAGCTCATCTCTCTCAGGGCCGCTGCCCTGCCCTGTTTTTGCGCAGAAAAAATCCTTCCGATCGCCCCTCAGCCCGCTTTGTTTGTGATCCTGAACCGCTTCAGCGGTAATTCCACTTTGCCGTACACCTGTTCATGAGCGTTAGCTCACACTGCTTCCATATAGTGAAACTTTTTGCACTATTTGTGATCGTGGCGACTCGTCATGCTGCCTTTTGGTGCGCGATAGTAGCGACAACTTTCCGGATACGTCCGTTTATTAAAAGATCTTTCCAGTGAATTCAGGATTCTGCAAACCTGGCATCAGCTTTGCAGTGTCGTGGATGGCTAAACGCCACAGAAAGAAATAAGCGCACAGTAAAGTGCGCGCAAACATAACAACACACGATCTCGCCACACAGGATGCTTTATGAAAAAGATGATGCTTTCCACCCTGATTGCTGCCGCCTCGCTGTTCGCCGTGACCCAGCAGGCGCACGCAGGCACCACGCTGGACGCCATTAAGAAGAAAGGGTTTATACAGTGCGGTATCAGCGATGGTCTGCCAGGGTTCTCCTACGCTGACGCCAGCGGCAAATTCACCGGTATCGATGTTGACGTGTGCCGCGCCGCTGCTGCTGCGGTCTTCGGCGATGCCAGCAAAGTAAAATACACCCCGCTGACCGCTAAAGAACGCTTCACTGCGCTGCAGTCAGGCGAGGTGGATATCCTGTCGCGTAACACCACCTGGACCTCATCACGTGATGGCGGCATGGGCTTCCTGTTCGCCGGCGTAAACTATTATGACGGCATCGGCTTCCTGACCCATAAGAAAGCCGGTCTGAAAAGTGCCAAAGAGCTGGATGGTGCCACCGTGTGTATCCAGGCCGGTACCGATACCGAGCTGAACGTGGCCGACTACTTTAAAGCTAACAAAATGCAGTACACGCCGGTCACCTTCGACCGCTCTGATGAGTCTGCTAAAGCGCTGGATAGCGGCCGCTGCGATACCCTCTCTTCTGACCAGTCACAGCTGTATGCGCTGCGCATCAAGCTGGGCAAGCCGGATGACTTTATCGTACTGCCAGAAGTGATTTCGAAAGAGCCGCTGGGCCCGGTCGTCCGTCGCGGTGATGATGACTGGTTCACCATCGTGAAATGGTCGCTGTTCGCCATGCTGAATGCGGAAGAGATGGGCATCAGCTCGAAGAACGTTGATGAGATGGCGGCGAAACCAACCACGCCAGATATGGCACACCTGCTGGGCGCAGAAGGTGATTTCGGTAAAGACCTTAAGCTCGACAACAAGTGGGCGTACAACATCATCAAGCAGGTTGGCAACTATCAGGAAGTGTTCGATCGTAACGTTGGTAAAGACAGCGCGCTGAAAATTGCACGCGGCCAGAATGCGCTCTGGAACCAGGGCGGCATCCAGTACGCTCCACCAGTGCGTTAATTGTCTCCTGCCAGTCGGGCACCGCATCCTGCGGTGCCCACGCGTATTCTTCACTGAGGTTTTAACATGTCGCAACGCCCAACCGTGAAAAGGGATTTTTCGTTCGGTAATCCTACGGTTCGCGCCTGGCTTTACCAGATTGTCGCGATTGTGGCGGTGTTTGCTGTGGTGGGTTATCTGATCCACAACACGGTGATCAACCTTGCCAATCGCGGTATCACCTCCGGCTTTGGCTTTCTTGAGCGCAACGCCGGTTTCGGCATCGTCCAGCATCTGATCGATTACAGCGAAGGCGATACCTACGCGCGCGTGTTTATGGTCGGGTTAACCAACACCCTGCTGGTCTCCGCGCTCTGTATTGTCTTCGCCTCCATCCTCGGCTTCGCCATCGGTCTGGCGCGCCTGTCGGATAACTGGCTGCTGCGCAAGCTGTCGACCATTTATATCGAGACGTTCCGTAATATCCCGCCGCTGCTGCAAATCTTCTTCTGGTACTTTGCCGTGCTGCGCAATCTGCCGGGCCCGCGTCAGGCGCTGAACGCGTTCGATCTGGCTTTTGTCAGCAACCGCGGTCTGTATATACCGTGGCCGGAGTATGCGCCCGGCACCTGGCCATTCCTGATCGCGCTGGCGATTGCCATCGCCGCCAGCGCCGCGCTGTTCCGCTTCAACCGCAAGCATCAGCTGAAAACCGGTCAGCTGCGCCGCACCTGGCCCGCGGCGGCCGGTTTAATTGTGCTGCTGCCGCTGATCGCCCATACGCTGTTTGGTGCCGCCACGCACTGGGATGTGCCCGAGCTGCGCGGTTTCAACTTCCGCGGTGGCTTTGCCATGATTCCGGAACTGGCAGCGCTGACGCTGGCACTGTCGATCTACACCTCTTCCTTTATTGCTGAGGTGATTCGCGCCGGGATTCAGTCAGTACCGCATGGTCAGAGCGAAGCAGCACGTTCGCTCGGGCTGCCCAACCCGGTTACGCTGCGTCAGGTGATCATTCCGCAGGCGATGCGCGTGATTATCCCGCCGCTCACCAGCCAGTACCTTAACATCGTAAAAAACTCCTCGCTGGCGGCCGCGATAGGCTATCCGGATATGGTGTCGCTGTTTGCCGGCACCGTACTGAATCAGACCGGCCAGGCAATTGAAACCATTGCCATCACCATGGCGGTTTATCTGATTATCAGTCTGCTCATTTCGCTGCTGATGAACCTCTATAACCGCAAAATTGCGCTGGTTGAGCGTTAAGAGAACGGAACCATTATGTCTGTGACCACACACGAAACGCCGCCGGTGTCGGGCAATCCACTGGGTAAAGCCTGGCTCTGGGCGCGTAAAAACCTGTTCTCCAGCTGGCTGAATACGCTGCTCACGTTACTCAGCCTGTGGATTATCTGGAGCGTTATCCCGCCGGCGCTGAACTGGTTGATCTTCCAGGCTAACTGGATTGGCGAAACCCGAGCGGACTGTACGAAAGCGGGCGCCTGCTGGGTCTTTATCCACGCGCGCTTTGGCCAGTTCATGTACGGGCTCTATCCGCATGAGCTGCGCTGGCGCATCAATCTGGCGCTGGTGATTGGCCTGCTGTCGATTGTGCCGATGTTTATCAAATCCATGCCGCGCCGCGGCCGCTATATCGCCTGCTGGGCGGTGCTCTATCCGGTCGTCGTCTGGCTGCTGCTGTATGGCGGCTATTTCGGGCTGGACCGCGTGGAAACGCGCCAGTGGGGCGGCCTGACGCTGACGCTGATTATCGCATCTGTCGGCATTGCCGGGGCGCTGCCGCTCGGCATTCTGCTGGCGCTGGGCCGTCGCTCTAAAATGCCGGTGGTGCGCACCCTGTCGGTGATTTTCATTGAGTTCTGGCGTGGCGTACCGCTGATTACCGTACTGTTCATGTCTTCAGTGATGCTGCCGCTGTTTATGGCGGAAGGCACCACGATAGACAAACTGGTGCGTGCGCTGGTTGGCGTGATCCTGTTCCAGTCGGCGTATGTCGCCGAAGTGGTACGTGGCGGGCTGCAGGCCCTGCCTAAAGGCCAGTACGAAGCGGCAGAGTCGCTGGCGCTCGGCTACTGGAAAACCCAGGCGCTGGTGATTTTACCGCAGGCGCTCAAGCTGACCATTCCCGGTCTGGTGAACACCATCATCGCGCTGTTTAAAGATACCAGCCTGGTGATCATCATCGGCCTGTTCGATCTGTTCAGTAGCGTGCAGCAGGCAACCGTCGACCCTACATGGTTGGGTATGTCGACCGAAGGCTATGTCTTCGCTGCACTGGTTTACTGGATTTTCTGTTTTAGCATGTCGCGCTATAGCCAGTATCTGGAGAAGCGCTTCCACACCGGGCGTAAATCGCACTGAGGTTTTACATGACACAAACAATGACAACGGCGGCTAACGCCATGATGATTACGCTCGAAAACGTGAACAAATGGTACGGTCAATTCCACGTGCTGAAAGATATCAACCTGCAGGTGAAACCGCGCGAGCGTATCGTGCTGTGCGGCCCTTCGGGTTCCGGTAAATCCACCACCATTCGCTGCATCAACCATCTGGAAGAGCATCAGCAGGGACGGATTGTCGTAGACGGCATCCACCTGAATGATGATGTGCGCAATATTGAACGCGTGCGCACTGAAGTCGGCATGGTATTTCAGCACTTCAATCTCTTCCCGCATCTGACCGTTCTGCAGAACTGCACGCTGGCACCGATGTGGGTACGCAAGATGCCAAAGAAAGAGGCCGAAGAGCTGGCGATGCACTATCTGCAGCGCGTGCGCATTGCTGAGCATGCCCATAAGTTTCCCGGGCAGCTCTCTGGCGGACAGCAGCAGCGCGTGGCCATCGCCCGTTCGCTGTGTATGAAGCCGAAGATTATGTTATTCGATGAGCCCACCTCCGCGCTCGATCCTGAGATGGTTAAAGAGGTGCTGGATACCATGATCGGTCTGGCGGAAGACGGGATGACGATGCTGTGTGTGACGCATGAGATGGGCTTTGCGCGTACGGTTGCCGATCGGGTGATCTTCATGGATCGCGGTGAAATTGTCGAGATGGCGCCGCCGGATGAGTTCTTTGCGAATCCAAAATCCGAGCGGACCCGGGCGTTTCTGTCACAGGTTATCCACTAAGCGAACACGATTCGCCGCATCATTCAGCCCTTGCCAGCCTGGCAGGGGCTTTTTTATGTCTGTGGATTTTATCGAGCGTTTTTATTGCGATAAAGGTCACCGCGGAAAACAAAAAAGCCCTGAACATCTGTTCAGGGCTTTCGTGTTTGATGCCTGGCAGTTCCCTACTCTCGCATGGGGAGACCCCACACTACCATCGGCGCTACGGCGTTTCACTTCTGAGTTCGGCATGGGGTCAGGTGGGACCACCGCGCTGTTGCCGCCAGGCAAATTCTTTTTAAACCGAACTCATGCCATAACTGGTGCTGATACCCAGAGTCGAACTGGGGACCTCACCCTTACCAAGGGTGCGCTCTACCAACTGAGCCATATCAGCACACTAAATTTGATGCCTGGCAGTTCCCTACTCTCGCATGGGGAGGCCCCACACTACCATCGGCGCTACGGCGTTTCACTTCTGAGTTCGGCATGGGGTCAGGTGGGACCACCGCGCTGTTGCCGCCAGGCAAATTCTGTTTTCGTCCGCGTCTTTCGCGCTCTGACTGCGTTGCCCCGCTCGCGCCGCTCAGTCACATACTCGTGTATGCTCCTTCACGTCGTCTCGCGTGCCGCCTTGTCACAGCACAAAATCCACTGGACGTAATCCGGTGAACAATGCTGAAAATTCTTTCGGTCTCTCAGACCAAAACGCCTCTGGCGTTGTAAGGTTAAGCCTCACGGGTCATTAGTACCGGTTAGCTCAACGCATCGCTGCGCTTACACACCCGGCCTATCAACGTCGTCGTCTTCAACGTCCCTTCAGGACCCTTAAAGGGTCAGGGAGAACTCATCTCGGGGCAAGTTTCGTGCTTAGATGCTTTCAGCACTTATCTCTTCCGCACTTAGCTACCGGGCAGTGCCATTGGCATGACAACCCGAACACCAGCGGTGCGTTCACTCCGGTCCTCTCGTACTAGGAGCAACCCCCCTCAATTCTCCAGCGCCCACGGCAGATAGGGACCGAACTGTCTCACGACGTTCTAAACCCAGCTCGCGTACCACTTTAAACGGCGAACAGCCGTACCCTTGGGACCTACTTCAGCCCCAGGATGTGATGAGCCGACATCGAGGTGCCAAACACCGCCGTCGATATGAACTCTTGGGCGGTATCAGCCTGTTATCCCCGGAGTACCTTTTATCCGTTGAGCGATGGCCCTTCCATTCAGAACCACCGGATCACTATGACCTGCTTTCGCACCTGCTCGAGCCGTCACTCTCGCAGTCAAGCTGGCTTATGCCATTGCACTAACCTCCTGATGTCCGACCAGAATTAGCCAACCTTCGTGCTCCTCCGTTACGCTTTGGGAGGAGACCGCCCCAGTCAAACTACCCACCAGACACTGTCCGCAGCCCGGATTACGGGCCTACGTTAGAACATCAAACATTAAAGGGTGGTATTTCAAGGTTGGCTCCACGCAGACTGGCGTCCGCGCTTCAAAGCCTCCCACCTATCCTACACATCAAGGCTCAATGTTCAGTGTCAAGCTATAGTAAAGGTTCACGGGGTCTTTCCGTCTTGCCGCGGGTACACTGCATCTTCACAGCGATTTCAATTTCACTGAGTCTCGGGTGGAGACAGCCTGGCCATCATTACGCCATTCGTGCAGGTCGGAACTTACCCGACAAGGAATTTCGCTACCTTAGGACCGTTATAGTTACGGCCGCCGTTTACCGGGGCTTCGATCAAGAGCTTCTCCTTGCGGATAACCCCATCAATTAACCTTCCGGCACCGGGCAGGCGTCACACCGTATACGTCCACTTTCGTGTTTGCACAGTGCTGTGTTTTTAATAAACAGTTGCAGCCAGCTGGTATCTTCGACTGGCCTCGGCTCCGGGAGCAAGTCCCTTCACCTACGCGCCAGCGTGCCTTCTCCCGAAGTTACGGCACCATTTTGCCTAGTTCCTTCACCCGAGTTCTCTCAAGCGCCTTGGTATTCTCTACCTGACCACCTGTGTCGGTTTGGGGTACGATTTCGTGTTACCTGGAGCTTAGAGGCTTTTCCTGGAAGCAGGGCATCAGTTACTTCACCGCCGTGGCGGCTCGTCGTCACGCCTCAGTGTTAAAGAAGACCGGATTTGCCTGGTCTTCACACCTGCACGCTTAAACCGGGACAACCGTCGCCCGGATAACCTAGCCTTCTCCGTCCCCCCTTCGCAGTAACACCAAGTACAGGAATATTAACCTGTTTCCCATCGACTACGCTTTTCAGCCTCGCCTTAGGGGTCGACTCACCCTGCCCCGATTAACGTTGGACAGGAACCCTTGGTCTTCCGGCGAGCGGGCTTTTCACCCGCTTTATCGTTACTTATGTCAGCATTCGCACTTCTGATACCTCCAGCATGCCTCACAGCACACCTTCAGCGGCTTACAGAACGCTCCCCTACCCAACAACACATAGTGTCGCTGCCGCAGCTTCGGTGCATGGTTTAGCCCCGTTACATCTTCCGCGCAGGCCGACTCGACCAGTGAGCTATTACGCTTTCTTTAAATGATGGCTGCTTCTAAGCCAACATCCTGGCTGTCTGTGCCTTCCCACATCGTTTCCCACTTAACCATGACTTTGGGACCTTAGCTGGCGGTCTGGGTTGTTTCCCTCTTCACGACGGACGTTAGCACCCGCCGTGTGTCTCCCGTGATAACATTCTCCGGTATTCGCAGTTTGCATCGGGTTGGTAAGCCGGGATGGCCCCCTAGCCGAAACAGTGCTCTACCCCCGGAGATGAGTTCACGAGGCGCTACCTAAATAGCTTTCGGGGAGAACCAGCTATCTCCCGGTTTGATTGGCCTTTCACCCCCAGCCACAAGTCATCCGCTAATTTTTCAACATTAGTCGGTTCGGTCCTCCAGTTAGTGTTACCCAACCTTCAACCTGCCCATGGCTAGATCACCGGGTTTCGGGTCTATACCCTGCAACTTAACGCCCAATTAAGACTCGGTTTCCCTTCGGCTCCCCTATGCGGTTAACCTTGCTACAGAATATAAGTCGCTGACCCATTATACAAAAGGTACGCAGTCACCTAACAGGTAGGCTCCCACTGCTTGTACGTACACGGTTTCAGGTTCTGTTTCACTCCCCTCGCCGGGGTTCTTTTCGCCTTTCCCTCACGGTACTGGTTCACTATCGGTCAGTCAGGAGTATTTAGCCTTGGAGGATGGTCCCCCCATGTTCAGACAGGATACCACGTGTCCCGCCCTACTCGTCGGACTCACAGCTCATGCATCTTCGTGTACGGGGCTGTCACCCGGTATCGCGCGACTTTCCAGACGCTTCCACTGATGCACAAGCTGATTCAGGTCCTGGGCTGCTCCCCGTTCGCTCGCCGCTACTGGGGGAATCTCGGTTGATTTCTTTTCCTCGGGGTACTTAGATGTTTCAGTTCCCCCGGTTCGCCTCGTTTGACTATGTATTCATCAAACGATGATGCACAGAGTGCACCGGGTTTCCCCATTCGGACATCGACGGCTGTAGCGGTTCATATCACCTTACCGTCGCTTTTCGCAGATTAGCACGTCCTTCATCGCCTCTGACTGCCAGGGCATCCACCGTGTACGCTTAGTCGCTTAACCTCACAACCCACAGGCGTTTTGCAACGCTGCAGACTGCAAGCATTTGAGAGACCCGAACGCATCGTTGCTTCATTCTTATTACGGAGAATGAATACGACGCGTCGTTTCAAATTTTCAGCTTGTTCCGGATTGTTAAAGAGCAAATACTTCGCAGCACACCGTCGCCGGTATACTCTGAAGTAAGTTTCAGTACTGTAATGGTGGAGCTAAGCGGGATCGAACCGCTGACCTCCTGCGTGCAAGGCAGGCGCTCTCCCAGCTGAGCTATAGCCCCATACAGTCACTGCAGAGACCATCTACATCCACTCACCAGGAGTCACGTTTCTCACACGGGAAATGTGATTTCGTCTCAGGCAAGGCATGTTTTCGCGAAGCATAGTGAACTATGCGAGCCGGAAACATAACGCGGCATGAGAAGAAATCTGGTAGGCCTGAGTGGACTTGAACCACCGACCTCACCCTTATCAGGGGTGCGCTCTAACCACCTGAGCTACAAGCCTGTAGAGGTTTTTTCTGCTCGTTACTTTTCTATCAGACAATCTGTGTGAGCACTTCGCGGGAAGGTATCTTCAGGTAAGGAGGTGATCCAACCGCAGGTTCCCCTACGGTTACCTTGTTACGACTTCACCCCAGTCATGAATCACAAAGTGGTAAGCGCCCTCCCGAAGGTTAAGCTACCTACTTCTTTTGCAACCCACTCCCATGGTGTGACGGGCGGTGTGTACAAGGCCCGGGAACGTATTCACCGTAGCATTCTGATCTACGATTACTAGCGATTCCGACTTCATGGAGTCGAGTTGCAGACTCCAATCCGGACTACGACGCACTTTATGAGGTCCGCTTGCTCTCGCGAGGTCGCTTCTCTTTGTATGCGCCATTGTAGCACGTGTGTAGCCCTGGCCGTAAGGGCCATGATGACTTGACGTCATCCCCACCTTCCTCCGGTTTATCACCGGCAGTCTCCTTTGAGTTCCCGGCCGAGCCGCTGGCAACAAAGGATAAGGGTTGCGCTCGTTGCGGGACTTAACCCAACATTTCACAACACGAGCTGACGACAGCCATGCAGCACCTGTCTCAGAGTTCCCGAAGGCACCAAAGCATCTCTGCTAAGTTCTCTGGATGTCAAGGCCAGGTAAGGTTCTTCGCGTTGCATCGAATTAAACCACATGCTCCACCGCTTGTGCGGGCCCCCGTCAATTCATTTGAGTTTTAACCTTGCGGCCGTACTCCCCAGGCGGTCGACTTAACGCGTTAGCTCCGGAAGCCACGCCTCAAGGGCACAACCTCCAAGTCGACATCGTTTACGGCGTGGACTACCAGGGTATCTAATCCTGTTTGCTCCCCACGCTTTCGCACCTGAGCGTCAGTCTTCGTCCAGGGGGCCGCCTTCGCCACCGGTATTCCTCCAGATCTCTACGCATTTCACCGCTACACCTGGAATTCTACCCCCCTCTACGAGACTCAAGCCTGCCAGTTTCAAATGCAGTTCCCAGGTTAAGCCCGGGGATTTCACATCTGACTTAACAGACCGCCTGCGTGCGCTTTACGCCCAGTAATTCCGATTAACGCTTGCACCCTCCGTATTACCGCGGCTGCTGGCACGGAGTTAGCCGGTGCTTCTTCTGCGGGTAACGTCAATCGGCAAGGTTATTAACCTCACCGCCTTCCTCCCCGCTGAAAGTACTTTACAACCCGAAGGCCTTCTTCATACACGCGGCATGGCTGCATCAGGCTTGCGCCCATTGTGCAATATTCCCCACTGCTGCCTCCCGTAGGAGTCTGGACCGTGTCTCAGTTCCAGTGTGGCTGGTCATCCTCTCAGACCAGCTAGGGATCGTCGCCTAGGTGAGCCATTACCCCACCTACTAGCTAATCCCATCTGGGCACATCCGATGGTGTGAGGCCCGAAGGTCCCCCACTTTGGTCTTGCGACGTTATGCGGTATTAGCTACCGTTTCCAGTAGTTATCCCCCTCCATCGGGCAGTTTCCCAGACATTACTCACCCGTCCGCCACTCGCCACCCAAAGAGCAAGCTCTTCTGTGCTGCCGTTCGACTTGCATGTGTTAGGCCTGCCGCCAGCGTTCAATCTGAGCCATGATCAAACTCTTCAATTTAAAGTTTGATTTGCTGCAACGAGTGCAGCGATGCTCTGTGAATTAAACTTCGTAATGAATTACGTGTTCACTCAGCAAAGACTTGATATTTTTTAAAGCCCGTAGGCTTGTGATATCAATCCTGCGAGTGCCCACACAGATTGTCTGATAAATTGTTAAAGAGCGGTGCGACGCGGCGTTCGGCCTGCTGTCGCGAGGTGGCGTATATTACACTTTCCTCCTTCAGAGTCAAACACTTTTTTCAGCGTTTTTCTCCGGCGGGGTGAATCGCTTCACGCCCTGCTGAGCCGCCTGCGTTGCCGCTTTGCCGTCTCAGTGGTGGCGCATTATAGGGATCCGGATTTTTTGCACAACCCCTTTTTTCGATCTTTTTTATCGACTGGCGAGTTTTCACTCTTTTCGCTGCGATCGCGAGCGATCCGCGCAAAAATCAGCTTGTTTACCCGCACCGGAAGCCGCAGGCTAGCGGGAAACATCAGAAAAGGAGAAATAGAATGTCTGTAGCCCTGCGCCCTTATAAGCAACATATTCCCCATACCGGCGAGCGCGTGATGGTGGATAGCAGCAGCGTGGTCGTTGGCGAAGTCGAACTGGCTGATGATGTCAGCATCTGGCCACTGGTAGCAATTCGCGGTGACGTGAATAAAGTGGTGATTGGTAAACGCAGCAATATCCAGGATGGCAGCGTGCTGCACGTTACGCATAAATCCAGCAGTAATCCCGATGGCTTTCCATTGATCATCGGTGAAGACGTGACGGTGGGCCATAAAGCAATGCTGCACGGCTGCACCATTGGCAACCGCGTGCTGGTGGGTATGGGCTCGATCCTGCTGGATGGCGCGATCGTCGAAGATGAGGTGATGATTGGCGCCGGCAGCCTGGTGCCACCTGGTAAACGCCTGCAAAGCGGCTATCTCTATTTAGGCAGCCCGGTGAAGCAGATCAGGCCACTAAGCGAAGCGGAAATAGCCGGACTGCTTTACTCCGCCAGCAATTATGTCGGCTGGAAAGATGAATATCTGGCTCAGGGCAGCCACAGCCAGCCCTGATCGTCGGCCTGCTCCGCCCGGAGCAGCTGTTCCGCCTCTTCCTCCAGATCCCAGCGATGCGCGCTAAACAGCGCCATCGCCTCTCCGGCACCAAAACGCTGCTGCAGCGCCGGCAGCGATATTGCGCAGTTCAGTCCCATACCATTCACTAATACCGGGAACAGCACCGCCTGCAGGACTGCGTCCCAGCTTTCCCGATCGGGAAACTGGATTGCCTGATTCATGCCTGCATCGCCTGTTTAAGTTGATCGATGACCGGCGCGATCTCCGGCATAACGCCATGCCACAGCTGAAACGCATGCGCCGCCTGGCCCACCAGCATGCCGAGTCCATCCGCCAGCTGCTGTGTGCCGTGCTGCTGGCACCACGCCAGAAATGGCGTCAGCCCCTGCTGATAAAACATGTCGTAACAGCGCACCTGCGCATCAATCAGCGTAACCGGCAGCGGCGGCACGTCGCCCGCTACGCCGCTAGAGGTGGCATTGATGATCAGATCAAAACGTTCACCGGCCAGTTGATCAAAGCTCATCGCCTGGATCGCCCCACTGTGCTGGAATAGCTCAGCCAGCTGTTGCGCGCGTTCTGCCGTGCGGTTTACCACCACCAGCGCGCAGCCCGTCGAGAGCAGCGGCAGGATCACCCCACGCGCCGCGCCGCCCGCGCCCACCAGCAGAATACGATCGCCCGGCCGGATCAGCTGCAGCCGTTGCAGATCGCTCAGCAGGCCGATACCGTCCGTGTTATCACCCAGAATCGAACCATCGGCTCTCTTCTTTAAGGTATTTACCGCGCCGGATAATGCCGCGCGTTCGCTGAGCTCATCCGCGAATTCCCATGCCTGCTGTTTAAACGGCAGCGTAACATTGGCGCCTTTGCCACCGGCCGCAAAAAACGCCTCTATCGCCTGCGGGAACCCTTCCAGCGGTGCGCAGATGCGTCCGTAAGGATGTTCAATACCGGTCTGCTCAGCAAAAGCGGCGTGAATAAACGGAGATTTGCTGTGGGCGATGGGATGACCAAAAACGGCAAACTTTTCCATAATCAGCCCTGACGAATGAGTTCACCGCTGATGGCATCGCGGATTTCAGAAGGATTCAGGCGACCGCCGGTGGCCGCCTGCAACACCGGGAACTGCGAGCCAAACTGCTCTGCCACTTCGGCGGCGCTGCGGCACGGCGGCTGACCGGTTAAATTCGCGCTGGTTGAGACCAGCGGCTTGCCAAATCCGCGACACAGCGCCTGGACCTGCGGATGATCGCTGACGCGAATCGCCAGCGAATCAAAGCGGCCGGTTAACCAGCGCGGCGTATGCGGCGAAGCAGGCACCACATAGGTGACCGGACCCGGCCAGCTGGCAAACATACGTTCGCGCTGCAGCACGGTGAGTTCGCGATCGGCAATATAAGGCTCAAGCTGCGTATAATCAGCGGCGATCAGGATCAGCCCCTTTTCTACCGGGCGCTGTTTCAGCTCCAGCAGGGCCATCACCGCGCTTTCGCTGTCCGGATCGCAGCCAAGGCCGAATACGGCTTCGGTAGGGTAAGCAATCACTTGCTGTTGCTGAAGTTGTTCGATGCAGAAGTCGAGGCTTCCGGGTGCATGCTGGCTCTGGTTCATGATCACTCTTCATCCTGGGCGATGGGCTTGCCGCAGCGTTTGCTGGCGCAGAAGCGCTTCATGCCCTGTGCGGTTTTCTTTTCTATTAATAACGGGAACTGGCAATGGGGGCAGACACCTTCCAGCGGCGTGGCGTTGATCGCGAACTGGCAGTCGGGATATCGATCGCAGGCATGGAAGGTTTTGCCATAGCGTGAACGGCGCTGCACCAGCTTGCCGCTGGCGCACTGCGGGCAGGCAATTGCGGTTTCGTCCGGCTTATCGATGGTTTCCGTGTAATCACACTCCGGATAGTGGCTACAGCCGACAAACATGCCGAATCGCCCCTGGCGCAGCACTTTGTCCGCACCACACTGCGGGCAGGCATGGCCTTCCAGCACTTTGACAATATGGCCATCACCCTGACTTTTCAGCGGGCGGATATAGTCACAGGTTGGATAATTCACACAGCCGAGAAAAGGCCCGTGTTTGCCGGCACGTATCACTAATTCTGCCCCGCAGGCGGGGCAGGGATCGTGTTTACGCACGGTAAATAGTGCTGATTTACTCATATTACCGAATGCATTAATCGCAAATTAATGCAGCATACCTTCATTGACGTCGAATAACAGTTCTTCCATCTGCTGATAGGCATTTTCACACCCGGGGATGTTAAACAGCACCATCAGCACCACCCATTTGAGATCTTCCAGATCGAATTCCAGCGTATCAAGCGCCATAACCCGTTCGATGACCATTTCGCGCGTTTCCATATTCAGCACCTGGATTTGTTCCAGGAACAGAATAAAACCACGACACTCGGCATCTAAACGCTGGCTCTCTTCTTCCGTGTAGATTCGCATGGAGAGCGGATCGTTAGCCAGCAACACTGGCGCGACCAGGCCATCCTGATAATCCGCTAACCGCTCAAGCCAATTCAACGCATTGTAGATATCTTCGCGATGAAAACCGGCATCGGTTAAGTCATCGGTCAATTTATCCTGGTCAACGCGCATTTCAGCCTCGTTGTGGATATACGTCTCAAACAAGTACATAAGTACGTCGAACATGGCATGCCCTCCTCAATCGGACATAGCCGCCGGGTACAGCTGCGATCCATCCTGCTAACTCCAGCTCCAGCAATTGCGCTGCGATAACTGGCACAGGTTGGCCGGCACGTTCAGCGACGACGTCAACAGGTGTAACCTCATCACCTACGTTAGCCAACACGCTGGGAAATGGCAATGGCACATCATCACTGAGTTGTGAATATATTGTTTCTGAGATGCTGGCCGGCAACCATTGCAGGGCAGAATGCAAATCCTCAAGGATATTGTTGGGATGCGCCACCAGCAGCGCCCCCTGCTGAATCAGCCAGTGCGTGCCTTCACAGCCAGGGTTACCCAGTGCGCCAGGCAGCGCATACACGTTACGGTTTTGTTCCAGCGCATACCGCGCCGTTACCAGCGAGCCACTCTTCAGTGACGCTTCAACCACCAGCACGCCATGGCTCAGGCCGCTGATAATACGATTACGCCGCGGGAAATTTACCGCATGGGGCGCCATCGACAGCGGCAGTTCTGAAACCAGCGCGCCGCCGCTGGCGATGATCTCCTGTGCCAGCGGCTGATGGCTTTTCGGATAGAGATGATTCAGCCCGCTGCCCAGCACGGCCAGAGTTTTGCCCTGCACTTCCAGCGCGGCACGATGCGCCACGCCATCAATACCGCGCGCCAGCCCGCTGGTGATGGTCAAACCGCTTAGCGCCAGCTGCTGGGTAAACCAGCTGCCCCATTCTCTGCCATACGGTGAACAGTGACGACTGCCGACCACCGCCAACTGCGGGGTCGCCAGTGCAGAGAGGTCACCCGCTATATAAAGGGCAGCCGGATAGCGGCTGATTTCCCGCAGCCGGGCGGGATAATGTGCGTCGGTGCAGGCGATCAGATGATGTTGCGCCTGTTGCAGCCAGCGCTGCGTTTTTTCCAGCTGGCGTGGACAGAGGGCGAGAAACTGCTGCCGCTGCGTGTCGTCCAGCCCGTGCTGCTGCAGCCACGCGTCGTCAACGTGGCTGGCGGCCAGAAGCGCCATGATGAACTGACAGGCGCGCTCACCGCTTAAACCCCAGACGTAAGTCAGCCTGATAATCCTTTCACTGCGTTCCATGCTGCGCTCCCTGTCAGCCGTGCTCTGATGCGGCACAATGCTGTCAATCAAGCCCTAAAAAGTCTACAATATGAGGCAGTAATCTTTTCTTTAACGCATACAGATCTGGATATTTATGTCAGTTTTGCAGGTATTACATTTCCCTGACGATCGCCTTCGCAAAATTGCTGCACCCGTTGCGGCTGTGAATGCTGACGTTCAGCGTATTGTCGACGATATGTTTGAGACCATGTACGCCGAAGAAGGCATTGGTCTGGCGGCGACGCAGGTGGACATTCACCAGCGCATCATCGTGATTGATGTTTCTGAAAGCCGCGAAGAGCGCCTGGTGCTGATTAACCCGGAGCTGCTGGAAAAAAGCGGCGAAACCGGTATCGAAGAGGGTTGCCTGTCGATCCCGGAACAGCGGGCGTTTGTGCCGCGTGCCGAGCGGGTCAAAGTGCGCGCGCTGGATCGCGACGGTAACAGCTTCGAGCTGGAAACCGACGGTCTGCTGGCGATCTGCATCCAGCATGAGATCGACCATCTCGACGGTAAACTGTTTATTGATTATCTGTCGCCGCTGAAGCGTCAGCGTATTAAACAGAAACTGGAAAAACTGGCCCGCCAGAATGCGCGCGCATCCTGAGAGCGAACAGAAGGTTGAACTGTGTCTGCACCGTTAAAAATCATCTTTGCCGGTACTCCTGACTTCGCAGCGCGTCATCTCGACGCGCTGCTTGCTTCTGAGCATCAGGTGGTTGGCGTCTTTACTCAGCCCGACCGCCCTGCCGGACGTGGCAACAAACTCACGCCGGGCCCGGTAAAAGTGCTGGCTCAGGCGCATGATATCCCCGTGTTTCAGCCAAAGTCCCTGAAGCCGGAAGAGAATCAGCAGCTGGTTGCCGGGCTACAGGCCGATGTGATGGTGGTCGTCGCTTATGGTCTGATCCTGCCTCAGGCGGTGCTGACGATGCCGCGCCTTGGCTGCATCAACGTACACGGCTCGCTGCTGCCGCGCTGGCGCGGTGCGGCGCCGATTCAGCGCTCACTGTGGGCCGGCGATAACGAAACCGGTGTGACCATCATGCAGATGGACGTGGGTCTGGATACCGGCGATATGCTGCACAAAATAACCTGCCCGATTAATGCCGACGATACCAGCGCATCGCTGTACGACAAGCTGGCGCAGCTGGGCCCGCAGGGGATGCTGACCACGCTCAGTCTGCTGGCCGCCGGCAGCGCGCAGCCCGAAGTGCAGGATGAGACCCTGGTAACTTACGCGGAAAAGCTCAGCAAAGAAGAGGCACGTCTTGACTGGTCGCTCTCTGCTGTTCAGCTGGAACGGTGCATTCGCGCCTTCAATCCGTGGCCGGTGAGTTATTTCCTCATCGACGATCAGCCGGTTAAAGTCTGGCAGGCCAGCGTGTTACCACACCGCAGCGCCCAGCCGGGAGAAATTCTGCAGGCTGACAAACACGGCATCCAGATCGCGACCGCTGACGGCGTGCTGAATCTGCTCTCACTGCAGCCTGCCGGCAAAAAAGCCATGGCGGCGCAGGATCTGCTCAATTCGCGTCGTGAATGGTTTACACCCGGCACCGTTCTGGCCTGATTCTCCAGCCCGGTTTCCGCCGGGCTTTTTGTTTGATGAATGAATATGAAAAAAGCGACCAACCTGCGCAGCCTTGCCGCGCAACTGATTGAACGCGTGGTGGATAAAGGGGAATCGCTGAGCGCGATTCTGCCCGCTGCGCAAAAAACGCTGGCAAACAACGATGGCGCGCTGCTGCAGGAGTTGTGTTTTGGCGTGACGCGCACGCTGCCGCAGCTGGAAGCGTTGATTAATAAGCTGATGGCGCGGCCGTTAACCGGCAAACAGCGCGTGCTGCACTATCTGATCATGGTGGGCCTGTATCAGCTGCTGTATACCCGCGTTCCGCCGCACGCCGCGCTGGCCGAAACCGTGGCCGGGGCTGAAGCACTGAAGCGGGCAAATCTGAAAGGCTTGCTTAACGGCGTGCTGCGTCAGTTCCAGCGTCAGCAGGACGCACTGCTGGCGGAGGTCAATCAGGGCCCGCAGCGCTACTGGCATCCGGGCTGGCTGCTGAAACGGCTGCAGACCGCGTGGCCGGAGCAGTGGCAGCAGATTGTGGAAGCAAACAATCAGCGACCACCAATGTGGCTGCGCGTGAATCGTCAGCATCACAGCCGTGACGCCTGGCTGGCGCTATTAACTCAGCAGAATCAAAATGCGTTTAGTGCTGACGCGCCGGATGCGCTGCGTCTTGAAGCACCGGCTCCGGTCAGTCAACTGCCAGGCTTTGAGCAGGGCTGGGTGACGGTGCAGGATCTCTCTGCTCAGCGTTGTGCCCTGCTGCTGGCGCCGGAAAACGGCGAAACCATTCTCGACCTGTGCGCTGCGCCCGGCGGCAAAACCACCCATATTCTCGAAATTGCGCCGCAGGCCCGCGTGATGGCGGTGGATATCGATGCGCAGCGCCTTTCGCGCGTGACGGAAAACCTGCAGCGTCTGGGGATGCAGGCTGACGTGCGTCAGGGCGATGGCCGCACGCCAGCGGCCTGGTGCGACGAGCAGCAATTCGACCGCATCCTGCTGGATGCGCCCTGCTCGGCCACCGGCGTTATTCGACGCCATCCGGATATCAAATGGCTACGCCGCGATCGCGATATCGACGAACTCGCCGCGCTACAGCGTGAGATTCTGGCGGCCATCTGGCCACGCCTGAAATCGGGCGGTACGCTGCTTTATGCCACCTGCTCAGTGCTGCCGCAGGAGAACCAGCAGCAGATCGAGGCTTTCCTCGCGACGCATGACGATGCGGTGCCGCAGGCACTGCCACAGGGGCAACTTAACGGCTGGCAGGTTTTCCCTGCCATCGATGGCGGCGACGGTTTCTTCTACGCTAAGCTGATGAAAAAATAGTGCAGCGCACAGTGACAAGAGCAACGTATCCATGAAAATTATTATCCTCGGCGCCGGCCAGGTGGGCGGCACGCTCGCTGAAAACCTGGTGGGCGAAAACAATGACATCACCGTGGTTGATAGCGATCCCTCACGCTTACGCGTGCTGCAGGATAAGTTTGACCTGCGCGTGGTGCAGGGCCATGGTTCGCACCCGCGCGTGTTGCGTGAAGCCGGCGCCGAAGATGCGGATATGCTGGTGGCGGTCACCAGTTCTGACGAAACCAACATGATTGCCTGTCAGATTGCTTACTCGCTGTTTAACACGCCAAACCGCATTGCCCGTATCCGCGCCGCCGATTATCTGCGCGATGCGGAAAAGCTGTTCGTGCCGGAAGCGGTACCCATCGACCATTTGATCTCGCCTGAACAGCTGGTGATCGACAATATCTATCGGCTGATTCAGTACCCTGGCGCGTTGCAGGTGGTGAATTTTGCCGAGGGCAAAGTCAGCCTGGCAGTGGTCAAAGCCTATTACGGCGGACCGCTGGTGGGCAATCCGCTGTCGATCCTGCGTGAACATATGCCGCATATCGATACCCGCGTAGCCGCGATTTTCCGTCAGGATCGTCCGATCCGCCCGCAGGGATCGACGATCGTCGAAGCTGGCGATGAAGTGTTTTTCATTGCCGCCAGTCAGCATATTCGTGCGGTGATGAGCGAGATGCAGCGGCTCGAAAAGCCCTATAAACGCATTATGCTGGTCGGCGGCGGTAATATCGGCTTTGGCCTGGCGCAACGGCTGGAGAAGCAGTACAGCGTTAAGCTGATTGAACGTAATCAGCAGCGCGCAGCTGAACTGGCTGAACATCTGCAGGATACCATCGTGTTCTATGGCGATGCCTCGGATCAGGAACTGCTGGCAGAAGAGCATGTCGATCAGGTTGATCTGTTTATCGCCGTCACCAACGACGATGAAGCCAATATCATGTCAGCGATGCTGGCCAAAAAGATGGGCGCGAAAAAGGTGATGGTGCTGATCCAGCGTCGCGCCTATGTCGATCTGGTGCAGGGCAGCGTGATCGACATTGCGATCTCACCGCAGCAGGCCACGATTTCTGCGCTGCTTGGCCACGTGCGCAAAGCCGATATTGTCGGCGTCTCTTCACTGCGCCGCGGTATTGCGGAAGCCATCGAGGCCATTGCCCACGGTGATGAAACCACTTCGCGCGTGGTCGGCCGCCTGATTGAAGATATTAAACTGCCGCCGGGCACGATTATCGGCGCGGTGGTGCGTGGTGATGACGTGATCATCGCCAATGATAATGTGCGTATTGAGCAAGGCGACCACGTGATCATGTTCCTCACCGACAAAAAGTTTGTGCCGGACGTTGAGCGTCTGTTCCAGCCGAGCCCGTTCTTCCTGTAACGCGTTGTGATTGGGCTGAAGTGAGAGTGGTGTTTAATCCATTGTTATAATGGCAATTACACGAAGGTTTGTTAGACTTTAGCCATTGGCCAAGGCAAGGAGATAACAATGAGTTTATTCAAAGAGTTTCGTGATTTCGCGATGCGCGGCAACGTAGTGGACCTGGCGGTCGGTGTGATCATCGGTGCTGCGTTCGGTAAGATCGTATCGTCACTGGTTGCGAACATCATTATGCCACCGCTCGGTTTACTGATTGGCGGCGTCGACTTTAAGCAGTTTAAATGGGTACTCAAGCCAGCAGAAGGCGATATCCCCGCGGTGGTGATGGAATACGGTAACTTTATTCAGACGGTATTTGATTTCATCATCGTGGCGTTTGCTATCTTCATTGCCATCAAAGTAATGAATAAACTGTATAAAAAGAAAGAAGTGGAAAAACCAGCGCCTAAACCGACTAATGAAGAAGTGCTGCTGACCGAGATTCGCGACCTGCTTAAGCAACAAAATAATAAAGTGTGATGAATAAAAGCCGCCTGTTCAGGCGGCTTTTTTGTCACTAAAGCAGAAGGCCAGAGGTAAACACTGTTGCTTACCGCTGACCTCCTGATTCGCTCCCTTCGCGTGTTTATCTTTACGCCTGTAGCTGCCTTTCCCCTTCTGATTGCGCTCAACTCGCTGGCGATACAGCGGATCGTGTAACAGGGCTTCCAGGGCGTTATCGTTAATTTTGCCTTTTCGATGCTGATAGTGACTCATATCGTCCTCCGGTTAGTGATGGCGCAACTATAGTCCCTGTGCGCCAGAATTCAATCCTTACTACAACAAATTTCAGGATGCGGATCTTCACCGGTTTCCAGTGCCTCGAGGATCGAACAGCAGGCGCTACTGTGGCGGTCGCCACAACAGGTTTCCGCCAGCCGTTGCAGTGAGCGCTGAATGATTTGCAGTTCGCCAATCATACTGTTCACCTCATCCAGCCGTTTCGCCACGATCGCTTTTGACTCTTCACAGGTGTGATGCTCTGGATCGATGCGGATCGACAGCAGGTCGCGGATCGATTCCAGGCTGAAACCAAGCTGCCGGCCGTAACGGATAAAACGCAGGCGCTGCAGATCGTTATCGCTGTACAGGCGGAAGCCGCCCTCGGTGCGTACCTCATGATCCATCATCTGCTGCTTTTCATAAAAGCGAATGGTATCCGGCGTCACGTCCGCCAGTTTTGCCAGCTGGCCAATGCGATACATACTATTTCTCCTGCTGTAGCCGCTGACCGATCGCCGGGCGGTATTCGCCACGCAGAAAATCGGTGCTCATGCCGGCCTGCTGCAGTTTCATTTCCAGCAATGTCAGGCGCTTGGCCAGTTCGCGCGCCTCGTTGTCATCAGGATCGAGTTCGCGAAGCAAATCGCTCAGTGCCAGCGCGTCGCGGCGCATCTCCAGTTCCGGTGGGAGATAGCCGGCGTTTTTCAGCAGTCGCCAGGCACTGCGCAATTCCGCCGGCACACCACAGTCATCGTCCAGCGTGAGCGGCGCACCTTCACCAGGCAGATTGCTCAGCTCACCCTTTTCCTGCGCGGCGCGGATGTGTTGCTCAGCCAGCTGATCGATAAGCCACATAGAAACCTCCTGCAGGCATGTCTGCCAACAGCATAGCGAATGGAGGGGAAATGGGAAGAAATGACAGGCAATAAAAAACCCGCCGAAGCGGGTTTTTTACGTTACTGCAAATTACTCTGCAGCAGCTTCTGCTTGAGCTTCTGGACGATCAACCAGCTCGATGTAAGCCATCGGAGCGTTGTCACCAGCACGGAAGCCACACTTCAGAATGCGAGTGTAACCACCGGCACGGCTCGCGAAACGCGGGCCCAGCTCGTTAAACAGTTTTGCCACGATCTCGTTATCACGAGTACGGGCGAATGCCAGACGACGATTAGCTACGCTGTCGGTCTTGGCAAGAGTAATCAGCGGCTCAACTACGCGACGCAGCTCTTTGGCTTTCGGCAGAGTCGTCTTAATGATCTCATGACGAACCAGAGAACCAGCCATGTTGCGGAACATAGCCTGACGATGGCTGCTGTTGCGGTTCAGTTGACGACCACTCTTACGATGGCGCATGACCTTATCCTTCTCAGTGAAACCTTAACCTGCGATCCGGTTATTCATCAGCAATGCTTGCCGGTGGCCAGTTTTCCAGGCGCATGCCCAGAGACAGACCACGTGATGCGAGCACGTCTTTAATCTCGGTAAGAGATTTTTTACCCAGGTTAGGCGTTTTAAGCAGCTCAACCTCGGTACGCTGTACCAGATCACCGATGTAGTGGATAGCTTCTGCCTTGAGGCAGTTAGCAGAGCGGACAGTCAATTCCAGATCGTCAACAGGGCGCAGCAGGATCGGATCGAATTCTGGTTTCTCTTCTTTGACTTCCGGCTGACGTACATCACGTAAGTCAACGAAAGCTTCCAGTTGTTCTGCCAGGATGGTTGCCGCACGACGAATCGCCTCTTCAGGATCGATTGTGCCGTTGGTTTCCATTTCGATGACCAGCTTGTCCAGGTCGGTGCGCTGTTCTACACGCGCTGCTTCAACATTGTAGGCGATACGGTCTACAGGGCTGTAGCAAGCGTCAACCAACAGACGGCCGATTGGGCGCTCATCTTCTTCCGAATGAATTCGGGCAGAAGCCGGCACATAACCACGACCACGCTGAACTTTGATACGCATGCTAATAGACGCGTTTTCATCGGTCAGATGGCAGATCACATGCTGCGGCTTGACGATTTCGACATCACCGTCGTGGGTAATGTCGGCTGCAGTCACAGGGCCAATGCCAGATTTATTCAGCGTAAGGATGACTTCATCTTTACCCTGAACTCTTACCGCCAGCCCTTTCAGATTGAGCAGGATTTCCAGGATATCTTCCTGTACGCCCTCTTTGGTGGAGTACTCGTGCAGCACGCCATCAATCTCAACCTCGGTCACCGCGCAACCCGGCATGGAAGAAAGCAGAATACGGCGCAGTGCGTTACCAAGAGTATGGCCAAAGCCACGCTCTAACGGCTCAAGGGTCACCTTGGCGTGCGTCGAACTCACTTGCTCGATATCTACCAGGCGCGGTTTTAGAAACTCTGTCACAGAACCCTGCATTGTGTCCTCTCTTTGGTACTAAGCTTTACTTAGAGTAAAGCTCGACGATCAGGTGTTCGTTAATGTCCGCAGACAGATCGGTACGCTCAGGAATACGCTTGAACACACCTTCCATCTTAGTCGCATCAACTTCCAGCCAGGTTGGCTTTTCACGCTGCTCAGCCAGCTCCAGAGCGGCCTTCACGCGAGATTGCTTTTTGGCTTTCTCACGGATGCTTACGACATCATTCGGAGATACCTGATAAGAAGCGATGTTAACAACGCGACCGTTTACCATTACAGATTTGTGGCTAACCAGCTGACGTGCTTCTGCACGAGTGGCACCAAAGCCCATACGGTAAACTACGTTATCCAGACGACCTTCCAGCAGAGCTAACAGGTTTTCACCGGTGTTGCCTTTCAGACGCGCTGCTTCTTTATAGTAGTTACGGAACTGACGCTCCAGCACGCCGTAGATACGACGAACTTTTTGCTTTTCACGTAACTGGCCGCCGTAATCAGACAGACGCGGTTTACGCGCACCATGCTGACCAGGGGCTTGTTCAATTTTGCACTTGGAATCAATCGCGCGAACGCCAGACTTAAGGAATAAGTCAGTGCCCTCACGACGGCTCAGCTTGAGCTTAGGACCCAAATATCTTGCCATTTTCTTTCTCCAACTAACCTAAAAAACGGAACGTTAAACGCGACGTTTTTTCGGCGGACGACAACCGTTGTGAGGGATCGGAGTCACATCAGTAATATTAGTGATGCGGAAACCAGCGGCGTTCAGAGCACGAATAGTAGATTCGCGGCCTGGACCCGGACCCTTAACCATAACTTCCAGGTTCTTAATACCGTAATCTTTCACGGCTTCTGCACAGCGCTCTGCAGCGACCTGAGCAGCAAACGGAGTAGATTTACGTGAACCGCGGAAACCGGAACCACCGGCGGTTGCCCAACCCAGTGCGTTACCCTGACGATCAGTAATAGTAACGATGGTGTTGTTAAAAGACGCATGGACATGAGCCACGCCATCTGAGACTTGTTTTCTTACACGCTTACGTGCACGAACTGGTGCCTTTGCCATTATTTACTCACCCCGATTATTTCTTGATCGGTTTACGCGGACCCTTACGGGTACGTGCGTTGGTCTTAGTACGCTGACCGCGCACCGGCAGACCACGACGATGGCGTAAACCACGGTAGCAACCAAGGTCCATCAGACGCTTGATGCTCAGGGTGATTTCACGGCGCAGATCACCTTCAACAACGAATTTACCAACTGCTTCACGCAGCTGATCAATTTGTTCTTCAGACAGCTCACTGATCTTAACATTTTCAGCGATGCCCGTTTCAGCGCAGATGGCTTTAGAACGGGTTTTGCCGATACCGAAGATCGAAGTTAATGCGATAACGGTATGTTTTTGATCAGGAATGTTAATGCCTGCTATACGGGCCACTATGCACTCCTATAATTAAATAAATGCGTACCATGCTGAAAAGCCCGTTTTCAGGATACTCAAATGGAAACGCATCGACATACAAAAGATTGGCTGGCTAATCTAGCCAGCTCAACCCGACTTTGCAAGAAAAATATGTGACTTAATCAGCCCTGGCGCTGTTTATGCTTAGGCTCGGAGCTGCAGATCACACGTACGACACCGTCGCGACGAATGATTTTGCAGTTACGACATAATTTCTTGACGGAAGCACGAACTTTCATTTTTACTCTCCGTAACTTCTCAAGCTACTGAATTAACGGCCATAGCCTTTCAGGTTAGCTTTCTTCAATGCAGACTCGTACTGACTGGACATCATCAGAGTTTGCACTTGAGCCATAAAGTCCATGATGACAACCACTACAATCAGCAGCGAGGTGCCGCCAAAGTAGAAGGGAACCTTCATGGCATCACGCATGAACTCCGGGATCAGGCAGATAAAAGTAATATACAGTGCGCCGATTAAGGTCAGACGTGTCATTACTTTATCGATGTACTTCGCCGTTTGCTCTCCCGGACGAATTCCCGGTACGAATGCACCAGACTTCTTCAGGTTATCTGCTGTTTCACGCGGGTTGAAAACCAACGCCGTGTAGAAGAAACAGAAGAAGATGATTGCAGTCGCATAGAGTAGCACATAAAGCGGCTGTCCTGGCTGCAAATACAGCGAAATTGTTGTCAGCCAGTTCCAACCGGTACCGCCCCCGAACCAGGATGCTATCGTCGCCGGGAACAGGATAATGCTGGAAGCAAAGATGGCTGGGATTACGCCCGCCATGTTCACTTTCAACGGTAAATGTGTGCTCTGTGCAGCATATACACGACGACCTTGCTGACGTTTAGCGTAGTTGACCACAATGCGGCGCTGGCCACGCTCAACGAAAATAACAAAGAACGTCACTGCAAATACAAGAACTGCAACCAACAGCAACAGAAGGAAGTGCAGGTCGCCTTGCCGCGCTTGCTCGATGGTATGGCCAATGGCCGGCGGTAAACCCGCAACAATACCCGCGAAGATAATGATCGAAATACCGTTACCGATACCTCGTTCAGTAATCTGTTCGCCCAGCCACATCAGGAACATGGTTCCGGTGACCAGACTTACAACAGCGGTAAAGTAGAAAGCAAAGCCTGGATTTAATACCAGGCCCTGCATTCCAGGCATATTCGGCAGACCGGTAGCAATACCGATCGACTGGAATATAGCCAGAACCAGTGTGCCGTAGCGAGTGTACTGGCTGATCTTACGACGACCAGCTTCACCCTCTTTCTTAATCTCGGCCAACGCGGGATGAACCACCGTCAGCAGCTGGATAATAATAGAGGCCGAAATATACGGCATAATACCCAGCGCGAAGATTGAGGCACGACTGAGAGCACCACCAGAGAACATGTTAAACATTTCAATGATGGTGCCACGCTGTTGCTCAAGCAGTTTGGCAAGTACAGTGGCATCGATACCGGGGATTGGAATAAAAGAGCCAATACGGAAGACAATCAGTGCACCGATTACAAACAACAGTCTGCGCTTCAGTTCACCAAAGCCACCTTTGGCACTTTGAAAATCTAATCCCGGTTGCTTTGCCATCTGCTACTTATTCCTCGATTTTACCGCCAGCAGCTTCGATTGCAGCACGAGCACCTTTGGTGACACGCAGACCACGAATCGTAACAGGTGCAGATACTTCACCAGACAGGATCACTTTCGCGAACTCAATCTGTACACCGATGATGTTAGCTGCTTTCAGCGTGTTCAGGTCGACGATACCGCCTTCCACTTTCGCCAGATCAGACAGACGCACTTCTGCAGTCACGAATGATTTGCGCGAGGTGAAGCCGAACTTCGGCAGACGACGGTACAGAGGCATCTGACCACCCTCGAAACCACGACGTACGCCACCGCCAGAACGAGACTTCTGACCTTTGTGACCACGACCGCCGGTTTTACCGAGGCCAGAACCGATACCACGGCCCAGACGCTTGGAAGCGTGTTTAGACCCTTCGGCCGGAGACAGAGTGTTTAAACGCATCTCTTACTCCTCCACTTTCAGCATGTAAGAAATCGCGTTGATCATACCGCGTACAGCTGGCGTGTCTTCACGCTCAACGGTGTGACCAATACGACGCAGACCCAGACCAACCAGAGTGGCTTTGTGCTTAGGCAGGCGGCCGATTGAGCTACGGGTTTGTGTAATTTTGATTGTCTTAGCCATCGTGATTACCCCAGAATTTCTTCAACGGATTTACCACGCTTGGCAGCAACCATATCCGGAGACTTCATATTGCCCAGGCCGTCGATAGTTGCACGAACCACGTTGATCGGGTTGGTGGAACCATAGGCTTTAGCCAGAACGTTATGAACTCCAGCGACTTCCAGAACGGCGCGCATTGCACCGCCGGCGATGATACCGGTACCTTCAGAAGCCGGCTGCATGAACACACGAGAACCCGTGTGCGCACCTTTAACCGGGTGCTGCAGGGTGCCGTGAGTCAGCGCGACATTAACCATATTGCGACGAGCTTTTTCCATCGCTTTCTGGATCGCTGCTGGAACTTCACGCGCTTTACCGTAACCAAAACCAACGCGGCCGTTACCATCACCCACTACAGTCAGAGCGGTGAAGGAGAAAATACGACCACCTTTCACAGTTTTAGAGACACGGTTTACCGCGATCAGTTTTTCCTGCAGGTCGCCAGCTTGTTTCTCGATGTGTGCCATCTTAGACCTCTACCTTAGAACTGAAGGCCAGCTTCACGAGCAGCATCTGCAAGTGCCTGGACGCGACCATGATATTGGAAACCGGAACGGTCGAAAGAAACATCTTTGATGCCTTTTTCGATAGCGCGCTCAGCCAGAGCTTTACCTACAGCTGCAGCGGCGTCTTTGTTACCGGTATACTTCAGTTGTTCAGCGATAGCTTTTTCTACAGTAGAAGCAGCAACCAGAACTTCGGAACCGTTCGGGGCGATTACCTGTGCGTAAATGTGACGCGGGGTACGATGTACCACCAGGCGAGTAGCACCCAGCTCTTTGAGCTTGCGACGTGCACGGGTCGCACGACGGATACGAGCAGATTTCTTATCCATAGTGTTACCTTACTTCTTCTTAGCCTCTTTGGTACGCACGACTTCGTCGGCGTAACGAACACCCTTGCCTTTGTAAGGCTCAGGACGACGGTAGGCGCGCAGATCAGCTGCAACCTGACCAATCAGCTGTTTATCAGCGCCTTTCAGCACGATCTCAGTCTGAGTTGGACATTCAGCAGTGATGCCGGCCGGCAGTGCATGGTCAACCGGGTGAGAGAAGCCCAGGGCCAGACTCACAGAGTTGCCTTTAACAGCTGCACGATAACCAACACCAACCAGTTGCAGCTTCTTGGTGAAGCCTTCGGTAACACCGATAACCATGCCGTTCAGCAGCGCACGGGCAGTACCTGCCTGTGCCCAACCATCCGCATAACCTTCGCGTGGAGCGAAAGTTAGGGCGTTGTCTGCATGCTTAACTTCTACAGCACTGTTGATAGTACGAGTCAGCTCGCCGTTTTTGCCTTTGATCGAAACTTCCTGACCGTTGAGTTTTACCTCTACGCCGGCAGGAACAACGACAGGTGCTTTTGCAACACGAGACATTTTATCCTCCGATTACGCTACGTAGCAGATAATTTCGCCACCAAGACCAGCCTGGCGCGCTGCACGATCAGTCATGACACCTTTAGAGGTAGAAATTACAGCAATGCCCAGACCGGCCATAACTTTTGGCAGCTCATCTTTTTTCTTATAGATGCGCAGACCTGGACGGCTAACACGCTGAATGCTTTCTACAACAGCTTTACCCTGGAAGTACTTAAGAGTCAGTTCCAGTTCCGGCTTGATGTCGCCTTCGATTTTAAAATCTTGAATATAGCCTTCTTCCTTCAGCACGTTGGCAATTGCCACTTTCAGCTTGGAGGAAGGCATAGAGACCGCAACTTTGTTCGCGGCCTGACCGTTACGGATACGGGTCAGCATATCCGCGATCGGATCTTGCATGCTCATCTGTGTTACTCCCGTGATTCAAATGGTGACAATTACCAGCTAGCCTTTTTCAGACCCGGGATTTCACCGCGCATTGCGGCTTCACGGACCTTGATACGGCTCAACCCAAACTTCCGCAGGAAACCGTGCGGACGACCTGTCTGACGGCAGCGGTTACGCTGACGTGAAGGGCTGGAATCACGCGGCAGACTCTGCAGCTTGAGAACGGCGTTCCAACGGTCTTCGTCGGATGCGTTCACATCAGAAATGATCGCTTTCAGTTCAGCGCGTTTTGCGAAGAACTTGTCTGCTAATTTCACACGCTTAACTTCGCGTGCTTTCATAGATTGCTTAGCCATTAAGTAACCCTACCTTACTTGCGGAACGGGAAGTCAAAGGCAGCCAGCAGAGCACGGCCTTCATCATCAGATTTCGCAGTAGTGGTAATGGTGATATCCAAACCACGAACGCGATCGACTTTGTCGTAGTCGATTTCTGGGAAGATGATCTGCTCACGAACGCCCATGCTGTAGTTACCACGACCGTCGAAAGACTTCGCGGACAGACCACGGAAGTCACGGATACGCGGTACAGCAATAGTGATCAGACGCTCAAAGAACTCCCACATGCGCTCGCCACGCAGAGTTACTTTACAGCCGATCGGATAGCCCTGACGGATTTTGAAGCCTGCAACTGATTTGCGTGCTTTGGTGATCAGCGGTTTTTGACCGGAGATTGCTGCCAGGTCAGCTGCTGCGTTATCCAGCAGTTTCTTGTCAGCGATCGCTTCACCAACACCCATGTTCAGGGTGATCTTCTCGACCCGAGGGACTTGCATGACAGAATTGTAGCCAAACTCTGTCATGAGTTTCTGGACTACTTCGTCTTTGTAGTAATCATGCAGTTTCGCCATCGTACTACTCCAAATTACTTGATAGTTTCGCTGTTAGACTTGAAGAAACGGACTTTTTTACCGTCTTCGAATCTAAAGCCTACACGGTCAGCCTTGCCGGTTGCCGCATTGAAGATTGCAACGTTAGAAACCTGAATAGCAGCTTCTTTTTCAACGATGCCGCCTGGTTGGTTCAGAGCCGGAACCGGCTTCTGGTGTTTCTTAACCAGGTTGATACCTTCAACGATGACCTTACCAGAAGTCAGGACATTCTTTACTTTACCGCGTTTACCTTTGTCTTTACCGGTAAGCACGATAACTTCGTCGTTACGACGGATTTTCGCTGCCATTGTTCGCTCCTTAGAGTACTTCTGGTGCCAGAGAGATAATTTTCATGAACTTTTCAGTACGAAGTTCACGAGTTACCGGCCCAAAAATACGCGTTCCGATAGGCTGCTCGCTGTTATTGTTCAGAATAACGCATGCATTACCATCGAAGCGAATGACAGAACCGTCCGGGCGACGAACACCCTTCCTGGTGCGCACCACTACCGCTTTCAGGACATCACCTTTTTTCACCTTGCCACGCGGAATTGCTTCCTTGATGGTCACTTTGATGATATCGCCGACGCCTGCGTAGCGACGGTGCGAGCCACCCAGAACCTTGATACACATTACGCGACGTGCACCGGAGTTGTCGGCGACGTTCAGCATAGTCTGTTCTTGGATCATTTTAGTGCTCCGCTAATGTCAACTACTACTTCGGGACCCAAACCTCAGGTCGTTAAAAAGCCCCATAATTGAGGGCGCGGCATTATAACACCGGTTCTCGCAGATGGGTAGAAAAAATGAACGGCTCCATAGAGCCGTTCATTTTGTTTTTAGAGGAAGCGGATTCTATTACAGAATCGCTTTCTCTACAACGCGAACCAGAGTCCAGGACTTAGTCTTGGACAGTGGACGGGTTTCGCGGATTTCAACCACGTCACCAATACCACACTCGTTGTTCTCGTCATGGATGTGCAGCTTAGTCGTACGCTTAATGAATTTACCGTAGATCGGGTGCTTCACGAAACGCTCGATAGCAACAACAGCAGATTTCTGCATTTTGTCACTAACAACACGACCCTGCAGAGTACGGATTTTATCGGTCATTACGCCGCCTTCTCAGTCAGTAAAGTCTTAACGCGTGCAACATCACGGCGAACTTGCTTCAGCAGATGGGTCTGCTGCAGCTGGCCAGATGCTGCCTGCATGCGCAGGTTAAACTGCTCGCGCAGGAGGTTAAGCAGCTCAGTGTTCAGCTCTTCAACGCTTTTTTCACGCAGCTCAGTTGCTTTCATTACATCACCGTCTTAGTTACAAAGGTGGTTTTGATAGGCAGTTTTGCTGCTGCCAGCTTGAATGCTTCACGGGCCAGCTCTTCCGGTACACCGTCCATTTCATACAGGACTTTACCAGGCTGGATCAGGGCAACCCAATACTCCACGTTACCCTTACCTTTACCCATACGCACTTCCAGCGGCTTCTCGGTGATTGGTTTGTCCGGGAATACACGGATCCAAATCTTACCTTGACGCTTAACTGCACGGGTCATAGCACGACGTGCTGCTTCGATCTGACGAGCAGTCAGACGACCACGGCCAACAGCTTTCAGACCGAAAGTACCGAAGCTAACATCCGTACCCTGCGCCAGACCGCGGTTACGGCCTTTGTGCACTTTACGGAATTTCGTACGCTTTGGTTGTAACATCAGCGACTCTCCTTACTTACGGCCTTTACGCTGCTGCTTTTTAGGTTGAGCAGCCGGTTCCGGTTGTTCAACAGCAGCCATACCACCCAGGATCTCACCTTTGAAGATCCATACCTTAACGCCGATTACACCATAAGTGGTGTGCGCTTCAGAGGTGTTGTAGTCAATGTCAGCACGCAGAGTGTGCAGCGGTACACGACCTTCACGGTACCATTCGGTACGTGCGATCTCAGCACCGCCCAGACGGCCGCTAACTTCAACTTTGATACCTTTAGCGCCCAGACGCATTGCGTTCTGTACAGCACGCTTCATCGCACGACGGAACATCACACGACGCTCCAGCTGTGAAGTGATGCTGTCAGCAACCAGTTTTGCGTCCAGTTCCGGTTTACGGACTTCGGCGATATTGATCTGTGCAGGAACGCCAGCGATGTTCGCTACGACCGTGCGCAGTTTTTCAACGTCTTCACCTTTTTTACCGATAACGATACCCGGGCGAGCGGTGTGAATGGTCACACGGATGCTCTTAGCCGGACGCTCGATAACGATGCGAGATACAGACGCTTTTGCCAGTTCTTTGTTCAGGAACTGACGTACTTTAAAGTCGCTGTCCAGGTTGTCAGCGAATTCTTTGGTGTTCGCAAACCAGGTAGAGTTCCATGGTTTTACAATACCCAGGCGAATACCATTAGGATGTACTTTCTGACCCATTGCTAGTCTCCAGAGTCTCAGCGATCGGACACAACCACAGTAATGTGGCTGGTGCGCTTCAGGATGCGATCTGCACGACCTTTAGCACGCGGCATAATGCGCTTCATGCTAGGGCCTTCATCTACGAAAATTTTCGCAACTTTCAGATCGTCGATATCAGCGCCATCGTTGTGTTCGGCGTTAGCAATGGCAGATTCCAGGACTTTCTTAACCAGTACAGCCGCTTTCTTGTTGGTGTAAGTCAGAATATCCAGAGCCTGCGACACTTTCTTACCGCGAATCAGGTCAGCAACAAGGCGAACCTTCTGAGCAGAAGAACGAGCATGGCGATGTTGAGCAATAGTTTCCATCTCTTCCTCCTACTTATTTCTTCTTGGCTTTCTTATCAGCAGCGTGGCCGCGATAAGTACGTGTCGGTGCAAATTCACCCAGCTTGTGGCCGACCATTTCGTCGGAAACAAAGACAGGAACGTGCTGACGACCATTATGGACAGCGATGGTCAAACCGATCATGTTAGGGAAGATCGTTGAACGACGGGACCAAGTGCGCAGGGGCTTCTTGTCACCGCTTTCCACCGCTTTCTCTACCTTCTTCAGCAAGTGCAGGTCAATAAAAGGACCTTTCTTGAGAGAACGTGGCATGGCTTATCCTCTAAAATTATTTGCTACGGCGACGTACGATAAATTTATCAGTACGCTTGTTGCTACGGGTCTTCTTACCTTTGGTCTGAACGCCCCACGGAGTTACCGGGTGCTTACCAAAGTTACGACCTTCACCACCACCGTGCGGGTGATCGACTGGGTTCATCGCAGTACCGCGAACGGTAGGACGAACACCACGCCAACGGGTTGCACCGGCTTTACCCAGAACGCGCAGCATGTGCTCAGCGTTACCGACTTCGCCCAGGGTTGCGCGGCAGTCAGCTTCGACTTTACGCATTTCGCCTGAACGCAGACGCAGGGTAACGTAGGAACCTTCACGCGCAACGATCTGCACGTAAGCACCAGCAGAACGGGCAATCTGACCGCCTTTACCTGGTTTCATTTCTACGTTATGCACGGTTGAACCAACCGGGATGTTACGCATCGGCAGGGTGTTACCTGCTTTGATCGCAGCATCAACGCCAGACTGAATCTGGTCGCCAGCTTTCAGGCCTTTAGGGGCCAGGATGTAACGGCGCTCGCCATCTTTGTACAGAACCAGTGCGATGTTCGCAGAACGGTTCGGATCGTACTCAAGACGCTCAACAACTGCCGGGATACCATCTTTGTTGCGTTTGAAGTCAACAATACGGTAAGCCTGCTTGTGACCACCACCGATATGACGGGTAGTGATACGACCATTGTTGTTACGACCACCGGATTTGCTGTTTTTTTCAACCAGCGCGGCAAAAGGCTTGCCTTTGTGCAGCTCAGGGTTCACCACTTTAACAACGTGACGACGACCCGGAGATGTCGGTTTACATTTAACAACTGCCATTGTCTTTCTCCTCCGACTTACTCAGCGCCGCCGACGAAGTCCAGGTTCTGGCCTTCTTTCAGGGTGACGTAAGCTTTTTTCCAGTCGCTACGACGACCGATACGCTGTCCGTGACGCTTAACTTTACCCTTAACAACCAGGGTGTTTACGTCTTTCACTTCTACTTCGAACAGTTTCTCAACAGCAGCAACGATCTCTGCTTTGGTCGCGTCTTTGGCAACTTTGAGAACGATGGTATTGGTTTTTTCCATCGCGGTTGATGCTTTTTCAGATACGTGCGGCGCGCGCAGTACTTTCAGCAGACGTTCTTCACGGATCATGCCAGCATCTCCTCAACTTGCTTAACTGCTTCTGCAGTCATAACGACTTTGTCGAAGGCGATCAGGCTAACTGGGTCGATACCCGCTGCATCACGCACGTCAACCTTGTACAGGTTACGCGCAGCCAGGAACAGATTCTCATCAAGTTCACCGGTGATGATCAGCACGTCTTCCAGCGCCATGTCTTTCAGTTTCTGTACCAGCAGCTTAGTTTTAGGCGCTTCAACAGAGAACGACTCGACAACGATCAGACGGTCCTGACGTACCAGCTCGGACAGGATGCTTTTCAGCGCGCCGCGGTACATCTTTTTGTTAACTTTTTGACTGTGGTCCTGTGGACGCGCAGCGAAGGTCACGCCACCTGAACGCCAGATCGGGCTCTTGATAGAACCTGAACGCGCACGGCCGGTGCCTTTCTGACGCCATGGCTTTTTGCCTGAACCAGTTACTTCAGCACGAGTTTTCTGCGCGCGAGTACCCTGACGAGCACCTGCAGCGTAAGCAACAACAACCTGGTGAACCAGCGCTTCGTTGAAATCACGACCGAAGGTAGTTTCGGAAACAGTCAGCGCGCTCTGCGCGTCTTTCAGTACTAATTCCATTGCTATCCCCTTACGCCTTCACAGCTGGTTTAACAATCAGGTCGCTGCCGGTTGCACCCGGGACAGCACCTTTGACCAGCAGCAGGTTGCGCTCAGCGTCAACACGTACTACTTCCAGGCTCTGAACGGTTACGCGCTCATTACCCAGCTGACCAGCCATTTTCTTGCCTTTAAACACTTTGCCCGGAGTCTGGTTCTGACCGATAGAACCCGGAACGCGGTGAGACAAGGAGTTACCGTGCGTAGCGTCCTGGGTACGGAAGTTCCAGCGCTTAACGGTACCTGCGAAACCTTTACCTTTAGAGGTACCGGTAACGTCTACTTTTTTAACGTCAGCGAAAATTTCAACACTGATGCTCTGGCCAACAGAGTATTCTTCACCTTCGGTGCGGAATTCCCATAGACCACGGCCAGCTTCAACGCCAGCTTTAGCAAAATGACCTGCTTCCGGCTTACCAACACGGTTTGCTTTTTTCGCACCGGTGGTAACCTGGATCGCCTGGTAACCATCGTTTTCCAGACCTTTGACCTGGGTAACGCGGTTTGCTTCAACTTCGATTACGGTTACTGGGATTGAAACGCCTTCTTCAGTGAAGATGCGCGTCATGCCCACTTTTTTACCGACTAAACCAATCATTGTATCAACCTCTCAATCGCTCGATGACCTGATTAACCCAGGCTGATCTGCACGTCAACACCGGCAGCCAGATCCAGACGCATCAGAGCATCAACGGTTTTTTCAGTTGGCTCAACGATGTCTACCAGACGCTTGTGAGTGCGGATTTCGTACTGATCACGCGCATCTTTGTTAACGTGCGGAGAGATCAGAACGGTGAAGCGCTCTTTGCGAGTCGGCAGCGGGATCGGACCACGTACCTGCGCACCAGTGCGCTTGGCAGTCTCGACGATTTCCGCGGTTGATTGATCGATCAGGCGATGATCAAACGCTTTAAGACGGATACGGATTCTTTGGTTCGACATGAGACCAAGGCTCCAAACATTTTATAAACGAAAAAAATTACTACCCGCACCCATTACGATTGATGGGGGAGTGTAATCGTTCAGCATATAACTCCCCAATCGGGAGTATTGTCAGGCGATACACTAATCGCTATCGCCTGCGATTCTGCTCGAATCGCGCCACACCAATATCGGCAGGCCCGCGCATTATACGCAAATCTGTTCAGGAAGCAACCCATGCTGCGTTTTTAACCGCAAAAGCACGCGCCGGTAAAAAAGCCCGCACGGGGCGGGCTGCAATCAACAGGTGGAACGGCACGGCAAACGCTACTTGTCGCCCTCTTCTTTCAGCTGGGCCTGCAGATAGTTTTGCAGACCCAGTTTCTGAATCAGGTCGAGCTCGGTTTCCAGCCAGTCGATATGGTGCTCTTCATCCGCCAGAATCTCGATCATCATGTCGCGGCTGACGTAATCATGAACTTTATCGGCGTACGCAATCGCTTCGCGTAAGTCTTTCGCCCCTTCCAGTTCGAGCGTCAGATCCGATTGCAGCATTTCCGGTACGTCTTCACCAATGCGCAGCCGGCCGAGATCCTGCAGATTAGGAATGCCTTCGAGAAACAAAATGCGTTCGATGTACTTGTCCGCATGTTTCATTTCATCAATGGATTCATGGTATTCAACATCGTTGAGGCGTATCAGGCCCCAGTTTTTGAACATGCGCGCATGTAGAAAGTACTGATTGATTGCAACCAGTTCATTTCCCAGCAATTTATTGAGGTGAGTAATGATTTTGCCGTCGCCCTTCATTGTGCTTCCTCCGCTTGCAGATAAATAGAGCGTAGATGCGGATAAAAAGAAGTCAAAAAAACGCGACAGTTTTTGGGGTTATTCAGGCGAAGCGGATGCGTAGTTACGCTATCTCTTTGTAAAGAGGCACGTTTTGCATTTCATCATCCATAATCTCGCGCGCCACGCGAATACACTTGCCGCATTGCTTGCCGATAGGCACCAGCTGGCGCAGTTGCTGAATCGATTTGGGTTGATAACGGCGGACAACTTCACGCAGGGTTCGGTCGCTTACGGCATTACACAGACAGACGTACATTTACAGCCCACTCCAGTACAATTTCTGATCAAAGTGTAAATGAGAATGGTTTTTATTTCAACGTAGCTTTTGTGTGGGATTAGGCGTGCCGGTCAATGCAAAGCAAAAAAAAAGAGCACCGAAGTGCTCTTTTTCATGCTGCGGTGGCAACCGGAGTTACCACCGTTATTAACGCAATTAAGCGAGAACTTCAGCAACAACGCCCGCGCCAACGGTACGGCCGCCTTCGCGGATTGCGAAACGCAGACCCTGGTCCATCGCGATTGGGTGGATCAGCTCAACGGTCATTTTGATGTTGTCGCCTGGCATTACCATCTCAACGCCTTCTGGCAGTTCGATGTTGCCGGTCACATCAGTAGTACGGAAGTAGAACTGTGGACGGTAGCCTTTGAAGAACGGAGTATGACGGCCGCCTTCGTCTTTAGACAGTACGTACACTTCTGATACGAACTTGGTGTGTGGCTTGATGGTGCCTGGCTTAGCCAGAACCTGACCACGCTGGATCTCTTCACGCTTGATACCGCGCAGCAGAACACCACAGTTCTCGCCTGCCTGACCCTGGTCCAGCAGTTTGCGGAACATTTCAACACCGGTACAGGTAGATTTAGCAGTCGCTTTGATACCTACGATTTCTACTTCGTCGCCCACTTTCACGATGCCGCGCTCAACACGACCGGTAACAACGGTACCACGGCCAGAGATTGAGAATACGTCTTCGATTGGCAGCAGGAACGGCAGATCGATAGCACGTACTGGATCTGGAATGTAAGTATCCAGGTGACCAGCCAGCTCAACGACTTTCGCTTCCCACTCAGCGTCGCCTTCCAGCGCTTTCAGCGCAGAACCGCGTACGATTGGGGTATCGTCGCCTGGGAAGTCGTACTGAGACAGCAGATCGCGAACTTCCATCTCAACCAGTTCCAGCAGCTCTTCGTCATCAACCATGTCGCACTTGTTCAGGAACACGATGATGTAAGGAACGCCAACCTGACGGCCCAGCAGGATGTGCTCACGGGTCTGAGGCATTGGGCCATCAGTCGCAGCAACAACCAGGATCGCGCCGTCCATCTGCGCAGCACCGGTGATCATGTTTTTCACATAGTCGGCGTGGCCTGGGCAGTCAACGTGTGCGTAGTGACGGGTCGGGGTTTCATATTCAACGTGAGAGGTGTTGATGGTGATACCACGAGCCTTCTCTTCTGGCGCGTTATCGATCTGATCGAATGCACGAGCCTGGCCGCCGTAGGTTTTAGCCAGAACGGTGGTGATGGCTGCAGTCAGGGTGGTTTTACCGTGGTCAACGTGACCGATGGTGCCCACGTTTACGTGCAGTTTGTTACGTTGAAATTGCTCTTTCGCCATGGCGATAATCCTTACGTTATGCCTTCATCAGTGATGAAGGCATCAGTTCACAATTTTTAAACCGTAGCCTTATTTGCTACGAGCTTCAATAACGGCCTGAGCGACGTTGTTCGGCGCATCATCGTACTTCAGGAACTCCATGGAGTAAGAAGCACGGCCTTTGGTCAGAGAACGCAACTGAGTCGCGTATCCGAACATTTCAGACAGCGGAACTTCAGCGTGAATCTGAACGCCAGTCGCGTTAGATTCCTGACCTTTCAGCATACCACGACGGCGGCTCAGGTCACCGATAACGTCACCGGTGTTCTCTTCTGGGGTTTCTACTTCAACCTTCATGATTGGCTCAAGCAGAACCGGCTGTGCTTTCTTAAAGCCATCTTTGAAGGCGATAGAAGCGGCCAGTTTAAACGCCAGCTCAGAGGAGTCAACGTCATGGTAAGAACCGAAGTGCAGACGCACGCCCAGATCAACTACCGGGTAACCGGCCAGTGGACCAGACTTCAGCTGCTCCTGGATACCTTTATCAACCGCAGGGATGTATTCACCAGGAATCACACCACCTTTGATATCGTTGACAAATTCGTAGCCTTTCGGATTCGAACCCGGCTCCAGTGGGTACATGTCGATAACAACATGACCGTACTGACCACGACCACCAGACTGCTTGGCGTGTTTACCTTCGATATCGGTAACTTTAGAGCGAATCGCTTCGCGGTAAGCAACCTGAGGTTTACCGACGTTCGCTTCAACGTTGAATTCACGCTTCATGCGGTCAACGATGATGTCGAGGTGCAGTTCACCCATACCAGCGATGATGGTCTGGTTAGACTCTTCGTCAGTCCATACGCGGAATGACGGGTCTTCTTTCGCCAGACGACCCAGAGCCAGACCCATTTTTTCCTGGTCAGCTTTGGTTTTCGGCTCAACGGCGATAGAAATTACCGGCTCAGGGAATTCCATACGCTCCAGAATGATCGGGTTAGATGGATCACACAGGGTATCACCGGTGATCACGTCTTTCAGACCGATTGCTGCAGCGATGTCGCCTGCGCGAACTTCGCTGATCTCTTCACGTTTGTTAGCGTGCATCTGAACGATACGACCAAAACGCTCACGTGCAGATTTCACGGAGTTCAGTACGGTATCGCCCGAGTTAACCACACCCGAGTAAACGCGGAAGAAGGTCAGGTTACCTACGAACGGGTCGTTGGCAATTTTGAACGCCAGTGCAGAGAACGGCTCGTCGTCAGTTGCGTGACGCTCAGCCGGGGTATCTTTACCGTCGTCCAGGATACCATTGATCGCCGGAACGTCTGTTGGTGCTGGCAGATATTCAACGACTGCATCCAGCATCGCCTGAACACCTTTGTTCTTAAATGCAGAACCACAGGTCACGAGGATGATCTCGTTGTTCAGTACGCGCTTACGCAGAGCAGATTTGATCTCTTCTTCAGACAGTTCTTCACCGCTAAAGAATTTCTCCATCAGCTCTTCAGAAGCTTCAGCAGCTGCTTCAATCAGCTTGCCACGCCACTCTTCAGCCAGTTCCTGCAACTCAGCACGGATATCTTCGTAAACGAAGGTAGTACCCTGATCGGCGTCGTTCCAGTTGATCTCTTTCATCTTGATCAGGTCAACAACACCGGTGAAGTTCTCTTCTGCGCCGATAGCCAGCTGCAGTGGAACCGGAGTCGCGCCCAGACGTGATTCGATCTGACCAACAACTTTCAGGAAGTTCGCACCCATACGGTCCATTTTGTTAACGAACGCGATACGTGGAACTTTATATTTGTTTGCCTGACGCCATACGGTTTCAGACTGCGGCTGCACGCCACCTACTGCACAGTAAACCATTACTGCGCCGTCGAGCACACGCATAGAACGTTCTACTTCGATGGTGAAGTCAACGTGTCCCGGGGTGTCGATGATGTTGATGCGGTGCGGCTCAAACTGCTTCGCCATACCTGACCAGAACGCAGTGGTCGCTGCAGAGGTGATGGTAATACCACGCTCCTGCTCCTGCGCCATCCAGTCCATGGTTGCAGCGCCATCGTGCACTTCACCGATTTTGTGGTTAACACCGGTGTAGAACAGGATACGCTCGGTGGTAGTGGTTTTACCGGCGTCAATGTGTGCGCTGATACCGATGTTACGGTAGCGCGCAATGGGTGTTGTACGAGCCATTTGATTCCTCTGATTCTCGGACGTTCAATGTAAGTCGACCCCAGCGGGTTGGCTGAATGAGCGCCCGCTGGTTTAACAACAACTACGTGGCGATTACCAGCGGTAGTGTGCGAACGCCTTGTTGGCTTCAGCCATACGGTGAACGTCTTCACGTTTCTTCACTGCAGTACCTTTGTTTTCTGCAGCGTCAGAAAGTTCGTTCGCCAGGCGGAGAGCCATCGATTTATCACCGCGTTTACGAGCAGCTTCTACGATCCAACGCATTGCCAGGGCATTACGACGAACCGGACGGACTTCAACTGGAACCTGGTAGGTTGAACCACCAACGCGACGTGACTTAACTTCGACAGTCGGACGTACGTTTTCGAGTGCAACTTCGAAAGCTTCCAGACCATCTTTACCAGCACGTTGAGCCAGGGTATCAAGTGCGGTATAGACGATTGATTCAGCAGTAGATTTTTTACCATCTACCATCAGGATATTTACAAATTTAGCCAGCAGCTCTGATCCGAACTTAGGATCCGGCAGAATTTTACGCTGACCAATGACGCGACGACGTGGCATGGAAATACTCCGTTGTTAATTCAGGATTGTCCAAAACTCTACGAGTTTATTTTGACATTAAAGTTAAAACGTTTGGCCTTACTTAACGGAGAACCATTAAGCCTTTGGCTTCTTCACGCCGTACTTGGAGCGAGCCTGCTTACGGTCTTTAACACCTGAGCAGTCCAGCGCGCCACGAACGGTGTGGTAACGCACACCTGGCAGGTCTTTTACACGACCGCCACGGATCAGGATCACGGAGTGCTCCTGCAGGTTATGACCTTCACCGCCGATGTAGGAGGTGACTTCAAAACCGTTAGTCAAACGCACACGGCAGACTTTACGCAGTGCGGAGTTTGGTTTTTTCGGGGTAGTGGTGTAAACACGAGTACAAACACCACGTTTTTGCGGGCAAGCTTCCAGCGCCGGCACGTTGCTTTTAGCAACCTGACGAACGCGTGGTTTGCGAACCAGCTGGTTAACTGTTGCCATTAAATAGCTCCTGGATTTAGCTTTTGCTTCGTAAACACGTAATAAATCGCCTCGTATTACTACGAGGAGGCAGAATTTTAGGGCTGTGCCCATAGGGTGTCAAGAAATAACCAGGTTTTACCCTTCACCAGGCCACTTGTTGTGGATGCTTCGTCGTCAGCGTAACGAAACCAGTATAGTTCAGACGCGACACATTGGTCGAAATTTGCGCAGTCAGCCCGCGCGCCATCACGTCTTCTTCTAATACCCACAGCGTGGCGGGCGACGCCAGCAGCTGCTGCAGCTTCTCACTGCCTGCCAGCGCGGCCGTCACACCATCCTGTAACAGCAGCACGTCATCGCCCTCCTGTAACAGCAGCAGCAGGCTATCGAAATCGCATTGCCAGGGAGAGTGCAGCAGGGTGTAGAGCATGGTCAGTTCTCAGAAACGGAGGATACGGTCATAAGTTGCCAGCGTCTGGCGCAGCGCGGCAGGTTCCAGCAGCTGCGCATCCAGCACGCGCGCTGCCGTGAGGCTCTGGCCACGTGCCAGCAGTGACGCCTGACAGATATAGCAGCGATCGATGTCGTATAGCGCCAGCACGCCAAAGGTCGCAATATAGTCACGCGCCAGAATCTGCGCCGGCTGCTGATCGCGGTTGAGCTGCAGCACGCCGTCGCCAATAAAGAACAGGCCGATATCCTCACTCAGCGCGCCGGTCGCCAGCACGGCATCCAGCCCTTCCCGGCCAGCACTGCTGCCGTGCGGAGCCTGCGTAAACAGAAACGCCACGCGGTTCATCAGAACTGCACCAGGCGATCGCAGCTCAGGGCGGCTTCCGCCAGTGCGCCCAGGCCGCTAAGGGTAAATCCGGGCTGCAGATTGCTGCCCGCCAGCTGCAGGCGCGCTGCCTCCTGCGCATCGGTCACGCCGCGCCGCAACGCGGCTGCCACACAGATATTCAGTGCCGCGCCACTGTCGTCGCGCAGCTGCTGCCAGGCGCGCACCATGTCCACTTCATCGCTGGCCGGCGCGCTGAGCTGGTTAGCATTCAGCACGCCTTCGCGGTAAAAGAACACGCTTTCCAGCTGATGTCCCTGCGCCAGCAGCGCACGGGCAAACAGCAGCGCGCTACTGGCGTGCTGTGTGCCGTAAGCCGGCCCGGTCACCAGCAGCGTGTAGCGCATTAGCGATCCTGCCCCTGCAGATCGCCACTCTTAAACTGGCGGATATACAGATACACGGTGTGCTTAGAAATATTGAGGCGATCGGCCACCTGGTTAATGGCGTCCTTAATATCGAAAATGCCCTTCTCGTACAGATTGAGGACGATCTGGCGATTCTTGGCGTTATTCGACACGTTGCGATCGGCGCTCACCTCTTCAATAGTGAACTCCAGCGTCTGGGTGACCAGATCCTCTACCGAGCTGGCAAAGTTGACGTTGGAATCCACCTGCTGCGTTTCCGGCGGCATGAAAGTCGACATAATCTGCGAAAACGGTACGTCCAGGTTCATATTGATGCACAGCAGACCAATCACCCGCTGCTGCCGGTTACGGATGGCAATGGTTACCGACTTCATCAGTACACCGCTTTTGGCTCGCGTGAAGTAGGCGCGCGACACATTGCTCTCCGCGCCGTGCATATCATGCAGCATGCGCAGCGCCAGATCGGTAATCGGGGAACCCACTTTGCGGCCGGTATGTTCGCCGTTGGCGATACGCACGGCGGAGCATTTAAGATCTTCCAGAGAGTGCAGCACGATTTCGCAGTGCGAGCCAATCAGCATCGCCAGACCGTCGACCACCGCTTCGTAGGATTTCAGAATATCGTAGTCTGCTTGTTCGAACGGACGCTGCTCCAGTAAATCGAAGTCAGTCAGTTCGCCGGGATTGAATGGATTAGACATCGAAGACATTACCCTAAATGGCTGGAGCCTGTCTCGACAGCATTGGGGCAGACTCATCTTATGATCATTGTGCAGGCGCTAGTCTGGCAAATGTCGCCGTTTTTAGCCAGAGCTTTACTCATCGCGCCGCAAATTCAGGATGAGCGAAAACAAAACCGCCGCCCGAAGGCGGCGGTGCAAGTCAGCTTACTGCGCTTTCTTGTCAGCAGCGGCCGGAGCCTGCGCTTTCTCATCGGCTTTCGGCGCCGGCTTGATGTCGAGCAGCTCAACATCGAACACCAGCGTTGAGTTGGCCGGAATACCCGGTACGCCGTTTTTGCCGTAAGCCAGGTTCGGTGGGATCACCAGCTTGATCTTACCGCCTTTCTTCACGTGCTTCAGACCTTCGGTCCAGCCCGGGATTACGCCGTCCAGACGGAACGACAGCGGCTCGCCGCGGGTGTAAGAGTTGTCGAACTCGGTGCCGTCAATCAGCGTACCTTTGTAGTTAACCACCACGGTATCGCTGTCTTTCGGGGTTTCACCGCTGCCCTCTTTCTCTACCTGATACAGCAGGCCAGATTCGGTTTTCTTCACGCCCTTCTCTTTGGCGAACTTGTCCGCGTAAGCGGTGCCTTTGTCGGCATTCTCTTTCGCGTCTTTTTCCATCTTCGCCTGAGCGGCCCCTTTCACGCGGCCTTCAAACGCCTGCAGCGTCTGCTCAATCTCTTCGTCAGACAGCTTGCTCTTGCCGCCAAACGCATCCTGAACACCGGCAATCAGCTGGTCTTTGTCAAGTTTGATACCCAGTTTCTCCTGCTCCTTCAGAGAGTTGTCCATGTAGCGACCCAGGGAGGCGCCCAGCGCATAGGCTGACTGCTGGTCTTCGTTTTTGAAGGCAGCATTTTTCGGCGCCTGTGGCGCAGCCTGCGCTGCGTCAGCCGGTGCCGCAGTGGTTTCTGCTGCCATTGCCAGCGGTGCATTCAGCGCGACGGCCATGGTGGTAGCTAACAATGTGACTTTAAACAGTGATTTCATCCTTTCTCCAAAACCGAAGCTTCAAAACCTCGGGAATCATTGCGGACAGTGGCCCACACTATAACTTTACGTGGCAGTGGCGAACACTCCCACAGTGTAATTACCCGGTCAACCTCCGACCTTTTTTGCTTCAGGAAGTTTCATCAGAGATATAGGCGCAACGCGGGAATTCAATGCATACGCCAGACCGAAGGTGAAATATCAGGTGATTCTGACACGAAAGACCGTAGAATCACGCCCGACAAGATCAACGCGCAGCACCGTGACAGGAGGAGTGATGATGCAACAACCAGAATGGGATCAACGCCTTGAGGCGCTGGAGAGCAAGCTGGCTTTCCAGGAACATACCATTGAGCAGCTCAATCAGACGGTGGTTCAGCACGAGCTGGAAATGAGTAAACTGCGTGAGCAGGTGCGTCTGCTGGTGGATAAAGTGAAGGCCGCCGCCCCGTCCATGGTCGCTTCGCAAGCGGAAGAGACCCCGCCGCCGCACTATTAATGTCGCGCGCTTTGCTGCCCAATAAAAAGGCCACCCGCAGGTGGCCTTTTTACGCTTAGTGGTTGCAGCCGCAACCACCGTGGCCGCCGCAGCCGCCATGACCGTGCTCATGATCGTGACCATGGTCGTGGTCATGATCGTGATGATGGCCGTCAGCGCCATGAACGTGGCCGTGAGCGATCTCTTCTTCCGTGGCTTCACGGATAGCAACAACTTCCACATTGAAGTTCAGGTTCTGACCCGCCAGCATGTGGTTACCATCAACCACCACGTGCTCATCTTCCACTTCGGTGATCTCGACCGGCACCGGGCCCTGGTCGGTTTCTGCCAGGAAGCGCATGCCAACCTGCAGCTCGTCAACGCCCATGAACACGTCTTTCGGTACACGCTGCACCAGGTTGTCATCGTACTGGCCGTACGCGTCGTTTGCCGGGATATGCACGTCAAACTTGTCGCCGACCGCGTGATTTTCCAGCGCTTTTTCCAGACCAGAAATCAGGGAACCATGACCGTGCAGATAATCCAACGGCGCACTCACCGGTGACTCGTCAACCAACACACCGTCTTCGGTACGAACCTGATACGCCAGGCTCACCACCAGGTCTTTTGCTACTTTCATGATATCTCCTAACCGTTGAGAACAAAGAATCCCGTCTCATTGGTCTATTCTCGCGTGCAATAACCAACCAGAAAGGTTCAGTACTGAGGATGCCAACAGTGCTGTTGGACCATACTGCTCAGCGTTAATGGCGCCGATTGTAGCGGAATTCAATACCGCTGTAAGGCTAAGCTTAAAAAAAGCTGCGCCATCGCGCTACTCCGGATGAAAAATGCCAATCACTTGCTCAGTGCTGCGAACCTGATCGCGCGCCTGCTTGTCCGCCTCACGCATCTGGTGGCCGCACTTCACGCACTCCACCACATCGACATTGTTTTCACGCCACATCGCCAGCGTGTCTTTCTCCTGACAGTGCGGACAAACCGCACCGGCAATAAAACGTTTACGCATAGTCTTTCCTGCCCGTCATCAGAACGGATACGTTAAGTGTAGCCTTACTCATCATCCCAGCCGTCAAACTGCCGTTTTTCATGCTGCATTTCACGCTGGAAAATGTCCTCCAGCTCGCGTCGCGCCTCACGCACGCGTGAAACCTGCACGCTGTCGTCGTGGCTCGGCACCAGCTCACGCAGCATGCGCATATCCAGCCGGCGGAAGTGCTGCTGCGCGCGCTGCGCCTGATGCGGATGCATGCCCAGCGATATCAGCGCTTTGCGGCCTAACTCCAGCGCGCTGGAGAAGGTTTCACGCGAGAACAGCGTGACGCCCGCCTGCAGCAGCTCATGCGCCTCGACACGACCGCGCGCCCGCGCCAGGATCTCCAGTTGCGGGAAGTGCTGCTGGCACAAGTGCACGATGGTCATCGAATCTTCCGGATCGTTACAGGTGATGACGATCGACTGCGCATTCTCCGCCCCGGCGGCACGCAGCAGCTCGAGCTCGGTGGCATCGCCATAGTAAACCTTGTAGCCATATTTGCGCATCAGGCTGACCGCCGAGATATCGCGCTCCAGCACGGTGATGCGCTTGTTGTTGGCCATCAGCAAACGCCCGACCACCTGACCAAAACGGCCAAAGCCCACCACAATCACCTGGGGCTGATCGTCCTCGACAAACGGCTTTTCGCCGTCCTCTTCCGGTTCGTTGAAGCGGCGCGCCAGAATCTTATCCACGCCCTGCATCAGCAGCGGCGTGGTCATCATCGACAGCGTCACCGTGACCAGCAGCAGCGGCAGCTGATCGCCGCTAAACAGTTTTGCCGACGACGCCGCCGAAAACAGCACGAAGGCGAATTCACCGCCCTGACTCAGCACGCCGGCAAACTGCAGACGCTCCGAACTGCGCAGACCATAAATACGCGCCAGCACATAAAGCACCAGCGTTTTCACCGCCACCAGCAGCACCACGCCAATCAGAATTTCGAGAATGTGGGTATAAAGCACGCCGAGGTTGAGCGCCATGCCCACCGAAATAAAGAACAGTCCGAGCAGCAGCCCTTTAAACGGCTCAATGGCGACTTCCAGTTCGTGGCGATACTCACTCTCTGCCAGCAGAATACCGGCGATGAACGTCCCCAGCGCCATCGACAGGCCCAGCGCATCCATAAACAGCGCGGAACCGAGCACCAGCAGCAGCGAGGCGGCGGTAAACACTTCCCGCACGCCGGACGCGGCGATGAAACGGAAAATCGGCCGCAGCAGATAGCGTCCGCCCACCAGCATACCGGCGAATGCCAGCACCTTCATGCCCACCTTGAGCCAGTCGACGTGGCCACTGTCGCTGCCGGCCAGCAGTGGCACCAGCGCCAGCGCCGGAATCACCGCCAGGTCCTGGAACAGCAGCACCGAGAAGCCCAGCTGGCCCGCTTCGCTGCGGTTCATGCCTTTGTCGCGCATCAGCTGCAGCGCCATGGCGGTCGAGGACATCGCCAGGCCGATACCGCCAATCACCGCGGCCTGCCAGCTGAAGTCGGTCAGCCACAGCAGCACGCCGAGAATCGCTGCCGATACCAGCACCTGCGCGGCACCGACGCCAAAAATAGAGCGCCGCAGCGCCCACAGCTTGGCCGGGTTCAGCTCCAGCCCGATGATGAACATCAGGAACACCACGCCAAGCTCCGAGAAGTGCAGAATCTCGTCCACATCGCTGATGAAGCCCAGCCCCCACGGGCCGATGGCGATACCGGCCAGCAGATAGCCCAGCACCGCACCAATGCCGAGCCGGGCGGCAATCGGCACCACCAGCACCGCCGCCACCAGATAAATCACGCCGGCGGTGAGTAACGTTTCGCCTTGCATCACACTCCTCCGTTCGGCAGCGGTGACGCCAGCCAGTCGCCATAGGCGCGCGCAAAATTGCGCAGCACCTCGGGTGTCTGACGACGCGCCCAGTAAATCACCATCGGCGTCAGCCAGTGCATGCGACACATCTGCGCCGTCAGCTCAAACGGTCGCATAATGTCGCTCATCGGGTAGCGATTGAGGCCGCTGTGGTGATACGCCGTCTCCGGCTCACCGGTCGTCACCACGCTGCGCCAGTATTTACCTTCCAGCGCATTACCGTCCTGGCCGCTGGCAAAACCGCGCGACAGTACGCGATCCAGCCACTCTTTCAGTAGTGCCGGACAGCTATAGGTATAAAGTGGATGCTGAAACACCACGATTTGATGGTCGCGCAGCAGTTGCTGCTCGTAATGAATATCAATAAAGAAATCCGGATAGTGGGCGTATAAATCGTGCACCGTGACGTGGTCCAGTTCCATAGCCGACTGCAGCAAAACCCGATTAGCAATCGAATCCTGTGATTCCGGATGGGCGTAAAGCAGCAATATTTTGGGCGGCTGCGACATCGTTCCCCTCCAAAGCGTCGTCACCGCGGCGGAATTCCGCTACCATGCTCGACGCAACAAACATTATCGAATTATGTTGCCGATAAATTAACATATTCTGACGATACGGCGCTTATGATTGTCTTTTCCGCATTACAAATCCGTCGCGGCACTAATGTGCTGCTGGATAACGCAACGGCCACCATTAACCCGGGGCAAAAAGTCGGCCTGGTGGGTAAAAACGGCTGCGGTAAATCCACGCTGCTGTCACTGCTGAAGGGTGAAATCAGCAGCGATGCCGGCAACGTCACCTTTCCCGGCAACTGGGCGCTGGCGTGGGTGAATCAGGAAACCCCGGCGCTGAGTAAAGCCGCGCTGGAATATGTTATCGACGGCGACCGCGAATATCGTCAGCTCGAATCCGAATTAGCGGCAGCCAATGCGCGCGACGATGGCAACGCCATTGCGCTGCTGCACGGCAAGCTGGATGCTATTCAGGCGTGGAGCATACACGCACGCGCCGCCAGTCTGCTGCACGGATTGGGCTTCAGCCAGGAACAATTAATGCGGCCGGTGAGCGATTTCTCCGGCGGCTGGCGTATGCGTCTCAACCTTGCTCAGGCGCTGGTATGCCGTTCCGACCTGCTGCTGCTCGATGAACCGACCAACCACCTCGATCTCGACGCGGTGATCTGGCTGGAGCGCTGGCTGAAGAGTTATACCGGCACGCTGATCCTGATCTCGCACGACCGCGACTTCCTCGACCCGGTGGTGGACAAAATCATCCATATCGAACAGCAGACGATGTTCGAATACACCGGCAACTACAGCTCGTTCGAGCGTCAGCGCGTAGCCAAACTGGCGCAGCAGCAGGCGCTGTACCAGAGCCAGCAGGAAAAAGTAACGCACCTGCAAAAGTACATCGATCGCTTCCGCGCGCAGGCCACCAAAGCCAAACAGGCGCAGAGCCGCATCAAGATGCTGGAGCGCATGGAGCTGATTGCCCCAGCGCATGTCGATAACCCGTTCAGCTTCAGCTTCCGCGCGCCAGAAAGCCTGCCTAACCCGATCCTGAAAATGGAGCAGGTTTCAGCGGGTTACGGTGAGCGGGTGATTCTGGATGCCATCAAACTCAACCTGGTGCCAGGTTCACGCATCGGCCTGCTGGGGCGTAACGGCGCCGGTAAATCCACGCTGATCAAACTGCTGGCGGGCGAGCTGGAGCCGCTGGCGGGCAAGGTGGGTCTGGCGAAAGGGATCAAGCTGGGTTACTTCGCGCAGCATCAGCTTGAGTATCTGCGCGCCGATGAGTCGCCGCTGCAGCATCTGGCGCGCATCGCCCCGAAAACGCTGGAGCAGCAGCTGCGTGACTACCTGGGTGGCTTTGGTTTTCAGGGCGACAAAGTCAGCGAAGCCACCGAGCGTTTCTCCGGCGGCGAGAAAGCGCGGCTGGTGCTGGCGCTGATCGTCTGGCAGCGGCCGAATCTGCTGCTGCTCGACGAACCGACCAACCACCTCGATTTGGATATGCGCCAGGCACTGACCGAAGCGCTGATCGACTTTGAAGGCGCACTGGTAGTGGTGTCGCACGATCGTCATCTTCTGCGTTCGACCACCGACGATCTTTACCTGGTGCACGACCACAAAGTGGATGTGTTCGAGGGCGATCTGGATGATTATCAGCAGTGGCTGAGCGACCTGCAGAAGCAGGAAACGCAGCAGGATGCCGCGCCAAAGCAGGACAACGTCAACAGCGCGCAGTCCCGCAAAGATCAGAAGCGCCGCGACGCCGAGCTGCGCGCGCAGACGCAGCCGCTGCGCAAAGAGATCGAAAAGCTGGAGAAGCAGATGGCCAAATGGCAGACGCAGCTCAGCGAAGCCGAAGCACAGCTGGCCGACAGCGCCATTTACGAGCAAAACCGTAAGGCCGATTTAACCGCCGCCCTGCAGCGCCAGGCGGAGAGCAAATCGGCGCTGGAAGAGGTCGAAATGGCGTGGCTGGAGGCGCAGGAGCAGCTGGAGCAGATGCTCGCAGGGTAAAGGTGCGCGATGATGTCATAGAGGGTGCGCGATGATGCCCTCACCCTGACCCTCTCCCACGGGAGAGGGAACAAACCTTACTCCGCCTTACCTGCTACGCACGGTCGGCCCCCTCTCCCGCTGGCGGGAGAGGGTTGGGGTGAGGGCAATCAACGCTCCGAAATCACACCGGCACATCCCCTAACACCGTCGCGCGATGCATCACGCGCCGCGCCGGATAATAATCCGCGTTGGCATAATGCTGCGTCACGCGGTTATCCCAGATTGCCACGTCATTCGGCTGCCAGCGCCAGCGCACCTGAAACTCCGGCTTGGTGGCGTGCGCAAACAGATAGCCCAGCAGCGCCTCGCTCTCCTTCTCGCTTACGCCCAGCAGCCTGGTGGTAAAACCTTCATTAACAAACAGCGCCTTGCGTCCACTCACCGGATGGGTGCGGATCACCGGATGCTGCACCGGCGGATGCTTCGCCACGGCCTGCTGCCAGCGCTGATGCTCCTCTTCCGTCTTACGGTACTTATACTCCTGGAACGATTTCTTAAAGTCGTGTTCCGCCTGCAGGCCACTCAGCAGCTGTTTGAACGGCTCTGACAGCGCCTCGTAAGCGGCAATTCCGCTGGTCCACAGCGTATCGCCACCGCTCTCCGGCAGCAGCTTTGAGGCCAGAATGGCGATCGCCGGCGGCGTCTGAATAAAGGTGACGTCGGTATGCCAGTTATCGTTGTCCGGCGGATTATCCTGATGCGTATCCAGCACGATAATCTCTTCCACGCCTTCGGCATGCGGATAAACCGGATGAATGTGCAAATCGCCGAAGCGGATCGCCAGCGCGCGCTGCTGCTCCGACGTAATGCGCTGATCGCGCAGAAACAGCACCTGGTGACGCAACAGACCGTGATAAAGCTGCTCAAACTGCGCGTCACTCAGCGGACGGCTGAGATCGACATCGCTGACCTGCGCCCCGATATACGGACCCAGCGCGGTAAAATTCACTCGTTCGTTCATTGCTGTTCTCCATTCCAGGGCGTCAGTCGGCGCTGTAGCGCACGTAAACCCAGTTCTAAACTAAAGGCAATCAGGGCGATCACCGCGATGCCCGCCAGCACCACATCGGTGGCGAGAAACTCCCCAGCCGACTGCACCATAAAGCCCAGTCCGCGCGTCGCGGCAATCAGTTCGGCCGCCACCAGCGTGGACCAGCCCACGCCCAGGCCGATGCGCAGACCGGTGAGAATCTCCGGCAACGCTCCGGGCAGAATGACAAAACGCAGCAGCTGCCCGCGCGTCGCCCCCAGCGCCTGAGCCGCGCGGATCCGCACCTGCTGCGTATTCTTCACGCCGGCCAGGGTGGATAAAGTCACCGGCGCGAAAATTGCCAGATAAATCAGTAAAATCTTTGAGGTTTCGCCAATGCCAAACCAAATCACCATCAGCGGCAAATAGGCCAGCGGCGGTACCGGTCGATAGAGTTCAATCAGCGGATCGAGCAGCCCGCGCACCGCCGGGCTAAGCCCCATGGCAATGCCCACCGGAATGCCGATCAGCGCGGCAAAGAACAGCGCCACCAGCATGCGCGTCAGGCTGGCACCAAGGTGCTGCCATAGCGTGGCATCCATAAAGCCCTGCGGACCGGCAATAACCAGCAGCTTATGCAGCACCTGCTGTGGTGGCGGCAGGAACAAGGGCGCAATCAGCCCCAGCGCGGTCACGCCCCACCACAGCAGCAGCAGCACGGCTACGCTCAGCAGGCTCAGCGACAGCTGGCGGGAAAACGGCCAGCGCAGGCGACGAACGCGGGACGTCCGGCGCTTGTCATCAATAACGGCACTCATACAAACGCCTCCCGCTGCGCGAATACCTGGTTCAGGACATACTCACGTCGTTCGATAAATGCCGGATCGGATTTGATGCTGCGGCACGGCTCGCCCGCGGCGAAGCGCTGACCAAAGTCGAGCTTCAGCCGCTCCACCACGCGACCCGGACCCGGCGACAGCAGCACCAGTTCGCTGGCGAGAAAGACGGCTTCTTCGATGTCATGGGTGATCAGCAGAATCTGCTTGCCGGTATCGCGCCATAACGTCAGCAGCAGCGTCTGCATCTGCTCGCGCGTGAAGGCATCCAGCGCACCGAACGGCTCATCTAACAGCAGCAGCTGCGGATCAGCGGCCAGCGCACGGGCAATCCCCACGCGCTGACGCTGACCCCCAGAGAGCTGCCAGATAAAACGCTTTTCTGCGCCCTCGAGCCCGACCTTACGGATCAGACGGCGGGCGATCGCGTGCCGTTCAGCTTTTGCCATGCCCGCCAGCTGCAGGCCGAACGCCACGTTATCGATGACGTTACGCCACGGTAGTAGCCCTTCGTTCTGAAAGACCACGCCGCGCTCTGCGCCCGGTCCGCGTACCGGCTTGCCATCCAACGTGATACTGCCGGACTCCAGCGGCAGAAAGCCGGCGATCAAGTTCAGCAGCGTGGTTTTGCCACAGCCGGACGGCCCCAGCACCACCAGCAATTCGCGGCTGGCCAGCTGCAGATTGATATCCTGCAGCGCCGGTTGCCCGGCGTAACGTGCGTTGAGATGGGTGATGCTGAGCATAAGGCCTCCGTTATTTGGCTAAGGGGGCAACAAAGCGCGTGGTGACAAAGCTGCTGTAGTCACTGGCGGCATCCGGCACTTTGCCCTGCTCTTTCAGAAACTGTGCGGTATCGACAATCGCCTTGTTGACTGGTTTGCCCAGCTGTTCCACCTGCTGCTGCGCCGTCAGGTAGGTGTTGCCTTTCACCAGTCCGGGAACGTCACTTTCCGGCACGCCGCTCAGGCGCGACAGCTTGCTGAGGTTATCCGGCTGCTGCAGCCACTGTTCCGGATTGGCGATATAGGCCTGCTGCGCGGCAATCGCGCTGCGGGCGAAAGCGGTGACCACTTCAGGATGCTGCCGGGCAAAATCCTTGCGCACCACCCAGACGTCGAGCGTCGGTGAGCCCCACTGCCCGACCTGCGACGAGTCGGTCAGCACCTTGCCGTCTTTCTCCAGTTCATTGACGGCGGGTGCCCAGACATAGGCGCCGTCGATATCACCGCGCTGCCAGGCAGCAATGATCGCCGGTGGCTGCAGATTAACCAGTTGCACCTGGGTCGGTTTGATGCCCCAGTGTTTCAGCGCAGCCAGCAGGCTGTAATGGGTGGTGGAGATGAAGGGAACAGCAATGCGTTTGCCGATCAAATCTTTGGGTGAGCTGATGCCTTTTTTCACCACCAGCGCTTCAGAATTGCCCAGCTGTGAAGCCAGCAGGAAAGCTTCAATCGGCAGCTGTTGCGTGGCGGCCACCGCCAGCGGGCTGGAACCGATGTTGCCAATTTGCACATCGCCCGAGGCTAACGCGCGCAGGACGCTGGCGCCGCTGTCGAATTTGCGCCAGTCAACCGTGGCACCGCTCTCTTTGGCAAAGGTATTGTCAGCCTGCGCCACTTTGGCCGGTTCCGCCGACGTCTGATAAGCCACGGTCACATTGACCGCCTGCGCCTGAAAGGTCATCAGCGCTAACGCGGCTGCTACCGCGCTTATTGTTTTGGTTACTGCCATCATCATGCACCCCAATGTTGAGTCGTGACGGCAGTGTCGCCAGCAGCAATGATTTCATAAAGGAATTAAAAATTATCCCTAATAAAAATCGGTTCTTAGATCAACATCGGTTAACGCTATGCAAAAAGTGCAAATACAAAACCGCTGGTTCGGAACAAATATGTCAGGCGCTCACATGCCGACTGTGGTATTGATCTCGTCTTGATTTTTTCCCCCTTTTACAGCGGTACTGGCCTCCATGTCGATTGAGAAAGTTGCGCGCCTCGCGGGCGTGTCGAAAGCCACGGTTTCACGGGTGTTGAACCAGCATCCTGGCGTCCGGCCAGATACGCGTAAACGGGTGCTGGCCGCAATTAATGTGTGCGAATACCAGCCCAACCTGCTGGCGCGCCAGCTGCGTACCGCGCAAAGCAACATGTTGCTGGTGCTGATTTCCGATATCACCAATCCGTTCTGTTCACGGGTGGTGCAGGGCATTGAGGCGGAGGCCGAAGCGCACGGCTATCACATCCTGTTATGTAATTCCGCGTCACAGCTGCGGCGGGAAACCGCCTATCTGGCGCTGCTGGCCGGCAAAGTGGTGGATGGGGTGATCACCATGGACGCCGCGGCCTGTCTGCAGGGACTGAAAGAGTTGATTGGTGATGCGCCGTGGGTGCAGTGTGCGGAGTACGATCCCTCGGTGAACGCCTCCAGCGTCACCATCGATAACCGTCAGGCGGCCTATGACACGGTGCATTATCTGGCCGGCAAAGGGCGTCAGCGCATTGCGCTGGTCAACTGCGATATGCGCTATCTCTATTCGCACCAGCGCGAAAGCGGCTATCGCGACGCCATCACGCAGCTGGGGCTTGACTGGCACGGCGTCGCTTACGCCAGCGACATCTCCTGCGAAGCGGGCAGCGCGGCGCTGCGCGAACTGCTAACGCAGCCAGAGCGGCCGGATGCGGTGTTTGCGGTATCAGACGTGCTGGCGGTTGGCGTGATTCACGCTGCTCTGGAAGCCGGACTGCGCGTGCCAGAGGATCTGGCGGTGGTCGGCTTTGACGGCATTCCGTTCACCAGCAGCATCAACCCGCCGCTGACCACCATTGCCCAGCCGATGAACCAGATGGGTGCCCGCAGCGTGCAGCTCCTGCTGGCACGCATCCGCCAGCGTCAGGCGGCCGTGGTGCATGAAGTGCTGCCGTGGACGCGCATTGAGCGCGCCTCCAGCTGACTCAGTGCCAGATCAACAGCACGCAGGCTGCGGTCAGCGCACCCATGGCGAGGTTGAAGATTTTCCACGCGCGCGGGCTGCGCAGCAGGCGGCCAATCAGCGAGCCGAAACCCATCCAGATCACGCCGGAAACCACGTTCACCAGCGCCATACCGATGCTGATCGCCACCACGGAATGCAGATAGGCGCTGCCGGCAAGGCTAAAGCTGGCGACCGCACCCAGCGCCATCAGCCACGCTTTCGGGTTGATCAGTTGCAGTAACCCGCCCTGCCAGAAAGGCATCTGCTTCACGCTGGCATCGTCGGTCTCCAGCGTTTCGTATTCGGCGGTGGCAATTTTCCACGCCAGCCACAGCAGGTAGAGGCTACCGGCCACTTTCAGTACCAGATGCAGTGAGGGATAGAGCAGAATCAGGCTGCCGATGCCAAACGCCACCATCAGCAACATCACCTGCATGCCAATCATGATACCAATCAGCAGTGGAAAGGTGCGCAGGAAGCCAAAATTAGCACCTGAGGCGGTAAGTAACATATTATTGGGCCCTGGCGTGATGGCCGCGACCCAGAGAAAGCCCAGCATTGATAAAAAAAGACTCAGTTCCATGTATATTCGGGTGCTCCTCACCCAGAAAAGCGAACAACCCATCGAAGCTATCAGCGAGTTATGCATCAGACAAGTACTATCCCAGGCTATTTTGATCGCCCGAGCGGCGAGCGCTTTACCCCGCTGCGCGGCTTCGGCAATGCGCATCTGCAAACGCTGCTGCCGCGTCTGCTGCGCCGGCGCGTCACGCTGCGCCCGCACTGGCAGCGCCTCGATCTGCCGGACGGCGACTTCGTCGATCTGGCGTGGAGCGAAAATCCGGCACAGGCACGTCACAAGCCGCGTATGGTGCTGTTCCACGGGCTGGAAGGCAGTTTCCGCAGCCCGTATGCCCATGGGCTGATGCAGGCGTGTCAGGCGCGCGGCTGGCTGGCGGTGATCATGCACTTCCGCGGCTGCAGCGGCGAGCCTAACCGTCTGCAGCGCATCTATCACTCCGGTGAAACTGAAGATGCCACCTATTTTCTGCACTGGCTGCAGCGCGAATGGGGCACGGTGCCGACTGCCGCGGTCGGCGTTTCGCTCGGCGGCAATATGCTGGCCTGTCTGCTGGGGCTGCAGGGCACGTCGGCCCCGCTGGATGCCGCGGTCGCCATTTCCGCGCCGCTGGCGCTGGAGCCGTGCAGCCAGAAGCTGGACGTGGGCTTTTCACGCTTTTATCAGCACTACCTGCTGACCCAGCTGAAGAAAAACGCCACGCGCAAACTGCGCGCCTGGCCGGGCACGCTGCCGGTCGATCTGACGCAGCTGCACGCCTTCCGCCGGCTGCGTGAGTTTGATGATGCGATTACCGCCCGCGCCCACGGTTTTATTGATGCGCGCGACTATTATCAGCGCGCCAGCGCCATGCCATTGCTGACCGGCGTGCGCAAGCCGCTGCTGATCATCCATGCTAAAGACGATCCCTTCATGACCGATGCGGTGATCCCGCAGCCGCAGCAGTTGTCTGCCACAATTGAGTATCAGCTGACGCAGCAAGGCGGTCACGTCGGCTTCGTGGGCGGCAGCCTGCTGCGACCCAAAATGTGGCTGGAGCAGCGCGTGCCGGACTGGCTCTCAACTTATCTGGATATGTAATTGTGATTATTCCCTGGCAAGAACTCGACCCGACAACGCTGGAAAACCTGATAGAAAGTTTTGTGCTGCGTGAAGGCACCGATTATGGCGAGCAGGAGCGCAGCCTGACGCAGAAAGTGGCCGACGTGCGCCGCCAGCTCAAGCAGGGCGAGGTGGTACTGGTGTGGTCAGAATTGCATGAATCGGTCAATATTATGCCGCGGCGTGAATTTCGCGGCTGATGCGTCAGGCGGCAATTCGTGGTAACAATGCTCATCGCCGGACTTCACAGGGAGCGCTGTTATGTCAGCCAGGCATCCAGTCATAGCCGTTACCGGTTCCAGCGGCGCCGGAACCACCACCACCAGTCTCGCCTTCCGTAAAATTTTCCAGCAGCTGGATCTGCACGCGGCGGAAGTAGAAGGCGACAGTTTCCATCGCTATACCCGTCCGGAAATGGACATGGCGATTCGTAAGGCGCGCGACCTCGGGCGTCACATCAGCTACTTTGGCCCGGAAGCCAACGACTTCGGCCTGCTGGAGCAGACTTTCCGCGACTATGGTCAGAGCGGACTCGGCCAGTCGCGCAAATATCTGCACACCTACGATGAAGCGGTGCCGTGGAATCAGGTGCCGGGCACGTTTACACCCTGGCAGCCGCTGCCGGAAAACACCGATGTGCTGTTCTATGAAGGCCTGCACGGCGGCGTGGTGACGCAGCAGCATAACGTGGCTGAACACGTCGATCTGCTGGTTGGCGTGGTACCGATTGTTAATCTGGAGTGGATTCAGAAACTGGTACGCGACACCAGCGAGCGCGGCCATTCGCGCGAAGCGGTGATGGATTCGGTGGTGCGTTCGATGGAAGACTACATCAACTACATCACGCCGCAGTTTTCCCGCACGCACCTCAACTTCCAGCGCGTGCCGACCGTGGATACCTCGAACCCGTTTGCCGCGCGTGAAATCCCGTCGCTGGATGAGAGCTTTGTGGTGATCCATTTTCGCGGCCTGGAGGGCATCGCTTTTCCTTATTTACTGGCGATGATCCAGGGCTCGTTTATTTCCCACATGAATACGCTGGTGGTGCCGGGCGGCAAGATGGGACTGGCGATGGAGTTGATCATGACGCCGCTGGTGCAGCGGTTGATTGAAGGAAAACGTATTGAATAGCGCAGGCTAATACGCCAGTTTCGCCGTGAGGAACTGAGATCGGGAGCGCAGGGCCGCGCTCCCGGCTGGATTACAGCTCCACCACTTCGTAGCTGTGCGTTATCTCGACGCCCTTGCCCAGCATGATCGCGACCGAGCAGTACTTCTCCGCGGACAGATCCACCGCGCGCGCTACCGCTTTATCGCTCAGCGCTTTGCCGCTGACAATAAAATGCAGATTGATATGCGTAAAAATGCGTGGCGCTTCTTCGCGGCGTTCCGAGGTCAGTTTGACTTCACAATCGGCGACATCGTTGCGCCCCTTTTGCAGAATCGACACCACGTCAATCGCGCTGCAGCCGCCCGCAGCCATCAACACCATCTCCATCGGGCTGGGCGCTTTATCACCGGAATTGCCGTCCATTAATACCTGATGACCGGATGAGGATTCTCCGAGAAAGGTCAGCCCTTCCACCCATTTCACTCGTGCCTGCATTATTCTTTCTCCTGAAGCGGCGGTTTTGCCGCCAGAGTACGCTTTCACCTGACAAACAGCAATGCAGACGCATCACCCACCTGCTGAAGCGAGACAACAGGAGACAGGTTGCAAAAGCTATGCTACAAACAGTGCTGAAAATATTTTCGTCACGAAAGACGAAAGCGGGACGAATCAAAAGCATCGCTTACGAATCCACCCCCGAATAACTGTCCCTCACGGGAAACGCTGGACGATTTCACCGCCTGACAGGGAAAACTGCCCCCTGTATTTTGGGCACGATTACAACAGAGGATAATAGCGAATGGTTCTCGGCAAACCGCAAACAGACCCTACACTCGAATGGTTCCTGTCCCATTGCCATATTCACAAATATCCATCCAAAAGCACCCTCATCCATCAGGGTGAGAAAGCGGAAACGCTGTACTACATCGTGAAAGGTTCCGTCGCGGTACTGATTAAAGATGAAGAAGGCAAAGAGATGATACTCTCCTACCTCAATCAGGGGGATTTCATCGGTGAGCTCGGCCTGTTTGAAGAGGGCCAGGAGCGTAGCGCCTGGGTACGTGCGAAAACCGCCTGCGAAGTGGCTGAAATTTCCTACAAAAAATTCCGTCAGCTGATTCAGGTCAATCCGGATATTTTAATGCGCCTGTCGGCGCAGATGGCGCGTCGCCTGCAGGTAACATCTGAAAAAGTCGGCAACCTTGCCTTCCTCGATGTGACCGGCCGTATCGCGCAAACGCTGCTCAACCTGGCGAAACAGCCTGATGCCATGACCCACCCGGACGGTATGCAGATCAAAATCACCCGTCAGGAGATTGGTCAGATCGTGGGCTGCTCACGCGAAACCGTGGGTCGTATCCTGAAAATGCTGGAAGATCAGAACCTGATCTCTGCACACGGCAAAACCATCGTCGTTTACGGCACCCGCTGATTTCTTCTCACCTACGGCGTGATGGCAACATCGCGCCGTTTCTGTTTACGATGAGCTGATGTGGCGTCGAATCATCTATCATCCGGAAGTTAACTATGCGCTGCGGCAAACGCTGGTGCTGTGCCTGCCTGTGGCGCTCGGCTGGCTGTTTGGCGATCTGCAAAAAGGGCTGCTGTTCTCCCTGGTGCCGGCCTGCTGCAACATCGCCGGTCTGGATACGCCACACAAGCGGTTCTTCAAACGGCTGATTGTCGGCGGCGCACTGTTCGCCAGCGGCAGTTTTCTGATTCAGTACCTCACGGCTTACGCTGTGCCGCTGCCGCTGATTCTGCTGGTGTTGCCGCTGTTGGTGGGCGTGACCGGTGAAATCAGCCCGCTGCATGGTCGTTTGCTGCCCGGCACGCTGATCGCCGCCATCTTTACCTTAAGCCTCGTCGGCCGTATGCCGATGTGGGTCCCGCCGCTGCTGTATATCGGCGGGACGCTGTGGTACGGGCTGTTTAACTGGTTCTGGTTCTGGCTGTGGAAAGAGCAGCCGATGCGCGAGACCCTCAGCCTGCTGTACCGCGAGCTGGCCGATTACTGCGACGCCAAATACACCCTGCTGACGCAGCTGACCGATCCGGAAAAAGCGCTGCCGCCGCTACTGGCGCGCCAGCAGAAAGCGGTCGATCTGATCACCACCTGCTACCAGCAGATGCATATGCTGTCCGCCAGCCGTGATAACAGCCATAAACGCCTGACGCGCGCTTTCCAGGTCGCGCTCGATCTGCAGGAACATATCTCGGTCAGCCTGCACCAGCCGGAAGAGGTGCAAAAGCTGGTGGAGCAGAGCCACGCCGAGGCGGTGATCCGCTGGAACGCGAAAATCATTTCGGCACGGCTGCGCGTGCTGGCCGATGCCATTCTCTATCACCAGCTGCCGGAACGCTTCCACATGGAGAAGCCGCTCGGCGCGCTGGAGAAAATTGCCCGGCAGCACCCGGATAATCCGGTCGGTAATTTCTGCCTCTACCATTTCAGCCGCATCGCCCGCGTGCTGCGCACGCAGAAGCCACTGTACACCCGCGACCTGATGGCCGATCGCCAGCGCCGCCTGCCGCTGCTGCCGGCGCTGCGCAGCTACCTGTCGCTGAAATCTGCCGCGCTGCGGACGGCGGCGCGCTTCGCGGTGATGCTAATGTTCGGCAGCGCGCTGGCGCTGTTCTTCAATATTCCCAAGCCTTACTGGATTCTGATGACCATCATGTTTGTCAGCCAGAACGGCTACAGCGCCACGCGCGTGCGCATTCAGCACCGGGCGCTCGGCACCTTCGCCGGCTTGCTGATCGCCGCGGCGTCGCTGCGCTTTGCTGTTCCGGAGTCGATTGCCCTGCTGACCATGCTGGTCATCACGCTCGCCAGCTATCTGATCACGCGTAAATATTATGGCTGGTCGATGATTGGCTTTACGGTGACGGCGGTGTATTCGCTGCAGCTGCTGTCACTGAATGGCGCGCAGTTCCTGCTGCCACGCATGATGGATACGCTGATGGGCTGCCTGATTGCCTTCGCCGGTATGATCTGGCTATGGCCGCAGTGGCAGAGCGGGCTGCTGCGCAATAATGCGCACGATGCGCTGGAGGCTTATCAGGAGGCGCTGCGCCTGCTGCTCGGTCCGGAGCAGGCGCCGGAGAAGCTGGCGTATCAGCGCGTCAAGGTTAACCAGGCGCACAACGCGCTGTTTAACTCGCTCAACCAGGCGTCCACCGAACCGGGCTTTAACTTTCAGTATCTGAAAGATATGCGCCTGTGGGTGACTCACAGCCAGTTTATCGTCGAGCACATCAACGCCATGACCATTCTGGCGCGCGAGCACACCATGCTGACGCCAAAGCTGGCGGAGCGCTATTTGCAGTCCTGTGAAATCGCGCTGCAGCGCTGTCAGCAGCGGCTGGCTTACGACGGGCCGGGCAACGACAGCAATATTCTGGAAGCGCCGGAGAATCTGAATGAGGGGCCGGTGACGATTGTCGAACAGCATGTGAAGCGCATTCTGCAGCACCTCAATGTGATGCACACCATTTCTTCACTGGCGTGGAGCCAGCGCCCGCATCACGGCCGCTGGCTCAGCGTGCTGAAGCCGAAAGGTTAGTTCAGGACTTTCGCGATCGCCCGGGCAAAGCGCGCCATGCCTTCGGCGATATCGGTCGGCTCAATCACCAGCGACGGCACAAAGCGAATCACATCGCTGCCGGCGGTCAGTACCATCAGGCCTTCAGCGGCGGAAGCGTTGAGGATATCGCGCGCTTTGCTGGCGTGCTGCGCGTTGAGTACGGCACCCAGCAGCAGCCCTTTGCCCCGAATTTCACTGAAGATGTCGAACTGCTCATTGATTTTCTGCAGCGCCGAGACAAACTGCTCACGGCGCGCGTCGACACCATTCAGTACCTCGGGCGTATTGATGATATCCAGCGCGGTTTCGGCAATCGCACAGGCCAGCGGGTTGCCGCCGTAGGTGGTGCCGTGCACGCCCGGCGCCATCACCGAGGCGATTTCATGGGTGGTCAGCATCGCGCTCACCGGGAAACCGCCGCCCAGCGCTTTAGCGGTGGTGATGATATCTGGCTTGATACCATAGTGTTCGTAAGCAAACAGCTTACCGCTGCGGCCCATGCCGCTCTGCACTTCATCCAGCACCAGCAGCGCGTTGTGCTGATCGCACAGCGCACGCAATCCCTGCATGAATTCCGGCGTTGCCGGCATCACGCCGCCTTCCCCCTGAATCGGCTCCACCACAATCGCGCAGGTGTGGTCGTCAATTACCGCCTTCACCGCGGCCAGATCGTTAAACGGCACATGGACGATATCCGCCGGCTTCGGGCCAAAGCCATCGGAGTATTTCGGCTGACCGCCCACCGAGACGGTGAACAGCGTGCGGCCGTGGAAGGCGTTGTGGAAAGCGATAATTTTGCTTTTGAACGGGCTGTGCTTTTTGCAGGCGTAGTAGCGCGCCAGTTTGAACGCCGCTTCGTTCGCTTCGGCACCGGAGTTACCGAAGAATACCCGCTCGGCGAAGGTCGCCGCGATCAGTTTACTGGCGAGGCGCAGTGCCGGCTCATTGGTGAACACGTTACTGGTGTGCCACAGGGTTTCGCCCTGGCTTTTCAGCGTTTCCACCAGCGCCGGATGACAATGGCCAAGCGCGGTGACCGCGATACCACCGGAGAAGTCGATATACTCTTTGCCCTGCTGATCCCACACGCGGCTGCCTTTGCCTTTGACCGGCACAAACTGCGCAGGTGCATAAACAGGCAAAATAACGTTATCGAACGTTTCCCGGCTTACCGCTAGATTTTCCGCTGCCATTGATGACCTCATCGGGTTATTTGTTGAGCTGATGTGAAATTATAATCACAAAATATGCATAAAAAATCATGCAATGGCAAACGGAAGTTACGTATTGAGGAAATTCGCCAGCAGCTGATGTCCCTGCTCACTGAGAATGCTCTCCGGATGGAACTGCACGCCCTCCAGTGGCAGCGTACGATGGCGGAAGCCCATGATCTCATCGGCAACGCCATCGCGCAGGCTCCAGGCGGTGACTTCAAACTCCGGCGGCAGCGTGTCGCGCGCCACAATCAGCGAGTGATAGCGCGTGACGGTCAGCGGATTATTCAGGTTGCGGAATACGCCCTGGCCGGTGTGCTGCACCGCAGAGGTTTTGCCGTGCATCACCTGGCGCGCGCGCACCACCTGCGCACCGTAGGCCTGCGCAATCGCCTGATGGCCAAGACAGACACCAAGAATCGGCAGCCGTCCGGCAAAGTGGCGGATCGCTGCCAGCGAGATGCCGGACTGATCCGGCGTGCAGGGGCCCGGCGAGATCACCAGATGGCTCAGCGGCAGCGCCGTCATCTCTTCCAGCGTCATTGCATCGTTGCGCACCACACGCACCTGCGCGCCCAGTTCACAGAAGTACTGGTAGAGATTCCAGGTAAAGGAGTCGTAGTTATCAATTAGCAGCAGCATAATGCCCTCAGGCCAGTAAAACCGCCGCTATTCTACGCATTTTAACGCGCCGGACTCACCACTTTCGCAAACTGCGCATTGAGCGGCGCGAGATCGCCGCCAACGCCGGCGACGATGGCCTGGTGCCAGCTTTCAGGCTCCAGCGTATCCCAGTTCAGCAGATAGCCCGCGTGCAGCGCCAGCTGTTCGAAAAAGATGCGCTGTGCCCGCCCGTTTCCGGCACGGAACGGATGCAGGACGTAGATTTCACAGTAGTAATGCGCGATGCGTGCCACGAAGGTCTGCGGGTCGAGGTCGCACAGGCCCTCTTCCTCCTCCAGTGCGCTCATCAGCGCATTGCCCTCATTCTCGATGTACTCGCAGTGGCAATAGGGCGTGTCGTCGCGCCAGATGTCGATGGTACGCAGTTCGCCGGCCCAGCTGTAGATATCCTGAAACAGCGTGCGGTGAATATGACGCAGGTGCGGCAGACCGGGCGTGGCCGGTCCGAGCGCCAGCGTGGCCAGCCGCGCCGCGCTGAATGCCAGCTCGGCTTTACGCAGTTGCGCCACGTCGTGAATTTCCAGCAGGTTTTTCAGCACGTCATCGTTGTGCCACAAATAGGGATCGCGCACCGCCAGGCTGTTATCCGCCATATTGCCTCCTCAGCGATGCCAGACGATCGTCCGCCTGGGCGCTCTCGACGGCAGGTTCATTCAGCGTGTAACCGGCCAGTTTGCAGCTGGCCTGATAATTGGCCGCACGGGTTTGCTGCCACAACGTGATTTTCTGTTTTTCGGTGAGTTTGCTGCTCATAGCGCCTCCGGCAAGCAGGATGTGCCCTAAGTATAAGAGCAAATTTCAGCTTTGCCGGAGCGCGGCAGACGGCGCCACCCAGAGGTGGCGCGCAGAGGGATTACGGCAGGACTTTCGCGGAAGTGATAACAATCGGTTTTGACGGCACATTCTGGTATGGCCCGACATCTTTGGTCGGCACCTGGGCGATCTTGTCGATCACATCCATGCCTTTCACTACTTTACCAAACACCGCATAGCCGAAGTCGCGCTGGCCATGGTCAAGAAAAGCGTTGTCCGCCACGTTCAGGAAGAACTGGCTGGTCGCACTGTCTTTCTCAGCGGTACGCGCCATGGAAATGGTGCCACGCAGGTTGCGCAGGCCGTTATCCGCTTCGTTTTTGATCGGCGCGTTGGTCTGCTTCTGCTGCATATCCGCCGTGAAGCCGCCGCCCTGAATCATGAAACCCGGGATCACACGATGGAAAATGGTGTTGTTGTAGAAGCCGTTATTCACGTAATCCACAAAGTTTTTTACTGAAACCGGGGCTTTCTGATTATCCAGTTCAAGTTCGATATTGCCCGCAGAGGTGGTGAGCAGCACGTGCGTATCCCCTTTCGCCGCCAGAGCCGAAGCAGATACAGAAGAGAGCGCTAACAGGGCAACCGCCGCTGTCAAAGTACGTTTAAGCATGAAAGATTCCTTACCTTGGAGAGCAAGCTCAAAAACGAGATTGATTGTAAAGAGCATGTAATACAAGAGCCAGCGTTTTACCTATATTTACGCTGATGTTGCTATCGTCATACTTTTCCCGTCGCGCAATCATTTGCGTGACGAAAATCACACTATTAATGAAATATTTCTCGCACGTTTCACTGCTTGTTTATTACGATCACAGATCCATTTACAATTCATGACACTTTTTGCCACGTCGGCGCATCACAGGTTCAGAACATGACAAACCGTAATCGCATTGGCCTTACCTGGATCAGCTTTTTCTCCTATGCGCTCACCGGCGCACTGGTGATCGTTACCGGTATGGTGCTGGATAATATTGCCCAGTATTTCCAGCTGCCCATCTCCGAGATGAGCAACACCTTCACTTTCCTTAACGCCGGTATTCTGGCGGCGGTGTTCCTGAACGCCTGGCTGATGGTTATTGTGCCACTCAAGCGCCAGCTGATCTTTGGCTTTGTGCTGATGATCCTCGCCGTGGCCGGGCTGATGACCAGCCATAACCTCACGGTGTTCTCGCTGTGCATGTTCGTGCTCGGCGTGGTCAGCGGTATCACCATGTCGATCGGCACCTTCCTGATTACCCATCTGTACGATGGTCGCCAGCGCGGTTCCCGTCTGCTGTTTACCGACTCGTTCTTCAGCATGGCCGGCACCATCTTCCCGATTATCGCGGGCATTCTGCTGGCGCGCGCGCTGCCGTGGTACTGGGTTTACGCCTGCATTGGCGTGATCTACGTGGCGATCTTCATCCTGACGCTGATGGTCGAGTTCCCGGTGCTGAAGAGCGAAGCCGCGGTGCAGGGCGGCGAAAAAGAGAAGTGGGGCATCGGCGTGCTGTTCCTGTCGATTGCGGCACTGTGCTACATCCTCGGCCAGCTCGGCTTCATCTCCTGGGTACCGGAATACGCCACCAAAACAATGGGCATGGATATCGCGGCAGCCGGTCAGCTGGTCGGTAACTTCTGGACCGCCTATATGGTCGGCATGTGGGCGTTCAGCTTCCTGCTGCGCTTCTTCGACCTGCAACGCATTCTGGTGGTGCTGGCGCTGCTGGCCACCGGCCTGATGTTCTGGTTCGTGAAAACCACCGATGCCAGCATGCTGCACTGGATCATTATGTCGCTTGGCTTCTTCTCCAGCGCCATTTACACCACCATCATCACGCTGGGCTCGCTGCAGACCAAAGCGTCATCGCCGAAGCTGGTGAACTTCATCCTCACCTGCGGCACCGTCGGCACCATGCTGACCTTCGTGGTCACCGGCCCGATCGTGGCGAAAGGCGGTGCCCACGCGGCGCTGTCCACCGCGAACGCGCTGTACGCGGTGGTGTTTGTGATGTGTGTGCTGCTCGGCTTTGTCACCAAACATCGCCAGCACGCTCACCAGACTGCCTGATCCCCGAGCGGCGCGAAGCCTCGCGCCGCTATTCCTCTTCCCGCTCCCTTAACGCCGGAACGTCACCGCTTCGCTAGCACCGAGATAAATTTCACTGCTTGCCGGCTGTGTGGCCGCCACCAGCACGCCCTTACGCAGCGAATAGCGCACCGGCACCTGACGGCGCAGCGCATCGAACCCGTTATCAGCAGGCAAAATAATCAGGCTGGCCGCGTTGCCCACCTGCACGCCATAATCCGCCAGCTGCATGGTTTTGGCACTGTTGTGCGTGATGAGTTGCAGACCGCTGTCGATCTGCTCATAGCCCATCAGCTGACAGACGTGCAGCCCCATGTGCAGCACCTGCAGCATGCTGGCGGTGCCGAGCGGATACCAGGGATCGAACACATCATCATGGCCGAAGCAGACGTTGATACCCGCCTCCAGCAGCTCTTTCACCCGCGTCACGCCGCGCCGTTTCGGGTAGCTGTCAAAGCGTCCCTGCAGATGAATATTCACCAGCGGATTGGCGACAAAGTTAATCTGTGACAGCTTCAGCAGGCGGAACAGCCGCGAAGTATAGGCGTTATTGTACGAATGCATCGCCGTAGTGTGGCTGGCGGTGACGCGCGCGCCCATGCCCTCGCGGTGCGCCAGCGCCGCCACGGTTTCGACAAAGCGTGACTGCTCATCATCAATCTCGTCACAGTGCACGTCCACCAGCCGGTCATAGCGCTGCGCCAGCGCAAATGCCTTGTGCAGCGATTCGACGCCATATTCGCGGGTAAATTCATAATGCGGGATCGCGCCCACCACATCGGCACCAAGGCGTAGCGCCTCTTCCAGCAGCGCTTCGCCGTTGGGATAAGAGAGAATGCCCTCCTGCGGAAAGGCCACGATTTGGATATCGATCCACGGCGCCATCTCCGCTTTCACCTCCAGCATCGCGGTTAATGCGGTCAGCGTGGGATCGGACACATCCACGTGGGTGCGCACGTGCTGAATGCCGTTGGCAATTTGCCACTTCAGCGTCTGCCGCGCGCGCTGCTTCACATCCTCATGGCTGAGCAGCGCCTTGCGTTCAGCCCAGCGCTCAATGCCTTCAAACAGCGTGCCGGACTGATTCCACGCCGGTTCGCCAGCGGTTTGCGTAGTGTCGAGATGAATATGCGGCTCGATAAACGGCGCGCTCGCCAGCCCACCGGCGGCATCCAGCGCATCCGGCTGGGCGGCAGTCTGCGGCGGCTGCGGAATAATGGCGCTGATGTTGCCGTGGCGAATTTCGATCTGCCATAAACCCGGTTGGCCTGCCAGGCGCAGGTTGTTTATCCACTTAAACGCTTGCTGGGTCATATCCTTCTCCGCTGAAAACGCAACATCTTAAGCTAGCACGAAAAACGGCCGCGCCGCTGGCAACTTTTCTGCCGCCATTGGGTAATTTTCAACCAAATAAAAGACTTAGATAAAAACGCGTAAAATCAGCATCATACCTCTAAATGGGTATATAAAGCCGCAGTTGATGTACGTCAATAAGCGCCAGAAACAGCGCGCTAAGGTAGGCGCAGATCCCGCAAATTTTGAGGCAAGCATGAGCAAGCACAGTGTCGTTATTATTGGCAACGGCATGGTTGGCCACCGCTTTATCGAAGAACTGATCGACAAAGCCGCCCCTGAGCAGTTCGCGATAACCGTTTTCTGTGAAGAGCCCCGCGTCGCCTATGACCGCGTCCATCTCTCCGCCTATTTTTCCCACCACACCGCCGAAGAACTCTCACTGGTGCGCGAAGGCTACTACGAAAAGCATCAGGTCAATCTGCTGCTCGGCGAGCGCGCCATTACCCTCAACCGTGAGGAAAAGCTGATTCACTCCAATACCGGTCGTGCGGTGCATTACGACACGCTGATTCTGGCCACCGGTTCTTATCCGTGGATCCCGCCGATCGCCGGCGCGGAGGGCAGTGACTGCTTTGTCTATCGCACCATCGAAGATCTCAACGCCATTGAAGCCTGCGCGCGCCGCAGCAAACGCGGTGCGGTGATTGGCGGCGGTCTGCTCGGACTGGAAGCGGCGGGCGCGCTGAAAAATCTCGGCATTGAAACGCACGTGATTGAGTTTGCGCCGGTGCTGATGGCGGAACAGCTGGATACACAGGGCGGCGAACAGCTGCGGCGTAAGATCGAACAGATGGGCGTGCAGGTCCATACCGGCAAAAATACCCGGCAGATTGTGCATCACGCTAAGGGCGGTAAAACGCTGGCGTTCGCCGATGGCAGCGCGCTCGACGTCGACTTCATCGTGTTCTCCACCGGCATTCGTCCGCAGGATAAGCTGGCGCAACAGTGCGGCCTGGCGCTCGGCCAGCGCGGTGGCGTTGCCATCAACGATCGCTGCCAGACCAGCGATGCGGCGATCTACGCGATTGGGGAATGTGCCGCCTGGCAGGATCGGATTTACGGTCTGGTGGCGCCGGGCTACAAAATGGCGCAGGTCGCCAGCGATGCGCTGGTTGGGCGTGACAGCGTCTTTGCCGGTGCCGATATGAGCGCCAAACTCAAGCTGCTGGGCGTGGATGTCGGCGGCATTGGCGATGCGCACGGCCGCACGCCGGGCGCGCGCAGCTACATCTGGCTCGATGAACAGCAGCACGTGTATAAGCGCCTGATCGTCAGCGAAGACAACAAAACTCTGCTCGGCGCGGTGCTGGTGGGCGATACCAGCAACTACGGCAATCTGCTGCAGCTGGCGCTCAATCACATCGCCTTACCGGAAAACCCGGCGCTGCTGATTCTGCCGGCGGGCAGCGGCGAAAAACCGGCGCTGGGCGTCGATTCGCTGCCGGACAGCGCGCAAATCTGCTCCTGCTTTGACGTCAGCAAAGGCGATATCGTTAACGCGGTGCAGGCGGGTTGCCACACCGTGGCGGCGCTGAAAGCCGAAACCCGCGCCGGTAACGGCTGCGGCGGCTGCATCCCGTTGATTACGCAGGTGCTGAACGCTGAGCTGAGCCGTCAGGGCATCGAAGTCAATCATCACCTGTGCGAGCATTTCGCCTATTCGCGCCAGGAGCTGTATCACCTGATCCGCGTGGAGGAGATCAAGTCGTTTGACGCGCTGCTGGCGAAGTATGGCCAGGGTTACGGCTGTGAAGTGTGTAAACCGACCGTCGGATCGCTGCTGGCCTCCTGCTGGAACGAATACATCCTCAAGCCGCAGCACACGCCGCTACAGGACAGCAACGATCTCTATCTCGGCAACATCCAGAAAGATGGCACCTACTCGGTGATTCCGCGCACCGCCGGCGGTGAAATCACGCCGCAGGGGCTGATGACGCTGGGCGAAGTGGCGCGGCAGTACAACCTTTACACCAAAATCACCGGCTCACAGCGCATCGGCCTGTTTGGGGCGCAGCGCGACGACCTGCCGGCCATCTGGTCACAGCTGATTGCCGCCGGCTTTGAAACCGGACAGGCTTATGCCAAAGCGCTGCGCATGGCGAAAACCTGCGTCGGCAGCAGCTGGTGCCGCTATGGCGTTGGCGACAGCCTCGGCTTCGGCATTGAGCTGGAAAACCGCTACAAAGGCATCCGCACGCCGCACAAGATGAAGTTTGGCGTCTCTGGCTGCACCCGTGAATGCGCCGAAGCGCAGGGCAAAGATGTCGGCGTCATCGCCACCGAAAAAGGCTGGAACCTGTACGTGTGCGGCAACGGCGGCATGAAACCGCGCCACGCCGATCTGCTGGCGGCTGACCTCGACCGCGACACGCTGCTGCAGTATCTCGACCGCTTCATGATGTTTTACATCCGCACCGGCGACCGCCTGCAGCGCACTTCGCTGTGGCTGGAGAGCTTGGACGGCGGCATCGACTATCTGCGCAGCGTGATTATCGACGACCGGCTCGGCCTTAACGCTCAGCTGGAGCAGGAGCTGACGCGTCTGCGCGCTGATGTTCGCTGTGAATGGACCGCCACGGTTAACGACCCGCAGCAACAGGCGCACTTCGCCACGTTTATTAACAGCCCGCAGCGCGACCCGCTGGTGCAGCACGTCAGTGAACGCGAGCAGCATCGCCCGGCGCGTCCGGCGGAGCGCATCGCTATTACCCTGATCGAGGAGGCTGACGCATGAGCCAGTGGTACACCGTGTGTGAACTCACACAAATCCTGCCCGCTACCGGCGTGTGCGCGCTGGTTAACGGCCAGCAGATCGCCATCTTTCGCCCGCGCGACGATGCGCAGCTGTACGCTCTGAGCAACATCGACCCGTTTGCTGAAGCCAGCGTGTTATCGCGCGGCCTGATCGCCGAACACCAGCACACGCTGTGGGTCGCCAGCCCGCTGAAAAAACAGCGTTTTCGCCTGAGCGATGGCGTTTGTCTGGAAGATGAAAGCCGCTCGGTGGCGAGCTATGCGGTGCGCGTCAGCAACGGCCAGGTCGAAGTCTGCGCCTGACAGAATTCCTTCACTTTATGAGACGTCACTATGTTTTCTGACACCCTGAACACCTGCGCCGCCAATGCGGCGCGCATTGTACGCACCGCGCAGCACAGCCCGCTGGCCTTCTGGATTGGATCGGCGATGGCCGGCGCTTACGTTGGCCTGGCGATCATCCTGATCTTCACCCTCGGTAACCTGGCGGACCCGGCATATCGTCCACTGCTGATGGGCGCCACCTTCGGTATTGCCCTGACGCTGGTGATCATCGCCGGTTCCGAGCTGTTTACCGGTCATACCATGTTCCTCACCGTGGGCGTCAAAGCCGGCACCATCAGCCACGGCCAGATGTGGTGCGTGCTGCCGCAAACCTGGTTGGGTAACCTGATCGGCTCAGTGTTTGTCGCCCTGCTCTACTACTACGCCGCTGGTGCGCTGCTGCCGAACGCCGGCTCGCTGATCCACAGCGTAGCGCTGGCAAAAACCACGCAGACGGCGATGGCGCTGTTCTTTAAAGGCGCGCTGTGCAACTGGCTGGTGTGTCTGGCGATCTGGATGGCGGTGCGCAGCGAAGGGGCCGCGAAGTTCATCGCTATCTGGTGGTGCCTGCTGGCGTTTATCGCCTCCGGTTACGAGCACTCCATCGCCAACATGACGGTATTTGCGCTGTCGTGGTTTGGTCAGCACAGCGCCGACCTGACGCTGCGCGGCATCGGCCACAACCTGCTGTGGGTGACGCTCGGCAATATGTTCTCTGGCATGGTGCTGATGGGCCTCGGCTACTGGTATGCCACGCCGCAGGCGCAGCGCCCGCAGACGCAAGCCCAGGCTTCGCCGCTGAAATCGGTATAATCCCTTCCACAGCCCGCACCGTGCGGGCTTTTTTTCAGGATTCGTTATGGATTACTTTCCGCTGTTTTGTCGGCTGCAAGGCAAGCGTTGTTTACTGGTTGGCGCAGGCGATGTGGCTGAACGCAAAGCGCGTTTGCTGCTGGAGGCCGGCGCAGAGCTGTACGTCGGCGCGCGGGATTTTTCTCCGGCGTTTCAGCTGTGGGCTCAACAGGGAAAAGTGACGTTACTGCACGGCGCATTCACCGATGACTGGCTGGATGAATGCTGGCTGGCGATTGCGGCCACCAGCGATGATGCCGTCAATCAGCGGGTGGCTGACGCCGCCGAACAGCGCCGCCTCTTCTGTAACCTGGTGGATGCGCCGCAGCAGGCCAGCGCCATTATGCCGTCGATCATCGACCGCTCGCCGCTGATGATCGCCGTCTCTTCCGGAGGCCGCGCGCCGGTGCTGGCGCGTCTGCTGCGTGAGAAGCTGGAGGCGATGCTGCCCCAGCATCTCGGCGAACTGGCTGCGCTGGCGGGCTCACTGCGCGAGCGCGTGAAGCAGCATTTTAGCGCCATGGCGCCACGCCGCGCCTTCTGGGAGCGCTTCTTTACCAGCGATCGGCTGGCCCAAACGCTGGCCAACGGCGATCGGGCACGCGCTGCCGCACAGGTCGATGCCTTGTTTGCGGCGCCGCTGACGCAGCAGGGCGAAGTCGTGCTGGTCGGCGCCGGGCCGGGTGATGCCGGTCTGCTAACGCTGAAAGGGTTGCAGGCTATCCAGCAGGCTGATGTGGTGGTGTATGACCGGCTGGTATCGGAGCCGATTCTTAATCTGGTGCGGCGCGATGCCGAACGCCTCTTCGTGGGTAAACAGGCGGGCCATCACTGCGTGCCGCAGGAACAAATCAACCAGTTGCTGCTGGAGCAGGCGCAGCGCGGCAAGCGTGTGGTGCGTCTCAAGGGCGGCGATCCCTTTATTTTTGGCCGCGGCGGCGAAGAGCTGGAGGTGCTGGCGCAGCATAACATCCCGTTCAGCGTGGTGCCGGGCATCACCGCCGCCTCCGGCTGTGCCGCCTACAGCGGTATTCCCCTCACCCACCGCGACCATGCCCAGAGCGTGCGCTTCGTCACCGGCCATCTGCAGCAGCACGGCGAAATGGAGTGGGGCAAACTGGCGGCGGAGCAGCAGACGCTGGTGTTTTATATGGGCCTCAGCCAGGCGGCCGACATTCAGCAGCAGCTGTTACGGCACGGGATGGACGCAGCGATGCCGGTGGCTATCGTGCAGCACGGCACCACGCCGCAGCAGCGCGTCGCCTGCGCCACGCTGCAGGAGCTGGCAACGCTGGCACAGCAGTTTGCCAGTCCGGCGTTGATCATTGTGGGCCGCGTGGTCAGCCTGCGCACGCAGCTGCGCTGGTTCTGATGCGGTAAAATACTGTACAGCGCTGCGCTTTGCCGCCAGACTGAGCAGCCAAATCAATCACAAGGAGTTTCCATGCGCATTATTTCTCTGGCCGCGGCGCTGCTGATGCCGCTGAGCGCGGCGGTGAGTGCCGCCCCGGTAACGTGGTCATCGGTCACGGGCGAATGGCAGGTGGTTGCCGTGACGCCGAAAAAGGAGAACGGCCAGATTTACATCAAAAACGATCCGCAGTTTATGGGCGCGCGCGTGGCGTTTAAACCCAATGCGATTAGCTGGACGCGCGGCACTGCCGAACGCGGCATCAATCCGGCGACTGACAATTGCCAGGGAAAACCGCGCCTGAGCGCCGCCAGCGGGGCAGGACAGGATCGTGATTTCAGCTTTCGCTATGGCTTCAACGTGCACTGTGGCAATCAGGCGTGGGGACCGGCACCGGGCGCGGTACTGAGCGTGCTGGCCGACGGCAATGCGCGGCTATTCTGGGATGGCGCAGAGCTGACGCTGCATCGGGTGAAGTAAAGCCTGCGGGGCGCGTTGTGCTGCGCCCCGGCAAACCGGCTTATGGCTGCGCCACGAAGCCTACGGCGTCATACACTTTCTTCAGCGTTTCCTGGGCATGCGCACGGGCTTTCGCTGCGCCATCGCGCATTACCTGGTTGAGGAACGCTTCGTCATTGCGGAAACGATGATAACGCTCCTGCAGCTCAGTCAGCATCTCAGACACAGCATCTGCCACCGCGCCTTTCAGGTGACCATACATTTTGCCTTCGAACTCCTGCTCCAGCTGCGCAATCGACTTACCGGTCACGCCTGACAGGATATCCAGCAGGTTAGACACGCCCGCTTTCTCTTTGATGTCGTAGCGCACCACCGGCGGCTCTTCCGAGTCGGTCACTGCACGCTTAATCTTCTTCACCACCGATTTGGTGTCTTCCAGCAGACCAATCACGTTGTTGCGGTTGTCATCGGATTTCGACATCTTCTTCGTCGGCTCCAGCAGCGACATCACGCGCGCGCCGGACTTCGGAATAAACGGCTCAGGAATTTTAAACACATCGCCGTACAGCGCATTGAAGCGCGCGGCGATATCGCGGCTCAGCTCAAGGTGCTGCTTCTGGTCTTCGCCGACCGGCACCTGGTTAGTCTGATACAGCAGAATATCGGCCGCCATCAGCACCGGATAATCGAACAGGCCGGCGTTGATGTTCTCTTCGTAACGTGCCGATTTGTCCTTGAACTGCGTCATGCGGCTCAGTTCGCCGAAGTAGGCGTAGCAGTTCAGTACCCAGCTCAGCTGCGCGTGCTCCGGTACATGCGACTGCACGAAGATGGTGCTTTTTTCCGGATCGATACCGCAGGCAAGGTATAGCGCCAGCGTATCCAGCGTGGCTTTGCGCAGCGCGGCCGGGTCCTGACGAACGGTGATGGCGTGCAGATCGACGATGCAGTAAATGCAGTGGAAATCATCCTGCATCTGCACCCACTGACGCAGCGCACCCATGTAGTTGCCAATGGTCAGTTCACCGGAAGGCTGGGCGCCGCTGAAAACGATGGGTTTGCTCATGTTATGTCCTGATAATCACAGCCCGAGAACGGGCAAAAGTTCGCTAAAAGTATCGAGAGTTAAATCGGGCTGGCTGGTGGCAATCGGCTCACCGTAGTTGTAGCCGAAGGTCATCGCAACGTTTGGCACGCCCGCCGCCTGGGCAGCGAGAATATCATTGCGCGAATCACCGACAAACAGCAATTGTTTTGGAAGCACGCCGAAACGGCCGAGAACGAGGAAAATCGCCGCCGGATGTGGTTTTTTCACCACCACATCGTCGCCGCCGATGATCAGAGAAAAGTAGTCGGCAATGCCGAGCGACTGCAGCAGCGGAGCAACAAACGGTGTAGGTTTGTTGGTGACGATGGCCAGCGGCTGACCGCTGGCGTGCAGCGCAGCCAGCGTCTCCTGCACCTGTGGAAACAGCGTACTGCCGGCTTCCACCGTTGCGGCGTAGTGTTTGTCGAACAGCGCACGCGCGTCGCGCTGCTCGTCGGCCTGCGGCTCACGGCCCAGCGCCCAGGTAAGCGCCCGCGCCATCATGATGTCCGCACCGTTGCCAATCCAGGTTGAGACGCGCTCAACGCCTGCGGGCGGCAGCTGCAAATCGGCCAGCGCCAGATCGATCGCCTGTGCCAGGCCTGGCGCGCTGTGCACCAGCGTGCCATCGAGATCGAACGCCAGCGCGCGGATATCAGTGAAATGAGCCATTAACTTTCTCCAGTTCGCTGCGCATCTCATCGATCACCTTCTTGTAATCCGGATGACCGAAGATCGCCGAGCCGGCAACAAACATATCAGCCCCGGCCGCCGCGATCTGACCGATGTTATCGATCTTCACGCCGCCATCCACTTCCAGACGGATTTGGTAACCGCTCTGGTCAATGCGACGACGCGCTTCGCGCAGTTTATCCAGCGTGCCTGGAATAAAGGACTGGCCGCCGAAGCCTGGGTTGACCGACATCAGCAGAATGATGTCGAGCTTATCCATCACGTAATCGAGATAGCTGAGCGGCGTTGCCGGATTGAACACCAGACCGGCTTTACAGCCGTGCTCTTTGATCAGCTGCAGCGTACGGTCAACGTGCTCGCTGGCTTCGGGATGGAAAGTAATGAAGCTGGCACCCGCTTTGGCGAATTCCGGGATCAGCGCATCGACCGGCTTGACCATCAGATGCACATCGATGGGCGCGGTGATGCCGTAATCGCGCAGCGCTTTCAGCACCATTGGCCCCATGGTCAGATTGGGAACATAGTGGTTGTCCATCACATCGAAATGCACCACGTCGCCACCCGCTTCCAGCGCTTTAGCGGTATCTTCGCCCAGGCGGGCAAAATCAGCGGCAAGGATTGATGGGGCCAGTAAAAATTGTTTCATCCGAATCTCCCAATTTTGTGCGCCAGCCGGAGCTGGCGTGATGCGTTGGTCGCGGACGAAACAGGCTAGCGGAAAAGCGCCAGCAGTTCGTCAACCTGAGTGCGACCACTTATGCTTCGGCTGATGGAACGCCGGGCTTTAACTACGTGTAAATCCGCATGCTGATACCACTCGCGCGTCAGCAGGGTATCGTGGTTTGAAATCAGTACCGGGATGCGGCTCTCCTGCGCCAGCTTACTGGCCAGTTCCGCCAGGTGCTGCTGCTCGCGCAGGCTAAAGCTGTTGGTGTGGTAAGCGGTAAAATTAGCCGTCGCCGACAGCGGCGCGTACGGCGGATCGCAATAAACCACTGAGCCTGCAGGGGCGTTGCCCAGAGTAACATCGTACGATTCACAGACAAAGGTGGCTTTTTGCGCGCGCTCGGCGAACCATAACAGTTCGGCTTCCGGGAAGTACGGCTTACGATAGCGACCAAAGGGCACATTAAATTCACCGCGCAGGTTGTAACGGCACAGGCCGTTGTAACCGTGGCGGTTGAGATAAAGAAACAGCACGGCGCGCTGATAGGTATCCGTGCTGGCGTTGAACGCCGTACGCTGGGCGTAATAGGTTTCCGCCGTATTGCCGCTGGCGCTGAACAGCTGGCGCGCGTCTTCAATAAACGAGGCGGTGCGCGTTTTGACGATATTGTAGAGATTGATCAGATCACCGTTGATGTCCGCCAGGTGATAACGGTCATAATCGGTGTTGAGGAATACGGAACCGGCGCCGACAAAAGGTTCGATTAAACAATCACCTTGTGGCAGATGACGACGGATATCGTCAAGCAGCGGGTATTTCCCTCCGGCCCATTTCAGGAAAGCGCGATTTTTCTTCATGCTGTCGTGGCTATTACATCTTAATTATTGGCTGTGGCGAAACCGACAGCAGATCTGCGCTTAGAACGGGGCCGCAGCAGCGCGGCCCCACATCACTTACTGGCTCTCTTTCTTCACCTGGCTGAGCGGTTTAACCCACGGGTTCGCCGCACGCACTTCCGCCGGCAGTGAAGCTACTGCACGTTTGGCTTCGGCCGGTGTGGCATAAGCGCCGCTCACCAGCACGTACCACGGCTGGCCGTTACGCGTGGTTTTATACACGTGATAACCGCTCAGATTCTGTTTCTTCGCCCAGGCGTTCAGGCTCGCTTCTTTCGACGCACCGCTCAGCTGCAGCGTGTAGTTGCCGCCCGATGGCAGCGACTTGCTGGCACCGCCACTGCTGGCCGGTGCGCTGTTGTGCGCGGTGGTGGTGTGCGTTTTGTTCTCTTTCACTGCAGCCGGTTTGCTGGCAGCCGGGGTTTTGTGGCTGCTGCTGGCACCGAGGCTGCGCGGTGGCGTCTCAGCGCGTACCGCCGGCGGCGTGACCGCTTTGCCGGCGCTGCCGCTGACCGTTGCCGGTGCGGTAGGCAGCGAACTGTTGCCCTGTGCGCCCTGCGCCGCGGCATCAACGGAACCCTGCTGATTGTTCAGCGCGGTATTGAGATCGCCCGGCAGCGTTACGCGCTGCTGGTTGGCCGGTGTGTCAACCGGTGCTGCCTGAGTCGGCGTGGAGGAGACAGACGGCATGGAGATGGACTGACCGTCACTGCCGGCGGATGCGGCGTTACCGGCGGTGCCCTCAGCCGACGGCGTGGCATTCTGCTGGCCGCTCATGGTGGTTGAACCTGACAGGTCGATATTCTTTTCACTGCCGCCGCCAGCCGGAGCCGCGCTACCGGTGCTGGCGCTGTTGCTGGCCGGTTTCTTCTCGTCCGGGCCGGTCAGCGCGGAGCCAATGCCCAGCACCAGAATCAGCAGCACCAGAATGCCGATGCCCATCATCATATGCTGACGGGAAACCGGTACTTTCGCTTTCGGCGCAGAAGACGATTTGCGAGGCCGCGTGGGACGGCGGTCACTGGCGTCAGGTTTTAACTCGTCTTCCGGTTTGAACTCATCCATTTAGCCTCCTCCGTAAAACGGCACGCTTCCCACGTGCCGCATCACTGCTCACTGTTCCCCCGCCGGACAGCAGCCCGACGTAGTACGGGGATAATCAAGATACTTTGCAATCGTTAATCGCAGCCAGCACCATATCATGCGCCACGCCGCCACGCACTTCGGAGCGGCCAATAGCGAGAGGCAGCACCAGACGCAGCTCGCCGCCGAGCACTTTTTTATCGCGCATCATGTGCGGCAGATAAGCTTCTGCCGTCATGCTGGCCGGGCCGTTAACCGGCAGGCCAGCACGCTGCAGCAGCGCAATAATGCGGTCAGTATCGGCAGCGCTGAACTGACCCAGACGCTCAGCAGTGCGCGCCGCCATTACCATGCCCGCCGCAACCGCTTCACCGTGCAACCAGTTGCCGTAACCCATATGCGCTTCAATCGCATGGCCAAAAGTATGACCGAGATTGAGCAGCGCACGCAGGCCGGTTTCACGCTCGTCGGCCGCCACCACGTCGGCTTTCAGCTCGCAGCAGCGGCGAATGCAGTAAGCCATGGCGGTGTTATCCAGCGCCAGCAGCGCATCAAGATTCTGCTCCAGCCACTGGAAAAATTCACCGTCGAGAATGATGCCGTATTTGATCACTTCCGCCAGACCGGAGGCCAGCTCGCGCGGCGGCAGCGTAGTGAGGCAGTCGGTATCAACCACCACCGAAGCCGGCTGGTAGAAAGCACCGATCATGTTTTTACCGAGGGGATGGTTCACCGCAGTCTTGCCCCCAACCGAGGAGTCAACCTGCGACAGCAAGGTGGTCGGCACCTGAATAAAGCGTACGCCGCGCTGGTAGCTGGCAGCAGCAAAGCCGGTCAGATCGCCAATCACGCCACCGCCCAGCGCAATCAGCGTGGTGTCACGGCCGTGCGGCTTCTGCAGTAGCGCGGTGAAAACCTCGTCCATCACCGCCAGCGTTTTGTACTGCTCACCGTCGGGCAGAATCACCTGATCCACTTTCACCCCGGCGTTGCTCAGCAGCGTCGCGAGTTTGTCCAGATAGATCGGTGCCAGCGTCTGATTCGTCACCAGCATGGCATTGTCGCCGGCTTTCAGCGGCCAAAAAGAAGCCGGATCGTTAAACAGTCCGGCAGCGATGGTGATGGGGTAACTGCGATCCCCCAGTGAGACAGTGATCTTCTCCATGATGACCGATACCTATTGCTGAGCCCTCAGGGTGCTGGATTAATTTTTTTCCAGCATGTTGATGATCTGATTGGCGACAACTTTTGCACTTTGATCGTCAGTGCGAATGGTGACGTCAGCGATCTCTTCATAAAGCGGATTACGTTCGCCAGCCAGCGCTTCCAGTACTTCGCGCGGCGGTTCGTCAACCTGCAGCAGCGGACGCTTTTTATCACGCTGAGTGCGGGCAAGTTGCTTTTCGATGGTGGTTTCGAGGTAGACGACCACACCGCGGGCGGAGAGACGATTACGGGTTTCACGGGATTTGACGGAGCCGCCACCGGTCGCCAGGACAATGCCCTGTTTCTCGGTCAGCTCGTTGATGATTTTCTCTTCACGATCGCGAAAACCGGCTTCGCCTTCCACATCAAATACCCAGCCTACATCCGCTCCGGTACGTCGCTCAATTTCCTGATCGGAATCGAAAAATTCCATATTGAGTTGCTGAGCTAACTGACGACCAATAGTGCTTTTGCCGGCACCCATCGGCCCAACCAGAAAGATATTGCGTTTCTCTGCCATTTTGTCGGTATTACTAAGAATTCGTTGATGATACCCCGCGTTCAGCACATTGCTGGCGGGACAGGAACTGAGACCTCATGAGCGTTAGCAAGAGTCAGACGGAAAATTATCTCAACACTCATGGCCGTTTGGCAACCGAATAAATTGCCCCCGGCGACCTTCAAACAGGACCGGTCTGTGGTTCGCGAGACGGTAACGCTCTTCCTTTTTTGCCATCCTTGTGCGCGCTACAGGTGCGCTGGCTGGGCCTGTCGCTCCCGACAGCTTACCTGCGTAAACTGTGGAATAGGTGCCGTTGCTGACGTCCTGTACCACCCAAAATTCGGGCATATTTCTTTCGATGTCAGTATCGCTTGTCACTGACACCCGCCGGAAGGTTATCCTGCCGCGTTCCGTTACACCGTTTTAAAATCGCTAAACCTTGTATGCTAATTCCTGCCCTGCGTCAACGCAGTTGGTCATATGGAGCGAATTTTCCGCTTTATCCGGCGGTAAGCGCTGCTTCCCTGACCAGTCGCGGCGTGATGAAGATCACCAGCTCACGTTTTTTGCGCTCGTCGGTCTGCTGACGAAACAGACTGCCGAGCAGCGGCACCTCGCCCAGCCACGGCACGCGCTTTTCGCCCTGGGTGCGCTGCTGCTGGAAAATACCGCCCAGCGCCAGCGTTTCACCGTCGCGCAGCGTCACCTGAGTGGCGATTTCCTGCTTATCGATGCTCAGCACCTGACTTTCCCCCATCGTCAGGCTGCGACCCGGCATGTTCTGGCTCAGCCGCAGCGTGAGCTGAATACGCCCGTTGCCCAATACCACTGGCGTCACCTCCATGCCCAGCACCGCCTCTTTGAACTCGATCGCCGTCGCACCACTGTTACCGGATTTCACCTCATAGGGAATTTCGGTGCCCTGCTTGATGGTGGCGGTCTGCTGGTGTGAGGTAAACAGCCGCGGGCTGGCGATGATTTCGATCTGGTTCTCCTGCTCCAGCGCGCTCAGCTCCAGGTTAAGCAGTTCGCCGCTCATCGGTCCGAGCGTGACGCCGGCGCGTATCGCCGGATTGCTCACCGTCAGCGGCACCAGCAGCTGCGGATTGCGCAGCGCCCCGGTGACGACATCGCCGGGTGCGCTGCTCCAGCTGACGCCGAGCTCGCGCAGATGCTCTTCATTGATGGTGACAATGTGCGCTGACAGCTCAACCTGCTCCAGCGGCAGATCCAGCGCCTGCAGCCAGCGCTCGGTGTCGCGCAGCGCCTGCGCGCTGTCCCGCAGCAACAGGCTGTTGGTACGGCTATCCACCGTCACGCTGCCGCGCGGCGTCATCAGCGAGCGTTCCGCCTGCAGGCTGCGGTAGACATCGCTGGCGCTGGCGTAGTGCAGCGTGACGGTGCGCTGCTCAAGCGGCGCCTGCAGCTGCTTCTCTTCACGCTCCGCCTGTGCCTGCTGTGCCTGTCGCTGCTGCCAGCTCTCCGGATAAACCAGCAGCACGCCCTCCTCCTGGATCACGGTGAGTTTCGCCAGCCGCGTGACCAGCGCCAGTGCGCGCTCCCAGCCGACGTTATCGAGTCGCAGCGACAGCCGCCCCTCCACGCCCGGCGCGATCAGCAGGTTGGTTTGCTGATAGTCAGCCAGCGCCTGCAAAATGCGCTCGACCGGCGCATCATCAAATACCAGGCTCAGGGGCTGATCAGCGGCGTGCAGCGGACTGCTCAGCGCCAGCCACAGCAGCAGCGTTATCCTTTTCATAAAATCCTCCTTTTATTACCCATGTGATGTGCTGCGGCGGACAGCTTTGCGTGGCGCTCAGTACCAGCGTATGTGCACTGAGCTGGGTCACCTGCCACGGTGCCACCGGAAAAGCAGCCGGTGCACTCAGCCGCTGACGTTTGCCCTGCGGTGAAACCAGCCAGGCCACAAAGTGCGGCGCGCGACCAATGATGCCCTGTAATCGCCAGCCCTGCGGTACGGCAGCGGGCGCCTGACACTGGCTGGCAGCCTGCGGCTGGAACGGATCGCGCGCCAGCGCCCAGCTGCTGCACAGCAGTAACACCAGTGCGCTACTCCGCATCGTCACTCTCCAGCCAGAACTCGCTGTGTAACACGCCCTGCTCCGCCTGCAGCTGAAAACGCTGTGGCACCGCTAATGCCGTCGCAGCCAGCCCGCTGAACAGCGGCAGAAATTGCGGCCAGCTCAGGCGCAGCGCCAGCTGCTGTGGCTGGCTGTCCGGATGCCATGCCTCGAGCAGATTGCCGCGCGCTGCCACCAGTTGCTCTAACGATACGGACGCCGCCGTTGCCGCTGGCTGCAACGTTGCGATCTCCGCCTGGAGCTGTTCGATGGCCGGTCGCGCGTCCAGCTGCTGCTGACGTTGCTGGTGCTGCTGCGCCAGTTGTGACAGCTGCTGTTGCAGCGTGCTGAATTGCTGCTGTTGCGGACGCAGCAGCAGTAGCCACGCCAGCCCGAGTAGCAGCAGCGCCAGCAGTTGCAGGCTGGCTATTCGCCACGTCAGTGCCAGCTGCAGCCAGCGCTGGATGAGTTCATTCATCGGTCGCCTCCTGCAGCCGGGCGCGCAGCGCGAAGCGGTAATCCCCCTGCGCCTGACGCTGTACGCTGCCCTGCTTCACCGCCGCAAACAGCGGCTGCGTCTGCAGCTGATGGCGGAACGCGCTGACATCAGCCAGGCTTTGCGCCAGACCGTCCAGCACCAGTTGCCCCTGACGCCGCTCCACGCGACTCAGCCACAGCGTCTCTGGCATCAGTGCGGGCAGTTGCTGCCAGAACTGCTGCCAGCGTTGATGCTGCTGCAGCCGCTGTTGCTGCGCCTGCTGCCTGCGTAACAGATCATCCCGCCGCGCCATCAGCGTTTGCTGTTGCGCCAGCCGCTGCTGTATCTGCTGGAGCTGCATGGTCATATCGGCCTGCTGCCGGGCTGCATGCTGGAGCCGCTGTTCAGCGCGCCACCACAGCAGCAGCGTGAGTAACAGCGTTACCAGCAGCACGACAACCAGCAACGCCACACTGTGCTGGCGGCGTAGCAGCAACTGCTGTGCCCGCCACGGGAGCAAATTGACCGCCAGCATCAGTAATCCTCCGGACGCAGCGCCAGGCCTAGCGCAATCGCCAGCGCGCCCGCCTCTGCCGGTAGTGGCGGTTGCAGATAGTGCAGCAGCGCCAGTGGTTTGCAGCGCTGCACTTCCGCCTCCGGCAACGCCTGCGGTGAGGTGCAGAACACCGTTTGTGCCTGGGGAAAGGTGTCACGCAGATGGGCGAGCGTCAGGGGTTCGGTTGCCGCGCCGCAGGCGCTATTTTCGCCGGCCAGCGTCCACAGCCAGTGGTCGCAGAGCGGATGGATCAGCAGCTGATGCGGGCGCAGCGGAACGCGCATAGCGATCTGCGTCAGTGCCAGACTGCTCAGCTCAAACACGTCGGGGCGCAGTCCGGCCTGCTGCAGCGGCGCCAGCCACTGGGCGATGACGTCGCGGCGCGCGGCGGTGACGTGCAGCTGGCTGGCGCTGCCGCCCAGCCGGTAATCCAGCGACAGCGAGGCGGCTTCGACCGGGAACAGACGCGATGCGGACGCGTTAACGTAGCGGCTGAGCGCCGGCTCGCGCAGTGAGGTTTGCGGCAACGGCAGCGTGCGCTGCAGCACCAGCTGCGGCGGCAGGCCAACGCGCAGTGAGTAGCGCCTGGGTAAATGACGCTGCCAGCGCACCAACATCTCCTGTAACACTGGCGAGGTTTGCAACACGCCGTTGCGTAACGTATCGTGCGGCAGCGGCTGCTGCCACCAGTGTCGCAGCTGCCATCCGTGACGGCGTCGTTCAATGCCAAGGGCGCAGAGTTGCCCGTTCTGGATGTCCAGTCCAATTTGCCAGCGCTGAAAAGCCATGCGCGCGATCTCCTTATCGTTACAGGAAAAAGGATGATTACCCGCATTGCATGAAGAATGACGGGTATATCAAAGCGTCAGGCTTGCCTTTATACTACCGCGCGATTGTTTATAAACTGCCCAAACGCCAACAGATGGGAATTCTCAGGTGAAGTTCGTAAAGTATTTATTGATCCTTGCAGTGTGTTGCATTTTGCTGGGAGCCGGCACGGTTTATGGTTTGTACAAATACATAGAGCCGCAGCTGCCTGATGTGAACACATTGAAAGATGTGCGCCTGCAAACCCCGATGCAGGTTTACAGCGCGGATGGCGAGCTGATCGCCCAGTACGGTGAAAAGCGCCGTATCCCGCTCACCCTGCAACAGATGCCGCCTGAGCTAATCAAAGCGTTTATCGCCACCGAAGACAGCCGCTTTTATGAGCATCACGGCGTCGACCCGGTGGGGATTTTCCGCGCCGCCAGCATCGCGCTGGTCTCCGGCCACGCCTCGCAGGGCGCCAGTACCATTACGCAGCAGCTGGCGCGTAACTTCTTCCTCAGCCCTGAACGCACGCTGATGCGTAAAATCAAGGAAGCCTTCCTGGCGATTCGCATCGAGCAGTTGCTGAGTAAGGATGAAATCCTTGAGCTGTATCTGAATAAAATCTATCTCGGCTATCGCGCTTACGGCGTCGGTGCGGCGGCGCAGGTGTACTTCGGTAAACCGGTCGATCAGCTGTCGCTGAGTGAGATGGCGATGATCGCCGGCCTGCCGAAAGCGCCGTCGACCTTTAATCCGCTCTATTCACACGCCCGTGCGCTGGCGCGCCGTAATGTGGTGCTGGCTCGCATGCTGGATCAGAACTACATCACGCAGCAGCAGTATAACGACGCGCGCAACACGCCGCTGACCGCCAGCTATCACGGCCCGGAAATTGCCTTCTCTGCACCGTATCTCACCGAGCTCGTGCGTCAGGAGATGGTGAAACGCTACGGCGACAGCGCCTATGACGATGGCTACAAGGTGTATACCACCGTGACCCGCCATCTGCAGGAAGCCGCACAGCAGGCGGTGCGTAACAACGTGATGGCGTACGATATGCGTCACGGCTATCGCGGCCCGACCAACGTGCTGTGGAAAGTGGGTGAAGCCAGCTGGGATCACACCCGCATCGTCAATACGCTGAAAAATCTGCCGGTCTACGGTCCGCTGAATGCCGCCGTGGTCACCAGCGCCAGCGCCGACGAAGCCACCGCCATGCTGAAAGATGGCAGCAGCGTTTCGCTGACTTTAGCCGGCGTGCGCTGGGCGCGTCCGTATAAATCCGATACCCTGCAGGGCCCGACGCCGCGCAGCGTCACTCAGGTGCTGCAGGCTGGCCAGCAGATTTGGGTACGCAAAGTCGGTGACGCGTGGTGGCTGGGACAGGTACCGCTGGTGAATTCGGCGCTGGTGTCGCTTAATCCGGAAGACGGTGCGGTACGCGCGCTGGTCGGTGGTTTTGACTTCAACCAGAGTATGTTCAACCGCGCCACCCAGGCGCTGCGTCAGGTCGGCTCGAACATCAAGCCGTTCCTGTATACCGCCGCCATGGACCGCGGCCTGACGCTGGCCTCCATCCTCAACGACGTGCCGATTTCACGCTGGGATGCCGGCGCCGGCGCAGACTGGCGACCAAAGAACTCGCCGCCGACTTATGCGGGTCCGATTCGTTTACGCCAGGGGCTGGGTGAGTCGAAAAACGTGGTGATGGTGCGCGCGATGCGTGCTATGGGCGTTGATTACGCCGCTGAGTATCTGCAGCGCTTTGGCTTCCCGGCGCAGAACATTATCCATACCGAGTCGCTGGCACTGGGCGCCGCATCCTTCACGCCAATGCAGGTGGCGCGCGGCTATGCGGTGATGGCCAACGGCGGCTTCCTGGTCGATCCTTACTACATCGCGAAGATCGAGAACGAACAGGGCGGCGTGATTTTCCAGGCGCAGCCGAAGATCGCCTGCCCGCAGTGCAATCTGCCGGTGATCTATGGCGACACCAAAAAGTCGGTGGCGCTGAATGAAGAGAGCGTGGAAAACGTCGCCACCTCGAATCAGCAGCAGAATCAGACCGTGCCGCAGCCCGAGCTGGAGCAGGTACCGGCGCAGCCGCAGCCGGCCGGCGATCAGCAGTATGCGCCGCACGTAATCAACACGCCGCTGGCGTTCCTGATTAAGAGCGCGCTGAACTCCAACATCTTCGGTGAACCGGGCTGGATGGGAACCGGCTGGCGTGCCGGTCGCGATCTGAAGCGCAACGATATCGGCGGCAAAACCGGTACCACCAACAGTTCCAAAGACGCCTGGTTCTCCGGTTATGGTCCGGGCGTGGTGACGTCGGTGTGGATTGGCTTCGATGATTCGCGCGCGCTGGGACGCACCACGGTATCGGGTGCGATTCCGGATCAGATCTCCGGCTACGAAGGCGGCGCGAAGAGTGCGCAGCCGGCATGGGATGATTACATGAAAGTGGCGCTGGATGGTGTGCCGGTGCAGCCGCTGACACCGCCGGACGGCGTGGTGACGGTGACCATTGACCGCAGCACCGGCAAGCTGGCCAACGGTGGCGGCAACACCCGTCAGGAGTACTTCATTAACGGCACCCAGCCGACCGAGTACTCAGTACATGATGTGGGCACCACCATCATGGACAACGGTGAAAGCCACGAACTGTTTTGATCAAAAAAGCCGGGGGAAATCCCCGGCTTTTTGTTTTTACCCCGTGCGACTTTCCGCGCCTTTTATTGCGCCGCCAGGTGTCCTCAATAACTCAACCGCCCCTGCTTCACCAGCCACTCACGCACCATGAACAGCGCGCTGACGTTACGCGCCTCGCGAAAATCCGGCTCTTCCAGCAGCGCCAGCAGATTGCTGAGCGGCCAGCGGCGTACAATCAGCGGCTCCGGCTCATCCCCTTCCAGCTTCTCTTCGTACAACCCTTCAGCTACCACGATATTCATCTTGCTGGAGAAATAGGACGGCGCCATGGTGAGTTTGCCCAGCGCTTCCAGCTGGTGCGCGCCAAAGCCCACTTCTTCTTTCAGCTCACGGTTAGCGGCTTCAAAAGCGCTTTCACCCGGATCGATTAAACCTTTCGGGAAGCCCAGCTCATAGGTTTCCAGTCCGACGGCGTACTCCTGGATCAGGATCACGTCATCGCCAATGATCGGCACAATCATCACCGCTTCACGATCGGAGGGCTTCATGCGCTCATAGACGCGACGCGCACCGTTGCTGAAGGCGAGATCAACCGCTTCGATGGTAAACAGGCGGGAGCGGGCCACCGCTTCCACGTTGAGGATGTCAGGTTTTTTCAGGGGAGTGGTCATATCAGCCTCAAACTTAGCACAGCCTTGTGAAACGCGATGACGTCAGCATACCGAAGCCCGCGGCATTGTGCGACACGCAGCGCGGGTCAATCATGGTGACATACATTTGCCCGCTGCCGCTAACAACTTCTTGTTATCTGCACAGTAAGATTTTCACAATAAGTCAACGGGGTAGCAGCAAATTCGGATAATACCGATGTTTAATTGAGGGGCTTGTGAGTACCATCCCGTTAAGGAATAATCTAACAAATTTATAATACAATGATTTTGCGCGGTATTTTGTTTCATTTGCCTCTTGTCAGAATGACTTCTGCTCGCCAAAATTGACTCGTATTGCAGGTTTTACCGGGAGCACATCGTAAACGTGACGGCAGTTTTTTGGCTGGATTGAGCAAAGCATGAGCACTCTTATCGTCATTCTGGCTGTCATGCTGGCCTGTTCGTTAGTGGCCGGAATCGGCTACTGGTACGCTATGCGGCATCGTCCGCCGTTGGCGAAACCACTGCCGTTTATCAGTCCGCCCTGCCGTAAACTCACCGATGAAGAACGCGCTGCCGTTGAGAAGTATATTGCGTCGCTGGGTAAAGCGCGTCAGCACAGCGGCGGGCGATCGACCCGATCGTCACGGGAACCCGAAGCGCTGGCGCTGACCGCACAGAGCAATAATGTTTATCCCGTTACCCGCTCCATCACCCGTTACGGCCTCTCCACTGACGATCCCCACAAATGGCGCTACTACCTGGATGAAGTCGAGGTACATCTGCCGCCGCTGTGGGAGCAGTACATCGCTGAAGAAAACTACGTCGAGCTGATCCGTACCCAGACCCTGCCGTTGGTGATCTCGCTCAACGGGCACTCGCTGGTGAACTATGCGGTGGAACAACCGGCGCTGCCACCGCTGGTGCGGCCGATGTCGACCAACGCTTCGATTCGTAAAGAGGAGAGCGAAAACGTCGAGCTGCTACAGGTGCGCAAAGAGTCGCCGGAAGAGTATCAGCTGTCGCGCGCCGACGGCACGCGTGAAGCCAGCGCTATTTGCTGCGCCTTCCTGCTGTTTTTCCTCAGCCTGGTGCTGCCCGGCAGCCTGATGCTGTGGATTGCGCTGCCCGCCGGCGCGATCGTCGCTGTCAGCCTGTGGTTTATGTACCGATTCCCCGGTGAAAAAGGGCTGCGCGATGTGCACTGTCTGCGCGGCGCACCGAAGCGCTGGGGCCTGTTTGGCGAATCCAATCAGGAGCAGAGCAACATTTCGCTCGGCATCATCGACTTAATCTATCCGGCACACTGGCAGCCTTATGTGGCGCACGACCTGGGCCAGGTGACAGATGTGGATATCTACCTGAATCGTCAGGTGGTACGCCAGGGGCGCTTCCTGTCGTTACAGGATGAAGTCCGCAACTTCCCGGTACAGCGCTGGCGTAAAAACCTAGTGCTGGCGTGCGGTTCGCTGCTGGTGCTGGTGATGCTGGTGAGCTGGATTCCGCTCAGCATGCCGATCAAACTCAGCCTCGCCTGGTTAAAAGGGACTGAGAGCGTGGAAGTGAACAGCGTCGATAAACTCACTGCCCTGCCGCTGCACATTGGCGATAGCCTGAAAGTGAGCGGCACCGGCATGTGCTCGGTTCCGGGCAATTACCAGAGCAACCGCAGCTACGGCTACATGCCGTTCGACTGCTCGGCGATTTACTGGAACAACGCTGCGCCGCTGCCGCTGCCGCAGTCCGACATCATCGACAAAGCCGCCGCGCTGCTGGAGACCACCACGCAGCAGCTGCATCCGGAAACCAACACCGACCCGAAACTTAACCCGCAGCTGGCATCGGCGATTCAGAAATCAGGCATGATCCTGCTGGATGATTTCTCCGACCTGGTGCTGAAAACCCAGCAGCTGTGCAGCCAGCCGCAGGACTGCGTGCGCCTGAAAAATGCGCTGGTCAACCTCGGTAATGCCAAAGACTGGGATACGCTGATTCACCGTGCGGATTCCGGCAAGCTCAACGGCATGAACGTGCTGCTGCGCCCGGTTAGCGCCGAAGCGCTGGAGAATCTGGTGAACACCGCCACCTCGACCTTCTTCTCGCGGGAGACGCGTCGCGCGGCGGAAACCCTTAACAGCCCGCCGCCGGGCGGATTCCTGATCATTAGCGATGAAGGCCGGCAGATGGTGAACCAGCCGCAGCCGTCGGTGGCGCTGTTCGATCTCGACGCCCCTTCACAATGGCACGAACTGCAGCGCCTGTCCGGCATGCTGCTGCACACGCCGTTTGCCGCCAGCGGTATCATTACCAGCATTACCACCGATGCCAACGGCACACGCCACATCGCCCTGCACAACGAGCCCGACGCCATGGCGCAGTGGCGCTATCTGGGCACCGCGCTGCTGATGCTGGTGCTGATTGTCAGCGCCGTCAGCAACGGCCTGCTGGCGCTGCGCCGCATCCACCGCAACCGCCTGCGTATGGCGCAGATTCAGCAGTATTACGACAAGTGCTTTAACCACAACCTCAGCACTATGCAGAGCGTGCGCTCGCTGTTCTGACCCTCCGCCTTCTGTGCTACCCTGTCGCCCTGTTTTTCAGGGCGGAAAACAAAATGCCGATTACGCTTAAGGGATTGGCGATGGATCGGCAGCCCGCAACGGCACCTCGCCCTTGATTTATCACGTTGTACCCATACCTTTGGGTATCCGGCACCGGCCCGGTCCATCTTTCCGGCGTCATGCGACCATGTGCGACCGATCGCCACACGGCGCGACGCAGCGTAACAGCAGGAGCCGCAATGAAAGAGAAAACCAGTGAAGGCGTCCGCCTTGATAAATGGCTGTGGGCCGCGCGCTTCTATAAAACCCGCGCGCTGGCTCGCGACATGATTGAAGGCGGCAAAGTGCACTACAACGGCCAGCGCAGCAAACCGGGCAAAGTGGTCGAACTGCAGGCCGAGCTGACGCTGCGTCAGGGCAACGATGAGCGCACGGTGATCATCACCGCCATCGGCGACCAGCGGCGTCCGGCCAGCGAAGCGCAGCAGATGTACGCGGAGACGGCCGCCAGCATCGAAAAGCGCGAAAAGAACGCGCTGGCTCGCAAAATGAATGCCCTGACCATGCCGCATCCCGATCGTCGCCCGGATAAAAAAGAGCGCCGCGATCTGCTGAAATTTAAATTGTCGGGCGATGAATAACTCGCGCCCCCACGAGAGAAACCTTATGTCTGTTCAAGATCAACTGCATCGTTACCTGTTTGAAAACGTCGCCGTGCGCGGCGAGCTGGTCAACGCATCTCAAACCTGGCGCGACATCGTGCAGAACCACGACTACGCCGAGCCGGTCAAAACCCTGCTGGGCGAACTGCTGGTCGCCACCAGCCTGCTCACCGCTACGCTGAAATTTGACGGCGACATCACCGTGCAGCTGCAGGGCGATGGCCCGCTGAGCATGGCGGTGATCAACGGAAATAACCGCCAGGAGCTGCGCGGCGTGGCGCGGCTGAAAGAGGATGCGGAGATTGCCGCCGGCAGCAGCCTGAAGCAGATGGTGGGTAACGGCTATCTGGTGATCACCATTTCGCCTGAGAAAGGCGAGCGCTATCAGGGCGTGGTCGGCCTGGAAGCCGATACGCTGGCGGGCTGTCTGGAAGATTACTTCATGCGTTCCGAGCAGCTGCCAACCCGCCTGTTCATTCGCACCAGCGAGAAAGGCGCAGCCGGTATTCTGCTGCAGGTGCTGCCCGCGCAGGAGCCCAACCTGGATGACTTTAACCATCTGGCCACGTTAACCGAAACCGTGAAGAGCGAAGAGCTGATTGAGCTGCCCGCTACTGACGTACTGTGGCGTCTCTATCATCAGGAAGAAGCCACGGTTTACGATCCGGCGCCGGTCAGCTTCAAATGCACCTGCTCGCGCGAACGCTGCGGTGAAGTGCTGAAAACGCTGCCACCAGAGGAAGTGGATGAGATTCTGGTCGAAGACGGCAAAATCGATATGCACTGCGACTACTGCGGCACGCACTATGTGTACGACGCCGTGGATATTGCTGCTATTCGTAACGCTCCCTCCGGCAATAGCGATCAACTGCATTAATCAGCAAACGGGCGGTGACGCCGCCCGTATTTTCCGCCGGCGTAGCGCTATGATTTTTCACGGAAATTAACTAATTTACGCTAACTTTAGTTTCATAAGTGGCAGATTTCTCTACTTGTCACGTTCCAGCTCGCATTTTTAACTCTCTTCACTTTTCCACCTCGCTCAGACGTGTACACTGCGCGCGATCTGCCCTGTGCGGCTATGCGCAGCAGGACGCAGAAACCCTCATAAAAAATGCCATGAAGTACCGATTTAAGGAGCAGTCACATGCGCGTTAACGGCCTGACATCGCAAGACCTCGAAACGCTCGGAATTAGCGGCACCACCGAGGTGGTGTACAACCCTGATTACGCCACGTTATTTCAGGAAGAAACCCGCCCGGAGCTGGAAGGTTACGCGCGCGGCACCCTGACGCAGAGCGGTGCCATTGCCGTGGATACCGGCATCTTCACCGGACGTTCGCCGAAAGATAAATACATCGTGCGGGATGACACCACGCGTGACACGCTGTGGTGGAACGACGTTGGCAACGGCAAGAACGACAACCAGCCGCTGTCACAGGAAACCTGGCAGGCGCTGAAAGATCGCTGCACGCAACAGCTTTCCGGCAAGCGTCTGTTTGTGATTGACGCCTTCTGCGGCGCCAACCCGGACACCCGCCTCAGCGTGCGTTTCGTGATGGAAGTGGCGTGGCAGGCGCATTTCGTCAAAAACATGTTTATCCGTCCGACTGAGGCCGAACTGGCTGAGTTTACGCCGGATTTCGTGGTGATGAACGCAGCGCAGTGCACCAATCCGGACTGGCAGGCGCAGGGGCTGCATTCCGAGAATTTTGTCGCCTTTAACCTGACCGAACGCATGCAGCTGATCGGCGGCACCTGGTACGGCGGCGAGATGAAAAAAGGCCTGTTCGCCATCATGAACTATCTGCTGCCGCTGAAGGGTATCGCCTCAATGCACTGCTCGGCCAACGTCGGCAAAGCGGGCGACGTGGCGGTGTTCTTTGGCCTGTCCGGTACCGGTAAAACCACGCTCTCTACCGATCCGGATCGTCAGCTGATCGGCGACGATGAGCACGGCTGGGACGACGACGGCGTCTTTAACTTCGAAGGCGGCTGCTACGCCAAAACCATCAATCTGTCAGAGCAGGCCGAGCCGGAGATTTACCGCGCGATTCGCCGCGATGCGCTGCTGGAGAACGTGGTGGTGCGCGCTGACGGCACGGTCGATTACGCCGACGCCAGCAAGACGGAAAACACCCGCGTGTCTTACCCAATCGAGCACATCGAAAACATCGTGCAGCCGGTGTCGAAAGCGGGCCACGCGAAGAAGGTCATCTTCCTGACCGCCGATGCGTTTGGCGTACTGCCACCGGTTTCGCGTCTGACGCCGGAGCAAACCCAGTACCACTTCCTGTCCGGCTTTACCGCCAAACTGGCCGGCACCGAACGCGGTGTGACGCAACCCACCCCAACCTTCTCCGCCTGTTTTGGCGCGGCGTTCCTGACATTGCATCCAACGCAGTACTCGGATGTGCTGGTGAAACGTATGCAGGCGTCTGGCGCGCAGGCCTATCTGGTGAATACCGGCTGGAACGGCAGCGGCAAGCGCATTTCGCTGAAAGACACGCGCGCTATCATCAACGCGATTCTGGCCGGTGAGCTGGATGAAGCGGAGACCGTGACGCTGCCGGTGTTCAATCTGCAGGTGCCCACCACGCTGGCACAGGTGGACGATGCCATTCTCGATCCGCGCCGCAGCTGGCCTGACGCCGCCGCCTGGCAGCAGGCTGCCGAAGCGCTGGCGCAGCGCTTTATCACCAATTTCGAGAAGTACACCGATAACGATGCCGGTAAGGCGCTGGTGCAGGCCGGCCCGCAGCTGTGAGGTAACCTGGCCGCCACAACGGCGGCTTAGCGATGGCACATTTCGTCGCGGCGCGATTTATCGCGTATGCCTGCAGCGGTAATATCGCTGATGGATGCGCAATAGATTGCGCCGCTACGGTTGGTGCGGAAATTTAACTAACGTTACTGCTTACTGCCGTCGTGGCGCTGTTTTCCGGAATCGGTAACCACGCACGGATACGTAATCCGCCGCGTTCACTGTCGCCAATCTCCAGCGATCCGTCATGCGCATCGATAATACGCTGCACAATCGCCAGGCCCAGGCCGGTGCCGCTGGTGCTGCGCGCGCTGTCGCCGCGTACAAACGGCTGGAACAGATGCTGTAACTGATCCGGCTTAATGCCCGGACCATCATCCTCCACCTGGAACCACGCGCGATTCAATTCCTGACCGCTGCTGACCTTGATCCAGCCGTTCCCGTAGCGCGCCGCGTTAACCACCAGATTCGCCACCGCGCGTTTAATCGACAGCGGGTTAATATCCAGCATCAGCTCCGCGTCCATCACCGCATTCTCAATCTCGCGCTCGTAGCCGCTCTCCGCCGCCACTACTTCGCCCAGCACGCTATTCAGATCGGCGCGCTCGGTTTGCATCTCCTGCCCGGTGCGCAGGTAATCGATGAACTGCTCGATGATGGCGTTACACTCTTCGATATCTTTGTTGATCGACTCGGCCAGGTAGCCATCTTCCTCGCCCATCATCTCGGTGGCGAGACGGATGCGCGTCAGCGGCGTGCGTAAATCATGGCTGACGCCGGCCATCAGCAGCGTACGGTCATCGGCCAGCTGCTTCACGCCCGCCGCCATCTGGTTGAAAGCGCGCGTCACCGAACGCACTTCCGAGGCACCGTATTCGCGCAGCGGTGGCGGAATAATGCCTTTCCCCACCTGCAACGCAGCGTGTTCAAGATCGACTAAGGGTCGGTTTTGTATTCGGATAAACAGCCAGGCGCCGCCAATCGCCAGCAGCATAATCGCCAGGGTATAGCGGAATAGCGGTGAGAAGTCGCCCTGATGGATTTCGGTCAGCGGTACGCGCACCCAGATATCCGGCGACAGCCAGGTTTTCAGCCAGACCACCGGCGAGTTTTTGTTAACCTCAACCCGCACGTCGGTCGGCCCGCCCAGCTGCTGCGCCATCTGTTCACTGAGGAATTCATAATGCTGCGCCCAGCGCAGCCCGCTCTCTTCCGCCGCCGCGTTGGTGTACAACGAGATGCCCAGCTCACGATAAATTTCGCGCCGGAAGGCCGGCGGCACTTCCAGCTGCGTACCATCCTCCAGCTGCAGCCGATCGGTCATCAGCATACGCACTTCGTAGGCGAGGACTTTGTTGAACTGCTGCAGACTGGGAAGAATGGCGAAATTGAGCACCACCAGGTAGGTCGTTACCAGGCTGACGAACAGCAAGGTAACGATCAACAACAGGGTGCGGGCAAACGAACTGCGGGGTGAGAAGCGCAATCGCCTCATGCTTTACTGCCGTCCGGAACGAACACGTAGCCAAGGCCCCAGACAGTCTGGATGTAGCGCGGATGCGCCGGATCTTCTTCGACCATGCGGCGCAGACGAGAGATCTGCACGTCGATAGAACGCTCCATCGCACTGTACTCACGCCCGCGCGCCAGGTTCATCAGCTTATCGCGCGACAGCGGCTCACGCGGATGGCTCACCAGCGCTTTCAGCACGGCGAACTCTCCGCTGGTCAGCGGCATCGGCTCATCTTCACGGAACATTTCGCGCGTGCCGAGGTTCAGTTTGAACTTACCGAAGGCGATGACCGCTTCTTCCTGCGACGGCGCGCCCGGCAGCTCATTGGCCTGACGACGCAGCACAGCACGAATTCGCGCCAGCAGCTCACGCGGGTTGAACGGTTTTGGAATGTAGTCATCGGCGCCGATTTCCAGCCCCACGATACGATCGACCTCTTCACCTTTCGCGGTGACCATAATGATCGGCATCGGGTTACTCTGGCTACGCAGACGACGGCAAATTGACAGGCCATCTTCGCCCGGCAGCATTAAATCGAGCACCATTAAATGGAATGATTCGCGGGTCAGCAGACGATCCATCTGCTCGGCGTTGGCGACGCTGCGCACCTGAAAGCCCTGTTCGGTGAGATAGCGTTCGAGCAGTGCGCGCAGACGCATATCATCATCGACGACCAGAATTTTGTAGTTCTCTTGCATGTTCAACTCCCAAAGGCGCCATTGCCTGAGCCGATATTGTGTAAAAAAGATGCCTGTCTGTGACAGTCATTAATGGTTTATATTCTAGCCGAAATTGTTACAAAGCATATTAAACAGCAGCTTATCTTTAATTTTAACCGCGAACTGCGGCTCCGCTCGCGCTTTTCTGACTGATTTTGACGCCGTTTAGCGCTTGTCTGAAAATCAGCGGCGTTTTCTGCCGGCGAGTGGTCCAGCCGGGCCGTCCCGCTTCCGCCGTCAGGCAGGGCGCGCCATTTGGCTTAAGTTTCGCCTGTTGGATAAGCCAGCGGCCGCGCTCAGCAGCATAAAATATCGCGTTTTCTACGCTCACTGCGTATCCGCGCTCGGAACAGTGCCAGTGCGCGCGCAAAATAAGGCCAGTGTTAAATAAAGTGATTTAAATCAGTCAGTAAACTCCCCTTTCCTCTGCGCAAATGATCTCCGACACTGCATCGGTACCTGCTTACTGAGTTCATGTGGAGAAGAAAGATGAAAAAAACCGTTGTTCTGCTGAGCGCTCTGGTACTCACCAGCCTCACACAGGTTCAGGCCGCTACGCCAGCGGGCGAAGCCGCCGGCGCACAGGCGTCGACCACGGCCAAAGGTAATTCAGATGCTATCGGCATCGGTGCGGTGGGAGCCCTGCTCGGCGTCGCGCTGGCCACCATGGGCGGCGGCGATCACGGCGGCAGCAGCACCTCAACGACCACGGCGACCACGCCGGGCAAATAACGCTTATATGGCGCGGCAAGGCTGCGGCGCTTCCCCCTCTTATACTGCCAGCCCTTTCGCCAGCGGAGAATAAGTTGCGCCCCGGCTTGTTTCACCAGGCCATTACTCTCCGCCTCTTTTTTCCTCACTTTCCGTGACGTACTCAATGCGGTTCACAAACCACACCTTCTGTCCTTCCGGCGTGTTCACCGTCACCTCGTCATCCACCTCTTTTTTGATCAGCGCGCGCGCCATCGGCGAGTCGATGGAGATGTACTCTTTCACCGTATCGCCATAGATCTCGTCCGGTCCGACGATGCGAAAACGCTTCACGTCGCCCTGCTCATTCTCTACTTCCACCCAGGCACCGAAGAACACTTTGCCCTCCTGCTGCGGCGCATAATCAACGATTTTCAGCTCGGCGAGGCATTTACGCAGATAGCGCACGCGCCGATCGATCTGGCGCAGTAGGCGCTTGTTATAGGTGTAATCGGCGTTTTCAGAGCGATCGCCCAGGCTGGCGGCCCAGGAGACAATGCGGGTGATTTCCGGCCGCTTCTCATTCCACAGATGGTCGTGCTCAGCACGCAGCTTGTTATAGCCTTCGCGGGTAATCAGTTGGGTTTTCATCGCTTCACTCGTGGTTACAGCCCTGTTCACTGCACAGAGGCTATCACAAAGCCTTACCTGCCCGGACAGGCACCCAGCGTCTTTTTCATCAGGCGCACATAATCGGCGACCAGGCCGGGCGTCCAGGTCATGATTTCTGCCCGTTCGCGCAGCACGCAGGCGCCCCAGAATGCCGGCTGCAACAGCAGCGCAAACACCTGCTGCAGCCGCTGGCCGTAATAGCCTTCAAACGCCACGTCCAGCGCATCCACCACGGTGGTCGAACAGTTTTTTGCCGTCAGATTATACAGGCTGTCACCACGGTTGGCCTGCCAGTAGCTGGCGAGCGCCTGTCCGTTGTAGTGCTGAAAACTGAAGGTTAAATCCGGGCTGCGCCAGTCGGCAATCTCTGCCGCCAGCGAGGGGAGAAAACGGCCGGGACGATCGTTAATCTGTCCGGCCAGCAGCAGACGCGGCAGCTCGTGCGGTTGCGGATCGATCTCCTGCTGCGGATAAAGGCTGATGTAGCCGCACTCGCCAAAGCTCAGTGCCGCGTGGCCGGTACAAAAGTGCCCTTCACCGTTAATCACGCCGATGTAACGGTCAATCACATAGCGCTTCGGCTGTTGACTGGCTTCAGACTGCGCCTGCCAGACGTGGACACAGAGAGGAAATGCCGCAGCGTCCGGCGGAAAGCGGGCCTGCTGCCACGGCCGGAGCCGCGCGATATGACGATGGCCGCGACAAAACCACGGCAGCAGCGTAACGGACTGACCCGCCGGCAGGCGCTGCCACTGGCGCCAGACGCGCCACACCGTCAGGCTGAACGACAGCAGCAACAGTACCAGCCAGCTGCCCAGCAACAGGCAGGTATGCAGGTTGTCATTGAAAAACAGCACCACGCTAAGAACCATCTCGCCGCAGCCCAGCATAAAATGTCGCACCCAGCGCTGACGCTGAATCAGCGCCGCGCTCAGACAGCGAAACAGGCCGTTAAACAACAGGCAGATTTCCATCACCGTCAGCAGCAGTTTCTTTAGTTGCCTTTCATCACCGTGCCACAGCGCGCCGGCCAGCAGCGTGCCGACAAAAATCAGGGAAAACAGCAGATTAAGCCAGCGCTGCAGCGACACCTCGCCGCTCAGCAGGTTAAACAGCAGCGACAGCGACAGTAAGAGCGCCAGCACCTGTAGCGACAGATTGATATGCCCATCGACCAGCACGTCCGCCACGATCATGCCGGCCAGCAGCACGCCGCACAGCGCCAGGCCATAAATCAGCAGACGATAACGCACCAGCAGCTCGCGTCCGGCCAGCAGCAGCAGTAATTTGATCATTGCTTCACCCTCCTTCCGTGGTTTGCCACGGATTATAGGGCAGAGGCGGGGCGAGCCTGGCAGCAACCGGCACGCCATTGCGCTGGGGTTTAACACATAGGTGGCTAAGTTTCTCTGAGTTGCGCGCTGCATTCAGAAAAAGACGGATTCACCGGTCAGCGGCTGGCAATTTGCGGCCTCAGTCCGTATAACTGTCCCCTATTTCTAACCCTGTGTAAGCAAGACAGTTACTGATGATGAAAGATTCGCTGAGCCAGATTATCGCAGGTGAGCTGAAGGCACGCGCCGACCAGGTTGACGCCGCCATTCGCTTGCTGGATGAAGGGAACACCGTGCCGTTTATCGCACGTTACCGTAAGGAAGTGACCGGCGGGCTGGATGATACCCAGCTGCGTACGCTGGAGAGCCGTCTCGGCTATCTGCGTGAGCTGGAGGAACGCCGCCAGTCGATTCTGAAATCCATTGAAGACCAGGGCAAACTGACACCGGAATTAGCCACTGCCATCAACGGCACGCTGAACAAAACCGAGCTGGAAGATCTCTATCTGCCTTATAAGCAGAAGCGCCGCACGCGCGGGCAGATCGCTATCGAAGCCGGGCTGGAACCGCTGGCTGAGATGCTGTGGAACGATGCGTCTCAGGACCCCGAGCAGCTGGCAGCGCGTTATGTCGACGCGGACAAAGGCGTTGCCGATGTGCGTGCCGCGCTGGATGGCGCACGCTATATCCTGATGGAGCGCTTCGCCGAAGACGCCACGCTGCTGGCGAAAGTACGTGAATACCTGTGGAAGAACGCCCATCTGGTTGCGCGCGTGGTGGAAGGCAAAGAGGAAGAAGGCGCTAAATTCCGCGACTACTTCGATCATCACGAAGCGCTGAGCAGCGTGCCGTCGCACCGCGCGCTGGCCATGTTCCGTGGCCGTAACGAAGGCGTTTTACAGCTGTCGCTCAACGCCGATCCGCAGTTTGATGAAGCGCCGCGCGAAAGCTACGGTGAAACGCTGATCGCCGACCACCTTGGCCTGCGCCTGAACAACGCACCGGCCGACAGCTGGCGCAAAGCCGTGGTCAGCTGGACCTGGCGCATCAAGGTCCTGCTGCACCTAGAAACCGAACTGATGGGCACCATCCGCGAACGGGCGGAAGACGAAGCGATCAACGTGTTTGCCCGTAATCTGCACGATCTGCTGATGGCAGCTCCCGCCGGCATGCGCGCCACCATGGGCCTCGATCCTGGCCTGCGCACCGGGGTCAAAGTGGCGGTGGTCGATGCTACCGGCAAGCTGGTCGCGACCGATACCATCTATCCGCATACCGGCCAGGCGGCCAAAGCCGCGACCTCGGTGGCGGCACTGTGCGCGAAACATCAGGTTGAACTGGTGGCGATCGGCAACGGCACCGCTTCACGTGAAACCGAGCGTTTCTTCCTCGACGTACAGAAGCAGTTCCCGCAAATCAAAGCGCAAAAAGTGATTGTCAGTGAGGCCGGAGCATCGGTCTATTCCGCTTCCGAACTGGCGGCGCAGGAGTTCCCCGATCTCGACGTTTCGCTGCGCGGTGCGGTGTCTATCGCCCGTCGTCTGCAGGATCCGCTGGCAGAGCTGGTCAAAATTGACCCGAAATCGATTGGCGTTGGCCAGTATCAGCACGATGTCAGCCAGAGCCAGCTGGCGAAAAAACTCGATGCGGTGGTGGAAGATTGTGTGAACGCCGTGGGCGTCGATCTGAATACCGCTTCGGTGGCGCTGCTGACGCGCGTCGCTGGTCTGACGCGCATGATGGCGCAGAACATTGTCAGCTGGCGTGACGAAAACGGCCGTTTCCAGAACCGCCAGCAGCTGCTGAAGGTGAGCCGCCTTGGGCCGAAAGCCTTTGAACAGTGCGCTGGCTTCCTGCGCATTAACCACGGCGATAATCCGCTGGATGCCTCAACGGTGCATCCGGAAGCCTATCCGCTGGTGGAGCGCATTCTCGCCGCTACGGAACAGGCGCTGAATGAACTGATGGGCAATCCGGGTAGCCTGCGCGACCTGAATGCGCGCGACTTCACCGATGAGCGTTTCGGGCTGCCGACCGTCACCGATATCATCAAAGAGCTGGAGAAACCGGGCCGCGATCCGCGTCCGGAGTTCAAAACCGCGCAGTTTGCCGAAGGCGTGGAAACGCTCAACGACCTGCTGCCGGGCATGGTGCTGGAAGGTGCGGTGACCAACGTGACCAACTTCGGCGCGTTCGTCGATATCGGCGTGCATCAGGACGGCCTGGTGCATATCTCTTCGCTGTCGGACAAATTCGTAGACGATCCGCATCAGGTGGTGAAAGCCGGCGATATCGTCAAAGTGAAGGTGATGGAAGTCGATCTGCAGCGTAAGCGTATCGCGCTGACCATGCGTCTGGATGAGCAGCCGGGTGAAAGCAACGCGCGCAGCGGCGGCAACCGTGGCGCAGGCAAAGAGACCGCGCGGCCGGCCGCCGGTGCCAAAGGCCGCGGCAAACCTGCCAGCAGCAGCGTCGGTAACAGTGCGATGGGCGATGCGCTGGCGGCCGCGTTTGGGAAGAAACGCTAAGCGGCGCGCGAGTACAGGAGGTTGATAAATTGTCCTGGCGGACTACGCTGAAAAAACCGTGTGAAAAAATGACCTTCCGCGTAACCCGGCGATCCGATGGACATTATCAACTTCCTGCTCGATGAGATTTATGAAGGTAGCTTCCCCGTCGCGGCGCGCGAGCGCCTGCTTTCGCACATCCGCGCGGCGCGCGACACGGTAAAGCTGCCGCGTAAAGCGCACTGGGATGAAAAAGACGTGGTGCTGATCAGTTACGCTGACCAGTTCCGCGAACCCGAGCAGCCCACGCTCGCCAGCTTTACGCGTTTTTTTCAGCAGCATCTGCAGTCCACCTTCAGCCTGGTGCATCTGCTGCCATTTTTCCCCTATTCGTCCGACGATGGCTTCTCGGTTATCGATTATCACCAGGTAAATCCGATCTGCGGTGACTGGCGGCACATCACGGCGCTGCACAGCGAAACCCGGCTGATGTTCGATTTCGTCTGTAACCACATGTCGGCGCACAGCGCGTGGTTTCGCCACTTTCTGGCGCAGGATGCCGGCTGGGACGACTTCTTTATCAGCATGCCGCCTGCGACTGATCTCAGCGCCGTGACGCGCCCGCGCACCTCACCGCTGCTGACGCCGTTTACCCTCGCTAACGGCGACACGCGCTTTATCTGGACCACCTTCAGCGCCGACCAAATCGATCTCAACTTCGCCAATCCGCAGGTGCTGATCCGCATGGTGGGCGTACTGCTGGATTATCTCAACAAAGGCGCGGATTACGTGCGGCTGGACGCGGTGGGCTACATGTGGAAAACGCCGGGCACACGCTGTATCCATCTGACCAAAACCCATCAGCTGGTGAAGCTGTTTCGCGCCATCGCCAACGAAGTCGCGCCAGGTACGGTGATCGTGACCGAAACCAACGTGCCGCATCAGGATAACATCAGCTATTTCGGCAACGGCCACGACGAAGCGCAGATGGTTTACCAGTTTTCGCTGCCACCGCTGGTGCTGCACGCCATTCACTCCGGCTCGGCGCGCGCGCTGCGCCAGTGGGCCAGCACGCTTGAGCCCGGGAATGGCGGCACCACCTTCTTTAATTTTCTCGCCTCGCACGACGGCATTGGCCTCAATCCGGCACGCGGAATTTTGTCGGAAGTGGAGATTGTGGCGCTGGTGCGTGAACTGGCGCTGGAGGGCGCGCTGGTGTCCTATAAAAACAACCCGGACGGCAGCACCAGCCCGTATGAAATCAACGTAACGTATCTGGATGCGCTCAATCACCAGACCGACGATGACGAGACGCGCCTGCGTCGCTTCCTGCTGGCGCACGCGATTCTGCTGGCCTTTCCCGGCGTGCCCGCCATCTATATTCAAAGTATTCTCGGCTCGCGCAATGACAACGAAGGCGTGCGCGCTGCCGGGCACAACCGCGCCATCAACCGTGAGAAGTACAGCCTGCGCGATATCGAACAGCAAATCAGCGGCGGCAACCCGTTGCGTCAGCAGGTGTTTGAGCGGCTTAGCGCGCTGATTCAGCTGCGCACCCGTCAGCCGGCGTTCCATCCGGACAATCCGATGACGCTGCTGGAGAGCGACAACGCGGTGCTGCTGCTGCGCCGTCACGCCGCGGACAGCGACGAAGGGTTACTGTGCGTGTTCAATCTCAGCAGCCGCGAGATCAGCACCACGCTGCCGCAGGCGCGCCCTTTTCAGGATGTGATCAGCGGGCAGCGCGTGGATGGCAGCCAGCCGCTGGTGCTGGCCGCCTGGCAGTTTATGTGGCTGCGTGGATGAACTGCTGCACCTGCTGGCAGAACGCCTCCGGGTGCGAAATAAACGGCGCGTGCGCGGCCTTCGCGATGACAACCGACTGCGAATGCGGCCAGCGCGCATCCAGCTGCGGCGCAATGCGGCGCGGCACCAGGCCATCCAGCGCGCCATAAATACGCAGGAACGGCAGCGTCAGCCCATCCAGTGCGCTGCGCAAATCATCGTGGCGCAGAATGTTCAATCCCCCTTCCAGTACCGCCACTGACGGCATCGGCTGCGACAGCACTACCTCTTTCAGCTGGCGCGCATCCTGACGCGCATTTTCCGTCCCCATGGTTTGCAGCGCGAGAAAACGCTCCACCGTGCGCTGGAAATCGCTGCTCAATTGCTGCTGGAACGTCGCCAGCGTCTCAGGCTGAATGCCGGGCCATTCATCCCGGGCGGTAAAGCACGGCGACGAGGCCACGCTAATTAATGCCGCCACGCGATCGGGCTGGCTCAGCGCCAGCTGGCTGGCCACTAAGCCGCCCAGCGACCAGCCGAGCAGCACGGCGCGCGCTGGCAACTGCGGTAATAGCTGCTGCGCCATCTGCGCCAGGCTCAGCGGCCCAAATCCCTGGCTGCGGCCAAATCCCGGCAGGTCCACCAGGTGCAGACGAAAATGCGGGCTGAGTCGCGGAACAATGTGTTGCCACACTTCGGCGTTCAGTCCCCAGCCGTGCAGCAGCACAAGATCGCGATCGCCTGTGCCTGTGGTGTGCCAGTAAAGCGAACCCATCGGTTACACTCCCGAAAAGTGAAAAGGAGGTCGCTATGCTAGCAATCCCGGCCCTGTGTTGGCTATGCCGTCTGCCGCTGCGTATCGCCCGGCACGGCCTGTGCAGCGTATGTCTGCGTCAGCTACCGGCGATGCCGGCGCTCTGTCCCTGCTGCGGACTGCCGGCCAGCGGCGATCAAGCGTGCGGACGCTGTCTGCGCCGGCCGCCGCCGTGGCAGGCGCTCACTTGCGTGAGTGATTATGTGCCGCCGCTGAGCGAATGGGTGCAGCAGCTCAAATTCTCGCGCGCAACCGCACTCAGGGTGATGCTGGCACGGCTGCTTTTGTTAAAATTATTAACAAAGCGCCGCCAGCAGCCGTTGCCGCGTATCGATCTGGTGCTGAGCGTGCCGCTGCATCGCCGCCGCGCCTGGCATCGCGGTTATAATCAGGCCGCGCTGCTGGCTAAACCGCTGGCGCGCTGGCTCGGCTGTGAATACCGCGAAGGTCTGCGCCGGGTGCGACACGGTGCGGTGCAGCATGTGCTCAGCGCCCGCGCCCGGAAAAGCAATCTGCGTGGCGCGTTTCGCCTTGAAATGGCGGTGCGCGGACGCCACATCCTGCTTATCGATGATGTGGTGACCACCGGCAGCACGGTGGGGGAAATCAGCCGCTTATTACTGGCGCAGGGCGCGGCCAGCGTACACATAGGATGCCTGTGCCGTACCTTGTAGAGCGTCGGCGTTGGGCGTATTATAACCAGGTATTTTAGTCAACTATTGAGCAATCGCCATGATCCGTATTACTGATACTGCGCAAGAGCACTTCGCAAAACTGCTGTCAAAACAGGAAGATGGCACCCAGATTCGCGTATTCGTTATTAACCCGGGTACGCCAACCGCCGAGTGCGGCGTCTCCTACTGCCCGCCGGACGCGGTCGAAGCCACCGATACCGAACTGAAGTTCGACAAGCTGTCTGCCTATGTTGATGAGCTGAGCGCGCCGTACCTCGAAGATGCGGAAATCGACTTCGTGACCGATAACCTCGGCTCACAGCTCACGCTGAAAGCGCCGAACGCTAAGATGCGTAAAGTGTCGGACGATGCGCCGATGGTTGAGCGCGTGGAGTATCTGCTGCAGGCGCAGATCAACCCGCAGCTGGCCAGCCACGGCGGTCGCGTCTCGCTGATGGAGATCACCGACGAAGGCTACGCCATTCTGCAGTTCGGCGGCGGCTGTAACGGTTGCTCGATGATTGACGTGACGCTGAAAGACGGCATCGAGAAAGAGCTGCTGGCCGCCTTCCCTGAGCTGAAAGGCGTGCGCGATCTCACCGAGCATCAGCGCGGCGAGCACTCCTACTACTGATAGAAGATGCGGCAGCCACCCCGGCTGCCGCGTGTTTTACGGCTTCTTACGCCCTTCATTGACGATCGCCAGCAGCTGCTGCACTTTCCGGTAACTAAACAACTTCTCCAATGGTACGCGCAGTTTGCGCCGCCAGTTGGGGTATTCGGCTACCGTGCCCGGCACGTTGACCGGCGTCTCCATTCCCAGCCAGTCCTCCGGCTGCAGCCCCAGCAGGGCGCTGTCGGTGTACGCCAGAAAGCGGTGCACGCCCTGATTCAGCGCAGGCGTCAGACGCTGGCCGGCGCGGTTTTTGCTGCGCGTATCAATGGCTTGCGCCTCGCTCAGGGCGTTCAGCAACGCGGTTCTCTGCCCATCGCGTTCCGCGATGGCCGCCTTCAGCATGCTGCGTTTAGTAAACAGCCCCAGCTGCTCGCGCAACTGCAGATCGGCGGCATGCCAGAATCCGCTCAGCGTCGGCAAATCATGGGTACTGGCGCTGGCAATCGACTGGCGCGGATAGGCTGCCGGTGGCCGGAACTGCCCGTCCTCCCCGCACTCGAACATCAGCACCTTCCACGAAAAAATGCCGCGGTCGCGCAGCAGGCTGACGATCTCCTGCGGCACGGTGCCGAGATCTTCACCGATCACCATGCAGCGCTGACGCTGACTCTCCAGCGCAAGGATCGCCAGCAGGTCGTGCACCGGATAGGCGACATACGCGCCTTTATCGGCACTTTCGCCATAGGGAATCCACCACAAACGCAGTAGCGCCATAACGTGATCGATGCGCAGCGCCCCGCAATCGCGCATATTGGCGCGCAGCAGATCGATAAACGGCTGATAGCCCCGCGCGCGCAGTACATGTGGATCGAGCGGCGGCAGCGCCCAGTTCTGCCCGAGCGGGCCAAGCGGATCCGGCGGTGCGCCCACCGACGCGCCCAGCTTATACAGCTGCGGATCCTGCCAGGTTTCCGCGCTGTGCTGTGCCACGCCAACCGCCAAATCGCGATATAACCCGACCGCCATCCCGAGTTGCTGGCTACGCTGCCAGCAGGCGGCGAACTGCTGCTGCGCCAGCCACTGCAGCCAGCTCCAGAACAGAATGTCGTCCTCATGCTGTGCGCACCACTGCTGCACCTCTGGCTGCTGCGCCTGCTGCCAGCCTGACGGCCACTTTTCCCAGCCCCACTCGTCGGGATGCTGCTGACTGCGCGCTGCCACGATGGCGTCAAATGCCGCCTGATAGCGCAGCGCATCGCCGCCTTCCGCAAGAAATTGCTGAAACGCCGGCTGCTGTGTCAGCTGCGGCTGCGCGTGCTGCCAGGCAAAACGCAGCGCAGTCAGCTTGAGCGTCGTCACCGCGCGATAATCGACAAACGCTGCGCTGCGCGCCTGTTTTAGCGCTTTGCGCGTTGGCGCGCTGTGCCACCAGCGCTGGGCGGTTTCACTGTGGGTGAATTCGTCGATTTGATTGATGTCGATGTACAGCACGTTGAGCCAGCGGCGCGAACTCGGGCTGTACGGGCTGACGTGCTCCGGCTGCGCCGGATAGAGCGCATGCAGCGGGTTGAGACCGATGAAATCGCCGCCGTGAGCGGCGACCTGCTCCAGCATCTGCATCAGATCGCCAAAGTCGCCGATGCCCCAGTTACGCGCCGAGCGCAGCGTGTAGAGCTGCACCAGCGCGCCCCAGCGCTTCTCCCCCTGCGCCAGCGCTGGCGGCAGATAACAGCGCGCCGGTGCGATGATAATGCGCGTCTGCCACTGCTGGCGTGAAGTGCTCAGCGTGAGCTGATGGTAGCCCTCGGGCAGTTCTGCCGGCAGCGCCAGGCTTTCTCCCGCGCTCAGCGTGCCGTCATAGTGCTGCCCCTGCTCGCTCACCAGTTGCCAGCGGTAGTCGTCGCTGCCCTGCGGCGTCAGTTCAGGCAGCCCGGGCGGCGTGAACACCAGCACCGGCGGCAGCGGTGGCGCGTTGCCCGTCGGGGCATCCATCAGCGCCAGCAGCGCGCGTTTGGTGTCGTCGCTGATGGTCTGTGACTCACCTTTATTGTTGATAAAACTCAGTGCGATACCGGCATCCCGTGCAGCCTGATCCAGTTTCTTCATGGCCATGTTGTCTCCTTCGTTGCCGTGCGCACATTACGCATGCAGCGTCATTTTCCGGCGGCTCAGCGCGCCGCCTGCCAGATACGCTGTTGATAATCGCGAATCGAACGATCGGCACTGAAGCGGCCGGTATGCGCCGTGTTGAGAATCGCCGCTTTGGTCCACGCTTCCGGATCGCGCCACAGCGCTTCGACGCGCTGCTGCGCCGCGATGTAAGCGGCGAAATCGGCCAGTACCAGCCACGGATCGCCCTGTTTGCTCAGGCTCTCCAGCAGCGGCGCAAATACCTGCCGGTCGCCATCGCTGAATTTGCCCTTTTCCAGCTCCTTCAGCAAACCGTCGAGATAGCGATCGTGCTTACGCAGTTTCTTCGGACTGTAACCGTCGGCCTTCAGTGCTTTTACCTCATCCACCGTGTTGCCGAAGATAAAGATATTTTTCTCACCGACCGCCTCGGCAATCTCCACGTTAGCCCCGTCCAGCGTGCCAATGGTCAGCGCGCCGTTGAGCGCCAGCTTCATGTTGCCGGTACCGGAGGCTTCGTAACCGGCCGTGGAGATCTGCTCCGAGAGATCGGCTGCCGGAATGATCAGCTCGGCGGCGGTAATCCGGTAATCCGGCACAAACACGACTTTCAGGCGATCGCCCACCAGCGGGTCGTTGTTGATCACCTCCGCGACTTTATTGATGGCACAGATGATGTTTTTTGCCAGCAAATAGCCGGGCGCCGCCTTAGCGCCAAACAAAAATACGCGCGGCACGAAGTCGGGATTGTCCGGGTTATCGCGCAGCTGGCGATAGCAGTGCAGGATGTGCAACAGACTGAGATGCTGGCGTTTGTATTCGTGCAGGCGCTTGATCTGCACATCAAATAGCGCGTCAGGATTGATATCGATGCCGGTCACGCGTTTGATGTACACCGTCAGCCGCAGTTTGTTTTGCTGCTTGATGGTGCGGAACTGCTGGCGAAAACTTTTCTTCTTCGCCAGCGGCGCCAGCCATTCCAGCGCGTCGAGATCGTTGGCCCACTCCACCTGCAGGCTGTCGTCAATCAGCGCGGACAGCAGGGGGTTGCACTGCTTCAGCCAGCGGCGCGGCGTAATGCCGTTGGTGACGTTATGAAACTTGTGCGGCCACAGCTGGTGATATTCCGGGAACAGATCGTTAACCACCAGCTGCGAGTGCAGCGCTGCCACACCGTTGACGGCGAAACAGCTCACCACGCACAAATTGGCCATGCGCACTTCGCCGTCGCTCACCACCGCCAGCTTGTGCCAGAGGGCGCTGTCATTCGGCCAGCGCTGTTTGACCTGCTGCTTCAGCTGGCGATTGATCTGTTTGATGATTTGCAGATGGCGCGGCAGCAGTTCGCGCAGCAGGCTCGCCGGCCAGCGCTCCAGCGCCTCCGGCATCAGCGTGTGATTGGTATACGCAAAGGTGCGGCTGGTAATGTGCCAGGCGTCGTCCCAGCTCAGGCCATGCTCATCCAGCAGCAGACGCAGTAACTCCGGAATAGCGATGGTGGGATGGGTATCGTTGAGCTGAATAACTTCGAAATCCGGCAGCGTATGCAGCGCACGGCCCGCCAGCCGGTGACGACGCAGTATGTCGCTCACCGCGCAGGCGCACTGGAAATACTGCTGCATCAGCCGCAGACGTTTACCTGGCGCATGGTTGTCATTGGGATAGAGCACTTTGGTCAGCTTGTCGGCTTCAATGCCCGGCTGCTCCGCCTGCAGGAATTTCCCGGCGTTAAACAGCGTCAGGTCAAACGGCTGCGCACTGGTGGCTTGCCACAGGCGCAGCGGCAGCGTGATGCCGTTGCGATAGCCGATTACCGGCAGATCCCAGGCCTGGCCGATCAGCTGCTGTGCCGGACGCCATTCGACGCTGCCGTCGTCGCGCTTTTTGACCTTACCGCCCAGCCCCACCGGCACATCCAGCGCCGCGTTGTGGCGGAACCACGGATAGCGATCGCGCTGCCAGTCATCCGGCGCTTCGTGCTGCTGTCCGGCCACAAACGACTGACGAAACAGTCCGTACTGATAGTTGAGGCCGTGCCCCATCGCCGGCTGGCCGACCGTCGCCATCGCATCCATGTAGCAGGCCGCGAGCCGTCCCAGACCGCCGTTGCCCAGCGCCGGATCGACCTCCTCCTCCAGCAGTTCATTCAGCTCAACCTGGTGCTCTGCCAGCGCGGCAGCCACCTCGTTATACCAGCCGAGATTGAGCAGGTTATTGCCGGTCAGCCGGCCGGGCAGAAACTCCATTGAGAGATAATTAACGTGGCGCTGAGCGCTTTTCGGCGGCACGGGCGGCTGTGCGGCGAGCAGTTCCATCAGCGCCCGGCTGAGCGCCTGCCACCACTGATGCGGCGTCATCTGCCGGGCGGAAGTCAGTCCGAGCTGCTGCCACTGGCGGGTCAGCGCGGCGTCAAAGCGGGTTTTATTGAATTTTAGCGGCGACATAGTGCATCCCTTTGCATCCGAAACGGTAAACACGGGCAAGCGCAAATCTGAAAGAGTAAGTTAAGCCGCGGACGCTGAAAAAAGCGACAGGGAAATGAAGATGCAGTGAAAAAAGGCGTGCCGCTGCGGCCTGGTCGCCATCAATGGCGACCCTACAATAAGTGCGATGACCTGGTGCCTCACAGGGTGCGCATTGATGCGCACCTGGGAAATCAGCACAGCTCCAGATGGACTTCGTGCTGTTCAATCACCTTCAGTACGCTTAACGGCGGGGTTTGATCGGTATACAGGTAATCAATCAGGCTCATGTTGCCAAGGTTAACCATGGCGTTACGGCCAAACTTCGAGTGATCCACCACCAGCATCACGCAGCGCGAGTTCTCGATAATGGCGCGTTTGGTGCGCACTTCATGATAGTCGAACTCCAGCAGCGAACCGTCCATATCAATACCGCTGATGCCGAGAATGCCGTAATCGAGCCGGAACTGCGAGATAAAATCGAGCGTGGCTTCCCCCATGATACCGCCGTCGCGCGTGCGCACTTCACCGCCGGCGATAATTACGCGGAAATCCGGCTTGCCCATCAGCAAAATCGCCACGTTGAGGTTGTTGGTGACGATACGCAGATTGTTGTGGTTGAGCAGCGCATGCGCCACCGCTTCCGGCGTGGTGCCGATATCAATAAACAGCGTGGCACCGTCCGGGATCTGGCTCGCCACACGCTCGGCGATGCGTGCCTTTTCCGCCGACCACATCATTTTGCGATCCTGCCACGCGGTGTTTTCCGAGCTGGAAGGCAGCGCTGCGCCGCCGTGATGACGCTGAATTTTGTTTTGATCGGCCAGATCGTTCAGATCGCGCCGGATAGTCTGCGGGCTGACCTCAAAGTGATCCACCAGCTCTTCCGTACTGACATACCCCTGACGCCGGACCAGATCGATAATGGCGTCATGACGTTGCGTCTGCTTCACATCTCTCTCCTCGGCTCAAGGCCGTGTTCTTTTTATCCTGCTGCTAGCGACGTGCGCGTTTGCGCGTATCAACAAACGCCATTGCCAGCCCCACCAGCAAACCGGTGACGTGCGCAGCGTTCGCGATCGACAGGCCAAAGGCGCCGTACCAGCCAATCACCAGCCATACAATAGCGAAGCCAATCAGGCCGCGCTCGAGATAAATGCCACTTTCGGGATCGCGCTCGCCGCGCAGCCAGCAGTAGCCCATCAGCGCATAGACCACGCCGGACAGCCCGCCAAACAGCACGCCGCTGAACTTCGCCTGCATCCAGCCGCTCAGCAGTGCTGAAATCAGCATGATAACGAAAAGCTTGCCGCTGCCGAGGCGCTTCTCTACCGCACCACCGAGATACCACCACCACATCAGGTTGAACAGAATGTGCAGCAGCGAGAAGTGCAGCAGCGCGTGGCTGAACCAGCGCCACACCTGAAAATACTGGGAGGAATCCGCCGGCCAGGCCAGCCAGCCGAGTACCACATCGTCGCCGACAATCTGCATCAGGATAAACACCGCCACGCAGGCGATCATGATGGTCAGCGTGAGCGGGCCCGCGCGTTCGCGAATGTTTGCCCAGATATTGCCACGCTCATAACGCAGACCGCTGTCGGTAGTACCGCTGTGCCAGCTCGCCGCCTGATAGCGTGGATGGTTGGGATCGCGCACGAACTGCGCGAGTTCGTTTTCGACCATCTCCAGCTTGCTGTCGTCATCCAGCACAATGACATAGTGGCTTTCGCGCTCAATGCGCAGCGTGACGCCGCGCGTCGCCATGTAATCGACAAACGCCTGCGCCATACGCGGCTGGTTAAACTGGGTGATGCGCATCATGCGGTGCTCTCCTTCCTTTAATCGGTCAATCAGAGGCTGCCGATGGCGACCTGCGTCGGAAACGCCGCGCGCCAGGCATCAAAACCGCCGTCGATGCTGTAGACGTCGCTAAAGCCCTGGCTTAACAGGAACTGCGCCGCGCCTTTACTGCTGTTGCCGTGATAGCACATCACCAGCACCGGCTGGTCGTGCCGGGCGCCGGCAATGAACGTCGCCAGGTTGTCATTGGTCAGATGTTGGGCACCGGTGGCGTGGCCCATGGCGAAGCTTTGCGGATCGCGGATGTCTACCAGTTGCGCTCCCTGTGCCAGATGCTCGTTAGCCTGCAGGACGTTAATACACTCGAAGGTTTCCATGGGTCTCTCATTACCTCGTCATCAATTGGCGTTAGTTTACCCTGATAAGCCGCCGCCATAACCTGACAAATCCTGTGGATATGTGATTTTTTTCCTGCCGAAATGTTAGCTATATCACGCAAGAATGTTTTTATTGAGTTAAGCGCTGGCGTCAATGTTGGTTTCCGATTATTATTACGCTCGAAAACGAACATTTTAGAACTATTCCGAACATCGGAGGAGATGACGTGGAAACCAAAGACCTGATCGTGATCGGCGGCGGCATCAACGGTGCCGGCATTGCAGTGGATGCTGCAGGACGCGGCCTGTCAGTGCTGATGCTGGAGGCGCGGGATTTGGCCTGTGCAACCTCCTCTGCCAGTTCCAAGCTGATTCACGGTGGCCTGCGCTATCTGGAACATTACGAATTCCGTCTGGTGGGCGAAGCGCTGGCCGAACGTGAAGTGCTGCTGAAAATGGCGCCACACATCGCCTTCCCGATGCGTTTCCGTCTGCCACACCGCCCGCATCTGCGTCCGGCGTGGATGATCCGCATGGGCCTGTTTATGTACGATCGCCTCGGTAAGCGCACTACGCTGCCAGGCAGTAAAGGTCTGCGTTTTGGCGCGGAATCGGCCCTGAAGCCTGAAATTACGCGCGGTTTCGAATATTCCGACTGCTGGGTAGACGATGCGCGCATGGTGGTGCTTAACGCGCAGGAAGTGGTGAAACAGGGCGGCGAAGTGCGCACCCGCACCCGCGTAACCCGCGCCTGGCGTGAAGCCGGCCTGTGGATGGTGGAAGCGGAAGACGTCGATACCGGCAAAACCTACACCTGGCGCGCCAAAGGGCTGGTTAACGCCGCCGGTCCCTGGGTGAAACAGTTCTTTGACGATGGCCTGAAGCTGAAATCGCCGTACGGTATTCGCCTTATCAAAGGCAGCCATATCGTGGTGCCGCGCGTGCACACCGAGAAGCAGGCTTACATTCTGCAGAACGAAGATAACCGCATCGTGTTTGTAATTCCGTGGATGGATGAGTTTTCAATCATCGGTACCACCGACGTCGAATACAAAGGCGATCCGAAAAATGTCAAAATCGATGACAATGAAATCAGCTACCTGCTGAAGGTGTATAACGCGCACTTTAAAAAGCAACTGACCAGCGACGATATCGTCTGGACCTACTCCGGCGTGCGTCCGCTGTGCGATGATGAATCCGATTCACCGCAGGCGATCACCCGTGATTACACGCTGGACGTGCACGATGACAACGGTCAGGCACCGCTGCTGTCTGTGTTCGGCGGCAAGCTGACCACCTATCGCAAGCTGGCGGAGCATGCGCTGGAGAAACTGGCGAAATACTACCCCGATGCCGGTCCGGCGTGGACCAAAAACGCCGTGCTGCCAGGCGGTGATTTCTCCGGTACGCGTGAAGATTACGCTGCCAGCCTGCGCCGTCGCTATCCGTTCATCAGCGAAGGCATGGCACGTCACTTCGCCCGCACCTACGGCAGCCGTACTGAAGTGCTGCTGGAAGGCGCGAAGAGCCGTGAAGATCTGGGTGAAAACTTTGGCCACGAATTCTATGAAGCCGAACTGCGTTACCTGGTGAAGCACGAGTGGGTGCGCGAGCTGGACGACGCCATCTGGCGCCGTACCAAGCAGGGTATGTGGCTGAGCGAAGCCGAACAGGCGCGCATCCGCGACTGGCTGGCAGAAAACGGCCAGAAACCGGCGCTGTCGCTGGCTTCCTAATCGGCTTAAGCATTGTCCTCAACCCCGCCACCGCGCGGGGTTTTTGTTTTTTCTCTTTTTGTGTCGGCGAGAGGTTATTCACACAAGGCACTGCACCAGATCAATTCTCACCGCTCCACTTACTGACTAAATAATCCGCGACCGGATTAACGGACTCGTCAGTGACAGGGAGTATCACGCATGGCTTTAGCCACTTTTCCGCTCAATATCTTCACCACACAGCGCATGTTTAATGACTATGGCGCTGACGATATGCGCTACGGCGATATCTGTGAACGCCGGATGAAAAACGAATTCGGCCTCACCCACATTTCCAATGTGGTCGACCCGTGGAGCATGACGTGGCTGCATCCCTTCCATAATCCCCAGTCGCGCTTTGCTGGTGCTTATGCGAAACCTGGCGAAAAGCTTTCACCGCTGGAGTGCGCCAGGCTGCTGTTTGCTGAGATGCAAACCACGTCATTACCTTTCGCACTTGTTGGCCCGCAACGTTTCCTGATAAATAAGATGCTGGAGCATTTTATGCGCTCCAGCGGCCTGCCGTTTCGGGATTTGTCGCTGGATATGGCATATCGGGACAAAATTATGAACGACAGAAGCATAAACAGTACACACAAAGCCATAATTGATACGCTCAATGTTAATATTGATTATGGTATCAAAGGCCTGCCATTGAAAAATATAGGTGATATTAATTCTGCCATTAATAACTCGATCCTGCCAAAGTTCGATTCATTAATTATGGATAAAATAAATGGTTTAGGCATTACTGTTCATGATGTTTATGCTACCAAAATTGACATATTGAGTCTTGACGTTAATGGTGCGCGCTGGAGGGCAAAAATGCGCTTCAGCGGACAGGATCATTTCGGTCTGGATACGCATGATATTCACAAGCATAAATTCAGACAATTTCAGTTTTTTAAGATATGGTTCACCTTACAACGTTATGATAAATTTGGCTTTCGTCCTTTTCTGACGAACATGGATGCTGTGATAGATATTGAAGGCGGCCGTTAATGAGCAGGAAGACATGGGCAGGATTAATTCTGCTTGTTGCATTAGCCAGTGGCATATACTGCTACCTGAACTTCAGGGAAGTTAACGTTATTGACGTTCACCAGGATTACTATTCTGCATCAATTATCGTCGATCACCTGCCTTACTCTGACGATAAAAAAATAAGGTGGTGGTTGATTCACCAGCCGCAAATAACGTCAAAATACAATATTAAAGCCTTTAATGATAATGGCCCCATCACCTATTATTTTTATGCACTAGGTGAGGGATATCAGTCATTAGAAAAAAAGGACCGCATTTGCTTTAAGCAAATGCCCCCCCCTGCTAATTGTCTGGATAAAAATTTACTGATGAAAATTCAGCGGAAGCAGGATGGTGGCGTGATATTCTCACTGGATTCAGGAGATTACACAGTGAATAAAGACAATGAAATGAGTCGATTGCAGAAGAGCAATTGATACATAGCGCGATAAATCGCGCCGCTACAGTGTGTGCGATCGATAATGACGAAGGTCACTACCGAATTTATCGTAGCGGCGCAATTCATTGCGCTAATTAACACGCAAATTTACAGCCCGGCATTGTCACGAATATATTTACGGGCTTTCACTGCATATTCGAATGGGTTAGCGATGGCCGGATCCTGTTCCGCTTCGACCACCATCCAGCCTTTATAGCCGTAATCATCAAGGATTTTGAATACCGGCTTGAAATCGATCACGCCATCGCCTGGTACGGTGAAGGTGCCTTTTTTCACTCCGTCGAGGAACGACAGCGAGTTTGCGCGCACCTCTGCGACCACGCTGTCACGTACATCTTTCAGATGCACGTGGAAAATACGCGGCAGATGCTGGGTCAGCACATCCAGCATCACCTGCTGTGATCCTTCGGAGTAGTAAATGTGGCCGGTGTCGTACAGCAGACCGACGTTATCGTTGGTCATTGCCATAAAACGGTCGATCTCGGCTGGCGTCTGAATGCCGGTGCCCATGTGATGATGCAGCGTCACGCGCATCCCTTTCTGCGCCGCGATCGCCGCCAGTTCGTTGTAACCCTCTGCCGTCAGGCGCCACTCTTCGTCAGTGAAAACCGGCTTCTGCTCCAGCACCGGCAGCGACGTGCCCTGAATGCTTTTGCTCTGTTCCGAGCAGCCAATCACGCGCGCGCCCATGGCGTGCAGGAAGTTCATGTGGTTGATGAACTGATCGATGGTTTTCGCTTTGTCACCGTTGGCAAAAAAGGTACTAAACCAGGCGTTACAAATCTGCATACCGCGGATATCCAGCATCGGCTTCAGCACTGCCGGATCGCGCGGATACTTGCTGCCCACTTCGCTGCCGGTGAAACCCGCCAGCGCCATCTCGCTGACCGTTTGCTGGAAAGTATTTTCGCTGCCGAGTTCCGGCATGTCGTCGTTGGTCCAGCCAATCGGCGCAATCGCCAGTTTGACGTTCTCTTGGTTCATTTTCAGCTCCCTGATACAGAGAGGCAGCGGTAATCCGCTGCCGTGGATAGGTTTAGCGCTCGCGCCTGATTATTTCTGGTAAAACGCCGGACGCGGCGGCATGGCAACGGGCTCAATCGCGCCGCTGGTTTGCGCCTTCAGGCAGGCATCGGCAGCCACCGAGGCGGCAAAGCCATCCCAGGCAGAAGGCCCGCTCAGCTGGCCCGCTTTCACATCATTGATAAACGCCTGCAGCTCAACGTCATAGGCGTCGATAAAGCGATCTTTCCAGTCGGTCAGCAGCGCGTTGCCAAGGCGGGCATCTTTGCGCATCTGAATGGCCGACGGCTCCGGCAGTCTGGCGATGCCCTCTTCGCCCACCACTTCACACTGAATGTCATAGCCGTACGCGCAGTTCACAAAGATCTCCACATCGATGCGGATGCCCTTCTGTGTTTCAAACAGCACGATTTGCGGATCTTTCAGCTTCGCGTGTGACTTTGAGGTCGTGCGCGGGAACACCACCTGCACGCTTTTGTAATCGTCCTCGGTCAGCCAGCGCAGGACATCCAGCTCGTGAATCAGGGTGTTGGTGATGGCCATGTCGGTGGTGTAATTCTCGCCGACGCTCTGATTACGGTGCGCGCAGTGCAGCATCAGCGGCTCGCCGATATCACCGTCGGTGATCACCTTTTTCAGCGCGCGATAGCCGGCATCATACGGGCGCATAAAGCCCACCTGCACCAGACGTTTGCCGTGCGCAATCTCGGCGTCGACAATGCGACGGCAGCCCTCTGCGCTCAGCGCCAGCGGCTTCTCGCAGAACACCGGTTTCCCGGCGGCAATCGCGGCCAGCGTGAACTCTTCATGCGTCGGGTCCCACGAGGTCACCAGCACGGCATCCACTTCCGGCGAGTTAATCACCTGATGGCCATCCTGATACACTTCGGCCTGGATATTCAGCCGTTGCAGCGCCGCGCGCGCACCTTCCACATTGATGTCTGAAACCGCCACCACTTTTGCGCCCTGCAGCACGTTGTTGCAGCGACGAATATGTTCCTGACCAATTGCGCCGGTACCGATTACACCGAGTTTGAGCGTCATAATTACACCTGTAGAGTCGGATAAGTAGGGTAAAACGGGCCGGGCAGCGCCGGCCTGAAAAGGGTTAGTACTTACGCGCCTGTTGAATATGCTGATTGAGCTTGTCGGCCACCTGCTGCGTCCGCTCTGAGGTGGAAGCCTGCGCCACGCCGACGTGCCACCAGCTGAAGTATTTGTGCACCATGGTTTTTGGCAGCACTTTGATGTCAATCAGGGTCGAAACCGTCTGCTGCTGCGCATCTTCCAGCGCCGCTTTCAGCTGCTCCAGCGTGGTGACACGGTAGGTTTTACAGCCGTAGCCGGCGGCTATCGCCGCAAAATCTACCGGCACGAAGCCGCCATCCAGCTTGCCGCCCTGCGGATTACGGAAGCGGAACTCGGTGTTGAAACTGTCCATGCCGTGTTCCATCTGCAGGTTGTTGATGCAGCCATTGGTCATGTTATCCAGCAGGATGACGTTGATTTTCGCCCCTTCCTGAATCGAGGTGACCAGCTCGGAGTGCAGCATCATGAACGAGCCGTCACCCACCATGGCGTAGACTTCGCGCTGCGGCTGTGCCAGCTTCACGCCCAGCGCGGCATTCACTTCGTAACCCATGCACGAGTAGCCGTACTCAACGTGATACGCGTTGTAATCTTTGGTGCGCCATACGCGCTGCAGGTCACCCGGCAGACTGCCGGCGGCGGCGACAATCACCGCATCCTTTGGCAGTTGTTCGTTTAAGGTGCCCAGCACGCTGCTCTGCGTCAGCACCGACTTTGTCAAACGCTCAAACTCGGCGAACAGCGCAGTGCGATCGATGTGGTCAGCGATTTCCGGAATAAAGTCGTCGGTGTTGAAAGTGGCGGCGTACACGCGCTGCGTCTCTTTCAGCAGCTTGCTCTGGGCCTGTTCAATCTGGCCACCCCAGTGATTCTCAAAGCCGTTCAGTCCGGCTTCCAGCGCGGTTAATCCCTCGCGTGCATCCGCCAGCAGCTGCACGCCATCCAGCTTGTAGCTGTCGAAGTTGTTGACGTTAATGTTGAGGTAGCTGATTTCCGGATGCTGGAAAATCCATTTTGAAGCCGTGGTGAAATCGGTATAGCGCGTACCAATACCGATCACCAGATCGGCCTCTTTGGCCAGCAGGTTCGCCGCCAGACAGCCGGTTTCACCCACGCCACCCACGTTCAGCGGATGGTCGGAAACGATGGTGCCTTTGCCGGCCTGCGTTTCGGCAAACGGAATATTGAAACGCTCGGCAAAGCTCAGCAGCGCCTGACCGGCATCGGAGTATTTCACGCCGCCACCCACTACAATCAGCGGCTTGTGCTTACGCGCAATCAATGCCAGCGCCGCGTCCAGCTGGGCCGCCGTCGGCAGACGCCGGTCAAGCAAGTGCACGCGTTTGTGGAAGAAGTATTCCGGGAAATCCCAGGCTTCGCCCTGCACATCCTGCGGCAGCGCCAGCGTTACCGCCCCGGTTTCCGCCGGATCGGTCAGCACGCGCAGCGCATTGATACAGGCGGTCATCAGCTGTTCCGGACGGCTCACGCGGTCCCAGTATTTACTCACTGCGCGGAAGGCATCGTTGGTGCTGATGCTGAGATCGTGACTCTGCTCGATCTGCTGCAGCACCGGGTCCGGCTGGCGCGTGGCGAACACATCGCCCGGCAGCAGCAGCAGTGGAATCCGGTTGGCTGTTGCCGTGGCTGCCGCGGTAATCATGTTGGCGGCACCCGGTCCGACGGAAGAGGTACAGGCAATGATTTGACGGCGCAGCGACTGCCGGGCAAAACCGATGGCAGCGTGCGCCATACCCTGCTCGTTACGGCCCTGATACACCTGTAAATCGCCGCTGTCCTGCTCCAGCGCCTGGCCGAGGCCTAGCACATTGCCGTGGCCGAAAATAGCAAAGATGCCGTGCACGAATTTGGTTTCAACGCCGTCAACGTTCAGGTACTGGTTATCCAGAAATTTCACCAGCGCCTGTGCGGTAGTCAGTCTGATAGTGCCCATATGCTTCTTCCTTTACATGTGGTACCCGCTCAGGGGGTACGACGCGATTCGGGTCGGCGGTGAAAACGCGCCCGACGCTAAGTGAAACGTGTGGCGATTATAAACAAATGTTTTTTCCATTAAACCTGATTACAGAAGAAACATTTCATTTTGCGATGAAGATCAAATTCGGCGCTGAAACGCGGGCGATGACGGGACGGGATGACAGCAAAGTGAAACAGCCTGCTGTGCCTCAGCCATCATAACGAAATTTCATTTCACGTCAGCAGCTTCCTCTCATCCGTCATCATTTCCTGCGAGCTGGCTCACAAGCCAGAGCACCCGCGAAACGAGCAAGGCGTAAAGGGCGGGAAAGGTAGCGGCACCAGAGTTTTACCTGGCTCACAAAATCGCGATGGATGTTTCATTTCATATTGTGTTTGGAATTTTTATTCCTCATACTGCCCACATAGCCAGTCAGGCACCCCGAGACCCCGGAAGCATTGCGCTTGATAGTGGGCGGCAGCGCCCGCCGTGTCTGCTTATCACAGAAGGAAACCATCAGTATGAGTACACAACAGAAGCGGCTTGATGTGATTTGTATTGGACGCATCGCCGTCGATCTTTACGGCCAGCAAATTGGCTCGCGCCTGGAAGATATGACCAGCTTTAACAAATACCTCGGCGGCTCTTCCGGCAACGTAGCTTATGGCACCGCGATCCAGGGGCTGAAGTCGGCGATGCTGGCGCGCGTCGGTGACGAACACAATGGCCGCTTCCTGCGTGAAGAGCTGCAGCGCGTGGGCTGCAATACTGACGGGCTGATCACCGATAAGCAGCGCCTGACCGGGCTGGTGATTCTCGGCATCAAAGACGAAGAGACCTTTCCGCTGATTTTCTATCGCGACAACTGTGCGGATATGGGGCTGGTTCCCGAGGACATTCGCGAAGAGTTCATTACCTCGTCCCGCGCCGTGGCGATAACCGGCACCCACCTGTCGCATCCGGACACGCGGGCGGCGGTGCTGAAAGCGCTGGATATCGCCCGGCGCAACGGTCTGCGTACCGCGCTGGATATCGATTATCGCCCGGTGCTATGGGGTCTGACCTCACTGGGTGACGGTGAAACGCGTTTCATTGAGTCCGGCCAGGTGACGCAGCAGCTACAGGAAGTGGTGCACTATTTCGATCTGATCGTCGGAACGGAAGAAGAGTTCCATATCGCCGGTGGCAGTACCGATACGCTGACCGCGCTGAAAAATGTGCGTAAGGCCAGCAGTGCCACGCTGGTCTGCAAACGCGGGCCGCTGGGTTGTGTGGTGTTTGAGGGCGAGATTCCTGATAGCTGGGAACAGACGCGCCTGCACAGCGGCGTGCGCGTTGAGGTGCTCAACGTACTGGGCGCCGGCGATGCGTTTATGTCGGGCCTGCTGCGCGGCTGGCTCAACGATGAGAGCTGGGAGCAGGCGTGCCGCTACGCTAACGCCTGTGGCGCACTGGTGGTATCCCGTCACGGCTGTGCACCGGCGATGCCAACGAAAGAAGAGCTGGACGATTTCCTCAGCCGCGATAACGCGGTGAAACGCCCGGATCTCGATGCGCGCCTCAATCATCTGCATCGCGTTACCACGCGTAAGCAGCAGTGGCCGGAGCTGAATGTGTTCGCCTTTGACCACCGTAAACAGCTGGCCGATATGGCGCGCGAAGCGGGTGTCAGCGAGGAGCGCATTCCGCAACTGAAACTGCTGCTGCTGCAGGCGGCACAGGAGGCGGCTAACGAAGCCGGTCTCAATGAGAAGAGTGGCATCCTGGCGGATACCACGTACGGCCAGAAAGCGCTCAACGCCATCACCGGCAAGCACTGGTGGATTGGGCGGCCCATTGAGCTGCCGAGCTCACGACCACTGCGTCTTGAGCACGGCAATATTGGCTCTCAGCTGGTGGACTGGCCGGCCGAACACGTCGTCAAGTGCCTGGTGTTTTATCATCCCCATGACAGTGCTGAACTGCGTAAAGAGCAGGACGAGCTGGTTCTTGACGTGTGGCGCAGCTGTAACAAAAGCGGGCACGAGCTGCTGCTGGAAGTGATTCTGCCGGAGAGCAACCCGGACCGTAACGAGTCCTACTATTACGACATGCTGAGCCACTTCTATAGCCTGGGCGTGCAGCCGGACTGGTGGAAGCTACCACCGCTGACGGCGGAGAGCTGGCAGGCGATCGGCGAGCTGATTGAGCAGCAGGATCCGCACTGTCGCGGCATTCTGTTACTCGGCCTTGATGCGCCGGAAGAGAAGCTGAAAGCCGGCTTCGCCGCCGCCGCGCAGGCGACGTGGGTGAAAGGTTTTGCCGTGGGTCGCACCATTTTTGGCCAGCCGTCACGCCAGTGGCTGAACGGTGAGCTGGATGATAAAGCGCTGATTGAGACCGTGAAAGGCAATTATCTGCGCCTGATTGGCTACTGGCGCGCCGCGCGCGGCTGACGGATTTGAAGAGGATGTGCTGAGAAGCGGCCTGACGGGCCGCTTTTTAGTGTGTTGCGCGCGGATGCCCTCACCCCAGCCCTCTCCCACCGGGAGAGGGAGCCGTTCAGGCAGGTCGTTAAGCATTGTACCAGTCCTGTCAGGCCGGTCAGACTGCTCCGGACTGTCCCCTCTCCCGCCTGCGGGAGAGGGTTAGGGTGAGGGAGCCGTTCAGGCAGGTCGTTAAGCATTGTACCAGCCCTGTCAGACCGATCAGACCGCTCCGGACTGTCCCCTCTCCCGCCTGCGGGAGAGGGTTAGGGTGAGGGAAAGCCCTCAACCCCCTGAGTTTTGTGAGGCAATTCATAAACCGATGAAATAGCCTTCACGATAGCGTCAAACAAATGAAATTTTCCATCCATCTGGTACTATAGCGCTCATTATCCAGCCATATTTCCTTTTCTGACGGGCCGAAGTAATGACCAATAACCCAACGCAATTAACCTTGTTACAGGACGATATCCGTCGTCGCTACGAGACGCTGAGTAAACGCCTGAAGCAGGTGGCTCGTTATATCCTTGATAACAGCAACAGCATCGCGTTTGATACCGTCGCCTCTATCGCCCAGCAGGCGGATGTTCCGCCCTCCACGCTGATCCGCTTCGCCAACGCGTTCGGCTTTAGCGGCTTCAACGAAATGAAACAGGTCTTTCGTCAGCACCTGATGGAAGAGACCGTGAACTATACCGAACGGGCGCGCCTGTTCCGCCAGACGGCCACCGACGACAGCGCCAGCTCACCGGAGAGCCCGGTGGAGATCCTCAACGTCTTTACCATGGTCAACAGCCAGGCGCTGCAGCAGCTGGCGATGCAGGTGAATCCCGACCAGCTGAACAAAGCGGTGAAAATGCTCAATGAGGCGGAGAACATCTACATCATCGGTCTGCGCCGCTCGTTCAGCGTGGCCTCGTATCTGGTGTATGCGCTGCGCCATCTGGAGCGTCGCGCTTTTCTGATTGATGGCCTGGGCGGCATGTTCACTGAACAGCTCAGCATGGTGAATCCGAAAGACGTGGTCATCGCTATCAGCTACTCGCCGTATGCGCGCGAAGCGGTGGAACTGGTGGAGCTGGGCGCTAAACGTGGCGCGCATCAGATCGCCATCACCGACAGCCAGGTCAGCCCGCTGGCGGCGTTCAGCGATGTCTGTTTTGTGGTGCGCGAAGCGCAGGTAGATGGCTTCCGCTCGCAGGTGGCCTCGCTGTGCCTGGCGCAAACCCTGGCGGTGTCGCTGGCGCTGAATAACAGCAGCAGCGAATAAACCCCGGGTACCGAATGGAACAAAGGCAGCCATCTGGCTGCCTTTTTTATCTGTGCGCATCAGTGAATGCGTGTGCCGTTTAACCTGGTGCGCATTTCCGGCGACCGCGCGGAGACCCGATTAACGGCGCGGATACTGCTCACTGTTCACCCAGGCGTGATCCTTTTCCCAGGTAAATTTCCACAGCCGTACCGGCCCGGCCATCACGTTCAGATAATAGTTATCGTAACCGGCCAGAGTCGCCACCGGATGATACCCGCGCGGCACCGTTACCACATCGCGGTTATACGGGGCCATACACTCGTCGAGCGAACGGTCGTCGGTGTAGACGCGCTGCATGGCGAAACCGGGCTCAGGATCGAAACGGTGATAATAGGTCTCTTCCAGATAGGTTTCGTCCGGGCTGTCCTTCTCATCGTGCTTGTGGCTGGGGTACGAACTGGTCGCGCCCTCGTCGGTATACACTTCCACCACCAGCAGGCTGTCGGCCGGTTGATTATCCGGCAGAATGTTATGCACCAGGCGCTGATTGCGCCCTTTGCCACGGTGCTCCACGCCAACATCCTGCGGTGCAATCAGCCGCGCCGGCAGATTGCCACTGCCCGGCGCACTGCATACCGCCAGTTCCAGATCGCTGTCGGCAGTGACTTCAACCTCATCATGATGCGGCACGTAAACCGAGTAAGGCGGCGTGCGCTCAAACGGCGACAGGCGCTTACCGATGCCAGGGAATTCTGCATCGCGGGTTTTCACCGACGCCAGACCGGCCACCAGCACCAGGCACAACTCTCTCTCGCCGCTGCTTAACCGCAGCGTCTGGCCCTTTTTCAGCAGATAAGCGTCAAAGCCCACGTATTCCCAGCCGGCGCTCTCGGGCGTCACGTGCTGGATACGCCCGTGGCTGTCCGGCTGCTGCACTTTTGAAATCAGTGACATCCTGTTTCTCCTGTTGCGCGACATTAACCCAGCGTTGGCATGCTGAATTCAGAAACGGTCTGCTGACCGCTCGGCCAGCGCACGGTTGCCGTTTTCATGCGGGTGTAGAAACGCACCCCGTCCGGACCGTGCACGTTGAGCGCACCAAACACCGAACGCTTCCAGCCGCCAAAGCTGTGGAACGCCATCGGCACCGGCACCGGCACATTGACGCCCACCATGCCCGCTTCCACGTTGTGCACAAACTCACGGGCGGTGTGGCCGTTGCTGGTGAAGATGGCGCTGCCATTACCAAATTCGTGGCTATTCACCAGCTGCAGCGCGCTGTCGAAGTCGCTGGCGCGCATGATGCTCAGCACCGGTCCAAAAATCTCTTCGCGCCAAATCACCATCTCTGGCGTGACGTTATCGAACAGCGTACCGCCAACGTAGTAGCCCTCTTCATGGCCCGTGACTTTCACGCCGCGTCCGTCAACCACCAGCGTCGCGCCTTCCTGCTCACCTTTGTCGATGTAGCCCAGCACTTTCTTCTGGTGCGCAGCGGATACCACCGGCCCCATTTCATTCTCTTCTGCACCCTGCTGCATGCCCGGCCCCACGCGCAGCGCTTTGATCAGCGGCGTCAGGCGCGAAATCAGTTTGTCGGCTGTATCGTCGCCAACCGCCACCACCACTGGCAGCGCCATGCAGCGTTCCCCGGCAGAACCGAAAGCACCACCCATGATGGCGTTCACGGTGGCATCCAGATCGGCATCCGGCATCACGATGGCGTGGTTTTTCGCGGCGCCGAAGGCCTGCACGCGTTTGCCATGCGCGCTGGCGGTTTTGTAGATGTGCTCGGCCACGCCGGACGAGCCAACGAAGCTGACCGCCGCGATGCGCGGATCTTTATACAGCTGCTCGGCGTCTTCGTTTGAGGAGTGCACCACGTTGAACACGCCATCCGGCAGCCCCGCTTCTTTCAGCAGTTCAGCCATGCGTACCGAGGCAGAAGGATCGAGCGCCGGCGGCTTCAGCACAAAGGTATTACCGCACGCCAGCGCGATGGGGAACATCCACAGCGGCACCATCGCCGGGAAGTTGAACGGCGTAATGCCCGCGACCACACCCACCGGCTGCATCAGTGAATAGCTGTCAACGCCGGAACCGACGTTCGGTGAGTTTTCCCCTTTGATCAGGTGCGGAATGCCGCAGGCAAATTCGATCACTTCGATGCCGCGCGTCAGCTCACCCAGCGCATCGGACCAGACTTTACCGTGCTCAGAAACAATCAGCGCCGCCAGTTCATCGCGATGTTTTTCCATCAGCGCTTTGAAGTTGAACATGACGCGGGCACGACGCAGCGGCGCCGTTTTCGACCATTCCGGAAACGCCGCATGGGCGACCTCAATGGCCTGCGCCACTTCTGCCGCCGTGCTTTGCGTCAGTTCGCGGATCACTTTGCCGGTAGCCGGATCGTAGACCGGAATGGTTTCGTTGCTGGCGCTGTGCGTGATTTTGCCGCCGATAAAGTTTCCTACGATAGTCATGTCGTTGCCTCTTTGATGTGTAAGGTCCCTGCAGGCCGCGGGTCAGTCTGGGTCGCGCCCGATCAGGCAATACGGAAAGCGTGCTATGAAGCTATTACAGTGAAATAAATTTTTCAAATAGTTCTTTTTGGAAAATTTACTTTTAGCGGCCTGGATCGCATTTTTCCGTCAGCATTAGCGGACTGGCGCAAAGTGCGGGCCTGATGACAATGCCGATGCGGCCTGCACCCGTAATCAGCAGCAGGGAGATTATCAGGACGATCCGTCAGCGAGAGGGTCAGCGCCGGTGCGTGGCTGGATGAAACGAAATATGAAATTTTTGCGAGGCAGATCCAATATCCGTTATTTCATAATTCAATTAAAACGAAATAAATGTTTTCTTTGCAGCATCTGCAGACAATGCGATGTGAAACGAACCCTTATCTGTGTCTTAGCGACACGCTTTTGTTAGTGTTGGCCTCGGTCGGAGGCCTTTTTTTTCACCTGTTTCCCCCATCCGATGCGTGAGTGCCGCAGCGGATTGCCTGGTACGCATCAATGCGCACCCTACGGTGCTGGCGACGTCGATTGCCCGGTGCGCATCAATGCGCGCTCTGTCATGCTGTAGGGGCGCCATTTATGGCGACCTGGACGCAGCATCCTCGGCTGGCAATCCAGCCTGACGCTTGATCATCCGCAGGGTACAAAGCAGCGCAAATCCCACCAGCAGCGCAGTCAGCAGATAAACCAGCTGTACGCCGGCGAAGCTCATGATAAAGCCCGCGATCGGACCGGTGATGCCGAGCGACAGATCCATAAACGCGGTATAAGTAGCCAGCGCGCTGCCCTGGTTCTGCTGCGGCACCACTTTGACTGCGACCACGCCAATCGCCGGAAACACCAGCGAGAAACCGGCGCCGGTGAGAAAAGCGCCGAACTTCGCCATCCACGGATCGAACGCGCCCGCCACCAGCAGCAGGCCAATCGCCTCGACGGCAAAACACAGGCTGGCGACGCGCAACCCGCCGAGCTTATTAATGGCGTTGGGAAACAGCAGGCGCATGCCGACGAACGCAGCGCTGAACAGCGTCAGCGCGAAGGCGGCACCGTCCCAGCCCCGCTCCTGATAAAACAGGGTGATAAAGGTGGCGATCACGCCAAAGCCCGCCGAGCCCATCGCCAGCAGCAGGCCAAAACCGTACACCTTACCGAGCACTGCGCGGAACGGCAGCGGTTTGGCCTTGCTGCCTTTCACCGGCGCACGGGGCAGCGCCAGCACTATCGCCAGCACGCTGATGGCGATAATCACGCTGGAGAGCAGCAGCAGGCCGCCGCTGCGAAAGATCATCACCCCAAGCGGTGCGCCAATCGCCATCGCGCCATAGGTGACAATGCCGTTCCAGGAGATCACCCGGCCAATATGCAGCGAGCCGACTTTCGCCACGCCCCACAGCGAGGTGCCGGTGCCGCAGAAACTCTGCCCGACGCCCAGCAGCACGCGCCCGAGGCACAGCAGCGCCAGGCTGAGCACCTCCTGCTCCTCTATCAGCGCCGACAGCAAAATACACAGCCCGCTCACCAGGCTGCCAAACAGCCCAAGCACCACCACTTTTTTGGGTCCCCAGCTGTCGGCATAGCGACCGGCATGCGGACGGCTCAGCAGCGTGGCGACATATTGCAGGCTGATCACCACACCGGCCCAGAAGGCGCTGTAGCCCAGGCCGTCATGGACAAAGCCCGGCAGCACCGCCAGCGGCAGGCCAATGGTGAGATAGGTGGCGAAGTTGAACTTCACGATGGAGAGAATCTGTAAATTCAGACGAAAACGGCTGTATTCGGCCGCGGCGGGCTGGTCAGGCATGAGTGATTGCGCTCGTGTTTGACGGAATTTTTATAGCTGAAGCTTTACTATACGCCTTTTCTCGCCGTGCGCACCGTCGATTCGCGGCGGGCTGATGGCGGTATCTCCGGCGGTGCTTATCGGGTTCGCTTCGCTTACACCTAAACAAACAATTACTTACTGGCGTTCAACTACACTTTCCACAGCGAACCACCATTCAGGAGAGGGAATGAACGAAAAGCCACAGGAGAAAATTGGCCAGAACATCCTGGTCAAGCTGGCAATGTTAGTGATTATTCTGGCGGGCATTCGTGCCGCGTCGGATATTCTGGTGCCCTTCTTACTCGCCAGCTTCCTGGCGATTGTGCTTAATCCGCTGGTGACCCTGCTGATGCGTCGGGGTCTGCGGCGCGGCGTGGCGATCTCGCTGGTGATCACGGTGATCTTCATTGTGATGCTGCTGCTGGTCGGGGTGCTGGCCAGTTCGGTAAGCGAGTTCAGCGATACCTATCCGCAAATCCGCGGCCTGCTGGAACAGAAGCTGACGGTGCTGCAGCATTTCGCCGCGCAGTTTCATATCAATATCTCCACCAGCGCACTGGCGGCACGGCTCGATCCCAATGTGATTATGAACATGGCTACCACGCTGCTGGCGCAGTTCTCCGGTGCCATGACCAATGTGGTGCTGTTGATTCTGACCGTGGTGTTCATGCTGTTTGAGGTGCACCATCTGCCGTACAAATTGCGCAATGCGATGATGAATCCGCAGATCCGCATCGCCGGATTACACAAGGCGCTGAAGGGCGTCACGCACTATCTGGCACTGAAAACGCTGGTCAGCCTGATTACCGGGCTGGCGGTGTGGCTGGTGCTGATGCTGCTGGACGTCAAATTTGCGCTGTTCTGGGGCGTTGTCGCCTTTATCCTCAATTTTATCCCCAATATCGGCCCGATTATCGCCGGTGTGCCGCCGTTTATTCAGGCGCTGGTGTTGAATGATGTGTATGACGCCGTGCTGGTGGCGGCGCTGTTCAGTGCCATTCACATGGTGTTTGGCAATATGCTGGAACCGCGCCTGATGGGACGCGGGCTGGGACTGTCAACGCTGGTAGTGTTTCTGTCGCTGATTTTCTGGGGCTGGCTGCTCGGTCCGGTCGGGATGCTGCTGTCGGTGCCGCTGACCAGCGTTACCAAAATCCTGATGGAAACCACGCCGGGCGGCAGCCGGCTGGCGATAATGCTGGGTAATGGCCGCCCCAAACCGCGCCTGCGCGTCAAAAATAATCGGCCCGCGCCGCGCCCGTAACGTCTTACCACGCCACGATGCCAGACGATCCGTATCTGTCGATCGCCTGGCAGCTTCCCTGCGCAGTGACGCTGCCGTATGGCGTCAGCGCGCATCGCCATGCCTGATGATTCTGGCGCAACATTCTTAATCATCTCGTGCCACAGGCTTTTTCCTGCCGGGAAATGCCAGTAACGGCAAAACATTGTCAATAAACGCAAAGCGCGAACCATAATTGACTTGTATCAGATTGGTGGAAAATCAAAACGCTAACATGCACGGCCGCGGGAAAGTGTTATGCTGCTGACGCCGTGACGCGCTCCCTGAATGCTGCTTAAACCGACCGAGGAAAGTCTGGTGCCTCTGCAAAAACGACAACGCGATTTTGGCTGGCTGTTGATTGTCTGTGCCGGGTTATTACCGCTGGTGCTGGGCATATTTTGCACAGCCATTGAGGCGCGCCATACGGTCAGCCAGCAGCAAATTGCCACCGCTAATGCCCTGCTGACGCAGGCAGAAAAGATGAGCGACAGCGCCTGGGACATGGTGACCCGCCTGCGTCAGTACCAGAATCGTCGCTGCGCCGATATTGATGAAGATTTGCAGCGCGCCGGCACCCTTAACGCCTACTTCCGCTCGATTGGTACCCTGCAGGGCAGCGAAATCACCTGCTCGTCGGCTTACGGGCTGCAGCACGACACGCTGGCCGGGATGATGATGCAGCCGCCGCCGGTGACCGGCAAAGCCTGGTGGAGCCTGTCGATCCGCGGCACCTCCGGCGTACCGGATCGCCCGGCGGTGATTTTCGTGCGTCACCTGCCGGACAGCAGCGGTTTCTGGGCGGTGATTGATGGCCAGTATCTGATGGACTTCATGCGCGCCATTGGCGAGTCGAACCGTTATCAGATGAGCCTGCGCTTCAACGGCGGCAGCCCCATCGCCAGCGGTCCGGACGACCAGCCAGAGCTGCTGTACCTTAGCAGCGCCAACTATCAGGCGGAGTCCAGCCGCTATCCAATCAGCGTCAGCGTGACGGTACCCGCCGCCGAGCTGATCAAAGCCTGGCGCCAGGCGCTGCTTATTTTTCTGCCGATGGCCGCCATCTTTTCGATATTGCTAATGGTGCTGACCGCCAACTGGCTGCGCCGCCGCCTCTCATGGGCGGATGAAATTCGCCGGGCGATACGCAATCGTGAGTTCACAGTGCACTATCAGCCGGTGTACAGCACCGGGATTCAGCGCTGCACCGGTGCGGAAGCGCTGATGCGCTGGCAGCGGCCCAACGGCGAAATGATCCGCCCGGATATCTTCATCAGCCATGCCGAAGCGGAAGGCATGATCGTGCCGCTGACCCAGCATCTGCTGGCGATGATGGCGGAAGATATCCAGAGCTGGCAGGTTGAACCGGGCTTCCACATTGGCTTTAACCTCGCAGCTGAGCATCTGCAACACCCCGATTTTGTGCAGGACATGATGCGTTTTGCCCGCAACATCCGTGACAAACAGATGCTGATCACGCTGGAGCTCACCGAGCGCAGCCTGATCGAGGACGGCGACGCGGTGTCGCGCAAGCTGCGCTATCTGCAGTCGCACGGCATGAAGGTGGCGATTGACGACTTCGGTACCGGCCACTGCGCGCTCTCCTATCTGATGACCTTCCCGCTCGATTACCTGAAGATTGACCGCGGCTTTATTAACGCCATTGAAGGACTGGAGATCGAAACCCCGGTGCTGGATGCCATCATCAATCTGTGCCACAAGCTGCAGCTCGAGGTATTGGGTGAAGGGGTAGAAACCGCGTTGCAATTTCAGTATCTGCAGCAGCGTGGCGTGGTGTTTATTCAGGGCTATTATTACGCCCGTCCGATGGACAATAACCAGCTTCGCGCCTGGCTTAATCAGCAGGGGCGCCAACCGCTTCCCGTTGAGGACCACCATGAGCCTGAACTGCATCATTCTTGATGATTATCAAAATGTTGCCCTGTCGCTGGCCGGCTGGGCATCGCTGCAACCGCAGGTACAAACTACCGCGCTGCACCGCCACTACGCCGACGAAGATGAACTGGTCGCTCACATCGCGCACGCCGACATTCTGGTGGTGATGCGCGAACGCACCCCGCTCAGCGCCCGGCTGATAGGCCGCCTGCCCAATCTGAAGCTGATTGTCACCTCCGGCATGCGCAATGCCTCAATCGATCTGCACGCCTGTGCCGAACGGCTGATTGCGGTGTGCGGCACCGCCAGTAGCAGCGCGGCGCCGCTGGAACTGAGCTGGGGGCTGCTGCTCGGTCTGGCACGCCATATCCCGGCGGAGAGCCAGGCGCTGCGCAGCAACGGTGCGTGGCAGCATACGCTGGGCATGGCGCTGCACGGCAAAACCCTCGGCCTGCTTGGGCTGGGCAAGATTGGCGGTGAGATGGCTAACGTGGCGCGCGCCTTTGGCATGCGCGTGTGCGCCTGGAGCCAGAACCTGAGCGAAGCACGCGCAGCGGCGTGCGGCGCAGAGAAGATGGCTTCGCTGCCGGCGCTGCTCAGGGCGAGCGATGTGGTATCGATTCATCTGGTGCTGAGTGAGCGCACCCGTCATCTGCTGGACGGCGCGGCGCTGGCGCACATGAAGCCAGGCGCGCTGCTGATTAACACCTCGCGCGCCGGGATTGTCGATCAGCAGGCGATGATCAGCGCACTGCAGTCTGGTCAGCTGGCGGGCGCCGGGCTGGATGTCTTTGAACAGGAGCCGCTACCGGCCGATCATCCGCTGCGTCAGTTGCCGAACGTGCTGGCGACGCCGCATCTGGGCTACGTCGCCGACACTAATTACCGCACCTACTTCAGCGAGGCGGTGGAAGATATTGCTGGCTGGCTGCACGGCGCGCCGCTGCGCTCGCTGCTTTAAGCCCCCGGCGCGTCGACAGCATCAGGGTTAGCTGTGGCAGTACAGGCGCGGCAGCCCGGCATAATTAATCATCTGGTCGCCATTGGGCAGCTGGTACATCTGGTAATAATCGTTATTGCCCTCGCGCGCTGGCGAAAACACGATCTGCGCCGCCAGCGCGGGCGGTACGGTGTCGTCTGCCAGAATACGTACGTTGCGCGTGGTGCTGAGCATGAAATCGCCCTGGCGGCGCCAGGTGGTATCGGATACGCGATGCAGGCGATAGTGGCGATCGCGTACCGTGACGGTGCCGGTCAGCGTTGAGCTGCCGCTGCCGTCCGCCTTAAAGCGCGTGCGAATGGTGGCATCAATCGCGCCAGCCGGCGCGCCTTCATGATCAATACGATACGGTACTTCACACCACTCCGGCACCGGTTCTGCCGGCCGCAGCAGCAGCACCAGCGCCCACGGCAGCACAAAGGCCAGCACCACTGCCGTGGTGATTATCGCTTTACGCATCGGGTATCTCCTGCGCGGACACCATCCATGAAATACATTCGTTGTCCTTCTGCGCGATCGGTTTGGCGCACAGGAAGGTGCTGGAAAAGAGTCGGGTGCGCACCGGGTTGATGTACACCATCGGTGGCGCTGAGCCATCCGGCAGGCGCGGCTGCCACTGCCGATAGCGCCGCAGCGCGTCCTGCACCACCCACGAATCGGCTTTCAGGTGGCTGGGGATAAACACCTGGCTGTTCTGAATGCGCAGCAGCGGCCGGAAATCCAGCGCATCGTGCTGCACTGGCGCAAACATCTGGCGTGCCAGCAGCGCCAGCGCGACATTCACCAGTAGCAGCGCAACGATTACCCAGCGCAGCACAGGCCGCTTCTTCTTTACGCTGGCCGGCGCAGGCGCAGGTTGCGGACTGACCACCGCTGCCGCTGGCGCAGCCACCGGCTCATCGCTCAGCGGCGCCACATCGACCTGATCGGCCAGCACGCAGCCAATCAGCGGCACCTGATGCACCAGCGGCCCCGGCGCGTGTGCCAGCTGCGCCTGCTGATTGATGGCAGCAATGGTGGCCGTCAGGCGTTCGGCGAACGGTGTGTCGCTGGGGACGCGCTGGAACAGCGCATGCAGGGTCTGGTTGCGCACCAGTTTGCCATCCGCATCAATCACGCGCCGCAGAATGGCGGTTTGCAGCGGCGTCAGCGCCACGCGGTGCGCGGGCGACTGCACCGGAAAGAGGACCTGCTGGTCAACGTCAAAACAGAGACTTTTTGCAAATAAAACAAAGCGTGCCATGCGTCGCCCGATCTCCGGCAGAGAAACTGGCGCAAGTATAGATATTTTCGCTCGCCCGCGCATCTACGCTGCGGCCTGCGTCGCGATTCAGACAATTTTTTTTGCCGCGATTGCGGACCAAAACGGCCATAGTTTTAGCCAAAAAATAGCCAGTTATTGGCGGAAACATGACAAATATCACATTTAAACGGTATACTCTGTCGCGGGATGCAATAATTACCTGAGTAATAATTGCTTTGGCAGGCCAGGGAAAAAACCACTTTCACGGCTATGCTTTAATTTTCTCAACGCCGCGGACTGAACGCTCCACCGAGTCCGCAGCGTTGAGGACTTTTTGAATTCCAATACAGGGTAACCTCATGAAATTACGTAGGAAGCGTGTAAAACCTATTGGGCTGGATGACGTCACGATTATCGATGACGCTCGTTTACGTAAGGCCATTACCGCCGCGTCACTCGGTAACGCGATGGAATGGTTCGATTTCGGTGTTTATGGCTTTGTGGCCTACGCGCTGGGTAAAGTGTTCTTCCCGGACGCCTCGCCTGGCGTGCAGATGATTGCCGCACTCGGGACCTTCTCGGTACCGTTCCTGATCCGTCCGCTGGGCGGCCTGTTCTTCGGCATGCTGGGCGATAAATACGGTCGCCAGAAAATCCTGTCGATCACCATTGTCATCATGTCGATCAGTACCTTCTGTATCGGCCTGATCCCTTCTTACGCCTCGATTGGCATCTGGGCACCGATACTGCTGCTGCTGGCGAAAATGGCTCAGGGCTTCTCGGTGGGCGGGGAATATACCGGTGCGTCAATCTTCGTCGCCGAATATTCGCCGGACCGTAAGCGCGGCTTCATGGGAAGCTGGCTGGACTTCGGTTCGATTGCCGGCTTCGTGCTGGGCGCGGGCGTGGTGGTGCTGATCTCAACGGTGATTGGCGAGCAGAAATTCCTCGACTGGGGCTGGCGTATTCCGTTCTTCCTCGCGCTGCCGCTGGGCATTATCGGTCTGTATCTGCGTCACGCACTGGAAGAGACCCCAGCGTTCCAGCAGCATGTTGAGAAGCTGGAGCAAGGCGACCGCGAAGGTCTGCGCGACGGCCCGAAAGTGTCGTTTAAAGAGATTGCCAGCAAACACTGGAAAAGCCTGCTGGCCTGTATCGGTCTGGTGCTTGCCACCAACGTGACCTATTACATGCTGCTGACTTACATGCCGAGCTATCTGTCGCATAACCTGCACTACTCGGAAGATCACGGCGTGCTGATTATCATCGCCATCATGATGGGGATGCTGTTTGTGCAACCGGTGATGGGCATGCTGAGCGACCGCTTCGGCCGCCGTCCGTTCGTGATCGTCGGTAGTATCGCCCTGTTCTTCTGTGCGATTCCGGCCTTTATGCTGATCAACAGTAACGTACTGGGGCTGATTTTTGCCGGTCTGCTGCTGCTGGCGGTGATCCTCAACGCCTTCACCGGCGTGATGGCCTCGTCACTGCCGGCGATGTTCCCGACGCACATTCGCTACAGTGCGCTGGCCAGCGCCTTCAACATCTCGATTCTGATTGCCGGTCTGACGCCAACCGTGACCGCCTGGGCGGTGGAAGCCAGCAACAATCTGTATATGCCGGCTTACTATCTGATGGTGGTGGCGGTGGTCGGTCTGGTGACCGGTCTGTACATGAAAGAGACCGCCAACAAACCGCTGCGCGGCGCGACACCGGCGGCATCGGACCTCGAAGAAGCGCGTGAGATCCTGCAGGAGCATCACGACAATATCGAGCAGAAGATTGAAGATATTGATGAAGAGATCGCCCGCCTTGAGGCGAAGCGGAAAAACCTGGTGCAGCAGCACCCGGACATCAACGAGTAATCTGCCCTTTCACTCCCGCCACCCGGCGGGAGTTTTGTTTCTGCGGTTGCCGGGTGCGTGAGAATGTGTGTGCTGCGGTGATGCTTCCAGGTGCGCATGAATGCGCACCCTACGGGTATGTTGCGGGTTGGGATTCTGCTGATTCCCGGTGTGCATCAATGCGTGCCCTGCGGGTGTGCTGCGGGTTGTGATTGTGCTGATTCATGGTGCGCATGAATGCGCACCCTACGGGTATGCTGCGGGTTGGGATTCTACTGATTCCTGGTGTGCATCAATGCGTGCCCTGCGGGTGTACTGCGGGTTGTGATTCTGCGGTTGCCTGGTGCGCATGAATGCGCACCCCACGGGTGTGCTGCGGGTTGGGATGCTGCGGTGGCCTGGTGCGCTGTAGGGTCGGCATTGATGCCGACCGGCAACAACGCCCGGCCCGCACCGCACACAATCCTTCATGCTACCCGGCGAAAAGGGGTAAACTGTCGCCACTTTTTTCACCAGCATAAGTTAACCGAGCATGTCTGATTTCAATCTCATTCAGCGCCCAAGAAGACTGCGCAAAAGCGCGTCGATGCGCGAACTGTTCCAGGAATCCCACCTCAGCCTGAACGATCTGGCCCTGCCGATCTTCGTTGAAGAAGGCGTGGATGATTACGTGCCAATCAACGCCATGCCGGGCGTGATGCGCATTCCGGAAAAACGTCTGGCGTACGAAATCGAACGCATCGCCAAAGCCGGTATCCGTTCGGTCATGACCTTCGGTATTTCACACCACACCGATGCCACCGGCAGCGATGCGTGGAACGAAAACGGCCTGGTGGCGCGCATGTCGCGCATCTGCAAAGACACGGTGCCGGAAATGATTGTCATGTCCGATACCTGCTTCTGTGAATACACCAGTCACGGCCACTGCGGCGTGCTGTGCGATCACGGCGTCGACAACGACCAGACGCTGATTAACCTCGGCAAACAGGCGGTGGTTGCTGCGCAGGCCGGTGCCGACTTCATCGCGCCGTCAGCAGCAATGGATGGCCAGGTGAAAGCGATTCGCCAGGCGCTGGACGCGGCCGGTTTTACCGATACCGCTATCATGTCCTACTCCACCAAATTCGCCTCGTCGTTCTACGGCCCGTTCCGTGAAGCAGCGGGCACCGCGCTGAAAGGCGACCGCAAAACCTATCAGATGAACCCGATGAATCGCCGTGAAGCGATTCGCGAGTCGCTGATTGATGAAGCGGAAGGTGCAGATTCGCTGATGGTCAAACCGGCAGGCGCTTACCTCGATATCCTGCGTGATATCCGCGAGCGCACCACGCTGCCGCTGGCGGCTTACCAGGTGAGCGGTGAGTACGCGATGATCAAATTTGCCGCTCAGGCGGGCGCCATTGATGAACGTAATGTGGTGCTGGAGAGCTTAGGTGCCATTAAGCGTGCCGGTGCCGATCTCATTTTCAGCTATTTCGCCCTTGATCTTGCCGAGCAAAAAGTGCTCTGATCCTCTCGTTACGCTAAACAATCGCGGATTGCCGCGGTTGTTTAGTGCTCTCTGCCCCTGCGCGGGCACGACATCCGGTTTGCTGTAACACATCCATCATTAACAAGAGTTACGCGATGAAAGCACCTGCACTGCCTGCGGACGAATCACAGCGTCTGGCCCAGTTACGTGCGCTCAACATTCTGCATACACCCACAGAAGAGCGTTTTGACCGTTTAACCCGCCTTGCCCGACGTCTGTTTGACGTTCCGGTCGCGATGGTCAGTCTGCTGGAGAATGACTATCAATGGTTTAAATCCAGTGACGGTTTTGATCGGCCAACCACCGCGCGTAGCATCTCTTTTTGCGGTCATACCATCCTGCAGGATGAGGTGATGGTGGTCGAGGACGCGCTGGCCGACACGCGCTTCAGCGATAATCCGCTGGTTACCGATGCAGACAATCCGGTGCGTTTCTACGCGGGCTATCCGCTGCGCACGCCGTCCGGCGCCAAAGTCGGTACGCTGTGCATCATTGATAATCATGCGCGCCAGTTCAACGCGGAGGATCTGCACGCGCTGCGCGATCTGGCGGCCATGGCCGAAGCCGAGCTGGTAGCGTTTCAGACCGCGACGTCCGATGAGCTGACGCAAATCACCAACCGGCGCGGCTTTATGACGCTGGGTCAGATGGCGCTGAATGAGTGCCAGCTGAGACAGCTGCCCGCCAGCCTGACGTTTCTCGATCTCGACGGTTTCAAGGCCATCAACGACCGGTATGGTCACCGCGAGGGCGACCGCGCGCTGATGGACTTTGCCGATGCCATGAAGGTGAGTTTTCGCCATGCCGATATCTTTGCCCGGCTCGGCGGCGATGAGTTTGTAGTGCTGCTGAACGGCATTCGTCAGGATGAGGCGGAAGCGACGCTGGCGCGCTTCGCCCACTATCTGCATAAACAGATGCAGGATCTGGAGCGGCGTTACACGCTGCAGTTTTCATCGGGCATCGTGGAATTTGATCCGCAGCAGCCGCAATCGCTGGAGCAGCTGCTGGAAAGCAGCGACGCACGCATGTACGCCGCCAAGTATCAGAAAAGGCAGCCGCGCAGATAGCCGCTGCGCGGGCATTCACCTTAACGCGCCAGGTCGTCAATCAGCGTCTGATTAAACTTCGCTGGCGCTTCCATCTGCGGCGCGTGCCCCATGCCGGGGAACTCAATCAGTCGCGCGCCGGGAATCAGCTGTGCCACCTGTTTGCCCAGCACATTGTAATGGCCGAGCTGCGCTTTCACCGCCGGTGAAGCGATATCGCTGCCAATCGCGGTGGTATCGGCCGTGCCGATCATCAGCGTGGTCGGCACCTTCAGGTCTTTAAACTCGTAATAGACCGGCTGGGTGAAAATCATGTCGTAGATCAGCGCCGAGTTCCACGCCACTTTCTCATGCCCCGGTCCTTTATTCAGCCCGGCCAGCATCTGCACCCATTTGTCATATTCCGGCTTCCACTGGCCGCTGTAATAGGTGTGCTGCTCATATTTCTTAATGCCCGCCGCGTCGAGCTTCAGCTCGCGCTGATACCATTGATCCACCGAGCGCCACGGCGCGCCCTTCGCCTTCCAGTCCTCAAGGCCAATCGGATTGACCAGCACCAGCTTCTGCGTCTGCTGCGGATACATCAGTGCGTAACGCGTCGCCAGCATACCGCCGGTCGAGTGGCCAACGATCACCGCTTTCTCAACGCCGAGCTGCGCTAACAGCTGATGGGTGTTTTGCGCCAGTTGCTGGAAGCTGTACTGATAGCGGGCGGGTTTGGTGGAGGTGCAGAAACCAATCTGATCCGGCGCAATCACGCGATAGCCCTGCTGGCTCAGTGCGTTGATGGTGTCTTCCCAGGTGGCAGCGCAGAAGTTTTTACCGTGCATCAGCACCACTGTCTGACCATTGGCCTGCTGCGCCGGCTTCACGTCCATATAGCCCATGCTGAGTGACTGCTGCTGGGAGGAGAAGGTAAAATGCTGCAGCGGATAAGGATAGTGAAATCCCTCCAGCTGCTCGCCATACACGGCCTCTGCGGCCTGCGCGCTGAGCGTGCCGCACAGCATCGCTGACGTCAGCGCTACGCTGAGTAACGGTTTTAATCGAAAACGAAACGTCATGTGACCTCTTCTGTACAGGGGGAAAAACCCTCAGTCTGGCACGAAAACCGCCGGTGGATATTGATGCACCGTGCCGCCGCCAGTCACACCTTTGACTGTTAAGCCGCGCAAAGCGATAACCCATTTGCGTTAATAATAACGGCCGTAATTACGGCAACTATTCAACATCATCACAACATGTCGGTGATTAATTTCACGATAAACAAGACCAGTCTTGATGACAATTAATAAAAAAGCCATTTCCTGATAAAACTTTACGTTACGCCAGTGCTTAAAAAGTTTAATTTAATTACACTGTGTCGAGTTATTGGAGGACCATAATGATGCAGCAAAAATACAACCAAGGGGTGATTGATTCGGTGACCGAATGGATTATGGCCAACCTGGATCAACGTTTGAGCATTGATGATATTGCACTGAAATCTGGCTATTCCAAATGGTATTTACAGAAACTGTTTGCCCGTTACCATAACGAAACGCTGGCGCGTTATATTCGCAAAAAGAAACTGATTTGTTGTGTGAACGAGCTGAAATTCAGCCGCACGCCAATTATCAGTCTGGCGGTTAAATACCATTTCGAAAGTCAGCAATCCTTTACCCGCTCGTTTAAACAGGTGATGGGCTGCACGCCGCTATTCTGCCGTAAACGCCAGCTGAGCGATGCTGCCGAAGCCCTGCTGCGCAGCAGTGACGATCCCTGCGCGCTGTGTCGCAAGGTCGGGTTTAATCGCAGCGAGCAGGAAAAACCGGTTTGTAATCCGGTCAGCGAAAATAATGGGAAGTTTCCAGCGCGTATTAGCTGCGCGGTACGTTAATCACGTCTGATATGTCGGTAAAATATTTATAACCGCACAGGTTGAAGCGGCGCGATTTATTACGCTGATGTTAAGTGGCACCGTGCCCATTCAGGCATCGCGCAATAAATTGCGCCGCTACGGTACGTGCGAAAAGTCATTTCGGTGCCTGTCGACCGCACAGATTGTAGCGGCGCGATTTATCATGCTGATGTTCCGCCGCACCGTGCCCATCCGGGCATCGCGCAATAAATTGCGCCGCTACGGTACGTGCGAAATATCATTTCGGTGCCTGTTGACCGAACAGATTGTAGCAGCGCGATTTATCGCGCTGATGTTCAGGTGCACCGTGCCCATCCGGGCATTGCGCAATAAATTGCGCCGCTACGGTACGTGCGAAATATCATCTCGGTGCCTGTTGACCGCACAGATTGTAGCGGCGCGATTTATCGCGCTGATGTTGAGTTGCACTGTGTCCATTCAGGACATTGCGCAATAAATTGCGCCGCTACGGTACGTGCGAAACGTCATTTCGGTGCTTATCAACCGCACAGATTGTAGCGGCGCGATTCATCGCGCTGATGTTCCGCCGCACCGTGCCTGTCCGGCCGGTGAAATCCTTTTATTTCTCAGCGCACCGGCTGGCCCGGCAGCAGCTTATCTGACATCAACTGGCGGCAGACAAACGCATCCTGCCGCGCCTGCTGCTGCTGTTGCGGCGACAAATCCTGCCATACCGTTTGCAGATGCTCCGCCAGCCCGGACTGGAAATGAATCTTCTGCAGCGCATAATCCGAATTACCGCCTTCAATAATCTGCTGCATCGCCTGTGCGCTGTTATCGCGCCCGTCATGGGTCAGCGTACAAAAGGTCGCGATGTAGTAAGCCTTGTCCTCATCGCTGTAATGCGGCATCAGCCACCAGATCAGCGCACTGATAATCAGCAGCAGCGGCAGCAGGAATTTGATTTTTAACATGGATTTATTGACCAGCTGAAAAAGAAAACGCCGCGATCTTAACAGATTCACCGCGCCATGCCGCACGCCATTTTCAGGCTTTTCTCCGGCAGATTGAGACGAGGCTTAACGGGGAATGCACCGATGTGCTTATAAAGTAGCCCGCTCAATTTTCCTCGTCATTCAGGGAATGAACATCATGAAAAAAAGCCAGCTGGCGCTGCTGATTGGTACCTTGTGCCTTAGCGGTTCACCCTATGCCGGGATTATGCGCCATGACATTGACGTGCAGGAATACCGCGATTTTGCCGAAAACCGGGGCAAATATGCTATCGGTGCCACCGATATTCCCCTCTATCGCAAAGACGGCACCTTTGAAGGCTATGTACTGGACGTGCCGATGCCGGACTTTAGCATGGTCAGCGACGAGGGTTTCAGCTCATTTATCGCGCCATCTTTTGTCACAGGTGCCAAACATGTTCGATATGTTCTGTCGCTGAATTTAGGCAACAAAGCCAGGTTCGCGCCGACTTACCGCGGAATTAACTATAACGATGATCCTTCGAGAGATTTTCACTTGCCGCGGGTGAATAAGGTAATTGTTGAAAGCGCGCCTACCCCATATATCACCGAAGAAGACTTTCTGGCAAATCGCAGTCGTTATACCGTATATGCGCGCCTGGGTGCCGGTTATCAGCAAATTGATGATCCCGAATCCGGTAAATTGATACCCATCGATGGGGCCTATGTCTATAACACTGGTGGAACCTTCAAACCCGAAGCCATTACAACTTTCTATCATTACTACATAAAGTGGCGAACCTTCGCGCCAGATAATCCGGCATTTTCTCCGTTGAGCATTGGTACCCGTCCAGGTGATAGCGGTAGTCCGATATTTGCCTGGGACAGTATCGACAAGCGCTGTAAAACTGCAGGCCAGCTGGATCGATAGCGATCGCAACCACAACGGCGCACAGGTCAGCTACCGGAATCCGCTGCAGTGGCAGCTCTCCGGCGGCGTAAAATACGACTTCCGCCTCAACGAGAAGCTGAAGCTGGGCGCGGAAACGCGCTACGTGCAGCGCATCAGCCAGCGCGATGGGGTGGCGATTGGTGACGGCCAGCAGGCGGCGCGCTTCGCCACCGGACGCGGCGGCAATAGCCTGCAGTACAGCGGTTACGCCGGCTGGCAGGTGCTGGACAATCTGGAGCTTAACACCCAGCTTCAGGGCCAGCAGCGCCTGACGCAGGAAGGCATCAGCGACTGGAATCTGCAGGCCGGTGTGAAAATCAGTTTTTAATCACGGCTCTCACCACGCATCAGCCCGGGACATGTCTTACCGGGCTTTTTTATGCTTTTCTGAAAAAAAACCAGACAAAACTTAATTGCCACGTTAGTCGGTCGCTTTAGGTTTGCGATTCTCGCTATTTTCATCCATGGAAGAGAATATGAAACTTACCCCGCTGACGCTGGTGATCAGTACGTTCTGTTATAGCCTTCCTGCATTCGCTGATGAGCGCTACCCTGCATTTTCCACATCACAAAATAATAACGTTAACGCTGCGAATATTCCGCATCCACCGGGGCCCTTTCATGGTCCATCAACCCAGGAAATCCCTGAGCTGCCGCTGCTTGCGCAGGCCAGCCGCCAGACCGGCGAAGGGATTAAACAGCTTGGGAAAATGATCGCCCGCGGCTCGTGGTTTGATGAGATCAATCCGGCAACCTCGGGCCTGGTGCGATCCAGCGTGCTGGCCGGCAATAACAGCCATCATTTGTGGTATTACCGATTACAAAACGTGGTTGTGACCGGTGAGCCAGACAATGGTATTCCTCAGTTAATTGATACACCGGAAGGCGTGACGCCAGCACCCGGTCGTGGCGAAGTTGTCATATTGCCGCCGCCACCGCCGCCTGAGCCGGAACCGCCACAATTAGCACCCGCGCCACAAATCCCGACCTATCTCGCCCTGCCCAACATGCTGTATGCCCTCAACGACGCCATGCAAACCCGCTTCCACTTCGCTGCCCGGCAGATGAGCCTGGATGATCATCACAACCTGTTTGTCTATGGCTATAGCGGTGGCGAGCGCTATCGCAGTGCGCAGGGCGATAGCGATGCCACCAGCCGCTACCAGGGCTGGATGCTGGGCGCGCGCTGGACGCCAGAAGCGGAACAGAGCCCGCTAGCCTTCAGTGCGGGCGTGCACAAAGGCGTAGTGACTATGCTGTCGGATACGCCGGCGGGACGCAGCCAGTTGCGTATGCAAACCCAGGGTATTAATGCGCTGATCGGCATTCAGCCGCCTGAGGGCTGGCAGCTGGAGGTACCGCTGGGGCTGACGCATTATCGCGGCACTTTACGCCATGAAACCCAGGGTGAAGTGGCGCGGATCAGCGCCGTTAGCGGCAATATCGGCGCAGAAGCCGGCTGGCGCTGGCAGCAGGATGCGCATAGCCTGATGCCGCTGGCCGCAGCCGGTGTGCAATGGCTGCATATTGCGGATTTTACCGAGCAACAGGGGGAGCAGGTGGACTATCAGCTGGCGCCGCAGTTCAGCCTGGCTGGTGGCGTTAAGTATGATTATCAGCCGCTGTCGTCAGTGAAGCTTGGGCTGGAGGCGCGTTATGTCTGGCACAGCGGCAGGCAGAATACGCTGGATGCCGGCGATATGCGCGGATTACCGATTGAGCGCGCCCGCCACAGCGCCCAGCTGGGCGGTTACGTCAGCTGGCAGCTGCATGAAAACGTGGAGATCGGCACGCAGTTGCAGGTGCAGCAGCGGCTGGATCGCCCCGGCGTGAGCGACTGGAATGTGCTGAGTGGAGTGAAAGTGGCGTTTTAAACCAGTAAAAGGATGCAGATTGTTGTAGCGGCACGATTTATCGCGCAATTTCAATTACCGCACCGCGGCAGAATGCGCAATAAATTGCGCCGCTACCATCCGTGCGGTTATCTGCGGCATCACATGGAAGGGATATCTGCACGATACGTCGCGCCATCATGATTTATTGCGGATGCGATATCTGCATAATCCCGCCGCACAAACCGTAGCGGCGCGATTCATCGCGCATTTCAATTACCGCACCGCGGCAGAATGCGCAATAAATTGCGCCGCTACCACCCGTGCGGTTATCTGCGGCATCACATGGAAGGGATATCTGCACGATAAGTCGCGCCATCATGATTTATTGTGGATGCGATTTCTGCACTGTCCAGCCGCACAAACCGTAGCGGCGCGATTTATCGCGCATTTTAATTACCGCACCGCGGCGGAATGCGCAATAAATTGCGCCGCTACCATCCGTGCGGTTATCAGCGGCATCACATGGAAGGAATATCTGCGCGAGAAATCGCGCCATCATGCATGATTCATTGCGGATGCGATTCTGCATTATCCAGTCGCACAAACCGTAGCGGCGCGATTTATCGCGCATTTCAATTACCGCACCGCGCCATCACGACGCCTGCAAATAATGCATTACCGACTGGTTCAGCGTGTCCAGTTTCTCTTCCAGCAGGAGAAGCCCTTCGCGGATGACCTCCTGATCTTCAGCGCTTTGGCAGGCGCGCTCGATCTGCCCGCACAGATCATCGATCTCGCCGGCATAAATGATCTGCGCCGATCCGCCCAGCCGATGCAGCGATGAAGCCAGCGCCGGCCAGTCCTGCGCATCAAAATGGCGCCAGCACTGCTGCATATCGTTGCGGCTCTCCTCGCCAACCTTCGCCAGCATCTTCGCCACCATCGCATCGTCGTGATACACCATGGCGCGCAGCGATTCGAGCGACAGCAGCGAATCCAGCGCCGGTACTTCGGCGACCGGCTCGTTGCTGCTCAGCAGCTCGGCCAGCTTGTCAATCTTCAGCGGCTTAAACAGGCAGGCGTTCATGCCCGCTTCCAGACAGCGCACGCGCACGTCCGATTGCGCATTCGCCGTCAGACCAAAAATTTTCACCGCGTTGCCGCTGCGGCGCAGGGTCTGCGTCAGTTCGATGCCGCTCATGCCCGGCATATTGCAGTCGGTAATAATCAGATCGAACGCCTGATGCGCCAGCAGCGCCAGCGCTTCTTCGCCGCTGCTGGCTTCGCTGATCTGCTGGCCCAGCTCGCTGAGCTGGCTCCGCAGCAGCAGGCGGTTGGCCGGATGGTCGTCGACCACCAGAATATTCAGCTGCGGCAGCGCACGGCTGCGCGCCACGCGGGTTTTCTCCAGCAGCTTGCGCGCCCGGCGTGCCGGCATTATCACGTTAAGCTGAATCAGCGTGCCGCGTCCCGGCTGGCTGTTGAGGTTCATGGTGCCCTGCATCTTCTCCAGCAGCTGGGCGCTAATCACCAGACCAAGACCAGTGCCGGTCTGCTTGCGCCCCTCTTCGGTCTGGGCAAACGGCTGAAACAGTTTGGCCTGGTCGGCAGCGCTGATGCCCACGCCGCTGTCTTCGATCTCAATTTCCAGCTCCAGCGAGCCGTCTTCCCACTCATGGCCGATCACCCGCACTTCCACGCCGCCTTCGTGGGTAAACTTGATGGCGTTATTGATGTAGTTGGCGATTACCTGGCGGAAGCGCGCGGCATCGATAAACACTTCCAGCCCCGGCGGCGTATCGCTGTGGTAGTGCAGCGTCAGATTTTTGCCGCTGGCCATGCCGTCAAACAACCGCACCACCGGCAGCACCAGTTGCTCGGTGCTGACCCACTCCGGCATCAGCTCCAGCTGGCCGCTCTCAATCTTGGCCATGTCGAGGATATCGCCAATCAGCCCCAGCAGCGTGTTGGCTGACTCGTAGGCGATCTGAATGGCTTCGTTGTCGCGCTGTTTGCGCCCTTCCAGCTCCAGCAGGCCGATGATGGCGCTGATCGGCGTGCGGATCTCATGGCTCATGGTGGCGAGGAACGAACTCTTGGCGCGGTTGGCCTCATCCGCCACCTTTTTCTCCGCCTGCAGCGCCAGCATCAGCAGTTCGTAGGCGGTAACATCCTGCCAGCCGCAGATCAGCCCGGTAATATTGCCCTGCGCATCGCGCTGCTCCTGCGCCCAGTGGTGCACCATACGCGCTTCGCTGCCGTTCTCGATCTCAATTTCCAGATCCTGGGCGGTATCGCCCCACAGACTGTTATGCGCCAGCGCCACCAGTTCCGGGTCGTTGACCGCTTCCGGGCTCATCAGCGGATAGAGTTTGCTGATGAGCGGCGACAGCGGATGGCGCTGATCGTAAAGCGAAAAACTCAGGCGCTGTGCGTCGACGCCGGCAAAAAAGCGCTGAAACGCACCGTTAGCACTGACCACGTTCCAGTTGCGATCCAGCACATAGACCGGCGTTGGCAGGCCATTCAGCAGCGCATCGCGAAAACGTAGTTCAGCCTGCAGGTCAGCTTCAGCGCGACGGCGATGCTTCACCTCTTTGCCGCGATAGTAAACCCACGCCAGACAGGCGATCAGCAGCAGCGCGGTCAGCAGAGAGATGGCGTAAAACTGCGCGCGGTATAGCTGCCAGGTGGTGCGCGTGGTCTGCGGTGTGCCCTGCCAGCGGCTGGCAATCAGTGAGATTTCGCTCGGCTGAATGTCGGCCAGCGCCTTATCAATAATGCTCAGCAGCTCCGGCTGATCGCGGCTGACGGCAAAGCTCAGCTCCACCGGCGGCAGCGCCAGACGCGACACGATCTTCAGCGGCTGCTGCGCGTAGCGCGCCAGTAATGTGTTCACGCTCAGCTGGTTATCGATCAGCCCGGCGACCTTGCCCTCCTGCAATAGCTGCAGCGCCAGGCTGGCGTTATCCACTTCAGACAACTGCAGCGTGGGGAAACGATCCAGCAGCGCCTGACGCGCCGGATTGCCTTTGACGATACTGAGCTTCATGCCGGGATAGAGAGCCTGCGGCGCATCAGGCTGGTCCGGCACCAGCAGCACCAGCGGCACCTTCAGGTAAGGTCGGGTAAAGCGCACTGCCTCCTGATGGCCGCCATCCTGCGCCACCGCTGCCAGCATCGCTACCTGATGCTGCTCCAGTTGCTGTACGCCGTCACGCCACGAATACGCCGGCACCGGGGTGAAAAACAGCCCGGTGCGCAGCTGGATCAGATGCAGCAGATCGGCGCTAATGCCCTGAAATTCACCCTGCTCATCCAGCAGCGCCAGCGGTGCGGAGAACGGATTGAACCCCACTTTCACCTGCGCATGCTGCTGCAGCCACTGCTGCTCGCGCGGCGTCAGGCTGAGCGGCTCCTGCAGGCGCCAGACGTCCGGCCGCTGCGTCCACTGCCGCGAAATCAGCCGATGCTGTTCGCCGGGAATGGCGGCGATGGTGGCATTCAGCGCTTTCAACAGCGGCTGATTATCGGCTTTCACCACCAGACGGCTGCCGTACAGCGCGTCTTGCGGCAAAATCGCTGCCAGCGCCAGCTGATTGACATAGCTGCGCTCAATCAAAAACGTCGCCGCCTGCAGGCTGCCGAGCGCATAGTCCGCTTCGCCACTGGCCACTGCCGCCAGCGCCGCCTGGCTGGAGGGATAACGCACTATACTGGCCTGCGGAAAACGCTGTTTGATTTGAGCATCGGTAAGAGAGCCTTCGCGCATGGCGAGGCGCAGCGGCGCATCGTAGGGCACCGGCTGTGAGGCCTGCTTCTCCGCAGCAATCACCACCGGACGATCGATGAGAAAACTGTCTGTCGCCCTGAAGGCCGCCGCATCGTGCAGTTCGCGCCCCGGCGAGCTAAACAAGGCGTCCGCCGCGCCGCTTTTCACCGCTGCCTGCGCCGCCGTCTGACTGGGATAACGCACCATCACCGCCTGCACGCCAAGATTACGCGCCAGCAGTTGCAGATAATCGGCGTAGATCCCTTCCACGCTGTTGCCGCTGCCCGCTGCCTCCTGAAAGATCAGATAAGGCGGCAGCTCCGGTGCCCACACCGCGATGCGCAGCTCATGTTTAATGCGCAGCCAGCGCCACTCGTCACCGCTCAACTCAATATGCATCGGTGCCAGCTTTTCACGGCTGAACAACTGAAATATTTCGGGCTGCGGCTGGGCGGCCAGTAGCGGGCTCAACAGCAGCAGAAGCAGAGTGACCAGGCGCAGCATCGCTACTCCATATGATTACGATTGGCAAAGGCAAAGAGATCGCGCAGGCTCTGACAATGCAACTTATCCAGCAGACGGCTTTTATAAGTAGAAACGGTTTTATTGCTAAGATTCATGCGGTTAGCAATGCGCATGTTATCCAGCCCCTTCAACAGGTAGTTAAATACCTGAAATTCCTGCGGCGACAGCGATTCCAGTAGCCGGATATCGGGATGAGTGCTGCTCTGTTCCGGTGGTGCATTAATACCGGCTAACGGAAAGTAGCCATAACCATTTTGTGCCGCCCGAATTGCGGTGATGATTTCCGGCAAATTGTCTTTTTTACTGATAAAACCATTTGCGCCACAGCGAATACTCTGTATTGCATAGAAACTCTGATTCTTACCTGAGACGATAATAATAATACCCGGAAAACTCCTGGCGCGCAGAGTTTTTACTACTTCAATACCATTTATCGAGTGAATATCAATATCCATTACGACGATTTCCGGGTAATGCTGATCAACCAGCTCGAGTGCTTCGCGACCATCATCAGTTTCGGCAATTAAGGTATGCCCTTCTTTTTCAAGTAAAAAAGTTACAGCCATACGCGCCATGGGATGATCGTCGACGACGATAAAGTTCGCCATGATTCATTTCCTGTCAGTAGCCAAATATAAACTTCCTCTATCTAACTATTAGACTAATAAATTCAACAAATAATCAATAATAATCAAATAACAAAACGTAGGCCACGTCCTACACGGCACCGATGAACAATCCCATATCTTTGTAAGAACATTAATCGTATGATCTTCATGTCGCAATTAATCACCCTGTAAACAATTTCACAAACCGTCATAAAATAAGAGCACAAAAATGGGAATGGATATTCTGTTCAACACTGGTGACGATAATAAAACCAAAAAAATCATTATTGCGCTGAGCTGCAATTTTGCGCTGACCGGTTTACAAGAGCTTTGCCGTTCACTCCCGGGATGTGAAGTGCAAACGATACTGGGTGCGCCAGAGGCAATATCAGATGAGCTCATGTTTAGTTATGCCGATTTAGTGATTACCGACCTGCCTCGTGATGCGGCAGGTCTGGCAGAGTTACTTCTCATTCCTGAATGGTTCAAAGGCAGCACGTTGATTTTATTGGATGAAGAAGCTAAGGCGATGCGTCGCACACTCCTGGATGCAGACTTCAGTGATGTGGTAATGAAAAAAGAAAAATTAACGACGCTGCATCAGGTAATACATAATCTGCTGCAAGCTAACCCTGAGTCTATTGAAGAACAATTAATCGGGAAAAACGCCCTCATACGTGAAAAACGCGTCATTTGTGCTTTATTACGCGGAGTGAAACCGTCGTTGATTGCACGGGAAATGGGACTGCACCCACGTGAAATCAGTCGTAGCAAAATTAATTGCCTGGCAAGAAGCGGTTTTTCATCGCTTAATGCCATGCTGGCGTGCGCATCAAGGACATCACAATGACGTCACTTTTAGTTAATAAAATTTTCTTGCGTTAACAGCGCTCGATTTTTAACACGGAGGGAATAATCCGATAACAACAAAATGCTAACCTTAACAGCGCGACACAATTTTGTTGAAGCAGTATCCTTCAGGCTTTAATTTCCCCTGCCATGGCCGTGTCCAAAGCAAATCAGACGTTAAATACAACCTATCCATACATCGCCTGTCTGGTCGAACAGGAAGAATTTACCGGCTGCAGGGCTGATCACCAGCCTTAGCTTACACCTTTGCGGCTGCAGCTCCCCCAGCGCCAGCGTGCGCGCGTCATTGAAATCCGTCACCAGCGCCGGAAAATGCGCCATGCCGTTAATCTGCGCCCGGTACTCGCGCATCATGCCGCGTCGCAGGTGCTGCACATCGTTAGTGAGCCAGCGCGGCAGGCTGTTCGCCAGCTGATGCGCTGCCACCGGCCCGCCGGTGTAAGCCAGCAAACGCACGCGCGCCTGGCGCGGTGGCTGAATAAAGTGGTGAATGAACCAATCCATGTATGCGTCTTTCATCCCTGCGCTTCCCCTGTGCTGACCGGCTGGCCTCAGGCTATTTTAAGGACTGGCAGGTTTAAGGTTAATGAGACCAGGCCTACGCGCCGGTCAGTGCAGTCTGACAAATGGGGGAGATTCTTAGTCGTTTGGGTTTGGGTTTGGGTTTGCCCTCACCCCGGCCCTCTCCCGCAAGCGGGAGAGGGAGCGGTCCGCTGCGGGCGGGGAATGCAGTACGTAACATTTGTTAACCGGGAAGGCGCAGCGAGTGGAAATGTGAAAGGCATGCACCGCCCAGTTCCCTCTCCCGCTTGCGGGAGAGGGAGTGGTCCGCTGCGGGCGGGGAATGCCGTGCGTAACTGGGGAAAATAAGGGGCATGAAGCAGGGGGCAAGTGTGAAAAGCTCGCAGACAAAGACTGAAGATGACCGATTGCACCCTGGCGTACCAGCCCGTTCCCTCTTCCCCTACCAGCACCGCCCAGTTCCCTTTCCCCAACCGGCACCGGCCAGTTCCCTCTCTCGCTTGCGGGAGAGGGTTAGGGTGAGGGAAAAACCACTCGACTATTAAAAAATTAAACCGCCTGCGCGCACGCCCACGCCGAGCTCCACGCCCACTGGAAATTGTAGCCGCCGAGCCAGCCCGTCACGTCCACCACTTCGCCGATGAAATAGAGCCCTGGCACGTCGCGCGCTTCCATGGTCTTTGACGACAGCTGCGTGGTATCCACGCCGCCCAGCGTCACTTCGGCGGTGCGATAGCCTTCGGTGCCGTTTGGCTGCACGCGCCACTGGTGCAGCGTGGTGACCAGCTCGCTCTGCTGCTTGCTGTTGAGCTGCTTCAGCGTCACGTCGGGAATCTGCTGCAGCTCCTGCAGCACTTCCACCAGCCGCTTTGGCAGAATCTTCGCCAGGCTGTTTTTCAGGCTGAGGTTGGGATGCGCCGCGCGCTGCACGTCGATAAAATCGTCCAGCGGCGTCTCCGGCGACAGGTTGACGGTGACAAACTCGCCCGGCTGCCAGTAACTGGAGATCTGCAGCACCGCCGGACCGGACAGGCCGCGGTGGGTAAACAGCATCGCCTCTTTAAACAGCGTGCCGTCCTGAGCGGTGATGGTGGTCGGCAGCGCCACGCCGGAAAGCGTGTTCAGTTGCTCCAGCAGCGGCTTATGCAGCGTAAACGGTACCAGCGCGGCGCGCGTTGGATGGACGCGCAGGCCAAACTGTTCCGCCACCTTATAACCGAACGGTGTTGCCCCCAGTCCCGGCATCGACAAACCACCGCTGGCGATCACCAGCTTGTCCGCGCGAACCGCCGAGCCATTCAGCTGCAGCGTGTAACCGTCGTCGTCGCGCGCCACGCTCAGCACTTCGCTGCGCAGTCGCAGCGTCACCTGGCCGGCTTCACACTCCTTCAGCAGCAGATCAACAATCTGCTGCGCCGAATCATCGCAGAACAGCTGGCCGAGAGTTTTCTCGTGCCAGGCGATGCCGTGACGATTAACCAGATCGATGAAATCCCACTGGGTGTAACGCGCCAGCGCCGATTTACAGAAATGTGGATTGTGCGACAGGTACGCCGCCGGTTCGGTGTAGAGATTGGTGAAGTTGCAGCGGCCGCCGCCGGACATCAGGATTTTGCGCCCTGCCTTCTTGCCGTTATCCAGCAGCAATACGCGACGGCCCAATTGCCCGGCCTGTGCCGCGCAGAACATGCCGGCCGCGCCTGCACCAATAATGATAACGTCAAACTTTTCCACTGCCTTAACCCACCTGATTGAAAGGCGCTGATTGTAGAGATCTGCGGCTTTTCGCGCCAGTGACAAAAAATTGCCGTAAATGTGTCATATTGTAACTTGCTCATTTTGCGGTCTTTTTGCCTTTAATTACCTGCCGGATGACAAATTTAAGACAAAAAAGAGCTATATTTTTCTTTCCCATAGCGCACGTTGTCGCAGATAATGCGCCGCGTTCATGTCCTCCAAAATGGCGTAACGTTTATGCTACATCTGTTTGCTGGTCTTGACCTAAGCACCGGCCTGTTATTGGTTCTTGCTCTGCTGTTTGTGTTGTTTTACGAAGCAATCAACGGCTTTCACGACACTGCCAACGCGGTCGCTACAGTCATTTACACCCGTGCGATGCGGGCGCAACTGGCGGTTGTGATGGCCGGTGTGTTCAACTTCTTAGGTGTGCTGCTCGGCGGTTTGAGCGTGGCCTATGCCATCGTGCATATGCTGCCAACCGATTTGCTGTTGAATGTCGGTTCGGCGCATGGGCTCGCCATGGTGTTCTCCATGCTGCTGGCGGCGATTATCTGGAACCTCGGTACCTGGTATCTCGGCTTACCGGCGTCCAGTTCACACACGCTGATCGGCGCTATCATCGGTATTGGTCTCACCAATGCGCTGATGACCGGCACATCGGTGGTGGATGCGCTGAATCTGCCGAAAGTCATCAATATTTTCCTCTCCCTGATTCTGTCGCCGATTGTTGGTCTGATCATTGCGGGTGGCCTGATTTTCCTGCTGCGTCGCTACTGGAGCAGCACCAAAAAACGGGCTCGCATCCACATGACGCCTGCTGACCGCGAGAAGATCGACGGCAAGAAAAAGCCGCCGTTCTGGACGCGTATCGCGCTGATTGTCTCCGCCATTGGCGTGAGCTATTCGCACGGTGCCAACGACGGTCAGAAAGGCATCGGCCTGATCATGCTGGTGCTGATTGGCGTCGCGCCGGCGGGCTTTGTGGTGAATATGAATGCCTCCGGTTATGACATTACCCGTACGCGCGATGCGGTGAACCATCTGGAGCAGTATTACCAGCAGCACGGCCAGTCGCTGACGCACATCGTGCAGATGGCGCCACCGGCAGTGCCGACGCCGGAAGAGTCGCTCGGCGGCCCGCAGGAGTTCCATTGTGATAGCTCCCGTGCGCTCGATGCGATTAACCGTGCGCAGGGTCTGCTGGGTAATCTGCAGAGCTACAGCGATCTCACACCTGACCAGCGCGGTCAGATGCGTCGTCTGCTGCTGTGCATCTCCGACACCGCGGACAAAGCCGCTAAGCTGCCGGAGACCAGCGCCGACGATAAGCGCTTCCTCAATAAGCTGAAAGGCGATCTGCTCGGCACCATCGAGTATGCGCCGGTATGGATTATCGTGGCGGTCGCGCTGGCGCTCGGCATCGGTACCATGATTGGCTGGCGCCGCGTGGCGACCACCATCGGCGAGAAGATCGGTAAAAAAGGCATGACGTATGCGCAGGGCATGTCGGCCCAGGTCACGGCGGCGGTGTCGATTGGTATCGCCAGCTACACCGGGATGCCGGTTTCGACCACGCACATTCTGTCATCGTCGGTTGCCGGTACCATGCTGGTGGATGGCGGTGGGCTGCAAAGCCGCACCATCAAAAATATCGCGATGGCCTGGGTATTCACCCTGCCAGTGTGTATTTTGCTGTCTGGCTCGCTGTACTGGATTGCGCTGAAGCTGATTTAACGCTTCAGCGTTGCACGGTTCTGCCGTGGTGCGTTGCGAATACAACACAGCGCGCCGCGACAGAACCCGCTCCCCCTCTCAGTGCCAAATCGCTAAAGCGATCAGGCTCACCACCACCAGAAAACACAGCCCGCTGGTCAGAACAAACTGACCGCGCACCCGCTCGCAGCGACGAATAAATTCATCGTCGTGATGATCGCGATAGCGTTTCTCCCATATATAGCGCACCAGCCGCACCTGCTTGCTCGGCTGACCGTGGGACGTAAAGAAACCGGCACCATCAACATACTGATACAGCAACGGATCGCACCCGCGCAGCACCGCCAGCAGTGAGCGCAACGATGAGAAGTAACGCGCCATATTCACCAGACAAACCACACACAGAGCCCAAAAAAGCGCGATAGTGCTGATCATGTTCCCCTCCCGGCTGGAGCCGCAATGACGTTACCTGCAGCGGGGAAAAGCTGCAGACGCCCCACGGGAAATAAACCAGCCACAGATGAATCGAATTGCATTGTTGTTATGCGGACCTGAGCGCGCTACCCGGACGGGAGTGGCCCTCATTTTCAGTGTAGGAGATCTGTTTAAATTTTTTCCAGCGATGATTTTCGTTCAGCGCGAGCGAAAAAAGCGATAACCCATGATCTGACTCACAGCCGGGCTTCGGTTTGCAGCATTTGCTACCCACTCTGGCTATACTCGGGATATAACAATTATTCGCCTGCGTGGCTGACATTGTGGTTGGTGGCGCTTCATCGCCGTTACGCGCAAAGGATTACGCCAGCCAAACGGCAGAAATTCGGGTTGCCCCAGAATCTTGAGAAAGGAGTTTTATCATGGCTTATAAACACATCCTGATTGCAGTAGACCTTTCCCCGGAAAGCCAGTTACTGGTTGATAAAGCGGTATCACTGGCCCGTCCTTATGATGCAAAAATCTCGCTGATTCACGTTGATGTGAACTATTCAGATCTCTACACCGGGCTGATTGACGTCAACCTCGGCGATATGCAGAAGCGTATTTCGGAAGAGACACACACCGCGCTGCGCGAGCTCTCCACCAATGCCGGTTATCCGATTAGCGAAACCCTGAGCGGCAGCGGCGATCTCGGCCAGGTGCTGGTGGACGCGATTAAAAAATACGATGTTGATTTGGTGGTGTGCGGCCATCATCAGGATTTCTGGAGCAAGCTGATGTCGTCAGCGCGCCAGCTGATCAATACCGTGCATATCGATATGCTGATTGTGCCGCTGCGCGATGAGGAAGAGGAATAACCAGTAAAAAAGCCCCTCGGACCGAGGGGCAAAAGACTGCAATAACAGAACAACTACAACATGGCTTAGGGAAATTCCTGACGCTTACGGCTGTTGGTTCAGCGCCACCCGCACCACCACCCGGCGATTCGGCGCGTTACAGGCAATCTGTGCGGCGCGCGATCCTTCACAATACTCCACCACCGGTTCACTGCTGCCCGCGCTGCTGGCGCGGATCACCGTGGCCGGCAGGCCGCCGTCAATCAGCATCTGGCGTACCGTAGCAGCGCGCTGCTGACCGAGCTGGCGGTTGGCGCTGGCGTTACCAATCGGGTCGGTGTGACCAATCACTTCGAGGCTTTTCAGCTCGGCGCGATCGCGCTGCAGCTCGGCAATCAGCGCGCCGACCGCGCGGCGGCCGGCGGCGGAGATATCGCCAATGGACGATTTGCCAAAGTTAAACAGCACGTCACCGGCCAGCACGTAGTCTTTGTAGCTGCGCGGCGCGAGGTTGTCACACTTCACTACCGATGATGCGCGCGACAGCGCGTGAATCTGCTGCTGCGCTCCGTTGAGTTCCCGCTCCGCCTGCTGGCGGCTGACCACCTGCGGCTGGCCAGTGGTGACGTTGCCGAGGCGCACAAAGTAGGTGGTGCCGCCGGCAAAGTTGTCGCGCCATGCCTGGGCGCGCTTACCGCTGTAACGCGGCGCGTCTTTCATGTAGTTATCCAGCGAGTGGCTGCCCGGTTTGAGGCAAAATACGCTGAAGCCACCCGGCAGCAGCGCGGTCTGGAATTCGCCATCGACATACACGTGCGCCGCATCGTTGCCCGACTGTGCCAGTGTGCGGTAATACACTACCTGCGATTGCGACGCCGGTACGCCGCTCACCGGCTGATACAGTTCACCGAACGGTTTTGCCGCCAGCGCGGTATGACTAAAGGTGGCGGAACCGGCCAGCAGTGCGGCCAGCAGGGTAAGGCTGAAAGTTTTCATAACTCCTCCACGGGTGCCCAAAAGGGCACCCGATTAGTATTGATGGTTAACAGGTTAAAAAAGCCACGGCTGATTAATGATTATCCAGTTCGACTTTTACCCCCTGCTGCACCAGCAATTCACCTTCCACTCCGCTGTGACGATAGACATCGTAGACCTGACCGCCCTGAGTAATCGTGCCCGCGACCTGCGACCAGTCGCCGAGATCGGTGCCGTCTTTGAGCAGATCATTTAAAGTGATCGTTTCTTCCTGAGATGCTTCTAATATGAGCTGTTCATATTTAATATTTTCCAGTCCATTCTCACCTATAGAAGAGAAAACTTCGTTCAGCCTAATATCATTTAAACTTTCGAAATTCTGGACACTAAGAACTAAACCATCATTATCATTAATAGCGTTAATAAGAGAATTTTCGTCGTGTATTGGCGTGATATCATCATAATTCAAAACATCAACAGAACTATTTGACACTTTGGAAATATCATTCCCCCATTTAACATCATCAATATATAACCCACCCGAATCCTTAGTTGAGAGCTCAACATGGCTGATATAAACACCCTCAGGAGCGACATAATCGAATTGAACATACTCCATAAAAACACTACTTTGTATTTGTTGAGTATGTATTAATTTACCATCTATATCATAAACCTTGATGAATAAAGGGCTGCTGGAAACATTTGTTGAACCCCAACCTAAAGTAGCAAAATGAATATCAGTTGTCGCACCGAAATGTAAGGCCGATGAAACATTGGAGTCCAATTTAAATACTCCCCCAGGAACGTTATAGGTATCGTATATAAAAAAGTATTCTCCAGGTTTAGTGGTTATTTTCAAACCACTCGAAAGCGTTGTTCCGGATAAGAAGTATTTATCACTATACATGAACTTTTCGGAACCTTTTTTTAATGTAACATCAGGACCTATTGCAATATTCCAGCTTTCTGATTTGGCTGTATTACCCGCATTATCTGTAGCCTGTACATTAAACTGATGAGCACCGTTAGCCAGTGCAGGGGACGGAGTAAACGTCCAGGTACCATCTATTCCTGCGTTCACTGAGCCCAGTTTGGTGCTGCCATCATAAATAGTCACCACGCTGCCTGCTTCAGCCTTACCGGATAAGGTCGGCGTAGTGTCATCAGTTCTACTCCCTTTGCCCACGTTACCGGTTTTGCTGCCAGCGTTGTCATACACCGTGTCAATGGTGGGCGTGCTGATGACCGTATCAACGGTAATATCCCACGTCACAGCCTCACCGCTGCTGTTGCCAGCGCTATCGCTGGCTTTGGCACTGATGTGGTGCAGTCCGTCCGACAGGTCACTGGCCGGGATAAAGCTCCAGTTACCGCTGCCATTGGCGCGGGTGCTGCCCACCACTTTGCCGTCGATGTAGATGGTTACCAGACTGTTGACCTCGGCGGTGCCGTTGATGGTTGGCCGCTTGTCGTCAGTGAAGCCATTTTTATCGATGTTGCCCTTAATGCTGCCGATATCATCTTCAATGGTGACAATTACCGGTGCGTTCGGTGCCACGGTGTCTACGGTAATGTTCCACGCCGCGGTCTGGCCGCTGATGTTGCCCGCGGTATCGGTAGCGGTGGCGGTAATGCGGTGCAGGCCATCGGCCAGATCGCTGCCCGGGGTAAAGCTCCAGTTGCCGCTGCCATCGGTGCGTACCGTACCGGCAGGCGTGCCGTCGATGTATACGGTAACGATACTGTTGACCTCGGCGGTGCCGCTGATAGTCGGCCGCTTGTCATCGGTAATACCGTTGTTCAGCACATCACCGGTGATGCTGCCGGCGTCATCGTAGACGCGGACAATCGCTGGCAGGTTCGGCGCCACGGTATCAACGGTTATCGCCCACGGCTGGGTTGGATAGCTGGTGTTACCGGCCGCGTCAGTGGCGGTGACGGTAAACTCATAGCGTCCGTCAGCCAGATCGCTGCCCGGGGTAAAGCTCCAGTTGCCGCTGGCATCAGCTTTCACCGAGCCTACTGCATCTTCACCAATGTAAATGGTCACCAGGCTGTCACGCTCGGCGATACCATTCAGCGTTGGCCGCTTATCATCGGTCACGCCGTCGCGCTTAATCTCACCGGTCACGCTGCCAGCGTTATCCATGATGCTGGTGAGCACTACCGGATTCGGCGCCTGGGTATCGACAATCACCGGCCAGATGTCAGACGGTGCCGAACTGTTGCCCACCGGATCGGTCATCACCACGGTGAAGTTGTGCGTACCATCGTTAAGCGGCGTAGTCGGGGTAAAGCTCCAGCGCCCGTCGTTGCCAACGGTGGCTTCACCAATCGGTGTACCGTTATCGATGATGGTGACCTTATCATTTGGCGTACCGCGGCCAGACAGGGTTGGCGTGGTGTCATCGGTGTAGCCGCCTTTGCCAATTGGTCCCTGAACCGTGCCGACGTCGTCGCTGACGGAGTCAATCACGCCCTTGTTCGGCGCGGTGATGTCAATCAGCAGATCGAACTGGCTGGTTGGCTCACTTTCGCCGTGTGCTTCAGTGGTCGCCGTCACGGTCAGGGCGTGCGAACCTTCGCTGAGCGCTGTACCCGGCGTGAAGTTCCACTGGCCCTGCGCGTTAGCGCTTACCTGACCAATCAGCTTGCCGTTGTCATAAATTTTCACCAGCGCGTTCGGCGTCGCGGTGCCATACAGCGTTGGCGTGGTGTCATCGGTGGCCTGGCCGGAACTCAGATCGCCTTTGACACTGCCGGCGTTGTCTTCCACGCGAGTCAGCGCTACCACCACCGCAGAAGTATCGACGGTAAAGTCAATCGCCCCGCCAATTGGGCCCTGATTACCGGCGAGATCGACCGGCTGCGCGGTGAAGCTGTGCTTGCCATCTGTCAGCGGCGTGCCCGGGGTAAACGTCCAGTTACCGCTGTCATCGGCGACCGCTCTGCCCAACTCTTTGCCGTTGTCGCGCACAATTACTGTAGCGCCCGGCTCAGTTTTACCGCTAAAGGTCGGCGTGGCATCGTCGGTGGTCTCGCCGCTGCGAATCGGCCCCTGTACCTGGCCGACATCATCCGTCAGTACCGGATTGATGATGTTGCCTGGCGCCGTGGTATCCACTTCAATCGGATAGACGCCGGTTTCCGGGCTGACGTTGCCGGCAGCATTGGTGGAAGTCGCGCTGATGTTATGCACGCCGTCACGCAGATCGCTGGCTGGCGTATAGCTCCAGTTACCGTTGGCGTCTGCCGTTACCGTGCCCAGCTTAATGCCGTCTGCATAAAGCGTAACGAGGCTGTTCGGCTGTGCGGTACCGTTAATGGTTGGTCGTGCATCGTCGGTGACGCTTCCCTTCTGCACCAGGCCCTGAATGTCTCCTACGTTATCCATTACGCTGGTAATCGCCGGCGCATTCGGCACACCGCCGCTGATCAGGCCAAACTCAAACTTGTCTGACGACTCGCTGACGTTACCAGCGGCATCTACCGCTTCCGCTGTCAGCGCATGGGCACCGTTGGCCAGCGGTAACGGTGGCTCGAAGCTCCAGTTGCCTTTGCCGTCAGTGCGGGTTGAGCCTATCAGCACGCCATTGTCATAAATATTCACCAGACTGTCGGCTTCAGCGGTACCGCGTACCGTCGGTGTCGCATCATCAGTGGTGTCGCCTGCAGCGATTGGTCCACGGCGATCGCCCTGATCGTCATACACTTCAGTGATCGCTGGCTTATTCGGTGCCTGCGTATCCACATTCACTACATAAGGATCCGACGGCTTACTGCTGTTGCCCGCCGGGTCGGTGATCACGGTTTCAAATTTGTGCTCACCGTCGTTGAGCGGAGTTTCCGGCGTGAAGGTCCACTTGCCATTCTCGCCAATTACCGCGCTGCCGATGGTTTCACCGTTATCGATAATGGTTACCACGTCGCCCGGTTTACCGCCGCCAGTCAGCGTTGGCGTGGTATCGTCAGTCGCGCCGCCGTTGTCCACGGTGCCCTGCTCTGTACCCACGTCATCACGGACATCCTCAATACCCGCGTTGTTTGGCGCCGTGATATCAATAGTGATATCGAAGGCGGCTGTGGCCTCACTCTCGCCGTGTGCCGGCGTGGTGGCGGTCGCCGTCAGGCTGTGCGGCCCTTCGCTCAGCGCAACGCCAGGCGTAAAGCTCCAGCTGCCGTCTTTGGCTGCCACCGTGCTGCCAATCAGCTGGCCATTGTCGTAAATTTTCACCAGCGCGTTGCCGGTTGCGGTGCCTTTCAGGGTCGGCGTGGTGTCATCTGTCACCTGACCGGACGTGAGATTACCGGTAATGCTGCCCGCATCGTCATACACCTGAGTGATAGCAATCACCACTTTGGAGGTGTCTACGGTGAAGTCAATGGTGTCACTTTCCGGCCCTTTGTTACCGGCCTTATCCACCGGCTGAACGGTAAAGCTGTGGTCGCCATCCGCCAGCGGCTGATCCGGCGTGAAGCTCCAGTTACCGTCTTTATCAGCTACCGCGCGACCCAGTTCATTACCGTTATCGCGCACGATTACCGTGGCGCCCGGCTCGGTTTTACCTTTAAAGGTGGGCGTCGCGTCATCGGTGATGTCGCCGCTGTTAATCGGACCCTGCACCAGGCCAACGTCGTCAATCAGCTGATTACCTTTGCTGGCTTCTGGCGCGGAGGTATCGATATCAATTGGATACGCCCCGGTTTCCGGACTGATATTACCGGCCGCGTTAGTGGCGGTAGCGGTGATGTTGCGCACACCATCCGCCAAATCGCTGTCCGGCGTAAATGACCAGTTCCCGGCGCCATCGGCCTGGGTGCTGCCCACAGCTTTGCCATCAACCAGCAGCGTAACGATGCTGCCCGGCTGGGCGGTACCGTTGATGGTCGGACGCGCGTCGTCGGTCAGACCGCCTTTCTGGATTGCACCCTGAATGTCACCTACGTTGTCCATCACGCCAGTGATAGCCGGTGCCGTTGGCTTACCGCCGGCTGCCAGCGAGAAGTCAAACTTCTCTGATGGCTCGCTAGCGTTGCCCGCCGCGTCGATCGCTTCCACGGTCAGCGAGTGTGCGCCGTTAACCAGCGGTTTGCCCGGTTCGAAGCGCCAGTTGCCCTGCCCGTCAGCGCGCACGCTACCGATCAGTTCACCGTTGTCATAAATCTTCACCAGGCTGTTGGCTTCCGCAGTGCCCTTCACGGTAGGAATGCTGTCATCGGTGGTATCACCGGATTTCAGCGCACCGGTGCGATCGCCCTGGTCATCAAACACTTCGGTAATCGCTGGCTTGTTCGGCGCCTGCGTATCAACAGTCACAATGTACGGATCGGACGGCTGGCTGCTGTTGCCGGCCGGATCGGTGATCACGGTTTCAAATTTGTGCTCACCGTCGTTGAGCGGGGTTTCCGGCGTAAAGGTCCACTTGCCATTCTCGCCAATTACCGCGCTGCCGATGGTTTCACCGTTATCGATAATGGTCACCACATCGCCCGGCACGCCTTCGCCTACCAGCGTAGGCGTGGTGTCGTCAGTAATGCCACCGTTGTCGACCGGGCCCTGCACCGTGCCCACGTCATCCAGGACGCTATCAATACCGCCCACGACTGGCGGGGTCAGATCGATGGTGAGGTCAAAAGGTGACGACTCGGCGCTGGTTCCGGCGGCGTTTGTCGCCGTAGCCGTAAAGTGATGTTCACCTTCCGCCAGCGCAACATCTGGCGTAAAGCTCCACTCGCCTTTGTAGTTGGCTTTTGCGGAACCGATGAGCGTGCCGTTGTTATAGATGTGAATCAGCGCGTCTGGCGTCGCCGAACCGTTGAGGGTTGGCGTGGTGTCATCGCTGACCGCACCGCTGGTCAGGTTGCCCGTGACAGAACCCGCATCGTCATAAACGCTATTGATGGTCACCAGCACCGCAGAGGTATCGACAATGAAGTCAACTGGCTGGCTTTCCGTACCTTTATTACCGGCTTTATCAACTGGCTGCGCAGTGAAGCTGTGATCGCCATCCGCCAGCGGCTGGTCCGGCGTAAAGCGCCAGTTGCCGTCTTTACCGGCGACCGCGCTGCCAATCGGCTGGCCGTTGTCGCGGATAATAATGGTCGCACCCGGCTCGGTCACACCGCTGAAGGTTGGTTGCGCGTCATCCGTAGTGTCGCCGCTATTAATCGGCCCCTGAATGTCGCCAACGTCATCCGTCAGCTGATTATCGCTGCTGGCATCAGGCGCGGTGGTGTCAATCACAATCGGGTAGAGTCCGGTTGACGGGCTGATATTACCGGCCGCGTTGGTCGCGGTAGCACTCAGATTACGCAGCCCTTCGGCCAGGTCACTATCTGGCGTGAATGACCATTTGCCTGCGGCATCCGTCAGGGCGGTCCCCAGCACTTTGCCATCGGCATACACGGTGACTACGCTGTCTGGCTGCGCGGTACCGTTAATGGCAGGACGGACATCATCGGTCATGCCGCCTTTTTCGATTGCGCCCTGCACATCTCCGACGTTGTCCACTACGCCAGTGATCGCCGGTGCGGTCGGCGCGCCGCCGGCCTCCAGCATGAAGTCAAAGCTGTCGGACGGTTCGCTAATGTTACCGGCCGCATCAACTGCTTCCACAGTGAGTGAATGCGCACCGTTCAGCAGCGGTCGGGTTGGCGTGAATTCCCATTGGCCTTCAGCATTCGTGACAGCTGAACCCACCAGTTGGCCATTGTCATACAGGTTGACCAGGCTACCCGGCTCCGCTTCGCCGCGCACGGTCGGCTGGGCGTCATCCGTCACCTCACCCGGATTGAGTGCACCCTGCTTATCACCTTGATTATCATATACTTCTTTAATTACAGGTTTTTCTGGCGCCTGCGTATCAACGATAATGGTGTAATCGTCAGACGGTGAGGATTCATTACCTGCCGGATCGGTCACGATGATGCCGATATTGTGTTCGCCGTCTTCCAGCGGCTCTTCCGGGGTAAATTCCCACTTGCCATCGTCACCGATCACGGTGCTGCCGATTGGATTACCGTTATCGATGATAGTCACTACGTCACCCGGTGTGCCGCCACCGCCGATGGTCGGCTGCGTGTCGTCGGTTGATTCGCCGTTTTCGATCGGCCCGGTTTCGTTACCGACATCGTCAATGATATCGCCGATTTCCGGTTTCGCGGGTGGGGTGGTATCCACGATGACAGTGTAAGGATCGGACGGTTCGCTGGTGTTACCCGCCGGATCGGTGATTATGGTTTCAAACTCGTGTTCACCGTCGTTGAGTGGCGTTTCTGGCGTGAATTCCCACTTGCCGTCATCACCGATGACGGTACTACCGATGGTTTCGCCGTTATCAATAATGGTCACCACGTCACCCGGCGTGCCGCCACCAACCAGCGTTGGCGTGCTGTCATCAGTCACCTCGCCGCTTTCAACGGGTCCCTGAACGCTACCTACGTCATCCTGCACCTCGTCAATGCCGTCGTTGCCCGGGGCAGTGATATCAATGATCAGATCAAACGGTGCGGTCGGTGCGCTGACGCCATTGGCTTCGGTCGTCGCCGTGGCGGTAAAGCTGTGTTCGCCTTCATTCAGCGGCTCCGCTGGTGTAAATGACCACTCGCCCTTGTAATTTGCCAGCGCGGAGCCAATCAGCTCACCGTTGTCATAAATATGGATCAGCGCACCTGGCGTCGCTGAACCATTGATGGTCGGCGTAGCATCGTTAGTCACGCCACCTTTTTGCACGTAGCCAGCTTCGCCTGCGTCGTCATAGACGTTGATAATCGTCACTTCAACACCAGAGGTATCGACGATGAAGTCGACTGGCGCGCTTTCTTCACCTTTGTTACCGGCGTTATCTACCGGTTGTACGGTAAAGCTGTGATCGCCTTCGGCCAGCGGTTGTTCAGGGGTGAATGTCCAGTTACCGTCTTTGTCCGCGACAACGCGGCCAATTTCTTCACCGTTATCACGGATGATCACTACAGCGCCCGGCTCAGTTTTACCGTCAAAGGTAGGTGTGGCGTCATCAGTAGTATCGCCACTGTTAATCGGGCCCTGAATCGCGCCGACATCATCAGTCAGGGTGTTGTCGCCGCTATTTTCTGGCGGGGTAGTGTCAATGATGATCGGATACACGCCGGTCTGCGGACTAATGTTGCCCGCCGCATCGGTAGCAGTAGCGGACAGCTGATGTTCACCTTCAGCCAGGTCCACTTCCGGTGTAAAGCGCCAGCGGCCGTTTTCATCAGCGGTGGTGGTGCCCAGCAGCACGTCTCCGTCATAGACAGAAACGGTGTAACCTGGCTGTGCCGTGCCATGCACGGTCGGGCGGGTGTCATCGGTGACACCGTTTTTCGCGACGTTGCCCTGAATATCACCCACATCGTCCAGCACACCAATAATCGCCGGCGCGCTTGGCACACCACCGGTAATCAGCGTGAAATCAAAGCTGTCAGACGGTTCACTGACGTTACCCGCCGCGTCAGTTGCTTCTGCCGTGAGAGAGTGTCCGCCATTGCTGAGCGGTTTGTTCGGGGTAAATTCCCAGTTGCCTGCGGCGTCTGCTCGCGCGGAGCCAATCAGCACGCCATTGTCATACAGATTAACAATGCTGCCAGCTTCAGCCTCGCCTTTTATGGTCGGGAGCGCATCATCGGTCGTATCGCCCGGCTGCAGTTCACCCTGCTGTTCACCCTGATTGTCGATAACCGCAACAATACGCGGCTTATCCGGTGCCTGGGTATCGACAATAATGGTGTAATCATCTGATGGTGCAGACTCGTTGCCGACCGGATCGGTGATGATGATACCGATGTTGTGCTCACCGTCTTCCAGGGGCTGTTCTGGCGTAAACTCCCACTTGCCGTCATCACCCACGACAGTGCTGCCAATCGGCTTGCCGTCATCAATAATGGTTACCACGTCGCCAGGCGTGCCGCCGCCGCCGATGGTAGGAGTCCTGTCGTCGGTGCTGCCGCCGTTGTCTACCGGTCCGACAATGCTACCCACGTTGTCAGTGACTTCACCAATGCCCGGATTTACCGGTGCCTGCGTATCAATAGTGATGATGTGAGGAGCAGAGGGCAGGCCGATATTACCGGCACGGTCGGCAGCAACCACGGTGAATGCGTGCTCACCATCAGCCAGTGCCGTTGCAGGGGTGAAGGTCCAGTTGCCGTTGGCATCAGTCAGTGCTTCACCGATTTTTTCACCGTTGTCGTAGATCGATACGGTACTGTACGGTTCCGCTTTGCCGGAAAGGGTCGGCGTATTGTCATCGGTGGCCTCGCCGTTGGCAATCAACCCGGTGAGCGAACCGTGATCGTCGAATACGCTGTCCAGCGTCGCCTGTGCTGGCGCTTTGAGATCGATAATTAGCTCAAACGGTTCGGAAGGCTGGCTGGTGTTACCCTTACCGTCGCGTTCAATCACCGTAAAGCTATGGTCGCCTTCAGCCAGCGCCGTGCCTGGCGTAAATGTCCAGTTACCGTCCTGATCGACAATGGCTTCACCAATTTTTGTGCCGTTATCCCAGATCTCAACAGTATTACCAGGATTGGTGCCAGTGCCGCTCAGGGTTGGCGTCGCGTCATCGGTATAGTCGCCGCTGGCCAGCGGTCCCTGAATTGCGCCCACGTTATCCGTCACCGCATCAATGGTTGCGCCTTGAGTGAATACCGGATCAGGCAGATTCCCGCCTTCACCCTCACCTGACTTACCGTGATCTTTTTTATTGTTGTGATAAATGATGCCTGCCGCTGCACCAATCGCGCTAAGTAAACCCAGCCCCAACAGCATCGGATTAATCAGACCATTTTCGGCAATCAGCAGATTATCCAGCCCCGGGACGGATTCTGACCCGAGCACCAGCGCCGAATAATCGCCATCAGCAAGCGCTGCAGCTTCGTGATCATCACGCGCATCAGAGGCGATGTATTCATGGAAAGCGTTATCTTCTGCTTTACCAACCAGCTGACCAGGGTAGACAAAAAAATCCTCAATGATGAGATCGGGTTTATCCAGATCGCCATCCTCCAGGATAACCCAGAGACTTTTGCCTACGCGCTTGACGGTGATGTTTTCAGGTGCAACACCCTTCTCACCTTCAGCAAGGATATATTTCCCATTGGCAATGGCTTTGATTTTTACTGGTTTTCCATTTTTACCGTTGCGAAGCACCTGCGCTTCGACAACCGTTTTTTTGTCTACAACGGCGACATTAACGGGGATGGCGTTCATAATTTATTTAGTCCATGTATTTTAATAGTCACGCTAAACAACCAGGTTAGCGTTGAGAAATTTCCCGGATGAGAGAGCACAATGAAAGCTCCATCCTTAACGCGGAAATAATATCAACAAGGACCGCACTTTCTTATTGAGACATGTCGCAAAACAAATCCAGATAAAAAATACATATAATTAATTTTATCAATGACTTAGATAAATATTAAGATTAATCTCTTAGGGGAAAAATCTTATATAGTCGGATGTTTATCAGTAATTTCACCCTTAAAAACAAAAAACATAAAAATAGCAACACCGATATCAAAAAAAATAACGGAAATATACCTGATGGGTTAGCATAAGTCTGGAAGGAGTGAATTTCCGGGCGGAAGACAGTAAAGATATGAGTTTTAACCAGTTAACTTATGGCTATGCACAATCCACGTTATGCATCGTCATGATATGAAATTATATGGCTTGCAGCGACGCGATGATTCACGCCGCTAAGCCATAGTGACTGCTTACGACAACGGCGGATAAATATCGAAACGGTGGCTTTTGGTCACCACCGCCGATTGAGTGGCGACGCCGGCCAGCGGCGGTGCGTAATCCGGGCGCTTCACCACGATGCGCTTCTTCGCCAGACGGCGCGCCGGTTCGAGCAGCGCATCGGCATCCTCGTCCGGCCCCACCAGCGACTGAAACACCCGCATCTCCTTCTTCACCAGCGCGCTTTTCTGCCGGTGTGGATACATCGGATCGAGATACACCACGTCCGGTGCCGGCGTGATGTCACTCAGCGCCTGCTGGCTGACCACATGCAGCAGCGTCAGGCGCTCGCGCAGCCAGCCGCCGATCTCCGGATCGTCATAGCCACGGCGCAAGCCATCTTCCAGCAGTGCCGCGACCACCGGATGGCGCTCCAGCATGCGCACGCGGCAGCCCAGCGCGGCCAGCACAAAGGCATCACGTCCCAGCCCCGCCGTCGCATCCACCACGTCGGGCAGATAATCCCCTTTGATGCCCACCGCTTTCGCCACCGCTTCGCCGCGTCCGCCGCCAAATTTGCGCCGGTGCGCCATCGCGCCGGAAACGAAATCGACAAAGATGCCGCCAAGCTTTGGCTCATCGACTTTACGCAGCTCCAGATGCTGCGCTGTCAGCGCCAGCGCCAGCGTGGCGCTGTCGTCCTGCTCCAGCCCCCAGCGCTGCGCCAAATGTAATAAGGCGCCGTCTCCGGCGCCTGTTTCATCCACTAAACCGATCTTCACAAGCAGGCTTATCCCTGAATTCCGTAGTGTTCCAGCATCGCATCCAGCTGCGGTTCACGGCCGCGGAAGCGTTTGAACAGCTCCATCGGCTCTTCGGAACCGCCGCGCGTCAGGATGTTGTCGAGGAACGACTGACCGGTCTGACGGTTGAAGATGCCCTCTTCTTCGAAGCGCGAATAGGCATCGGCAGCCAGAACGTCGGCCCACAGATAGCTGTAGTAACCCGCCGCGTAGCCACCGGCAAACACGTGGCTGAAGGCGTGCGGGAAGCGGCCCCACTCCGGGCTCGGCACCACGGCAACCTGCTTTTTCACTTCACGCAGGGTTTCGAGGATTTGCGCGCCCTGCGCCGGATCAAACTCGGTGTGCAGACGGAAATCGAACAGGCCGAACTCCAGCTGACGCAGAATGAACAGCGCCGCCTGATAGTTCTTCGCGGCCAGCATTTTATCCAGCAGCGCTTTCGGCAGCGGCTCACCGGTTTCGTAATGGCCGGAGATGAACGCCAGCGCTTCCGGCTCCCAGCACCAGTTCTCCATAAACTGGCTCGGCAGCTCGACCGCATCCCACGGCACGCCGTTGATGCCAGATACGCCCGGCGCTTCGATGCGCGTCAGCATGTGGTGCAGGCCGTGGCCGAACTCGTGGAACAGCGTGGTCACTTCATCGTGAGTGAACAGCGCCGGTTTGCCCTGAACCGGACGGTTGAAGTTACAGGTCAGGTACGCCACCGGCTTCTGCAGACTGCCATCGGCTTTGCGCATCTGCCCGACGCAGTCATCCATCCACGCGCCGCCGCGCTTGTGCTCGCGCGCGTAAAGGTCGAGGTAGAAGCTGCCACGCAGCTCGCCGCTCTCGTCGTACAGGTCGAAGAAACGCACGTCCGGATGGTAAACATCCACGTCGGTACGCTCTTTGGCGGTGATGCCATAAATACGCTTCACCACTTCAAACAGACCGTTCACCGCGCGTGATTCCGGGAAGTACGGACGCAGCTGTTCGTCGCTGATGGTATACAGATGCTGTTTCTGCTTCTCGCCGTAATAGGTGAGATCCCACGGATTCATGTCATCCACGCCAAACTCTTTTTTGGCGAAGGCACGCAGCTGCGCCAGCTCTTTTTCACCCTGCGGGCGCGCGCGTTTGGCGAGGTCGTTCAGGAAGTCGATCACCTGAGACGGGCTTTCCGCCATTTTGGTCGCCAGCGATTTGTCGGCGAATGAGTCAAAGCCCAGTAGCTCGGCCAGCTCGTGGCGCAGCGCCAGCTCTTCCGCCATGATTGGGCCGTTGTCCCATTTACCGGCGTTCGGGCCCTGATCGGAGGCACGGGTGGAATAGGCGCGATACATCTCTTCACGCAGCGCGGCGTTGTCGCAGTAGGTCATCACCGGCAGATAGCTCGGGATATCCAGCGTCAGCAGCCAGCCTTCCTGCTGTTTGGCTTCCGCCTGCGCTTTGGCCGCAGCCAGTGCGCTCTCCGGCATGCCCGCCAGCTCGGCTTCGTCGGTGATCAGTTTGCTCCAGCCCATGGTGGCGTCCAGCACGTTGTTGCTGTAAGCCGATCCCAGTTCGGAGAGGCGCGCGGCGATCTCGCCATAGCGTTTCTGTTTCTGTTTATCGAGGCCGATACCGGACAGCTCAAAGTCGCGCAGGCTGTTATCCACCGCTTTCTTCTGCGCGGTATCCAGCTGCGCGTAGCTCTCGCCCTCACGCAGGTTGCGATACGCCTGATACAGGCCTTCGTGCTGGCCCACCCAGGTGCTGTATTCGGACAGCAGCGGCAGCGTCTGCTCGTAGGCTTCGCGCAGTTCCGGGCTGTTTTTTACCGAGTTGAGATGGCTGACCGGCGAGAAGATGCGGCCCAGGCGATCGTCCACTTCTGCCAGCGGCTGGACTAAATTTTCCCAGGTGTAAGGCGCGCCCTGCGCCACTACGCGCTCCACCGCTGCGCGACAGTCGTTCAGCGCTTCAGTTACAGCGGGAACCACGTGCTCAGGTTTGATGGCGGAAAAAGGCGGTAGCGTAAAAGGCGTGAGTAACGGATTGGTCATAAGCGCAGTCCTTTCATCATGGAGTGGGGCCGCGCGCAGGGGCGCGGCGCAATTTTACTAACATGCGGCCAGACGAGGGGAAAATCAATGCCACCCGCAAGGGCAGAGAGAAAAACGCGCGATGAATCGCGCCGCTACAATAAGTGCACGTATCAGTAGCGACGCGATTTATCGCGCATTGTTGAAAAAAAAGCCCGCCAGACGGCGGGCCAGAGGTTATTTGATGGTCAGCTGATAATGGATCACATCATACGGCGCGACCCACGGTGGCAGCGGCTCGCGCTCGTAAATATCTTTCGCCAGCGCCCAGCCTTCCACTGCGCCGCCTTTACCGGTCAGTGACATGCCCTCCTGCAACAGTGGCGGCAGGCTGTCGTTGAACGGCACCTGATCGTGCGAAAAATCATTGATTACCTTGCCGCTCAGGGTGGTAACGCGGACGCTGACCGCCGCCTGCTGGTCCGGCAGCAGTTTGCCTTTCACGCTTTTCACCGCAAACCACTGCATGCCGAGATCTTTCTTCAGCGCTTTACGCTTCGCCACTTTCTTGTCCAGCTGCGCGTAACCTTTTTCAATCAGTGCGTTCAGTCCTTTGCCAATGGAGGCCTGCATGGTGGCGTAACGGCGCGCCATCTCTTCGCCATCAAGCAGCGAATCACCGCTTTGCAACTGGGTGGTTAAGCCGGCAATCAGCTGATCCATACTGATGCTGAGGCCGATGTCTTTGACCATCTGCAGCTGCACCACCGCATTGCTGGCGATGAACTGACCCAGCGTATAACCATCGCGTTCGGCATCGCTTTTCGGGGCAGAAAGTTTCGGCGCGGCGGCCGGTTGCTGCTTCGCTGCCTCCAGTTCCCGCGTCAGCTGCGCCAGGTTGTGCGCCTGCTGCTGTTTTTCGCTATCCAGCGCGGCGAGTTGTTTTTCACGCTCGGCCTGCTGCGTCTGCAGGGCGGTGAGCTTCTTCTCGCTTTCCGTCTGCTGTGACTGTAACGCTTTCAGCTGTTTGTCGCTTGCAGTCTGCTGCGCGGCCAGTTTTTGGGCGCTCTCAGCCTGTTGTGCGCTGAGCTGCTGTTTGCTTTCAGCCTGTAATGCCGCCAGCTTTTTATCGCTTTCCGCCTGCTGGGCGCTGAGCTGCTTTTTGCTCTCAGCCTGCAGCGCCGCCAGCGCCTTCTCGTTTTCTGCCTGTAGCGCCGCCAGCTTTTTGTCGCTTGCCGCCTGCTGGGCGCTGAGCTGTTTTTTGCTCTCAGCCTGCAGTGCCGCCAGCGTTTTCTCGTTTTCGGCTTTCAGCGCTTTCAGCGCCTGCTGCAGCGTGGCGATATTTTTCTCCTGCTGCTGCTTCTCCGCGCTGAGCGCTGCCAGCTTTTTGTCGTTCCCGGCCTGCTGGGCGCTGAGCTGCTGTTTGCTTTCAGCCTGCAGCGCCGCCAGCGCCTTGTCGTTTTCCCCTTTCAGCGCTTTAAGCGCATCGGCGCTCTGGGTGGCCGCCGCGCGCGCGTCACTGAGCTGTTTCGTCAGCTGGGCGCTGCCGGCGCTTTGCTGCTGCTGTGCCTCTTTCAGCGCCTGCTGCAGCGTGGCGATGTTTTTCTCCTGCTGCTGCTTCTCCGCGCTGAGCGCTGCCAGTTTTTTGTCGCTGGCAGCCAGCTGCGCCTTTAACGCATCGTCCGCTTTCACCGCAGGTGCCGCAGACAGCTTTTCGAGTTCCGCCACGCGGAGGCGCAGACGCGTCAGTTCCGCACTGTGATCGGGCGCTGTTGCGGCTTTTTTCTCTGCCTTGCTGACGGTTTTCGCCGCCGGTTTTGCGGCCGGTTTTGCAGGTGGCTGTGGTTTTGCTGCCGGTGCCGGCGGCAGGGTGCGCGCTGCTTCGCTGAACGCGCGCAGCATGTCATCATCAGCCGCTGAAGCGGCCTGTCCGGGTAGCAGTAAGGCCGCGCTAATCAGCACCGCCAGCAGATGACGCTGTGTCATCAAAACCTCCAGTCGCGGCTCCTTGCCGCTAAGAAAACAAAAGGCCTCATCTCAATATGTTAATTGAGATGAAGCCATCCACCGCGCGAGGTTGTCGCGCTGTTAAAAAAGGGGTCGGCTTACGCCGTTATTGTTAACCGGCCTGGCGAATAATCAGCTGTGACAGACGGGTTTTAATGCGGAAGCATAGTTCACGGATCTGGAACTGATAGCGCGGCATGACTAAATCGTTAATATCTGCGCCAATCGAATCTTTAATCTGCAGATATTTGTTGGTCTGCGCGCCAATTTTCTGGAACTCCGCCTGGTAGCTGTCATAAGACGCCTGGCTGTAGAGGCGCATCGCATCCAGCTCTTTACGGCACTGCTGAATATTGCTGGCGCGATCGTCAGCGAACGAGGCAGCGGCCGGCTGGGCTGGCGCTTCGGTTACAAACGGCTGGCCGTCAGGCCGTGCAGCGGATTCAGCCATCGGCTGAGCGTCGGCGGCGGGCGGCGTTACCAGGCTATGAACAGGCTGTTGTTTCGCGCAGCCGGCCAGTGCCAGCAGGCTTGCCACCGCGATACCAGTCATTTTTTTCATTATTGTCACCAGGAGTTATTAAGGATGCTTGAAGCAAAAAATTATACGGCCATGGCCGAAAAGTTTCCTTGCCAGAGACGCATTCCTGGCATTTCGCTCGCGACCGCTTCGTTTTCGGCTACTAACTTACTTAATCTGCGGTAAAATTTCGAGAGTCGAATTATCCCTGAGTGAAATTAGTTCTCTACCAGACCGGTCGCATTCCGCTAAAGCGACCCGCGCGCTGAAAACTTAAGCGGATGGTAAAACGTCAGCAATTTTTATGCGGCGCGGCTATAATCGCGCCACACACGATCTATTCGACTTCATTGATCCAACCGCGGACCCCTCTTTTTTATGCTGAGTTATCGCCACAGTTTTCATGCCGGCAACCACGCCGACGTGCTGAAACACACCGTTGAAAGCCTGATTCTCACCGCCCTGATGGAGAAGGAGAAACCTTTCCTCTATCTGGACACCCACGCCGGTGCCGGACGTTACCAGCTGAGCGGTGAGCACGCCGAACGTACCGGCGAATATCTGGAAGGCATTGCGCGTATCTGGCAACAGCCGGACGCACCGGCGCTGCTGAAGCCCTATCTGGCGGCGATTCGCAACCTCAACCCAACCGGCACGCTGCGCTATTACCCTGGCTCGCCGCTGATCGCCCGCCATCTGCTGCGCGACGAGGATAAGCTGCAGCTCACCGAACTGCATCCGACCGATTACCCGCTGCTGCGCAGTGAGTTCAGTAAAGATGCGCGCGCCCGCGTTGAACGCGCGGATGGCTATCAGCAGCTGAAGGCCAAACTGCCGCCACCGACCCGTCGCGGCCTGATCCTTATCGACCCGCCGTACGAAATGAAAAGCGATTATCAGGATGTGGTGAAAGGCATTCAGGAAGGTCACAAACGTTTCGCCACCGGCGTCTATGCACTGTGGTATCCGGTGGTGTTGCGCCAGCAGATCAAGCACATGCTGAAGGATCTGGAAGCCACCGGCATCCGCAATATTCTGCAGATCGAGCTGGCAGTGCGTCCGGACAGCGATCAGCGCGGCATGACCGCGTCCGGGATGATTGTCATCAACCCGCCGTGGAAGCTGAAAGCGCAGATGGAAGAGCTGCTGCCGTGGCTGCACCAGAAACTGGTGCCCGCCGGCACCGGTCACTACAGCGTGACGCAAATCGTGCCGGAATAAGCGCTACACCTCAAATATCGCAAAATCATGCGCCAGTTCGGTGGCCGGAAACACCGACTGGCACTCAGCCAGTAGCCTTTCCCGATCCTGTGACAAATAGCGCGAGCTAAAGTGCGTAGCGATCATGCGTTTTGCGCCAGCGCGCTGTGCCACGCTGGCCGCCTGCACCGTAGTGGAGTGGCCGCGCCCGTTGGCTTTTTCCGCCATCGCCGCTTCAAGCGTGGTTTCATGCACCATCACATCGGCGTTCGCCGCCAGCTGCAACGCCACCTCGGTAGGGCCGGTATCGCCGAAGATCGCCAGCACTTTGCCTTTGGTGGCCGGGCCAAGATAGTCGGCACCGTTGATCTCGCGGCCATCTTCCAGCGTGATGCGTTTGCCCTGTTTCAGGTCCTGATACCACGGGCCGCGCGGCACGCCTTCCGCCTTCAGGCGCGGTGCGTCAAGGAAGCCCGGCTTATCATGCTGTTCGATGCGGTAGCCATAGCACTCGACCACGTGGTTTAGCGCATAAGCAGTGACGCGAAACTCACCGTCATCCAGCACCGGACCGGCTTCGATCTCGACAATCTCCAGCGGATAGCCGGTATAAGAGCCACTCAGGCTGAGCGCAGTGTCGACAAACTGGCGCAACCCTTTCGGACCGTACAGCGTCATCGGTTCGGTCAGGCCCGCCATCGAACGGCTGGTGAGCAGACCCGGCAGGCCAAAGATGTGATCGCCATGCAAATGGGTAATAAAGATTTTTTCCAGCTTGCCGGGCTTAAGCGCCGATCGCATAAACTGATGCTGCGTCGCTTCGCCACAGTCGAACAGCCAGGTCTCGCCGCGTTTCGACAGCGTCAGCGCAATGGCGGTGACGTTACGCTGCAGGCTGGGCGCGCCCGCGCCGGTACCAAGAAATGTCAGGTGCATGATAAGTTCCTTTGAGCCAACCCTTTGCCGGCATTCAACCCTATTACATACATAGGTGCAAACTTTGCGCCGGTAACTGAAGCGGCGTTACACTCTATGCCAGTTTTCCTCCAACAGATGGACACAACGGATGACCAGACATTTTGATTACCTCGCCATTGGCGGCGGCAGCGGCGGTATCGCCTCCATTAACCGTGCGGCGATGTATGGCCAGAAGTGCGCGCTGATCGAAGCGAAAGAGCTGGGCGGCACCTGCGTCAACGTCGGCTGTGTACCGAAGAAAGTGATGTGGCACGCCGCGCAAATCGCCGAAGCGATTCACCTGTACGGTCCGGATTACGGCTTTGATACCACCGTTAATCGCTTTGACTGGTCAACGCTGGTGAAAAATCGCAGCGCCTACATCGACCGTATCCACACCTCGTACGACAACGTGCTGGGTAAAAACCAGGTGGAAGTGATCAAAGGGTTCGCGCGCTTTGTCGATGCCCACACGGTGGAAGTCAACGGCGAGACCATTACTGCCGACCATATCCTGATCGCCACCGGTGGTCGTCCCAGCCATCCAAAGGTGCCGGGCGCAGAGTACGGCATCGATTCCGACGGCTTCTTTGAGCTGGAGGCGCTGCCAAACCGCGTTGCGGTAGTCGGCGCAGGCTACATTGCGGTAGAGCTGGCCGGCGTGGTGAATGCGCTGGGCGCAGAAACTCACCTGTTTGTGCGTCAGCATGCGCCGCTGCGCAGCTTTGACCCGCTGATTGTTGAGACGCTGGTGGAAGTGATGCAGGCAGAAGGTCCGACGCTGCACACCGAATCGATCCCGAAAGCGGTGATCAGGAATGCTGACGGCAGCCTGACGCTGCAGCTGGAAAACGGCCAGCAGCAGACGGTGGATTGCCTGGTATGGGCAATTGGCCGCGAGCCCGCTACCGATAACCTCAACCTGGCGGTGACCGGTGTGGCGCTGAATGACAAAGGCTACATTCAGGTCGACAAGTTCCAGAACACCAACGTTAAAGGCATCTATGCGGTAGGTGATAACACCGGTGCGGTCGAGCTGACGCCGGTGGCCGTGGCGGCAGGCCGTCGCCTGTCCGAACGCCTGTTTAATAACAAGCCGGACGAGCATCTCGACTACAGCAACGTTCCCACCGTGGTGTTCAGCCATCCGCCGATTGGCACCGTCGGTCTGACCGAACCGCAGGCGCGTGAGCAGTATGGCGACGACCAGGTAAAAGTGTACAAATCGTCGTTCACCGCCATGTATACCGCGGTGACCCAGCACCGTCAGCCGTGCCGCATGAAGCTGGTATGCGTGGGGCCGGAAGAGAAGATTGTGGGTATTCACGGTATCGGCAACGGCATGGATGAGATGCTGCAGGGCTTTGCGGTGGCGCTGAAGATGGGCGCCACCAAAAAAGACTTCGACAACACCGTGGCGATTCACCCGACGGCGGCGGAAGAGTTCGTCACCATGCGCTAACACCGCCTCCGCGCCATCATCGCAGCCCCCGCCTGGGGGCTTTTTTGTTTGCTGACTACTCAACAGCGCGCATACCCGCTATGATTTTTGCTTTGCTGGCCCGGCGGCCAGCGTTTTGCGGTAACGGGATGACGTCAGCGCGTGAATATCATCAGCATAATTATGGAATCGGGCAAAGCCGCGGTCGACGTCGCGCTTTACACCCTGATTCCCATCATGGTGGTGATGCTATTCATCATGAAATACCTCGAAGTGAAAGGCGTGCTGGATTTTGTCGTGCGCCACGCCACGCCGTTACTGAAGCCGCTGGGGATTACCGGCCTGGCGCTGTTCGCACTTATCCAGTTAAATTTTGTCAGCTTTGCCGCACCGCTCGCCGCGCTGGCGATCATGGAGAAGCGCGGCACGTCAGACCGCCACATGGCAGCCACGCTGGCGATGCTGTTTGCGATGGGCCAGGCCAACGCCTTTTATCCGCTGATTCCTGACGGGCTCAACTGGAGCGCCGCGCTGCTGTTCTCCATCAGCGGCGGCGTGCTGGCGGCCGCCTCAACCTATCACTTTTTTGCCCGTAAACTTTCCGACATCGCGCTGCGCGATGAAGATCAGGGCGTGGAGAACAGCGACGCGAAGCCGGGGCTAATCGCCATCATCAACACCTCGGGTGCCGACGCCATTCGCCTTGCGCTCGGTTCGCTGCCGATGCTGATCCTTTCCTTGTCGGTGGTGGGCATCCTGAAGAGTGCCGGCGCCATTGAGCTGCTGACGCAGCTGCTGGCACCGCTGTTACACAAACTGCATATCGCCGAGGTGTATGTGCTGCCCGCGCTGACCAAATGCCTGGCCGGCGGCACCGCCTATTACGGCGTGGTTGCCGGTCTGGTCGAACAGGGGCAGTACAGTGCGCACAACATCAACGCCTCGGCAGGCCTGCTGATTCAGACCTTCGATCTGCCTGGCATCGGCATTTTCCTCGGTCTCTCCAGCCGTTTTCCGCGCCTGTTCCGCTTCGCCGTGCCCGGCATTTTGCTGGGCATTGCGCTGCGCGCCACGGCGCACAGCCTGCTGTTCTGATGCCCAACGCTTAATATTGACGTGATTCAGGCCGCTTTGAAAGCGGCCATCCCGACTCACGTAGCGAAAAATGACAATATTACATCCAGAGCAGCTCAGGCTTATTGAAGGTAACAAATTTCTCGGTAAAGAACCGACACTCATCAATAGCCAGATTAATTTTCATGGTAAGAACAATATTCTGGTATGTGAGGAGGGCGTAGTCCTGCAGGATTCCGTAGTGGATTTTCGGGCGGATAATTCAATCATTTATTTGAGCCAAAGTGCGATACCCTATATCGTTAAAATAATTGCATTCTCAAATTCGGTCTGCTTCATTGGCAGACATAATTACTTCAATGAAAAGTTAACGCTGATTCTCTCAGAAGAAAAAAATATCATCATTGGCAATCATTGTTGTCTCTCCTTTGGTATCTGGATGCGAACCGCCGATCCTCATCTGATATATAACATTGCGGATAATCAGCGCATCAATCATTCCTGTAGCATTTATATCGGCGATCACGTGTGGATCGGACAAAACGCTATAATTTTAAAAGGTTCATCGATCCACTCCGGCAGCGTAATTGGTGCCATGAGTCTGGTGGCGGGGAAAACGATACACTCCAATAGCTGCTGGGGCGGTAACCCAGTGAGAATGCTTAAAGAGAATATTGCCTGGTCCGGAGAAAGCGTTCATCACTGGACAGAAGCGACAACGCGTGCCTGGAACATGTGCGATACCGAACCAATGCAGTTTAACCATGACGACCATGCATTAAATATTGCCGTGATTGAACAGGGGTTTAAAGATGCCCGCACTGTTGTTGATAAATGCCAATATCTATTGAAGCATATCGTTAAAAACGAAAATAAAAATCGTTTTTATGGTTAAGGTAAATATTAGGGCTAACGATGTCAGCCAGTCCGTATTAACCAGCCGCAGACCGCCATTATTAACGGTCTGCGCAACCAGGTTACACGGCAAAGTTACGCATCCGCGCCAAACGCCAGCGCTTTCTGCGTTCGCAGTTCTGCCAGCCGGGCTTCCAGCGCGGCTTCGATGTGCTGATAGGCCGTGCTGCCGAGCGCCAGCCGCAGCGGCATCGTTTCCTGATCCAGCGTCGCCAGCGTGGCCGCCACGCATTTTCCGGCATCACCCAATATAGCAAAGTCACCCGCTTCAATCGCCCGACGGAACTGACCGGATGCGTTATCACGATAGGCGTCGAGCGGCGCGGCGATATCCAGCCCGCTGGCGAAGTTGGTGACGGTCGGGCCCGGCTCCACCAGCAGCAGCTCAATACCAAAGCTGGCCACTTCCTGGCGCACCGCTTCGACAAAACCTTCAATGCCCCATTTGCTGGCGTGATACAGGCTGAAATTGGGATACGCCACCTGGCCGCCCTCAGACGAGATCTGCGCAATGCGGCCCCCGCCCTGCTGGCGCAAATGCGGGATGACGGCGCGAATCAGCTGGATCGATCCGGTGAGATTGGTGGCGATCTGGCGTGCAATCTGCGCATCGCTGAGCTCTTCCGCCGCGCCAAACAGACCGTAAGCGGCGTTGCTTACCACCACATCAATACGCCCGACACGGGCAAAGGCGCTGGCGATGGCCGGTGCGATACTGGCCGTTTCGGCCAGATCCAGCCGCATCACCAGCAGCCGATCGCCATATTGCTGCTGCAAATCTTCCAGCGCCTGCTCGCGGCGCACCGTTGCCACCACGCGATCGCCGCGCTCAAGTAAACGTTCACTCATCAGTCGGCCCAGTCCGCTGCTGGCACCGGTAATTAACCAGGTTTTCATTTTGCGCTCCTCATGTTGAAAACCTGATGATAGATCGCTTTACTGGTGGTCATAATCTCCCCAATCGCACATGACCTGGTGAGGAAATACCACCAATGAAACGCCCTTCATGGCACGAACTGCAGGCGATCAAAACGCTGGGCGAGCAGCGCAGCTTCCGGCGCGCTGCCGAGCTGCTTGGCCTGAAGCGATCTTCGCTCAGCCACCTGGTGAAAACGCTGGAGCACAACCTCGGCGTGCAGCTGTTTCAGCGCACCACACGCAGCGTGTCGCTGACCGACGCCGGTGAGCAGCTATTACAGCGCCTCGCGCCGCTGCTCAATCAGATGGATGAGGTGCTGCACGAGGTCAGCCTGAGCCGCCAGCAGCAGTACGGTACGCTGCGCATCAGCGCCAGCGATGTGGTGATTGGCCTGCTGCTGGATCAGGTAGTGCCCGAGTTCAGCGCGCGCTATCCCGGTATTCAGCTTGATTTCGCCGCTCAGGGCGCGCTGGTGGATATCACCGCTGCCGGGTTTGATGCCGGTATCCGGCTGATTGAAGATGTGCCGCAGGATATGGTGGCTATTGCGCTCGGCGGCCCGCTGACCTTCGTTACCGTGGCCTCGCCCGACTATCTGGCGGTGCACGCGCCGGTGCGTCAGCCGCAGGATTTACTGCAGCAGCAGTGTATTCGTCATCGCCTGCCCGGGGGCAAACGCTATCGCTGGGAGTATCAGAGTGCGGAAGAAAGTCTGGAGATTGACGTGCCGGGTACGCTGACGTTAGACAATAACGCGCTGATGGCACGCGCGGCCATCAACGGTTCAGGGATTGCGTTTGTGCCTTCGCTGTACGTTAGCGAGGCACTGCAGCAGGGGAAATTAGTGGAGCTGCTGGCCGACTGGCGCATTCAGTCGGCGGGAATCGCGCTGTGGTTCCCGCCGAACCGGCATCAGTCGATGGCGCTGCGGCTGTTTATCGACGCATTGAAAACCCGCCTGCCGCACTACCGCTGAATCAGCCCTGACGCTGCGGCGCTTTGTGCACCATGGTGTAGGCGTAGTCGACACCCATGCCGTAGGCACCGCTGTGCTCACGCACCAGATCCATCACCGCATCATAGGTCTCTTTGCGTGACCAGTCGCGCTGGTACTCCAGCAGCACCTGCTGCCAGGTCACCGGCACCGCACCCGCCTGCACCATGCGCTGCACGGAACGTTCGTGCGCATCAACACTGGTGCCGCCGGAGGTATCGGTCACCACATACACTTCGTAACCGGCTTTCAGCGCCATCAGAGCCGGGAAGGTCAGGCACACTTCGGTCCACAGCGCCGAGATGATCAGTTTTTTGCGGCCGGTTTTCTCTACCGCCTCGACAAATTTCGCGTCTTCCCAGGAGTTCATGGAGGTACGCTCAATCGGCTTCGATTCCGGGTGCACCGCCAGCAGTTCTGGCCAGATGTAGCCGCTGAAGCTTTCCGTTTCTACCGAGGTGTAAATCACCGGCACGTCGAAAATTTTCCCCGCTTTCGCCAGGGCGACGGTGTTATTTTTGAGCTGCTGGCGGTCAATATTGGCGACACCAAACGCCATCTGTGGCTGGTGGTCGATGAAGATCAGGGTTGAGTTCTGTGGGTCAAGCAGGTCGAGTTTAGACATGATAGTTTCCTCTAAAGTGGTTTTAAATTTGTGTGTTGTGCTGCTGGAATAAACTTTAGAGAAAGCGCGGACAAAGAGATAACGCAAAGAATTTTACAACTTGTTCAAAGCGTTTTTAGAAGCTTGATTTAAATAGGTTAATTCGCCCAAGCGCAGCGTTTTTGCTGGTTAAACAGCGGCTCACCGGCGTTGATTCTGCGCCTGCGACGGGCGTAATCTGTGGCGACAAAATCATAAAAAACACCATCGCAAAATGATCGTACGTCCTCATCAACACTGGTTTCTCCGGTTGTTTGACTGGCACGGCTCAGTGCTGTCTCGCATTGCGTTCCGCCTGTCGCTTAACCTGCTGATGTCAGTGATCGCCATACTGGGTTATCCCTGGTATTCCACGCTCGGCATTCACCTGACCACCGCACCGTTCAGCCTGATTGGCGTGTCGATTGCCATCTTTCTTGGCTTTCGCAATAACGCCAGCTACGCGCGCTTTATCGAGGCGCGCACGCTGTGGGGCAATATGCACATTACTCAGCGCTCGCTGCTGCGCCAGGTGAAAACGCTGCGCGGACTGCGTGCGGAACAGGTGCAGGAGTTTATCGGGCTGCAGCTGGCATTTAGCTGGAGCCTGAAACACCGGCTGCGTAAAACCGATGCCCAGCCCGATCTGCAGCGGCTGCTGCCGCCCGCGTGGCACGCCGCGGTGCTCGGCCATCCGATGCCGACCTCGCAAATCATGTTATGCATGGGCGAATGGCTGGCGCAGCGGCGTGATGAGGGATTAGTGACGGATATCGTCTGGCAGAGTATTGATGACAACCTCAATCATCTGTCGGCGTATCTGGGTGGCTGCGACCGGCTGGCCAGCACACCGATTCCCTTCGCCTACAGCCTGATTCTGCACCGCACGGTGTATCTGTTCTGCACCCTGCTGCCGTTCGCGCTGGTGGCCGATTTGCACCTGATGACGCCGCTGGTGTCGGTGTTTATTTCGTATACCTTTTTGTCGCTGGAGTCGCTGGCGGAGGAGCTGGAAGATCCGTTCGGCACCGCGCCCAATCACCTGCCGCTGGATGCGCTGTGCGTGAATATCGAACGCAATCTGAAAGCGATGAACAACGATTTCCCGCTGCCGGCAGCGAGCCAGCCGGACCGGTATTTTAATCTGACGTGAACCAGGTGCGCATGAATGCGCACCCTACAAAACAGCGCATCATGCTGCTGCAAGGGCGCCATTCATGGCGACCAAAAAACGGTGACCTGGCGAGCATCCAGGTGCGCATGAATGCGCCCCCTACAAAATAGCGCATCATACTGCTGCAGGGGCGCCATTCATGGCGACCCAAAAAACGGTGACCTGGCGAATATCCAGGTGCGCATGAATGCGCACCCTATAAAACAGCGCGTCACGCTGCTGTAGGGTCGCCATTCATGGCGACCGCAGCCCATCACACCTTATCCCAGCTTATCCAGCCAGCGGACATACGCCTGGTCCCACAGCGCGGCGGGGGTGCCGGCTTTACCGAGGCCAAAGCCGTGGCCGCCGCTGCTCAGTTCAATCAGCTCAACCGGCACGCGCATCCGGCGGCAGGCGTCGCGCATCAGCTCGGTGTTATGAGGGTTGGAGGTATGATCGTCCTCCGCCTGCGCCAGAAAGGTTGGCGGGTAGGCGCGGGTGACGTAATTTTGCACTGACCAGTTGGCTTCCTGGGTCGGCGTGGCGTCATTGCCCACGATCATCTGGTGAGTACGGGTGTGCTGATACGGCGCTTCAAGGGTGATAACCGGGTAAATCAGCCCGACGCTGTCTGCGGATGGCCGGATGTCATCCAGCGAATCCTGCGGTGAATAGGTGACGAAGTCAGGCCGCGCTGCCGCCATGCCGAGCAGATGGCCGCCGGCCGAAAAGCCCAGCAGATGCACCTTGTTTTCCATCGCGCGCACCATGCGAATCGCGCGCTGCGCATCCTGCAGCGGCGCCAGTCTGCCGGCCTGCCACTTTTCACCCGGCAGTCGGTAGCTCAGCACGTAGGCAGTATACCCGTTGGCATTAAGCCAGCGCGCGACCGGCCAGGCTTCGCGCCCCATGCCGATAAAACGGTAGCCACCACCAGCCGCAACGATCACCGCTTCGCCGTTGGGATTCTCCGGACGAAAGCGCTGAATGGCGGGAGAAACGATATTGGTCCATGAACCGTTAGCGCTGACTTTCAGCAGGCCAGACGGACCGCCGCCGCCCGGTGGGTCGTCCGGCCAGAGCGGAATAATATCATCCCGGGCAAACAGTTTGCCCGCCGTCATGGAGAGTACGGTTGCTCCGCTAGCCAACAGAAAACGACGCCGTGTAATCATCTTGCCCAGTAGCCGGTATGGAAAATGCGCCAGCCCGGAGGCGGCGTCTCATTATGTGATGCAGGTCCTGTTTCAATCTGGCGATAATGTACGCATTTCGTACAAAAAAGCCATAAAAAAACGCGCCAGAAAAGGCGCGTATTCACGAAGAGAACGGAAAATTAATCCTGCTGCTGGAATTGAGTCATCACCGTCTGCTCACACTGCTGCTGATCGTGACGCAGCTTCGCCCGCTCTTCTTCGCCCAGCTCCAGCCAGCCGTTGACCACTTCCTGCGCGGTTTCCTCGTTGAAGGAAGGCTTGTTCATGGCCGACGGTGACTGGCTGGCCGCCAGCTGTGACTTCATTTTCTCGGTGTAGCTCTGCATGTCACCGGTTTTCTGCTCCCCGCTAACAATGTGGCACAGCTGGCTGGCATAGATATTCTCCTGCGCGTCGGCATCCGTATCATCCGCCAGCGCGCTGGCGGACAGCGACAGCCCTACCAGGGCGATAAGCAATGCTTTCATAATAAGCTCCCGTTATTTCCAGAAAATCACGTTTCATCTTGCTGCGTGCGTGCCGCCTGCCGGGCAGCACGCCAGTTCAGTAGCGGCGTCACCGTGATGCCGTGCAGCACAATGCTGCACACCACCAGCGTCAGCGCCATGTCCATCATCTGTTCCGCCTGCGGGCCCTGCAGGCCATGCACCCAGGCATAAGCAATATAATTGATACTGCCGATGCCGCGAATCCCCAGCCAGCCAATCAGCATCCGCCGCATAAACGGCATTTCGCAGCGCCAGGTGGTCAGCCATACCGCCAGCGGCCGCACCACCACAAACAGCAGCAACGCCAGGCCGATGCCGGTGAGATTCCAGTGATGCGCCAGCGTGATGCCCAGCACCACCATCATCGCTGCCGCCAGCAGGCGTTCGATAGTATCACCAAACGACAGCGCATCGCCGACCACCAGGCCGACCGATTTTACCGGGCTGCCGCCCTGCTGCTTCAGACGCTGGTTAGGATTGACCAGCACCTCTGCCGGCAGGTAGCGCTTCTCTTCCGGCAGGTCTTCCAGCGGAAAGCGTTTAGTCACGCGCAGCTCGGCGCGGCGTAAGCCGACGCCTGCCGCAAAGGTGGCAAGAAAGCCAGACGCATCCACCGACTGCGCCGCCGCGTAGCTCAGGGCGATCAGCGCCAGCGCGAGGAAATCATTAGGCGCCACGTCGTGATGCGCGCTGCGCAGATGGGTCGCCAGTTGGCCGATCAGCCGGCCGAGCAGATAACCAATCGCCAGCCCGCCGCCAATCGCCCACACCACATCACGCGCTGCCCAGCCGCCCAGCAGCTCGAGACTGAAGGCGCCCGGATGCATCAGCAGCAGCGCCAGCATCAGCAGCGGCAGCGCCGAACCATCGTTCATGCCGGCCTCGCTGGAGAGCGCCACGCGCAGCGCATCGTCATCGCGCGCATCGTTAACAGAGATCAGGCTGGCGAGTACCGGGTCGGTCGGAGCAACAATGGCACCAAACGCCAGCGACAGCGGCCAGCCAAAACCGGTAATCCAGTGAATCAGACAGGCCATGCCGCCGACGGTCAGCAACATCGCCGGGAATGCCAGCCGCAGGCCGACGCGCCACGCGTGCGCGCTCATCGGCAGACGCAGCTTGAGCCCGGTGATAAACAGCGAGGCGGCCATGGTGATTTCGGTGATATGGGCGGCGAGCTCGGCGTGGCCGATAATGTCGATTTGCAGCAGATTAAGCATCCACGGGCCGCACAGAATGCCCGCGAACAGGTAGAGACCAAACGACGTCACCGGCCCCCGGTGAATCCAGCCGGAAGCCAGTGACATCAAAAGTAGCAGACCGCCAGTGAGGGCGGTCCAGGCCAGGAAGTTCATAACGCTCCGTTTTTAAATAACATTCTCCTTTAAGCCTGGCACATGATCGTGAATTAGTTTTGCAGATGGCGACTGGCGAGGCGAATCAGCAGCGCAAGCACAGCGGCAGCCGTCGCAAGGCTGACCACGCCATTCCAGCCGAAATGGGCCAGCGCCAGGCTGCCGAGCGCCGCGCCGGTCGCCATACCGATAAACACCACGGTAAACATCAGCGCATTGAGGCGGCTGCGCGCTTCCGGCGCCAGGCTGTAGACCAGCGTCTGATGCGCCACCAGCGTGGCCTGCACGCCAAGGTCAAAGCCGATGGTGCTGAGGATAATCAGGCCAAGCTGCGCCGGCACCGGCAGTACCGGCAGCAGGAACATCAGGGCAAACGACACCATCACCAGCGTGGCGCCATACTGGGTAACACGCGCCGGGCCGATGCGGTCGGCAAAACTGCCCGCCAGCGGCGCGGCCAGCGCACCGGCGGCACCGGCCAGACCGAAGGCCCCTGCCACGGCGCTGTCGAGATGGAAGCGATCGCTCAGCATCAGCGCCAGGGTAGACCAGAAGGCGCTGAAACTTACCGACAGCAGGCCCTGTGCCAGCGCCGCACGGCGCAGCGTCTGGTGATGCTGCCACAGATGCGCCAGCGACAGCAGCAGACGCGGATAGCTCACCGTGGTGCCCGGCGTAAAGCGCGGCAGCGCGCGCCACAGCGCCAGACTGCTCAGCAGCACCGCCGCCGCCGCCATCATGTACATGGTGCGCCAGCCCAGATACTCCGCCACCACGCCGCTCACCACGCGCGACAGCAGAATGCCGACCAGCAGCCCGGTCATCACCGTGCCGACGGTTTTGCCACGGCTGCGCTCCGGTGCCAGCGCCGCCGACGCCGGCACAATGTCCTGCGCCACGGTAGCGGTTAATCCGGTAACAAAGCTGGCGATCAGCAACGCATTGATACCGCCGGAAAAGCCGCACAGCAGCAGCGCGGCGACCAGCAGCAAGCCTTTAACCAGAATGATGGTGCGGCGATCGTGGCGGTCACCGAGCGGGGCCAGCAGCAGAATCCCCAGCGCGTAACCGGCCTGGGTCAGCATCGGTACCATACCAACGCTGCCGATGCCCACATTGAACTGCTTACTGATGATATCCAGCATCGGCTGGCTGTAGTAAATCGATGCCACGCTGAGACCGGCACCGGCCGCCAGCGTAAACACCAGCGGCGCCGGCAGCTTTTCAGCAGGCATGACAGAAGATTGAGACATGGCAGACATAGTGGTTTTCCCCCGTGATAATGCGCTTATTAAAGCGCGTTGCGGCCATACGCGGTAGACTGCTACGACACAGAACTGTTATGCATGTTACGTATGAGCACACTCACCAGCGTTGACCGCATCGAACTGATGCAGACGTTTATCCGCATTGTTGAAAGCGGCTCGCTATCGGCGGCCGCGGCGCAGCTCGGCACCACCCAACCCACCGTGAGTCGCCGTCTGCAGGCGCTGGAACAGCGGCTCGGTCTGAAACTGATTTTACGCACCACCCATGCGCTGAAACTCACCGACGACGGGGAACGCTGCTATGCCCAGGCGCGGCAGCTGGTGGCGACCTGGCACGCGCTGGAAGATGAGTTAACCGGCGCGAATGACGACCCGATCGGCACGCTGCGCGTGCGTGCGCCGCATGCATTTGGTCAGGATCAGTTGATTGCGCCGCTGATGGATTATCTGCAGCGCTATCCGCGCCTGGCAGTGGAGTGGATGCTCAACGACCGCACGCCGGACTTTGTCAGTGAAAACGTTGACTGCGCCATTCAGGTCGGCGCGCCCACCGATCCGTCGGTGGTGGCAGTGCTGCTGGCGGAAGTGCCGCGCTTTGTCGTCGCGGCACCTGCGCTGCTGGCGGTTCATGCGCCGGTGAAAGAGGTTACCCAGCTGACGCAGCTGCCGTGGCTGGCGCTGACCAGTTTTTATCGTAACGAAATTGCGCTGCAGCGTCTCAGCGACGGCCAGCCGATCAACCTGGCGATTGCCCCGCGCCTCGCCAGCGATAGCCTGTACGCGGTGCGTAAAGCCGCGCTGGCGGGCATGGGTGCCGCGATTGTGTCGTCATGGGTGGTGCAGGAGGATTTAGCCAGCGGCGCGCTGGTGCAGCTGGTGCCCGACTGGCAGGCGCCGCCGCTGCCGGTGTGGCTGACCTACCCGTGGGCCAGTTATTATCCGGCCCGCCTGCAGCATTTTTTCGCGATGATCAGGGACGTGATGCCGCAGCTGACCGGCACGCAGCCGGTGCGGTAAGGGGCCAGGTCGCCATTCGGGTTTTTGTAGGGTGCGCATTCATGCGCACCTGGTACGACTGGTCAGGTCGCCATGAATGGCGACCCTACGGGGCACTGCAGGTTTTTTACAGGGTGCGCATTGATGCGCACCTGGTGCAATCGGTCAGCTCGTGCGTGAAGGTCACGATTTCTTTTCAACCTTCGACATATTATCCAGCCAGCCCATCACAAAGGCCGACAGCACGAAGGTCAGGTGGATAATCACGTACCACATCAGCTTTTCGTTGGCGACGTTGCGCGCATCCATAAAAATACGCAGCAGGTGAATCGATGAGATCGCCACAATCGAAGCTGCCACTTTGTTTTTCAGCGAGCCGGAATCCATCTTGCCGAGCCAGCTCAGCTTCTCTTTGCTTTCATCGATATCCAGCTTGGAGACAAAGTTCTCATAGCCGGACAGCATCACCATGACCAGCAGGCCACCAACCAGCGTCATGTCCACCAGCGACAGCAGCAGCAGAATCAGATCGTTTTCCGCGATGCTGAGAATGTTGGGCAGCAGGTGAAAAATTTCCTGAAAAAATTTAACCGTCAGCGCCAGCAGCCCCAGCGAAAGTCCAATGTAAACCGGTGCCAGCAGCCAGCGCGATGCATACATCAGGTTTTCGGTAAAACGTTCCATAAGTTCCCATTTATCAACAGACAAGCCATCGAGTATAACCGAACTTATGTGAAGTTATTTCAGTGCTTCTTCAGAAATTTCAGGCGCGACTGGCAGCGGCAGCGACAGGCGAAACACCGCCCCGCCCTGCGGCCGGTTTTCCGCCCAGATGCGACCGCGATGTGACTCAATAATGGTTTTGCTGATGGCCAGCCCCAGCCCGACGCCCGGCACGGCCGACTCCTTGTCGCCGCGGGCAAACTTGTCAAAAATGCGCGTCAGATTCTCCGGCGCAATGCCCGGTCCGTTATCCCATACGGCGATCTCCAGCCGGGTTTTATCGCGCCAGGCGCGAATGCCGTGCTGCGCGGCATTGCCGGCATACTTCAGGCTGTTTTCGATCAGGTTAGTAAACACCCGCTCCAGCATCGCGCTGTCGCCTTTGATCAGGACCAGCTCCGGCGGTAAATCCAGCGTAAAGTCGTGCCCTTTCAGCGACGGTCCCATGCTGCTTAGCGCGCCGCCAATCACCTCGTCCAGCGCCACCCACTCTTCGCGCAGATTCAGCCCGCCGGACTGAATGCGCGCCATATCCAGCATGTTACTCACCAGCCGGATGGTGCTCAGCGTCTGTTCGCGGATCTGATTGGCCTGGCCAACGTATTTCGACTGCTCGCTGGCGAGGTCCAGCATCAGCATCTCAGCCTGGCCAAACAACACCGTCAGCGGCGTGCGCAGATCGTGGGACAGCGCCGACAGCAGCGCATTACGCAGCTGCTCGCGCTCGGCGGCCAGCCGTGACGCGGCTTCGCTGTGCGACAGCGCCATGCGTTCCAGCGCGTTGGCAATCAGCACCGTAAAGGTCTCCACCAGCCGCTGCTGTTCGGGAATCATCAGCTGGCGCAGGTTGTCCGGCTCAACCACCAGCAGGCCGCGGCAGTGCGCCCCGCTTTTCAGCGGCAGAATCTGGTACGGCACCGCCGGTAACGTATCGGTGCCGGCACCGGCCGGTTGCCCTTTGCTGTAGCTCCATTTGGCGATGCCGAGGTCGGGCGGCGTCCCGATGGTGCTTTCACCCGCCGACTGCAGATCACCCTGTTCGTCGGGCAGCAGCAGCTGGCTGCGCGCCTGCAGCGTCACCTCAATGACGCGCTGGCTGGTAGCAGCGATATCCTGCGGCGTCAGCGCGCTGCCAAGCGATTTCGCCATCTCATACAGATGGCGCGCGCGCTGTTCACGGTAGCGCGCCACCCGCGCCTGATAGCGCACGCCGGCGGTGAGATTGCCGACAATCACCCCGACCGCCAGCATCACCGCAAAGGTCACCAGATATTGCAGATCCGATACCGCCACCGTGCCGGTGGGGGCCACAAACACCAGGTCGAAGGCCAGAATATTGATTACCGTGGCGAACACCGACGGCCAGCGGCCAAAGCGCAGCGCCACCAGCACCACCGCCAGCAGATAGATCATCACCGCGTTGGCGGTATCAAACTCCACCAGCCACCAGCGGCCAATTAGCGTCACCAGCACGCACAGCGCGATCGCCATCAGACACCCGCGCAGGTGCAGCCGCCATTTCTCGCCGCTGGCACGCTGGCCGCTCAGGGCCGCTGGCACATCGCGCACCGGCTCATCGAGCGCCACTACCAGCAGGTCGAGCTCCGGCCCCAGCTCGCCGAGACGCTGGGCAAAGCTGTCGCGTCGCCAGCGCCGCTGCGGCTGCCGGCCGGTAACAATTTTGCCGAGATTGTGCTCGCGCGCATAGCGCAGCACTGCGCGCGCCTCGTCCGGATCGGACAGCGTGGCGGTCTCCGCGCCCAGCTCCTGCGCCAGCTGCAGCGTGCGCAGAATGGCGCGCCTCTGCGCTTCTGGCAGTCGGTTGAGGCGCGGCGTTTCCACATACACCGCATGCCACTCGCTGCCGAGACGGGCAGCGAGACGGGCGGCGGTGCGCACCAGCTTTTCACTGCCGGTGTCGTCACCGATGCACAGCAGAATCGCGTCGCGCGTGTGCCACACTTTGTCGCGCCCCTGCTGATCGCGCCAGGCGCGCATCTGATCGTCTACCCGGTCGGCCGTGCGACGCAGCGCCAGTTCACGCAGCGCGAACAGGTTGCCTTTGCGGAAGAAATTTTCGATGGCGCGCTCGGCGCGGTCGCCGACGTACACTTTGCCCTCTTTCAGCCGCTGACGCAGATCGTCCGGCGGCAGATCCACCAGCACCACTTCGTCGGCGCTGTCGAAAAAGGGATCGGGTACGGTTTCGCGCACCTGAATGCCGGTGACGCCGCCCACCACGTCATTCAGGCTCTCCAGATGCTGCACGTTGACGGTGGTAATCACGTCGATACCGGCATCCAGCAGTTCTTCAATGTCCTGCCAGCGCTTGGGATGGCGCGAGCCCTGTACGTTGGTGTGCGCCAGTTCATCCATCAGGATCACCGCCGGATGGCGCGCCAGCGCGGCGTCGAGGTCGAATTCCGCATGGCGCGACCGACCGGTGGCGCGCCGCGCCAGCACCGCCAGCCCCTGCAGCAGCGCGGCGGTCTCTTCACGGCCATGGGTTTCGACCACGCCAGCCAGCACGTCCAGCCCCTGCGCACGCAGGCGCTGCGCCTCCTGCAGCATGGCGTAGGTTTTCCCTACGCCCGCACAGGCGCCGAAGTAGATTTTCAGTTTACCGCGATGGCTGTCGCTGTGATTGAGCAGCAGGGCATCGGGATCGGGGCGCGGTAATTCGTCGTTCATGCGAGGTCCATTTTTATCGCGTGCACCAATGTGGCATTGCGCAATAAATTGCGCCGCTACGGTATGTGCACATTTTTGTAGCGGCGCGATTCTTCGCGCGGTTTGAAACTATCCCTGCAAATCATCCAGCGCCATATTCAGCCGCAGCACGTTCACCGTTTCTTCGCCGATAAACGGCAGCAGCGGACGCTCGGTGTTGCGCGCAATCAGCGCCTCGACGTCTTTCAGCGTCATGTTGCGCGCTGCCGCGACGCGCGGTGCCTGCCACAGCGCGGCTTCAGGGGAGATGTCCGGATCCAGGCCGCTGCCTGAAGCGGTTACCAGCTCCACCGGCACCGCTGCCGGCGCCTGCGGATTGGCAGCGCGCAGCGCAGCCACCCGCTCCGCCACCGCTTTATCCAGCGCCGGATTACTGGCGGCAAGGTTGCTGCCGCCTGACGCCTGCGCGTTGTACGGCACGTCGCTGGTGGCCGATGGACGGCCCCAGAAGTGGCCCGGCTGGCTGAACGCCTGACCGATCTGCTCTGAGCCACGCACCGCGCCGTCGCGCTCAATCAGCGAACCGTTGGCCTGCGACGGAAACCACCACTGCGCCAGGCCGGTGGTCAGCACCGGATAGACCGCGCCGGTCAGCAGGGTAAGCAGCACTAACAATACTATAGCCGGACGTACCTGACTCATTTCTCTTCTCCTTACACCAGGCCCGACAGCGTCAGCAGCAGGTCGATCGCTTTAATACCAATAAACGGCACCACTAAACCGCCTGCGCCATAAATCCACAGATTGCGCCGCAGCAGCGCTGCCGCGCTCATCGGCCGATAGCTCACGCCTTTCAGCGCCAGCGGAATCAAAAACACAATCACCAGCGCGTTGAAGATCACCGCCGACAGAATCGCCGAGGCCGGTGAATGCAGCGCCATCACGTTCAGCATATTGAGCTGCGGATAGGTCACGGCAAACGCCGCCGGGATGATGGCGAAGTATTTCGCCACATCGTTGGCGATACTGAAGGTGGTAAGCGAACCGCGCGTCATCAGCATCTGTTTGCCGATGTGCACCACTTCCAGCAGTTTGGTCGGGTTGGAGTCAAGATCGACCATGTTGCCCGCCTCTTTCGCCGCCTGGGTGCCGGAGTTCATCGCCACCGCCACGTCAGCCTGCGCCAGCGCGGGCGCATCGTTGGTGCCGTCGCCGGTCATCGCCACCAGGCGCCCTTCCGCCTGATACTGGCGAATCAGCGCCAGCTTGGCTTCCGGCGTCGCTTCCGACAGGAAGTCATCGACACCGGCTTCCGCCGCAATCGCCGCGGCGGTTAACGGGTTATCACCGGTGATCATCACCGTTTTGATGCCCATCTTGCGTAGCTCGGCGAAACGTTCCTTGATGCCGCCTTTAACGATGTCCTTTAACGCCACCACGCCCAGCACTTGTGCGCCTTCGGCCACCACCAGCGGCGTACCGCCGGCGCGCGCCACCTCTTCCACCCGGGCATTAACCTCAGCCGGGAAGCTGCCGTGGCTGGCTTCGATATGACGGCGTACCGCGTCGACCGCGCCTTTGCGGATCAGGCGATCCTGCACGTTGACGCCGCTCATGCGCGTCTGCGCGGAGAACGGGATAAAGCTGGCGCCCATGCTGCTGAGATCGCGTTCGCGCAGGTTAAATTTCTGCTTCGCCAGCACCACGATGCTGCGCCCTTCCGGCGTCTCATCGGCCAGCGATGCCAGCTGCGCCGCGTCGGCCAGCTGCTGCTCGCTGACGCCCGGCGCGGGCAGGAACTGCGTCGCCTGGCGGTTACCGAGCGTGATGGTGCCGGTTTTGTCCAGCATCAGCACATCGACGTCACCGGCAGCCTCCACGGCGCGCCCGCTGGTGGCGATCACGTTGGCTCCCAGCATGCGGCTCATGCCCGCCACGCCAATCGCCGACAGCAGTCCGCCGATAGTGGTGGGAATCAGGCACACCAGCAGCGCCACCAGCACCGTCACGCTAACCGGCGTGCCGCCCCAGGCGGAAAACGGCCACAGCGTGGCGGTCGCCAGCAGGAACACAATGGTCAGCGACACCAGCAGAATGGTCAGGGCGATTTCGTTGGGCGTTTTGCGGCGTTTCGCGCCTTCCACCATGGCGATCATGCGGTCGAGGAAAGTTTCGCCCGGATTGACGCTGCACTGAATCACCAGCCAGTCCGACAGGATGCGCGTCCCGCCGGTTACCGAGGCAAAATCCCCGCCGGATTCACGAATCACCGGTGCCGATTCGCCGGTAATGGCGCTCTCATCGACCGATGCGCCGCCCTCCAGCACTTCACCGTCGCACGGGATGATGTCGCCGGCTTCCACCAGCACCACATCGCCTTTGCGCAGCGTATCGGCCGCCACCGGCCGCCACTGCGCACCGTGAAACGGTTCCGCCAGTTTCTTCGCATCGCTGTGCTTGTTCACCCCTTTCAGGCTGTTGGCCTGCGCCTTGCTGCGCCCTTCCGCCAGCGCTTCGGCGAAGTTAGCGAACAGCACGGTAAACCACAGCCAGATGGCGACCGCCGCGGTAAAGCCGGCGCTGCCGTTCAGCTGCCCCGCCGCCATACCGATGGCCAGCAGCGAGGTGAGCACGCTGCCGATCCACACCAGAAACATCACCGGGTTGCGAAACTGTACGCGCGGATCGAGTTTTTTCACCGCATCCAGCATCGCGGTGCGCGTCAGCGCCGCATCAAACAGCGCCAGTTGTTGACGACTCATGATTCCGTTATCCCTGAATAAGTTGCAGATGTTCCGCCACCGGGCCAAGCGCCAGCGCGGGAACGAAGGTCAGCGCACCCACCAGCAGCACGGTGCCCACCAGCAGTGCGATAAACAGCGGGCCGTGAGTCGGCAGCGTGCCGTTGCCCACCGGCTGAATTTTCTTCGCCGCCAGCGAACCGGCAATGGCCAGCACCGGAATGATGATGCCGAAGCGGCCGACCAGCATGCAGAAGCCCAGCAGCAGGTTCCAGAACGGGGTGTTGGCGCTGAGACCGGCGAAGGCGCTGCCGTTGTTGTTGGCCGCCGACGACACCGCATACAGCACCTCGCTGAAGCCGTGAATGCCAGGGTTGGCCATACCGGCGCGTCCGGCTTCGGTCATCATCGCCAGCGCAGTACCCAGCAGCACCAGCGTCGGCGTCACCAGAATCGCCAGCGCGGTCATTTTCATCTCCCACACATCGATCTTTTTGCCCATGTACTCCGGCGTACGGCCAATCATCAGACCGGCGATAAACACCCCGAGCAGCACGAACAGCAGCATGCCGTACAAGCCGGCACCGACGCCGCCAAACACCACTTCGCCCAGCTGCATCAGCCACATCGGCACCATACCGCCCAGAGCAGTGAAGGAGTCATGCATGGCGTTTACCGCACCGCACGACGCCGCGGTGGTGATCACCGCAAACAGGCTGGAGTTGAGAATGCCGAAGCGTGTCTCCTTGCCTTCCATGTTGATCGCGCTATCGGCGCCCAGGGTCAGAAAGTGCGGATTGCCGCGCAGCTCAGCCCACATCACCGCGACCACCGCCAGCACAAACATGATGCTCATGGCCCACAGCAGCATATGGCCCTGACGGCGATCGCCCAGCTGCTGACCAAAGGCAAAGCACAGCGCGGCCGGGATCAGGAAGATGCTCAGCATCTGCACAAAGTTGGTCAGTGCCGTAGGGTTTTCGAACGGATGCGCCGAGTTGGCGTTGAAGAAACCGCCACCGTTGGTGCCGAGCATTTTGATCGCTTCCTGCGAGGCTACCGGCCCGAGCGGCAGCGTTTGCTGCGCGCCTTCCAGCGTGGTGAAGGCATGATAGGGTTCAAAGTTCTGAATGCTGCCCTGGCTGACAAAAAACAGCGCCATCAGCAGGCTAATCGGCAGCAGCACGTAGACGGTGATACGCGTCAGGTCGCGCCAGGCGTTACCGAGCGTTTCCAGCGAACGGTTGGCAAAACCGCGCATCAGCGCAAACGCCACCGCAATACCGGTTGCCGCCGAAAGGAAGTTTTGCACCGTTAAGCCCGCCATCTGGCTGAAGTAACTCAGCGTGCTCTCGCCTGCGTACGCCTGCCAGTTGGTGTTGGTGACAAAGCTGATCGCCGTATTGAGCGCCAGATCCCAGCTCAGGCCAGGCAGATGCTGAGGATTGAGCGGCAGCGCGCCCTGCCCCATCAGCATCGCCAGCAGCAGCACAAAGCCGAGCGCGTTAAACAGCAGGATGGCCAGCAGATAGTGCGGCCAGCGCATCGCCGCGCCGTCAACGCCGGCCAGACGCCACAGCACGCGTTCGCTGCGCGCCAGCAGGGGTTTATCCGCCACCATCAGCGCCAGCAAGCGGCCCAGCGGCTGCGCCAGCACCATCAGCACCAGCAGATAGCACGCAATCAGTAAAAACGCATTCGCCGCCATCAGAATGCCTCCGCATTAAGCAGGGCATAAATCAGGTAGCCCAGTAATAAAAATACCAGCACGATGCCGGCTATCACGCCCACACTCACAGCAACCTCCAGAGGATTTGGTAGTGCAGCAAGCATGCGCGGCGCGGCATAAAGAAGGGGTAAAAAGGCGCAGAGCGGGCGTAAAGAAAGTATAAAAATGCGGGCGGATCAGGCGCTTTCCAGCGCCCAGATGCGATTCAGGTCAACGTTGTGCCACAAGCCGCTGTCCTCAGCGCCGGTGATGGTATCGGTGCAGAAGCTGTCGCCGAGGTCCAGCGCTTCCGGTTTGACCTCGCGCTGCGAATGCAGCGACCAGAACACATGCACTTTGGGCTTCAGCAGCGATTTTTCTCCGGCCTGCACCACCAGCGCCACGCGCCCGGAGGCCAGCCGTACCAGCGAGCCCACCGGATAAATACCGATGGTGCGCACAAACGCGTGCAGCAGCGCACTGTCAAAGTGGCCGCGCCAGCTCAGCATATTGTGCATCGCCTCAGCCGGCGTCCAGCCTTTGCGATACGGGCGATCGGAGGTCACCGCGTCGTAGACGTCACACACCGCCGCCATGCGTGCGTACAGCGAGATCTCTTCGCCCTGCAGCCGATGTGGATAGCCGCTGCCATCGAATTTTTCATGGTGATGCAGCGCAATATCCAGCAAATCTTCATCCGCATGGGCTTCCATCAGCATTTGCGCACCGACGATTGGATGCTGGCGCATAATCGTAAACTCTTCGTCGGTGAGCTTATCCGGCTTGTTGAGGATGGTCAGCGGCACCGCGGCTTTACCGACGTCATGCAGCAATCCGCCCATGCCCACGCGACGCAGCTGCTGCTCATCCAGCCCCATTTTCTTGCCCAGCGAAATCATCAGACCGCACACCGCCATGGAGTGCAGGTAAGTGTAATCGTCATGATTTTTCAGCCGCGCCACGCTGAGCAGCGCGGTTGGCTCGCGGGTAATCGATCCGGCAATTTCATCGACCAGCTCAAGGGTAAAGGCAAGATCGAGGCCCTGCCCCATGCGCGCCTCGTTGAACATCGCCAGCACCTGCGGCTTGCCCTGATTGAAGATGCACTGCGCCTGATCCATCTCGCGGAAAAACGGCGTCTGCGGAATGTCTTTTTTCGGCTGCGGCGTGGCAGGCGCGCGCACCGACCGCTCGGGATCGATCCATACCTGCTGGATCCCCTCGTTACGGATCAGGGCGATCTGACGCTTATCGGTGATCAGCATCTGGTTGCGAATGCGTTTGTCCTTGATCCACCAGACCTCAAGCTTGTGGATAAACATGCCTGGCCGCAGCTCGTCAACGGTAATCAGCTTTATCACGATATCGCTCCTTAATATCAGTGGATGGTAAGGAGTGATATCGGCAGCTGAGCAAAAAATCTTCAGGGCGGCGTGACTGGTCGGGTCAGGCAGGAACGTTTAAGCATTGCGCAATAAATTGCGCCGCTACCGCGCAGTGCATTAAGCCACTTTAATGCCAGCCTTTTGCGCCGTTTTCTCTTCTGTGGCAACGGCAGCGTTGTGCCGATCGCCTACGCGTTCAATCGGGCCCATCACCAGCAGGAACAGCAGTGCCGCGACGACACAGTGCGCGCCGACGAACACCAGGCCAATGCTGTAGCTGCCGGTCAGGCCAACGATCACGCCAAACAACAGCGGCGTAATAAAGCCCGCCATGTTACCGATGCCGTTGAAGATCGCGCCGGCGAGGCCAACCGCCTCTTTGGGTGCCGTATCGCTGACCACGGTCCAGGTGCCCGCGCCCGCCGCCACGCCTTTGCCGAAGAAGGCAAACGACATGATGGCGATAATGCCGGCGTTGGAAGGGATCACCGCCGCCAGAATCAGCGAGGCGGCCATCAGCATGCCAACGATATACGGCGTTTTGCGCGCCCACGACAGGCTCCAGCCGCGCGCCAGCAGCTTATCTGAGATGTAGCCACCGCAGATGCCACCCAGAAAGCCAAACAGCGCCGGAGCAATGGTGGCGAAACCGGCATCGAGAATGTTCATGCCGCGCGCCTGCACCAGATAGATCGGGAACCAGGTAATGAAGAAGTAGCTAAGCGCGATGGTGCAATACTGGCCGAGGTAGGCGCACCACAGCATGCGATTGGTGAGCAATGTTTTGAACATCGCTTTGCTGACCGGTGGCCGTGCGCGCAGCGTTTGCGCGGCGTCGATATCCACCAGCGCGCCGCCCTGTTCAATGTAATGTAACTCGCTGGCGGAAACGTGCGGATGCTGACGCGGGCTGCGCATATAGCCCGCCCAGACAAACACTGCCAGCACGCCGATGCCGCCGAGCACAAAGAATGGCCATTCCCAGCCATAACGCGACACCAGCCAGCCGGAGAGCGGTGAGAATATCGCCACGGCAAAGTATTGTGCCGAGGCAAACAGCGACGATGCGCGTCCGCGCTCTGCGCCCGGGAACCACATGATCACTGCGCGGGCGTTGGCGGGAAAGCTCGGCGCCTCAATCAGGCCCAGCGCGAAGCGCAGCGCAAACATCAGCGTCAGCGCCATGGTCATGCCACTGGAAAACTCACCGACAAATCCCATCAGCAGGGTCGAAACCGACCACAGCGCCAGCGTCACGCCGTAGACCTTTTTGGTGCCGAAGCGATCGAGAATCAATCCGCCGGGGATCTGACCGATAACATACGCCCAACTAAAGGCCGAAAGGATCAGGCCGAGCTGGATCGCCGACAGGCCAAACTCCTGTTTGATCGCTGAGCCGGAGATCGACAGGATCGAGCGATCGGCATAAGCGACCACTGACAGGAACAGAATCAGGCAAAGGATCCAGATACGCACATGGCTGTTCTGGCTGCGGTTTTTGCGTTGCAACATAGGCTGAATTCCTTGATGGAGGAGCATCCTGCCCCGAAGCGATGATGGTCAGGAATACCGCGCAGATTTCCCTGTTCAGCAACTATAGGAAGCCAGTGTTGCTCTGGTCATTGTGCGAATGAAGGAATCCGCGCGGCGAAACGGCGCGGGTTTTGGTCGCTGACACAAAGCCGGGTGCGGTAGCGCACAAAATCTTCAATCCGTGCTGGCTTTCGCCGCGGAATGTGCGCCAGCGCTGAGAAAAGAGTTTGCGCGATCACTATGAGCAGGCAAAGCATCCATGCGCGTCGGGCAAATTGTGCGCTACACAGCAAATTACCACGCAGCAGATTGCCAGCTCTGCTGCCGGCTCGTAGGCTGAAAATGATTTCATTGAGCCATTTTTAACACCAATGAAAAATTTATTCTAATAAACAGCTTACTCTGGAGTCTGCGATGAAAACCCTCAAGGCGATACTGTTACTTGGCCTGCTGACCAGTTCAGCCTCCGCGCTGGCGGAGAAGATCGGCGTGTCGATGGCCTATTTTGACCAGAACTTCCTCACCATTATTCGTCATGCCATTGATAAAGAAGCCAAAGCGCGCGGGCTGGATGCCCAGTTTGAAGATGCGCGCGGCGATGTTGGCCGCCAGACCGATCAGGTGCAGAGTTTTATCAGCGCCGGCGTGGATGCGATCATCGTCGATCCGGTGGATTCCGCCAGCACGCCGCAGCTGACCAGACTGGCGCAGCAGGCGAAAATTCCGCTGGTGTACGTTAACCGCACGCCAGGCGATAAAACCCTGCCGCCCGGCGTGGTGTTTGTCGGTTCGGACGAACGCGAATCCGGCACGCTGCAAATGGAGGCGCTGGCAAAGCTGGCCAATTATAAAGGTAACGTGGCGATCATGATCGGCAACCTGACCGATGCCGGCGCGCTGCAGCGCACCAAAGATGTCGAGCAGGTGGTGGCGAAATACCCGGGCATGAAAGTGGTGCAGAAGCAGCCAGCAAACTATGCACGCAACGAAGGCATGGACCTGATGCTCAACTGGATGGGCAACGGTGAAGCGATCGATATCGTCGCGGCCAATAACGATGAGATGGCGATTGGCGCGGCCATGGCGCTGGCAAAGAGCAATAAAAAGATTCTGGTGGGCGGCATCGACGCCACGCCGGACGGCCTGAAGGCCATGGCGCAGGATAAGATGCAGGTGACGGTGTTTCAGGACGCCATCGGTCAGGGCAAAACCTCGGTAGACGTGGCGCAGAAGCTGATCAAAGGCGAGAAAGTGGCTTCACACGTGTGGATCCCGTTCGAGCTGGTGACCAAAGAGAATATGCAGAAATACGTCGAGCGCAGCCAGTAGCAGACGGACACTGCCGGGTCGCGATTATGGCGACCTGGTTCGTAGTACAGATGGTGGGCCACTTCCAGCGGTCTTAGCTGAGCTGATCGGATTGTTCGGCCAGCGCTTTGCGTAGGTTTGTGCGTACCCTATGCAGAAAATCGACAGCAGTGGTGCCCCATAAATGAGGATCAAACTCGTCCTGAAAATACGCTTCGAACGTCGTTTCTGGATCCGAACTTTCACTCAAAAAAAGATCAATATCCGCCGCTAGTCCCTGCCAACTGGCGGGATGCTCGTTGCGTAAAAACGCATCAATTTTTGGTTCGATTTCATCACTATCATCTATAAGGTCATAGTCCTGACCAAAATATATTGTAATGAAACAGCCTAGCTCATTGAAATTTGAACGGTTCATGTCAGGCCTTAGGAAACGCAGTAAGAATAAAATAGGGTTTTCCATGCCACTGCTCAAAACGAAGCACCAACCGAACCCTATAGCAGCGAATAACGTCCGGGGAACCACGACGAATCATGATACCCGTCTGAGTGGCAAAAATTCTCTCCAGCTCCATTTTGGCATTCATTCCGGGAGGGAGATGTTTTACCCACATTTCTATCTGGTGGCTATTGTCCCTGATTACCCGACTAATTAGCTGCTCCGCCTCATTCACTGTCCTGAAGCTACTGGTCGCGGAAAGAGAGGGCCTGCGTTCCAGCCTGGCAACTAACTCTTCAGCTGTTTTACCAATATGGCGTTCAAGCGTGTGTCCGCCAGTGCTGCCCGCTAGCGCTTCATGAACCGCCAGGTTGATGCGACCAGAGCGTACAGCAGCAACGCGCACCGTACGGGTAGCCTGTAAACGCCACAGGGGCGCCATTTATGGCGACCTGGGTTGCCTGGTGCGCATCAATGCGCACCCTACAGATATTCTGTGAGCACTGTAGGGGCGCCATTTATGGCGACCTGGTTACCGGGCGCCCCGGTTCCAGGCCGACGCAACCATCACTCGCGCAGTATCGCCATGACGATAATGTCGTGGTACTCGCCCTCGCGCAGGCAGGCTTTGCGCTTCACGCCTTCCTGCTCAAAGCCCAGGCGCTGATACAGACGCAGCGCGCGCTGGTTGTCGTGAAACACTTCCAGCTCAACGCGAATCACGCCCAGCCAGTTAAAGGCATAGTCGATACCGGTGCGGATCAGCCGCTCACCGATGCCACGACCGCTAAACGCCGGATCGACGCCAATACCAAAACTGATGCTGTGACGCGTACGCGGCCGCTGTTCGGTAAACAGCGTCAGCTCGCCCACCATCTGCCCGTCGATTTCCGCCACAAAGCCGATATAGCCTTCGCTGTCCATACGCTCGAATTTTTTCTGCCAGGTGGCGACGCTGGGAAACGGCAGCTGCGTGGTCCAGCGATACACCTCGGGATGACTGTATAAACGTTGATAGGCGGCGGCATCGCCCGGTTCGCGTCCGCGAATCTGCAAATCCATGTCGATAATCCCTGTTCAGTTGCACTAAGCTGTTAACTCTCACCGATCGGAAAGAGTGGCCTTATGTTGTATCGTCGTTTTGAACGTTTTATCAATATTTTTCAGGATGCCCCCACCGATTCCCCACCCGCCAGCGTGTGGCCGTTTTACCTCTATTATCTGCGTCAGGTGTGGCCAAGTTTTGTCGCGCTGCTGATTGTCGGACTGGCGCAGGCGCTGATCGAAGTGGCGCTGTTTAGCTATCTCAGCCGTATTATCGATCTGGTCAATCACACCACGCCCGCTACGCTGTTCAGCGATAACTGGCCGATTCTGCTGTGGATGGCGGCAGTGGCGCTGGTGCTGCGGCCGGTGGTGATCGCGCTGCACGATATGCTGGTGCATCAAAGCATTAACCCCAGCATGACCAGCATGATCCGCTGGCAGCATCACAACTATGTGCTGCGGCAAAGCCTCAATTTCTTCCAGAACGATTTTGCCGGCCGTATCGCCCAGCGCATCATGCAAACCGGTAACTCGCTGCGTGACTCGGCGGTTCAGCTGGTGGATGCGATCTGGCACGTGGTGATTTACGCCGTGACCTCACTGGTGCTGTTCGCGGAAGCTGACTGGCGCCTGATGATTCCGCTAATCGTCTGGATTGTGGCGTACAGCCTGTCGCTGCGCTTCTTTGTGCCGCGCGTCAAGCAGCGCTCGGTGGTGTCATCCGAGGCGCGCTCGAAGCTGATGGGCACCATCGTTGACGGTTACACCAACATCGCTACCCTGAAACTGTTTGCCCATAACGATCTGGAAAAACGCTACGCGCGCGACGCCATTCAGGAGCAGACCGACAAAACCCAGCATGCCAGCCGCATGGTGACCAGCATGGATATCACGCTGTCGACGCTCAATGGCCTGCTGATTGTCAGCACCTCCGGCCTCGCGCTGTGGCTGTGGAGCCAGTCGCTGATCAGCGTAGGCGCCATCGCGCTGGCCACCGGGCTGGTGATTCGCCTGGTGAACATGTCCGGCTGGATCATGTGGGTGGTGAACGGCATCTTCGAAAACATCGGCATGGTGCAGGATGGCCTGAACACCATTGCGCAACCGCTCAGCGTGCAGGATGCGCCGCAGGCGAAAAAGCTGCAGGTGACGCGCGGCCAGATCCGCTTTGAGGATGTGCGTTTTGACTATGGCGGCGGCCGCCAGGTGATTAACCGCCTGAATCTCAATATCAAGCCTGGCGAGAAAATCGGTCTGATTGGCCCGTCCGGCGCCGGTAAATCCACCCTCGTGAACCTGCTGCTGCGGCTGTATGACATCAACGGCGGGCGCATTCTGATTGACGATCAGGACATCGCGCAGGTCACACAGGCGAGCCTGCGCAGTCAGATTGGCATGATCACCCAGGATACGTCGCTGCTGCACCGCTCGATTCGCGAAAACCTGCTGTACGGTCGCCCGGATGCCAGCGAAGCCGAACTGCAGGCGGCGATTGTGCGCGCCCGCGCCGACGAATTTATCCCGCTGCTCTCCGATCCGCAGGGCCGTACCGGGCTGGATGCGCACGTCGGCGAGCGCGGCGTCAAACTCTCTGGCGGCCAGCGCCAGCGTATTGCCATCGCCCGCGTGCTGCTGAAAGATGCGCCGGTTCTGATCATGGATGAAGCCACGTCGGCGCTCGACTCTGAAGTGGAAGCGGCGATTCAGGAGAGCCTGGAGACGCTGATGCAGGGCAAAACGGTGATCGCCATCGCCCATCGCCTGTCGACCATCGCGAAAATGGACCGGCTGGTGGTGCTGGAAAATGGCGGCATTGTTGAGATGGGTAACCATCGCGAACTGCTGGCGCACGGCGGGCTGTACGCGCGCCTGTGGCAGCATCAGACCGGCGGATTTGTCGGCGTCGATTAATCGCCGCGCCGGTAAGGCAGGGCGTCGCGCGCTTCCTGTGCCCAGGCGCGCACGCCTGCCCGCTCCTGCTGCAGAAAATCCCCGACCGCATCACGCAGCCCCGGATGGCACAGATAGTGCCAGGAATGGGTGAGTTGCGGTTCAAAGCCGCGCACCAGCTTGTGCTCGCCCTGCGCACCGGCATCAAAGCGCTGCAGCCCTTCGGCGATGGCGAAATCCATGCCCTGGTAGAAACAGGTCTCGAAGTGCAGCCGGTCAAACTCCGCCAGACAGCCCCAGTAGCGGCCATACAGCGTGTCGTCATCCACCAGACAGAAGGCCATGGCGGCGGGCTGCTGCTGTAGCGTGGCGATCACCACGCGAATCGCCTGCGGCATCCGCTCCGCCAGCAGGCTGAAGAAGGAGCGCGTCATATAGGGACGCTGGCCGCGCACCGCGTAGGTGTTGGCGTAGCAGGTATACACAAAATCCCACTGATCTTCACGCAGCTCATCGCCACGATACCAGTTAAACGCAAAGCCGCTGCTGGCCACCTGTTCGCGCTCTTTGCGCAGCTGCTTGCGTTTGCGCGACATCAGCGTGTCGAGAAAGTCGTGAAAATCGCGGTAGCCGCGATTGTGCCAGTGATACTGCACGCCGAGGCGCGCCAGCCAGTCCGGCTGGGTTGCCAGCAGCGCGTTGGCGTGCGGCGTGGTGAAGTTGATATGTGCCCCACTTAAGCCGTGCCGCTGCAACGCATCGGGCAGCGCTTCCAGCATCGGGATGATGACCGTCTCGTCGCCCAGCAGACGCGCACCGGTCACCGGGCTGAACGGAATGGCGCCGAGCCATTTGGGGTAATAGGCGATGCCGGCACGCTGGCAGGCATCGGCCCATGCGTGATCGAACACATATTCGCCCCACGAGTTGCGTTTACGGTAGCCCGGCAGCGCCGCCCGCAGCCTGCCGTCTTCGCGCCACAGCAGATGATCCGGCTGCCAGCCGTTTTCCGCGCGCACGCTGCCACTCTCTTCCAGCGCGAGCAGGAAGGCGTGACGCAAAAAAGGTTGATTGTCAGGTAACAGCGCATCCCATTCGGCAGCGGTGATCTCCGCCAGCGATGACAGGTGAAGCAAAGGCATTGGTGGCTCCCGGCCAGCTTAAGGCGAATGCCTAGTTCAGCAGGTTTTGCCGCCGTGCGAAAGGTGCGGCGCACTGAATGTAAAGCGGATCGTTGCGCCATGCTGCGCACATTGCTGTCGCGGCCCGTGCCACGATTTTTCACTTCGCCTGTGTATACTCACCCTTTTCCCTTGCAGGAAATGCCATGGATCGTCTTGATTGTGATCGCATGTTTGTCGCCGTACTCGAAGTCGGCAGTTTTGCCGGTGCCGCCGCCCGGCTCGGCACCAGCAGCGGCCAGGCGTCAAAGCTGGTGTCGCGTCTGGAGCAGCAGCTTGGCGTGCAGCTGTTCAAGCGCAGCACACGGGCGCTGTCGCCCACCGAGATCGGCCGCGCCTATTACGAGCGGGTGAAAACCCTGCTGGAGGCGTTCGACGCGCTGGATGCCACGGTGCAGGAGAATGCCCGCTCGCCCACCGGCCGCCTGAAGATTAGCGCACCCGGCACCTTCGGCACCGCGGTGCTGGCCAGCGTGCTGGTGGCGTTCGCGCGTCACTATCCGCTGATTGAGCTGGACGTCAACTTCTCCGACCGCGCCGTGAATATCGTCGATGAAGGCTTCGATATGGCGATCCGCATCGGCAAGCTGGACGACAGCAGCCTGATTGCGCGCCGTCTGGGCGAGGTGCCGATTCGCCTCGCCGCCGCGCCCGGCTATCTGCTGCAGCACGGCACGCCGCAGCACTGGCGCGATCTGGCGACGCATCAGTGCATCAGCGACACCAACTTTCGCGATCCCTGGCACTGGCCGTTCGTTACGCCGTGTGGCGACAGCGTCAGCATGCCGATTCGCGGCCGCCTGTGCTTCTCCAACACCGAAGCCTGCCTGCAGGCGGCGCTGGCCGGCCTCGGCATTGCGCGTCTGCCCGGTTTTATCGCTGCACCGGCGCTGCAGCGGGGCGAAATCGTCACGCTGCTGGAGGACTTTGCGCCGCCAGCCATGGGCCTGTTTGCCCTGTATCCGCCCGCGCGCCATCTGGCGCAGAAAACCCGCCTGCTGATCGACTTTCTGGCCGAGCACTTCCGCCTGCATCCGCCCGGCTGATTCCTTCCATTCTGGAAACAATCAAAGCCGTTTTGCCCGGATTATCAGCATAACGGCAGCACGGTAAGCTGCTGACATCACTTTAGAGGAGCAGAGCGATGTTGGTAAACGGTAAGTGGAGCGCAGAGTGGCATCCGGTTCAGGCCACCGATAAACAGGGTGGCTTTGTACGCCAGACTTCCAGCTTTCGTCACTGGATTAGCGCCGATGGCAGCAGCGAATTTGCCGCCGGGCCGGATCGCTATCATCTGTACGTCGCGCTGATCTGCCCGTGGGCCTCGCGCACGCTCATTGCACGCAGCCTGAAAGGGCTGGAGCAGATTGTCAGCGTGTCGGTGGTTGAGCCGCAGCTTGGCGCGCAGGGCTGGCGCTTCGGCGATTATCCCGGTGCCGATCGCGACCCGCTGAACAACGCTGAGTATCTCCACCAGCTGTATACGCGCGCCGACGCCGACTTCACCGGGCGCGCCACCGTGCCGGTGCTGTGGGATAAAAAAACCCAGACCATCGTTAACAATGAGTCGGCGGATATTCTGCGCATGTTCAACAGCGGCTTTGGCGATCTGGCAGACAACCGGCTCGATCTCTACCCTGAGGATCTGCGCCCGGAGATCGACGCGCTGAACGCAACGATCTACCCGCGTCTCAATAACGGCGTTTATCGCACCGGTTTCGCTACCACCCAGGTGAGCTATCAGCAGGCGTTTAATGAGGTGTTTGAGCAGCTGGATGAGCTGGAGCAACGGCTGAAAGATGGCCGCACTTTTCTGCTGGGTGAACGACTGACCGAAGCCGATATCCGCCTGTTCGTGACCCTGATACGCTTTGACGTCGCCTATCACGGCCTGTTCAAATGCAACCTGCGCCGCCTGCGCGATTACCCGCTGCTCGATCGTTATCTGAAGAGTGTGCTGGCGGTCTCCGGCGTGCGGCAAACGGTGAACATCGACCACATCAAACAGGGCTATTATTCGATTAAAGCGCTGAATCCCAACGGCATCGTGCCAGCGGGACCGGATATGGCGGACTACGGTTTTTAAGGAGCAGGGCAATGGCAAAAGCGTTAGTGGTGTTTTTACATGGCGTCGGCAGTAATGGCGCGGATTTGGCGGTGCTGGGGCAACACTGGTCAGCGCTGCTGCCCGACGTGGCATTTGCCGCGCCCGATGCGCCCTTTCCCTTTGAACACGCCATGGGCTATCAGTGGTTCAGCCTGACCGGCATCACGCCGGAAAACCGTCCGGCACGCGTACGGGCTGCGCGCGACGCCTTTGACGCCACGCTGCAGCAGCTGATGGCGCAGCACGCGATGGCCGGCGCGTGGCAAAAGGTGATTCTGGTGGGATTCTCGCAGGGCTCGATCATGGCGCTGGATGCGCTGGCCTCCGGACGCTATCCGCTGGCTGGTGTGGTGGCCTTCTCCGGTCGCCTGGCCTTTGACGAGGCGCTCACGCCGCCGCCGCATGCCTCCGCGCTGCTGATTCACGGCAAAGCCGATGAGGTCATCCCGTTCAGCGAAACCGTCTCCGCCGCGCAGCGCCTGCAGAGCGCGGGCGTCGCGGTCACCGCACAGTATGAACCCACCACCGGTCACACCATTTCCAGCCACGGCGCGATGCAGGCAGCGGCCTACATCGCCCAGTGCCTGCAGGATTAAGGCCAGTAGCGCTGCAGCGCCTGCCACGCCTGACGCGCGGCCGCTTCCGGCGGCTGTGCTTTGAGGCGATCGTTAAAAACTTCGATGCCCACCGGACCGCGATAGCCTGCACTTTTCAGCTTATCGACAAAGCGTTCCACTTCAATGATGCCGTCGCCGGGCAGTAAGCGCTGATGGCGCGCATAATCACTCAGCGCCTGCTTTTCCTGCGGCGGCATCTGCGCCATATCACACAGCTGCACTTCATAAATGCGGTCGGCCGGAATGCCGTCGAGCTGAGAGGCATCGCCACCGCGTGCGCAGATGTGGAACAGATCGACCACCAGCCCGATATTGGGCTGATCCAGCCGCTGCAAACGCTGCCACGCCAGCGGCAGCGTATTGTCGACGCTGCACCACGCCATCGGTTCATACATGATGCGCATGTTATAGCGCGCGGCTTCCGAGGCCAGCCAGCGCAGATCTTCATCGATGCGCTCCGCAACGCAGTCTTCGCGCGTGGTTGCCGGCGCCTGAATGGTATCGCAGCCCAGCGATTGCGCGACGCGAATGAAATCACGCAGTTCGGCGCGCTTTTGCAGCCGTTCGCTGTCCGGCGCGCCGGTAAAGTCACGCAGCACCTGCAGATTGGTAAAGCCCAGGTTTAGCTGCGCGGCCAGCGCCGCCGTATGCTCAGTAATCTCTTCCCGCCACATTTCAACCTGATCGAACCCGGCGGCACGCGCCGCCTGCAGCTTATGCGCCGATTCACCGTTTAACAGCACCAGGTTAAGGAATTTCGGGTTTGCAGACATCAACAGCTCCTTAATCGTCCGGATAAAGCGGTGACAGAGGCTGTGCGCCACCCGCACAGCATCCTGATCAGTATCCCCCTCTTCAGGGTGATTTCAAGCGTGTCGTTTTAGCCCAGCAGATTCACCACGGCGAAACCGGCAAAGGTCATCAGCAATGAACCGATGACATGCACCATCACGCTCGACATTGCCCACAGGTATTTTCCTGATTGTAGCAACACCACGATCTCGGCCGAGAAGGTCGAAAAGGTCGTCAGCCCGCCGCACAGGCCGGTGACGATCAGCAGTTTCCATACGGGATCGATGTGCGGATTGCGCACAAACCACGCCATCGCCGCGCCAATAATAAAGCCACCGACCAGATTAACGATCAGCGTACCTGGCGGCAGGTTGGGGAATAACGTATTGAAACGCAAAGAGATAAGCCAGCGCAGCGTGCAACCGATGGCACCACCGATCATGACCGCGAACAGCGACTTCAGCATAGTCTGGAGCTCCTGAATTGAGATACGCGCAGGGCCGCGGCAGGACAGAAACTACACCTGACACACCGCCGTCTCCCGCGCAGGGATAAGCAAGTTGTCAGGCGTCATCAGCCGTCTGTAACCAGAGGGCGGTTGGGTAAGGTGGCACGCCATCACCTCAGAGGCACGATAATACGCTGGCGCGCCGAAGGTGACAATATTCACCTGCCGTCTCCGTATCGTCGGGAACGATTATGTTTTACCGTGGCAGATATCATCAGCAAGGAGATTCCGATGCGTACCCTGATTTTTGATACTGATATCGGCGTGGATGACGCCTTTGCGCTGGCGTATGCGGCGCGCACGCAGCGACTGCTGGGCATCACCACGGTGTTTGGTAATGTCGCGGTTGGCCAGGCGGTAAAAAATGCCCGGCTGTTCTGTGCAAAGATGAACATCAGCGCGCCGGTGTATCGTGGCTGTTCGCGTCCGCTGGCGCTGGCCCCTTCCGCACCGGCCACCCTGCACGGCGCAGACGGTCTCGGCGATGCCTTCGATAACCCGTATAGCGATGCCGCCGACAGCGCGGTACAGTTCATCATCGACAGCGTACGCGCGCAGCCGCATGCGATTACCCTGGTGGCAATCGGGCCGCTGACCAACATCGCCTGCGCCATCAACCAGGCGCCAGACATCATTCCGCTGGTGAAAGAGCTGGTGATCATGGGCGGTGCGTTTGGCACCGACGGCCACGCCGGTAACGTGACGCCGTTCGCCGAGTTCAATATCTGGAAAGATCCGCATGCCGCCGATCAGGTGCTGGCCTCGGCGCTGCCGGTGGTGATGCTGCCGCTGGATGTGACGCACAAGGTGCTAATCAGCGGAGAGGAAGTGCGCCAGCTGAATCAGCCGGTGTTGAGTGCCATCTGCCGGCCTTATCTGGCTTACAGCCTGCAAAAAGAGGGGTTTGATGGCATGGCGCTGCACGATACCCTGACGCTGTCGTGGCTGGCGCTGCCGCAGGCGTTCAGCGTGACGACAGCGCCGGTGCGCGTGGTGACCGAAGGCATCAGCCGCGGCCAGACGCTACAGCGCGTGAGCGCTCTCGCCTCGCGCGACGATCCGTTCGCCGGCCTGCACGCCCAGCGGTTGTGTCTGGGCGTCGATGCCGAGGCGGTACGGCAACATTTTTTTGCCACGCTGCGCGCCTGACGGTATTCCTATCGGGCGAAATGGATGACGCCTTTGATCAGCTCAGGGTTGTTGATCACCCCGGGCTCAAAAGTCTCGGCCAGCGTCGAGAAGTCGTAATGGCGGTTGAGCATCATATCGGCCCGCAGCTGACCGCTGGCCATCAGGGCGCGCACTTTGTCGAAGTCTTCCCGCGTGGCGTTGCGACTGCCCAGCAGCGTAGTCTCCTTTTTGTGAAACTCGGTGTCGGGGATCACCAGATCGCCTTTGTGCAGGCCGACAAACACGATGGTACCGCCGTGACGAATCAGCTGCACGGCGCTGTTCATCGCCGCCGGACTGCCGGTGGCGTCAATCACTTTCGCGGCCAGCCGCCCGCCAAACTCTGCACGCAGCGCGGCGATAAAATCCTCCGCCAGCGGATCGATCGTCGCCAGCTGCAGCTGCTGCGCAACGTGCGCGCGCCGCTGAGCGCTGGTATCGGCCACCACCACCTGCGCACCGGCTGCGGCGGCAATCGCCGCGACGCCCAGGCCAATCGGTCCGGCCCCGACCACCAGCACCTGCTCATCGGCGACCAGCGCCGCGCGTCGCACCGCATGGGCGCTGATGGCAAAGGGCTCGATCAGTGCCGCTGCTTCAGGCGCCACATCGTCAACCGCCAGCAAATTAGTGTCCGGTACGCTGATAAACTCGCAAAAACCCCCGTCCTGATGCACGCCAATCACTGAAATCTGTTCACAGCAGTTGGTTTTGCCGCTTAAGCAGGCGTCGCAACGCTGACAGGCCACGTAAGGAATCAGCGCCACGCGCTGCCCTGGCTGAAATCCCTGCGCCGCCGCGCCCAGCGCCACCACTTCACCGCACAGCTCATGACCGAGCACGCGCGGATAGGAGAAAAACGGCTGATTGCCGGCCCAGGCGTGAATATCGGTGCCGCAAATGCCGGCGGCAATTGGTTTAATCAGGACTTCGTGCGCGGCAGGCGTCGGTACGCTGCGCTGCTGCCACACCATGCTGCGCGGTTCGGCGACCACCAGCGTTTTCATGTTCGTCATCGTTTCCTCCTGGGCTGTTCACGCAGTTATGGCGAAAATCGACCGCGGCGGGAGGTTGCGCTGTGCGAAGTGTGAGTCAGCGCGATTTTTTTGGGCTTTGTGTGGTTTTTAATGCATAAAAAACCGGAGGGCCGTATGAGCCGAAGCCAGAATCTGCGCCAGAACGTCATCAATCAAATGCTGGAAGCCATTGCCCGCCGCCATGTGCGCTCGCCGTTGCCTCCGCAGGCGGCGCTGGCCGAGATGTTTAACATCAGCCGCACCACGGTGCGACACACGCTGCAGCATCTGCATCAGCGCGGCGTGCTGGAAAAAGTGGCTGAGACCTACGTGATTGTGCGCGATCCCTGCGAGGAGGATGGGTTTAGCGTACTCAGCCCACCGATCGACCAACAGGCGGTGCAGTTTGAGCAGGCGTTTTTTAACCTGATTAACCAGCGTTTGCTGATGCCAGGCGACAGTTTCACCGAACTGCAGCTGGCGCAGCAGGTGCGGGTCAGCCCGGTGGTGGTGCGCGAGTTCCTGCTGCGTTTTATGCGTTATAACCTGCTGGAACCGGTTAAGCGCGGCCACTGGCGGATGAAGAAATTCGATCAGGAGTACGCCGAAAAGCTGTTTGAACTGCGCGAGATGCTGGAAACGCACGCGCTGACCCGCTTTCTTAACCTCGCCGCCGGTGATGAACGCTGGGTGCAGGCGCGCGATCTGCTGGATCGTCATCGCGCGCTGCGCGACACCATCGCCAGCAACTACCGCCAGTTTGCCGCGCTGGATAAAGAGATGCATACGCTGATTCTCTCCGCCGCCAACAACCCGTTTTTCAATCAGTCACTGGAAATTATCTCTGTGATTTTTCACTCGCATTATCAGTGGGATGAAAGCGATCTCAAGCAGCGCAACATCGTCGCGCTGGAGGAGCATATGGCGATTCTTACCGCGCTCATCAGCCGCCAGGATGTGGACGCGCTGTGCGCGCTGCATGCGCATCTCAGAACCGCCAAACACTCGATGATCCGCTCTATCCGGCAGTACAATTAAAAACCGATTAAAAACCACAAAGCATAAGCGCCCGCACGAATCAGAAACATGTTTGCAACATCTCCCGCGGTTTACTTCTAGTCTCGAAGGCAGCCCCTTAGGGCAGCCCGTTTCGCTGCCGCAGGAACCCCAAGACTGATAACGATAAGTACCCGAACCTGGGAGGTTGCAATGGAAAATACATCAACGCGCGGCGGCACCACCGCGCCAGCACCCGAGCACGCCGGGCAGGATTATGTGCCGGCGCGCGCCGATGTGGTGCGCTCTCCGCGCATCCGTAAGATTCAAATCACCGCCATGCTGCTGCTGCTGTTCGCCGCCATCATCAACTACCTTGACCGCAGCTCGCTGTCGGTGGCCAACATGACCATCCGCGAGGAGCTGGGCTTATCGGCCACCGAGATTGGCGTGCTGCTGTCGGCGTTTTCGCTGGCCTACGGTTTAGCCCAGCTGCCGTGCGGCGCGCTGCTCGATCGCAAAGGCCCGCGCATTATGCTGGCCATCGGCATGTTCTTCTGGTCACTGTTCCAGGCGGCGGCCGGGCTGGTGCATAACTTCACGCAGTTTGTGCTGGTGCGCATCGGGCTGGGCATTGGCGAAGCGCCGATGAACCCGTGCGGCGTGAAGGTGATCAACGACTGGTTCAACATCAAAGATCGCGGTATGCCGATGGGGATGTTTAACGCGGCGTCGATGATTGGTCTGTCGGTGGCACCGCCGATTCTGGCGGCGATGATGCTGGTGATGGGCTGGCGCGGCATGTTTGTCACCATCGGCGTGCTGGGTATGTTTCTCGCCATTGGCTGGTATCTCACCTACCGCGACCGGGATAACAACAAGCTGAGCGGTGAAGAGATTCACTATCTGCAGGCGGGCAGCGTGGCATCACGCAAAGAGCCGCTAAGTTTCGCCGAGTGGCGTGGACTGTTTAAGCAGCGCACCATGTGGGGCATGATGATTGGCTTCAGCGGCATCAACTATACCGCGTGGCTGTACATCGCCTGGCTGCCGGGCTATCTGCAGTCGACCTATCATCTGGATCTGAAAAGCACCGGCCTGCTGGCCGCCATTCCTTTCCTGTTCGGCGCGGCGGGCATGCTGCTCAACGGTTACGTGGTGGATTCACTGGTGCGTCGCGGTTTTGACGCGGTGAAAGTGCGTAAAGTATCGATTGTCAGCGGCATGCTGCTCTCCGCGGCCTTTACCACCTTTGTGACGCGCGCCACCGACACCACCAGCGCGGTGACGCTGATTGGTATGGCGCTGTTCTGCATTCACTTTGCCGGTACCTCATGCTGGGGCCTGATCCACGCTAACGTCACAGCGCGCATGACGGCATCAGTGGGCAGTATCCAGAACTTTGCCAGCTTCGTTTTCGCCTCTTTTGCGCCAGTAATTACCGGCTGGGTGCTGGATACCACCAAATCGTTCAGCCTCGCGCTGATGATATGTGCTGGCGTCACGGTGGTCGGCGCGCTGGCTTACCTGCTGCTGGTCAGAAAACCGATCACCGATGGGGTGTAACGCCAGGGTTTCTGCTTAATCCTCTTCTCCGGGTGCGCAGATTATGCGCACCCTTGCTTCATCCGCCCGCCACATGTATTCCAGCCGCCGCGTTATCCCCTGATTCTGCGCATGATCAGATAAATTAAACTGAATGATGGCAATCACTATCCAGCACCATTAAGCCCAAAATAAGGAAAATATACCGCTAAACACGCCGGTAATAGTTATTATTTTAAGACAAAACTCAAGGACGAATATTATAAATCACCACCCTCAGTGCATTATTATCCATTAATGCATTAACGAAGGTGAATTAATTAGCTACAGTAAACTTTTGTGGATTGGATCAAAGTTTGACCGGATAATTTAACTTACCGTTCAGTCACTATTAATGTTCAGGTATGAGCGTGGTGACCAAATGGATTTACAACGCAAGGCCCTTTTTATCTCTTTTGATGCCGTGGCATTATCGGGTATTACAGTAGAAGCCACTAAAATTGCCGTTCGTTTACGCGAGCAGGGAATCACCTCCTTTCTTGATATCGGCTACGACATAAAAATTGATAAGGGAAACTTCGGACGCCCCTATTCCGAAAATGAAATTAATTCGCTAAAGCATCATTTTACCTTAGTCCGGCACGATGAAATTCGTCAGGTGGAAGGTTATAACCCGGCCTTTCTGCAATATATTCATGACGTGCTGATTAATCATAGCCAGACGCTGGATGCCGCGGCAGAAAAAATCCTGGTGCAGCAGACGGAAAAGATGGCACAGGCGGTGGCAAACGCGCTGTGCGCAAAATGGCAGGCGCTGGATATCAATTATTTAATCATTGAGAACGGGACGCTGCCGGATAATATTATTTTTACCCGCGCGCTCTATCTGGCGATTGCGCAATACGGCGCCGCAAAACAGCTCGGCCGGTTTGTGTTGTGGCGCGACCATGACCTGATGTGGAACAGCGAATCCACCTCATCGCGTTACGGCAGCGCGCCCTGGCCACATGCCGTCAGGCCACAGCCCTCGCCGCATATCACCTACGTCACGCTGAACCAGGCACTGGCCTCACAGCTGGCGGCCTGGTGCGAACATCAGGTCGAAATCGAGGTGATGCGTAATACCTATCCTTTTGACCCGAGCCATCCGCGCAAAGATTTACGCCGCCAGTTTGGGTTGCTGGCGCAGGACAAGGTGATTGCCCGCACCACGCGAATTATTCCGGCTAAGCGACTCGATCGGGATATTCACCTGTTGCATGCGCTGAACAGTGAACTTATCGCGCAGCATCAGCCACAGCGCGTTTATTTAATGGTCGCTGGCGATCCGCTGGAAGACAGCGTGCATTATCACGCATTAAAGCAGTTAATTAGCCGGTTCCAGCTGGAGCGTTACGTCATCTTTTTTGGCGCGTTAAATCACGACTTCATGGAGCGTAATCCACAGGCCACCACCATTCAGGATCTTTATCACGCCTGCGATGTGGTGTCGTTTTTAACCGCATGGGATTACGACAGCTACGGTAATCCGATTGGCGAGGCGATCAGCCATCAGCGCTGTTATATCGCCACCCGCTATGAATATTATCACGAGGTGTATGGCCAGTACGGTTTTGAAGGCGAACTGATGGAAATTTCCGCCAGTCATGATGGCCTGCCGGATGCCGATTTTATTCAGCGCGTCAGTGATTTATTACGAGATGACGCACGCCGCGACGCCATCGCCACGCGCAATTATCAGAAAGGAAAATCCCTGCTGTCGGATCATATCTTCCGGCAGATATTTAATGTGTAGTTAAGGAGTGACTATGGATAACCGTTGTTTTATTTCTGTCGTGCTGCCGGTTTATAACGAGGCAGCACGTATTAACGCGGTGCTGGAATCAATATTGCAGCAGCGTTCACCCGGCGGATTGTTTAATTTTGATAATCTGGAAGTGATCATGGTGGATAATAATTCCACCGATAACTCGGTCGCGCTGATTGAAGCCTTTGCCGCGCAGCATCCGCAGCTGACAATTCATCAGCTGCAGGAGACGGTGCAGGGCGTCTCTTCGGCGCGGAAAAAAGGCATGGATTTCGCCTCACAGCGCGCCGGTCTGCGCGACGAGGACAGCGGTTTTCAGCGCAAGCACTACATTCTTTCGGCCGATGCGGACTGCACCGTTGATGCGCTGTGGATCGACGAACTGGTCGGCACCATGATTGCGCAAAACGGCGATCTGGGCACCTGTAACTACTACTACGAAACCGCGGATTTTCACGAGCGCCCGCGGCTGTATGCGGAGATTGATAAAACGCTGCGCTGCCGCCACGCTTCCTTCTCCCTGTTTGGCGGCTTTCCGGACGGCAAAGGCTTTGGCGTCGAAAAGCAGCTGTACGACGAAGTGGGCGGCATCGAGATTTTTTACCAGCTGAAAAACGGTGAGTTTGTTGAACATCTGTCAGACGACTGGGATTTTGGCATCAAGGTGATCGCGGCCGGCGGCAAACCGGTGTATGCGCCCAACTCCCGCGTGCAGATCAACAGCCGCCGGGTGGATAACCTGCTGCACGAAGTGATTGAAGGCGTGGCCTACGGCCATAACGGCACCATCATCATGAAAGATGTGCGCCCCACGCTCACCGCGCTGACGCCGTTCACCGATGTCAGCGCAGAGCAGGCGCAGCAGGCGTGGCACTACTCGATTAAAGATTACGTGCCAAAAAATCTGGTGCTGCCGGTGCTGCTGAATCCGTCGCTGCTGCGCGACGATGCCGCGGTGATTGATTTCTTCACGCCAGAGGTGGCTGAACGCCTGTTCGACCGCATTCACAGCATAATGCTGGAGATGAGCGTGACCGATTTCCTGCCGATTCACAGCTACAAAACCCCGGCGTTTCGCCTCTATTTTGAATTCCGCCATGAGCTGTTTGCCGCGCTGCGGCGTGCCGTCGGCGCAGAGATTGGCGAGCCACCGCCGCTGCCGGCCTGCTTTGCCCAGGTGACGGAAAATGATTTCGCCCGCTTTGTCTGGTATTACTGCGAAGATCGCGAATCCGGTGAGGCGCATAACTACTTTGCAAACGGCGGGGTGTTCTGATGCGTGCTGCCTGGCTGCAATCCCTGCAGGATATCGATCGTCACTATCCTCGCCCGGCCATATGCGAGGTGCTTAGCCGGCCGGAAAACGCCGATTTGCTGGAATACGTGGTACATGATCCTTTTGGCTGCCATGTGTTTCCCGGTGATATCGACGATTTTCCGCTGCCGAATTTTTTCCGCGCCATGCAGCACAGCCTGAGCCATGCGCCGCAAATTCATCTGTGGGCGTATATCCCCACCTGCCGCTACAAGTGCCACTTTTGCCAGTTTCCTACGGTGATTGTAAATCCGCAGTCGCCGCGCGCGCCTGAGCTGTTCCGCGATATCGTCGATCGCAACATTCAGGAGGCGAAACTGTGGCTGGCGCAGCTGCCGGCACTGGGTGAAGTGCCGGTGGGTGAGTTCAACCTGTTCGGCGGCACGCCCTCGCTGCTGCCACCGGATGAGCTGCGGCGCTTAATGGATTTTTACCGCAACCATTTCAACTTCCGCGAGGCCACGCTGCGCTTCGAAGGCGAGCCCGGCACGCTGACGCGCGAATTCCTCGCGCAGCTGCGCGAACTGGGCTTCAGCAAACTGTCGTTTGGCGCGCAGTCATTCTCTGACCGCCTGATCAAAGGCTGTGGTCGCCTGCACAGCGCGGATGCCTGCTACAAGGTGATTCGTGATGCGCGCGAGCTGGGCTTCGCCCTGGTCAGCGTCGACCTGATGTATGGCCTGCTGGGACAAACGGTGGATGACGTGCGTGACGATCTGCAGCAGGCGCGCGCGCTTGACCTGTCGCATCTGGTGTTCACCAAGCTGCACATGAAGCCGTTCGCCGAAAGCCGCACCGGCGTGTCGGCGGAGGGAGAAAATGCCTGGCAGCGTAAGAATGCGGCGATGCCCAGTCTGGGTCAGCAATATCAGATGCGCGCGCTGGCCGAGCAGTGGCTGGATGGCGATTACCTTGAACATCCCACCATGTATTTCCACCATCGCAGCGCACCGCCGGAAAAGTGGAAAGCGATCATTACCGATCTCGACCAGCAGGCACCGGAAGTGGCGATTGGCCTTGGCGGCAGCTCCAAATGTGCCGGCGCGGAGCTGATTAACCTGACCGACTACGCCGATTATCAGCGCGCACTGGATAACGGTGAGCTGCCGATCGCCTCGGTGCGCGGTATGTCGCCGGATCAGCAGGCCATCAACGGCTGCAAGATGGCGCTGTCAACGCTGGTTCCGCTCGACGATGTGCTGTTTCAGCAGAAGTTTGGCGTCAGCCTGTTTGCCCAGCCAACCATCGCCCGTGCGCTGCGTGAGTTGCAGCAGCGCGGGTTAGTGCACAGCGATGGCCGCTACGTCACGCTCACCCCCGCCGGCCGCGTGCTGGTAGAAGCCATCATCAATACCCAGTTCGACTAAACCGCCCTTACCTCTCAACGGCACGCGACGGCGTGCCTGGAGCCTGTTATGTCCCAGTCTGTTTATAGCTTTTTTTATATCGCCATCGACACCGAAGCGGGCGTCACCGCTGAACAGTTTGAAACCTTCGTGCGCGAAAAAGGCGTGCATCTCCCCTGCTATCCCGGCTGGCGCTGGACGCTGTTTCGCGGTCTGCGCGGCGAGCGCGTCGATCAATACCTGATGCTGTTTGAAATGAAAGATGCGGCACAGCGCGCGCGCTTTATGCAGGATGACGGTGAACTTACCGCCGAGGCAGAGCACTTCTGGCACCTGCATCCCGACGCGGACGCGCTGCTCAGCGAGTGGCGCCAGCTGGCGACCTTCGCGCGGCGCCCGACAATTTTCACCCATTTCGATCTGCTGGCAGAGAATCCTCACAGTACGCTGCCGGGTGGCCCGCGATTTGATGCCCGCAGCGGCACCGCGCGCATTCTCGGTACCCACTATCTGGCGCTGCGACCGGGCGTGCAGCCGCAGGAATTTGAGCAATTCATCGCGCAGAATGCCGCGCGTATCGTTGATTATCCCGGCTGGAAGTTTCATCTGCTGAAAGGCCACAGCGGCAACCGCCTGGACGGCTATGTGGTGATGATGGAGATTGAGAGTGAAGCGGCGCTGAATGTGTTTTATCCGCAGCCTGATATCGCCACCGCCAGCGCGGCTGACTTTGCGCGCGCGCACCGGGATACCAAACAGATGTATGAAGAGTGGAAGCAGCTGGCGTCCTTTTCCGGTTCGCCGCAGCTGTATACCGATTATCTCGCCGTGGCGGAATGTGGCACACTGAAGTGAGTGCTGGCGGCGCGCTCTGCTCATTGCTGAAACGCGCCGCCGGTTTTCTCCGTTACGACTGGTAGTAATACACCGCTTCAAAAGGCCGCAGGTGCGTCAATGCCCCAGGCGGCGATGCCTCACTGTAATTACTCATCAGTACCTGCCAGTTGCCTTCAACTTCCGGCAACAGCAGTGGCTGCGCACTGTGACTCAGGTTCGCCACCACCAGCAGGCTTTCACGCGGCGAATTGCGACGATAACACCAGATGTGTGACGCTTGCGGTGCCAGATCCTGATAATCGCCCTCGGTGAAGATAGCGTAACGCTTACGCAGCCGAATCAGCGTTTGGTAGCCATAGAACACCGAGTTGCTGTCGAGCAGCGCGTTAGCCGCGTTGATCAGCGTATAGTTATCCGCCACGCCTATCCACGGCTCACCCCGCGTGAAGCCGGCATTGGCGCTGCTGTCCCACAGCATCGGCGAGCGGCTGTTGTCGCGCGATTTGCTGGCCAGAATCGCCAGGATTGCCGCCTCCGGCTTGCCCTGCGCCAGCCACGCAGCGTGGATGTTGTGGCTCTCGATGTCCTGATACTGCTCAATGCGGGTAAAATGAGGGTTGGTCATCCCCAGCTCTTCGCCCTGATAGATATAGGGCGTGCCCTGCATGCCGTGCAGCAGCATCGCAAAGCATTTTGCCGAGGCGATGCGCAGCGCACCTTCATCACCAAAGCGCGTGACGATACGCGGCTGATCGTGGTTACACCAGAACAGCGCATTCCACGCCACGTCATGCATCCCGCGCTGCCACTCCGCAAAAATTGCCTTGAGCTGAACGAAGTCCGGTGCCGCCAGCGTCCATTTGTCGCCCTGGGGATAATCCACCTTGAGATGGTGGAAGTTAAAGGTCATCGACAGCTCGTTTTGCGCCAGCGAAGCATAGCGCTGGCAGTTGGCCAGCGTGGTCGAGGACATTTCCCCCACCGTCATCAGCCCGCGCGGCGTGAACACATCGCGGTTGAACTCCTGCAGGTAGTCATGGATGCGCGGACCATCGGTGTAAAAGCGCCGCCCGTCATGGCCGGGCAGATCGTCGCTAAAATCCTGGTGCTTCGACACCAGGTTGATCACATCAAGCCGCAATCCATCGACGCCTCGATCCGCCCAGAAATGGCACACCTGCTTTAACGCCTCGCGCACCGCCGGGTTTTCCCAGTTGAGATCGGCCTGCTCCGGCGCGTACAGGTGCAGATAGTATTGCTGACGCCGTTCGTTCCACGCCCAGGCGCTGCCGCCAAACTTAGACTGCCAGTTATTGGGCGGCGTGCCGGGCACCCCGTCGCGCCAGATATAGAAATCGACGTACGGCTGCTCACCGGCTTCGGCACGCTTAAACCAGGCATGCTCGGTCGAGGTGTGGTTGAACACCATATCCAGCACCATGCGCATACCGCGCCGGTGCGTCTCCGCCAGCAGGTGGTCAAAGTCGGCCATGGTGCCGTAGGCGGGATCGATGGCGGTGTAATCCGCCACGTCGTAACCGTTATCGATCTGCGGCGACACATAGATCGGCGTCAGCCACAGCGCATCGACGCCCAGCTGCTGCAGATAATCCAGCCGCTGGATCACACCCCTGAGATCGCCGGTGCCGCGCGCCCCGCTGTCCTGAAAACTTTTAGGATAGATTTGGTAGATCACCGCCTGGCGCCACCAGGGATATTCAGCGTGCCTGTTCATGTTGCACCTCGGCCTGGCTGATGATGGCGGTTGCCGCTTTTCGTTTGGTGATGATGATGGTCAGCAGCAGCGGAACCAGAATTGCCACCAGAATCGCCAGCGAGTAAACCGTCCAGTACTGTGGCTGAATCGAGAGAATGCCCGGCAAGCCGCCCACGCCGATGCCGTTGGCCATCACACCGTTGAGGCCGCACAGCAGCGCCGCCAGCGCAGAGCCAATCATGGCGCACAGCATAGGGTAGCGGTACTTGAGGTTGACGCCGTACATCGCCGGCTCCGTTACGCCGAGCCACGCTGAAATGGCGGCCGGCACGGTGAGGTCGCGTTCAGCACGATCTTTGTTAGCGACAATGATGCCGACCACCGCAGCACCCTGTGCAATATTGGACAGCGCAATCAGCGGCCACACCGGCGTGCCGCCCATGCTCTGAATCATCTGCAGATCAACCGCCAGCGTGGTCTGATGCACGCCGGTGATCACCATCGGCGCATACAGGAAGCCAAACAGCGCGGCACCAATCGGCGCGAAGCTGCCGGTCATCAGATGACGCACCGCGAAGGCGATGCCGTCGCCAATCAGACGGCCAAATGGGCCAATCAGGCTGTGGGCGAGGAAAACCGACAGCAGCAGCGCACACACCGGCACCACCACCAGCGTCAGATAGGCGGGCACGATACGTTTTAGCGCCAGTTCGATTTTCGCCAGCGCCAGCCCGGCCAGCAGCGCCGGGATCACCTGCGCCTGATAGCCGACCCGATCAATGCTGAACCAGCCGAAGTTCCACACTTCCGGCACCTGGCTGCCAATCAGATACGCATTCATCAGCTGCGGTGAAACCAGCGTAATGCCCAGCACAATCCCAAGGATTGGCGTACCGCCCAGCTTGCGCACCACCGACCAGCAAATCCCCACCGGCAAATAGAAGAAGATCGCTTCGCCAATCAGCCAGAGGAAATCGTACAGCCCTTTCACACCGGGATAGAGCTGCACCAGGGTTTTATCATCCGCCACGGCAATATCGCCGAGCACGTTACGGAAACCGAGAATTAAACCGCCGCTAATTAACGCCGGTAATAACGGGAAAAATATCTCGGCAAAATGGGATAATAATGCCTCGTGCCATTTCATCTGGCTGCGCGCCGCAGATTTAATCTGCTCTTTAGAGGTCTCACTAATATTTAGTGCTTCTACTAACGCTTTATAATAAGTGTCAACTTCGGTTCCAATAATTACCTGAAACTGTCCGGCAGAGTTAAAGCATCCTTTAACGCCGGGCGTGGCGCGGATGGCCTCTGGATCGGCCTTGTCGACATCCTGCAGCACAAAGCGCAGGCGGGTAATACAGTGCGAAAGTGACAGAATATTTTCCCGACCGCCCACGCGGTCAATGAGATCGTTAATGATCTCGCGACTGATGGTTTTCATTATCATCCCTTATTTCCATGCCGGAATCGGCAGTGGACGATAATACGCCGCTGCTTTTAATTTTAACTATAGCAAAGCGAGGGAATTAGTTGGCGATCACAAAAATATTTACGTAATACATTGCAGGAAAATTAACTTAACAATAATTATTTAACCTGATAACTAAATCTGCGCCATATAAATATAAATTCGGGACATTTCGTATTGTTGAATATTTATTTAAACGGTAGCGCGGTGGCTGTGCAACGTTTGCCACCGCGCAGCAATGCGTCAGACGATGCGGTGGCGCAGACGACCAATCTTCTCAATTTCCACTTCGATCTCATCGCCAGGGAACATAAACAGCGGGGGCGTACGCTTTTTCCCCACGCCGCCCGGTGAGCCGGTGATGATGACATCGCCCGGTGACAGCGGACTAAACGCCGAGATGTATTCAATGATCTTCGCCACCGGATGCACCATGCTGGCCGTGGTATCGTTCTGCACTTCACGCTGATTCAGCCAGGTTTTGATCGCCAGCTGCTGCGGGTCCGGGATGTCGTCGGCGGTGGTCATCCACGGGCCAAAGCCGCCGGTTTGCTGCCAGTTTTTGCCTGCGGTAAACCAGGTGAACTGCATGTCGCGCACCGTGGCATCCATAAAGCAGCTGTAGCCCGCCACATGCTGCAGCGCATCGGCGGCTTTTACCTGATAAGCCGCTTTGCCGATGATCACCGCCAGCTCGCCTTCGTAATCAAATTCAGCCGTGGTCGCCGGTTTCAGCAGGGGCTGCTCGTGCGCAGCCAGCGAATCGGCAAAGCGCACGAACAGCGTCGGCGCGTCGAGCGTGGCGGCAAACTCCTGGCGCTTGTCGGCATAGTTCATGCCAACGCAGAAGACTTTGCCTGGGTTTTCCACTACCGGCAGGAAGCGAATCGCGCTGAAGGCATAGTCCACCGGCTCGCTCAGGTAAACCTGCAGGTCACTCAGGCCACCGCGCTGCAGCAGAGTTTTCAAATCCGGACAGCTGTCGCCCAGCCGCGCACCGAGATCGATCACGCCGTCGGGTTGCACGATGCCATAACTTTTTCTTGCCTGGTCAATAAGAGAAAAACTGCACAGCTGCATGATGGCCTCAATGTTATAGAGAATTTGCGCGCAGGTTATCAAAAGCCAGACGGAAAAGCGGTATGACCTGAGGGTAAAGTAATTAATGTTTGTGAGTTTTGGTGACAGAGGCGCAGAGGGGAACGGTGCCGGGTGATAACCACAGGTCGATCCCTGACCGCGATTATCGAGGGTTTCTGGCGGAGCGCTTAGTTTAAGGCGCCCGGCGGTACGTGTTTGAAGGTCTCAACATAAGAGCGAAACACGGAGCGGAAAAAACGTTTCATGGTGCACCTGATACAAAAATTGTTGAAGAATTACGCGAAAATTATAACGCCCGCGCATTTTTCACGCAATTATTTTTGAACCAGATCACAAAAACGCGCCCACCTCAGGGTGCCAGACGTTAACGGAACAGCCCTAAGTGCTCAATCAGGATGGTGCAGCCAATACTGATCAGTACCACGCCGCCCAGCACTTCCGCCCATTTGCCCATTACCGGACCGATAAAGCGGCCGACCAGCACACCGGTGGTCGCCATGATAGTGGTAGCCGCACCGATGGTGAGCGCGGTGAGCACAATGTTAACCTGCAGGAACGCGAGGCCAACCCCCACCGCCAGCGCATCAAGGCTGGTCGCTACCGCCGTCAGCGCCAGTACCATAAAGCCGTGGCGCTGCGGCGCTTCACACGGCTCGTCGGCCGTCTGACGGAAACCTTCCATGATCATGCGGCCACCAAGAATGCCCAGCAGACCAAATGCCACCCAGTGATCCCACGCCATAATGTAGTGGCTGGCGGCCAGCCCGATGGCCCAGCCCACCAGCGGCGTCAGCATTTCAATGACGCCAAAAATCAGCCCTGTGCGTAATGCTTCTTTGAAGCCCGGACGATACAGCGACGCGCCTTTGCCCAGTGCTGCAGCGAAAGCGTCCATCGACATACCAAAGGCCAGAATCAGGGTTGCGATAAATGTCATGGTTTTCAGTCAATGCGGTGAAATAAGACGATTAAGCCTGCACTTTGTCCGCATATCGGGTTCAGTAATGAAAAAGTGCGCGCAGTCTAGCACGCTAACCCGCTAAAAAAAAGACAACAAAATCATGGGTTTAAGTATAGCAAAGGCTATAACTCTTAACTGCCGCTATTTCTGCAGCTAAGTGGATGGAATTGAAGAAATTTCCTAGCGCGCGCTGCGGCGGGGATTGCACCGCGCCGCGGTTTTATGCGCTAATGCCCGCGCTAACTGATTTGGAATGATGCGATGAAAAACCCGTTTGAAACGCTGATCATCCCGGGCGGCATTCTGCTGCTGGGCTTTCTTTCGGCGCTACTACTGCCCGCCCCTTCGTTTGGCGTGGCGCTGGCAAAACAGCTGCAGCAGGCTCTGCATCTGCAGGATGTGAATCAGCTGTACACCATGGTGTTCTGCGTCTGGTTTTTGCTGCTGGGTACCGTTGAGTTTTTCATTATCCGCTTCGTCTGGCGCCGCTGGTTCCAGCTGCGCTGAGCGGTGCGCGTGATGCATTTTTCTTCTGACGGGCGCCTGACAAGGTGCCCAAATTAAAAGTCACACAAATGTAACATTATTTTTACACGATCTGGCGAAACATCAGGCAACATAAAATCCGCATAAAAAATCAATTTCGATAAAACCTATCTTTTTCAATGCGTTAATTTGTGATCCAGCTCACCGTGTGAAATCAACCCTCTCCATTTCCCTCACACTGCCGCAACAACTACGTTACTATAACTGCCTGATTAGGGGATAAAAATCCCTTATGACAGCGCCGTCGGGCTGATTAATTCTTATGCTGAATCATTTCTGCATTTAAAAAATAAACAAACGTTTAATTCCGATACGAGAATGTTATATTCGAATGCATATGCATAACGTGCAGTTAACCGTTATCACACCTATGGCTTAAACCTGAGTCTTAACCTTTGAGAAATAGCGCAACGCGCTTGCAAAAAGCGTGGCTGTTTCGCCTGCGAACCTGTTGAGCTTCAGGGCAACAGAGAGGAGATGTCGCCTCATGAGCAACACTGCGGTAAATCTGGCGCTAGCCGCCGCTGGCATGGAAAGCACACACCTTCAGGAACGAAAAGACGTAGATGTCCTGCTGATCGGCGCAGGCGTGATGAGTGCTACCTTAGGCACCTGGCTGCAGGATCTCGAGCCGGACTGGTCGATTGAGATGGTCGAGCGGCTGGATGATGTCGCGGTCGAATCCTCTAACGGCTGGAACAATGCCGGCACCGGCCACGCGGCGCTGGCCGAGCTGAACTATACGCCCGAAAGAGCGGATGGCAGCATCGACATTGCCAAAGCGGTGGCGATTAACGAATCCTTCCAGATTTCCCGCCAGTTCTGGGCGTATCACGTACAGAAAGGCAACCTGAGTAATCCACAAAGCTTTATTCACAGCACGCCGCACATGAGTTTTGTCTGGGGCGAGGCCAACGTGGCTTTCCTGCGCAAGCGCTTCCAGGCGCTGCAGAAAAGCACCCTGTTCCGCGGCATGAACTATTCCGAAGATCGTGACCAGATCGCTGAGTGGATTCCGCTGGTGATGAACGGGCGCGACCGCAAGCAGAAAGTGGCGGCCACCTGGACCGACATGGGCACCGACGTTAACTTCGGTGAGGTGACGCGCCAGCTGATTGCTGCGCTGGAGAAGAAAGAGAATTTCCGCCTGCGTCTGCGTCAGGAAGTACGCGACATCAAGCGCCTGAGCGATGGGCGCTGGCAGGTAAGCCTGCACAACCTCGCCAGCGGTGAGCCGCGTGTGCTGACCGCGCGCCAGCTGTTTATCGGTGCCGGCGGTGCCGCGCTGCCGCTGCTGCAAAAAACCGGCATCCCGGAAGTAAAAGGCTACGCTGGTTTCCCGGTGGGCGGCTCGTTCCTCGTCACGGAAAACCCGGACGTGGTGGCGCAGCACATGGCGAAGGTGTATGGCAAAGCCAGCGTGGGCGCACCGCCGATGTCGGTACCGCATGTTGATACCCGCGTGCTGGATGGCAAGCAGGTGCTGCTGTTTGGCCCGTTTGCGACCTTCTCCACAAAATTCCTCAAGCAGGGCTCGCTACTGGATATGTTCGGCGCGATGAACAGCAGTAACCTGCTGCCGATGATGCAGGTTGGGCTGAAAAGCTTCGATCTGGTGAAATATCTGGTCGATCAGGTGCTGCAGAGCGATGACGATCGTATGGAAGCGCTGCGCGCTTATGTACCGCAGGCAAAACAGGAAGACTGGAAGCTGGTCACGGCCGGTCAGCGCGTGCAAATCATCAAAAATGATGAGAAAGAGGGCGGCGTGCTGCGTCTCGGTACCGAAGTGGTCACCTCGGCCGACGGCTCGATCTCTGCGCTGCTGGGCGCGTCACCGGGCGCCTCCACCGCAGCACCGATTATGCTGGAGCTGATGGCGAAAGTGTTCCCGGAGCAAATGCGCTCGCCAGAGTGGCAAACCAAAATCCGCGCGGTAATCCCGTCGTGGGGCCGCAAGCTGAACGGCGACGTAGCGCTGACCGAGAAGGTGCTGGCCGAAACCAGTCGCGTGCTGCAGCTGGATTACGCACCGGTCATCACGCCGGAAGCTGCCAACGACGAAGGCCGTGAAACCGCCCATGTGGTGGGCAAGTAAGCGGCGACGCCTGTCCCTTCACCGGTAAATACAGACCTGACTGGGGCCGCAATCGCGGCCTCTTTTTTGATTACAGTGTCGCCCTTTGGATGACGCAATCCCTGACGGTTCCAGCCTGGAATTTATTCACCAGGAAGCGCACGTTTGTTAGCGGCACAATACATTGCACATTGCGCGATAAATCGCGCCGCTACATCAGGGTGCGTCGTACGGCTTCGTTAACTGACCAGCCCCCCATATTGTGCCCCTGCTTACCGCGCCATCCAACGCCGTGGCATCAGCCCAATAGCAGCGCGTCATACAGCATCCACCCGGTGGTCGCCACCAGCGACAGCGCCATTAGCGTGTTGAATGCCTGACGTTTCCACGCAATCTGCAGGTGATGGCGCAGCCGGTCGCCCAGCGCTGCCCAGATTAAAATGCACGGCAGGTTGAGGGCGGCGAAGCCGAGCAGCACCGCCAGCACACCGTTGCTGTTGGCGTACATCAGCGCCACGTTGGTGACCATTAGCCAGGCTTTGGGATTCACCGCCTGGAAACACACGCCGCCCAGCAGGGTCATCGGACGCGGACGTTCGCGCAGCTGCGGCGCACCGGCGCGGAAGATTTTCCACGACAGCCACAGCAGATAGCTGCATCCCACCACCGTCAGCGGCAACCGCACCGACGCCATCCAGTGCAATAGCAGCTCCAGCGCCACGCTCGCCAGCAGCATCTGTAACGCACAGCCGAGCAGGATGCCAAACAGCATCGGCAGCGTGCGCCGGAAGCCAAAATTGACGCCGGACGTGGCCAGTAACAGATTGTTCGGACCCGGTGTAATCGACATCACTGTAACGTAGCTAAAGAAGGATGGATCGAGCATGGTGCGTTTCCCTGAGAATCAACGAAACACCATGCTAATGCGCAAATTACAATGGCAACAGAGACACAAAATCACTATTGTGATGGATACAGTTAAGGCAATTTTAAATTGTACCTATCGCGCGCGGAGGCTTTTGTGTCCCTTCCTCTCTCATCCGGCCAGACGCTGTACCAGCAGCTGGCGGACAGTTTTGCCGAATCTATCCATCAGGGCACACTGAAGCCGGGTAAGCGCCTGCCGGCCATCCGGCGCGTGGCACAGTCGCACCAGGTCAGCATCAATACCGTGCTAAGTGCCTGGCATATCCTTGAAGATCGCGGCCTGATAGAAGCCCGTCCGCAGTCGGGCTACTACGTGCGTGGCGTGCTGCCCGCGGTGACGCGACCGCTCAGGCCAATGAGCGCCAGCGTTAATGACCCCAGCACGCAAAAACTGGAACTGATCGAGCAGGTGTTCGCCGCGCAGAATCACCCCGACTACACCAATATTTCGCTGGCCTGCCCGCAGGATAGTGAGCTGTTTCCGGCGGCGAAACTGGGACGCATTACCGCCTCCCTTATTCGCCGCGATAACGACATCATTGGTCGCTACGCGCTTCCGCCGGGTAGTGAGCGCTTACGGGAGGAGATTGCGCGCCGTAGCCTGCACACCGGCCTGAATCTGACTGTCGCGGACATCACCCTGACCCACGGCTGCATGGAAGCGCTGCAGCTGGCGCTGCGTGCGGTGACGAAGCCGGGCGACTGCGTCGGGCTTGAATCGCCGACCTACTTCTTTTTGTTCCCGCTGCTGGCCTCACTCGGGCTGAAGGCGCTGGAAATCCCCACCGATCCGCAAAACGGCCTGTCGCTGGATGCGCTGGAGATGCTGCTACAGGAGCAGCGCATTCAGGCGCTGATCGCCATGCCGGGCGCGCAGAATCCGCTGGGCTACGTGATGCCGCTGGAAAATAAAAAGCGTCTCGCGAAGTTAGTGAACACTTACCACGTTCCGCTGCTGGAAGATGGGCTGTATGACGAATTGCAGTTTGACTGGCCGCTGTCGCCGCCGGTCAAAGCCTTTGACCGCGACGGCTGGGTGATTTACTGCACCAGCTTCACCAAAACCGTCGCGCCCGATTTTCGCGTGGGCTGGACGGCTGCCGGCCGCTTCCACCCGGCGATTGCGCGGCTGAAAGCGGTATCGTCGATGACCGAATCAAAACTGCTGAGCGAAACGCTGGCCGAATTTCTCGCCAGCGGCGGTTATGATCACCATCTGCGTTCGCTGCGGCGTCGCTATGCCGCCAATCTGGATGCGGCGCGCGGCATCATTGCCCGTCATTTCCCGCAGGGCACGCGCGCTACCCTGCCGCGCGGCGGCTTTGTGTTTTGGGTCGAGCTGCCGGGTAAGGTTGACACGGTGGAGATGTTCCATCGCCTGTTGCAGGAGCAAATTTGCGTCACGCCGGGCGCGCTCTATTCACTGAGCGATCGCTATCGCCATGCGCTGCGTCTCTCCTGCTGCTATCCGTTTGATGAGCGTTACACCTGGGCACTGAAACGCACCGGCGCGCTGGCCTGTGAAATCACCGGTATCGCGCCGGGTCAGGATCAGGGCTTACCGTTGCGGCCCCAGGTGGTGTAACCCTCGCGTTCGGTCAGGCGCTCGTAATAGGTTTGCACGGCAGGAAAGTCCGGATGGTCGAGCGGGGTTTCAAACCAGCGGTTCACCGCCAGGCCAACCGGAATATCGGCCAGGGTAAAGTTTCGCCCCGCGACGTAGCGCCCGGTTTTTTCCAGCTGCTGATTAAGAATACCCATGGTGTGGCTCCAGCCTTTGATGGCGGCAGCCAGCAGGCGCGGATCCTGATGGGCTGGCGAATTGCGCACCAGCGACATAAAAGCATAGCGCCATGAGGTGTTGAGCTCGGTGGCCTGCCAGTCCATCCACTGATCGACCGGCGCGCGCGCGCGGATTATCCGGGTAGAGCCATTCACCGCCGTTGCTGTTGGCGAGATAGCGCAGAATCGCGTTGGACTCCCACATCACGAAGTCATCTTCGATGATCACCGGCACCATGGCGTTGGGATTGAGTGCCATAAACTGCGGTGAGTGCAACGATTGCGGGTCTTCGCCCCACGGCTCGTGCTCCCAGGCAATATCCAGCTCTGAACAGAGCCACAGCACTTTACGAACGTTGATTGACGAGTTACGGCCCAGAATTTTTAACATAGCGGACTCCGCTGGCAGAATTGTTAATCTATTCATAGTCCTGTTAGACGCCTTAAGCAATCAGCAGGATGTAAATCCGGATTTCAGACAACCTCAATGAGGAAAGGAGCGAACATGCAGGTGGCGTTTAAACAAGTGGATGTGTTCTCCACAGGCGCGTTCAGCGGCAATCCGCTGGCGGTGATTATGGATGCCCAGGGTCTGAGCGACGCACAGCTGGCGGCCATCGCGCGCTGGACCAATCTGTCGGAAACCACCTTCGTGCTGCCACCACAGGATGCCACAGCCGACTATCGTGTGCGCATCTTTACGCCCGGCGGCGAACTGCCGTTTGCCGGACACCCCACGCTTGGCACCGCGCATGCCTTGCTGGAAGCCGGCTGGCCCCTGAAAACAGCGGGTAAGATTGTGCAGGAGTGCGGCGTGGGCCTGGTTGAGGTACAGATTGGCGCTGACGGTACGCTGGCCTTTGCCGCGCCGGACGCCAGCCTGACGCCGTTCAGTGATGCGCTGATGAGCAGCGCGCTGCACAGTGACGCGTTCGATCTCAGCCAGACGCCAGCCGTGGCGGATATGGGGATTCGCTGGCTGTTGATTCCGATGAGCAGCGCGCAGGCGGTGCTGGAGGTGGTCACCCAGGCGGACGATTTACTGCGGCTGCAGCAGCATGCGGGCGTGAACGGCATCGCCCTGTTTGGCCCGCTGCCGCAGGACGCAGAGGCGCAGTACGAGGTGCGCGCGCTGCTGGTCGAGAACGGTAGCCTGGTCGAAGATCCGGTCACCGGCAGCGCCAACGCCTGTCTGGCACGCTATCTGGCGGCGCAGGGCCAGCGGCAGGATTACTGCGCGCGTCAGGGCAGCGCCATCCAGCGTGCCGGTCGCATTGTGGTGCGTTTTGCCGGTGAGACAATCTGGATCGGCGGGCAAACCGTCACCCTGATTGATGGCACGATTGAGGTGTAAAACGGGCGCTGCTCCGTTCGTTAACACGATTCGGTCGCAGCGCGATGTTTTTACAGTGCCTGACCGCCGGAGGCCTCGATACGCTGGGCGGTAATCCAGCCGGTTTCGTCGCTCAGGATCGCGCTGATGGCATTACCGATGTCATCCGGCAGACCAACGCGGCCCAGCGCGGTCACTGAAGCGATATGCGCGTTCAGATCTTTGGTGTCGCGCACACGACCGCCGCCAAAGTCGGTTTCAATCGCCCCTGGCGCCAGAATGTTGACGCGAATGCGGCGCTCGCCCAGCTCCTTCGCCTGATAGCGCGTCAGCACTTCCATCGCCCCTTTCATGGCGGCGTAAGTACCTGAACCTGGCAGCGTCATGCGCGTCAGACCACTGGAAATGTTCAGGATGCGTCCACCATCGGCGATCAGCGGCAGCAGTTTCTGCGTCAGGAAATACGGCCCTTTAAAATGCACATTCACCAGCGCATCAAACTCCTCTTCACTGGTTTCGGCCAGCAGCTTGTAATGACCGTGGCCAGCGTTGTTCACTAAATAATCAAAGCTATCGCGCTGCCAGGTCTCGTTCAGCGTTGCTTTGACCCGCGCCGCAAAGTCATCAAACTGCTTACTGTCACCCACATCCAGCTGCAGCGCCACCGCACGCGCGCCCAGCGCCTCAATCTCCTTCACGACCGCCTGCGCTTCTTCAGCATGACCGCGCCAGGTAAACAGAATATCGACGCCCTTAGCGGCCAGTTTCAGCGCGCCATTCTTGCCCAGACCGCGGTTACCGCCGGTAATCAATGCAATTTTATGAGACATGTTTCGCTCCGGTTGGAAAATTGAACACGGATTAAGGATATTCGCGAATAATTGATCTATAAACGCAGGGGAATACACAGCACTGTTTCACTAACAACAACAATCGGTGAACAACATGGATAAAATTCACGCTATGCAGGTGTTTGTGCGGGTGGCAGAAATGGGCAGTTTTACCCGCGCGGCTGAGAGTCTGGGTTTACCCAAGGGCAGCGTGTCCCGCCAGCTGCAGGCGCTGGAAAATCAGATGGGCACACGCCTGCTGCACCGTACCACGCGCCGTGTGCATCTCACCCAGGATGGGCTGGTGTATTACGATCGCTGCCTGGATTTGCTGTCGATGCTGGATGATATGGACAGCCTGTTCCAGCACGATCCTGCCACGCTGAGCGGTAAGCTGCGCGTCGATATGTCGGTGGCGATGGCAACCGGTTTTATCCTGCCGCGCCTGCCGGAGTTTTTGCAGCACTATCCGGGCGTGGAGATTGAGCTGAGCAGCAGCGATCGCCAGGTTGATGTGATTCGCGAGGGCTTTGACTGTGTGTTGCGCGTTGGCGAACTAAAAGATTCCGGCCTGATTGCGCGAAAAATTGGCTCGCACGCCTTGATCAACTGCGCCAGCCCTGGCTACCTTTCCCGCTTCGGCATGCCGGTGCGGCTGGACGATCTCGGCCAGCACGCCATGGTGCACTATACCCAACAGCTGGGGCAGCCCTCGCCGGGCTTTGAGTACTTTGATGGCAAACAGTGCCACTACGTGCAGACCGGCGGCGTGGTGACGGTAAACAGCACTGAGACCTATCGCGCCGCCTGTATCGCCGGGCTGGGCATTATTCAGGTACCGGCGATTGGCGTGCAGCCGCTGCTGGAATCCGGCCAGCTGGTCGAAGTGCTGCACCATTTCCCGGCCAAACCGATGCCGATTTCCCTGCTCTATCCTCACCGTCGCAACGTGGCGCGCCGCGTGCGGGTGTTTATGGAGTGGCTGAGTCAGGTGCTGCAGGAATACGTGACCTGAACGGGCAGGCTATAATTTTATTTTCGCTGTGAACAGGATGCAGAAGGTCTATGACGGACAAAACCACAAAAGCCTCAGCGGCTGAAGCTAAGCCGCTGATTGATATCAAAACCGGGAACAAAACCGTAGATGGCTCAATCCGGCGCGTCTCACGCTTTGCCGCCTGGTTTCAGGCGATCCCGGCAGTGGCGCACTTTTTGCGCGCGCTTGAGCGCTTTAACGATCGCCTCGGCAGCCAGTTTGGTGCGGCGATCACCTATTTTTCCTTTCTTTCGCTGATACCGATTTTGATGGTCTCCTTTGCGGCGGTCGGCTTTGTGCTGGCGTCCAATCAGGACCTGCTTTCCGAGTTGATCAACAAAATCGTTAACAGCATCAGCGACCCGACGCTGGCGACCACGCTGAAAAATACCGTCAATACCGCGATTCAGCAGCGCGCGACTGTCGGCCTGACCGGTTTGCTGCTGGCGCTCTACTCCGGCATTAACTGGATGGGTAACCTGCGCGAAGCGGTACGCGCCCAGTCGCGTGACGTATGGGAACGCAAGCCGGATGACCAGGAGAAGTGGTGGAAGAAATATCTGCGCGACCTGGTTTCGCTGCTGGGTCTGATGCTGGCGCTGGTGATTACGCTGTCGCTGACCTCGATTGCCGGCGCAGCGCAGGCGGCGATCGTGAATGCGCTGGGGCTGGGCGATATCGAGTGGCTGCGGCCGGCGATGACCATCATCGCGCTGTCGATTTCCATCTTCGCCAACTATCTGCTGTTCCTGTGGATTTTCTGGATTCTGCCGCGCCACAAGCCACGCAAAAAAGCGCTGCTGCGCGGTACGCTGCTGGCGGCGATAGGGTTTGAGGTGATCAAGTTTGTCATGACGCTGACGCTGCCGAAGCTGGCGACGTCGCCCTCCGGTGCCGCCTTTGGATCGGTGCTGGGGCTGATGGCCTTCTTCTACTTTTTCGCGCGTCTGACGCTGTTCTGCGCTGCGTGGATCGCCACCGCAAAATACAAGGATGATCCCGAGATGTCGCAGCCGCATCACCCGGCGTAACGCGACAATTCAGTTACATTTGCCGCAACAGCAAAAAATGTTTCCTGCTGGCTACTAAAGCAGCAAAAACCAGCAGGAAACGCTGGAGGGTCACTTTTATTTGGCCCTTTTGCAGAGAATCACGCCAGAAAAGCCGCGCTTCCCCTTCCCATCCGCCGCCGATTGCCGTAACTCAGAAATTATCCTCTTTTTCGCCGCCAAAGCCCGGTGTGACGCGGTTTTTCGTCATTGAATGCGGCAAAACAGGTGCGTAAGATTCTTTGTTTACATTTACAATTAAGAAACAGTTATGCAAGCCTCCATCTCCGAAACACCCGACCAACCACACGACGGCACACCGGTTAACTCACGCAGTAAAGTGGTAGTTGCCTCACTGGTCGGCACTGCGATCGAATTCTTCGATTTCTATATCTATGCCACCGCCGCGGTAATTGTTTTTCCGCATATCTTCTTCCCGCAGGGTGACGCTACGGTTGCCACACTGCAATCGCTGGCGACCTTCGCTATCGCCTTTGTTGCGCGCCCTATTGGCTCCGCGCTGTTTGGTCACTTTGGCGACCGCGTGGGCCGTAAAGCGACGCTGGTTGCCTCGCTGCTGACCATGGGCGTTTCTACCGTACTGATCGGCCTGCTGCCGGGTTATCAGACCATTGGCGTGGCGGCACCGCTGCTGCTGGCGCTGGCGCGTTTTGGTCAGGGCCTGGGACTGGGCGGCGAATGGGGCGGCGCAGCGCTGCTGGCCACCGAGAACGCCCCGGCGAAGAAACGCGCGCTGTACGGCTCGTTCCCGCAGCTGGGCGCACCGATTGGCTTCTTCTTTGCAAACGGCACGTTCCTGCTGCTCTCGTGGCTGCTGACCGATGAGCAGTTCATGAACTGGGGCTGGCGCGTGCCGTTTGTGCTTTCTGCGGTACTGGTGATTATCGGTCTGTATGTGCGCGTATCGCTGCATGAGAGCCCGGTGTTTGCCAAAGTGCAGAAAGAGAAGAAACAGGTGCGGATCCCCATCGGTACGCTGCTGAGCAAGCATATGACGGCGACCATTCTCGGCACGTTTATCATGCTGGCGACCTACACGCTGTTCTACATTATGACGGTGTATTCGATGAGCTATGGCACTGCGCCGGCGCCGGTTGGTCTCGGCTATTCGCGTAACAGCTTCCTGTGGATGCTGATGGTGGCGGTCATCGGTTTTGGCGTGATGGTGCCGATTGCCGGCCTGCTGGCGGACCGTTTTGGCCGTCGCAAAACGATGATCACCATTACGCTGATTATCATCGCCTTTGCGCTGATGTTCCCGCTGCTGCTCGGCTCCGGCTCGCAGATTCTGGTGATGGGCTTCCTGCTGCTCGGCCTGAGTATTATGGGTCTGACATTCGGCCCGATGGGCGCGCTGCTGCCAGAACTGTTCCCGACCGAAGTACGCTATACCGGCGCGTCGTTCTCTTACAACCTGTCGTCGATTCTTGGCGCCTCGGTGGCGCCTTATATTGCGACCTGGCTGAATGCGAACTACGGCTTGCAGGCGGTGGGCTTCTATCTGGCCTCCATGGCGGTGCTGACGCTGATCGCACTGATTGCCTGTAAAGAGACGCGCCACCAGACGCTGTATGAAGCGGTGTGATTGATTGCGTGTTGACAGAACCCGGCTCCGGCCGGGTTTTTTTATTGGCGGTGTGGGGATGGTACGGTGTTTCCCTCACCCTGGCCCTCTCCCGCTGGCGGGAGAGGGAACCGTTTGGTGCAGGCTGATGTTTCTGCACTTATCCATCAACACCGCGCAGATACTCCCTCTCCCGCTGGCGGGAGAGGGAACCGTTTGGTGCGGGCTGATGTTGCTGCACTTATCCATCAACACCGCGCGGACGCTCCCTCTCCCGTTTACGGGAGAGGGCCGGGGTGAGGGCTAGGGTGAGGGTGAGAAAAACCCTTCTGCCCCCAGACATAAGACATAAAAAAACCCCGGCAAGCCGGGGTTTGACTGGGCTGAAAACTGTGTCTCGCGTGCCTTAGCCCGCGACGGCGATGCGTTTCATGTCGGTCATATAGCCACGCAGTTTGCGGCCAACGGCTTCGATTGGATGCTGGCGGATCGCTTCGTTCACGTCGCGCAGCTGCGCATTATCCACCTGCGTGCCTTCTACCGCTTTGCCCAGGTCGCCAGGCTGCAACGTGGTCATGAACTCTTTCAGCAGCGGAACGGCTGCGAAGGAGAACAGGTAGTTACCGTATTCTGCGGTATCGGAAATTACCACGTTCATTTCATACAGACGCTTACGGGCGATGGTGTTGGCAATCAGCGGCAGCTCGTGCAGGGATTCATAGTAAGCTGACTCTTCGATGATGCCCGCGTCAACCATGGTTTCAAATGCCAGCTCAACGCCCGCTTTCACCATCGCGACCATGACCACGCCTTTGTCGTAGTACTCCTGCTCGTCGATCTTGCCTTCGAACTGAGGAGCATTTTCGAACGCGGTTTTACCGGTCTCTTCACGCCAGGTCAGCAGGTTTTTGTCGTCGTTCGCCCAGTCAGCCATCATACCGGAAGAGAATTCACCCGAGATGATGTCATCCATGTGCTTCTGGAACAGCGGTGCCATGATGGTTTTCAGCTGCTCAGACAGTGCGTAAGCGCGGATTTTTGCCGGATTAGACAGACGATCCATCATCAGCGTGATGCCGCCAAACTTCAGCGATTCGGTGATGGTTTCCCAGCCGAACTGAATCAGTTTCTCGGTATACGCCGCGTCGTGACCTTCGGCCACCAGCTTGTCGAAGCACAGCAGTGAACCGGCCTGCAGCATACCGCACAGAATGGTCTGCTCGCCCATCAGGTCTGATTTGACTTCTGCCACGAAAGACGATTCCAGCACGCCTGCACGGTCGCCGCCGGTGGCTGCAGCCCAGGCTTTGGCAATCGCCATGCCTTCTCCTTTTGGATCGTTTTCCGGGTGAACAGCGATCAGCGTTGGAACGCCGAAGCCACGTTTGTACTCTTCACGCACTTCGGTACCCGGGCACTTCGGTGCCACCATCACCACGGTGATGTCTTTACGGATGGTCTCGCCCACTTCGACGATGTTGAAACCGTGAGAGTACCCCAGCGCGGCACCGTCTTTCATCAGCGGCTGAACGGCCTGCACAACGGCAGAGTGCTGCTTGTCCGGCGTCAGGTTAACCACCAGATCCGCCTGCGGGATCAGCTCTTCGTAAGTACCCACTTTAAAACCGTTTTCGGTGGCTTTACGGAACGACGCACGCTTCTCAGCGATGGCTTCAGCGCGCAGTGCGTAAGACACATCGAGGCCAGAGTCACGCATGTTCAGACCCTGGTTCAGGCCCTGCGCGCCGCAGCCGACGATGACCACTTTCTTACCTTTCAGGAAGCTAGCGCCATCCGCGAATTCATCGCGCGACATGAAGCGACATTTGCCTAACTGCGCTAACTGATTGCGCAGATTCAATGTGTTGAAGTAGTTAGCCATGGGTACTCCGCTCAGATGTTGTGTTTGCTTTTGTTCAGTAACGGCGCCGGATTTAGCGCCGCGAATGACCCCATCATATGACAGGAAATCTGTTGCTTAAATTGATATATTAACAACGTCACATTGCAGAATTTGCAACATCACGCTGAGGGCAAAACGCGCATGGATTTACGAGACCTGAAACTGTTTCTTCACCTGGCGGAAAGCTGCCACTTTGGCCGCACCGCGCGCGCCATGCACGTCAGCCCGTCGACATTGTCACGCCAGATCCAGCGGCTGGAAGAGGATGTCGGACACGCGCTGTTCCTGCGCGACAACCGCACCGTGACGCTGACCGAAGCCGGCGAGCGGCTGCGTCAGTTCGCCCAGCAGACCCTGCTGCAGTATCAGCAGTTGCGCCATGTCATGGACCTCAACGGTCCGTCGCTGAGCGGCGAGCTGCGCCTGTTCTGCTCGGTAACCGCCGCCTACAGCCATCTGCCGCCGATTCTCGACCGCTTTCGCGCGGAGCATCCGCAGGTGGAGATCAAACTCACCACCGGCGATGCCGCCGATGCCATTGAAATGGTGCAGTCCGGCGAAGCGGATCTGGCCATCGCCGGCCGGCCGGAGTCGCTGCCCGCCAGTATCGATTTTACACCACTGGGTTTGATCCCACTGGTGCTGATCGCCCCGGCGCTGCCCTGCCCGGTGCGCAGCCAGGCGACGCAGGAACAGCCGGACTGGTCGCAGATTCCCTTTATCCTGCCGGATCAGGGGCCGGCGCGGCGCGGTATTGATTTATGGTTTCGCCGCCACCGCATTGCCAACCCGCAGATTTACGCCACGGTGTCTGGCCATGAGGCGATTGTGTCGATGGTGGCGCTCGGCTGCGGCATCGCGCTGCTGCCGGATGTGGTGCTGGAAAACAGTCCGGAACCGGTGCGCAATCGCGTGCTGACGCTGGAGAATGTCGAGTCGGTGGCGCCGCTGGAGCTCGGCGTATGCGTACAAAAAAAGCGGCTCGGGGAGCCGCTGATCAATGCTTTCTGGCACCTGCTGTAGTTTAGCCGGCGAGGAAGAAGCGAAACGCCGGATTGCTGGCCTCGTCGTGCCACTCATAGCCGAGCGCGTTGAGGTGGGTGTCGAAATCCGGCTCTTTGTCGTTGATCTCGAACGCCGCCAGCACGCGACCAAAATCGGTGCCGTGGCTGCGATAGTGGAACAGTGAAATATTCCAGTGCGCGCCCAGCGTCTGCAGAAACTTCAGCAGCGCGCCCGGCGCTTCCGGGAATTCGAAGCTGAACAGCCGTTCGCGCAGCGGTTTTGACGGGCGTCCGCCCACCATGTAGCGCACGTGCAGCTTCGCCATCTCATCGTCTGACAAATCCACCACCTGATAGCCGCCTTCAGCCAGCTGGCTGATGATTTCGCTGCGCTCCTCAAGGCCGCGCGTTAAACGCACGCCAACAAAGATGCAGGCGTTGTCGGCATCGGCATAACGGTAGTTGAACTCGGTTACCGCGCGGCCGCCCAGCGTCTGGCAGAAACGCAGGAAGCTGCCCTGCTGCTCAGGGATGGTGACCGCCAGCAGTGCTTCACGCTGTTCACCCAGTTCACAGCGCTCGGAGACGTAGCGCAGACCGTGGAAGTTGACGTTGGCGCCCGACAGCACGTGCGCCAGCCGCTCGCCTTTGATGTCGTGCTGCTGGATGTACTTCTTCATGCCCGCCAGCGCCAGCGCGCCGGAAGGCTCCGCCACCGCTCGCACATCCTCGAACAGATCCTTCATCGCTGCGCAGATGGCATCGCTGTCCACGGTGATGATGTCGTCGAGGTATTCCTTGCACAGGCGGAAGGTCTCGCTGCCGATACGCTTGACCGCCACGCCTTCGGCAAACAGCCCGACGCGCGGCAAATCCACCGGCTCGCCGGCATCAAGCGCCGCCTTCAGGCAGGCAGAGTCCTGCGACTCGACCGCGATAACCTTGATTTGCGGCATCAGCTGTTTAATCAGTACCGCCACACCCGCCGCTAAGCCGCCGCCGCCTACCGGCACAAACACGCGATCGAGATGCGCATCCTGCTGCAACAGCTCCATCGCCAGCGTGCCCTGACCGGCAATCACCGCCGGATGATCAAACGGCGGCACGAAGGTGTAACCCTGCTGCTCCGCCAGCTCAATCGCTTTGGCTTTTGCCTCGTCAAAATTGGCGCCAAACAGGTAAGCCTCACCGCCAAACGCGCGCACTGCATCAACCTTGATGTCCGCCGTCGCCACTGGCATCACAATCAGTGACCTGATGCCGAGCGTGCTGGCCGAGAGCGCCACGCCCTGCGCGTGGTTACCCGCCGAAGCAGTAACCACGCCGCGCGCTTTCTGCTCTTCCGTCAGCCCGGCGATCATGGCGTAGGCACCGCGCAGCTTGAAGCTGTGCACCGGCTGGCGATCTTCGCGCTTCACCAGAATGGTGTTGCCAAGACGCGACGAAATTTTTTCCATTTTTTGCAGCGGCGTTACCTGGGCAATTTCGTACACAGGCGCACGCAGCACCGCGCGCAGATACTCCGCGCCATTGGGCGACGCGGAAAGCGGTTGAGACTCAGCCATCAGAGATTAGCCTCCCAGCTTAGACTTATCGCGCACCGCGCCCTTGTCAGCGCTGGTGGCGAGCGATGCATAAGCACGCAGTGCGAAGGAGACCTGACGCACGCGACCGTGCGGCGTATAAGCCGCTTCGCCACGCGCTTCCTCTTCTTCACGGCGGGCATGCAGTTCGTTATCCGGTACCGCCAGCTTAATGCCGCGATTCGGGATATCGATTTCAATGATGTCGCCATCTTTAACCAGCGCGATGGTGCCGCCGTTCGCCGCTTCCGGCGATGCGTGGCCAATGGAGAGGCCCGAGGTGCCGCCCGAGAAGCGTCCGTCAGTGATCAGCGCACAGCTTTTGCCAAGGCCCATCGATTTCAGATAAGTGGTCGGATAGAGCATTTCCTGCATGCCCGGACCGCCTTTCGGCCCTTCGTAGCGGATGACCACCACGTCACCGGCGACCACTTTGCCGCCGAGAATCGCTTCCACCGCATCGTCCTGGCTTTCATACACTTTTGCCGGACCTTTAAAGGTGAGGATCTCTTTGTCGACGCCGGCGGTTTTCACGATGCAGCCATCTTCCGCCATGTTGCCGTACAGCACTGCCAGACCGCCATCCTGAGAGAATGCGTGTTCGCGCGTGCGGATACAGCCTTCCTGACGATCGTCATCCAGCGTATCCCAGCGGCAATCCTGTGAAAACGCCTGGGTAGTACGGATGCCCGCCGGGCCGGCGCGGAACATCTTCTTCACCGCTTCGTCTTTGGTCAGCATGATGTCGTACTGATCGAGCGTTTCGCGCAGGTTGAGGCCCAGCACGTTGCGTACGTCGGTGTGCAGCAGGCCAGCACGATCCAGCTCGCCAAGAATACCGATTACCCCGCCCGCGCGGTGCACATCTTCCATATGATATTTCTGTGTACTCGGCGCCACTTTGCACAGGTGCGGCACTTTACGTGACAGGCGATCGATGTCGGAAATGTTGAAATCGATCTCGCCTTCCTGCGCGGCGGCCAGCAGGTGCAGCACGGTATTGGTGGAACCGCCCATGGCGATATCCAGCGTCATGGCGTTTTCGAACGCAGCTTTGCTGGCGATGTTACGCGGCAGCACGCGCGCATCATCCTGCTCGTAGTACTGTTTGGTCAGGTTAACGATGCGCTTGCCGGCGTTGATGAACAGGTCTTTACGATCGGCGTGAGTTGCCAGCAGCGAGCCGTTGCCTGGCTGCGACAGGCCCAGCGCTTCGGTCAGACAGTTCATGGAGTTGGCGGTGAACATGCCGGAGCACGAGCCGCAGGTCGGGCAGGCGGAACGCTCAATCTGTTCGCTGTCGGCATCGCTGACGTTCGGGTTCGCACCCTGAATCATCGCGTCCACCAGATCCAGCTTAATGATTTTGTCTGACAGCTTGGTTTTACCGGCTTCCATCGGACCGCCGGAGACAAAGATCACCGGAATGTTGAGGCGCAGCGAAGCCATCAGCATGCCGGGGGTGATTTTGTCGCAGTTGGAGATACACACCATGGCGTCGGCGCAGTGGGCGTTCACCATATATTCCACGGAGTCGGCAATCAGCTCGCGTGAAGGCAGTGAATACAGCATGCCGCCATGACCCATGGCGATACCGTCATCCACCGCGATGGTGTTGAACTCTTTGGCTACACCACCCGCGGCTTCGATTTGCTCAGCGACCAGTTTGCCAAGATCGCGCAGGTGCACGTGGCCCGGTACGAATTGGGTGAAGGAGTTAACCACGGCGATAATCGGCTTACCGAAATCGTCGTCGGTCATTCCGGTGGCGCGCCACAGGGCACGGGCACCCGCCATGTTACGACCATGGGTGGTGGTGGCGGAACGGTACTTAGGCATGCTCTATTTACTCCAGTCTGAAAAATGACGCGGGCGCTGCTGCACCCGCGTTACTGTCTTGTTATGGATTCACCTGATCCAGCCAGCCGTACTTGTCTTCGGTTTCGCCGGTGAACAGGCCAAAGAACGCCTGCTGGATTTTGGTGGTCACCGGACCACGTTTGCCCTCACCCACCTGGATGCCGTCCACGCTGCGTACCGGCGTGATTTCTGCGGCAGTACCGGACATGAACACTTCATCCGCCAGGTACAGCGATTCGCGTGACAGCACCTGCTCGCGCACTTCGATACCGAGATCCTTCGCCAGCTTGATGATTGCGTCGCGGGTGATGCCCGGCAGCGCTGAAGAGGTGAACGGCGGGGTGAACAGGATGCCGTCTTTCACTTCAAACAGGTTTTCGCCAGCCCCTTCGGAGATATAACCCTGGGTATCCAGCGCGATACCTTCCTGATAGCCGTGGCGGCGCGCTTCGCTGCCAACCAGCAGGGAAGAGAGATAGTTACCGCCTGCTTTCGCCGCGGTTGGCAGGGTATTTGGCGCCACGCGATTCCAGGAAGAAACCATGGCGTTAATGCCCTGCTCCAGCGCTTCGGCGCCCAGGTAAGCCCCCCACGGGAACGCAGCGATGATCACATCGGTGGTGAAGCCGTCTGGCGGGTTAACGCCGAGGCCCACGTCGCCGACAAAGGCCAGCGGACGAATGTAGGCACTCTTCAGTTTATTGACGCGGATGACTTCGCGGCACGCTTCCATCAACTCATCCACGCTGGCTTTGATCGGGAAACGGTAAATTTTGGCGGAGTCGTGCAGACGCTGCATGTGTTCACGGTGACGGAACACCACCGGACCTTTGTGTGAGTCGTAGCAGCGAACGCCTTCGAACACAGAGGTGCCGTAATGCAGTGCGTGAGACATAACGCTAACCTTGGCGTCTTCCCACTTAACCATCTCTCCATTGAACCAGATAAAGTCTGCTTTCTTCGTACTCATTGTTATTTCCTTTGGCGACTAGGCGCGGATTTGTTGTGTTGTCTGTTGCTGGATCTCGACACAGGCGACATCCATAAGTTTGCTTAACTGCGAAGACAGTAAATCGACAGAGCGCTGGCTGGCAACGGTCATTTCGATATTAATGTTCTCCGCATTGACGGCGGACGCCATATTCATCGCGCAGACCTGGAAGCCACGGTGACGCACGACGCGCAAAATGCGCTCCAATATTTCAGGGCGAAAGCGGGCTTCGATAGACAATTGATGCTGGTTCATACGGTTTTCTCCATCATGTTTGCGTTGCTGGCACCCGGCGGTACCAGTGGCCAGACGTTTTCATGCTCATCAATCGCAACATGCAGGAAGTAAGGACCTTCACTGTTCAGCAGAGCATCAATCGCGGCGTCGACCTGATCTTTACGGCTAATGCGCTGGCCCGGAATATCAAAGGCGCTGGCCAGCGTGAGGAAATCGGGGTTATCGGTGAGGATGGTTTCGCTGTAGCGACCATCAAAGAACAGCTGCTGCCACTGGCGAACCATGCCAAGACGCTGGTTATCCAGCAGCAGAATTTTTACCGGCAGCTGCTTACGCTTGATGGTGCCCAGCTCCTGAATATTCATCATGATTGAGCCGTCACCGGACACGCAGATAACGGTGTCATCCGGACGGGCAACCTGCGCGCCCACCGCAGCCGGCAGCCCAAAGCCCATGGTGCCCAGACCGCTGGAGGTGATGAAGTTTTCCGGCGCGCTGAAGCGCATGTGCTGCGCCGCCCACATCTGGTGCTGGCCAACGTCGGTGGTTACCACCGCGCTGTCAGGTTTACGATCTGACAATTGCTTCAGCAGCAGCGGCGCGTAGATCGCCTCGCCGGGATGGTCGTAACGCCACGCGAACTCCGCGTTCATCGCTTTAACTTCAGTACGCCAGCCGTCGATCTGCAGCGGCATGCTCAGCGCCGGCAACACCTGGTTGAGATCGCCCTGCAGCGAAACGTGAGCGCGACGCAGTTTGTTCAATTCCGCCGGATCGATATCAATATGGATGACGCTGGCGTGCGGCGCGAAGGTATCCAGCTTACCGGTGACGCGGTCGTCGAAGCGTGCGCCGACGGCAATCAGCAAATCACAGGATTGCACCGCCAGGTTGGCCGCTTTGGTGCCGTGCATGCCGAGCATACCGAGGTAGAGATCGCTGCTGGCTTCGGCGCTGCCCAGTCCTTTCAGGGTAGAAACCATCGGGATGCCGGTCTCCTGCGCCATAGCCCGCAGCGCCGGGACGGCCTGCGCCATGCCGACACCGCCGCCGATATACAGCATCGGTTTTTGCGCCTGCGCCATCAGCGCGCGCGCTTCGGCAATGTGCTGCGGTGAGTGGCTCAGTGCTTCTTCAACCGGCAGCAGGTGCGGCGTCAGGTCACCGCTGGCAATCTGAATATCTTTGGGGATGTCGACCAGTACCGGTCCCGGACGGCCGGACTGCGCGATGGCGAAAGCTTCCGCCATCACCGAGGGTAAATCATCCAGCGATTCAACGAGGAAGCTGTGTTTAGTGCAGGCTAATGACAGGCCAAGAACGTCGATCTCCTGAAAGGCGTCGGTACCGATAAACGCTGAAGAGACCTGCCCGGTGATGGCGACAACCGGAACGGAATCCATCATCGCATCGGCCAGTCCGGTGATCAGGTTGGTGGCGCCCGGTCCGGAAGTCGCAATGCAAACCCCGGTTTTGCCGGTCGCACGCGCATAACCGATCGCTGCCATCACCGCACCTTGTTCATGACGACACAGTAGATGTTCCACGCCGCCATCGTAGAGCGCATCGTACACTGGCATGATTGCTCCGCCAGGATAACCAAACACTGTGTCGACACCCTGCGCGCGTAAAGCCTGAACTACCCACTGTGCACCTGTCATGGTTATTCTCCTGTATTCCTGCTGGAACAACAGAATTTTATGCTACTGCTCATAATCTGTTCCTCGCTGATTCGCTGATATTTCGTCTGGTCGAAAAAAAACCCCCGGACCTTACGGTGCGGGGGTTTTTCGAATTCCAGGCTTGATTTTTAAGCCTTTCTTTCTCCAAGCGTAGCCCCGCACGGTGGGTTAATAATCACCACCACGCTAATCACGACTAGGCTAATCACTTGTAGAAGGGCTTTCATGTGTCGTCTGTTTTTTCGTTAGTTCGAAGTAATACCTACAGAGTTACCATAGTTAGCAGGGGATTTACAATAATTTTCATCGGAAAATTTTATGACGCGCGCAGCTGACGTGCGTTATCGCTTTGTAAGTAAAAGGTTATTCGCATTTGTGATAATTATTCATTACGCCCGCGACGCAACCGTTATTTTGCTTTTGCGATCTGGCTGCGAAAATTAATGAACAGGATGAAAAGCGCAGCGATTTTCCTGAATACCGCTTCAGGATGATAGTTTCAGCGGTCGCCGTGTGGATTTTTTTCAGCAAGGATAAAGGCAACAAGGAGCGGTTATGTCTTTATCGAAAGTATTAACACGCGCGGCGCTCGGAGTGCAGGCTCCACTGGTGACGATTGAAGTGCATATCAGCAACGGTCTGCCAGCATTGACACTGGTAGGTCTGCCGGAAACCACCGTCAAAGAAGCCCGCGAACGCGTGCGCAGCGCCATTATTAATAGTGGTTTCACCTTTCCGGCGAAGCGCGTCACCATTAATCTCGCACCAGCTGATTTACCTAAAGAGGGTGGGCGCTACGACCTGCCGATCGCTATCGCCATTCTCGCGGCCTCAGAGCAGCTGCCAGGCGATAAGCTGGCCCATTATGAGTTCCTGGGTGAGCTGGCGCTAAACGGCGCGCTGTGTGGCGTTCAGGCCGCGATTCCTGCTGCCATGGCGGCGCTGCAGGCCGGACGTCAGATGGTCTTAGCGGAGCAGAATCAACAGGATGTCGGCCTGATACAACAGGGTGAAACGCTGGTGGGCAAGCATCTGGTGGAGATCTGCGCTTTCCTGCATAACCAGACGGCGCTGACGGTCGCCCATTACCAGCCTGAAACGGTGCCGCACGAGCAGCAGGACCTGAGCGATATTATTGGCCAGCAGCAGGGACGGCGCGCGCTGGAAATCACCGCCGCCGGTGGCCATAACCTGTTGCTGCTGGGCCCGCCCGGCACCGGTAAGACCATGCTGGCAACCCGATTGCCCGGCATTATGCCGCCGCTGGATGACCAGGAAGCGCTGGAGTGCGCCGCAATTGCCAGCCTGGTCAGCAGCGGTACGCTACATCATCAGTGGCGTAGACGGCCGTTCAGAGCGCCTCATCACAGCGCATCGCTGTATGCGCTGGTCGGCGGAGGATCCCTGCCGCGGCCGGGCGAAATTTCGCTGGCGCACAATGGGGTGCTGTTTCTTGATGAACTGCCCGAGTTTGAGCGCAAAGCGCTGGATGCGTTACGCGAACCGATTGAGGCCGGTGAAATCGCCATTTCCCGTTCCCGCGCCAAAGTCACTTTCCCTGCGCGCTTTCAGCTGATTGGTGCAATGAATCCCAGCCCGACGGGCCATTATCAGGGGAATCATAATCGCTGCACGCCGCAGCAGGTGCTGCGCTATCTCAGCCGGCTGTCTGGCCCGTTTCTGGATCGCTTCGACCTGTCGCTGGAGATTCCGCTGCTACCGGGCGGCTCGCTTAGCCAGAAGCAGCAGCACAGCGAAACCAGCGCGCAGGTGCGCGCCCGCGTACTGGCCGCCCGGGCGATACAGATGGCACGCGCGGGCAAAGTGAATGCGCAGCTGTCGAATCCGGAGATCGCCCGTGATTGTGTGTTACAGCAGCAGGACGCGGAATGGCTGGAGGAGATCCTGAATGCACTGGGATTATCGGTGCGTGCATGGCAGCGCATCTTAAAGGTGGCGAGAACCATCGCAGATTTAGCGGGTGAACGGCAGATTACGCGTCAGCATCTGCAGGAGGCGGTGGGATATCGCAGTATCGATCGTTTACTGATTTACCTGCATAAAAGCCTGGAATGACAACGGGGCTGAAATCAGCCCCGTCATGTTAATCGTCGCTATCGCTGAAGTCTTCCACCGTGTCCATCTGCGGTTTACCGCCGGACAAGGTATGAAAACGTTTCGGACGCTTGATACGTGCAGTGTATTTTGACCAGACACGTTCAGCCTCAGTCTGCGGCTCACGCAGACCACGACAGACTTCAATAAACAGACGCTCTTCTTCGGTCTCCGGATCGCGCTTAGCGAGATCCAGTTCGTTGAAAGCGTATCCGTGGCGTTCCAGAAGCTGAGCTTCTTTAATGGTGAAGTCACCATGACGCGAAAAACCACGAGGGTAATGTTTGTTATCAAAGAAACGATTAGTTGTTGCGAAGCTGTCCGCCATCTTACACGCTCCTGATTCTCATATGGCCGTGCTATTTATGGCGCGGAGTATTAGATAGGCTTGACAGAGTGTAAAACAAAACATTTAAATCAGTACGACAAACATTTTTTGGGAGAATGCTGTGGATACGGAATTACTGAAAACTTTCCTCGAAGTGAGCAGAACGCGTCATTTCGGGCGTGCTGCTGAAGCGCTTTACCTCACGCAATCTGCCGTTAGTTTTCGCATCCGTCAGCTGGAAAATCAGCTGGGCGTTAATCTTTTTACCCGTCACCGCAATAATATCCGGCTGACTTCAGCAGGCGAGCGCTTATTGCCCTACGCTGAGAGCCTGATGAGTACATGGCTGATGGCAAAGAAGGAGGTTTCGCATACCCAGCAGCACCATGAGCTATCAATCGGTGCCAGTGCATCGCTCTGGGAAGCGTATCTTACGCCCTGGCTGCAGACGCTATACGAGAACCGGGAGAGCCTGCATCTGGAAGCACGTATTGCTCAGCGCCATTTGCTGGTCAAGCAGTTACATGAGCGCCAACTCGATTTGCTGATCACCACCGAAGCGCCAAAAATGGATGAACTCACCAGTCAGCAGATCGGTCATATTTCACTCGCGCTCTTTCGCGCACGCAAAACTGAAAAGCGTGAAAAATATGATTACATCAAACTCGAGTGGGGCGCGGATTTCCATCAGCATGAAAGTTATCTTTCCAGTGATGACGTACCGGTATTAACTACCACTTCAGCACATGTGACCCGCGAATTGCTGCATACCACGGGAGCCTGCGCTTTTTTACCTGATTTCTGGCACGGCATTTACAGCGATTTGATGGTTATTCCAGACACACCTGTCGCAGTGCGACCGTTATATGCGGTATGGCTGCAGAATAGCGATCAACAGGCACACATTCGGCAGCTGCTTAAATATCCGGTCCTGACTCACTGAAGCAATAATTGAGGGAGTTTGAGTGGAAGAAATGAAACTCAGGCTCTTGCCTGTGCCGAATTTCAGGCAAAAAAAATCCTTTGCCGAAGCAAAGGATTATTTTCTGGCAGGGGCGGAGGGACTCGAACCCCCAACACCCGGTTTTGGAGACCGGTGCTCTACCAATTGAACTACGCCCCTAATTAGGGTGGCGGAACGGACGGGGCTCGAACCCGCGACCCCCTGCGTGACAGGCAGGTATTCTAACCAACTGAACTACCGCTCCACCGATTCTGTACTGATATCAGACCGTCGCTGATTTCAGGTGTTTCGCCCTTTCCGCGTCACCGGGAAGGTCATGACCCGATTAGGGGTCTTAAATTGATGCCTGGCAGTTCCCTACTCTCGCATGGGGAGGCCCCACACTACCATCGGCGCTACGGCGTTTCACTTCTGAGTTCGGCATGGGGTCAGGTGGGACCACCGCGCTGTTGCCGCCAGGCAAATTCTGGTGCACGAAACGAATCTTTTTCACTGATGCCGCGTTGGCCGCGCTCGCAAAGTCAGTCACATACTCGTGTATGCTCCTTCCTTTTCTTCGCCCTGCCGCCTCGCCTCAGCGCAAAATCTTTCGTTTCCGCTAATTTTTCCGTCACAAGCTGAAAATTCTTTCTGTCTCTCGGCTTAAAACGCCTCTGGCGTTGTAAGGTTAAGCCTCACGGGTCATTAGTACCGGTTAGCTCAACGCATCGCTGCGCTTACACACCCGGCCTATCAACGTCGTCGTCTTCAACGTCCCTTCAGGACCCTCAAGGGGTCAGGGAGAACTCATCTCGGGGCAAGTTTCGTGCTTAGATGCTTTCAGCACTTATCTCTTCCGCACTTAGCTACCGGGCAGTGCCATTGGCATGACAACCCGAACACCAGCGGTGCGTTCACTCCGGTCCTCTCGTACTAGGAGCAACCCCCCTCAATTCTCCAGCGCCCACGGCAGATAGGGACCGAACTGTCTCACGACGTTCTAAACCCAGCTCGCGTACCACTTTAAACGGCGAACAGCCGTACCCTTGGGACCTACTTCAGCCCCAGGATGTGATGAGCCGACATCGAGGTGCCAAACACCGCCGTCGATATGAACTCTTGGGCGGTATCAGCCTGTTATCCCCGGAGTACCTTTTATCCGTTGAGCGATGGCCCTTCCATTCAGAACCACCGGATCACTATGACCTGCTTTCGCACCTGCTCGAGCCGTCACTCTCGCAGTCAAGCTGGCTTATGCCATTGCACTAACCTCCTGATGTCCGACCAGGATTAGCCAACCTTCGTGCTCCTCCGTTACGCTTTGGGAGGAGACCGCCCCAGTCAAACTACCCACCAGACACTGTCCGCAGCCCGGATTACGGGCCTACGTTAGAACATCAAACATTAAAGGGTGGTATTTCAAGGTTGGCTCCACGCAGACTGGCGTCCACGCTTCAAAGCCTCCCACCTATCCTACACATCAAGGCTCAATGTTCAGTGTCAAGCTATAGTAAAGGTTCACGGGGTCTTTCCGTCTTGCCGCGGGTACACTGCATCTTCACAGCGATTTCAATTTCACTGAGTCTCGGGTGGAGACAGCCTGGCCATCATTACGCCATTCGTGCAGGTCGGAACTTACCCGACAAGGAATTTCGCTACCTTAGGACCGTTATAGTTACGGCCGCCGTTTACCGGGGCTTCGATCAAGAGCTTCTCCTTGCGGATAACCCCATCAATTAACCTTCCGGCACCGGGCAGGCGTCACACCGTATACGTCCACTTTCGTGTTTGCACAGTGCTGTGTTTTTAATAAACAGTTGCAGCCAGCTGGTATCTTCGACTGGCCTCGGCTCCGGGAGCAAGTCCCTTCACCTACGCGCCAGCGTGCCTTCTCCCGAAGTTACGGCACCATTTTGCCTAGTTCCTTCACCCGAGTTCTCTCAAGCGCCTTGGTATTCTCTACCTGACCACCTGTGTCGGTTTGGGGTACGATTTCGTGTTACCTGGAGCTTAGAGGCTTTTCCTGGAAGCAGGGCATCAGTTACTTCACCGCCGTGGCGGCTCGTCGTCACGCCTCAGTGTTAAAGAAGACCGGATTTGCCTGGTCTTCACACCTGCACGCTTAAACCGGGACAACCGTCGCCCGGATAACCTAGCCTTCTCCGTCCCCCCTTCGCAGTAACACCAAGTACAGGAATATTAACCTGTTTCCCATCGACTACGCTTTTCAGCCTCGCCTTAGGGGTCGACTCACCCTGCCCCGATTAACGTTGGACAGGAACCCTTGGTCTTCCGGCGAGCGGGCTTTTCACCCGCTTTATCGTTACTTATGTCAGCATTCGCACTTCTGATACCTCCAGCATGCCTCACAGCACACCTTCAGCGGCTTACAGAACGCTCCCCTACCCAACAACACATAGTGTCGCTGCCGCAGCTTCGGTGCATGGTTTAGCCCCGTTACATCTTCCGCGCAGGCCGACTCGACCAGTGAGCTATTACGCTTTCTTTAAATGATGGCTGCTTCTAAGCCAACATCCTGGCTGTCTGTGCCTTCCCACATCGTTTCCCACTTAACCATGACTTTGGGACCTTAGCTGGCGGTCTGGGTTGTTTCCCTCTTCACGACGGACGTTAGCACCCGCCGTGTGTCTCCCGTGATAACATTCTCCGGTATTCGCAGTTTGCATCGGGTTGGTAAGCCGGGATGGCCCCCTAGCCGAAACAGTGCTCTACCCCCGGAGATGAGTTCACGAGGCGCTACCTAAATAGCTTTCGGGGAGAACCAGCTATCTCCCGGTTTGATTGGCCTTTCACCCCCAGCCACAAGTCATCCGCTAATTTTTCAACATTAGTCGGTTCGGTCCTCCAGTTAGTGTTACCCAACCTTCAACCTGCCCATGGCTAGATCACCGGGTTTCGGGTCTATACCCTGCAACTTAACGCCCAATTAAGACTCGGTTTCCCTTCGGCTCCCCTATGCGGTTAACCTTGCTACAGAATATAAGTCGCTGACCCATTATACAAAAGGTACGCAGTCACCTAACAGGTAGGCTCCCACTGCTTGTACGTACACGGTTTCAGGTTCTGTTTCACTCCCCTCGCCGGGGTTCTTTTCGCCTTTCCCTCACGGTACTGGTTCACTATCGGTCAGTCAGGAGTATTTAGCCTTGGAGGATGGTCCCCCCATGTTCAGACAGGATACCACGTGTCCCGCCCTACTCGTCGGACTCACAGCTCATGCATCTTCGTGTACGGGGCTGTCACCCGGTATCGCGCGACTTTCCAGACGCTTCCACTGATGCACAAGCTGATTCAGGTCCTGGGCTGCTCCCCGTTCGCTCGCCGCTACTGGGGGAATCTCGGTTGATTTCTTTTCCTCGGGGTACTTAGATGTTTCAGTTCCCCCGGTTCGCCTCGTTTGACTATGTATTCATCAAACGATGATGCACAGAGTGCACCGGGTTTCCCCATTCGGACATCGACGGCTGTAGCGGTTCATATCACCTTACCGTCGCTTTTCGCAGATTAGCACGTCCTTCATCGCCTCTGACTGCCAGGGCATCCACCGTGTACGCTTAGTCGCTTAACCTCACAACCCACAGGCGTTTTGCAACGCTGCGGACTGCAAGCATTTGAGAGACCCGAACGCATCGTGATTTCATTCTTATTACGGAGAATGAATACGACGCGTCGTTTCAAATTTTCAGCTTGTTCCGGATTGTTAAAGAGCAAATACTTCGCAGCACACCGTCGCCGGTATACTCTGAAGTAAGTTTCAGTACTGTAATGGTGGAGCTAAGCGGGATCGAACCGCTGACCTCCTGCGTGCAAGGCAGGCGCTCTCCCAGCTGAGCTATAGCCCCATACAGTCACTGCAGAGACCATCTACATCCACTCACCAGGAGTCACGTTTCTCACACGGGAAATGTGATTTCGTCTCAGGCAAGGCATGTTTTCGCGAAGCATAGTGAACTATGCGAGCCGGAAACATAACGCGGCATGAGAAGAAATCTGGTAGGCCTGAGTGGACTTGAACCACCGACCTCACCCTTATCAGGGGTGCGCTCTAACCACCTGAGCTACAAGCCTGTAGAGGTTTTTTCTGCTCGTTACTTTTCTATCAGACAATCTGTGTGAGCACTTCGCGGGAAGGTATCTTCAGGTAAGGAGGTGATCCAACCGCAGGTTCCCCTACGGTTACCTTGTTACGACTTCACCCCAGTCATGAATCACAAAGTGGTAAGCGCCCTCCCGAAGGTTAAGCTACCTACTTCTTTTGCAACCCACTCCCATGGTGTGACGGGCGGTGTGTACAAGGCCCGGGAACGTATTCACCGTAGCATTCTGATCTACGATTACTAGCGATTCCGACTTCATGGAGTCGAGTTGCAGACTCCAATCCGGACTACGACGCACTTTATGAGGTCCGCTTGCTCTCGCGAGGTCGCTTCTCTTTGTATGCGCCATTGTAGCACGTGTGTAGCCCTGGCCGTAAGGGCCATGATGACTTGACGTCATCCCCACCTTCCTCCGGTTTATCACCGGCAGTCTCCTTTGAGTTCCCGGCCGAGCCGCTGGCAACAAAGGATAAGGGTTGCGCTCGTTGCGGGACTTAACCCAACATTTCACAACACGAGCTGACGACAGCCATGCAGCACCTGTCTCAGAGTTCCCGAAGGCACCAAAGCATCTCTGCTAAGTTCTCTGGATGTCAAGGCCAGGTAAGGTTCTTCGCGTTGCATCGAATTAAACCACATGCTCCACCGCTTGTGCGGGCCCCCGTCAATTCATTTGAGTTTTAACCTTGCGGCCGTACTCCCCAGGCGGTCGACTTAACGCGTTAGCTCCGGAAGCCACGCCTCAAGGGCACAACCTCCAAGTCGACATCGTTTACGGCGTGGACTACCAGGGTATCTAATCCTGTTTGCTCCCCACGCTTTCGCACCTGAGCGTCAGTCTTCGTCCAGGGGGCCGCCTTCGCCACCGGTATTCCTCCAGATCTCTACGCATTTCACCGCTACACCTGGAATTCTACCCCCCTCTACGAGACTCAAGCCTGCCAGTTTCAAATGCAGTTCCCAGGTTAAGCCCGGGGATTTCACATCTGACTTAACAGACCGCCTGCGTGCGCTTTACGCCCAGTAATTCCGATTAACGCTTGCACCCTCCGTATTACCGCGGCTGCTGGCACGGAGTTAGCCGGTGCTTCTTCTGCGGGTAACGTCAATCGGCAAGGTTATTAACCTCACCGCCTTCCTCCCCGCTGAAAGTACTTTACAACCCGAAGGCCTTCTTCATACACGCGGCATGGCTGCATCAGGCTTGCGCCCATTGTGCAATATTCCCCACTGCTGCCTCCCGTAGGAGTCTGGACCGTGTCTCAGTTCCAGTGTGGCTGGTCATCCTCTCAGACCAGCTAGGGATCGTCGCCTAGGTGAGCCATTACCCCACCTACTAGCTAATCCCATCTGGGCACATCCGATGGTGTGAGGCCCGAAGGTCCCCCACTTTGGTCTTGCGACGTTATGCGGTATTAGCTACCGTTTCCAGTAGTTATCCCCCTCCATCGGGCAGTTTCCCAGACATTACTCACCCGTCCGCCACTCGCCACCCAAAGAGCAAGCTCTTCTGTGCTGCCGTTCGACTTGCATGTGTTAGGCCTGCCGCCAGCGTTCAATCTGAGCCATGATCAAACTCTTCAATTTAAGTTTGATTTGCTGCAACCAGTGCAGCGATGCTCTGTGAATTAAACTTCGTAATGAATTACGTGTTCACTCAGCAAAGACTTGATATTTTTTACGTCCGGAGACGCTGATATCAATCCTGCGAGTGCCCACACAGATTGTCTGATAAATTGTTAAAGAGCAGTGCCGCGATTTCTCAAGCGGCGCGGGATGCGTATATTACGCTTTCCGCTTTCTCAGTCAAGCATTTATTTTTGCTTTTCTGAAGGTTGCCGTGAAAGGCCACCTCACTAACAGGGCGCTTCGTAAGCCGTTGTGCCGTGTCAGTGGAGGCGAATTATAGGGAGTTCTTTCGGGCTGACAAGGGCTAAATGCAAATTAATTTTCGAGTGCTGTTTTTTTCGGCGAAAGCCCGTCAAATCGCCAGTTTTTCCAGCAGCGGGAAGCCATAACGCTGCAAAACCGGTGATAATTGCACCACTTCGTCATCCATACGCGTACAAAATGCCACATTCTGTCCGCTGGAACGCGCCTGAGGCGCTTCGTGCTCTAACAACCAGGCGGTGCGCCGTGCAATCGCTGCGCCCGAATCCACCAGCCGGGTGCCATCAGGCAACACCTGCTGCAGCTCTTCACGTAACAGCGGGAAATGGGTACAACCCAGCACCACGGTATCCGGCGGCTCTTTCATACGCAGCCACGGTTGTACTGCGCGACGCACATCGTCCAGCGACACCGTTTCTCCGTGCAGTTTGGCTTCCGCCAGTTCAACCAGTTCCGCCGAGCCCAGCATTTCGATTTTACATTCGCGCGCAAACTGCGCCACCAGCTCATGGGTGTAAGGCCGTTTCACCGTGCCGCGCGTGGCCAGCAGGCCGACCACGCCGTTACGCGTCAGACGGGCCGCCGGTTTAATCGCCGGCACGACGCCAACGACCGGGAACTCAAAGCGCTGACGCAATGCTGGCAGGGATACAGTACTGGCGGAGTTACAGGCGATGACCACTAAAGCCAGCGGCACGCGCTGCACGATAGCCTCCACCACCGCTACGACCCGCTCAACAATGTACTCTTCGCTTTTTTCACCGTAAGGGAAGCCGGCATTATCGAAGGCATAGAGATAGTGCAGGCCCGGCAGCAGTTGCCGGACCTCATCATAGACGGAGAGCCCACCGACACCGGAGTCAAACACCAGCACGGTGGGGCGCAGATCAGAAGCTGTAGCTGGCGCTGAGATAGTACTCCGTTCCTGGAGTTTGATAGCCATACACTGTCTCGTAGTCTTTATCGAACAGGTTGGCAATTCTACCACGAACGGTGAGCTGTGATGTGACCGGATACGAAACTGCCAGATCCCATAAACTTACACCGCCCAGTTTGACGCGCTGCGGGGTAAAGGAGTGGTTGTAATCCGTATCATAGCGATCGCCGAGATAATGATAGGTCAGTGACCAGTCAAACTCATAAATCGTCCAGTCGAGCTGGTATTTCACCTGCTGCTTCGCACGGCGCACCAGCGGTTGATCGGTTTCAGCATCGCGCGCATCAACATAATCGTAAGAAATCTGATGGCTAAGCGGACCGGTATCGAACGACGCCGTGGCTTCTACGCCCTTAATGCGCGCTTTATCGATGTTGTAATAGATATAGGTGGTGGGATCGCTATCAATCAGATTATCGATATCGTTACGATAACCGGATACGCGCCAGTTTACCGGCCCGGTCAGGCCAGAGAAGCCCGCTTCCCACTGTTTACTCTCTTCCGGCTTCAGGTCGCTGTTGCCATAAGAACCATACAACTGGCCGAGACGAGGCGCTTTATACGCCGTCGCGTAATTGGCAAACACGCTATAGCCATCAACAAACGCCCACGACGCCCCGCCCTGCCAGGTGCCGTGCCAGCCAAACTGGCTGTTGTCGTCACCGCGTACCGCGCCTTCCAGCGTTACGCTGCCCAGCTGCTGCTGGGTGGTGGCATAGATGCCGGTGTTACGCAGTTCGGTGCTGTCAGCCACGTAAGCGGTGCCGGGTTCCGTGGTCTGTTTCTGCCAGTCCACACCCGCGCTTACGCTGCCCTGCGCCACCTGCAACGTATTGCCCCACTGCACATTGTACTGCTTGCTGTCATCCAGCGTGGTCGACGGGCCGTAGCGGCCTGTACGCGGATCATAGTTATAGTCTTTGCTGCGGCTGTAGCTGGCGATCAGCTGCGTCGAATAAATGTCGTTGCTGTAACGCAAGCCGCTGTCCCAGGTCTGGCTGTAGAGCTGGCGGGTATCGTTTAATCCGTTGATGTTAAAACTGTTATCGTAGCTGTAGGTGCCGTCGTAGGCCGTACGGTTGTCAAAACCGTAGCCGCGAACAAAGCCGCTCAGCCCGTCACTGAACTGGTGCTCCAGCGCGCCATACAGTGTCTTGTTCATGAAGCCATCGCGATCTTTCTGCGCCGGATCGCCATACACATCCGGCAGGTTTGCCACCACATCATAGCCGCGCGTATAGGTGTAGTTGCCCGCCATGGTCAGCGTCGTGGCTGCGCCCAGCTGCTGCTGGGTAGAACCTTCATAGTTTTGATAGCCTTTCGAGCCCACGCCCGCGCTCAGCGTCGTGCCCGGCTTATCACGACCGGTGATGATGTTCACCACGCCGCCAATCGCATCGGAACCATACACCGCCGAGCGCGCACCGCGCACATATTCGATGCGCTGGACCAGAGAAAGCGGAATCTGGCTTAAATCAGACGATCCGGACACACCCGCCTGGTTTAGCCGGATACCGTCGATGAGTATAAGTACGTGGCTGGAGTTGGTGCCGCGCACAAACAGCGAGCTCAACTGGCCGAGGCCACCGTTCTGCGCGATGTCCACGCCAGGCAGGCGACGCATGACGTCCGTCAGGCTTTTCGCCTGCCAGCGATCGATATCGTCGCGGGTCACGACTGTCGTCGGCGCGAGAACGGAGGAAACCGGCTGCAAAAACCGGTTGGCGGTAACGATTTGCGTATCATCATTCTGCTGCGCGTAGCCAGATTGCGCCCAGAGCGACAACGCCGTTGCACTAAAGGCAAACAGCGAAGCATGTGTTGTTTTCATTGTTATAGCATCCAAAAGACGAAGCAGGATGCCGCAGGTCCGGGATCGATAGCACGCGATGATCTCAGAAGTTGCGACGTCACACCGGCAGGTCTTCGGGCTGGGAATCATAAGTGGTGAAGACTTCCCATCCGCGAGGACAGTGTCTGCAATTGCGATCACCACGACATTCTTTTACCGCTGCGCGTCAGCTCCAGATTCACACTGGATTCCCTTTTAACTCAAGGAGGCCGGCAGCCGCAGTCTACGTTTAAGAAGGCCGGAAATCCAGACTGCCAGCCTTCCTGCACTGTCCGGGACTGGACATCAGCAGGTGAATGCCTACAATCGCCCGGCAGGCAGGCTTAACACCAGGATTGAAGATGACACCCGAACAACTCCCGATTGAACAATACGACGCGCAACTGGCGGAAAAAGTCAGCCGCTTACAGGCGATGATGGCCCCCTACGCAGCGCCCGACGTGGAGGTGTTCCGCTCGCCGGTCAGCCACTATCGTATGCGCGCCGAATTCCGCATCTGGCACGACGGTGACGAGCTCTATCACATCATCTTCGATCAAGAGACCAAACAGCGTATCCGCGTCGATCAGTTTCCGGCGGCCAGCCAGTTGATCAACACGCTGATGCCAAAGTTGATCGCCGCGATCCGCGATAATCGCGCGCTGCGTTTCAAACTGTTCCAGATCGATTATCTCTCCACCCTGAGCAACCAGATCGTGATCTCGCTGCTGTATCACCGCAAGCTGGAAGCCGACTGGACCGAAGCCGCGACTGCGCTGCGCGATAGCCTGCGTGCAGAAGGGTTTGATGTGCAACTGATTGGCCGTGCCACGAAAACCAAAATCTGCCTCGATCGCGATTACGTCGATGAGCGCCTGCCGGTGGCCGGTCAGGAGATGATCTATCGTCAGGTGGAGAACAGCTTCACCCAGCCGAATGCGGCGATGAATATTCAGATGCTGGAGTGGGCGCTGGACGTGACGCAAGATTCGCGCGGCGATCTGCTGGAGCTGTACTGTGGTAATGGCAATTTTTCGCTGGCGCTGGCGCGTAACTTCCGCCGCGTACTGGCGACGGAAATCGCCAAACCGTCGGTGGCTTCGGCGCAGTACAACATCGCGGCCAACCACATCGACAACGTGCAAATTATTCGTATGGCAGCCGAAGAGTTTACCCAGGCGATGAACGGCGTGCGCAGCTTCAACCGTCTGGAAGGCATCGATCTCAACAGCTATCAGTGCGAGACCATCTTTGTCGATCCGCCGCGCAGCGGGCTGGATGATGAGACGGTGAAGATGGTGCAGGCCTATCCGCGTATTCTCTATATTTCCTGTAATCCGCAAACGCTGTGCGACAACCTCAGCGTACTGAGTGCCACGCATAACATCACGCGGCTGGCGCTGTTTGACCAGTTCCCTTACACCCACCATATGGAATGCGGTGTGTTACTGACGCGCAAAGCCTAAAAAAACGGGAACCCTGCGGTTCCCGTGATTGTTTTCAGTGCTTGTTCTTGCTGCGGCGGAAGCGCATGGCGATCCAGAACACCAGCGCCACCATCAGAATGGTCGGGATGAAGTTAGACCCGATATCCGGATATTCGGCACGCACCAGCGCGCTGTACACCAGAATCCCCAGCAGAAAAAATGCCGCCGCCAGCGAAGGCATGCCGTCCGGCATATTGCGGTTGAGATAGCGCTGATGCAGACACCACGCGGCAAGGCCAAGGGCGATCAGCGGGAAAATCGAAAAGGGAACAAAGGTGCTGAACAGCACCGAAAAGGAGCCGTTGATAGCTAAACCGGTGATAAAAGCCAGTAACAGCGTTCCTTTATCGCGAGGGTTTTGCTCAATCATTTCATTATCCTTATCACATTACTCTTCGGGGGTTTCCAGGGTAACCGCCAGGCGCTCTTGCTCCCGGCGATACCAGTAATAAGCGCCTTTGGCGATCATTCGCAGCTGCAGCACCAGACGCTCTTCCAGTTTGCGCCGCTGTTCGATATCCACATCCAGCGCTTCCGCGCCGGCGCTGAACACAATCGTCACCATCGCTTCCGCCTGCGCTTCGGTAAAGCTGCGCGGCATGCGGTTTTCCAGCTCAAGGTAGTCGGCCAGTTCAGCGATAAAGTGCTGAATCTCCCGCGCGACCGCCGCACGAAAAGCCGCTGACGTGCCGGAGCGCTCGCGTAGTAAGAGACGAAAAGCGTTGGGATTGTTCCCGATGAACTCCATAAACGTGGCGACCGAGGTTTTGATGATGCTGCCGCCTTTGGCAATGCGCTGGCGCGCCTGGCGCATCAGTTGGCGCAGCATCAGGCCACTTTCATCAACCATCGTCAGGCCGAGTTCATCCACATCGCGAAAGTGACGGTAAAACGAGGTCGGTGCAATGCCGGCTTCGCGTGCCACTTCGCGTAAACTCAGGCTGGCAAAACTCCTTTCTGCACTTAACTGACTGAATGCCGCTTCAATCAGTGAACGTCGTGTACGTTCTTTTTGTTGCGCTCGAACGCCCATTTTCCCGGCCTTGTGAGTAATCAGGCAGGCACTATAACAAACTTTTCAGCGTACAGCGGCGCAAAGTTTGTGACCGCCTGTTAACCTCACTGATTGTCAAACTTTGCCAATTTACGCTGTTAGAATTCAGATGTGCGCGGCGAGATGTTAGAATCTCGTTGTAAAAATGTATAGAAACATAGGACGTACTGGTATGCAAAAGTCTTACGATTACGATGCCATTGTGATTGGCTCCGGTCCGGGCGGCGAAGGTGCGGCGATGGGGCTGGTGAAGCAGGGAGCGCGCATTGCAGTGATCGAACGCTACCACAACATCGGCGGCGGTTGTACTCACTGGGGAACCATCCCTTCCAAAGCTCTGCGTCACGCTGTCAGCCGTATCATCGAGTTCAATCAAAACCCTCTTTATAGCGATCACACCCGACTCCTGCGCTCCTCGTTCGCCGACATTCTGAATCATACTGAGAACGTCATCAGCCAGCAGACTGCCATGCGTCAGGGCTTTTACGAGCGTAACCGCTGTGAGCTTTATCAGGGCGACGCCCATTTTGTTGATGCCAACACCATCGAAGTGGAACAGCCAGACGGCACGCGCGAGCGCTTAACCGCAGAGAAGTTTGTCATCGCCTGTGGTTCCCGCCCGTATCATCCGGCGGACGTCGATTTTACCCATCCGCGCATTTACGACTCCGACTCCATCCTCAACCTGCATCATGAACCCGGCCACGTCATCATTTATGGTGCGGGCGTGATTGGCTGTGAATATGCGTCGATTTTCCGCGGTCTTAACGTCAAGGTTGACCTGATCAACACCCGCGATCGCCTGCTGGCGTTCCTCGATCAGGAGATGTCTGATTCGCTCTCTTATCACTTCTGGAACAGCGGCGTGGTGATTCGTCACAACGAAGAGTTTGAGAAGATTGAAGGTGTCAGCGATGGCGTCATCATGCACCTCAAATCCGGCAAAAAGGTCAAAGCCGATTGCCTGCTGTACGCTAACGGCCGTACCGGTAATACCGATTCACTGGCGCTGGAAAACGTCGGGCTGGAAGCCGATGGCCGTGGACTGCTGAAAGTGAACAGCATGTATCAGACCGCGCAGCCGCACATTTATGCGGTGGGCGACGTGATTGGTTACCCGAGCCTGGCCTCTGCCGCTTACGATCAGGGCCGCATTGCCGCGCAGGCGATCATCAAAGGGGAAGCCACCGCGCACCTGATTGAAGATATCCCGACCGGGATTTACACCATTCCGGAAATCAGCTCTGTCGGCAAAACCGAACAGCAGCTGACGGCGATGAAAGTGCCGTATGAAGTGGGTCGTGCGCAGTTTAAGCATCTGGCGCGCGCGCAGATTGTCGGCATGCACGTCGGCAGCCTGAAGATCCTGTTCCACCGCGAAACCAAAGAGATTCTGGGTATTCACTGCTTTGGCGAGCGTGCGGCGGAGATCATTCACATCGGCCAGGCCATCATGGAGCAGAAGAACGGCGGTAACACAATTGAGTATTTCGTGAACACCACCTTCAACTACCCCACCATGGCCGAAGCCTACCGCGTGGCGGCGTTAAACGGCTTAAACCGCCTGTTTTAACGAACGGTCCAGGTAACCCTGCATGTGGGTTTTAATTGCTTCTGCCAGCTGCTCATAGCGGCTGCGCAGAGGCGATCCCGGACGATACACCAGCGCGATGGTGCGCTGCGGCACCGGTTTGTAACACGGCAGATAGCACACGCCATCACGTACGCGCTCATTCGGTACCGCCAGCGACGGCAGCAAAGTGATACCGCTGCCGGCTGCTACCATGTTGCGCAGCGTTTCCAGGCTGGTCGCGCGGAAATGGGTATCTTCATCAGCGCCGGCTTCGAAGCAGAAGCCCATCGCCTGATCGCGCAGACAGTGACCATCTTCCAGCATCAGCAGTTTCTCACCGGCCAGATCCGACATCGGCACGCGATCGCGATCGTGCCACGGGTGATCCTGGTAGATCGCCAGCTTCATCGGCTCGTCAAACAGCGGCACTTCAATAAAAGCTTCGCTCTCTTTTACCAGCGCCAGAATCGCGCAGTCGAGCTTACCGCTGTCGAGCTGCGCCAGCAGCTGCTGCGTTTGCGCCTCGTGCAGATACATCTCGAGTTTCGGGAAGGTCTGATGCAGCATCGGAATAATATGCGGCAGCAGATAGGGACCGGTGGTCGGAATCAGACCAATGTGCAGCGGCCCGGACATGGTTTCACCCTGCTGGCTGGCCATCTCCTTCAGTACCTTCACTTCACGCAGCACGGTTCGCGCCTGATCCACCAGCAGCAGTCCAGCCTGAGTAAACAGCACTTTACGGCTGGTCCGTTCCAGCAGCATCACACCCAGTTCATCTTCCAGCTTGCGAATCTGCCCGCTCAGGGTCGGCTGGCTGACATGACAGGCATCAGCGGCACGACGAAAGTGGCGATGTTCCGCCAGCGAAACCAGATATTCCAGATCACGAATGTTCATTGATAGCCTCCAAACCACGATAGCCCGTGGCGATAGATAGAATAGCAATGAACGATTAGCCCTATCAAGCGGTGAACAGGAATAATACCGGCCATCTGATTAAGACCACAGATTGTTAAAGCGGCTAATGCAGACACGCAACAACAACAATCTGGAGCAGCACCTGCAACCTGCTCACGAAATCACTGAGTTGGCCGGGAGTGCCAGCCCTTTGATGATGTGCCTATAACTATATGTAATTCCGAAGCTAGAGGTTGGCGGGCTACTTAAAGCCCGCTTTTTTTTGCCTCTGCATCACAGTGGCACATCACCCAGCAACTGCTGCAAATCCTGCTCCGTCAGCACCAGGGAGTGGCCGACGATACCGGACTGCGTCAGCTCCTGCTGCAGATCGTCATTATTCAGCACCAGCTCATACTGCTGCGTGGCCGGGTTAAGCTCCGCGTCCTGGAACAGGTTAACCGGCACGCTGGCCAGCAGGTCGTGCAGATGCAGGCCGCTGAGCGCCTCCGGCCGGGCCGCACCTCCCGTAACATCATCCGCGACGATCAGGCTGACCGGCGCACTGACATTCCCTGCGCCGCATATCACCACGATCTGATGCTCGCCAGCGGCCAGCGCATGAGATGGCGTAAAGGTCCATTTGTGATCGCTATCGACCAGCGCACTGCCGAGCGGCTCATCGTTATCAAACAGCTCAACCCGGCTGCCGGGCTGGCCTTTACCGGAAAAGGTCGGCTGGGTTTGCGTGGTGCTCTCTTCCGGCCAGATAAACTGCGCACCGCTGTGCATGGCGGTTAGCGTGACCGGCACAAAACCGGCGTCTTCGACGATCAGCGTGAAGGGTGCGCTTGCGCTCTGCGGCATTGCCGCCACCTGTGCCACGAACTGATGACTCCCGCCCGCCAGCGTGGCAGGCAGCGTAAAACTGAAGTAGCCGGTCTGAGCATCGCTGAGCGTGCTGCCCACTAACTCGCCGTTATGGTAACACTCAAGCGTGACGCCACGGCCGGCATAGCCGTTCAGCGCAGGGCGCGTATCGCGGGTGATCTCGCCATCGACAATAAAACCGCCGTCATTCACCGAGGCGGAATCGAAGGTGACAGGAACCTGGTTTTCAACGGCCGGCTCCAGAGGAAAGAAAGGGTAGCCAAAGCGTGAAGTGCTCATTTATGTTCTCCAAATTAACTGCGAGCACACTTTAAGAACTCTTCACGCCAGGCCGATCAAGAATTGTCTCTTTTTTACGAAAGAAATTTCCTGGCGCGCATTACGCCAGGTTTAAGCGCTGCTTCGCTTCGCCAATCGCCAGCGCCACCTGCTGTGGTGCTACGCCGCCGCGCGCGTTACGCTTATCGAGACAAGACTGCAGCGACAGCACCGGATAAACATCTTCCCCGATCGCCGCGCTAAACTGCTTAAACTGCGCCAGACTTAATGCTTCCAGCGCGACGCCTTGTTTGATCGCTTCCACCACGGTTTCGCCGACGATATGGTGCGCTTCGCGGAACGGCACGCCTTTGGCTACCAGATAATCGGCCAGTTCGGTCGAGTTGGCGTAACCCTGCTCGGCGGCTTCCTGACAGCGCGGACGCTTCACCTGAATGCCATCCAGCACCAGCGCTGACATATGCAGGCAGTCAAGCCAGGTATCGAGCGCATCGAACAGCCCTTCTTTGTCTTCCTGCATATCTTTGTTGTACGCCAGCGGCAGCCCTTTCAGCGTCATCATCATGCCGGTCAGCGCGCCCTGCACACGACCGCACTTGCCGCGGATCAGCTCCAGCGCGTCCGGATTTTTCTTCTGCGGCATCAGCGATGAGCCTGACGTCACTTTATCGGACAGCTCAATAAAGCCGGCTTCACCGGTGTTGAAGAAGATCATGTCTTCAGCGAAGCGCGACAGGTGCACCATGCCAATCGAGGCATCAGACAGCAGCTCCAGCACGTGATCGCGGTCTGACACGGTATCCAGGCTGTTACGCGTGGCAGAGGCGAAGCCGAGCCAGCCGGCCAGCTGCTCACGGTCGATCTCATAAGCAGTGCCGGCCAGCGCGCCGCAGCCCAGCGGGCTGACGTCCAGCCGCTTCAGCGTATCCTGCAGACGGCTCTCGTCGCGCGCCAGCATCTCAACGTAGGCCAGACACCAGTGGGCAAACGTCACCGGCTGCGCCCGCTGCAGGTGGGTGTAGCCCGGCATCACGGCATCCTGATTGGCTTCAGCCGTGGCTACCAGCGCTGACTGCAGCTCGCGCGTGGCTTCCAGCAGCAGTGCCACCTGCGTTTTACACCACAGTTTGAGATCGGTCGCCACCTGGTCGTTACGGCTGCGCCCGGTGTGCAGCTTTTTGCCCAGCGCGCCGACTTTGTCGATCAGCTTGCCTTCCACCCAGCTGTGAATATCCTCGGCATCGCTCTGCAGAATCTGCTGCGGATTGGCGCGAACCTCTTCCAGCAGCGCATTCAGCGCGGCTTCCAGCTGCTGCTGCTCTTCACTGCTCAGCACGTTTACCGTGACCAGCGCTTTTGACCAGGCCACCGAACCGATGATGTCCTGCTCCGCCAGGCGGTAGTCAAACCGCAGTGAGTCGTTGAACTGTTTAAACCGTTGATCTGCCGCCTGCGAAAAACGTCCGCCCCAAAGTGCCATCTGTTTGCTCCTGAATCTGTTAAACAAAGGGCGGCCCGAAGCCGCCCCTGCAAAATATGTCGCCTGCCGCCGGTATTACTTCTTCTGCTCGTTCAGCGCGCGAATGCGTGAAGAGAGCGAGAACAGACGGATAAAGCCGCCCGCGTGACGGTGATCGTACACTTCGTCTTCGCCGAAGGTGGCAAACTCTTCTGAGTACAGGCTGTTCGCCGATTTTTTCTGGATCGCCGTGGCCTGGCCTTTATACAGCTGCAGTACCACTTCCCCGTTCACCAGCTCTGCCAGCGATGCGGCAGCGGCCTGGATTGACTGACGCAGCGGTGCAAACCAGCGGCCGTCATACACCACGTAAGACATCTCCTGACCCAGCTGTTCACGCCATTTGAAGCTGTCGCGATCCAGTACCAGCTGCTCAACCGCACGCAGCGCGTTGACCATAATGGTGCCGCCAGGGGTTTCGTAGCAGCCGCGTGATTTAATGCCCACCAGACGGTTTTCCACGATATCAATCCGGCCCACGCCGTGTTTCGCTCCCAGCGCATTGAGTTTTTCCAGACACTGGAACGGGCTCAGTTTCTCACCGTTCACCGCCACAACCTGACCTTTCTCCACGCTGACAGTGACGTTTTCTGGCTGATCCGGCGCTTCCAGCGGATCGACGGTCCACACCCAGCAATCTTTGTTTGGCGCGTTCCACGGGCTCTCCAGCACGCCACCTTCGGTCGAGATGTGCCAGGCGTTCTCATCACGGCTGTAGATTTTTTCCAGCGACGCGGTGGTCGGGATATTGCGCTCTTTCAGGTAATCCAGCAGCGCTTCACGCGAACGCAGGTTCCACTCACGCCATGGCGCCACCACTTTAAGCTGCGGTGCCAGCGCGGTATAGGTGGTTTCGAAACGCACCTGATCGTTGCCTTTACCGGTTGCGCCGTGGCACAGCGCGTCTGCGCCCACTTTCAGCGCCAGTTCAACCTGCGCTTTGGCGATGATAGGACGCGCCATTGAGGTGCCCAGCAGATAGGTGCCTTCGTACAGCGCACCGGTCTGCAGCACCGGGTAAACGTATTCGCTGATAAACTCTTCACGCAGATCGACCACGTGGCACTCAGACGCGCCCGACTGCAGCGCTTTCTTCTCTACGCCTTCCAGATCGGCCGGATCCTGACCAATGTTGGCCACGAACGCCACCACTTCACAACCACCGTAGTTCTCTTTCAGCCAGGGAATGATGGCCGAGGTATCCAGACCGCCCGAGTAAGCCAGAACGATTTTTTTGATGTTTTGCGTGCTCATGTCGTAATCCTTGATTATGCGAGAATCCGGGTGCCAATCGACACGCCGTTGAAAAGGGTTGGCAGCTGTTCAGCATGACGCCAGCTGGCAATATCCACCGGGCGGCCCAGCGTACGCGCCGCGTCGAGCGCCGCATGCACTTTCACAATCATGCCATCGGTAATAATGCCCTGGGCAATCAGCTGCTCGGCTTTGGCTGCAGTCATCTCGGCGATACGCTGACCTTTGCCGTCCAGAATACCGCTGACGTCCGACAGCAGCACCAGATCGGCACCGATGGTCGCGGCCAGTGCAGTCGCAGCCTGGTCAGCGTTGACGTTCATCAGTTCACCACCGTCGGTGATGCCAATCGAGCTGATTACCGGCATATAGCCCGCGTCCAGCAGCGTATTCAGCAGTTGCGGATTACCCGGCGTGGCGTTGCCCACGTGACCCAGCTCTTCATCGAACTGCGCCACATTCACCAGGTCCGCATCGCCAAGGCACAAACCCACCGCGCCGATGCCGTACTTCTTCGCCCACGCCAGCAGCGTTTTGTTGGCGGTGCCAGCCAGCGCACCGGTAATAATGTCGATCTGATCGGCCGGCGTCACGCGCAAACCGTTCTTCTTTTTCACCGGCAGCGCCAGTTTCTTCATCAGCTCGTCCACCAGGCAGCCGCCGCCGTGGACAATGATCAGCGGACGCTGGTGCTGCGTGCGGTACGCCAGCAGGGCATCAAACAGACGCGCCAGCGCTTCTTCGCTATCCAGCAGTACACCGCCCAGCTTAATGATCAGAGGATTGCTCATGGTCAGGTTATCCGTCCGTTAAATCAGAGACAGCGTTTCGGGGAAGCCGAAACGAATATTGAGACACTGCACCGCCTGTGAGGAGGCGCCTTTCAGCAGGTTGTCTTCCGCTGCGACAACAATCAGGTGCTCGCCCTGCACGGCAAAGCCGATATCGCAGAACGGCAGGCCAACCACCGCTTTCAGCGCCGGTACGCCTTTGTCGTACAGCCGCACCAGCGGTTTGTCGTGGTAGGCGCTGTGGAACGCCGCCGCCACATCCTGCTGGCTCACGCCGGCGTTCAGACGACAGGTGATGGTTTCCAGAATGCCGCGCGGGAAATTACCGAGATGCGGCGTGAAGATCACCGGCGTGCCGAGATGGGCCACAATCTCCGGATGGTGACGGTGATTGAAAAGGCCGTACGGCTGCAGGCTGACTTCACAGAAGCTGGTGGTGACGCTGGCTTTACGTCCGGCACCGCTGACGCCGCTGGTGGCATTGATGACCGGCCACTGAGCCGGATTAAGCAGGCCAGCCTTAATCAGCGGCTTAAGCGCCAGCTGCGCGGCGGTCGGATAGCAACCCGGCACCGCCACCAGCTGCGCGTCTTTAATCTGCTCGTGGTTCCATTCGGCCAGGCCGTAAACGGCTTTGTCGAGCCACGCCTGGTGCTGATGGCTGAAACCGTAATACTGTTGATAAAAGCCGTCGTTGTTAACGCGGAACGCGCCTGAGAGGTCGAACACCACGCAGCCGGCTTTCAGGAATTCCGGGGCCAGATCGTGGCTGACTTCGTGTGCGGTGGCGAGGAACACCACATCGACCTTGCCGGCCCACTCTGCGGCGTCACCCAGCGGCTGCAATGGCAAATCGACCCTGCCTTTCAGCTGCGGATGGAGATCGGAGAGTAACTTTCCGGCATCCGGGCTTTGCGCTGAAACCGCCAAAGCGGTTATGTTCATATGCGGGTGGCGATTCAGGTAGGTGGCAAGCTCTACGCCAGCATAACCACTGGCACCAACGATCAGCGTATTCAACATCAGGCTGTATACCTTATTACAGTCACACGTATCGGGTCGCGGCATTGCCCCGTTGCCCACGATGCCGTTTGCAGCTTTTTTCAGTTCACATGCAGACGACGTTAATGTATTTTTATTCACTATTAATGCATTAATATTGATACATCCTAACCCAGGGACCGTCAACAGTGAAGACAAAAATTCCACCTTTTATCGAACTCTACCGCCAGCTGATTGCAACACCGTCGATCAGCGCCACCGACAGCGCGCTGGATCAGAGCAATGAAACTTTAATCAATTTGCTGGCGGGCTGGTTCCGCGATCTCGGCTTCAGCGTGGAAGTCCAGCCGGTGCCGGGCACGCGCCACAAATTCAACCTGCTGGCGCGCAGCGGCAGCGGCGCAGGTGGCCTGCTGCTGGCGGGCCATACCGACACCGTGCCGTACGACGACGGCCGCTGGACGCGCGATCCCTTCACCCTGACCGAACACGACAACAAGCTGTACGGCTTAGGCACCGCCGACATGAAAGGCTTCTTTGCCTTTATTCTTGATGCGCTGCGTGACGTTGACGTGACGAAGCTCAGCAAACCGCTGTACATCCTTGCCACCGCCGATGAAGAGACCACGATGGCCGGCGCGAAATACTTCTCTGAATCGACCCAGCTGCGGCCGGACTGCGCCATCATCGGCGAACCGACGTCGCTGAAACCGGTGCGCGCCCACAAAGGCCATCTGTCGCACGCCATCCGCATTCAGGGTCAGTCCGGTCATTCCAGCGATCCGGCGCGCGGCGTGAACGCGATCGAGCTGATGCATGAATCCATTACTCAGCTGATGCAGCTGCGTAATACGCTGAAAGAGCGCTATCACCACGACGGCTTCGCCATTCCATATCCGACCATGAACTTTGGCCATATCCACGGCGGCGACGCGGCGAACCGCATCTGCGCCTGCTGTGAGCTGCATATGGATATCCGTCCGCTGCCGGGACTGACGCTGAGCGATCTCGACGGTTTACTCAATGAAGCGCTGGCACCGGTGAGCGCGCGCTGGCCGGGCCGTCTGACTGTCGGTGAGCTGCATCCGCCGATTCCCGGCTACGAATGCCCGGCCGATCATGAACTGGTGAAGGTGGTGGAGAAGCTGCTGGGGGTGCCGACAGAAGTGGTGAATTACTGCACCGAAGCGCCGTTTATCCAGCAGTTGTGCCCGACGCTGGTGTTAGGGCCTGGATCCATCAATCAGGCGCATCAGCCAGACGAGTTTATTGATACCGCATTTATTAAGCCGACTCATGCGCTTATCACTCAGGTTGTGCAGCATTTTTGCCATTGATGATTAAAAGATGGGGCATTTCACTGCGAAATCAGCAAATTGCCCCGTCATTATCCGGGATTTGATAATAAGAATAACTTATCCCACCTCCTGTCAATTAAATTCGATGAATTTCCGATAGTTAGCAGCACGATACCGGCAATTTAAGTCAATTGACGAACAGGAAGAACCGTGGCTAGATAAAAGACGATGTTATGCCCGTTGGGTATAGAGGTTTTATATTTAAGACGATAAGGGTGTCAGGGTCACATGAACGAACAATATTCCGCAATGCGAAGTAATGTCAGTATGCTCGGCAAACTGCTCGGGGATACGATAAAGGATGCACTGGGAGAGAACATCCTCGATCGGGTGGAGACCATCCGCAAGCTCTCTAAGTCATCCCGTGCAGGAAATGACACTCATCGTAAGGAACTGCTCTCCACGCTGCAAAACCTGTCTAACGACGAGCTGCTGCCGGTGGCACGCGCGTTCAGCCAGTTCCTTAACCTCACCAACGTGGCAGAACAGTATCAAACCATTTCGCGCAGCGGCGACGGTGCTAACCATCCGGAGCTGCTGAAAAAAACCTTCGAGCGCCTGAAGCAGCAGAGCGATCTCAGCGAGCCGGCCATCCGCCAGGCGATTGAGGAGCTGTCGCTGGAGCTGGTGCTCACCGCTCACCCGACCGAAATTACCCGCCGCACGCTGATCCACAAGCTGGGCGAAGTGAACAGCTGTCTGCAGCAGCTCGACCACAGTGACATCACCGACTACGAACGCAACCAGGTTATGCGCCGTCTGCGTCAGCTGGTAGCGCAGGCGTGGCACACCGATGAGATCCGTAAATATCGCCCGACGCCGGTAGATGAAGCCAAATGGGGCTTCGCGGTGGTGGAGAACAGCCTGTGGGAAGGCGTACCGGCGTTTCTGCGCGAGCTAAACCAGCAGGTGGAAGAGAGCTTCGGCATCCAGCTGCCAGTGGATTTTGTGCCAATCAAATTTACCTCGTGGATGGGCGGCGACCGTGACGGTAACCCGAACGTCACCGCACCGATTACCCGCCACGTGATGCAGCTAAGCCGCTGGAAAGCCGCCGACCTGTTCCTGCGCGACATCGGCGTGCTGGTGTCCGAGCTGTCGATGTCCGAGTGCAGCGACGAAGTGCGCGAACTGTGTGGCGATGCGGAGGCGCTGGAGCCGTATCGTGTAATTCTGAAACGTATCCGCAGCCAGCTGATGAGCACCCAGAGCTATCTGGAGCGCCGTCTGAAGGGTGAGCGCCTGCCGCGTCCGGCCGATCTGCTGGTTTCTAACGATCAGCTGTGGCAGCCACTGTTTGCTATTTACCAGTCGCTGCAGCAGTGCGGCATGGGCATCATCGCCAACGGCCAGCTGCTTGATACGCTGCGCCGCGTGAAGTGCTTCGGCGTGCCGCTGGTGCGTATCGATATCCGTCAGGAGAGCACCCGCCACACCGAAGCGATTGCCGAAGTGACGCGCTATCTCGGACTGGGCGACTACGAAAGCTGGTCAGAAGCCGACAAGCAGGCGTTCCTGATCCGTGAACTGAATTCCAAGCGGCCGCTGCTGCCGCGGCAGTGGGAGCCCAGCGACAACACGCGTGAAGTGCTGGATACCTGCAAAGTGGCGGCAGAAGCGCCGCAGGGTTCGATTGCCGCCTATGTGATTTCGATGGCCAAAACGCCGTCTGATGTACTGGCGGTGCATCTGTTGCTGAAAGAGGCCGGCATCCCTTACGCAATGCCGGTGGCGCCGCTGTTTGAAACCCTCGACGACCTCAACAACGCCAATGACGTGATGAGCCAGCTGCTGAATATCGACTGGTATCGCGGCTTCATCAACGGCAAGCAGATGGTGATGATTGGCTATTCCGACTCGGCAAAAGATGCCGGCGTGATGGCAGCCAGCTGGGCGCAGTATCAGGCCCAGGATGCGCTGATTAAAACCTGCGACAAAGCCGGCATTACCCTGACGCTGTTCCACGGACGCGGCGGTTCGATTGGCCGCGGTGGCGCACCGGCGCATGCAGCACTACTGTCACAGCCGCCGGGCAGCCTGAAAGGCGGCCTGCGCGTGACCGAACAGGGCGAAATGATTCGCTTCAAATATGGCCTGCCGGAAGTCACCATCGCCAGCCTGTCGCTTTACACCGGGGCGATTCTGGAAGCCAACCTGCTGCCACCGCCAGAACCAAAACGCGAATGGCAGGAGATCATGAACGGCCTGTCAGCCTATTCGTGCGCCATGTACCGTGGCTATGTGCGTGAAAATCCGGACTTCGTACCCTACTTCCGCTCGGCGACGCCAGAGCAGGAGCTGGGTAAATTGCCGCTCGGATCGCGTCCGGCGAAACGGCGTCCGACCGGCGGCGTTGAGTCGCTGCGCGCCATTCCGTGGATCTTCGCCTGGACGCAGAACCGCCTGATGCTACCCGCGTGGCTGGGGGCCGGCGCGGCGCTGCAGAAAGCGATGGACGAAGGCCATCAGGATCAGCTGGAAACCATGTGCAGCGAATGGCCGTTCTTCGCCACGCGCCTCGGCATGCTGGAGATGGTGTTCTCGAAGGCTGACCTGTGGCTGGCGGAGTATTACGATCAGCGTCTGGTGGATAAATCGCTGTGGCCGCTCGGCAAACAGCTGCGCGATCAGCTCGATGCCGACATCAAAGCGGTGCTGACCATCGCGAACGATGCGCATCTGATGGCGGACCAGCCGTGGATCGCCGAGTCCATCGCGCTGCGTAACGTCTACACCGACCCGCTTAACGTGCTGCAGGCGGAACTGTTGCAGCGTGCGCGTGCGCAGGAAGAGCGCGGCGATGAACCTGATGCGCGCGTAGAACAGGCGCTGATGGTCACTATCGCTGGCGTCGCGGCCGGCATGCGTAACACCGGCTAACGGCTGGCGGCGCATCACGCCTTGCACAGCAAGAAGGGGGCCCTGAGGCCCCCTTCTCTTTTTTATCCTTTCACGCTTATGCCGCCAGCGTCGGGCGAACACCCAGCGTGTGGCAGATGGCGTAGCTCATCTCGGCGCGGTTTAGCGTGTAGAAATGAAAGTCCTTCACCCCTTCGCGCGACAGGATTTTCACCATGTCCATGGCGATGTTGGCACCGACCATTTTGCGCGTCTCCGCATCATCATCCAGCCCGTCAAACATGGCGTTCATCCAGCCCGGTACGCGCACGTTGGTCATGGTGGCGAAACGCTGCAGCTGTTTAAAGTTGGAGACCGGCAGAATGCCCGGCACGATCTCCACGTCGATACCGGTGGCCACGCAGCGATCGCGAAAGCGCAGATAGCTCTCCACGTCGAAGAAAAACTGGGTGATCGCGCGACTGGCGCCGGCATCAATTTTTCGCTTCAGATTGATCAGATCCGCCTGCGCACTCTTCGCTTCCGGATGCACTTCGGGATAGGCCGCTACCGAGATGTCGAAATCACCGACCTCTTTCAGCAGCGACACCAGATCGCTGCCGTACATGTCCGGTTTGCCGCCACCCGGTGGTAAATCGCCGCGCAGCGCCACGATATGGCGAATGCCGTTATTCCAGTAGTCACGCGCAATGGCGCGCAGTTCATCGCGCGTCGCATCAATACAGGTGAGATGCGGTGCCGCTTCCAGTCCGGTGCGCTCTTTAATGCCTTTGATGATGCTGTGAGTGCGGTCGCGCTCGCCGGAGTTGGCACCGTAAGTGACCGAGACGAATTTGGGTTTCAGGCTGCTCAGGCGGTCGATGGAGTTCCACAGGGTTGCTTCCATTTCGCTGGTGCGGGGCGGGAAAAACTCAAAAGAGACATTAATTTGCCCGTTCAGCTCAGCCAGGCTCTGGTTCAGCGCTTCGCGCTGATTGGCATGAAAGAAACTCATCCTGTTACCTCATCATCACATATCGATTAATTTGCGAACCGCGAACATCCATACGTTTAGACGTCCAGATGCACAAAATGAACGATCTTCAGCTTAGCGTCAACATAAAATTGCTTGCCGGGCGTGACAAATATTCAACCAAAGTGAAAGGGATTCACCTGACGGGGAAGCAGAGGGAAAAACGCAGACAGCGGACGCCGTCTGCGCAGCAGGTTTACAGCAGTTGGGCGAGACGATTGATATCAGACTGGAGCGCACCGGCGGTGACATCCCGGCCGGCACCCGGCCCGCGGATCACCAGCGGATTGTCGCGATACCAGCGGCTTTCAATGGCAAACACGTTATCGCACGGCAGCAGCGCCGCCAGCGGATGCTCCGGACGCACCGCTTCCACGCCGACGCGCGCTTTACCGTTGGCATCGAAACGCGCCACGTAGCGCAGCACCAGACCCATCTCCTGTGCGGCTTCGAAGCGCTGCAGCATCTGCTCGTTCAGCTCGTCAGCGTTTTCAAAGAAGTGGTCGATGGATTCGCCTTCGCACTGTGACGGCACCAGCGATTCAACCCGCACCTGATCCGGTTCGATGTCGTAACCGGCTTCGCGCGCCAGAATCACCAGTTTGCGCATCACGTCCTGACCGGAGAGATCAACGCGCGGATCGGGCTCGGTTAAGCCCTGCTGCCACGCCTGATCGACCAGCTCGCTGAACGGCACCGTGCCGTCAAACTGCAGGAACAGCCACGACAGCGTGCCGGAGAAGATACCGCTGATCGCCAGAATGCTGTCGCCGCTTTCGCGCAGGTCGCGCACCGTGTGATTGACCGGCAGTCCGGCACCCACGGTCGCGTTATACAGCCAGTGGCGACCGGTTTTGGCAAAGGCATCGCGTACCTGACGCCAGCTCTGGCCGCTGGCAGCGCCGGCCACTTTATTGGCGCTGATGACGTGGAAGCCGTGGCTGGCAAAATCGTGATACTGCTGCGCCAGCGAATCACTGGCGGTGACGTCAAGCACCACCAGATCGTCAAACGGGTGTGCGCGCATCCACAGGAACAGCGACTCTTCGTCGCGCGCTTCGGCCTCATCATCAAAGAAGGCCAGCGCCCGACTGGCGTCGAGACCGTCATAGCTCAGCAGGCTGCGGCTACTGTCCGCCACGCCCGCCAGCACAAACTCGAACCCGGTACGCGCCGACAGCGTCTCCTGCTCGCGCGCGAACAGCTCCAGCCAGCGTGAGCCGATATTGCCTTTGCCGAACAGAATCAGGCCGATGCGCTTCTCGGCGCGGAACAGCGACTGGTGCAGTCCCTGAATCAGGTGCTGGGTCGGTCCGACGCGCAGCACCGCCACCAGGCTGATGTGATCTTCTGACTGCCAGACGAATTCGACCGGCTGGTCTTTGATCTGCTGCCAGAAGCGATGGCTGTGCAGCGGATTACGCGTTACGCCAGCACCGACCAGCGCCACCAGCGCCAGACCGTCGCGCAGCTGCAGATGACCGGGCAGCGCCGCGTCCTGCAGCAGGTTAAAGGCGCTGTTGACCACTTCCGAGGTGTAACACAGCTGCAGCAGGCGACGATCCGGATGGATACCCATCGCCAGCGGACGCAGCTGCGCGCGCTTCAGTAGCAGATCGATCTCTTTCTGCTGGGTAGCAAAATCGTGGCTATCAGGAATCTGAATCTCAACCAGGCAGACATCGTCGTGGCTGGTGACAATGCGCGCGCCGGTGCCGGACGCCAGCACGCGCTCAATGCGCGTTGAGCCCTGCTCCGGCTGATAGCTGCAGCGCAGCTGTAAATCGATGTCGCTGTTGGAGACCGGCTGCAGCGTACGCGTGTGCAGCACCGGCGCCGCCAGTCGGGCCAGCTCGCTGGCCTCATCCAGCCGCAGCAGCGGCAGCAGGCAGGCATCAGAGACCTTGCGCGGGTCCGCGCTGTAAACGCCAGCCACGTCGCTCCAGATGGTGACGCGGTTCACGCCCGCCAGCGCGCCAATCTGCGTTGCCGAGTAGTCAGAGCCGTTACGGCCGAGCAGTACGGTTTCGCCCGCTTCGCTGCGGCTGATAAAACCCGTCACCACCAGACGCTTATGCGGATGCTGCGCCAGCAGCGCCTGCAGCAGCGGCCAGGATTTGCCTTCATCTACCTGCGGCTGTGCCGCCCGTTCGGCACGCAGAAAGTCGCGCGCGTCCAGCCACGCCGCGTCGATATCGCGCTGGCTGAGCACCGCCGCCATCAGGCGCGCCGACCAGATTTCGCCGTGGCCGACCACTTCGGCGTATACCGCATCGGTGATGGCGCCGTCGAGCAGCGCCGCCAGGCGTTCAAGATCGCGGATGAAGGCTGCGGTCAGGGTTTCTGCATATTCAGCAGGCAGCAGTGCAGCGATCAGTTCGCTGTGAAAACGGCGTAACGCCTGTTGCACCTGATGGGCCGATAAGCGATCGCTCTGGCTCAGCTTGAGCCAGCTGATCAGCTGGTTAGTGGTGCTGCCTGCGGCAGAGACCACCATTAAGTCGCCCGGCTGGCTGTAATCGGCCATGATACCGGCGACGCGCTGATAACAGCGCGCGTCGGCCAGGCTACTGCCACCAAATTTATGCAACTGCTTGATCGGCGTTCCCGCGCCTGCTGAAATCGTCATGGTTACCCCTCGGCTGCGATCCTGAATGCATTATCCAGGTCGGCGATTAAATCTTCGTGATCTTCAATTCCGACAGAAATACGCAGCAGCGAGTCGGAAATGCCCGCTGCGGCACGCGCGTCCGCCGACATGCCGGCGTGCGTCATGGTGGCGGTGTGCGAAATCAGACTTTCCACGCCGCCCAGCGACTCCGCCAGCGTAAACAGCTGCAGCGCTTTCAGGAAGCGGCGCAGCCGCGCCTCATCGGCGTCGAGTTCAAAACTGAGCATGGCGCCAAAACCGCGCTGCTGACGCGCGGCAAACTGGTGGCCGGCGTTCTCTGGCAGAGACGGATGATACAGCTTTTTCACCAGCGGTTGTTGCTTCAGGTAATCAACAATCGCCAGGGCGTTACGCTGCGCCGCCGCCATGCGCGGTGCCAGGGTGCGCAGGCCGCGCAGCAGCAGGTAGCTGTCAAACGCCGCGCCGGTGACGCCAATGTTATTCGCCCACCAGGCGAGTTCCGTGACCAGCGCCGGATCTTTAGCGATGACCGCACCGGCCACCACGTCCGAGTGACCATTGAGGTATTTGGTGCAGGAGTGGATCACCAGATCGGCACCCAGCGCCAGCGGGTTCTGCAGCGCCGGGCTGAGGAAGGTGTTGTCCACGACGCTCACCGCACCGGCAGCACGCGCGGCGGCGCAGATGGCCGCAATGTCCACCACGCGCAGCAGCGGATTGCTCGGGCTTTCGACCAGCACCAGCTTTGGTTTTTCCGCCAGCGCCGCCGCCAGCGCCGCTTCATCGCCCTGATCGACAAACTTCACGCGGTAAGCGCCACGCTTGCTCAGGCTGTCAAACAGACGATAGCTGCCGCCGTAGCAGTCGTGCGGCGCCACCAGCAGATCGCCTGGCTTCAGGAACACCGTCGTCACCAGATGAATCGCCGACATCCCGGTGTTGGTCAGCACCGCGCCCGCGCCGCCTTCCAGCTCAGCCAGCGCGCGCTGGACCACATCGCGCGTCGGATTACCGCGGCGTGAATAGTCATGCGCGCGCGGCTCGTTGAAATCGAGGAAGTTATAGGTGCTGGAGAGGTGAATCGGTGGGACAACGCAGCCATATTGCTCGTCATCATTCAAACCGCTGCGTACTGCGATGGTTGCCTGTTTACGCGTCATGGTGCTTACTGTTCCTGAAGTGTAATAAAAAAGTGGCAACAGAATAACATTCCGCAACTGGACGTCAATACATCTGGACATCTAAATGTCTTTGCGTATAGATTGAGCAAAGCCGCAATACCCGCTAAAATTACGCGTCATCGCCTGGTGTTCAGCGCGCTTTCCTGTGAAACGCGATGTGTAAGCATAAAACCGGCAGTTTAAGCGGTCAGGCATCGAAAAATCGGGCATAATCAACGGATTTCCCCATATTCAACTTTTTATTGATTAAGGTAACCCATGGCTGAATGGAACGGCGAATATATCAGCCCTTACGCTGAACACGGTAAGAAGAGCGAGCAGGTTAAGAAGATTACAGTTTCTATCCCGCTGAAAGTGCTGAAGATTTTAACGGATGAGCGTACCCGCCGTCAGGTGAACAATCTGCGTCACGCCACCAACAGCGAACTGCTGTGCGAAGCCTTTTTGCATGCCTTCACCGGGCAACCGCTGCCGAATGATGTTGATCTGCGTAAAGAGCGCAGCGACGAGATTCCGGAAGAAGCAAAACAGATTATGCGAGAGATGGGCATCGATCCCGACAGCTGGGAATACTGAGGCCAGAAATAAAAAAACCCAGCCGAGGCTGGGTTTTTTCTTGCAACCGAATCGTGAAGATTCGCCGGCAAATAATCTTATTTCTTGCTGCCTGGGATGCTGAAACGCTTGTTGAAGCGATCAACACGACCACCAGAGTCAACAACACGCTGCTTACCGGTGTAGAACGGGTGGCATTTGCCGCACACGTCCAGGTTCAGGGTACCAGTCATGGTTGAACGGGTGTTGATCACGTTGCCGCAAGAGCAGGTGATGGTCACAGCTTCGTATTTCGGGTGAATACCTTGTTTCATGGGAGAACCTCATAAAAGGCCGTGTCGCTCTCCGTGCCAGGCGAACCTGCACAGCACCACACGCGGTTAATAAATGGTGTATCTTTGACGAGTCATCTCATCAAAGGCGGCATAGTATACAGAAAATGAGCGCATTGATCAAATCCGCGCAATGCGCCGTGCTCTGCCATGCCGGGGAAACGCCTGCAGCCAGCGCCGCCGCGCGCTGAAGTATGACGGGGGTGACGCCAGCGTGTACACTACTTCTCCTTTTTACAGAACCGGATAGAGATCGACATGCCCGTTGTTCAGGTTGCCCTGCCCGTTCCGCTGCCTCGCCTGTTTGACTACCTGCTGCCCGCCGATGCGCCGCAGCCGGTGGCCGGCGCGCGCGTGAGCGTACCGTTCGGCAACCGGAAAATGACGGGCATCGTGGTTAGCACGCGCGCAACCAGCGATCTCCCCCTTGCCCAGCTGAAGCAGATTGATGCGTTGCTCGACGACCGCTCGCTGTTCTCACCCGCGCTGTGGCGCATCCTCAACTGGGCCGCCGGCTACTATCACTCTCCGCTCGGCGAAGTGCTCAGCCATGCGCTGCCGGTGCTGCTGCGTCAGGGCAAGCCGGCCCAGGAAGCGCCGCTGTGGCAGTGGGTGGTGAACGAAGCCGGGCGCGAAGTGGCGCTGGAAAGCCTGAAGCGCGCGCCGAAACAGCAGCAGGCGCTGGCGGCGTTGCGTCAGCGGCCGCTGTATCGGCATCAGATCGGCGAGCAGGATTTTACCGATGCCGCGCTGCAGGCGCTGCGTGCCAAAGGGCTGTGCGACCTGCGCGAACATGCGCCACAGCAGCACGACTGGCGCACCAGTTTCGCGGTGAAAGGTGAACGGCTGCGGCTGAATACCGATCAGGCGATGGCGGTGGGCGCCATTCGCAGCGAGGACGAGCATTACGCCGCGTGGCTGCTGGCAGGCATCACCGGATCGGGTAAAACCGAGGTCTATCTCAGCGTGCTGGAGAATGTGCTGGCGCGCGGCAAACAGGCGCTGGTGCTGGTGCCGGAAATTGGCCTGACGCCGCAAACCATCGCCCGCTTTCGTGAACGCTTCGATGCGCCGATTGATGTGCTGCACTCGGCGCTCAATGACAGCGAGCGTCTGGCGGTATGGCTGCGCGCGCGCAGCGGCGAGACCGCCATTGTCATCGGCACACGATCCGCGCTATTCACACCGCTGGCGCGGCCGGGCGTGATCATCATCGATGAAGAACACGACAGCTCCTACAAACAGCAGGAGGGATGGCGCTACCAGGCGCGCGATCTGGCGGTATTCCGCGCTCACGAAGAAGATGTGCCGATTGTGATGGGCTCGGCGACGCCGGCGCTGGAGACGCTGCACAACGTGCGTGTCGGTAAATATCGCCAGCTCAACCTGACCAAACGTGCCGGTAACGCCAAACCGGCGCTGCAGCAGCTAATCGATCTCAAGGGACAGCAACTGAAAGGCGGTCTTGCGCCGGCGCTGCTGGGCAAGATGCGCCAGCACCTGCAGGCGGATAATCAGGTTCTGCTGTTTCTCAATCGCCGCGGCTTTTCGCCGGCGCTGATGTGCCACGACTGCGGCTGGCTGGCGGAGTGCCAGCGCTGCGACAGTTATTACACGCTGCATCAGCAGCATCGTCAGCTGCGCTGTCACCACTGTGACAGCCAGCGTCCGCTGCCGCATCAGTGTCCGGGCTGCGGTTCCACCCATCTGCTGCCGGTCGGCGTGGGCACGGAACAGCTGGAGCAGCAGCTCAGCACGCTGTTTCCTGGCGTACCGGTGTCGCGCATCGATCGCGACACCACCAGCCGCAAAGGCGCGCTGGAGCAGCATCTGGCCGATGTGCATCGCGGCGGAGCGCGCATTCTGGTCGGCACGCAGATGCTGGCCAAAGGCCATCACTTCCCGGACGTGACGCTGGTATCGCTGCTGGATGTCGATGGCGCGCTGTTTTCCGCCGATTTCCGTGCCGCCGAGCGCTTTGCCCAGCTCTACACACAGGTCGCCGGCCGCGCCGGCCGCGCCGGTAAGCAGGGCGAAGTGTTACTACAGACGCACCATCCGGAGCATCCACTGCTGCAAACGCTGCTGCATCGCGGCTATTTTGCGTTTGCCGATCAGACGCTGCTGGAGCGCCAGTCAGTGCAGCTGCCGCCGTGGACCAGCCACGCACTGTTTCGCGCTGAAGATCTGGATAACGCGCAGGCGGCGGAGTTCCTTACTCAGCTGCGTAACCTGCTGGAAGCCAGCCCGCTCAAAGATGAGGCGATGTGGCTGATGGGGCCGGTGCCGGCGCTGGCACCGAAGCGCAGCGGACGCTGGCGCTGGCAACTGCTGCTACAGCATCCGTCGCGCAAGCGGCTGCAGCAGTTGCTGAGCAGTTCACTGCCGCTGGTCACCACCCTGCCCGCCGCGCGCAAAGTCAAATGGACGCTGGATATCGACCCCACCGAGAGTTAAGCCGCGCCACATCTGCGAGCCAGATCGAAAAAAGTCGCACAAGTCACAATTTTTATGCAAATTAAGTAACAACCTCACACGGCGTTGGGTTAACAATAGTGCCCGTCCCGGCACTGGGCCGGCTATATGTGAATATCTATGCGCTGTACCGCGTCAGGAGTTAACGTTGGATCAGAAGCAACCCTCATCGGCAGCCACCATGAAAGATGTGGCCGAGCAGGCTGGCGTCTCCACCGCCACGGTTTCGCGCGCGCTGATGAATCCGGAAAAAGTCTCCGCCGCGACCCGGCAGAAAGTGGAACAGGCGGTGCAGGCGGTCGGCTATGCGCCGCACGGTCTGGCGCGCAACGCTAAACGCGGCGACACGCAAACCATTCTGGTGATTGTGCCGGACATCTGTGACCCTTTCTTCAGCGAGATTATCCGCGGCGTGGAAGTGACCGCCGCGCAGGAAGGCTATCTGGTGCTGATTGGTGACTGCGCGCACCAGGATCAGCAGGAGAAAACCTTCCTTAACCTGATGCTGACGCGCCAGATTGACGGCATGGTACTGCTGGGTTCGCAGCTGCCGTTTGACGCCGGCATTGAAGATCAGCGTAATCTGCCGCCCATGGTGATGGGCAACGAGTTCGCGCCGGAGATGGCGCTGCCCACGGTGCATATCGATAACCTGACCGCGGCCTTTGAAGCGGTGAATCACCTGTTACAGCTGGGCCATCGGCAGATCGCCTGCATCACCGGACCGGAACATATCCCGCTCAGCCAGTATCGGCTGCAGGGCTACATCCAGGCGCTGCGCCGCAGCAATATCGCCATCGATCCCACGCTGATTGTGCACGGCGACTTTACCTTTGAAGCCGGTGCCAGCGCGCTGAAGCAGCTGATGAGCCTGCCGCAGCCGCCGAAAGCCCTGTTCTGCCATAGCGATCTGATGGCGCTGGGCGCGATGAACCAGGCGCGTAAGCTGGGAATGCGTATTCCGCAGGATCTGTCGGTGGTCGGCTTTGATGATATCGAGCTGGCGCAATACTACGATCCGCCCCTGACCACCGTGGCACAGCCGCGTTTTGCCATTGGCCGCGAAGCGATGCTGCTGCTGCTGGATGAGCTGCAGGGCAAACGGGTCAATAACGGTTCACGCCTGCTCGACGCCGAACTCCGCGTCCGCGGCAGTACCGCACCGGCAGCAAAACGCGAAAAATGAATGCGGGAACCCTGCATTTTCAGCAGATTCTGAAGGCAGACTGTGCTGGTCAAAGTTCCAGCCCTTGAGTAACATGACGCATTCCTTGCCGGGCAAAATTAACACCCCATTTACACGCCCAGTGGCATTTTTTTGAAGGGTATCAGAACGAAAGTGGCACAGAGAGATTACGTAGGCCGCGGGCGTTCAACAGGGACGCGTCGCAAAAAACCCGCAGGCCGCAGCAAGAAAAGTAAAGGCGGCTCCGGCACTTCAAAGCTGATGATAGTACTGGCCGTGGCAGTGCTGGTGACCTTTGCCGGTGGTTTATGGTTCATCTCGCATCACAAAAAAGAAGAAACACCGGTGATTCCGAATCATAAAGCCAACGGTAATGGCCTGCCGCCGAAGCCGGAAGAGCGCTGGAAGTACATCAAAGAGCTGGAAAATCGTCAGGTGACCGTGCCGTCGCCCACCGAGCCGTCTGCCGGTGGCGAAATCAAGTCGCAAACCCAGCTGACCGACGAACAGCGTCAGCTGCTGGAGCAGATGCAGGCCGATATGCGCCAGCAGCCGACCCAGCTGAATGAAGTGCCGTGGAACGAACAAACCCCGGCTCAGCGCCAGCAAACGCTGCAGCGTCAGCAGCAGGCACAACAGCAACAACAGCAGTTGCAGCGTCAGCAGCAGCAGTTACAGCAGCAGCAGCGTCAGCAACAGTTGCAGCAGCAACGCCAGCAGGAATTGCAGCAGCAGGCGGCACGCCAGCAGCAGCAACAGGCCGCGCCGATCACTCGCGAGCCGGCGAAGCCGCAGGAGAGCGCCAAAGCCAAAACGGAAGAGAAAGCGAGCACCCAGCGCTGGATGGTGCAGTGTGGCTCGTTTAAAGGCACCGATCAGGCGGAATCGGTACGCGCCGGTCTGGCGTTTGAAGGTTTCGAAAGCCGCATCACGACTGGCGGCGGCTGGAATCGCGTGGTGATTGGGCCGTTTAAAGACCGCAGCAGCACAGACAGCACCGTGAAGCGCCTGCACAGCTCCGGCCACAGCAGCTGTATCCCGCTCGCCCTGCCTTAACCCTCCCTGCTCGCCCCCGGCAATTTGCAGCATCAGATATTGCCGGGGGTTGAAACCCCACAGGATTACCCCATATCTGGTTGCATGATACGCCGCGCCCGCTGCGCGGTGTCTTTTTTCCACTGCAACAAGGGGTCTGCCCGTGACAACAATAGTAAGTGTACGACGCAACGGCCGGGTCGTGATCGGCGGTGATGGCCAGGCGACGCTCGGCAATACCGTAATGAAAGGCAATGTTAAAAAGGTGCGTCGTCTTTACAACGACAAAGTGATCGCGGGCTTTGCTGGCGGCACCGCAGATGCCTTTACCCTGTTTGAACTGTTCGAACGCAAACTGGAGATGCATCAGGGCCATCTGGTGAAAGCCGCGGTCGAACTGGCGAAAGACTGGCGTACTGACCGGATGCTGCGCCGCCTTGAAGCGCTGCTGGCGGTTGCCGATGAGAACTCCTCGCTGATCATCAGCGGTAACGGTGACGTGATTCAGCCGGAAAATGACCTGATTGCCATCGGTTCCGGCGGGCCTTACGCCCAGGCAGCCGCCCGCGCGCTGCTGGAGAACACGGAGATGGGTGCGCACGATATCGTAGCCAAAGCGCTGAATATCGCCGGTGATATCTGCATCTACACCAACCACAACATTAACTTCGAAGAATTACCGTCTAAGGCGTAAGGACCAAAACCATGTCTGAGATGACTCCACGCGAGATTGTCAGCGAGCTTAACCGCTTCATCATCGGCCAGGACGGCGCCAAAAAAGCGGTCGCCATTGCGCTGCGTAACCGCTGGCGCCGCATGCAGCTTGACGAAGAGCTGCGCCATGAAGTGACCCCAAAAAACATCCTGATGATCGGCCCAACCGGCGTCGGTAAAACCGAAATCGCCCGCCGTCTGGCGAAGCTGGCCAATGCGCCGTTCATCAAAGTTGAAGCCACCAAATTCACCGAAGTGGGCTATGTCGGGAAAGAAGTGGATTCGATTATTCGCGATCTGACGGACTCCGCCATCAAGATGGTGCGCAGCCAGGCGATCGAGAAAAACAAATACCGCGCTGAAGAGATGGCAGAAGATCGCATTCTGGATGTGCTGATCCCGCCAGCGAAAAACAACTGGGGCCAGCCGGAGCAGAGCGCTGAGCCGTCCGCTGCGCGCCAGTCGTTCCGCAAAAAACTGCGCGAAGGCCAGCTGGATGACAAAGAGATTGAGATCGATCTGGCTGCTGCGCCGATGGGCGTTGAAATCATGGCGCCTCCGGGCATGGAAGAGATGACCAGCCAGCTGCAGTCGATGTTCCAGAACCTCGGCGGCCAGAAGCAGAAACCGCGTAAGCTGAAAATCAAAGATGCGATGAAGCTGCTGATTGAAGAAGAAGCAGCCAAGCTGGTGAATCCGGAAGAGCTGAAGCAGGACGCCATCGACGCGGTTGAACAGCACGGTATCGTGTTCATCGACGAAATCGACAAAATCTGTAAGCGCGGCGGCCAGTCGTCGGGCCCGGATGTGTCACGTGAAGGCGTACAGCGCGATCTGCTGCCGCTGGTGGAAGGCTGCACCGTGTCCACTAAACACGGCATGGTTAAAACCGACCATATCCTGTTTATCGCCTCCGGTGCGTTCCAGGTGGCCAGCCCGTCGGATCTGATTCCGGAGCTGCAGGGTCGTCTGCCGATTCGCGTTGAGCTGCAGGCGCTGACGGTCAATGATTTCGAACGCATCCTGACCGAGCCGAACGCGTCCGTGACCGTACAGTACAAAGCGCTGATGGGCACCGAAGGCGTTAACGTTGAATTCACTGAAGACGGCATCCGTCGCATCGCCGAAGCGGCGTGGCAGGTGAACGAAACCACCGAGAACATCGGTGCACGTCGTCTGCACACCGTGCTGGAGCGTCTGATGGAAGATATCTCCTACGACGCCAGCGATCGCCACGGCGAATCGATCACCATCGATGCCGAATACGTTGGTCAGCATCTGGATGAACTGGTGGCCGACGAAGATCTCAGCCGCTTCATTCTGTAATTCCAGTCAATACCCAGCCTTGCGCTGGGTATTTTTTTGCCCGCCCGCCCGCTGCACCCGATTATCCCGTTGCCTCTGTTGTCGCTGCGCTGCAAAAGCGGGCGGATTTGATGTATCCTTTGCCTGTTTTCCTTAATGAGTTTTCCCAATGAAAGAACAAGAAAAAGCCGAGATTAAACGTCTCAGCGACCAGTTGGACGCGCTGAATCGCAAAGAACCGCAGCTGCTGGAAGCGGGCGATGCCGAAAAGCTTGGCGCGCTGCTGAAAGAGAAAGAGACGCTGGTGCAGGAAATTGAGCGTCTGCGCAACGTGCGCGAAGAGAAGCTGAGCAAAGAAGCCCAGCAGCTGAAAAAGCTGCCGTTCAGCCGTGAAATCACCAAAAAAGAGCAGGCGAACATGGGCGCGCTGAAGAAAAGCGTGCGCGGCCTGGTAGTGGTACACCCGATGACCGCGCTGGGACGTGAGATGGGGCTGAAGGTGATGACCGGCTACGCGAAGCAGCCGTTCTGATTGCCGTTACGCGGCGTGGGCCACGTCGCGTTCTGCCCCGGCAGCCTGCAGCACCTGCTGCGCCAGCGTATCCAGCAAGGCATAGCGGCGGCGATACTCCGCGCGCTTCTTGCTGGCAATCTCTTCCAGATCTTTACGTGCCATGCTCAGCGGCAGCGTAAACAGCTCATCACCCCGCATTTCCCCGCCCAGTGACAGCCAGAACTCGCTATAGCTGGCAAAGAATTTATCACCTTTGCTGTGACGGTAGCGCAGACTGCGGAAAACATGGGTGGTATCGCCGACGGCGGTAATGGCCTGTACGCCGCACTGTGCCGCCAGAATAAATACTGCTTCCATCAGCAGACGCTTGGGAAATACGCCGTGCGCGGCTTTGGTGGCATCGCGAATAACGTCACTGGAAATATGTTTCCGCGGCCCCTGCAAGCCCCCAATTAATAGCGTGCGCTGCTGCTGTTCCTGAATAATAGAGAATGACAGCGAGGCCAGCGTCATATCCTGATAATTAAGCAGCAGTGTAATTTCCCCTTCCCGGTCGTAATGGCCGGAGCAGCAATAAAGCGCAAATTGCTCCTCGTTTTTGCCGTCGAAACGGGCAAGGAGATTACCGCTCGGGCTCAGCAGCAACTGGCGCAGCTGATTATTCGCCAGCCGATCCATTAATTGATAATGATCGAGAATCGCCTGCGCACGCTGCGCCACGCTGAAACCGGCGCGCAAATAGGGACGATGCGGCTTAGCCGGCAGTAAGCCCTGGCTGTTTAACAGCTGCGGCAGAAAAGAGAGTTTGGCCAGCTGATGGAGATAATTAAAGGTGGTCAGTGGAAATACCGCTGACCTTAAGGCAAATTTCAGGCGAAATTGCTGGCTATTCCACAGCTTATTTGGCCGCAGCTTTCCACTGACTAAAGGTATAAACAGCGCGGCCGACGAAACGGAGTCCGGCTCAGAATGTGTAATAATAGACATGATTATTTTTACGTCGCGAGATAACTGAAGGCTACTGTATGCCCCAAATTATCAACGGCGCGTTAATAACCACTTTAGCCTGGCCATGATGTGGTGTTTGTTGAGCTGCGGTTTAGGATGGCGATAAAAAAACCGGTGCACGCAGGCACCGGTTATTCACATAGCGTAAGCCAGAACTTATTTTGCCGAGGCGAAACGTGCTGCTGCTTCGTCCCAGTTCACCACGTTCCAGAACGCTTTGATGTAGTCAGGGCGCTTGTTCTGATACTTCAGGTAGTAAGCGTGCTCCCACACATCCAGACCGATGATTGGGAAACCAGACACGCCAGCGATGGCTTCGCCCATCAGTGGGTTGTCCTGGTTAGCGGTTGAAACGACCGCCAGCTTGTCGCCTTTTTTCACCAGCCACGCCCAGCCAGAGCCAAAACGGGTCGCGGCCGCTTTCTCGAACTCTTCCTGGAATTTCTCAACGCTACCGAAATCTTTTTCGATTGCCGCTTTCAGGTCGCCCTGCAGCGTAGTGCCGGTTTTCAGGCCTTTCCAGAACAGGCTGTGGTTAGCGTGGCCGCCAGCGTTGTTACGCAGTGGGCCTTTTTTGTCTGCTGGCAGCTGATCCAGTTTGGTGATCAGTTCATCAACCGGCAGGTTTGCGAATTCGGTACCTTCCAGCGCCGCGTTGGCGTTGTTAACGTAGGTCTGGTGATGTTTAGTGTGATGGATTTCCATCGTCTGCTTGTCGAAGTGCGGTTCCAGTGCGTCGTAGGCGTACGGCAGGGATGGCAGTGAATAACTCATGTTCTTCCTCTCCATTTAGTGTTTGGCAGCACAACCTAGCTGGTGTGCCGCATAAGCAGTCGGATCATTATAGTTAAAATCATGATCCGGAAAAGGGTTATCAATGCCTTAGGAATGATAAGGATTTGATCAATCTGGCAAAAGGTGCGCACACACGGCTACACCTTGTGCGTACTGGCGCGCAGCTTAAGCTGCACCGGCAACTCATTTATGGCAGGCGGCTCGTCGCCGTTGAGCGCCGCCAGCAGGCGTTTACCGGCCATGCGCCCCATCTCCTCGTACGGCAGCACAATGCTGGTCAGCGGCGGCGAACATACCGCCGCCAGCGGGCCACCGCCGATGCTGGCTATTGCCAGCTGGCTGGGTACCGAGACGCCGGCTGCGTGACAGGCCATGATGGCGCCGCACGCCACTTCATCGCTGGTACAGATCAGGACGTCCAGTTCCGGCCAGGTGAGACGGATCTCTGCCAGCAGGCTGTGGCCGGCGGCAAAGGTGGGCATTTTCGGTGAGGTCACCACGCGGTGCGGTGCCAGATTCAGCGCCAGCATCCCGCTGTGCCAGCCATTAAGCAGCTGACGGAAAATAGTGCTGTGTGTTTGTGTGCACAGCAGGCCGGGATGACGATAGCCGCGCTCCACCAGGCTGTTTACCAGCTGGCGAATGGCTTTCGCATAGTCCACGCCGATGCTGATGCCGGCAGAATCCTGATGCACGCCGCCGATGTCCATCACCGGCAGGCCGGAGTTGCTCAGCAGGCGCTGCGCTTCGGCGGCATTATCGAAATTGAAGTGCACCATCGCGGCCGGGTTGTAAGAGAGCAGCATCTCGATCAGCTCGCTCTCCTCCGCCGCCGAATGATTGGCTTCGGCCAGCATCATGTTATAGCCCTGCGGCCGCAGCACCTCCTGCAGTGCCTCTGACACAATCGCGCTGCCCGGCGTCGCAAATGAGGGTACCACCATGGTGATCAGCCGCGACGAGGCCGACGCCAGGTTACGCGCCTGCACGTTGGGCACATAGGCCAGTTCCGCGACGGCCGCGTCGATCCTTGCGCGAATTTCGGGCGACACTTTCTCCGGCATACGCAAAGCGCGCGACGCCGTCATGGCGCTGACACCGACCAAACGGGCAACATCGGCCAGCGTGCTTTTGCCGGTACTGCGCCGTCGTTTTTCTGTCATGCGTTCTCCTGTCTCTACCCTGCTGGTTCCGGGTAGCGCTCGATTTATCCGCACGCAGCTTAAAACCAAAAGCAAATTGGTGCCATGTTAAAAACCACAGAATCGGGCATGTCTCATTGGCTGCGTGATTTTCGCTGGCCTGAGCATGTCACCCCGGCCTCAGCGTGACAAACCGCGCACGCAAAAATGTTATCGCTAACACACTTTTTAACATCATTCGTGTTAGCGCTAACTTTTGCGAGCAGCATCACAGAACCCAGGCGATAAAATCACCTACAGTGCACCGCATCGACGAATAAACAGGAATTACTGATGCTCACTCAATGGCTGACACCGCAACATATCCGGGTAATAGACGACGTTAGCGACTGGCAGGAAGCGGTGCGTTTATCGGCCGAGCCGCTGCTGGCGGAGGGGGCAATTACCCCGGCCTATCTGGATGCGATCTTTACCTCGCATGCTGAGCTGGGGCCCTATTATGTGCTGGCGCCGGGGCTGGCGATGCCGCATGCACGTCCGGAACAGGGTGCGCGCAAAAACGGCCTGTCGCTGCTGCACGTAAAACAAGGTGTGAATTTTGCCGCCGATGAAAACGACCCGGTGTTTGTCGTTATTATGCTGTGCGCCCTGTCTGGCGACGATCATATTCAGATGATCACCGCGCTGGCTGAGGTGTTCAGCGACGAATCCCGCCTGCAGCAGTTGCTGTCGGCATCGACCCTGCCAGCGATTGAAGCTGTCATTAAAAATTAATCACCAGAGAAACCTGAAAATGAAAAAAGTACTGATTGTGTGTGGAAACGGTTTAGGCAGCAGCTTCATTGTGGAAATGAACGTGAAGAAAATTATTAAGGAGCTGGGTAAAGAGGCTGAAGTGGGTCATACCGATTTAACCTCTGCCAAATCTGAGCAGGCCGATATTATCATCAGCGCTAAAGATATCGCTGACCAGCTGTCGAGCCACAGCGCACAGGTATTTGGCCTGAGCAATTTACTGGATAACGCCAGAATCAAAGAAATTCTCGCCGACAACCTGTAATTGACCCGACGAAATTTACTCACACGGAGTAATTTATGCTGCAGTTTATAATTAAGGATGTTCTTGGAACACCCGCTATACTTGTCGGCCTTTTTTCCCTGATTGGTTTATTACTGCAAAAGAAACCGGTGTCCGATGTGATTTCCGGTACGCTAAAAACCATCATGGGTTTTGTTATTCTTATCGCCGGGGCCAACTTAATTGCGGCCACCCTGACCATCTTCAGCCAGCTATTCGAGCACTCGTTCAATATTCAGGGCGTAGTGCCGAATACTGATGCAATGGCCGCGCTGGCACAGAAAAACTACGGTACCGAAACCGCGATGATCATGGTGTTCGGTATGCTGGTGAATATTGTGCTGGCGCGCATCACGCCGCTGAAATACATCTTCCTGACCGGGCACCATACGCTGTATATGTCGGCCATGCTGGCGGTGATCCTGTCGGTGGGCGGCGTGCACGGCTTCTGGCTGGTGCTGATCGGCTCGCTGATTCTCGGCACCATGATGGTGGTATGCCCGGCGATTCTGCAGCCGTTCACCCGCAAAATCACCAACTCGGACGATCTGGCGCTGGGCCACTTTGGCTCCACCGGCTACCTGTTGTCGGCGCTGGTCGGCAAAGCGGTGGGCAAAGGCAGCCCGTCAATTGAAGAGCTGAAAGTACCCAAAACCCTCAACTTCCTGCGCGACTCGTCCGTGGCAATTTCGCTGACCATGATGATTCTGTTTATCGCGCTGGTACTGGTCGCCGGTAAAGAGTTTACCGAAAGCCAGGTGAGCGGCGGCCAGAACTTCATCGTCTTTGCCATTATCCAGTCAATCACCTTTGCTGCGGGTGTTTACATCATTCTTGCCGGTGTACGCATGGTGATTGCCGAGATCGTCCCGGCGTTCAAAGGCATCGCCGATAAACTGGTGCCGAACGCAAAACCAGCGCTGGATTGCCCGACGGTCTTCCCGTTCGCGCCGAACGCCGTGATCATCGGCTTCCTGTGCAGCTTCGCCGCCGGTCTGATCAGCATGTTCCTGTGCCCGCTGTTCGGTCTGAGCGTGATTGTGCCGGGCCTGGTGCCGCACTTCTTCTGCGGCGCGACCGCTGGCGTCTACGGCAACATCACCGGCGGACGGCGCGGTGCCATCATCGGTTCCTTTGTCCAGGGGCTGCTGATCTCCTTCCTGCCCGCCATTCTGCTGCCGCTGATGGGTGACCTTGGCTTCGCGTCCACCACCTTTGGTGATGCGGACTTCGGTATCGTCGGCATTGTGCTCGGCCATATTATTTCGTTCTTCCATTGATGTCACAGACAGCGCCTGCGGGCGCTGTTTGCGTAATGAGGAAATCAGCATGAACGCCCGCTTTTCACCGTCCCTGATGTGCATGGATTTGACCCGCTTCCGCGAGCAGATCGAAGCGATGAACGCCAGCGCCTCGTTCTATCATGTCGATATTATGGATGGCAGCTATGTTAAGAATATTACGCTGTCGCCGTTCTTTATTGAGAACCTGCGTAAAATTACCGATGTGCCGATTGATGTGCATTTAATGGTGAACCACCCGGAAGATATTATTCCGATGTGCATTGATGCCGGTGCGGATATTATCAGTTTCCATCCGGAGACGGCGAATAACAAAATTTTTCGCCTGCTGACACAAATTAAAGAGGCTGGTCGTCGCTGCGGCGTGGTGCTGAATCCGGCGACGCCAGCCGACAGCATTCGTGAATATGCGCATCTGCTGGATAAAGTGACGGTGATGTCAGTCGATCCCGGTTTCGCCGGGCAGAAATTTATTCCGGAAACGCTGAACAAAATTCGCCAGCTGATCGCCATGCGGGAAACGCACGGTTATCACTATCTGACCGAAATCGATGGGTCGTGCAATGCGCGCACCTTTAAGCAGATTGCCGCCTCGGGCGTCGACGTGTTTATTGTCGGCACCTCCGGCCTGTTCAATCTCGACGATGATGTGGCGCAGGCGTGGCAGAAGATGGAGCAGATTTTTGCGCAGGAAACTGCCGCGGCGTGATGTCCTTTCGCGCCCTGCCAGATGCGCATCAACGCGCATCTGGCACATTATGCTGTCGGGTTGCCATTCATGGCGACCTGATATCTGAGTAATTAACGCCCCAGCTCGGTCAGCGACTTATCCAGTGCTCCCACCAGCCAGTCGATATCACCGCTCTGGAACGCCAGCGGCGGACGCAGTTTCAGCACGTTGCCGTACGGCCCGGCCACCGACGTCAGCACATGGTGATCGCGCAGCTTCTCGATCAAGTCCAGCGCCAGCGCTTTGTCCGGCGTCTTACTGCTGCGATCCTGCACCAGCTCAAACCCGATAAACAGCCCGGCACCGCGCACATCACCAATGCAGTCATGGCGGTCCATCAGCTTCTGCAGCTCCGCCAGCAGCTGTGCGCCGACCACGCGGCTATGCTCCTGCAGCCCCTCTTCCTGAATCACCGTCAGCACCGCCTGCGCAGCGGCCATCGCCACCGGATTGCCGCCGAAAGTATTGAAATAAGGGATCTCGTCGCTGAACGCGGCCAGCACGTCGCTTTTCGCCAGCAGGCCGGAAACCGGAATACCGTTGCCCATCGGCTTACCGGTGGTGACCACATCCGGCACCACGCCGTGACGGGCAAAGCCCCAGAAGGCATCGCCGGTGCGGGCAAAGCCGGGCTGCACTTCATCAGCGATAAAAATGCCGCCGTTAGCATGCACCACATCCACCGCTTGCTGCAGGAATCCGCGCGGATTAGGCAGCACGCCGTCGGAGGAGAAGATCGAGTCGGCGAGGAAACCGGCGAATTTAATGCCGTGCGCTTTCATGTCATCAATCTGCTGCTGAATCTGGTCGGCGAACCATGCCCCGAGGTCAGGCGCATCGACACGATAAGCATCCGGTGGTGGCACCAGGCGGGTGGTCGCGGCCAGCGGCTGACCGCTACCCAGCGCCGGTGACGCGCCAGAGGTCAAATCACTGGTACCGTGGTACGCCTCCTGCGAGACAATAATACCGGTGCCACCGCTCCAGGCGCGCGCCACGCGTATCGCCAAATCGTTGGCTTCTGAGCCGGTACACATATACATGGCGCGATCGATGGCTTCCGGCGTGGTCGCCAGCAACGCTTCGCTGTAGTCAAGAATGCGCTCGTGCAGATAACGCGTGTGCGTGTTCAGCATCTTCATCTGCTGACTCACCGCCTCAATGACCGCCGGATGGCAGTGGCCGATGCTCGCCACATTGTTATACACATCCAGATATTTATTACCCGCCGCATCCCACAAATACTGCCCTTCGCCGCGCACCAGATGCACCGGCTTGCGATAAAACAGACGATACGATTCGCCCAGCACTTTGCTGCGCTTGTCCGTCAGAGTGCGGGTGGCCGGATCCAGCGCGTCGGCGTGTTCGGCGCGAAAACTGTTGGTATCCATGATGGTGGAACGTGTAACCATGGTAACTCCCGTTGCGAAGGTGAAAGGGGGTGTTTGCAGCCTGATCTCTGCGAACATCATGCCTGCTTTAGTGAAAAATGCAACCAAATACACAAATACAACCAAATACACATGACGCCACGATGACACTCAGGTAAGCTTAGGCCCAGCTTCGCTCTGCCACAGGGAAACGTCATGCTGCAGGAAACCCGTTTACATCGCATCCGCGCGCTGCTGAGCACGCAATATCAGCTCAGCACTGAACGCATCATTAAAGAGCTGGGTATTTCGCGGGAAACGGCACGGCGCGATATCATTTCGCTTGAGGCGCAGGGGCTGGCGCGCCGCGTACATGGCGGTCTGGTGGCGCTGGAGAGCCCGCCGGAGCCACCGCTGCAGGTGCGCCGTAACGCACAGGCCAGAGAGAAACGCGCGATTGCCGCCGCCGCGGTACAACATCTGCAGCCCGTCCAGACGCTGTTCCTCGATGCCGGCACCACCACCACGCTGCTGGCAGAAGAGCTGCGCACCATGTCCGGCCTGACCATCATCACCAACAGTCTGCAGGCGGCACTGGCGCTCACCGCGGCCGAAGAGCATGAAACCCTGAATAACCAGGTGCTGCTGCTGGGCGGCATGATGATGGCCGGCGCGCAGCAGACGCGGGGAGAAATGACGGTGGGGGAAATTTATCGATATCGCGCCGACGTGGCGCTGCTGTCACCGGTCGGCATCGACGCCCGAAACGGCGCCAGCAGTTTCCATCCGCATGAAGCCGCCATCGCGCACGCCATGGTACAGCAGGCCAGCCGCACCCTGCTGCTGGCGGATCACAGCAAACTCGGCGTGATCAGCCGTACCCAGTACGCCCCTGTCGGCGATATCGATCTGTTGATTTGCGACGGCGGCGCGGCAAAGCCCGGTGCGCTCAGCGCTCTGCAGCAGGCGTTAGCGGTGCAGGTGGTGTAAGGAACTGCCCGATGCACGGTCACCGTACTGACGGCACAGTGACCTCATCGATTATGGCTGAACCAGCGTGTGGATTTTTTGGCTTATTTTCTCAACCAGCCGTCCGTCATTTTTAAAAACAAACTCATCGGAAAATATCTGATGGCCGTTACTGTAGCCAGGCGACCACAGCTGATTATTTTTCAGGGAGTCCTGATAGATGCCAACCAGGGCTTTGTTATAAGCCGCCGAGATATGCACCACGGCGGTATCGGGAGTAATCACGCAATCACTTTGCTTAACCGCAGCGAAAGCGTGATACAGCGAGGGAACGCGGTATAACTTCGCGGGGTGCAGCGACGCCTGTTCCAGCGCGCCTTTGTGATCGAGCACCACGATATTGGTGGCCGCATTGTGCCTGACAATCGCCCCGATTAGCTCATTCAGCTGCTGCTCAGAGAGGTCACGATCGGCATGACTGGCATAAATATTGATTAAAATATTGTGCTCATCAGCGGAAAACATGCCGGACTGGTGAATTTCGGCATCAATTCGCTCAGGATAAAATATTTCATAATTCAGCCCATCAACCGTCTCAACCTGAAGATAGTCAAGAACCGCACGATAGATATTTTTAACGTGGTTATTAAGGTGATCGAACTGAATGTTGATATCGTAGGGTTTAAGCCAGCCAGGCTTGTTGAAACCCAGCGTCATTTTAGGATTGATATCGGCAATCATTTTGGGCATATACAGCGCGGTTTGCCAGATAGCCGTATCGATCAATAAATCGTAAGCATTGTCTCTCAGGAGGGTAACGACCTCACTCCCGATGGCGGTGTCATATTTATCGCGCTGATGACAATCGCTGAAACTCTCCGAGAGATAGATGTTGTGAATATACGGGTTATGCCGGAAAAGGCTCTCATTCTCCTTTACCGCCAGAATATCTACACGATACCCGGCTTCAAACAGCGCTCTGAGAAAACACGTAGAAACGATGGCATCGCCGATTTTACCTTCATTGCGAACCAGCAGAATGGATTTGATATCCTGTCTATTCTGTTTGTGGCTTGAAGTCTTTTTCCATTTCCTTGCTGCAAAATAAAGATCAAGAGAATATTTAATCTCTTTCTTTAAATAATTACGCCTGCGATTCAGCTGCCGCAGCTTTTTAATTAAAGCCATAATGAATATATTATTATTGATTGAGACGTTAATGATAGCGCATCAACTTCTTCATTCCTATCGAAAAGAATGTCACATTAAAAACTATTGCATGCATATTATTTAGCAGGCTAACCAGAAAAAGCGCAGCGTAATATAAGATTGCCTGACACCTCCCGGTACGCCGCATGCCGCGAACGGTGAGATTCCCGGCATGTATCGCACATCAACCGTTGATCAGACGCTGCGGATGGCTGTACACCGTGGCGCGTCCCGGTTTAGAAAAACCGACCAGCGTCAGGTTACAGCGCTCGGCCACTTCAACCGCCAGCTGGGTGGCGGCCGAGACGGCAAACAGGATCTCTACGCCGCACATGGCAGATTTTTGCACCATCTCATAGCTGGCGCGGCTGGAAACCAGCACCGCGCCCTGCTGCCAGTGCTGCTGGCTGCGCTGACCCAGCAGCTTATCCAGCGCCACGTGGCGACCCACGTCTTCGCAGCCGCCCTGCAGTTCGCCCTGCGGCGACATCCACGCGGCGGCGTGCGTACAGCCGGTCAGATTGCCGATGGGCTGGAAATCGCGCAGCTGTGCCAGCCCGTTATCAAGGCAGGCCAGATCGAAGGTCTGCGTAAACGGCAGCGGCTGCACCGGCTTGCCGATTTGATCCAGCTGCTCCACCCCGCATACGCCGCAACCGGTGCGGCCCGCCATGGCGCGACGCTGCGCCTTCAGCGCCATAAAACGCCGGCTGGAGAGTTCGATCTGCACTTCGAACCCATTGCAGCCCGGCACCACATCCATGCCATAGATCTCGCCGGGTTGCTCAATAATGCCTTCGGAGAGCGAAAAACCGAGCGCAAAAGCCTGCAGATTATCCGGCGTCGCCATCATCACCACGTGTGAAATGCCGTTGTAGACCAGCGCCACCGGCACTTCCTGCGCCAGCCAGTCGCTTTCCGCTTCAGTAATCGCGTGGCGCTGCCATACGGTGGTCTGGCTCAGTCCTGCGATCTCATTCACATTCTGGTTACTTTTTTGCTGTTTCGCTTTCACTTCTCTCGTCTCGCATAACAACCACATTAAAGTAGTGGTAATATCAGGTCGCTTTTGACGCAATCCTGCGTGGAGCCATTCTGAACCCCGGCTCCATCCAGCGCAAAAAAATTATTACAGCAATGTCGACTCAAGGATTACCCATGAACGTCAGCCGAAGAAAATTCTTCAAGATCTGCGCTGGCGGTATGGCAGGAACCACGGCAGCACTGCTCGGCTTTACGCCGGAAGCCGCGCTGGCGGAAACACGGCAGTATAAGTTGCTGCGTGCCCGCGAAACCCGTAATACCTGCACTTACTGCTCAGTCGGCTGTGGCCTGTTAATGTACAGCCTCGGCGATGGCGCGAAAAACGCCAAAGAGACCATTTTCCACATCGAAGGGGATCCGGACCATCCGGTGAGCCGCGGCGCGCTCTGTCCGAAAGGCGCGGGCCTGCTTGATTTTGTCCACAGCGACAGCCGTCTGAAATATCCGGAATACCGTGCGCCAGGCTCCGACAAATGGCAGCGCATCAGCTGGGATGACGCCTTTACGCGCATCGCGCAGCTGATGAAAGCCGATCGCGACGCCAACTTTATCGCGCAGAACGCCGCCGGCGTGACGGTAAACCGCTGGCTCTCCACCGGCATGCTGTGCGCTTCGGCCTCCAGCAACGAAACCGGCTACTTAACGCAAAAATTTACCCGATCGCTCGGTATGCTGGCGGTCGACAACCAGGCACGCGTCTGACACGGACCAACGGTAGCAAGTCTTGCTCCAACATTTGGTCGCGGTGCGATGACCAACCACTGGGTCGACATCCGTAATGCCAATCTGGTTGTGGTGATGGGCGGAAACGCTGCTGAGGCGCATCCGGTCGGTTTCCGCTGGGCGATGGAAGCCAAAATTCACAACAAAGCCAAACTGATTGTTATCGATCCGCGCTTCACGCGCACGGCATCGGTGGCAGACTTTTACACGCCTATCCGCCCCGGCACCGACATTGCCTTCCTGTCGGGAGTACTGCTGTGGCTGCTGCAGAATGACAAAATCCAGCATGAATATGTGCAGGCGTACACCAATGCCAGCCTGATCGTGCGAGAGGATTACCATTTCGACGACGGCCTGTTCAGCGGCTACGACGAAGCCAATCGCAAATATGACAAAACCAGCTGGAACTACGAGCTGGGCGACGACGGCTTTGCCAAACGCGATGACAGCCTGAGCCATCCGCGCTGCGTCTGGAATCTGCTGAAGCAGCACGTCAGCCGTTATACGCCGGAAATGGTCGAGCGCATCTGCGGCACGCCAAAGGCGGATTTCCTGCACGTCTGTGAGCTGATTGGCGAAACCAGCGCGCGCGACCGCACCACCTCGTTCCTGTATGCGCTGGGCTGGACACAGCACTCCGTCGGGGCGCAGAACATTCGCACCATGGCGATGATTCAGCTGCTGCTGGGCAATATGGGGATGGCCGGCGGCGGCGTCAATGCGCTGCGCGGACACTCCAATATTCAGGGTCTGACCGATCTCGGCCTGCTGTCGCAAAGCCTGCCGGGCTATATGACGCTGCCGTCGGAAAAACAAACCGATCTCACCAGCTATCTGGCGGCGAACACGCCGAAGCCGACGCTGCCGGGCCAGGTGAATTACTGGGGCAACTACCCGAAATTCTTCGTCAGCATGATGAAAGCCTTCTTTGGCGATAAAGCGCAGGCGGAGAACAGCTGGGGCTTTGACTGGCTGCCGAAGTGGGACAAAGGCTACGACGTGCTGCAGTACTTCGAGATGATGTCGCAGGGCAAGGTCAACGGCTATCTGTGCCAGGGCTTTAACCCGGTGGCGTCGTTCCCGAACAAGCGCAAAGTGATCGATTCACTGTCGAAGCTGAAGTTCCTCGTCACCATCGACCCGCTCAACACCGAAACCTCGACCTTCTGGCAAAACCACGGCGAGTTTAACGATGTCGATCCGGCGCAGATTCAGACCGAAGTGTTCCGTCTGCCATCGACCTGCTTTGCCGAGGAGAACGGCTCAATCGTTAACTCCGGCCGCTGGCTGCAGTGGCACTGGAAAGGTCAGGATGCGCCGGGCGAAGCGCTCAACGACGGTGAAATTCTCTCCGGTATCTATCTGCGTCTGCGTGAGATGTATGCGCGCGAAGGCGGTGCGCAGCCAGAGCCGGTGCTGAACATGACCTGGAATTACCTGACGCCCGACAATCCGGCCTCGGAAGAGGTGGCGATGGAGAGCAACGGCAAGGCGCTGGCGGATATCTACGATGACAAAGGCACGCTGCTGGTGAAAAAAGGCCAGCAGCTCAGCACTTTTGCCCATCTGAAAGATGACGGCAGCACCAGCAGCGGCTGCTGGATTTTTGCCGGTAGCTGGACACCGGACGGTAACCAGATGGCGCGCCGCGATAACACCGATCCGAGCGGGCTGGGCAATACGCTGAACTGGAGCTGGGCGTGGCCGCTGAACCGCCGCATCCTGTATAACCGCGCCTCCGCCGACCCGCAGGGCAACCCGTGGGATCCGAAACGCCAGATCCTCAAATGGGATGGCAGCAAGTGGGGCGGTATGGATATTCCGGACTACAGCACGGCCGCGCCGGGCAGTAACGTCGGGCCGTTTATCATGCAGCCGGAAGGCATGGGCCGCCTGTTCGCCATCGACAAAATGGCAGAAGGACCGTTCCCGGAGCACTACGAGCCGTTTGAAACGCCGCTCGGCACCAACCCGCTGCATCCTGACGTGGTCTCCAACCCGGCCGCGCGCGTGTTCAAAGACGATCTGGCGGCAATGGGCAAAGCGGAGCAGTTCCCGTATGTCGGCACCACGTATCGTCTGACCGAGCATTTCCATTACTGGACCAAACACGCGTTGCTCAACGCTATCGCGCAGCCGGAACAGTTTGTGGAGATTGGCGAGAAGCTGGCGAACAAGCTCGGCATCGCCCAGGGCGATACGGTGAAAGTGAGCTCCAACCGCGGCTATATCAAAGCCAAAGCGGTGGTCACCAAGCGCCTGCGTCCGCTCAACGTCGATGGCAAAACTGTCGATACCATTGGCATCCCGATTCACTGGGGCTATCAGGGCGTGGCGAAAAAAGGCTTTATCGCCAATACCCTGACGCCGTTTGTCGGTGACGCCAACACGCAAACGCCGGAGTTTAAGGCGTTCCTGGTTAACGTCGAGAAGGTGTAACGGAGAACGAATATGGCTTATCAATCGCAAGACATTATCCGCCGCTCCGCCACCAATGGTTTCACGCCTGCCCCGCAGGCGCGTGACCATCAGCAGGAAGTGGCGAAACTGATCGACGTCACCACCTGCATCGGCTGTAAGGCGTGTCAGGTCGCGTGTTCAGAGTGGAACGACATCCGCGACGAAGTCGGTCATAACGTCGGGGTGTATGACAACCCGGCGGATTTGACCGCCAAATCCTGGACGGTGATGCGTTTCTCGGAGGTCGAGGAGAACGGCAAGCTGGAGTGGCTGATCCGCAAGGATGGCTGCATGCACTGTGCCGATCCCGGCTGTCTGAAAGCCTGCCCGTCGGAAGGCGCGATTATTCAGTACGCGAACGGGATCGTCGATTTTCAGTCGGAACAGTGCATTGGCTGCGGCTACTGCATCGCCGGCTGTCCGTTTGACGTGCCGCGGCTGAATAAAGACGACAACCGCGTGTATAAATGCACGCTGTGCGTTGATCGCGTTAACGTCGGTCAGGAACCGGCGTGCGTGAAAACCTGTCCGACCGGGGCGATTCATTTCGGCAGCAAAAGTGATATGCAGCAGCTGGCTGCCGATCGCGTCGCTGAGCTGAACACGCGCGGCTATGCCAACGCCGGGCTGTACGATCCGGCTGGCGTCGGCGGCACGCACGTCATGTACGTGCTGCACCACGCCGACAAACCGCAGCTGTATCACGGCCTGCCGGCCAACCCGAGCATCAGCCCGGCGGTCACCTTCTGGAAAGGCGTCTGGAAACCGCTGGCTGCTATCGGCTTTGCCGCCACCTTCGCCGCCGCGGTGTTCCACTACGTTGGTGTCGGTCCGAACCGGGTGGAAGAGGACGACGACGAAAACCTGCATGAAAAAGAGGAGCGCGAATGATGAAAAAGCGCGATCGTCTGGTGCGCTACAGCGCGCCGGAACGCATCAATCACTGGATTGTCGCGTTCTGTTTTGTGTTTGCCGCGCTCAGCGGACTGGGTTTCTTTTTCCCGTCGTTTAACTGGCTGATGCACGTGCTCGGTACGCCACAGCTGGCGCGTATTCTGCACCCGTTCGTCGGCGTGGTGATGTTTGCAGCCTTTATTATCATGTTCTTACGCTACTGGAAGCACAATCTTATCCAGCGCGACGATCTGGTATGGGCGAAAAATATCCGCAAAATCGTGCGTAATGAAGAGGTGGGCGATACCGGGAAATACAACTTCGGGCAGAAGTGTGTGTTCTGGGCTGCTATCATCAGCTTAGTCTTGCTGCTGGCGAGCGGAATTGTCATTTGGCGCCCCTGGTTCGCCGGGTACTTCACCATTCCGCTGATTCGCGCCGCGCTGGTGGTGCATTCGGTCTCGGCTGTGGCACTGATCATGACGATTATGGTGCATATTTATGCCGCCCTGTGGGTGAAAGGCACCATTACCGCCATGGTTGAGGGCTGGGTACCGGCCGCGTGGGCGAAGAAACATCACCCACGCTGGTATCGCGAGCAGCGCCAACGCCAAACACAACAGGAAAAACGTCCCTGATGAGTATTCGCATCATCCCGCAGGAGCAGCTGGAGAAGAGCGAAAAGAACACGGCGGAGCAAGTTCCGCCGTTACTTTTCCCCCGGCTGAAAAATCTCTACAGCCGCCGTGCGGCGCGGTTGCGTGATCTGGCGGCGAAAAATCCGCTGGGCGACTACCTGCGTTTTGCCGCAGTGATCGCGCAGGCCCAGGAAATCGTGCTGTATGACCATCCGCTGCAGATCGATCTGCATCAGCGGCTGGCAGAGAGCGCGCAGCAGGGCAAACCGCCGCTGGATATCCACACTTATCCGCGCGATGTACACTGGCAGCGGCTGCTGCATTCGCTGATCGCCGAGCTGAAGCCAGAGATGAGCGGCCAGGCGCTGGCGGTGCTGGAGAATCTGGAGAAGGCCTCGTCCACCGAGCTGGAAACCCTTGCCAGCGCGCTGCTGGAAGGCGAATTCGCCCAGGTCAGCAGTGATAAAGCCCCGTTCATCTGGGCGGCGCTGTCAATTTACTGGGCGCAGATGGCGGCGATGATCCCCGGCAAAGCGCGGGCCGAATATGGCGAGCACCGTCAGTTCTGCCCGGTGTGTGCCAGCGTGCCGGTCGCCAGCGTGGTGCACATGGACGTTGGCCAGCAGGGTCTGCGCTATCTGCACTGTAACCTGTGCGAAAGCGAGTGGTACGTGGTGCGCAGCAAGTGCTCGAACTGCGAGCAAACGCGCGATCTGCATTACTGGTCGCTGGACAGCGAGCAGGCCGCCGTGAAAGCCGAAAGCTGCGGCGACTGCGGTACCTATCTGAAGATGCTATACCAGGAGAAAGATCCGGCGCTGGAACCGGTAGCCGACGATCTCGCCTCGCTGGTGCTGGATGCCCGCATGGAGCAGGAAGGATTCGCGCGCAGCAGCCTGAATCCGTTTATGTTTCCCGGGGATTGATGCAGTAAATTTACTCATTCTGCGATTTGTAGCGGCGCGATTTATCGCGCGGTTTTGCACCATCAAACCCTGCGCGATAAATCGCGCCGCTACAATGTGGAGCCTGGCATTTATCGCAACGGAGACATCTGATGAAACTGATTGGCAGCTATACCAGCCCGTTTGTGCGCAAAATCTCAGTGATCCTGCTGGAAAAGGGCCTGGTGTTTGAATTCGTCAACCACTCTCCGTGGGAGCCTGACAGCCACGTCCCGCAGTACAATCCGCTGGGTAAAGTGCCGGCCTTCATTGATGACCAGCAGCTGACCTGGTTTGACTCCTCGATCATTGCTCAGGTGATTGAACTGCGTGGCGATGCCCCTGCCCTGCTGCCCGACGACGCACTGCGCGCCCTGCAGATCCGCCAGCTGGAGAAGCTGGCCGACGGCATCAATGATGCGGCGGTGATGATCGTGCGCGAACAGATGCGTCCCGGTGATCGGCAATCGGAAGAGGTGCTGCTGCGTAATCGCGAGAAAATCGCGCGCGGCCTCGACGCTCTGGAAACCGCCGCCGCGCAGGGCGAGTTGCTCAACAGCGGCACGCTCAACCTCGCCGATATCGCCACCGGCTGCACCCTGGGCTATCTCAATTTTCGCCGCGTGCTGCCCAACTGGTGCGTCAATCGCCCGGCGCTGGTTAAACTGGCAGAAACGCTGTTCGAGCGGGAAAGCTTTGCCCGTACGGTTCCGCCCACCCACTAAGTGATGTGATGAAAGCCCTCTACAGTCAGCTCCCTGCCATCGACAGCCTGCTGCGCGATCCGGCGCTGCAGACGCTGCTGGCACAATCCGGTACCGCCTTTATCACGCGCCAGCTTCGCGGCATGCAGCAGGAGGCGCGCGACCACATTCAGCAACATCAATCGTTACCGCACTGGCACGCCAGCTGGCCGGATGAAGCGCTGCGCCGCGCGCAGCAGCAGCAGCAAAGCGCGCTGCGCCCGGTGTTTAACCTGACCGGCACCGTGCTGCACACCAATCTCGGGCGCGCGCAGCTCAGCGATCGCGCAATCGCGGCGGTCAGCGCCTGTTTGCGCCAGCCGGTAACGCTGGAGTATGCGCTGGACGACGCGGCGCGCGGCCATCGCGATCGCGCAGTCAGCGCACTGCTGTGCGAACTAACCGGCGCCGAAGCTGCCTGTATCGTCAATAACAACGCCGCTGCGGTGCTGCTGATGCTGGCCAGCCTGGCAGCGGGCCGCGACGTGATTATGTCTCGCGGCGAACTGGTGGAGATCGGCGGCGCATTCCGTATCCCTGACGTGATGCGCCAGGCGGGCTGCCGATTGGTGGAGGTCGGCACCACCAATCGCACCCATCTGAAGGATTATCGCGGCGCCATCGGCGGGGATAGCGGCCTGCTGATGAAGGTACATACCAGTAATTACCAGATTCAGGGCTTTACCCATGCCGTGCCTGAAGCCGAGCTGGTGCAGTTAGGCGACGCGCACGGCCTGCCGGTGATCAGCGATCTCGGCAGCGGTTCGCTGGTGGATATGACGACGTACGGATTGCCGCCTGAACCGATGCCGCAGCAGCTGATTGCGGCCGGCGTGAGCCTGGTGAGTTTCTCCGGTGACAAACTACTGGGTGGCCCGCAGGCCGGGATTATCGTCGGCAAAAAAGCGCTGATTGACCAGCTGCAACAGCATCCGCTGAAGCGCGCACTGCGCGTCGATAAAATGACGCTGGCGGCGCTGGAAGCCACGCTGCAGCTCTACCGTCAGCCGGAAACCCTGCATGAAGCGCTGCCAACACTGCGCCTGCTGACGCGCAGCGCGCACGATATTCTGCAACAGGCTGAACGTCTGATGCCGGCGCTGGAGCACGCCTTTAGCGCCGATTTTTCGCTGGCGATCGCCGCCTGTTCCTCGCAAATTGGCAGCGGTTCGCTGCCGGTCGAACGTCTGCCCAGCTTTGCTATCACCTTCACGCCACGCGACGGTCACGGCAGCCAGCTCAACGCCCTGGCGCAACGCTGGCGCCAGCTGGCACGCCCGGTGATTGGCCGCCTGCAGGAGGGCAAACTGTGGCTGGATTTACGCTGCCTTGATGACGAAGCCGCCCTGATACGGACCTTAGTACCATGATTATTGCCACGGCCGGACATGTCGATCACGGTAAAACCGCACTGTTGCAGGCCCTGACCGGTGTTGATGCCGATCGCCTGCCGGAAGAGAAACGGCGCGGCATGACCATCGATCTCGGTTATGCCTACTGGCCGCAGCCCGATGGCCGCACGCTGGGCTTCATTGATGTGCCTGGCCATGAAAAATTTCTCGCCAACATGCTGGCCGGCATCGGCGGCATTCATCATGCGCTGCTGGTGGTGGCCTGTGACGATGGCGTGATGCCGCAGACCCGTGAGCATTTACAGCTGCTGAGCCTCGCCGGACAGCCGCCGCTGAGCGTGGCGCTGACCAAAGCCGACCGCGTCGATGCCGCACGCATCGCGGAGGTGCAGCAGCAGGTCGCGCAGCTCACGCAGCAGCTCGGCTGGCCAGCGGCAGCGCAGTTTGTTACCAGCAGCCATACGCAGCAGGGCATTGAAACGCTGCGCCAGCACCTCAGCAGCCTGAACGCACCGGCGTTTGAGCCTGGCCGCCGTTTCCGGCTCGCCATCGACCGCGCTTTCACGCTGAAAGGCACCGGGCTGGTAGTCACCGGCACCGCGCTGAGCGGTGAAGTCAGGGTGGGCGACACGCTGTGGCTCAGCAGCCTGAACCTGCCGCTGCGCGTGCGGGCGCTGCATGCGCAGAACCAGCCAGTGACGCGCGCGCAGGCGGGCGAGCGCATCGCGCTGAATATCGTCGGTGACGTGGAGAAGGCACAGATTACGCGCGGCGACTGGCTGCTGGCGCAGCCGCGTCTCGCCGGCACGCAGCGGCTGATCGTTGCACTGCGCCTGCTGCAACCGCTGAAAACGGCCTCACAGCCGGTGCATCTGCATCAAGCGGCCAGCCACGTCACCGGCCGCTTAACGCAGCTCACGGACGATGTGGCTGAACTGGTGCTCAGCCAGCCGCTGTGGCTGGCGGAAAACGATCGGATAATTATCCGCGACAGCAATGCGCAGCACACGCTGGGCGGCGGACGCGTACTGCTGTGCGACAGCAAAAAGCGCGGTAAACGCCAGCCGGACTACCTGCAGTGGCTACAGCAACTGGCCGCGGCGCGGGATGACAGCGCCAGCCTGCAGGCGCATCTGGCGTATCAACCAGCCGCGTATGACGAGCTCGGCTGGGCGCGCCAGCTCACTGCGCCGGCGCTGGACGCGCTGCTGCTGCCGCTGAATCCGGTACGGCTGGGGACCAGCCTGATGAGCGACACAATGGCCAGCGCCTGGCAGCAGCGTTTACGGGAAGCGCTGAGCGCCTTCCACCAGCAGCATCCGGAGCTGCCGGGCATCGGCCACGATCGCCTGCGCCGTGTGGCGCTGCCGCATGCGCCGGCACCGCTGGTGCCGGGATTAATCGACCAGATGCTGGCACAAGGCGAGCTGCGGCAGAAACAGGGCTGGCTGCACCTGCCCGACTTCGCGCCGCGCTTTAATCCGCAGGAAGCCACGCTGTGGCAGCAGGTCGAGCCGCTGTTCAGCGATCAGCCGCTGTGGGTGCGCGACATTGCCGATGCGCTGCAGCAGGATGAAGAGCAAATTCGCGGTTTATTGCTCACCGCGGCGCGTCTCGGCCATATCACGGCGATCGTGCGCGATCGCTACTACCGCAGCGCTCAGATCCAGATCTTCGCCGATCTGATTCGTCAGCGCGCGGCCGCCGGAGGCAGCACCAGCGCCGCCGACTTCCGCAACCAGCTGGGTACCGGCCGCAAAGTCGCGGTGCAGATTCTGGAATTCTTTGACCGCAGCGGCTTTACCCGCCGTCGCGGTAACGATCACCTGCTGCGCGACGCGCGCCTGTTCACCCCTTCTGCTGCGTGAAAAAAAAGGGACGATTGCTCGTCCCTTCGGTTCACTTCTGCCCATCGCTTACTGCAGCAGCGAAATGTCCGCCACCTGCAGGAACAGCTTGCGCAGTTGCGCCAGCAGCGTCAGGCGATTGATACGCACCGCTTCGTCATCGGCATTCACCATGACGTTGTCGAAGAAGTTATCCACCGCTTCGCGCAGCTGCGCCAGCTCCACCAGGGCATCCTGATAGCGGCCTTCCGCAAAGTACGGCTGCAGCTTGTCGCCCAGCGCGGTGACAAAGGTCGCCAGCTGAATTTCAGCGTTCTCTTTCAGCAGGGACGCCTGCACGCTGTCGTTCAGGGTTTCGGTGGCTTTCGCCAGGATATTCGACACGCGCTTGTTAGCCGCCGCCAGCGCCGAAGCCGCTTCCAGCGTACGGAAGTGCGAAACCGCCTTCATACGTGCATCGAAATCGGCCGGACGGGTTGGACGACGCGCCAGCACCGCCTGAATGGTGTCAACGCTGTGGCCCTCTTCCTGATACCAGGCGCGGAAACGGCCCAGCATGAAGTCGATGACATCATCAACCACGTTGGCGTTGCTCAGCTTGCTGCCGTACAGGCGCACCGCTTCTTCCGTCAGGGTTTGCAGATCGAGCGGCAGGTTCTTCTCAACGATGATACGCAGCACGCCCAGCGCGGCACGACGCAGCGCAAACGGGTCTTTATCGCCTTTCGGATGCTGTCCGATGCCGAAGATACCGGCCAGGGTATCCATTTTATCGGCAATCGCCACGGCGCAGGCCACCGGGCTGGACGGCAGATCGTCACCGGCGAAACGCGGCTGGTACTGCTCGTTAAGTGCGACCGCCACATCTTCCGCTTCGCCATCGTGGCGCGCGTAGTGCATGCCCATCACACCCTGGGTGTCGGTGAACTCGAACACCATATTGGTCATCAGGTCGCACTTCGACAGCAGGCCGGCGCGCGTGGCGTGATTGACATCAGCGCCAATCTGCGCGGCAATCCAGCCGGCCAGCGCCTGAATGCGGTCAGTTTTGTCACGCAGCGTACCCAGCTCTTTCTGGAACAGCACGGTTTCCAGACGCGGCAGGTTATCTTCCAGACGCTTTTTGCGGTCGGTGTTGAAGAAGAACTCGGCATCGGCCAGACGCGGACGCACCACTTTTTCATTACCGGCAATGATCTGCTGCGGATCGCGCGATTCAATGTTAGTGACGAAGATGAAGTTTGGCAGCAGCTGGCCGTCTTCGGCGTAAACCGGGAAGTATTTCTGATCCCCTTTCATGGTGTACACCAGCGCTTCAGCCGGTACCGCGAGGAACTTCTCTTCAAACTTCGCCGTCAGCACCACCGGCCACTCCACCAGCGAAGCCACCTCTTCCAGCAGGCTGTCGCTCAGGTCGGCTTTACCACCCAACTGCTGCGCGGCGGCTTCGGCATCGGCTTTGATTTTGGCTTTACGCGTGGCGTAATCGGCGATCACTTTACCGCGCTCCTGCAGCAGCTGCGGATACTGATCGGCATTATCCAGCGTCAACTCCGGCTCGCCCATGAAGCGGTGGCCGCGAATAACGCGATCGGACTGAATACCGAGGATGGTGGCCGGAATCAGCTCATCACCCAGCAGCAGCGTCACGGTGTGCACCGGACGCACGAACTGCACGTCGCTGGCGCCCCAGCGCATCAGTTTTGGAATCGGCAGCTTGCTTAGCGCGGTCGCGACCATCGCCGGCAGCAGCGCCTGCGCGCTTTCGCCTTTTACCGCAGCACGATGCACCAGCCACTCGCCTTTGTCAGTGCTGAGACGCTCAGCCTGCTCTACGGTGATGCCGTTGCCACGTGCCCAGCCTTCTGCCGCTTTAGTCGGCTTGCCTTCGGCATCAAACGCCGCAGCGACAGCCGGGCCGCGCTTTTCTACTTCGCGATCGGGCTGCGCGGCCGCCAGCTGTGCCACCTTAAGCGCCAGACGACGCGGTGCCGCAAACCAGCTGACGTCGCCATGCGCCAGACCGGCGCTGTCGAGCTCAGCGGTAAAGTGCGCAGCAAAGGCTTCTGCCAGGCTGCGCAGGGCTTTCGGAGGCAACTCTTCGGTGCCAATTTCCACCAGGAAAGTTTTATCGGTCATGGCTGCCTCTTACTTATTACGGTTGCACATAGGGAAGCCGAGCGCCTCGCGGGAGGCATAATAGGCTTCCGCCACGGCTTTCGTCAGGGTGCGAATACGCAGGATATAGCGCTGGCGCTCGGTGACCGAGATCGCCTTGCGCGCATCAAGCAGGTTGAAGCTGTGCGCGGCTTTGAGAATGCGCTCATAGGCCGGCAGCGGCAGCGGTTTCTCCAGCGCCAGCAGCTGCTGTGCCTCTTTTTCATACTGCTCGAAGCAGCTGAACAGGAAATCGACGTCGGCGTACTCAAAGTTGTAGGTCGACTGCTCCACTTCGTTCTGGTGGAACACGTCACCGTAGGTGGTTTTGCCGAACGCGCCGTCGCTCCAGGTAAGATCGTACACGCTGTCCACGCCCTGGATGTACATCGCCAGGCGCTCCAGACCGTAGGTGATCTCGCCGGTCACCGGCTTACACTCCAGGCCGCCGACCTGCTGGAAGTAGGTGAACTGCGTGACTTCCATGCCGTTCAGCCACACTTCCCAGCCGAGTCCCCAGGCGCCCAGCGTTGGGTTTTCCCAGTTATCTTCGACGAAGCGAATGTCATGCACGCCAGGGTCGATACCGAGCTCTTTCAGCGATCCGAGGTACAGCTCCTGAAGGTTGTCCGGGTTCGGCTTAATCACCACCTGGAACTGGTAGTAGTGCTGTAAACGGTTCGGGTTTTCACCGTAGCGGCCATCGGTGGGACGGCGCGATGGCTGCACGTAGGCGCTCGCCATCGGCTCTGGCCCGAGAGCACGCAGGCAAGTCATAGGGTGAGAAGTGCCAGCGCCCACTTCCATGTCCAGCGGTTGGACAATGGTGCAGCCCTGACGCGCCCAGTAATCCTGCAAGGTCAGGATCAGGCCCTGAAAGGTCTTGGTATCAAACTTTTGCATGTTGAATTCGCACGCGATACGGGTGGATTTAAAAAGAGTGCGACAGTATACCCTTTGACCGCGCATTGTGCAGCCGGAAATCCTGGCGCAGGCGGGTGCGGTTATGCGGCGGTTAACAGAGAGCTCCGAAATCCAGGCTGCGGGGGTTGTTGGCCCGCTGTGCACTGGCTACCCTTCTTCGCACGGAGTACGCACGAGGAAGCCATGTCGCAAAAAATCTGCTGGATTGATAACTTACGCGCGGTCGCCTGTCTGATGGTGATCGTCATTCACACCACCACCTGGTACATCACCGGACCGATGGCAGTCACCGGACCCAGCTGGGACGTCGCCAATCTGCTTAACTCGGCTTCGCGCGTCTGCGTGCCGCTGTTCTTCATGATTTCCGGTTATCTGTTCTTTGGCGAACGCAGCGCGCAGGGCCGTCATCTGCTGCGCATTGTGCTGTGTCTGCTGTTCTACAGCGCCGTCGCGCTGGCCTACATCACCTGGCTGACGCCGATCAGCGAAGGCCGATCGCTGCTGAAGCTGTTGCAGAAGCCGGTGTTCTACCATCTGTGGTTCTTCTTCGCCATTATCGGCATCTACCTGCTGTCTCCGCTGATTCAGGTGAAAAACGTGCCGCCGCGCTATGTGGCGCTGCTGGTGCTGATCCTCGCGGTGATCGCTAATCCGAACACCGTCAGCCAGTCGCTGGGGCCGTTCCACTGGCTGCCGGTCAATCTGTATGTCAGCGGCGACTCGATTTACTACCTGCTGTACGCGCTGCTTGGACGGGCGATTGGCGTGATGGATACCGACAGGCGCGGCATCAGCTGGCTGGCAGGGCTGAGTTTTATCGCCTGCGTCATCGGTATCGCGCTCGGCACCAGACAGATGCTGAAGATTAACGGCGCGTTTAATGACACCTGGTATCTTTACTGTGGCCCACTGGTGTTTATCGCGGCGATAAGCCTGCTGGTGCTGTTTAAAAATGTGCTGAACCACCGGCCGCTGCCGCTGCTGGCGACCATTTCACGCTATTCGCTGCCGATTTATGGTTTCCATGCGCTGTTCATTCACTATCTGCGTACCCATCATTACGACGATATGTCGCGGCCGTGGCTGGATCTGCCGTGGGTCTTTGGCGTAACCCTGCTGGGCAGCCTGCTGCTGGCAATGGTGCTGAAACGCGTGGACAAGCATCATCTGGTGAGCTGATCGTCCCAGCGCTGCCGGGCGCGGCGCAGCTGGCGTGCCGAGGAGAAGCCGGCGGCCAGCGCCGCTTTCTCCGCCGCTTCCCCCTGCTGCTGGCGCTGGCGCGCAATCACCAGCCGTAGCTGCTCGTGGTATTCCCGCACGCTGATACCCAGATGCTGGCGAAACAGGCGCGTCAGATGGCGCTCGCTGACGTGGGCACGTTCGGCCAGCGCGCCCAGCGACCAGTCATGTTCCGGATGCGCAATCATCGCGTCCTGCGCGCGATGAATCGCCGGATGCAGATGATTACGATAACGCAGCCACGGCGACAATTGCGGATCGTCACCCGAGCGGCGGAACCACACCACCATCTCCCGCGCCACCGTTAGCGCCTGCCGCGCGCCGCACAGACGATTGATCAGGTGCAGCGCCAGATCGATACCCGCAGTAATCCCCGCGCTGGTCCAGATGCCGGCATCTTCCACAAACACGCGGTTGTCTTTCACCAGCGCAGCCGGCGCGGCAGCTTTCAGGCGCGGCAACACATCATGGTGCGTGGTGCACTGTACGCCATCCAGCAGACCAGCCTGCGCGGAGAGCAGCGCGCCGGAGCAAATACACACGAGGGTAATGCGCCGCGTATGAATCGCGCCGTGTTGCTGGCGCAGCCAGTCGCGCGCCTGCCCGGCTGCCCCGGTATCGAACCAGATGCGGGAATCGAACACGCCGGGCACAATCAGCAGACTGTTATCGGGTAGCGTGGCGGGCAGCGGTGCAATATCAGCAATGGTCATGCCGGTCGAGCAGGTGACGCTCGCCTGCGGGCCGATGTAGTGCAGCGCAAAATGTCCGCCCGCCAGCTGCAGCGTTTCTGCCGGCCCGGTGAGGTCGAGCGCCATGACGCCCGGCAGGACAAGAAAATAGACGGGCTGCGGCATGGTGGGTTCCTCAGGCGATGAAGGGTAACGATGGGCGAAGATGCGCAGCCAAATCCGGCCACGTATCTTCATCGATTCTTCCCATCATACCCGACTCTGCTCACGCCTTACGACCTCATCCGGCCATGCGTCAGCCAAATCAGGACATCAGTGGCAACAGCTGCTGGTATAGCTGCGCAAAGCGCGCACGGCGCGGCTGATAGGCCTGATGCTGCGCGGCATCCGGCTGATGGCGCTGCACTAACGCCGGTGCCGGCCATTCGCTGGTCGGGTCCATCGCCAGCTGCGCCAGGCGCGCGGCACCGAGTGCCGGTCCCACCTCGCCGCCGTGACAATAATCCAGCGTCAGTCCGCTGATGTCCGCCAGCATCTGCCGCCAGTACGCGCTGCGCGCACCGCCGCCAATCAGCATCACCGTGTTGGGCAGTACGCCACACTCATGCACCGCATCCATGCCTTCCGCCAGCGCAAAGCCCACGCCTTCCAGCACCGCGCGCGCCAGTTCCGGCCGGCCGTGCTGGTGCGTCAGGCCAAAGAAAGCCCCCTGTGCCTGCGGATTATTGTGCGGCGTGCGCTCTCCGGAAAGATAAGGCAAAAACCATACCGGCGTGGCCTGCGCGCTGGCGCGTTCAGCTTCGGCCAGCAGGTGCGGCACATCATCGCAGCCGGTCAGCGCAGCGGCCCAGTCCAGACAGGCGGCGGCACTCAGCATCACCGACATCAGATGCCAGCGCTGCGGCAGCGCATGACAGAAACTGTGCACGGCGCGTTGCGGATTGCTGAGATAGCCTTCGCTCACCAGAAAATAGACGCCGGAGGTGCCGAGCGACAGCATGCCCTGCCCTCGCTCAACCATGCCAACGCCCACGGCGCCAGCCGCATTGTCGCCGCCGCCGGCCACCAGCGGCACCGGCTCCATCCCCCAGCGCGCCGCAATTTCCGGCAGCAGCGTGCCGGTAATCTGGTTGCCTTCAAACAGCTGCGGCATGTGGCTGCGGTTCAGCCCGCACGCCGCCAGCATTGCATCGCTCCAGTCGCGCTGTGCCACATCCAGCCACATTGTTCCCGCCGCATCTGACATATCGGTGGCGAAATCGCCGCTCATCCGCCAGCGCAGATAATCTTTCGGCAGCAGCACTTTTGCTACCTGCGCAAATATCGCCGGTTCATGCTGCTGCACCCACAACAATTTGGGCGCGGTAAAACCCGGCATCATCAGGTTGCCGGTAATCTGACGCGACGTCGGCACGCGCTGCTCCAGCTCGTGACACTGCGCGCTGCTGCGCCCATCGTTCCACAGGATCGCCGGACGCAGCACCTGATGCGCGGCGTCCAGCAGCGTCGCGCCGTGCATCTGGCCGCTAAAGCCGATGGCGCTGACGTGGCGTAAATCGTGCTGCTGCGCCAGCGCCTGCATGGCACTATCGGTGGCCTGCCACCAGCTTTCGGGATCCTGTTCGCTCCATAGCGGCTGCGGACGCGTCACCTGCAGCGGCGCGCTGGCCGTTGCCTGAACCTGGCCGTGCGCATCCAGCAGCGCCACTTTAACGCCGGAGGTGCCTAAATCGATCCCGATAACCATGCTTAGCTCCCGATGGATTAGAAATTATACAAATAGTGATTCACCAGATTTTCCAGCTGCTCCTGGCGTCCGCTGCGATGCTGCGGATTGAGTTGCTGCTGCTGAGCATGCGCCGCCAGCGAGGCAAGAGAAAACTCGCCTTTCAGAATTTGCTGGCCGAACTCACCATTCCAGCCGCTATAGCGCTGCGCCACGCGCTTATCCAGCTCACCATCGCTCACCATACGCGCCGCCACTTTCAGCGCCAGCGCCATGGTATCCATCGCGCCGATGTGGCCATAAAACAGATCGTATTTGTCGGTGCTCTGGCGCCGTACTTTGGCATCAAAGTTTAAGCCGCCGGTGGTGAACCCGCCCGCTTTGAGGATTTCGTACATCACCAGCGCGTTTTCTTCGACGCTGTTCGGGAACTGATCGGTATCCCAGCCGCACTGGCTGTCACCGCGGTTGGCATCGACCGAACCGAAGATGCCCAGCGCAATCGCCGTCGCAATTTCATGATGGAAAGAGTGACCCGCCAGCGTGGCATGGTTGGCTTCCACATTCACTTTGATCTCTTTTTCCAGGCCAAACTGGCGGAGGAAACCGTAGACCGTCGCGACATCAAAGTCATACTGATGTTTAGTCGGCTCCTGCGGCTTCGGCTCAATCAGCAGCATCCCCTGGAAACCGATTTTATGCTTGTGCTCCACCACCATCTGCATGAAGCGCCCGATCTGCTCGCGCTCCTGCCGCAAATCGGTATTCAGCAGCGTCTCGTATCCTTCGCGTCCGCCCCACAGCACATAGTTTTCACCGCCCAGCGTCTGCGTCGCCTGCATCGCGCTGCACACCTGGCTGGCTGCCCAGGCGAAAATTTCCGGATCCGGGCTGGTCGCCGCGCCGGCCGCATAGCGGGGATGCGTAAAGCAGTTCGCGGTGCCCCACAGCAATCTGACGCCGGTTTCCTGCTGTTTTTCCAGCAGTTTATCGGTCATTACCGCCAGGTTTTCCTGGTAGCTGCGCAGCGAATCACCTTCCGGTGACACATCGACATCATGGAAGCAGTAATAAGGCACGTTGAGTTTGTAAAAGAACTCGAACGCGACATCCGCTTTGAGCTTCGCCAGCTGCAGCGCATCGCCATTTTTCTGCCACGGGCGATCAAAGGCCCCCACGCCGAACATATCCGCACCGTTCCAGCAGAACGTGTGCCAGTAACAGGCGGCAAAACGCAGGTGTTCCGCCATGGTTTTACCCAGAATCACTTCCTGCGGATTGTAATGACGAAACGCCAGTGCGTTAGTGGTATTGGCCCCTTCATAACCAACGCGCTCAAGCTGGTCGAAATAAGCGTGCATGTTGTGCTCCTTAGCATCAGACCCGAATGGTCAGCAGTGAAGCGTTATTTTGCGGAGGCGTAAGCGTTCAGCTCAATTACGATATTTCACACTGAACTTAAGATAATTATTATTTGTGCGGCAGCTCGCAAATCCATGTATTTAATTACATCGCGTGCCGGCGCGCAGCGCCGCTGCAAGATTTAACAGATGGCCGCGTAAAATTTCGATCGCGCTCAAAGAATCACAAATAAACAAAAAAACGTAATAGCAGGATAAAAATCAGTAATTGATGTTGTTCACGTCGCGGGGCAACAATTCATCCGCCCTGGTTCATAGCCTTACAACGACAATAGCCTCAACCTACAGGATGACCATGATGAAAATGAGACACACGCTGTTAGCCCTCAGCGCTGCACTGGCCCTGTTCAGCCACGCCGGGCTGGCGAAAGAAGTGAAAATTGGTATGGCGATCGATGATTTACGTCTGGAACGCTGGCAGAAAGACCGGGACATTTTTGTCAGCCAGGCGGAAAAGTCTGGGGCCAAAGTATTTGTCCAGTCGGCCAACGGCAATGAAGAGACGCAAATCTCGCAGATTGAAAATATGATCAATCGCGGTGTCGATGTGCTGGTCATCATTCCTTATAACGGTCAGGTATTGAGTAATGTGGTGGCCGAAGCGAAACGCGAAGGCATTAAAGTGCTCGCTTATGACCGCATGATTAATAATGCCGACATCGATTTTTATATCTCGTTTGATAATGAAAAAGTCGGCGAACTGCAGGCCGAAAGTCTGGTTAAACAGGTACCTAAAGGGAACTACTTTTTGATGGGCGGATCGCCGGTGGATAATAATGCACGTCTGTTCCGTGCCGGCCAGATGAAAGTGTTAAAACCTTACATCGATAACGGCAGCATCAAAGTGGTGGGCGATCAGTGGGTTGATGCCTGGCTGCCAGAGAATGCGCTGAAAATCATGGAAAACGCGCTGACCGCTAACAGCAACCACATTGATGCCGTCGTTGCCTCCAACGATGCCACCGCCGGTGGGGCCATTCAGGCGCTGAGCGCGCAGGGACTGGCGGGCAAAGTCGCCATTTCCGGTCAGGATGCCGATCTCGCCGCCATCAAACGCATCATGAACGGCACGCAAACCATGACGGTGTACAAACCCATCACCGAACTCGCCACCGAAGCGGCAAAAATTGCGGTGGAACTGGGCGATGGCAAAACGCCCGCCAGCAACAGCAAGCTGAATAATGGCCTGAAAGAGGTGCCGTCGCGCCTGCTGAAGCCGATTCCGGTCAACAAAGACAACATCGAAAGCACCGTGGTGAAAGACGGCTTCCATAAACAGAGCGAACTCTAAGCGCCTGAAACGCGAAGGAGCAGATCGATGCTGCTGGAAATGAACAACATCACCAAGCGCTTCGGCGCGGTGAAAGCGCTGGACGCCGTCAGCCTGCGGCTCGAAGCCGGTGAAGTCATGTCGCTGTGCGGTGAGAACGGCTCGGGCAAATCGACGCTGATGAAAGTGCTGTGCGGGCTTTACCCGCACGGCGAATTTGACGGCGAAATTCGCTTTGCCGGCGATCGCATCGAGGCGCAAACCATCCGCGACACCGAGCGCAAAGGCATTGTGATTATTCATCAGGAGCTGGCGCTGGTGCGGCAGCTTACGGTCATGGAGAACATTTTCCTCGGTGCCGAGCTCGGTCGCTTCGGTATGGTCGATGATGAAACCATGACGCTGCGCTGCCAGCAGCTGCTGGAGCGGGTCAAACTTAACGTTTCGCCTGCCACCAAAGTTGGCGAGCTCGGCCTCGGCCAGCAGCAGCTGGTAGAGATCGCGCGGGCGCTGAATAAGCAGGTGCGACTGCTGATCCTCGATGAGCCGACCTCGTCGCTCACCGAACAGGAAACCGAAGTGCTGCTTGGGATTATCACTAACCTGCGCGAGCACGGTATTGCCTGCATCTACATCTCCCACAAGCTTAATGAGGTCAAAGCAATTTCGGACACCATCTGTGTGATCCGCGATGGTCAGCACATCGCCACACGGCCAGCGGCCGGGCTGAGTGAAGATGACATTATCACGATGATGGTGGGCCGCGAGCTCACCGCGCTCTATCCGCACCAGCCGCACGAGATCGGCGAAACGGTACTGAAAGTCGAAAACCTTACCGCCTGGCATCCGGTCAACCGCCACGTGCGCCGCGTTAATAATGTGTCGTTCAGCCTGAAGCGCGGCGAAATTCTCGGTATTGCCGGGCTGGTGGGTGCAGGACGCACCGAAACGGTCCAGTGCCTGTTTGGTGTCTGGCCCGGTCGCTGGCAGGGCGAAATCTGGATTGATGGTCAGCAGGTGAAGATTGACGATTGCCGGGCAGCGATTGCGCACGGCATCGCCATGGTGCCGGAGGACCGGAAAAAAGATGGCATCGTGCCACTGATGGGCGTGGGGAAAAACATCACGCTGGCCGCGCTGGATCAATACAGCCATCGCTTCTCCACGCTGGATGAAGCCCAGGAGCAGCAGGCGATCAACGATGCTATCCGCCGTCTGCGTGTCAAAACCTCCTCACCCGAGCTGGCGATTGGCCGCCTCAGCGGTGGCAATCAGCAAAAAGCGATCCTCGCCAAATGCCTGCTGCTCAATCCGCGCATTTTGATTCTGGACGAACCGACGCGCGGCATCGACGTCGGCGCTCGCCAGGAGATCTATCTGCTGATTAACGCGCTGGTGCAGCAGGGCATCGCGGTGATTGTTATCTCCTCCGAACTGCCTGAAGTGCTGGGTCTGAGTGACCGCGTATTGGTGATGCACGAAGGGCAAATCAAAGCCGATCTGATTAACGACAACCTGACTCAGGAGCAGGTCATGGAAGCTGCCCTGCGGAGCGAACATTATGCTTAAAACTGAAAGTAGCCAGAGCCTGTCCGGTACCCCGGGCAAGCCAGCGCCGGGCAAGTTTCCGCGCTTCAATCTGCAGGTGCTGGTGATGCTGGGAGCGATTGTGCTTATCGCTCTGTTCTTCACCTGGACCACCGACGGTGCCTGGCTTAGCCCACGCAACGTCTCTAACCTGCTGCGCCAGACCGCCATCACGGGCATCCTCGCGGTGGGCATGGTGTTTGTCATTATCTCGGCGGAAATCGACCTTTCCGTCGGTTCGATGATGGGCCTGCTGGGCGGTGCCGCGGCCATCTTTGACGTCTGGCTCGGCTGGCCGCTGCCGCTGACCATCGTGGTAACGCTGGTGCTTGGCCTGCTGCTGGGCACCTGGAATGGCTGGTGGGTCGCGTACCGTAAAGTGCCCTCGTTCATCGTTACGCTGGCGGGCATGCTGGCGTTTCGCGGCATTCTGGTTGGTATTACCGATGGCACCACCGTAGCGCCAACGACGCCGGCGATGTCGCAGATCGGGCAAAGCTATTTGCCGGGCGGTGTTGGCTTTGGCTTCGGCTTCGCCGGTCTGGCACTGTTTATTCTCTGGCAATGGCGGCTGCGGCTGCGTCGCCAGCAGCTGGGGTTATCACAACCAGCCGCCAGCGGCACGGTGGCACGCCAGGCGATTACCGCCGTTCTGGTGCTGGGTGCCATCTGGTTACTGAACGATTACCGCGGGGTGCCGACACCGGTCCTGCTGCTGGCACTGCTGCTGCTCGGCGGCATGTTTATGGCCACGCGCACCGCCTTCGGACGGCGGATTTACGCCATCGGCGGCAACATTGATGCAGCGCGCCTGTCGGGCATCAATGTGGCGCGCACCAAGCTGGCAGTGTTCGCCATCAACGGCGTCATGGTGGCTATTGCCGGCCTGATCCTCAGTTCACGTCTTGGTGCTGGCTCGCCCTCAGCGGGTAATATTGCCGAACTGGACGCCATCGCTGCCTGCGTGATTGGCGGCACCAGTCTGGCCGGCGGCGTCGGTTCGGTGGCCGGCGCGGTGATGGGCGCCTTCATCATGGCGTCTCTGGATAACGGCATGAGCATGATGGACGTGCCGACCTTCTGGCAGTACATCGTCAAAGGGGCGATTTTACTGCTGGCGGTGTGGATGGATACGGCCACGCGCCGCCGGGTGTAATCGCGTGGGCGATCACAATGTGGCGCAAACAATTTCTGCTGCCTTTTCCGCCGTGCTATGCAATGCGCAACAGGTTTAAGGGAGCGCGCCACGATGCACGAAAAACGTTACCGTATTACGCTGCTGTTTAACGCCAACAAGGTGTATGACCGCCAGGTAGTGGAAGGGGTCGGCGAGTATCTGCAGGCTTCACAAACCGACTGGGATATCTTCATTGAAGAGGATTTCCGCTGCCGCATCGACAACATCCGCGAATGGCTGGGGGACGGCGTCATTGCGGATTACGACGACAGCTCGATCGAGAGCCTGCTCAGCAATGTGCCGGTGCCGATTGTCGGCGTTGGTGGCTCTTATCACCGGCAGCAGGATTATCCGCCGGTGCACTATATCGCCACCGACAACGCTGCGCTGGTGGAGAGTGCCTTTCTGCACCTGAAAGAGAAAGGCATTCATCGCTTTGCGTTTTACGGCCTGCCCGCCGCCAGCGGCAAACGCTGGGCGCAGGAGCGCGAGCAGGCGTTTCGCCAGCTGGTGATGCGCGAGCGCTATCAGGGCGTAGTGTATCAGGGAATGGAAACCGCGCCGGAAAACTGGCAGCACGCGCAAAACCGCCTCGCCGACTGGCTACAAACGCTGCCGCCGCAGACCGGCATTATCGCGGTGACCGACGCGCGTGCGCGTCATTTGCTACAGGCCTGTGAACACCTGAAAATTCCGGTGCCGGAGAAGCTCAGCGTAATCGGTATCGATAACGAAGAGCTGACGCGCTATCTGTCCCGCGTGGCGCTCTCTTCGGTAGCCCAGGGCACGCGCCAGATGGGTTATCAGGCCGCCAAACTGCTGCATCGTCTGCTCGATCGGCAAACGTTGCCGCTGCAACGCATTCTGGTGCCGCCGGTGAAAGTCATTGCCCGCCGTTCTACCGATTTTCGCTCGCTGCGCGATCCGGCGGTGATTCAGGCGATGCATTACATCCGCTTTAACGCCTGTAAAGGCATCAAGGTCGAACAGGTGCTGGATGCGATTGGCATGTCGCGCTCCAATCTGGAAAAGCGTTTTCGCGATGAGACCGGCGACACCATTCACGCCATGATTCACCGCGAAAAGCTGGAGAAAGCGCGTGAACTGCTGGCCTGCTCTTCATTGAATATTAATGAAATTTCGCAGATGTGCGGCTATCCTTCCCTGCAGTACTTCTATTCGGTGTTTAAGAAAAGCTACGCCACCACGCCAAAGGAGTATCGACAGCATCACGGCGAGAAGGTGCAGTAACGCCCCGCTGCGATCAAGATTTTGCCGCCAATTGCCGCTATACTGCGCGGCATCTTCAAAGGAAGATCGTCGTCTCCGGTGAGGCGGCCGGATTTCAAATCCGGTTGGGGCCGCCAGCGGTCCCGGGCAGGTTCGACTCCTGTGATCTTCCGCCACTCTTACTCCTTTCAATTCAAGCTACATCAATAAAAATCTTAAAATCTGCAAGTTAGGTTCAACTCGTACTCTCCTGATGTCACTCTAAATCTACTCAATTCAACTCCCATAACGGGGTATTTAAGGGGGGTTTAAAATTATCCCACAAAATTGATCCCCCTAGAGGGGATGGAATGCACTTAACTGACGTCAAGGTGCGCACTGCAAAGCCCCTCGATAAACCTTACAAGCTCGCTTATGGCGGTAGTCTGTACTTGCTGATAAATCCCAACGGTTCTCGCTATTGGCGAATGAAGTAACGCGTTTTAGGACGTGAAAGTTACTGTCTATCGGTGTTTATCCTGATGCCGCTTGCTATGGCACGTCAGAAACGAGATGAAGCCGGACACAGCTTTACAGCCGAAGATGATCCGGCGCGATTAAGAAGGTACAAAGGCAAGCTAGGAAAATCGCTACCGCAAAAACTTTCGAGGCAATTGCGCGAGAATGGCACAAAGCTAAAGCTGACCGCTGGTCACTTCGTTATCGTGAGGAGATTCTAAGCACGTTCAAAGAGGATATCTTTACCTTTATAGACATGAAATTGATTGCTGACATCGAGCCGCTGGAACTGCTGAAACACTTAAAAGAATGGAAAAGCATGGTTCATTAGAAAAGATACGTAAAGTGCGCCAACGCTGCTGCGGATTATCAAGCTCAAGCTTATGGCGCTAAAACTCAGTGATCTGTGAGAATACTCGTCACTAACGCACGAAAAACCAGAGGTGATATTGAGTCGCCTAACAGGTGAAACGCTGACAAAAGCGGCTGCTGGCGTGCGATTTGATATGGAGGGTGAGCCAGTGTTAGCACAAATAGGACTTCATCGCCTTGCGCTGACCGGCGTTGATATGGGTCTCTATAACAGCCCGGTAGTCGTTCATAAGCTACGACATGAGCTGAAAGAAAAGTGCGCGCAGAAGGAGAATAAACAATGATGCGCTGCCCGTTCTGCCGCCATTCGTCGCACGTTAAAAGCAGCTACTATCTGTCTAAACAGGTGAAGTAAGCTTATCATCAATGCACGAATCTGGTGTGTTCCAACACGTTCAAAACTAATAAGAACATCGTGAAGATGATCACCTGCCTACCCGAGCCAGAACAGATTACCGCCCCGCCGCAACTAACTCCGCAACGGCAACCGCAGACGCTGGGGCGCACGGCTCTGCCTTCCGACATTGATAACAAATACTCTGCAATCCCTGCCAATTGGCGGGGATTTTTTTGTCTCAACTCTAAAGATTTTCTGGACATTGGCGAGTATAAAGAGGAATGCATACATAGGGTGCATGGATTTGCATGCAGATTTCGCTCGGTAGCAGCATACTTAGAAGCCCATATGGCACGGCCTAAATGCCATCATGCACCTGCATGAAAAGCTATGCATAAAGCGGACAGGCGTGGTGGGGATAGCATTGCGCGCAGGCTAAAACTAGATTTTGGTGCGGTAATGAAGAAAATTATGATTAAATAGATGCAGCAATCTTTCACAAGTAACTTAAACAGATCTCAATGGTAACTCTTTATGCAAGAACTTGATCTTTTTACTGAGCAGGCTGAGTATATAGAAAAGGATGCTTTCGAAAAGTGGACAACTACTCATATTGACGAAGAACTTTACATAAAAAAATTAAGTCAAGGTGGGGCTAAGTTAATTGTTGGCCCAAGGGGCTGTGGCAAAACAACTTTGATGCTTAAAACATATTACAGTTGTTTAAAGACTAAAGCGACCCTTGGAATTTACGTTAACTTTAAATCATCACTTAAGCTTGAACCGCTCTATAAAAAAGAATCGAGTGCTCAATTCTGGTTCAATCAATGGATGTTATTAAAAGTTATTGAAGGCTTACATGAGACTTTAGATAGTATAAATAAGAGGAGAGGATGGAAAGGCAAGTTTTCACAAAAGTTAGTTTCTCGATCCTTAAATTTACTTGAAATGGGTAGAATAGACTTATTCAAAAGTGAAAGTATAATTACTATTGAAGATATCGTAACTGAAATCGAATTTTCTCTTGAGCAGACTAAAAGAAAAAGATGCGTTATCTTATTAGATGACGCCGCTCATGCATTTTCTAATCAACAACAGCAAGATTTTTTTGAATTCTTTAGGCAAATAAGAAGAAAAAATATTTCGCCGAAAGCTGCAGTTTACCCTGGTGTAACTAACTATTCACCTTCATTTCATATTGGGCATGATGCAGAAGAAATTGATGTATGGATGCGTCCTAATAGCGATGGCTATATTGACTTCATGCACTCAATACTTAAAGCAAGGTTTAGCCAAAAGATTTATGAGAAACTAACCAGTGATTTAAGTTTATTAAATCTTGTATGCTACTCATCATATGGTTCCCCGCGTCTTCTCTTAAATATGATATCACGTTTGTGTAAAGATACTGGAGATGGTGAGGAAGATATCAAGATAACTGATTTTAATAGCCAAAAAGTAATTAGATCTATAAAGGATTCATTTAGAAACACCTACAATGTATATGAATCGCTTCGTGTGAAACTCCCTATGTATTCAAAATTTATAGATGTGGGGGATAAGGTTTTTGAAAAAATGTTATCCATACTAAAAGACTTCAATAGAAATCATCGAGGATCACCTCAAAAACAATCCTCTATAATTGCTATCCGTCGGCATATACCGTCTGAACTTGAAAAAGTTTTTGGTTTTTTCCAGTACGCAGGTCTTATTTCCCCTATGAATCCAAATAATAGAGGCGAGAAAGGAATATACGAATACTTTGAAATTCATAGCGCTGCGATTATTGATAGAAATGTATTTTTCAGCAGAACATCAATAAATAAAGAAGATTACTGCCAAGCCTTCAGTAATAAAACAACGCGTCAAACACCTCAACATTCTGTTGAAGCATTAGTAGGTGGGGATGATATTCCCAAAATGTTTCATCTATCACTCCCCCCTTGCACTGTTTGTAAAACTCCACGAGTTTCTGAAAATGCTAAGTTTTGCTCGCACTGTGGTGCATTTTTAACAGAAGCCTCAGTATTTGAGGGAATAGTACAACAGGATATTGAGGTATTACCTATCACGAAGGAACGAGCAGCTACGATTAAGAAACACAGCAAAATAAGAACAATAAAAGATATATTGATGGACTATGACAACAGTGAGTTGCAAAGCGTAACAATGATTGGCCCTTTCTGGTGTAAGAAGATAAAATCCTATGCTGAAGAGGTAATTGTATAATGTCTTTAGTTAGATGGAAAAAGAGCGTTAATGGCTCTGCTGGCACCATAACACCGACACTGATACAAAATTGTATTGTTCATAAAGCTCGTAATGGAGAAGCACCAATTGACACTTTTTATAGTGAAACACGAGCTATCCAGGGTAAGTTTCTTCCCCGCGAATATGATGACTGTGAGTGGTTAGGCTCCTTTTTAAGTCTAGGAATTTTCTCATCTACAGAAAACTACTTTAGAGAAATGTTTTCAGAAATATTATTCTTATGCCCATCATCTCAAAAGTCAGCAGCCGAATCACAAATAAATCTAGGATCTCTTTTATGGCATCCAACCACTGACTATCCTCGCGGAGCTTTTGAAAACTTCTCATTCGCTGATGCTAACGTGATAAAAAATACAGCTAAAAAATATATTAAAGTTGATTTTAACACCCCCGAGCTGAACACTGTATTTGAAAACTTTGACAACATTTGCGAATTAAGACATGGCATTGTGCACTCTAGCAGGATAATAGCTGGGAAAAATGCAATAAAATTAGGGATTAACAGTTCAGTTAATAAGAGCTGCATCGTAATAAACTTTGACGAACTTCAAGAAATATTAGCGATATGTAATAGTTTAGTTAGCTCGGTAAATACTTACCTATTTGAACAATTATGCTATAGGTGGGCTATTGAGTGGAGACGCCTACCTTCTTGGAGATCAGAGCATCAACATGAAAAGTTCAAAAAGATATGGAATTTACTACATTCAAATGTTGATGAAACTCAAGGCAGAATACCTGAAAATATGAGCATGATAAAATGTCGAAATCTTGTTAAAAAGACATATGGGCTGACATAATAAAATAGAATATTATTTACATAAATTGATAAGAGTCTGGGTACATATCAGTACCTAGGCATGCTTCCTTAAATAAGCTAGGTTAGGAAATTAAAGCACTGATTCACACAATATTATTTTTTTGGAATATTTTTGGAGGTATATTTTTACACCCAACCCCAGAAGCCCTTACAAAATAATGGACTTTAACAAATTGACACTCATGTTATCTTCCGCCAATTTGCTTTTTCTGAATTCCACCGCTTCAGGTGATCATTTTTACAACCTGTAATTAGCGCTAACTCTAATCTTTCGTTAACGCTAATGAACGCATCTGACAGAACTACCTTAAATATTTACAGGGTGCCTTTCAGATACGTACTCATTCAAGCTTCCTTATTACTTTTAATATCCCATCCCGACTGCGACTCAGCACCTTTACCGCCAGAGGAAGACTGTTCCCAATACTGAATCTTAACTTTTGAAGCCTGAAACTGATAAGATAAGGCTAAAAGCTCTGAATGGTTTGCTCCATTGAAGAGAACGTTGGTAATAAGGACATCTTCCAATGTTATCCTGCAATATTCAGTTTGGCTGCCCCCTGCCTTACAGGCGGAAAGTTCCACCTTACTAATATGGTTGCCGTTCGAGACATACTTCATCACTGCTGGTGTGGCTTTGTCGATATGAGTCTGAACTGTTAGGTCCCGGTACTGCACTTTTCCTGCACCACCACCGCCACCCACACTCATGTTGCCTGGCTGACTGGCACCCCAGGTAAAAGAATCAACATTAATCCATCCCTTATGATTCGAGTCTTGAGATTCGCCTGTGATGCCTTCAATTTTGAGAAAAATATCAATGCTCATTTGTCTTCCTTTTCGACTCCAGTTATTTTAGGATCTGATTAGCCCTGTTAATTGAAAGCTATGTTTACACAAAGGTATCGTTATGGACAACTACTGGAATAAGAACAGATTTTCAGATTACTTCCTCACAATGGGTAATCTTCAGGCAAATCAACTAGTAAGCTTAGCTAACAATCTTTCTCTCATTCATCTGAAAGATGGAATGCTTAGGATGCGATTTCATGATGAAGTACGGGACTTCATTAATCTTCAACTTAATACCATCCGTTCTGCTACCAGCGATGAACAATGTCAGGAGTGCATTCAGAATCTTAAGAAAGAGTCTCATAACCTTTCAATTCAGGACAGAATGCTCAGAACCGGCCAGGCGACGATATCCTCATCAGTAAAGTTCTACCATGATAATGAAAAGGTCATCGGTTATGTTATTGACGGTATAAGCGTTGTCCTAAGTGGCTTACAAATTGTGGCAGGGGCGGGTGTATTAGTCGGGTCTGCAGCAACAGGCAATGTGCTAGGCGTAATCGCCGGTTCAACACTCATTATGAATGGTGTAGGTTCAGGTATTGAAGGAATTGGAAAGCTGAGAGGTGTACCTAACCCTTCAAATCCGGTCAGAGACGCATATGAGGATATAGCTGAGTTTTTTGGATTTGACCAAAGGCTGGGATTACTTGCATATCAGGTAGTTGATTTAACCACCTCTTATTATGGTATTTTCAAACTTACATTAAAGCCGGAAGCCTGGAGATTATACAAATATCTTCCTGCTGATTATTATCGCAAAGTTCAGACTATGAGCAAGCCCGCCCTTGCTATAAAAGGTGCAGGAGCGGCGATCAAAGGGACTGGAATAGGTTTGAATCTTTATCAAATGCAAAACAACCCTGCAAATAATTAACTATTATCGTTCTTCTTAATAAACCTATAGGCTTTCCAGGATAATCTCAATGGAGTAACGAAATAGATAATCAAAAAAGCGAAGCCAAGGACAATCACATAAGAGAGGAAATCTGATTTATCGGCATTAAGGGCACCATATAATCCTATGAGGATCAATATAGATACTCCGATAACACCTCCCCAAAAACGTTTGCTTAAATCAATAACCAGAGTTTTAAGGGTATCAGATTGGGACTCATCCTTTTTTACGATACTCCTGAGCTTGCCGATATCTTTAGTAGTGAAACCATTATCAAACAGCTTTTTCTCATATTCGTTCATATAAATCATCCCGATTAGACATCCTGTTCCGAATCAAATATATCACAATCCAATGATGAAAAGCCACATGAAATCCAGGTATGCCACGCCAGTTTGATTGAAATATGAATACAAAGTGGCATGGCTCCAATACCCATCTCAATTTATAAAATAAAAAATACATCAATCCACTCTTCGTCATATAAATCAATGAATTAATAAGTTTTGATATTAACAACCAAGCCTGAGGATTTAAAGTAGCTTCTGGCTTATACGCTCTCACTCAGACTCGTTAGATATGAATCATTAGAAAACTTGCACGAAACTCAAGTTTGATGTGCTGCCTGCAAATCCGGTATCAATTAAGCATAAATGAAACCGGAATCACCACCCTCAAATTCATAAAGTCATCAGACCAAAAGGGCAACACTGTCTTTGCTCGGAACGCTCATAATTTTTCAGGTTTTTAGTTATTGCTGCGATCTGCTGCCAGATTCAGTAAACCGGCTTGTGCTGAATGACTTGATCGGTAGTATGAATGTGAGAGCTGCCCGGTTCTTGTATCAGGTTCAACTCTCCGGTCAAAACCAGTAGCTATGAATCTCTTAAATTCATAATTTAAAAACATCACCCTACATCGGTGATCTTCCGCCACTCACCACTCAGGCCCAGCCATGCTCATCCATCCATCCGACAATCTTCCGTTCTCTGGCGATCCGCGTAAGGAAGAACTGCGCCAGCGGCTGCTGCGGCCGGATGCGCCCAAAGTCATTGCCGTGTCACTGTCGAAGGAGCTGGATCGCGAGCGACGCACGCATCGTCATGCCGCCGGTCAGCTGTTTTGTCTGCGCCAGGGATTGATGACGGTGAACACCTCGTCGGGCATTTTTGCTAATCCGCCGCGGCTGGTTGGCTGGATTCCGCCGTGGTTTGACCATGCCCTTGTCGGGCCGGGGCGCGTGCTGGGCTGGACGGTACTGATTGACGAAGCGCTGGCTGCGCCGCTGCCGGATCGGCCGGTGCTGCTCTCCTGCCCGACCGTGCTGGAGCCGCTGGCAGAACGGCTGGCGGTGCTGGAGCCTGAACTGTGGAGCAGCGCGCGCTATACCCGACTGGGTCAGGTGTTTCTTGATGAACTGTACGAATCCACGCCGCAGGAACTCACCCTGCCGCTGCCGGATGAGCCGCGGCTGCGGCAGATTGCACGCCTGCTGATGGACGATCCGGCTGATACACGCACCGGGCCGGAGCTGGCGCAGTGGGCTGGTCTGAGCGCGCGCAGCCTGAGTCGCCACTGGTCCAGCGCGGTTGGCATGAGCCTGAGTAAATATCGTCAGGTGTCGCGCCTGCTGAAATCGCTGGAAGGGCTGGCGGCAGGCCACAGCGTGCAGCAGGTTGCCTGGCAGGTGGGCTTCGACAGCGTCAGCAGCTATATCAGCGCGTTTCGCGCCGCCTTCGGCTCAACGCCAGGCAAATACTTTACGACGCCAGCCGACTCTGCGAATGCAGCATCAGCAGGCTAGCCGGACCGTCAATCGGTGGCAGGCTGTGCCGGTATTTGCGGCGAAAAGCGCCCGGCGGCAGGTCAAACATGCGCCGAAAGGTGCGGCAGTAGGTTTGCTGTGAATCGAAGCCAAACTGCAGCGCAATCTGCATCAGCGACGTGTTACTGCTGAGCAGGGTGATGACGGAAGCCGTTAGCTTCCGTTCACGGATATAGGCTCCCAGCGCCACGCCAGTATAGCTGCGGAACAGCCGCTGCAAATGCCACTGCGAATAACCGGCCCGCCGCGCGACCGTCTCCAGCATGAGCTTTTGTTCAATATTCGCCTCTATCCACATCATCAGCTGATGCATAAAGGCTGCGTGAATATCCATCCTCTCCTCCTGATGCCGTGGTGCGACTCAATCTGCGACATTGTAAAAACAGGACGACTGGCTGTGTTTGCGCATAAAGCCAATAAATAGCGATAACTCGCCAATTTACATATCACTACTCTGGCGAGGAGAAGACGCTGTTGCGCCAGCGCACATCATGTAATATTGTAAGTTACATGACAGATAAGCCGCCGTTCTTTCCGCTGCGCCAATCGTCACAAAGGAGAAAATCTATGCATGCCTTTTTACTCTCTGACACGGGTGTGTGCCTGGCGATTGCGCTGGCCTCAGCCAGCATCGCGATGACCATGACGCAGACCGAACTGTTTGCCGGTTTGCGCGCCTGGACCGCACGCAAACACGCCTTGCTCGGTCATCTGTTTCACTGTTTCTATTGCCTGAGCCATTGGGTGGTGTTTGCCGCGATGCTGATTTACCACCCGACGCTGCTGAACAGCGGTTGGCCGCTGGTCGACTGGATCATGACAGCCTTCATCACGCTGACGCTGACCACGTTTGTCAGCGGTATGATGTTTAAAGTGTTTCAGGCCGCCGTCACCACGCATGTGATGAAGCATGACGCGCAGATCAAATTGCAGAAGCAGGATTAACGGCCGCGCCGGCTAGTCGCTGCAGCGCGGAAAGGTGTGCGGATCCAGCCCAAGGCTGGCCATTTTTTGCAGGTAGTCTTCGGCGATGTCCGCCACGGTAATCTGGCTAAAGCGCTGCAGCAGTAACGCTTCGGCTTCACCCAGCGCCTGGTCAAGCCGGGCGTCCACCGCATGTTCCACCAGGCAGGGCGAAGGATCGGCCGCCGGGCCAATACTGAACAGCGCCGGTGAGCCGATGGCCTGGTACACATCCAGCAGCGTGATATCGTGCAGGTCCGCACGCAGCTCCCAGCCGCCGCCGTGCCCCTTTTCCGACACCAGATATCCCTTTTCACGCAGCCCTGACATCATGCGACGCACCACCACCGGATTGGTGCCGAGCATTTTTGCCATGGCATCGGAAGTAGCGCGTTTAACGTGACGATCAAGATGAATGAGCGCGTGCAGCGAGCGGGACAGGCGGTTATCGCGTGGCATGGACGTTTCCTCTGAAATTCCCGCTACTGTAGCAAACCACGCTGGCGGCAACAATTTATCCCGGCTGAGCGTGGATGACGCCCTGACCAGACATTCGTGTTAATCATGCTGCCAATAGGAAAAGGCAAACCGCCACAGTAAAAGAAATTACGGTGAAAAGGCGATTGGGCATCGGTTAATTAATTAAATAACTGAGTGACAGAAAGGGAAAATTTATTTCCCAGAAGGAAAGACAACGCCCCAGAGCGGAATAAACCCTTCCCTTTTAAAATTAAATTTATCTTGTAGGACATGGACTACAAATAATTACTTTATTGTTCTTGATCATACGCAATATATAAAATTAAACGAGCGGCTAAAGTTTGACCTGTCATTCACTCATCAGGAAAAGGTTAACTATGGCTCAGGTCGTTGTGGTTGATGACCATCCGATCGCGCGGATGGCCGTTCGTTATTTGCTGGAACAAAATGGACATACGGTGCTGGCCGAAAGCGCCGATGGCCGGGAAGCGGTAACGCTGATTCAGCAGCAGCAGCCGGATATCGTCATCATTGATATCGACCTGCCGTCGCTGGACGGAATTGAAGTGGTTAAGTCATTGCGCGAGCAGAGTTTTCCAGGAAAAATCATTGTTATCTCCGGAAAAAATGAAAACGTGTATGCCGTGCAGAGCCTGCGCAGCGGTGCCAATGGCTTTGTCAGTAAAAAAACCGATATGCCAGAGATCGTCAGTGCTATTCAGGTGACACAACGTGGTTACGGTTATTTCCCGCTGGGCGGTTTTATGCAGCAAATGGAGCAGGATAGCACGCTGGCGGAGAAAAAAATGATTGAATCATTGTCACCACAGGAGTTTCAGGTTTTCCATCACATTATTAAGGGCCTGAATAATATGCGCATCGCGGCGCGGATGGGCGTCAGTAATAAAACCGTCAGCACTTATAAAAGCCGGTTAATGGATAAACTGCACTGCAAAACCATGAGTGATTTATTTGCTTTCGTGCACCGCAATCAAATGGAAGCCTCATAAATCGTCCGCAAAGAGTTATTGAGACACAGCCGTTTGATGTAGCGCTCACCCTCTCGCTCAGGCCGGTAACCATAACCGTGTGTTGATCGGTAAGTTGCCGTGCAGCAGTTATCATCAAATCCTTGCCAGGCTAACCGACGGTGAGCTGGCAGATACCGTATAACTGCCCAGGGAGGAATTCCGTTTCCTCTGCGGCATCTACGTTACCGCGGCGCATCCCGCTTACCGCTTCACCAGGCTGCTTTGCCAGGCGTGGAACAGGGTGAGCCAGTTTTGCACCGGCAGATGTTGCTTCTGGCCGGTGCCAAAGCCGTGACCGCCCTGCTGGAACAGATGCAGTTCCACATTGACCTTGTTCTGCCGCAGTGCGCTGAACATGCCCAGCGCGTTTTGCGGTGAGGCGGTGCCATCATTCAGCGCCTGCACCAGAAAAGTCGGCGGCGTGTGCGCGCTGACGCGATCTTCCTGCGAAAGCTGCGCCATTTGCTGCGCACTGAGATCTTTTCCGTACAGCGCCGCGCGCGTGCCCGGGTGGGTCACGCCCTGTTTCAGCGACAGCACCGGATAGATCAGCGCGCTGAAATCCGGGCGCGCCGACACCTTATCCTGCGCATCGACGGCCTGATAGTTAGCTTCATCGGGAGTGTTGCTCAGATTGGCGGCGAGAAAGGCGCCGGCGGAAAAGCCCATCACGCCAATGCGGTCAGGCGCCACCTGGTACTGCTGCGCATTGGCCCGAATCAGCCGCAGCGCTCGCTGGGTATCGGCAAAAGCCTGCTGGCGATACTGCGCTGAACCGTCGTGTGGCAGACGATAAATTAACACAAATGAAGCGTAGCCCTGCTTGCTGAGCACATTGGCCACGTCCAGCCCTTCAAGATCTTTCATAATATAAGAAAAACCCCCACCGGGAATGATTAGCACCGCCGCATGATTATTTTTTCCCGTTGCCGGAACATAAATCATTTGTGGCGCATCGACGTGGGTAACAGCCCGGTTATTAATGGCCGGGTTTTTACTAAAATTAATAAATTTATTATTTGCTGACACTTCATCTGGCCAGATCGGAATTTCCTTATTGGCAAACGCGGCCGGAAGATACAGTAAAAAAAACAGGCTAAATATCCGCAACCCTCTCATCGCACTGGCTCCAAATCCTTAATAAAAACAGTAACAAAAGTCAAACTGAGCGGATAAAATCGCTCAGTGACGCTCCGGCTCCCCGCGAGATAATGAAAAAAACATACTCATCGAAAAATGTCTGTGGAAACGGTAGCAAATAAATATGGCAAAACCTATTCAATATAATATCGGACCAGGAAAAATTAGACTTTTCTCATGTTTACGTTAACAAGGCCGTATGTTATAAGTGAATTTTAAACTATAAGAATCTGTGACCATGGGAATTTACTGGATCATAAGTCTTAGCCTGACTTTCGTCGCTATTGTCGAAATCATGTTAAGTAAAAATGAAAACACAGCGCAAATCAGGACGTGGCTTTATTTTGTTGCCGTTGTAGTACTTTTTACTTTTGGCGGTATTCGTGGCCTGGGAACCGGCCTTGATGACTTCCAGTATCGCGACTTCTATGCCCAGTTTATCGATAAAATTATTATCGAAGGTTTCTGGCGCGCGGTCGTGGAATTCCGTTATGAACCAGCCATTTACGCCATAGCCGGTGCGACACGCATCTTTACCGCTAATCCGGACATTTTCATCTTTGTCTTCGCGGTCATCGCTGTTGGTGTCAACGCGCACTACTTCCGTAAGCTGACACCGCTGCCGCTGGTGGCCCTCGCCGTCTACTCTGCGCACCTGTTTATCAACAAAGACATGAACCAGATTCGCTTCGGTTTATGTTCGGCGTTTTTAATGGGCTTCGTCTGGCACATGTCGCGGCGCAGCAAGTCTGGCATGATCACCACCTTCATCCTGTCGTTTATCAGCCACGCCACCGCGATTGTCGCGCTGCTGATTCCGCTGGCGATGATTGTGCGTAAAAACAAATATATCCCAATTGCCATCGTGGTCGCCAGCCTGCCGCTGGCGTTTCTCGGCAGTTCAGCGCTGATCGCCGCGCTCTCCAGCCACCTCGGTGCGCTGGGCGACAGGGCCATGGGCTATGCCGATGCCGATTCTCGCCAGGAACAGGGTATTCTGACCCTGTCGAACCTGAAGAATATCGGCTTCGTCTTTATCTTCAGCTACATGTTGCTGAGCGATAAAATTAAAAATTTCGACCCGGAAAAGTTTAATACCTATTACATTCTGGTGATCACTTTTGCCATCGGCAGTGGCCTGAGGATGGCGCTACAGGATTACGCTTCTGGTGGTCGTCTGGCGAACTATTTGCTGCAGGTTGAGCCGGTGCTTATTTCGCTGTGTATCTGGGAAACCAGAAAGCTGAAGAAGGTACTTGCCGTGGCTGTCACCATTCTGATGGTGCTGTACTATCTCTACTACAACACCGTATCGAGCAAGCAGTCGATTGTCGGCTATGAGGTGTCACGCACTTTCCAGCTGTTCCGTTAGGTCCAGAAATAACGCTAGCCAACTGGTTAGCGTTTTTTCATTAATAAGCCCTTTCTCATCGTCATCCAGGGAAAATCCGAATATTTTACTGGTCCTGAACATTGCTTGCTTTTTATGTGGATTAAAATTCTAATAGATTGCATCTGCTCACGCAGAACACCTGTGATAAGAATATTCCGAAGCAACCATGCAAAGTCTTTCATGGCTTTTCCTGGCACGTCGTCACTCAATGAAAGAATGCTGACATGAACGAAAAAAACAATTTTGACATCGTACGACTTTCCCTCGCCTTTATCGTAATGCTGGTGCATTCCGCTGAGGTGACGAGAAACGCCGATATCCGTTTTCTGGCGCATTTTCTCAATAGTGATTTTGCCGTCAAAGGATTTTTCGCAATAAGTGGTTTTCTTATTGCAAAAAGTTACTTAAGAAGTAAATCGCTGACGTCCTATTTTATTAAGCGCGCACAACGTATATTGCCGGCTTATATTTTCACCATCATCATGTGTTTTGTGATTGGCATGTGTCTTACTACCCTGCCGCTGATGGATTTCCTGAAAAATAAAGAAACCCTTAAATATCTGGTCGCCAACTTCTCGTTTCTTAACTTTATTCAGCCGTCGCTGCCGGGCGTGTTTACCAACAACCCCAATCAGCCGCTGGATGGTTCCCTGTGGACCATCAAAGCCGAGCTGACGCTCTACGTGCTGCTGCCCTTTATCGTGCCGTTGCTGAAACGAAGCCCGCTGAAAGTGTGGAGCGTGATTTTTATTATCTCCTGCGCCTGGTACTTCTACTTCACCGCGCTGTACAGCGGGCCGAAAGCCGATACGCTGGCCAAGCAGTTTATTGCGCTGTCGTCCTACTTCTTCTTTGGCAGCCTGCTGGCGGTGCATCAGCCAACCTTTGACCGTCTGAAAGAGATCACTATTGTGTCGCTGGTGGTGTTCCTGCTGTTCAAGAGCACGGATTATGCGTTTATCGTTGAGCCGGTGGCGTTTTCGGCGGTAGTGATTCTGTTCTGCACCAGCCTGTGTAAAGAGATTAAAATCAGCCAGTACGGCGATCTCTCTTACGGCATGTACCTCTATCACTGGCCGATTATTCAGGTGCTGCAGCATTTCGGTGTGTTCGATGCCAACGCGTTTGCTGGACTGGGGCTGACAATTGTAATGACGCTGGCGCTGGCTTACACCTCGTGGAATTTGCTGGAGAGCCGTTTCCTGAAGCGCACCCATCACGCTCAGCCGTCGATTGTGCCGCCCACCGCTGCACGCGACTAAGCGTTAATTATGCAGGCGCACGTCGCGCCTGCACCAAAGCGCCACCGCTCAAATGGTGGCGCCCATCGACAGCTGATAATGCAAATCCACCTGTTCAATGGTGGGCTGCTGGTTAATCTTCTTCAGCACAATTTCCGTTGCCACTTTGCCCATCTCGAAGCGCGGTGTAATCACACTGGCCAGCCGCGGCGTTGTCGCCTGACCAATCTCCAGTCCGTGGAATCCGGCAATCGCCAGCGCCTGCGGCACTGCAATGCCTGCCGCCTGACACTCCTGCAGCACGCCGACCGCCAGATCATCGTTGGTACAGAGAATGGCATCCATCTGCGGATAGAGCTGGCGCGCCAGCGTCATCATGCCAGTGCCAATCGACACCGAAGAGACTTTGTTCGGTACGATGCGTCCGGCCGGCAATCCGGCCGCCGCCACGGCATCGCAATAGCCGGCGTAGCGCTGCTGGTCACGGCGATCGGACATCGAGCCAAAATAAATCACCCGCTGTTTACCGCTGGCCAGCAGCATCGCGGTCATGTCGTAGCCGGCGCGGTAATTATCAAAGCCGACGTTAATGCGCCCGCGCGTCTCGCTCAGTCCCATTACTTCGGCGACCGGAATGGTGGCCGCGTTAAGATACTTTTCCGCGCGCACGGTGTGCACCGACTCGGTCAGGATCAATCCCTGCACGTTAAAAGCCAGTACCGTGGCAATCTGCTCCTCTTCGCGCTGCGGATTGTAGTCGTAGTTGACCACCAGCGTCTGATAGCCGTGGGCGCTGGTGACCGATTCGATACCGGCCAGCAGATCGGCAAAGATTTGATTATTGAATGAGGGGATGAGTACGCCGATGCGCGGCGGTGGGTGCCGCGACGCCGCGGTGTTTTCCTGTTCGGCGACGTAGCCGATTTCGGCCATGACGCTGGCGATTTTCGCCGCCGTTTCCGCCCTGACCTTTTCCGGCGTGCGCAGATAGCGGCTCACCGTCATCTTGGTGACCCCTGCGAGAGTCGCAATATCGTCCAGAGTGATGCGCTGCGTTTTCATTGCGCGGTCCGCAAAGAGAGCCTGTCAATCAACGTATTATGCCCGCTGGCGAGTCAAAAAAGAAACGCTGCTCCGCCGGTCATACCGCTCGTTCGTAGTGCTCAATCACCGCCAGCGCCAGACCGTTGGCCGGATCGATGCGCTGCGGCAGAAAGTGCAGCGCGGTATGGGCAAAGGTAAACGCCAGCGTGCCGGCCTGTGCCGCCTGCTGTACCGCCTGCACAAACGCCGGTTGCGCATTCCACGGGCCGTCAATGATGATGCTGGCCGGATTGACCAGCTGCATCACCTGGCTCAGCGCATGGCCGAGATAGCGGCCGGTCTGCGCCATCAGCTCATACACGATCTCTGGCTCGCTGTCGCCGGACTGCCAGCGTAAGCCGGGCTTACGCCGGGCCAGCTGCTGCTGGATCGCCGGCAGGCTGACCAGCGTCTCCAGACAACCCTGTCGCCCGCAGCTGCAGCGCGCGCCGTTGGGCTGCACGCTCAGATGGCCAATCTCACCGGCGGTCCAGCTGCTGCCGCTGAACACCTCGCCGCGCTCCACCAGCGCGCCGCCCACGCCGTCGGCGATGCGCAGATAGAAGTGGCTTTGCGCTTTATTGAGCTCCAGCTGCTGCACCGCCAGCAGCGCGGCCGCTTTGACGTTATTCATGATGCGCAGCGGCAGCTCAACGCCACGCCGCAGCGGCGTCAGCACATCGACATCCTGCCAGCCGAGCGGCGCAGAAAAGTGCACCCGCCCGCGCTGAGAATCAATGATGCCGGGAAAACCGATGGCGACGCCCAGCAGCGCCGGATGCGCCGCGCGCAGCGTCTGACACACTTCCGTCAGCTCGTGCAGCAGCCCGTCGGCATCGGCCGTTTCGGTGCGCCAGGTTTGCTCGGCCACCACGCGCGAAAAGTAGTCGCACACGCGCCAGTGAATTGCCTGGCGCTCCACCATGATGCCCGCGCTTTTCAGCTGACCCGCGCGCAGTTCGATCTCAATTTTGGGCCGGCCGGCCGCCGCCACGCTGACCGGGCCAAGCTCGTGAATCAGCCCCTGCGCCAGCAGGTCATCGATAATCAGGGAAACGGTGTTTTTGCTCAGGTCGAGCGCCAGCGCCAGATCCTGGCGGGAAGTGATGCGGGTGGTACGCAGCTGCGTCATCACCCGTTTGAGGTTGTTCAGTCGAAGTACCGCTGGTCCTTTCCCGGCTGCTTTCATCGCACCCTCACCTGACAAAGAGTAATAGGTGTAAGTTTAGCAGCCCGCACCGGCGGTTAATCGCCGGTAAAACCGGGTTTTTAGCGCTTCTGCCGCGTATCAGTACTCGTCGCCGCGCACGCGGCTGCGGTAACTTTCCCAGTCAAAACGCACCCACAGGCTATTACCGAGGCGCATGCGATCCATCACCCGTTCGCCAAGCAGCGTATTCATGCCGGCCGGATCGAGGTTGGAGAGCATGCCGGTCGGCCGCTTTGACGACGAACGGCGATCAACAATCTGATTGATGATCACTTTCTCGTAGCGCGATTCGCTCTGCATGCCGATCTCATCGATCACCAGCAGATCGACATGGCTGAGATCCTGCAGCAGCCGCTCTTCGGTCAGGTCGCTGCCGCCGCTGAAGGTGCCTTTCATGCTCGACATCAGATCGGCCACCGTGACAATCAGCACGCTTTTACCGCGCAGAATCAGATCGTTACCAATCGCCGCCGCCAGATGGTTTTTACCGGTACCGGGACGGCCGGAGAAGACAAAGCTGGCGATGCTGTTCTCGAACCCGGCGGCGTATTCACGCGCCAGACTGAGCGCCTTGCGCTGGCCGTCATTTTCGACGCGGTAGTTGTCGAACGAGCAGTTCATGTGCAACTCACGGATGCCGGAGCGGCCCATGATGCGCTGCATCTTCATGGCGCGGTTTTCGCGCACAATCGCTTCTGAGCGCAGCCGGCCCTGCTCCTGATTCCACGCCAGCAGCTCGGCGCCGTTTTTAAACTTTGGCTGCACATCCGCGGGCATAATTTTTTTCAGGCGACTGAAAAGATCGTTCGGCGTTTTCATTACTCACCTCGGAATCCATCGGGAATATCATAATCAGTATTGCTGATCTGAGTGATATCGCGCTTTGGCTGACCGCCGTTGGCGGCGCGGTTCATCTGCACGCTGCGCGCCAGTTTCTGCTGCCACTGTACATGGTGAAACAGCCGGCCTTCCGCCTGCCAGTAGGCGACGAAAGCCGCCAGCTCTGCGGCGGTCACCGGCTCGCTCAGCGCCACGCCCCAGATCGCCGCCTGGCGCTGGAAGTCGCTGTCCGGCTGCCAGCCCGGATACATGGCGAACTTGCCCACCGGCACGGCGATTGGCGCGGCGTCGCTGTGAAACAGGCTGTCGTCCAGCGTGACATCATTCGGCTGCTGCGCCGCTGCTTCCAGCGCCAGCAGGTGCGCGAGGCGCTGCGGCGTGATCGCGTAAAACGCCGGAACATTGTTGTGCAGCACCGCCAGCGTGCCGTTATCGGCCTGCTGCAGCGTGGTGAGGGGATCGTGGCAAAAGCCGTCCAGCCCCACCAGCGTTGAAGATAAGATTTTGACTGACATGAAGAAACCTGACGTTGACTCACCCGGTGCACCGGCGACCCGGTGCTAAGCGGTCAGTGTACCTGTTTTAGCACCGGGGATCGCCATAAAACCGCGCGGATTTAGCGCGAGGCGAAGTGCGCTTCAGCCGCCTCAATGCTGACCACGCGACGGCTGGCGCGGGCCGTTGCCAGCGCCGGGCGGGTTTGCCACAGATAGCGTAGCGATGCCACCAGACACAGGCTGTAGCCAAACAGCTCGCTGCCCTCTTCCGCCATGTTCTTCACCACGCGGTTATAGCCATCCAGCATCAGTTGCTGCCACAGCTCATGCATGCCAAACAGCCGCGAGAACACCAGCACCGCCAGCAGCCCGGCGGCCATCATTTGCCAGCTGCGATGCTGCAGCAGTGCCGCCAGGCCCGGCAGGATTTGCCGCGGCTGACGCAGCGCCATCGCCAGCGAGGCCGCGGTCGTTGCCAGCGCAAACCACAGCCATGCGCCGTGTTGCACCACGTCGAACAGAAAATCCATTTCACGAATCAGCATGCAGCTGAAGAAGCCACCGACCAGAATCAGCGCGCTGCGCTGCTGCGGTCGCTGCCAGGCGGCGAAGAAGAACAGTGCGGCAATGGCCGCCAGCATCAGCTCCTGTGTCGCTTCGGTGAAAGAGGTTTCGTGCAGTGCATCGTTCATCCAGTTGACGTCGATGTAGACCATCGCCATACAAAAGACCAGCACCAATCCACTGATGATAAAGGCCGCCAGTTCGCGGCTAATAAGAATAATGTTTTCGCGCATTGTGATACCAAATCAGAAAATAATTAGCGCGCTTATTATATTTCCGCTGGCTGGCACCACTTCTCATTTCATGCCGCTTCAGAAGCTGGCGCTGACGCCGAGGTTGTAAATGAACTGTTCGCCACTGCTGACCGCACCGGTCTGGGCGAAGGAGGCGAACGCCGCCATGTTCTGGCCGAGCGGCAGACGGGCACCGACGCTGACATCCATCCAGTTCGTTTCCCGGTTCATCTCTTCCGGCCGATCGCGTGGCGCGGCCGTGCCGTCAAAGCTGAGCTGATGGCTGTAACTCACCTGTGCCCACGGCGATATCCAGCCAAAACTGGAATCCACGCGCCAGCCCAGTGAAGCGATGTGTTCGGCGTTGTTACGATCGACCGGCGCGCAGGCGGCGCAGCTCAGGGTGGAATCATCGACGGCAAACTGCGCCACCGGACCGGTGCGCAGGCGGTCATTCATCGGCAGGTTCCAGCCTGCCGAGTAGCGGTTCACCAGCGGCGAGTTGCCGACGCTGGCCGTTTCGCTGTGCAGCGCCATGCCGCCGCCGGGCGGATTGAGCGCGGCATCAAGCAGATCGCTGTCGCGGTTTTCTGTCAACATCAAATGATTACTGGAAATTTTTTCGGCAAGTATCGCATTGTAATCCGGCGCGCTGCTCTCGCTGGCCTGATCCCAGGCGTGCGCCGGCAGGGCCGCCACCAGTAGCCACCCACCGCTAAAGGCCAGCGCAAAGAGACACTGGCCGGTCCGCTGACTGTTCTGCCACATGAAAGACTCCTGACGAGCCGGAAGGGATCGGGTTGGCCTTGAAATTGATGATGATCCTGAAGCGTTCACCCGGTTGCAGCGCGAACGTCCATGACGTTATTATCGGCACCCATTGATTAACTATTAATCGATTCTTTCAAACGTCAAGCGACTGACCGCTTTTTCCTCATGCTTAGGGAGTGATGCAATGCAGCGATGTGGCTGGGTAACACAGGATGCGCTTTATCTGGCGTACCACGACACGGAATGGGGCGTGCCGCAGACCGATAAGCGCGCCTTATTTGAGATGCTGTGTCTGGAGGGGCAACAGGCTGGCCTGTCATGGATCACCGTGCTGAAAAAGCGCGAGAACTACCGCCAGGCGTTTCATGATTTTGATCCGCAGGCGGTGGCGCTGATGGATGAGGCCGATCTGCTGCGCCTGCTGCAGAACAGCGGTTTGATCCGCCATCGCGGCAAGCTGGAAGCCATCATCAATAATGCCAAAGCGCTGCTGGCACTGGAGGCCACCGGCGAAGACTTTTCCCGCTTTATCTGGTCATTTGTCGATAACCAGCCGATTTTGCACCGTTATGCGGATTATAAACTGGCGCCCACCACCTCCGAACCGGCCATTGCGCTGTCTAAAGCGCTTAAGAAGCGTGGTTTTAAATTCGTCGGGCCTACAACCTGCCACTCTTTTTTACAGGCCTGCGGGCTGATAAACGATCATCAAACCAGCTGTTTCTGCCATCCCGATAATCTTTAAGGCAAAAGTTTACAAATTAAGACTGCGCCTCACGAATTTCCCCATCATTGAGCGGCATAATAGTGCCGTTTTGGGGCATTTTCCCCGTTTCCGTATGAGGGACTTTTTCATGAAAAAGCGTGTACTGGCGCTGGCCTTGTTAATGAGCGGCAGCGTGGCGCTGTCGGGTTGTACCACCAATCCTTATACCGGCGAATCGCAGGCCGGGAAATCGGGCATCGGCGCGGGTCTGGGCGCGGTGCTGGGCGCTGGCGTGGGCGTGCTCTCTTCGTCGAAGAAAGATCGCGGTAAAGGTGCGCTGATTGGCGCAGCGTCCGGTGCGGCACTGGGCGGCGGCGTCGGCTATTACATGGATGTGCAGGAAGCCAAACTGCGCGACAAGATGCGCGGCACCGGCGTCAGCGTAACGCGTCAGGGCGATAACATCGTGCTGAACATGCCGAACAACGTGACCTTTGACTCGAGCAGCGCCAACCTGAAACCGGCCGGCGCAAATACGCTGACCGGTGTGGCGATGGTGCTGAAAGAGTATCCGAAAACCGCCGTCAACGTGGTCGGCTTTACCGACAGCACCGGCACGCGCGCGCTGAACATGCGCCTGTCGCAGCAGCGAGCAGAAAGCGTTGCCAGCGCGCTGATCGTGCAGGGCGTGGCGAAGAACCGCCTGCGTACCCAGGGTATGGGCCCGGATAACCCGGTCGCCAGCAACAGCACCGAAGCCGGTAAAGCACAAAACCGTCGCGTCGAAATTACCCTGAGTCCGCTGGGCTAAGGCACAGGCCGGTCTGCCGCTGCAGGCCGGCTTTTGACGCGTTTTTACGCGCTTATTGACGCGCAAAGCAGCAGATAACGCGTAAACGTCGCAGCACGATAGAGCCAGCGATGACTTTATGCTAGCGTGATCAAAATTTGATCAGTGGAAAGCCATCATGTCACTCAAAGCTATCGCCTCCGCCCTTGGCCTCTCTGTGACCACCGTGAGCCGCGCGCTGAATGGGTTTGATGATGTCGCCGCTGCTACCCGCAAACGCATCGAAGAGGAAGCCGACCGGCGCGGTTATCGCCCGAATGCCGCCGCGCGTCGCCTGAAGACCGGCCGTGCCAATGCGGTCGGGCTGGTGTTTCCGGTCAGCAATGCCTCACTCAACGACAGCTACTACAGTGAAATGCTGCTGACGCTCGATCAGCGTCTCGCCCTGCACGAGATCGATCTGCTGTTGCTCCCCGACAAACCGCAGGATCAGCAGCGCAATTTGCTGCGCATGCTGCGCAGCGGCATGCTGGACGCGCTGATTGTCACCCATACCACGCCGCAGGATGTGCGATTGCAGCGCCTGCAGCAGAAGGGTTTTCGCTTTCTTACGCTGGGGCGCAGTCAGCTGCCGCAGCCTTACGCCTGGTTTGATTATGATAACCATGCCGGAACGCTACTGGCGGCGCAGCACTGCCAGCAGCAGGGCTATACGCGCATCGCTTATCTCGGTGGTAACGAGCCCAGCACCTACATTCTTGACCGCCGGCAGGGGTTTATCGACGCGCTGCCCGCCACGCCATGCGCGCAGCAGGCTGGCTGGATGGCCGCGCTGCCGCCCTCGCGCCGAGCGGGCTATCAGCAAACCCGTGCCTGGCTGGCGCACGTTATCCAGCCTGACGCCATCATCACCGACTGCAGCCCGCTCGGCGAAGGCGCAGCGATTGCCCTGCAGCAGGCCGGGCGTCTGAGCGGCGCGCAGGCAATTCCCCTGTACGTGTACGATGGTCTGCCGCACGACTCGATTATCACGCAACCGGTCAACGCGATTCTGCAATCATCACAGCAGCGGATTGGCGAACGCGTCGCCGAAATGGTGCTGCTGCTGCTGGAAGGCGCGCCGCCCGCGCAGTTACAGACGCTGTGGCAGCCAATGCTGCGCCTCACTTCTGACGCACAGTGATTGCGCGGGTGCCGCGCTGTGATAGTCTTCGCCTGATGCAATTAATCAGGTGTATGTGATGAAAACCAGGCCGCCACGAGCCACAATCAGTGACGTTGCCCGCACGGCAAAAACCGGTAAAACCAGCGTTTCCCGCTATCTGAATGGCGAAGTACATCTGCTTTCGCCGGATCTGAAAGCCCGTATCGAACAGGCGATTGCCGACCTCAACTACCGCCCCAGCCAGATGGCGCGCGGACTCAAACGCGGCCGCACCCGGCTGATAGGCCTGATCATTGCCGATATCACCAATCCCTACTCGGTGGATGTGCTGAGCGGCATTGAAGCCGCCTGCCGCGCGCGCGGCTTCACGCTGCTGATGTGTAACACCAACAACGAAGTGGATCTCGAACAGCACTACCTGCAGCTGCTCAGCAGCTATCAGGTGGAAGGCATCGTGGTCAACGCGGTTGGGATGCACGAAGAGGTGCTCAACCGTCTGCAGCAGTCGATGCTGCCGATGGTGCTGATTGACCGCAAAATTCCCGACTTCGCCTGCGACGTGGTCGGGCTCAACAACCCGGAGGCCGCCCGCATCGCCACCCGGCATCTGCTGGATAATGGCTACGAAGCGCTGCTGTTTCTCAGTGAGCCGCTCGGCAGCGTCAACACCCGCCGCGAACGTCTCGCCGCCTTCTTTGACACCATCAGCAGCGCGCCACAGGTGGTGGCAGAGAATGCCGAAGTGGTGTTGCATCAGCCGGCGCAGCTGGAACAGGTGCTGCAGGCGTTTCATCAGCGCCATCCGGGCAAACGCTGCGCGGTGATGGCGGCCAACGGTGCGCTGACGCTACAGGTGGCGCGGGCGTTACAGCGCCTGACGCTGCGCTGGGGCGAGAGCATTGGCCTGCTGGGCTTCGACGAACTGGAGTGGGCGGCGCTGGCTGGCGTCGGTATCACCACGCTGAAGCAGCCCACCTGGCAGATCGGCTATGCCGCGCTGGAGCAGGTGATCGCGCGTATCGAAGGCAGCGAACAGCCGATTCGCGAGCAGGTTTTCTCCGGCGAACTGATTGTGCGCGGCTCCAGCCAGCCGCTGCGCTAATCCCGCTTTTCACGGCTCACTTCGTGAGCAGGATCATAATTCCGCACTCTGCTACTTTCCTTTGGAACCGGTTCCATTAAGCTTTTTACAGCACATTAACGTGCTGTCCGACGCATAACGGTGCGGCGGGCAGCACAGCGAGACAGGCTGGAGGAAAGATGTCGAAAGCGGAAATTATTGTGGTCACGGCCGCCTACGGCGCGCGCAAGGTGGCAGAACTGGGCGGCCAGGCAGCGCTGCTGCCGCTGATTAAAGCGGCCGGTGCCGATGGCGTCGAGATCCGCCGCGAGCTGTTCAGCGACGACGAATTGTGCCAGCTGCATACGCTCGGCGACGCGCTGCGTCTGCATCAGCTCAGCGTCAGCTATTCAGTGCCGGAAGCGCTGTGGCAGGCGGATGGTGCGCTCAATCCGCGTCTGGCGCAGTTTCTGCAGGAAGCTGAGCTGCTGGGCGCTCAGCGCCTCAAGCTGGCATTGGGTCACTATGTCTCGCTGGCCGATCGCCAGCTGGTTGAGGTGCTGGCCGGCTCGCGCGTCACGCTGGTCATCGAAAACGATCAGACGCCGGACAGTAAGCTGACGCCGATGCTGCACTTCTTCCATCACGCCTGCGATGCCGCGCTGCCGCTGGATATGACTTTCGACATGGGCAACTGGCGCTGGACCGGCGAAGACGCCCTGCAGGCAGCGGCGCAGCTCAGTCGCTACGTGAGCTACATTCATGTTAAGGCGGCGGTGCCGCACGGTGACAGCTTCCGCGCCATTGCGCTGGATGACGCCGACGACAGCTGGCGCACGCTGTTGCAGGCGCTGCCGGCCGATGCACCGCGCGGTATTGAGTTCCCATTAGCCGGCGCAGATTTACTGGCGGTGACCCGCCACTACGTCGATCTGCTGCGCGCGGTGTAAGGAGTTGAGCATGACACACACCTCTCAGCTGGATGTCGTCACCATTGGTGAAGCGATGGCGATGTTTATCGCCGGGCAAACCGGCGATCTCGCCGCAGCCGATCAGTTCACGAAGCGCATTGCCGGTGCCGAACTTAATGTGGCGATTGGTCTGGCGCGCCTCGGTTTGCAGGTTGGCTGGGTCAGCCGCGTCGGCGACGACAGCTTCGGCCGTTTTACCCTGCAGCAGCTGGCGAAAGAGCACGTTGACCACCGCTGCGTGACCATTGATAACCGCTATCGCACCGGTTTTCAGCTTAAAGCGCGCGTGGACGACGGCTCCGATCCGGAAGTGGAGTATTTCCGTAAAGGCTCCGCCGCCAGCCACCTGTCACCGGATGATTTCGACGAAAGCTATTTCGGCAGCGCGCGCCATCTGCATCTGAGCGGCGTGGCCGCCGCGCTTTCCGATAGTTCGCTGGCGCTGGCTAAACATGCGGCGAAAGAGATGCGCGCCCGCGGCAAAACCATCTCCTTTGATCCTAATCTGCGTCCGGTGCTGTGGCGCAGTGAAGAAGAGATGCGTAAGCAGCTGAATTTGCTGGCAGAATACGCCGACTGGGTGCTGCCAGGTGAAAAAGAGGGGCTGATTCTGACCGGCTACCGTCAGCCTGAAGCGATCGCGGATTTCTACCTCGATAAAGGCGTGCGGGCGGTGGTGATCAAAACCGGCAGCGACGGTGCCTGGTATAAAACCGCCGCGGGCGAGCAGGGCCAGATTGCGCCGATCCACGTGGAGAATGTGGTGGATACCGTCGGCGCGGGCGATGGCTTTGCAGTCGGGCTGATCAGCGCGCTGCTGGAAGGGAAATCGCTGCCGCAGGCGATTCTGCGCGGTAACAAAATTGGTTCGCTGGCGATTCAGGTTGCCGGCGACAGCGAAGGTCTGCCGACGCGCGCAGCGCTAGGCGATTATTAAACAAACGCACGGACCCGTAGCGGCGCAATTTATTGCGCACATGCAGGACGCAACGTCAACAACGCGCGATGAATCGCGCCGCTACGATGCCGTGCCAATACGCTAAAACTGTCTCTACACCCTAATTTCGAGACGCATCCACAGAATGCGCCCGCCTCAACCAGAGGAGTCACCCATGAAATCGCAGACAATCGCGCCAAAACGCTGGTGGTATATCATGCCCATCGTGTTTATCACCTACAGTCTGGCGTATCTGGACCGGGCGAACTTTAGCTTCGCCTCTGCCGCAGGGATAAATGAGGATCTCGGTATCACCAAAGGCATGTCATCGCTGCTCGGTGCCCTGTTCTTCCTTGGCTACTTCTTCTTTCAGATCCCCGGCGCGGTCTATGCCGAGCGCCGCAGCGTAAAAAAACTGATTTTCTGGTGTCTGATTCTGTGGGGCGGCTGCGCCTCGCTGACCGGTATCGTCAGCAATATTCCGATGCTGGCCGCCATCCGCTTTGTCCTCGGCGTGGTGGAAGCGGCGGTGATGCCGGCGATGCTGATCTACATCAGCAACTGGTTTACCAAATCTGAGCGCTCACGCGCCAATACCTTCCTGATCCTCGGCAACCCGGTGACGGTGCTGTGGATGTCGGTGGTGTCCGGCTACCTGATTAACTCCTTTGGCTGGCGCGAGATGTTCATCATCGAGGGCTTCCCGGCGGTGATCTGGGCGATTGCCTGGTGGTTTATGGTGCAGGATAAACCGGCCCAGGCCAAATGGATGAGCGACGAAGAGAAAGCGGCGCTGCAGGCGCAGCTGCAGAAGGAGCAGGAGAACATTAAAGCGGTGCGCAACTACAGCGAAGCCTTCCGCAACCGCAACGTTATCCTGCTGTGCCTGCAATATTTTGCCTGGAGCATCGGCGTGTACGGTTTCGTGCTGTGGCTGCCGTCGATTCTGCGTAACGGCACGCAGATGGGCATGGTCGAAGCGGGCTGGCTGTCGGCGGTACCGTATCTGGTGGCGACCATCGCCATGCTGGTGGTGTCGTGGGCGTCGGACAAGACGCAAAACCGTAAGCTGTTTGTCTGGCCGCTGCTGCTGATTGGCGCACTGGCGTTCCTCGGCTCGTGGATGGTGGGCTCCAGTAACTTCTGGCTGTCGTATGCGCTGCTGGTGATTGCCGGCGGGGCCATGTACGCCCCGTATGGCCCGTTCTTCGCCATCATTCCGGAGATGCTGCCGCGCAATGTTTCCGGCGGTGCCATGGCGCTGATTAACAGTATGGGCGCACTGGGTTCCTTCATCGGTTCATGGATCGTAGGCTATCTTAATGGGGCGACCGGCAGTCCTGCCGCCTCCTATGTCTTTATGGGTGCTGCGCTACTGGCGTCGGTGTGGCTGACGCTGATTGTTAAACCGGCGGCCAACAAAACGCCGCCGCCGATTCACGGGGCGAAGCACGCCTGAAAGCGTAAGCGATGACTTTTCCGGGCGACTCAGGTCGCCCGTCACACGTTCTACAGGGAGCAAATAATGAAACCTGCTGTGATTCTGTATAAGAGCCTGCCCGATGACCTGCGTGCCAAGCTGGATCAGCACTTCAGCGTCACGGAAGTGAAAGATGTCTCGCCGGAGACGGTGAAACAACATGCGGCGCAGTTCGCCGCAGCGCAGGGTCTGCTGGGCTCCGGCGGCAAAGTGAATGATGAGCTGCTGGCCAGCATGCCGGCACTGCGTGCCTGTTCTACCGTCTCCGTCGGCTATGACAACTTTGACGTTGATGCGCTCAACCAGCGCAACGTTCTGCTGATGCACACGCCCACCGTACTGACCGAAACCGTGGCCGATACCATGATGGCGCTGGTGCTGAGCACCGCGCGTCGCGTCACCGAGCTGGATAAGTGGGTCAAAGCCGGTGAGTGGAAAAAGAGTATCGACGCTGAGCACTTCGGTATCGACGTACACCACAAGACGCTGGGCATTCTCGGCATGGGCCGCATTGGTCTGGCACTGGCGCAGCGCGCGCACTTTGGCTTCGGCATGAACATTCTGTACAACGCCCGCCGCCAGCATGAAGAGGCGGAAACCCGCTTTGGCGCACGCGCCTGCGATCTGGAAACGCTGCTGAAAGAGAGCGATTTTGTCTGCATCAGCCTGCCGCTGACCGAGCAGACGCACCATATGATCGGTGCGGAACAGCTGAAACTGATGAAGCCGAGCGCGATTCTGATCAACGCCGGACGCGGTCCGGTGGTCGATGAGCAGGCGCTGACCGCCGCACTGAAAGACGGCACTATTCACGCCGCCGGGCTGGATGTGTTTGAAGTCGAGCCGGTGCCGGCCGATGCGGAAATCCTCACGCTGCCGAACGTGGTCGCGCTGCCGCACATCGGCTCCGCCACGCATGAAACGCGCTACGGCATGGCGCGCGATGCGGTCGACAACCTGATCGCCGCACTGAGCGGTAAAGTGGAGAAAAACTGCGTTAACCCGCAGGTCCAGGCTTGATCCCACGGCTTTAGCCATTGCGCCTGCCGGTTGCGGGCGCTATGGTGGTCTTCCCCCTGATAACAATGTTTTTACCTCCTATGGCTTTTTCTCAGTTCGGCGACAAATTTACGCAACATTCCGGCATCTCTCGTCTGATGGAAGATATGGGCGAAGGGCTGCGCACGCCTGGCACGATCATGCTGGGCGGCGGTAATCCGGCGCAGATTCCGGCCATCAATGATTATTTCAGTCAGCTGCTGCTGCAGATGCATCAGGACGGCAAGCTGAACGAAGCGCTGTGCAACTACGACGGCCCGCGCGGCAAAGCGCTGCTGCTGGAGGCGCTGGCTACGCTACTGCGCGAGGAACTCGGCTGGCCGGTGACGCCACAAAATATCGCGCTCACCAACGGCAGCCAGAGCGCGTTCTTTTACCTGTTTAATCTGTTTGCCGGCCGCCGCGCCGACGGCAGCAAAAAGCGCGTGCTGTTCCCGCTGGCACCGGAATACCTCGGCTATGCCGATGCCGGGCTGGAGGAGGATCTGTTCATCTCCGCCAAACCCAACATTGAACTGCTGCCGGAAGGCCAGTTCAAATACCACGTCGATTTCGACCATCTGCCGCTGAATGATGAGATTGGCCTGATTTGCGTGTCGCGTCCGACCAATCCAACCGGCAACGTCATCACCGACCACGAACTGCTGCAGCTGGATGCGCTGGCACAGCAGCACGGCGTCCCGCTGCTAATCGATAACGCCTACGGCGTGCCGTTCCCCGGCATCATCTTCAGTGAGGCACGTCCGCTGTGGAACCCCAACACCATTCTGTGCATGAGCCTGTCGAAGCTGGGCCTGCCGGGCGCACGTTGCGGGATTATCGTTGCCGATGAGAGCACGATCGGTGCCATTGGTAACATGAATGGCATTATCAGCCTGGCACCAGGCAGCATCGGTCCGGCGATTGCTACTGAGATGATTGTGCGTGGCGATCTGCTGCGCCTGTCGCAGGAAGTGATTAAACCGTTCTATCAGGCCAAGGTTAGCGAAACTATCGCCATTATTCGCCGCTATATCAGCGAAGATCGCTGCCTGATCCACAAACCGGAAGGTGCTATCTTCCTGTGGCTGTGGTTCCGCGACCTGCCGATCAGCACCGAAGCGCTGTATCAGCGCCTGAAAGCGCGCGGCGTGCTGATGGTGCCGGGCCACTTCTTCTTCCCGGGGCTGGAACAGGCCTGGCCGCACACCCATCAGTGCATGCGCATGAATTACGTACCGGACAGCGACAAGATTGAGCGTGCGGTACAGATTCTGGCGGAAGAGCTGGATAACGCCTGGAACGCTTAATCCGCGCTTAACGACAGCTGGCACCACTGCGCCAGCTGCTGAATCGCCTGTTCGACTTCGGCATTCCAGCCAAAACCGGCGTTGAGCCGGAAGCAGTGATCGTAGCGGTGATCGGTGGCGAAGATGTGTCCAGGCGCGATGCCGATGCCCGCGTTGCGCGCCTTGAGAAACAGCGCGCGCACGTTCAGCGCCTGTTGCGGCATCTCCACCCACAGCACGTAACCGCCCTCCGGATCCGACACACGCGTGCCCGCCGGGAAGTAGCGCAGCACCGCCTGGCGCATATGGTGAATCTGATTTTTCAGCTCGCGCCGCAGCTTGCGCAGGTGCGCATCGTAACCGCCACTGCGCAGCAGTTCGGCAATCGCCGCCTGCGACAGCACCGACGTGCCCATGCTGGTGGTGTACTTCAGCGAGGCGATTTTGCGCATGTACTTGGTGCTGTGCACCCAGCCAATACGGATGCCGGGTGCCACGGTTTTGGAAAAGCCGCTGCACAGGATGGCATTGGGGCTGAAGGCGCGCATCGGAAACGGCCGGCGCTCGCCGAAAGCCGTATCGCCAAAGATATCGTCCTCAATGATCACCACATCATTCTCATCGGCCTGGCGCGCGATATACGCCTTGTGCTCGTTGGGGATGCTTTTGCCCAGCGGATTATTAATGTTGTTGATGGTGAGATAGGCCTGCACCGCTTTACGCCGGAACAGCCCGGTGAGTTTCGCGACGTTAACGTAACCCTCCGGCCCGGCTTCCACTTCAATGACGCGCAGGTTGAGATTGTGCAACATCTGTAGCAGCACAAAGTAGCACGGCGACTCCACCGCCACGATATCGCCCGGCCGCGTGGTGGCGCGCAGCGCCAGCGAAATCGCTTCAATGCAGCCGTTAGTGACCAGGATGTCATCGGCGCTGATATTGCAGCCATAATCCACCGCGCGCCGGGCAATTTCCGCCTTGAGCGGCGCATAGCCGGTGCCTTTCACCGTATTACCGAGCAGCGCCGGTTTGCTGTAACCCATCTGCCGCATCAGCAGGCCAATTTTTTTCACCGGATAGAGCGAGATGTCGCCGTTGGCCAGATCGAGCCGCACGCGGCAGTCCGATCCCAGCATCGCCAGGTGCAGTTCGGTTTGCTCATCCAGCGGCGCCACTTCGCGCGGCTGCTCGCTGAATACCGCCGGCACTTTTTTCTCTGTGGGACGCGGTGCGACAAAAAAGCCGGACTTCGGCCGCGCCACCGCGTAGTGCTCATCCTCCAGCGTGCGTAATGTTTTCAGCGCAGTGGTCATGCTGACGCGATACTGCGTCGCCAGCGTGCGCACCGACGGCAAACGGCTGTCGGGCGGCAGCGATCCGCTGTGAATGGCCTGTTTTATCTGCTCAGCGATCTGACGGTAACGACTGCTCTGACTCTCCTGTTCCTGCGTTTCACCCGCCATCTGTTCCACCCCATATCGTGCTGATCTGTGCGTATTCATCAGATTACATTCAAAGTACTTTAGGCTGCATCTGTTAATTCAGCTTCACGCAGCACCTTCGTGGCCCGTTTTCCAGCCCGTTGTCGCCCGCACGGCAGCGGCGATTTTATTAGCCAAAGGATGAAGTGAAAAATGAATAATCTGTCCGCGATGATGAGTGAAATTGAAGAATACCTGACGCCCGCGATTCTCGATTCCGCCCAGCACTGTGCTCAGCGACTGCTCGCCGCCCTGCCCGATCCCGACCATCCCGAACGTAACCGCGTACTGCTGGCCTATGGCGGCGGCAAAGACAGCAGCTATATGGTGGCCTACGTACGTTACATTCAGGGGTTAATCTGGCAACAGCGCAACAGCACGTTTCAGCTGCGCATCAGCACTAACCGCCATGCCGCCATGAACGATAGCGTGATGGAAAACATCGATCGCGTCTATCGTGCGCTGCGTATCCATGACGACGCGTTCACCGAGTGCCTGGTGACCGACGGGCTGCAGATTCGTCTCTTCGATCGCCATTTGCCGATGCCGCAGAGCGTGCGCCAGCAGAACCGCGACGATGTGCTGATGAATGGTCACCGCTTCCGTGCCGACGCGCGCTCCACCTTCTGCAACGCCTGCAACCTGAGCATGGTGAATTCGTTTGGCCTGGCGGCGCATTACGATGGCGGCGTCGATGTGATCATCACCGGCGATTCGCCGCAGGAACAGACCGCTTACCTTGCGTGGGCGCGCCACCTGTCAAAACTGTTTGATGCGCCGATGGCCGATAAGTCGCGCGGCTTTAGCGGCTTTCTGCACACGCTGGACGGCGTGGCGGCGCGTTACTTCGCCGACATTTACGGCGCTGACCAGGTCACGCCGGCACATCGCATTACCTGGCAGCTGGCGCGCGACCCGCTGTTCTTCAACATCTATCAGGACACCGCTTATGAGGCTGGCGCGCACTGGGCGCTGCTGACCGAATTCATGCATTTCCGCTTCGATGAGCTGATGTTCAGCTTCTCCGAGTCGGACTGCGGCAATCCGACATTAATGGCACATATTCGCGGTCTGCGTGCGGAGACGCTGTTGCAGCGCAGCTACGCCGAAGGCATTCGCGAATATGTGCGCTTTGCGCTCGGCCTGATGGTGCAGAAGGACTTTCCGCCGCAGCTGATCGATGAGATGGCCGCGCGCTATCAGGACGATGCCGCGATTGCCCGCGCACGCCAGCGCGCCGCGCAGTTCGCACTCGACGCTTTCGGCCTCAGTGAAACCCAGCTGGTATGCATGATCTATTCACCGTTTATCGCCGCCGGCCAGCAGCTGAAAGCCTGGCTGCTGCAGCTGCCGGCCGCGCCGGAAGAAGCCGCAGTGCGCGCCTTGCTGAGTGGAGAGAGCGAGGATGTGGCGCTGGCGCAGCAGCTCACGCAGCTGTCGGGCCTCAGCGTGGCGCAGATGCGGCACTGCTGGCGCAGCGCGGCGGTGAGTTCGCTGCTGGACGGCGCACGCGGCGATGCGCTGTCGCGCGTGTTGCGTTTCGACCCGCACAAAGCGGTGATTCAGGTTAACAACGGTGCGTTACAGGACATCGTTACTGAAGTGATTTCCGGGCGTTAACCCGGTAAGGCGACGCGATGAGAAAGATTTTTCTGCAGATTGGCGCCACGCGCGACGGGCAAAATCCCTACTGCGCGGTGGCAAAACGCGAAGGCTATTTTACCGTACTGGCCGAAATGGGGGATTTTGTCGACTATCAATCGCTCAGCATCGCCCTGCCGTTCGATCTGATTGTGCGTCTCGATCGCCCGGAAAATCCGTGGGATGTCCTCAATGCCTGTCTGCACGCCGGTCTGCTGGAGCATCCACAGGTGGTGCTGGCCGGTTTTGAGGCTTACAACGCCAGCGCTGGCCGGGTGCGTGAACTGCTGGCCGGCCCGGATGCCGGTCCGGGCTTCATCCCGCCGGATAAATACGCACAGCGCATGGCGCTGCGCAAAGCCTGGCCGCGTTTTCCGCAACCGGAGTTTCGCTTCTTTGCCTCACCGCTCAGCATTGGCGATGCGCGGGATGCGCTGCTTTATCCCTGCGTGATCAAACCGGTCGACGGCGGCGGCGGACTGGGCATCTGGCTGGTGGAAGAGGCCAGCCAGCTGGATGCGGTGATTGCCCGGCTGCTCGACACCATGAACTATGGCGGACGCGGCTTTACCGGCTTTATCGTCGAAAGCTGGCTGGCCGGCGACGAATATTCGCTGCAGGGCGTGGTGGAGAATGGACACGCGGTAGCGCTGACCTGCTGCCAGAAGGTGATTGAGCAGCATACCGAGGCCGACGGCTGTATCAGCTTTTACGAATCCGGCCATGTGGCGATGGCGGCGCAGCAGCTGCCCGCCGCCTTCACCAGCCTGATGAGCTTCTGCTGTGAAACCTTCGGCTACCGGCGCGGCGCTTTCCACATTGATTTCATTATGGTGAACGGCGAGCCGCACTTTCTCGAAATGGGCTTTCGCCTGTCCGGCATGGGCGTGGTGAACCTGGTGGAAGAGGTCACCGGCATCAACTGGGCCGAGGTGGCCTTTCAGGTTGAAGCCGGACGCGGCCTGCCTGAACTGCACTTCGCTTCACCGTCACCGGCCGTCGGCCGGCTGCGGTTGCGCCAGCGGCTGCAGTATGACGCCGCCGAGCGCTGGATTGCCGACCACCAGCGCGGCCAGCTGTTACCGCCGCTCAACTTACCGGCGCTGGAGGTCTCACCGCGCTCATCACTGTACGCCGATCTGACGCGCCACGCCGGGATTCTCGCCACGCTGCGTCTGCCTGCCGCCAGTCGCGACGAAATTCTGGCGGTGTTTCACGCCCTTCTTGCTGTTCCCGCTTTGACCTCACGGAGAGATTTACTATGTGCAGAATGATTCTGGCACACGGCCAGTTTGACGCCGCTGCGGTACTGGACGCCGCACGCGCCATGAGCTGCGGTGAAACCGCCGCGCACGATGGCCCGATTAAACAACATCCCAACGGCTGGGGCTGTCTGTGGCTGGAGCACGGTCAGATCCGTACGCTGCATGGCACCGGCACCTTTGCCGAAGCACTGCCTGGCATTGACGTCACGCGTATGCAGCACAGCCGCTTTCTGGCGGTGCACGTGCGTCACGCCACGCTCAGCAAAAACCAGGGCATTGCGTTCTCCCATCCGCTGCGGCGCACCAGCGGCACCACCCAGTGGTACATGATGCACAACGGCTTTTTGCCGACCGTCTATGCGCAGCTGGGCATGACGCAGTCGCGCTTTGATTCCGCTGAATATCTGGAATATATCGTCGACCGCGTCACGCCCGCCGATTTCACCCGCGACTATCTGCGCGAAAAAATGGCCCGGGTGGCGCCGGGTGGCAGCGCGGCGAACGCCATTTTCGTCACCCGCGAGAAGGCCTGGGCATGGCAATGGCATCCTGATGACACGCCTTACCCCGACTATTTCACCCTGCATCGTTGTCAGCAGAACAACAGCACCTTTATCTCCTCTGAACCTGTTTCAACACTGGGCACGGCGTCAGCATGGCACCGTATGAGCAACCATGAACTTCATGAAATTCCTTTTGGAGAGTGAACCCATGGCCATTTTCAATCAGATTCGCGTCATTAACCCCAATATGTTCGTCGAAAGCACCTGGCTGGATGACATCGTCACCGCGCGCGTGCCGCTGCTGGTACTGCGCAATTTCCTCACGCCAGAGGTGCGCAACGCGGTGGTGGCTGATCTCCAGCAGTGCCGCGAGCAGGTACGGGTTTCTCACTATCCAAATGGCGCGCTGACCACGCTCGGCCCGTATCTGGCGAAGCATACCGCCGCGCCGGAAAACTATTTCACCGAACTTCGCGACATCCAGCCGGCGCTGCCGGCCTCGCTGCACGCACTGCGCGCGCAGATTTACCACTGGGTGCAGCATGCGCTGCGCCTTGAGAGTCTGCAAACCGCCACCGAACCGGCACTGGGTGATTACGCCGGCTCGATTGTGCGTTTCCACGCTGACGGCGTCGCTAATCCGCTGCATAACGACAACATCGTGCGCGATGCCGCTGGCAGCGGTCTGGCGGTGACGCACATTCTGCATCAGCTGAGCTGCGTGGTGTGCCTGCAGGAGTGCAACGCCGGCGGCGCGCTGCGCATCTTCAATAAGAAATGGCAGCCGGAAGACGAGCGCTTTAAAACGCCCGGCGAGCTGGGCTACCAGAGCGGCGTCATCGCCGGCAGCGAGACCTGCGAGTTCGCGCCGCGCAGTGGCGATATCTATCTGTTTAATCCCGCGTTTTATCATGAAATCGATCGCGTTGAAGGCGACACGCGCATCACCATGGGCTTTTTCTTTGGCCTGACCGACAAAAAAATGAAGCACGCCATTGCCTGGAGTTAATCCCGGCCTTAGACGAGGAAGACAGTATGACAACCTATGACAAAGTGATTGCGCTGCTGGATGCGCAGCAGGCCCGCTACCGCGTGGTGGAGCATGAGGCCATCGGCCAGACCGAGGTGATCAGCGCCATCCGCGGAAACGATCTCCAGCAGGCGGCCAAAGCGATGGTGCTGGAAGTCACTATGCCGGACGGCGCCGCGCCGCGCTATCTGCTGGCGATCGTACCCGGCGACTGCAAAATCAACTTCAAACACGCCGCGCGTGCCATTGGCGGTAAGAAGTCGACGTTTGCCACCCCTGAGCAGGCACAAGCGCTGACGCAGTGTGTGATGGGCGCGGTGCCGCCGTTTAGTTTTGATGACCGACTGGCGCTGCGCGTGGATGCGCGGCTGCGTGATGTCGGGACGCTGTGGTTTAACGCCGGTGCGCTGGACCGCTCGGTAGCTTTGGATGTGGATGATTATTTTCGACTGATCGGCGATGACTGCGGTGCAGAGATCGCCACACCGGTGACGGCAACCGCCTGATTGCCGCGCTGAGGAATGCGTATGTCCGTGAAAGATATGTTGTTAGCCCTGTGCGTCGTGGTGGCGTGGGGCGTAAATTTTGTGGTGATTAAGCTGGGTTTGCAGGGCATGCCGCCCTTTTTGCTGGCGGGACTGCGTTTTACGCTGGTGGCGTTTCCGGCGATCTTTTTCGTGCGTCGTCCGGCAATTCCGCTGCGCTGGCTGGTGGTGTATGGCATGACCATCAGCTTTGGTCAGTTCGCGTTTCTGTTCCTCGCCATCAAGCTTGGCATGCCAGCCGGGCTGGCTTCGCTGGTGCTGCAGGCGCAGGCATTTTTCACCCTGCTGCTCGGCGCGCTGCTGCTGGCCGAGAAGCTGCGCTGGAACCACATCGCCGGCATTCTGGTCGCCACGCTCGGCATGTTTATGCTGGCAACCGCCGGTATGGAGGGCCAGACAACCGCGGGCATCACGCTGACCACCATGATGCTGACGCTGGCGGCGGCGCTGTCGTGGGGGCTGGGCAATATCACTAACAAGATTATCCTGCGCAACCGCAAGGTGCCGGTGATGTCGCTGGTGGTGTGGAGCGCGCTGGTGCCGATTGCACCGTTCTTTGCCTGTTCGTGGTGGTTCGAGGGCGAATCCGCCATTGTCACCAGCCTGCTGGATATTTCGCTGCAGACGGTGCTGGCACTGCTCTATCTGGCGTTTTTCGCCACCATCATTGGCTACGCCATCTGGGGCAATCTGCTCAGCCGCTACGAAACCTGGCGCGTGGCGCCGCTGTCGCTGCTGGTGCCGGTGGTCGGTATTCTCAGCGCCGCGCTGATCCTCGGCGAAACTCTGTCGGCACAGGAGATTCTCGGCGCGTCGGTGATCATTCTCGGGCTGCTGGTGAATGTGTTTGGCGGTATGGTGAGCCAGCGCCTGCTGGTACGTACCTGATGATGCAGCCATAAAAAAACGCCGCGTTGCAGCGGCGTTTTTCTTTACTTCGTTAGCCTTATTTCAGGATTTCAATCCGGCGTGGTTTCGCCTCTTCCGGGACGATGCGTTCCAGATCGATACTCAGCAGGCCCAGTTCGAGACGCGCATCGCGCACCACGATGTGATCGGCCAGCTGGAATTTGCGTTCGAAGTTACGTTCTGCGATGCCCTGGTACAGGTATTTACGTTCCTGCTGCTCTTCAGGGTGGGCGCCGCGCACCACCAGCATGTTGTCATGGGCGGTGATATCCAGTTCGCTCTGCGCAAAGCCGGCGACGGCAATGGTGATGCGATAGTGGTTTTCGTCTACCAGCTCGACGTTGTACGGAGGGTAGCCGCCGTTGGCCTGGTTTTGATTGGACTCAAGCAGGTTAAACAGACGGTCGAAACCAATAGCAGAACGATAAAGCGGAGAGAGATCAAAGTTACGCATAATAAGACTCCTGATAATCAGCAAGTTTTGGCAACCTTCCACCATGGACAGGTTGTCCGGCCCGTCGGTGTCCCTGTCGGCGACCGCGTCGTGACCGTAGCTTAAAGATGGGTGCGCTCAGGTCGCTTTCAAGGGGCAATGCGCTTTTTTTTGCAGCAATTCTGACGATATGGCATACACTCAGGGGACGCTTCGCCTGACGGGAAGGACATAACCACAGAGTTATGCGGATGTCAGGTGACACACTCCAGCCAGGGCCATGCCATGACTGTAGGGATGATGATGATGAAAATGATGAAACGCTTTCCGCTCACCGGCCTGCTGGTCTGCTGCGCCTGTGCCACATCAGGCTGCTCCAGCGTGATGTCGCATACCGGTGCCAGCCAGGGTTACTACCCCGGCACGCGCGCCAGCGCAGAGATGCTGACCGATGACAATACCAGCTGGGCGATTAAACCGCTGGCGCTGATCGATCTGCCCTTTTCGGCGGTGATGGATACGCTGCTGCTGCCGTGGGATTACTTCCGCGCCGACGACGATAAAACCAAAGATTCGCCGCGCGAACGCGTGCTGCAGAGCGAGAAGATGGCTGGCACCCAGGCCAGCCTGGCCACCGCGGCGGCTATGCCGGCGGAATCGCACTGACGCAGAACAGCTGTCGCCAGCCGTCAACCTCGCGCATGTAGGCGATCTGCTTCCCGTCCGGCGACCACACCACCGCGTCGCCGCCCGGCGGTTGCGCGCTGCGCGCGGTAAGGCGCGTACACTGTCCGCTGGCTATCTCACAACGCATCACGCTGTTATCACAGATAAAGGCGATGGCTGCGCCGTCCGGCTGCCAGCTGAAAGCAGACTGAATGCTGCTGCGCAGTGAGGTGATCTGACGCGCCGCGCCACCGTTGGGTGAGACTGTCCACAGCTGCACAATGCCCTGCTCGTCAGCCTGCAAAAAGGCGATTGCGCTGCCATCCGGCGCAGCGCGCAACCAGTGGCGCGGCTGCAGCGCCAGCCCTTTACCGTGCGTGATGCGCCGCTGCTGCACGCCAGCCGGCGGTGCCGGCAGCTGCTCTGCCGTGCCCTGCAGCGGTGCATTGCCGGCTCTGGCATAGTCCGCCAGCGCCTCAGGCAGATCGACCACAAACACTTCCGGCACTTTTTCACCACTGGCATTGCGCGTATCGCCGATAAAGGCGATGGCCCAGCGCTGCCAGCTGCCGTCCGCTTTCTGATAGCCACGCTCACCGATCCAGCACTCTTCATAAGCGCGGTCAATCTGATCGCTGCCCGGTTGTGGATCGCGCCGGGTGTGGCTCACCAGCACGCAGTAGTGGCTGCCGTCATATTCGCGCGGATGCTGCTTCGGCGGGCACACCGGATGCAGCGGCACCGCCACGCCGACGTTGCGCAGGTCGTCACGCACATCGCGCTCATGCATCACGTGATCGTTATAGGTAAAGCTCAGCCGCGAGCCATCCGGACTGAACACATGCACGTGCGAGCCACCACGCAGCGCACCTGGCGTATAGGGCGCGGTGATATCGCAGGCGTCGAGGTTCTCTGCGATGCCCTGCTGAACAATCACGCCGCGCCGGTGATGAAAGTCATAATGCCAGTGCGCATCGGGATGCTCCGGCCCATGAATACAGACATAGCGCGGCGGCAGATCCGGACTCACGGTCACCACGCCGACGTACGCGCCATCGCGCGCCTGATAAAGCACCTCGACCGCGCCGCTGTGCACGTTGACGCGCTCAATGGTCAGGCTGGTAAACGAGGCGCCGGACGGCCGCACATCAAATGCCAGCCACTGGCTGTCGGCGGTCCAGACGTTGATATTGGTCAGCTGATGATGGCGCTGAGTAAAGGTGAGTTGTTTTTCTGACATGGGGCAACCTCAGATGTAACCGTTGCCGGACAAATTACGTGATGCCGTTCAGTTAAGCAAAAGCTGAGCAGCTAATGCGGGTGCGCAGGCATGCGCACCCGGAAGCTTAGCCCACGCGCTGCACATCCCCCACCAGCAGGATGTAAGAGAGCGCGCCAATCAGCGCAACGACGGAGATATACACCAGCGCGGGCGCAAAGCCGTAATCCTGCGCCAGATACCCCACCACCAGCGGTACCGTGATGCCACCGAGGCCGCCGATAAAGTTAAACATGCCGCCGGTCAGGCCAATCAGGCGTACCGGCGCCAGTGACGAGACCAGTGACCAGGTGATGGACGCAAACCCGTTGCCGAAGAAGGCCAGCGCCATCAGCACCATAATCCACAGCGGATCGTTGGTGTAGTTTGCGCCCATAATGCAGGTGGAGATCAGCAGGCCGCAGATGATCGGCGTCTTGCGGGCAAAACCAAGCGAGCGACCGCTGCGCACCAGACGATCGGCCACCATCCCGGAGAGGATCACGCCAACAAAGGCGGCGAGAAACGGCACGGTAGTCATAAAGCCGGCCGTCAGCGCGGCGATATGTTTCTCCTGCGTCAGGTAGTTCGGGAACCAGGTGAGGAAAAACCACAGCGTTGAAGTCACTGCAAACTGGCCGAGATACACGCCGCACAGCTTGCGATGAAACACCAGTTTCCAGTCGGCCGCGGTGAGTATAACGCGTGCTTTTTTCTCGCCGGGCGCATCGCCGTCGACCATCGCGCCACCGGCACGAATGTAATCCAGCTCGGCCTGATTGATGCCTTTGCTCTGGCTCGGCGCCTGGTAAACCTTCATCCACACCAGCGACCAGATAATGCCAATCCCGCCGGTGATGATAAACACCCAGTGCCAGCTCAGCAGTTCCTGAATCCAGATTAGCAGCGGCGTGAGAAACGCCAGGCCGACAAACTGACCGGAGGTGTAAAAACCGACGGCCGAAGCGCGCTCCTGTTCCGGGAACCAGCTGGTAACCAGGCGATTATTGGTCGGGAAAGCCGGCGCTTCAAAAATACCGGTAATGGCGCGCAGACCTATCAGCGATAATAAGCCGCTGGCGAATCCCTGCAATAACGTCGCCACCGACCAGCCGAGAATAGCGATAAAATAGGTCAGGCGTGAACCTACGCGATCGAGAAACCAGCCGCCGGGAATCTGGCACAGGGTATATAACCAGGCAAAAGCAGAAAACACATATCCCATTTCTGCTTTGCTGATGCCAAATTCCTGCTGAATATGCGCCGAGGCCACGGCTAAATTAGCGCGATCGACATAACAAATGACCACCGTAATAAAAATCATCAGCAGCGTAATATAACGGCGACGCGTAGGTTTCGCCTGAACAGCAGAGAGATCCATGGTGTTTCTCCGTCAGATGTCAGCTGGCAGACGTGCCGAAACACGCCGCAGCCAACGCAGGGTAAGGTTATCGAAGATAAAAGCCGCAGCAGCGGTAAACTGGCAGCGCGGTGAAAACAGGTTGAGCGCTGCCCTGTGCCTTATATATTCCGCACATGGTTTAAATAGTCAGATGTTTAATCGCCTGATAATCGGTGCTGTTATAAAGCGGTAAACGCAGCGACCGGGTGCATTACCACGGTTATTACCACTCGGCTACCGATCCATCCGGAAAGCGCCATAATGGGTTACGCCAGTCTGGCGCATTTTTACTGCGCGCAATCACCAGCTCTTCATTTATTTCCACACCGAGGCCGGGTTTATTTAATGGATAGAAATGGCCGTCATCCATTTTAAAATCATCTTTATTGATCACGTAATCGAGCAGTTCAGCGCCCTGATTATAGTGAATGCCCATGCTCTGCTCCTGGAACACCGCGTTACGCGACACGAAATCCACGTGCAGACAGGCAGCCAGCGCAATCGGCCCCAGCGGACAGTGCGGCGCCAGCGCCACGTCGTAGGACTCGGCCATCGCCGCGATTTTGTAGCATTCGGTGATGCCGCCGGCGTGCGACAGATCCGGCTGCAGAATCGCCAGCCCACCGGCTTCCAGCACGCGCTTGAACTCGAAGCGGGAGAACATGCGTTCGCCTGCGGCAATCGGCAGGTGCGTCTGCGCCGCCAGGCGCGGATAGTATTCTGCCTGCTCGGCCAGCACCGGTTCTTCAACAAACAGCGGGCGATACGGCTCCAGCTCTTTGATCAGCACTTTGGCCATCGGCGCGCTGACGCGACCGTGGAAATCGAGGCCAAACTCAATGTCACTGCCAAAGGCTTCGCGGATCTGCGCTACGGTGTTAACAGCGGCATCGACCTGACGAGAATTGTCGATGATGCCCATCTCTTCACAGCCGTTGAGTTTGAAGGTGTCAAAGCCGATACCACGTAATTTCTTAATGCCATCAATCACTTCAGCCGGACGATCGCCGCCTACCCAGCTATAGGCTTTGATGCTGTCACGCACCAGACCGCCCAGCAGCTGATACACCGGCACGCCCAGCGCTTTGCCTTTAATATCCCACAGTGCCTGATCGATACCGGCAATGGCGCTCATTAAAATCGGGCCGCCGCGGTAAAAACCGCCGCGATACATCACCTGCCACAGATCATTAATCCGCGCCGGATCCTGCCCAATCAGATATTCCGACAGCTCATGCACCGCCGCTTCGACGCTGCGCGCGCGCCCTTCAATCACCGGCTCGCCCCAGCCGATGATGCCTTCGTCGGTTTCGATTTTCAGGAACATCCAGCGCGGCGGCAGGCGATAAGTGGTCAGTTTCGTAATTTTCATCGTACAGCGTCCTTATAGGCAGCAATAAATGCGCGGGCCTTCTCCACGGTGCGCGACAGCGGCTGACCGGCGCGATAGAGATCGCTGCCCAGGCCAGCCCCGACGCAACCGGCGGCGATAAATTCATGCAGGTTTTCCGGCGTGACGCCGCCCACGGCAAAGACCGGCACCTCCGGCGGCAGCACCGCTTTCAGCGCTTTGATGTAGCCCGGACCAAACGCCGACGACGGGAAAATTTTCAGCGCCTGCGCCCCAGCCTGCAGCGCGGTAAAGGCTTCGCTGGCGGTGGCACAGCCTGCGGCAACCAGCATACCGTGCGCCACGGCCTGGCGAATCACCGCAGCATCGGTATTGGGCGTCACCACCAGCTTGCTGTTGAGCGCCGCCAGCTGATCGACCTGCGTCGCCTGCAGCACGGTGCCGGCACCGATCAGTGCTTTATCGCCGAAGGTTTGCACCATCGCGCCGATACTTTTCGCCCACTCTGGCGAGTTGAGCGGAATTTCAATCGCGTCGAAACCGGCGTCGATTAACGCCGCGACGTGCGCTTCAGCTTCATCCGGCGTGATGCCACGCAGAATGGCGATCAGCGGAAGTTTAGTGGGCCAGGACATGCGCAATACTCCTTATTCCGTGCTGGAAAGCGCGATCGCCCTCCAGCGTGACTGAATCTGTTCCGATAAAGGCCAGCGCCTGCTGATAACGCTGTGCCAGCGCGCTGCCGGCGATAATGACAATCGGCTGGCGGCTATGCGTTAACTGCTGCGTCATCTGCGCCACTTCATGGCCGATTAACAGGCCAGAGAGAAAATCACTGATATGGCGCCGATCGCGTGCGCCGAGCACGTGGGCGGCACGCACTTCAAACAGGCGCGCCAGAATTGAGCGGTCGTGGCTGCCCATCTGCAAACCGTCCCGGAACGCGTCCGGACTGGCTTCCTGCACAGGTAAACCGGCACCAATCAGCGACTGCTTCAGCAATAAATGGTGCAGCTCGCCAGTCATCACGGTGCGGAAATCGATGACGCGATCCTGTTCCATCTGCACCCACTTGGCGTGCGTGCCCGGCATGACATACAGCGGCGCGGGCTGCAGCGTGACAGCGCCAAGCAGCTGGGTTTCTTCACCGCGCATTACGTTGTAGTTGTCGTCACGTTCGACGCTCAGTCCCGGCACAATCCACGCTTTTCCTTCCACGCAGGTCAGGCGATCGCTTAATGCATTGAGCGCCACCGGACAGGCGAGATAAGGCACTGCCAGCCAGCCGGCGTTGCTGCCCACCATACCGGCCATGATCACCGGGACTTCGGCCACCGGCCAGCCGTCGGTAATGGTGGCAAACACCTGAGCAGGCGTGCGGTCGCCGAGGCGCGTCACGCCCGCTTCCGAACGGCGCTCATCGACGCATTCACCGGCGCGGTAATACCAGGCGCGCAGGTTGGTGGAGCCCCAGTCAATGGCGATATAACGCGTCACAAAATCTCCTTGAGTCGGGCGGTTGAGCTGGCAATCATCGCCTTCGCCGCCTGTTCCGCCGCATCGCCATCCTGGTGGCGAATGGCATCGAACAGCGCTTTATGTTCGGCTAACGTGCGCGGCATATTGCCGGAGTCCGCCATGTAGGTTTGCGCAAACACCGCTTTTTGCAGCTGGCTGATCGCCACATTGAGCTGCTGCAGCACCGGGTTATGCACCGAGGCCATCACCGCTTCGTGATAGCGGATATCTGCGTCGTTAAAGGCATCACGGTTGAGGTGGTTGGCCACCATCTCGTTGTAGGCCAGTTCAATCGCCGCCAGATCGGTCGACGTTGCCCGCTCGGCCGACCAGCGCGCAATCTGCGGCTCCACCAGCACGCGTACCTCGTTCATGGCCGCAATCAGGCGCGGATCGTGATCGTGCGCCAGCGCCCACTGCAGTACATCGCTGTCGAGATAGTTCCACTGGTTACGTGAGGTGACAAACGCGCCGCGATAGCGCTTCATCTCCATCAGGCGTTTAGCCATCAGGGAGCGATACACTTCGCGGATAATGTTGCGCGAGGTTGAAAATCGCTCGCACAGCTCCGCTTCCGCCGGCAGCGCGGCGCCCGGCACATATTTTCCCGCAACAATCTCTTCACCCAGCGTCTGGATGATGCGCTCTGTTTTACTCAGTGGTTCCTGCGTCATCGTGTTCGATTCCATGAAAGGCGTGAGAAATCAGATTACTGCTTTCGTAGTGCAAAGCCCAATCCCTGACGCATCCTGTAGCGGCGATTGTAGTACCATATAGATTGTTTGTACTACAATGTGGATCACAAAACAGACAACCCGTCAGCACACTGGCAGCAAAAAATTCAGCAGAGAAGTGACGGGCAGCAGAACGCCGCCCGCATCAGAGGAGGGTTACAGCACTAGCTCTTCAATGGCGTGCGCGACACCATCTTCCATATTGGTCTTGGTCACGAACTGCGCAATCTGCTTCACGGAATCAATCGCATTGCCCATCGCCACGCCTGTGCCGGCGTATTCAATCATCGCCAGATCGTTTTCCTGATCGCCAATCGCCATCACTTCTGACGGCTGCAGGCCGAGTTTCTCCGCCAGCATTTTTACGCCGTAGCCTTTGTTGACCAGCGGATTAAGGATTTCGAGATAGTAAGGTGCACTTTTCAGAATGGTATAACTGTCGCGGGCGCGCGCCGGTAAGGCGGCGATGGCTTTATCCAGCAGCTCCGGTTTGTCGATCATCATCAGTTTCGGGAAGCGCGTCGCCGGATCCATCTCTTCTACAGCGCGATAGCGTACCGGAATTCCGGTCAGGCTGGCTTCGTGGATGGTGTATTCGCTGATGTCTTTATTTGGCGTGTAGAGGAAGGATTTGTCGAACGCCTGAAAATGTACCCCAAGGTCGCGCGCCAGCTGTTCCAGGTAGAGATAGTCATCAAAGCCAAGCATCTTCTCGGCCACCACCTCACCGCTGTCCGCGCTGTGCGCCAGTGCGCCGTTGTTGCTGATGCAATACTGCCCCGGCTGACGCAGATCCAGCTCCATCAGGTAGCGCTCCACACCAACAAACGGACGTCCGGTGGCCAGCACGATCGACACACCTTTATCCCGCGCCCGGCCAATCGCCGCTTTGACGCCCGCCGTGATTTCGTGCTGCGGATTCAGCAGCGTGCCGTCCATATCGATCGCAATCAGTTTTATCGCCATAACGTCCTCGGTTAATTCAGGGTCTGGCTTTAATGCTAGCGCGATTCAGCTCACATTGACCAGTTAATCGGCAGATAACGCCTGTCATGCTTTGTGCAGCATTATCCAGTTTGAGCATTTGGTGTTTTACTTCTGCTGACTCGCTTGATCATATAAGTGATTGCTTATAAATTGCTATAAGCAATCACTTATATGGAGATTGCGCTATGTGGGAAATCATTTTTACCGACACCTTCCGGGAATGGTTGCGGGCACAGGATAACAAACTGAAAAAACGCATCGCTGCGGCCCTGTTAAACCTGCAGCATTATGGCCCGTTGTTGCCACGGCCCTATGCCGATACGGTTAACGGATCACGCTTCCACAACATGAAAGAACTGAGAATACAGTACGCTGGTCAGCCAATTCGGGCGCTATACGCATTCAACACGCAACGCAAAGCGGTCATTTTGTGTGCTGGCAATAAATCCGGAGACAAACAATTTTATGCGCGGATGATATGCCTTGCAGATCAATTGTTCACGGCTTACCTCAATAACGCAGAGGAAAATCATTCATGAACGACTTACAAAAATTTATCGAGAGTGAGTTTACTGAAGCTGAGCAAGCTGACATTCAGCTGATGGCAGATGAGCTGATTCTCGAAACCGGCCTGCAACTGCTGCGGGAAGAGTTAGCGTTATCGCAGAGAACCGTTGCGGAAGCGATGGGCGTTAAGCAGCCACGTATCACGCAAATTGAGCAGGGCGGCGCCGATCAGCGTCTGATCACCATTAAGCGCTACATTGAAGCGATGGGCGGCAAGCTAAGCCTGCTGATTGAAATGCCGGACGGCTCGGGTGGAAGAATTCTGCGCGTTTAATAAAACAAAAAACCCTTCCCGTTTGGGAAGGGTTTTGCGATATCAGATATCGATGTTGGCGGCTTTCAGCGCGTTCTCTTCGATGAAGGCGCGGCGCGGTTCAACCGCATCGCCCATTAGCGTGGTGAACAGCTGGTCGGCGGCGATGGCGTCTTTGATGGTGACGCGCAGCATGCGGCGGCTGTCCGGATCCATGGTGGTTTCCCACAGCTGATCCGGGTTCATCTCGCCCAGACCTTTATAGCGCTGCACTGACAGACCGCGGCGCGACTCTTTCACCAGCCAGTCAATCGCCTGCTCGAAGCTGGCAACCGGCTGACGGCGCTCGCCGCGCTCGATGTAGGCATCCTCTTCAATCAGACCACGCAGGTGCGCGCCGAGTGCACAGATTTTGCGGTATTCCGCGCCGTCAATGAACTCGCTGTCCAGCGGATAATCGGTATCAACGCCGTGAGTACGCACGCGCAGCACCGGCTCAAAGCGCTGCTGTTCGCGGTTTTCCCGCACCTGTGCCACATAGCTGCTTCCATGCGCTTCGCGCTCGTTCAGGTAAGCCACCAGGCTCTCCAGCCATGCGGTCACTGCCGTCTGATCGCTGAGATCGCTCAGGGTTGGATGATAAACCAGCGCGCGCAGCAGCGCAGACGGGAAGCGGCGCTCCATACGCTTGATCATCTTCTGGGTGCTGTTGTATTCCGCCACCAGGCTTTCCAGCGGCTCGCCGCCCAGCGCCGGTGCGCTGGCGTTGGTGTGCAGCGTTGCGCCGTCCAGCGCGATGGCAATCTGATACTGATCCATCGCGTCGTCATCTTTAATGTACTGCTCCTGCTTGCCCTTCTTCACCTTGTACAGCGGTGGCTGCGCGATGTAGACGTGGCCACGCTCGATGATTTCCGGCATCTGGCGATAGAAGAAGGTCAGCAGCAGCGTACGGATGTGCGAACCATCGACGTCCGCATCGGTCATGATGATGATGCTGTGATAGCGCAACTTGTCCGGGTTGTACTCATCGCGGCCGATACCGCAGCCCAGCGCGGTGATCAGCGTGGCGACTTCCTGTGAAGAGAGCATTTTGTCGAAACGCGCTTTCTCCACGTTAAGGATTTTACCTTTCAGCGGCAGAATCGCCTGGTTCTTACGGTTACGTCCCTGCTTGGCGGAACCGCCTGCAGAGTCACCCTCCACCAGGTAGATTTCAGACAGCGCCGGATCGCGCTCCTGACAGTCTGCCAGCTTGCCCGGCAGGCCCGCCAGGTCCAGCGCGCCTTTACGACGGGTCATTTCACGTGCACGACGTGCGGCTTCACGCGCACGCGCGGCATCGATAATTTTGCCGACCACAATTTTGGCGTCAGACGGATTTTCCAGCAGGTATTCGCTCAGCAGTTCGTTCATCTGCTGTTCCACCGCCGATTTCACCTCGGAAGAGACCAGCTTGTCTTTGGTCTGAGAGGAGAATTTCGGATCCGGTACTTTCACCGAAACTACTGCCACCAGGCCTTCACGCGCGTCGTCACCGGTAGCGCTGACTTTGGCTTTTTTGCTGTAACCTTCTTTATCCATGTAGGCGTTGAGCGTACGCGTCATCGCCGCGCGGAAACCGGCAAGGTGCGTTCCGCCGTCGCGCTGCGGAATATTGTTGGTGAAGCAGTAGATGTTTTCCTGGAAACCGTCGTTCCACTGCAGTGCAACTTCAACGCCGATACCGTCTTTTTCGGTGGAGAAGTAGAACACATTGGGGTGAATCGGGTTCTTGTTGCGGTTGAGATATTCAACGAACGCTTTGATACCACCTTCGTAGTGGTAGTGATCGTTTTTATCGTCGCGCTTGTCTTCCAGGCGAATCGACACGCCGGAGTTAAGGAATGACAGCTCGCGCAGACGCTTCGCCAGGATTTCATATTCAAAATCGGTGACGTTGGTGAACGTATCGTGGCTCGGCCAGAAACGCACGCGCGTACCGGTAGCGTCGGTATCGCCGGTCACCGCCAGCGGCGCCTGCGGCACACCGTGCACGTAGGTTTGCTGATGCACTTTGCCGTCGCGACGAATGGTCAGTTCCAGCTTCTGCGACAGGGCGTTCACCACCGATACGCCGACGCCGTGCAGACCACCGGAAACTTTATAAGAGTTGTCATCAAACTTACCGCCGGCATGCAGTACGGTCATGATCACTTCGGCAGCAGAGACGCCCTCTTCCGGGTGGATACCGGTCGGAATACCACGGCCGTCATCCTGTACGGAGACAGAGTTGTCGGCATGGATGGTGACCACGATATCACTACAGTGGCCGGCGAGCGCTTCGTCGATGGCGTTATCCACGACCTCGAATACCATGTGATGCAGACCGGTGCCGTCATCCGTATCGCCGATGTACATACCCGGGCGTTTGCGTACCGCATCAAGCCCTTTCAGGACTTTGATACTTGAGGAGTCATAAGAATTCGACATCAACGTTTCTCGCTCATTTAATCTTCAGGTTGAACCGCTATTTTACCCTGTTCCACGCGGAACATCTTGCCCTTTTCGTCACTCATATCGATTACATGCTCGACACCAATGGCGCTGACAAACACCTGAGCCTGCGTGGCTTTCAGGCGTTCCGCCAGCAGGCGACGACGGGTGTCATCCAGCTCGGAGGCGAAGTCGTCAATCAGGTATAAACAGCGACGTCCGCTGCTGCGCGTCAGGTACTCGCCCTGCGCTAACCGCAACGCACACATCAGCAGCTTTAACTGACCGCGTGAGAGTAAATCTTCCACCGGCGTGCCTTCAGCACGAATCCGAAAATCGGCTTTGTGCGGACCGCTGGCGGTGTAGGTGAGCGCACGATCGCGCTCGAAGTTGCGCTCCAGCAGCTCGCCGAAGTCGCTCTCTTTGTCCCAGCCACGCTGGAAGGAGAAGCTCAGCGCAAACTCCGGTAAAAACTGGCTGCAGGTGACGGTGATTTCGCTGGCAATGGCTGCGCTGTATTCAGCGCGCCAGGCGCTGATCTGTTCTGCCAGCGGCACCAGCTCCTGATCCCATGGCCGGATCTGGCTGTAGCGCGCGACCTGGCGCAGCGCCGCGTTGCGCTGTTTCAGCAGGCGACGCAGATTGCTCCAGGCCAGAAAGAAACCGGGATAAGCATGAAAGCAGCCCCAGTCGATGTAGGCTCTACGGTATTTGGGGCCGCCGTTGAGCAAAGTAAACCCCTCTGGCGTAATCAGCTGCATCGGCAGCAGCTGCGCCAGCTCGGCGACTTTGTGGCCGTCGCTGCCGTCGATGCGGACTTTGCTGTCGCCGGCGCGGTTTTTACTCAGGCCGACCGCCAGCTCGCGCTCGCTGCCTTCAATCCGCCCGTGCAATACAAACGCGTCCTGATCGTGACGAATTACGCGTCCGGCCTGCAAACTGCGGAATGCGCGGCCGTGGCCCAGCGTATAAATCGCCTCCAGCACGCTGGTTTTACCGCTGCCGTTGGCGCCCACAAGAAAATTGAAGCCCGGCGCCAGCGTGAGATCGGCCTGCTCGATATTACGAAAATCTTTAATCAGGAGGCGGGTTAAAGCCATGAACGAATCCAGCTGCGCATTAAGAAGTGGTGTTCACCTAACCCTGCAATCGAGGGCGTTAACGGCGAAGCTAGTTTGCGCACGGCCAGCGCACAGACCCTGGGAGCATACTGAAGTATGTGACCAGGGGCGAGCACTGCCCGGGTGCAAAATAGCGAGTAAGTTAGCCCGCCAGACGATCACAGGCGCATGGGCATCACGACGTAGGCCGCAGCCGGACTGGCTACATCTTCAATCTGCACGCTGGAAACCGAATCCGTCAGCAGCAGACGCACGTTTTCGCACTTCAGCGCGTTCAGCACATCCAGCACGTAGCTGACGTTAAAGCCAATCTCCAGCTCGGTGCCGCTGTACGACACATCCAGCATCTCTTCCGCCTCTTCCTGCTCCGGGTTATTAGCGGTGATGCGCAGCTGATTTTCGGTGATATAGATGCGAACGCCGCGGAACTTTTCGTTCGACAGGATTGCCGCGCGGGCAAAAGCCTGTTTCAGCAGATCGCAGCCCGCTTCCAGCGCTTTGTCAGGATTCTTCGGCAATACGCGGCGATAATCCGGGAAACGGCCATCAACCAGCTTCGACGTAAAGATAAAGTCGCCGACATGCGCGCGAATGTTGCTGCTGCCAATCTGCACCTGCAGCGGCGTCTCACCGCCGTCCAGCAGACGAACCAGCTCAATCACACCTTTACGCGGTACGATCACCGAATGGTTCGGCAGCGCCTGTCCGACAGGCATCGAACAGACTGCCAGGCGATGGCCGTCAGTAGCAACGGTGCGCAGCTCTTCGCCTTCGGTCTCAAACAGCATGCCGTTGAGATAGTAACGCACATCCTGATGCGCCATGGAGAACTGCGTGGCTTCAATCAGGCGTTTGAGCGTGGCCTGCGGCAACGTGAATTCCACTTCGCTCTGCCAGTCGTCGAGATTCGGGAAGTCGCTGGCTGGAAGCGTCGACAGCGAAAAGCGGCTGCGGCCGGAGCGCACCAGCATGCGGTCACCTTCCAGCGTCAGACTGATCTCTGCGCCTTCAGGCAGACCACGGCAGATATCAAGAAACTTACGCGCCGGCACGGTGGTCGCGCCCGGTTCGTGCGGCTGGGTCAGCGCCACGCGCGCCACCATCTCCATCTCAAGATCGGTACCGGTCAGCAGCAGCGTGCCTTCATTCACCTGCAGCAGTAAATTTCCGAGGATCGGCAGCGTCGGGCGTCCGCCAAGCGGGCCACTCACCTGTTGCAGCGGCTTCAGCAACTGCTCACGTTCAACAATAAATTTCATATGCGTCAGGAAGATAATGTTCGAATGAGGTTAGAGAAATCTTCTTTGATGTCGTGGCTCTCTTCACGCAGCTGCTCGATTTTACGGCAGGCATGAAGCACGGTGGTATGGTCACGGCCACCAAACGCATCGCCAATTTCCGGCAGGCTGTGGTTGGTGAGCTCTTTGGCCATCGCCATCGCCATTTGACGCGGACGCGCTACCGAGCGCGAACGGCGCTTCGACAGCAAATCCGCCACTTTAATTTTGTAGTACTCGGCCACCGTCTTCTGGATGTTGTCGATGGTCACCAGCTTTTCCTGCAGTGCCAGCAGGTCGCGCAGCGCTTCGCGCACAAAATCGATGGTAATGGCACGCCCGGTAAAGTTGGCATTGGCAATCACACGATTCAGTGCCCCTTCCAGCTCACGCACGTTAGAGCGCAGACGCTTGGCAATAAAGAAGGCCACTTCGCCCGGCAGACGGATGTCGTTTTCGTCCGCCTTTTTCATCAGGATCGCGACACGCGTCTCCAGCTCAGGCGGCTCGATCGCCACGGTTAATCCCCAGCCAAAGCGTGATTTCAGACGATCTTCCACCCCGTTGATCTCTTTCGGGTAACGATCCGAGGTCAGGATGATCTGCTGATTACCTTCCAGCAGCGCGTTGAAGGTGTGGAAAAACTCTTCCTGCGAGCGCTCTTTATTGGCAAAGAACTGAATATCATCGATCAGCAACGCGTCCACCGAACGGTAGTAGCGCTTAAACTCCTCGATGGCGTTGTTCTGCAGCGCTTTCACCATATCCTGCACGAAGCGTTCAGAGTGCATATAAACCACTTTGGCATTCGGCTTGCGCGCGATGATGCCGTTGCCCACCGCGTGCAGCAGGTGCGTTTTGCCGAGGCCGGTGCCGCCATACAGGAACAGCGGGTTATAAGCGCCACCAGGATTATCCGCCACCTGACGTGCCGCCGCGCGCGCCAGCTGGTTGGACTTACCCTCAACGAAGTTGTCGAAGTTGTGGCGGTTATTCACGTTCGAGCGGTAGGTCACATCAGCCGGTGCCGGAACCGAATCCCAGCTCGGGCGCAGCGGCTGTGCCGGTGCCGGACGATTCTCAGCCGGTGCAGGCGCGCTGACGCTGCTGGCCATGGCGGGTTGCGTAGCAGCCACCGGCGCAACCGGGCGCGTGCCGACCTCAAAACGCAGCAGCGGCACGTTCGCACCGCAGAATTCATTCAGCAGCCCATTGATACTATTGAGATATTTATCCCGAACCCAGTCGAGTACAAACCGATTTGGTGCATACAAGGCCAGCGTATTGTCGTTCAATTCAGCCTGCAGCGGACGAATCCACATGCTGAATTCGGTGGCAGGAAGCTCATCCTGCAAACGGGCAAGACACTGTTGCCAAAGCGTAAGTGACACGGCGGACTCCACTCGTACAAAATCGATAAGAATTTCAGGCGCTAATAATAGAAACTGTCTTTTTTGACACAGGCGGTCAGAAAGCGCCTGCGACCGCTATCCGCGGTAGTCATCCCCGGCGATCGCAAGGAGGATCGTCAGCGGAAGGGCGGATCATAGCGCAAAGCGCCTCAGAGATCTTCCCTTTCTACACAGTTTTGATCCATTTTATCCACAGGGTGTCCAGGCATGCATCAGTTTACGCCGTCTGCGGAAAAAGCGAGCGGGGATCAGGCTGAAAGCGAGAAATTTTCCACCGCGCTCGCATTTTTGCCGTTACGATCGGCGCGGCGATCGCAAGAAGATCCTGGACGATCCTTGCGCTTTCCTTTATAGCCCGTATAATTCCCCACCCGGCATTGGCGCGTGAAGCTTTGATGCCCGGAATTAGCGGGCTGTATCAGAGTTTTCAGGTCTCGCGCCCAGCGAAGTAAATTGACTCCGGACTGTACAATTATTACAATCCCGCCTCTTTATTAAAGACACATTGAGGCGTCGGTCGTTTTACTGGCCCGAAAACGCGTCACCCAGTGAAATTTTTCAAGTTTAGGTAGAAATCGCCATGAAACGCACTTTTCAACCGTCCGTACTGAAGCGCAACCGTTCTCACGGCTTCCGTGCTCGTATGGCTACTAAAAATGGTCGTCAGGTTCTGGCACGTCGTCGTGCTAAAGGCCGTGCTCGTCTGACCGTTTCTAAGTAATAAAAGCTAACCCTCGTGGTTAAGCTCGCATTTCCCAGGGAGTTACGTTTGTTAACTCCCGCTCATTTCACTTTCGTCTTCCAGCAACCTCTTCGGGCTGGCACGCCGCAAATCACCATCCTCGGCCGCCTTAATTCGCTGGGGCATCCCCGCATCGGTCTTACCGTCGCCAAGAAGCACGTGAAACGCGCCCATGAACGCAACCGGATCAAGCGATTGACCCGCGAAAGCTTTCGTTTGCGTCAACACGAGCTACCGCCGATGGATTTTGTCATCGTGGCGAAAAAAGGGATTGCTGACCTCGATAACCGTGCACTGACGGAAGCGTTGGAGAAATTATGGCGTCGTCACTGTCGCCTGGCGCGCGGCTCCTGATCGCCCTGATACGCGTTTATCAACGCGCCATCAGCCCACTGCTGGGACCTCATTGCCGGTTCCATCCCACCTGCTCGCAGTATGGGGTGGAAGCTGTACGCCGCTTCGGCATGTTAAAAGGCAGTTGGTTGACGATTAAACGCGTATTAAAATGCCACCCTTTGAACCCGGGTGGCGACGATCCGGTGCCGCCAAAAACCTTTGATACCAGAGAACATTAACGATGGATTCGCAACGCAATCTCTTTCTCATCGCTTTTCTGTTCGTGTCTTTTATGATCTGGCAAGCCTGGCAGACGGACCACGCTCCGCAGCCACAGCAGACCCAGACCACGCAGAACACAAGCAGCGCAGCGGGTGATGCCGCCTCTTCCGGCGTGCCGGCTAGCGGCCAGGGCAAAACGATCACCGTTAAGACTGATGTCCTGTCACTCAACATTAATACCCGCGGCGGTGATATCGAGCAGGCACAGCTGCTGACTTACCCGGACAAACTGGGTTCAGACGCACCGTTCCAGCTGCTGGAAACCACCCCGGCCTTCGTTTATCAGGCGCAGAGCGGCTTAACCGGCCGTAACGGTCCGGATAACCCGAACAACGGCGCACGTCCGCTGTATACCGCTTCCCAGGATCACTTCGAGATGGCCGATGGCCAGACCGAGCTGCGCGTGCCGCTGAGCTGGACTGGTGAGAACGGCGTGGTTTACACCAAAACCTTCGTGTTCAAACGTGGCGAATTCGCGGTTAACGTCGACTACAACATCAATAACGCCTCGCAGCAGCCGCTGGAAGTGGCGATGTTTGGTCAGCTGAAGCAGACGATCGATCTGCCGAAGCATCGCGATACCGGCAGCAATAACTTTGCGCTGCACACTTTCCGTGGTGCCGCTTACTCGACCAGCGATGCGAAGTATGAAAAATACAAATTCGATACCATCGCTGATAACGAGAACCTGAACACCACCACCAGCAACGGCTGGGTGGCGATGCTGCAGCAGTATTTTGCGACCGCATGGGTGCCGCGCACTCAGGGTAACAATACGCTGTACACCAGCAATCTCGGCAATGGTGTGGCGGCAATCGGCTATAAGTCGGCGCCTGTGACCATCGCCGCCGGCGCGCAGCAGGATCTCGGTGCCACCCTGTGGGTCGGTCCGGAAATCCAGGACAAAATGGCCGCTATCGCGCCGCACCTCGATCTGACTGTGGATTACGGCTGGCTGTGGTTCATCTCTCAGCCGCTGTTTAAGCTGCTGAAATTCCTGCACAGCTTTATCGGTAACTGGGGCTTCTCCATTATCGTTATCACCTTCATCGTGCGTGGCATCATGTACCCGCTGACCAAAGCGCAGTACACCTCGATGGCCAAGATGCGTATGCTGCAGCCGAAGATTCAGGCCATGCGTGAACGTCTGGGTGATGATAAGCAGAAGCAGAGCCAGGAGATGATGGCGCTGTATAAGGCGGAGAAAGTGAACCCGCTGGGCGGCTGTCTGCCACTGGTTATCCAGATGCCAATCTTCCTGGCGCTGTACTACATGCTGTCCGGTTCCGTTGAACTGCGTCATGCTCCGTTTGTACTGTGGATCCATGACCTGTCTGCGCAGGATCCGTACTATATTCTGCCGGTCATCATGGGTATCACCATGTTCTTCATTCAGAAGATGTCACCGACCACCGTGACCGATCCGATGCAGCAGAAGATCATGACTTACATGCCGGTTATCTTTACCGTGTTCTTCCTGTGGTTCCCGTCAGGTCTGGTGCTGTACTACATCGTCAGCAACCTGGTAACCATTCTCCAGCAGCAGCTGATTTATCGCGGGCTGGAAAAGCGTGGTTTACACAGCCGCGACAAGAAGAAAGCGTAACGCCCGGCAACGCTGAGCAGGACGCAACATCTCCAGGGGCGGCATTTATGCCGCCCTGTTTTTTTTGGAAGAAGGTACTTATGAGCCACAGTGACACTATTGTTGCCCAGGCGACGCCTCCCGGCCGTGGTGGCGTCGGTATTCTGCGTATTTCCGGTGGCAAAGCCGCTGAGGTGGCGCAGGCCGTGCTGGGCAAGCTGCCGAAGCCGCGCTACGCCGACTATCTGCCCTTTAACGATGCTGATGGCAGCGTGCTGGATCAGGGCATCGCGCTGTGGTTCCCGGGTCCTAACTCTTTCACCGGTGAAGATGTGCTGGAACTGCAGGGCCACGGCGGTCCGGTGATTCTCGATCTGCTGCTGAAGCGCATTGTGGCGCTGCCGGGTGTGCGTATTGCGCAGCCGGGCGAGTTCTCGGAACGCGCCTTTCTGAATGACAAGCTCGACCTGGCGCAGGCAGAAGCGATTGCCGATCTGATTGATGCCAGCTCCGAGCAGGCCGCCCGCTCCGCCGTCAACTCGCTGCAGGGTGCCTTTTCACTGCGCGTTAATGCGTTAGTGGAAGCACTCACTCACCTGCGCATCTATGTAGAAGCAGCGATTGATTTTCCGGATGAGGAGATCGACTTCCTTTCCGACGGCAAAATCGAAGCGCAGCTGAATGCGGTGATCGGCGATCTCAACGGCGTGCGCGCCGAAGCGCGTCAGGGCAGCCTGCTGCGTGAAGGGATGAAGGTGGTGATTGCCGGTCGTCCCAACGCCGGAAAATCGAGCCTGCTCAACGCACTGGCCGGACGCGAAGCGGCGATTGTGACGGATATCGCCGGCACCACGCGTGACGTGCTGCGCGAGCACATCCACATCGACGGCATGCCGCTGCACATCATCGATACCGCCGGTTTGCGTGAAGCCAGCGACGAAGTGGAACGTATCGGCATTGAACGCGCCTGGCAGGAGATTGAGCAGGCGGATCGCGTCCTGTTCATGGTGGATGGCACCACGACTGACGCCACTGAAGCCGCCGCCATCTGGCCTGATTTCGTGGCGCGCTTACCGGCCGCGTTGCCAATTACCGTGGTACGTAATAAAGCGGACATGACCGGTGAAACGCTGGGCCTGACAGAAGTAAATGGCCACTCACTTATTCGCCTGTCGGCGCGCACCGGCGCTGGCGTCGATACGCTGCGCGAGCACCTGAAACAGAGCATGGGCTTCGCCGGCAATATGGAAGGCGGCTTCCTCGCGCGTCGCCGCCATCTGCAGGCGCTGGAGTTAGCAGCCACTCACTTACAGCAAGGCAAAGATCAGCTGCTGGGAGCCTGGGCGGGCGAACTGCTGGCCGAAGAGCTACGGCTGGCGCAGCAGGCGCTGAGTGAAATCACCGGCGAGTTTACCTCCGACGATCTGCTGGGCCGGATTTTTTCCAGCTTTTGTATTGGTAAGTAAAACAAACCTTTATATTAATGGCTGGCGGCGTCTTTACCGTTCGTCAGCCACTCCACGCTGTTCTTCCCGGTATTATTAACCCGCGTTAACCCCAGTTCACTACCGCCAGTTGCGCGTGAAGCCGGGCTTACCTGCGATAGCGGGTAAACCTTGCTTCACACGCAATAGCGTGTAATGGTATCACGATTGCCAGACTGGAGCGCCGCTATGAAAATCACCAGCGCCAAACAATTAAGTTCATATCTCAAAGATAGAAGACTCACAGAGGCACTCTCGCAAGCGAAAGTCGCCAGCAAAATTGGTATACGCCAGGATACCGTCTCGAGCTTCGAGCTACAGCCAGAAACCACCCGACTGGACACACTGTTTCGTATTCTCGCTGCTCTGGATCTGGAAATGGAGATAAAACCCCGTGGTTTGCTATCGGCCAAACAGGACCCGGACGGCTGGAAGGAGGAGTGGTGATGACAGAACTGGATGTCTACATGAACGGCTATCGGACAGGCGTTTTCAGCAGGGCAGCAACCGGTGCACACACCTTCAGATATTATGAGAGCTGGCTGAATCAGCCGGGTAGCCGACCGATATCCCTCTCCATGCCTTTGCGCCACCAGCCTTACAAGGGCGCGGAGGTCTATAACTTTTTTGATAACCTGCTGCCTGATAACCCTGAAATTCGCGCACGTATTCTGTCTCGCTATCAGGCCAGCTCCACCCAGCCCTTTGACTTACTCGCAAAAGTCGGCAGCGACACCATTGGTGCGCTGCAATTGTTACCGCCTGACAGTAAACCGCACACTGTCCGAACGATCGATTACCGCCGGTTAAGCGATAGCGAACTGGAAAAAATCCTTTCAGGCTATCAGTCAGGCGCACCGCTTGGCATGCTGGAAGAGCTGACGGATTTTCGTATTTCACTGGCTGGCGCGCAGGAGAAAACGGCGCTGTTACGCATCGATCAACAGTGGTGCCTGCCGCAGGGCAATACGCCCACCACCCACATTTTAAAATTGCCGATTGGCAATATTCAGAGCCATTCGCATCGCATCGATCTTTCAGATAGCGTGGAGAATGAGTGGCTTTGTACGCTGATTGCCAGAGAATTTGGCCTGGCAGTTCCCCCTTGCTTTATCGTAAACACCGGGAAAATTAAAGCACTGGCCGTGGAGCGGTTTGATCGGCGTTATGCATCGGATGGACAGTGGATCATGCGGTTACCCCAGGAAGATTTTTGTCAGGTGCTGAATGTGCCCGCAGCAGGAAAATATGAAAGCCACGGCGGCCCGGGCATTTCTGCGATTATGGATTATCTCCTGAATTCAGTTAATGCAGAACAGGATCGATATGATTTCATGAAAGCTCAGGTCCTGTTTTGGCTGCTGGCGGCCACCGATGGCCATGCCAAAAACTTTTCTATTTTTATCGAAGCGGAAGGACGTTTTCGCCTGACGCCGTTTTACGACATTCTTTCCATTTATCCCGTGATTGGCGGTGCGGGATTACACATTCGTGATGCAAAGCTGGCAATGGGACTGAACGGGAGCAAAGGCCGGAAAGCCGCCATCGAACACATTTTTCCCCGCCATTTTATAGAAACCGCAAAAACGACAAAATTTGCCCTGACGGCGATGGCACACATCCTCGATGAGTTCAGAGCCAGAACGCCAGAAGTGATCCAACGCGTGCAGGAGCAAATCCCTGCAGCCTTCCCGTTACGCGTGAGCCAGACCATCCTCAATGGCTTTAAGGCGCGGGCCGCGCGTCTGAAGCAGTAAACGTTCAACGGTTGTCATGCGTGTTTGTTATTTGGCGCGCCTTCGCCTTTGTCGTATAACGGTTGAGGGTCGCCGCGTAAACGCAGCGGCCACATCCATTATTCATGCTAAAAATCAGGCGCAGGTTGTTGCCTGAACAGGAGAGAAACATGAGTACACCGCTCGACAGCGTGGCGCTGAACGCGCTGTTTACTGAAGCCCGCACACATAGCTACTGGCAGGATAAACCGATTTCGCAGGAGGTGCTGAAGCAGCTCTATGCGCTGACGGCTCTGGGGCCGACCTCAGCCAACTGCTCGCCGGGCCGCTTTGTGTTCGTGACGTCTCAGGAAGGTAAAGAGAAGCTGAAACCGGCGCTCTCCTCAGGCAATGTGGATAAGACCATGGCGGCACCGGTGACGGTGATTGTGGCGTGGGATCCGACCTTTTATGAAGCACTGCCAAAACTGTTCCCGCATGGCGATGCACGCAGCTGGTTTACCAGCAGCCCGGATTTGGCCAAAGAGACCGCGTTTCGCAACAGCAGCCTGCAGGCGGGCTATCTGATTCTGGCGGCCCGCTCGCTGGGACTGGATGCCGGCCCGATGTCCGGTTTTGATCCGGCTAAAGTTAACGCCGCGTTCTTCAGCGAAAATAACTGGCAGGTCAACTTACTGATCAACCTTGGCTATGGCGAAGCCAGTAAGCTGCATCCGCGCCTGCCGCGTCTGAGCTTTGACGAAGCCAGCAAATTTGCCTGATACGTTAAGCAGCGCAGCCGCACGACGCGCTGCGCCATGACTTAGCCCAGCGAGTGAAAACCGCTGTTGAAGTAGACCATCGGCGCTGTCGCTTCGCCCGGCAGCGCAATACCCACGATACGCGCCAGCAGCACGCTGTGGGTGTTCCACTCCACCGTTTTTTCCAGCTGACAATCGAAGCTCACCAGCGCATCAGCCAGCACGGGCGCGCCCGTATTCAGGGTTTGCCATTCACCGCTCTGGAAACGCTCAGCGCGGCGCGTCGGCGAGCTGAACTGCGCGCACAGGTCATCGTGCTGCTCGCGCAGAACGTTCACGGCAAAGTAGCCCGCCTGCAGAATGGCATCGTGGCTTGATGCGCTGCGGTTAACGCAGACCAGCAGGCTGGGCGGTTCCGCTGCCAGCGAGCTGACCGAGGTGGCGATCAGCCCGAACTTTTCTCCGCTGGATGAGGTGGTCACCAGCGAGACACCGGCAGTGAGACGGCGCATGCCGTGACGAAATTCATCCAGCGAGATCGATTCCTGGCGAGCAAGAGAGGTAACAGACATAACAACTCCGACGTGCATGGTTTGCGATGCGCACGATTGGCAGATAGGTGAATAATTTAAGCACTTCATTGTGCAGCTCTTTCCTGTCCAAATCCTACACCACATCCGCCGCTTCGGCACCCTATCCGACACCAATGTGCAAAAGCCTCATATTCAATTGCAGCTCATGGCAATGAGATTCGCCTCGTCCTTATCTGAATTTACTGGCTATCCAGCGTAAGCCGGATGCAAACCCATGAGAAAATTCTTACAATAGCCCTGATGATTATCCGACCATTTTCACGGAGCGACAGATGGCTAGTCATTTTGTTCGTTGGGTGGTTAGCCCGCCCCTCACCCCAGAGACCATGCGGGTTCCACAGGATGTGATGACCAGCGCCGGGCACCTGCCTGATAAGCGCCGCGGCCGCTTTCTTGCCGCACGCGCGCTGCTGGCCCAGCTGATGCTGCGCGTCTATGGTATTCGTGACCTGCCACCGCTGATCGCCAGCAGCAGCGGTCGTCCCTGCTTCGCCGATCCTAATCTGCCTGACTTCAGTATCTCCTATGCCGGTAACATGGTCGGCGTGCTGCTGGCAGAAGAAGGCGGGCGCGCTGGCCTGGATATGGAAATCGTTCGGGCGCATAGCCGTCAGGCGCAGGATGCCCTTACGCAGGGGCTGTCATCGGGTGAAAAGGCGTGGATTAACGCCCAGCAGGATTTTATGGAAGCGGTGACGCAGATCTGGACGCTACGCCAGAGCATCCTCAAACTGACCGGCGAAGCCAACAGCGGTATTGATGCACTGCGGCTGCATCCGGCGGCCGGCCGGCTGCGATCCAGCGTCTATCCCGATATTCAGGCAGTGTGTGATGCCGAGCCGACGCTGGTATGGTCCTGCGCGCTGTCGCCCGGCACTGAGCGTTTACGGCTGTGGGAGATTGATGCGCAGCAGCAGTGGCAGTCGCTGCGCGATGTGGAGATGAGCAAACCCAACATCGGGCCGCGCACCCTGCGCCTCACCAGCCTGCCCGGCGAGCGTGTCGCCAGTCAGCCGGAAGTCAGGCATCCCGGATAACCAGGCCGCACCCGCGGCCTGTTGCGTTTAGTGCCCGTCGATAAAAGCGATTTTCAGCACAAACAGCAACGCCACCACCACCACGCACGGGCTGATTTCACGCCAGCGTCCGGTACCGAGTTTCATCACGCAGTAGGAGATAAAACCGAGCGCAATACCTTCGGTGATCGAGAAGCTGAACGGCATCATCGCCGCCGTGACAAACGCCGGCACCGCTTCGGTGAGATCGTCCCAGCGCACGCGCGCCAGCGAAGCCGTCATCAGTACGCCGACATAAATCAGCGCGCCGGCCGCCGCATAGGCGGGCACCATGGCTGCCAGCGGCGACAGGAACATCACCAGCAGGAACAGGATACCGGTCACTACCGCCATCAGGCCGGTACGGCCACCAATCGCCACGCCGGATGAGCTTTCGATGTACGCCGTCACCGAAGAAGTGCCGATCAGCGAACCGGTGACGGAGCTGATGCTATCTACGTACAGCGCCTGTTTCATGCGCGGAAAAGTACCTTTCTCATCGGTCAGGCCCGCTTTATCGGTTACGCCAATCAGCGTACCGGATGAATCAAACAGATTGACCAGCATGAAGGCGAAGATCACGCCCGCCATGCTCACGTTGAACGCGCCTTTGATATCGACCTGGCCGACCACCGAGGTGATGGCCGGCGGCGCGGCGAACAGCCCGGTAAACTTCACGTCGCCCAGCAGCAGACCGATCGCGGTGGTCACTACGATAGAAACCAGCACCGCCGCGTGGATGTTGCGCGACGCCAGAATCGCAATGATAAAGAAGCCGAGCGCACCAAGCAGCACGTTGTGCGAGGCCAGGTTGCCGACGGTCACGATGGTGTCCGCGTTGGGCACAATAATACCGGCGTTTTTCAGCCCCATCATGGCGATGAACAGACCGATACCGGCGGTGATGCCCACGCGCAGGCTGAGCGGAATATTGGCGATCATCCAGTAGCGTACGCGCAGCAGCGTCAGGATCAGCAGCCCCAGCGCCCCCCAGAAGATCGCGCCCATGCCAACCTGCCACGAGTAGCCCATCGCACCCACCACCACAAAGGCAAAGAAGGCGTTGAGGCCCATGGCCGGTGCCAGCGCCACCGGCAAATTGGCCACCAGCCCCATCAGGATGCTGCCGAACGCAGCAATCACGCAGGTGGTGACAAACACCGCCTGGGTGTCCATGCCTGCGGCACCAAGAATCTGCGGGTTAACGAAGACGATATACACCATCGTCAGGAAAGTAGTGAAACCGGCAATCACTTCAGTGCGCGCGGTGGTTCCGTGTTCCTGCAGCCTGAAAATACGCTGCAAAAGGCCCTGCTCGTTCATTTCGCTGTTCCGATGAAAAATTTATCGCCGCGTATCCTATAGACTTTAGCGCCGCAAAACACTGATTTTTCGCAACCGGTTGCCTGGGGTCGCTTTCTGCACTGAGTGCGCTAGAGTGACAGCTTATTGTTTACTAAAAGGATGAGGCGCGATGTCAGTTGAATGTATCTTTTTTGATTGCGATGGCACGCTGGTCGACAGCGAAGTGATCTGCACGCAGTCCTACGTCAACACCTTTGCCCGTTACGGTATCGAACTCTCGCTGCAGCAGATGTTTGAGCAGTACAAAGGGGTGAAGCTTTACGACATCATCCGCGATGTGACGGCACAGCATCAGGTGACACTGCCGCTGGCTGAGGTGGAAAGTGCCTACCGCGCGGAAGTGGCGCGCCTGTTTGATCTTGATCTGCAGCCGATTGCCGGCGCCAGAGCGCTGGTGGAGCGCGTGAAGGTGCCGATGTGCGTGGTGTCGAACGGTACGGTGAAGAAGATGGAGCATTCACTGGGGCTGACCGGCATGCTGCCGTATCTGAGCGGACACCTGTACAGTGGCTATGACATTAATCACTGGAAGCCGGATCCGGAGCTGATGTATCACGCGGCGGAACAGATGCAGGTGCCGATTGAAAAGTGCATTCTGGTGGATGATTCAGAGGCTGGCGCGCGGGCTGGCATCGCCGCTGGCATACCGGTGTTTTACTACTGTGCCGATGCACACAATCCGGTGATTGATCACCCGCTGGTGACGCGTTTTGACGATATGGCGCAGCTGCCAGCGCTATGGCGTGCACGTGGCTGGGATTTGGTCAGGTAAGTGCGCGCAGCCCCCTCATCCCAGCCTTCTCCCGCCAGCGGGAGAAGGGGCCGATCGAGCGGGGTTGAACAAAAGTGCCCACCCACATACCGCACCAGACAGTTCCCTCTCCCGTTTGCCGAAGAAGGGGCCGATCGGGCGGGGCTGAACAAAAGTGCCCACCCACATACCGCACCAGACAGTTCCCTCTCCCGTTTGCGGGAGAGGGTTAGGGTGAGGGGAAAAAATCACCCAATCGCGCCCAGCGAATCCTCATTGCCCTGGCTTTTTGGCAGCAGGAACAGCGTAGCGACAATATCCAGCAGATAAATCAGCGCCAGCAGCGTAATCGCAGCGGTGAACGAAATATGCGTGGCCAGTATGCCGATCACCAGCGGGCCGAAACCGCCGACGCCGCGGCCGAGGTTAAACAACACATTCTGCGCAGTGGCGCGCGCCTGCGGTGGGAAAGTGTCCGAGATCAGCGCGCCGTAGCCGCCAATCATGCCGTTAACAAACATCCCCATGATGGCACCGGTAAACAGCATCACCGTCGGGTCGCGCAGCTGGGCGTAAACCACCACCATCGCCACGGCACCAAACTGGTACAGCAGGAAAATCTTCCAGCGCGCAAAGCGGTCCGCCAGCACGCCGAACAGCCAGATGCCGAACGTCATGCCCACCACCGTAACGGCCGTCCACAGGCCGGATTTGGTCAGGCTGAAGCCGAAGCTGGAAGAGAGATAGCTTGGCATCCAGATCATCAGGCCGTAATAGCCAAAATTCTGCACCGAACAAAGAATCAAAATGCCGAGGCTGGCTTTGCTGGTGGCGCGATCGGCAAACAGCAGTTTAATGCGCGCGGAAAAGGAGAGCTGTGGGGCTTTTTCCACATGGCGGGTGAAGGCTTCCGGCTCGCCCATGCTGCGGCGAATCACAAACGACACCAGTGCCGGCAGCAGGCCAACCAGGAACATACCGCGCCAGCCAATCACGCTCAGCAGCGGCGGCGTGATAAAGGCCGCCAGCAATACGCCGAGCTGCCAGCCGATACCGACCCACGCCGAGGCGCGGTTGCGCTTCTCCTTCGGCCAGGCTTCGGCAATCAGCGCCATGCCGATGCCAAACTCACCGCCCAGCCCCATGCCGGCCAGCGTACGATACGCCAGCAGATCCCAGTAGCCCTGCGCCACGGCGCACAGCCCGGTAAACAGCGAGAACATCAGGATCGTCACGGTCAGAATGCGGATGCGGCCGTAGCGATCGCTCAGATGACCAAACACAATGCCGCCGACCACCGCGCCGATCAGCGTCCAGGTCACCAGCGAACCGGCCTGCGACGCATCCAGCGCCAGCGACACGCTGATCGCCGGCAGCATAAATCCCAGAATCAGCAGATCAAATCCATCCATGGCATAGCCGCTGACGGCAGCCACCATTGCTTTCGCCGGCGTAACGGCGGTTTTGTTGTTATTTGCAGAGGACATAAAACAGCACCTGGCAGAAAAATGTGCGCCAAGTATAAAGAGAGCGGCAGGTTGAGAACAGGCAGAAATCAAGCGCACTGCCTGTCAGCCTCAGCGCTAACAGGCAGTCATCACGTCAATCAGGAGGGTTTATTGCTGCCGTCGTCGCCCGACAGCAGTTCATCCAGCTTGTCACCGCCAACGTGACGGAAATCCTGACCTTTCACGAAATAGAAGATAATTTCGCAGATGTTCTGGCAGCGGTCACCGATGCGCTCGATGGCGCGCGCGCAGAACAGCGCGGTGAGCACGCTGGGAATGGTGCGCGGATCTTCCATCATGTAGGTCATCAGCTGGCGCACGATACCTTCATACTCTTTATCCACCTTTTTGTCTTCGCGGTAGATCTTGATGGCTTCGTTGAGATCCATGCGCGCGAAGGCATCCAGCACGTCGTGCAGCATCTGCACGGTGTGATGCCCGAGCGACTCAAGGCTCACCAGCAGCGGCAGGTGCTGCTGACCGAACTTCTCCAGCGCGGTACGGCTGATCTTCTCCGCCACGTCGCCGATGCGTTCCAGCTCCGAAATGGTTTTGATGATCGCCATCACCAGACGCAGGTCGCTGGCGGTAGGCTGACGCTTGGCGATGATGCGCACACAGGCTTCATCGATCTCCACTTCCATCATGTTGACCTTCTGGTCACCATCGATCACCCGGCGCGCCAGTTCGCCATCCTGGTTATGCATCGCGGTGATGGCATCGGTAAGCTGCTGCTCCACCATGCCACCCATGATCATCACCTGAGTACGAATGTGCTCCAGCTCCGCGTTGAACTGACCGGAGATATGTTTGTTCAGATTTAAATTATCCATGTTTCTCTCCTGAATCAGCCGTAACGACCGGTGATGTAATCTTCTGTCTGCTTCTGCGCTGGCTTGGTAAACAGCGTGTCGGTGTCGCTGAACTCAATCAGCTCGCCCAGATACATAAACGCCGTGTGATCGGAACAGCGCGCCGCCTGTTGCATGTTGTGGGTCACGATGACCACGGTGTAATCCTGCTTCAGCTCGGTGATCAGCTCTTCGATGCGTCCGGTAGAGATCGGATCCAGCGCCGAACATGGCTCATCCAGCAGCAGCACTTCCGGGCGAATCGCGATGCCGCGCGCGATGCACAGGCGCTGCTGCTGACCGCCGGAGAGACTGTAACCGCTCTGGTGCAGCTTGTCTTTGGTTTCATTCCACAGCGCGGCTTTGCTCAGCGCCCACTGCACGCGCTCGTCCATATCGGCACGCGACAGCTTCTCAAACAGCCGCACGCCAAAGGCGATGTTGTCATAAATCGACATCGGAAACGGCGTCGGCTTCTGGAACACCATGCCGACGCGCGCGCGCAGCAGGGCGATATCCTGATGCGATGCCAGAATGTTGTCGCCATCCAGCAGAATTTCACCCTCAGCACGCTGCTCCGGATAGAGCGAGTACATTTTGTTGAAGGTGCGCAGCAGGGTGGATTTGCCGCAGCCCGACGGACCGATAAACGCCGTCACCTGGTTTTTGGCGATATCCAGATTAATGTTCTTCAGCGCGTGGAACTTACCGTAGTGGAAGTTCAGATTGCGCACCTGAATTTTACCGGCAGAAGGAGTTGCCATACTCATTGCTCATCTCTCATGTGCAGCGCCGCCGAAGCCGCGCCGGAAAATTAGTGTTTGCCTTTGGCGAAAATCACGCGCGCCACGATGTTCAGCAGCAGCACGCACAGCGTAATAATCAGCACACCGGCCCACGCCAGGCTCTGCCATTCGGCAAACGGGCTCATGGCGAATTTGAAGATGGTCACCGGCAGGTTGGCCAGCGGCTGCATCATGTCGGTGCTCCAGAACTGGTTCGACAGCGCGGTGAACAGCAGCGGTGCGGTTTCACCGGCAATGCGCGCAATCGCCAGCAGCACACCGGTAATGATGCCGGAGACCGAGGCTTTCAGCGTAATAGCCGAGATCATCTTCCACTTCGGCGTGCCCAGCGCATATGCCGCTTCACGCATGCTGTCCGGCACCAGCCGCAGCATATTTTCGGTGGTACGAATCACAATAGGCACCTGCAGCAGCGCCAGCGCTATCACACCGGCCCAGCCGGAGAAGTGCTGCATCTGCGCCACCACGATGGTGTACACGAACAGGCCGACCACAATTGACGGTGCGGACAGCAGGATGTCGTTAATGAAGCGAATCACTTCCGCCAGCCAGTGCTTGCGGCCATATTCTGCCAGGTAGATACCCGCCAGAATGCCCAGCGGCGTGCCAAAGAAGGTGGACCAGAAGATCAGCAGGCCGCTGCCCGCCAGGGCGTTCGCCAGACCACCGCCCGCGGTGTTGGGCGGCGGCGTGGATTCGGTAAACAGCGTCCAGCTCAGGCCATCGATCCCTTTCGTGACGGTGGTGAACAGAATCCAGATCAGCCAGAACAGGCCGAACGCCATGGTCAGCAGCGAAAGCGTCAGGGCAATTTTGTTTTTGGTGCTGCGCCACGCCTGCATTTTACGGCGTGAGGCTTCCAGCTCGGCGCGCGCCTGCATTTCAATTGCTGTCATGAACGGGCTCCTTCACTCTTCGCCAGACGCAGGATCATCAGTTTGGAGATCGCCAGTACGATAAAGGTAATCACGAACAGAATCAGGCCAAGCTCCATCAGCGCCGCCACGTGCACGCCGGATTCGGCTTCGGCGAACTCGTTCGCCAGCGCCGAGGTGATACTATTGCCGGGCATAAACAGCGACGCGCTGTCCAGCTGGTAGGTATTACCGATGATAAAGGTGACCGCCATGGTTTCGCCCAGCGCGCGGCCGAGACCCAGCATCACGCCGCCGATCACGCCGTTTTTGGTAAACGGCAGCACGATGCGCCAGATCACTTCCCAGGTGGTGCAGCCGATGCCGTAGGCCGACTCTTTCATCATCACCGGCGTCTGTTCGAACACATCGCGCATCACCGAGGCGATGTAAGGGATAATCATGATGGCGAGGATCACGCCCGCCGCCAGAATGCCGATGCCGAAGGCCGGACCGGAGAACAGCGCGCCGACGATCGGGATATTTGCCAGCACGTCGCCAACCGGCGTCTGGAAATACTCCGCGAACAGCGGAGCAAAGATAAACAGGCCCCACATGCCGTACACGATGCTGGGAATGGCCGCCAGCAGCTCAATCGCGGTACCCAGCGGACGGCGCAGCCAGTTTGGTGCCAGCTCGGTCAGAAACAGGGCAATACCGAAACTCACCGGCACCGCGATGATTAAGGCAATCAGTGAGGTTACGAGGGTGCCGTAAATCGGCACCAGCGCACCAAATTCTTCGTTTGGCGCATCCCAGGTTTTGCTCCACAGAAAGGAGAAGCCAAATTTCTGGATGCTCGGCCAGGAGGAGAAAATCAGGGAGACGATAATGCCACCCAGCAGCAGTAACACAATCAGCGCGGAGAGCTTCACCAGCGCGCCGAATATCATGTCGCCTTGCTTGCCCGGTGCTTTAAACGTCGGCTTAGTGGCAGCCATAGAATTCTCGATCTCAGAGGGTAATCAGGGCGGCAACGAGGCCGCCCATCAGGCTGGCCAGCGCGGGCGCTGGCCGAGTCATACACTTACTGGTACAGCGCTTTACCGGAACTGTCTTTGATGTTGGCTTTCCAGGCAGCACGAATCTGATTCGCGACGCTCTCTGGCAGCGCTGCGTAATCCAGCGCCGTAGCGGTTTTGCTGCCGCCTTTGTACGCCCAGTCAAAGAACTTCAGCACTTCACTGCCCTTCTCCGCATTCGCCTGCTCTTTGTAGATCAAGATGAAGGTGGTTGAGGTGATCGGCCATGCATCGTTGCCTTTCTGGAAGGTCAGATCCTGGGCAAAGGTTTTGCTCCAGTCAGCGCCTTTGGCGGCATTAGCAAAGCTGGCTTCGCTCGGTGCCACTGGCTTACCATCGGCATCAACCAGTTTGGTGTAAGTCAGGTTGTTCTGTTTGGCGTAGGCGTACTCTACGTAGCCAATCGAGCCCGGCAGACGCTGTACAAACGCGGCCACGCCGTCGTTACCTTTACCGCCCAAGCCGGTTGGCCAGTTAACGGTGTTGCCTTTACCGATTTTGCTGTTCCAGGTCTCGTTCACTTTAGACAGGTAGCTGGTGAAGACGAAAGAGGTGCCGGAACCATCTGCGCGGCGCACCACGTTGATGTTGGTGTCTGGCAGCTTCACGCCCGGGTTCAGTTTGGTGATCGCCGGATCGTTCCACTTTTTGATGGTGCCGAGATAGATGTCGCCGACCGTTTTACCGTCGAGCGTCAGCTCACCAGATTTAACGCCGGGAATGTTCACCGCCAGCACCACGCCACCGATCACCGTCGGGAACTGGAACAGGCCATTTTTCTGCAGATCTTCTTCTTTCATCGGCGCATCGGACGCACCGAAATCCACGGTTTTGGCGATGATTTGCTTCACGCCACCCGAGGAACCAATACCCTGATAGTTGATTTTGCTACCGGTGGCTTGCTGATACTCTGCTGCCCACTTGGCATAAACCGGTGCCGGGAACGTCCCGCCTGCGCCTGTCAGGTCGGTGGCTGCAAAAGCAGAAACCGCGCTTACTGCGAAGGTGGCGGCGAGAATTCGGGCTACGGTGCTACGCATCAGTGTCATGTTCCCTCCAGGGGATTAAAAATCAGGCTTGACGCCGTTTTAGTAAGAGTCATTGATTGCTGCTGGAGGCAAAATAGGACAGTTTGATGACAGTGAAATGTACGAATTGTGACAGTTATATGACAACCGGGTCGGCTGGCAAATCAGAGGTAATTAATGAAAACCACCGTGCTGCCAGTAAAGTTACCGGGACTGGGGGTTGTTGAGGAGAGCGTCGAAATCAGCGTGAACGGCGTTGTCACGTTAGCCCGCACTAATTGCGGTTTATTCAGGCTCCCGTCAGCCAGTGATAACAGCGTACTGATGTTGTTGCTCAGTTTGAGGATATTGATCCCACCGGCAAGCGCAAAACTGATATTCACATCACGGTTGCAGAAAAGCGAGAAGTTAACGCTGGCTTTGGCGCCATTAACGGCGGCCGGGGCCAGCGTACCATGATTAATATTCAGCGCGGCTCCGCTTACCGAACAGGATACCGGCACCACCGGAATGTTGACGCAAGGTGCCCAGGGCGCAACCATTCCGGAATAGTCAGTTACGGTCGCGGAGGCTGTCACAAAGCTGCCGCAGTATGAACTGTAATAACGGGTATCTGAGTTACGCAGAAACTTGCCACCCCGACCATTAAAACGGATAAAACGTTCAGCCACCGAGGCAAGGCTCTCGCCCTGATCGACGTAAATTTGCGGCCCGCCCGCAGCGCTGAATACGGTGCCATGCCCGATAAACCAGGCGCTGACACCAATGCCTGCTGCGCAGGTTCTCTCTGAAGAGTTACAGCGGGCATAGCCTGATATCATACCGACATCCACCACTGACCAGGTAATTTCAACCTGGCTTGCGTTGACCCAGCGAATGCCATCCACGCGCGGGGCTTCCATCGCCTGCGCTGAAAAGAACAGCAGCAGGCCAGCGAAAAAAGCCAGATAGCGGAAAACAAGCCCTGTTAGCATTGGTCTAATCCTGTGGTTGCGTCAACGCCGATCATCTACTGGTACTCAACCACCAGCGCAGCAAAAGCAGAAAAGTCACCGCTGGTTAAGACCGCGGCGTTTTTCTTCACCGGTACCACCTGAATGACGGGCAGCGCAGGAAAGGTAAACGGCAGCCAGTTATTCAGTGCCAGGGCGTTTTCGCCATTTTTACCGCTTAATATCTGAATCGCCAAATCACGCTGGCTGGTCGCCAGCAAAGCAGCATTAAATGCGCTTCCGGTGCCACTGATTTGTACACGCATACTCTTATCGGGATTATTGCTACAGGTTAACGTCCAGGAAACAGGTTTTCTGTAGCTGTCGCCATTGATTTGGGAAATAACCACTGAACCAAACTCCACTATAATTGGCTTTTCGCCGTTAATCTGACATAACGGTGGTTCGATTAGCTGTCCACTGAAGTTAGCCTGCACGCTGAAAGCAGCCACTGCACTATACTTCAACATAGCGGGCAGCAATAGTGCCATTAACCACGTTCGTTTCATTTATTGCAGTTCCACTACCAGTGTTGCCGCTGAAGTAAAACTTCCGCCCGTTAAACTGCTGCTTTTATCTTTCACCGGGACGGCAGTAATAACCGGCAGCGCGGGATAAGTAAAGTTTACCCAGCTGGTATTAATATTTAACCTTTCAGCGTTAGACTTAAAAAACGCAATACCTAAACCGCTAACTGATGCGCGTAACGCGCCGCTATCGAAGCTGGCTGCATTCCCCTGTAGCTGGAGTTTAAGCGCATTAGAGGGAAGATTAGTGCAGGAAAGCGTAAATGACACAGGTTGCTGATACGCTTTCCCATCTATTTTATCGGTGCGCACATCGCCGAAATTAACACTGATCGGCATACCATTATTTATTTTACAGTCGGCAGGTACCATCACGTTACCAGAAATATTCACACTGAATGACGATGCCAGTGCATCGGATAAAAGCACCAGACAAAAAAAGTAAATATGAAATAACGCGCCATAAATTCCTACATGCAGAGAACGAGTTTGGCTTGCTACATGCATCAGAAAGCTTATGACTGAAAGGTTAAATTAAAGTTAAACAAAACAGAAGTGAAGGAGAGCCAGAGAATTATGAAAGTTGATTTCACATATCAGGGAAAAATTAATTCACAACGTTCACAGAATTCACGATTAATTTAATCGGAACAACAATGAGTTAAAAAAACCGGCCTGTTTCCAGACCGGGCTACGCTTATTCCACCGTAACCGATTTCGCCAGGTTACGTGGCTGGTCGACGTCGGTGCCTTTGATCAGCGCCACGTGGTAGGAGAGCAGCTGCAGCGGCACGGTGTAGAAGATTGGGGCAATCACCTCTTCAACGTGCGGCAGCGGGATGATTTTCATGCCTTCGCTGTCGCTGAAACCGGCATCCTGGTCGGCAAACACATACAGCAGACCGCCGCGCGCGCGCACCTCTTCGATGTTGGATTTCAGCTTCTCCAGCAGTTCGTTGTTTGGTGCCACCACAATTACCGGCATATCGGCATCAATCAGCGCCAGCGGACCGTGCTTCAGTTCGCCCGCCGCATAGGCTTCGGCGTGGATGTAGGAGATCTCTTTCAGCTTCAGCGCCCCTTCCATGGCAATCGGATACTGATCGCCACGGCCAAGGAACAGCGCGTGATGCTTGTCAGAGAAGCCTTCGGCGAGATTCTCGATCACTTTATCCTGCGCCAGCATCTGTTCAATGCGGCTCGGCAACGCCTGCAGTGCATGAACAATCTCATGCTCGGTTTCAGCGCGCATGCCGTGCAGACGGCCCAGCTTCGCCACCAGCATCAGCAGTACCGTCAGCTGGGTGGTGAACGCTTTGGTCGAGGCCACGCCGATTTCGGTGCCGGCTTTGGTCATCAGCGCAAGATCTGACTCACGCACCAGTGACGAACCCGCCACGTTGCAGATGGCCAGCGAACCGAGATAGCCCAGCTCTTTGGACAGGCGCAGCGCTGCCAGCGTATCGGCGGTTTCACCGGATTGCGACAGGGTGATCAGCAGGCTGTTTTTACGCACCGCAGATTTGCGATAGCGGAATTCGGAGGCGATCTCCACGTCACACGGGATGTTGGCCAGCGACTCAAACCAGTAACGCGACACCATGCCGGAGTTGTAGGAGGTGCCGCAGGCGATGATCTGAATATGTTCCACCTGGCTCAGCAGCGTTTCCGCGTTAGCGCCCAGTTCGCTGAGATCAACAATGCCGTCATGAAAGCGGCCGGCCAGCGTGTTTTTGATGGCGTTCGGCTGTTCGTAGATCTCTTTCTGCATGTAATGGCGGTAGACGCCTTTGTCGCCGGCATCGTACTGCGCATTGGATTCGATCTCCGCGCGCTGTGCCTGGTTACCGTGGCGATCGATAATCGTCACTTCGCGACGGGTAATTTCGGCAATATCCCCTTCTTCGAGGTAGATAAAGCGGCGGGTCACCGGCAGCAGCGCCAGCTGATCGGAAGCGATAAAGTTTTCGCCCACGCCGCGGCCAATCACCAGCGGGCTGCCGGAACGCGCAGCCACCAGCACCGACGGATCGCGGCTGTCCATGATCACCATGCCATACGCCCCGCGCAGCTGCGGGATCACCCGCAGTACCACTTCGCGCAGCGTACCGCCCTGTTTCTGCTCCCAGTGCACCAGGTGCGCCACCACTTCGGTGTCAGTTTCGGAGGCAAAGCGGTAACCGCGTGCGATCATCTGCTCACGCAGCGGTTCGTGGTTCTCAATGATGCCGTTGTGCACAATGATAATGTGCTCTGAGACGTGCGGATGCGCATTGGCTTCCGACGGCTCGCCGTGCGTCGCCCAGCGGGTGTGCGCGATGCCGGTTCCGCCAATCAGCGGCTGCTGTTCCGCCGCTTCTGCCAGATTGGCCACTTTACCCAGACGACGCAACCGCGTCATGTGGCCCTGGCGATCGACAACCGCCAGACCGGCAGAGTCATAACCGCGATACTCAAGACGACGCAGCCCTTCCAGCAGAATTTCTGCGATATCACGCTGCGCTACTGCACCAACAATTCCACACATAGTAATTTCCTGACGTCATGGCTTTCGGCCATTGCGTTGTCATCTGACCTGATTGTTCCCCGAGCCTTGTAGAGAGTGGGGGATATCCCTTCCTATTCCAGGTTGCAGGTGCGTTAGCTGCCTGAAAACCGGAATATGTCGGGTTTTTAATACCGGGCCGATCTTTGCCGGCCCTTACATTTATTTTTTCTTAACCGGACGCTGCCAGCCAGACTTCTGATTTTGCTCTTTGCGGTTATAGACCAGATCGGCAGCGGTAACATCTTTCATCACCGTTGTGCCGGCGGCGATGGTGGCGCCCGCCGCCACGCTGACCGGAGCCACCAGCTGGGTGTCCGAGCCGACAAACACGTTGTCGCCGATAATGGTTTTAAACTTGTTGGCACCGTCGTAGTTGCAGGTGATGGTGCCGGCACCGATATTCACGCCCGCGCCAATCTCGGCATCCCCGAGATACGACAGATGGCCGGCCTTTGAGCCTTTGCCCAGCGTCGCTTTCTTCATCTCGACGAAGTTGCCGACGTGCGCCTGTTCAGCCAGTTCGCTGCCCGGACGCAGGCGCGCAAACGGCCCGACGGTGCAGGCGGCGGCCAGCGTGGCATCTTCAATCACCGAATAAGGACTGATTTCGCAGTCATCGGCAATCACGCTGTTTTTGATGATGCAGCCAGCGCCAATTTTTACCCGATGGCCCAGCGTGACGTTGCCTTCAATGATCACGTTGGTATCAATATCGACATCACGACCGTGCTGCAGCGTACCGCGCAGATCGAAGCGCGCCGGATCGCGCAGCATGACGCCAGCCAGCAGCAGCTTTTCTGCCTGCTCGCGTTGATAAGTGCGCTCCAGAGTGGAAAGCTGCAGACGATTGTTCACGCCATCGGTTTCGCTGATGCGCGCCGGGTGCACTGCGTTGATCACGCGGCCTTCCTGATGCGCCATGGCGATGATATCGGTAATGTAGAACTCACCCTGCGCATTGTGGTTGTTGAGCTGCGCCAGCCAGCGCTTCAGATCGGCACCGTTGGCGATCAGGATGCCGGTGTTGATCTCCTGAATCTTCAGCTGTTCGGCTGACGCATCTTTTTGCTCCACGATGCCGGTGATGGTGCCGTTTTCACGCACGATGCGTCCGTAGCCGGTGGGGTTATCCAGCACCACGGTGAGCAGCCCGATGCCGCCAGCGGGTTTGGCGTCGCGCAGACGCTGCAGGGTTTCCTGGGCGATCAGCGGGACATCGCCGTACAGCATCAGGATATCTTCGTCATCAGCGAAGAACGGTGCCGCCTGCTGCATGGCATGGCCGGTGCCGAGCTGTTCCGCCTGCAACACCCAGTTCAGCGGGTTATGCGCCAGTTTCTCCTGCAGCAACTCACCGCCGTGGCCGTAGACCAGATGCACATGCTGTGCGCCGAGGCCGGTAGCGGCATCAATAACGTGTTGCACCATCGGTTTACCTGCCAGGCTGTGCAGCACCTTAGGCAGATCGGAATACATGCGGGTGCCTTTGCCAGCGGCGAGGATCACCACGCTCATTGCGCTTGTCGACATAACTATCCTGACTCAATTTAGCTTTCGAAAGTGTAAGGTTTACCCCTGAGATTACTACATTTTTCTCCGTGCGAAATTAGCGGAAGAGGATGAGCGGCGGCGAGTGGTCAGCATGGGTCGCCGGGGAGGGCATAAGGTAAGGGCGTTGTGCCATTTTCGGTCGCCATAAATGGCGCCCCTGCGGGGTAATTGTGCGGTTTTGGACAGCGTGCGTATTTATGCGCACCGACATTTGGTCGCCATGAATGGCGCCCACTAGCATAGCTATTCGTAGGGTGCGCATTTATGCGCACCGGCAGCAGGCAAAAAAAATGCCAGCCCGGGGGCTGGCATTTCGTGACGCATAAAGCCTGATTACATCGCTTTTTTGGTCAGCTCGATGACGCGCAGTTTCGCGATAGCTTTCGCCAGCTCCGCAGAGGCCTGAGCATAGTCCACGTCGCCGTGGCTGCTGTTCATGTGCTCTTCTGCTTTACGTTTCGCTTCCAGCGCGCGCGCTTCGTCGAGGTCTTCACCGCGAATTGCAGTGTCGGCCAGAACGGTCGTGCTGCCCGGCTGTACTTCCAGCACGCCGCCAGAGAGGTAGATATACTCCTCTTCGCCGTGCTGTTTAACGATGCGAATCATACCAGGCTTGATGGCAGTCAGCAGCGGGGCGTGGCCCGGGTAAATACCCAGCTCACCTTCGCTACCTGACACCTGGATACGCTGCACCAGACCGGAGAACATTTGCTGCTCCGCGCTGACCACGTCCAGATGATAAGTCATAGCCATACCACTCCTCCTGGGAAACCGTTATTACAGTTTCTTCGCTTTTTCGACAGCTTCTTCGATCGCGCCGACCATGTAAAACGCCTGCTCTGGCAGGTGGTCGAATTCGCCTTCCATGATGCCTTTGAAGCCACGGATGGTGTCTTTCAGCGTCACGTATTTACCCGGAGAACCGGTGAAGACTTCTGCTACGAAGAACGGCTGAGACAGGAAGCGCTGAATCTTACGCGCACGTGCCACCAGCAGTTTGTCTTCTTCAGACAGCTCGTCCATACCGAGGATGGCGATGATGTCTTTCAGCTCCTGGTAACGCTGCAGCAGCGACTGAACGCCACGCGCGACGTCGTAGTGCTCCTGACCGACGATCAGCGGATCCAGCTGACGGCTGGTAGAGTCCAGCGGGTCAACGGCCGGGTAGATACCCAGTGACGCGATCTGACGGCTCAGCGTAACGGTTGAGTCTAAGTGAGCAAAGGTGGTTGCTGGTGACGGGTCAGTCAGGTCATCCGCAGGAACGTAAACGGCCTGTACGGAGGTGATTGAACCGGTCTTGGTGGAGGTAATACGCTCCTGCAGCACACCCATCTCTTCAGCCAGCGTTGGCTGATAACCTACCGCCGATGGCATACGACCCAGCAGTGCAGAAACCTCTGTACCGGCCAGGGTGTAACGGTAGATGTTGTCGATGAACAGCAGAACGTCACGGCCTTCATCACGGAATTTTTCCGCCATGGTCAGACCGGTCAGTGCCACGCGCAGACGGTTACCCGGCGGCTCGTTCATCTGGCCATACACCAGCGCTACTTTATCGATAACGTTGGAGTCAGTCATTTCGTGGTAGAAGTCGTTACCCTCACGAGTACGCTCACCCACGCCGGCAAAGACCGAATAACCTGAGTGCTCAGCCGCGATGTTACGGATCAGCTCCATCATGTTTACGGTTTTACCTACACCCGCACCACCGAACAGACCGACTTTACCGCCCTTCGCGAACGGACACATCAGGTCGATAACCTTGATGCCGGTTTCCAGCAGTTCCTGCGAGTTTGACTGATCTTCATAAGAAGGCGCTGCGCGGTGAATAGAGGAAACCTCTACAGCGCTGCCGTCTTCTTCTTTCAGGTCGCCTTTCATGTCGATTGGCTCACCCAGCACGTTCATGATACGGCCGAGTGTTGCTTTACCAACCGGAACCTGGATAGGTTTTTTCAGGTCGGTGACTTCCAGACCGCGCTTCAGGCCGTCAGAAGAACCCATGGCGATGGTACGCACCACGCCACCGCCCAGCTGCTGCTGAACTTCCAGCACCAGACGAGCATCACCATTTTTTACCTCGAGAGCGCTGTATACCTGCGGTACCGCGTCCTGAGGGAATTCGACGTCAACTACGGCGCCGATAATCTGGACAATCTTTCCAGCTGCCATCTTGAATCCTCTACCTAATACGAGAATATCCGGCCGCGCTCGCGCGACGGGATATATGCCTGGTTAAACCGCGGAGGCTCCCGAGACGATCTCGGTAAGTTCCTGAGTGATGCTGGCCTGACGAGCTTTGTTGTACACCAACTGCAGCTCTTTGATCAGGTTTCCGCCGTTATCGGTTGCCGCTTTCATGGCCACCATACGTGCAGCCTGCTCACTGGCCAGGTTTTCCACCACACCCTGATAAACCTGCGATTCGACATAACGACGCAGCAGGGTATCCAGCAGCGCTTTCGGATCGGGTTCGTACAGGTAATCCCAGGTCTTCGCCTTCATCTCTTCTTCACCTTCCGCTGGCGGTAACGGCAGCAGTTGGGTAATGGTCGGAGTCTGAGACATGGTGTTATTAAACTTATTGCTGACGATATACAGCTTGTCGATGCGGCCTTCATCATAAGCCTGCAACATCACTTTTACCGGGCCGATCAGGTCGGACAGCGCAGGCTTATCGCCCATGCCGGTAACCTGAGCCACGACGTTGCCACCTACAGAGCCGAAGAAAGAAACGCCTTTGGAACCGATAATCGCCAGATCGCTCTGCACGCCTTTATCAGACCAGCCTTTCATTTCTGCCAGCAATTTTTTGAACAGGTTAACGTTCAAACCACCACAAAGCCCGCGGTCAGTCGAAACGACCAGGTAGCCGACGCGCTTAACGTCGCGCTCATCCAGGTAAGGGTGCTTGTATTCCAGATTACCCAGAGCAAGGTGACCAATCACTTTGCGCATGGTATCTGCATACGGACGGCTGGCCGCCATGCGTTCCTGCGTTTTACGCATTTTGGAGGCGGCGACCATTTCCATCGCTTTGGTGATCTTCTGCGTGTTTTTCACGCTTCCGATCTTGGTACGTATTTCTTTTGCGCCGGCCATTAGCTTCTCCTCAAAGCCTTGCGGCCTGCCTTTTCAGACAAGCCGCCAGACATTACCAGGACTGGGTTGCTTTAAACGTTTCGAGGAGGCCTTTCAGCTTCTCTTCGATTTCGTTGTTGTAGTTACCCGCCTGGTTGATTTCAGCCATCAGCTCCGCGTGTTCGCGATCGGCGAACGCCAGCAGAGCGGCTTCGAAGCTGCCGATTTTCGCCAGTTCAACGTCGTTCAGGAAGCCGCGCTCGGCAGCGAACAGTACCAGACCCTGTTGTGCAACAGACATCGGTGCATACTGTTTCTGCTTCAGCAGCTCGGTCACTTTCTGACCGTGGCTCAGCTGTTTGCGCGTTGCATCGTCCAGATCGGAAGCGAACTGAGAGAACGCTGCCAGTTCACGATACTGTGCCAGCGCGGTACGGATACCACCGGACAGTTTCTTGATGATCTTGGTCTGTGCAGCACCACCAACACGGGATACCGAAATACCCGGGTTAACGGCTGGACGAATACCGGAGTTGAACAGGTTCGATTCCAGGAAGATCTGACCATCGGTAATCGAGATTACGTTGGTCGGAACGAACGCAGAAACGTCACCCGCCTGGGTTTCGATGATCGGCAGCGCGGTCAGAGAACCGGTCTGGCCTTTCACTTCACCGTTGGTGAAACGCTCAACGTAGTCAGCGCTTACGCGTGATGCACGCTCCAGCAGACGAGAGTGGAGGTAGAACACGTCGCCCGGGAATGCTTCACGACCCGGCGGACGGCGCAGCAGCAGAGAAATCTGACGGTAAGCAACAGCCTGCTTAGACAGGTCATCATAGACGATCAGCGCATCTTCACCGCGGTCACGGAAGTATTCACCCATCGCGCAACCGGCATACGGAGCCAGGTACTGCAGCGCAGCGGATTCAGAAGCGGAAGCGACAACCACGATGGTGTTAGACAGCGCACCGTGCTCTTCCAGCTTACGTACCACGTTAGAGATGGTAGAGGCTTTCTGACCGATCGCGACGTAGACACACTTGATGCCAGAATCGCGCTGGTTGATGATGGCGTCGATGGCCATCGCAGTTTTACCGGTCTGACGGTCACCGATGATCAGCTCACGCTGGCCACGGCCGATTGGAATCATCGCATCGACAGATTTGTAACCGGTCTGAACAGGCTGGTCGACTGACTGACGGTCGATAACGCCTGGTGCAATCACTTCAACTGGTGAGAAGCCATCGTTGTCGATAGCGCCTTTACCGTCGATCGGTGCACCCAGGGTGTTAACCACGCGGCCCAGCAGGCCACGGCCAACCGGCACTTCCAGGATACGGCCAGTACACTTCACCTTCATGCCTTCGGCGAGGTCAGCGTACGGACCCATCACTACTGCACCTACAGAGTCACGCTCGAGGTTCAGTGCGATAGCGTAACGGTTGCCCGGCAGAGCAATCATCTCACCCTGCATTACATCGGCCAGGCCGTGTACGCGGATGATACCGTCACTTACAGAAACAATAGTACCTTCGTTGTGAGCTTCGCTCACGACATTGAACTGAGCAATGCGCTGCTTGATCAGTTCGCTGATTTCGGTGGAATTCAGTTGCATATGCTCCAGTCCCCTTAAGACTGCAAGACGTCTGCCAGACGGTCAAGACGGCCGCGCACGCTGCCATCAATCACCAGGTCACCCGCACGGATAACCACACCTGCCATTACAGACTTATCAATTTTGCAATTCAGCTTAACTTTGCGTGACAGACGTTTTTCCATCGCGGCGCTGATTTTACTCAGCTGGCTGTCACTCAGCGCACTGGCGGAGATCACATCAACTTCGGCTGTCGCTTCATAAGCGTCACGCAGTTGAATGAACTGTTCCAGTACCGCTGGAAGCGCTGTCAAACGTCCGTTCTCCGCCATAACCTTAATCAGGTTCTGAGCGTGTTCATCAAGTTGATCACCACAGACTGCGTTGAAAGAAGCAGACAAGGCTTCCGGTGCCAATGCACCGGAAAGGAGTTCTGCCATCTGTTCGTTGCGAGCCACTTCTGCGGCAAACGCCAGCATGGTCTGCCAGCGGTCGATACTTTGATGCTCAACAGCAAAGTCAAAAGCTGCTTTGGCGTAGGGGCGAGCTACAGTAATCAGATCAGACATCAGCCCCTCCCTCCTTACAGTTCAGCGACCAGTTTATCAACGATGTCGCTGTTAGCAGCTTCATCCACGGAACGTTCGATGATCTTCTCGGCGCCAGCTAAGGCCAGCAGCGCGACTTGCTTACGCAGCTCTTCACGTGCACGTGAGCGCTCGGCTTCGATTTCTGCCTGCGCCTGAGACACGATGCGGTTACGTTCAGTCTCAGCTTCAGTTTTGGCTTCGTCCAGAATCTGGGCACGGCGTTTGTTCGCCTGCTCGATAATGACCTGAGCTTCTTCTTTGGCTTTTTTCAGCTGGTCGGTCGCATTGGCCTGCGCGAGATCCAAATCTTTCTTCGCGCGTTCAGCAGAAGCAAGGCCTTCAGCAATTTCTTTCTGGCGCTTTTCGATGGCAGCCATAATCGGCGGCCATACGTACTTCATGCAGAACGCGACAAACAGGATGAACGCGATGGCCTGGCCGAGGATTGTTGCATTAATGTTCACAGCACAATGCCTCTTATTAAGTTAACTTGCTCTGCCGCTATCAGCGATAAACGGCAGAATCCGTTCCTCATCACACTGTGTGCCATGAGTGAACCACGGCTACAGGCTTTAGGCGACAGCAAACATCACGTAGAGACCCAGACCAACAGCGATCATTGGGATTGCATCCACCAGACCCATTACAACAAAGAACTGCGTACGCAGCAGAGGAATCAGATCCGGCTGACGCGCTGCGCCTTCCAGGAATTTACCTCCGAGGATGCCGATACCGATCGCAGCACCGATTGCCGCCAGACCCATCATCACAGCGGCAGCCATGTACAGCAGATCCATATTCAGGTTTTCCATGACAGTCTCCAGTTTGTTTCAGTTAAAAGCTAAGTTGTTGAGATAAAAATCAATGCTCTTCAGATGCCATCGACAGATAGACAATCGTGAGGACCATGAAAATGAAAGCCTGCAGCGAAATAATCAGGATGTGGAAAATGGCCCATGGCACATTCAGCACCCACTGCGACCACCACGGCAGCAGACCGGCAATCAGGATAAAGATCAGCTCACCCGCATACATGTTGCCGAACAGTCGCAGACCGAGCGAAACCGGTTTAGACAGCAGGCTAACACCTTCAAGAATCAGGTTGATGGGGATGAAGATCGGGTGATTAAAAGGCTGCAGCGTCAGCTCTTTGGCGAAGCCACCTACACCTTTCATTTTGATGCTGTAGAACAGAATCAAAATAAATACGCCCAGCGCCATAGACAGCGTGATGTTCACGTCTGCAGACGGCACGACGCGCAGCGCCGGCAGGCCCAGATAGTGCTCGCCGATAAACGGCAGCAAATCGATAGGCAGCAGATCCATGAAGTTCATCAGGAAGACCCAGACGAAAATCGTCAGAGCCAGCGGGGCGATAACTTTACTCTTACCGTGGTACATGTCGCGGACGTTGCTATCAACAAAACCAACGACCAGCTCGATAGCCGCCTGCATTTTCCCTGGCACACCGCTGGTGGCACTTTTCGCCACTTTACGGAACAGCACCAGGAACACCAGTCCCAGTACAACAGAGAAAAACATGGAGTCCAGGTTTAACGTCCAGAACGTTGCTGGCGCGTCGTGTGCATTCACCAGCTCGAAAGTACGCAGGTCCATCTGAAGATGTGTCAGATGATGACCTATGTATTCCTGCGGCGTTGAGATCTCTCCTGCGGCCATGATGCCTCTTACCCTTTGTTGTTAATTACAGCCGGCGCGACGATTTGTACCACCAGCACCGATAACCAGGTGATTGCGAGTGGCCAGAAGACCGCTCCAAATCCACCTAACGCCACAACGAGAAAAACAACGGTGGCAAACACCTTGAGCACTTCACCAAAGGCGAAGCTCCAGGCGACACGCCCTTTTGCCGGAGTTTGATCCTGCAGGCGCCAGGCTAAAAACATAAATAGTACGTTTGGCAGCCAGGCTGCCGCACCACCCGCGATGGCAGAGGCGCCCCAGGTGACATCTTTCAGGGCAAACAGCGCACCGATTACGACAAAGGTCACCAGCTGGATCACCAGCACGGTTCGGGCTAATTTCACACTGTAAAGAGACACTGACATGACGCTTAACTCTCCTGCCCCGAACGGGGTATGTCGCGTGTCGTATAAGACTGCCTTTACTCTTTTGAGTCAAGCAGCAAAAGCCGTGCAAATTATACGGGCCGCACCTGCGATTTCAATCGGTAAGTAGCGAAAAGGTGAACAATTATTTAAATTTCTTTCTGGAGGGCTATTTTTCAAAACATCCGCTTCGGCCTGCCTGGCGAAACAGGCTTGAAATTGCCCGGCAGACTTGCTTTTAAAGCGTGCTTCAGATCACATTATAAGCACCCCCGGCAGCGATAATTTGCTTTTTAACCCCTGCCGCGCAATTAATGAAACCCGTAATTTACTTTTCTATCAGTAAGATAGAATTATTGCTCCAGGATTAGCGCCAGATTTTCGATAAAAACACTCTATTGACATCACCCACCGCAATAAAAACGTAAAACTGATATTACGTCCGCCGATTTATTGCAGAGTTATATTTTCCGCCGTGACTATTCGGCACAGTAAATACAGCGGTTAAAGTGATGTAACTGATAATGAAATGTGAATTATTCGTTAAATGTAACAGAGATTTTCGGATAATTTCCGCGGCGGATGTTAACCCGCTTCCCCTGCCCTGTTGAATAAAAGCGTTTATCGTGACGCGTTCAACCGCTGTTTTTTTAGCCGGCTGCGGCGCTAAGCCAAACGGCATGAATCGCGATAAATCCACACCGTTTGCGCGACTATTGCCGCCTGATCACCACCAGATGACGCTCACCTTCCAGTTCCGGCACCCGCAGTGGCGCAATTTTTTCGATGGCGAAGCCGGCAGGCAGCGCGGCAATTTCGTCATCCGGCCTGACGCCTTTCAGCGCATAGAAGTGGCCTGTCGCGCCCGGCAGATGGTGACACCAGTTCAGCATGTCCTCCAGCGACGCAAAGGCGCGGCTGATCACCCCGTCAAACGGCGGCTCAGCCGGGAACTCTTCCACCCGGCTCTGCACCGGCGTGACGTTAGTAAGCCCTAACTCATGTTGCACCTGACGCAGGAAACGCACGCGTTTCCCGAGGCTGTCCAGCAGCGTAAAGTGCGCCTGCGGGCGGACAATCGCCAGCGGGATCCCCGGCAGGCCCGGTCCGGTACCGACATCAATAAAGCGCTCACCCTGCAGGTGGGGTTCTACCACGATGCTGTCGAGAATGTGGCGCACCAGCATCTGCTGCGGATCGCGCACCGAGGTCAGGTTGTAGGCTTTATTCCACTTGTGCAGCAGTTCGACATAACCCACCAGCTGCTGTTTTTGCTGATCGGAGAGGGAAATGTTTGCCGCTTGCAGCAGCCGGGAGAGTTTATTAATCACGACGAGAATTCCATTAACAGGGGCGAGCGTGCCCGCCCCGGGGGTCGATCAGGCGCTTTTACGCAGCAGGCCCTGTTTTTTCAGGTAAATCAGCAGAATTGAAATCGCCGCCGGCGTGATGCCGGAAATACGCGATGCCTGGCCAATGGAGGTCGGTTTGTGGTCGTTGAGTTTGGCGATCACTTCATTCGACAGCCCATTCACCTGGCGATAGTCGAGGTCGGCCGGGAGTAAGGTGTTTTCATTGCGCTGCTGGCGATCGATCTCCTCCTGCTGACGCGCGATGTAACCTTCATACTTCACCTGAATCTCTACCTGCTCTGCGGCCTGCTCATCCGCCAGCGCCGGACCGTAGCTCGGCAGCGACATCAGCAGTTCGTAGGTCATCTCCGGACGACGCAGCAGATCTTCCGCGCTGGCCTCTTTGGTCAGCGGCGCGCTGATTACCGTGTTCACTTCGCTGACGTTTTCAGACTTCGGATGCACCCACAGGTCACGCAGACGCTGACGCTCCTGCTCAATCGCTTCCAGCTTCTGGTTATAGCGAGCCCAGCGCGCGTCGTCGACCAGGCCGAGTTCACGTCCGGTTTCGGTCAGGCGCAGATCGGCGTTGTCTTCGCGCAGCATCAGACGATACTCGGCGCGCGAGGTAAACATGCGATACGGCTCTTTGGTGCCCAGCGTACACAGATCGTCGACCAGCACGCCAAGATAGGCCTGATCGCGACGCGGCGCCCAGCCCTCTTTGTCCGCAGACTGACGCGCAGCGTTAAGGCCGGCCAGCAGCCCCTGCGCCGCCGCTTCTTCATAACCGGTCGTGCCGTTGATCTGGCCGGCAAAGAACAGGCCATGGATAAATTTACTCTCCAGCGTCGGCTTGAGATCGCGCGGATCGAAGAAGTCGTACTCGATGGCGTAGCCCGGACGCACGATCTTCGCGTTCTCCAGACCTTTCATCGAGCGCACGATCTGCATCTGCACATCAAACGGCAGGCTGGTGGAGATACCGTTCGGGTAGATTTCGTTGCTGGTCAGCCCTTCCGGCTCAAGGAAAATCTGATGTGCGTTACGATCGGCAAAGCGCATCACTTTGTCTTCAATCGACGGGCAGTAGCGTGGCCCGATCCCCTCGATGATCCCGGCATACATCGGGCTGCGATCGAGGTTATTGCGGATCACTTCATGTGTCTGCTCATTGGTGTGGGTTATCCAGCATGGCACCTGCTGCGGATGCTGTCCGGCATGGCCCATAAACGAGAACACCGGCATCGGGTCATCCCCGTGCTGCGGCGTTAGCACCGAAAAGTCGATGGTGCGGGCATCGATACGCGGTGGCGTACCGGTTTTCAGGCGGTTTACGCGCAGCGGCAGCGCACGCAGACGTTTAGCCAGCGGAATCGACGGAGGATCGCCTGCACGACCACCGCTGTAGTTATCGAGGCCGATGTGGATTTTGCCGTCCAGGAAAGTGCCCACCGTCAGAACGACGGTTTTCGCCCGGAACTTCAGGCCCATCTGGGTCACGGCGCCGACAACGCGATCGTTCTCCACAATCAGATCATCAACCGCCTGCTGGAAGATCATCAGGTTCGGCTGGTTTTCCAGCGCAGTGCGTACCGCCTGGCGATACAGTACCCGGTCTGCCTGTGCACGCGTGGCACGCACCGCCGGGCCTTTGCTGGCGTTTAGTATCCTAAACTGAATACCGGCCTGATCGATCGCGCTGGCCATCAAACCGCCTAAGGCATCCACTTCCTTAACCAGGTGTCCTTTCCCGATGCCACCGATCGCCGGGTTACAGGACATTTGTCCCAGCGTATCAATATTATGGGTGAGTAACAGGGTTTGCTGACCCATTCGGGCAGCGGCCATCGCGGCTTCTGTGCCCGCATGACCACCACCGATTACGATGACGTCAAAAGGATCTGGATAAAACATGAAGTGGGTCCTCGTTAGTGTTCGGACAGGGATCGTTGCCCTGGGCGGTGGATTCTACTGAAATTCTGTTCAGGGCGAAAGTCGCGGGATCCTGCGGTTTAAAAGAAAGGATCTTAAGTCTTTTATATGATCTCTCTGTTAGATCTCTTATTAGGATCGCCCCTGTCTGTTGATAACCCGGAAAAGCGCTGTGGCAACAGGGGATTAGCGAGGATCGTTTACTGTGAATGATCGGTGATCCTGATCCGTATAAGCTGAGATCAACTTTGCTACTTATACACAGCGTAAAAAAGCATCAGCGGTTGTTCTTTGGATAACTACTGG